>NZ_JPHF01000002.1 GCF_000814325.1 Flavihumibacter sp. ZG627 | reverse complement strand
TGGCATGCGGATTTATGATCCAAGGATAGGAAAGTTTTTGAGCGTGGATCCGCTGACGAAAGGTTATCCCATGTTAACACCCTATCAGTTTGCATCAAATAGACCTATTGATGGTTTTGATTTGGATGGATTGGAATATCTCAATTCTAATTTTGCAAGAGTTGAAGTAGTAAACGGCATTGTGAAATTGAAGATGGCCAATATGCACAATATTACTCGGAATACCTTCCAGGCTGCAAATAATGATCCTAATAATTGGATTACAGGACAAATAGGCATTAACAATCAAATTGGGCATATCGATTATAAGTCATTCGTTCCTAATCCTGTTAAGAATGAGTTTGACAATGATCCGACACATGAGCCCAATAAAATCCAAATAATAGGACTTGCCTTGAGGCATAAAAGTGTTTTGCCGGAGGGATTTTTTGCTGGAGGTGAAATGCTGCCAAAGGCTCCAATCGAGAACACACGATTGGGAAAGGCAGGTATTATATTGGATGCATTTATTACAGGAGAGTCATTTCTTAGAACCTCGTTAAATAATGATGATTTTAATACGGCTCTACAGCAAACCAAATATCTGAAAATGGCAACTTATGATGTGAGTCAGGCATTAGTGGCAAAGAAATCCCCTATTCCTGAAGAATATAGAACACCAGCACTTTTATCCGATATAACAAATGTTGTATTGTCGGGTGTAAGTAATTTAAATAACAAAGAAGTGCTTAAGATTGGTACTATAATCTATAACGAGTTCTCCATGAAAAGAAAGCCGTATGATGGGACACTTCGCATTACGGATCAGGATGGGCGGGTAATTATGCAAGCACCGAAACTTAATAAGAAATATGATCCGAACTATGGAAAGGAAGGGGATAAATAAATAATATAAGTAGGAATTAATTAATTCTGCCTAAGTCTTTTTATTCGGGCTTGAACTGTGTCAATGGAGTGACTTAGCGTGACGCCTTGGATGTTTAGTTGCTTAACCAGTGAATCAGGGTAGTGCTCTAAGTAAATTTTATAGTACATAAGTGCACTATCCTTTTGATTATTTAATTCAAATGTGGTTGCAAGGTTATAGCTAAAATCATAATTGCCCTCATAAGCGGATCGATAATCAGCTATGGCTTTATTGAATTCTCCGATTTTTATATATGTTAACGCCCTGCTTATTTTTGCCCCTGAATTAGGATCAAGGACCAGTGCGTAATTGTAATAATAAATAGCGGAGTCATATCTTTTTTTTGCATCTAGAAGTTCACCTTTTAATGTCCAGTAATAATCATTTTTTTCATTTTTTGCAATCAATTGTGTGATAACTTTATCTGCTCCGACAAACTGCCCAGAGTTGATTAGATAATGGATGCTATCAATGAACCTGTTTTCGGCAATAATTTTACTGACTGTTGCATCAATATTGGGCTGAGTTTTGCTTTGAAGCTCTTCTATCTGGTCTTGAAAATTCTTTTGGGGGAATAAAAGCGGATAATTAATAAGAGTGCCAAGATTATACCAATGGCGGTAAGGATTTTATTCCTTGATTTGATGGTTGTAAGCATATAACTAATATGGGAATTTAAGGGGGATTGATCTACACTTACAGTTCAATATTTTTCTGGAATAAATCTTTGAACTTCTTTTTGGTGAGCATAGTATCGATGATTTTAAATACGGTGGCTTTGTCGTCTTCATCGAGCTGGTTGAGTGGCTCAACCCTGGCTTGTTCTCAATATCACTTACGGCTTACATTTGGTAAGTAACCAATTTTAATTCCTTGACTGTCGTAAATTGTTTGTCTGATGTTATCAGTGGAATATTGGAGGCGATAGCCGTGGCGGCAATAATGGCATCGGCTAGCTTCAGGTGATATTTTCTTCTGACCTCCACATATTTTTCCTTGATGTTGCCATTGAGCGATAGCAGCACACATTCTCCCAACATCACCTCTATTTGTTTCTGTTCCTTGAGCGTTATATTCTTAAAGCCGATCAGTTCCAACTCCGTAATAAAGGATACATAGATGTTTTTGCCATGCAGCATTTCTTCTAAAGTATCATTGCCTTTCAGTAAGTATAAAAAGATATTGGTGTCAACTAAAATCTCTTTCCCACTCATCTCTCATTTTTTTCTGGATGACCAATGGATCTTCTTTCAGTTTCAATTTCAGTATACCATTGTATTTTTTTGCGTTGAAGCCACTGGACACCTTTTCCTTATAGAGCTTTCGCTCCAGGGCTTGGATCTCCTTTTTGGTAGCTCCCTTTTTTAGCACGAGTTCCATATCATTCATTTGTCTCAAATTTAAAGATTTAAAAATGCCTATCCAAACTGGCTGCGTGGCGGAATGATACTTATCCTGGTTTAAGCAGGTTAGCAATCACACTCTTGCCAATTCGTTGGGCACTCATTTCCCGGCCCGGATACAGCCCTTTATAGCTTCTTTTCACATATTTAGTGATATCGTCCCCTTCACCAATTTACACGGAATGAAATTTTTGGTCAGCCGCTTAACTTCTTTTTTGAAGTTTGGCGTAGCAATAACCTTATAGCTCATTCAGTAAATCTTTAGCAGGGATTCCTTTGAGTTTACCGGCTTTGATGAGATTTACTTCTTTTACTGACTGTTCCAGTCCTTTAAGCACCTTCGTTTTTTTGATGCCTGCCGGATTTACTTTAGGAATTTTGCTTTTATTCTTGATATTTAAAATAACTTGTTCCATGACATTAATTTGTCGTGACGAGCTTTGTATTTTTTAATCCGGCTGCGCACCATTTGCAGTTTTTGTTTTTTGGGTAGTTGCATTGCAGATAAAGTCCCCATTTTAAGTGGATCAGATCACGGGGTATTTTTATGCGGCAATAACTTCTTCTCACACATTATGCAAATGGATGATCCTTCTTTTTTCATCATCATAATGACAGCGAACTGCATCTACTACCGCCACTTTCAATGCCTCCAGTGTATCACCCTGCGTATAAATAGATACGCCTATTCCCTTGGCAGTATAACCACCTTCAAGGCTTTCGTCTACCATAAAAATCAGCTCTTCCAAAACTGAGATGTTTATTGCCAAATTTATCTATTTAGGCTAGTCTTTCCAAACGGGGGGTATTTTTTAAAAAATCCATCTCATTTTATTGAGATTGCTTCGTGCCCAGAACAGGAATCGAACCTGTACAATTTCGGAAAGGCGTCTTTAAACAAGTAAATTTGAAGAAACGATAACAGTTAGGAGGTTATCAAGGGCCTTAAACGAAAAGGCAAATTGAAATGAACCGCTATACGGTAGTCGTATCCCAGACAGCCAAAAAGGAATTGCATAGCCCGCCTGCGCGGGTTCTGAATTATATAGTTGCAACAGGCTGGGCTATAAAAATTTTGGTTGTACATTTATCGACACCTAATAATTATGTCAGAGTATAAATTTGACAGAAGCGCATTTCGGATGATGACATTTCAGGATTCTGATGCATCAAATATTTTCGGGAAAGAGGTTCCTTATGCAGAGCGTTTACGGCAGGCATACTTTCTCATTTCCAAAGCTTATGGTTTTACAATGGAAAATCAACCCAGGTTGGATAGAAATTATTTTTCTATGCGAAAAATGAATCCTTAATGGGAACAATTTTTAATGATGACTTTAGAGATTTCATTAAATCTTTAAATAATCAAAATGTAGAACATAGATATTATTACGAAACTTAAAGGGGTGAGTTTTATTGAGGCGTTTCCCCAGGCAAAAATATTTGAAGAGGAGGGGTTGAAAATCAGGTTCATTCACCTCGATAATCTTTTACAAGCCAAGAGGGCATCAGGCCGACACAAAGACTTAGATGATATAGAAAAACTCACTTCGACTGATTAATTAAAATAAAATAAAAAAAGCCATCTCACATTATTGAGATGGCTTCGTGCCCAGAACAGGAATCGAACCTGCACTACCTTGCGATAACCAGATTTTGAGTCTAGCGCGTCTACCAATTCCGCCATCTGGGCTTTTATTCCTCACTGTTGCGGGATGCAATATTACGCAGCGATGCTATCTTGTCCAAAATTCGCTTCAGGTATTTTTTGCGATAATAATATTCCTTTACCTGCAACAACTCTTTTTCGGTAGTAGTACCTTCCTGATAATTTGCCAGAACCGGCTCCACTTCATCATATATGATTTTTAATAGTTTATGGGTTTCGTTCTCCCTGGCAGCCAATGCCTGCATCCCCGGATCCATTTCCAGCTCCATCAACCCCTCATTTATCTCCATCACCTCCGCCAAAAATATCGGGTCTAACTGGAATTTCTCTTCCGGCTCTATCATGCCCTTCAACTCCAGCAGGTACTGCATGGTGCCATCCTCAGTGCTGAATGTTTTATAGGCCCTGTTCACCATCGCCGCCTTTTCCAGCACCTCAGCCTGCTCCGCCGCCGCCGACCGGGTGAAAAAATCGGGATGGTATTGCCTGCTCAATGCATAAAACCGCTTCTTCAGCACCGCCTGGTCCACCCTGAACGATAGCGGAAAACCATAGAGTTCGAAATAATTCATGATCTGTAAAGTTAACGGCTTTGGGCTACTCAAACTTTGCAATCCGCCCATTTCCCCCGGCCAGGAAAACAGCCTTGCCTTTCTTAGCGCGGTGCACAACATGGTAGCCGGTAGTACTGATATTCTTCCAGCCGCGGCCGCCATCTGTAGAAATATCCACGCCAGAAGTACCTGCCGCTATCAGCTTTTTGCGGCTTATATATGCTACCGATGATCTGTAACCGAAAGGAGGGGTGTGAACCTTTCTCCATGATCGTCCGCCATTTTTAGTGAGGGCAATATTGCCTGCCCGACTACTATCGGCAGAAAAATCTCCTCCCACCACAATCCAATGTTTTCCCCGCCCGCCATCCCGCAGCGCAATGGCATTGGCGCCGGTACTGTTACGGCCCTGCACAAGGGGTAGCTCAATCACCCTGCTACCCACAAAAACCCGGGAGCGCATTCCACCCGTTATCAACATCGGCGCAGTATTGGGGCGGCTGATAATATTGCTTCCGCTGGCGGCAAAACAGGCTTCGCCTTCTGCAACCTGCGGGGCTATCAATTCCAGTGATTTCCAGCTTTGGCCATTGTTATCTGTGGCCAGCAACAACATTTTCCCCACCAGCGGATCGCCTACAATGGCTCCCTGCCGGCCATTGTGGAAATGCATGGCATCCAGGAATATGCCCTTGCTGTCATTGCGGTATACCTGCTCCCAATGCTTCCCACCATCAATAGTGCGTAACACGATGCCGGGAGAATCAACCGCCAGAATGATCGCCGTGTTTTCATCGAAAGCCTCGATATCACGGAAATCGCGTGTCTCCTGCCCGGCTACTACCATCCATTCAAAACTTTTGCCCCCATCAATGCTTTTCCCAACCGTGCCCTTATTGCCACTTACCCAAACTACCTGGTCGTCAACTACCGATAGTCCCCTGAAACTTATGCCGGCCCTGCCTTCCAGGGCAATCAGTTCCTGTGCATACAAATTTCCCTGCATTAACAATAATGCATATCCGAAAATATAGATCAGTTTTTTCATGATGCCCGAAAGCTACGGAATTAGCGGGAATCCTTTTAATGCCTGCCAGTAAAGCAGCACTACAAAACCAAGCCAGGTAAAGGCCATGATGATCAGCGTGGTTTTTTTCGGGAAGAAATAATATCCCATCAGTGGCAGCAACTGCAATGAGTGCATGCCGAAAAAATGTGCCACCCTCAGATCGCCGGATGTTCTGCTCCAGTTGACCAATGGGAGTCCGGCTGAACCATCTTCACCACCTATGCTATGCCGGAGCAGTGCTGCCATTTGTCCCCCTTCAAAAGCGAAGATCACAAAGAAGAGAAAGCCCAGCCTTATTCCCCATTTATAGCCATCGCTCATCCATAGCGGAAAATCTTTCTGCCGGAAAAACCGAACGGTAATGGATAGGGTCCATAAAGTAAAAATTAATATAGCTATACCCATTGCATTGAACAGGGCTATATCAAAAGGCGTGCTGGTATTGAAATGCGATAGTTTGCCTTTAGCCGCCTGCCCGGTAATGATCACCAGTTCCAACGCCAGCGTAAGCATCGTAACCCAGCTATAGATCTTTACCGCCCGCTGGTTTTTGAGATATACCAATAACCAGGTAAGTGTAAAAGAAAGTATACTGATGGAGATAAAAAACTTAAAGGGTTTTATATAGGCATTGATACCAAGTATCTGTCCGGATGTTGTGAGAATCATCACCCCGCAAACTACCGCTCCTGCTAAAGTCAGCAGGCAAAAATAATAGAGTAGGGGCTTCCTGCTCTTTGCTTGCAACTGCAGTTTTCTTATGGGCGAAACATGGGTAGTGGCGTAATTGATCATCCCTGTTTATTCTGCATCAATGAAATAGGACCGGGTCTGGTACCAGCGCAATACAAGGTAGAGTAAGAGCCCGAATGGTCCAAGCATAAATGTGAAGAAAAGGCAGGGCAGGAGGGGCCAGAACCCGATTCCGTTTTTACGGGCATCGTTCACAATGAATATTCCGGTGAACAGATCAAATGCCAGATAGTGGATCCATCCTGCCAACAGTGCATACCTGTTGCGGAACAGGCTTTCAATATTATTGAGGGAGTTAAAACTGTCGGCCTGGAAAGCTCCCAGGTTGGTAGCGATAAGCCCCGTGTACATCAATGCGAAAATAGTAATGATGGTGCCCGTTAGTACCTTACCGATCCAAAGGGTTTTATGAAATGCCAGCAGCAGTATCCAACCGATCAGGGCAAGGCTGCTGCTTATCCGGAATAGGGTGTCTGCTGACATAATTGTTTGTTTTAAGGTTATAGTTGGCTCAATGCCTCCATGATGGCTTTCCTTGTTTCCTCATCACTTAGTTTAAGGGGCTCAAATTTTTTGCCGATCACCTGCTCATAGAGTTCTATATAGCGCTTGCTGATGGTATTGATCCATTCGGGTTCCATGGCCGGAACCGTCTGCCCTTCCTTACCCATGAAGTTATTCGCTATTAACCATTCGCGCACAAATTCCTTGCTGAGCTGTTTTTGCTTTTCTCCTTTCAACTGTCTTTCTTCAAAACCATTGGCATAGAAATAACGGCTCGAGTCGGGCGTATGGATCTCATCCATCAGGTAAATAGTGTCGCCGATTTTTCCGAACTCATATTTGGTATCCACCAGTATCAGTCCCTGCCTGGCGGCAATTTCTTTTCCTCTCTCAAAGAGTGCCAGTGTATAATTTTCCAGCGTATTCCAGTCCTCAGCACTGGCAAGCCCCTGCGCAATAATATCTTCTTTGGAGATGTCTTCATCATGACCCTCCGCCGCCTTGGTTGATGGCGTTATAATAGGCGTGGGGAAGTAATCATTTTCTTTCATGTCTTCGGGCATACTAACGCCGCAGAGCAAACGCTTTCCGGCGCTGTAGGTGCGCCATGCATGACCCGTGAGGTTTCCCCTCACCACCATTTCTATTTTAAAGGGGATACATTTTTTACCGATAGAAACATTGGGGGCCGGAACGGAAAGCAGCCAGTTGGGACAAATATCTGCCGTGGCCTCCAGCATATATGCAGCAATTTGATTTAATACTTGTCCTTTATATGGGATAGGTTCAGGAAGGATAACGTCAAAAGCCGAGATCCGGTCGGAGGCAACCATCACAAGAATATCGTCACCAATAGTATAAACATCACGAACCTTTCCTTTATAAAATGCAGTTTGTTCGGGGAATTGAAATTGTGCCATAAAACAAAGTTACCATCCCGCGCCCTAAAAAAATTTGCCGGATGCAATAAATCCTTATTTTGCCCCTAGATTAACACACCTAAAATGCTTGCTATGAGAAAAAGCTACAGCTATTTTGCGTCCCTGCTGTTGGCCCTATTCTTTTCGATTGCTGCTATTGCCCAAACTGTAACCATAACGGGTAATGTAAAAAACAGTTCGAACCAGGATGTGGTACCAGCCGTATCAGTAACCATCAAGGGAACCAGCTCCGGAACCTTTACTGACGACAAAGGGAACTTTACCCTCACTACCTCTCAAAAGCCTCCTTTCACTCTGGTATTTTCTTCCATTGGTTTTGAATCTCAGGAAGTAGTTGTGAATGATGGCGGACAGGTAGTAAACATCAGTTTTTCACCTTCTTCATCACTGGGAACGGAAGTGGTGGTATCTGCCAGCCGTGTTCCGGAGAGGATCCTGGAGTCGCCGGTTTCCATTGAGCGGGTGAGCAGCGCCGCTATACGCATCGCTCCTTCAGCTACTTATTATGATATTGTGGGAAGCTTAAAGGGTGTGGATGTTGTAACATCATCATTAACTTTTAAAACACCAACCACGCGTGGATTTGCGGGAAGCGGTAATACGCGTTTCAACCAGCTGGTTGATGGAATGGATAACCAGGCACCGGGACTTAACTTCTCTGTGGGTGCCATCATTGGTGTTTCAGAACTGGACGTTGACAACCTCGAACTCCTGCCAGGTGCTTCTTCTGCACTCTATGGTCCGGGGGGTATGAACGGAACCCTGTTGATGACCAGTAAGAATCCTTTTAAATATACAGGTCTTTCCTTCCAGGTTAAAGAGGGGATCATGAATACGGACAGCCGTTACCGTGATGCCTCCAGCTATCATAACTGGGCTGTACGCTGGGCAGAAAATATCAAAGACAAATTTGCCTATAAACTGAATATGGAATTTATCCAGGCAAAGGATTGGCTTGCTGCCGATAAGCGCAATTATGCCAACCGTGCCAGTGGAAATGGATTCATTATTCCGGGTACCCGGGAAACCGATCCCAACTATGATGGTATAAATGTATATGGTGATGAAACAACTGCCGATATACGTGCGGTATTACAAGGTGTAGCCGCACAGGCGCCATTCCTCGCACCGTATGTTTCTACCCTGCTAGGTTCGCCTATCAATGTTTCGCGCACGGGTTATAATGAAGAGGATATCATCGATCCAAACACGCTGAATTTTAAGCTCGGCGGTGCTTTCCATTATAAGCTTACAGAGAAAGTTGAGGCGATCGTTGCAGGAAACTGGGGTACGGGTAATTCGGTATATACCGGTAGCGACCGTTATTCTTTCCGCGATTTTAAAATGGGACAATATAAGGCGGAGCTTAAGCATGATAACTGGTACCTGCGTGCTTATACCACCCAGGAAAATGCCGGACAGTCTTATAATGCTACCGTTACTACCCGATTGCTGAATGAAGCATGGAAACCTACCATCACATTCGGACCTGATGGCAGGCCACAGCCACAGCAATCCGATTGGCTGGTGCAGTACACCCAGGCCTACCTTGCCTCCAAACTGGCAGGCGCTGATGAATTGGGTGCGCATACACGGGCAAGGTCAGTTGCGGATGTGGGTCGTCCGGAACCAGGATCAAAACAATTCAAAGAACTTTTTGATAAGATCCGGGGTATTTCTATCTCTGATGGCGGTGGTTTGTTCATTGAAAAATCAGATCTATACCAGGTGGAGGGACAGTACAATCTTTCACCTGTAACATCATCTTTAGCCGATATCCTGGTTGGTGCCAACTATAAGCAATATGTATTGAATTCAGAAGGCACCTTATTCACCGATTCACTCAGGCCAATTAAAATCTGGGAGATAGGTGCTTATATCCAGGCAACCCGCCGCTTTTTGGATGACAGGTTGAAATTCACCTTCTCCGGTCGGTATGACAAGAATCAGAATTTCGAAGGTAAGTTCACCCCAAGAGGTACTGTTGTGGTAACTGTTGCCAAGAACAACAATATCCGTTTCTCAGCACAAACTGCCTATCGTTTCCCATCAACCCAGCAGCAATGGATTGACCTTGCAATTGGTGGTGGTGTACAATTGATCGGTGGTGATGAAAGCTTCCAGGATTACTATGGATTCAAAGGTAACAGGCCTTTCAGCCTCAGCAATCCCAGTCAACTTCATGATTTTAAAACCTTCAAGCCTGAATCTGTTACTTCTTATGAACTTGGTTATAAAGGATTGCTGGGTGGTGGTAAATTGCTTATAGACATGTACGGATACTATGGACAGTATACAAATTTCCTGGCACGTACACTTGTTGGACAGACAACGGGAGCAAATACACGCTATTTCTCTGTTCCCATCAATATAGAAGAAGATGTAACTACATATGGTTTTGGTATCGGGTTTGACTATCGTTTTTACAGGTCTTACACTTTAAGTTCCAACCTTTCTTCTGATGTTCTTAAGGATGTCCCGGAAGGCTATATTTCTTTCTTCAATTCACCTAAATATCGTTTCAATGCATCTGTTTCTAATGCAGGTATCGGAAAAGATAAGCGTGTAGGCTTTATGGTTAGCTACAAGTGGCAGGATGCTTTCCATTATGAAGGTGATTTCGCCAATGGTGATATCAGCGCCATTCATACACTCGATGCACAGGTTAGTTACCGACTTCCAAAGATCAAGTCTGTTCTTAAACTCGGTGGTAATAATATCCTCAACCAGTATTATTTCAATGCGGTTGGTAACAGCTTTGTTGGTGGATTGTACTATGTGTCATTTGGATATAATATTTTCTAACTGATGATGGTACCGTATTTGTTGAAAATCAAATCAAGAAACATGTTTACATATATAAAGAAATTCACCGGCATGGCCCTGGTTGCGTTAACGCTCCTCAGCCAGACTGCCTGTAATAAAATTGAAGAGGCAGAACCTCTTGAACCGGCTAATCCATCGGGACAAACCATTCGCGAGATTGTTGATACTGATGCAAAGTATTCGCTCCTTAAACTTGGATTGACCAGGGCGGGATTGATGGATTTGCTGGGTAATAAATTAAGCAAGTTCACGCTCTTTGCACCCGATAATGAAGCCATGGCAAGGTCGGGCGTTTCTGAGGCAATGATCAATGGATTGCCCGTACCACAGCTAAGAGCTATCATGAGTTATCATGTAATTCCACAGGCATTACCTACAGCAGCTATTCCGGGTTTACCTGCACCAAATGTGCAGATGCCAACTTTGTTGCAGCCGCTGGCTACACAGCCGCTGTTCAAGATGAGTACCTTCCCTTCAAAAAGGGCAACAGGCGCTTATGTTAATAATGTACCCGTAACAGCGGTAGATCGTTTAGCTGCCAATGGTGTAATCCATGATGTTTATGGCGTAGTGCTGCCTCCTTCAACTACCATGAAGGGATTGATTGCTGCTGATCCGCAGTTGTCATTTCTGCGTGCAGCCATAGCCCGCGCAGATTCCGGATCTGTGGGATTAAGCAAAATCGATTCACTGCTTAATTATGCTTTCCCGAATATTACACTTTTTGCTCCCACCGATGATGCTTTCAAAGCATTACTTACTTTCCTGAAATTACCTGCTGACCCCGCAGTATTTGCAATGTTGCCGGTTCGGACGGTCAGGGGAATTGTTGCCTACCATGTTCTTGCTATCAATGGGGTTCCTGCACAGCGGATATTCCAGGCGAATATGGAAAGCCGTACTTACGAAACATTGATCGGGCCAACACCAATGCCTCCGGTAACAATTGATGCCAGCTTTCCTTTTGCTAAAACGGTAAAAGGCAATGTAAATCCAACACCATCAAAAATTGATTTCGCCACATCTGACAAGCATGCTGTGAATGGGGTGTTGCATAAAATCGACCAGGTGTTGTTGCCGCAAATGCCCTAGTGGAGGGATGGAGAGATGGAGGGATGGAGAGATCACGTATGAAAAGAGTTATAATAAAAATGCTACCAGGAAGCTGGTAGCATTTTTATTAAACATTAAACCTGAAATGCATCACATCCCCATCCTTCACCAGGTATTCTTTTCCTTCGATGCGTAGCCTTCCTGCATCGCGACAGGCAGATTCAGATCCGTACTGAACATAATCTTCATAAGCGATCACTTCTGCCTTGATAAATCCTTTCTCAAAATCAGTATGGATCACACTGGCCGCCTGTGGGGCTTTCCAGCCCTCCTGGATGGTCCAGGCCCTTACTTCCTGCACACCCGCCGTGAAATAGGTTTGCAGTCTCAGTAATTTGTAAACTGAGCGGATCAGCTTATTCAATGCAGGCTCGGTCATTTTATATTCATCCATAAAAAGCGCGCGGTCATCAAGGTCTTCCAGTTCCGCGATCTGCTGCTCAATGCTGTTGTTCATGATGATCACATCCGCACCTTCAACAGCAACAGCAGCTTTCAACGCCTCTGAATATTTATTACCCGTATGCATAGACGCTTCATCAACATTGGCAACATAGAGCACCGGCTTTTCTGTAAGCAAAAAGAGATCAGCAATTGCTGTACGATCTTCTTTACTGAGATTCAGCTCCCTGATATTCTTTCCTGATTCAAGATGCGCATAACAGGTTTTTAATACTTCCAGTTCGGCCTTGATCTTTGCATCGCCGGTGCGGATCAGTTTCTCTGTACGCTGTAATTTCTTCTCCACACTCTCGATATCCTTCAACTGTAATTCTGTATCAATAATTCCTTTATCATTAACAGGGTTGATCGGACCTTCATCTCTTAAAATATTCTCATCCTCAAAACAACGGATCACATGTACGATGGCATCCACCTCACGGATATTTGCCAGGAATTTATTTCCAAGTCCTTCGCCTTTGCTGGCACCTTTTACCAGTCCCGCAATATCAACCAACTCGATCTGTGTTGGCACCGTTCTGTTGGGCTTCACCAGTTCAGCCAGCTTATCGATACGCTCATCCGGAACATCCACCAATCCAACATTGGGTTCTATTGTACAAAACCGGTAGTTGCTTGCCTGCGCTTTAGCGCTGATGCTAACTGCATTGAATAAGGTTGATTTACCCACATTTGGTAATCCTACTATACCTGCTTGTAAGCCCATGTATTGATTTATTTGAGATGTATTTCTTTCTGTTTCGGGCCGCAAAGATAGATAGATTCCTTATTTTCCCGAATCGTTTCTTCAATTCATTAATATGGCGCTGAATATTGTCTGGATAGCCTTTTTTGTGATTGCGTTTATTGTTGCCCTGGTTAAGCTCATTGCCTTTGGTGATGTGGAGATCTTCAAGAAACTGGCGGATGGCATTTTTGATTCAGCAAAATCATCTGTTCTTGATGTGGCTTTTCCGCTCACGGGTACCATGGTTTTCTTCCTTGGACTATTAAATATCGCGGAGAAGGCGGGGGCGGTGAATGTGCTTGCGAAGCTGCTAAACCCGCTGATGAAGCGCATCTTCCCCGAGGTTCCGGATAAGCACCCGGCCATGGGACAAATGGTGATGAATTTTTCCGCCAACCTCCTGGGGCTAGATAATGCGGCAACTCCCTTTGGACTCAAAGCAATGGAAAGCCTGCAGACCCTTAACCCCGAAAAAGAAAGGGCTACCAATGCGCAGATCATGTTCCTGGTGCTACATACCTCCGGACTCACCCTTATACCCCTCACCATTATAGCCTACCGTATTTCTGCGGGGAGTGTTGCCCCCGCCTCCATATTTATCCCCTGCGTGATAGGAACCCTGATGACCACCCTGGCCAGTGTAATTGTGGTGAGCATCTGGCAGAAGATCAAGTGGGACATTGTATTATTGGGATGGGTGCTGGCAGCGCTGGCAGCCGTGGGCGTGATGCTTTTCTATGTGAACAGTTTGTCGCCCGAATCAAAAGAAGTGTTTTCAAAGATCGTGGGTAATATGCTGCTCTTTGTGATTGTGGTGAGTTTTATAATAGGAGGGGCCTGGAAAAAAGTGGCGGTGTTCGATGCCTTTATTGAAGGGGCTAAAAATGGTTTTGATGTTGTGCTTAAGATCATTCCCTACCTGGTAGGTATGCTGGTGGGTATCAGGGTATTCCGCGATTCAGGAGCTCTTGATTATGTGATCAATGCTTTTGCCTGGGTCATCTCAGCCCTTGGATTTGATACTTCTTTTGTGCCGGCGCTTCCGGTGGCTATCATGAAACCTTTCAGCGGTAGTGGCGCGCGGGGATTGATGCTGGATATCTTCAAAAATCCGGAGCTGGGACCTGATTCCTTCCCCGGACTGGCGGCTAGTATATTCCAGGGTTCGGCCGATACCACCTTTTATATCATCGCTCTTTATTTTGGAAGTGTGGGTATAAAGCGGGTGCGTTATTCAATCTGGGCTGGAATGATCGCCGATTTTATCGGGGTGATCGCGGCCATCATAATCGCCTATATATTTTTCAAATAGACAGGTTTATCATCTTATAATACCTGTATACCGGCTTCCAGGTATGGTTGCATGGATGGGTGGGAGGCATCCAGTTCAGTCACAAGAATATCTACATCGGCAAGGTCACAGATATGGAGCGGCTGGAAGCTGTTCATTTTTTCAGCGATGGTGAGGCAGACCAGTTTCTGGGAGGCTTCGATCATAGCTCTTTTGATCATCACCACATCCCAGTCGTTATCGGTTACTCCATGTTGAAGATCAATGGCATTTACTCCCAGGAAGCAAAGGTCGGCTTTGATGCGCCTGATCTGGTTGATGGCTTCCGCACCCACTGTTATGCGTGAGTTTTTAGAAACCTTATCCCCTATTACCACAACATCTATACTGGGATGCTTCATATACTCCAGCACCGTGGGTATGCTGCCGCAGATAAAAGTGGCTTTTAAGCCGGGTGGGAGGGCCCTGGCAAGTTCCAGGATAGTAGTGCCACCACTGGTAAGTACAAACATGCCATCCTTAATGAGGCTGGCTGCTTTCCTGGCAATGATGGCCTTGTTTGCCTGTGAATAAACCGTGCTGGGCATGAAGTTCACCTGGCTGAAGGAGTGCGATAATGCTCCTCCATGTACTTTGATAAGTTTACCCTGGTCAGATAGCTCCTGTAAGTCGCGGCGCATGGTATCTTCCGACACCCCCATTTCCTTACAAAGCTCGGTTGACAGGATCTTATTATGCAGATTGATCTTATGCAGTATTATGGCCTGGCGCTCTCGTTTTAACATAAACTCTGTTGCTAATGAAAAATCAATACATCTGAATAACGCATATACCTGATGAAACTTGCAAAGCGGTGAATTAGCAGTTATCAATAATGTTGGATAAATCTAGTATAAACTACAGTAATTCCACCATTTCTGTTGCATGATTTTGCGGGTAGAGTTTATTTTATGCCGAGGATTTTTTTATCTGCTTTGATCCACGGTAAAGTAATAGCAAACCGAGAATGATCGAAACGATTGCGCCAATGAGAATAGCCAGTTTAGCAATATTCTGTTGGTTCAGGTCATTGAATGCGAGCATCGTAATAAAGATCGACATGGTAAATCCGATTCCTGCCAGGGCTCCCATCCCAATTAGTTGGGTCCAGTTGGTACCCCCCGGCATCTCACCCAATTTAGACTGGATGGTAGCCCAGGAAAAAATGGTGATTCCCAGGGGTTTACCCAGAACAAGTCCGGCCAGTACCCCCCAGCTCAAAGTAGTGCCAAGTGCTGCCCCCATATTATCAGGAAGAATAATGGCGGTATTGGCAAGTGCAAAAAGCGGAAGGATGATAAAATTCACGGGGTCGTGAAGATTATGTTCATAGTCGCCCAGTTTTTCAAGCGGTACCAAAAAAGCGATGAGTACGCCCGCGATTGTTGCATGGATACCACTGTTAAAGATGCAGTACCAGAGCAGTATGCCACCAAATACTATGATCCACCACCGGTAATAACGGAACCTGTGAATTATCCAGATGATGGCCAGTACAGCTGCGGCAACCAAAAGCCAGGTCCAGCTGATATCTCCTCCATAAAATACAGCAATTACCAGAATGGCTCCCAGGTCATCAATAATGGCCAGTGCCATCAAAAATATCTTAAGGGTTACCGGTACACGAGCACCAAGCAGGGAGGCCACTCCAAGTGAAAAGGCAATATCAGTTGCCATAGGAATTCCCCATCCGGCCTGGTGTGTTGTACCGGCATTGAGCGCAATGTAAATAAATGCCGGAACCACCATTCCCCCTAATGCTGCCGCTATGGGGAGGGCGGCTTTTTTTACTGAAGAAAGTTCACCGATGAGTAGCTCCCGCTTAATTTCCATCCCTACCAGAAAAAAGAAAAGCGCCATCAATGCATCATTGATCCAGTGCAAAATTGAATGGGGGAGATGAAGCCAGGAAGGAAAATGAAATTCCGTTTCAATAAGTTGAATATAGTTTTCACTCACAGAACTGTTCGCCAGAATCAAAGACAGGATGGTGCAGGCCAGTAAAGTGATTCCAACTGCCCGGCTGTCTTTGATGAATTCCTGGATAGGAGAGATGAGTTGCTTGCGGATGATGTTTCTTAAAGTAGGTATCACTTCCATACTATTGTTCAGTTACAGGATCTTCGAATAGCTCAAATTTAGTCTTTGGCCTTCGATTATCACGCCATTGAAAACTTCTTAACCTCATTTCATCATGATTTACCTGCCTGAATGGTGACATCGTACCGGTTACTTCGCTGCGGAAAACAACCCGGTTCAACTCCTGGTTACTGAAGAACATATCAATGATATCAGCAGTGGCGCGGTTAACGCCAACATAGGCGCTGTCTTCATCCTGTGCATAGTAGATACTCTCCGATGAACCCTTTGCCCGCATATAATCAATGGCTCCATCTACAAAATATCCGTTGATGGTATTTCCCCTTAACTGGTTATAATAATTTAACCCTGTTTTATTGATCAGCATCCCATTATCAAATACCTGGATGCGCTCTGCTTTTTTGTTCCGTGTATATAACAGCATAGTGTCACCGGTTACCTGGCTTCCACTGGCCCAGGCAATAGGTTCATGAAATAACCTGAACACAGAATCCACTCCTGAATAGAACATGCTGTCGCATACGGCCTGTAGTGAATCAGAGAATATTCTCACCTTATGCCAGGCCTGGAAATAACGGTTACGGTTAGTTGTATCACCTGCATCAAGTACCACCGTTTGTTTTAATGTATCCTGTAAATATGTTTTTTCATAGTTCGCCTTATCCGTTAGCCGACCTGTAAATAGCGTATCTGCCGTTATATAAATAGAATCCTTTTCCTGCATGATGATCATCACCGGTCGCATAGTGGCCAGCATGGTATTCTTCTTGCTGTTGGCCTGCAGGTCATTTGCCAGTATCGCGATACCCTGTGCCGAATCACGGAACACGGCATTACCCCTCGCGAAGCTCTCACCCGTTACATCATCAAATCCCACTTCATCTCCAATAACCGTGGTACTGCCATCTTTTATAACTGGCCTGCTTCCGAATTTTGCATTCTTGTTTTTGAGATCATAATATCCTTCCGAAGTAACTATATCCCTTCTGCCGGAATCGGCCCTTATATGTGTTTTGGTAACAAAGGTGGCGATCTGTGAATCGGTATTATATAAGAGTGAATCGGTATCTAGATCATATTGCGGATCGCGCATCTTCACATTCTTTTTGAAATACACATCATTCATGTCGCCATAATAAGTGGCTTCTTCACTGGTAAGTACCGTATTGCCACTTACCACCTTACCTCCCTTAGTATATGTACCGATCTTTGAATCAGTATTATACTCCAGCTCATTGGTGGTAAGCACACCCTTTCCATCGGTGAGCTTTACATTTTTTTTCAGGTAGGCAACTTTCCTGTCTGAATAATAGATAAGATACTGGCTATAGGTATGAATGCTGTCGGCATCATTGATATGTACATTACCGAAAGCTTCTACGATATTATTCTTGCGGTCGATGACGGCGCTGTCGCAGTAAAATTTTGTATCATCCTGCTGAAGGAATACATTGCCCGCCAGCATCTGCAATTCTGTGAGGGAATCTTTTTTTTCGTAACGGAGCCGGTCCGCTTTTTTGATCTGTACAACCTGCGTGGTATCATTGGGAGGCAGAGTTGTAATCTGGGACGCTGCCGCAATTGGCAACATAACCATCACGATCCACAGCAGCCTTATGGTAAAGCTCATTTTATTATGGCTTGGGTGCGTTTAAAGATACGGAATCCACTTCCAGTGGGGCTGTGAGGGGAGTGCTTTTGTCTTTCCTGCCAAACACGGAAACATTGATATAACGCTTGGGATGCATGCGGATATCATCCAGTAATATATTCATGCTCCTTGTTGTATTCTCCAGGTTATTATACAATTTCTTATCATTCAGCAAAAGGCCGAGTGATCCATCGGTTGCATTTGCCTTGGCAACAACGGCATTCAGACCATTAACGGTTTTCTGCAGTTCTGCCACTGTTTCCTCCAGTTGTACATTGGCAAGTTTGCCGGTAGCTTTCTCTACATTGGTAAGCGTTCCGTTGATCTTGTCATTATTGGCGGCCAGGTTAGAAGTGATGGTATTCACATTATCCAGCGATCGGTTCAGTGAACTGTTCTGCGCTGAGATCATCCTATTCATTGCATTGGAAGCAGCAGATAAATTGGCAACGATCTTATGGAAATTATTTTTGGTAGCCGGATCAAAATAAGTGCCGGCAACCTGAATGAGTGAATCAAGTGATTGCAGGGTGCCATCAAGGGTTTGAATGGTGGGATTAATATTTGCCGTGATCTCATCCAGCATACCCTTTTTAATAACGGTATTGATGGTGTCGCCATCCTGCAGATACTGAACTGCATTTCCCGGCTCAATGATCATGGAAGCAGTGCCCATGATATCGGCACTGATATAGGTAACTGAATTTGAAGGGATGTTTACATCGCGGCTAAGGTTGATGGTCACTACAATACCATCATTGATGTTTTTAGTACGCTCTTTAATATCATAAACCCTTCCCACCTGGAGGCCATTAAGATAAACGGCGTTTGAGTTGAGCAGCCCGGTTACCTTGGGGAAAACAGCGTATAGTTTATCGTTCTTGTCAAAAAGATTTTTTCCTTTTAAGAAGTTGAAGCCAAGTACCAGAAATGCGATTGCCACAATAGCCAGGATCCCGATCTTGGTTTCGTTAGAAATTTTCATGCGAATAGCGTTAAGTTCAAAGGTATACAATTATTGGGCCCTGGTAGTAGCCGAAGTGGCTCTTGGTGTTTCAAGCTCCTGCTTATACCTTCTGAATGCAGTCAGGATATTCTGAACTACTTCCTGCTGGCCCTCATCGCTCACAAGATACTCTTCCTCTTCCTTATTAGAGATGAATCCTGTTTCCACCAGTATGCTGGGCATTCCGGTTGCCTGGAGAACCCAGATACCTTTGTGGTTTCTTTGTTTAACACCAAAGCTCTTCCTGCCTTGCTTGGCAAACTCTTCTTCCACCAGTTGCGCCAGCAGGGCAGAGTTGCGAAAGAAATACTTCGTATATAACTGTGCCCTGATCCTTGCTTCAGGTGAATTCAGGTCGAGTATATTATTGGGGTCATCAACCGGCTCATCTTCACCGCCTTCCTGGCTGTCTTTGATAAATTCACTTTTCGCATCACTACGGTCGGCTGCCCATATATAGGTTTCCGTTCCTATACGGGTATTCTTAACATAGTAAGATTCATAAATTGGTTGCTTAATTGTTTTCTTTCTTCTGCGCTTACCCGTACCCGTATAAACAACCTTGTTCTTATATCCCACGATCTTTTTTGCATACCATCCTCCGGCTTTTTGTCCGGCGGCATTAAGGTGAATGCTGATAAACAGATCGCCTTTCGCTTCATTGGCCATCTCTGCCCTCACACGGTTGGCAACATTGGGATCGGTTACTCCCCTTGGTAGTTTATCATCTGTTCTGGTATAAATAAATTTGGTATCCGGGAACTCTCTTTCCAATTCTTTACCCAGCTTCAGCGCAATGGAAAGTGCTACTTCTGCTTCGGTTGAAATAAGTCCCCTCGCACCCGGATCACGTCCTCCATGGCCGGCATCAATGATCACCGTGCGCAGCGCGTTCCGTGTGCTCGTCTGTGCCTGCATGCTTTGTGAAAAGATTAGCAGAGCTGCCGCAGCAACAGATATTAAGAGATATGTCTTGATCCTTTTCATCATAAGATATTCTTTGATTAATGGGTACCGAATCCCTATTTTTGCCCCCATTCAATAATATGAATAACGGCGGCAAATTTAGTTTAAAATACAGTTCGATCGGGCTTTTTACGCTGCTACTTTGCACTTTAACGCTCCATTCCTCCGCGAATTATTTTGATTCGCAGAAATTTTACGATAATATCCTGCAAGCCAGGCCAGATACGATTCCTGTAAAGCGTGATACCACGCCTGTTATCAAGACGGATTCTTCCCTTAAAACTATTCAGCAGGTCGATACATTAAATGTTAAAATTTCAAAAGACTCTCTTGACGGACCTGTTTCCTATTCCGCCTCCGATTCTATGGTGCTTGATGTGGCAACAAAAAAGATAACACTTTACAACAGCGCCACCACCAAATACAAAGACCTTGATCTTACTGCTTATAAAATCGAACTCGACCAGGAAGCGCAGATTGTAGTTGCTACATATTCCAAAGATTCTCTCGGTTCTATGGTGGGAAAGCCCCATTTTATCCAGGGTGAAAGTAATATGGATGCCGACTCCATCACCTACAATTTCAAGACCCAGAAAGGTATCACCAAAAGCACGTTCACCCAGCAGGGAGAAATGTTTGTTTATGGCGAAAGAATTAAGAAAGTTAATGTTTCTGACTTCTATGCCCTTCGGGGTCGTTTCACCACCTGTAACCTCGATACTCCCCATTTCGCATTCCGCACCAAGAAGCTCAAACTGGTAAACCAGAAGCTCGCCGTTAGTGGACCAATCCACCCTGAATTTGAAGGGGTGCCTGTACCGGTATATATCCCCTTCGGATTCTTTCCGCTATCGCAGGGAAGGCATTCCGGTATCATCGCTCCCCAGTTTACCGCCAACCAGCAATTTGGGGTGGGACTGGAACAGTTCGGTTATTACAAAGTATTGAACGATTATTTTGATATAATGTTTCGTGGTGATGTGTATTCATATGGGGGATGGCGTGCCGCGCTGAGCCCCACCTACCGGAAACGCTATCGCTACTCGGGTCGGATGAACCTCTCCTTTCAGAATACCCGTATTCTGAGCAATGATGCCAAGAAAGAATTTGATGTAAACAGGAGTTTCAATTTCCAGTGGAGCCATGCAGTTGATGCCAAGGCAAGGCCGGGAACCAATTTCCAGGCAAGCGTTAATGCCGGCTCTACACAGTATAACCAGTTCTCTTCTGTTAACCCTACCATCAATTTTCAGAACCAGCTCTATTCAACTATTTCCTATAGTAAGAACTGGGATAATAAATATATCCTTAACCTCAACGCGGGTCATAACCAGAACTCCCGGACCCGCGAAGTGCAGGTGAGATTACCGGATGGATCTTTCACCATCAATAACTTTTATCCCTTCCAGCCAAAAGAGTTTGTAGGTGAATCGAAGTGGTACCAGAAACTTGGACTTGGACTCAACTCACAATTCAGGAACCAGGTATCTTTTTATGATAGTGCCTTTTCATTCACCCAGCTGATTGATACACTTCAATGGGGCGCTCAGCATAATGTACCCATCACCCTGGCACTGCCATCACTGGGACCAATCAATATTGCACCGGGAATGAGTTATACCGAGCGCTGGTATGCGCAGGAATTTACCAGGAGCTGGAACAATGTTACCGAGCGTGTGGATACTTCTATCAGCAAAGGATTTTATTCAGCGCGCGATATTGCTTTCAGTCTCTCCCTGAATACTGCACTCTTCGGAACCTTCGACCGCTTTGGCAAGAACAGTAAGGTAAGAGCTATCAGGCATGTGGTGAGGCCATCGGTCAGCGCGAGCTACAAGCCCGATCTGAATGGCAAGGATTATTATTATACACAGGTAGATACCTCAGGCCGTGTGCTTCCATTCAGTAAATATGCAGGGAGTTTATATGGTCCATTTGGACAGGGAGAATTCGGGGGATTGAGTTTCACCTTCGATAACAACCTCGAAATGAAAACCCGTTCTAAAAAGGATACAACCGAAGGCGGTATTCGTAAGGTGAGATTACTGGAAGGATTCGGCTTTTCAGGAAGCTTTAACTTCCTTGCCGATTCATTCCGTCTTTCACCCCTGAGTATATACGCGAGGAGTACCTTGTTTGAAAAGGTTAATATCACTGCTTCTGCGAGCATGGACCCCTATAAAATCGATCAGCGTGGCTACCGCATTAATGAATATGCATGGTCGGGCGGTGAAAAGTCATTGGGAAGACTTACCTCTGGTAATATTGCGATCTCTACCTCCTTCACCAGCAAGAAAGCTGAAGAGGCTAAGCAGGTGCAGGATGAGCTGGCCAGCGCAGAAATGCCCATCACCCTTGAGGAGCAGCAGGCGCAATTAAATTATATAAGAAATAACCCGGCAGAATTTGCCGACTTTAATATACCATGGTCGGTGAATCTTTCCTATTCACTCAGCTTTAGCAGAACAGTGAAAAGAGATTATTCCGGGTTTGAAACACAGGTTAATTCAAGTGTGAATGTGAGTGGTGATTTTAATCTTACCCCCAAATGGAAAATGGGCGCCAACACTTTTTATGATTTCAAGAACGCTTCCATCCAGCAGCTAACGATGTTCCTTAGCCGCGAATTACATTGCTGGCAACTTGGTATCAATATTACGCCGGTTGGATTGTACCGTTCCTTTAATATCACCATCAATCCCAAATCAGGTATCCTCCGTGATCTTAAGATCAACAGAACCCGTTACTTTTACACGCAATAATTCCCACTTCCATCCCTCCATCTCTCCATCCCTCCATAATGCTCCCACATCACCTTAAACGCCTTATCCCTTAACGTGTCCACCGTATCTGATTCCCCAACTTCAATGGGTTTAAGGAAATCAATTCGTAATGGGTGGGGCAGGAGGTAAAATGATTTGTTATGTGGCATCACCTTTTTGGTGTTGAATATAACACCCGGTATGATTGCTTTCCTTGTATCAATTGCCAGCCGGAAAGCGCCGTCGTGAAATGCTTTCAAAGGTTCATTTGATTTATTCCGGGTGCCTTCGGGGTAGATACACATGTGAAGGCCCATCTCAAGCACCTTGCGCATTTTCATATAGCTTTCCTTTCGGCTTTTATCATTCTTACGATCTACCAGCACACTACCCATTTTATAAACGATGCCAAATATGGGCGTCTTTGCCAACTCGGCTTTTGCTATGGTTTTATTTCCACCCGGAATAGCAGGTGAGGAAACGGGAACATCCATGAGGGCATTGTGATTGCAGACCACGATATAGTTTTGCCCGGGGGCAAAATTTTCCTTACCTCTTACCGTTAGGGGGCAGAGGATCAATCGCAGGTAAACGGCCATCCATATACGCGAATAGAGTATGAAACGGTGGGTTCGTTTTGGTTCCTCCAGCGGCATACAGAAAATGGCAACAGGAATAAGAAAAATGATCATAGTGATCACGAAAATGATGATGGCCCAAACTGCCCATATCCGGCCGAAGATCTCTTTTACCCATTTCATAGCGCGAAAGTAAATCACAATGACCAATCTATTGGGTCAATACCATTCCTGACCAGGTATTCATTGGTACGAGAAAAATGTTTGCAACCAAAAAATCCTGCATGTGCACTCAGTGGTGATGGATGTGCTGCCTTTAAAACCAGGTGTTTTGTTTCGTCAATCAAAACCTGTTTCTCCTGAGCAAACTTTCCCCATAATAAAAATACAACATGCTCTTTCTGGTCACTGATATGCCGGATCACCGCATTGGTGAAATCCATCCACCCGATCTTCTGGTGACTGGCGGGTTCATTGGCCCTCACTGTTAGTACGGCATTGAGTAAAAGCACACCTCTTTCCGCCCATTTTTCGAGGTTTCCATGTTTGGGAATAGGCAGGCCGAGATCAGCGGCAAGTTCTTTATAAATATTCTGCAGAGAGGGTGGAGGGGCTATGCCATCGGGAACAGAAAAGCTGAGTCCATGGGCTTGTCCGGGATTGTGATAAGGATCCTGCCCTATTATCACCACCTTAACCAATTCAAAAGGTGTTTTATCAAAGGCGTTGAATATTTGCGAACCCGGCGGGTAAATATGTTTACCTCCCATCTTTTCCATTTTGAGATGGGTAACTACCTGCTGGAAATATGTTTTAGGGAATTCGGATTTTAATGCTTCCTTCCAGCCGGGCTCCATTTTAACGTCCATTAAATTTGTTTTAATAGTTCAACAACTCCTCTTTACTGTGGAAATGAATGTATCTTTTGAGCCTAAATTTATTGAACATGATTGAGAACCTGATAAACCTTGTTAAGCAATATGCGGGCGATGCTATTATTAACAATCCCGACATTCCGAATGAGCGCAATGAAGAGGCCGTTCAGGAAACAGCAGCTTCCATTGAAAATGGCCTGCAGGGCGTACTTGCGCAGGGCGGTGTGAAAGATCTGCTTAGTATGTTCACCGGCCGTACCGGTGTTACCAATGATAATCCGGTTGTGCAGAATATTTCCGGCGGACTGATGGATACCATGATGCAGAAGTTTGGGCTCGACCGCGGAAAGGCCGGGGGCCTGGTAGGTAGCCTGTTGCCAGTTATACTCGGCCAGTTGGTGAACCGCACCAAGGACCCTAATGATAACGGATTCAATATCCAGGATATCTTCAACGGACTAAGCGGCGGTAAAACTTCCGGTATGGATATATCGGGTTTGGCGGGCAAAATGATGCAGGGTGGACTCGATAAGGACGGTGACGGTGATGTAGACCTGCAGGACCTGATGGGGATGTTTTCAGGTGGGGGTAACAATGCCAGTACAAAGCAGGGTAACAATCCGCTTGATGCATTGAAAGGAATGTTCGGACAGTAATCTCTATAGCAGATAAGTATAACGGCCCGGGTCACACGATCGGGCCGTTTTTTTATTTGCCTCGGTGGCTATAATACTTGCCGTTGGTGTGGAGATGTCAGTGGAAACACTTATGAGTTTTCGCATTATCCTTATCGCTATAATTTCTACGCTCATTTTATTGCGATTTCGAATTTGCAATAATGCTTATATCATTGCTGGTGGCGCATTGCTGGGGTATATACTCCACATTTTTAATATATAAAAAAAGGTCTGATTTTCACTATTTAGAATTGTGGAAAACTAAATCTGAAATTTAATCTTATCGAGGGCAATTTATAGGAATTGGAATCCGTTTGCTATCCTGAACCATTAGTAGCAAAATCCAATTCCAATTTCTGATGAAATACCTAGTAATAGCATTTCTATTCTTGTCGTGCACCAAACAGGTTACCAAAACAACTGAAACCAAAGAACCGGTTAGTCCTGTTAATCCTCAACTTCCAGTTTATTATATCAGCGCCGATGGCAACACCACCAATAGTGGAAGAACCCCTGATAAACCATGGTCAATAAGTAGAGCCAACAACCACGATTTTTCTGCAGGTGATATACTTGAGATAAATGGTAAGATCGATGAAGTGCTTTACATCGGTAGAGAAGATGCCGGTGAAACAGGAGCACCTCTTACCATCCAGGGTTCCGGAACATTGAAAGGGATAGACCTTTACAATACAGAAAATATAACAATTAAGCAGCTGCGATTTGTAGGAGAAGGAATCATGATTCACCAGGATCAGCAGAGTAAGGAATACCTGTCTAATTTTATTGTTGATAGTGTTGAGTCATCAGAAGCCATGTGGGGACTTAAGATCCATACTTCCGGTAAGGGATTTGAAAATGTTTCTATCACCAATTCTGTTTTTCATCATAACCGTCATTCAGGAATCTATACCATTGGTAACTGGCCGGAGATCAATCACAGGAATATCCATATTAAAAATGTAATTGCACACCACAATAGTGGAACTGGTGAAACAAATACTGGTCATGGTATTGTGGTTGCCGGATTCAATGGTGGTGTTATTGAGTATTCAGAGGCTTATGAGAATGGATCAAATGGCGATGCCAATATCGGTATCTGGGCCTTTGATGCCATTGACATTACTATTCAATATTGCAAATCACATCATAACAGATCTAAAAAAGTAGATGGAGGCGGATTTGATCTTGATGGTGGAGCCCAGCAATGTGTTATTCAATATTGCCAATCATGGGAAAATGATGGAGAAGGTTTTCTGCTGTTTGATTATGGCGGACCAAACCCTACAAAAAACAATACCTTCCAGTATAATATTTCCTATAACGATGCACGTAAGAATACCAACTATGGTGGATTTACACTTGGAGGTGTGAATCCGGTTTATAATACCAGGCTGTATAATAATACTGTTTATATCAGTAAAGGTGCTGGTGTAAATAATGGAGCGTTGACTTTTATTTATGGTGCAGCTATGAAAGGCCTTGAAGTAAAGAATAATATTTTCTATGCCGACGGACTAGGAATAACTGCCTATTATGATTCGCCGGCAACAATGGAACTGGCCAACAATTTATATTACTCAACTAAAGCCATATCCCTTGCCGGATTGGTGGGAGATCCATTATTCAGTGAAAATCTTTACCTGACCCAGTCATCTCCTGCGGTAAACAAAGGCATTGAGCTGGATGGCTTACCTAAGAAAGACATCTACAATAATGCCATCACTAACCAGCGTGATATTGGTGCGATAGAATCACATTAATATGCTTACTGATCTATCATATGCCTGAAGGTGAGGTTGATCCTCGCCTCGGTTACCCGGGTAGATTTTGGTAAGGAATGTTGCCAATGAGTTTGTGTAGTTCCTTTCATCAATAAGAGGCTTCCATGTTCCAGCATTACAGATATTGATTCCTTTGAGAGCCTGTGCCGGAAACTGAACTTTCGCTCGGCCCCGAAACTTAAAGAGGCAATGGCAGATGCTGGTGTAATTGATTTTTCATTATCACTATGCCATCCCATTCCTTCGCCACCATGGTGGTAAAGATTTAACAGGCAGGCATTGAACTGTTCGCCGGTAATTTGCTCTGTGAGATTCTTCAGGGCTATAAGTTCCGGCGTAAAAGCCAATGCCTCTTTGGTTGAATGAGAATAAGTATAGGCAAATGGCTTCTCCCCATACCAGGCAACTTTCCTGCTGGTAATGATTTTTTTGCCGAAGATGATATTGATATCATTTCGCCAATCAATGGTGGATAATAGAACCTGCATATATTCTGCAGCCTCGGGGCCATTCATTACATTTCCATAGTATAGCACTTCTCCATCAAATGGCAGGAGATTGGCAGGTGCAGCGTTATTGCAATCATTCATTTAATGGTGGTTTAAAAACAAAACAACCAGGCAGGTAATTCGTTGACTAAGATCATGCGTTCTTGTACGTAAAACTTTAATAACGTACCTTTTAGACCCTGATTCATTTTCAAAAGCCTGCCATGAACTGTAAAGGAATATATTTATTCGGAATTGTTCTCAACCTGATCACCATCCCATCTATTGCGCAGCAGGATGCTATTGGAAGATTGCCCGAATGGGCCTTTGGTGGTTTTAAAAGACCGGAGAAGGTGAACCCGGTCATTTCCCCTGACAGCAATACCCGCTTTAAAGATCCGATTATCGGAAAGCAGGTCGATTGGGAATCCAACGATACATTCAATCCGGGTGCTGTTGTAAAAGATGGTAAGGTGTATGTGCTGTACCGGGCGGAGGACAAATCGGGTATCGGCATCGGGTTTCGCACCTCTCGCCTCGGACTTGCTGAAAGTACTGATGGCATTGCGTTCACAAGGAGGCCGTCGCCCGTATTATACCCAGGCAAAGATGATCAGCAGAAATACGAGTGGCCCGGTGGGGTAGAGGATCCACGGGTAGCAGTAACCGAAGACGGCACCTATGTTGTTTTTTATACGCAGTGGAACCGCGAACTACCCAGGCTGGGTGTGGCTACCTCCCGCGACCTGGTGAACTGGACCAAGCACGGACCTATTTTTGAAACAGCACATGGCGGTAAATTCAATAAGATTGCACATAAATCTGCATCTATCATTACACGCCTTCAGGACGATAAACAGGTAGTTGCAAAGATCAACGGGAAGTATTGGCTCTATTGGGGGGAACTGGGGGTGTTTGCCGCCACCTCCACCAACCTGGTGGACTGGGAGCCGGTGCTGGGAGCGGACGGTGAACCATTAGCGCTTATATCGCCCCGTAAGGGATATTTTGACAGTGACCTGACCGAATGCGGCCCACCAGCTATTATCACCAAAGATGGGATTCTCTTACTCTACAATGGTAAGAACAATCCCACCCAGGGCGATCCGCGCTTTACGCCCAATTCCTATTGCGGCGGGCAGGTTTTGTTTGATGCCAATGATCCGTTAAAGCCGATCGGAAGGCTTGACCTTCCTTTCTTCAGACCCATGGAACCATTTGAGAAAAGCGGCCAGTACGTGCAGGGAACTGTTTTCATGGAGGGACTGGTTTATTTCAAAAAGATGTGGTTTCTTTATTATGGCTGCGCCGATTCTGAAGTTGCCGTTGCCATTTACGATCCCGCAAAGCCTGCTCTTCCAGATCCTATAGACTGACCATAAAACTAAAAATGTATGAGAAAGATACTGGTTAGCCTCCTGTTGTTTTCGAGCGTTTCATTATATGCACAGGAGAAGGAAAAGGGGTTCGAGTTTATTGACCGTCCGGTTGATAAACGGGTAGACCTTTTTTACAAGGATGTATTGATCACTTCGTATCGATATGATGATTCTGTGCGAAAGCCATTTCTTTACCCGCTGAATACCCTGGATGGCATCACTATTACGCGTGGTTTTCCGCTCGAACCAAGGCCCGGCGACCGTACCGATCACCCGCACCAGGTTGGCATGTGGATGAATTATGAATCAGTGAACGGATATGATTTCTGGAATAATTCAACGGCTATAGAGCCTTCAAAAAGGGATAAATATGGAACAATCCTCCATGAGAATATTATCGATAAAACGGGTGGACTCACGGATGCGAGCCTCGTGATCAGTGCTAAATGGATGAGTCCGGATGGACGCCAACTGCTCGATGAAAAAACCAGTTACCAGTTCAGGATTGAGAATAATGACCTCCTGATTGAACGTTCCACCATGTTAACCGCGCAAAAGGAAAAAGTCTATTTCCGAGATGTTAAAGATGGATTTTTTGCAATCCGTTTAGCGCGTGAGCTGGAAATGCCTTCAACAGAAAAAAGTGATTACATAGGCAAGGATGGAAAGATCAGTAAAGAGCCGGTGCTTCCGGCGGGTGGACTAACAGGCATGTATACCAGCAGTGAAGGGCTACAGGGTGATTCTGTTTGGGGTACCCGTGCCCGTTGGGTGATGATGCAGGGAAAGAAAGATGGTAAAGATGTTACTGTGGCCATATTTGATCACCCTTCCAATATATATTATCCCTCTTACTGGCATGCACGCGGCTACGGACTTTTTTCCGTTAATCCGCTTGGTCCGGAAGTGTTCAGCAAGGGAGCAGAGAAACTGGATATGAAGCTGGAACCCGGACAAGCGGCTCATTTCCGTTACCGTGTTTTCATAGGCTCGGGAAGGAAGCATAGTGCTGATGAGATCAATGCTTATGCAACCGAGTTTAGTGAATAAGTTTTAGTTCTTCCATCCGCCTCCCAGGGAGCGGTAAAGATTTACGCCGCTCTGCAATTGCTGGAGCCGGTCATTTACCTTGCCCAACTCTGCCAACAAAAGGCTTTGTCTTGCATTGATGATCTCTATATAATTGGCAAATCCATTCTGTAGCAACTCTTCGGAGAAGTCCACAGATTTCTGTAATGCATCCATCTGTAAAGTCCTTATAGAAATCTTCTCCCCGGCATTTTCATAAAGAGATATTGCATCAGAAACTTCACGGCCTGCATTCAGCAACGTATTCCTGAAACCAAGCAAGGCCTCCTGTTGCTGGGAGCGCGCCACTTCAAGCCTGGTTCGGTTTAGGCGGCGGTTAAAAATGGGCTGCAGAATTCCTGCACCGATGCTTGCAGCAAAGGATGCGGGATCAAGAAAATCTGCAAGCGCTAAAGACGATAATCCGGCCGAAGCATTTATAGTTAAGCTGGGATAAAAAAAACTGCGCGCCACATTGGTCATTTCAAAATAGTAACGGAAGTTCAACTCTGCCTGCTGAACATCAGGCCTGTTCACCAATAACTGGGCCGGCACACCTGTTTGTAAAGCTGCCACCATCTGTTGCGATTGCAAACTGCTTCTTTCAATTGCCCCTGGTGCTCTTCCCAATAAAATACTCAAAGCATTTTCTGTTTCTCTGATACTTTGTTTGAGGTCGGGAATAGTGACCTCGGCTGCATAACGCTGTGCTTCACTCTGAACAACGGCCGCTTCCGTAACACTGGCAGCCTCCTTAAGCGCACGCATGGTTTGAACCGTTGTATCCCAGTTGATAACGGTTTGACGGGTAATGGCAAGCTGCTCATCTAATGCCAGCAACAGGTAATAATAATTGGCAATATCTGCCACAAGCCTTGTTTGTATTGCCTTTGAAGCCATTTCTGTTTGCAGGAGGGATGCCAGGCTGGCCTTCCGACTGCTCCTCAGCTTACCCCAGATATCTGCTTCCCAATCTGAGGTTACTCCTAATACAAATTGCGTTGCACTGGTACGTATTCCGAAACCCTGCGCTTCTGATAATTTCGATTCTGTAAAGCTGGCATTGGCATTGAGAGATGGAAGGAACGCTGCCTTGCTCTGGCTGTAATAACTCTGTGATTGCTGAATTCTCATCATGGCCATCTGCAGGTCGAGATTATTCGAAATGCCGGAGTCAATATATGCCTGCAGAATGGGGTCGGTGAAAAATTCATTTCTGCTGATGCTTGCAATATTGGAAGAATCAGTCTGCTGCTGATCTCTGTATTGATCAAAAGGCAGTGACTCTTGAGCAGTATACGGTTCAGTTACCTTACAGGAAACAAAAAGTAAACTGCCGGTGACAATCAGAAAAATATATTGTGAGATCTTTTTATTCATATCAATTGAACATTGTAATCTTAGAGTTCATAATTATTCTCGCCCATATCCACCTGTTTCGGTTTGCCTGAAATACTTTCCTGGATATGCTGGAATATGACAAATAGTACCGGTATCACAAACACACCGAAGATGGTTCCGATTAACATTCCGCCAACTGCACCGGTTCCGATGGAGCGGTTTCCTGTTGCCCCTGCACCCGTTGCAACCATCAGTGGAACAAGTCCGAATATGAAGGCAAATGATGTCATTAGAATTGGCCTTAATCGTGCTTCCGCGCCCTTGAGTGCGGCTTCCACCAATGGCATTCCCTGTCTTCTTCTTTCAAGGGCAAACTCCACGATCAGGATCGCATTCTTTGCCAGCAGTCCAATCAGCATTATTAGCGTGATCTGCAGGTAGATATTATTGGTTATTCCAAAGATCTTTGCAAATAGAAAAGCCCCCGCCAGTCCAATTGGTAAAGAGATAAGAACCGCAAAAGGAAGTATATAACTTTCATATTGCGCAGCCAGCAGGAGATAAACAAAAACGATCACCAGCAGGAATATAAATATAGTTTGTCCACCTGCAGAAAGCTCCTCACGGGTCATACCTGAATATTCAAATCCATAACCTATGGGAAGCATCTCCGCTGCCACTTCCTCAATAGCGCGGATGGCATCACCTGAACTATAACCCGGATTTGGTGCACCTGAAATACTTATGGATGTAAAAAGATTAAACCTTGAAATAGATTGAGGACCATACACCCTTTTCAGATTGATGAATCCCATGATGGGTGCCATCGCCCCATTGGCATTTCTTACAAATATATTATTCAGGCTTTCGGGGTTATCACGGAACTCCGCCTCTGCCTGGTACATTACCCTGAATTGTTTTCCAAACTGGTTGAAGTTTGATGCATACACACCACCATAATATCCCTGTATGGTGGAGAGGATATCATTTACGGATAGTCCCGCTTCCTTGGCCTTAGCCACATTCACATCAATTTCATATTGCGGGAAATTGGGGTTGAAAGAAGTGGTCGCATACTGGATCTCGGGCCTTTTATTCAGCGCCGCAATAAAGTCATTTCCAACTTTGGAGAAGATGGCGATATCTTTTCCACTCTTGTCCTGCAGCTCAAAAGAGAACCCGCCCGACATTCCAAAACCCTGGATGGTAGGCGGTGCAAAGAAGATAACACGCGCATCGCGGATGCCGGCCGTTTTCGCAAACATCTTACCAATAACTGCCTGAACATCCTGGCCCTTTTCTTTTCTATCCTCCCAGTTCTTCAATCGCATGATCACCATTCCATAGTTACTTCCGGCCCCACTGATCATTCCCCTGCCATTGATCTTTAAAATCGTTTCTACTTCTGGGATCGTTTTAGCCATCTTTTCAATCTCATCTGTTATTTCAGCGGTCCTTTCTATTGAGGCAGAAGGCGGCAGTGAAATATCAGACATCACCGCACCCATATCTTCATTGGGAACGAATGCTGTGGGCGTAGTTTTCATCAGGAAATAAAGGAGTCCTGTAAATAAGAGTATGCCCGCCCATGCTACCCACTTTCTTTTCACCAGGAAAAATACAGATCGTTTGTATTTTTTTGTAGTTGCTTCAAACGAGGCATTGAATGCAGTATAGAATCTTTGCAGGAAAGTTTTTTTCTTATGCTCTTCTTCCGGATGTGGTTTCAGTAATAATGCGCAAAGGGCCGGACTCAGCGTAAGCGCATTTACTGCAGAGAGAATGATGGCGATGGCAAGTGTTAGTCCAAACTGCTTATAAAATACGCCTGCTGATCCGGTAATAAAACTTACCGGGATGAATACAGCAGCCATTACGAGTGTAATGGAAATGATTGCGCCGGAAATTTCATCCATGGCATCCCTGGTTGCGTGTTTGGAGGATGTGTATCCGTGATCCAGTTTGGCATGTACTGCTTCAACCACCACAATGGCATCATCCACCACAATACCAATGGCCAGTACAAGTGCAAATAAAGTGAGCAGGTTTATGGTGAAACCAAATAATCCCAGGAAGAAAAAAGTTCCCACAATGGCCACCGGTACTGCAATGGCAGGTATTAGTGTGCTGCGAAAATCCTGCAAAAAAATAAACACCACAATGAATACAAGTATGAACGCTTCAATTAATGTGGTGATAACTTTTCCAATTGATGCGTCAAGAAAATCATTGGCGTTTACCAGGTTTACATATTTGATTCCATCAGGAAATGATTTCTCTGCCTCCTTCAATACGTTAAGGCTTCCCTCAATCACTTCTTTCGCATTGGAACCTGCTGTCTGACTGATTGCTACGCCCACAGAAGGAAAGCTGTTGGTTGTTGTGGTGCTGGCATAACTCTGGGCGCCTAATTCGATGCGGGCTATATCTTTTAGTCGAAGTAATTGACCGGTTCCAACAGAACGAATGATGATATTTCCAAATTCTTCTTCATTCTTAAGCCTGCCTTTGTATTTAATTACATACTGGAACGACTGCCCGCCCTGCTCTCCAAATTGACCGGGTGCTGCTTCTATATTTTGTTCGGCGAGGGCGGCACTTATATCAGAAGGTATTAGGCCATAAGATGCCATCACATCAGGACGCAGCCAGATCCGCATGGAATAATCCATCCGTCCAAAAGCAGTGGCTTCGCCAACACCCGTCACCCTTTTAATGAGGGGGATCAAATTTATTTCTGCATAGTTCTGCAGGAAGGTCTGGTCGTAGGCCGGGTTCTCACTGTATAAAGAGAAGATCACCAGATTACTGCTCTGGCTTTTAGCGGTGGTAACTCCAGAGCGGGTCACTTCCTGGGGAAGGAGAGGGGTGGCGCGGGCAACCCTGTTCTGCACGTTCACAGATGCCAGGTCGGGATTGGTGCCGATCTTGAAATTGATAGTGATCCTGGCAGAGCCATCATTGCCGGCAGAGGAAGTCATGTATGTCATATTCTCCACACCATTGATCTGCTCCTCCAAAGGAATAACCACGCTGTTAAGAACAACATCGGCATTGGCTCCCTGGTACGATGCGGATACAACAACTGTTGGGGGAGCGATCTCGGGATACTGGGAAATGGGAAGCGATCGCAATCCCAATAAACCCAGAATTACAATGATCACAGAAATAACCGTAGATAATACGGGCTGATCTATAAAGCGTTTAAACATCTTCGTTACTTTGGTGAAAGGAGAAATTAGTGGGCACGGTAAATACTATCTGTGTTGGCAACCCTGGGAATGATCTTTTCACTTTCCCGCAAACTGGCAACACCTTCCAATACTATTTTCTCACCCGGCTTAAGTCCTCCTTCCACTACAAAGAACTGCCCGCCACTATTTTCCCTGATCTTTATTGCGGTGCTCTTAACGGTATTGGCGGTATCCAGCAGAAACACAAATTTCTTACCCTGTATCTCAAAAGTGGAGCGTTGTGGTACCAATAAGGCTGAGTGGAGTGTTGCAGGAATCCTTATCGTTCCACTGCTTCCACTTCTTACAACATTATCCGGATTGGCGAATGTGGCCCGCATCCGTATTGATCCCGTTTCCGTATTGATCAAACCGCTGGCAGTTTCAACCTTACCCTTATGCGGAAACTCAACACTATTAGCCAGGATCAGTGTTACAGGAGGGATATGAGCGCCCCTGATATTTAAAGAAAGATCTAGTGCCTGCTTCTCATTCAAAGAAAAATATGCATATATATTATTGATGTTTGAAACAGTGGTTAACGGCTGAACCGTATTGCTGTTTACCAGACTTCCTATTTTATAGGGGATGGTTCCTATCACTCCGTTTGCGGGACTGGTAACAATAGTATAACCAAGGTTTGTGCGGGCGTTTGAGAGGGTTGCCCTTGCCTGCGAAAGTGCTGCCTGCTTTGATTGCAGTGCGAAGTTGGCGGACTCAAGAACATACTTGCTCACAATACCTTTCTCTACCAGGGGCCTTACTTTGTTAACCTCCATTTCAGCAGCATTAACATCGGCCTGGGCTATGCTGATATTGGCCTGTGCTGTTCGTACTTCCTGTTCATATTGTGGAGCACTGATTTGGAAGAGTCGCTGGCCTCTTTTAACTGATGACCCCTCATCCACAAATATCCTCTCAATATATCCATCAATTTTTGGCCTGATCTCAACATTTTGCTGTCCCTCAATTATGGCAGGATAATCCGCATTCACCACAAAACTCCTGGGTGTTATTTCCAACACGGAATAATCTTTTGCAGGGGCAGTAGCACCTGCAGCAGCCGGTTTCTTATCATCTGAACAGGAGGCGATAAATACAATAGATACGAGGGACCATAACCAATTACGGAAAATATTCATTTGCTTAGTCATTAAAAAAATCAGGTAGAGGATCGATATGGCAAGAGCCACGAAATTAGTGTATTAGCAACATTTATGCGCCAGCATGGAAACCCGGAACACTGAACTATTTGAGGTAAAAATCAAAGAAGCATTGATTTTAATGTCCAAATACTCAATAAGTTAACATTTCTATGGCAGTTGAGACAGATGGAAAAACCTGGAGATTAACGCCAGGTAAATAAAATACCCGCACATTGTGCGGGTATAAAAAAGTGATCTGGATTGGATTCGAACCAATGACCTACTGCTTAGAAGGCAGTTGCTCTATCCAGCTGAGCTACCAGACCTCGGGGCGCAAATATAAGGCAATAGCCTTTCAGGGCAAAAAAATGGAAAAGTTTTGCGGCGGATATTATCTTTCCCCCTACATTCGTATAAGCACTTATATAATTTAAAACCTTCGCTTGTCATTCTACCAACAAACCGGTGTGCTGGTTTTCGGCAGCCGCCTTCGTCGCCTTAGTGAGACATTCCTCGCTGATATCAACCGGATATACCGGCATAAGGGAATACGTTTCGATGCAGCATGGTTTCCGGTTTTTTATATGCTTTCCAATAAAGAATCTGTTTCTATCCGAGATATCAGTCTTGAGCTCGAAACATCCCATTCCGCCGCCAGCCAGTTAATCAGTAAACTACAGGAAAAAGGATTGATCCGCTCAGTGCCTGATAAAGAAGACAGTCGAAAGAAGCTGGTGACCTTTACACCAAAGGGTCAGAAACTCCTCCAGCAGGTGAAGCCGGTTTGGGAAGCATTGCAGCACGCCATGAATGATCTGCTCCTGGAGAATGCACACAGCAGGCAATTAATGCAGGCCATCCATGAAATGGAGAAGGCACTGCAGGAATCACCCCTTTTTGACAGAATAGAAAAAAAGCTCTGATGATTAATAGTTTTCAATACGGAATCGATACACTCAGCATCCGCACAGCTATAGCAATTGCCAATGGCCAGGTGAAAGGCATACTTGGAGAGCAGGCGATAGAAAAAATTTCCAGGAGTGCTTCTGCCGTTGCCAGCATTGTTGCGGAGGGACGCACCGTTTATGGCGTTAACACCGGTTTCGGCATACTCGCCAATACACCTATCTCTGAAGAAGACACCAAAACACTCCAGTATAAAATATTGCAGAGTCATAGTGTTGGTGTTGGTGATCCGATTGCCCCCGAAATTGCCAAACTGATGCTTATCACCAAGGTACATGCGCTGGCACAGGGCTTCAGCGGTGTACAGCTCTCCACCCTTGAAAGGCTCTGCTGGCATATTGATAATGATATAATTCCCATTGTACCAGAGAAGGGTAGTGTAGGAGCCAGCGGCGACCTTGCTCCTTTATCACATCTTTGTCTGCCTTTGATAGGGCTGGGGGAAGTGTATGAGAATGGGATTAGAAAACCAGCCGCCGAAGTGCTTGCTTCTTATGATATGCAGCCGGTTCAACTTGGGCCTAAGGAGGGATTGGCGCTCATCAATGGCACACAGTTTATCCTGGCTCATGCAGTTAAAGCGGTACAACGATTCCAGAACTGTCTCGATGCAGCCGATATCATTGGCGCAATGAGCCTGGAAGCACTAACCGGAACCAAAGCTCCTTTTGAAGATGCCCTCCACCAACTCCGGCCCTTTGAAGGCAATCTTCTCGTAGCACAAAGGCTCCGCAAAATACTCAGTGATTCAGCCATCATGCAAAGTCATGTTGATTGCGGCAGGGTGCAGGATCCATATTCACTAAGGTGCATGCCGCAGGTTCATGGTGCTTCACGCAATGCCTGGTATCACCTGAAGCAGTTGACAGAAACGGAATTGAATTCAGTAACCGATAACCCGATTGTACTGGATGCCGATCACACCATCAGTGGTGGAAATTTCCATGGGCAGCCCCTGGCATTGCCACTCGATTATAATTGTTTTGCCGCAGCCGAGTTAGGAAATATTTCAGACCGCCGATGTTATTTGTTGTTGGAAGGGAAATGGGGATTGCCGATGTTGCTGATGAATAATGTTGGACTGAACAGCGGATTTATGATTCCGCAATATACAACGGCAGCGTTGGTTACAGAGAATAAAACACTATGCTTTCCGGCAAGCGCCGATAGTATCCCAACATCACTGGGACAGGAAGATCATGTGAGTATGGGTAGTATCAGCGGCCGCAAACTAAATCGTGTGCTCGATAACCTGGAGTTCATCCTTGCCATTGAACTCATGAGTGCCTGCCAGGCTATTGAGTTCCGCAGGCCACTGAAGAGTTCTCCTATTCTTGAATTTGCACATGACCATGTACGTGAGTATGTGGAGTTTGCCAGCGAAGACCGAATCTTCTCCAAAGACATTGAAAAGATAACGGCCATCATCCGTGATTTCTCTTTTGTAAACCAGGTGAATACTTTTGCGAATAACGCTGGTATTGATCTGAATGAAAATTACCAGGGTTACATCTGCTAACCTGCACCATCCTTTAATTAAAAAATGTAAAGACAATGTCTATATCACGCTACGACCCCGTCAAATATGCAACTCCCACCGGCTCCACCATTAGTTGTAAGGGCTGGATCCAGGAGGCTGCTCTTCGTATGTTACTCAATAACCTCGATCCCGAAGTTGCAGAAAGGCCTGATGACCTGATCGTGTACGGAGGCAGGGGAAAGGCGGCGCGAAATTTTCAATCGCTTGATCTTATAATAAAAGCGCTGCGCGATCTGAATAATAATGAGAGCCTGCTGATCCAGAGTGGTAAACCGGTAGGCATCCTGCAAACACATGAAGATGCACCAAGAGTGCTTATTTCGAATTCGCAACTGGTACCAAATTGGGCAAACTGGAAACATTTTGACGAGCTCGAAAAAAAGGGCCTGATGATGTATGGCCAGATGACAGCAGGTTCATGGATCTATATCGGATCGCAGGGGATTGTTCAGGGAACTTATGAAACATATGCTGCAGCCGCCAACAAACATTTTAATGGAAGCCTGAAAGGGACGCTGCATATAACCGCCGGACTTGGAGGGATGGGTGGCGCACAGCCGCTTGCCATAACCATGAACGAAGGCGTTGCCCTGATAGCAGAAGTGGAGGAATGGCGGATTGATAAGCGCCTCGAAACGCGTTACCTTGACCTTAAACTAACTGATATAGACAAGGCCATTGACAGGGCCCTGGAGGCAAAAGCCAATAAGGAAGTGATAAGTATTGGTGTGCTTTGTAATGCCGTCCATTTGCTCGAGCGGCTGATAGAAAGAAATGTGATTCCCGATACACTTACTGACCAGACCTCGGCGCATGACCCGCTCATTGGATATGTTCCCCATACATTGAGTGTGGCAGAGGCAAACATCTTACGTGAGCAGGATCCTGCTGCGTATATAGAACGCAGTTATGAGAGCATGAAACTGCATGTGGAGTGCATGCTCGCACTACAGGAAAGAGGTGCTATCACATTCGACTATGGTAATAATATCAGGGCAAGGGCAAAGGAAAAGGGACTTGAGAATGCATTTGATTTTCCGGGATTTGTTCCTGCCTATATAAGGCCATTATTTTGTGAGGGGAAAGGGCCCTTCCGCTGGGCTGCACTTAGCGGTGATCCGGCTGATATAGCCGTGACGGATGAATTGATCGCAAATATGTTTCCTGAAAACCAGAGCCTGCAGCGATGGCTTAAACTCGCGAAGGAAAAGATCGCCTTCCAGGGACTACCGGCAAGGATTTGCTGGCTGGGACAGGGAGAACGGGAGAAAGCGGGACTAGCATTCAATGAATTGGTGCGCAGCGGAAAGGTTTCCGCACCTATTGTAATTGGTCGTGATCACCTCGATACAGGATCAGTTGCGAGTCCAAACCGCGAAACAGAAGCCATGCTCGACGGCTCCGATGCTGTTGCCGATTGGCCCATTCTCAACGCGCTGGTCAATACCGCGGGAGGAGCATCCTGGGTAAGCCTGCATCATGGAGGAGGTGTAGGAATGGGTTACAGTATACATGCCGGTATGGTGATTGTTGCAGATGGGACTGATGCAGCCGCAGCAAGGCTTGCAAGGGTGCTGCGCAATGACCCGGGCATGGGTGTTATCCGTCATGCTGATGCAGGTTATGATGTAGCCAAAGACTGGAGCAGAAAATCGGGATTGGATTTAAATGACAGATTAACCAGGTAAAAAGACTGGGTAGATTATACGCGTAAATTACTTTTGCGTTAAGACAAGAATTATGATCAACACTGTAAATGATTTTCAGCGCGTCTTTTTCACTGGCATTGCAGGAACAGGCATGAGTGCGTTGGCCCAGTATCTAAAGGGAATAGGAAAGGATGTAAGTGGAAGCGACCGCTATTTTCAACCGGGCGTATTCAATGATACAAGGCATAAGCTGGAAGCAGCTGGAATAACCTGTTACCAGCAGGATGGAAGCGGAATTACAGCCGACACTCAACTCGTGATTGTATCCGCTGCTGTAGAGGAGACAGTTCCCGAAGTGATAAAGACCCGCTCACTCAATATTCCTATCATTAAGAGAAGCGAACTGCTGAGTATGATCGCTAAAAGCAAAAAAACAATTGCTGTTGGAGGAACATCAGGGAAGTCGACCACCAGTGCCATGCTTTTTGATATCCTTGAATTTGCAGGGATGGATCCCAGCATTATCAGCGGTGCCGGTCTGGTTAGTATTATCAGGGAGGGAAAGATCGGTAATGCAAAAGTAGGCAAGGGCGACTGGCTGGTAATTGAAGCCGATGAAAGCGATGGATCCATTGTCCAGTATTTTCCGGAGATCGGTTTACTGTTGAATGTTGACAAAGACCATAAAGAGATCGAAACCCTGATGGAGGTATTCACCACATTCCGGAATAACAGCAATCGGTTTGTGGTTAATCAAAGCCATCCGCTTGCTGCGAAGTTATCGCAGGAACTCTCCAATGATTTCTGCCACCATGCGGATTGTCTTGCAGGCTATGTGGCCCGTGATTTTCACCAGCAAGGATTGCAGATCAACTTTAGCCTTAATCATGTTCCCTTTGAAATGAAACTGGTAGGAAGGCATAATATGGAAAATGCGGTAGCGGCAAGTACTATCGCCAACCTGGTAGGGGTAGACCTGGCCGTTGCTGCGGATGCCCTTTCACGTTATGAGGGTATTTATCGCCGCCACCAGGTATTGGGACAAAAACACGGGGTATGGCTGATCGATGATTATGCCCATAATCCAGCCAAATGCGCGGCCAGCATCCAGGCATGCCAACCCCTTGCCTTTAAGGTAGTGGCCTGGTTTCAGCCCCATGGTTATGGACCCACAAGATTCCTGAAAGATGATTTCATAAAAGAGATAGCAGCGGTATTGCGGCCCCAGGATGAGATCTGGATGAGCGAGATATTCTATGCTGGCGGAACAGCCACTAAAGATATTTCCTCTAATGAATTAATTGAAGGAATCAGGATGCTTGGTGGGCAGGCATGGTTTGTTGAAGACCGCAAGGATCTTCTGGAAGCAATAAGGCCACATCTTACTGACAATACTGTATTATTATTAATGGGAGCACGTGACCCGGGCCTCGAATCTTTTGCCAATGAGGTTTGGGAAAAATTATAAAATTGATCAATGACCATCCTATTCAGAAATATTAAAGGGCTTGTGGGGGTTCGGGAAGACAGTGCTGTTCTTAGAGGGCAGGAGCTTGCCTCACTTACTGTTATCAACCAGGCATGGCTGTTAGTGGAAGATGATACTATCGCAGCGTATGGAAAGGAATCTGATTTCGGGAATGGACAAAAAATGCCTCCCGAGGCAGAGGAGATAATAGATTGCTCAGGCAGGTATTTGTTGCCCGCCTGGTGCGATAGCCATACACATCTGGTATTTGCCGAAAGCAGGGAAAATGAATTCATCGATAAGATCAATGGACTTGGGTACGCGGAAATTGCTGCCAGGGGCGGAGGTATACTTGCTTCTGCCACTAAATTGAATGAAATGGATGAAGACAGCTTGTACCAGCTCGCTGCCGTGCGATTAAAGAAGGCCTCCCTGCTTGGAACCGGTGCAATGGAAATCAAGAGCGGCTATGGATTAACGGTAGAGGGAGAGTTAAAGATGCTTCGTGTTATTAAGCGCCTTAAACAATCCTCGCCCGTTTCAATAAAAGCAACTTTTTTAGGCGCCCATGCCATTCCGTCTGATTTTAAAGATGATCGTGAAGGATATATCAGGCAGGTGGTAGAAGTGATGCTGCCTAAGATCGCTGAAGAAAAACTGGCCGACTATATTGATGTTTTTTGTGAGCAGGGATTTTTTTCGCCGGAAGAAACCATTCGCATCTGCGAGGCAGGTAAACAATATGGATTACTGCCAAAGATACATGCGAACCAATTGCATATATCGGGCGGGGTGCAGGCCGGGGTTGCACTGGAAGCCGTATCTGTTGATCATCTGGAGTCGATGGATGCTGTTGCTATTGAAACATTGGCCGCTTCAACAACCATTGGCACACTGTTACCCACAGCGGCATTTTTTCTGCGGATGCCTTACCAGCCCGCAAGGCAACTTATCAATGCCGGTGCAGCCATTGCAATAGCTTCTGATTTCAACCCCGGTTCTTCCCCTTCCTATAATATGCAACTCGTAGTGGCAATGAGTTGTATCCAACTGCGCATGCTACCCGAAGAAGTCATAAACGCTGCCACCATTAACGGTGCCTTTGCGATGGGCATTGGTACAGAAACCGGAAGCATCACCATTGGTAAACTGGCCAACCTTCTCCTCACAAAAGAAATGCCTTCACTCCACTATCTTCCTTATTCATTCGGGGAGCAATTAATTGATCGGGTATGGCTGAGAGGGAATGGATTACATTCTTGAATGGCGAATCCTCTTTTTTGGTCCGCAGCTTTTTCTTTATATTGTTCTGATCTATTTTAAATATTGATTGCTATGCAACATTTTAAGTTCTATTCCAAGCAGGACACACTCTACCTGACACGTATCCGCCGGTATGAAACCAAATTGGGTGAGCGGGTGCAGGTTCTTAATGGTCATGACCAGCTTGAAGAAAAACTCAGGGATTCTCCTGCTACCTACGTGTTGTTTGGCATACCCGAAGATATTGGTGTGAAAGCCAATTACGGAAAGGGTGGGGCCGACTCTGCCTGGCTGCCTTTTCTGTCTGCATTTCTTAATAGCCAGAGCAATGATTTCTTTACGGGAGAAGAGGTCCTTTTACTCGGTCATTTTGATTTCGGCGACCTGCAGTTTGTGATTGAAAATCATGCCCACAGTGAAGAAGAAAAGATCGAAGCTTATCGCCATGCCGTAGTGCAGATTGATGAGGAAGTTGAAAATCTTACCAAAACGATCACCGCAGCTGGTATGATACCCATTGCGATTGGCGGCGGACATAATAATGCCTATCCGCTCATCAAAGGGGCTGCAAAGGGATTATTCAAACTGGGGCTTATTCCTCTGGCACAAATAAATGCAATCAACCTCGATGCCCATACAGATTTCCGTCCCTCAGAAGGGCGGCATTCCGGTAACGGTTTCCGTTATGCTGAGGAGGACGGCTACCTGCAGAAATACTGTGTGGTGGGTGTGCATGAAAATTATATCCAGCAGAATGTATGGCTCGATTTTGTGAATAATCCATTCCTTGACATGATCACTTATGAGGATATCTTTCTTTTTGATAAAAGGAATTTTATCCAGGCAGTTGCTCATGCAACAGGATTTACGGAAGATTCTTATTGCGGCATTGAACTTGATCTTGATGCAATAGAAGAGAGTCTGAGTTCTGCCACAACGCCCTCCGGATTAACACCACTTCATGCAAGGCAGTATATCAGTTTTGCTGCAACCGATACCAAAGCAGCTTACCTGCATATTTGCGAAGGTGCCTCACAATTGAGTGATGGCCGTAAGAGTGAAACTACGGGTAAGCTTATCAGTTATCTTGTAAGTGATTTTATTAAGTCGAGGCCCGATTCATCCTCTTAAAACATTCCCCTGGAAAAACGGAACCCCATATTCACATAGTTTTTCAGTCGGCGGCTCTGGTCGCTGTAAATGAAACTGAATTCAAGTGGGCCTATGGGGGAGTCGAAACCCAGCGTTAATGCATACCCGCTCAATAGCTTTCCTTCTACAGGAGCAAGCTGGTCTTTCAGGAAAGAATGATACATAAGGCTATAGCTGCATGCGGTATACACGCTGCCACTGAACTGGTAACGCCAGTTGATGGATCCCTTTATAAGACTGTTCACAAAAAGGGAGGCATCCTGGATACCTGCCATGGTAACCTGGTTTCGCATCATAGGCTGCATTCCCCCCACTATAAAATCATGGAATACGAACTGATTTGTATTGAAATTGGCAGCGGCCTCAGTTTGCAGCGTAATGAAATTTTTTGAACCAACCGGCAATACTTTCTGCACCTGCATTTTCGCCCGTAAAAAAGGATCGTAACCAATTCCAAGGGAGTCCGGATTCTCAATTGGGTCTCCCGATGAGTTATAGGAGACATTCAACTTCTGCGAAAAAATAAAGCTTGGTTCGAAGAGGAAATAAGTACCGCGCCTTGGAAGGAACAGCCGGTCATGCGAATTGTATTCATATCGCAGATAGGCTTGCAGGTAAGTATTACGTCCATCAATTGAAATGCGGGACTGTGTTTGTGGTTTCACCGATACTTTTTCGAGATGAATACCTGCTCCATACAATTGCCTTCTTTTGTATGCTACCTGCAATCTTGTATCGAGATATTGGCTGAAGAGACGGTAAACACCGAGGGCTTTATAGTCTTCAAATTGAGTTACTTCCTGCCGCTCAAGGTAATATTCACTGATCCAGGCGAGGGGCAATTTTTTGCTTCCCCAGATCTGTGTATGTTCCAGTCTCAATCGTGGATTTTCCGAAATACCAGCTGCAAGCATGCTTCTGCTTTGTTTACCGATGAAATCGCGCACCGTAATATTGGCGATGAGCATGATATTTGTGAGAGAACTATAATTGACCGCAAGTTTTGCAGTAATTGGAACATTTTCTTCAGCAATAAGACGTATATCAGCCACACCCTCACTAACCGGTTCAAGCTGATAATAGAGTTTGTTGAAATAGCGGGTTCCGAATGCCTGACGGATTGACGCCTCTAATTCTTTAACGGTATATTCCTGGCCCTCTTTGAGTCCCAACATCCTCCTGAGGAAAGGCATACTGATATATTTTAAACTATCGCTTACTATCTGGCGTATGCGAATTTTTTCAGGCACGCTTGGATACACGATCTTTTCAGGTATACCATATATTGCATTCAGCGAATCGGCCAGTTTTTTAAAGATTGGATAATATGCGAGCCCTGTTTCAAGTCCGATGGCAATCAGTGAATCACTGCTTCCGAAGCTTCCGCTTGAATATTTTTCAATGGGATGGTCAATAAAATAATCACATAAAGCTATTTCCTGTTTGCTGGAAGTGGCCTCCTTAAAAAAGGCGATCTGTGTAAGTATTTGTAGCGGGGAGGTGAGCTTATCGGCAGATAGCAGCTCACTGCTCACATCGCTTCCAACTACTATATCAGCTCCCATTTTCCTCACATCACTAACAGGGAAATTGCGAACCAATCCGCCATCCACCAGCTTTTTATTATCTATTACCACTGCTGTAAATACGGAAGGGATGGCCATACTTGCCCGCACTGCACTTATGAGATCACCTTTGTCTAATACAATGACTTCCCCAGTGGCCAGGTCGGTAGCTATGCATTTAAAGGGACGGGGAAGTCCATCGAAATTACGGATCCCATAAGCTGGATAATAGAGTTCATTGAATTTCAACCACAGCTCTTCTGATTCGAGTACGCCGGAGGGAAGCCTGAATTTCCCATCCTGCATAGGCAATTCAACGGCATACCTGCCGTATTCATTTTTCTCCTCCATAATAAAGGCATTAAGAGAAGAGCGGTTGCTCAGAAGCCTGTTCCAGTTTATGCTGCGCGCAATAGTGAGGATCGTATCTGCATCATAACCGATTGCATACAAGCTGCCTATGATGGCACCCATGGAAGTGCCGCTAACATAATCAATATTCAATCCCGCAGAATCAATTGCTTTGAGAACACCGATATGGGCGAGGCCCTTGGCGCCACCGCCACTGAGCGCCAGGCCAATTTTAGGCCGGGGCAACTGCTGTGCTCCTGCAATCATTGCTGAAAGGAGCAGCATGGAAATGATAAGGTAACGGCAGAAAAATGTCCGGGTCATATGCCCGATGAAGTTAATCCATTTCCGTTTCCATTTCCATGATCTTTTCAAAGGTGGTCTCGTATTCCTTGTTAAGATTATCCAGAAGGGCTACCTGTTGTTTGTAAGCTGTTTCAGCAGCAGTAAATTTGATGCGATCAGAATATGTAGCAGGATCGGATAGCGCCAGTTCCAGTTCATTCTTTTTTTCCTTCGCCTTTGCGATACGCTCTTCCAACTGGTTGAATTGTTTCTGAAGCCGCTGAAGTTCTTTGCGCAGCTCTTTATTGATAGGCTGGTTGTTGTTTGGTTTATTGGAAGAAGGCTTTGTTTCTTCAACAATTTTTGGGGCCGGGGCCGGAGCTGCCCCCTGCTTGTCTGCTACTACTGCAGCAACGGCTGCTGCAGCAGCATGTTTTGCCATACGCTCTTTCCATTCTATCCACTCATGATAGCTTCCCTTAAATTCCTTGATCTTATGGTCTTCGATCTCCCAGATCTTATTGGCAGCCTTGGATATAAAATAACGGTCGTGGCTAACCATGATCAGGCTGCCTTCATAGCGGTTTAAAGCCTCCACCAATAATTCCACCGAATGGATATCAAGGTGGTTGGTAGGTTCATCGAGCATCAGGAAATTAGCTTTGCTAACGATTGTTTTTGCTAACGCTACCCTGGCTTTTTCACCTCCACTGAGTACTTTGATCTTTTTATCTGTATCATCACCACTGAAAAGAAAACATCCCAGTAATGTGCGAAGCTCCTGCTCGGTTTTCTGACTGCCGCAGGTCTTCATCTCCTCAATCAGCGTATTGTTCAGGTCGAGCGATTCAAGCTGGTGCTGGGCATAAAAACTCTCCTCAACATTATGCCCCCATTTGCGATCTCCTTCAAAGGTTTCCACGCCGGCAATGATCCGAAGCAGTGTTGATTTGCCTTTTCCGTTTGCTCCGATCAGCGCGATCTTATCACCACGATCAATTTCTGCAGATGCATTTTCAACGATAATATTATCACCATATTTTTTGGTGATATGTTTTAGCTCCACTAAAACCCTCCCGGGAATTTTATCTATCCTGAAATTGATCTTTATATTGGGTCTTTCTATTTCCACTTCTTCTATACGATCGATCTTATCGAGCCGTTTCATGGCACTCTGCGCCTGGGCGGCCTTGGTTGCCTTGGCACGGAAGCGTTCTATAAATCTTTCCTGCTGCCGGATGTATTCCTGCTGGTTTTCAAAAGCCCGCTGCTGCAGTTCAACACGCATAGCTTTTTCCGTTTCATAGAACTCATAATTGCCCTGGTAGAAATGCAATTGCTTCTGGTATACCTCCACCACCTTGGTGACCATGCGGTTGAGGAAAAATTTATCGTGACTCACAATAACCACCGAACCTTTATAATGCAGGAGGTATTTTTCAAGCCATTCGATGGAAGGAAGGTCGAGGTGGTTGGTCGGTTCATCGAGCAACAACAGATCAGGTGCCTGCAGAATCATTTTTGCCAACAGAACACGCATGCGCCATCCACCGCTGAACTCGCGGTAGGGACGGTCAAGGTGCTCCTGCGGAAATCCAAGTCCGTGGAGAACTTCTTCCGTACGGTGATGGATATCATACCCTCCCAGCACTTCCAGTTCATGGAGGGCATCTGAATATTCATGCAGAATTTTCTCATCGCCGGTTGCTTCCAATTCCTTTCCGAGCCGTTCAATATCCTTCTCCAGTTGCTGCACTTTCTCAAAGGCGCTGAGGGCAACTTCAAGGATCGAATTGTTGGTATCAAAACTCAGGAGGTCCTGGTGCAGGTAACCGATGGTGGTACCGCGGCCCCGCTCCACTGACCCGGCGGATGGCAGTAATTCACCAACAAGCACTTTCAGGAGGGTCGACTTACCGGTTCCATTGTACCCGATCAGGCCGATCCGCTCTCCCGGTTGAATATGCCAGGTGGCATCAGATACGATCACCCGGGCACCAAACTCAAACGTAACATTTTGTAATCCTACTAACATGGGGCGCAAAATTACAGAAAAGCCTTTGATTTTACCGGATGGTAACGAACCAAAGAGGGTGGTTTTTGTTCATTCCAGTTAACTTGCACCCGTCTTAACATAAACTTTATCGTTCCGATGCCCCGATTTTCGCTTTTTATCCTCCTATTCCTGCTTTTGACCAGGCCGCTGGTTTATGGCCAGGAGAATTCAGGCAGGAAATTCACCCTTAGCGGATATGTGCGCGATTCCCTATCCGGGGAAAGCCTTATAGGGGCTTCTATTGTTATCAATGGGAAAGGCCGGGGAGTTGTCAGCAATACCTATGGATATTATTCCATTACACTTGACGCGGGCCGCTATGAACTCAGTTGCACCTATGCCGGCTATGAATCAGTGCGGATATCGTTTATGCTTGACCGTGATCTGTCAAATAATTTCCTTTTATCCCCACGTGGAACCACACAGGAAGAAGTAGTAGTATATGCCAAACGCAAGGATGGGAATGTTACGCAGGCACAGATGGGGAAAATAGATCTTGCCATGAGCCAGGTGAAATCTTTGCCTGTACTGCTTGGGGAAACAGATATCCTGAAAACACTTCAACTGCTTCCAGGGGTTCGCAATGCAGGGGAAGGCAATGCCGGCTTCTATGTGCGGGGAGGTGGACCCGACCAGAACCTTATCATGCTTGACGACGCCGTGGTGTATAACACCGGCCACCTCTTCGGTTTCTTCTCCGTATTTAATTCGGATGCCATCAAGAATGTTTCACTGATAAAAGGTGGTATGCCTGCTCAGTATGGCGGCCGACTTTCATCTGTTCTTGATATCGCCATGAAGGACGGAAATATGAAACAACTTGAAGGTGAGGGCGGGATCGGCCTGATTGCATCACGCTTTTCAATTCAGGGGCCATTGCAAAAAGACAAGGCCTCTTTTATCATCTCCGCGCGCCGTACATATATAGATGCGCTGGTGAAACCATTTGTTCCTAAAAGCAGTTCCTTCTATGGATCGGGTTATTATTTCTATGATCTCAATACAAAGGTCAATTATAAATTCTCCGATCGTGATCGTCTTTATCTCAGTGGCTATTTTGGAAGGGATGTCTTTGATTTTAAAAATAACCAGCGATCTTTCAGCGCCAATATCCCCTGGGGAAATGCAACCGCAACACTTCGCTGGAACCATGTATTCCACCGGAAATTGTTCTCCAATGCAACCCTTGTTTTCAACAACTACAATTTTGCCTTTAACGGCGAACAGAATAATCTCTCTTTCAACCTGCGCTCGGGGATCCGCGACCTCACTGCAAAGTTTGACATGGATTATTATCCCGCGCCGGCGCACAAACTCAAATGGGGAGCACAAATCACCCATCACACCTTTAAGCCAAACCTATTTAGTGGCCGGTCCGATTCAGTTGATTTCACTCCCAACAATGCTTCCCGAAAATATGCTATAGAATCAGGTGTATATCTTCAGCACGACTGGGAACTGGGAGAGAAATGGCAATTGAATACCGGCATTCGTTACAGCTCCTTTGCACAGACCGGGCCGTTCACTGACTATACCCGCGATGCCGATGGCAATAAGACCGACAGCACTGTATACCGGCGAGGGTCAACCGTAAAATATTATGGGGGACTGGAACCAAGGTTCACCATGCGGTACAGCATCAATGATGAAAGCTCCTTCAAAGCTTCTGTTAGCAGGAATAACCAGTATATACACCTCGTAAGCAATGCCGGATCTACTCTTCCCACAGATCTCTGGGTACCCAGCACATTAAATGTAAAGCCTCAGCTTAGCTGGCAATATGCGGCTGGCTATTTCCGGAATTTCAGCAATAATAAATATGAAACATCTGTAGAACTCTACTATAAAAAAATGGATAACCAGATCGAATACCGGGAGGGATATACACCCGGACTCACCGATCCGGAAGAAGAATTTGTATTTGGGGAAGGCTGGAGTTATGGGAGTGAATTCTTTGTGCGGAAGAATACCGGTCGGCTTACCGGATGGGTAGGGTATACGCTTAGCTGGACCTGGCGCAAATTCCCCGATCTCAATGAAGGTATGAAATATCCCGCCCGTTATGATCGCCGCCATGATCTCTCCGTGGTGAGTGCCTATGAATTAAATAAAAAATGGAAACTCTCTGCAGTATTTGTTTATGGAACGGGAAATGCAACCTCACTTCCTGAGCGCTTCTATATAGTAAATGGAACACTAACGCAGGAGTATAGCCGCATTAACAAATACCGTCTGCCGTCTTATCATCGTATCGATTTTGCTGCCACCTATACTCCTGTTGCTAAAAAGCCAAGCCGTATAACGGGTAGTTGGGTTTTCAGCATTTATAATGTGTATAGCAGGCTGAATCCATATTTCATTTACTACGATCAAACGGGGAGTGCCTATGACGGCAGCCTGAAAGTGGAGGCCAGGCAGGTGAGTCTTTTCCCTATCATCCCCAGCGTAACCTGGAACTTCAGGTTTTAGCATGGCAACCAGGTGTCTGATACTTGTTCAGAGGATGTTAGAACATGTGTTCGAACAGGTTGCGAACATGTGTCAGATACCTATTTCAATCGAAATCGTACCGCAGCATTTTTCTTGTCAGAAGCCGAAAGTCGCACTTCATATTTATTGCGGCCTGCCGTTACTACCATCAGTGCAGTATTAGGAGGGATGCTTCCAAGGTTATCGGCATACATCACCAGTTCATAATCCGTATCAGGGAAGGCCTTAAGCTCCAGCGTTAAGGGCTTGTTAGTGAGCCGCTGTTTTAATAGAAGCAATTTATTATTAAGGAAAATGGTGACCGTATCATTATCTATCTCTGCATTGTCGTACAGGTCGATTTTTATATTGGGCGTTTCAAGCTCAAGGGTGCTGACCACCTCGGTGGTACGTTCCTGCAGTTTCAGTGATTGCTGTAGCCTGGCCAGTTCTTCGGGCTGGTCAATATCGATGGGAAAATCGGTTGTAGATACCCGGTATAGTGTGATCCTGCCGGGTGGGCAAGCCTTTCTACTCTCACTTTCATATCCTTTCCATTCACCAGTCAGGCTTTCTTTATTACCGGAAGAAGACCAGGTAAGATCATAGGTTTTTGAACAGGCAACGCAATCGGATGGAATATTTACCTCCATTATTTTGTCTTCAATGAGAACCATTCTTTTGGTCTGGCTATTATAACGTCCATTGAAATGATGTTTCACAAAACGGTTGCGGTCATAATAATCAAAAGAATTTCCCATCAGCGTATTCCCTTGCTGGCCGATCTGGATCTCAAGGTTATACACCGGGAAACAACCTCCTGCTTCCTGGGTAAGGGTTCCACGCCAGATGCCGTTCAGGTCCTGTGCAGATGCAACCTGCAGTAATATCAACAAAAGGGAAGTCAGGAAGAGCCTCATGGGTTTTATTGGTAGTTCAATTTAAGCCATCGCATGAAATGAGCGATGGAATTTTGTGAGCGGCAAACAGGGGATTATGAAAGGCAGCACCGCTAATTACCTGCCTCATACCGGAAGCGTACCACAGCATTTTTTTGTTCTGTTGAAGTGATCCGCACTTCAAATTGTTGGTTACCTGCTTTCACCACCATCAATGAAGTATTTGGAGGGATCTCACCCAGATTTTCGGCTACCATAACCAGTTCATGATATTCATCATCATCAAGGGTTATACGCAGCGTAATGGGAGAGAGGGAAAGCATTTTCCTTGATACCACCAACTCTTTGTTCAGGTAAACGGAAACAGTGTCTTTATCGATTGTGCCATTGTCATATAGGTTTACGATCACTTCCCTGGTACGCACCTTAAAGGTCTTTACCAGTTCATTTTCTCTTGTTTTTAATACCGGTGGAATGACCTGCGGATCTGTTCTTTTTTTATCTGCGTCTGCCTGGCTATTTGGCGGAGCCTTTGGTTCTATTGGACGCTGGGGCAACTCCGGCACCTTTTCCTCAGCTTTCGGCGCTGGTACAACCACCTTTTTATTGGATTTGGCTATATCAGCCTCTTTCTCCGTAACAACCGGTGGCTGTGGCTTTGGCGGTGTAACAGGTTGTTTTTTTTCTTTTTCGCGCTGCACCAGGAATGGTTCTTTATAAAAATCGGAACTTATAACCTTGCGGAGGAAAACAGTGCCTCTCCCACAATCGGATGAGTCGCGCGTGTTCATGCTCACATAAGTTCCTTCCATAAATTCCTCCCTGCCATTCCTGGTATATTGAAGGAAGCATGTCATCACACAGGCATCATTACCCTGCATCATTCTTACTTCCACGATCTTCAGTTCTTCCAATAATACTTTCTGCGTGCCGGTATGAATAGTGCCCTTTGCAACAGCCTTACCATAGAATTCGGTTGTCTTGTAAGAATAGGTAACTCCTTTAAATGCTTTTCCCCGCTGGTCGAGCTGGATCTCGAATTTATAACGGTCATCAATATTCATGAGTTGCAACATCCGGTTATTGGAACGGAAATGACCCCGCCATATACCGGTCAGATCCTGCGCCTGCAGGGCTGTTCCGCCAAATAAAAAAAGTAGCAGGATGATGCGCCTCATGAATGCAAGTTATATATTCAAGTTAACTAAAAAGGAATGGCAATTTCGTACCGTTCAACGAGTTAATCTGGCAATTGTTCGTTAAATTTGCAACCCTTCCTGCCTTGTTTGTATAAAGGGGGAAGCAGAAATACTATAGAAACAAATGATAAAGATCAGCTTTCCGGACGGCGCGCAACGAGAATATGAACCCGGTACCTCAGCTCTCGACATCGCAAAAAGTATAAGTGAAGGATTGGCCCGAAAAATTCTCGCTGCATCGGTTAACGGGCAGGTGTGGGACCTTAGCCGTCCTATTTATGAAGATTCGGCATTGAAATTACTGGGATGGGAGGAAAAGGATGCAAAGTCTACCTTCTGGCATTCTACCGCACACCTCATGGCAGAAGCCATTGAAGCGATGTTCCCCGGGGTAAAATTCTGGGTTGGTCCGCCGGTTGATAACGGGTTTTATTATGATATAGACCTTGGCGATAAAAGCATTTCTGAAGAAGATCTGAGGAAGCTTGAAGTGAAGATGGCAGAACTGGCCAAGCAGAACAACGCCTTTGTTCGCAGAGAAGTTCCCAAGGGAGAAGCTATTTCTTATTTTGCCGATAAGGGAGATGAATACAAACTCGATCTGCTGCAGAACCTCGAAGATGGAACCATCAGTTTCTATTCTCAGGGTAATTTCACTGATCTGTGTCGCGGACCGCATATCCCGCATACCGGGCTTATCAAGGCTTTCAAGCTCACCAGTATCGCAGGTGCTTACTGGAAGGGTGATGAAAAAAACAAGATGCTTACCCGTGTTTATGGAGTAAGTTTTCCCTCACAAAAGGAACTTGACGAATACCTCGCATTACTTGAGGAAGCGAAGAAACGTGATCATAGAAAGATAGGTAAGGAGCTCAGCATTTATACCATGGACGATGATGTGGGACAGGGCCTGATCATGTGGATGCCTAATGGAACTATCATTATTGAGGAGCTGGAAAAACTGGCAAAGGAAACTGAAGAAGAAGCAGGTTACCATCGCGTTGTTACTCCTCATATTGCCAAGGAAAGTATGTACCTGACCAGCGGTCACCTTCCTTATTATGCCGATAGTATGTACCCTCCCATGGAACTGGAAGGAGAGAAGTATTATCTGCGCGCAATGAACTGTCCGCATCACCATAAGATTTTTGCTGCAGAGCCCAAGAGCTATCGCGACCTGCCATATCGCATTGCAGAATATGGTACTGTTTACCGTTATGAGCAGAGCGGAGAATTATTTGGTCTCATGCGAGTGCGCTGCCTTCATATGAACGATGCACATATATATTGTTCCAAAGAGCAGTTTGAGCAGGAGTTCAGATCTGTGAACGAGATGTATCTCAAGTATTTCAAAATATTTGGGATAGATAAATATGTAATGCGCCTTAGCTTGCATTCTCCTGAAAAGCTAGGTAAGAAATATGTGGATGAACCTGAATTGTGGAAGGAAACCGAGGCGATGGTACGCCAGGTGCTGATCGATTCCAATATTCCATTTGTGGAGGTGCAGGATGAAGCTGCTTTCTATGGTCCAAAAATTGATGTGCAGATATATAGCGTCATAGGCAGGGAATTTACACTCGCCACCAACCAGGTAGATTTTTCGCAGGGCCGCAGTTTCAAACTTGAATATACCACCGCCGATAACCAGCATGATACCCCATTGATCATTCACCGTGCACCTTTGGGAACCCATGAGCGTTTCATAGGATTTTTGCTTGAACATTATGCTGGTAAGCTACCAATATGGCTGGCACCACAGCAGGTGAAGATCCTGCCCATTAGCGATAAGTTCATGGATTATGCAGAAAGCGTGAAAAAACAGCTCCGGAAAGCAGGTGTGAGAGTATCGATTGATGACAGGAACGAAAAAATCGGTAAAAAGATCCGCGATACTGAGCTGCTGCGCGTTCCTTATATGCTTGTGGTAGGTGAAAAAGAGATGAATGAGGGCAAGATTGCCGTTCGCCGCCAGGGCAAAGGGGATGCCGGCGTAATGCCTGTGGAGGAATTTATCAAGGTGATTTCACGGGAGATTTCAGATCGCAGCAGTAGTGAATAAAAAAATTAATATTTTCGGGTCGTAATTGTTTAATCAAAATAACTAAATGGCATTTCCACCCAGACCACCCAGAGGGGCTTTCAATCCAAGGTTCAAGAAAGAACAGCAACAGGAACACAGGACTAACCAAATGATTCGGGTACCATCGGTACGATTGGTTGGCGACAATGTAGAAGTAGGCGTTTATTCCATCCAGGAAGCACAACGCATGGCGCAGGACCAGGGGCTCGACCTGGTGGAGATCTCGCCAAATGCCGATCCGCCGGTTTGCAGGATCATCGATTATAATAAATTCCTCTACGAGAAGAAGAAGAAGGATAAGGAGATGAAGGCGAAAGCCAAGCAGTCTGAAGTGAAAGAGATCAGGTTTACTCCTAACACCGACGACCATGATTTCAACTTTAAAGCTAAACATGCGGAAGAATTCCTGAAAGAAGGAAATAAGGTGAAAGCTTATGTGCAATTCAGGGGCAGGGCCATCCAGTTTAAGGACAGGGGTGAATTGCTTCTCCTGAAATTTGCAGAGCGCCTGGGTGAATTTGGTGTTTTGGAAGGAATGCCGAAAATGGAAGGTAAGCGGATGTTGGCCATCTGGGCACCTAAAAGCCAGAAGAAGAAAAAGGATTCAGGAGATTGATCCTGTCCAATTATACACTTGTCGAATTCAATTGGGTAACCCGCGCAAGGCGGGTTTTTTTTATTATTTCCGGGCATCTGCATAATAGAATCTACCCCCGGTTGTTTATATTGAGTCTGATTCCTGATTTTTATGAGAATAGCACCTGTGATTTTTAGGGGATTGATATTCTGTACCATTTTAGTATTGGCCCTAAACGCCCGAACTCAGGTAACCGAATCCAGCCCAATCCGTTTAAAAAGTAGTCTGCCGGCCAAAAGCCTGGTACTGCGTCCCATTGATCCTTTGGATCCCACACTCCATGCATCTATTGCAGGCGGAAAAATCTGGGCAATTATTCAGTTTAAAGAACTTCCAGGTACCAGCCAGCAGACTGAACTCCGCAGACAGGGTATCGAACTCTATGATTATATTCCCGAAAACAGTTTCCTCGCAGGTATCAGGGGATCGTTTTCTGCCAGTGATCTTAGCACAAAAGGCATTCAGGCATTGGTTCCCATGAACAGATCGCTTAAATCGGGTATATATGGTTTAGATGCAAATAACAGATCGATTGTTTCTGCGGCCCCTTCTCGCAATTACCATCTTAAATTGATTCCGGGCCATGATAGTACTGCGGGAAGGAAACTTCTGGAAAACTCGCTTTCAACTTTTGGAGCAGATGCAGAGATTTTAAAGTTTCTAACCCCTGACATTGTGGAATGCACACTTACCGGCAGGGTGCTCAACCACCTGCTCGATCAGTCTTTTTTACTCTATGTGATGGAAGCCCCAGCACTAGGTATCCTTAATAGTGAAGCAACCGATATCCACCAGACGGATCAGCTGCATACAGGATTTGAGGGTATGCCAGCCCTGAGTGGGAAAGGTGTAGTGATGGGTATTGGAGATAATGGTAGGATTTACCATATTGACCACCGATATAATGAAGAAGGGCAATCCTATAACGGGGCGTTTCATGCCACCCATGTTGCCGGGGCTATGGCCGGGGCAGGAATTCTTGACCCTTCTATGAAAGGAAATGCATGGGAATCTACCCTTATAATTGATTATTTCAATACTATTATTGATCGCTCACCCGAATATTATAAAAAGGGGATGGTGATTACCAATAACTCCTATGGCGCTGGCAGCCAATGCCTTCCTTATTCAGGTTTGTATACAGGATATTGTGTTCAGGGCGACCAGCAATTACTTGACCTACCTAATCTCGCACATGTATTTGCGGCGGGGAATAATGGAGGATTGAAATGCGGGGACTTCCCTGCAGGATTTCGAAGCATTGACAATGCTTTCCAGGCTGCCAAGAATGTAATAACTGTTGGCGCCACAAATAAGGATGCCAATCTCTTCCGCTGGTCTAAAGGCCCAACGCTCGACGGCCGATTGAAGCCGGAAGTAATCGCGATAGGAGATGGCACCCGGTCAACTGCCAATAACAATACCTATGCGATAGATTATGGAACCAGTATGTCGGCCCCACAGGTGACGGGTGTTCTTGGTTTACTATATGAACGTTACCGTCAGCTTAATGGGAATGTTGATCCGCCGGGCGATCTGATGAAAGCTATTGTGTGTAATACCGCAACAGATATCGGAAATAAAGGAGTTGATTTCACCAATGGATTCGGTTTTCTCAATGCCCGAAAAGCCATTGAAGTTGTAAATGCTAAAACATATTTGACCGGTTCAGTAGACAATGGTGGAGAAACCAGGTTCGAAATAAACCTGCCTGAACAGGTGAAAGACTTGAAAATAATGTTATACTGGCACGACAAGCCATCTTCTCTTTATACGTTTAAGAATCTGGTTAATGATTTGGATATCAGTGTTGTATCTCCTACAGGGGCTGTTTTAGATCCAATGATTCTAGACACCAGTGCTGCTGGAGTAAATGCTCCAGCCATTGCCGGAAAGGATCATAGCAATAATATTGAACAGGTGGTTGTAGAAAATGCGGTGCCTGGTGCCTATACAATTTTGGTCAAAGGCTTTAAGGTGCCAGCTGGTCCGCAGTCGTTCAGGATTGTATATAACTGGGAAAAAACAGCTTTGCGGCTATTGCAGCCTGCCGGGGGTGAAAAATGGAAGCCTGCCCAGCAAAAAGGTATTATCTGGTCGGCAGGTAATACCCCGGGCTCATCCATCGCGACAAGTTTTTCAGCCGATGGCGGCCTGAGCTGGACTGATATTAATATTAGATCTGCCCATCCAAACAGGAAGGATTGGACCGTTCCTTCAATTAGTACTTCCAACGCGAGGATCAGGATCCGAAATAATATTTCAGGGGAAGAAATCATTTCGAATGCCTTTACTATTCTGCCAGATTATAATTTTTCACTCACAAGTACCTGCGCCTCAACCATTAGTGCACGCTGGAAGCCGGCGCCCGGCATTGATTCAGTCCAGGTTTTACAATACGAAGATGGTGCTTATAAGGTAGTTGCAACAACTACGGATACTTTTTTTGTCATAACCGGACTGCGGTCAGGCCCCAACTACTGGATAACTCTGCAGCCATTGCTCAACGGTTTTCCGGGCGAGCGGAGTCCTGCAAAGCTTATTAAAACACCTGCTACTTTATGTCCGCCTTCAGGTGCAGCCGGAGATCTGGCTATTACAACTGTCCTTAATCCCTCCATTCAGCGCTTCGCCACCAGTACTGACAGAAATGGGATTGACACGGTAATTATCCAGCTCCGTAATATGGGTAATTCATCCATCGCTGATACTGTTTTCCTTTCTGTTTACCAGGATAAAAATCTGCTTGGTTCAGATACCCTTATAAGAAATCTTACGCCAGGTGAAGCCTTTTTATGGAAATCGGCTATAATCCTGAAGGCAGAGCCTGGTGAAGAAAAACAACTGGAATTTAATATAAGGTCATTTAACGATCCTGAACCTTCTAATAACACCCTCGCCAATTTATGGCGTTATCTACCTAATGAGCCGGTTACTTTGCCATTGTCGCTTGATTTTGGTGGTTTGAAGGACAGTACTTACTTAAAACCCGGCATAATTGGGATAATTGGAGCACCTCAGACAGACTATACAACTCCCTCCGCCATCATAAAACTTCATAGCAACTCCACAGGTATTCCCTTCACTGCTTCAAGTAAGGTTCATAACCAGGAAATGGTTTTGACTTCTACATTTAATATGGCAGCTTTCCAACTTGCAGATGATATCCGACTGAGCCTTGATATTCCGGAACCGGTCAACCTGAAGCTTGAATTGGCTGTGAGAGGATCAGATACATCTGCATGGTTAATATTACCACAAACTGATCCGGTCACTTACGTGAACAGTCTGGATCACATAAATATTACCCGGGTACTGGGAAAAGGTAGCCAGCAATTTTCCAGCAGTTTCCAGCTCAGGCTAAAGATCACCAAAACAAATTATGATGATAGCCTGCCACTTCTGCGGTCTATCCGTCTTTTCAAGGCCAATGCCGATATGGCGCTTATTGACCTTTATTATATAAAAAATAAGGTTACTGATGGCGACAATCTGCGGTTCAGGGTCAGCGCTCTTAACCTTCGCTCCGTGGTCACAGGTGGTTTCACCATTGGCCTAATATCCCCCGATGGTAAACGACAGACAATTAGTTTCAATAGTATTGCGGCAAATGATACAGCCCACGCTGAATTCACGGTTCCAGTAAAAGACTGGCCTTCAGCCGTTTCCGGGGTGTATGCTTTTGTTACAGCCATGGGAGACATAAACCAACAGGATGATACCCTCTTCGCTCCACTGGCTTACGCTAAGTTAATGAACCAGTTCCCCTACCTGCAAGGTTTCGAAAATGACAAACAGGGATGGGGTTCTACTTTTATATATGATCTTGCAGAAAACCTGCAGGAAACGGTTAAGCCTTTTAAGGCTGCCAATGGAAATGGATTCTGGGGTACCCGCCGGCTGGAAAACTCTTCCGGAGTGCACTTTGTGGTTGCGTCGGGATACCTGGTAAGTCCGCTTTTCGATCTTCGCCAACTGAGGGCGCCACATCTTTCAATGAGTGTAAATAAACAGCTTTGTGATGGTAAGGATTCTGTGTTACTGGAATTTTCTGCAGATACCGGTCGTACCTGGCAACGATATATAGCACCTGTTCAACAATCCACCAACTGGTATACTGAGCAACAGCAGGCATGGAAAGATTGTGGTAATGATTACTGGCAGGTGGTTTCTATGGCATTACCGAAAGGATGGGCAACCCTTCAATTCAGAGTTCTTTCCCTGGAGCGTTCAGATCTTAGCACCGCCACGCCAATTGTTCCGGGGGGATTATTGCTGGATGAGGTACATATTTTTGATTTAGAATATCCTGTTGACGCTGGTCTTACCCATTTCAGTTTTGAGGGGAGATCGAAAACGCAGCAGTGGACTCCGGTAATAAGAAATGGTGCCCTTCTATCGGCCGCTAAATCTTCAGAAGGGGAGCAGCCATTCCGTTTTAATTATTATTCAGCAGGTGAGGAGAATTTATTCCAGGGAAATCCGGTTCTTAAACAACGTTGGGTGTTTTCAGGTTCCAACAATACGACACCAGGTAAAATAAGGTTATTCCTTACCGATGATGCGGTAAGGCAATGGCTGGCCGAAAACCCTTGTGATACCTGTGCAATAAAGAGAAGTGCCTATGATTTGGCCGTTTTCCGGTACACGGGACCTCCATCCACACTAAATGAGAAAACCTCGGACAACCTTCCGGGATTTGAATCAGTCTGGATGGCTGACCAGTTTGAACTCATTCCCTATGAAAAAGGATATTATGCGGAGATTCCATCGGGAGTTTATGGTGAGTTCTATTTCGGGATAAATAATACCCTTTCTACCGTAGTACTTCAGGCAACGGAAAGACAGGAACCAACCTCTGCACTGCTTCAATGGGATGCAACTGCTAACCCGGGTATACTGCGTTTTGAAGTTGAACGGGCAAACGGAACCGGCAGTAGTAGCGGTTTCCAAACCATAACCATAATTCAAACCCAACCCAATGGCAATTATACTTTCACGGATGCGGGGGTAATTTCTCCCGGCAGTTACCAGTACCGGCTGAAGATCATTTATGAAAATGGCCAGGTCAGGTATTCCAACATCAGTTCGGTGAACTTTGGTGAAGGCATGAGGCTTAGGGTTTATCCCAATCCTTCCCCTGTCGCTGAAATGCTTCTGCTGGTGGAGAACCTGGCAGGCAAAACCTTACAGATGGCCCTGGTGGATGTGACAGGGCGTGTAATTTGGCGAAGGAAAGTGGATATTGCGGCAAGCGTCCAGGTTATACCTTTGTACCAGGCAGGTCCGCAACTGGCGCCAGGTATCTATTATCTTCGCGCCCAGAATGGAAAAGAAATAAAGACCATGCGGTTGGTTATTTCAGGAAACTGATATACCTTTGCGCTCCCAAAAGGGTGCCATCGAAAGATGGTGACATTGCCCAAATGGCTCCATAAGTCCCTGCCTGTGCGGGGCGCCAGCAGGGCGTAACTATTTCAGTTATCAAGATGCCAAAGGTAAAAACCAATTCAAGCGCCAAGAAGCGCTTCAAGGTGACCGCTTCAGGAAAAATCACCCATCAGAAAGCGTTCAAACGTCACATTCTCACCAAAAAGTCAACCAAGCGTAAGCGCGGCATGCGTAAAGCAGGTGTTGTATCAAAACCAAACATGGATTTCGTTCAACGCCTCCTGGGTCTTAAGGGGTAAATCTATTAATCACAACTTAAAACTATTTAGCATATGCCACGTTCAGTAAACGCCGTTGCCTCAAGGGCACGCAGAAAAAGGATACTTAAGCAAGCCAAAGGATATTATGGCAAGCGTAAGAATGTATATACAGTAGCCAAGAATATTGTTGAAAAGGGTATGACCTACAGCTATGTTGGTCGTAAACTTAAGAAGCGCGAATACCGTGCTCTCTGGATCGCACGTATCAACGCAGCAGTTCGCGAAGAAGGCCTTACTTATTCTGTTTTCATCCACAAGCTGAATGAAAAAGGAATTGGTCTTGATCGTAAAGTGCTGGCCGACCTCGCCATGAACAACCCTGAGTCTTTCAAGGCGCTGATCGCTTCTGTAAAATAAGGAAATGATCACAGCATCAACTCATATTACCGGCTTCCAACAGGGAGCCGGTTTTTTATGCAGCCAACTATACCTTGAAAGCACGATTATCGCCCTAAAATTTTGTTAGTGAATAATTCTGCATTTTATATAGGTTTGTAAGCTATTAATATATCACCCCACTAACTACGTGTACAATTAGATGAACAATACCTACTACGACCTGGTAGACCAAACCTTCAATTTTCCCCAGGAAGGATTTGAGGTAAAAGACAAATACCTGCAATATAATGGCCTCGATATAAAAGCACTGATTGACAAGTATGGAACGCCTATGAAGCTGACCTATCTTCCTAAGATCGGAATGCAGATCAATAAGGCCAAGACGATGTTTGCCAATGCTTTCAAGAAGCATAAGTACGAGGGTGAATATTACTATTGTTATTGTACCAAGAGTTCCCATTTCTCTTTCGTGGTGGAAGAAGCGCTGAAACATAATATACACCTGGAAACATCTTATGCATATGACATCGAGATCATTAAAAAACTCTATGCAAAGAAGAAGATCAATAAGGAAACTTTTATCATTTGTAATGGGTTCAAACAAAAACCCTATACCAAGAGGATCGCAGGCTTGATTAATACCGGCTTTAAGAATGTGATTCCCGTTCTCGATAATGTGAATGAACTGGATGATTACCGTAAAAGCGTCCGCGCTCCTTTCAAACTGGGTATCAGGGTGGCAGCAGAAGAAGAACCTTCCTTCCCCTTCTATACCTCACGATTAGGGATACGCGCGAAAGATATCCTTGAGTTTTATGTAGACCAGATTGAAGGCTACGAAAATAAGTTCCAGCTTAAGATGCTGCATATTTTCCTGAACAAGGGTATTAAAGATGATATTTATTACTGGTCAGAGTTGAACAAGGTCATCAACCTTTATTGCCAGTTGAAAAAAATATGTCCGGAACTGGACAGTATCAATATTGGTGGTGGATTCCCTATCAAGCATTCTCTCGGATTTGATTATGACTACCAGTTCATGATCAATGAAATTGTTGGCAATATCAAGAGCGCTTGTAAAAAGGCCAAGGTTCCCATGCCGAATATTTATACCGAGTTCGGCTCCTATACAGTAGGGGAGAGCATGGCACATATCTATTCTGTGATCGCTCAAAAAACGCAGAATGAACGCGAGATATGGTATATGATCGATTCCTCTTTTATTACAACGCTTCCTGATACCTGGGGTATTGGTGAACGTTTCCTCTTACTTCCCATAAATAAATGGGATGAGGAGTACCAACGGGTTGTTCTGGGAGGGATCACCTGCGACAGCCATGATTATTACGATTCGGAAGAACATATCAACGAGGTATTCCTTCCCAAGGTAAATGGAGGCGGTACTGAACCTCTATACCTTGGATTTTTCCATACCGGCGCTTACCAGGACCAGATCAGCGGTTACGGTGGCATCAAACACTGCATGATACCATCTCCCAAACACATCATTGTAGGCCACGATAAAAACGGTAAACTGGTAGACTGGGTTTATGCCAAGGAGCAGACAGCACAGAGTATGTTAAAAATACTCGGATACCAATAAGCAGTTATGAAATCCCCTTAAAAAAGGGGATTTTTGTTTAAAGGATGCCTTGCCGGCTATTTGGTTTAATTCTTGCGTAAGAACCATTACAATTTATCAAAATGAGGAAAATCATTGTGTTGCTGGTTGCGTTATTACCACTTACGGTAATGTCACAGCGCTGGCATATCACCGGATTTGGGGGAATTTCAAATTACCAGGGCGACTTCCAGGAAAAAAGACTTACTACCAACCAATCACACGGTGCATTTGGACTCGGTGTACAATATGATGTGAATGGGCATGTTTCAATTAGAAGCGGAATCGTTTATGGTAGAATAAGTGGTGATGATAAACTCAATAAACAGGAAGACCTCAGGCTTCGAAACCTGAGTTTCAATTCGAGGTTACTGGAAGGTAACCTGATGGCTGAATTCCGCTTATTCGATCTTGATGAAAAAAGGTTTACTCCATATGTGTTTGCAGGCCTGGGCGTTTTTGGATTTGATCCCTATACCTATGATTCGCTTGGTCAAAAACATTATCTCCAGCCACTAAGTACAGAAGGGCAGGGGCTTAGTGCATATCCCGATCTCAAACCTTATAAAAGAGTACAGCTTACACTTCCATTTGGTGGGGGACTTCGTTTCAGGGTTAACGAACAGGTAACACTTGGTTATGAAATCGGATTGAGAAAAACATTCACAGATTACCTCGATGACCTCAGCAAGAGATATGTAGATCAGGCAGTGCTTTTGGCAGAAAGGGGTCCTAAGGCTGTTGAACTGGCTTACAGGAGTGGTGAACTAAAGGATGGCAATCCTGTCTATCCTGTTGAAGGAACCGTTAGAGGCGGAGAAGATGTAAAAGACTGGTATTATTTTCAGGGCATAACGATCGGTTTCAGGTTAGGAACAGGAGGTGGTGGAGGTAGTTCGCTTTTCAATCGCTCAAAAGGAGGAAAACAACTCGATTGTCCACGTAACGTTTATTAGTAGAATAACATGCGTTTATACTTTACCGTCATAGCACTTTTTGTATCAGGATTTTCACTGAAAGCGCAGCAGTCACCCGCCGCACCTAAAACTTCATCCCTGTTATGGGAGATTACCGGCAACGGGATTCAGACCCCTTCCTATTTGTTCGGCACCATGCATATCCTCTGTGCCCGGGATGCAGGATTGAGTGATAGTTTGCAGCATGCGATCGATAAGTCCTCCCGTGTTTTTTTTGAGATCGATATGGATAATATGGGAGAGATGATGGGCATTTTCAAGTACATCAGGATGAAGGACGAAACCCGTTTGAAAGACCTGATGACTGAAGAAGAATATAAGCGGGTAAAGGATTATTTCGCAGCTAACAGGTCAATACTCCCTTTATCTATGATGGAGCGGTTTAAACCATATTTTATTGCGGCAATGCTCAGTGAATCCAAAATGCCCTGCGAAACGAAGAATGGCATGGAAGAGGTGATCATGAAAGCAGTTAAAAAGCAAAAGAAGGAGATATCCGGATTGGAGACAATTGAGTTTCAGGCCAGCATTTTTGACAGTATTCCTTATTCGCTGCAGGCGCGGGATTTGCTGCAGGCGATTGACAGCAGTGGTAAGGAGGATACTGTAACGGCAAAGATGCTTGAAGTTTATCGTAGCCAGGATCTGGATGCGATTGAGAAGCTTACGATGATGGAAGAGGGGGGATTGGGATCTTATATTGAGCTATTCTTATATGGCCGGAATAAGAAATGGATCCCTGAAATGGAAAAGGCAATGAAAACTGGCGCGATTTTATTTGCAGTGGGAGCTGCCCACCTTCCAGGAAACGAAGGCGTAATTAATCTTATGCGAAAAGCCGGCTATATATTAAGACCCATGCGTCATTCTGTAGCACAAACATTATAAAGAAACGTATCAGTCTTAAAGATGAATCCGGTAAACCATGATCCCTGAACGCCTGGCGTTTATAGGTCATAGTTTACCGGATCCCTTTTTTATTAGAATTTCTCCAGACCGCTGAAAAAGAAGCTGCCTTCAATTGCTGCATTCTCATCGCTATCGCTGCCATGAACGGCATTCTCTCCAACAGATGTTGCAAAGAGCTGCCTGATTGTTCCGGCCTCTGCCTTAGCAGGATCAGTAGCACCGATAAGTGTTCTGAAATCTGCTACAGCATTATCTTTTTCAAGGATGGCTGCAACAACCACACCGCTGCTCATGAACTCAACGAGTTCACCGAAGAATGGTCTTTCTTTGTGAATAGCATAGAATTCACCTGCTTTTTCTTCACTAAGCTTGGTCATTTTCATCGCCACAATGCGAAATCCTTCCTTGATAAAACGATCAAGAATGGCACCGGCATGACCGTTCTTCATTGCATCGGGCTTGATCATTGTAAATGTTCTGTTGCTCATATATAACTTGCTATTTGGGGCGCAAAGGTAGCCAAATTTCAGTACATTTGCCCCGCTTTATGCAGCCAATACACCATATTTTTTCCCAACTGGCAACTGTACGCAAGGTAGTTATCACTACCCACCAGAAGCCTGATCCTGATGCAATGGGATCCTCCCTTGCGCTTTATCATTTCCTGAAACAGTTCGGACATGAGGTCATTGTTATCTCCCCAACAAACTGGGCCGCCTTTCTTGACTGGATGCCCGGTTCAGATAAGGTTTTGAACTTTGAGATAACAAGAGAAAAATCTGAGGCCATTATCATGGCAGCGGACTGGATCTTCTGTCTGGATTTCAACATGCTGGCGCGTACCAAAAGCCTCGCACCGGTCATTGAAAAGGCCGGGGCCACCAAAATTCTTATAGACCATCACCAGCAACCGGCTATAGAAAGTTTTCATTTTGGTGCCAGCGATACCACAAAAAGCAGTACCTGTGAAATGGTATTTGATTTTATTGTGGAAAGCGGTCATCCTGAACGGATCAATCCGGAAATTGCGGAATGTCTTTATGCCGGACTAATCGGTGACACGGGTTCATTCCGGTTTCCGGCAGCAACTGCCAATGTTCACCGAATGGTGGCCGAGTTGAAGGAAACAGGTTTACAGCATACAAAAGTTCATGAAAATATCTACGATAATTTCATGGAGAACAGGCTTCGGTTTATCGGTCATGTGCTTACAAACCGAATGGAGATCTCCTATGAATATAATACGGCATTGATATATGTACCGAAATCAGACCTTCTTCGGTATGATATTCGTACTGGTGATACAGAGGGCCTGGTAAATTATCCCCTCAGTATACAGGGAATCAGGATGGCTGCCATCGTAATAGACCGCGATGAAGAAAGAAAATGGAGTTTCAGGAGCAAGGGTAATGTAGATGTCAATACCTTTGCCCGGCGCTTTTTTGAGGGAGGCGGCCATTTTAATGCAGCAGGTGGCCGAAGCAGTGCCCCGCTGGATGAAACAGTCCGGACCTTTAAAAAAGTATTAAAAGAAAACGCATCAGAATTTCAACTGACATAACAAATGACAAAGACCTCTTTATTTACAACAGCAATTGCGGCCCTTATGATGGCAGCCTGTGGTAGTGCCGACTACAGTAAAACAGCAAGTGGCATAACGTATAAGATCGTTGAAAAAGGCAGTGGCCCGCAGGTGAAAATCGGTCAGTTTCTGAAGGTTCATTATACACAGAAACTCAATGATTCCATCATCGGATCATCACAGGGTGGGATGCCTGCTTTTGCCCGTGTAGACAGTATTGGACCGGTTTACAATCCAGCCGAAGTATTCCGTTTTGTGCACAAGGGAGACAGTGTGGTAGTGGTTCAGGAAGTGGATACACTAATGGTGAAGAATCCCGGAATGCCCCCGTTTATGAAAAAAGGTGATAAGATGTACCTGAGTTTTCGTGTAGTTGATGTTTATGACAATGAGCAGCAGGTGCAGGAACAACAGGATGCAGAAGCAAAAGGACAGGAGGGGCGTGATAAAGCAATTCTCGACGAGTACCTTAAAAAGAATAATATCAATGCAACTAAAACCGGTCTGGGTACTTATGTTGTTGTTGAGAATGCCGGTACTGCCCCGATGGCTGATTCCGGAAAGTTCGTTTCTGTAAAATACCGCGGTAAGATCCTCTCTACCGGTAAAGAGTTTGAATCTACAATGGAGCCTGAAAAGGAGCCGATCGGATTTGTACTTGGTCAGGGCAGGGTTATCCCGGGATGGGATGAAGGTTTGAAATTGTTTGGTAAGGGTGGGAAAGGAACACTTTATATTCCGGGATTCCTGGCATATGGAATGCGCCCGGGCCCGGGTGGACAACCAAATGAAGCACTTATTTTTGACGTTGAAATGGTGGATATCGCTAACCAGGCACCTGCACCCAAGCAGAACCCCATGATGCCTCCGGTGGATAATATGCCACAGGGTCATAGCAAGGACGATGGTCATAACCATTAAAATATAAAAATCCGGGTCTTCTTGTTAAGGGAAGTATTCGAAAAAAACGCTTCAGAAATGAGGCGTTTTTTTATGAAATATTGGCCAGATTGCATCTTCTTCTTCCATGTGTTTACTGGATTTCCTGTGTGCAGGAAGGTCCTGAAAATAGGGACCAGATAGGGACCAGATAGGGACCCGAAGTAAGGTATTCCCTTCGATGCGCTTTAGAAAAGTATTGATTGGTTGGTGCTATTGGTTAGCATTACAATAAACAAAAGAGCTCCGAAGGATACTAAAACGAGTGACGTCACCGTGATTTCATTCAGCCCCCAGCGCCTGCACAAGCTTTATAGCTTCCATGGCCTCTTTCACATCATGCACCCGCAAAATAGAAGCGCCCTGCATTAAAGCAATGGTATTCATAACCGTGGTGCCGTTTAACGCCTCTGCCGCTGTGATACCGAGAGTTTTATAAATAGTGGATTTGCGCGAAATACCCACCAAAATAGGGCAGGAAAGAACTTCCAGTAGCGGCAACCTGCGCATCAATTCGAAATTTTGAGAAATGTTCTTTGCAAACCCAAATCCAGGATCAATTACAACATCCTTTATACCCGCATCCTGGCATACCCGGATCCTTTCAATAAAATAATCGATAAGTTCAAGTGTAATGTTTTCATAGGATGCCATCATCTGCATAGTTTGCGGTGTCCCCTTCATATGCATACAAATATAAGGAACGTCTAATGCCGCCACCGTTGGAATCATATCTGCATCCAACAAACCACCACTCACATCATTTACAATACTCACTCCTTCATTAACTGCATTTCTGGCCACCTCATGATGAAAGCTGTCAATGGAAAAAAATGTATCCGGGAAATTTTTCGTTAGTTCAGGAAGTATGTTACTGACACGGTTCCATTCTGTGGATGCATCAATCCATTCACTACTGGGCGTGGTGCTCTGAGCACCTATATCTAATATGGAAGCGCCATCATTAATCATTTTCTCAGCCTGTTTAAGCACATCATCCAACTGTTGTTTCCTGCTGGCCGCGAAAAAGGAATCGGGAGTGATATTGATAATACCCATTACAATGGGTTTACTTATAACAAGAAGCCGGCCTTTACAATTGAGCGTGAACATGGTAGTGAATCCTTACTTTTGAAGAATAAAGATGATTATTTTTCAAACAACTATGTCAGGTACTAATACCCAATACGAAAAAGTTATAAAAAGTTGTCGCGATATATTCTTACACAAGACCCGCGATTACGGAACCTCCTGGCGGGTGTATCGACCCATCTCAATAGTTGACCAGATCTTCATTAAGGCTAAACGAATCAGAACTATCCAGGAAAATAAAAAGCAACTTATAGGGGATAGTATTCAATCAGAATTTATGGGGATACTGAATTATGCAGTAATTGGCCTCATACAACTTGAAATGGATAAATCAATAGGGGATGACCTTAGCGTGGAAGACACCACTAAATGGTATGATATCCAGGTTAAACGCGCCAAAGACCTGATGGATCAAAAGAATCATGATTATGGGGAAGCCTGGCGCGACATGAGCCAGGAAAGTTTTACTGACCTGATACTCGCAAAACTTCTTCGGATCAAACAGATTCTTGCCAATAATGGCCAAACACTTGTGAGTGAAGGTATAGATGCCAACTATCTTGATATCTTTAATTATGCTGCTTTCGCACTAATCCTTATGGATGAAGGAAAACATTGACTGATCAATTTGCAATAATCATTACACCAAAACATGAAAACAATTCTGACACTGAGCCGGTATATCGTAGGGATACTTTTCATTTTCTCCGGACTTGTAAAAGCCAATGATCCCCTTGGGCTTAGCTATAAAATGCAGGAATTTTTTGAAGTGTGGGGATTGCATGGATTAAATGATTTCACGCTTGCATTTTCTATACTCATGATCGCCTTTGAAATCATTGCAGGCGTTGCTGTTATTATTGGCTGGCAAATGAGATTATTCAGCTGGTTACTGCTTTTGCTGATTGTTTTTTTCACCTTTCTTACAGCATATGCTCTTTTTTCCGGCAAGATCAAAAGTTGTGGTTGCTTTGGCGATTGTCTGCCGCTTACAGCAGCCCAGTCATTTATGAAGGACCTGCTCCTGCTGGCACTTATAGGTCTCTTGTTTGCCAACAGGAACAGGATACAAACTTCCATGGATACCCGAAGAAGCGTCCTGCTGCTCGGACTTACAACTCTTTTCAGTTTTGGCTTTCAATGGTATGTACTAAGACACCTTCCGGTAGTTGATTGTTTGCCCTATAAGAAAGGCAAACAGATTGCGGAACAAATGAAGATCCCTGCCGGTTCTATTCCTGACAGTACTGTCATTAGTTTTGTGTATAAAAAAGATGGGAAGGAGTTGGAGTTTACTGCTGATAAATTCCCCGCCGATTTTGATGAATCAACTTACAGTTTTGTAAAACGATATGATAAAGTGATCCGTAAGGGCAATGCAGAACCCCCTATTAAAGATTTTGTATTACTGGCCCCTTCAGGTAATGACACGACGCAGGCACTTCTTGCCGAACCTGGAATAAAGCAGTGGTTGTTTATCAAAGAAGTGAGGGAAGGCGACAGGGGATCTCTCACGGAAACGATCCGGCAAATGAAGGAGATCGCAGTTGCCAAAAATATGCCCTTGTTTATTATTACTCCAGCCGCAGAACAGGTTATTGGATCGTTAGGGTCAGTTCTGGATGGAGTTCTGGTTCTTCGCTCCGATGCAGTTGCGGTGAAAACAGCAGCACGCCATCCGTCAACCATTTACCTGATAAACCAGGGGGTTATAGTAGATAAATGGTCATTACCTGATTCGGATAAGGCAATCCAGCAAATGCAGAAAATGTAATTCAACTGTATCCAATTGCGTTTCTTCAATAAACTCCTTTATAGCTTCCTGGTATTACTTGGTGTAATAATACTTGTATTTGTACTGTTCCAGGGATTTGGCGATCCATCTCGCCTGGTGATGGGACAAACAGGTGATACATCAACGCGTGAGAACATAAGACGTGACCTTCATCTCGATAAACCAAAATGGAAGCAATTGGTCTTATACCTGAATGATATTTCGCCCATTGCTATTCATTCTGCAACTGATATTAAGAACAAGGAACTCCGGGGTTATTTTGTTGGTGGCGAAATAAAAATCGGTATTAAAATCCCCTATTTACGAAAGTCGTACCAGAGCAGGAGAGAAGTAGGGGATGTAATAATGGAAGCATTACCTGGCACCATCATGCTTGCCACGGCGGCCATGTTATTAGCAACAATAGTTGGCATAACGCTGGGTGTAATTGCAGCTATTTACAAAGGTACATGGATAGATGCCGGAGCAATTTTTACCAGTATACTTGGCATTTCGGCACCTTCATTTTTTATGGCAATTGCTATCGCTTACCTTTTTGGATTTGTATTGAACGAATATACAGGTCTGCATATGACAGGTTCCTGGTTTGACCTTGACACCACCACAGGAAGGCCATATCTCACACCCGCAAATCTTATTCTTCCCGCAATAACCCTTGGCATCAGGCCCCTGGCGATAATTGCACAACTGACACGCGCATCCCTGCTTGATGTAATGGAACAAGACTATATAAGAACCGCTGTTGCAAAGGGATTGCCAAAAAGGATCGTAATATGGAAACATGCTCTGCGGAATGCACTGAACCCGGTTATAACCGCTATTACGGGATGGTTTGCGGAATTACTTGCAGGCGCTTTCTTCGTTGAATATATTTTCGGATGGAAAGGATTGGGAAAGCTTACCGTGGATGCCCTTGAAAAACTCGATTTCCCGGTAGTGATGGGGGCAGTGCTTGTTTCAGCCTGTTTTTTTGTAATTGTGAACTTTTTAGCGGACATGCTCTATGGTTGGGTTGATCCAAGAGCGAGGTTCTAGCGATAACATTAATGGATGATAACCTCTTTTATTGTTTTTTCGCCCAGTGCCTGATTCACCCGCTGGATAATATTTTCTTTCTGGTACATTAGTTCCTGTTTCAAAGGGGCTACGGTGGTTGTAATATATAATTTATCACCATATATCTTGATACTTTCAGTATACCGGGCAACAGTTTTACCCATTATCGATTCCCATACATCTTCTATCTGAAGCGCCTGGATAGACCCTTTCAACCTGCTTTTTTTAAGAAATTGCTGGATTGCATCCCCCAATGAATATTCTCCCATAAATCAAAGATAGGTGGTGTACTTAAATATTATCATCGCTAACCCGGAAAGGCAGACAATTGCCCGTTTTAGCTAAAATATGTAAAATGGACACAATGTGTTGGTTGTTGATGCAACCAAACTTTATATTTGCACTTCTTATTTGCGTACCTGAACATAAGGGCTGTAAAACACACACATTGAGTATCTGGTCCCGTTTTTAGATCCAATCCTTTTCACATGTATTCCGTACCCGCCCCTATGGCCTGGAAACCGTCCCCTGAACCCTATGTCCGTATAATTTGAAGATTTCCTATTTTTAGGATCGCGTTAAATGTCCCGTTTTTATATCCATCCAATGCAGACCGGTGATCCGTACCCAACCCCCTATGACTCCCCCCTATCCCTGACCGTATTTTTTCCATTATTCCTTCTGGGTTGCTATTTCCTGGAAGGAGACGCCTAATTTTTGAAAAATCCCTGCGATCCTTCCCTGGTGCGTGTCCGTAACAAACACCTGCCCATCATTTTGAATGCAAACCTCCTTCAACAAATTGAGCATTCTTTTTTCATCCAGTTTCTCAAATACATCATCCAGTAAAAGCAATGGCGAGAATCCTTTGAATTGTTTTAGCATATTGAATTCTGCAAGCTTAAATGCAAACAAGAGGCTTTTTCTCTGTCCCTGTGATGCAGTTTGCCTGAAAGGCTTGTCGCCCAATATGATACCTATATCATCGCGATGAATACCTGCATTAGTTCTTTGGGAATAAATGTCGCGGTTCCGGTTTTGTTGTAATAATTGTGGAAAATCTATCTGGAGTAATGCACTATCATAGAAGAGTTGCAGATCATAATTTTCCCCAGCAATACTGCAATACCTGTCACGTACTAGTTCAAGCAGATCCTTCAGGAACTCTTTTCGTTTTGAATGAACATAGGCTGCGGGTATGGCCATTTGCTGGTCAATTACTTCCAGCAGGTCGAACTGTTGTTGTCGGGTCTCTGCTATTTGCTTTAGAAGGCTGTTTCGTTGCTGCAGTAATTTATTGTATAGCATCAGCTGCAGGAGGTACTGATGGTCTACCTGGCTGAACAGTGCATCCATAAATCGCCTTCTTTCCTCACTACCGTTGGTAATGATCTGAACGTCATCGGGTGCAATCATGACCGCTGGGAAATTTCCAATGTGGTCGGCCATTTTTTCACAGGGCTGTTCATTTACCCTGAATTCCTTTTTTCCTGTCTCCCTAAAAACAGCTGCGATCTGGAACGGATTCCCTTCGCGATCAAACCTGCCCTCCAACCTGAATCCATGGGCTCCATGGTGTACGATCAGGGCATCGGAGCGTTGAAAATAACTTTTAGTAAAGCACAGGAAATAAATAGCATCCAGTAAGTTGGTCTTGCCGCTGCCGTTAAGCCCCGTGATTCCCACGATCCGATCACTGAATGACCAGGATTTTTGCAGGTAGTTTCTGAACTGGTATACTGATATGGATTCTATTGAAAACAAAGCGCTTGCAAGATAATTACCGGCTTCCATACTGCAATCAGTAATCATCTGTCAACTATCATCAATTAATTCCCATTTCCCTTATCTTTGCCCGTCTCAAAACTAATCAAGTGGCAACAAAATTTTCAAAGGAGACCTATCTCTACTGGTATGAGCTGATGCAACTTATTCGTCAGTTTGAACTTAAGGCTGAAGAGAAATACAAAATGGAAGGCAAGATCCGTGGATTTTTCCATGCCTATGTAGGGCAGGAAGCCATTGCCGCAGGCTGTATGACTGCTACGAAGCCGGAAGATGCATTCATCACCGCTTATCGCGATCATGGCCTGGCATTGGCTAAGGGCATCAGTGCTAAAGCCTGTATGGCAGAATTGTACGGAAAGGCAACCGGATGCGCAAAAGGAAAGGGAGGAAGTATGCACTTCTTCGGTAAGGAAGAGCGCTTTTTTGGTGGTCATGGTATAGTGGGTGCACAAATTGGTACCGGGGCGGGAATAGCTTTCGCTGAAAAATATAAAGGAACAGACGCTGTTTGCCTTACATTCTTTGGAGATGGAGCCGCACGCCAGGGGATGCTTCACGAGACCTTTAACCTTGCCATGCTTTGGAAACTTCCGGTCATTTTCATCTGCGAAAATAATAATTACGCAATGGGAACTTCTGTAGAAAGAACTTCCAATGTAGTTGATATCTATAAATTAGCCGATGCGTATGAAATGCCTGCTGATTCCATTGATGGAATGAGTGCGGAAGCAGTTCATGAAAGTATCGCACGTGCAGTTAAGCGTGCCCGTGAAGGGGACGGACCAACACTTATCGAGATCAAAACTTATCGTTATAAGGGGCACTCAATTTCTGATCCCCAGAAGTACCGCACTAAAGATGAAGTTGACGAATACAAGCAACGCGATCCTATTGAGCAGGTATTGAAATCAATCTTTGATAATAAATTTGCTACCCAGGAAGAGATTGACGCCATCAATAAACGGGTGGAAGCACAAGTGGAAGAGTCTGTGACATTTGCTGAAGAAAGTCCATGGCCCGACGACAGTGAAGTGCTAAAAGACATTTATGTAGATCAGAACTATCCATTTATTGTTGACTAATTTTCATAACAAACCATCATGGCTGAAACTAAGAATACCCCTGTAGAAAACAAAAGAACAATTGAAGCGGAAGATCGCATAACCGGTTTCTGGCAGAAAAATAGCCGGAATATTATAGTGGGACTGGCAGCAGTGATCATAGTTGCTGGTGGTGTTGCTGCTTATAAATATTTCATAGCCGGACCTAAGCTTCAAAAATCAGATGAGGCCATTTTCCGTGCAGAAAATTATTTCAGGATGGACTCTTTGCAACTTGCATTGAATGGCGATGCGATTAATCCGGGATTTCTGAAGATCATTGACAGGTATAGCGGCACTCCAGCTGCTAATCTTTCTAAATTCTATGCGGGAGCCAGTTACCTTAAACTGGGTGATTTTAAGAATGCCGAAAAATGGCTAAAGGATTTCTCCACTAATTCTGTACAGGTAAATGCAAGAGCAAAGAGCCTGCTTGCTGATGCTTATGCAGAACAAGGTAAGAAAGAAGAAGCTGCCTCGCTTTATATTGAGGCTGCAAATGCCTTCGAAAAAGATGAGTTCAATGCTGCGGAATATCTTTTCAGGGCTGGATATCTGTATGAAAGCCTTGGTAAGAATAAAGAAGCCCTTGATGCATATAAGTCCATAAAGAAAAAATATCCACGCACCGAAAGAGGTTTTGAAATCGATAAATACCTTGCAAGATTGGGCGAAACGAATTAAAAAATTAGAATCAGTATGGCTAGTACAGGCAGTACAGATCTATTAAAGATAGAGGCAGGCATCCTTCCGAAGGATGCCTGTATCGTTATAGTGAAAACCGATTGGAATGCAACTATTACCGGAGAACTTGAGGCAGGTTGTAGAAGGGTTTTTGCATCTAATGAGATCTCTCGTGTTGAAACTATTATTGTTCCCGGTGCCGTTGAAATAGGTTTTGGTATTCGCAGTTACTGGGAGGCGAAAAAATATTGGGATGACAGACCTCATGCGTTTATTGCACTGGGTTGTGTAATTAAAGGGGATACACCACATTTTGAGTTTGTTTGTAAAGCGGTAACAGACAGCGTTGTACAACTTAACCTTACCCTTCCCGTTCCGGTTATTTTCGGCGTTTTAACAGTAAATACAAATGAGCAGGCACTTGAACGAATTGGTGGTATTCATGGCCATAAAGGAGAAGAAGCTGCACTTACTGCTCTAAAAATGATTGCTTTGCAGCGCAGTTTTAAAAAATAAGACTTTGAACGTACAGCTTTTTATACCTTGTTTTGTTGACCAATTGTTTCCAGAAACAGCTTTCAATATGGTGAAAGTGCTTGAAAAGTTGGGCTGTACTGTTAGTTATAATGAAGCGCAGACATGTTGCGGCCAGCCGGCTTTCAATGCTGGTTTCTGGGATGAGAGCAAGATTGTATGTGAGAAATTAGTAAGCGAAATGAAGGGTAGCGATGATTTTATTGTTTCTCCCAGCGCCTCCTGTGCTGGTTTTATCAGGAACTATTATCCCAAGATTTTTGATAATGCCTCCATACATAATGAAGTAAAAGATATACGGTCACGTACATATGAATTCTCTGAATTCCTGGTTAATGTCCTCAAAGTTGAAAAACTAGGTGCAAGCCTTTCTTTAAAAGCAACTTACCATGATTCCTGCGCCGCATTGCGCGAATGCAAAATCAAAGAGGAACCTAGAAAATTGCTTGCTAATGTTGCGGGATTAGAATTAATGGAAATGCAGGATGTTGAAACCTGTTGCGGCTTTGGTGGCACCTTTGCCATTAAATATGAACCCATCTCCATCAGTATGGCCGACCAAAAAGTGACCAATGCATTACAAACTGGTGCAAGTACTATTATATCTACAGATCTTTCCTGCCTGATGCACCTTGACGGATATATAAGGGAGAATAATATTCCCCTCGCTACCATGCATATTGCCGATGTACTGGCCAGTGGATGGTAGGGAGGGGAATGGTAATTATTTACCTTTTGGTAAAGCAACCGCATCAATTACATGAATAACGCCGTTGCTTTGGTTCACATCTGCAATGCTTACTGCAGAGATTCCGCCCATACCATCTTTAAGCATTACCTTGTTTCCCTTAACCATAGCTGTTAGGATGCCGCCATTAACAGTAGTAAGTGTTGCCATACCATTTCCTTCTTTGATCATCTTTAACAGGTCATCGGCATTGATACGACCCTGAACAACATGATAGGTGAGTACACTTGTCAGCATTCCCTTGTTCTCGGGTAACAAAAGCATATCAACTGTTCCTTTTGGTAATTTTTCGAATGCCTTGTTGGTAGGGGCGAATACGGTAAACGGGCCAGCGCTTTGAAGTGTCTCAACCAGACCCGCTGCCTTTACAGCTGCAACAAGTGTTGTATGGTCTTTTGAGTTCACTGCATTTTCAATAATGTTTTTGGAAGGATACATAGGGGCACCACCTACCATTACGGTCTTTTCTTTTGCCATGGTCTGAGCATGGGTAACATTCGAGAGAAATATTGCTGCAAGCATACATGCGCATAGACGGGTCGTTCTCATAAAAATGATTTTATTTTATTGATTGATTAATGGAGATACGCAGGGCTTAAAACTTTAGATTGCATGTTTTGTTATTTTTACCAGCTATTACCAAAGCTTATTAAATTCAACCTGTACCTAAATCTGATATATGTCTTATTGGTTAGTGAAATCCGAACCGTTCAAATACAGTTGGGATCAATTTGTAAAGGATAAAATAACCCATTGGGATGGTGTCCGGAATTATGCAGCGCGCAATAATTTACGCTCAATGAAGAAAGGTGATAAGGTGCTTTTTTATCATAGTAATGAAGGCGTTGAAATTATCGGCATTGCACAGGTGGTTAAGGAAGCTTACCAGGATCCTACAACATCTGATGAGGCCTGGGTTGTGGTTGATCTGAAGCCTGTAAAACGTTTAAAGAAAGCTGTTCCACTTACTATCATAAAATCGGATGCAAGATTAGCTTCCATGGCGCTGGTAAAACTAAGTCGCCTTAGTGTTCAGCCAGTGACTAAGGAAGAATGGGAAACAGTGATGGAATTGGCTAACGAGAAAAAATAAGTATGAAAAAGATTGTGGTGCTGACTGGTGCGGGCATAAGTGCAGAGAGCGGATTGAAAACTTTTCGGGATAGTGATGGACTATGGGAAGGCTATGATATTGAAGAGGTGGCAACACCCAGGGCGTGGAGGCGTGATCCAAAACTTGTGCTTGAATTTTATAATATGCGTCGTCGAAATGTTCTTGAAGCAGTTCCCAATGCAGCACATAACGCACTTGCGGATCTTCAGAATGATTTTGATGTACATATTATCACACAAAATATAGATGACCTTCACGAAAGGGCAGGATCAAAAAAAGTATTGCACCTGCATGGTGAGATCCTGAGCATGAGAAGCGAACATGATCCATTCCTTGTAAGCCGGGTTTCTACCGATATGGAATTTGGAGCGCTTGCTCCTGATGGCTATGCATGGCGTCCTGATATAGTTTGGTTTGAAGAGCCGGTTCCGGCTATAGGTGAGGCTGTACCACTTGTAAGAAGCGCTGATATATTCATTGTTGTCGGCACTTCACTCCTTGTTTATCCTGCTGCAGGTCTGGTGGATTTTGCGCCTTATGATTGTCCGAAATTTATTGTCGATAAAAAGATACCCTCATCGGGTACAATTCATCATCTGGTAAAAATTGAGGCGCCCGCTTCAGAAGGAATGCCAATGCTCGCTGAAAAACTCAGAAAGAGAGAGTTTTAATTTTTTCCTAACAGCCACACTGCCTTTTATAAGTTCTATTTGCAACATGAAACGGTACATATCCCCATTGCTCCTCATGGTTTTTCATTCTTTCTCACTTTCTGCTCAAGATCTGCCTGTTTCCCTTAAAGCACTCAAATCTTTTTCAATAAACCATGCCGATACAGCATCCATAGATAGTTCCGGAAACTCATTATTTAGTTCAAATGGCATTAATTATCTGGCGCCTGTGATTGCCAGGATTAATAGGCCCGACTCCCTGAACAGGCAAAATCTTTTCCAGGCGGCCCTTGAAATGGCCTTTATCAATGAGTATAAAATGAGCCTGCGCTACGAAAAAATGGGATATGATTCAATGCCCCGGGAGGCCTACAGGGAAGCTGATTTATATGTGGATACAATGAAGACGGTAAGTTTTGAGAATGCTGCGCGTTACATCATATCCCGAGCCAGACGCGAGAGGATTGTGATGATAAATGAAGTACCCTATAAGCCTCAGCACCGGGTCTTTGTGGCAAGCCTCTTAGATTCACTTTATCAACAGGGATTCCGATACCTGGCAATGGAAATAATCGGAAATGGGAGAGGAGAAGTTATATCGAAAATCAGTATGCTCAATGGATGGAAAGCTGCCGAACCCATTTCAGGAGAACTTATCCGAATGGCTATAGGCCTGGGGTTTAAAGTAATTCCTTATGAAGATCAAACCCCGGGAAAATATACACCTACAGGGAGGGCAGCCATGGAGGCACAGAAAATTGCCGATATTATCCGGAAAGATAGTTCTGCAAGGATACTTGTTTTATCAGGGATCACTTCTTCCATTGAAAAAGCCCTTGGCGATCAGAATTGGCCGATGGCCTACCAACTGAAACGATTTACAGGGCATGACCCATTAACGATTGATCAAACTGAATTAACTGAAGGAAGTAATTTCGAATATGGAAGGTATTTCTATGAAAAATTAGCTGATCGGATCCAACTAAAAGAAGCAATGATAGCATTCAGGAAAGATAATCCTGTTTCATTACTGGAAAATGATCATTATGATCTGCAGGTTATTCATCCTCGCAGCGGTTCCATAAGAAATAGACCATCCTGGATAGGGATGAATAATAATAGGAAAGAATTTGCAATACGCCCAACTGAAAGAAATATGTTCATGGTACAAGGTTATTATACAAATGAATATTCAGAGGAATCTCTTCCGTTTTTGATTCCCGCCGACCAGACTATAAGCGCTGATACCGATGGTTATTATTATCTCTATTTGAATCCCGGCAAGTATACGTTAGTATATAGGGATATGAATTATCAGATATTAAGTATTAAAGAAATAACAGTTATGTAATGGTTTCTCCTTATTTTCGAGAAACTAAATCAACTGTCATTTATGAAAAAGTTAGTAATCTTTCTTTTTCTGGGTTTCGCGATGACTTCGAATGCTCAGAAATTTCAATTGGGTGCAAAGGGCGGGGTGAATATTAGCAATTATAGCGGAGATGACATTGAGAGCAATGCCCTGGTAGGCTTTCACCTCGGTGCCTTCATTAATCTCATGTTCGGTGAAAATTTATCTCTTCAGCCTCAAGTGCTTTTTTCAACTCAGGGAACCAAGTTTAAAGGTGCCGGTAATGAACAGGATTGGAAAGTGCATTACCTTAATATCCCCATTATGTTGAAATATCGCTTCAATGAAGGCTTTTTTGTGGAAGTTGGTCCACAGATTGGTTTAAAACTCTCTGAAGATCTTGGAGGAGAAACTTCTGAGGATTTAATTAAAAATTCAGATGTTTCCGCCGCGGTTGGATTAGGTTATCACGGAAAAAGCGGCCTTGGTATTGGGGCCAGATTTAATATGGGGCTTTCAAAAATAGCGGACTTCGAATTTGAAGGAGTGAAGCCTGATATTAAGAACAGTGTAATTCAGTTAAGTATTTTTTATACATTATTCAACAAATGAAATAGATAATAAATGTACTCTATATAAAGTAAAAGTCCCGCTTGGCGGGACTTTTACTTTAATTATGACTCCAAACGGAATGATATCTTACATATAAGTCCATAGCTGGAAACTTTTCCATCTTTCACGTGAACTTTAATGTCTTTTACATATACAGAATCAATGTTCCGAATAGTCTTAGAAGCCTCAGCTACAGCATTCTGGATTGCATCATCGATGCTTTTTTCGGAAGAGGCGATAACTTCGATCACTTTTACGATTGGCATATGTATGGTTTTATATATGATAAATTACTGAATTAACTTGATGTTACCCAGTTCCATAGTGTTATTATTATTAATTTGAATATCTGCAAACTGATGATCTTTATAAGGAGCTACGGCATCAATTAGAAGTGTATATTTCCCAGGTTTTACAGATAGATTAAAACTGCTCCCAATGTGGCGGGATTGAATAGTGTCTTTCCCGTTAATTAACCATACGTTGCGTAAAGCCATAGCTGGTACAACCTGGCCTTTGATATTACATACTGTTCTCTCTTTTGCTGCTTCCAGTGTAGTGACTGCTGCAATGGTACCCAATAGTACCCATGTTGATTTGGTCATGATTTCCCTGATTTTTAAATGCTAACGGTAAGGGATGGAGGAAAAACGCTAGTATTCAATGACCGTGCCAAGCCCATTGATACCGATGATGCGGGTGCGGATTGCAACGCCATATTTGCTTTCAGGGACAGCTATTGTGATCGTCTGGGAAGGTTGGATTGATCCAATTAAAAGGTTTTCGGTATGGTGGATCACCTGGTTCTTCTGGATAAAATCAATTGCCACCACTACATCTTGCAGAGGTTTAGCGCTGGTATTGGTAACAGAAAGTTTAAGGCCTGATATCCCTCCAAAAAGGCCAACTGAGTAATCGGATTTCACTATTGTCAGATGCCTCTTAAGGGAAGCAAATTCAAGAACCGGGTTGGGTGGGATTGTAAATAAGTTATTATCTGAATTATTATTTCCCGGCATATTTGCAACCATGGATGCCATCTCGGGAACTATATTATCCCGGCTCTCATTGTTTTTTTGTTGTGATCGTTTTCCGGAGGTGCCGAAGTAGATACCAAAAGAAAGAAGTAGTATAAGTGCACCGGCAATGTATATTCGGTTTCCCTGCTTTTCTGAATGATTCTGATGGCTTAATTGACTTTCGAGGCTCTCTGTTACATTGGCTGAAAACACGCCTTCATCTGTAGCGCCGGATGTTATTTCCCTGGCTGGAAGAATGACCGAAACATATTTTCGAGTATATGTTCCCAATTGTGACCTTGGCCAGGATGAATTTTCATGGTGGTGAACAGTGCTATAGAGGTCATCTTCAGCTACTGGTGCGTAAGCCACAAGTTCTTCAAATTCACAGGGGTATTTCCATGATGCACTTTTCCCTTCGGACCAAACAAGGTCGTAGGCTTTAAGTTGCAACCGGACCAACTCTTCAAAAGAATATGGTCCGGATTCAATGTTATTTCGCAACAATCTATACTGTTGCATAGCCATCATTTTTGTAGTTATAAATCAGGCAAGACTGTAAAATATCCCGGACTATAAATGTACAAAAAAGCCTTGGTACCGAAGGTGGAAAAAATGGGTTTAAAATGGTCATTTTGTTAAGGTTTTAAGGCTTAAAAATGGTAGATTTGCCAACCTTTTGGGAAGCTATTTTCACAACAATCAAATACCGCACCGGCGGTTAAATATTAAGCATGGAAGAAAATCTGACGCCACTGGAAACAAACGACTCCAACCGCATCGTCCAGATCAATATTGAAGAACAGATGAAAACGGCCTATATCGATTATTCGATGTCGGTTATTGTTGGTCGCGCACTTCCCGATGTTAGGGATGGACTGAAGCCGGTTCACCGCCGTATTCTTTTTGCGATGAACGATCTGGGTATGTCTTTTAATAAGCCCTTTAAAAAATCAGCGCGTATTGTTGGAGAAGTATTGGGTAAGTACCATCCACACGGAGATTCTTCTGTATATGATGCCATTGTGAGGATGGCACAGGAGTGGAGTATGCGTCACACACTGGTTGATGGCCAGGGAAACTTTGGTAGCCAGGACGGTGATGGCCCGGCCGCAATGCGATACACTGAGGTTAGGATGCAACGGATCGGGGAAGCGATGCTTCAGGATATTGAGAAAGATACCGTTGACTTCCAGTTAAACTTTGATGACTCACTTCAGGAACCAACGGTTTTGCCAACCCGCATTCCACAGTTGTTGGTGAATGGTTCAACTGGTATTGCCGTAGGGATGGCTACTAATATGATGCCGCATAACCTGGGTGAAGTTGTTGATGGTTGTATTGCATATATTGATAATCGTGAGCTCACTGCAGAAGATCTGATCAAATATGTAAAAGCTCCGGATTTTCCAACCGGTGGAACAATTTGGGGAATGGATGGGGTAAGGCAGGGATTGCTCACCGGCAGAGGCAGGGTAGTGCTGCGGGGCAAAATGCATGTTGATACTAAACCCAGCGGGCGTGAGCAGATAATAATCACTGAAGTTCCTTACCAGGTGAACCGGGATGCACTTTGTGATAAGATCGGACAGCTGGTAGTTGGAAAAGTAATTGAAGGCATTGCGCATGTCAACAACGAATCAAACCAGAAAGAAGGTACGCGTATCGTTATTGACTTGAAAAGAGATGCCGTAGCCAACGTGGTTATAAATATGTTGTTCAAATTCACTGAACTGCAAACTTCATTTGGTATTAATAATGTGGCATTGGTAAAAGGTCGTCCCAAGACACTTAACCTAAAGGAACTGATCCATGAATTTGTTGAGTTCAGGCATGAAGTGGTCGTTCGGCGTACAAAGTTTGAACTGAAAGAGGCCCAGAAACGAGCTCATTTATTGCTTGGTTACCTGATTGCTCTTGATCATCTGGATGAAGTAATAGCACTGATAAGAAGTTCTGCAACTCCCGACATTGCCAAAGAAAACCTGGTAAATGCCGGATGGGGCCTGGATGAAATACAAGCTAAAGCAATCCTTGAATTGAGATTACAGAGGCTTACTGGTATGGAGCGCGACAAGATCCGGGAAGAATATGATGAACTGATGAAACTTATCACGCATTTGCAGGAATTGCTTTCGAATGAAGGAATGCGTTATGATGTTATAAAAACGGAACTACTTGAGGTTAAGGAAAAGTTTGCAACACCTCGTAAATCAGAGATTACATACCTGGCAGATGAAATGAATATCCTTGATTTCATTGCTGAAGAAGATGTAGTTATTACGATTTCCCATCTCGGTTATATCAAAAGAACCTCCGCCACAGAATACCGTCAACAACGCCGCGGAGGCAGGGGGGCAATTGGAGGTAAAACCAGGGACGAGGATTTTATAGAGCATATTTTGGTTGCATCAACACACCATAGTTTGATATTCTTTACGGAGAAGGGAAGATGTCATTGGATGAAGGTTTATGAAGTGCCTGAAGGAGAGAAGAATAGTAAAGGCCGTGCCATTCAGAATCTAATGCAGCTGCCCCCGGATGACAAGGTTCGGGCAATTATTGATGTGGCTAACCTGGATGATAAGGATTTTGTCCAGAGTCATTATATTGTACTTTGTACTAAGCAGGGCATTATTAAAAAGACCCTCCTTGAAGATTTTAGCAGGCCGCGTCAAACTGGCGTAAATGCTATCACCATTGTTGAGGGCGACCAGTTGCTTGATGCCCGCATGACCGATGGGAGCAGTGAGATCATGATGGCGGTTAAAAGCGGTAGAGCGATCCGATTCCCGGAATCCAAGGTGCGTCCAACAGGCCGTGGAGCAATTGGCGTTACCGGTATCGAAGTGGATGAAAAAAATGATGAAGTTATTGGTATGATTTGTGTCAAAAAGGACGATATTGAAAAAACTGTCCTCGTGGTAAGTGAAAAAGGATTTGGTAAGCGTACTGAGATTGATGAATACAGAATTACAAATCGAGGCGGTAAGGGTGTCAAAACAATCAATGTCACCGATAAGACAGGCCCGCTGGTGGGTATTTTGGATGTAACTGAGAAAGAGGATCTGATGATTACTTGTAAGAGTGGATTGACGATCAGGACCTCCATTGCAGATATCCGTGCAGCAGGAAGAGCCACCCAGGGTGTTAAACTTATTAGTCTCCAGGGAGCGGATGAAATTGCGGCAATTACTAAGCTTGACGAGGTGGAAGATATTCCGGCAGTAGAAAGTGAAGGAAATGTGAATGCTTTTGTTGAAGGAAGCTCTGACACAACCAATCAGGCAGGAAATCCATCTAATGACGCGGAGAATACCGGTGAAGAAGAACCTCAAAACAATTAATTATTTTTAAAACCTTCAAACATAAAAATAGTCTGATGAAAAGATTCCTACTTACGACGTTGCTTGCAAGTGCCATTCTGGGTGCATCAGCGCAGAACCTGGAAAAGATAAAGGACCAGGTTAAGAAGAAAAATTATACTGAAGCAAAAACCCAGATTGACCAGTTCCTGGCAAATGAAAAAAATGCCAAGAATTCGGAAGCATTGTATACAAAGGCCAAGATCTATAACGAGATTGCTCAGGATCCTGCTTTAGCGGCGAGCAATCCGGATGCACGGTGGACAGCATTTGAAACACTGAAGCAGTATGTCGCTTCTGATGAAAAAGGCGAAGTAGTATTGCTGCAACTGGATAATTACAAACCTCTGATGGATATGTACCAGGGTTACTTTAAAGCAGGGGCAGAAGATTATAATGCCAATCGCTTTGAGCCGGCATACGGCAATTTCAAGAATTGCCTGGCGGTGAGTGAGTACATGGCTGAAAAAAAATGGAGCAACGTTGCCCTCGACACAACGGTTGTGCTTTATGCCGGCATTAGTGCAGAAAAGTCTGGTAAGCGTGACGACGCGGCCCTCTATTACGGTAAACTTGCTGAAGCGAAGGTTAGCGGAGAAGGTATGGTAGAAATCTACAAATGGTTGGTGGATCATCATTATAATCAGAAAAAAGACCCTGCTGCAGCAAGTAAGTATCTGGAACTCGGTAAATCAATTTACCCGACAGATCCATTCTGGGCTGCCTTTGACCTTGATATGGCCCGCGATAATGGTGATAAAAAAGTCCTTTTTGAAAAATACAGATCCGTTTTAGCCGCTGATCCAAATAATACTTCAATCCGGTATAATTATGCCGTTGAATTATACCAGGAAGGCTACAAGCCGGATGTTGCTCAGCGCCCTGCAGACGCCGACCAACTGATAGCGCAAGCAAAGGAAAACCTGGAAAAAGTCATTGAATTGAAGCCGGATTATGCTGCTGCATATTTAGTTCTTGGACAAATTCAGTATAACCAGGGGGTTGATTATAACAATCAAAATAAAGCTATCCGTCCTCCGGCAGGTGGTAAACTCAAGCCAGAAGAACTTAAGAAAAAGGAAGAACTTCGTGGATTGATCGCTCAAAAATTCGATGCTGCAGTGCCTCATTTTGAAAAAGTAGATGAACTGTTGGGCTCACAGGGTAAATTAAAAATGGATGATAAGGGATATCTTAAAGATGCCTATGATCTCCTTATAACCATTTATGACAATAAAGGGAATAAGGAGAAGGTAAAGTTCTATGAAGAGAAGTTTAACAACGTTGATAAAGTCCACTAATACATTTTTATAGAATAAAAGCCGTCTCTTACGAGACGGTTTTTTTTTATTAATTTACTGATCAACATGTATTTATTGAATACTTTGATTGTTTTATAACACTTAGAGTATAGGTTTTTTTTATTATTGGAGAATGCATTTTCCGCAGGATATGCAATATTTAATGACCTTATTTCCGAACTCCAAGTAGACTATAATTTATATTATGTTAAATAGTATTATCCTTGATGCAGGTGATCACTCTTCTCTTAAGCTTCGGCAGGCTCTTTATGGAACTCTCTAAAAATAAGGCGTAGTGACTGGTCATAGGTCATATAATTGTATAACCAGTTGATAAATACAAATAGCCGGTTTTTAACCCCCAGTATCAACATCAGGTGAAGGGCCATCCAAACTAACCAGGCAAGGAAACCTCCAAAATGTAATTTAGGCTTTGGAATATCAACAACTGCCAGATTTCTTCCAACAGTAGCCATGGATCCCTTGTCTTTATATTCAAAAGATTTCAGATCCCCTTTTCCTTGTAATATACGGTTCAGATTATAAGCAATGTTCTCAGCTTGTTGCATAGCAACTGGTGCAACCTGGGGATGCCCATTTGGGTAGTCTTCCTTAGGCATCAAAGCGATATCACCTACCGCAAAAACATTCTCTAATCCATTGATCCTATTATAGATATCAACAGGTAACCGGTTCCCTCGCTGAGGTAGTACATTTTCCAATCCGGCAGGTATATGCCCCCGAATCCCTGCAGCCCATATAACTGTAGCTGTGGGTATTGAATTTCCATCCTTACTACTCAGATTTCTTCCGTCATAACCTGCAACCTGTGTATTAAGTAATAATGTTACCCCTAATTTTGAAAGGTACCTAGCCGCCTGTTCTGAACTCTCTGCACCCATTGTAGAAAGCACTTTGCCTGAGCCCTCTACAAGATAAATGTTCATGTTGCCGAAATCCAACTCCGGATAATCTTTAGGCAGAACATAATTTTTCATTTCAGCAATTGCACCAGAAACTTCTACACCTGTTGCCCCTCCACCTACCACAACCACATTTAATAGTCTTTGAAGTTCATCCGGGTCATTTTCGGTAACCGCCGCTTCCAGGTTCTCCATCAACCGATGTCTTATTTGAAGAGCTTCAACGGTTGATTTCATTGAGAAGGCGTGGGTTTCAATTTCTTTGTTTCCAAAGAAATTGGTACCTGCCCCCGTGGCAATAACCAGGGTGTCATATGGGATTGGACCTGAATCTGTGATGACAGTTTTGGCTTCAGTATCAATCCTTTCTATGTTGGCTAACCTTATCCGAACATTCTTACTATTGTGAAATACCTTCCTTAAAGGAAAGGAAATATTGCTGGCATCCAGCCCGGCCGTGGCAACCTGGTAAAACAATGGTTGGAACTGATGATAATTAAACCTGTCAACCAATGTTACCTCGAACCCATTTTTGTTATTTAATTCTCTTGCTAAACGGAGTCCACCGAATCCCGCTCCTGCTATTACCACTTTCATTTTATCTGTTTTAGAAACATTTTACGGTTAGCGCAAAATGCAGGCCGCATATGGAATTTGCCGGTATCTTAATAAAGGAGGCGTACTTTAATAGTATCCTTTACATCTTTCAATAATTTTTGAGCCTGGCTTGATAATTTTTTGTCGACGTCAAGCACTACATATCCGATCTCTTCATTCGTTTTGAGATACTGACCCACAATATTGATTTTATGCCTCGATAATTCAGTATTTATTGCAGAAAGTACCCCGGGAACATTTCGGTGAATATGCAAAATACGGTGAGTTGATTCCTGCGGCGGAAGACTAAGCTCCGGCACAGTCAATGAGCCGTAACTATTTCCCATTTCCAGATACTGAAACAACTTCATGCTAACATCTTCCCCAATATTTTGCTGCGCCTCTTCGGTTGATCCACCGATATGCGGGGTAAGGATAACATTGGGTAGATCCTGAAGAGGACTTTGAAATCTCTCTCCGTTTTTTTCTGGTTCCCACGGAAAAACGTCAATTGCGGCTCCACTTAATTGTCCTTCCACCAAATATTTGCGGAGGGCATCCAGATCTACTACTTCCCCCCTTGCATAGTTCAGTAAAATGCTGCCATTTTTGAAATATTTCAGGATAGATTTGTTGATCATGTTTTTTGTCTGGTTCGTATCTGGTACATGCAGGGTTATTATATCAGATTCAGATACCAGTTCCTTAAGAGATTTGCAGGGGATAGCATTTCCCAGGGGAAGTTTAGTCAAAATATCATAATACTTAACCTTCATCCCCATTGCTTCTGCCATAATGCTTACCTGGGTGCCAATATTTCCGTATCCAATGATTCCCAATGTTTTACCTCTTAATTCATAGCTACCTTTAGCATCTTTCATCCAAATTCCTTCATGGGCTGATTTATTTTTATCTGGTATACGGCGTATCAGCATAATTGAAAGTCCGATCACGAGTTCAGCTACTGATCTGGTATTTGAATAGGGTGCATTGAACACAGCGATTCCTTTTTTGGTAGCAGCCTTAAGATCGATCTGGTTTGTACCGATGCAAAAAGCACCAATTGCCTGCAACTTGGTTGCAGCTTCAAGCACTTTCTCTGTTACAATAGTCTTGGAGCGGATACCCAATAAATGGATGTCTTTGATTTCGCGTATAAGATCGGCTTCTGATAAAGCGCCTGTTAGCTTTCTTACCGAAGCGTATCCCTTCTGTTGAAAATTTTTAACTGCTTTGTCGCTAATGTTTTCGAGGAATAAAATGTTGATTTTGTCTTTTGGATAACTGGTTGTTGGTTCCATATTTTTTGCTTGCTATGTACAAATATCCCTGATTTAGCCCATAATTCCTTGCAGGAAAATACCTTGCGGCATAAGATTTGCCTATCCCAATGCGTTATATTTGTCAAATCCATATCCTTACCAGATAAAAAACAATGTATTGAAAAACAGATTAGTACAATTGATTCTGCTAAGTGCAGTACTATATGGCTGCCGTGAACAAGCTGGCAAAAAAATTGCCAGTGATGCTGCTACCCAGCCCCCTGTAGAAGTTTTTCAGGTTGGGTATGCCGATAAAATGACGGCTATTAAATACGAATCTGCCATTAATACTTTTTTTAACCGGAATTTAGGTGCAAGAGGGTTTAATGGTTCCTGGCTGGTTGCAAAGGATGGTGAGATTATTTCTGAAGGATACAAAGGTTATCGCGATCCCCTGCAGAAAGACAGTGTACTGACCTCAACTGATGCCTTTCACCTCGCTTCAGTGTCAAAAACCTTCACGGCAATGGCAGTCCTTAAACTATGGGAAGAGGGCAAATTGTCATTGGATGCAGATCTTTCTACATTTTTTGATGAATTTCCATACCCCGGCACCACCGTCAAGATGTTGCTTAACCATCGAAGTGGTCTACCCAATTATACCAATTACCTCGATGTTTATAAGTGGGATAAAAAAAAGCAGGCAACAAATCTTGATGTTCTAACTACGCTCTACACCCTTAAGCCGGGATTACAATTTCCAACTGGCAAACGCTTTAGTTATTGTAACACTAATTATGCCCTGCTGGCTCTTATTATTGAAAAAGTTTCTGGTCAAACATACCATGATTATCTGACAAATACATTTTTCCGTCCACTCCAAATGAATGACACTTATGTGTTTCGCGAGGTGGATTTTGAACGTTCTCTCCCGTCTTTCGAATGGAATAACCGGAAATATGGCCTTGAATTCATGGATCTGGTTTATGGTGATAAGAATATTTACAGTACTGTTCGCGACATGCTCAAATGGGACCAGGCGCTTTATAGCAATAAGCTATTCAAAGATTCAACTCTATTAGCTGCATTTTCGGGATACAGTTATGAAAAGGCAGGAACACGTAATTATGGACTGGGCTGGCGTTTAACCGAAGTGGAAAATGGAAAGAAAATCGTTTATCATAATGGTTGGTGGCATGGTAACAACACTGTTTTTATAAGGCTTCCTGAAGAGAATGCAACTATCATTGTTCTTGGTAATAAATTCAATAGAGGAATTTACAAGGCAAAGCAACTCTGTGATCTTTTTGGAGATTACCGCCAAAGTAATAATCGCTTCCAGGATAAGGAAACGGAGAACAACGAGACAATGGTTGGCGGCGGCTCCAATTAAAGCAAACAATTCACTACATTCTTTTTTGTACATTTCGGTATGGTAGTGTTATCAGCCGAACAAGTTCATGGTTGGGATAATTTCACCATGGACAAGGAATCAATTGCTTCCATTGATCTGATGGAAAGAGCCTCTTTAAGGTGCGTTGAATGGATTGAATCTAGTGGGCTATTAAATCATCAATTTGCTGTTTACTGTGGTAAAGGCAATAATGGAGGTGATGGACTTGCCATAGGTCGACTATTACATGAAAAAGGATGCCAGGTTGAAATTTATATTCTTGAGTTTGGGCATTTGGGCACACATGATTTTCAACATAACCTGCAAAGGCTTCATACTCTGCCAGTAAATATCCACTTCCTTCAGCCCGGCACCAAACTTCCGGATATTCCTGATGAAACCATTGTTGTTGATGCCTTACTTGGTACTGGAATCAATCGCGCTGCAGATGGTTTAATGGCCGCCATCATTCAACATATCAATGCCTCAAAGAATATTGTTATCAGTATTGATCTGCCAAGCGGTATGTTTTGTGATTTAGCCACCATTCCAAATGCATGTATCAATGCAACTGTAACACTGAGTTTCCAGTGTTACAAACTAGCCTTCCTTGTTGCAGAAAATGCTTCATTTTTTGGAAGACTTTTCATTTTGGATATTGGTCTGGCAGATGAATATTTATCATCAATAACACCGGAGTATGAGTTGATGGACATTGTTATCGCATCTGGGATAATCAGGCCCCGACCACCTTTTGCACATAAAGGAAATTTCGGTCACGCCTTATTGTTTGCTGGCTCAGAAGGTAAAATGGGTGCTGCTATTCTTGCGGCTAAAGCATGTCTCCGAACCGGCGCAGCTCTCTTAACCTGTATGGTGCCACAGGATGGATTGGCAATCATACAAACAGCCCTGCCAGAGTCCATGGCCATTGTTGCTTCCAAAACCGATGCTTCTCTTCCCCTACCCTCCCTCGATATGTATACTATTATTGGTGCTGGCCCGGGAATTGGTATTGGTGAATCAAGTGCTAAACATCTGCATGAAATTTTAAAGGCATCTACAATACCTATGGTGATAGATGCCGATGCTCTGAATATTCTTTCTAAGAATGCAGAATGGCTAAATTTGCTTCAACCATTTTCAATTCTTACACCTCATCCAAAAGAGTTTGATCGGATTGCAGGATTACATGATTCCGATTTTGCACGTATAGCCACTGCCAGAAGATTAGCTAAAAAGTATCAGCTTATAATAATACTAAAAGGTCACAGGACCCTGATTGCCATGCCAGGAGGGCGCGCGTGGTTTAATACAAGCGGGAATGCCTCCATGGCAAAAGGGGGAAGCGGGGATGTGCTAACGGGAATGATTACCGGCTTACTTTCGAGAGGTTATGCACCAGAACAAGCAGCCCTGCTGGGAGTTTATCTACACGGACTTGCTGGTGAACTTGCAAGCGATATTCATGGGGTGGAATCTGTGCTGGCAAGTGATATAGTTGAAAATATCGGTAAGGCTTTTCAGGCATTAGAAAACAAATAACATTTATATGAAACTATCCTTTCCCAAGGTCCTATCAAGTTTAATGATCCTGAGCCTTTTTTCAGGCTCATGCCAAACCAACGAAAGTCAGGCACCTAAAGAAACAGACAATAAGAACTATTTTTTATCCAGCGAAGAAGGCGTAAGAACAGGTGGAGTAAAAGTTATTCCGATCGAAACCCCAAAAGGCCGCTTCAATGTATGGACGAAGCGTTTTGGGAATAATCCCAGGATCAGGTTATTACTATTGAATGGAGGTCCGGGTGCAACCCACGAGTATTTTGAGTGTTTCGAAAGTTATCTGCCAGCGGAGCAGATCGAATTCATTTATTATGATCAATTGGGCTGCGGCAATTCTGACAATCCCAATGATACGGCTATGTGGGACCTTGCACGTTATGTTGAAGAAGTAGAACAAGTTCGTAAAGCGCTTGATCTGGATAAGGATAATTTTTATTTGCTTGGTCATAGTTGGGGTGGAATTCTTGCAATGGAATATGCATTGAAATATCAGGATCAATTAAAGGGCCTGATAATTTCGAATATGATGTCAAGCTGTCCGGATTATGGTAAGTATGCCGATGAAGTACTTGCAGCTCAAATGGATCCGAAAGTACTGGATAGCATTCGGGCAATTGAATCGCGGGGTGACTTTTCAAACCCTCGTTACATGGAATTATTGATGCCAAATTTTTATGCAAAACATGTTTGCCGGCTACCGATGGATAAGTGGCCTGAACCCATGACAAGATCCTTAGGTAAAACCAATCAATCACTTTACGTAACCATGCAGGGGCCAAGTGAATTTGGCATAGCTGGAAAGTTAGAGAAATGGGATCGGAAGGCTGACCTTTCCCGGCTAACTATACCTGTTATGACAATTGGTGCAAAGCATGATACAATGGATCCCGAGCACATGAAATGGATGGCCGGCCAGGTTCAGAACGGCACTTATCTTTATTGCCCTAATGGAAGCCATATGAGTATGTATGATGATCAGGAAACCTATATCAACGGTTTAATTAAATTTTTGAAAGGAGTTGATGCTGGTAAGAATAAAAATATTCTTTGATGGAATATTTACTCGCTTTTGGCGGATTCTTTGTTTGTTGTATAATTATTTTTTTTGCAGGAAGAAAGCTGTCCTGGTACGGTGATAAAATCGCTGAAATAACAGGATGGGGTAAAGCGTGGGTTGGACTGATTTTAATGGCCTCTGTTACCTCATTACCAGAATTAATGGTTGGTATAAGTTCATCTGCAATTGTTGAGGCCCCAGATCTTGCCGTAGGTGATATATTAGGTAGCTGTGCGTTTAATCTCCTTATCCTGGCCGCAATGGATGCATTTGTTCCTGACCATAAACCTATCTTCAGTATTGCTTCTGCCTCGCATATACTTGCAGCGGCCCTAGGGATTATTCTGGTATCCATGGTTGGCTTCGCTCTGTTCTTACCAAATGAATACAGACTATCTAGTTGGATAGGTATATCCAGCCTACTTTTCACGACGATTTATTTATCATCAATGCGAATTATCTACCTCTTTGAACAGAAGAAGCAGGAATTGATAGGACCTGATCCACCCAAAACGATAGAACATGGTTTATCTTTAAATCAGGCGTGGAAAGCATATGTTTTTTATGCAGTAATTATTGTGGTAACTGCTCTCGCATTACCATGGTTTGCTGAAAAAATATCCACATTAACTGGATTGAAGGAGTCTTTTGTGGGCACAGTATTCCTTGCTATATCAACATCTCTGCCAGAGGTTGCAGTCTCTATCGCGAGCGTACGAATGGGGGCAATTGATCTTGCCGTTGGGAATTTACTCGGATCAAATCTCTTTAATATTTTCATCCTTGCAATCGACGATATCTTTTACACCAAGGGTCTTCTTCTCAAAGATGCGTCCGATTCGCACATCAGTTCCGTTTTATCCGTTATTATTATGTCAGCGATCGTGGTAATCGGTCTTACTTATCGGATCAAAGGAAAACGATACTTTCTGGCATGGGATGCAGCATTGATTTTGATTGTATATATTGTAAATATGATAATCCTTTTGAACCAATAATTTTTGTATTTAATTTATCGGGTCACCACTTTATAATTTTAAATACAATCCTGGAATAATTTTCTTTTTCATAAAGCACACCGATCTTCTTTCTTGATAATTTAACAAGGTCGGAATAGGCTGTAAAATCTCTTTGTTTATCATTGTTACTCTTATCTACAACAATACTTTTTGAATATTGAAGTCCATCATTATAACTGATCCGTAATGTTAGATTATCCCTTCTTCTGGTGTCGGCTGCGTTGCAAAATGCTATGATATTCTTTCCTTTCTTTTTACCAACAGTGAGGATGCTTCCCTGATTAACCGGATCTGGAAGATTGGTATCAAAATAAGTAGTATCCCAGCTTTCACCACCATTGCTGCTTATACTAACAATACGTGCACGGATATCACCCTGCTGATTTCGTGAGTTCATCATTAGTTTGTCGCCAGACATTTCTGTTGCCATAGATTCATTTCCTCCCGGCGTACTCACTGTTTGGGATAGCCGGAAACTGCTGCCATGGTCATCTGTGAAGAAACCGTGTGCCTTATAATCCTCCGCTTTTGGTAGCGGATCTCCCGCGGAATGATTTGCTGCCACAAAAATCCTTCCTTTGTACTTTCCTGAACCAAATTGCATAGCGTGTCCGGGTGTATTTGCATAACTTCTCCAATCTTCAGAAAAATTATATGATGGATTCAATTGTGGCTGCCTGGGGCGATGTGTCTGTACAGTGATGTTAACAGGCTCTGACCATGTTAGTCCGCCATCCGTTGAAGTCTTGTACCATACCTCCCTAAATCCATTACCTTTTCTTACCTCCCCTTCATGGTTATTGCCCGTATTGTAAAACAAGAAAATTCTGCCTCCTGGAAAAGCAGGATCATAAAGGTCAACTACAGGTGCGGGATTTCCTGCCTGCATCTGATCGTAGTCCACAACAGTTTGAAGAGCGCTCCAGCTTTTGCCTTTATCAGTACTTTTCTTTAATACAATATTGATATCGCCAAAATCTCCCGCATTGTTTACCCGCCCCTCGGCAAACGCAAGTAAGCTGCCGTCAGGAAGTTTTATAATTGCCGGGATACGATAACTCTTATGTCCCTCATTGCCGGAAACAAAAACAGGAACTGCTTTATCTTGTGCAAAAGACTGAAGGGAGAACAAAACGATAAATATTGAGAAGATAACCTTAACCATGATTATTTGATTTTTACTTTAAATGTTGATGCAGGAAGCTTTTCGCTATTCACGAGATTGCCGTCACTAAATGGTTTCCAGCCATAATAGATATATTCTGGTTTGAAGTTAACGCTGACGATGATTTTCTTATTAATAATTAAAGCCTGAACTTCATTGATGCCATCCACAGAAAAACCACGTAGGCCCTTTCCATCAGAAGTTTGAAGGCCTTTTAGCGCATGTTTGAATCGCAGAATGACTTTACCTTTCTTGTACTTCACATGTGTGGGTTTTGGACCTGAATATTCAATATCCCTATGCCCATAATGAAAGTGTAATGCCAGCTTTGAAAGCCTCTCCCCTACCGTTTTCTTATCTCTTGGATGCACATCATTTCGTGCTCCGATATCACTGCTTACTGCCATGCCTCCATACTTCACTTCGTCGGATAACTTACGTTGTTCATCACGGAACAAAGGCCAGTAGGTTGATCCGTAATTAGTGGTATCAATAGAGGATAGCTGAACCCAGTAAAATGGCAACGCAGGCTGATTAAATGTATTTCGATAATCATTGATCATAAGGTTCATCAGGCTCCGGTATTCAAGAACCCGCGACATTTCCAATGAATTTGTTTCACCCTGGTATAAGATAACGCCTGCAATAGGATAGTGCTTTATCGGTAAAATACCCGCCTCATAAGCAAATCCAGGTTTGTAAGGATGGTTTGGACCATCTGGTTGTACATTCGCTTTTTCAACAGTACTATTCTGAAAGCCGCGTTCCCTTGACCATGCAGGTAATTCATGGTTATATAACCAGTTACCTTTGATCTTCCTGCTAAACAATGAATCTGAAGACAATGCTTTTCTACTGATAAAAGTTTCCAGAGGTGCACCTCCTATGGACAGATTAATGAGCCCGATAGGGATGCTTTCTTTTCTTGTAAGTTCTTTTGCAAAGTAATATCCGATAGCACTCATATTCTTTACTGTATTGCTATCGCATTGTTCCCAATTACCCTGATAGAAATCTTCCGTATTCATCTTTTTCATGATGGAATCTGAAAACGGAATTCCATAAATTCCTTTCCCTGCATATACAGGATTGTAGAATCTTATAAGAGGTTGATCTGTTATATTTATTTCCTCCCTATAGAACTTGTCCTTTGAAAACGGCCATTCCATATTTGATTGACCAGTACATAGCCATATATCCCCAATGAGTAGATTGTTTAAATAGGTACTGTCATTTTCTGATCGGATTATGACCTTTGAAGGCAAAGTGCTTGCTTTTTGTGGAGGGAATTCAATCACCCAGGTAGAGTCAATACCAGTTAGGGTCGTCTGTTCTTTATTCAGGAATTTTATGGTGACTCTTTTACCCGGCAGCGCCCGTCCCCTGAAATTAATTGGATGGTTCCTTTGCAATACCATATTATCAGAAAAGAATTCATCAATCTGTAATTGTGAAAAGGAGATAAATGGTGTCAGCAATAAAAGGAATAAAAACTTTATCATGATTGCTGGAGGTGTTCATTGAGTATCTGAGTGCAAATCCATTCCTGTCGGGGTAGGTGAAAAGGACCTTTAAAGAGATTTCCCTTTGCTGTTTGGGCAATTGTTCCATCTCTATGTAAGTATCCAAACCATTCTCCGTTTTCCCTGTCATGAAATTTGTTATAGGCATAATCATGAACCATTTTATGCCATTGAGCATATTTTGCATTTCCTGTCATCAGGAAAGCAAGTAGTGTAGCGATGATTGTTTCATTATGAGGCCACCAGAATTTCATGTCCTGCCAGTATTCCTGTACCGGTTTATTATAAACATCTCTGTAATATAATATCCCGCCATATTCTTTATCCCATCCCCTCTCCCACATGTAATCCAACATACGGCAACCGAGAGAAATAAGATGAGGATCATTATTGCGCTTTCGGGCTTCATAAAGTATGAACCACGCCCCTTCAATAGCATGCCCGGGATTAAGTGTTCGGCCATCAATGTGGTCAATAATACTGCCATCTGGGGCAACCTGCTCCATCACACATTTTATATCATCCTTTACAAATTTTTCTTCTATCTGACTTATCCAGGTACTAATCCATTCATCACAACGATCGTCGCCAATCGTTTCCCGAAGTTGCTGAGCAGTATTCATCATGATCATTGGTACACCGATACCAATGGTAGGACGGGTATCAAAATATTTAGGTTGTAGCAGGCCCTTGGTTGTTGCATATTCAATACACTTACCGAAAAGGAATCTGGATTTACTTGCCGCTTCAACGTCACCGCTTGCAAGCGAATAGGCGGCCATGGCAATTACTGCGAATGTTTCTGAAAAAAAATATCGACGTTTACGAATAGGTCTTCCATCTCTCGTTGTATGGAAGAACATCTGGCCATCCGTATCGAAGCAATGCTTTACCAGGAATTCATAACCCAGCTTTGCCCCATATAACCATTCCTGCTTTTTCTCAATAGTGTTGTATAGTGTAGAAAGCAGCCAGGTGGCACGTCCCTGAATCCAAACCGCTTTATCATCATCTATCAAACTCCCATCGTGATCTCTCATAAGTAGAAATCCACCTTGCTCATGGTCATAGGATCTGGGAAACCAAAAGGGAACGGTATCATCCAGCAATTGACTGGAATAAAAGTTCTTCAGCTCTAGTAATTCCTGTTTAGAGTATGACATCGTTGAAATATTATATTAATCTGTAGACAGCTCATCATAGTTATTGACTTTGGGCCTGAGGAAATATAACTGGATCATCAGAACAACCAATACAATTACTCCAAGCATGGCAAACCCTTTTCCCAGATTACCCGCGTCTGTTGATTTTCCCAGAAGATCAGTTATCCAGGCTCCAAAGAACACCCCTGTCATATTCATTAAACCATAAGCAGTAGCCCTGTACTTGGAAGAAACAAACTGGCAAAGTATGGGCATATTATTAGCATCGAACATTCCAAAACCAAATCCGAAGCAAAACGCTGCGCCAATGATGTGGAATAGAGAGTGACCAAAACCCAGAAATAATAATGCCGGGATTGTTAACCCAAGACCTATTGCACTAGTATAGATCCGGCCGCGTATATTTTTCTGTACCCATTTGTCGGAAAGGATTCCTCCGAATATTACGCCGATGAATGAAGAAGCAGCTATCGTAATTGTGGCAATGGGACCAGCCTGCGCCATTTCAATATTCAGGTTCTGTGCAAACAATGTTGGCAGCCAGTTTTTGGTTGCCCAACCAGGAAGGCTCGGGATAGCAAAATAAAATAGAATGATCCAGAAGGATATATTGGTTAGTAATATCCCGATCCCTTTGAAAATGGATTCTTTGTTTGCTGCAGGTTTTAATACAATCCTTGTATCCGGTTCTACAGCCTTTTTCTCTCGCAAAAATAAGATCAGCACGCAAGAATATAGTATCCCCACCAAACCAAAGCTTTGAAATGTATGTTGCCAGGAAAACTTATCGGCGATAGTTGCTCCAAATCCGCCGAGAGCTTGTCCCATATATAGTCCAGTCATATGAATACCGATGGCAAGTGATCTTGTTTTGTCAGAGTGGAAATCTGCAATTAAGGACAAGCCAGCCGGAATATATAGTGCTTCACTCACTCCCATCACGGCTCTCAACCAGTATAATTGGTTGAAACTGGTAGCATATCCCATGGCAAAAGTTACACCTGACCACACAAAGAGGCTTCCGATAATTAACCATTTCCTATTGAATTTGTCTGCAATGATTCCGGAAACCGGACTCATCAGTCCATAGATCCAAAGGAAGATGGCCATCAGAATACCAAAATTTTCTGCCGATTGAAGCTCAACAATATCGACCTGCATGGATGGCTTCATTGTGGAAAGCATTTGCCTGTCCATATAATTGAGTAGAGCCACCACCCATAATAGTCCAACCAGGATCCATGGATATTTTTTGGAGTGCATGCCGATTGTTATTTTATATATGTTTTACCCGATAAAATATTCGGGCTGCGTATACCTGCTTTGATTTCCCCGCTTGGAATGATTATCTCATCATTCCATTTTAATGCAGTTGTTGTAACAGGTGTGCTGAAAGGAATTGAATCAGTTCTTACCCATTCATTATTCACTGTATTATACCGAAGAATTTCGCTGCTGAAGCCTGGATGACCAGCCTGTAATTGATTTTTTTTATCCACCAGCTGCTCCTTTCGTTTTGTATCGTTTTCCTTTGCTATTTCGGCAATCAGTCCCTCAACTTTTGTGAATGTATTTCCTGTATCTCCTCCAAAAAGGAAAATATCCTCACTGCCAATTGGCAGGCCTGTACCTGCCGCCATAGCATAAGGCATGGATGCTTTTTCTGTCCATGTATTTTTATCGGTATCGAATGCAAACATGGTAGAGTAGATCTCACTCACTCCCCCTGCAATTCTTCTCCTCCCCCCAATAAGATAGATATTGGTATTATCTTTCTCCATCTGATTTAAAAGAACAGCATGAGAAACTCGTATAGGGAGTTCCGGCATTTGCTCCCAACCTTTCGATAGATTCTCAAGGTTAAGTCTTAGAAATTCATTTGAAACGGAATCGATTGATTCCCCACCAGCCAGGTAAATATAGGAGCCAATGGATGTAGCCGCAGCATTAGCAACCGGAATTGGCAAAGCCGGTAGTTGATTAATGCTGATCGATTTGCTATCGGGAATGAATTGAACCATCCAAACGGAGTTTGTGAGTCCGTGAGGAGTTTCTCCGCCAGCATAAATGATTCCACCAGGCGTGGCACAATTAGCTCCATAGGCAACCGGATTTGGAAGTGAGTCTGTATTTATGAGGATTAATTCTCCATGCTGGCCCCGACCATATATATAAATGGATTTATGATATTCTTTCTTCCCCCCTTCCCATGGTAATCCCAATGGAAAATTAGCTCCCCCCGCAATCACCAGATGGTCATTATGTATTCCTGCAAGGGGTCCGGCAAGGCCCGTGGCTTCAGCTTTTCCGCTATCTGCAGGTAAAGCTGAAGCAATTTTCCATGCAATGGTAATCTCCTGCTCACCTTGATCGCAGGAAGTGGTATATGACAACATAATAATGGCTATAAGGGAAATGATTCTTCCTTTCATTGGATCAGGCATTAACTGAAACTGCCTGCCGTGAGCAGTACCGGGTGAATCCCAATTCATTTACATCATTCTGAAATAATGTAAATGCTTTACTGTCCATATTTTTTACCGGCAGCCTGAATTCTCCACAATCGACCCCTACAATCTTCATGTATGCTTTACCAGTTGCAATACCACCATATTTGCCTAAAAGCCTGATCATATCAATAGACATTTGTTGCAGTGATCGCGCGGTTTCCTGCTGATTGTTTTCATAGGCCTCAATCAGATCATAGTATAACGGTGCGGCATAATTGAATGTGCTTCCAACGGCCCCTTTTGCTCCCAACGAAAGTGCCGCGAGCATATTCTCATCACGCCCCCAGAGCATATCATATTTTCCTCCCTTAAAACGCAGGCAGGAGAGAAAATCCATGAAATCTTCATGTGTATATTTAATGCCTGCAAAGTTCGGGATCAGTCCATCCACCTTTTGTAGTAGATCGATCATTGGGAAGTTAACTCCTGTGAGTACAGGAATATGATAATAATAAAAAGGCATATCCGGAACAGCAGATGCTATAATTTGACAACATTCTGCCAGCATGTCAATACCCGAAGGTTTAAAATAAAATGGCGCGGTGAAGGAGATAGCATCCAGCCCTATTTCCTTTGCATGAAGGGCCAGTTCAATACTATCTGCAATGCATGTTCCTCCCAATAAGGGCATCACTGTGAAATCCGGATCAGAACTTGTACACTTGGCCCATGCTTCTGCAACAGCCTTTTTTTCTGATAGTGACAGTGATACTCCCTCGCCGGTGGAACCGCAAATAAAGGCCCCGGTAATACCATTATGCTTTAGAAAGGAATAATAGGAAGGTATAATCGATAGGTTCAGATCGCCATTAGCATCCATTGGAGTGAATGGAGCTGCAATCAAACCTTTTAAATGATTGTTGTGCATAAAACAGGTTTATAATTTCGTTTGTTGCTATTGTTTATAAAAATCCATAAAAATGCCGGAAGCAGGAATACTTCCGGCATAATAATAAGAAGCATTATGAACCAACCTGGCTGTTACCAGCAGCCAAAGTATTATTGGGGTTTTGCTGTCTCATATCCCGGAGTCTGGTTAACGAGGGGGTCGTTTGTCCAGATACTGGGTGGAATGGGCCATAAAACCATATGTGCCTGAGTAGCTTTGTCTAGTACACCGTAAGGATGGTTCGTGCTTATGAATACCATTGGTTGGCCCCCAACCTGCATACGGCGGAGATCATACCAGCGCTTTCCTTCAAAAACAAACTCTTTACTACGCTCCTCAAAGATTGCAATCTCATTCGCATCCTTGCTCCCATTTACAAAAGGAGCAGGATCATTTGCCAGTCCACCGAATGCCCTGTTTCGTATTGGTTGTACGAACTCCGTTGGATCTCCACCTTCGGCATTAACGATCTCAGCGAGCATTAACAACCTGTCGGCCTCACGATATACCGGCCAATCGTCTGCAAAGTATCTTTTGTTTGCATCGATGGTCCCCAGGAATTTCACCAACGCAGTATTCCGAACAGTTACAGTATATGGTTGAGTTGATGTGTTTACTTTATAGTAATCATAAAAAGTAGCATCTCTTCTTTTATCGGCCAGATCATACGACTGATATAATTCGAACTTATAACGGTAGCGCTGGATGATCTGCTGAGAATTGGTGGCTGCAATAACCAATGGATCAACCAGGAAATTACCTACTCCTGCACTAACAGTTGAGTCCTTGTAATGCTGGCCGTCGAAATTGTAGGTTGAATAAGTAAAGGCAGATACACCGGGCATCTCAACTTCCCCAACCCTGTAACGAAGTGCAAAAATGATCTCATTGTTGCTTTTCTTATTGTAAGCAAAAACATCTTTGAAATTATTCTCGAGGGCGGGGCCGGTGATGGACAAAAGTGCAGATTTCGCTTCTGCCAGGTCAGCAGTTGTTGCATAAACCTTAGCCGACCAAAGATATACTTCACCTTTCAACATCAAAGAAGCGTTCGGACTCCACAATGTTTTATCAGCAGATGGGGTAGCGCCAAATAATTCTAACGATTTATTGACATCATTCTTTATCACTGCAAGTACTTCAACTTCTGTTGACCTTGCCCTACGGAGCGTTACCTGGTCAGTATTGCCATTCAATACTTCAGGTTCAAGCCAGATGGGAACACCACCATAAGTACGCAGTAGTTGAAAATAGTAATATGCCCGCAATCCATAGGCCTGCCCCAGGAGAAATTTTTTTCTATCCTCCGTTAGGAAACCAACTTCATTCACCTTCTGGATAAAAAGGTTCAATTGAAGAATTGGATTATAAAATCCTCCCCAATTACCTACACCTGCTGAGTTTTCATCTAGCCTTTGTTCAATTATCTGCAGTTCATTGAGGGATGTGTTCTGTACATCTATATTACTAAAGCCTCCTCCACGCATTTCACCAAGACGCAAAAACATGAACTGGTTATTGCGGAACTGATTGTGTAATCCCACCATAAAATTGGAAACCTGTGATTCGTTCTGCCAGAAGTTTCCATCTCCGAAATAATCTTCTGGGGCGAGTTCCAAAGTCTTTCGACAGGAAGAGAATGCAACGATGGCAATCATTGACATCCATATGAGGTGTTTAATCTTATTCATGATCAAAATATTTATTATTTCGGAGTTTTAGAATGTTAGGTTTGCTCCGAATATCAGTGAAGTTGGAATTGTATAGGCGCTGCTTTGTGATCCGGTTCTTTCTGGCAAATTCAGGAGATCGTTTGAAAGATATCCAAGGTTTTGCCCAGTAACTGTCAATGTAAGTCCTTCTACCCTGGCTCTTTTCAATAATGAGGAAGGTACTGAGTAACTCAGTGATATCTCACGGATTGCCAGGTAACCTGAATTGACCCAAAACATATCACTTGGACGATCAAAATTCTTTGTGTTTAATTGATCGGCCCAGGTATATCGGGGATATTTAGCATCTGGATTTTCAGGTGTCCATGTATCCTTTACAATATCAGTGGCATTGAATTCACCCTGCATACTTCCCAGTGCCCACATTTGCATAAAATCCTGCTGGATATGACCCAGACCAAAATCAACCCTGGCAAACAATGAAAGTCCTTTCCATGAAACGGTTGTGTTAACTCCACCAGTCCAACGGGGAATAACCCTTCCAAGAGAAACCTTATCACGATAGTCAATTGTATCATTTTTATCGATATCTCTCCACATCATATCTCCCAACTTGGCGGAAATATGGTTGGTAAGTCCTAATTCACTGATCAGTTTAGCGCTGGCTACTCTTCTTCCAGCTGCTCCACCATACTGAACATATCCTGCCGCAAGGTCAATAACATTATATGCATCCAGGTCTTTCTGATTACGAATAATCCCATCGCTAACGTATCCGAAAATTTCTCCAAATTCCTGGCCTTCCTGGTAACCGCCAACCCAAATAACACGTCCTGTTTTAGGGTCGTATATCTGCTCTCCACCCTGACGGTTGTTCTCATTTCCATTAAAGGGAAGTTTTTCAATGGTATTCTTATTCCACGCAGCATTAGCTCCGATGCTCCAGGAGAGGGTTCTCCCATTTACCAGTTTATAAGAAGCTTCCAGTTCTACGCCCCTGTTACGCATACTACCATTATTGGTACGCAACTGGCCGATTCCTGATGAAAGCGGCAGACCTACATAGGCCAGCTTATCAGTAGTAAGTCTGTTGTAGTAAGCAACTGAGGCATTCAGTTTATTATTGAGGAAGCCCATATCAGCACCTACTTCAATTGTACTTGATTTTTCCCAACGAAGATCTGGTATTGCTATGCCGGTCTGCAAAAATCCAATAACTCCGTTATAAGCAGTTTGTGAACCATAAGAACCCTGGAGTTCGTACAATCCGATACCATTGCTTGTACCTATTCCTATATTTCCATTCAGTCCCCAGCTTGCACGCAGTTTCAGGAAGGAGAGCCAATTATCTGTAGCGGCCATAAAGTTCTCACGATGCGCCATCCAGCCCACAGATACACCAGGAAATGTTCCATACTGGTTGTCGCCCAGCAAACGGCTATAACCATCACGCCTGATCGTAAATGTTGCCAGGTACTTCCCATCATAATCATAATTGATCCTTCCAAATCCTGACATGATACGTTCCCTGAAATGATATGAATCAGTTCCCCTGGTTTGAGTGGTAGCATTATTAAGTGTCAGACCCAGATCCTGGAAATCATCCGTTGGCGCGAGACTTCCACTTGCTGAAAAACCGGTACCATAGAGATTGAAATACTCAAATCCAGCCATGGCAGCAATATTGTGCATATCAGAGAAGCTGGATGTATAATTCAGGATTGCATTATAGGTTTGACGAGTTGTTCGGTCAAAACTATTGGAACTAAATCTTGTTCTATTCCAACCTGTATTAGGATTGGTATAGCTCAACAAGCCCGTACGGAAATCCTTATTAAATGCCTCATACAGTCCTTCGTCATACATTAGAATACCACCAATACGCGCATAGAGATCGCGGGTGAAATTGACCGTAAATGCCTGGTTGAGAGTAAACTTGTCCGTTTGATTATTACGTTTGTATTTATCAATATTTACTGCCGGGTTACCATCACTTGCATCACGACCCAGTAATAGTTCGCCATTAATATTAGTGCCACGTAATGTTGGAGGAGCCGATAACATTCTTCCCCAAAAATTACTTTCACCATTCTGCAGGCTCTGATCTCTCCAGTTGGCTTTCGCAAATTGCAAACCACTCTCAGATTTCAACCATTCTTTAATTTTGTATTCACCATTCAACGCCAGATTAAGCCTGCGATAAAACGTTGCAATGGAAAGTCCATCTTCATCAAAAAATCCAATATTGGCATAATACTTTCCTTTATCATTACCACCACTCATTCCAATATTATAATCCTGAACAGTTGCCTTATCTTTAAGGCCATAATCTCCATAGTTAAATTCCTTATAAATCAGATCGGCAAAAGTTCCATTGGGGTCATAAGCGCCATTCGCATTGGTTGGAACTGCATCTTTCATAGTTTTCCATCCATCTCCTTGGGTAAGCAGTTCACGGTTAATATCATTTAAACGCATAGTGCTCCAAACTGCCCGACTATCATAATTTCCATCAAGAATATTTCCGTTTGCATCTTTATACAGATTACCGGTCCCTCTTGGGCCAACAGCTCCTAAGGTTGCCGCGCCTAATACTCCATTTTTTATAGCTTCCACAACTGCTCTGCGCTGCCAGATGATATAATCCTGAGCAGAAAGAAAATTATATGGCACATTGAGGTAGTTGATACCGTTCTTTGCTTTTAAAGTAATAGAAGACTTTCCCGACTTTCCTTTTTTAGACGTTATTAAGATCACTCCATTGCTCGCACGGGCACCATAAATAGCGGTTGCTGAGGCATCCTTTAGAACTTCAATGCTCTCAATTTCTTCTGGGTTTATATCACTGAGTGAGCCCCGTACCTGACCATCCATAATGATAAGCGGACTGCCGCTGCCATCGAAATCAGTACCGCCGCGAAGTATGATTGATGGTAATGAGCCTGGACGGCCTGTTCCGGTTGAAACCCTGAGGCCTGGAATAGTTCCTGCCAAAGCCTGTGCAGGGTTGGATCTAACACCTGTTTCCAGGATTTTGTTATCTAATTTAGAAATGGAGGAAGTGACCTTGGAACGCTTAATTGTACCATACCCTACCACTACAACCTCATCCATTTTTTGATTAGACAAGCCAAGGGCCACGTTAAATACAGTTTTCTCCCCCACTGCCTCTTCAATGGATTCATAGCCCAGATAACTAAACACCAGGATATCAGCAGGTGCTGCCTGGATTGTGAATTCACCATCAGCACCGGTTTGGGTTCCGGTGTTTTTCCCTTTGATAGTTACACTAACTCCCGGGAGGCCTTTACCATCTTCCCCGGAACTCACCTTTCCGGTAATTGTTTTTGACTGGGCAAAAGTGCCTACCCCAAATAGCAGTCCTGCAAACACCAGCAGGAAGCGCAGGCAAGTAATCGTTTTTCTCATAACAGTTTTTTTATTGCATTATGTATGACATAATAAAATTAGTTACTATTTTAACATTGACAAATTTTTTTTTTATAGTTTGATCTGTTTAGCCGGGAAAAAACAGAATAGGCTATTTTTACCGAATAATAAACACAATGGCTATCAAGGCTTTATTAAATAATTTTAAAACAGTAGATACCAGTTCACTCGTGGATAAAGTGGAAGCGAAGCTGGTTCAGCTGCTACAGGACAGGAAACTTAAGGTTGGTGATGCCATACCCAAGGAAATTGAACTTGCTGAAAAACTCGGGGTAAGTAGAACTGTAATACGAGAGGCCCTGCTTCGCTTGAGGGTAATGGGCCTGATTGAGTCAAAAAAGAAGAAGGGTTCAGTAATCACCAGCCCGGATCTGTTTGGAGTAATGAGCAAGAGTATGAACCCTCACATACTTGACCAGGATACACTAAAAGAAATGTTTGAATTGCGATTAGTTCTGGAAATTGGTATGGCTGATTTCATTTTCCAGAGAATTACTCCGGCTGATATCGCAGAGCTTCGAAAAATTGTGGCTAACGAACCTGATTCAGCGCATATGCATCTATTCAATATTGAGCATGAGATAAAATTTCATGGAAAGCTGTATGAGATCACAGGTAATAATACCATGAAAAAATTCCAGCGCTTACTCCTGCCCGTTTTTGATTATGTGCATCATAGTGGTTTACTTAAAAAACAACTTACGCCTAAAAAATTTGTTTCCCATAAAGGACTTGTTGATATAATTGAAAAAGGAAATCCGGAAATGTTCCGAAATGGAATGCGTAACCATCTGGCATCTCATTTCTCCCGGCTATTCGATTGATCTTCTATTACCCTATTTCTTTTTCTTTTTTTGAGCGGCTTCTGCAGCCTTATTGCCTTCTTCGAGTAGTTGGCGCCAGTTATTATGTGGCGTTTCTTCGGAGAAGGCTATGGTTTCGCGATAGGCATTTTTGTCTATGGTCATCTCCCTGATATCTTTACCGATATAAGCCTGTATGGCTTCCAGTAATTCTTTTTCTTCCTTACTGCAAAAGGATACTGCCTGCCCTTTTTTTACTCCCCTGCCCGTTCTTCCAATTCGGTGGACATAGTTTTCCGGCACATCCGGCAGGTCGTAATTAACCACATAATCAACATCCGGTATATCGATTCCACGAGCATTTACATCAGTTGTTATCAAAAGTTTCACCTCTCCGCTCCTGAATTTCTCCATCACTTCCAACCTGTTGTCCTGTTCCTTGCCACCATGCATCACCAGGCTTTCGATGTCTACTCTTTTCATGGCAGCTTCCACCCGTTCCGCTCTTACCTTGGTGCGTACAAAAACAAGGATCTTTGCATCTGGTAACTCCTTTACCAGCCTTTCCAGGAAAAAGCGTTTGTCATCCATCTCCACCCAGGCAAAAGCATGTTCTACATTTTTTGAAACGGGGTCCTGTGGTGATACCTGTATGCGTATGGGATTTCGAACCATTGCATAAGCAAGGTCCTTTATCTTCAGGTCGATAGTTGCGGAGAAGAATAGTGTTTGGTGCTGACGGGGAAGTTTCCGTTTCACATCAGCGATATCTTTATTGAAACCCAGGTCAAGCATATGGTCGGCTTCATCCAGCACGAGAATCTGCACAGAACTAAGATCAATAAATTGCTGGTGTAACAGATCAAACATTCTACCAGGCGTTGCAATCAGAACATCAACACCTCTTTTCAAAGCCTTGATCTGTGTTTCCTGTTCAACGCCGCCAACAAGTCCAAGTATTTTCACATCCGTATACTGGCCTATTTGTTCAAAGACACCCGCAATCTGGATGGCCAGTTCACGGGTGGGAACCATAACCAGACACCTCAAAAGATGCTGGGGTCTTTTACGCTCCAACTGCTGCTGGATAATATGTAATACCGGAATGGCAAAAGCAGCTGTTTTTCCAGTGCCTGTTTGGGCAATTGCCAGAACATCCTCGCCTTTCAGGATGGACGGAATAGCCTTGTATTGTATATCAGTTGGCCGTTTAAAACCCAGTTCAGCAAGGCTTTCTTTAATGTCGGGGGAAATATTGTATTGTTCGAACTTCATGCAAAATTGATCCCCCGAAAGTAATACAAAAAGCATCATGGCAGTTAGCCATGATGCTTTGATTTAATATCCATAGATCTTTGACTGGTATAAAATATCACCACCATTGTCACGAATGGTCACAACGTAAATTTTATTTGACGACTGTTGTAAATCTAACAGGATGCTATTTTGCTGATTCTTTAACTGGAATTTTTTACTTCCCTCCAGCACTCCGTTCAATGAATGAACCGTAATATTTATATCCTTTTCTATTCCCTGGTAAACATTGGCTTCGAGCCGGTTATTGGCAATAAGAAGTTGGTTCACTTTGAACATAGATTCCGAAATACTATTCACTGTAACTGATTTTGAGTAGCTGACCCTTCCCTGCTCATCTGTCTGTTTTAATCTATAAAGATTTTTTCCTGATGAGGGGTGCTTATCAATAACCTGGTATTTTTTCTTTCCACCTGCCAGATGATTGCCATTTATTTTTTCAACAGGATGCCAATTCTCCAGGTCCAAACTCTTTTGAACGGTATATTCAACAGGTTCATTCTCTTCTTCCACCAGCCAGTCTATGGTAATGGAACCATTTGTTTTCCTGGCTGTGAAATCGAGCAGTTTAACTGGCAAAATAACCAGTTGGTTCATGAAAAACGGCCGAAAAAATATTGAGGTATGCCTTGTTTGATTTGTACTGCCGGAGGCAATAGCGCCATTCCGGTAAAGGATACTGGAAACATTCACGAAATTCATCTGGAACATCGCTTCCCTGCGGGAGGAATCGATCAGATTGATAGTATTTACTCTACCGATTGCTTTACTTCGGATTCCATCAAAAGAAACTGTCAGGGTTGTAGGAGTCTGGATGGCATAACCGCCGGGCGTACCAGCCTCAATAAATTCTTTCAACCCATTACTGTCGCCATCAACATCAACTGCCGTTACCGCCAGGCAGGGTAACACCGTATCTGTTTGGGTTCCTGCCTTTTTGAAGAAGATCTTCCATTCAAGGTAGGATGTGTCATTGCCTTTGTGATTATGATTCACATAGGGTTGCCAGGCATCATCATACCCTTGTCCCGCTGCAGATTTTGACGCGTCCATCTGTGCCAGTGATATAGTGGCATTCTTCATGACCAGGATCTCAATATACACATCAATACCCGGTGAAGCTGACGCAAAAACCCATAGATCGCCGATCTTGGTACTGCTTGGCAAGCCCTTTACTTTTTTAGGATTTATCATGGAGAAATTAGGTGCGTTGCTGCACTGTGCTGTTAATTCAGCAGTGGGAATAAGTAAGATCAGTGATAATAAAAATGAAGTGAAAATGAGGGTAGATTTAAGTTTCATAGGCTTGACGATTAAATTTTTGTTCTAAATAGAAACCATTAGAATCTGTTCAAGAACGCAGGTGGGGAGAGCTTTAGTGTACCACCCGAAAAAATTGTGTGGCACTAGTAAGTAATTGAAAATCAAATAGGTAATTTGCGCCGTAGAATTACTGATGGCATGTTACGAAAAGAGGCGAATAGTACGATAAAACTGGCCCTTCCCATAATAATCGGGGAGCTTGCCCAAATGGCCCTGCATATCATTGATGCCGCCATGGTGGGTGCCATAAGTTATAAACATCTTGCTGCAGCAGCGCTTGTTCTCAATGCCATGAATATACCGTTTGTGATCGGCATTGGCATGACCATATCTGTTTCTCAAATGGTATCAATGGCCCATGGCCGAAAGGACACACAACAGGTATCGCACTACCTGTTTAATGGATTCCTGTTATGCACTGCAACCGCTCTGATAATCTCTGCCATGTTGGTTTTAGGAAAACCGATCCTTTATCACCTCAGGCAGGATCCAGAAGTAGTTGAACTTGCACTGCCCTTTATGGAGTTGATGAGCATATCTATTATTCCCATGCTTCTATTCATGACCCTAAAACAATTCACGGATGGATTGGAATTTACCCGAACGGCCATGTTGCTTTCTCTCGCAGGTATGCCTGTTAATATATTCCTGAACTGGCTATTGATTTATGGAAACCTGGGTTTTCCACGTCTTGAATTAGTTGGGGCGGGATGGGCAACATTAATTACAAGGTCACTGATATTTATTGTTCTAAGTGCTATAATACTCAACCATAAGACCTTCTGGCGATATGTGGCCGTAAGGCAAAAGCAATGGAAGCTGCGCTGGCGTACCATGGGTGAATTGCTGCATATTGGTATTCCCAGCAGCCTGCAGATTGGAATGGAAGCGGGCGCATTTGCGGTATCCGGACTAATAATCGGAACCATCGGTGCCGTAGCACAGGCATCACACCAGATTGCCCTGAGTTGTGCATCTTTTACTTTTATGGTGTCCATGGGTTTGTCGCAGGCTGGTTCTATTCGGGTAAGCAATGCATATGGACGTAAAGACAGAAACCAGATTTCCCGGATAGGAAAGAGTACTCTAATCACAGCCCTTCTCTACGGTATTTTTTGCGCTATATGTTTTACCATCTTCCGACATCAATTACCGGTATTATTTAATAAAAATGAGGAAGTGGTAGTTTTAGCAGCTTCACTCCTTCTCTATGCCGCCATCTTTCAGATATCTGACAGCACCCAGGCAATTGGCGCAGGCTTATTGAGAGGTATTAAGGATGTAAAACTACCTACTATTTTTGTTGCAATTTCTTATTGGGTGGTCGGCATTCCGGTTGGATATTTCTTCGCTTTTCAGGGCGGAATGGGCGCTGCAGGGATGTGGCTGGGATTTATTGTGGGACTATCACTAGCTTCCATCTTCCTGATTTTACGATTTCTCAAAATGAGTCGTTAACATTTCTTTGCTGATAATCATATGATTGTGATTTTCTGGATATCATGTGGTAAAAATAATATCCCGCCATCGTCTCGTTGGCATTAATTTTGGTACATTAAAAGCAAATAAACATCTATCAATAGGTAATTCTATTGGTTGGAGTCAGAATCGTAGAAGAAAGTTAATCAGGCAGGACATGAGGCGTAGTGTTGAAGTTGTTTAGTGAGTTCGTACCAACTGTACCTGTTTGAAATATACAACTCCTTACATACAAGGAAGAAATATCATTAAACGAAGTTGGTATCAATTAAGAACATTTGTTGTTCATTGCTTATATGCATGCGCTGCAAATAAGTAATAGCAGATAGAATGTAAGTTGTGGTCAGCAGACATTATTGAAACCAATAAACTTGAAAAACCAATGAAACGTTTTACGTTAAGAAGAGAGCTATTGCTCTTAGTGAGTACTGCCATGTTATGGACCGCCTGTCAGAAAGAAGTGAGTCCTGAAGCATCTATCCAAAATGAAATTGAATCGGCCGATCTAAGGCTTAGCGGTGTGTTGGAAGAAGACGAAAGTCACTGGAATATCATTCCGGTTATCTCCTCTCAAAATACAATGCTCAAACCTGCTACCACAGGAAAACCAGGCGCTGGGGGAAAAGTAAAAGATTCTGATGGTGATGGAATTCCTGATACCTCTGATGCCTGCCCTACTCAAATGGAAACTTTCAATGGCTACCAGGATACGGACGGTTGCCCTGATACGGCACCTGTAACTACTTCACCTGATACTGATGCTGATGGTATTCCTGATGATAAAGATGCTTGTCCTACACAAAAGGAAACTGTTAATGGATACGAAGATGGAGACGGTTGCCCCGATACAGTACCTCCACCCACTGCAACAGATACCGATGGTGACGGAATAACTGATGATCAAGATGGATGTATCACACAAAAAGAAACTGTAAATGGATACCTGGATAATGATGGTTGTCCTGATACAGTACCAGTTGTAACAGAGCCCACTACCCTCCCTTCTTCTTATTCATTGGTTATGCCTCCTGTAAGTAACCAGGGTGGAGAAGGATCATGTGTTGCATTCTCAGTAACCTATGCACGCTCCTATGAGCAGTTCAAGCGTTCTGGGGCTACTTCTTATAGTCAGTCCACCAATATAATGAGTCCTGAATTTGTATTCAATCAGATTAAAGTTGATGTGAATTGTTCTGCCTCCAGCTTGCTGAGTGCTTATGACTTTTTAGTTTATAATGGTGTATGTACCTGGCAATCCATGCCTTACACAAGTAGTAATGGATGTTCATTAATGCCTACAACCGAACAGCTTTCAGAAGCATTAAATTATAAGATCAAGGCATATTCACAAGTTTTGGATACTGATATTACTGCCATCAAACAAATGATTTATGCTAAACGTCCGTTGGTTGGTCAATTCAGTATTGATGATGGTTTCAGAACTGCCGGTCCAGGTTATATCTGGAAAACGCTAGGTTCAAATACGGGCCTGCATACCCTGGTGATTTGTGGTTATGATGACACTAAAAAAGCATTCAAAGTACTTAATTCATGGGGTACTGGCTGGGGTGATTCAGGTTATGGATGGGTTGATTACACTTTCCTTGCCTCTGTATCTTCTAAATTATTAGTGATGGAATTTTAACTTTGGTTTTATTGTTTAAGCTTAATAAAAGCGTGCGGAACACCGGACGCTTTTATATTAGCGAACTCCTTATTCAATTCATCTTATTTTCCTGGTAACAGAGTGCCTTTCCAACTTTCATTTCCAATGGATAATTTGTATATCAAAGCTGATCTTTGAGTAGCAGGAACTTTATATTGAAGTGTCTGGAGAACACCAGATTGAACCCTGCCATTATAAATTACTGCAACCCTTCTGCCAAGCATATCGAATAATTCCAGACTAGCATTACCTGAAACCGGGCTTATTACCCTGAAATTTATCTCATTGCCATACGGATTCGGGAATGCTCTGATAGCATTTGCGTCTCTGATGGCACTATTACCCGAAGCGTCAGATCCAATTGCCGGTGCTGCAACTATAAGACTTCTTGTAATAGTACCACAATCACCATGATCAAGCTCATTGTTTGCTGCAAGAACATCAGCAAGTGCAGCACATTGGCATCCGTTTATAAATGCATTAGCAATGGCTGTTTTTAGTTGAGCATAACTGGTTATGCCATCTGGTAGTGGATAATCTGCAAGGGAAGCTGCATTAAGCAGCGCAGCAACACCATGTCTGGCAAGTTTATTACAATTATCTCCGCCGGTAGTGATTGCCTCTCCCATTGTCAAACTGGCGCTAAGTCCACAACGGTCATCAGCGGTTGTGATTCCAAAGAAGCCAAAGAAGCTGGTGCCACTATAGAATCCCGCAGCCTGTGCTATTGGATCAGTTGGGCTATCCCAGGTGAGTAATCCATTGTTCCGACCCTGCCAGTATCCTGGTGTACAGCCATGTCCTCCGGTACAATTCAATGTAACGGTACATGTTGTAGTACATCCATTATCATCTGTAATTGTTACTGTAAGAACCGTAGAAACTGCTGTGCCCGCAGTATATGTAACAATTATACCGGTTCCTGAAACAACACAGCTTGTAACAATCCAACCTGCGTTATCACCGACTGCATCAAAATCTGCGGTACATGAATATGGACTTGTTCCACCGGAGACTGTTCCTGTAACCGTATTTCCTGAACTGCCACAGGGTGCATTTGTTGCAGGGGCTACCATATTGCAGGTTAGCTGAGGTGGTTGAGACACAAAGATGTTTGCGGACTTCGTACATCCGATGTCGTTGGCATCACGTACAGTAATTGTATAATTTCCTGAAACAAGACCAGTAAATGTGTATGGATCTGTTACGGCACTGAATGCACTTCCATTAATGCTCGCTTCATATAATCCCGAGCCTCCACTGAAATCTGCAATTATGGTTCCATCACCATCTCCATAACAGGATACAGGTGTCATATCAAGGCTTACGAATACATCTCGTACAGTAACTCTGTATTCACATGACTTAACCGGAATAATTCCCGGAGCTTTATTGGTGATCGTCAATGTTAAAGTGAAGCTGCCAGCTCCGGTAGACGATACTATTGCATATATTTCTGAACCGGTTACAACCTCAGTTGTTATGGTTCCATTACCGGTTATACTCCAATCATAAGTGAAATCTGTATTCTCTGGGATTGGTGCATATGGTTCGGTAAGATCCAACGGATCAGTGTAGGTGTACTTTAATCCAGTAGTATTGACACATACCGGATTCTTTCCTGTAATATTACAAATGGGCTCACTGGCAACTGGCCTGATTTCCACTATATCCTCGGCTACACACCCCTTACTGTCTGTAACAACTACCTTGAAGCTATAAGATATATCAAGATTTCCTACATCAGTAACAGTAAACAAGGCAGCACCTGTTGTTGCATTATAACTGAATGAAGTTGCATCATCAGGGGATATCTCTGTCCATTCAAAACTATAACCTGGTGTTCCACCAGCAGGTGTTGCAGTCAGATTTGCCTTATTATCTTTTGCAAGATTCAGTTCATAAATATCATCACTGATTTTCTTTACTGCAGCATTCTCAGTGGCAAGCGCATCAACAGCTGGTAATGGATTAACTATTCCTATTACTTCTGTGCGGGTGCTGGTACAATTCAATGTACTATTATGGCATTCAACATAATATTTATGAGTGCCTGCAGTAAGACCTGATTTGGTAAGCGTAGTCCCATCTGCTGAGAGTCCATCAGCAACTGTTAATTGTGTACCCCCTGTAGCGGCTGTAAACCACCTAGGAGTGGTACCTGCACTTTCACTGCAACTGGCAGTAAGCACAATGTCTTCTCCAAAGCATTCCTCATCTCCAACAACAGTTGGTGGATTAGGAATCACATTGAATTCCCCTGCAACAAGATCCTGTAATGATGCTGTAAGTGATTGGGAATTCCTTGTCTCTAACAGGAATCTGTTGAAACAAAGACTCGCATCAGGTTCATTGGTGAAATCTATATAACCTTCAAAGAAAAGTGGATCGGGATATTCTCCTGCCGTTCCACCTGATTTGGGCGTGAATGTCCAGCTTTCTGTAAATGGCCATCCGGCGTCACCTGCATTAACTCCTGCCGGTACAAACTGCTTAGCCTTGTTTTTGTTTGTTGCAACAAGGGCATCAATAGCTGTATTAATTACTAAAATTGTTCCCTGGCGCTCATAAATAGTGGGCTTTGCAGTTCCTCCACCATTTGTAAAATTGCTGATGGCAAGTATATCTCCATCAACATTCTGACCAACAAAGCCAGTGCCGGGATTGGCACCATTTCCTGTGGGAGCTATACCCCCATGGAAAAACCAGAACCCTATCTGTGCATCCCCATTTACAGCAGTCCTGTCTCCGAAAAAATATATTCTTTTTCCGATAAGTACAGCACCTGCATTTGCAATATCTCCCTTGTCATTTGAATTTCCGAAAACCCATTTCCAGTTTCCAACAAGGTTTTGATCAGCTGAACCCTGGGCCCATGAATCATCTATATGGTTAACATTAACAGGATCATGGCGAAAGGTTTTTGCGATTATATGGGCAGCATTACTTTTTAGAACTGCAGGCCAATCTGATGGGTCACCATCTACTGTAATAGTTTGCGATAAAGAAACCTGTGAGGCAAGTATCGAAATAGTGATGAGTAAGATTGGGATAATATTCAACCTGCAGTATTGAAACACTTTTGTTATAATGTATTTCATACCGATTATTTTTGGGTGATCAACTTATTATGTCATATGTTACTCAACTGTAAGGTGGACTGAGATCTGATTCGGTTGGCCAGATAAATAAGTTGAAAACCAAAAAAGGATTTTCAGCAATTCTGCATTGCCTGCAACTTACTATGTAAGTCCTGATGGACATTTTCCTTTGATCGGTTTCAGAGTAATTAAGAGGTTTTCAGGAGCACGGCAAAAAAATGGATGCCTGTAGAAGCTACAGGCATCCATAGAGATATTCATTTATTTCATTCCTATCAACTTGCCACTTGTACGTAGTCCACCAACTGTGAACACATATACAAGACTTGTTCTTTGTGATTGCGGAACAGCATACTCACGGGTAAATGGTCTGCCTGCTTCCACATATCCTTCAAATACTGTCTGAACTTTTTGTCCAAGCATATTGTACAATTCCAATGTTCCTTTTCCGGAGATTGCAGACTCAAGCGTAAACCTTATCCTGTCTGTAAATGGATTCGGGGCTGCATTAACCTTATTAGCTGCTTCCAGTTTTATCTTAATATCATCCGGACTTCTTGCTAATGTTGTTGATCTGTTTTCATTATTCAGCAGAGTATTCAATCCTGATGCACATTCTTCAGGTGCTGAAGTACATAATCCAACTGTTGCGCTTACGCTATAACCGGCACCTGGCATCAAGCCTGTAAACTCAAGAGTTCCAACTCCACCGTACACCTGTGTTTGATCGTAGGCGGCATTTCCAGGCTGGGTAACCCTGTAGGAGGTGCCTTGTACCGGTGAATTAATGGTAAGGGAGAATGTTGGCTCATCACAATCTGGTGCATTGTACGTAACCGATGGTCCCGCTACCTGTGCATTAATAACGAGGTCCACATAATCTACATCTGTACCACAACTTGGATCAAAGGTACTAGTTACAGTAAGCTTAAGTGTAACTGTTCCACCACTTGTGCTTCCGTTAAGATGGGTGATCAAAACAGTTGGTGAATAAGTTCCGCCATTCTGGATTGCTACATTAAGATCAGGATTAGTTTTACTATCCACTGACCATGATGGAGTACCATTTGTACCAGAGCCAGATGGACTGAATGTATTTCCTGTTGATATCCAGCATTGGGCTGCGGGATCTGTTCCGGCATCTGCTGTTGGATCTGGATTGACTGTAACAGTTTTTGTACAGAATTTCTCTGGTATTATTCCCGGGGCTTTATTTGTAATAGTTAGTTTTACTTCAAAGCTACCCGGAGCTCCTGCTGTTACAGTAGCAGATATTTCACTACCTGTTACTACCTCATTTGTAATGGTTCCATTTCCGGTTATTGTCCAGTCATAAGTGAAATCTGTGTTCTCCGGAATTGGTAATCCATCATTAGGATCTGAATAAACATATTTCAATCCTGTCCTGTTTTCACATGCTGTACCCGGACCGGTAATATTACATGTTTGCTCGGCGGATGTTGGTCTAATAGTTACAATATCAGTTGCTGTACAACCTTCCGCATCTGTTAAAGTAACCTGGAATCTATATGATGTACCTAGACCAGTCAAACTGGTAACGGTGAATACTGCAGTACCGTCCCCGCCATCTAAAAAAGTTGTAGCATTATCAGGATCTAATTCGACCCAAACATAGCTGTATGGTGTTGTTCCTGTAGTTCCGGATGCTGTGAGGTTTGCAACATTGTTCTTATTTAAATTTAGATTATAGGAATCATCTACTTCAACCTCCTGACCTCCAACTATTATTTTATAAACTGTCACTGCTGCAGATAGAGTTGCCAGTCCATCCACTTCCGGCAGGTCATGAACAGTTCCGGTTACAGTTGACCTTGGACTAACACAACCAGTTGTTGCATTATAACACTCTACATAGAATGTATGAACGCCTACTGCAAGTCCTGATTTGGTTAGGGTTGTACCATCTGCAGATAATCCATCTGAAGTTGTTAATGCTGTTCCTCCAGAAGGTTGTGTAAACCATCTTAATGTATTACCAGTTCCGCTGCAGGATGCTCCAAGAACGATATCAACGCCAAAGCATTCATCATCATTTGTGACTGATGGTGCCGCAGGGTTGTCATTCACGATTCCTTCAGCTTTTACTTTATCACTTGTACATCCAAGATCAGCCCTTACACATGCAACCCAATAGGTTGTTGTACCAGCGGTTGCGGTATTTACCGCAACTGAAGTTGATCCTCTAAGTGAAATAATGTCATCATCAATACCAGCACCCTCAGTTTCATACCATCTTACCTGACCAGAACCGCTGGCACAGGTAGCTGTAAGATTCAACGTTCCTCCAACACAAACCGGACTTACCGGATCAACAGTTGGTGTGCCAGGCGCAACTTCAAAACTACCGAATACCATATCCTTCAGGGTTGCACTGATTTCATGGGAGGCTCTTGTCTCCATCAGGAAATTAGTGAAGCAGAAATTTGCGGTAGGGTCTGCCGCCTCCATTGCTGCAAGGTCAACATAACCTTCATAGAATGCATTATCGGGGTATTGTGTGAGAATGGTACCCTTGCTATCTGTTGAATAATACCAATCTGTCCTTACTGGGTTTCCTTGTGCATTAAGTATAAAAAAGGGCCAGTCTGCAGCACTCAATTCTGTTGAGTTAGGTGCTGTTACAGCCACCGCATTTGTTTTACCTGTGCCCAGCGTATTAAGGAATGATTGAAAAGTTGGTACCCCGGTTGCAGATACTGAAACCACCTTATAAACATCAACATCAGCCTGTACGCCACCGTTGGTAAATTCACACAAAACCAGAAGATCTCCCACCGTATGTACAGCTGCTCCACCATTTTCATTCTCAAATTTATTAGTGGTAGGATTTATTCTTACCGGGCTAAGGAAAAACCATAACCCGATTTGTGCTGAACCACTTACTGATCTGCGGTCACCGAAGAAAAGTAATTTTTTATCTGTTGATGAATTAATTACCAGCATTGAACCGGCATTCAGAATATCATCCTTAGGCGGGGTGCTATTTCCACCGCTTAGCCATCCTGACATTGGAAGATCATCTTTTGAACCTCCGCCAGTGAAAATAGAAACATCAACGCCTGCAGCATTTAAATCATGCTGGAATGTTTTGGCAATAATATTAGGCGAGCTGTTTCTTAGATTAGTAAACCAATCAGCAGGGTCACCATCAATATTAAAAGTAACAGTTTGGGCCAGTGAACTAAATGATAATAAAATTAATTGCAGGGATAAAGCAAAAGTCAACAAGAATTTCTTGTTTTTATTTTTTCGCTTGAACCGTGTTTCAGAGTTCGTTAAAAATTCTTTCATGATAATTGGTTTGAATGGACAATAAAGGGCTGTTACCATGTGAATACATGGTTTCAGATAAAATCATTGAATAGAAATTCTAACTCAGGGAGGGCCCGCATCATTAGCAGGACATAAATAGAATGGAGAGGTCGGGACAAGGTTGGGTTTAAAGGCAAATTCACAAAGAGAACGATCAACAAGTACCCAACTCTTGCGCCCGGCCAATAGCAATGCTGGCCGAACTGTATGGGAGTTCATGTTCAAAGGTTTAGTGGCGTTATGGGATCAGGACTTGAACTTTGTCATTTGCTTTCAGGAGGTGCGAGGGGCTGCTAAATCAGAAGATGACGAATATCGCCTTAACATACATTACATAGAAGAAACGGCAGGTAGGAAACGGGTCGGGTAAGGGTCAAACTTCGGAGTTGATAATAAAGTTAGTTTTTTCCTTTAGAAAATGGAAATATTACTACAGGTTTTTTTTAGCAAAAAACAATAAAACACTTAGCCTACTGGTGGAATATTAAAAATTAATTTTTAAAACGTATATTCCATATCGTAATAAAACCCCTATCGGTCCGTCATCTAATTGCGGGCCTTTTTTTATGCCAAACCCAGTAACCGTTAGCGATGCTCTCCTTCATTACCTGAGCCTCGAAAAAGTAGATCATGTATTTGGTATCCCCGGCGGAGGCCTGGCTAATCTACTTACCGCATTCAAAGACAATCGGCATCGTTTCAACTTTATTATCTGCCGCCATGAAACCGGCGCCGCATACATTGCCGATGGTTATCATCGCGCAACAGGTAATCTCGGCGTGGTAATGGTAACCACCGGCCCAGGTGCCACTAATGCCCTCACCGGAGTTATGAATGCGCAGAATGATGGTTCTGCCCTATTGCTAATAACAGGTGAAGTAAATGAAAGCTATTTCGGAATGGGATACCTCCAGGAAGGTACCGACGCCAAACTTAATATTAACGGCATCTATGCAGCAAGCATAGGATATACTGCCATGGTTTCTGATAGTTCTAACCTTGAAACAATCATCCGCCAGGCGCTACGTGATGCGCTTTCCATTCCGCATAATGCTGTGCATATCAGCATGCCCAATAATGTTACTACCGAAGTGATTGTGAAGCCGCAATTATTAGGCAATACCAGCAGCTATCGCTCCATTCCAAAAGGCGCGCCATTAGATGAAGTGAAAAAAGCGGTGAAGTCTTTGCTTAATGCTAAACGACCGGTTATACTTCTCGGTAATGGTTGCAGAAATGCACTGGTGGAACAGTTGCCCGCTTTGGAAAAATTCGCTTCTCGCTACGGCATCCCCATCATGACAACAGCCGATGGTAAAGGCATTTTTCCCGAGTCGCATCCCCTATCGCTTCGCGTATATGGTATCGCCGATTGCCTCTGGCCTTATTACTGGCTGAGTGGCAATGATGCACAGGATCCTTATGATGGCATTCTCGTACTCGGCTCTTCCCTCAATGAACTGGCAACAAATAAATGGCTTCCCCTCCTCGTTCCGAAAAAGGGCCCTTTCATCCAGGTTGATATGGACCAGGCATCTATCGGCCGGGCATTCCCGGTTACCCAGGGAATTGTTGGCGAAGCTGGCGCCTTTATAGAAGACATGGAAAAACTGATGTCTTCCTTTCCCCCTGATAAAGAAATGGTGAAGAAGAGAAAATCTATTTTAAGCGGTATAAAGAAAAAATATTCTCCTTTCGCCGAACCGCTTCAATATAATTCAAACGCTAAGCCTCTCGAACCTGCCGCCCTCATGCGATGCCTGCAGGAGAACCTTCCCGCTGATGCTGAAACCAAAATATTCCTGGATGCCGGTAACTGCGTTGGCTGGGGTGTACATTATCTCGAAGTAAGCAGTCCATGGGCCATTCACAGCGCCCTGGCAATGGGACCCATGGGGTTTGGCGTGGGCGCCGTGCTGGGGGCTAAATTCGGACGCCCTGATGCCACCTGTATCGGTATTGTGGGCGACGGCGCATTCCTCATGCATAGCGGCGAAGTATCAACCGCCAGCCAGTACAATGCAGGGGCTATATGGATCGTATTGAACGATAACAACCTTAATATGGTAACACAGGGACAGGAACAATATTTCCCCGATAAAAAGGACCCTGATATCTGGGAGAAATTGTATTCGCTCGGTAACCCTGATATTGCAAAGATCGCGGAAGGGCTGGGTGCAGATGCTTACACCGTCAACAGCACCGCTGAACTGAAAAAGCTGCTTCCCAAAATATTGAAATCTGCCAATAAGGGCAGAAAACCACAGGTGATTGTCGCCAATATAAACAGAACCAGCGTTCCACCATATTATAATCCCCTTTACAGTTAATCAACCATCATGAAGAAAAAAGCAAATACAACCCCCGAATATGATATAGCTGTAGTGGGCGGTGGTGTTGGTGGAGTATATACTGCATGGAGACTACTCACCGATCAGCTCTCTTCTCCCCTGCTTAAAAAATGGCGGGGTAAGAAAAGTAATCTTAAAGTGGCACTGTTTGAAGGCAGCGACCGTATTGGCGGACGATTACTCACTGCACGACCTCCCGGCTTTCCCAACATGAATTGTGAGATCGGTGGCATGCGCTATGTATCATCCCAGCGAATTGTTGCCAGCCTGGTGGAGAATGAACTTAAACTCCCACGCCATGAACAAACCGTTGACCAACCTATCAATATTGTTTATACAAGGGGACATCGTTTGCGGAATTACCAGTTGTCAGACCCTGATCTTCTTCCCTATAAATTATCCGATAAAGAAAGAGCCTTCCTGCAGCAGGGCAATACCGCCAGCGATTTAATTGGCTGGGCCGTAGAGCAGCTGTTTCCCCAGGTAAAAAAACTCAGTGGTGAAAAGCTCGAGAAATTCCTTCAATCTGCTACCCTCGATGGAACTCCGCTCTATGAACACGGATTCTGGAATATCCTCGCAAAGGTTATGAGTGAAGAAGCTTACCAGATCGCGAAAACAACTGTTGGATATGATTCCCTGGGAATGAATGCCAACGCCGTGAATTCAATTGCCGAATATTTCAACTTTACCCCCGATGTAAAATATTATCTGTTCAGCCAGGGATATGATTCAGTGCCATGGACGCTTCAGCAACAATTTGAAGCAGCCGGCGGTGAAGTGCACCTCAACAACTGGTTGCAATATTTTGATTCGACTACCTTATCAGATGGCACAGCCGGAGTATCATTACAGTTCATGGATGGTGAATCATCATTCACCGTCAATGCCCGCGCCATCGTTCTCGCGATGCCGCGTCGGTCACTGGAACTACTCCTGCCCAAAGGGCCTGTGCTGGATCCTGAACAGGCGCCACAGTTTCGTTATATGATGAACGCCGTGGAACCGGTTGATCTTTATAAAATGTTCCTCGCATATAAAGAACCCTGGTGGGAAAAAGCTTTCGTTACACAGGGCAGGTCATTGACCGACATACCCGTGAGACAATGTTATTACTGGGGAGTGGAAGGCCGCCAGCCGGGAGCTGATCCCAAAAATACCAACGCACTCCTGATGGCCTATAATGATATGAGCAGTTCTGAATTCTGGGGTGGACTCCGGGGGCTGCCCCTTGGTCCGGGTAATGCCATCCACTGGTCTCTTCCCGGCAATAAACGCATGAAGGGTAAATCGTCATCCAATAATATATTCACAAGGAAAAAAATGCCCCATGCGCAGAAAGACGAGAAAAATGATTGGGCTCAACGGCTGCGTAATAACTGGGATGAGCATACTGCTCCCCGTAAGATGGTTGAAGAGATGCATCGCCAGATCATGGAAATGCACAATATCAAGGATGCCCCTGAGCCTATGGAGGCTGCATTTGTAGATTGGTCGGATGATCCCTATGGTGGTGCCGTTCATTTCTGGAACTCGGGTTATAAATCATGGGAGATACTTCAGCAGATGACAAAACCGGTAAATAGTTTCCCCTGCTATATTTGTGGTGAAGCCTATTCAACTAACCAGACATGGGTAGAAGGTGCCTTACAAACAGCAGAGATCGTATTGCAGCAGCATTTCAAGTTAACATCCCCTAAATGGTTGACAAATGGGTAAGCTCTTGCCAAGGATCACCGGACTGGGATATGCGCTCCCCCAAACCATAAGGCGTAATGATGATCCCATTTTCAACTGGTTGAAAAAGCATATTACTGATGGTGAAAAATTATTCACCGGCTATCATACAAGACATGTTCTTAAGGATGAAGAAGAACTGGTTTCCATCATGGTTCATGCAGCTAAAAAAGCAATGGATCATGCTGGTATTGTTGCTGCAGATGTTGATATATTAATAGGTACCGGCTCCATGGGAAAATATACCAATCCCAATGAGCTGAACGCCCTGCATAAGGAACTGGGTTTGCCTTCCTCTACCTGGGTAATTCCAACCAATTGTGAATTCAGCCATTATAATGCCGCACTTCTTTTTGCCGATTCGCTGTTAAAAGCCGGAAGGGTAAAAAATGTATTGATTTGTGTGGGGGGTAGCTGGACCAGAAATGTAAGTTATCACACTCCACAGTCTGTTAGTGCTGCAGACGGTGCCGGTGCTGCGGTTATGCATATGAGTGATGATGCAACTTGCTGGTCGGTAACTGATTACAATACGATCACTGATTCAAAATACTATGGTACAATGTTCACTAAGAATGAAGCGGTATCATGGTATGATCCGCATTTGAAAGAGCAGCAATTATGGACGGCACCCTATTTCCAGATAACAGACGATGGTATCGAGGGTTTTAAAACCTTCGGGATGAATACCACGCCTCTTGCAGCAACAGCAATAATGAAAAAACATAATTTAAAGGGATCAGATATATGCCTGATAAGTCACCAGGCATCGGAAGTTTTGATGGATAACTGGAATAAGGTTATCGCCCCATCACAATACATTAATACCATTGAAACATTTGCCAATATGGCTCCTGCCAATATCCCGGTTAATCTGGCATGGGCAACCGAACATGAGCATTTTCTGCAAGATAACCTGGTGCTGCTGGCTATTGGTCCCGACATGCATGCTAATGCCCTTCTATTGCAAAGAGGGTACTGAGGCTCCCCATCTTTCATATGCATTTTTCATTTCTTCCTCTTTACCAGCAGGGGCACCGTTAGTTATAGACAGCAGGTGACGGTATTTCTGGATCAATGCAATATCATGCAGGAAGGCTGCATTTTCTGCCAGCACCAGTGCACTTCTAAGCCTCTCTTCGGCCTGTATACCATCACCTTTAGCACCTGCCATTATTCCTTCCAGCAATTGCGCTTTGTGTTCGAAATTAGTGGAGCATAAACCAGCCCAGTGACGCATGGTGCTGATGCCGGCAAGGCTCCTCTCCATCAACTCCGGCGATGAACCATTATTCAATAATCCGGTAAGCGCGGCAAGAGTTTCAAATTGTACCAGGTCAACTTCAGCAATTTGTCCCTCAATTGCGGGCCGCAGTGGTATTGCTTTTTCTGCCCAATCCAGTGCACCTTTCCAGTCGTTATGATGAAGATGCAGTTTAACCCTTGCCACAAGGTAATAGCCTATCTGGTTGCCCAGTTCGGTCTGGAAGATGGATGCGAGGTCTTTTTCTTCATTGTATTCATGGTCTGTGAGTGAAAGCGGATGCTCTGTTTCACCCGCCAGCGCTTTTGCAAACTGGAGTTCCAGTATCAGGTGGAAGGCAGCATTCATCACTCTTCGCTGGTTGATATCCATATGCTCTCTTGCTCTCTCTTTGATCTCCTGCAGTGGTCTGCCGCAGGCTGTCATATAGACCACATGACCCGATAAATTAAAACAGGCAAAGAGTATATCACCCGATGCAAATCCATGCCTGGCGGCCTCCAATGAAAGCGGAAGACTATTACTGAAAGGATGCGACCAATGATTATGGAACCAGGTATGCACGAATGCAACCCTTGCAAACAGACTGTGCTGGTTATTCTTATCCATATCAAGCGCCAGCTGGCTCCATGCATAGGCGCCGGTCCTGTCGCCCGTCATGCCCCTGTAAATTGGTGAGTACATAGAATATACATCTGCTGCAGCAGTACCACTGCCATGCTCAAGTGTCATGCGCAGGCATGTGACCGATATCAGTGCAAAGAGTTCGATCTGCTGGCTCTGGAATGCCAGGGGCCCGATCCGCAAAAGCATCAGGATAATTCTGTCTATTACAGGATCTTCCAATTTTTTTAAGGAGATAAGATCTGATGGCTTTTGGTCACCCATAAGCGCCATTATCTTTCCCATGTTGGCGCCAATTGTTACGCCAATCATCGCCGGGTCCCTTTCTATTTTAACTCCCAGAAGCTCCACTCCTTTTAATCCTACATCAACTGACTGCCGGGCAAAGCCATTGCTGAATAAATGGATGGATTCTTTTTCGAGATAGTCGGCTGCTTTTGCATTATTGCCCGCCTTCTCCCAGTGATAAGCTAAACGGGCATAGATGGCATTGAGGTTATGGTGGAAATTGGTTTCATACCAGTTGGCAATTTCATGGTGTAATTTTTTCTTCTGCTCAGAAAGTATCATCTCATAAGCAACTTCGCGGGTGATGCCATTATGAAAGGAATATCCATTGCCGCCATCAATACGTTCATGCAGTATCAATCCGGCGCGGTTGTTTTCTTTCAGGAAATTCGGCACCATTGTTTTTTCCTGTTGTATCGGGAAGATATCCTGAACCAGTTCTGTGGCGAATCGCATCCCTGTAACACTTGCTACTTTAAGTGCAAGCTTTGGACCCTGTTCAATATTATCTAACCGCATCCTGATCATTCCCTGGATGGTTTCCGGCAAAGGAAGATTTTCAAGTGATGTTGCATTTGTTGCAACACAACTATTATCATTGATGAGGATGGCACCCTCATGATGAAGTGCCTGTATTATTTCAACACAGTAAAATGGACTTCCCTTTGATAGCTGTGCAATTATATTGGTGACAGATGAATTTACATGGTCAACGGAAAGTATTGCTTTAATAAGTTCTTCCTGTTCTTCAGCGGATAATGGCTCCAGCATATGTATGATGGCTCCGGCATGATGAAACCTTTCTGCCTGCTGGCCTCGAACAGGTTCAAGGGCAAGGATCAGTAAACAGTTCTTTACCTGTTGTGCAACAACAGAGGCAAGTTGCCAGGAAGCCTCATCCATCCAATGGGCATCATCAATGATCAGCACCATTGGTTTTTCAGAAGCCGCTCTCTGCAATATGTTCAATAAAAGTTTGCGGGTTTCTTCTTCCCTTTGGTGGGTGGTAAGCGAGCGGATGAATTCACTGTCGTCCATGTCAAGCGCCAGCACAGCATTAAGCAGACCCGCTTTCTCTTTCATTTCCTCGCCCAGGTATTCATTCACGCTTTCCCGCATGGCCTCTTTGCCCATGATGGAAGTAGTACCTGTCATTTTACCTATGATAGATCGCCATGAATAATACGGAGTTGTTTGTTCAACCGGGTCGCCGCTGCTGGAAAATTGTTCCACCTCAAGTCCTATCATCCTGCTCCTGAAATCGGATAGAAGTCTCGATTTACCGGAACCGCTTTCGCCCATCAGTGCAAGTGCTGCTGAGCCTCCACTCATCGCCATATTGAACAGTTCTTCAAGCAAAAATTTTTCCTTCTGCCTGCCTACCAGGGGATGGCCCTCGATCTTATTGCCCGACCTGCTTTCAATAGAAACAGGATTCCACACTTTAACTTTATCGCCATGCCCTTTTATCGGAAGTTCCAGCGGATCGGCATAGAAAAAATCATCCCTTGTCGCCTTCATGGTTGACTCGTCACAGGTGATCTGTCCCAGTTGCAGCTGTGCAAGCCTGGCGGCGAAATTCACCACATCACCTATCACTGTATATTGTCGCAGGTCATCATTTCCCAGTATTCCGCAGAATGCTTTTCCTGTGGCCACTCCAACGCAGGCATCAAATCCCGCAGCAGACAGAACCTCCTTGATCTGGATGGCGGTAAGTACCCCTCGATGTGGATTGTCTTTGTGTGCAGCAGGCGGCGGACCAAATACGATCAGTATATTGGCGGCCTTTTCATCAAACCAGGTTTGACTGAGAATTCCGTTATGACGGATAAGTACAGGCGCAATACAGTTCACTGCTTTTTGCATGCTCTGCGATGCCAGCGCAGTATCAGGATCAATATGGTAGAGCTGTGTGAATACAATAGTAACCGGTCTTAATTCGTCTATCCATTGCAGATGTGCGGCATCCAGGTTAAAGGAAACCGGCAGGGGTATAAAAAGTTCCAGTGTTTTTTTCGCATTGCCATCAAACAGGATCGATGCTGCATCATGGCGTTGGTAGTTACCGGGTTGTACCGTAAGGATGCCGGCATTGCCGGTTATCTCATCAATATCATGATCGTGCCGGAGCGCTGCCATCACATTTGCCGACACCAGTAATTCGCCCGGCCTTCTTGTGGAAGCACATGATCTGAGATCGCGCAGCGCATCCCCCATAACGGTATAATGCCATCTGCCATACATACCGGAGATCTCCAGCAACTGGCAGGCGCCGCCGGCAGCTACTACATGTAATCGCAGCCTTTCTCCCCTGTCATTGGTGGCACCCGGCGATTGCAGAATGGCATCGCCACAGGCCGTTGCCCGCAGAGCCGCTTCCCGCGAAGACTCCAGGCTGCAGGGCCAGGCCGCCAGTACACCATCACCGGCAAATAAAACCGGCTGTCCCCCGAATTTCCTGATAAGCGTAAGGACAGGATCATAATGGTTTTTCAGTATCATGGAGATCTGTTCCACCCCATTCACATGATCCTGTAAGAGCCGGTTTGATAAAGGGGAAAAATCACAGATATCGATCCATAAAAGAGCAGCTTCTTCTCCCAGTAGTTCACCCGGAATTCTCAAAGGCGAATGGCTGAAAGCTTCCCGCAACATTTTGGGAACAAAACTGGCGATGATCAGTTGGGGCTCATCATCGGTAAGGATCTTATGCTGCATGTTCAGGGTTTAATAATCAGGTGCCTTAAAAAGCCGCATATAAGATACATATATTTTAAGCATAAAGGGAATACTTACCTTTCCACTTTATTCACCCATTTTTCCACCAAGCTATAATATGACAGGCGATAAAGAAATACTGGTAAGAAGTGATAACAAATGTGAATTGTGTAAATCAACATCGGCTTTGAGTTTTTACAATGTGGCTCCCGAATCGGCTTCGGGTCACGACAGCCGCGTTTATCTCTGCGCCAAATGCCAGGCACAACTGGAGAAGAAAGAACCTTTGGATAGCGGCCACTGGAAGTTTCTCCCTGAAGCCATGTGGAGTGAGGTGCCCGCCATCCAGGTGATTGCATGGCGTATGCTCAACAGGCTTCGCCAGGAAAGCTGGGCAGCCGAAAACCTTGATATGATGTACCTCGATGAAGATACCCTTGCCTGGGCCAAAGCAAGTGGTGATCATGATAACGACTCCGCTCCTGAGTTTCATAAGGATGCCAATGGAAATATTCTCAGCGAAGGTGACTCCATCGTGCTCACCAGATCATTGGATGTTAAGGGCAGTAATGTGAATGCAAAGATGGGAACCATCGTCAAAAATATCAGGCTGGTAAAAGATAATACAGAACAGATCGAGGGAAAGATTGAAGGGCAAACCATCGTCATCCTCACCAAATATGTGCGTAAGCAGGGAAGCTGATCTTCTTCACTAATCATCGAATTCTTTTATGACAATAAAGGTTAACCGATTCATTGTTGCATTGGTAATGATACTATCCATCAATCATAAAGCCAATGCCCAAACCCAATCCCCCGATAAGAAACTGGAGCAGGTATACCCTGTTGTGGATTCGATTTTCAGGGCGGCTGAACAGCGTAATCATTTTCCGGGACTGGTATATGGTATTGTTGCCAATGGTAAGCTGATCCATACAGGAAATATGGGATATGCCAATATTGAAACCAGATTAGCAGCGTCGCCTCAATCCGCGTTCCGGATCGCTTCCATGACAAAAAGTTTCGCTTCCGTTGCCATCCTTATCTTACGCGATGAGGGCAAACTGAAACTCGATGATCCTGTTGCTGATTATATAGTTGAAATGAAACCGCAGAAGATGCTTACTGCCGATGCTCCCCCACCCACCATAAGGCATCTGCTTACGCATGCGGCGGGGTTTCCGGAAGACAATCCATGGGGCGACAGGCAGCTGGATATTTCAGAAGAAGAAATGCTTTCCATGTTCCGCAAAGGGATCTCGTTTTCAACCGTGCCGGGCACCAATTATGAATATAGCAATATGGGATTTGCCATGCTGGGTTATATCATAAAAAAAGTTTCGGGAATGCCTTACCAGCAGTTTATCAATACCCGGATACTTAAACCCCTTGGTATGAATAATACCTATTGGGAGTATGATGAAGTGCCTGCACATGCATTAGCCATAGGCTATCGCTGGGTTAATGGAAACTGGGTGAAACAGCCCATGGAGCATGATGGCGCTTATGGAATCATGGGTGGCATGATCACTACCATGGACGACTATGCGAAATATGTTGCTTTTCAATTATCGGCATGGCCGGCGCGTGATGGTAAAGAAGAAGGCCCCTTGAAAAGAAGCTCCCTACGCGAGATGCAGCAGCCCTGGAATTTTAGTTCGCTGCAGGCCAATTATCGCTATCCCTCGGGAAGGCCTTGTGCTTCGGTGTCGGCTTATGGATATGGGCTGCGGTGGACAAATGATTGCATTGGACGTATTTCGGTTGGGCATAGTGGTGGGCTCCCAGGTTTTGGATCTAACTGGACCATGCTGCCCGAATATGGGATTGCTGTCATCAGCTTTATCAATCTCACTTATGCTCCTGCCTCCTACCTGAACACAATGGTATTGGATACGATGCTGCAACTGACGGGAATGAAACCCCTTGCAGTACCGGTTTCAGCGATCCTTAAAACGAGACAGCAGCAACTGGTGGAGATCCTTCCCCACTGGAAAAAGGAAAAGATCGAGGGGGTGTTTGCGGAGAATTTTTTCCTGGATTATTTTATTGATTCACTACGCAAAGAATCAGCCGAAATATTCTCTAAAGCAGGTAAAATAATAAGCGTTGAAGAGATGGTTCCCGAGAATAACCTGCGTGGTCATTTCCTGATGAAAGGGGAAAAGGGAGATGTGAGGATTTACTTCACTTTGTCGCCCGAAAATCCTGCGCTGATCCAGGAATATAATATCCGGCTCCTGCCAAAATAATAAAGATCCCCCGGTAAAAACCGGGGGATGATATTCCGAACCGCAGATTCATGCGGGGATCATTTCGCCTTTAAATGATCATTTCCAGTCGCCCTTCATTTCCGGGGATATCCCAGGCTGAGGCTACGATTGTGCTACCGATCAGGGAAGAATTTTGCTGGACGGCAGTATAGATCCAGTTATTTCTATTGATCTGGTGCATCACTGCGTTGCCTGATTCCAGAAGTTCACCCGTGGGGCTATAGATGCTGACGGTTACATCAATTACCCTGAAATCATCTTTAGCGCTTATAACGATCAAAGATCCAGGTGTACCGTTGTATTTGCCAGTTTCTATTTTTTTCACTACCGGGGCTTTCAGGAAATCCCTGAAAGCAAGGTTATACCCTGTTTTCCCCGAAGGAGCCTTACGGTCGTACTCAAACTTCAGTTCCGGATTTTCAATGGCACCCTTTGCATAATTGGCTGCCATAGTAAAACGGTCGCGGGCCAATTCCTGTCCCTCCGTTGGTACGAAGTCCTTGTTTTTTGAAGGCATACGGGCGATAATTGTGTCATCGCCTCTTTGCTTGTAGACAAACTGATTGCCTAATTTTCCTCTTGCGCCTTTTACAAGAAGATTGTTGGTGATTTTACTCATACAAAATGAAATTTAATTTTTTAAAAAATATTGGTTTATGTTTCACTATTCCGGAAGAAAGCCTCTTGGGGCACTCCTCCCATTTGGCTTGAGTGGCGCTTCCGGATCAGATCAACAATGCAAACATACTGTCGGAAAAAGGGGTGTTTTCAGGAATTGTGATGGCGCTATTCTTAGGATGGGACGGAGTCTAATTAAACCTGGGACGAATGCACTCAAATGGAACTAATAATGTGCTGGGTACTTTCTCTTCACCAAGTCCAAACCATGTGTGAAACAAGTGCCTGACAAGCTAAAACAGGCCATTTTACACATGGTTGACACTATCACCACACTTCTATTGCACTTAGGCCGGACTTCCCCTGAGCCGGAAATTTCATTAATTTAATTCCCTAAACCAATACTAACTGCTATGAGCACCCCTTATTACTTTTATCGGAATAATGGTTTCCTTATGCAAATGCACATTGATGTGATTGCTCTTCTTGAAGTGAATAAAAACTATGTGCGATTTTTTACAAAACATGGTCAGGTGGATATTCGCACAACCTTGGAAAATGCATTGGCACAACTCCCCAAAAACCATTTCATACAGGTGCATCGATCTTATGCTGTCCCCTTTAATCAAATCGACCGTATCGGAAAGGATTCTCTTTTCATTTTTGCTGATCCTAACCTTGAAATTCCGATATCAAGAAAGTACTATAAAGAACTGCTGAAACATATCAAAATAATTGGCCCTGATTTACTGGAACCAGATCAGACCGATGAAAACATTGAATTATAGGTAATTTAAAGAGGCGGAATAATAAAAGACAATGTTGTCCTAATATATTATCTTTGCAGGAATTATTGTCTAAATAAGTTCCGCAAGCAACATGTATTCTTCCTCCTCCCACAGCTTCCATATCCCTGTAATGGGATTGGCATATACCATTGATAGTCCCATTAAAGTAGCCCGGTTTGGCATCTCCTCTGTTATCAGCATTGTAGAAGACCGCCTGATCGAAATGATGCGACAACACTACTATCCCACCATTGGTAGGGAATACCAGCCCATCCCCGCTTCTGAACCTGATTATAAGGCGAGGCGGATCACTGATTATTTAAATCTCGTCAATACCATTGTTCAGCAACAGGTGGAAAAACTGAGGTCAGCAGCTTTTGAAGCAGGATCGGATATCGTGCAGTACTTTGAAATGTTGCCTGATAATCATGTTTTGAAACAGCTATACCAGCAGTTGATGCAGACAACAGATAATGCGGAGAAAGAAAAAATCGCATCCCGGTTGAGATCGGCCATTCATCCCGGAAGTATCGACGTTAATATCATGACCAAGGTTGATCGCGAGGTTTATAAAGCGGATGGAACAACAGTGGAGAATGGGTCTGAAGCAATTTCATCATTAAGAGGATATGCAAACAGTGACCTAAGAAATTCTTCTGTTGTGTTCTCTGCGGGCATGAACCCAAGGCTATATAATTTCCTTGAAAATTGTAATGCCTTTGATGTTAATGACGATAATGATTTTACTAAAAAGGTGATTGTAAAAGTGAGTGATTACCGCTCGGCGATGATACAGGGAAAATACCTGGCAAAAAAAGGGATCTGGGTTAGTGAGTTCAGGATTGAATCGGGATTGAATTGCGGTGGACATGCATTCGCAACCGAAGGATATCTGCTGGGACCTATCCTGGAAGAATTTAAAACAAAGCGGCAGGAACTTATTGATACGATTTTCGAAGTGTATAACGCAACACTAATTAAAAAAAATAAGAAGCATTTTCTCTATCCTCCTAAATTGAAAATCTCTGTTCAGGGAGGCATCGGCACGCATGAGGAAGATGCGTTTTTGATCAACTATTATAATCTGGATAGCACCGGCTGGGGTACTCCTTTTCTGTTGGTTCCGGAAGCTACAACGGTAGACGATGATACACTGAAACTGCTTAGTAGAGCTACAGAAAAAGATCTGGAGTTAAGTCACAATTCTCCTTTGGGTGTAAGGTTTCATTACCTGAAAGGCACCAGTTCCGACAAAGAAAAATCGGGCAGAATTATGAATGGAAAGCCCGGTAGTCCCTGTACTGAAAAGCATCTTGCTTTCAATACCGAGTTTACCAAAGAACCCATTTGTACAGCCTCCCATAAATACCAGAAGCTGAAAATAGCAGAGTTGCAATCGCTTAACCTGCCGGAGCCACAATACAAAAAGCAATTGAAAAATGTGTTGGATAAAGAGTGCTTATGCGTGGGACTCAGTAATGCTGCCTCTATCAGTTATGAGCAACCATTTATAAAAACACTCAAAGCAGTCACCATTTGCCCCGGACCGAATATTGCAAATTTCTCTAAGATCGTTTCCCTGCAAACAATGACAGATCATATCTATGGCCGTACAAACATTCTAACCAATGCTGATCGGCCGCATATGTTCATTGCCGAGTTGCATTTGTATATCGATTACCTGAAAGAAGAACTGGAAAATGATTTCCAGAGTGATAATATTCTTCCCCGGAAAAAATATTATACAAGTTTCTATAATAACCTGTTGAGCGGGATAGCATACTACAAAAGTCTTGAAGAACTAACCGCAGAATCAAACCGGTCTGGGTTTCTCAAGGCACTTGACAATGCATTGCTGGAATTGAATGCCTTGAATTATCACTTTGCTCTCCTTCGCTAAAGCTACGGCGGGCAGCGCCCAACGGAGTTTTAACAAAGTAGGGCCGTGCCCATCGGAGTTTTAACGAAGTAGGAAGGTGCCCAATTTATTTCAACAATCTTTCATCAAAAGCGAATTTCTCTATAGAATGCATTTTGATGCGTGTAAAATCGGGATGCCGGGGATTTATCAGGTAGTTATATTCTTCTGAAATGATGGCGGAAGGCACTTGTAAAACGGCGGTGGTATTTTCTTTTAACCACTCATCTCCAATGGCCTGGCAGGAAGTATAACTGATATAGTCTTGCCATCTGGCTGGCAGCTTGCTTTTAATCTTTTTTATTTTGAAATCATCGGGAATTTGTATCAGCGTAACCCGGAAGAGATCATCAGATCCAATGCTGCGTCGGTGGACCATATTTTCAAGGCATGCCAATGCCCTGGTACTGGCTGCATACAGCATGAAATGCCCGTTGCTGTTCCATCGGGCTGCACGACCCGACGCGGTAAGCTTCCCGGCCCATTGTGCCAGGGTGATGCGATAAACGATCATGCCAGCGCGCCGTATTCAATGCGGAGCAATTCCTCCATTACGAGGTTGATGCCACCTTGTGTATAGAGCAGTTCAAACGGAACAATGCCGCCTAATCCTGAAGCGGGTTGCTTCAACCAGAGATTGAAATCTTCTGAATTACCAAAAATCTCCTGTCCCTTTTTGTAGAGTGCCATCAGCTGTAAAAGCTGTTCGCTCTCTGTGCGGCCCAACTTATGCCGGCGAATGCGGTAGTTGTCGATGGTTTTGGGTGTAACATCAATAAAGGCGGCTAACTGGTTTTTATTCAAGGCTGTGATCTGGATGATCTTATCAAATACGGATACAGCTAACCCCTCAGCAGCCTTCATTACCATCGCAACGGGATTTGATAGTTCTTTCTCGTATTGGCGAAAAAGAGAAGACTTGGTATTTAAGGTAGCACTCATGGGAGAATTATTTCTTTATAAATGTAAGGAATAATTACGTTATGGGGAAGGTAAAAATTCAGCCCGCCTGCGCTGAAGCTTCGGCGGGCGTTGTCGGGATGACTGGATTCGAACCAGCGGCCTCTTCGTCCCGAACGAAGCGCGCTACCGGGCTGCGCTACATCCCGAAATTTGCTTTCATGAGATTATCTAATCAAAAAATACAAAAAATTTCAATAAGTGCTAAAACAACATCCAGAAAATTACGTCTTCAAGAATATTGCATAGAAGGCGCGTTCTCATCAAATGTATATGTGAAAGTGAAATAAAAAACCCGCTGTATGAGCAGCGGGTTTTTCGGGTACAATCAATGAGCGTTTTAATTTACATTGGTGGGAACTGCATAAAAACGAAGCTGTAATAAACGCAGCCCATCATTCTCTACACTCCAGTAATAATCCTGAAGTCTGTCATCAAATAAAGGATAGCGTTCTACCGTACCATCTCCATCCAGATCAGCATAGATATATAACAATTCTTTTGATACATTTTCAAAGCCAGTTCTACCTTTATTACGAACTGTTACATAGCTTTCCAGGCTGCATACATCCTCGCCGGCAGAAGGATCATAAGCACAGGTAGTAATGCCCATGGATCCTCCGGGCTTTCCTAAAGCACGTGCGAACACACTGTAAGTTGTGATGCCATCATTTTCGGGGTCGGGATTAGGAAGTTGGAATTTTGCACCATCCTGGTCTGTTCCGTTTGCATCCAGTACCGCAAAATCATCACCTTCTTTCAAAAAGATCTTTGTGTTGCCGCTTAGGTTCACAAAAATACGATGTCCATTCCCACTGGTCATGTCTGCGGTTTTACCTTTAGGCACGCCAATAATGTTAAGGTTATAATGAGCACCACTTGGTGCACCATTACCTGTTGCACTTGCTGAAAGGTGAGATCCCGATTTCAATTGTAATGTTTCATCGAGGGTGATTTGATGATCAGTGCGTGCTGCTTCTTTTTGGCAGCTAATCATTAGGGCAAGGGGTGCTGCTAATGCAAGCAGCCATTTGAACTTTTGCATAGTTTCAATTTTTGAATTTATAAATGAATGATATGAGACAACAATAAGTATAGTAATGAGAACCTACACAAATGAGGGTTCATCAAACTACGTGTTGTTTAGGATTTGGAAGGGCAGGATATGGGAGTGGCGACGCTGCGTTTAAAACAGGTTATCAGATTAGAACCTAAAGATTAAACATATTAGAGGATTATGCAATAGTAAATTTACTATATTAAAAAATTTTAATCTTGTCCCTTTTGTGCTTTGGTAACATACTTCGCATATTTCCGTTCATTTCCTATCTTACGGTATAATTGTTGGATCATGATTCATCTAAACATTATTAAGTATCAAACATTATATCTATCGTTTATTTTGTTTCTTGTGGCATGTAATAAAAACGACAAAGAATTGTATGGTATGTATACTTATTACAACGAGGATCCCATGGCCATGCAGATGATGGCGATGAATAATACATTCTTTAAATTATATGATGGTGACAGTATTTTATATCATACTGAAATTAATGGGAAAAAAACATATCACCATGTGGGGAAGTTCAAGGTAGACAAAGATCAAAAGCAACTTTCTGTTACATGGAGTTCTGGAAATGTATCCCCTATTTTACAACTTGAAAAACAAGACAACAAGTACGCTATCAAAGTTGGCAATTCGCTATACGTAAAAAAATAAGAATGTCGATAGATGATATGCAGACTTTATTTACTCCAGTTGAACCGTAATGCCCAATCCCGGCGATGATGGCAAACTCACCTTGCCGAAATCATAACTCAAACCGGTTGCAAGGTCTTCAGACAACAAAAGCGGACCATCCATATCAAGCCAGTCGGCCAATGGACCAAGATGCGCCAATGCCGCAGAACCGATTGTGCTTTCATTCATACATCCTAACATGATCTTCATGCCGCGTTTTCTTGCATCCGCTATCATACGAAGTGCAGGCGTTATACCGGTGCACTTGGTGAGCTTGATATTGATCCCATGGAAATGACCCTCACATTTTGCCAGGTCCTGCTCATAAACACAACTTTCATCTGCCACTAGTGGCAATGGACTTCTTTCATATAACCAGGCCATCCCTTCCCAATCATCCTTGGCAAGGGGTTGTTCTATGAACTCCACATTCATTGCAGCAAAGGCGGTTATTTTCCCGAGTGCCTCCTCTTTTGTCCAGGCTGCATTTGCATCAATACGCAATGGAGTATCCGTATGCCGGCGAAGTGATTCCATGATCTCGATATCACGGTCGGTTCCCAGTTTGATCTTGTACACCGGCCATGGCGTTTCCTTCATTTTCTCTATCATCTTTTCGGTACTGTCGATACCGATGGTATAATCCGTAACCGGCATATTTGCAGGGTCTGCACCAAATAGTTTGTACAGCGGCTGTCGCCTGATCTTACCGAACAGGTCCCAGGCGGCCATATCAAGGGCACTCACCAGGAAACCATTCAGCGGGAGCAGGTGGTGGAGGTAATGCCAGTAACGGTCGGGTGTAGTAAAGGCAAACTTCTCAACAAAGGTTTGTTTGGCCAGAAGATCAGCCTGCATCTTCTCCACGGGAATATTATAATAGGCAATGGCCGGCGCCTCACCATATCCAACAATACCATTCAATTCCAGCTCAACAATAAAAGTTGGCTGGTGTGTTTTTGTTCCTTTTGAAATGGTAAAAGGATGGGTGAAAGGAAGCGCCTTGATAAAGGATCTTACACGCATGTTGCAAACCTATCAAATTATGCTCTACCGCCCGCTTTAATGTATTCTTTCAGAGAATGGTTGAACTCTTTTTCCTTCAATAGTTCTTCCAGCGTCATATGCATACGGTAGCGCCAGTAATGTTTTGGATTGGAAGGAATATTGATCCGTTCTTCCGATGGGTCGCTGCGGCGCAGGTCACCGTCTACTCCCATCAGATCCTGTAACTGGAATACCGCCCACATTGCAGGAGAATACAGATGCTGAATTACTATAGCTTTATTGATCCAGGCTTCACAGAAAGCGGGGGCCTCTCCCCATTGGCCAAGTTCGTTGTTGAAGAATCGCTGGGTCTTTTCCCTATCCTCTTCCCACCAGCCCCTGATGGTACTCATGTCGTGGGTAGAGGGCGTTACCACAGAAAGGTATGGCGCATTATTGGGATGAAAGAACTCATGCGCAGGGTCCTTGGGCATGCGCTGGATCTCCAGGCTCAGGATGCCCAGGTGTCGCATCACATCTGGAACACATGCAGGCACCATACCAAGGTCTTCGCCACAGATAAGCATATTGGTGGAAGCTTTCAGGGCGGGTAATTTATTCATGGCTTCCTGCATCCAGAAATCATCCTGACGGCGGTAGAAATAATCTACGTACAGGGCTTTGAGTTGTTCTTTTGTATTCCATTCCAGGTCCTGGTAAGAACTGGTATGTTCCATAGCAAAACGGAAATGAAACTTCTTCCCCTCTGATCCCGCTTCTTCAAAGAGGATCACGTTGGTATGCAGATCAAGCAGTCCCTGCTTTAATCCCTGCAGATGGTCCTTGTCTTCGTGCGCCAGAAACCACTGCTCAATTTTGCGCTGAGTGTCAAATGGTGGTTTGAAATCAAATTGTCCGAAGCCCCTGTCATCGAGGAATTCTTCTTTAACGAATGTTGCCGATTCACCAAATCGTTCTTCAAGTATCTTCTCTGTAATAAATGGCTTGGTATAACGGTAATGGTTAAACCATATTTGCCTTTCACCAAATTCTTTCACATCAACCGGAATGGCTGGAACAAAATGGCCCATAATTCCTTCCACTGCGTCAAAGGGGATTGACCATATCCGGAAAAACCCGAGTATATGATCTATGCGGAATGCATCAAAATATTCACTCATCTGGCTGAACCGTTGTTTCCACCAGGTGAAACCATTCTCCTGCATCTTCTGCCAGTTATAGGTAGGGAAGCCCCAGTTTTGTCCCTTAATGGCAAAATCATCAGGTGGCGCACCAGCCTGCTGGTCCATATTATACAGTTCGGGACTCATCCATGCATCACAGCTATGGCGGTAAATGCCAATTGGAATATCGCCCTTAACGATGATGCCATGTTTATGGGCATAGGCAGTGGCGCTCTTCAATTGCAGGTGGAGATGATACTGAATAAAGTAGTGGAAACCGATCTGGTCGAAATGCTTTTGTTTGGGTGATACAAATTTCTCAATGGCCGCAGCATCATAGGTATTGTGTTGCTTCCATTGACTGAAATCGGCCGTATCATGTTTATCGCGTAGGAAACAGAAAGCAGCATATGGTACCAACCAATGTTTATTATGTTCAAAGAATGCCTGGTAATCTTTGTCTTCGGCCCAGCTTTCTTTTTGTGATTCATACAATTCTGTGAGCACGGCTATCTTGAACTTCATTACCTCTTCATAGTCCACCTCAGTTAACTCATTGAGTTCTTTTTGCTTTTTCCGGAAGGGCTTTAGGATTGAAGCATCTTTCTTTCCCGCAACCTCTTCAAGATTTACAAATACAGGATGGAGGGCAAAAGCAGATATCGCTGCATAGGGATAAGAATCTAGCCAGGTGCGGGTTGCAGTAGTATCATTGATTGGGAGAAGCTGAAGCATCTTCATGCCTACCGTGCGGGCCCAGTCTACCAGTAAATGCAGGTCGGTGAATTCACCCACGCCAAAGCTGTTCTTAGAACGCAAACTGAAAACAGGGATGGCTACCCCGGTACCTTTCCAGGTATCATTGGGAAGATGCACAAATCCGTCATGCACCAGTGTGATCTTTTTTTCGAGGGCATCTCCAAAAAGCGATCTGTTATCTCCTGCTTCAAAACGAATCAAGGTTTTCTCGTGAGTATCATAAACTCCATATTTATAATAAAGGGGGAAGCCTTCTTTGGGCAGGTCGAGGGTAATGGTCCACCAATTACCATCAGTATACAGTTGCAATGGCTTTATCTCATCCCATTCACCCAGCGCGGGAATACTTCCCACGATGCAAATCACTTCATGTTTTTTAAGAAGCGGTGCCTTTACTTTAAATATATGGGTGAAGTGCTTTGGGTGTTTTATCTTTTTATGTTCATGGTTTTCCAGTAATGTTTTTTGGAAGGGAGCGGTATAAAATGCGTTTTCGAATTCACCGGCATAGTTCCAGGTATCTACCACCTGCAACTCATCCGCCTTAAGGTCATGAAGTGGAATAACCCTGTCGTTCCCCCATTCTGAGATGATCCTGCCATTTTCATCAACAAGCTGGTATTGGTAATTAATCTCACGATTTCCGGATGGATCAACAACTACAGTTGCCTGCCAGAATTCCTCATTGAGGTAATTCATATTTACAGGATGGATTGTTTCACTGGAAGAGGAACTGAAATTGCCGGTTATCTGCAAGTGCTGCCCCATACGGGTACTATACCGAAGGAAAAAATGAATCTTCATACTGGTTGTTTGGCAAGACAAATAAAAGTAAAATTAAGAAGATTTGTGTATAATATACACATTTGGTTTTGAGGCCAATTAAAAAGGCCCCACCAGGTGGAGCCTTTACATATTTTCAGGATTCCGTTAAATAATATCCATGGCCTTTACAAAGCTGGTGAGGGCAAACGGAATGATCATTGTCAGGTATTCCCAGTGAAGAAAAATGGCGGTCAATAACAAAGCTGTGGATACGAAAAAACCGATCCACCATAATCCTGTATTCTTTTTTTGTGTTTCCATGCTTCAAAAAAATTTATGCTGCGAAAATAGCGCAAACATTTAAGAGGTAAGAGGTAAGATTTGGAAAAAAAAATGGACTCCGGTAAAAAACCGAAGTCCATCCACTATGTAATTCTTAAAATCTTACCTCTTACCTCCTACTTGACTTCTTCGAATTCTGCATCGGTCACATTTTCACCGCTGGCTCCCTGCTGGGCTCCTGCATCGGCTCCTGGCTGTTCGCCACCAGTTTGCTGTGCCTTGTAGATCTCTTCAGAAGCGGCGGTCCAGGCAGTATTCATTTCTGCAACAGCTGCATCAATGGCTGCGATATCCTGGCTTTTATGTGCCTCTTTCAGTTTAGTGAGGGCCGTTTCGATAGGCTCTTTCTTGTCGGCCGGAATCTTTTCACCGAATTCCTTCAACTGCTTCTCTGTCTGGAATATCAGACTGTCGGCCTGGTTGATCTTCTCCACTCTCTCCCTTGCCTCCTTATCGGTTGATTCATTGGCCTTAGCCTCTGCCTTCATCTTTTCGATCTCCTCTTTGGTAAGTCCGGATCCTGCTTCAATGCGGATCTTCTGCTCTTTACCGGTTCCCTTGTCCTTAGCCGTTACATGAAGAATACCATTGGCATCAATATCGAAGATCACTTCAATTTGTGGTACACCGCGTGGTGCAGGTGGAATTCCATCGAGGTTGAACATACCCAGGCTCTTGTTCTGGGATGACATGGGGCGCTCTCCCTGAAGAACATGGATTTGTACGCCGGGCTGGTTATCACTGGCGGTAGAGAATACTTCTGATTTCTTGGTCGGGATCGTTGTATTTGATTCAATGAGCCTGGTCATTACGCCGCCCATTGTTTCGATACCCAGGCTAAGCGGGGTAACGTCGAGCAGAAGCACATCTTTCACCTCACCTGTGAGAACTGCGCCCTGGATGGCAGCACCTACTGCTACAACTTCGTCGGGGTTAACACCCTTATTAGGTTTTCTTCCAAAGAATTTCTCAACGATCTCCTGCACTTTAGGGATACGGGTAGAACCACCTACCAAAATCACTTCGTCTATTTGGCTAGTACTCATACCGGCATCTTTCAATGCAAGCTCACAAGGCTTCAGGCAACGCTCAAAAAGTGTATCGGCAATTGCTTCAAATTTAGCCCGGGTAAGCTTTTTAACGAGGTGCTTGGGCACTCCGTCAACAGCAGTAATATAAGGAAGGTTGATCTCTGTTTCGGAAGAAGAAGACAATTCAACTTTTGCTTTCTCTGCCGCTTCTTTCAGACGCTGCAGGGCCATAGGGTCCTTGCGCAGGTCGATGCTTTCGTCTTTCTTGAATTCTTCTGCAAGCCAGTCCATGATCACTTTATCAAAGTCATCACCACCGAGATGGGTGTCACCATTGGTGGACTTCACTTCAAATACCCCATCCCCAAGTTCGAGGATGGAAATATCGAAAGTACCACCACCGAGGTCAAATACCGCGATCTTCTGGTCCTTGCCTTTCTTGTCCATTCCATAAGCCAGTGCTGCTGCTGTTGGCTCGTTAACGATACGGCGCACATTAAGACCAGCAATTTCACCAGCTTCTTTGGTAGCCTGGCGCTGAGCATCATTGAAATAAGCGGGAACGGTAATAACCGCCTCAGTTACTTCCTGGCCCAGGTAATCTTCTGCAGTTTTCTTCATTTTCTGCAAAACCATTGCGCTGATTTCCTGTGGCGTATAAAGCCTGCCGTCAATATCTATGCGTACCGTATTATTATCGCCTTTGGCAACTTTATAACTCCAGTGGCTTATCTCTTCGGTTACTTCGTCAAAACGACGACCCATGAATCGCTTCACAGATGTAATAGTGTTATGCGGGTTAGTGATCGCCTGGCGTTTGGCCGGGTCACCTACCTTGCGTTCTCCGTTCTTCAGAAATGCTACCACCGAAGGTGTTGTTCTACGTCCTTCATCGTTAGCGATCACGACGGGCTCATTGCCCTCCATAACCGATACACAACTGTTGGTAGTTCCCAGGTCAATACCAATGATCTTTCCCATATGTTTATTTTTCCTTTTATGAATGTGTTACGCTTATGATTGTCAATAGATATGCCAATGGAGGGAACTGTGCAAAAATGGCAGAAATGTCAGTGATTTAGCCGGTATACTGACAAATTACCCCTCAATATGGCGAGGTTATGGCGGCGGGGGGACAAATTGCCTTATTTATCTATGCGCTTTCGGAAGGTGTAATTACGCTGGGCCAGGTAACTGAATGTCACAACAATGAGTGTGGTTAACATTTTGGCAATAGTTGGAAAAATACCGAAAACCTCAACAAAGAGTTTAATGAAGGCATAATTGAGCAGAATATTCACTGTTACCAATAACATGTACCTGAAAAGCTGGACCCTTCCCCTGAGGTCGGAATCATGGAAAACCACTTTGCGGTTCAGGTAAAATCCAAGGGGGAAACTTACAAAAAAAGCCATGAAAAAGGCCATGATATGGGGACTTACTGCCAGTTCCTGCCCTCCCACCATTATGCCAAGAGACACTACCTGCTTTTGAAGGATAAAATTGTAGGAGATAAAATAGATGATGATATCCAGCAATGTATTACCACCACCGCAGGCGATATAACGAAAGGTCTGAAGAGGTATATACCGCCGGAATGGCGGATAGAAAAAGTCAATGAAGTCACTGACATTGCGTACAAACCAATTGGACATGGGCGCAAAAATAGTATATGCGTTCGATGTTTAGGGCTTCACCCTATATCTTTGCCTCTTATGGCAATCACTCAACATCTTCAGACCATTGTTAGCAACGCAATTCAGATTTTATATCCGCAGGTTACTGACCCCGGCGCTTTCCAGGTGAACCAGACCAAACCGGAATTTGAAGGCGATTATACTATAGTTCTTTTTGGTTTGGTGAAACTATTAAAGAGTTCCCCTGAAGCCATCGGCAATACACTTGGTGAATACCTGGTAAAGGAAAGCAATGGTTTTTTTACATCCTATAACCTTATCAAAGGATTTCTAAACCTGGTGGTTGCAGATAAATACTGGATTGAATTGCTGGAAGAGCACTATAATAATGACTCATTTGGAAAGGCTGCTTCCAATGGACAAAAAGTAATGGTGGAATACAGTTCGCCCAATACCAACAAGCCACTACACCTTGGGCACTTGCGTAATAACTTCCTGGGATGGAGCATAGCGGAGATCCTTAAAGCTAATGGTTACGAGGTTATCAAGAGTTGTATTGTGAATGACAGGGGTATACATATCTGCAAGAGCATGATTGCCTGGCAACGATTCTCTGATGGAGAAACACCCGGATTGGCACAGAAGAAGGGAGACCATTTTGTGGGCGATTATTATGTAAAGTTCAATGATGTTTATAAGGCTGAAGTTGAATCACTTGTTGCATCGGGTATGACCAGGGAGCTGGCAGAGAAAGAAGCACCATTAATGAAGGAAGCGCAACAGATGCTGGTTGACTGGGAAGCGGGAAAGCCCGAGGTTACCGATCTCTGGAAAATGATGAATGGCTGGGTGTATGAGGGTTTTGATCAAACCTATAAGCGCATAGGAAGTGATTTTGATATTGTGTACTATGAAAGTGAAACTTACCTGCTTGGCAAGAAGATCGTACAGGAAGGTTTGGGAAAAGGAATTTTTTACCGCAAGGAAGATGGAAGTGTGTGGATTGACCTGGTTGCTGAGGGTCTCGATGAGAAACTTGTTCAGCGCAGGGATGGCACTTCTGTTTATATGACACAGGATATTGGATTGGCTGAGCAGAAATATGAAGAATACCAGATAAGCCAGAGCATTTATGTTGTGGGTGATGAGCAGAATTATCATTTCAAAGTATTGAAACTTATTGCACAGAAACTGGGGCTTCCTAATGCCGATGGGATTTTTCATTTGTCGTATGGAATGGTTGAACTACCCACTGGAAAAATGAAGAGTCGGGAAGGAACTGTTGTTGATGCCGATGACCTGGTGGCAGAGATGGTTAAGATCGCAGAGGAGCATACGCTTGAGCTGGGTAAGGTTAAGGATTTTAATGAGGATGAACTCTCGGAGCTCTATGATACGATTGGATTGGGGGCATTGAAATTTTACCTGCTAAGAGTGGATCCCAAAAAGAAAATGATCTTCAATCCTGAGGAGTCAATAGATATTCATGGTTATACAGGTCCGTTTATCCAATACACACATGCAAGGATAAAATCTATTCTGCGTAAGGAAATGCCGGAAGATGAACAATCATTTACTTCTCCCCTTCTGCCGCTGGAGAAAAGTCTGCTTGTAAGTCTGGAGCAATTTCCGGCAGTGATAGAGCAGGCAGCTTTGGAGCATAATCCTTCAGCGGTGGCCAACTATATATATCACCTTGCCAAAACCTTCAATTCTTTTTATACAGAACTATCTGTAAGCAGAGCAGAAACGGAGGAGAAAAAACAATTTCGTTTGCGTATTGCAGTTATGACTGCCAATGTTATCTCGCAGGGAATGGCCTTACTGGGTATCAGGGTGCCGGAGAAAATGTAGTTTGAGTATAACAGTGGTTTCCTCAGAGCCCGAACATCGAACGCTTCTCCCGGTATTTAGCAAGTGAGGGATCCATCTTAATGGCCTTTTCACATAGGTCTTTTCCTTTGGCATCATCGCCCTTTTTGATATAGGCAACGCCAATCATATAAACTGCGCGGGCCTGGGTTTTATCATGCGCCAGAACCTGGTCCCAGTTGTTGATGGCGTCGTGGTAAGCACCAGCTTTATAGTATGCATCACCTATGGAGTATAATAATTCAATGTCGCCCGGCTTTCTTTCTTTGAGTTCATCATACAATTCAATAGCCTTGTCAAAGGCTTTGATCCCTACATAGGAGTTAGCGAGGTTCTCCAAAAAATCATTGCTGCGGGTATAGCCATTGGAGGCTGCTGCTTCAAACCATTGAACGGCTCTTACATCATCCGGAATGGCGGCATAGCTCATGCCTGCTTCATACATCCAGCGCGCATTTTTAGGTTCCAGTGCAAGTGCCTGTTCGTAACAACCTGCTGCCCTGCGGTAATTGCTCATTTCAATATAACTACGGCCTGCCATATAAGGGAGTTCGGCATTGGTCTTGTTGTTAACCCAGGCTTTTTCTATTGCCTTAAGTGCATTACCATAATGTTCCTGCTCGTACCATGATTTTGCAATGATGAGGTCATGATCTTTTCCTACTCCAAGTTTCCTGGCTTTAGTAGCCATCTCAATAGCATCTTTCCAGTGACGGGTATTATAATGTAACTCCATCAGTTTGCTGATGGCATTGGTATCGTTGGGCTGGAGGGAATGAATTTTGGAATATGCGGTACGTGCAACATCATATTTTCTGAGTTCGTAGGAGCTGTTGGCGAGGCCGTCCAATGCAGTTGCGTCAAGTGAATCAAGGGCAACTGCTGCGCGGTAGTGCTCGTAGGCCGGGAGGAACCTCAATTGTGAGAAGGCATCTTCTCCCTTTTTAATATGATAATCAAGACTGTCTGTCTGTCCATTTACAACTCCCAAAGTCCAGCAGCACAGTACGGTCAGGTACAGTGTTTTCATTTTTCTTATTTCAGCACGAGGGCACCCAGAGGTGGCAGGTGCAGGTTAATTTCAAAGAGGTTATCATCCCCCTCTTTTGGTGTAACTGCAATATCAGGATTAAAGACGTCACCCGTACCCCAATAAATTGCATTGTTACTGTTAAATATTTCCTTCCATTTCGTTTTACCCGAGGCATAAACTTTCCAGTTTTTTCTGACTTCGGGTGTCATATTTAAAATAATTAATAGATCATCGGCAGGTTCCAGGCCCTTTCTTCTGAATACTATCACTGATTCGGCCCGGTGGTTAAGATCAATCCATTCAAATCCATCCTTGTCGAACTGCTTCTCATACATTGCCGGTTCATTTTTTAGCAGGGCACAAAGATCTTTTACACATTCCTTCATTCCCTTGTGACCATCATACTGCAGCAGGTGCCAGGGTAACTCGCTTTTATAATTCCATTCTAATGTTGTGCCAAATTCGTCGCCCATGAAAAGAAGTTTGCCGCCCGGGTGGGTGAACATATAAGAATAGAGTAATCGGAGATTGGCAAATTTCTGCCATTCATCGCCGGGCATCTTATACAGCATGGGGCTTTTGCCATGTACCACTTCGTCGTGGCTCAGCGGAAGCATGAAATTTTCATCATAATAATACATCATGCTGAAGGTGAAAGAATCCTGTTGAAACTGCCGGTAGAGCGGGTCCTGTTTGAAATAGCGAAGGGTGTCATGCATCCAGCCCATCATCCACTTCATACCAAAGCCAAGTCCGTCATCAAAGGTGGGCTTAGATATTCCAGGCCAATCTGTAGCTTCTTCTGCTATGGTCTGTACATCAGGGAAATCGCGGAAGATGGTCTCGTTAAGGTCCTTGATGAATGCGATGGCTTCCAGATTGCCATCGCCACCGAATTCATTGGGTTCCCACTGCCCTTCCTTGCGGCTATAGTTGAGTTTGAGCATGGAAGATACTGCGTCTACACGGATGCCATCAACATGAAAATGGTTAAGCCAGAAGTGTGCACTACTTATAAGGAAGGATTTTACTTCTCCCCTTTTGTAATTGAAAATATAGGAGTTCCAGTCGGGATGGAAACCCTTTCGCATATCGGCATATTCATATGTATGGGTACCGTCGAACATAAACAATCCATGTGAATCATACGGAAAATGGGAAGGCACCCAATCCAGAATTATACCAATACCTGCCTGGTGAAAGGCATCTACCATGGTTTTAAAATCCTGTGGTGATCCAAACCTCGAAGTGGGTGCAAAATATCCTGTGCCCTGGTATCCCCAACTGCCATCAAAAGGATGTTCCATGATGGGCATGAATTCCACATGCGTGAATCCCATCTCTTTTACATAGGGAACCATTCTTTCTGTGATCTGGGCATAGCTGTTATAGGTCTCTTCATCATTTGGATCGGGCCTCATCCAGCTGGCGAGGTGCACTTCGTAAACACTCCATGGCGCATTGAGGGAGTTGTGTTTTTTACGAATCTTCATCCAGTCCTTATCCTGCCAGTCATAGCTGAGGTCCCAGGTAATAGATGCAGTAAGGGGCCTCTTCTCCCAGAAATTGGCGAAGGGATCACCTTTATCAAGTTCCGCACCCATAAAGCCCTTTATGTGGTATTTATAAACTTCTCCTAAACCCAAATCGGGAATGAAGCCTTCCCATACACCGCTTTTATCCCAGCGTGGATTTAATTCATAATCGAAATTCTTCCAGTCATTGAAATTTCCTTTAACGGAAACACTGGTTGCATTAGGTGCCCATACGGCGAAATAGATCCCCCATTTTTCCTGTACCTGTATGGAATGCGAACCAAATTTTTCATAAAGCCTGTAATTGGTGCCGGCCTGAAAATTTCGAATATCCTCATCCGTTAGGATGGAATAGTTCCAGACCTTTTTAGTGGTATCAATAAAATTGGTTTCTTCATATGGTGTATGAGGAGGTATTGACATAAGCATTGCAGTTGTTCTAAAATTAAGGAAAAGCGGGGCTACTTGAACACTCAGTTATTAAAGGCTTTAACTATTTATTAATTATAATAGGTATTGGTATTCAAATAATAATGCCAATTTTTGGCGGCACTTTAACCTGCTTATGAGAAAACTGCTATTCCTATTCTGTAGCCTGCTGTTTGCAGGTGCCATTTATTCGCAATCAATAACCGTAAAGGGGCAGATTGCTGATACCTCCGAGAAAAAACCTTTGTCAAACGCTGTTGTGGCAATCCTTTCAAAAGATTCGGTATTGCTTAAGCATACCCGAACCGGGGAAGATGGCAGGTTCACATTAACTGCCACTGGCGAAGGACCTTTTATTATGCTGGTTACCTATCCGAAATTTGCTGATTTCATGGACCAGCTTGCACCTAAGGAACCGGTGCTGGACCTTGGCGGGATCAATCTCATAAAAAAATCAGTGCTCTTAGAGGAAGTGATCGTTTCCCGGAAAATCGGTGCGATAAGGATGCGGGGTGATACGCTGGAATTCAAGGCCGACAGTTTTGCAGTAAGGGAGGGGGCTAATGTAGAAGAGTTGCTGAAAAAATTGCCGGGGCTCCAGGTGAATAAGAATGGCGAGATAACAGCCCAGGGAGAGAAGGTTCAGAAGGTTCTGGTGGATGGTGAAGAATTCTTTAGTGATGACCCCGCAGTAGTTACCCAGAACCTCCGGGCAGATGCAATTGATAATGTGCAGGTTTTCGATAAAAAAAGTGACCAGGCTGCATTCACAGGAATTGATGACGGGGAGAAAACCAAAACGATCAATCTAACGCTTAAGGAAGACCGTAAAAAAGGTTTATTCGGGAGAGTGAAAATTGCAGGCGGTATTCCGGGTTATTTTGAGAATGAAGCGATGATCAACCTTTTCAAGGGCAAGCGGAAAATGGCTGCCTATGGTACCATGTCAAATACCGGCAAGGCGGGTTTGAATTGGGAGGATCAGGAAAAATTTGGGGGTGGTTCTGATATGGAGTTCAATGAAGAGGAAGGCTATTTCTTTTCCTATAATGAGGGTGATGAGTTTAATACCTGGGGAGGCAGATACAATGGTGAGGGCCTGCCTAAGGCATGGAATGCAGGAGCTCATTATTCTAATAAATGGGATAATGATAAAAAGAATCTTAATGGTAGTTACCAGTTTTACAAGCAGGATGTTTTGAATGAGGGAACCACTACCAGTCAGTTTATATTACCAGATACACTATATTACAATGACCAGCGGCGCAAAACATTTTCCCAGAATATCCGCCACCAGGCTGGAGGCTTTTATGACCTTAAGCTGGATTCATTAAGCAATATAAAGATCACTGTTAAGGCTAACCGAACCAATGCGATTAACCAGTCCGATTATCTTTCAAGATCGCTTTCTGAAGAACGGGATCTGGTAAATGAACAGCAAAGGCAACTCTTCTCAAAAGGTCAAAAGGATTTTTTAAACGCCAGGGCTATCTGGCGGAAACAATTTGCGAAGAAAGGAAGAACCTTGTCGGTAAACTTCGATCAGTCTTATAATGCCAATGAAACGGAAGGACAATTACTTGCTATAAATGAGTTTTTCAACAATGGGGGTATAAAATACCGGACTGATACTACCGACCAGTTTAAGGAAAACTACCAGCAAAGCAATGCGATTGGTGGAAAATTCACCTATACTGAGCCGATATCGAAAAAGTGGTTCATTGTTGCTGATTATGGCTACCGGGTGAATAATAGTAAATCATTGCGAAGTTCATTCAATAAGGATAATGCCGGCAAATATGCTGAATTGGATAGCCTGTTCAGTAGCAATTATGCATTTGATTTCAATACCCATAGTGCAGGTTTGAATTTCAGGCATAATGGAACAAAACTGGTAGCTAGTTTTGGTTCGGGTATTTCCTTTGCAGACTTCAGGCAAACGGATCTGGTGACAGACACAGCTTATAAGTATAACTTTACCAACTTCTTTCCGCGGGCAAATATCCGTTTTAAGATGGGAGCACAACGCAGCCTGTCCCTCAATTATAATGGAAACACACGTCAGCCCAATCTCCAACAGTTACAGCCTGTAAGGGAGAACACAGACCCTTTAAATATCCAGGTTGGAAATCCCGACCTGAAGCAGGAATTCAGGCATAATATCAATTTTAATTTCAATGAGTATAAGGTTTTGTCGGGTCGCTACATGTATATAAATTCTGGTATCAACCTGGTTGATAATGCCATCAGTTCCAGCACTAATCTTGACAATGAGGGGAAGCGTACTTCCATGTTTATAAATATGGACGGCAATTACAATTATTACTCAAGTGCAGGGTTATGGATGCAGTTCAAGAAGATCAGTATGAATGTGAATTCATATCTTTTTTACAATGGCGGAAAAAATAATAACCTGGTTAATGGCGTAAAGAATACCAATAATTACTCCAACATGGGATTGAGATTGGGTGTGGGCAAATCAAAAGAGAAAAAGTATAATATTAACCTGGAATTTGGCCCTCAGCTAACCCAAAGCAAATCATCCGTTAGGCCTGATGTGATAACAAGATTCTGGACCGCCAGCACTGAGCTTAATGGAATGATATACCTGCCGCATGAATTCGAAATTTCCAATGAGCTTAGTTATAATTATCGTCAGAAAACAGATGTATTTGGTGAAGACAGGAATGTGTGGTTATGGAATGCATATGTGGCAAAGAAATTCTGGAAGAATAAGAATGGCGAGCTTAGGTTCAGCATGAATGATATCCTGAACCAGAATATCGGCTTCCAGCGAAATGCCAGCAGTAATTTTATTTCCGAGAATACTTATCTCAGTCTGCGGAGATACTGGCTGATGAGTTTTATATGGAATTTCAATCGCAGTCCGGGTGGAAAATAGCGAAGAAAAATTTATTTAGTAACCAGTGTGTAATATCATGAAAAATATAATCTCCATACTTGTTCTTGTTGTTTTCGGGGTGCAGGCGCAGGGCCAGCAACTGTTTCTTTACAGCGGTAAAATTGAATATGAGCGAAAGATCAATGTTCATCGTCAATTTGAAACCGATGATGAAGGCAGTGACTGGTGGCAGGATTTCATCAAGCGTCAGCCAAGGTTCATGGATAACTATTTTGATCTCAGTTTCAATAAAGATAAATCCATTTACAGACCAGGCAGGGAAACCGATGTTAAGGTAGAACCGTGGATGGTGGGACCGGCAAAAGATAATATTGTGCTCACCGATTTCGCCGGACTGAAATATACCAGCAGAAGAAAAGTATTTGAAGAAACATTCATAATAAGTGACAGCACCAATAAACTAGAATGGAAACTCAGTAATGAGCTTAGGACCATTGCCGGTTTTGAATGTCGGAAAGCCGTGGGTATTATTAGTGATTCAGTTTATGTAGTAGCATTTTATACGGAAGAAATTCCGGTAAGTGGAGGACCTGAATCATTCGGGGGACTGCCAGGAATGATCTTAGGCCTCGCGGTACCGCGACTGTACACTACCTGGTTTGCTACAAAGGTAGAGCTGACTGAACCGCCCGCTGCTGCTTTCACCATTAACGAAAAGGGTAAAAAGCTGGCTCCTCCCGCGTTGGCCCCACTGCTTAAAACATCCTTCAAAGACTGGGGGAAGCGTGGTGAGAAATTCATCTGGTGGTCACTCCTCTGATAATACCCGTCTGACGCATGTCAGGACAGGCGTCAGACGCCTAAATTTAAGACCAGCATACTCATCGGACGAAGGTTCAATGATCCTCCAAGTTCATAGGCTTTGCCGGTAGGTATATCAATACCTTTTTTGAAACCGTTGGTGCGTTCGCTAAAGCGATTGGTGTCAATGGTTTTTTCGGTAGTATTGGTATTCATTACACACATAACCGTTTGGTTGCCATCATACCGGAAGTAAACGTATACTCCATCCTCCGGAATATATTGCATTAATTTCCCCGTTTTAATGGCACTTGATGTTTTGCGGAAATTGGCAAGGGTGCGGAGGTGGTTGAATATATCATTCTCTTTAGGACTTCGACCTGTTGATATGAATTTGTTTTCTTTATCGCCAGGCCATCCACCTTTGAAATCGAGACGAACCCATCCATCGGGATTGGTAAAACCTGTCATCAAATTCTCATTCCCATAATAGAGTTGGGGAACACCGCGGAATGTAAGCAACCACGACAATGCAACTTTATACTTTGCAGTGTCTTCACCTATTACGGAATAAAAACGGGGAAGGTCGTGATTATCTAAAAAAATAACCTGCTTCATTGGATCGAGGTAAAGATAATCCTGTGCTGTAGTTGTATAAAGTTTATTCACCCCATCGGTCCAGCCGAAAGGTTTGGTCAATGCTTCCTGAATACCATAAAATAATGTCTGGAAATCAGTTGTTGCGGGAAGGTTGCTTTTGAATGGAATATTACCCATTGTATTGGCAGTAAAAAAACTCTGGTTTGGAACACCATGCACCCAGGTTTCACCGAAGATGGAAATATTGGGATATTCATCGAGCAGTGCTTTGTTACAACGATTCATGAAATCGAGATCATTGTAAATATAGGTGTCGATCCTCCAGCCATCAACGCCAAATTGTTCAACGCTCCAGATGGCATGCTGTATGAGGAAATTTGCCACAAAGGGATTTTGCTGGTTAAGGTCGGGCATCATGGGTGTGAACCATCCATCCACCAGTTTCTTCTTGTCTGCCTCACTGGCATATGGATCAAACAATGCCTGGTCTTTGTAATTGGTTTGTGTGTAGGCGGGCCATTCATGCAACCAGTCTTTCATAGGCTTATCCTGAACGAAGAAATGGTATAACCCAGTATGATTGTAAATAACATCCTGCACCAGTTTCATTCCCCGCTTATGGAGTTCTTCACCAAGTTTTTCATAATCTTCGTTTGTGCCTAAACGTGGTTCAACCTTGTAATGGTTAGTTATTGCATAACCATGTTCAGTTCGATCGGGCATATTGTTTTGCCATACTGGTAATAACCAAAGTGCGGTAATACCCAAGTCTTGCAGGTAATCAAGATTGTTGATGATGCCTTTCAGGTCGCCACCATGGCGATGATAAATTGAATCACGGTTGAGTGTCTGGTCTAAAAGTCCCGCTATTTTATCATTTGAGGGATCGCCATTACTAAAGCGATCCGGGATGAGGAGGTAGATCAGGTCTTCGGAACTAACTCCTTTAGCGAAACTCTTTCCCTTACCTTCTCTCCTGGCACCCAATGGGAATGAATATTTCTTTGTTGTTTTGCCCTGCTTCCAATTGATCTGTAGGTTACCTGGTTTAGCCGCCGCATTAACAAGCAGGTCGATAAAAACATAGTTAGGATTTTCTGCTTTATGCACTGAATCAAGCACTACACCCGGATAATCCAGGATATTGATCTCTCCCTTACCGATATCCTTGCCATGCATCATTACCTGCACTTTTGGATTAGTCATCCCCACCCACCAATTGGATGGATAAAAATTCACCTCCTGTGCGAAAGTGGACGCGGCAAGTAGCAGCATCACTATCGTAATTCTGAAATATTTCATTTCAATTTCTATTTAAATTGATCAGTTTTTCCTGTTTCATTTTAACCCATCCTTCATCATAAACAAACAACACGCTTACCGCAGCACATAGCATAAGGAAGCCGGCAAGTACAATGGCATAAATGGTTTGACCTTCGTATATATTTTTAACGATCCATCCACCAAAGAGACCGTTTACAATCTGAGGCATGGTGATAAAAAAATTAAATATCCCCATGTAAATTCCCAGTTTACCGGGAGGGATAGAACTTGAAAGTATGACGTAAGGCATTGCCAGGATACTGGCCCAGGCAAGGCCAACTCCTACCATCGAAAATTTCAGCATTGTGGGATCTTTGATAAAATAGATAGATATCAAGCCGATACCACCTGCCACCAATGAAAATGCATGGGTAAGTTTACGGCCGAAATTGCGCGCAATCACCGGCAGGAAAAGTGCATAAATCATGGCCACGAAATTGTAAACACCAAACGCTGAGCTAACTTTATTTCCAGCTTCATTATACTCTACCGATGTGGAGTAGTCGCCGCTCAATCCATATACATGGGTGGCAACGGCATCTGTTGTAAATACCCACATACTGAATAATGCGAACCAACTGAAAAACTGGACCAATCCGAGTTGTTTCATGGTACGTGGCATCTTTTTGAAATCCTTAAAGATTTCAGATAAGCCTGCGGTAGTATGCGATTCCTGTTTACCATGGTATTGTTCATACTCTTTAGGTGGATATTCCTTTGAGTAGAACACAGTGACAAGAATTGCAGCTATGAAGACGGCTGCTCCTATGTAGAATGAATACTTAATATTATCTGCCACCCCGTCAGCGCCAGCCTCCATGCTGAAACCGGTTTGAGCAAGTAATTCAGGCAATATAGAACCTGCAACTGCACCTAATCCTATGAGGAAGGTCTGGATACTAAAGCCCATGGTTCTCTGGTTGTCAGAGAGGTTATCTGCAACAAGTGCCCGAAAAGGTTCCATGGCAATATTAAAGGATGCATCCATTACCATCACCATCCCCGCGCCTATCCATAGGGCTGGCAGGATACCGGCCAGAGCACCTGAATTGGGTAGGAAAATCAGAGCGATTGAAGATAGAATTGCCCCAGTAAGGAAATAGGGTTTTCTCCTCCCCAGCCTGTTCCAGGTTCTATCACTATAATGACCGATGATAGGTTGCACGATCATCCCGATCACAGGTGCCACCAGCCAGAACAAAGGCAGGTGTTCTATATCGGCGCCGAAGGATCGTAGAATACGGCTTGTATTACCATTCTGTAATGCAAAGCCGAATTGTATTCCCATAAAGCCAAAGCTCATGGTGAATATCTGAGCAACAGTTAGTCTGGGTTTGGGCATGAGGCCGGCATTTTGCTGACCACCCATGTTTGCTGAAACAGCCATAGCAATCGTTATTTAATGTGTAGGAAATACACAGAAGCTAAGATAAGGGGAAACTATGACAGGTAAGAGGTAAGAGGTAAGATTTAAGAGGTAAGATTTAAAAGAAAAGCTACCGGTTAGTACCGATAGCTTTTTATTATCTTTTGCCAATTGCCTGTTCACTATTGCCAGTTGCCTTTATATAACAAATCCATTCGGAATTACCGCACCTTTCTTCACAACAACGATACCATCTTTTACAGTATAAAGTGGGTGGTCACTGTTTTCGAGGTGAGGCCCACCGTTAATGCGTACATCATTGCCGATGCGTACGTTCTTGTCAACGATAGCATTTTTAATATAGCATCGGTCACCAATTCCTAATATGGGAATTCCGGCTTCTTTAGCCTGGTTCATTTCAGGGATGGTCTCAAAATAGTCATTACCCATGAGGTATGAACTCACAACAGTTGTTCCATGGCCAATCCTGGTCCGGATTCCAACAACGGTGTTCTCTACACGGGATGCATTAATTATTGAACCTTCAGCAATTACTGTTTTCTCAAGTGTTGAACCGCTAATCTTAGCCGGAGGCAGCATCCGCGCACGAGTATAGATGGCGTTTTTGTTATCGAAGAGGTTGAATTCCGGAATATCCTGGGTGAGTCCGAGGTTGGCCTCAAAAAAGGAATAGATGTTCCCGATATCAGTCCAGTAACCTTCATACTGGTAACTGCATACTTTGTACTTGTCAATAGATTCAGGGATGATCTCCTTACCAAAGTCAGTGGCGTCTTTCTTTTCATTCTCGAGGAGATCAAAGAGAAGTTTCCTGTTGAAGATATAAATACCCATGGAAGCAAGATAGTTGCGGCCCTGGGTTTTCATGTGGTCACCGGTATCACTAACCCAGTCGGGAAGTACTTCCTTCTTTGGCTTCTCAATAAAAGATGTAATGTATATACCATCGCTTTTAAGGATTCCAAATTCCGGGGCCTCGCGATCACCAACAGGGATAGTTGCAATAGAAATATCGGCTCCATGTTTTTTATGGTTGTCAAGCATTTCACTAAAGTCCATCTGGTAAAGCTGGTCACCGGAAAGTATCAGTACATATTCACTTTCGAAAGGGTTGATATGTCGAAGACTCTGCCTTACCGCATCGGCTGTTCCCTGGAACCAGGTTGGATTATCCGGGGTTTGTTCTGCAGCAAGGATGTCAACAAATGCGGAACTGAAATTGCTGAAATGGTAGGTGTTCTTGATATGCCGGTTAAGTGAAGCAGAGTTGAACTGTGTAAGTACGAACATCCTGTTGATGCTGGAGTTCATACAATTTGAAATGGGAATATCAACCAGTCGGTATTTACCGGCAATTGGTACAGCGGGTTTGCTTCTGCTTGCTGTAAGGGGATAAAGTCTGGAACCGGCACCTCCTCCAAGGATCACTGCAAGCATCTCTTTGCTTATTGACATATCGTGGCTTTTATGAATGGTTATTAAGTTAATAAAGATTTATAAAGATCAATGTATTGCTGTGCACTTATATCCCAACTGAAATCTTTCTCCATAAGTTGTCGGCGGATATTATCAAAACGCATCTGGTCTTCATATAGAACCAAAGAACGATACACGGCATTAGTGATATCACCCACAGTGGCATGGTTGAAAGATACACCATAACCATCCGGCTCTCCATAATCTATTACCGTATCACGCAATCCGCCGGTTCTACGTACTACAGGTACAGTACCATATCGCATGGCATAAAGCTGGTTAAGTCCACAGGGTTCAACCCTGCTGGGCATAAGGAGAAAATCAGCTCCTGCATACATCTGGTGACTTAGTTTCTCGTTATAGCCGATTTTAGAATTGTAATATCCCATCCAATATCCGCGCATATCACTCAGCTGGGCTTCAACTTCAGGTTCGCCGCTTCCCAGGATCAGGAAATTCATTCTTTGGTCCATATAATGTAGCGAATCACCAATGGCTCCCGGCAATACGTCGGCAGCCTTTTCTCCAACCAGGCGGCCTATGAATACAAATAATGGTTTATCGGGATTGAGGTTAAACTCCTGGCAGAGTTTTTCTTTATTGGCACGTTTCCCTTTTGCCAGTGTCTCAATGGAATAATGGTCATCGAGGTAGGAATCAGTTTCCGGGTTCCACACATCCACATCTATGCCGTTTAGTATACCCACGCATTTACCCCTTTCATATTCAAATAGCGCTTCCAGTCCATTGCTTTCCTGGCGCATCTCGTGAAGGTAACTCCAGCTTACCGTTGTCACTTTCCAGGCACTGCGAATGCCTGCCGCCAGCGGGTTGATCATCCTGTTCCAGTCCAGCACGCCCCATCTCCACCCATCCCAATGCGGTATATAATCTGCTTTATCCCAGCCCATCCATCCCTGGTACTGGGCATTATGAATGGTTAGAACCGTAGGTATATTTTCCATATGCTGGTACTGGTAGCAGTGCTTCAGCATAAATGGAATAAGGGCGGTATGATGATCGTGTACGTGGATAAGATCGGGTTTATCTACCCAATGGCTAACCCAGTCGACTACCGCAATCTGGAATGAAGTGAACCTTTCGGTGTCATCATCGTAAGAATAGATCTTTTCTCTGTCGAGCAGTCCGTTTATGTCAACCAGGTATAGGTCAAAGCCGAGTTTATTGGTAGCTTCTTTAATAACGGTGTAATCGAACCAGGTATTACCGAGGTAGGAACTGCCTTTATGTACAACTTCCCATTTATTCTCATACAGAAATTTAGTTCTGTACATGGGCATCACCACTTTGGCGATATGGCCGGCAGCATTCAGATATTTAGGTAGTGCACCTACAACATCCCCCAGTCCCCCAGCTTTGGCAACGGGATAACATTCAGCAGAAACATGTAAAATTTCCATAGAAATAATTGCAGATGAATATAATAAGAAAATACGTAGCGGGGCCTTACGCACTAAAAAATTTAAATCAAATAAAATTCTTCCTATTTTCACTCTTCAAGCGAACGGCCGAATGACTACCATTCGGCGACTAAAAACTCTGATTGCTTATGTCGCAAACTAAACAACCAACCAACACCGGAGCTCTTGCCACACTTGTTATTGTATTTTTCTTCTGGGGCTTTATAGCCGCCTCCAATAGTATTCTGATCCCTTTTTGTAAGACACATTTCAGCCTTAACCAATTTCAGAGCCAGCTTATAGGTTCTGCATTTTATGGTGCTTATTTCATCGGATCATTGTTATTATTTATTGTTTCCAATGTATTCGGGTATGATATCCTGAATAAGATCGGTTATAAGAAAGGTATCATCTATGGACTCTGGATCTCTGTTGCAGGTGCATTATTGATCATCCCCTCTGCCAATGCGAACTCTTTCCCCGCCCTGCTGGGATCACTTTTCGTAGTGGCGTTAGGTTTCTCACTACAGCAGACATCAGCACAGCCATTTGCCATTGCGCTTGGTGATCCTGCAACAGGCTCACACCGTTTAAATCTTGCGGGTGGCGTAAATTCCCTGGGAACAACGCTTGGTCCCATCATTGTGAGTTTCTTCCTCTTTGGCAGCGTAGGCGCAGAAGTGGCTGAAGTTACCATAACGAATATCAATACCCTTTATCTCATCGTTGCCGGGGTATTCGCTGCTGTGGCTCTGTTTTTTGCCTTCTCAAAACTTCCTGAGGGAAAGAATGATGAAAGATTTGAAAAAGCCAATAAAGCTGCCGGCAGCCTCTTATTAATGACCGGTGTGATTTTAGCAATTATACTTATTGGACAATTCACAGATATCGCCAAACTCCCTCTCCTGCTGTTAGTTCTTGTTTCAGTAGTGACCATATTATTCTGGTCAAATGCTTCGGCAACCCGAAATAGTGAAGGATGGGGTGCCATGCGTTACCAACAGCTTATATATGGTATGCTTGGGATTTTTGTTTATGTAGGTGTTGAAGTTACAATCGATAATAATTTCGGTGCCTTACTCAAAACACCAGGATATCTGACTGAGGCCGGACTTGATGAAAGTGAGATATCCCATTATATCTCCCTATACTGGGGAAGTCTTATGATCGGAAGGTGGACTGGTGCAATTGGCGTTTTCAACCTATCAACGATGGGTAAACGAATTGCCACCATTGTGGTTCCTTTCATTGCATTTGCAGTGGTTCTTTTTGCCAACTATCTTAAGGGTAATGATGTTTCTGATCTCTACGCTTATTCATTTGTGGTGATATTGATGATCATTGCATTCTTCTATGGCCAGGAAAAACCTGTGAAGACGCTGCTTACCGTTGCTACTCTTGGTACAGTTGCCATGCTCATAGGAGTTTTCACCAAGGGTATTGTTTCTGTATATGCTTTTATGGCAGGCGGACTTTGTTGTTCTGTAATGTGGCCAAGCATTTTTGCGTTAAGCGTAGCCGGCTTAGGGAAATATACCAGCCAGGGTTCTGCATTCCTTATCATGATGATCTTAGGAGGTGCTGTTATTCCTCCTTTACAAGGTGCTGTTGGGGATATGGATGCCATTGGCATGCAGTACTCATACCTCGTAGCAGCAGCCTGTTTCGCTTTCCTGGCTTATCTTGCCATCAAGCAGAGAAGTGTATTGAAAACACAGGGATTAGATTTCGATAGCCAGGTAGGTGGCGGACATTAAAATAATTTTCATTTTATAATCATGAGCAAGATTCCTCTTGAATATGCGATAGGCGTAGATATTGGTGGTACAAATACCAAGTGCGGCATAGTTAACCGCCGGGGTGAAGTATTACAATATGAGCAGTTGAGTACACCAGAATATGAAACACCTCAAGACTTTGTGGATGCCTTATGTGTTCGTCTAACACTGATGACAGATAAGGTGGGTGGTCCTGAAGTTATTAAAGGAATAGGAATTGGGGCACCTAACGGTAACTACTACACGGGAACAATTGAGTATGCGCCAAACCTTCGTTGGGAAGGTGTGGTTCCCCTGGCCGATATGGTTTCAGAAAAGATGAATCTGCCAACAGCACTAACAAATGATGCCAATGCTGCCGCAGTTGGAGAGATGCAGTATGGTGCTGCTAAGGGGATGCGTGATTTTATTACCATCACACTTGGTACAGGAGTAGGAAGTGGAATCGTTGCCAATGGACAACTGATCTATGGTCATGATGGTTTTGCTGGTGAACTGGGACATACTATTATTCGTCCGGGTGGACGGAAACACTGGTCCACGGAGCTTTATGGCTCATTGGAAGCCTACGCGTCTGCAACCGGGGTTGTATTGACGGCAAAAGAAATGCTGGCCTCCAAACCTGATACGCCAAGTTTGCTAAGGAAGTATGCATTGGAAGATCTTACCAGTAAGCAGATTTTCGATTGTGCCATGCAGGGAGATGAAATTTCACAGGAAGTATATCGATTCACCGGCCAGATTTTGGGTGAATCCCTTGCAAATTTTGTTATGTTCTCATCACCTGAGGCAATCATATTATTTGGCGGACTTATCAAAGCTGGGAAGCTGATCTTTGATCCTACCATTGAACATATGGAAAGAAACCTGCTGCCGATTTTCAAGAATAAGGTAAAAGTAATCAAGAGCGATCTTCATGAAGCTGATGCTGCCATTCTCGGTGCCAGTGCTCTCGTTTGGGAAATGAAGCAGAGCCATGCTTCTTTGTGAGGGGAGTAAGGGAATAGGGAATAGGCAATAGTCAATAGATGAAGCGTTTAATTAGCAATGATTATAAAAATATAAGCTACCGTATTTCGGTAGCTTTTTTAATTCTTTCTATTCTTTATTGCCTATTGCCTTCCTTTTCCTGCTTCCATTTTTCCCTGCCAAAGCCAGGAATAACATGACGCTCACTGTGGTAGGAAGATCTTACCAGCGGACCGCTCTCAACATAATCAAGTCCGATCTCATAACCAATTTCACGATACTCTGCAAATTCATCGGGATGAACAAAGCGGTCTACCGGAAGATGCCTTTTTGTTGGCTGTAAATATTGACCAATAGTAACTACATCTACACCGTTATCATAAAGATCATGCAATGTTTGAATAACTTCTTCTTTCTTCTCCCCCAGCCCCAGCATAATACCACTCTTGACCCTCATTCCACCTTCTTTAAGAGTTCTCAGTACATCCATGCTGCGCCAGTATTTTGCCTGGATCCTAACTCTTCTGGTAAGCGTTTCCACTGTTTCGATATTGTGAGAAACAACTTCCGGGGCAGCATCAATAACCCGTTGGATCTGATCTTTAAATCCCCTGAAATCCGGGATTAATGTTTCAAGGGTAGTATCAGGATTTAATTGTTTAACGGCTTTTATAGTGTTGTACCAGATGGTAGAGCCACCATCTTTTAATTCATCCCTGTCAACAGAAGTTAGGACAGCATGTTTCACTTTCATTAGATAGATAGCTTCGGCAACACGTTGGGGTTCATCCCAATCTACCGGGTCAGGCCTGCCGGTGGCAACGGCACAGAAACCACAGCTTCGGGTGCATGTATTTCCAAGAATCATGAATGTGGCGGTTCCTTCCCCCCAGCATTCACCCATATTTGGGCAGTTTCCACTTTCACAGATGGTGTGTAGCTTATGTGTGTCAACCAAACCCCGAACATGCTTATAACTTTCGCCGATAGGCAGTTTAACACGTAACCAATTGGGTTTCTGTATCTTGGATTCTGACTCTCTGATTGCTGATACTACTGGTAATTCCTGCATAATCTACAAAATTACATTACTTCCGCTTACCAAACAGCACTGTTACATATGCATTGAAAAACATCCTTTTGGGGTCATTCTGTATCATCTGTACAACTTCCCTGGAATAAAACTCTATATTCAAACCGGCTTCGATGGCAGCAACAGCTTCATTAAACCGGCCATAATCAAATCGCAGTGCGGTTTTGAGGTGTGCACCCGGATTTAACTCTACCTCATCCCATCCCACAGTGAAACCCGATGCACCAAGGTATTGGTATTGAAAAAGGTCTTCCACATCTTCAAATTTTACACGTGTGCGCTCCTGTGTTACCAGGTCTTCAACATCTACATAATAGGGTTTTTCAAATCCAAGCGAAACACCACCAGCCCAGAGTGCCGTTACTGCCACGCCATTCTTATTGGATTTTCCCCCAATAAGATATTGTTGTCCATATCCTCCCTTCAGCTGGTAAAAGTTATTCGTTTTACCGAAGATGAACTGGTTTACATTACCGGTGAACAGATCGATACTGCCTGCATCTTTATCTTCCTTTGGGTGCTTTTTTTCATTGAATTCAAATTGCAATAACCTCGTTTTGCGTGGAGTCTGGAATTTTCCTTTCTCAAAGGAGATACCCCATCCATCGGTATTAAGTTTGATTCCGAAAATATTATGCTTATTGAATATCATCTCACCCTCTTCTTCCATTTTAAGGAGTGCATTTATACGATCTTTCTTCTCAGCCTTTTTATCTTTCTTACCTGCTGCCGGCTGCGTTTGCGACCAGGCAAGTGTTGTAAGAATAATTCCGAGCGACAATAACAGTATTTTTTTCACGGTAATGATTTTAGATAGCAGCTGGCGTAAATTTATGCAAAAATAACAGCATGACAGCATCCGTTGTTTACGAAGGCAATCTCCGTTGCAGAGCAATTCATACCCAGAGTGGATCAGTAATCGAAACAGATGCACCTACAGATAACCGTGGGAAAGGTGAAAGGTTTTCTCCAACTGATATGCTTTGCCTGGCTCTTGGCACCTGTGTTGTAACCACCATGGGTATCAAGGCCCAGGATATGGAAATTGACCTGGCGGGCACAACTATCGACATACAAAAATATATGCTTAGCGATCCCAGGCGTGTGGGCAAAGTGGATGTCATGATCCGTTTTCCTAAAACGTTAAACCTTAGTGAAAAAGACAAGACCATATTGGAAAGGGTGGGAAATACATGCCCGGTTGCGAGAAGTTTGTCTCCTGAACTGGAGATGAATGTGCAGTATGTATGGCAATAGGCAATAAGCAATAGGTTATAGGGTTTAATGCGAAGTGCTATTATTTGATTATTGTTTGACCGATTTTGCAATCGAGGCATCGTTGTGCACTACAATAACATTTTCTTAATTCAGTCAGGCTCTGGCTATCGGCTGCGTTGAGGGAAGAAACACCTGCATTTTTCCAACTCCTCAATATACTATTATGTTCCGGATCCATTGTTTCCATCCATTTGACGGATCGTTGCTGGAAATGTGGTTGTTGCTGTTTAGTTCCAAATGCAAAAACCAACGGCGCAATGGCATTTATGATCAGGTGCTGCTGCATATCCTTTCCCAGATGTTTGGGCTGAAAAGGAGTAGGCTCCTCAAGTGTATAATGATAGTGCCAGAAATCATTGGCAGTAATCTCTAGTAATTTTTCTAGTTCTGTTAGGGAGCTGGCCTCCAGAATATTGAAATGTAATCTTCCTGATTGTTTTACAAGCATGGCAAGCTGTGCAAGTCGTATAGCCGGAAAGCCGGCGGGCCGCATCCTTAATAACTGGGCATGACCATGTACATTTTTTAACTGGTATTTATTCCTGAGGAAGAAGTATTCTCTCTGCAATAACTGCACGTATGGATCAACATTGGATTCCTGCAGCAGGTTGGCTTGTCCAAGTAAGAGAGCTTCAAGCTGGATCACATTATTGCGATGTCGTGCAAGTATCCTGGTACTAATGCTACGGGCTACCTGTTCAAAGAAGGCAGCATTCACAGGGCCGCCAAAATGCCTGGCTATCCACCACCATGTAGCTTCTTCCCAACTATTTTTTGTGTCGTGGAGACTGCTCAATAATAAGGATGCTTTTCGTCTCAGCCTTTCCTGCAGCAAAACCTGCTTCCATTCATCCCATGTTTCTGTGTTCACCAGATGCAGCAAATCCTGACAGGGTATGCTATGCGGTTGTTCCATCAATTTATTATACTTATCCAGCATTATAGATGAAACCCGATGCTGCAATACGAGCGTAGGCATATGTGATGAAAGTAAACTATCATCATCTTCCCATACAACATGCAGTATCACGTTCCGGTAATGTGGGTCATCTGCATGATTATGCTGGTACCATTGTGAGCTTTTTATATGTATCTCTATATTTCCTGCCCATAGTGTACCATTCAAACGAATTCTCGCGTCAAGGAAATCAGGACCCTGGTGTTTGTTCCACTGACCTGTATCAAGAACCACAAGTTCCTCCCCGCTTTCTGTAACAAGCTCTGTATACCGGTAATATTTCTCCTTCCAGATATATTGCAATAAATTTTCTTTCATGTATTACAATATAGAAAGCACAAGCAGCCCTGTCAACCGTTAAATCACCCTATTGCCAGTTTTGTAGTATATGAACAACCCTGCTGACTGGAAGGCCCATAACATTATAAAAATCACCGTTGATGCTTTTTATTCCGGTTACACCAATCCATTCCTGGATGGCATATGCGCCGGCTTTATCATAAGGCATGTATTTGTCAACATAGAAAGTGACCTGCTCAAATGTTAAAGGATGGAATAAAACAGTTGTTGTATCCGAGAAAGAAACTTCCTTCCTTCCTTTACGCATAACCACCCCAGTAATTACCTGGTGCTCCTGGCCCGACAATCGTTGAAGTATCTGTATAGCATTATTTCTGTCGGTGGGTTTGCCAATTATTTCACCATGCAGTACCACCACGGTATCTGCAGCCAGAATGAGGTGGTCATGGCTTAGTTCTTCCTCTACCAACATGGCTTTTTTGCGGGCAATATATATTGGTATCTCGGCTGTGGACAGGCCTTCCGGAAATGTTTCTTCTGTTGGCCGAACAATAATGTCAAATTCTATCTCAGCCCATTCAAGAAGTTGCTTTCTTCGAGGTGACTGAGAAGCGAGTATAATTCTTTCCATCAGAGGTACCATTTAAAGAAGATCATTGATAATATACCGGCAAACATTATCCATTTTATTTTCTGGCTCAGGCGATGATAATCGGCCGTAACAGAAGCTTTTCTAAGATCAATAAAGGTTTGGCCAAGAGGAATCACTACTGCAAAGGTGCAATACAGTGCCCCTATCCACCATCCCTGCAGCAATCCATAAAGTTGCATGATGACGAGAGCGCCGCAAAGCACAAATAACCAGATTGAGGCAAACATTTTAGTTGCCGGAATACCCCAAACTATGGGCATGGTCCTGCATCCATATTTTGCATCTCCATCCCGGTCCTCCACATCTTTTATCACCTCTCTGATCAGGGAGATAATGAAAGCAAAACTGCTATAGATCACCGTGAATTTAAATACGGAACGAATAATGTTGCGATAATTCGCTTCATCAAACCGGCTCACGCTTAGCTCCGCAAAATATATAACCAGTATAACCCAGGCCGTTAGAAGTGAGATGAGGATATTTCCAATCAGTAACTGTTTCTTAAAAGATGTAGAATATAACCACAATAACAACACACAACCGGTATTAGCGAAACCGATCACAGGGTTCTTTAATTTCCAGGAAAGCCAGAATGCTATGGCAATTCCAGCTGCAGACAATAACAGGTGCCAGAGAATTGCCCATCTACGGCTGATGATCCGTTGTATAACAATATTACCCGGCTTATTCACCTGATCTATATTGAGGTCGAAATAATCATTGATTATATATCCTGCTGCAGCTATCAATACGGAAGATATTACCAGTAAGGTAAAATAATAGTAATTTAACTTTAGGGGAAGATCGGATTGAAACAGGCTATTATCATTACTGGCTGCCGGTATCAAAATACAGGAGTAGAACAACACCTGGGTAATAATGATGAAGAATAAATTAGGCCACCTGATTAACCGGAAAAAAGCAGCGATAAGTTTCAAGCCAGTAGTTTGAGCCGCTAAAATATAAATAAAGAACCGCTTTGCTGAATCCTATATCTATTTGCTGGAAACACTGCTGTCTATACTCCAATGGCCTCGAAGCTTCATTACCTTTTCAATAACATCACGAACACAGCCCTCTCCTCCCCGCGCGGGACTGATATAGGTTGATATATGTTTAATTTCGGGAACCGCGTCTGAGGGAGAACATGGCATTCCAACCATCTCCATTACACTATAATCAGGGATATCATCTCCCATGAACAAAATTTCCTGCCAGTGAAGATTATGTTCGCTGCGGTATTGCTCCAGAACCTCAACTTTGTTATCAACTTTGAGGAAAACATCATGAATACCTAATTTATTCAGTCGCTGGCGAACGGCATCAGAAGTTCCCCCCGAGATCACAACCACTCTATACCCTTTTTTTATGGCCAGTTGGAGCGCATATCCATCTTTTATATTCATCTTGCGTACCTGCTGACCATCATCAAACAAAATAATAGAGCCATCAGTCAACACTCCATCAACATCGAAGGCAAAAGTGGTTATTTGTTTGAACTTATTGAGCATACTAAGATTTCTGGTTATCTCTCCATTCGTAAACCCAGCTACTTTGAATCATTTCAAGGTGACCCTCATTGGATTCTTCCCGTTTGCCGGTGAAGTTAGGTATTTGAAGTACCCATTCAAGCAAATCAGTAAAACGGATCCGGTAGATCTTGCCTTCATTGAATTCATCACCAAAACGCTCATACAATTTAAGCGCGATATCTTCATAATCATTCCAATGTATGGGAGGTTCAAAGTGTGACATAGCTCTTTACGATTTGTTGTGTAGTATTATTCTCCGAGAAATTGGGTTTGATCAGGAAGGGTCACTGAAAGAGTACCTGATTTTCCCGGTAAAAGTATGCATTGGCAACCCAGCCTTGAATTTAATCGTGGATTAACGGCCCGGTCAATGAAATCCTCTTCTTTCTCGGAGAGTTCTTCAACCAGGTCCTCTCCTTTATTTATGTATAAATGACAGGTACTACAGGCGCATACCCCGCCGCAGTTATGATGTAATTCAATATTATTATCAAGTGCAATTTCAAGCAGGCTCTGATCAGGTGCAACATTATCCAGCGTTACGGAAGGAATACCTTTTTGCTCGAAAGAAAAAGTGATTGAATACATCTATGTCCTTTTAGGGGTGCAAAAATATTGGTTCTGCGAAGAATTTCCTACTTTAATGTTCTCTAACCAATCAATATGAAATCAATCACCCGGATCCTTCTCTGGATCGCAGCAGTTGTGGCCTTGCTGGTTCTCATTGGCGCCATCTTACCCGGAACTGTTATGGTTCAACGCTCCATAGATATAAATGCACCTGCTTCTACAGTTTATGGGGTGGTAAATGATCTTAAAACATATAATGATTGGATGCCATGGAATCAGAAAGATCCGGATATGAAACTGGAATATGGTCCTCTTACAGAGGGGAAGGGTGCCTGGTATACATGGCAAAGTGAAAATGACCAGGTGGGAAATGGAAAATTATCCATAATAGAATCAATACCGGATAAGAAAGTGACAACAAGCCTGGAGTTTGAAGGATTTGATGAGCCATCAATTGGTGGTTGGGATATAAAGCAGGTGGGCGAAAAAACGAGTATTACCTGGAGCATGAACGCTGTACTTGGACATAATCCCATAAACCGCTGGTTTGGACTGTTTTTTGACAGGATGATAGGGCCTGATTTTGATAATGGCCTAAGTCAGTTAAAGCAGAAAATAGAATCAGGTAAGTTTAAATCAAAGCAGGTTAGTATGACCATTGAACCCATCCGCACTGATGCTATGCAGGTATTAACAATTATGGATACAGCTCGAACTATGGGGGATATTGGTCCTTTATTACAGAAGGCATATGGTGAGATTGATTCACTAATGAAAGACCATGCATTAGAGTATGCTGGAATGCCTATGGCCTGGTATTATTCTGAATCAGAGCCATTTCTTATAGAGGCGGCCATACCTGTAAAATCTGCCCCCGCGGTAACATCAGGAAGAGTAAAATTCAGGAAACTCCCTCCCGGAAATGCAGTGGTAGTGCACTATTATGGCCCTTATGAACAATCGAGCCAGGCGTATGACAGAATCAAAGAGTGGCTAAAGGCTAATAACAAAAGGGCAGTTGGCTCTCCTTATGATATTTATGTTGATGATCCTTCAAAGAAGAAATCAATGTATGAAGTGAGAACAGATATTGTGCAACCTATCGAATAGAATTATCAACTCCCTTTTTTTATTTCTTCGCTCAGTATCGAATAAATCTGTTGCCAGTGCGGGTGATTTTTCATCATATCAAGGTGGGCTTTAATAGTACCAACATCTCCCCTGCTTGCCGGTCCGGTTTGCCATTTTGCAGGATCAGTTCCATCCATCCTTAAAGCAGTTTCGCTGATCAATGGAAGTAATAATTTAAACTCTGTTTTGTTTTCTTCACAAAGATTATAGGCGATTCTGTAAAAAAGGTTCGGGAAGTTGTTGACCCAAACTGCAGCAAGGTGCATTCTTGCACGCTGTTCGTCGTCAACTATTTGAAAATCGGCGCCAACTGAACTCACCAGGTTAATCAGCAGTTCGATATCAGGTGGGTTGGAAGCATTGATGAGGAAAGGGAATTGGGCTGTAACTGGCGCCGACCCTCTTAAACTCTGAAGCGGGTACAATACTCCATATCGATCACTAATACCCGATAATACCTCCTTAGAAACTGTTCCGGCTGTATGAACCACCAATTTTCCCGGCAGGGATAGATACCTGCCCATTTCAGGGAGCGCTGAATCGGATATAGCAATAATATAAAGAACAGCATCAGGATTTATCTGCTGCCAATGTGTGGTATATGGTATCCCCAACATTTCGCAAAAATCTGAGGCCTTATTTTCATCACGGCCATATACCTGGAGTAATTCGTGGCCAGCATTTTTAAATAATACTGCCAGTGTTTTAGCAACATTTCCAGAACCTATCAAAACAAGTTTCATCTAGTATATTTGGTTGCATGAAAATAGCACAAAAGCTTGCCATCAATTACCTCCGGGCAAAATTGAGTCTTACTTCAGTTTTTTCTAAGAGAAAAGCTGCAGAACAAGCCTTTGAAATTTTCTGCACCCCCTTCCGTAAAACAAAAAGAAAGGAGCCACCTATCTTTGACAAGGCCGACAGGCTTTATATCCAGGTAGAGGGATACAGGGTTGCTGTTTACAGGTGGAATAAGGGAGGTATCAGAAAGGCAATGATTATACATGGTTTTGAATCTTCTGCACGAAATTTTGACCGCTATATCATACCTCTCATCAAAAAAGGTTATGAAGTGATAGCTGCCGATGCTCCGGCTCATGGGGCATCTGAAGGTTCCCAGATCAGTCTGCCGGTTTATATGAGAACAATCGCTGCAGTTTACAATGGGTTAGGTCCCATAGAAAGCTTTATGGCACATTCCTTTGGCGGCCTCTCGTTAGTACATTTCCTGGAAAATATTCAGCATGGTGACCAGTACAGAATTGCGCTTATTGCACCAGCAACAGAAACAGTAACAGCCATAGATTCTTTATTTAAATTCCTGCAGCTTGATGTAAGTATCAGGGATGAGTTTGAAAAAATCATTATAGAAAAAGGAGGTTTTCCATCCCAACATTATTCCATTGCCCGGGCGCTCACCAATGTACATGGCAGGATACTCTGGGTACATGATGAAGATGATGATATCACCCCTCTAAAGGATGTAAAACCTATAATGAATAAAAATCTTCCTAATATTGAATTTATGATCACCAAAGAATTAGGGCACCGGCGAATATACCGGGATAATAAAGTTGTACGGAAAGTGATTGAATTTCTTTAAAAAAAATTGATTAAGAACCATTCCCTTCCCTGCCTTCCAGCATGGGTACAAAAGAAAAATTGGCAAAAATCTCTTCACTATAGGAACCGTCGGCATGTTTGGTTAGTCTTAACATGCGTTGTACCGCACCATCCCCTACAGGTATCACCATTTTACCACCAGTCTTAAGTTGGGCAATGAGTTTATCGGGGATAAAAGGCGCAGCGGCAGTGATGATGATTTTATCAAAGGGTGCATAAGTGGGCAGGCCCGCGAACCCATCACCATAAAAAAATTTAATGTTTGAGTATTTTTTTAAGTAGTGGAACTTTTTATTTTCTTCAAACAGGGCTTTCTGTCTTTCAATTGTAAATACCTGTACGCCCATTTCCGCTAGTACAGATGCCTGGTAAGCGCTTCCCGTTCCGATCTCCAGCACTTTGTCGAAGGGCTTTAATTCAAGCAGCTGTGTCTGGTATGCAACGGTATATGGTTGAGAGATCGTTTGACCAACAGCAATGGGAAAGGCTTTGTCTTCATAGGCCTTTTCGTCAAAAGCTGAATCAAGAAAATAATGACGTGGAATATCATTGATGGCTTCAAGTACTCTTTCATCGGAGATGCCTTTTTCTTTTAAGAGTGCCACCAGTCTTTTTCTAAGTCCCTTATGACGGTATGTGTCTTCGAAAGTTCTCATCGGGCACAAGATAAGGAAAGAGGGTGAACGATGAATTCCTCATCATTTACCGCTTAATATAGATGATCACAATTTCATATCGCTTATTATTCCTTTTATTCGTGCATCCATTTCTTGTTCAGCCGCAGTGAAAGAAGCTGCGTCGGGAAGAGTAGTGTTCACACTGAAGTAGAATTTTATTTTGGGCTCGGTTCCACTGGGCCTTGCGCTTATCTTGCTATCATCTTCAAGAACAAATTGCAATACATTGCTCTTGGGTAATGCAATTGTCCACTCCTCACCGGTCTGCAGGTTACGGCCCTTCTGCAGTTCGTAATCCAGGAGCATCACAACCGGCGATCCATTGATCATCTTTGGCGGGTTGCTGCGGTATGATTCCATCATGGCAGCGATCTGCTGCTGGCCATCCATTCCCTTTTTAGTAATCGAAATAAGGTGTTCTTTATAGTAGCCATATTGAACATAAAGATCAATAAGTTTCTGGTAGAGGCTCCGTCCCTTATCTTTCTCATATGCCGCCATTTCACATAGCATTGCTACGGCACTGATGGCATCTTTATCACGGATCTGGGATCCTATCATTAAACCATAACTCTCTTCACCACCTACCACGTAATTCTCTTTTCCTTCTTTCTCTTTGATTAGTTCGGCGATCCATTTGAATCCTGTAAGAACATTGTAACAGGTAATTTCATTTTGGCGGGCGATCTCATCAATCAGTTCAGTAGTAACAATGGTTTTAACGACCATATCATTTGGTTTTGACAAACCCTTTGCCTTGCGCGCTTCAATCATATAATTGAAGGCAAGCACTGCAGTCTGATTACCATTCATGAGTACCCAGTTACCATCATTATCTTTCACGCCAATGCCTACGCGATCAGCATCGGGGTCGGTACCGAGGAGGATATCCGCATTAATTTCCTTTGCTTTCCTTAAGCCATAGGCCATCGCATCTGCCTCCTCCGGATTAGGATAGCCAACTGTTGGGAAATTCCCATCCGGAACGCTTTGTTCTTCAACAATTGTCACATTTGTAAAGCCAAATTCTTTAAGCACCTGGGGTACCAGGGTGATACCCGTTCCATGGATTGGTGTATAAACAATTCCCAGGTCTTTCTGCCTTTCTATGACATCGGGATAAACACTAAGGCCCTTTACCATTTTTATATACGCCTCATCAATTTCGGGACCTATGATCGTTATGTTTTTTTCTCCGCCATCCCATTTTACCTCATCCATAGAGGCGATTTTCTCCACTTCAAAAATTACGTTATTGTCGTGAGGAGGAACCAATTGTCCACCATCATTCCAATAAGCTTTATAACCATTGTATTCTTTTGGGTTATGTGAAGCTGTGCATACAACACCGCCCTGGCAGCCGAAATGGCGAATGGTAAAACTCAGTTCGGGGGTGGGTCTCAGCGCCTCAAACAGGTATACTTTGATTCCATTGGCCGCAAAAACGTTTGCGGTGGTTTCTGCGAAAAAACGGCTATTGTTACGGCTGTCATGTGCAATGGCTACCTTGATCTCCGAATCGCCGTAAGTTTTTTTGAGATAGTTGGCAAAGCCCTGTGTTGCCATCCCGATCGTGTATTTATTCATGCGGTTGGAGCCAACACCCATTATACCGCGAAGACCGCCAGTTCCAAATTCCAGGTTCCGATAAAAGGAATCTGTTAACTCAGCCGGGTTTTCTTTAGATAGATTCTGAATTGATTCTTTTGTGGTGGAATCGTAATTTCCATTTAGCCACTGGTCTACTTTTGCTTGAATTGCTGCATCCATAATAACTGCTTTAAAATAGGCGTTGAAGGTATACATTTTCAGTTTTCAAAACTGATTGTTCTTTCTGAACGTACTTTTATCAATTGAAACTAAAAATTTCGTGCGGCTTCCCCAAAATATCATAGTATACTGTTTGCTATTATTTATACTGCAAAACTTTTGCGGCAGTATATATGCACAGGATTCTGCTTCTTTGTCTCCCACCCTTTCCAATAAAAGGAAATGGCTGGTTGCAGGTGGGCATGCCGCCATGTGGACGGGTACTTATTTTGCTCTTGATAAAGCCTGGTATGATGGGTATGAAAAACGGGGCTTTCACCTTTTCGATGATGGTAAAGAATGGAACCAGATGGATAAGTTGGGGCATGTGTGGACTGCCTATCAACTGGCGAGGGCATCAGGAACAACCTGGCAATGGGCTGGCATCAAACCATCAAATGCTACATGGCTGGGAGGGGCCAGTGCGGTCGCTTTCCAGAGTATTATTGAATTACAGGACGCCTATTCTGATAAATGGGGGTTCAGCTGGTGGGATATGGCTTCCAATGTCGTTGGATCAGGTGCTTATGTTGCCCAACAATTATCCTGGGGCGAACAGCGTATACAGGTCAAAATGGGATATTTTCCACAGGATTATCCCGGCGAACTGGTAAGCAGGCGGAATGAACTTTTTGGCAGAGGATCTATCGAAAGAATCCTGAAAGATTATAACGGGCAGACCTACTGGGCAAGTATCAACCTCAGGAGTTTTATGCCTGAAACCAATATTCCGCGTTGGCTAAACCTTGCAGTGGGGTATAGCAGTGACCTCATGGTAGGGGGAATGGATAATACCTTTACCGATGAAAACGGAGAATTAAAAAATTATAATTCTACTGATCGTACAAAACGTGTTTATTTATCGGCAGATGTTGATTTAACGAGGATAGTTACCCGAAGCAAATTCCTAAGGACAATATTCTTTACAATTAATGCTATCAAGATACCCGCGCCGGCTATTGAATTGAATACACGGCGGCAATTGCGTCTGCATGCAATACATCATTAATCCATGTAGGCACCAGTTATTGTTTGTCCATCCACTTCTACATATATATGTTCCTGTAAAGTTGTGGCGATACTGATTCCGACATAGTCAGCTTTTACCGGGAAAGCCTTATGAGTCCTTTCCACCAGTGCCAGGATCTGTATTTTTCGGGGATGCCCTTCAAGGAATGGTTTAAGGGCATATAGCAATGTTTTGCCACTATTGGTCACATCATCCACCAGAACAATCACCCGGTCGGTAAAATCTAACCGGCTGCTTAAGGTAATTTCAAGGGGATGTCTCTTGTCGAGGCTTATTTCAATTATTTCGGTACTGATTCCTGCGATCTCTTTTAATTTATCTGCAAGGATGCGGGCCATTACCACGCCATTATCTTTAATGCCGGCAAGTATAACGGGATCGTTTTCCTGGCTGAGTTCTTCCGCCATTTCATATGCCATCCTTTCCATCTTTCTGGCAGCAGATGGGGCATCCAGTATATATTTACGTTCGTTACTCATGGATCAGATTGAGGGCGAAAAATTACAACAAAACATCGAGCCAATACTAAAACGCTTAATTTAGCCACACAATACCATACTCAATGCAATACCTGCAACAAATCGCCTTCGTATTGTTGGCTGCGGCTGCTATCATTTTTTTTTCATTTAAAGTAAAGGAGATCAGAAGAAACATCCTGTTGGGCAAGGATGAACCATATAATGATAACCCCGGGGCAAGATGGAAAAACCTGATTTTGCTCGCCTTCGGACAAAAAAAGATGTTTAAGAATCCCTTGGTTGCCATTATGCATTTTATAATTTATGCAGGCTTTATAATTATCAACCTGGAGGTTCTTGAGATCGTACTGGATGGTATTTTCGGTACACATAGATTATTTGCGCCTTTGCTGGGCCGACTCTATAATTGGCTTATTAATAGTTTTGAAATTCTGGCATTGGGTGTGCTCATTGTTTGTGTAGTTTTTCTTATCCGAAGAAATATACTTAAGATCAGAAGGTTCATTAGCCGGGATCTTGAGGGCTGGCCACGCAGCGATGCCAATTATATCCTTATCACGGAGATCATTCTGATGAGCTTATTCCTTATCATGAATGCCGCCGATACAACTTTGCAGGAACGTAATGTGGGACATTTTGCTGACCATCTTACGGGTGATTTTGTTGTATCTGGAATGTTGAAGCCATTGATTGCGGGCATGTCAGACAGCAGCCTTATGGCGCTGGAGAGAGGTGCCTGGTGGTTGCATATTATCGGGATCTTTGCCTTCCTGAATTATCTGCCCTGGTCAAAACACCTGCATATATTACTGGCCTTTCCTAATGCCTATTATGCCCGGTTGGAACCACAGGGCAAAATGAAGAATATGCCTGCTATCCAGAACGAGGTTTTGTATGCAATGGAACCTGAAATGGTACCTGCAGAAAGCGTGGGAGATCCATCATTCGGAGCTAAAGATGTACAGGATCTTAGTTGGCGAAACCTGCTTGATGCTTATAGTTGCACGGAATGCGGACGATGCTCAGATGCCTGTCCCGCTAATATTACCGGAAAACTACTTTCACCCAGAAAGATCATGATGGATACCCGCGACCGCCTGGTTGAGGTTGGCAATAATATCAGGGCTAACGGCAGCTTTCAACCGGATGGTAAAACACTCCTCCATAATTATATTTCAACAGAGGAACTTAGAGCCTGCACTACCTGCAATGCCTGTGTGGAAGCCTGTCCGGTGAGCATCAGTCCCCTTGAGATTATACTTGAACTGCGCAGATCCCTTGTAATGGAAGGGAGCAATGCGCCACAGGAATGGAATGCTATGTTTAGTAACGTGGAAAATAATTTTGCTCCATGGAAATTCAGTCCCGATGATAGGGATGCCTGGGTGAACTCCTGAAAGATGATTTTAAACTTCCCATTAATTGACCAGGGTCAATATCTGCCGATAGCTTTTTTAATATCTTGGATAAAATATTTCAGCCATGGGAATCTTACAAAATAAAGTGGCAATAGTCACTGGTGCCGGCTCAGGTATTGGCCATGATATCGCCTTACTCTATGCTTCTGAAGGAGCAAAATTAGTTGTATCTGATATTAACGTGGACCACGGTGAATCAACCGTTGCAACAATAACAGATAAAGGAGGTGATGCTATTTTCATTAAGGCAGACAGCTCCAGCCCTGATGATAACCGGATATTAGTGGAAAAGGCAGTTGAGAAATTTGGCGCGCTGCATATTGCTTGTAATAATGCTGGTATAGGCGGGCCAATTTCACCCACCGGTGAATATCCAATTGATGGTTGGCAAAAGGTTATTGATATTAATTTAAGTGGTGTGTTTTACGGCCTTCGATATCAGATCCCTGCTATGTTAAAGAGTGGCGGGGGTGCCATTGTGAATATAGCATCCATATTAGGCATGGCAGGTACCAGGAACTCCCCTGCTTATGTAGCAGCCAAACATGGTGTGGTAGGATTAACTAAAGCAGCCGCACTAGAATATGCTGATAAGAAAATCAGGATAAACTCTGTGGGTCCGGGCTATATCAAAACCCCTTTACTCAGCAGTCTCGATGAAGCAACTCTTAAGGGTTTGATAGGTATGCATCCGATTGGACGGCTAGGAGAATCCCATGAAGTTGCGGAACTGGTGTTGTGGTTAAGTTCAGATAAAGCTTCATTTGTGACCGGCTCCTATTATAATGTTGATGGCGGGTACCTCGCACCTTAGCACAATTCTGCAATTAATGCGCTAATCATCGACATGATTTAGTTATTTTGTTTTCATGACATTAGTTGCAAACTATCTGGCCCTTGGCGATTCCTATACAATTGGTGAACAGGTTTCCATTTTTGAAAGCTTTCCTTATCAGCTTGTTCAATTGTTAAGGGCAGAGGGGGAGTGTTTTTCAGCACCGGAAATTGTCGCCAAAACTGGCTGGACTACAGATGAGCTTCAACAGGGAATAAATAATACAAGGCTACTGCCTGGTTATGACCTTGTAACGCTGTTAATAGGGGTGAATAATCAATACCGGGGACGAACAGCCGATAATTATGAAGTTGAGTTTCTGAACCTGCTTGACCAGGCGATCCGTTTTGCCGGCAATCACCCAGGTAATGTTGTGGTGTTGTCAATACCTGATTGGGGCGTAACGCCTTTTGCCGCTGGTCGAAACCGTGATGCAATCAGCAAAGAGATTGATGTATTTAACCGAATAAATCGGGAAAAATCGAGGTTGATGAAAGTACACTATGCTGATATCACAGCGGGAACGAGGGAAGCTTCCACTGATCATAGTTTACTTGCAAACGATGGACTTCATCCCTCCGTAAAAGATTATGCCCGATGGGCAAAAATAGTAATCGAAAGGTATATCAAATAAAAAGCCCATTGTAACTAGTGCTACAATGGGCCTGGTCGGGACGACTGGATTCGAACCAGCGACCTCTTGCACCCCATGCAAACGCGCTACCGGGCTGCGCTACGTCCCGAAAATCCGCCATCAGAAGAACATGATTTTTTTACTAATTGCGGGTGGCAAAAGTACATCAAAATTTGATTTCACAAAAATCAAATAACAGTGTTAATTTTGCCCAACGTTACACTGATGAAAGTATTATTACAACAGGTTGTTATCAACGATCCCCGCTCCGCTTTTCATGGTTCCACGAAAGATATTCTGATTGCCGACGGCAAGCTCCTCCGGATTGATGACGCTATTGAAATGGCAGATGTTCGCACCATTAACGTTGAGGGTGCTGTAGTGTCACCAGGCTGGGTTGATCCGTTCTCCCATTTTAACGATCCAGGGACTGAGCATAAAGAAACACTTGAATCGGGGGCAGCAGCAGCTGCTGCCGGTGGTTTTACGACCGTGTTTGTGATTCCTAATACGAAGCCTGCCATCGATACCAAATCTACAGTTGAGTACATAGCTGCAAAATCCACGCACCTTCCTGTTAGTATTCTTCCAATTGGCGCGGTAACCCGGAATACTGAAGGCAAAGAGCTTGCTGAGATGTATGATATGCGTGCCAGTGGAGCTATAGCTTTTAGCGATGGCATAAGACCAGTTCAATCAGCAGGACTCCTGGTTAAAGCATTGCAGTATGTAAAGGCATTTGACGGAGTGATCATTCAGGTGCCTGATGATACCAGCCTTGCTCCTCATGGATTGATTCATGAAGGGATCATTTCAACCCGCCTTGGATTACCTGGTAAACCCATGATGGCTGAAGAACTGGTTGTGGCGAGAGATATAAAACTGGCCCGTTATGCCGACAGTCATATTCATTTTACAGGAATCAGTTCACCCAAATCGATAGAGTATGTTAGAAGGGCAAAGGAAGGCGGACTTAAAGTAAGTTGCTCCGTAACCCCATATCATCTTTTTTTCTGTGATGAAGACCTGTTGAATTACGATACAAACCTTAAAGTAAATCCACCTCTGCGAAGTCGTAATGATATGCTTGCTTTAAGGGAAGCGGTTTTGAATGGATGGGTTGATTGTATTGCGACACATCACCAGCCGCATGATTATGATGCTAAGGTGCTGGAGTTCGAGTATGCGAAGTTTGGAATGATTGGTCTCGAATCGGCTTTTTCAGCAGTGCATTCTGTGCTTCCGGACTTATCATCTGAACAGCTGGCCTATTTATTCTCCATTAATGCGAGGCGCATCTTTGGAATTGCCGATGCGATCATAGAAGAAGGCTCGGCGGCAGAAATTACCATTTACAATCCTGATGAATCAATCAAATTCGATAAGGCCATGATTCAGTCAAAATGCCATAATTCACCTTTTATTGGTCAGGAACTCAGGGGTAAGATCATAGGTGTTGTTTCGGGCATCAAAACCAGTTTTACCCATTCCAGATGATTAATAAGTTTGCATTATTGACAGGTGCCCTTGCCGGAATACTGTTTGCAGCCAGTTTATTTATATCCTGGCAAATGGGAATTAATTCACTTGCAGCTTTTCATAAACTATATGCATTTTTGCCGGCCATTTTCTTAATCGTGTTAGCTTCTGCATGGTGGATGCAGCAAAGGCAGGGCTGGCAATTGGAAATGAAGCATATCATAAGGTTTTCGTTCCTGAGTTATATTGTTTTTGAAGCATTTTATTTTTTTGCGAATTACCTTCTTTTTGATATAACAGATCCATCCGCATATCCAAGACTGGTAGATACATTAAACCAGCAGGATGTAGCAAAACTTCGTGCAGAAGGTGCTCCGGAGGATAAGATCGAGGAAACGATCAAGATGGGTGAATATGCCAAAGAAGCGCTCGGCTTTGGTCAGCGTATGATCGGAATCGGACAGGCATTGATATTGGATTTCATTAAATCCGTAATTATTGGTACCATTATCAAACAATTCAAAAGGTAAATCAAGCAGCCCGAATGGATCTTTCAATCGTCATACCATTATTGAATGAAGAGGAATCGCTTCCTGAACTATGTGCCTGGATCCAACGGGTTATGCAGGATAACAGGTATAATTATGAGATCATCCTGATTGATGATGGCAGTACAGATGATTCCTGGAAAGTGATTCGTGAACTACAGGAGAAGGATCCTATGCATATCAAAGGAATCAAATTCCAGCGGAATTATGGGAAGTCTGCGGCACTTAATGAAGGGTTCCGGGCTGCCCAGGGTGATGTGATAATTACCATGGATGCAGATCTTCAGGATTCTCCCGATGAGATCCCGGGACTAAGACAGATGGTTTTAGAGGAAGGATTCGACCTGGTTAGCGGATGGAAGAAGAAGCGCTATGATAATACACTCACAAAAAATGTCCCCTCGAAATTTTTTAATGCCGCAACCCGGAAGGTTTCAGGCATATACCTTCACGATTTTAATTGTGGGTTGAAGGCATACCGGAAAAAAGTAGTTAAAAGTATAGAAGTATATGGTGAAATGCACCGGTATATCCCCGTTATTGCGAAGTGGGCTGGATTCAGACGCATTGGTGAAAAAGTGGTTGAACATCGTGCACGAAAATATGGCGTTACTAAATTTGGCCTCGATCGTTTTGTAAATGGATTTCTCGATCTGGCTTCTATAACTTTTGTTGGCAAATATGGTAAAAGGCCAATGCATTTTTTTGGTATGTGGGGAACTTTCGCGTTTTTACTGGGTGCGGTTTCGTTTGCCTATCTCGTTATCGCCAAGATCATCAATCCCGAAGTAAGCCTGAGTAACAGGCCTGCATTTTTTATTGCACTGGCTGCTATGATCATCGGTTCCCAACTTTTCCTTGCAGGCTTTCTTGGAGAACTTATCTCCCGGAATGCATCAGGAAGGAATCTTTATCTTGTTGAAGAAAAACTGGGATTGGGCTGATGCCCGTCAATCAACATGCCACTTAATATCGTCATATTAGGTCCGGCCCATCCCTTCCGGGGTGGCGGAATCACCACTTTCAATGAACGACTGGCAAAGGAACTTCAATCTGCCGGCCATATGGTTAGGATTGTCAATTTCAGCGTGCAGTATCCATCCCTATTGTTTCCCGGAAAATCACAATATACAGATGAACCTGCACCACCCGGGTTAACGATAGTCCGGATGTTGCATTCTATGAATCCGATCAGTTGGGTCAGAACCGGCAGATACCTGAATAAGCTTAAACCAGACCTTATTATCGTACGCTTCTGGCTTCCCTTAATGGCACCAGCATTCGGCACTGTTCTGAAACTTGCAAGGAAGAATAAACATAGCCGGATCATTGCTATAACCGATAATGTTATTCCGCATGAAAAAAGGTTTGGAGACAAAACACTTACGCGTTATTTCATTGGTTCCTGCGACGCGTTTGTTACAATGAGTGAAAATGTATTGAATGATCTGAAGAACTTCAACGCAACAAAACCTGCCATCCAATTACATCACCCCCTCTATGATAATTTCGGTGAAAAAGTCACAAAGAGCACTGCAAAAAAATGGCTGGATGTTCCAAATGAAATTACGCTCATTCTATTTTTTGGGTTTATTCGGAAATACAAAGGTTTGGATATACTTCTTGAGGCCATGCAATGGGTAGATCGGCCCGATGTGCGATTATTGATCGCTGGTGAGTTTTATGATGATCCTGCCTATTATCGGAATATTATTTCTTCATATGGATTGATGGATAGAGTGATTTTAAGGAACAGCTTTATTCCTAATGAAGAAGTAAGATATTATTTTAGTGCCGCAGACCTTGTTGTGCAACCCTACAGGAATGCTACACAAAGTGGAGTAACTCCACTAGCGTATCATTTCGAAAAGCCAATGGTTGTTACCAATGTTGGCAGCCTGCCGGATTATGTTCCGCATGGCAAAGCAGGATTGGTGACGGAAGCAGAGCCAAAGTCTATTGCAAAGGCAATTAATGAATTCCTCCGGCTTGGTGAATCCTATTTCAAGGAAGGGGTTGAAGCTGAAAAGAAAAAATTGGGCTGGGGTCATTTCGCAAAGGCTATTGAAGAGCTTTACCAGAAAATTAAAAATTAGAAATATGATGAGCCGAATCAAAGCAATAATCAATGAATCCATTTCAGTGAAAACTGTGCTGGTTCAAGATCAGCAAATGCTGGTAAAGATCGGGCAGATCGTGGATTTAGTAACAGAGGCCTTCCGCCAGGGCAACCGGGTATATTTTTGTGGCAATGGAGGAAGTGCAGCTGATGCTCAGCACCTTGCCGCTGAATTCAGTGGCAGGTTTTATAAGAATCGAAAAGCGCTTCCAGCAGAAGCTTTACATTGTAATACATCGTACCTCACTGCTGTAGCTAACGATTACAGCTATGATGAAATTTATGCCAGGCTTGTGGATGGAATAATGAACAGCGGTGATGTTCTGTTTGGATTTTCCACTTCTGGAAATTCCGGCAATATTATAAAGGCTTTTGAGGTTGCAAAAACCAAGGGAGTTGTTACGATAGGGTTTACAGGTGATACTGGTGGAAAGATCAGGGAGCTTTGTGATTATCTAATAAATATCCCCACAGGTATAACGCCCAGGATACAGGAAAGTCATATTATGGTTGGACATATCATTTGTGAATTGGTGGAGGAAAAATTCTTTGCATGATCAAACTCCATGAGATCGATAAAAGCTGGTCACTATTCCTGGACCGCGACGGCGTGATAAATCATGAAAAGCATCTCGACTATATTTACAATTACGCTGAGTTTGTATATTATGAAGGTGTTGAAGAGGCAATGACAACCTTTGCACGAAATTTTGGGAAAATTTTTATTGTTACTAATCAGCGAGGGGTTGGGAAAGGTTTGATGACAGAATCTGACCTGAATGACATACACAGAAAGATGGTAGAAAGGTTTCAGGAATTGCATTGTAATATCGACGCAATTTATTACTGTACCTCACTCGATAACAGCCATCCCGACCGAAAACCGAACCCAGGCATGGCTTTCAGGGCAAAAGAAGATTATCCGGAAATTGATCTTTCAAAATCAATTGTAGTAGGTAACAACCTAAGTGATATGGAATTTGGACGCAATGCAGGGATGCTTACGGTTTTTGTTCAAACCACCCATCCTCACCAACCCCTTCCCCACCCCTTAATAGACCTCGCATTCAAGGACCTGTTAAATTTTTCAAGGGCATTGCCACCGGCATGAAAACTGTAACTTCACTGCTCCATATGGATATGAAAAAATCAATTTTCGCAATTTTCTTGTTGTCACTGGCCTTTTCCGTTTCCGCACAAAGCCGTATAACGGAAGCTAATTATACAGATCTTTCAAAGAGGGAGCTGTCATTAAAAGGTTATGCGGATAGCATGATCAATGCGCAGAATGCCGGTACACGTTTTAGGAGCGATAGCGTATTTGTGCGCAACTTTGTTAAGGCATTACAGGTTCAGCACTCTTTTGATTACGCTTTTGATTCGATACAATCAATATCCCGGCTATATGCTCCGGATAGTAGCTTTCGGATATTTACCTGGCAATTGAAGAAGGACGAATATTTCTATTATCAGAAAGGGGCAATTCAGAAAAGGACCAAAGATGGATCCTTGCAACTCTATCCCCTTTTTGATGCATCAATGTTCACAGCAAAACCCATGGATTCGGTACGCAGCAGGCGAAACTGGATAGGTGCCATTTATTATAAAGTGATTCAAAAATCCTGGCAGGGGAAGAATTATTATACCCTTCTTGGTTTTGATGGATTCACGGTGAGCAGTAACCGTAAATGGATGGAAGTACTGACCTTTGATGAAAAAACAGGAGAGCCAATGTTCGGGGGACCATACTTTACTGTAAAACCAGATACGGCAAAGAAAGCGATAAGTCCATACCGTTACCTCATGGAATATAAAAAGGAAGCCAGCACTACATTCAATTATAATGGTGAAATGGATATGGTAATCTTTGATCATCTAATATCAGAATCAGATGAACCACATCGGCCGCAAACCTATATTCCGGATGGAGATTTTGAAGGCTTTCAGTGGAAGAATGGTATGTGGGTGCATGTCAGCAAAGTATTTACTGATGTGCCTGACGAATTTAAAAAAGTAGATCCTTTACTGGGTAATGCACCGGCAGATGATGCTATCCGTGATAAGGATGGAAATATTGATGAGAAGAAACTGGAAGAGCGCTCCCGTCAAAATGATCAGAAAGCAAAGGAAAAAGTAAAACCAAAACCGAAAAAACCGGGTGGCGGACAATAGAAACAGGATTCCTTTCAGGCAACTGCTGTTGCAGTATAGCAATACTGCGCTCAATATTATTTTCCCCCTGATTCTCTTTCCATATATGACCCGTACCCTGGGCCCCACGGGTTATGGCGTGATTGGATTCTATGAATCATTAATGCTGGTGGTTAATGTATGGGCAGCATTTGGCGTTAATTATTATGGCCTTCGATTGCTCAGTAAATCTGCTATAGGTGATACTGATAATTCCAATACCGTCCTTCATTTATTACTGATCAATACGATAATGGCTATATCGGGAGTCCTTGTTTACCTGATATATGTATTCAACAAGCCTATTCCTGTTTCTGGTTTTGAGATTACACTCCTTTATGCATTTATTATGGTGATATATATGTATCATCTTGATTGGTATTTCCAGTCACAGGAAAAATACAGGTTCCTTCTTCAACGGACATTCTTTCTGAGATTATTCGTTCTTGTTAGTGCGTTGTTTTTTGTCAGAAAGCCAGAGCACCTCATATATTATATTATCATCAGTACGCTAAATTATACCCTTATAGCCTCCAGCGCATTCTGGCAGATGCGTGATGTTTTTTCGCATTGGCGATGGGATCCCGCCTTGTTTAGACGACTTTTTGTTGCATTATTTCCCTTTGCATTGCTGGGAGTGCTGAGTTCATTATATTTCACCGTTGATACTATTCTGCTGGCCAGAACAGGAAACATTACCGCCCTTGGTCATTATACAGTTGCTGCTAAAATGGTGCGACTTGGATTGAATGTTTTTATTGCTGCTTCGATCGTATTCTTTGTCAGATTATTTCGCACATCGGTTGATAAACGGCTCCAAACCGATAGTATGTTAATGACCCTTCATCTTAGCATTCCGATTGGAGCTATGCTTTTCTTTTTTGCTGAACCTGTCATTTTGTTTATATCGGGGGAAAGTTACCTGCCTGCGATCACAATACTCCGAATATTTTCCATTCTATGGGTGATTGTTCCTTTACATGATTTTTTCAATATACAAGTGCTCATGGTCCATCATCGTGAAAAGCTTCTGGTAAGAATATACCTCGCAGCAACAGTAATATCATTAATACTGAATCTTTTATTGATACCGGTGTGGTTTACAGAAGGGGCAGCAACTGCTGTTGTTATCTCAGAAACATTTGTACTATTGGCGGCCATATGGTTCTCCCGCCCCTATTTCCGGATGAATGCTCAAATGGCAAGGGAAATAATTTATTGTGCAACCGCATACCCTGTAGCCTTATTAGCATGGAAACTTACTACTGTTATGGAGATGGGTGCTTTATGGCAACTACTTGGAGGAACAATTGTTTTCCTTGCCGGATATTTATTTCTGCAGGTAGTGATATTCAGGAATGCATTTCTATTAAGGATGCAACTGGCAGTTAAAGGAGCAATATCTTAGGACTGTCCTAATCATCCAGTTTAAGCACTGCAAGAAATGCTTCCTGTGGTATTTCAACTGCACCAATCTGACGCATACGCTTTTTACCTTCTTTCTGTTTCTCCAATAATTTTCGCTTACGGCTGATATCGCCACCATAACATTTCGCGGTAACATCTTTGCGCATAGCGCTGATGTTTTCCCTGGCAACTACCTTGGCGCCGATTGCTGCCTGTATTGCAATAAGGAATTGCTGCCTTGGCAGGAGTTCTTTTAATTTCTCGCAAAGTTTGCGGCCAAAATCATTAGCGCGGGCGCGATGTATCAGGGCACTGAGGGCGTCTACCCTTTCAGCATTCAGCAGGATATCCATTTTTACAATATCAGCTTCACGATAACCAATAGGATGATAATCAAACGAAGCATACCCCCTGGTTTGGCTCTTAAGTTTATCATAGAAATCAAATACGATTTCCGTAAGCGGGAGTTCGAATACCAGTTCAACGCGCGTTGTGGTAAGGTAACTCTGGTTTATAAGAATTCCTCTTTTTCCGAGGCAGAGTGTCATGATATTCCCAATGTATTCGGGCTTAGTGATGATCTGTGCTTTGATGAATGGTTCTTCAATTCTATCGATCCGGCTTGGATCGGGCATTTCAGTCGGGTTGTTTACAATCACTTTTTCACCCTTGCTTGTGTAAGCAATGAAACTCACGTTGGGTACTGTAGTGATAACAGTCTGATTAAACTCACGCTCCAGTCTCTCCTGGATGATTTCCATATGCAGCATGCCAAGAAATCCACAACGGAAGCCGAAACCAAGTGCTTGTGAAGTCTCCAGTTCATATGTGAGTGAAGCATCATTAAGCTGCAGTTTATCCATGCATTCACGCAATTCCTCAAATTCGTCTGTTTCAACGGGGAAGATTCCTGCAAATACCATTGGCTTTACTTCCTCAAACCCCCTGATCATTTCAGGCGTGGGATTATTTGCCAATGTAATGGTATCTCCCACCTTTACTTCCTTGGCATTTTTAATGCCCGTAATAATATATCCAACATCACCTGCCAGTACCTCTTTTTTCTCGGTCATCTTCAGTTTCAGGATACCTATTTCATCTGCAAAATATTCCTGGTCGGTAGATACGAACTTTACTTTATCACCCTTACGGATTTTGCCATGTAGAATACGGTAATATACGATGATGCCTCTAAAACTATTAAATACACTGTCAAAGATCAAGGCCTGCAGAGGTGCTTCAGGATTTCCTTTAGGGGCTGGAATTCTTTCCACTATTGCTTCGAGGATCTTGTCCACTCCCAATCCTGTCCGACCACTTGCAAGAAGTATCTCCTCTGGTTTACAGCCCACCAACTCAACAATCTGGTCTTTTACTTCTTCTATCATGGCACCATCCATGTCTATCTTATTTATCACCGGAATAATCTCCAGGTCATTGTCGATGGCCAGGTAAAGATTACTGATGGTCTGTGCCTGAATGCCCTGTGTAGCATCTACCAGCAACAAGGCACCTTCGCAGGCAGCGAGTGCCCTGCTCACCTCATAACTGAAGTCAACATGGCCGGGTGTATCAATCAGGTTGAGTATATATTCCTGGCCATTAAGATGCTTATAATTGATTTGAATAGCATGGCTCTTGATGGTAATGCCTTTTTCCCGTTCCAGATCCATATCATCCAGTACCTGGTCCATCATATCACGATCGCTGATAGTACCGGTGCTTTGCAGCAGGCGATCTGCGAGGGTGCTCTTTCCGTGGTCAATATGGGCAATAATGCAAAAATTCCGGATATTCTTCATCTGGTGGTTTCTTAAATAAGTGTGCAAAGGTAAGCAAAAAGGTCGCAGTAATCCCTTTATACTAAGCCAAAAACAACTACTTTTGCAGCAAATTTTCAAGGGATATGGATCTAAATCAACAATTTGAGCAGGCGGTAACAGAAAGTAAGGAGCTTAAAGATCGACCCAGCAATGATACTCTGTTACAGCTTTATTCCTTATATAAGCAGGCAACTGAAGGTGATGTGAATGGCGAAGCTCCTGCGATGTTCGATTTTGTGGCTAAGGCAAAATACGAAGCCTGGTCGGCACTTCAGGGAAAGACCCAGGATGAGGCCCGGCAGGAATATATTAACCTTGTTCAAAAACTAAGGAATTGATTCAGATCCCACCTCTAATGGTGGGATTTTTTATGAGGTTTTCCATTTCCCGCAATGCACTACGCAAATGTTTCCCTTCGCTGATATCATTTGCCATGTTTCGCATATTAATGATTGCCCTTTGGTAATCATCGTCTGTTAGTGCAGATATTAAACCTGGAATTTCATCCAGACTATTTATTAGCCACCCTATTCCATTTTCTCGTATATAGCCTGCCGAACCGGCGAATACTGGCGCCAATACGGGCATTCCAGCTAGAATATAAAGTGATAATTTATGATGGTTTATATACTGCATATATTCACCAAGGCTACCTGATGCCTGATGAATTGAATCGCCATCCCATATAAGTCCGAAACTCCCCTGAATCATTGCCGGTAGCTCATACGGATCGAATACGCCATACCATTTACAATTGCGGGCTGCTTTTAAAAGAGGTGATGGGTCGGGCCCATAAGTATGAAAATACAATTGTGGTAATTGATCTAGTTCATCAAGAAATTTGCTTTTTCCGAGGTTGCCTGCGAAACATATTTCGTTGCTTATTTTACGTAGTATGAATTGCGGCTTTGTAAGAAAATCGAAAGGCCCCCATTGAACAAATTGGGCAGCAGGCAGCTGGTGCGATAAATATTTCATCATCGCGTTATTATGCACAACGAAATAATTAAATGAAGCCATCTGCTTTAATTCTTTAATAAGCAGGCTCGGGTTACCGTCTTTTAAACCATCGATATCTGCCACAAGCAAAATAATGTCGATATTCTTTTCCCTGAATTGGCTGATCATCAACTGGTACATACGGGGATAAAGTGGAAACTGACAAACAACCAGAGATTTCGGAGATATTTTTCTGAGAATACGTTTCATTGCGAGCCATCTCCTAAATGTTCCTAAAAGACTCTGGCTTTCCGGAAGCCTGACAGGGAGGTAACCATCAGCAAGTAATATCTTTTCAGCATCGGTATTACCAACTCCTCCATGCATAAAGCGAATGGAGTGATACGTGTGCAGAAAATAACGGTCAGATGCCATAACGGGAATAATACGTAATATTAATTTGGTAAATGTATGAATTGCAATGAAGCTTGGTATCCAGGAAATAGAACATTTTGAGGGCGTATATCCTGTAATACGCTTATTTGATAATGGCAATAACAGCATTTACCTGTTCGTGAACCAGGAAACTGCTGATCGCCTTTACGATTTATTTGGTACAGATGCGAATCGGTATGTATGGGTAATCCGGTTAAAAAGCGAATCTACCTGGTCATATTGCAGGCGGATGATCGACATTATAAAAAAAGACGAAATTTCTTTCCTTTACCTAAATACAGTTAGTATGCACCATGTAGTGTATGCATGGATGTTATATCGGTTACCAAAGTTGCAAACAGTTCTCACCGTTCATGATGTTAATTGTCTTTTTCATGATAAGCCTGGATTATCTCCCAAAAGCATAATAAAATACATTGGAAAGAGAATGCTTTCAAAAAGGATTAATGCTTTTAACACAGTATCTGAAACAGTTAAACCTTACCTGAATTCTGAAAGTGGAGGGTCAAGGACCATATTTACTGTACCCGGGGCAGTTTATGAAGAAAAATTACCAGTAACACTTATTGATGATAATATTAAGATTGTAATACCTGGTTCAATAGACCGGAAGCGTAGAAATTATGAGGTGGTTTTTGAGCTCCTTACCCTTACCCTGGATATTCCTGTTCAATTCATATTACTGGGGGGAGGCGAGGATGATTATGCGCGATCAATCTGGCAAAGATGTTCAGAAATTGAAACCAAAAGAATCGCTTGGTATGAAACCAGAATTGTTGACCAGGAAGTATTTGATATGTGGATGGACAGCTGTCATTTTGTGTGGGTGCCATCAGTGGTTGAAACCAGTATTTGCGATGGTATTCCTGAAGTATATGGCATCACAAAATCATCAGGGAACATTTTTGATATTATAAAACATGCTAAACCTTTTATAGTACCCCGATCACTGGAAATAGACCCGGTTATGGAATTATCTTCTTTCCGCTACGAAAAACTGACAGATATAAAAGACTATTTAAATAATATGATAAGCAACAAAGCCGCTTATCACGAAAAGGCATTGGCAGCAGCGAATGTTTCAGGTTCATTTACCATAGAGGCAATCAGGAAGAAACAGTATCCCCTGTTTGAATCAGGGTTGGATAAAATTTCCCATAATGCTGTTTGAATGCATTATAAACTGTTTCAAAGGGGATGATCTTTGAAACTTCGGGGTCATTTCCCGTGGAATAGAAATAATCATTCAGCTTTGGATTGACTATTTTCAGTAGCAGGTTGTAGTCGTAGATTTCGGTTGGACTGGTACAGTTGAATATGGCAATGCCTGGAATGCCATAAGCCAGTGCAATATGCATGGCAAGTGTATCACCCGACAAAACAAAACCGCATGAATTTATTTCACGCAGATAATCACGTATATCTTCCCGCTTCTCAAAATATATAACCTCAAATCCTTCTTTTTCCAACTGGTTACCAAGTGCCTCATAGCCATGCCACTGTTTATATGCCCATCTCGCACCTGCTGTTTTCTCAATACCTACCCTACGTTTATTTCTTTCAACAGGTGGTTGATATATCTGGTATGGCTGACCGTTAAACTGAACTCCCAGACTTTGAAAGAAGAGTTCCTGGAAACTGTATGGATTTACCTTTTTTAATTCATTGGCTGCTTCCTTGCCTAAAGGCGAAATAAGACTCATGTCGAGCCATGGATTAGAGTCATTGGTATACTTTATTCCATTATCCCAGTATACTCCAACCAGCTTTTTTGTATTGAGAGAACTGGCTAGTTTGGCGCAATCAGCTTCTTCTTCCTGTGAGAGTACGAGGTCATAAACATCAGATAATATTTTATCGGGATAATTATTTATATCGAAAACACCTATCTCCTGATCAAGATCCTGAAAAAATGCAATATAGGGTTCGCTTGTAAGCCAAACTACACTATCATCCTTAAACAGATTTAATACTGAAGTAGTTCTAACAACATCTCCGGCGGCTCCTGTTTTAATAACCAGGATCTTTCTTTTCTGTGTCATGGCGCTAAAAATACAAGTTTGCTTTTAATTATTGGTCCTCCTGCTTAGCATCCAGGATAAGACCTTCTTCTTCCCAACCCTTATCAACGGATAGGTTTGGCATTCTATTGTCATTTTGAATGATCTTTTCCATTTCGTCTATGAACTCCCGGGAAGTATTGATGTAAAGTTTCTGGTCACGTATAGATGAAAGTTTTTTTAGTGACCATTCATCGTATTTCCGGAAAGTTATAGCAGCCCTATGAGCTGTATATGCCCGGAATCCCAGCTTTTTCATAGTATCCACCCCCATTCGAAGTGAACTATCAAGTGTTTCACGATATATATTAAGCATACCCGCATTCATCTGGTCATATGCATCATTACGGTTAGCCGCTCTCACCATGATCTGCAGGTTTGGAAAATGCTTTTTTATGGTTTCGATCATTTCCAACCTCTTTTCTGCATCTGATATTGTTACCAGGATGATCCTGGCTTGTTCGGCACCTGCTGCATGAAGAAGATCATACCTCGATGCATCTCCATAATAAACCTTAAATCCCATTTTACGAAGAAAGTCCACCCGGTCAGAATCAATATCAAGGATAGTTGTTCCAATTCCATGTGCTTTCAGGAACCGACCAACAGTATTTCCAAAATGCCCGAATCCCGCAATGATAACCGGGTTTTTCTCATCTATTATATCAGCGGCTTTTTCAAGCTTTTCAAGTGTTCCAAATTTTGGCTGGATAAATTTTTCGTTCAAAATAAAAAAAAGGGGTGTAAGTGCCATACTAAGGGCTACCGCTGCCAGTATCATATCAGCGGAAGTATCAGGTATGATTCCTTCCTGCCTGCTGTAAGCCAGTAAGACAAATGCAAACTCACCTGTTTGGCATAAGCCCAGGGAAAACAAGGCATTCTGGTCGGTACTGAGTTTGAAGGATTTTCCGAGTATCCATAATATAATCCCCTTTACTAAAAGAAGTGCAAATAATAATCCCGCTAATTGCAAAGGTTCTGAAGCAATAAGATTGAAATTTATAGACGCTCCTACTGCAATAAAAAATAACCCCAATAGCAATCCTTTAAATGGTTCTATATCACTTTTCAGTTCATGCCGGTATTCACTATTGGCAAGTACCACACCTCCAAGAAATGTTCCCAGGGCCGGACTCAATCCCACCAGACTCATTAATACTGTTATGCCTATTACGAGTAGTAAGGCAGTGGCGGTAAAAATCTCCCTGATCCTTGCCCCTGCCACCAATCGGAGTAAGGGTTTAACCAGGTGCCGCCCTGCAAGCACTATTCCGCCAACTGCTCCCAATACGATCAATGTCTGAAGCCATCCGGGTTGTTGGGCTATAAATGAACCTTCCGTTTCATGATTAGCTTGAGAAGCTGACAATGTAGATAGTAATGGAAGAATACTGAGCATTGGGATCACTGCAATATCCTGGAATAACAAAACAGCAAAGCTACGTTGTCCGGCTTCACTTTTCATAAGCCCTTTTTCCTGCAATGTTTGAAGTACAATTGCTGTTGAACTGGGAGCGAGTATCATTCCTGTAGCAAGGGATTGTTGCCAGGTGAAACCTAAAGCGGCTGTAATGCCTGAGATCACAATAACGGTGATCAAAACCTGTAATCCCCCGAGGCCCACTATCGACTTTCTGAGTTTCCATAGAAGTTCGGGTTCAAGTTCAAGGCCAATAATAAACAACATGATCACCACGCCGAATTCTGCTACATGCATGATATCAGTACTCCTGTCGCCTGCGAGATTAAGAATTGCAGGTCCGATCACAATACCAGCAATTATATATCCAAGAACAGAACCCAGGCCTGCTTTTTTAACCAGGGGAACCAGTATTACAGCTGCAGTAAGGTAAACCAGGCTCTGGAATAAAAAAGATTGCTGATCCATTTATTATGATTGTATGGATGATGGTATCGGGATAAGATCATTCATATAATTGCAGGTACTTTTTTCGGCAACGCTGAAACGATCATCAGCGAGGGCAAGTAGTAATTGCTCATATTGAACCGCATGCAGATGCATATCTGTATCCGTGAGCTTATGGGTGCCATGAATTACAAAAGGAGGCCAGTATTCCATATTGCAAAGGGTTGCACTGTGTTCAAAAGGAAGCAGGTAATCACGGATCTTTCTGTTGTTCTTACCCGTTGGAAGATATGATTGAAGTGAGCCGCCGCAACTAATAGCATTAAGCATAATTTTTCCTGTGAGAGCCTTACCCGTACGGCCATATGCCCATCCATGTTCAAGTACAAGGTCCATCCATTGTTTAATAATGGCAGGTGCGCTATACCAATAAAAAGGGTGCTGAAAGATAATAATATCATGCTGAAGCAGGATCTGCTGTTCCCTTTCAATATCAATATGGAAGTCAGGATAGTTTTCATAAAGATCATGAAAACGAATTCCCTGCTGGGAAGGAATATGTTTTACCAGTTTAAGATGAACCCTGGATTTTTCAAATGCGGGGTGAGCAAAGAGCACAAGGACTTTAGCCATTCTGAAAATTACATGAGTAAAAACTTGACATGAAAAAAACTATTCCCAGAAATGATTTTTATAGCTATTGCAAACAGGCTGGTGATCATCCTCATGAAACATTAACTTCTGGAGTTTATCTTGCGGAACAAATGATTGCATCGTTTGAAAAACAATACGTTCTTCATACCGTACATGCTGATCAAGTTGGTCGGTGAGATCAGATAATAACCTGTAAGTTACTCCTTCCTGTTTCAAATGTTCCATTCCGGTTCGAATCAATTCATGATCACGCAGTATGGTTTCTGCAAAAACCTTCCCTTCAGGATAACCTTTAAGCACAGGGATGAGCTTTGATTCTTCTTCTTTAAAATGAGGCAGAAGATCCTGCTCCCAGCTTTTAAGGAAAAAATCTGTCATAACTCCTACAGGGGCCTGTTTACTGATGCCTTTGCGGATCAGTAAACAGGTCATCAAAGCAGCCTTATGCTGCCTCGACAATGGTTGTAGTGCATCAGCCCTTTGCATAATATAATTATTTAAGTGCTTCCATTATTGCTATAAACTCCTCTTTTACAAGAGACGCCCCACCTACCAGGCCACCATCAACATCTTCACCATTGAATATTTCGCGGGCATTGGCGCCTTTCACACTGCCTCCATAAAGAATGGAAATTGAATCAGCGATGTCATTTCCAAATTTTTCTTTCAGAACAGCCCTGATATGGGCATGCATTTCCTGGGCCTGCTCTGCCGATGCCGTTTTACCTGTACCAATAGCCCAGATAGGTTCATATGCTATGATTAGTTTCTCTGCCTGTTCTGGCTGAAGGTGAAACAAAGATTCTGCCAGTTGTGTTTCCACATAACTATTCTGGCTCCCTGCTTCACGAATGGATAACGGTTCTCCACAACAGAATATGGGTTGAATTCCCTGGCCGAGAAGAAGGTCGATCTTTTCTGCCAGTTGGGCATTTGTTTCATTAAAGTATTCACGACGCTCACTATGACCAATAATGCAATATTTTATGCCGATGGAGTATAACATTTCAGGTGCCACTTCACCTGTAAACGCTCCTGATTTTTTATGGTGGCAATTCTGTGCAGCAACTGAATAGTTAGATTCATTGGCCACTTCGCTGTTGGCCATAATAAGATAAGGAAAGGGTACAGCAAATATAACATGCTGGTGAAAGTCAAGCGGAGTTTTAGCTTTCAGGATTTCATCCAACAGTTTTTCTCCCTGCTGGTAAGTCAGATTCATTTTCCAATTTGCTGCTGCGATTTGCTTTCTCATTCTATTGGTGTTGATTTAATAATTATCGTAAATGTATTTTAAGATATTCTCTTCTCTTTCACTCAATACCACATCTTTCAGTTTTTTCCAATTTCGTATATCCCTGATGGACTTATCATAATCATATTTGCGTATACCATCTGCGCCCCAGGAAAAATTGGGAATGTATTTGGGTAATAATCCTGATCCAAAAATACTGCATGATACGCCCACCACAGACCCGGTATTAAAAGAAGAATTAATGGAAGCCCTGCTATAATCTCCCATCAACAAACCACATTTAATGCCCGTCATTGCTTTATTTCCTTCACTTGCAGGGGAGTACACAAGCACCTCTCCTGCATTGTTTTTTATATTTGACGCTGAACTGCCGGCTCCGATATTACACCATTCTCCAATTACTGAATCGCCAAGGTATCCATCATGTGCTTTATTGGAATACCCCATCATGACTGTATTCTTTATTTCACCACCAGCAGTACAGGCAGGGCCAATGGTTGTGGCACCATAAATTCTTGATCCCATTTTGATTACAGCGTCCTCACAAACGGCGAGCGGACCACGGATGGTTGTTCCTTCCATTACCAGTGCATTTCTTCCTATATAAACCGGACCTGTAACCGCATTTATTATTGCGTGTTCTACACTTGCGCCTTCTTCGATAAAAACCTGCTCCTCATTGCTGACCTTATTTGTTGGTGATATTGGCGCTGATCTTTTGTCTTTTGTAAGGAGATCAAAATCAAGCCGGATGGCAGTATCATTCAGGTGGAAAATATCCCAGGGATATACGATTTTAGGTGTATCATCCTGAAAGGATATTGTTTCACGAACCCTGATTTTATGGAGGCTTGTGACATCACTGGAATGAAAATGAAATGCTATTGCCCCGGCAATGGGATGGGTAAGAAACTGACCGGGCTCCAGGGAAATAACAGCCTTTGCCATTGAAGGGGTTGGAATAATATTGGAATGAACCAAAAGATAATGACCCTCATTGATTTTGGAATCAATGGTTACAGAACGATCGCCCTCCTTATAATCTCCTTCCCATTTATCATACGATGGAAGTTTCAGCATCAACTCCCATTTTTCCCGGATGGTGAATATACCAATTCGGATATCCTGTATCCGACGTGTCAAGGTAAATGGAAAGAGGTTTTCTGGCTGGCAATATTCTTCGGAGAAGATAATGCATTGCATGCTTTAAAGGTATGCAAAAAAGCATGACTGAAACATGGAGGAGGCACCAATAAAAAAACCGGCATTTGCCGGTTTCTTTCTCTTATTTTTTCGCGTATTTCTTTTTGAACTTGTCGATACGACCTGCCGTATCCAACATAACATTCTTACCTGTAAAAAAGGGATGTGAGGTATTGGAGATTTCCAACTTGATAAGCGGGTATTCGTTACCGTCTTCCCACTGCACAGTTTCTTTTGTTGCGGCGGTTGATTTACTGAGGAAAGAGACACCATTACTCATGTCCCGGAATACTACAAAGCGATAATTTTGTGGATGGATACCTTGTTTCATAACTGCTATTTTTAAGGCAGTACGGATTTTGCCGTACTATTTTAATTATTTACGAAAGCGCAAAATTAGCGCATTTAGACTGTTTCTTCCAAAGAAATCTGCTTTGAACCCTAAAAATTCATAAAAAATTGAATATCAGGACTTCATATTAATATACTGAAGCGGAATATTCAATCCCCATGTTTTACTGGCCTGTATTACCGCCTGAAGGTCATCGATCTTTTTTGCTGTTACCCGCACGATATCTTCCATAATGGCAGCCTGAACTTTCAGCCCACTATCCTTAATAAGTTTCACGATCTTTTTGGCATCCTCCTGTTTCAATCCATTACGAACGGGGATTTCCTTTTTAAACAGCTTACCACTCTGGAAGCCTGGCTTTGCCTCAAAATCATAAATATTGGCATCCAGGCCTTGTTTGATAGTGCGGCTGATTAGTACATCAGTAACCTGGTTTAGTTTCATATCACTTTCTACCTCAATCACCAGGTTATAATCTTTCTTGTTCAAATCGATCTGTACATGCTGATCTTTGAAATCAAAGCGGTTGGTTATCTCCTTTTTTACTGTGTTGATGGCATTATCCAGGGTCTGGATATCTACTTTGCTGACCAGGTCAAATGATGGCATATATTAGTTTTACTCTACAAAAATAATGATCGTCCCGTAGAAACGGGACGATCTAACCTTAAACTAACTAACACTCTAGAGAAATATTTATTGCTGGTTACCTCCACCAACACGGTTTTGTTCATCTGTTACGCTTCCGGTTCTCCGGCGCTGCGGACCACCATTTTGTAATTTGCCAAACCTGTAATTGAAGCTTAGCGCTGCTCTACTGTTATCCCAGCGGGCATTGATCTGCGTATCAATTGATCCAAACTGTGTATATCCCCTGAATCTTTGGATATAGAATGGATCATTGATAGAAAGTTTGAGGGTGCCTTTTGATTTCAGTACCTGCTTGGATAAACCAAAGTTTATTACACCCATAGGCAATGCAACTATCAATCCGCCTTCCTGCATTTTACTGCGATAGAATCCACTGATTTCACCTCCCCAGGTCTTGGCAAACTTGAACTGGTTGTTCATATTTGCCATGAATGCGGTAAAGCCTGCATCAAGGGGCATTCCATTCACAAAACCCGTAAACTGGTTGTTGAATACATTTCCATACAGGGATACAGTCCACCATTTTGTTATGGGTTGGTTGTAACTTATCGCAATGCCCACATTCCTTCTCCTGGCGATATTTTCTTTGGTCTGGAAGGTTACTTTCGTACTATCATTCTGCTTTAGAATATCATTGATTATATCTGTAGTTACTGAATAGTTAAGTGTTGTATTCAATACACCTTTATAGTTGTGTGATACTTCAATATTATGGCTGAATTGTGGCTGGAGATATGGATTACCCATGCGGAATGTATACTGGTCAAGGAAATACTGGAATGGGTTCATATCCTGGTAATTTGGCCTTTCTATTCTACGGCCATAGTTTGCACTGAGCTGGTTCTTTTCATTTAATTTATAACTAAGAAATGCTGTAGGAAATAATTGGGCATAATCTCTTTTAAAGCTTTCATTATTTGAAAGCTGCCTACCCTTCGCATTGGTATGTTCCATGCGGAGGCCGGTCTGGAACGCCCATTTTTTCAATTCCCTGCTGTAATTGATATAAGCTGCATTAATATTTTCTTCATACAGAAAATGGTTACTGCGGGTAAGATCATCAGCCCAATCTTTTGCATCAGCGTCCCAGAGATAGTAACGTGCATCATTATCTGTTTTTACCAGGCTGGTTTTCAATCCTGCTTCCAGTTTGCCCAGCTTTCCCAGCGGATGCACATAATCTACTTTCACACTGTAAATTTTAATATCTGATGGAAGATTTCCCTTCAGCAGAAAAGAATCTGCCAACTGGTTTCCGGGCTGGTAGAATGTGTAGTTGTCGGATGTCTGCACAGCATTAGATCCATACCATATATGATCAAGATCAGCGGTTATTTCCCGGCCCGTTGTGTCGAGGCGTGTCCTGAAATTGAGGTTGGCTCCAAAATTCTTCCATTTGTCGGTATTCCTGCTACTTGCCACATTGGTTGAATCAAGCAATCTTTCACCATCATATATTGCGGCAATACCTTCAGATAAAAAAGTACGAGGATTATAGGTTCCATTAACCTGAAGTCCTATCGAAGTGTTTTTATTAATAGCATATTCTGCACCGGTCCTGATACCCATATTTTTGCTTGAGAAATGGCCGTTCGACTCCTGGTCAAAAATGGCAGAAAGAGGTTCTCCACTTTTGCCCTGGAACTTACGAAGGAGTTTTAATTCATTGAAGCCTTCCCAGTAAGAATAATTCAAGGCTGTAAAGAGGGTCCATTTGTTTTTTTTATAATTCAGGTTAAGACTATTTGGTGATTTTGGATACAATGCCTGGATATAGCTTAAGTTGACAGATCCGTTGAATCCATTCTGCCGGCCCTTCTTTGTGCGGATATTTATGATTCCGCTGTTACCTGATGCATCGTATTTTGCCGAAGGCTGGGTCATGATCTCTACAGTTTCAAGTTGATTGGATGCAGTATTACGAAGCAGATTCGCCAGATCCTGTCCCCCAAGAAAAGTCTGTTTACCATCAATCAAAACAATCACTCCCTGTTTTCCTTTAAGACTGATATTGCCATCCCTGTCAACAGTGATGCCAGGAGATTTATCCAGCACATCCAAAGCGGTACCCCCGGCGTTGGAAATAAAAGATTCTACATTAACTATAGTCTTATCAGCTTTAACTTCAACCATAGGTTTCCTGGCAACCACAGTAACATTCTCCAATGATTTGGTTGCAGCTTCCAATGAGACTGAACCGATGTTTACTGGTTCAGTACCCTTAATATCAATATTTTGTTTTTCCAAGGGTTTGAATCCTACCAGTGACGCAGTAAGCTTGTAACTGCCATCTCCCAGATTGATAATTTCAAACTCCCCTTTTTTTGTGGTGGTTGAAATCTTTATCAGTTTACCACTTGCTTGCTGGTATAGTGAAATTGTAACAGCTTCCAATGGTGTACCTGTTGCATCAGTTATAATTCCTTTGACTGTTGCTGTTGATTGCGCAATTGCCATGCCGGAAGCAGCAAAAGCAATTAACAGAAGAAGTAGATATTTTTTCATTGATGAGGTTTTTGGTATTCTATGGGTAAAATTCATTAAGAAGATCTGATATCAATCGTTAATTGGTTCGGATGGTTGTTGCTGTCTTTTACAGGTCAGAAAAAATGACCAATATATGAGCGGTCCAAATCAGATAGGAATTAATTAGGGGAAACTTATCTTGGAGGGATGGAGGGATGGAGGGATCCCTCCATCTCTCCAATAGGTTTAATGGTTATGATATTTAATTATTGCCTCCCATTTTTACCCGGTTCAGTTCATCACTTGCACCGCCTGTTTTCCTTTTTGATGGGCCCTGAATCGGCTTGCCAAAACGATACACAAAGGATAAATTAACTACCCTTGAATCACGGCTGTTACGGAACCATGCTTCGGTTGACTGGAATTTGATATCACCTTGTGCCACCTGGGTATAGAACATATCGCGAACATTCAATTTTACCGTTCCTTTTGATTTGATCACCTGCTTGGAAACACCAGCTGAAGCAGCACCCATCGGGTTGATCATTATCTGGCCTTCAATTCCCTTTGTTCTGTACCATCCACTTAGTTCAGCGCTCCAACCTTTATTGAATTTGAACTGGTTATTTATATTTATCATCAGGTTGCCCGCTTCTACATTGATTGATTCGCCATAAAGCGTTCCTTCAAATTTGCTGTAGTTATAATTTGAATAAAGGATGGCTGTCCACCATTTCTGAACCGGCACCTGGGCACTAATGGAAATCCCTGCATTCTGACGTTTTCCTATATTACCCTGTCTCACAATTGTTGCATATCCATCCTGGTCAAAAGTTTCACTAAAGAGATTTTTAGTGTTGCTGTAATTCACAGTTGTTGTAAGGAAACTATTGAAAGTATGTGTGAGCTCTACATTCCTGGTAAATTGTGGCTGGAGATATGGATTTCCTGCCTCGTAAGTGAACTTATCGATAAAGAACAGGAATGGATTGAGGTTCTGGTATGCCGGACGATCAATTCTCCTGCCAAATGAAAGCGAGAACTGGTTTTTGGCATTGGCTGCATAACTGATAAAAACGGTTGGGAAAAGACTGCCATATTTCCTACTGAAGGATGAATCCTGCTTAGTTGGGTTATCGAATTGCTTTCCTTCATAATTTGTATGCTCATAGCGCAGACCCGTTTGAATTCCCCATTTTTTTATCTGCCTGTTAATATTAATGTAACCCGCCATTATATTTTCTTTATACTGGAAACGGTTGGATTTATTGAAATCTGTTTCCCAGTTTTCATCAACAAGATTGGAATAACTGGCAATGTTATCGGTTGTAACAAAGCTGGTTTTTAAGCCTGTTTCAAGTTTCATATCCTTGCTGAGTGGTTGAGCATAATCAACTTTTGCAGAATAGATATCAACATTAACAGGTAGCCCACCTTTCATGCTCTCATTGTATTTCAGATTCCAGTCAGGATCATAAGTACTGTTCAGGAAATTCTGTTTGTTATTTGATCTGTAGGTTACATAATCAAGGTCGGCAGTTAGTTCCTTTCCTGTTGAATCAAACTGATGCCTGAAATTCAGGTTTGCCGTTCCATTCTTCCAGAGATCTTTTATATGATTATCTGCATTGATGATGCTGTCCAATCCGCGTTGGCTATCCATAAGGTAACTTATGCCATTGGCAGTCCAGTCTTCAGGAGATATATTACCATTGAGAACAATACCCAAGGTTGTTTTCTTTGTTACAAAAAAATCAGCACCAATCTTAAGGTTGTAATTATCATTGTTGTTGCGCATGAAAGTACTCTGTTCAAAAATATCAGTCACTTCCTTTGAATTGGGATCCTTATATTTTCTTTTTATATCCAAAACCTGGAAACTGTTCCATTTACTGTAACCACCATTGGCAAACAGATTGAATTTCCCGTTACGATAATTGGTATTGAAACTGTTATTCGTTCTCCAGTATTTTCCTTGTGAATAATTGGCGGTTACACTACCGTTAAATCCTTTTTTCTTTTCCTTTTTCGTTTTAATATTCACGATTCCTGAATTGCCTGCTGCATCATATTTTGCTGAAGGGTTAGTCATGATCTCGATCTGCTCTATTGAACTTGCTGGCATTGACTTGAGCAGGCTGGCAAGCTGCTCGGCACTCAGGTAAGTAGGTCTTCCATCCATCATCACCATCACTCCCTGTTTTCCTTTGAGACTGATATTGCCATCTTTATCTACGCTTACCCCCGGGGCTTTTTCGAGAACCTCCAAAGCGGTGGATCCTGCATTGGTTACAGCCGCATCAACATTGATCACCATTTTATCAATCTTCTGTTCGATAAATGGCTTTCTCGCTGTTACAGTCACTGCTCCCAGTTCTTTAGAATCGGCAATCATCTTAATCGAAGGAATTGTTAGAGCCGAGGCCTCACCATTAATTTGTAACGGTGCAGAGAAACTCTTCTGATGGCCTACCGCAGAAACCATGATTAAATAATGACCAGTTCCAATGGTTTCGAAATTGAACTTTCCAGTTTTATCAGTAGACAGAATTTTAGCTACTGAAGAATCTTTCGCGTGGAGCAGGCTAACTGTCACTGCTTCCAGGGGCTGTTGTTTCTGGTCAAGTACAATTCCCTGTACGCTGGCTGATTTTGATTGGGCCTGGCTGATGGAGATTAAGGTTGTTAAGGCGAGGGTCAGCAGAGTAAGAAACTTTTTCATGATAGGTTCTTTAATTAGTTTGGTACCGTTTAAGGTCTATTACAAGTCAAAGGTAGGTACTTGGTAATGCAATGTACATTGTTTTGTGGCGAATGGCTATTAGCATTGATTTTCGGTAAATACTTTGACGAACTATTGGACGTGTAACTTTGCAGGAGGTTACAGGTTTGGCTATTTACTGGATAAATGGTGAAGGAACTGGATGGGCGGAAATAAGAAAGCCACCCTGCTGAGGATGGCTTTAGATTAAATGTGGTCAGGTTATCTGGTACTTGGAATGGGACGATTTTTATCGGCCATTTTGCCCATCCAGATCCAGAGTGCGATTCCTGTCAATACTAACAATGAAGAGATCAGTTCAGCCTGGGTTGGATGGAATCCAAAAATATCATACTGGGTATTAACCCTGATCTTCTCAATAAAAAAGCGCTCAATACCATTAAGAACGAGGTATAATGCGAAAAGTCGCCCGGGTATATCAATCTTTTTCCTGAAATACCACAATACACCGAAGAGCAGCATACAGGCTATAGTTTCAAAAAATGCAGTAGGGTAAACTGCCTCAGGTAACTGGTTGCAGTACTGTCCCTCGCAACCTGGAATGGGCACCCCGGCGCTAATAACATTATTGGGATAAGTATAAGCCCAGGCCCAATCAGGAAGAAAAGATGGTTTTGGCGATTTATTGGGAATTCCCCAGTCACCATCGCCGGAAATATGACACCCAATCCGGCCTATGGCATAAGCCAGCATTAAAGCTGGTGCCGCGGCGTCGCAGAGATGGCGGAGTGAAATCTTATGCTTGCGGGCATACCAGAAAATCGCCAGGGAGGCACAGATTAAACCGCCGTAAAAAGTGAGGCCACTAAAAGATAGCAGTGATCCTATAGGATCAGCTACAAATTCATTCCAGTTCTCCAGGTTATGAAACACCTTGGCGCCAGCAAATCCAAATACAGCAGCAAAAACTACAATATCCCCTACCCTGTCCTGGGGCCAAACCCGGATTGTCCTCTCCTCAGGTTTGGAAAGCTTTTGCTTGTTTTTTTCATACCATTTTAGTCCAGCGAAAAAAAGGCCGGTTATTATTCCAACAGGCCAGCTGCCATCAGTCGAAAATATAAAGGCCTGTGGGTCGGCCGGACCAACTACAAAAGCACCTATGATCTTATACCCTAACAAAAAACCCAACAGGAAATTTGTTATTAACTCAGTAGAACTGGCAGGCTCACCTATTTTGATTTTGGTGTCTTCATACTGAAGAAGCCCTGCCTGGCTTTTACGGCGCAGTTCCATGGTTAGCACCCAGGCTGAAAACAGGAATGCGAGCGCTACAAAAAAACCAAACGAATTCACAAACCGGAGGCCAGTGATCTCAATGCCGAAAAGGTCCCTGAAGGCATAATAGAGGTTGGGGTACATGCTGGTTATTTAGTATGGCTTAACAGTATTGCTCAAATGCTGAGATAAGGTTATGGGCGATCATCTGTGCAGACCTGCCTTCAATTTGGTGTCTTTCAATAAAATGCACTAATTGTCCATCTTTAAATAATGCAATTGACGGAGATGATGGCGGATAAGGCAAAAGATGTTCTCTAAGCTTTTTTACAGCGTCGATATCAAAACCGGCAAAACTGGTTGTGAGATAATCGGGCTTTTTTGGACTATTGGCCACTGCCATCAGTACTCCCGGACGCGCTGTTCCTGCAGAGCATCCACAAACTGAATTCAGCACTACAAGGGTAGTTCCTTCCTGCTTCATCTGGTTTTCAACGGCATCTGCATTTAAAAGTTCAACGAAACCTTCTTCCGTTAACTCTTCTTTCATGGGCATCACTATTTCTGCTGGATACATAGTATTTGATTTTAAGATTGCAAAACTACTGGAAAAAACATTCGGGCAACTGGTTTGGTTTAAATGCGCCAAAACGGCGGTATAATTTTAATGTGCACGACAATATGGCTGGCTTTTTACACCTTTTCCGTGTTAAAATATCATAATGGCATGTAAAAAGCAACTGGTATAGGCTTTGTTGAAACAATTCATATTAAAACAATAAACTCAAATCTATATGACCATGGTAAAGTTAAATCAGCCCGCACGTCCTTTCGGTCCTCTGCTTGACGAGTGGTTTCAGGAATTTCCTTCTTTCATTGGCCGGGAAGTATCACAAGCACTACCACATGCCCCGGTTAACATTGTTGAAACAAATGAAGCCTATCACCTGGAGATGATCGCTCCCGGTCGCTCAAAGGAAGACTTCAAAGTAACGCTTGAAAATGGCCTCCTGACCATCGCTTTCAATAAAAAGCCGGATGAAAAGAATCCTGATCTGAAAATGATCCGCAAAGAATTTAACCTCGCTTCTTTTAAAAGAACATTCACCGTTGACGAGAAAATTGACGGTGCTAATATTCAGGCAAAATATGAAGCAGGATTATTAAAATTACTTCTTCCCAAAAAGAATGTGGAAAAGCCACACCCCAGGGAAATTACTATTCAATAATTTTTCTCACAAGCAGTTGGTTTTGGTTATACCCCGTTGTTTCCACAACGGGGTTCTTTATATTCAAACAAATTATCATGCACATTCTAACAAATTGTTTAACAGGCGTCTGTCGAAAATATGCTAATATTGCTACACTTTTCAACCCTTGCAAATAACGAACAGAGAATGGCTAAATTTCGTTTTCGGCTTCATTGGTTATGTATATTGGTATTGTTGATTACAACATCCGTACAGGCCCAGACTGATACCATTCCTAAACGGGATACTACATTATCTCTGGATACTGTTCCTGCGGCAACGCATCCTGATTCAATTCAAATAGTTGCCCCTGACACTACACTGAGGATATTAAATCTAAATCCTTATATCACACTACATGTTGACTCGGCAATCTTATATAACCTGGACATCAACCGGGTTGACAGTGCCCGTTATTTCTGGTTTTTGAAGAATGCTCCGGTTGGATTAAAGATCAATAAGGATGAGGGGATCTTAACCTTTAAAGCTGAAAAATCATTGTTCCTGTCTGGCCGGCTTAAATATGACCAGGAATACCGGGTTCACCTCGGCGTTCAGAATCTATCTGATCCGAAAGAGCGGGTGGATACTTTCTTCACCCTGCTTTTTTATAATACTGAAATTACTCTTTCACAGATCAAACCAACTATCAGCAGCACCGTTATCATTGAAGAGGGTGATACCCTTTCTTTCAATATCCAATGCGAGAATGGCAATTTCCCCATAGAATCGATTACAACCTTAACCAATATGCCCATTAAGGGATATACAGCCATCCAGAAATGCAATGACAAGTTTGTATGGCCTATTCCTTATGACTTTGTTAGAGATACTGATTCTGCAAAAGTCAGGGTTTTTAATATCACATTGATAGGTTCCGATAAGTTCTACAATCGCGACACCTCGGTTATTCGTGTAGTGGTAAGAGATGCACTCAACTATCCATTCCGCTTACAGGAATATCAAAAACTTACTAAAGACATTTCACTCTATATTTTACAGCTGAAATTTACATTCAAGGAACTCGATAAAAAGGTACGAGGTACAAAAAAGACCCGTACCTCATTTGACCTGCTTTCGGGCACATCTGCTCTTAGCGGCACCATATTATCAACAAGTACTTCCGAAAGTTCAAAAAATGCGGGAAAGGTAATGCCAAGCGTTGGTGTTGCCCTGGTGCCGGTTAAAGAAGCTGTTTCACCAGTTAAGACCTATGAGCAGAATTCTGCAGCCCAGGTTCGAACCAGCATTAAACGCCTTGAATATTCTCTTCAGGACAATGCTCTTAGTGGTGAACTTGATCTAGAAATTCTTAACAAGATCAATAAGCTTCGTGGCGAATTGAAACAGGTTCAGGTTTCATTAATTGATGTACCCATGGTAGATACCGGCAATCTAAGTGAAGAGGATTTGAATAAATATTTCAATAATCCAAAGGTCAATAAGAAATATAAACTGTCGAAAAATTAAACCTGGACTTTTACATCCTGCAATCAACAGTTCTTATAAACAACCATCTTTTCTTCTTGTATCTATAAGGTATTGAATTTTCCATTTGCCTTCAAGTTTTACCAGCTGAAAAGAATTTACGCCGCAATGGCTGAAAGTGGTTCCTACAAAGAATTGATAAGGCGTCCACACAGCAGCCAGATTCGCATCAATTTCTATGTTGCCATAGCTAATGCGTTCATCATAAACTTCTTTGTGCGCCTTGCCAATTGAACTAATAAATGCGGATACTTCATCTGTCCTCACAACTGTACTACCATCTTTTTTCTGCATTATTGTCTGCAGGATGGCTCCGGGTGCAAATGCCCCCGCCAAAAGCGCTGTATCGGATGACCTCATGCCGGTAAAAAGCTGATCAATTACTTTTTTTATTTCTATTTCCTCAGCCAACTGAGCAGATGCAGTCCATGTGAAAAACATTAACAGAAAGCTAAAAAATAACTTCATACTTATATATGTTTAAACGGAAGACCTATCTTATGGTCTGCTAAACTAAAGCGTATCATGAAAACTACTCTCAAATTTTTATCAGCGGTAATTAAATGGTTGTCTGAACAGATCGGAAATAGTTCAGAATCTCAACCACAATTGGTTCCTGTACCTGTTAAACAGCCTCCATATTCGAATTCCTGATCCGCTCCTGTTCCAGTACCAGCTTGCGTTCTATGGCTGTCATCGGAATAAGTTCTTCTTTTGCCAGAGCCAGGTCATAAGGTCCTACCGGAAGTAATAATTTGGCAAGTATCGGAGCTGTTTCCAGTATTATGATCAGCAGGCTGATCAGCAGGTTGGCGAGCCAAACACTATCCTCTTTTTCTGATAAATCATGCAGTGCCTTGTTTCTTTCCAGGAAGCCGATATTATTTCGGGCACTCTGGGCAAACGCGGTTTTGGTAGCGTTAAGGCTGTCGTTGCCCGTGGAGAGCAGTTTTTGCTGAACGGCAAGCAGTGAGTCAATATTTCCAAATTCTGCTGCGTATTGCTGGGCCGTTTGCTGGTAAGCCCCCATTTTGAGCCTTGTAATCGTTTCAACACCCCTCTTGCCCGATCCGCCAGTGCCATCCGCTTCTTTTACATATGAAAGCTGTAGCCCCAGCAATGTATCTTCCATTGCCTTACGCCTTGTTGATAGGAGGTTACGCTCTGCGGCAGCTGATGCCATTCGCACCTGGTGAAGAGAATCCTGGGTATTATTATATTGTTTGATCTTTTCTACCAGGTTCATTTCTACCTGCTGGTTGATCTCTTTTTCAAATAATTTCAACTCAAGGGGACGGGCTATCGTGATGCCAATCATCACAGCAAGCACGATCCTGGGGAAAGCAACTCTAATTTGCCGACCCTGCGACATTCCATACTTCCTGATACTTGCTACCATGAACCTGTCAAAATTAAAAATGATCAGTCCCCAGATTATAGCAAATGCCACCGCCCAGCCAACATTTTCAAATATGGTGTAAAATGCATAGCCGGAAGAAAGTGCTGCGAGAACAAAAGTGGCGAGCAAAACGCCACCCAGTGTATTATACTTAGGATGTTCAGTGGAGAATTGTTTGAGGGTGGGTCCATGGGCACCGGCGCACCACCATAAAAATGATCCGCTTTCCCCTTTACTACCTGTAAACGAATCGTAGCCGGCAATATCATTGCCCGGGCTATCCGTGGAATTAGCCATAGTGTTGATTGTAAGGTGAAAAAATTTGTTAGGTAGAAGTTGGGATACTGCAATTAACGGTGATTCGGCGGGATTATTTCTTAAAAGAATGGTAAGGTGTGCAAAAGGACGGAATTGGTATTTTCGCCCTTATACACTAAACTTGCAGGTTCCATCTTTCATTTTATAATTGATTTTGAACTACATGGCTAAGAATTTATTGATAGTGGAGTCGCCCGCAAAGGCCAAAACCATCGAAAAGATCCTGGGTAAGGATTTTGAGGTGAAAAGCTGCTACGGGCATATCCGCGACTTGGAAAAAGACGAGATGGGCATCGATATTAAGGACCACTATAAGCCCCGTTATATAGTTCCGGATGATAAGGAGAAGGTAGTACGGGAATTGAAGCAGCTGGCAAAGAAAAGTGAGGAGGTTTGGCTTGCAACGGATGAGGACCGTGAAGGGGAAGCTATCAGCTGGCATCTTTGTGAGGTTCTGGGATTAGATCCTAAAACTACCAAGCGGATCGTGTTCCATGAAATCACCAAGCCCGCTATTCAAAAGGCTGTGCAGAACCCTCGGACAGTTAATATGGATCTGGTTAATGCCCAGCAGGCTCGGCGGGTACTTGATCGGATAGTTGGATTTGAACTAAGCCCGGTTCTCTGGCGCAAAATGAGCATGGGAAGTTCCCTTAGTGCCGGTCGGGTGCAGAGTGTGGCGGTACGCCTGATAGCAGAACGTGAGCGTGAGATCAATGCCTTTAACACCGTCAGCCATTTTAAAGTGGAGGCCTGGTTTACTGCCCAGGATTCTGGAAATAAACCTGTGGGTTTTAAAGCTGAGGGACAGCGTTATTCCAACGAAGACGGGGCCGAAAAGTTTTTACAATCCTGTATAGGGGCTAGTTATTCCGTTTCTGATATCCAGATAAGACCAGGAAAGAAATCGCCTGCTGCTCCATTTACCACTTCCACCCTGCAACAGGAAGCCAGCCGAAAACTTGGCTATTCAGTGAGTAAAACAATGCTGCTGGCACAGAAGCTCTATGAAAGCGGAAGGATCACCTATATGCGTACCGACAGTGTAAACCTCGGCGAGACGGCCATGGAAGGCATCAGCCAGCAGATTAATGCACAATATGGAAAACGATACTTCCAGGCAAGGAAGTATAAGAATAAGAATGAATCAGCACAGGAGGCGCATGAAGCAATCAGGCCAACCTATATGGACACCATTTCAGTTGATGACCCTGATACACGCAGGTTATATGAATTGATCTGGAAGCGAACCATGGCTTCCCAGATGGCGGATGCCGAACTGGAAAAGACAACCGCAAAGATCCTCATATCAACCAATAAGGAAGAACTGACTGCAAGTGGTGAAGTACTCAAGTTTGATGGCTTTCTGAAAGTTTACAGAGAAGATCGTGATGAAGAAGATATGACCGAAGAGGAAGGCAGTGAAAGCATGTTGCCACCATTATCATTAAAGCAGGTTCTCCCATTGCGCGAAATGCGTGCAACCGAAAGGTTCAATCGCCCTGCGCCTCGATATACAGAAGCATCATTGGTAAAAAAGCTGGAAGAATTGGGTATAGGTAGGCCTTCTACCTATGCTCCTACCATCACTACTATCCTTAAAAGAGGATATGTTGAAAAGCGTGATAAAGATGGAACGCGTCGTGATTTCAGAATACTAAAGCTGGATGAAAAAAATGTCATAAAGCAGATGGATCATGAGACCACCGGAGCCGAAAAGTCGAAACTGTTTCCAACTGATCTTGGATTGGTGGTTACCGATTTCCTGAATCAGAACTTTAATGATGTGATGGATTATGGTTTCACCGCTAAAATTGAAAATGAATTTGATGAAGTAGCAAATGGTAAACGCGTATGGCATAAAATGATCGATGAATTTTACAATCCCTTTAAAAAGGATGTTGATAATACTATCGAGCATGCAGAACGTATCCGCGGAGAACGTGATCTTGGTGTTGATAAGGAGAGCGGAAAAAAAGTTGTGGCCAGGATGGGCAGGTATGGCCCTATGGTGCAGATCGGCGATGTAAATGATGAAGAGAAACCACGTTTCGCCAAATTAAAATCAGGGCAAAGCATTGAAACCATATCATACGACGAAGCCATGGACCTTTTCAAGCTTCCAATGACCATTGGTGAGTATGAAGGACAAGAAGTATCCGTTAACATAGGAAGGTTTGGGCCCTATGTTAAGTGGGGGGAAGAGTTTGTTTCTATTCCTAAAGGTGAGGACCCTGTTACGCTCGATATTGACAGGGCTGTTGCACTGATCAATGAAAAGAAACATGCTGATGCTCCTATAGCCACCTACGAGGGTATTCCAGTTACCAAGGGAAAAGGCAGGTTCGGTCCTTTTATCAAGTGGAACGATCTGTATATCAATATTCCCAGAGCGTATGATTTTGACAGGTTGGGACAGAAAGAAGTAGACGAACTTGTTTCTAAGAAAATCGAAAAAGAAGCGAACCGTTATATTCATCAATGGCCTGCAGAGAAGATTTCTATTGAGAATGGCCGTTGGGGTCCCTTTATCCGCTTTGGTAAGAAAATGCTTAAACTCTCGCGTAAGGGGGATGGGGGAAAATATACAGAAGAAGATCTCGCAGGCATCACATTAGAAGAAGTTAAGAAAATGATTGAAGCCGGAATGCCTGGAGCATTTGACAAAAAAACAAAAGCAGCCCCAGCAAAAAAAACAGCCCCAGCAAAAAAAGCAGCAACAAAAAAAGCCCTGAAAGGTAAGAAGTAAGAATTAAGAGGTAAGATTTACTTTGGAGCTATACCTCTTACATCTTACCTCTTCCCTCTTACCTGAGTTTGTTCACACTCGTGGATAATTATCCTTCCAATTCTATCCTGTTCACCCGATATTTATTTGCAAATCGCTAACAATAAATTACGGCCTTCATGCGTCATAATAATGTTGCTGATCACAATCAATTTTGTGTGAATGGAAGAAACCCGTGAAATATCAGCCCTTTTTCATCTCATCGATGACCCCGATGATGAAGTATTCACTACAGTGAGCGACAGGATCATCTCCATGGGGGCCAACATTATTCCGAATCTGGAACATCTATGGGAGATAACCCCTGATGAGTCGGTCCAGGAAAGGATTGAGCTCCTTATACATCGGCTGCATTACTGTGATCTAACGGTGGAATTCCAGCGATGGAAGAATTTAAAGGAACCCGATCTCTTATCAGGAGCACTATTAATGGCTAAGTTTCAATATCCCGAATTGAATGTGAACACTGTCCTGCAGGAGATCGAAAAGATGCGGCGTAATATATGGCTGGAGTTAAATAATTATCTCACACCTCTTGAACAAACAAATGTTCTCACCACCATCCTTTATAATTATTATCTTTTAAAAGGATCGGAGCTTAATTATGGCGAACCGAATGATTTTCTGCTCAATAAAGTGATTGAAATAAAGAAAGGTAATTCTATCAGTAACGGTATTCTTTACCTGGTTATGTCTGACTTACTTGATATTCCAATCCGTGCTGTGAATATCCCTCGTCAGTTTATTTTATCCTATTATGATGTTCAACCCGGACAATGGGATCAATTACCCAACAATCCTGTTCAACGTATCCAGTTTTATATTGATCCCATGAGTGGGCAGGTTTTTACACAAAAAGATGTGGAGGCTTATTTCCGCAGGATATCTGTACCTCCCACTGCCTCCTACTTCAGGCCAATGACCAATATTAGGATTATTCAAATGTTACTGGAGGAATTTGCAAAGTGTTTTGATAACGATAAGCAATACTACAAAAAAGAAGAACTGCTGAAACTTTCAGTTATATTAGGAGAGTAAATCAAACTCTTTTAGCATGAAAGCAGATATTGGCATTACTTCTAAAAATGCTCAGGCAGTTTCCATTAAACTGAATACACTCCTTGCAGATGAACATGTGCTTTATATGAAGCTGAGAAATTATCACTGGAATTATGAAGGAGATAATTTTTCAGAAATGCATGCTTTTTATGAGGCTCAGTACGAGCAACTTGCAGGCAGTATTGATGAGATAGCTGAGAGGGTTCGTATGCTTGGAAATTTTGCCACAGGTAGATTAAAGGATATGCTGGCACTGGCCCGGCTTGAAGAGCCGGACTATACTACTGACCAGAAAGATCAACTAAAGAATTTATTGAATGACCACGAAACATTGATAAAACGGCTTCGCGCTGACATTGATGCAGTGGATGAAAAACATAAGGATGCAGGTACATCTGACCTATTGACCGGCCTCATGCGTGAACATGAAAAAATGGCCTGGATGGTCCGCAGCTACCTATGACAGGTTAGATGTAAGATTTAAGAGGTAAGACTTGGCATTTAAGATGTAAGAAGTAAGATTTACATTGGAGTACTTTCTCCCAAATCTTACCTCTTACCTCTTACCTCTTTCTTCTTACTTCCTTACAGGTCCCATCCCTTTCTCCTCTCTCTTTTTACAAACTGGTTTGCGTCTTCGAAATTGGTGATGCGCATATTCTTTGCATCCCAGAGAAGGGTTTTTCTTCCGAGATATTTATCACCCCATCCTTTCAGGTTCGGATTCTTCAGCATCCAGCTGCGAATGGCCAGGTTTCCTATTAATATGCTTTCTGTAAACGGACCTGCAAACTCAAATGGAGAGCTGGTTTCAGCCTTCCCGTGACCTGCAATACAGGCATTCACCCACTGAATATAATGGCCTTCCGGTACACGCTTCAATGTTGGTGCCGGCAGGTTGCTTTCCTTCATTTTCGCTGTTGGTAAAAGTCTCGGATTTTCTCCATAACAATCCATCAATAATTTACCCTTGTCACCAATAAACAATGCGCCACCATCCCAGTTGCCGAATGCTTCTTCCGGTAATAATTCATCAGGGCGGGCGGGTAATAATCCTCCATCATGCCAGGAGACTTTAATTTTTCCTTTGCCGTCTTTCCTTGGATAGCTCAGGTGTATGATTGATGATGGTGGACAGCCATCAACATAATTTCCTTCAACCCACATATCCTTCCAGATATTGGCAACACTGCATTCAACCGATTCAGGATAATCAATAGGAAGTATGCGATAAACTGGATCCATAATATGGCATGCCATATCACCCAAAGCTCCTGTACCGAAAGCCCACCAGCCCCTCCAGTTGAATGGAATATAGGCAGGGTTGTAATCTATATGCTGGGCGGGACCAAGCCATAGATCCCAATCAAGTTCTTTCGGGATATCATGTTTGCCAGAAGGTGTTGGAATACCCTGTGGCCACACGGGCCGGTTGGTCCAGCAATGAACTGTATGTACTTCACCAATAAGTCCTGCATCTACCAGTTCTTTAGATCGGCGAACTCCTTCACCGCTTCCTCCCTGGTTACCCATCTGCGTAACCACTTTGTAGCGTTTAGCCGCCTCCGTTAGCAGTCGTGCCTCATAGATATCATGTGTAAGTGGTTTCTGAGTATATACATGCTTACCCAGCTGCATAGCCGCTAGGGTTGCATTGGCATGCGTATGATCAGGGGTGGAAATAGATACAGCATCTATATTTTTATTTTCTTTAGAGAGCATCTCCCGGAAGTCGCGGTAATAGGGTGCTTTGGGAAACGCTTTACGGGAAGCTGCTGCTGCCCTGTCATCTACGTCACAAAGCCCTACTATATTTACCTTCTTTGATTTGAAGAATTCAGCCAGGTCACTTTGACCCTTTCCTCCTACTCCAATTCCTGCTACATTGAGCGTATCACTTGGAGCAATATGTCCTTTCCCAAGAACATGCCGGGGAACAATAAAAAAACCTGCAGCTGCCAGGGATGAGTTTCGAATGAATTTTCTGCGTGATGCTGATTTGCTGGGCATAATTACAATCGGTTTGCTTGTTAAATGGAAATCCAATTTACACTGTAGATGGTTAAAATCAAAAGTATTATTTGATTCAAATTCACAGAACTCATTGTACTTTGGAAATAAAAATGATCGAATGGTCTGATTTTGAGAAAATCGATATGCGCGTGGGTACTATAATTGCTGCCAGTTCCTTTCCGGAAGCCCGTAAACCAGCCTACCAGCTAATCATTGATTTCGGTTCAATGGGAATAAAAAAAACATCTGCCCAGATCACTGTACTATATTCAACAGAATCTTTGGTGGGTATGCAGGTCATTGCTGTAGTGAACTTCCCACCCAAACGGATTGCGGGATTCACCAGTGATTGCCTCGTTCTTGGAATATATAATGAAAACAATGATGTAGTTTTATTGAAACCTGAACGACCCGTTTCAAACGGTCATAAAATAGGTTGATAACTATGCCTCAAACGTGGTACCACTCTCCCATTGGCATTATTCGCATAACTGTTACTGAAAGTTATGTGGAAGAAGTTCATTTTTGTGAGAAAGAGGAATTAAGTGATATGTCGCAGGAGATTAGCTGGAATGCTCTTTTACAGAATTGTACCGACCAGCTTATTGAATATTTTTCTGGTCATCGAAGGCAGTTCGACCTGCCCGTGAGCCAGACCGGAACCGGATTTCAGCAGCAGGTATGGGGTGAACTTACTGCCATCTCCTTTGGACGTACAATATCATATATGGACCTAGCAAGAAAACTGGGTGATCCAAAAGTTATACGCGCTGCTGCTTCTGCAAATGGCAAAAATAATATCGCCATAATCGTTCCCTGCCACCGGGTAATAGGAACTAACCGCGAAATGGTAGGTTATGCAGGGGGTATCGGTAGAAAGAAATGGTTACTGGATCATGAAAGAAAGATCGCCCATGGTGTTCAAACTCTTTTCTGATTCAGGTGCCCATATCACCCCCCGAAAAGGATAGTGGCAACAACATGCTCGCGCTGGAGATAATGTATACAGGCCCTTCCATTCCACCAAGGATCAGCCGTATAGGATGCTTAACCCGGTCTTCATATTCCTGCAGCGATTGCCTGCAAATTCCGCATGGTGTGATGGGATGATTACTTTCCACCTGGCTGCTCCGGTAACTTAATGCAATAGTGTCTATCGGGATCTTGGGGAAAAGAGAAGAAACGGAAGCCAGTAAAACCCTTTCTGCGCATAACCCTACAGGAAAGGATGCATTTTCCTGGTTGGAACCAGCAAGGATCTCCCCATTGGCAAGTTTTGCTACCGCCCCCACAAAGAAATTTGAATAGGGGGCATATGCATGGGTTGTAACTTCCCTTGCTTCGGCCAGAAGCCAGGCATCCTCTTCTGTCAGTTCATCGAGGGATTGGTATACATCATAATCAAAATGGAATGCTTTTCTGGTCATGGTTATGATAAGTTATATCCCTAAGAAGGTACGCTATTTTATGCTCCTGAACAACCTGTTCCAGCGGATACCATTATTCATGCTCATCCAGATGATCCAGGCTTCTCCTACTACATGATCTTCAGGCACAAAACCCCAGAAACGACTATCCTGTGAGTAATGTCGGTTATCTCCCATCATCCAGTAATAATTCATTTTAAAAGTGTACTGGTTGGTCTCCTTGCCATTGAGTATGAATTTTCCGTTCTGCTGCTCAAAACTATTTCCCTCATATACACGAATGGCCCTTTCATAAATGGAATAATTTTCAGGAGTGATGGTAAGAGTTGCACCTTTGGCAGGTATCCAAACCGGACCAAAATAGTCAACGGTCCATTTGTGTAATGTATCATTTGGAAAAGTAAGCTTTCCCCATAATCTGGGGTCTACCTGGTCTTTACTGGTAAGCTGTGCTGTCAGTGTTTTGGCAAAGCCGGATGACTTCATTTTTTCTGCTGCTTCATGCGTAAGTAAAACCATGAACTTATTATTTCCCATAGATCCAAACTCTTCCGGATTCTCAATATCAATATTGAAATTTTCCAGCATGGATGCCTGGTCGAGTGGCTGGCCATTTGTTTCCAGTTCATAGGGCAATTGTGAATGGGGGGGATTGAAGCCGGGCTGGCTATTGATATACACCTGTCCCCCGCGAACCTCAAGGGTATCACCCGCTATGGCCACACAACGCTTAATATAATTTTCACGCTTATCAACCGGGCGTATCACCAATGGATATGTGTCGGGATCATTTAAAATGTATTGGCGACCTATATTCATATCACCATTTCCAATGCGCCTGGCCTCCTGGTAAAAGGGAACAAGTGATTGGTAAGCGGGTGTATTGATAACAGTATCACCTTCAGGAAAATTAAAAACGACCACATCATTGCGTTTTACCGGGCTTGCAAACCAACGACTATAGGGAAGCTTGATCATTTCAGTATAAGACCGGGAAGAGGTGCCGGGAATAGTATGATGCATGAACGGGATGGCTAGCGGGGTATTAGGGATACGCGGACCATAGCTGAGCTTGCTTACGAACAGAAAATCATTCACCAGCAAAGTCTTCTCCATCGAACCGGTTGGAATCGTATATGCCTCAAAAATAAATGTGCGGATCAGGGTTGCGGCCACTACCGCGAAAATACCTGCATCAACCCACTCACGTACTGTTGATTTCTGGTAGTGTTTTACTCCCGCCGGGCCGATGAACCTGGTATTCTTATCCATCCCCACATAGGGAAAATACATAAAGGGTACCAGGCAGGTAAGGGCATGCTCCCAAAAGCTGAATTTGGCAAAGCATTTGACCCATTCTATAAAAATTCCCATAGTCACAAACCATCCTGCAACCGGAATGAACTGCCAGAAGAACCAATGTTTGGGTCTTTGTGCAACATCCAACATAACCCAGGTGTTATAGAAGGGAATCCAAGCTTTCCAGGAAGGAACGCCTGCTTTATCGAACATCTTGGAAAGTCCGAAAGCCGGGAGAAATACCAACAGTAATGAGATAAGGGTTATGATCAGGATTTGATTCAGTGACATTCAGTGAATTTTAGATTCCGGCAAAAATACCATTCTGGAGGCAAAATGGTGTTTATTCAATCTATTTGTGTCGGATTTATTATAATTGTGACAAACAGCGATTAAAAAGATTTGTTAAGGAGGGCTAAGTTAGCATCATTAGTAGCAAAAAATGAATCATTTTACCATCAGCGATATTGAAAACCTTACCGGTATAAAGGCGCATACTCTTCGTATTTGGGAGCATCGTTATGGTGTTTGTAATGGAAAACGAAAAGATAGTGGCCACCGCTATTATGATGACGAGGACCTTAAGAAAATGCTTCGCCTTTCAATTCTTTATAAAAATGGATTTAAGATCTCCAAACTGGCCAGCCTAAGTGATCTGGAACTTCGTAAACTAGCCTCAGTTTACGATAAAGGCTGTTTTCATGAGAATTATATCGAACAGTTAATGCTTGCTGCACAGGCTTTCGACTTTGCACATTTTGAAAAGCTATTAAGAATATATATTGAACAACTGGGCTTCGAAAAATCTGTTATCGAAGTTTTTTATCCTTTCCTCGAAAAGATGGGAATGTATTGGTTAACCGATAAAGCCATACCAGCCCAGGAACATTTCAGTAGTAACCTTATTCAGAAATCCATGATGGTTGCTATAGATGAACTGCGTGTTCCGGTAATTCGTGCCGATAAAAAAATTCTCCTGTTTACACCTAAGGGGGAAGCTCATGAGATTCCCTTATTGTTCATGCAATACCTATTCAAGCAACAAGGGAAGGCAACGGTTTATATGGGTGCCGAAGTTGAACTAAGCAGCATTGAATTTTATTGCCGTCATAAGAAAGTAACTCATCTATATTTTCACCTGATCACCCATCTGAACAATATTGATATGAAGACATATCTGGCAGAGTTATCGGATAAAGCACCGGGTGCAAAAGTTATAGCATCCGGACCGGCATTAAAAGATGTAGCCGACCAGTTACCCCATGGTATCAGATACCTGCGCTCGCTGCAGGATCTGTTAACATTTGCCAAAGCGAATTAATCAGCGCTTGGGAGATACATTGTTGATCACATCCTCTTTGAGAATTGACTTGCCTGACAGAATAACCAATCTTTCAACAACATTTTTCAACTCGCGTATATTACCCGTCCACTCATATTCTTTGAGTGCTTCCATGGCAGGTTTTTCTATTTCTTTTTTGGCGATTCCATATTCCGCACAAATGTTCTCGAGGAATTTATCTACCAACTGCGGAATATCATCTCTCCTCTCATTCAGTGATGGTACATGAATGAGGATCACACTAAGGCGGTGGTATAAGTCGAGCCTGAAATTCTTTTCTTCCACTTCTTTAAGAAGATCTTTATTTGTAGCTGCCACCACCCTAACATCAACAGAAATTTCTTTATCTCCTCCTACCCTTGTGATCTTTCCTTCCTGCAGTGCGCGCAATACCTTAGCCTGAGCACTGAGACTCATATCTCCGATCTCATCCAGGAATAAGGTTCCACCATTTGCCTGTTCAAATTTTCCAATGCGTTGTTTGATAGCTGAAGTGAATGATCCCTTTTCATGACCGAACAATTCACTCTCGATCAATTCCCCCGGAATAGCCGCACAGTTAACTTCAACCAGTGGTCCGCTGGCCCTGTTGCTTTTCTCATGCAGCCATCTTGCCACCAGTTCTTTACCTACGCCATTTTCTCCTGTTATCATTACCCTCGCCTCAGTAGGTGCTACTTTCTCTATGGTATCCTTGATTCTTTGGATGGCGGGTGAATTACCAATCATGTCCTGCACCCTGCTCACTTTTCTCTTAAGCACTTTTGCTTCTGATACCAGCGATGTTTTATCCATTGCATTTCGCAATGTAATAAGAAGCCTGTTGAGATCCGGTGGTTTGGAGATATAATCAAATGCGCCTTTTTTTACCGCCTCTACTGCAGTTTCTATGGTTCCGTGACCAGAAATCATAATGATGGGAACGTCAGGGTTTGCTTCCCTAGCTTTGTCGAGGAATTCAATGCCATCAAGTTTAGGCATCTTGATATCACAGAGCACCACATCAAATGTGGATTCCCTGAATTTTTTCAATCCCTCTTCTCCATCAGAAGCCTCTTCAATTTTATAGCCTTCGTATGATAAAATTTCTCCTAATGTTTTCCGTATTGCTCTTTCATCGTCTATGATGAGGATATTTGACATATGCTTTTATTGATGCGTTCAAATGTAGTATAAATGATTTTCAAAAAGCAACCTTAGTATTCATGATGTATACTATCGTAATTCTACGAAAAAAATCGGGTAAAAGCGGCCTTGACAAGGCATAGAAGGCGTTGTATTTTTGTTATATCCTATTGAAAGCAAAAATATCCTACTATGACTACCCTGAAACATCCTTTAAAAACAACCAAAGAAGTAAGCGTATGGCAAATGACTGCAAAACTGGTGGTACTTGCCGGCATCCTGATGGCTTATAGTTATTGCTTCCTTCTTACCGTTGGAAGTGTACTTCGTTAAGCGTTCTTTTCTCAGAATTTTATAATGGTTAATGCAAAGAGGTGTCTGAATTTCAGACACCTCTTTGTTTATAAGTAATGCAATGAATCGAAGTTATTTTTTCATGTACATCACTTCCTTCACAAGTTTCACTGTACGCTCTACATCAGGCAGGGCAAGTGCCACAAGGTTGGGCGCATAATGCAGAGGAGCATCAGCTGCGGTGATACGGCGAATGGGTGCATCCAGGTAATCAAATCCTTCCTTCTGTATGCGGTAAGCGATCTCGGAAGAGATAGAAGCGAAAGGCCACTGCTCTTCCACTATTACCAGCCTGTTTGTTTTCTTCACGCTTTCCAGGATAGTCATCCAGTCGAGCGGACGTATTGAACGCAGGTCAATAACTTCTGCATTCACTCCTTCCTTCTCCAATTCTGAAGCAGCACCCAGTGCCACTTTCATCATTTTATTGAAAGAAACGATTGTTACATCACTACCTGCTTTTTTAACATCAGCTTTTCCAATAGGGATATAATATTCTTCTTCCGGTACCTCAGATTTTTCACCATACATCACTTCACTTTCCATGAAAATGATAGGGTCTTCTTCATAACGGATAGCTTGTTTCAAAAGTCCTTTCGCATCATATCCGTTACTTGGAGATACAACTTTCAAACCTGGTATATTGGCATAATAACTTTCGAATGCGGTAGAGTGCTGAGCACCAAGCTGACCGGCAGAACCATTGGGGCCGCGGAAAACAATGGGGCATGACAACTGACCACCACTCATAGCAAGCATTTTGGATGCCGTGTTGAGGATCTGGTCGAGGGCCAGAACGGCAAAATTCCAGGTCATGAATTCAACGATCGGACGGAGGCCGTTCTGTGCAGCACCAACGGCTACTGCTGCAAAACCCAGCTCAGAGATCGGTGTATCAATAACACGCTTGTCGCCAAACTCATCCAGCATACCCTGGCTCACTTTATAGGCGCCATTGTATTCTGCTACTTCTTCACCCATCAGGAAAACACGGTCATCGCGACGGAACTCTTCATTCATCGCTTCGCGGAGCGCTTCTCTAAATGCGATTGATCTTGCCATGCTATTGCTTTATTTTGGAGTGGCAAATTTATTGGTTCAACCTCAAATGCGCAAAAATTAGAGTCCTTAAGCGCAAAAAGTCCCGATAATCGGGACTTTTGCTAAACATTTGCCTTTATATCAGTTCAAAATTGCCTTTCTTATTTCAGAATAAGTGCGCGAATCATCCACCAATACCTTACGCTTGTTCATCGGCAGCTTCTCATAGTTGCGAAGATCCTCCATATTCATAGACTCTCCTCCTGCTGCACGAAGTGTTCCTGTAACAATATAATTGACTGCTGCCGCCAGCATAGATTCCTGAAGATCACCCCATGGCTTATCCAGTCCATCAGCTACAATTTTATCAGGGGTGAAACCATTGAAATAGCTTCCTTCGTTGGCGCTGTTAACAAGCCTTGAAGAAACAGGGAATACATACCAGTTGCCAACCGGAATCGGGAAATATCCGACCGGCTTACCATTGGTAGTATTTGGTCCAACTGTTTTCACTTCCATATGTGGTTTCATGAGGTTGATAAGCGCTTCACTGGCCGATGCTGTATTCCTTGAAATAAGCATTACCATTTTTGGAACATTCACTGTTCCTTTTTTGGAAAAGGTTACAGTACGATTAAACTCCTGAAGTATATCATTATATACTTGCTTGTACATTACCTTTCCATTAGATGCATTTGGAACGATATAATTGGCAAGCTCTTCCTGTAACGCAACATATCCACCTCCGTTATAGCGAACATCAACCACGAGGTCGGTAATACCTGCTGCTGCAAACTCACTGAAAGTTTGCTGGAACCTGTTCTTCATTGTGGTCTGGTCGCCCAGGAATGAATTCAGAACCATATAACCTATTTTCTTTCCACCTGTATTATAAACTGTGTCAAGTACAAGAGGTTGCTCCTGGTAAGAGGTTGCTGCTATAGTAAGATCAACTGTGCTTCCATCGGGCTTCTGAAAATTGATATCTGCAGAAGTACTGTAGTAGATCGCATTAACAACAAAATCAATAGTGGGCTGGTCAGCAACTGTTATATTGCGGCCATTGATCTTCATGATACGCCATGCACGCTGAATCCCAGCTTTGCCTGCAGAAGATGCAGGTTCCACATAAGTTACACGAAGATCATTTTCTGTACGGAAGAAAATACCAATACCAAAATCACCACTGATACCACTGCTGATATCATCCCACTCAGATTGCAGGATTCCGAAGCTCCACCTGTCAACCGGATTGGTAAACCCTGGTTCCTTGCTATATGGACGGATACCTGTCATTACCCCATCAGGATCGGCAAACTGCCTGGGATTAAAATTGGCAGGGATCTGCTTGTACCATAGGTAGGCCTCACGGGCTATCATGAGCGAAGTATCTTTCACTTTGTCGGCAGCAGAGACTGGCGGAGGAGGAGGTGGTGTTGTGTCATCTGTTCCCTTATCCTTTTTACAGGAGCTTACGAACAGGCCAAGTAAGAGCGATAGTGTCAGTATGCGTTTCATTAGGTAATTTTTGCTTTTCAATATACGCGTTTGTTTTTTTTATAGATGTTTTGTTGGTCCGAATGGTGGCAATACTGGCAAAATATTAACCAATTAAGGTAATTCCCTTGTCATCAGCCAATCAGTTTGAAGGTCGCGCCCCAACATAAAAGGATGACTGCCAACTTTTTCAAATCCCCATTTCTGGTAAAAACCGATTGCTCGCTGGTTATGTTCCCATACACCCAGCCATATCCTTTCAAATCCCAGGCCAGAAGCATATTCCAGCAAATGCCCCATCATAGCCTTTCCAACCCCTTTACCTATAGAATCAGCGATGGCATAAAAACGCGCCAGTTCAATACTATTTCCTGCAGGGATATTTTCAGGATGCCCTTCAGGTCTTTCCCTTAAACGAAGGTATCCAACAGGGCGTTGCCCATCCCATGCAATAAAAAAATGATTACCGGGGAGGAAGATTTCTTTTTCCAGTGCTTCCGGCAGCAGGTGCTCGGCAATGTATATCTGCATGTCCTCGGCCGTGTTATCGGCAGCAAAAGAATCATAGAATGTATCCCTTGTTAAAGTTGCAATAAGAGATGCATCTTCCGGTAAGGCCTTGCGAACTTCAAGCATAATATTAATTGATATTTTCGATGACCATTGCCGATGCTCCTCCTCCTCCATTACAAATTCCGGCAGCACCGTACTTTGCATTATTAGCTTTTAAAACATTTAGTAGCGTTACAATTATGCGGGCACCTGAACATCCAAGGGGATGGCCCAATGATACTGCACCACCATGAACATTTACTTTAGCCGGATCAAGCTGCATACGGCGACTATTCTCAATGCCCACAACTGCAAATGCTTCATTGAGTTCCCAGTACTCAACATCCTGCATTTTCAGTCCCGCTTTTTCAACCGCTTTAGGAACTGCAAGAGATGGCGTGGTGGTGAACCACTCAGGTGCCTGCTCTGCATCGGCCCAGGAAAGGATTCTTGCAATTGGTTTCAACCCCAGTTCATCTGCTTTCTCTTTGCTCATCAACACCAGTGCTGCTGCGCCATCATTCATGGTGGAGGCATTTGCTGCTGTTACAGTTCCATCTTTCTGGAAGGCTGGTTTCAATTGAGGGATCTTATCAAACTTAACATTGAATGGTTCTTCATCTTTTGCAAACATGATGGGGTCGCCTTTTCTCTGTGGAATGGGAACCGGGATCACCTCATTATCAAACTTGCCAGTCTCCCATGCTGCCTGGCTTCGGCGATAACTCTCCTTCGCGAAATTGTCCTGCTCCTCCCTGCTGATACCACAATCTTTTGCACAAAGCTCTGCTGCATTGCCCATGGCCTTTCCATCATATACATCGGTTAAACCATCTTTGGCAAGTCCATCAATCAATGTACTATTACCATATTTGTTTCCCCATCGCATATTCTCAACATAGAAAGGAACATTACTCATACTCTCCATGCCTCCTGCAACAACTATATCAGCATCTCCCAAACGGATGCTTTGTGCTGCCAGTGCTAGTGATTTCATTCCACTGGCGCAGACTTTATTGATGGTGGTACAATTTACCGAATCCGGTAGTCCGGCAAATTTGGCTGCCTGCCTTGCAGGCGCCTGACCAAGATTAGCCTGAATTACAGAGCCCATCAAAACATCATTTACTTTATGCGGATCAATTCCAGCCTTTTCCAATGCTGCCTTTATTACGATTGCCCCAAGCTGGGTGGCAGAAATATCTTTCAGGCTGCCTCCAAAACTTCCCATCGGTGTGCGAACTGCGGAAATAATATAAACTTCTTTCATATGCAAGTTTTCGAATTTGAATTATTAGCAAATGTAAGGAGGAAGCCCATAAAACTAACAGTTGATAGTTTCATGGTTTATCATCTCCAAGCAGTTCCGCGGTCGCCTCTCCTCCTTCCATTCTTTCGGCCACCAGTTTCAGGATAGCCGCAAATGGTACAAACAGGATCATGCCAGCAGCACCCCAAAGGATACCACCAATAATAATTGTTACGATGGTCATCAGCGTGTTCAGGTTGAGCCTCCTGCTTACTGCCCATGGAAATATTACATTGGCTTCCAGGTATTGCACGAAGGCAAAAATGCCTATCACGCCAATGGGATACCAGATCGAATTGTAAGTGACCCATGAAAGTGTAATCGGAAAGAGCGATGCTACCAATATTCCCACATAAGGAATAAAAGTTAGCAGTGCTGCAATGCATCCGAAGAGTATTGCATGCGGTACACCCAGTAATAAAAGGCCAACACTATTAAGAACTCCAACGATAAGGTATACCACGATCATTCCTTTAATGAATTCATAGTAGGAATGAATGGCAAGCTGGATGATTTCGATTATACCTGTACGATAGTGTGCCGGCAAAAATAATATGAGTGCTTTTACGAGCCTGTGTCGATAATACAAAATAAGAAAACTGTAAATGGGAATGAGGAATAATAAAACAGCCGACACGGCAGATGCGCTGATAGTTTGCTGTACCAGGCCAAATATATGCGAGGTGGAATTCTTGCCGAATTCTTCCAGCCATTCTTTCTGGGTTGCTTCACTAACATTCCATTCCTCCACCAGGTAAGCAGAGAACTGGATGGAAGACTGGTTCAGCTTATCTCTGAGTAGAGGCCATTCATTTCCAAAATTCTGTAACTGCTGAATTAGCAGAAATATAATTCCCGTTAATAATAGCGTTACCATTACGAGATTCAGGATTATGGCTGTTGATTTTCCCATCCCCTTTTTTTCCATCCATTTACAAATGGGATACAGGATAAAACTGATCAGCAAGGCAAAGCTGAGTGGTATAAAAAGCGAGCGCCCGGTATAGAGTATTACACCCGCCAGCACTATAGCCAGCAATAATTGCAAGTACCTGGGCATTTAAACTTAGTTTGTTGTGAATTTACTTAAACTGTTCTGCTTTTGCGACGTTTAAACCATTTTTCAATTTCCACTGCAAAAAATACAGCTGATGAAATTGCCATAGCAATACCCAGATCAGTAAGCGAAAGTGGTGCTGTTTTAAATATTGGATTCATCACCGGTGTATAGATGATCATGAGTTGTAAAAGAAAGGTGAGAGCCACTGAAAATATCAACCTTTTATTGGAAAATATTCTCTGTGTAAAGAAGGAATCCTGATCCGACCTTATGGCAAGCACATGCCCCATCTGGCTGAAACAAAGTACTGTGAATACGATCGTTTGCCAGTCGTGGTTACCCGACTGTATCTCGAAAGCCTGTGTAATCAGGGTGATAGCACCCATAAGCAATCCTACCCAGATGGCATGGAGTCCAAGCCCCTTGGAAAAGATGCTTTCATTGGGATGGCGGGGTGGCCGTTTCATAATTCCTTTTTCTGCCGGCTCATAGGCAAGTGCGAGTCCGGGTAATCCATCCGTAACTAGATTAATCCATAATATATGAATGGGCAATAAAGGCACGGGAAGTCCAAAGAATGGCGCAAGAAATATTGTCCAGATTTCACCCGAGTTGCCCGTTAGCACATACTTGATAAACTTCCGGATATTGTCATAGATCCTTCTGCCGCTTTTTACAGATTTTACAATGGTGGCAAAATTATCATCCAGCAAAATCATATGACCGGCTTCTTTGGAAACATCCGTTCCGGTTATGCCCATTGCTATACCAATGTTTGCTTTCTTCAGTGACGGCGCATCATTTACACCATCGCCGGTCATTGCAACGAATTGTCCTTTTTCCTGCAGGGCCTGCACGATCTTTAATTTCTGGACAGGTGAAACCCTGGCGTATACCCGAATATGTTCCACTTTATCAGTGAACTCCTGGTCGGTCAATGCATCCAACTGCGGACCGGTAATTACCTCATCATTATTCTCTTCCAGGATACCGATACGTTTTGCGATGGTTTTTGCTGTAAGGGGATGGTCGCCTGTTATCATAACCGTTTTTATTCCGGCAGTTTTACATTCTGTGACTGCCTGAATAGCTTCTTCGCGTGGTGGGTCCATCATCCCCACAGCGCCAAGTATCTCCAGGTTGCTCTCAATGGTCTTTACTTCTTCAACGGAAGGTTCATGATCCCATTTACGCATGGCGAAACCCAATACCCGCAGGCCATCCATGGCCATTGTATCAGATGCCTCTTTTAATTTTTCACTGTCCTCTCCTTTTAATCCCGCGGCTTTTGTTACCAATACATCCAGCGCTCCTTTGGTGAAAGAAAAATAAGCATTATCATGACGATGAATGGTTGTCATCATTTTACGATCACCGTCAAAAGGAATTTCATTTACGCGTGGAAACAATTCTTCCAGTTCAAACTTGCTGATATTATTTTGTTCCGCAAGTTCATATAAGGCGATTTCCGTGGGATCGCCCATGGCGGTTTTATTTGCATCTGCAACCACATCATTATTCAGGGTGAGTGCATGGAGCAGCCATTTTTCATTTTCGCTGATTCCATCCAGGTGCATATCTGCCGGGGCAATGAAGTTTGCTTCTACATACACTTTTTCAACCGTCATCTTATTTTTGGTAAGTGTACCGGTTTTGTCGGAACAGATATAGGTGACCGAACCAAGTGTTTCAACGGCGGGGAGTTTGCGGATGAGTGCCTGTTGTCTGACCATTCTCTTGGCACCTATTGCGAGTGCGATGGTAACTACTGCTGGTAATGCTTCGGGTATTGCTGCCACGGCAAGTGAGATTGCTGTAAGCAGTATGGGCAGTGGTTCTTCACCCCTGATAATGCCAATGATGAACACAAGCGCACATATTGCCAGTACAGCCCAGGATAGTTTTTTACCAAAGGCAGCCAGCCGGTGTTGTAAGGGTGTTTTTGATTCTTCTCCCTGCAACATGCCTGCGATCTTGCCCAATTCTGTATGCATCGCTGTATTCACCACTACTGCTGTTGCACGGCCATAGGCAATATGTGTGCTTTTGAATGCCATATTGAGCCGGTCTCCCAGGGGCACATCCTCACTATCAAGTGTGTCCGGATTTTTTTCTACTGCTTCAGACTCTCCTGTGAGGCTGGCCTCGGTTACTTTTAACTGGCTTGTTTCAATCAACCGGAGATCTGCAGGAACAATATTACCTGCTTCCAGCTTAACGATATCTCCCGGCACCAATTCTTCAGCTGGAATAGTTACCGGCTTGCCATCACGGATAACAACAGCCGAAGAGGCGGCCATTTTTTTCAGGCTTTCAATAGCTTTCTCTGCATTATACTCCTGGACAAAACCAACTATCGCATTGATGATAACAATAAGGAGGATGGCAGTGGCATCAATGAGGTCGCCGAATACGCCCGCAAGCACTGCAGCAGCCATTAAAACGATTATCATGAAATCCTTGAACTGTGCAAGGAAAAGTGTAATGGGGGATTTTTTCTTTTGTGCAGTGATAACGTTTAGGCCATATTCTTCTACCCGGCGTGGGATCTCATCACTGCTTAGGCCTTTGGTACTGGTATTGAGTTTGGATAAATTGTCTTCAATGTTGGTATTGTGCCATGCCATGCCATAAAGATAAAAAAGGACCGCTAAAGCGGCCCTTTTTTATCAGTTGTTTACCGGGAAGAAGTAATACCCTACTTCGCAGAGTATAAATTCATTTGGCACAACGTTGAATAAGGTTTGTTGCATGTGCTTCTGATAGCGTTGACTTGTTTCGGGCAAATGCTCTACCAGTTTCCAGTTGCGGATCTTCAGCACCGCCATTTTGCTTGAATCGCTCAGGTGGTCCTGGATCATTTGAAACTTTTCGGCAATATGTGCCTGGTCGTTGAAATACAACTGTTCATTCATGGGTTTCTTAGTTTTCGAAAGGGTATTGAAATACGGATTAAAAACGAATCCATTAAAAAACGGGTAATCAAATTCAAAATTGTGTCCATTCATCGAAAAGCATCATAACCATTTCATTACCAGCGGTTATCCTAAATTTCTTATCATTGCGGATCAATCTAAACCAATGAAAAAGACCCTAACTACCGTCCTGATGATGGTATTCTATGTGCTTTCCTTTTCCCAGCCGGCCATTCGTCCCCTGTCCCGTCATAACCCGCCGGGTTTTGATGAGGCGATACAGGCTGTCATCTTTGATTTCTCCACCAATTTCAGGAACATCCAGGGCCCTCTGGTAAATGATGAAGCTGAATATGAAAAGTATGCTTCGCTGGTAGAGCTACCCGGTGCCGAGCAATCTGTTATCACACGGTTTCATTCAGTAGAGGATACCACCGCCAGCTGGCAGGCAGTGATGCTTACAACAGAAGAGTATGACGAAGCTGCAGCCCTTTACAAGAAGATATGCCAGCGAATGAAAGCCACAAAACTCTCCCTGCCCGATGGCAGTCAGGTCCAATTCCGTTCAGACTATCAGCCACCCTCAACCGAAAACAAATTCACCAGTTCATTTTACTACCTGCCTCACGCAGAGGGAGAGTATATGGATTTGCGTGTTCAAGTTGAGCTGATCGTTTTGTTAGGGGAATATAAAGTGCTGGTTAACGTACACCCAACAAGTAAGGTTTAAGAGGTAAGATTTAAGAGGTAAAAAGTAAGAGGTAAGATGTAAGAATTAGTTTTGGATGCTGCACTCACATTCTCCCAAAAACCGCAGTACATCCCCCACGTAAATCTTACCTCTTACCTCTTCCCTCTTACCTGTCTAGGCTTCTTCCATCACCGCATGCTTATTATAATCCTCGGTCAGTTTTTTCTGCAGTTCATATGGAACAACAACATAACTGTCGAACTCCATTTTGAACTTGGCCCTGCCCTGTGTAATAGAGCGTAACGATGAGGAATACTCGAACATTTCTGCTATCGGAACCTTAGCTGTGATTTTAGAAAACTGTCCCTCAGTTTCCATGCCTTCCACCAGCGCCCTTCTGGTCTGCAGGTCACCCATAACCGCACCGGTAAGGTCTTCGGGACACATAACTTCCAGTTTATAGATAGGTTCCAGCAGTTGTGGATCTGCCTCGCGGAAAGCCTGCCGGAAAGCCTGTAATCCCGCCAGTTTGAAGGAAATATCGTTGGAATCAACGGGGTGCATTTTACCATCGAATACACTTACCCTGATATCACGAACATAACTGCCGGTAAGCGGACCTTCCTGCATTTTTTCCATCACCCCTTTCATAATGGAAGGAAGGAAACGCACATCAATAGCACCGCCTACAATACAATTATAGTATACCAGTTTTCCGCCCCATGGCAGATCGTGGGTCTCCCTGCCGCGAACGTTCAATCCCGTTGGCTCTGGCATGCCCTCTGTAAAAGGTTCTATCCGCATATGCACTTCCCCAAACTGTCCTGCCCCACCCGATTGTTTTTTATGCCTGTACTGTGCATCTGCACTCTTACGGATGGTTTCGCGGTAGGCGATTTTTGGTCGGATAAAACGAACCTCAATCTTTGCAAGATGCTCTATCTTCCATTTGATCACTGCAAGATGCATATCACCCTGGCAATGGATGATGGTTTGCTTTAGTTCGGGAGAGATCTCCACTTTAATGGTTGGATCTTCATCCACCAACTGGTGCAATGCCTGCGAAAGTTTATCCTCTTCTCCTTTATTCACCGGCTCAATGGCCATGCTCATATTAGGAGGTGGAAAGGATATGGGGACCAGTTCAATATCTTTCCCTTTTTCATGGAGAGTATTGTTAACATGCGTGTTGCGAAGCTTTAAAGTAGCCCCTATATCACCGGCACTTAGCTCGTTCACATTGGTACGCTTGTTTCCTTCCACAATAAATAACTGGTTGATCTTTTCAGAAACATTGGTGTTTTCATTTACCAGCTCCATACCCGATTTCACTACCCCGGAATACACTTTGAAAAAGGACATCTCCCCTACATGCGGTTCTGTAACTGTTTTATATACAAAGATGCAGGTGGGACCAGACGCATCACATTTCAATGTGCTCCCCTTCAGCGTTTTTTGGGGAGGCATTTCGTTGGCGGAGGGACAAACATTATCGATGAAGCCCATCAGCCGGCCGCTACCCATATTGCGTTCGGCAGAGAGGCAGAACAAAGGAAAGAGATCGTGATTGATCATGGCTTTTTTCATGCCTTCCTTCATTTCATCTTCATCCAGTTCGCCTTTGTCAAAATAATGTTCCATCAGCGTCTCATCATTGCTGGCAACGGCTTCCACAAGTTCTTTGTGCAGGCGTTCTGCTTTTTCTTTTTCAGCATCAGGAATAGGAAGCTTCTCGGGCTTCCCCCCACTATCATGGAATTTATAAAGGGTCATGCGGAGTACGTCAATGATCTCATGGAAACCTGCGCCCTGTTGCACAGGATACTGCACCACCACGATCTTAGATCCGAAATGCTCTTTGGCCTGCTGTAATGTTTTATCATAATCAGCCTGCTCATGATCGAGCTGGTTAACCGCAAATATCATTGGCGTCTTGAACTGTTCGGTGTATTGCCAGATAATATCAGTGCCTACTTCAACACCCATGGAAGCATTAAGTAACATTACACCGGTATCGGCTACACGAAGTGCAGAGATCACCTCACCAGCAAAATCATCATATCCCGGGGTGTCCAGGATATTGATCTTATAGCCGCGCCATTTGCTGTGCATAAGTTTGGAGAAAATACTATTTCCACGAGCCTGTTCAAGCTCATGGTAATCGCCCGTAGTAGTGCCCGCGGCAACTGAGCCGCGGCGTGGAATGAGTCCTGCTTCAAAAAGCATGCTCTCCGCTAATGAGGTCTTACCTGAACCGGCATGGCCAAGCAAGACGATATTTTTTACATGATTGGTATCAAATTCGGCCGACATAAAAAATAATTGAAGATTGATGATTGCTGATCTCTGATTGTATGATGGATCGGTCTGCGGTACTTCACTGTAGCCGCCAATAGATTACTGTTGTCGTTCAGCAACCAGCAATCATCAACCAGCAATTAAAATTTGTTTATTGCATCTTGCCGACAAACTGTTTAAACTCTCCCTGTACCTGCTGTAAGGTACCCTGTAGCTGTTCGAACTGCGAGTGCAGATCTTCATGCGCCGACCAGGTGGCATCCGTCACCTGCCCCTTCTGGGAGATCTCCCATTCCGCGATCCGTTCATGCTCTTTGATGGCATGCTTCAAATCGTGAATGTTGATTTGCTGAATGTAAAACTGGTTTTGAAGATGTTCCAGGTCGGTGAGCTGGTTTCGGTCCTGGAGGTTGGTAGAGAGTTGCTGGAGCTTTTCATTGAGGGAAGAGAAGTTGCTTCTCTGATCGCGGAGGGTGTTTCTCCAGGTTGAACACTCTCCGGCCAATTGGGAAATGTCTGTAGTAACCATTGGAATTATATTTAAGTGAAGAAATAATTTCCGAATGATAGTTTGAGGGCTGGTTAAAATCAGTTCTAATTTAAGACAGTTTTCGCGAAAAAAATGAATAACAATACAGTATTTTTGACGAATGCGCAGATCTCTTGAAATCCTGGGAACCGGTCTGAAAATGGCACTGGATGAGTTCCGCTCCAACAAATTACGGACATTTTTGTCCCTTTTCGGCATCACTATCGGAATATTCTGTATTATAGGCGTGCTGGCCACTGTTAACAGCCTGGAGGCGAATGTTCAGAAGGACATAAAAGCGCTGGGAAGTAATACCATTTTTATCGACAAATGGGATTATAGCGGCCAGGTGCCTTATTGGAAACTGGTAAACCGCCCAACCCCGAAATATGAGGAACTTTCCTTGTTGAAGGATGCCGTCCCCGAAGCCTCAAATGTAGCTTTTGCCCTTCAACGCATGGATAAGATCGAATTTGAAGATCAGAAGCTTGAGAATGTGCGCATATATGGAATAACAGAAGATTTTTCCAATATCCAGTCCATCAGCGTTATTGATGGCCGTTATCTGCAACAGTCAGATTTTGATTTCGCGAGTAATCATGGTGTGATAGGGGATAAAGTTGCTGAGGAATTATTTGGAAGACCTGAACTTGCGGTTGGCAGGATCATCCAGCTTTATGACAGGCAGGTATTGGTGATTGGCCTCATAAAGAAGCAGGGATCCAGTATAATCGGGGGTTGGGAATTTGATAACAGCCTGATCATTCCTTATTCATTTATGAAAACCCTTGTGCGTGAAGAATCAAGTCAGCCCGTGCTGATGTTGCAGGGTAAGGAGAATATCCCTATGGCAGCACTAAGAGATGAAACGATGGGTGCCATGCGCTCCATTCGTAAACTCAAGCCACAGCAGCTTGAAAATTTCTCCTTAAATGACGTGGATGCTTTCGGCGAATTTGCTTCCGGTATTTTTGCAGGTATCAATATGGGTGGATTTTTCATTGCCGTATTATCACTGGTAGTTGGGATGTTTGGCGTGGCCAATATCATGTTCGTAACCGTGAGGGAAAGAACCAGCCAGATCGGTCTAAAGAAGGCAATTGGTGCCAAAAAAGGAACCATCCTGCTGGAGTTCCTGATGGAATCAGCCTTTCTCTGTATCATGGGTGGAATGATCGGATTATTGCTGGTATTCATACTTACCCAGGTGTTCTCAAAATTGCTGGGCTTTCCCATATTCATATCGCTTGATATAATGGTGATAGCTGTATCTATATGTATAGTGGTAGGAATTTTAGCTGGAATTATCCCTGCATCCATCGCCGCTAAAATGGATCCCGTTGTTGCCATCAGGAGTAAATAGTTTTTCAAAAAATGATTACAATCCTCGCTATAGAATCTTCCTGTGATGAAACAGCCGCATCGGTGTGTCGTGATGGAAGGATCCTTTCTAATATTATAGCCTCTCAGAAAGTGCATGAGTCCTATGGCGGAGTTGTTCCTGAACTCGCGAGCCGGGCGCATATGCAGCATATTGTTCCCGTGGTTGACCAGGCCATGAAGACGGCCGGCGTTGAAATGGATTCACTTGATAGCATTGCTTTTACCCAGGCACCGGGATTAATCGGAGCGTTGCTGGTAGGCGCACAGTTTGCCCGCTCCATGGCCCTGGCATTGAATAAGCCGCTGATACCTGTTCATCATATGCAGGCACATGTTATCGCCAATCTCATTGATGAGCCATCCCCTTCTTTCCCCTTTCTTTGTTTAACCGTTAGTGGCGGACATACGCAGATCGTGCTCTGCGAATCACCTACCATTATGAAAGTCATCGGTGAAACAATTGATGATGCAGCCGGCGAAGCTTTTGATAAATCAGCGAAAATACTTGGACTACCTTACCCCGGCGGCCCATTGATAGACAACTATGCAAAGCAGGGAAATCCCAAAGCATTCATATTTCCTGAGCCACAGATACCCGGATTGAATTTCAGCTTCAGCGGATTGAAGACCTCAATCCTTTATTTTTTGCAGGAACACCAGCGCCAGAATCCCAATTTCATAGAAGAGCGATTGCCCGATATATGTGCCTCCATCCAGCGCAGGATCGTTACGATCCTGTTGAACAAACTAAAAAAAGCGGCCATCGAAACGGGTATCAAAGAGATATGCCTCGCAGGAGGTGTTTCTTCCAATAGTGAACTCCGCAGCGCCTTAAAAGAAGCCGGTAATAAATATGGATGGAATACCTATTATCCGTCTCCCCAGTATTGTACAGATAATGCAGCTATGATTGCTGCGACAGCCTATTATAAATTCCTGGATGGCGACTTCGCCGATCTCTCTGCTGTACCAAGCGCAAGAGCAACCTGGTAAAATAGCAAGGGCATGGCAAATACTTATTTCCAATTCAAGCAGTTCACCGTTCACCAGGAGCGAACAGCCATGAAGGTATGCACCGATGCCTGTGTTTTCGGAGCATGGGTTGCAGCTAAAATGGATCTCCACATTCCTAAATCAATGGCGCAGAATAATAACGGTGAACTGCTTACTGAAAGCACAATGGTACTGGATATTGGTACCGGTACCGGACTGCTAAGCCTGATGCTGGCGCAACAACTATCTCTTAGAGTTGATGCTGTTGAAATGGATAAGGATGCCTATGAGCAGTCGGCCGGCAATTTTAAGGACAGTCTATGGGCAGCAAGGCTTTCGGCGGTGCATGGAGATATTAGACTGTTCAGTTCAACTGCCGTTAAATATGATATCATTATATCCAATCCTCCCTTCTTTGAGAATGACCTGAAAGCTAGCGGGCGCGGCAGGAACCTTGCCCGTCATGAATCATTGCTCGATCTTCGTGAATTGTTCCGGATTGCCGCCTCGCTGCTGGCTCCTGAAGGTTATTTTGCACTGCTGCTTCCGGCGCATAGAAAAGTACAGGCAGAGCAACTCGCGGCTGAATCAGGTATGCATCCCTGTTATATTGCTGATATTCACCAGTCCATGAAGCATTCGGCTTTCAGGGTGATGTTCATTTTTAGTGATCGTGCTTCTACTGCTTTTGTGGAAAAAATCAATATCAGGAATGGAGACCACTATTCACCTGAATTTGTGCAACTTCTCCAACCCTATTATCTCCACCTTTAGCTTAGTGGAAATATTATTACATTCGGTTATAAGCCAAAACAGATTTATGAAGAAAATATTTTGCCTGCTGGCCATCAGCGCATTACTGTTCCAAACCATCCATGCACAGCCGAGAAATACACCTGCACCAGCTGCCGCCCAAAAAGAGGAAAAACCTCATGGTTCAAGTCTGGTATTTAATCCCGATGATGCAGTAACCACCACCAGTGTTGTTACCGTAAAGGGGAAGGCAATTCCCTACAAAGCTACTGCAGGTACAATGCCGGTTTGGGATGAGGATGGTAAAACGGTAGCGGGATTATTTTACACCTATTACGAGCGGACTGATCTTAAAGACCGTAGTGCAAGGCCGCTGGTGATCTCTTTCAATGGCGGTCCGGGTTCCGCCTCGGTATGGATGCATCTTGCCTATACCGGTCCACGTATATTGAAGATAGATGACGAAGGTTACCCCGTTCAGCCCTATGGTTTCAAGGATAATCCCTACAGCATACTGGATGTGGCAGATATCGTTTTCATCGATCCGGTGAATACAGGCTTCTCCCGGATCGTTAATAAAGAAACACCGAGAGCGAACTTTTTCGGGGTGAATGCAGATATAAAATACCTGGCAGAATGGATAAATGGATTTTTATCGAGGTATAATCGCTGGGCTTCTCCTAAATACCTTATCGGTGAGAGTTATGGAACCACCAGGGTATCGGGATTGGCACTCGCCATGCAGGAATCACAGTGGACCTATCTCAATGGTGTGATACTCGTTTCACCAACTGAGTTGGGAATTGAGAGAGGTACTGCTACAGATGCAGCCTTGCGCCTCCCCTATTTTGCCGCTACAGCCTGGTACCATAAAAAATTGCCGGCCGATCTACAGGCAAAAGACCTGACTGCCATGTTGCCGGAAGTGGAGCAATTCACCATGAATGAACTACTAACGGCCATCAATAAGGGCAGTATGCTACCGGCGGCAGAAAAGAAGAATATTGCCACTAAGATGGCAAGGTATTCGGGATTGTCGGAATCAGTTATTCTGCAGCATAACCTTGATGTGCCGCTGAATTATTTCTGGAAAGAATTATTGAGGGAGAAAGGACAAACGATCGGGCGGCTCGACTCCCGTTATATCGGGCTCGACAAGCAGGACGCGGGCGACAGGCCTGATTTTAATGTAGAGCTGAATTCCTGGTTACACTCTTTTACACCAGCCATAAATATGTACCTGCGGGAAGAACTTAAGTACAAAACTGATTTCAAGTATAATATGTTTGGACCCGTGCATCCATGGGACAGGACAAATGATAAGACCGGAGAAAATCTTCGTAAGGCCATGGCAGAGAATCCTTATCTGCATGTATTGGTACAGTCGGGCTATTATGATGGCGCCTGTGATTATTTCAATGCGAAGTATAATATGTGGCAAATGGATCCCGGGGGTAAACTCAGTTCAAGGATGAGCTGGGAAGGTTATCGCAGTGGTCATATGATGTACCTCCGTAAGGAGGATCTTCAAAAGAGCAATGAAGATATCCGGCAGTTTATTTTGAAGTCGACGCCCAAACAGGGTGATCCTGCCCGGTACTAAAAGAAAACCGATCGCCCAGACGACCGGTTTCTACTTGTTGATACAAGATTTGCAACCTCTGCGGCTAAAGTAATATGCCATGCTGGCTTATGCAATCGTAAATCTACTTTTCTGAAATGAAAAAGCACCACCTTACGGCAGTGCTTATAAAAAATGGACGGTTACTAATAATGTAGCGGGTATGCAATATATGTTTTTTTCATATTGCCTGAAATTAATTCAGGCTTCTGAAATCAACCGGTACCAGTTTACTTACTCCTGGTTCCTGCATGGTAACACCATAAATGGCATCTACAGAACCCATGGTCATTTTGTTGTGCGTCACAATGATGAACTGGCTTTCTTCACTAAAGCGTCTGATCATATTCGTGAATTTTCCAACGTTGGCATCATCCAGCGGCGCGTCTACTTCATCAAGTATACAGAACGGAGCTGGTTTGATCAGGTAGATGGCAAAGAGCAGCGCAGTGGCTGTAAGCGTTTTTTCTCCTCCGCTCAATTGCGTGATAGATGAGGGGCGCTTTCCTTTGGGTTTGGCAATAATATCGATTCCTGTTTCTGCCAGGTTTTCGGGATTCTCCAGTATAAGGTCGCATTGATCTTCTTCCGTAAACAAGGCTTTGAAAACGCGAATGAAATTCTCTTTGACCTGGTTAAAGGTTTCAAGAAATTTCTGGTTTGCGGTACTCTCCACTTCAGCAATTGTTTGCAGCAGACTTTCCTTGGCGGTTACCAGGTCATTCTTTTGCTCGAGGATGAACTCGTAACGTTTTTTCATTTCCGTGAAGGCCTCAATGGCCGTAGGATTCACTTCACCCAGGTTCTCGAGCCGCTTCTTCATTTTTTCAGACCTCTCCTGCAATTCCTCCACCGGCGTTTCGGTAGATCTTGGCTGGTCTATGATATCATCGAGGTTGATCCTGAACTCTACCTGCAGGCGTTCTTTCATTCCGGCCAGTTGCAGTTTAAGTTCATTGAGGCGATCCTTGATACCACCCAGCAATTGCTCCAGCTGCTCTTTCTCTTTAACCTTATGCCTTAGGTCGCTCTCTTTCTCACTGAGCTTGTTACGCATATTATAATATGCCTGGTCCGCTTCGTTGAGAACCTTTTCATCATCTTCTTTTTTCTTCAGCAGTTCAAACAATCCACTCTCTGCATGAGAAAGTAGGTCGGCGCTTTCACTTATACTTTCAACCGTCTGCTTTAACTGGCTCTTATTTGTTTCAACCTGAAGGTTCAGGTCATTGAGCTGGTTGTTCTTAAATACCAGTTCCTGGCGAAGGGAATTGATCCGGCTCTGCTGACGGGTAAAGTTCAGGTTGAATTCATTGTATACAGCGTTGGCACTGCTGTAATCCTGTTCAGCGGTTTTATAGCCGGCTTCTACATCAAGCAGTTTTATCCCGGTTTCTTCAATAAGCTGTAATAAGGTGGCCAGGTCATTTCGCGTGCCTGAAATGCTTGACTGGGTTGCTTCCAATTGCTGTTGCAGATCTTCCAGCCTGTTGCGGCTGCTGCCCTGCTGTGCATGCAGGTTCTCGATCTTATTCTGCAAGGCAAATACCTGGTTGGTGAAATTATTGATCTCCTGCTGTGTTTGCTTAATGGCCTGCTCTTTCAGCTGCTCATTGAAACCAATAACTTCATTATGCTTTAGCTGGATCTCTGCCTTCAGGTCATTTACTACTTTTTCCTGAACCACGATCTGCTCATGTAATTTCTCCAGGTTCTTGGCACGGCCTATCTTCTTACCCTCAAATAATCCCACACTACCACCGGTAAGAGAATATTTCCCCTTTACATATTTACCTGTTTTTTCAAGCACCACGGCTCCATTGCTGTTGTCCATTGCCGATTCATCTTCCGCAATAAATACATTGCCAAGTAAATGTTCAGCAAGCTGGCGGAATTGTCCATCCACTTCTATAACCGTCATGGCGGGAATTGTTCCCGAAGGCTGGTGACTATCTGCAACCGGCTCATTGAATTTATCGAGCAGGAAGAAATTCGCCTTGCCCTTTTTATTATCATCAAGCAGGTGTACTGCCTGCAGACCTTCCTGCAGGTTGTTCACCACATAATAGTTCAGGTAGGGTTCCAGCACATTTTCCACCGCGGCGCGGAACTCTTCCTTTACATAAATGATATCGGAAAGAATGGGTGCCGTATGGTTCCAGTTAGGATTATTGTGCAGGAATTTTACACTCTCGGGATAACCTTCCATGGAGTCGATAAGACTCTTGAGGAGATCATGTTCGTTCTTACGTGAATCAAATTTCCGGCTCTCTTCTGCAAGTTGCTGTCGCAGGATTTCAAGCTCACCCTGTGTATGAAGGATCTGCTCCTTGGTACGCTCATGATGCTCTTGCAGTTGCTGGAGGTCTTTTTGTTTTGATTCCAGTTCCTGGTCCTTGAAGCTCCGCTCCTCTTCCAGTTGACGTAACTGGCTACCCCTCGCCTCACGCTCTTCTTCCAACTGGTGGATGGTACGCTGTAAGTTTTGGATAGAAGTATCTGCAACGGCAACTTTTTTCTCTGCCTCAAACTGGTTGCGCTGGATCTGCAGGTTCTCTGATCTGATTGCGTCTACTGCTGCCCGTTGTTGGTCAAAGATGGATCGCTTTTCTTCAACGGCAGTTTTGTATTCGTCGAGCTGGTTTTCAAATGTTTCCAGCTTGCCTTCTTCTTCTTTAACCTGCTGACCGGTAAAAGCAATGCTCTCTTCCAGTCCCTTTAGTTGTCCCTCGCTTTTCAGCAGGAATTCCTGTAGGCTGCTTTCTTTCTCCTGTAAAAAATTGAGTCGCTGTGAGGCAAGGTTTTTGTCATTCTCTTTACTGCGTAATACCTGCAGAAGGTCATTGAATTCATGTTGCATGCTTTGGAGAGCACGTTCCTTTTCAATGAATCCAACTTTTTCCTGTTCAATGGCAGCTTCTTCCTGTGCTATGACTGCTTCCAACTGAAACCTCCTGTCGGTTTCAGCGGCCGTCTGCTCATTGAGCTCTCTGTAGGTCACATTAAAACCTTCCAGCGCTGCTTTCGCCAGTTCGATGGAAAGCTCGCGGTAATCTTTTTTGATCTCGTAGTATTTCTCTGCCTTCTTAGCTTGGTTCTCGAGGGTCTTGAGCTGGTTGTTGATCTCAAACAAAAGGTCTTCGATCCTGGCGAGGTCTTGTTCAGTAGCATCAAGCTTCTGGCGGGCTTCTTTTTTACGGGTTTTATAGATGGAGATACCTGCAGCCTGTTCAAGCATGCGGCGGCGACTATTCTCCTTGTCCTTGATAAGGTCATCCACCATTCCCAATTCAATGATGCTGTAGGAGTCGGTACTCACGCCAGTATCCATGAATAAATTCTGGATATCCTTGAGGCGGCAGCTAACATCATTGAGCCGGTATTCACTTTCACCGCTTTTATAAAATTTACGGGTGATGGTAACGGTATTGAATTCAGTAGGCAGTAGATTTTTTGTATTCTCAAAGGTGAGACTCACTTCTGCGAGACCTGAGGCGGAACGTGTTCTTGAGCCATTAAAAACCAGGCTCTCGAGATTCTCCGAACGAAGCTGGCTGATCTTCTGCTCACCGATAACCCAGCGGATACTGTCAATGATATTGCTCTTGCCGCAACCGTTTGGTCCAACAATACCAGTGATATTCTGGTCAAAGTGGACCACCGTTTTATCGGCAAAACTTTTAAAACCTTTTATTTCTAAACTCTTTAAGCGCACTTTTTCCAATTTTAGAGGGAAGCAAATATATGGATTGGCTTCAACAAGATAGGCTGTACCATCAAATGCCCGGGGATTATTGCCCACGATTTATACACAGGGATATACCCTATCCCTTATTATATGCCATTAATAGGGCAAATATTACTGCAAAGCTTTCAAAAACAATCACTTGATATTTTTTCTATTTATTTCATCGGGTATTCCTACAGCAGATTCTACCTTCTACCACGTAACTCTAAAAACACTATCCTACGTTTATCTTACGTCTTTTAATGCACTAAGACCATACTTTCTCTTATATATCTGGGCAATCTTCCTTACTCCTATATTTGCGCCATGAGAATCGAATTACGTTCAGACACCTTCACCCGCCCTACGCCGGCGATGCTCAATGCTATCATGCAGGCAGAAGTGGGCGATGATGTTTTTCAGGAAGACCCCTCGGTGAATCGGCTGGAAGCTATGGCCGCCCGGCTGTTCGGAAAAGAAGCTGCGCTTTATTGTCCCTCAGGAACCATGAGCAACCAGATCGCCATTAAGGTGCATACCCAGCCCGGCGATGAAGTGATCTGTGAACAGCAGGCCCATGTATATATATATGAGGGCGGCGGAATCGCCTTCAACTCAGGCGCCCAGGTAAAGGCCATCGCAGGAGTAAACGGGCGTATAAAAGCGGAGCAGGTGGTTACGGCCATCAATCCTGATGATGTTCATAAGGCCCGCACCTCCCTTGTTTGCCTGGAGAATACCAGCAACCGAGGTGGCGGATCCTGTTATGATTGGAATGATATAGTGGCCATTTCGCAGGTATGCACTATAAACCGGTTGAAGTATCACCTTGATGGAGCCAGGCTTTTCAATGCCCTTGTTGCAACAGGTCAGAAGCCTTCAGACTATGGGGAAGTTTTTGATAGTATTTCAATTTGTCTCAATAAGGGACTTGGATGCCCGATGGGCAGTATTCTGGTGGGATCAGCTGCCTTTATCAAACAGGCACGAAGGGTGCGAAAAGTATTTGGCGGCGGCATGAGGCAGGCGGGCTTTATGGCTGCTTCGGGTATATATGCCCTCGAAAATAATATTGAGCGGTTAAAAGAGGATCATGATCATGCGAAACAGATAGCAGCAAAACTTGCCGGGAAAGACTTTGTTGGAGAGATCATGCCGGTAGAAACGAACATCCTGATATTTGGGGTGAAGGGAAGATTTACTGCTGCCAGTCTTGCTGATACCCTCAAACATTTTGATATACACTGCATGGCAATATCACCTACACAGATCCGCATGGTAACCCATCTTGATGTAAATGATGAAATGGTGGATAAGCTGCTTTCCGTTATCGATGGTCTATAATCCCTAAATTTACGCCCGCAAGCAAACCAATAAGAATGTTACCTACTGTTAACCCAACAACCACCAAGGCCTGGCAGGCGCTGCAACAGCATTATGACACGGAGATGAAACAGGTGCATATGCGCCAGCTCTTTAAGGATGACCCGGAAAGATTCAGCAAGTTTTCCTATTGCATGGACAACCTGCTGGTTGACCTCTCGAAAAATATTATCACCGAAAAAACAAGGCAGCTCCTGCTGCAGCTTGCCGATGAGTGCCGGTTAAAAGATGGCATCGAGGCGATGTTTGGTGGTGAACTAATTAATCATACCGAAGGTCGGGCTGTATTACATACCGCCTTGCGAAACCTCACCGACCAACCTGTTAGCACCGAAGGAAAAGATGTGATGCCTGAAGTGAGGGAAGTGCTTTCCAAAATGAAGGCTTTCTGTGCAAAGGTGCATAGTGGTGAGTGGAAAGGATTTACGGGTAAACCTATCCGTTATATTGTAAATATCGGTATCGGAGGAAGTGACCTTGGACCACTGATGGTAACCGAGGCGCTGAAGCATTATTCGGTGGACGGTATCCAGCCCTTCTTTGTTTCCAATGTTGACGGAACACATATAGTAGAGACGCTGAAAAAAGTTGATCCGGAGCAAACATTATTCCTGGTTGCATCCAAGACCTTTACCACGCAGGAGACCATGACTAATGCGCTTACTGCAAGGGAATGGTTCCTCAAAACGGCGGGTGATGAAGCGCATGTGGCCAAACATTTTGCCGCCTTATCAACCAACGAAAAAGCGGTTGTGGCATTTGGGATAGAGAAAGAGAATATGTTCGGGTTCTGGGACTGGGTAGGCGGAAGATATTCACTCTGGAGTGCCATCGGACTATCAATAGCATTAACGGTAGGATATGATCATTTTAATTCGCTTTTAAAGGGCGCTAATCAAATGGATCAGCATTTCCGCAACACTCCCTTTGAGCAGAATATTCCTGTGCTGCTGGCATTGACGGGCATCTGGTATACCAATTTCTTCGGTACCCAAACGGAGGCCATCCTCCCCTATGATCAGTATATGCACCGCTTTGCGGCCTATTTCCAGCAGGGCAATATGGAGAGTAATGGCAAATCGGTTGACCGCAACGGGCAGCGCGTTAATTATAGCACCGGTCCGGTTATCTGGGGCGAGCCCGGCACCAACGGTCAGCATGCTTTTTATCAACTGATTCACCAGGGCACACCCATTATACCCTGCGACTTTATAGCCCCGGCTATCAGCCAGAACCCTGTGGGCGACCATCACCAGAAACTGATGTCAAATTTCTTCGCGCAAACGGAGGCACTGATGAATGGCAAAACAAGTGAAGAGGCGAAGGCTGAATTAGTTAAAGCTGGAATGGATAGCACCAAGGTGGATGAACTGGTTCCTTTTAAAGCCTTTGCGGGAAACAGGCCTACCAATTCAATTTTAGTGAAGGAGATCGATCCCTTTGCACTGGGACAACTCATTGCTATGTACGAACACAAGATATTCGTGCAGGGCGTCATATGGAACATATTTAGTTTTGACCAGTGGGGCGTGGAATTGGGCAAGCAACTCGCCAATAAAATATTACCTGAATTAGGTGGAGATGAGAATGTGCAGGGGCATGATAGCTCAACGAACGGGCTGATCAATGCTTTCAAGCATATGCGATCGCACTAATCATTCAGGTTTCTTATCTTAGCCGCCAAAATCAAACGGAGCATGGCACAACACGAAGAAGATTTTGATGCAAACCTGGCCGGAGAAGAGGGACAAACAGAGGAGACCAAGAGCAGCTGGTTCAAGCGCATCAAGAAAGGAATTCTTACCAGTACCGCCGACAAAAAAGAGACCCCGGAGGGGCTGTGGACCAAATGTCCGGAGTGTAATTATATCTGCACCATGAATGAATTGCGGGAACATCTCTTTGTATGTCCCAAGTGCAATTACCACCATCGCATAGGAAGTGATGAATATTTTGATATACTATTTGACGATGGCGCTTTTGAGGTGATGTTCGAGAATATAAGATCAAAGGACTTCCTGCATTTTACCGATCTTAAATCGTATGAGAAAAGACTCAATGAGATCTGGAGTAAAACAGATATAACAGATTCAATAAGGGTAGCCGCGGGAAACATCAATGGAAGCGGCATGGTGGTTGCGTGTATGGACTTTGAATTCATCGGTGGATCATTGGGCAGCGTGATGGGAGAAAGGATTTCAAGGGCGGTGGATTATTGTCTGGAACATAAACTGCCGTTGATGATCATCTGTAAATCAGGTGGAGCGCGGATGATGGAGAGTGCATTTTCGCTGATGCAACTGGCAAAGGTATCGGGGAAATTATCGCAATTAACAGATGCTAAAATACCTTATATCTCCTTTTTAACTGACCCATCCTTTGGTGGTATCTCTGCCTCTTTCGGGATGTTGGGAGATCTGAATATTGCGGAGCCGGGCGCGTTGATTGGATTTGCCGGTCCACGAGTGATCAAGGAAACCATCAAGCGCGACCTTCCTGTAGGATTCCAGCGAAGTGAGTTTCTGTTGGAGCATGGATTTCTGGATTTCATCATCGACCGAAAAAATCTGAAAGAAAGACTGGGAACATTACTGGTGCTATTTAAAAATTAACAAGGATCAAAAAACTGGGGAGGACAAGCGCCTCCCTGATCATATAAAGTGGAACTAAAGAACAGATCAGCATTTCACGAGTACTATTTTGAAGACACTTATATTGCCGGCATAGTACTGGTGGGAACCGAGGTGAAAGCAATCCGGAACGGAAAGGTCAGCTTTAATGATGCCTATTGCGTTTTTGATAAGGGAGAGTTATATGTAAAAAGCATGCATATTTCGGAATATGCATTTGGCACTACGCAGCGGCATGAGCCCACCCAGGAAAGAAAGTTATTGCTGCATAAAAAAGAGCTGCGAAAACTGGAATCCAAGATCAAAGAAAAAGGTTATACCATTGTGCCTTTAAAAATATTTTTCACAGAGAAAAATATAGCTAAAATGGAGATCGGATTAGGCAAGGGGAAAAAAATCTACGATAAGAGAGAAAGCATCAAAAAGCGTGATGTAGAGCGGGATATAAAACGATTTATAAAATAAATCATTGCCTGAATACTAAGACACGTAAAAATCCGTATTAGCTATAGTTAAAATCCTTAATTTTCAAGATGCAGCGTTTAATTCTGATATCCTTGTTGTTCTTCTCGCTCTGCGCCGGTGCCCAAACGAGCACAACAACGACGACGGGTAGCTGGTATGGAAAAGCCGATGTGGTGCTGGATGGCACATTCAACAACTATCTCACTCAACTTATAGTAAAGCAGAACGGTACCAAAGTAGAAGGAATTTTTGGATACTATTTCCGCAATGGATACCAGAGTTTTTTTGTGAAAGGAACTTACGATCCCAAGACCAGGCAGATCAGTATACCCGAGATGCCGGTAACTTTTTATAAATCAAATTCTATTGACGGTGTAACCTGCAATATGAGTTTTGAGGGAACGCTAAGGGTTTCCAAGGTTGGGAGTTTTATCAGGGGAGCATTTGTTTCGGATCCCAGATACAGGTATACGTGTCCGGAGTTGAGGGTGCTATTCTCTTTGGATTCACTGGTTGAGCAGAATGAAGAGATCAGTTCTGCGGTGGTTAAGCAATTATGGCAGCCATCAGTTGATGATAAAATTGTTATTGACGGAGCAGATGGTCCGGAGATAAGATCAGCTGAACCTGTAGCCGGCAAAACAGAAACAAAGGGACCGGAAGTAAATTACAATTCACTGGTTACCCGATTCAAGCAAAGGCAATCTGTTGTTGCAACAGAAATGGCGGTGAAGTCGGATTCCATTCGTGTAAGCTTTTATGATAATGGAGATATAGATGGAGATACCATCTCAGTATTCCTGAATGGCAATCCTGTTATTGAGAAGCAGATGATTTCAGCGAAGGCAACAACCATTTATATCAAGTTGGATCCAACAAAAGAATATAATGACCTGTCCATGTTTGCCGAAAACCTTGGCCGCATACCACCCAATACCGCGTTGATGGTAGTATATGATGGAGATAATCCCCAGGAAATTTTCCTAACAAGTAACCTGCAGCAGAATGGTACAGTGAGGATCAGGAAGAAGCCTGCGTTGGTAAAATAAAAAAAAAGTAAAACCGCTCACTGAGCGGTTTTACTTTTTAGTGGTTTTTCTACACGTTTTGGCATTATAATCCGTTCGACCTCCAGGACCTTTCATGGAATAGCACCAACCAAAGCTTCGTGCTGCAAAATGTGGCGTTGGTGTATATCAATTGCCCGTTTGTCCAGTTAGATTTGGAAACACCTGCCTTCATGATGTATAGTTGTCCTATGAAAACGCCATTACTATGCAAATCCAAAGCCCATCAATAGCCGCTCCGAAACTCCTTCGAAGGATGCTCGAAGGACCCTCGAAGGATTGTCGAACCAATATGCACGAAAGGGCATTACGCCTTTCATCAGAACAAACTCGTCTGCCCCTTATCATCCTTCTCCGTCTGCTCCCATTCCATTTCTGTTGACTTGGAAAAATCTGCCAGCTTATTACCGACTGCTTTCCATCCCATCACTTCCACAAAACCGGCAATCTTTATCTTCTGCGTGCGGGCCTGCGTTCCCCTTCCCGTATGTAATAGCAATACAGGCTTATCGTCAGTAGTAACCACCTCCAGCCTGTTGCCCGCTCCTTCTTTTATGAAAAGGAATCTGCTCTGTAGCGTAGTGGTCTCTATCCTGAACCTCTTTACATTATACTGCAGCTTGTCATTATCGAGGTAAACAGCGGTGATCACTTTCTCCGGATTGAACTTCTCTACCAGCAATATCTTCTCCGGATCAAAGCGTTGGGTGAGTTCCAGATCAGTAAGCTCATAATTTCCATCAGTATATACCACCAGCAGTTTTTCTGTTCCATCAAAATTACCCAGATAGGTTCCCTTCTGTTCTGTATTGAGCCTGCCAAATTTATCATCAAACCAAAGCTTGATAGCACTCAGTGTAGAGCGTCCGGCTTCCTTTAATTTTACATTCTTGATGGGATACTTCGTAACCTGGTTACCCTGTGCACTTCTTCCCTTGATCTCCAACTCTTCAAAATAGAAGTCAAACTGTTTGTTGCGGGCTGAGCAATTCGGACTCAGTACAATGGTTACACTCTCGGCTTCTCCATTTGCATTGGCAGTGAAATAGTGGATCTTGCTTTTATCATTGCCGCGCGACAGATCATATTCTTTATCGCGCGTGATTCCGGTCACATTGAATCGCTTGGCATAGCTGGTGCCCGTGCCACCATCCACATAAATCATATTATAGGTGGTGCGTTCATCATTCTTCTGGAACACGGCCACATGGATGATATCTTTTCCGATATAAACCTTCTCTCCCACCCGCACCACTTTCATTATGCCCCGGCGGGTGAAAGCAATGATATCATCGAGGTCAGAACATTCAAAAGCCAGTTCATCTTTTTTGAGCGAAGTACCGATAAATCCATCTGCCCAGTTTACATATAGCTTGGTATTGGCAATGGCTACATGCTTTGCCTGGATGGCTTCAAATGGCCGGATCTCTGTTTTGCGTTCTCTTCCCTTGCCGAATTTTTTCAGCAGGTTCTCATAGTATGCTATCGCAAATTCAACAAGGTTTGCCAGGTCGTGATTTACCTGCTTAATATCTGCTTCCAGGCCTTTGATCTGTGCGTTCAGGTCATCAATATCCAGTTTATAGATTCTGCGTACAGGCTTCTCCGTTAATTTAACGATATCCTCCCTTGTAATGGGCCGCTTGAGTTGTTTCTTGAATGGTGTAAAGGCTTTATCAATGGCTTCCAGCACCTTCTCCCATGTTTCATGTTTCTTCTCGAGCTCCTTGTAAATCTTCTCTTCGAAGAATATTTTTTCCAGCGATGTATAATGCCATTTCTCCTGCAGCTCCGCCAGCCTGATCTCCAGTTCTTTTTTCAGCAGCTCTCGGGTATTGTCGGTTGCCGTTGCCAGCAATTCATGTACGCCAAGGAATCTTGGTTTCTGGTCTACGATCACACAGGCGTTGGGTGAAATGCTTACTTCACAATCAGTGAAAGCATAGAGTGCATCAATGGTGATATCGGGTGAGATGCCCGGTGCCAGGTCTACCTGGATCTCCACTTCCGCTGCGGTATTATCGGTAACCTTTCGGATCTTGATCTTACCCTGGTCATTGGCCTTTATAATGGAATCAATGAGTCCGCCCGTCGTTACACCATAGGGTACATTTTTAATGAGCAGGGTTTTCTTGTCGAACTCCTCTATCAGCGCACGTACCCTAACCTTTCCCCCTCTTTTACCTTCATTGTAATTGGTGATATCAACCATGCCCCCGGTTTGAAAGTCGGGGTAGATCTCATATTTCTTTCCTTTCAGGTATTTGATGGAAGCCTCAATAAGCTCACAGAAATTATGCGGGAGAATTTTTGTTGATAGTCCCACAGCAATACCCTCCACGCCCTGTGCTAGCAGTAAGGGAAACTTCATGGGAAGGGTAACCGGTTCATTCTTACGGCCATCATAGCTGAGTTGCCAGTCGGTTGTTTTATTATTGAAGGCCACTTCAAGTGCGAACTTGCTGAGCCTGGCTTCAATATAACGGGGAGCAGCAGCCGCATCACCGGTTCTCACATCACCCCAGTTTCCCTGGGTTTCGATGAGCAGGTCTTTCTGGCCGAGGTTTACCAGGGCATCGCCAATACTGGCATCTCCATGCGGATGGTACTGCATGCTTTGTCCAATGATATTGGCTACCTTATTGAAACGGCCATCATCCATCTCTTTCATCGCATGAAGGATGCGTCGCTGAACGGGCTTACACCCATCCTCAATGGCTGGGACGGCTCGTTCCAGGATAACATAGGATGCATAATCAAGGAACCATGTTTTGTACTGTCCATGTACCCCCGTATCGTTATTATAGACTTGTTCGTTTGACTTCCCTTTCAACATTATCCACGCTTAATTTATAGTTCGTATAATTCTAATGGCAATCCATCCGGATCACTAAAAAAAGTAAATCTCTTCCCGGTATAAGGATCTGTCCGGATGGCTTCACAGCTAACACCTTTACTGGTTAAGGACGCAACTTCCTGATCAAGGTCTGTCACAGAAAAAGCCAGGTGTCTCAGCCCGATGGCTTCCGGCCTCGAAGGCCGTGCCGGTGCGCCGGGAAATGAAAACAGCTCGATGATGTACTGTCCGTTGAGTGCAAGGTCCAGTTTCCAGGAATCCCTTTCCTCGCGGTAAACTTCTGCTATTATGTGAAGCCCAAGTATTTCGGTGTAAAACTTTTTACTCCGCTCATAATCCCCTGCAATAATTGCAATATGATGCACGCTGTTTAACATCTGCTTACCCTTCTGTTTCCACCGTTTGGTTACTATTTTGCTTTACTTCGAAATCTTTCATATTCTTCAATTCTCCCTGTACATCATAATTGCCACCGGCTATCAGCAACTTCAAGCGCCATAGCATGTATGCATCGCCGGTAGTATGTTTGTTTTTGGAGATAAACTGGTTAATGATCCTGTTCGCCTTCTGCCAGTCAGTCGTGATGAACTTCTGCAGGTCTGCATCATAGAAATCATAATCGGCCTGCACAAGTTTCTTGCCTCCTTCCAGTATCCGCACACCTTTATTTTCATTGGATAGCCTGGTCCATTCATCCGGATCCACTTCAAATTCAGATAAGGTGATAGGGCGACTTAGTTTTTTTGCTTTCAGGAATTCCTTTGGTGGAATGGTATGCAGCCAGGTGGGGTAAAACAACTGCCCCTTTTCATTCAGGAAAGGAAGGTTATTCAGGTAGAGAATATAGACCCTTCCCTGGAACTCTTTCATGAAATGAAGCAACCAATAATATCCACTCACATCATGTTTATTCTGTGCAGCCCAGATCCAGATTACTTCATCGGCGTCACGGCGCATTTTGCCCACTATTTCCGCGGCTGTTTTCAGGTCATCCACTTCACCCGAATCGGCCTTGCCATCATAATCGCCTCCGGCCAGCACCTCGCGCCACCAGGCATTACGGGCATCCCTTCCTTCGCCGAGGTAAATATTTTCCAAAGGCCCCACGGCATAATCATCTTTGATCTGAACCACCTCACCCTGCAGACTTTCATCTAAAGCGATGGCCTGCTTCAACACTTCAATATCTGCTTCGTTGAAAACGATATGAATCATGTACTCGACTATTTCTTGTTTTAGATCTTTATTACTTCTTTATGCTCTCTTCTGTTTCTTCCACCAGGTCAATCTCCACCTTCAGGTTATCAATGATAAAGTCCTGCCGCTGCGGAGTGTTCTTCCCCATATAATATTCCAGCAATTGCTGTACATGGGTTTCGGGAAGAACCAGTACAGGTTGCTTCTTCATATCAACGCCAATAAAACGGGCAAACTCATCGGGCGAGATCTCTCCCAGTCCCTTGAAGCGGGTGATCTCTGGTTTGCCGCCCAGCTTCTTTATAGCTGCCTGCTTTTCGGTTTCATCATAACAATAGATGGTCTCCTGTTTGTTTCTTACCCTGAACAATGGTGTTTCCAGAATATAAACATGGCCGTTCTTAACCAGGTCGGGGAAAAACTGAAGGAAGAAGGTCATCAGCAATAACCTGATATGCATACCGTCAACGTCAGCATCGGTGGCGAAAACGATATTGTTGTAGCGAAGGTTTTCGATCCCATCTTCTACATTAAGTGCATGCTGCAGGAGGTTGAATTCTTCGTTTTCATATACCACTTTCTTGGTGAGACCAAAACAGTTCAGTGGCTTTCCCCTCAAACTGAATACAGCCTGTGTTTCTACATTTCTTGCCTTGGTGATACTTCCGCTGGCCGAGTCACCTTCGGTAATGAAGATGGTGCTCTCCTGCTGTTTCTGAACCAGGGCCTCTTTGCCTTTGCCGGTAGGTTCCTCATTATAATGATAGCGACAATCGCGGAGCTTCTTATTATGCAGGTTTGCTTTCTTGGCTCTTTCATTCGCCAGTTTTTTAATGCCTGCCAGTTCCTTTCTCTCGCGCTCACTTTGCTCGATACGCTTCTTAAGCGCTTCGGCCGTAGAGGGGTTTTTATGGAGATAGTTATCCAGCTCCTTTGAAAGGAATTCATAGATAAACACCTTCATACTTTGTCCGCCTTCTTCAACGTATTGTGATCCCAGCTTGGTTTTTGTCTGCGATTCAAATACCGGCTCTACCACGCGAACTGAAATGGCAGCGGTTATACTTGCCCGTATGTCGGAGGCTTCATAATCTTTCTTATAGAAATCGCGGATCACTTTCACGAAGCCTTCCCTGAATGCCTGGTGGTGGGTACCGCCCTGGGTGGTGAACTGCCCGTTTACAAAACTGAAGATCTCCTCGCCATAATCATTGTTATGCGTGATGGCTGCTTCAATATCATTGCCCTTGAGATGGATGATGGGGTAACGGAGTTCATCTTCATTGGTCTTGCGCTGCAGGAGATCGAGTAGTCCATTCTTACTCACAAACTTCTTACCATTGAACAGGATGATAAGTCCGGCGTTGAGGTAACAGTAATTCCAGAGCAGGTTCTCGATATATTCTTCCTGGAAATGGAAATTCCGGAATACGGTATCATCCGGAATAAAGTTCACCAGGGTACCATTGTTTTCTTTGGAGGCTGCTTCCTTGAATTCCTTTACCAGCACTCCCCTTTCAAATTCAGCCGTTTTTTCTTTACCCTCACGGAAGGCGGTGACTTTGAAATAGGCACTCAGGGCATTTACCGCTTTGGTACCCACGCCGTTCAGTCCCACACTTTTCTGGAAGGCCTTGCTGTCATATTTCGCTCCGGTATTGATCTTGCTAACCACATCAACCACTTTACCGAGCGGAATGCCGCGGCCATAGTCGCGGATGGTTACCATTTTATCTTTTATATTCAACTCAATTTGCCTGCCATAACCCATGGTATGTTCATCAATACAGTTGTCGAGCACTTCTTTGAGTAAAACATAGATGCCATCATCGGCACTGCTACCATCGCCCAGTTTACCGATATACATACCCGGGCGGAGGCGGATATGCTCCCGCCAGTCGAGGCTACGGATGGAGTCCTCAGTATATTCAACCTGCTTAATTAAATCTGCCATAATTGTCTTTTTTCAACTCCTTGCCTATCTCAAGCTGGCAAATATAAAGAAAGGACTGCCAGGTTTAAGTCAACTGTTTTTGCACTGTTGTGGATAATCGGCGTACATATGTATAATATTGATAATCAATCAGCTTTGGTTAAGAGTATTTTAAATTTGGGTACTTTAACCCATCTTGTTTTGCAGCTCGGGGAATAATCTTATTTTTGATGTCCGCCTCGGTTTTTTAAGGAGGGCAACGAACAGATACTAACCCGCAAATGTTGTCCGCTTATGCCGAAGCTACTAACCCATTAAGTGCTGATTTACAACCCGTTATTAGTTTTTAATTGTTGAAAAATTGTAGAGTATGTATAGCTATTCCTTGTTGGAAACGAGTTGTTATTATCTGATCCAGGAGAATGTGGACGGACCGGTGTCATTGATCAAAGTGAACATGCATACAGATTATTGCATGTTTATCACGCGATTTGGTGAAACCGAGGTCACGGAATGGAAGAAGAAGCAGGACCCCATCCATGAGATTCTCGAGCTGTTATCAGATGATAAGGTAAAAGAATTTCAGACCACTTATTATAGTGAGGATGCCTTTTACGAGGATGGAGAAGAGTAACAAATGATTTTCTAAAAATTCATATATGACAACCTATTCCGAACTACAGCCGGGTAATTTTTACCTGGTTAAAGGAGATGCTGATACAGATATCGAAATGATCTCTGTACTGGCACTTACTGATAAATGTATTTTATTAAGAAGTTTCGGGCAGGTTGAAGAAGACTTCTGGAAGCTCCGCACCGATACCATCTTCGAGGTGATCGAGGAGCTGGATTATGACAGTGCCGCTGCTATCCTTTCCCTCTATGAAGAAGAGGAGGAAGAGGAAGTTGAGGAAGGGGTTGAGGAAGACTGGGAGGAAGAGGATGACTGATCCCCTGCTTTTGGTGAAAGATCTTGCTGTCATTTCTCTTGCTGCCGACCACCGGCTTCAGGAGAATGAAGCCTTCCGTGATTTTATCCGAAGCTATCCCGGCGATGTGGATGGTATGGTGCAGGAGATCAATAAATCTGTTGAGCCCTTCATCGATTGCACTTCTTGTGGCAATTGCTGCCGTAGCCTGATGATCAATGTAAGCGAGGAAGAGATATTGCCCCTTGCGCAGCACCTGCAACGGAATCCTGACGAAGTTAAAGCAGCTTACCTCGAAGAAAGCCAGGGAGGACAATTCGTTATCAATACCATTCCCTGTCATTTTCTGGAGGATAATAAATGTTCTGTATATGAATATCGCTTTGAAGGCTGCAGGGCATTCCCTCATTTAGATGAGCCTGGTTTCAGCAAAAGGATGTTTGGGCTGCTGATGCATTATGGCCGTTGCCCGATAATATTTAATGTGATGGAAGAACTGAAACATCGCACTAAATTTGTAAAAGAAATCAATCAGCTACCACTATGACAAGGCTAATACTTTTGCTTTCCATTGCATTATTGACATGGAGTTGCCAAACCTCCGCTCAAACTGAATACCGCCTCAGCCCTGCTGCCTTTGAAGAAAAGCTGCAGGATAAAACAGTACAGATATTAGATGTGAGGACTGCAGGTGAATTTAAGTCGGGTTATATTGACCAGGCCATGCAGGCCAACTGGCTTGATAAAAAAGAATTTGAAGAGCGCACCCGACATCTTGATAAAAGCAGGCCTGTGATGATCTATTGTGCTTCCGGTGTAAGAAGTGCAGAAGCGGCTGAGCTACTGCGTTCTAACGGATACAAGGTTTATGAACTTACGGGTGGACTGAATAAATGGAAGCGGGATGGGAAAAAAGTAACGGGTGATAAATCTACCAGCCAGATGAGTACCTCGGAATACCAGCAGCTCATCAATCAACCCGGACTTGTACTTGTTGATTTCGGTGCCTCCTGGTGCCCTCCCTGCAGAAAAATGGAACCAGTGCTGGCACAATTACAAACAGAGCTGGAAGGAAAATTCAGCCTGCAGAAAATTGATGGCGGTATTAATACGGATGTGATGAAATACATGAAGGTGGAAGGTCTCCCTCATTTTTTTGTATATAAGGATGGCAAGCAGTTATGGCAGAAGCAGGGACTTGTTAGTCTTGATGAATTGAAGCAGGTTCTTCAGTAACCGGGCTGCCATAGAGTTCCCTGATCACTACACTGGCGCACATGCAACCAAAGATGGCGGGCATATAACTGATGGTGCCGATCAGTGATTTTTTGGGGTAAGCTTTTTCTGTTTCAATGATCCTGCTCTGGTCAACAATTTCGGGGGAGAATACAACCTTGATACCGCTACGGATACCGAGTTTGTTCAGTCTCTTTCTAACATACCTGGCAAGGTTGCATTGATGGGTATTTTCAATTTCCGTTATGGTTACCTTCAGCGGATCAACCTTTCCCCCGGCACCCAGTGAACTCACCACGGGAAGAGCCAGTTCAACACAGCATTGCAGAAATGCTACTTTGGGTGAGAGGGTGTCAATACAATCTACTACAAAATCATAGTCGCCTGCTGTGAGGATCTCGCGAATTCTTTCCCCTTCAATATGTTCACGAATTACGGTGAGATTGATATCCGGATTGATATCCTTCAATCTTTCTGCCATGATATCCGCTTTGGGCTTGCCGGCAGTTGAATGAAGTGCCGGGATCTGCCGGTTACAATTGCTGAGATCCACCTTGTCGCCATCAACTATTGTCATCCGCCCTACTCCTGCCCTGGCAATCATTTCGCTGCATATGCCTCCAACGCCACCGAGTCCAACCACCAGCACATGCTTGCTCATAAGACTCTTTACCGGTTCATCACCCAGCAATAATTCTGTTCTTGAAAGCCAGTAAGGAATCATGGTTTGTAGTTTGAGGTGCAAATTTAAGGTTACATTTCCTGATCTCTTCATCTCTACGTAATTTGCCCTTCCTTCATGATCACACAGGCCACTATACAACAGATCCTCAGTCGCATTGATATTATTGATGTGGTGGGCAGTTTTGTTAAGCTAAAAAAGAGGGGAACCAATTACCTGGGCCTCTGTCCCTTTCACAATGAGAAGACACCAAGTTTCACTGTTTCACCCAATAAGGAGATCTATAAGTGTTTCGGCTGTGGTAAAAGCGGCAATACTATCAGCTTCGTAATGGAGCATGAAAAGTATAGTTATGTGGAGGCATTGAAATGGCTGGCGGGGCGCTACAATGTGGAGGTGGAAGAAACTGAGGTTAGTGCAGAGGTAAAGGCACAACAACAGGTTGCTGATAGTCTCTATATCCTGAATGGATTTGCCCAGAAGTATTTTTCAGAAGTTCTTTTGAATGATGAGGAAGGACAGGATATCGCCTTCAGTTATCTTAAAGAGCGGGGTTTCAATGAAGCCATTATTGAGAAATTTCATTTGGGTTATTGTAAGGAATCGCGCAATGCATTTGTAACGGAGGCGCTATCCAAACAGTATAATCGGGAGCTGCTGGTTAAATCGGGACTGGTGGCTTTACGCAATGAAGAGTTGGTAGACAATTACCGGGGAAGGATCATTTTTCCTATTCATAATACCACAGGTAAGGTCATAGGATTTGGCGCGCGGATCATTAAGAAGAATGACCGGGCACCAAAATATATCAACACACCGGAGAACGAGATCTATATCAAGAGCCGCATTCTTTACGGGATGTTTTTTGCGCGGCAGGTGATCGATAAGTTTGAAGAGTGTCTGTTGGTGGAAGGTTATACGGATGTGATATCACTGCACCAGGCAGGCATTGAAAATGTAGTTGCCAGTGGAGGAACATCGCTTACCACTGAGCAGATAAGGCTGGTGCGCAAGTACACCAATAATCTGACCATCATCTATGATGGTGATGCAGCGGGCATTAAAGCAGCTTTAAGAGGGCTTGATATGGCCCTTGAAGAAGGGCTGAATGTAAAGCTGGTACTGATACCCGACAAGGAAGATCCCGACAGTTATGTAAACAAGGTAGGCGCAGAAGCATTCCGCCAGTTTGTTGCAGAGAATAAAAAAGACTTTATCATTTTCCAGCTGGAGGTAGCGTTGAAAGATGCCGGCACAGACAGCCAGAAGAAGGCGGCGGTAGTGAACCAGATGGCAGAAACATTATCAAGGATCAATAAGGCGGAAGATTTTACTCGGCAGCAGGATTATATCCGTCAATGTTCCGAATTGCTGCAAATAGAAGAAAGCGGATTCACTAACCTGGTGAATAAATTTATAAGGGAAAAGGTTAATAAGCTGGAAAGCAAACAGTTTTCTGAACAGGCTTATTCCCATAATGAGATGCCGCCACCGATGGACTTTGATGGTTCGGCATCAGATGAAGGATTTCAGTTGTTGCTGAAAGATGAATTACAGGAAAGGGCTGTTGTGCGTGCGCTCATTGAATTTGGCAGTATGCAATGGGATGATAACAATAAGGTGGCAGACCATATTTTCAGTGAATGTGTGGAAGATGATCTTTTTGATAATAAGAAATTGCTTGAGGTGATCAATACCTATAAGCTCTGGTATGATGCAGGGCTTGAGCCCACAGCAAAGAATTTTTTCTATCATGAGAACCAGGAATTAAGTGCGGTGGTGGTTTCGCTGCTGGAGTTCCCTTATGAGTTAAGTGATAAATGGAAAGACAAATTTGAGATGGCTGTTAGTTCAAGAGAGGAATCCTATAAACAGGAAGTGATCTCTACGCTGGGGTATTTAAAGCTGAGAAAGATCAAAAGGATGATCGATGAAAACCAAAAGGATCTTGGTGTGCCGCACTCACCCGAAGAGCAGCTCAATTTATTAGCTACGCACAAAGCATTGAAAGATATGGAGCGCGAATTACTCCGTCACCTCGGAACGGTTATTGTTCGTTAAGTATCCTGTTTATTCATGGTCGATGAATGGCAACGGCTCCTGACCGGGAGGCAGCAATAGATGCACCACTAAGACTATTTTTTCTGTTGGGCGTTCTTTTAAGATTGGCTTGGAATGCCTCTTGCGCCGCTTCATTTTTACCTGCAGCCAGCAACATATCTCCCAGCAATTCCCTTGCAGGGATAACCTCTCCCGGTGTTACCGGGTGCTTTCCTGTTTTCTCTTCCAGATCTGCGGCAGCCTGCATGCCGGCTAAGGCCTTTTCTTTATCACCCTCTGCAAATTGAATCCATGCATCGGCCATTTTAACCTGTATAAGAACCTGGTTGGCCTTATAGTCATCCCCGGATTTCACCAGACGGGCATGCTGGTTTTGCAGTGAGGAAAGATCTTTTCTGGCAGCAGCAATATCGCGTGTATGTACCGCTCCTAAAACACGGGTGAAATGAATGATGGCCTTACTCCAGGGGTATTTATCCATATCGAATAAAGTAGTAGTAGTGTCGAGGGTTGCGGCTTCTTTCCAGTTGCGAAGTTCCAGTACATAACGGGCCGGCATAGCCGCAATTGCATAGGTTGATGTCTGCCCTTCGGGGAACATACTTTTCATGGAACGGAGATAATCGATTTGTTCTTTTGCCTTCTGTTCCTGTCCGGTTTGCAGATAGGCATACACAAGGTAATCCATGGCATGAAGTTCCTGGTCATTGTGTGCATTGGCACCTAGCGCTTCTGCATAGCATTTAGCGGCCGCTGCAGAAGCGAGGTTCGACTGTATAGATTCATCCCACAAACCCATGCGGGTGAAAATATGGGAAGGCATATGCAGTGCATGGGCCGATGAAGGCGCTACGGAAGCATATTTGCGGGCAGCTTCGAGTCCCAATGGTGCGAGCTCGGGATAATCATAATTATGAATGATATAATGAACAACTCCGGGATGATCGGGCCTGCCAGGATATAGTTTATTAAGAATGGCACCAGCCTTTTTCTGGTTGGTATAAGTTTTATCAGCGGGATCAGCTGTAGCATCCAGGGCGAGGGTATATAAAATTGCTGCCTCTTTATCATCAGGATATTCGAGGTAGATCTTTTCCATTGCCTGTTCATACTGCTTTGCCCTTGCCGCATGTTTTAGCTCTTCATGCCCGTTAAAGAATGTATGGATGGCTTCTATATAGGCTTGTTCCCTTTTATTACTTCCTTTCAGTTTAAGCGCGATTGCACTAGCCTTCGCTCCTTTTTGTAATTCCTCTTTATTTGGAGCAGCCCATAGCGGATGAAAATTGGCCATAGCGATTCCCCAGTAGGCCATGGCGCAGTCAGGATCATTCTCCAACACTTTTACAAAAGCTTTTTCTGCTTCACTATATTCAAAGGAATGCAATAAGGCAAGGCCCATATTGAAGGTATCTCTCGACTTTTCAGAACAGGAAAAACTGAAGTCTGTTTTGCCAAGCTGGCGTTGGTCGGGGCCGCATAGGACTATATCCCCTCTGCGTAAATTTTCTATGCTATTGATTGCATTAGCTGATTCCTGATTCTTACCCTTGCAATAAGCAAGCAATAGGCTGATTGATAGCAGCAACAGCCAGGTGGACAAGATTGATTTTTTCATTTTTGAGAGATTAAGGTTTACAGTTATCCGGCAACTCTCTCAAAAATGCCTGCAATAAGGAAGATCCAGAGACCGGCTTATCTTTCTGCCGGATTCTTCTTTCCTGCCATTAGTTTTTCAACCGTAGCAGAGAGTCGATTCTGTTTTGTTTCCTCTTTGCGGGCGCTGGTGATCCATTCAACGTATTCCTTTTTGTTGGTAAAGGAAAGTTTCTCAAAATGTTCCAGGGCCTTTTTATGCTTCTTGAGAGTGAGTTGTTTCTGAAGAGCTTCAGGGATTTCAACAGTTCGATTTTTGAAATCAACACCTTCCGTTTCAGCTGGCAGTCCACCATTAGCGGAAGCCCTTGCCATGTTCCTGATCTGCTCACATTTTTTGAAACGAAGTGCGCTCCAAACTGAATCGAGGGCCACCTGGCGTACACCTTCATAGCCGGCGCTTACCACCATATTCCAACTGCAATCACGGTTAAGATTGGAGACGATCTTGCTGGTGGTTTTGGGATAGGCGATCCAGAGTTTTGATTCTTCATGGAGAGCAGGGAGAACATCCTGGAGAATACCATTCAATTGGTTTTCGTTGATGGCAAAAACCAGGGCAAAATCTATCCTCCTGCTTTTTAGCAGCGGGGTAACATTTTTTGCGAAGGTCAGCTTGCTGAATTGCTTCTCGATGGATGATGGTAATCCCTGGATCAGCAGATTTTTTTCTTCTTTGTATTGGAGTTTCTCGAATAAAGTCTGCATCATACCTGATCTAAATTAACTGAAGAGATAATATAGCGGGAGGCAAATTTACAAAAAATCGGGCGCTATGGCAAGTAAAACCATGAAAAAATCCCACCGCATGGCGGTGGGACCTTGGTATAATAGGGTAATCGATTGATTATCTGCCAATAGGCTTGTAATATTTCATTGCTTCAGGCATCATCTTCTGCAACTGCCTGATCCTTGTTTCTTCTGCAGGGTGGGTGCTGGCAAATTCCGGCGGACGCTGACCTTTGTTAAGGGCTGCCATACGCTGCCATAATGGAACTGCCTCCTGTGGGTTGTAGCCTGATAAGGCAGTGAAGATAAGTCCCAGCTTATCGGCCTCTAATTCATTGCTACGGCTGAAAGGCAGCATCACACCATAGGTTGTTCCAATACCATAAGCATTCATGAACAAATTCTGTGTTTCAGCTGGCTTATTACTCATGGCTACTGCAAGGGCAACACCACCAAGCTGTTGTAGAAGTCCCTGGCTCATACGCTCACTTCCATGATGCGCAAGCGCGTGTGCAACCTCATGTCCAACAACTACTGCCAGCGCAGCTTCGTTTTGAGTAACAGGCAGAAGACCGGTATACACTACGATTTTACCGCCCGGCATACACCATGCGTTTACTTCTTTGGAATCAACGAGATTATATTCCCACTTGAAACCTGCAAGTTCTTCAGAAAGTCCTTTCTCTCTATAGAATTTGGTAACGGAGTTGGCAATTCTTTGTCCAACCCTTCTTACCATCTCTGCATCTTTACTTGCGGAGGCGCTAACAACTTTATTCTGCGAGAGGAATGATTGGTATTGTTCTACTGCCATCGCTTGCACCTGTGATTCAGGTACCAGTGCTAACTGGTTTCTGCCAGTGATGGGATTTTTGCTACAGGATACGATGCTGGTAGCAATAGCAGCGGCTATTAAAATCTTCTTCATGCTATTCGGGTTTACAGGTTATATATTCAATTCTTATACCAACCACTGTAAAATTACAGAAGAAGACGTTAAACCACTTAAAAAGAAGAAGTTAAAGCCGTCGTTTACGTCGCCGGTCGCGATATTTCAAGATGGGAACCTTGCTTTCACTACCCTTTAGGAGACGGGTAATATTTTTCTGGTGGGTTAAGATCACCAGCAAGGCAACAACAATGGCAAACACACGATACGCGTGATTATCAACATTGAAAATTATCAGGATAAAAACAGGGAATGCAACACTTGCAAGTATAGAACTCAGCGATACAAAACGGGTGAGATAAAGAACAAGCATAAATACGCCGGAGCATCCAAGTGCCGTCCAGGGAGAGATCCCTATTACCAATCCAAAAAGTGTTGCTACACCTTTTCCCCCCTTGAAATCGGCCCAGAGCGGAAATACATGTCCAAGTACTGCTGCCATTCCTAACCCAAGCTGAAGATTGGTAAAAGCTATATCATTATCAAAATAATAGGGAACCAGTAAGGAGAGTTTAACAGCAAGAAATCCTTTCAGCACATCAATGACCATTACAAGTGTTCCCCACTTTGAACCAAGAACCCTGAAGGTGTTAGTAGCGCCGGCATTACCACTGCCATAGTCGCGTATATCAATACCGAAATAATGTTTACTTACCCATACTGCGGTAGGTATAGAGCCGATACAATAGGCCAATAATATCAGCAGAGCCTCTTTCATGTAGTGTTTAAGTTGGATTTCAAAAATAGGGAAAACAGGCTATTAAAAATTCATCTGTTTGTTTCTTTAACAACAAGCTCCCAGCATAACCAGCTATTTCTTTCCAGCTTATTAATTAACGTAAGTGAATGCTCTTCTATTGCAGACAGGAGATCAGAACCATCAGATTGCAATAAGCCGCTGATCACAATGAAACTGCCTGCAGCACTGTGTTTCACCATTTCGCTCAACTGTGATAAAACAACATTCCTGTTGATATTTGCAAGAATAATATCATATGTTTCTGAAACAGGAATGCTATCTGTCAATTGTATTTCTATCTTAGAACAACCATTACGAGCAATATTTTCCCCGGTGTTTTCAATGCTCCACGCATCAATATCAATGGCCATTACTGATGCTGCTCCCATCTTTTCAGCAAGTATTGCGAGTATTCCTGTACCGGTTCCGAAATCAAGCACTTTTTTGCCATCAAAATTGATGGAACGCATTGCTTCCACCATCATAAAAGTGGTTGCATGATGGCCTGTTCCGAAACTCATTTTAGGCGTGATGATTATTTCATGCGTAACGCCGTTAACAGATTCATGGAAATCGGCCCTGATGGCACAATATCCATCCACCACTACAGGTTCAAAACCTGCTTCCCACTCAGCGTTCCAGTTGCGCTGTTCTATTGTTTCAGTTTCCCATTTTACTCCTAAAGGCTGCAGGATCTCCTCCACCATCGCCGGTTCAAAATTGGTGGATGGAATAAAGGCTTTTAAAACAGAGCGTTCATCCACGAATCCTTCAAAACCTGCGTCGGCCATCAGGGCCAGGATAATATCTTTCTGTTCTTCATTGGTAACAGCAATGGATACCTGCTGATAGCTATTCCTCATATAATACTAATTAAAAACCCCGACCAATGATCGGGGTTTTGGTTGTAATCTTATAATTTAATCATTACCATATTCCTGCCTTGAGTTGCCCTGGCCTTCCGGCTTGGGGAGCAGAATTTTACGGCTCAGTTTGAACTTACCTGATTTAGGATCGGTACCGGTAAGTTTAACCTTAACCATATCCCCTTCTTTCAGAACACCTTCCAGTGTTTCAAGACGTTTCCAGCTTACTTCAGAGATATGCAGCAAGCCCTGTTTGCCGGGAAGGAACTCTACAAAAGCGCCATAAGGCTGGATGCTCTTCACAGTTGCTTCATATACATCTCCAACAGTTGGCTGGGAGGCTATACCCTTGATCCAGTTTACTGCCTTATCAACATTTTCCTTCTTGGTACCAAAGATGCTTACTTCACCTTGATTATTTTTCTCCTCGATATTGATGGTAGTACCTGTTTCACGCTGCATTTCCTGGATCACTTTACCACCTGGTCCGATCACTGCACCGATGAATTCTTTATCGATAAAGAGTTTAACCATCCGTGGTGCATGTGGCTTAACATCTTCGCGAGCCTTGTCGATGGTTGCATACATGGCATCAAGGATGTGCATGCGACCACGGTTGGCCTGCATGAGAGCCTGGCGCATGATATCCATGCTAAGTCCATCCACTTTAATATCCATCTGTACACCACAGATACCGTCGCGGGTACCGGTCACTTTAAAGTCCATATCACCAAGGTGATCTTCATCACCAAGGATATCAGTGAGGACGGCAAATTTTCCTTCCTTGGTGATCAGTCCCATTGCAACACCAGATACGTGCTTAGGCATAGGGATACCGGCATCCATAAGGGCAAGTGAACCTGCGCATACAGTAGCCATGGAAGAAGAACCATTCGATTCCAGGATATCACTTACCACGCGAACTGTGTAAGGGAAATCATCACCTGGCATCATCTGCTTGAGGGAGCGCATGGCAAGGGCACCATGACCAACTTCGCGGCGGCCCGGACCTCTCATCATCTTCACTTCACCTGTTGAGAACGGAGGGAAGTTATAATGCAGGATGAATTTAGTATAGTCAGATGTGGCTGCACTTTCAACGAGTAATTCGTCGAGTGGTGTACCCAGGGTAACAGTAGTAATTGATTGCGTTTCACCACGGGTAAAGAGGGCAGCACCATGGGGAGAAGGCAATACATCAATTTCCATCGCGAGCGGACGAACATCTTCAAGGCCACGGCCATCAAGACGAACACGGTCGTTCAGGATCATATCACGAACAACATAGTATTGAAGGTCGGCATAGAAATTCTTCGCCTGCTTCTTGATGGTATCATCAAGACTTCCACCTTCTTCAACATTATATTCAGCTTTCAGGTGTTCCATCAGTTCAACACCGATAGCATCAAACTTATCGCTGCGATCATGTTTTGCAAGGGCAGCTTTGGCAACAGCATAAACCTTGTCTTTTGCGAATGCTTCAACCTTAGCTTTCAATTCTTCATTGAGAGCAGGTTTCGCATATTCACGCTTGGTAGTAACGCCCTTGAGTGCACGAAGTTCGAGTTGGGCTTTTACCTGCACCTGGATTGCTTCATGTGCGAGTTCAATAGCACGGATAAGATCTTCTTCCGAACACTCTTTAGAACCGCCTTCCACCATCATGATATTCTTTTCGGTGGCAGCGATGATGAAATCCATATCAGCTTTAGCGAGTTCAGAGCGGTAAGGGTTCACGACGAACTCACCGTTGATCCTGGCGATACGAACTTCAGAAATACTTTCCTGGATGGGAATATCTGAAACAGCGAGTGCTGCAGAGGCAGCGAGGCATGCAAGAGCATCGGGCATAACTTCAGGATCGCTCGACATGAGGGTAACGAGGATCTGAACATCGCAGAGATAGTCTTCGGGGAAAAGAGGGCGAAGTGCGCGGTCGATCAAACGGCTGGTAAGTACTTCATAATCGTTGAGCTTGCTTTCGCGCTTGAAGAATGATCCGGGGATACGACCTGCAGAGGCGAATTTCTCCTGGTAGTCGACCGTGAGAGGAAAGAAACTCTGACCTTCTTTGGGTTCTTTATTGGCGACAGCTGTAGCGAGGATAATACAATTTCCCTGGCGTACGGTAACCGCACCATCGGCCTGGCGAGCCAGCTTACCTGTTTCAATAGTGACTGTGCGGCCACTGCTGATCTCGAAGCTGACGTTAATAGGTTGTGATAACATAGAATGCTATGGTTTAAATGCTGTTAGACAAAAACAGATGGCATGCAAAAAAAACTATTCCCAACCGTTCAAATTAGTTGGGAATAGTTATATCATATCATCAGTTCACTTACTTTCTGATACCGAGTTTCTCAATCAGCTGGCGATAGCCAGTCAGGTTGTGCTTGCTCATATAAATAAGGAGGCGCTTACGCTTCCCTACCATTTGCATCAGTCCGCGGTGAGTAGAAAAATCTTTCTTGTTTGCCTGCAGGTGTTTAGAGATAGAGCTGATACGTTCTGTGAGAAGGGCGATCTGTCCTTCTATAGAACCTGTATTTGCAGCGCTGCCACCAAATTCAGTGAAAATGTTAGCTTTTTTTTCTTTAGTTAAATAAGACATCTTTTCTTTTTTTAAGAAACATCCAATAGTTAAATCTGCTTAAATTGGCGGCAAAGTTAAGGGAAATATCCAGATTTAGCTTTCAATATGCCATTTTTTTTGGATTTTGCCTCCTTATTCTACGCCCATGCCCTATCGTTATGCAATCATCGGATGTGGCCAGATCGGCCGGCGACACGCCAGCCTAGCTGCCGGCATGGGGCGGCTGGTGGCTTTATGCGATACCGACCCGGCAAAATTAACTGATCTCTGCATACAATATGGTGTGCCCGGATATGGTCAGATGGATGAACTCCTGGCAGCGGAAAAGCCTGATATTGTTGTGATCTGCACGCCAAACGGGCTTCATGCATATCAGGCTATTGATGCCCTCAGGGCGGGCTGCCATGTACTTTGTGAGAAGCCGATGGCTATTTCGGGCACGGATGCCAGGTTGATGGTTGAAGCAGCCCAAGAAGCCGGTAAGCGCCTTTTCGTGGTGAAGCAGAACCGTTTTAACCCACCGGTCACCTATATAAAAGGATTGCTGGATGAAGGGGCCCTTGGTGATATCCATGGTTTTCAGCTCAATTGTTTCTGGAACCGAAGTGCCAACTATTTTGCGTTTTCTACCTGGCGGGGTAGCCTTGATCTGGATGGCGGCCCCCTCTACACCCAGTTCAGCCATTTTATTGACCTGCTCATCTGGTTCCTGGGTAAGCCAGCCAATATTCTTCATGCATCGGGAAATAATTATTCGCATCCGGATATTTCATTTGAAGATGAAGGTCGGGTTGTACTGGAATTAGAGAATGGGGCGACAGGAACCATCCAGTATAGCCTAAATGCATGGCGCGAAAATATGGAAGGATCGCTTGCCATCTTTGGCAACAGGGGAACGGTAAGGATTGGTGGAACTTATTTGAATGAACTGACCCATTTTGCGGTGGAGGGATTAGCATTGCCTGAATTGCCGCTGGCAGCCGCGGCCAATGATTATGGATCTTATAAGGGCAGCATGAGTAATCATCATCTTGTTTATAAAGCGATGATCGATTCACTCCAGGATGATTCATACAAGTACATGGACCCGGCGGAAGGAATTCTATCGGTGGAGCTGATTGAAGATATCTATGACATCATGCGGCAACCCGGAGGGAATATTAATGGGTAAGAAAAAACTCATCTTTTCAGTAACGAACGACCTTGTGTTTGACCAGCGAATGCAAAGGATCTGCACCAGTCTGCAGCATGCAGGTTATGATGTTATGCTGGTAGGTTTTTCAACAAAATCCTCTCCCCCCCTTTCTGCACAGGTATTCAAACAGAAAAGATTCCGGCTCTTTTTTTCAAAAGGGAAGTTGTTTTACCTGGAATATAATCTGCGGTTATTTATATGGTTGCTTTTTCAGTGGGCCGACCTGATGGGTGCTATCGATCTGGATACTATTATCCCCGTTTATTATGCCTCTCGCATAAGAAAGAAAAAAAGGGTATATGACGCCCATGAACTTTTTTGTGAGATGAAGGAGGTTGTGAGCAGGCCAATTATATTTCGGATCTGGAAATGGGTGGAAAGAAAATATGTTCCGCGCTTCCCAATAGGATATACAGTGAATGCTCCGTTAGCGGAGATTTTCAAAAATGATTACGGGGTTGTTTATGAGGTAATACGGAATGTGCCGGTATTGGTGGAGAATAGTTTTTCATTGGAAAAAGAACCTTTCCTCTTATACCAGGGAGCTGTGAATGAGGGTCGTAATTTTGAAACACTTATTCCGGCCATGCAATGGGTGGAGATGCCCCTTTGGATATGTGGTGATGGAAATTTTATGGAACAGGTTAAAGAGTTGGTAGCAAAATATAATGTACAGGATAAAGTAATATTTAAGGGTAAATACTTACCTGAAAACCTGAGAACAATTACAGCAAAAGCATCACTCGGATTTACCTTATTTGAAAATAACGGGTTAAGCAACTATTTGTCGCTCGCAAATCGCTTCTTTGATTATCTCCATGCAGCCACTCCACAAATTTGTGTAGACTTCCCTGTTTACCACCAACTAAACAATATAGCCCCTGTTGCTGTTCTTGTGGATAGTAATGATCCTGTTGTGCTGGCTGTTATAATCAACAAAACTCTGACAGATACTTCCTTTTATAGAAAATTGCAGGAGAACTGTCTGATAATGCGTGAAAAATGGTGCTGGCAACAGGAAGAAATTACCCTAACCCGATTTTATCAAAAAATATTTTCTATTGGTGCCTGAGCCTGGAATTATACATATAATTAGTCATGATGTGCCATATCCTCTTGATTATGGTGGTGTGATCGATATCTTCTCTTCTATTAAGGCACTCAATGAAGCAGGTGTTGGGATAATTCTTCATTGCTTTGATTATGGCAGGGGTCCTCAGCCTGAATTAAACAAATATTGCAGAGAAGTATATTACTATGAAAGGCAGGAAGGGCATAAAGGTTTTTCATTCAGTTTACCCTATATGGTAGCGTCAAGATCAAATCCGGAGTTGCTAAACCGGCTGGCAGAAGACGACTACCCCATTTTGCTGCAGGGAGTTCATTGTACATTCCTGTTACAGGATGAGCGTTTCACTAAAAGAAAAATGGTACTCCGATTATTCAATGTGGAAAGCAGGTATTACCGGCAGTTATCTAAACACGAAAGGTCGCTGGCTAAAAAAGCGTATTACCTGAATGAAAGCAGGCTGTTATGCTCATACGAAGCAAAAATTGCAGGCAGGTTGCCTATACTGGCACTATCAGATAAGGATACCCGTTATTATAAGGAGAAGTTTAATGCCAGTCAAGTCACGACTGTTCCGGTATTCCTTCCTCACCAGCAAATAAGATCCTCTGAGGGGGCTGGTTCATTTTGTTTGTACCATGGGAACCTGGATGTTGCAGAAAATAACAAGGCGGTAGAATGGTTGCTTGATAAAGTATTTGACGAAATGAAGATACCGCTGGTTATAGCGGGAAAAAATCCTTCTTCACGCATGGAAAGGTTGGCACATCTACGCACCCATACCTGTCTTGTTGCAAATCCTGAGGAGCGTGAACTGGACGATCTTATCGCCAAGGCCCAGATCAATATTCTCCCCTCTTTTAATGAAACGGGTGTGAAATTAAAACTACTCAATGCGCTCTATAATGGCAGGCATTGCGTAGTGAATGACGCAGCGGTAGATGGAACACCACTGGCAGCGCTTTGTCATATTGCAGAAACACCGGCGGCCATGCAGCGCATAGTTCAGCAGTTATTTCATCTTCCCTTTGGAGAAGAGGAAATTAACTTGCGAAAAAATGTATTGAATGAACATTATAACAATGCCGGAAATGTAAAAAAGCTTATTGCATTCCTACAGTAGCATTGTCTTCCACCCGTCCACGTTCTGTTTTAAGTGTTCTCGCAGGGTATTTACGGATCACCACATAATCGTGGGTAGCCATAACAACTGCCGCACCGAAATCGCGACTGATATGAAACAGTAGTTGCATGATCTCGTCAGATGTTTCCGGATCGAGGTTGCCGGTTGGTTCATCAGCCAATATCAATTTGGGAGAATTTAGGAGAGCCCGGGCAATATCGACCCTTTGTTGTTCACCACCACTCATTTCAAAAGGCATTTTGAAACCTTTTGATTTCAATCCCACTTTTTCCAGAACGTCGGAAATCTTTTCATCCATGAGTTTATCGTCTTTCCACCCTGTTGCACGAAGAACAAATTTGAGGTTCTCATTCACGCTGCGGTCGGTCAGTAATTGGAAATCCTGGAAAACCACTCCCAGGTTCCTGCGCAGGAAGGGGACTTTTTTCCAGTCCATTTCTTTGAGGTTGAACCCTACTACCGAGCCCTCTCCTTCTTTCAGGGTGAGGTCACCGTACAAAGTTTTGAGGAGGCTTGATTTTCCGGTACCTGTTTTTCCCACCAGGTAAACAAACTCACCCCTGTTGATACTGATATTCACATCCTGCAGGATAAGGTTATCACCCTGGTATATATTTGCATTCTGTAATTCGATGATCTTTTCTGCCATTGCCGGATTATTGATTCCGACAAAAATAAGGAAGGTGTCTGACACATGTTCGATAAATGTTAGCTGATAAAACCAACCCCAACCGTGCTGTTGGAGCCTTCATCGATCAGGATAAACCTGCCGTTATGCCTGTTGTTCACATATTTATCTGCACTAACCGGGCGGGCAGTTTTGATGGATACATAACCGATTTCATTCAAGCCGATTTCTTCGATGCCGTCAATGGTCTTATAATCGATCACATTGATACTGCTGAAGAGATTGGTGACTTTTGCTTTAACACGATTACTTCCATGCTGAAGCAGATAGCTTCTTCCGGCTTTTAACGGGGTATGATCGAGCCAGCATACCTGGGCGGAAATTTCTTTCATCTGCTCCGGAACCTGGTCTTTCCGAACAATCATATCACCCCTGCTGATATCAATTTCACTGGTCATGGTAATGGTTACACTTTCGCCGGCCTCTATTGAGTCAACTTCTTTTTCAAAACGAAGTATACTTTCAATGGTTGATTCCTGAAGAGAAGGCAAAGCAACAATGGTATCACCTTTTTTAAGCGTGCCACAGGTAAGTTTACCGGCAAAGCCCCGGAAGTCGTGCCACTGTTCAGATTTGGGCCGGATAACATACTGAACCTGGAACCTTGCAGGATAGCGGATCTCCTGTGAGTGCCATTCAATGTTTTCCAGGTATTCGAGGAGCGCCGGACCATCATACCAGGGAAAGTTATCGGAACGTTTTGAGATATTATCGCCATAGAGTGAAGAAGCAGGGATGAATTGCAACTGCTGCTCTTTAAAATTAGCTTTTGAAAAAAGTGATTCGAATTGTGCCTGGATATTATTGAAATGTTCCTCCGAATAATTCACCAGGTCCATTTTATTTACACAGACAACAACATAGGGTATGCGAAGCAATTGGGTGATATAGAAATGCCGGTGGGTTTGCTCAACTATTCCATTTCGTGCATCGATCAATATTATAGCAACCTGCGCATTACTGGCGCCGGTGATCATGTTGCGGGTATATTCAAAGTGACCGGGAGTATCCGCAATGATGTATTTGCGGGAAGGTGTTGAGAAATAAATATGGGCAACATCTATCGTAATACCCTGCTCGCGTTCAGCAATGAGGCCATCGGTAAGAAGAGACAGATCGGTATAATCAACACCTCTCCGCTTACTTGCTTTTTCAATGGCTTCCAGTTTATCCTGGGTGATGCTGTTGGTTTCAAAAAGCAGCCGACCGATAAGGGTACTCTTTCCATCATCAACACTGCCTGCGGTTGCTATTCTAACAATATCCATATTAAGTTTTTATTCTTTTATATAAATGATTTTATGATCAGGCGTATACTCCAGATCATTACAATAATCCCCACCCCTATCATCATTGTTTTTGCGGGAAGTTTACCCGCAAGTCGGGCTGAAATTGGAGCGGCAATAGTTCCACCAAGTAACAATCCTACCACCACGGGCCAGTGCCCGATACCGGCGGTGAAAAAGAAAGTTGCAGCACTTGCCATGGTGATAAAAAATTCAGTGAGACTTACAGTTCCAATGGTAAATCTGGGACTTCTACCTTTTGAGATCAGGGTACTTGTTACGATAGGACCCCATCCGCCGCCGCCGAAAGAATCAAGGAAACCACCTGCGCCTGCAAGCCACCCCACGCGTTTTACTTTAACGTTAATGTTTGTTGGCTGGAAGGCCCTGCTGAATATTTTAAATCCAAGGAACATGGCATAGAAGGCTATGATCGGCATCAGCCATTGGCCTGCATGTTCACCCAGGAACACCAGCATTGCTGCGCCAAGGATTGCACCAAGTACGCCCGGAATAAGCAGGTGCTTGAATAATTTCTTGTTCACATTACCAAAACGATAGTGACTGTATCCACTTACCCCTGCTGAAAATATTTCTGAGGTGTGGATGGCGGCACTCACTGAAACAGGATTGACCCCTGCTGTGATCAAACAGGTTGCAGAGGTTACACCATAACCCATTCCCAGTAGTCCATCTACCAGTTGGGCCAGGAAACCGGCCAGCATAAAAAGCAGGAATTGCTGGTTTACATATTCTTTGGCCACACCCCATAGTTCAGGAATGGGGGGAAGCGGAACAGAAGAAAGAAGTATATGGCCCACAATCATTGCGGCAAAAAGCCAGATCATGCGGGATGCAATTAATTTCCATTTTCTTTCCTCGTTAATCCTTGCCGGCTGTTTATCGGCAACCAGCACTTTAGTGATGTCATTGAGTTGTTTAACCTTATCGCTGAAGCTACCGTTCATGCGCAGCCGAAGTTCCTGCATGTTGTTGAGTACCTGGTCCATCTCTGGCGGAATAGAATCATTGAACAATTCCTTAAGTCTCTTAGCAACAGTTGGCGATTTCCCATTGGTACTGATGGCAATTTTCAGGTCTCCTTTATTGACGATACTGCCCAGGTAAAAATCGCATAGGTCGGGAGTATCGGCAATATTCGCAAGCACCCCTGCTTCTGCCGCAGCCTGTTTCACCAAAGCATTCAGTTGCTTATCATTAGTAGCTGCAATCACAATATCTTTTTCAATAAGGTCACTGCTTTCAAAAGCTTTCTGCACCAGTTGAAGTCCGGCATGCGTTTCTGCCATAGTTCTGATTGCCTCACTTATTTCAATAGCAACAAGGGTGATAGTAGCATCAGGAGATGTTCTCAGGAGGGAGTTTAGTTTTTCTTCTCCTACATATCCGCCACCTACAACCAACACACGAAGCTGATCGAGTTTAAGGAAAACCGGGTAAAGGTTATTAGTGCTGGTATTAGGCATTAGTAACAATTAAAAATAACCTTCTTTCTTGCGTTGTTCCATAGCAGCTTCGCTCCTTTTGTCATCCATACGTGCACCTCTTTCAGATATCTTGGCAGATAGAATTTCGCGGATGATATCGTCTATATTATTAGCGCTCGAAGCAACAGCTGCGGTACAGGTCATATCACCAACGGTACGGAAACGGACTGTTTCTTCAAAGGGAACTTCTTCTGCCGAGGTATTCAGGAATTCACTATGCGGCCAGATCATTCCATCTCTTTCAATTACCCGGCGCTGGTGCGTAAAATATATAGAAGGGATTTCCAACTCTTCTTCCTTGATATAAGTCCACACGTCTAATTCAGTCCAGTTACTAATGGGGAATACCCTTATGTTCTCCCCTATATTGATACGACCGTTCAGCATATCGAATAATTCCGGTCTTTGCTTCTTAGGATCCCATTGGCCAAAATCATCACGTACAGAAAAGATGCGCTCTTTAGCTCTTGCTTTTTCTTCATCACGACGGGCACCACCAATGCAGGCATCGAATTTAAATTCTTCAATTGCATCCAGTAGGGTTACAGTTTGTAGTACGTTTCTGCTGGCGTATTTACCTGTTTCTTCCTTAACCTTTCCGGCATCGATGCTATCCTGCACATATCGCACGACAAGATCAGCACCAGTTTCTTTTACAAGACGGTCGCGGAATTCAATTGTTTCCGGGAAGTTATGTCCTGTATCCACATGCAATAGTGGAAAAGGAATTTTGCCTGGCCAGAATGCTTTCTGCGCCAGGCGTACAAGTGTAATAGAGTCCTTTCCTCCGCTGAAAAGAAGGGCTGGATTTTCAAATTGCGCCGCCACTTCCCGCAAAATATAGATGCTTTCATCTTCCAGCATCCTGGGAAAAGCGGGTATGGGTGATAATTTCGACATGTTGATGTTCTTACTGTTGCAAAAATTTAATTAACCTGTTGATTGGCCGGGATCTTCTCCTGGTGTAGTCCGCATTCTTTTTGCGATGCTTCCCACCACCACCTCCCTGCCCTTATATCTTCACCGGGTTCAATTGCCCGTGTGCATGGTGCACAGCCTATACTCGGAAAGCCCTTATCGTGCAATGGATTGTAGGGTATGTTATTCTCTGAAATGAATTGCAGCATTTTCTCATATGACCAGTCGAGCAATGGATTCAGCTTCAACAGTTGCCTGGTTTCATCAAATTCCGCAAACTCCAGGTTATGCCTGTTCTCACTTTGTTCGGCCCTGAGTCCAGTTATCCAAACTTTGGCTCCCTGCAATGCACGATTAAGAGGTTCTACTTTTCTTATGAAACAACATTCCTTTCTGTTTTCAACTGATTCATAAAAACTATTTACACCTTTTTCATATACCATGGCCTCCACTTTTGCTGCATCAGGAAAGTATACCCTGACAGGTATCTTATAACGCGCAATGGTTCTGTCAAGAAGGTCATAGGACTCCTGGTAGAGTCGGCCCGTATCAAGTGTAAAAATTTCGATAGGAAGCTTTTGTTTTGCAATCAGGAATGTAATGACCTGGTCTTCCTGGCCGAGTGAAGTGGAAAAAACCAATCTATCAGAAAACAGCTGGCAAATGTATGCAAGCCTGTCTTCAGCAGAAAGAGATGAGAGTTCTTTATTTAATTGTATAAGATCCATTGGAAATAAAAAATACTATTGAGATGTTATTTTAATTAATACAGGCCATCGATCGACAAATAGCGTTCACCCGTATCATAATTAAAAGTAAGAACGGTACTACCTTCAGGAATTTCTGCGAGTTTCTTTGCAACTGCTGCCAGAGATGCACCACTTGATATTCCCATGAAAAGACCTTCTTCCTTTGAAGCACGCTGTGTAAATTGGAATGCCTCGTCTTTACCCACGCCGATTATGCCATCAAGAATTTCAACATTAAGAATTGAAGGAACAAATCCCGCTCCTATCCCTTGTAATGGATGTGGAGAAGGTGATCCACCGCTTAATACAGGTGAGAGTTCAGGTTCAACGGCAAACACCTTAAGATTTGGAAATTTTTTCTTCAGTATTTCTGCACAACCGGTGATATGCCCGCCGGTACCCACACCTGTAATGAGATAATCAATACCGTTTGGGAAGTCCCGAATAATTTCCTGTGCGGTAGTCTGGCGATGTACTTCTGTATTAGCCGGGTTATCAAATTGCTGTGGCATCCAGGCATGGGTAGTTTGTGCCACCAGTTCTTTTGCTCTTTCAATGGCACCTTTCATTCCTTTTTCGCGGGGAGTGAGTTCAAAACTTGCACCATAAAGACTCATGAGTCGCCTTCTTTCAATGCTCATACTTTCCGGCATTACAAGAATGAGCTTATAACCTTTCACCGCCGCCACCATAGCCAATCCTATTCCTGTATTGCCTGATGTTGGTTCAATGATCACGCTGTCCTTATGCAGGATACCTTTCTTCTCTGCATCTTCTACCATAGCAAGTGCGATCCGGTCTTTTATACTTGCACCCGGGTTACTTCTTTCGAGCTTAATATAAACATTATGTTTGTCGCCAAACAGCCTGTTAATCCTAACATGTGGAGTATTTCCTATCGTTTCGAGAATGTTTTTTGCCAGCATAACTTAATAGAATTTTGAGTGTTTATGTTTATATCACCCAGTTCAGGGGTTCTGTAAAATCTTTTTTATTCTTGACGGTAATGATAGGCTGGTGATAAACCATACTTTGTGCAGGTACCGATTCTGTGACGAAACAGTTTCCTCCTATTATACTTTCGCGCCCGATAATTGTTTTTCCGCCGAGTATCGTACTGTTTGCATAAACAATAACATTGTCTTCAATGGTAGGATGTCTTTTTACTTCAGCCTCCTCCTTTTTCACTGCAAGCGCACCGATTGTTACGCCCTGATAGATTTTTACATTCTTTCCAATGATTGAGGTTTCACCTATCACAACGCCTGTTCCATGATCTATCATAAAAGGAACGCCAATGCTTGCGCCGGGATGGATATCGATACCGGTAATTGAATGCGCCCATTCCGATATCATTCTTGGCATTAGTGGAACCTGTAACCTGCAAAGAACATGGGCGATCCGGTAGGCTGTAACTGCCATAAATCCAGGATAGGTAAGTACCACTTCTTCAATGGAGTTTGCCGCCGGATCAAATTGAAGTAGAGCGTTCGCATCTTCCAGCAGATCTTCCTTTATCTTGGGAAGAGAATCAAAAAACTGGTTGCTGATTGCTTCCTCCCCTTCCAGTTCATAAGACTCACTGAAAGCAAACAGTATTTCCAGAAGCTGGTTACTTAGGGCCGCCTGTTTTTTATTATGACGAAGTTCATATGTTTTTTCATTTTCCACCACTGGGAAAAGGAAATCGATCAATTCCTGGGCAAAATCGATGACCTGTTTTTTTCTTGGAACTGATGAACTTAGGATATACCCATGCGTTAGGCTCATAAAATTTTTTTAATCAGGCGATTTGTTGTTTAAATAATTGCTGTTGTGCTGCAAACCAGTTAAGTTCCTGGTGGTATTTTACCACTTCACCCACTATTATAAGTGAAGGTGTACCAACTGCAGCTTCTGCAACCAATGCTTCGATGCCTGACAAATTTCCGGAAATTACCCGTTGGTTCAATAAAGTTCCGTTTTCTATTACTGCAACCGGGGTTAACGGGCACTTCCCTTCCTCAATAAGTGCAGTTGCAATATTTCCAATGTTTTTAACACCCATATAAAACACTATCGTCCCATCAAAAGCCGCCAGTAAAGGCCAGTCAAAATTCAATCCTGACTTTTTACCCTTTTTTGTATGCCCGGTTACGAACATTACGCTCTGGGATGCATCACGATGGGTTAAAGGGATCCCTGCATAGGCGCCGGCAGCGAGGCTACTGGTAACGCCAGGAACAATTTCGAACTCAATACCATTAGCTTTAAGAAAAGAGGCTTCCTCAGCACCCCTTCCAAATATAAGCGGGTCTCCACCTTTGAGCCTAACAACCTGCTTACCTTTCAATGCATGTTCTACCAACCATTCGTTAATGGTTTCCTGGCGGATTGCAGAACAGTAGGGCAATTTTCCAACAAATATCTTTTCGCAACCTTCCGATGCCCATGATAATATTTCCATATTGATCAGGTTGTCATATAAAATGATATCAGCAAGTTCAAGAACCGCTTTGGCACGAAGCGTCATCAACTGGGGATCACCCGGACCGGCGCCAGTGATGAATACTTTCCCTGGATGGTTGGTTATAGCTTTCATATTATATATGATGGAAATCTGCTTTACTAAACTGGTGTTTGATAACACCTTTTCTGACTATATAATCCCCGAAAAATTCCCCCGCTGTTTTTTCTGAAGCATAGGACCCGATCAGCGGGTCAAGCGTACTGAGAATCTCTTCTTCGGTCAATGCTTCCCGGTAGAGTACATTCATCCTGTCGCCATTGAATGCGGCACCAAGATAAAGATTGTATTTGCCCGGGGCCCTGCCCACAAACCCGATTTCACCCAGGTAAGGCCGGCCACATCCGTTAGGACAACCGGTCATCCTTATGGTGATGGGCTGGCTGCCGATACCATGATTATTCATCAGTACATAAATCTTATCAATCAGAGACGGAAGGTATCTTTCAGCTTCACTATTTGCCAGCGGACAAAGATTTAAGGCAACACATGCAATGGAATGCTGGTGCAGCATACTTACCTGTTGATGTGCTTCAATACCGTATAATTCAAGAAGGTTTTCAACAGCGGGTTTCTGTTCATCAGAAACATTTCCAATTACCACATTCTGGTTACCTGTAAGCCGGAAATCAGCCCCATCAAGCATTTCAGCTATAGCCCTCAAACCCTTCCTGAGCTGGAATTTATCTGAATCCTTCACCCTGCCACCTTCAATGTAGAGGGTGTTGAACCATTTCCCATTTTTGCCCTTAACCCAACCATAGCTATCGCCGTTAGTTGTAAAAACAAATGGTCTTGCTGGTTCAAGTTCATAGCAAAGTCTGCGATTAAGCTCGTCTTTAACGAAATCCAACCCAACCCTGTCAATTGTATATTTAAACCTTGACAGTTTACGGTTCTCACGGTTACCATAATCTCTCTGGATCGTTAATATTTTTTCACAAACATCAACTGCCTTTTCTACAGGCGCATATCCGATGATGTTACCCAGCCGGGGGTAGGTATTATCATCGCCAAAGGTCATTCCCATTCCACCTCCCACTGAGAAATTAAATCCGACAAGTTTACCGTTTTCTTCAATGGCAATAACACCTACATCATGCGCAAAAACATCAGTATCATTATAGGGAGGGATGGCGAAAGTGATCTTGAACTTACGGGGGAGGTAAGTTTTTCCATAAATAGGTTCATCAATTTCCTCATCATCTGGTTGTCCGGCCACCAGTTCATCATTCAACCATATTTTAAAATAAGACGTGGTGCGGGGGTTAAGGTGATCGCTTACTGCCTGCGCAACTGCCTGTACATCATCGTGAATGGCAGATGTATAGGGGTTCACGGTGTTCATCACATTACGGTTAACATCACCGCAGGCGGCAATGGTACTCAATAATGAATCATTGATCTCCCGGATGGTCTGCTTCAGATCATGTTTCAGGATATTATGCAATTCAAAAGCCTGTCGCGTGGTCAGTTTAAGGGATGGCATTCCATATTTTGTGGCTATATCATCAAGGGCAATCCATTGGGCCGGACTTGCCACTCCACCCGGAACCCGCACACGGATCATGAATGAATAAAGCGGTTCAAGTTTTTGTGCTTTTCTTTCTTTATCAAGTTCGCGGTCACTCTGAACATAACTTCCGTGAAATTTGATAAGCTGCTGGTCCTGCGAAAAAAGGTTCCCGGTTACTTCATCGCGGAGACTATCGGGAATAGTTCCTTCCAGGTATTTGCTTTTTTCTTTTATATGTTCTACCTCACTGAGTTTGGAACGGTCTTCGTTAAGCGACATAAAATCCTTGTGATTTGAAGTTTTTGTTTAATAAACATCTTCCTGGTACCTGCCCTGGCGGATGAGTTGTTTTACATAATCAACTGCATCTTCTTCAGTAAGACTGCCTTTGTTCTGAACAATATTTATAAGAGTCTGCTTTACGTCTTTAGCCATACGTTTTGCATCACCACAAACATAGAAATGTGCTCCTTCCTGAAGCCATGCATATAATTCATCAGCATTTTCGAGAAGGCGGTTTTGAACATATATCTTTCTGGAGGTATCGCGCGAAAAGGCAGTATTCATCCGGGTAAGTACTCCCTGCTTCAGGAAGCGCTGCCATTCAGTCTGGTAGAGAAAATCGGTGGTAAAATGCTGATCACCAAAAATCAGCCAGTTCTTTCCTTCTGCGCCTGTATCGGCCCGCTCTTCAACAAATGCACGGAAAGGTGCAATACCAGTTCCTGGTCCAATCATTATCACCGGCGTTGAAGAATTTTCGGGAAGACGGAATGATTCATTGGTTTCAATGAAAACGCCAATTTCTTTACCTGGTTCAAGCACGTCAGCAATAAAATTAGAAGCGACTCCACGGTGACGTCTTGCATGGTTATGATATTCCACACGGCTTACAGTGATATGAACTTCTTCGGGATGAGCTGCATAGGAACTGGCGATGGAATACAGGCGTGGCTGGAGCGGAAGCAGGATCTCAGACAATTGCTGAGCACTTATGTTTGCCGGGTAAGCTTTCAGTATATCAAATATATCTCTGCCATATACAAAGTTCAACAAAGCCTGCTTATCGGTAAGGATTGCTTTCAGGGAATGAGCCAATGCCGGATCGCCAATAAAAGGAAGATAGGCATTGAGAAAACTCCCACTTATAGTTGTGAGTTCAGCTTTCTTTTGCAGGAAGGTTGACAGTTCACTACTGATATCCTTTGAGGTGATTTGCTGTGAGGTATCCCATTTTTTCAGGGACAAGATCTCATCAACAAGTGTTTGTTCATTTTCAACCCAAATACCAACTGTGTCACCTGGCAGGTACTCTAAGCCGCTGCCTTCGAGTGACAATTCAATATGATAAGTTTCCTTCGCTGATCCACGGCCATTGAGTTGTATCTTTTCAAGAACTGTGGCCTTAAATGGATTTTTTCGGTTATAGCTAACTGGTTGTATCGTTTTAGCATGTCCGTTGCCATTAGAATGGATGGACTGTGTGAGCACTGCACCCGGCCCCATACCGGCAAAAGATTCCTGCAATTTATTCAGTATAGCTTCCACCCAAATTTCCGCTGTTTCCTCATAATCTACATCAGCCTCTACTCTATCCAAAAGACGTATACCTTTCAGCGCTTCAAAACGCTGGTCGAAATCGCGGCCGGTCTGGCAATAACTTGCATAGCTCCTATCACCCAGGGCAAGCACCGCATAACGCGTGTTTTCAAGGGTAGCAGCTTTCCTGCTGTGAATGAAAGCATGCAGATCTTCAGCAGCCGGTGGAGGATCGCCTTCACCATGGGTGCTTACGATCACCAGCAGGTATTTCTCCTCTTTCAACTTATTACCCTGGTATTGATTCATATCCTGCAAAACAGTGGTGAAGCCTCTCGCAATCAATTTATCGTGCAGGGTTTTAGCAACTTTCTTGCTGTTTCCGCTTTTTGATCCATAAAGGACAGTGATCGAATCCTGTGCCTGAAGAGGTTCCGTTGATATTGATTCTGCCGGAACGGGGATTCGATTGATCAGTTGGAGAAGTTGCTGGTTTCCCTGCTGGAGTCCGGTCAGGTAGCCGGCCAGCCATTGAAGCTGGCGATCTGAAAATTGCTGAAGCAGATTTTGCACCTGTTCCTGTTCTCCCCTGGAGAAGAGATTGGCCGGAAGTGCTACGGTGGCAATACTCATAAGTGGTTTTTAGAGATAGATCCTTTATTAGGATGGGACAAAGATAATAGTAAATGATATAATTCCTATCGTTTTAGTAGGTAATATTCGGAATGCAATTTGGATAAGTCGTAAATATATGATTATAAACAACTTATGTAATAGTTAACTAAATTACAAAATCTGACTCATAGCTATTACCAGATTGCATTAAGTCCTGGAGTGACTTCCCTTCTATCACTTCCAATGTAGCATCTCTGACTTCCAGAAAGATCTTCCGGATGCTGCAGGATGATTCGGGATATGGACATAGTCGGCAAGGTTCATAGAACATTTTACTTACGCAGGGAAGAAGGGCGATGGGACCGTCCATCAGGCGCATAATTTGAACAAGAGGGATCTCACGGGGGTGACGGAGCAGATAATATCCTCCATTTTTTCCGGCCTTACTGCCAAGTATACCGGCTTTCCGGAGTTCCAGTAAAATGGCTTCCAGGAACTTCGCAGGAATTTTCCGGATCTCAGCTATCTGGTTAATAGGGATGAAACCTTCCTGGTAATGTTCACCAAGAAAAGTAAGCGCATGGATGGCATATTGGGTTTTTGCTGAGAGCATAGTAGGAAAGCAAAATACTATTTCTTGCCTGAAACCGCATATGTTCCATTGGAAAGATTGCATTTATAAGCCAGTGGTTCAATTCCGAAACGAGCTTTAAACGCAGTGCTCATCCTTTCAATTACCTCATTTATGGAAAATTTTTTTACAATATTAATAGTGCAGCCTCCAAACCCGCCTCCCATCATCCTGGCGCCGGCAATTGAATATTCTTCACGGGCCAGATCAACCAGGTAATCCAGTTCAGGACAACTTACCTCATAGAGTTTGGAAAGTCCCATATGAGAAGCATACATCTTCTTTCCAAAAGTTACAATATCATTTCTCCGCAAGGCTTCACAACCAACCTGGAGACGGAGATTTTCCTCCACAACGTATTTACACCGGTTATAGATGGTTTCCGGCACAAGGTCTTTGAGCGTATATTCTATCATAGCCCGGTTGGCATCCCTTAAACTTTCCACCTGGGGATATACTTTTTGGAGCGCATTTACACCCTGTTCACATTGCTTGCGGCGAACGTTGTATTCGCCGGCCGCAAGAGAATGTTTAATCCTGGTATCCATTAAAAGTATTTCATGTTGATGAAGGTCGAGCGGCACATATTCATATTTCAGGCTCCTGCAATCAAGAAGGATGGCATGACCTTCTTTACCAAACATACTTGCAAACTGATCCATAATACCACATCTCACTCCAACAAATTCATTCTCTGCAGCCTGAGCCATTTTGACCAATTCAAATTTATCAAGGCCCAGTTCAAATAATTCATTAACGCCAAATGCTATCCCACACTCAAGTGCTGCAGAAGATGAGAGTCCGGCTCCGGCAGGAATATCTCCACCAATCACAATATTCAATCCCCCTATGACGAAATTCTTCTTTCTGAATTGCTCCAGCACGCCATTAACATAGTCGGGCCATAATTGTGGAGATCTGTCGAGCTTACCCAATTTGCCTTTGAATTGCTGACCAAAATCTACCGCAACAAAATGGAGTAGATTGTCTTTTCGCCTGCTGATAGCAATGGTGATCATTTTATCAATAGCGGCGGGTAGAACAAAACCATTGTTATAGTCTGTATGTTCGCCAATCAGATTGATTCTCCCCGGACAGGCAACTACAAGTTGAGGTGCAGCTTTGAAAATGCTGGAAAAATTTTTGGCAATAATCTCGTGTTGAGACAACAGAATCGGTTGTTTCGGCAATTTTGAGGTTGGGGTCATTTATCGTTGAGTGCTGCTAATAAAGGCGACTAAATTAAGGAAAGAAGGTTAGATATAAAAAATCAACGTATTATCGGATTCTTGCAGTATTTTACCTTGATTTTTCATTTTTTATTAGACGGATTTCAACTACGGTGCCTGCTGCATGAAGATTATACAAACAGAAATTGCTCTGAAACTAAACAGTCTCTTCACTGTAATGGAAAGGGAAGAATCTTTTTTTAGTTCCCCACTTCATTTTCATCCGGAATATGAATTGGTATACATTAAGGAAAGCGCTGGAAAAAGAATAATTGGAAACCTGATCGAAAAGTTCGAACCGGGAGATATGGTTCTTATTGGTCCCAACCTGCCACATATCTGGATGAATGATGAAATTTATCTGCAAGGTCATACAGATATGAGGGCCCGGGCAATTGTGATCTATTTTCATTCCAGTTTATTTGATAGTGGACTGTTTTCACTTGCAGAAGCAAATCAGATAAACCATCTGTTAAAGATTTCTTCCAGTGGTTTAGCTATACAGAATGAAACCCGGCAATTAATAGCGCAGAAGATGGAAAGACTGCTTCAGGTGCAGGGCTTTGAAAAAATAATGGGCTTGCTGGAAATCCTTCATTTGCTTTCCATTTCACGGGATATATTCCCCATCAATTCAGAGGAATTACACAACAGGTCAAATACTGAAAAAGACCGGCTCTGTGATGTGTATCGCTATGTGAATGAAAATTTCAGGACTGATATACAGCTTAAGGATGTTGCAAGACTTACCAATTTAACACCCCAGAGTTTTTGTCGTTTGTTTAAAAAGCGCAATAAGATCCATTTTGTTGAATACCTCAACCAGGTGAGGATCAGCAGCGCGTGCAGGTTATTACTTGACAGCGACTGGACCATTTCAGAGATTGCTTATAACTGCGGATATAAAACCATTTCCAACTTCAATAAATTATTTAAGGAAACAACGGGCCATTCACCCAAGAAATACAGGGAGCAGGCATCAGTATCCATTCACTTAAAAGATGAAGTTTAGCTCTTCACCTGGCAGAAAGAAAGCATATAATTGGCAATATCTTTCAATGCTCCCATATCATTTGGCTTCACAACATAATCAGATGCACCCATCCTAAGGCAATCAGCTTTACAGGCCGGGGATTTTGATGTACTCCAGACTATTTTCGGGATGCCAGCATAACGTTCGTGCTGGTTCAACAAATGTAGAATTTCTGCCCCATTCAGTAAAGGTAGGTTATAATCCAAAATAATCAAATCAGGCAAGCCTTCGGCAGGTAATGATTCGAGGAAACTAATTAGTAGTTTTCCATTCTCTAACGATTTGAAAATGTATGATTTATCTATAGATTGGAGCGCCTCGGCAAGAAACTCCTGGTCATCAATATCATCCTCCCCAAGAAGTATAAATTTTGGATGAGTTGTGGGAAGGGTTTGGGGAAATTTCTCTACCATATTTTGTTGAAGTCTTCTGATAACCGAAGGTATAAATTTTTATCTAGCTTTCAGACCAAATAAATGCATTATTCATGCAGCAAAAAACAACCAAGGCTGTAGCAGCAAAAGCAACTGCCCTGAACCCGTCCGATGTCCAGAATGACCATGATGATTCTTTAAGTGACGCAGAACTTCTCAAAGTACTTACAGAAGTTAAAAATGGGAATTTTTCGATCCGCATGCCCTTTGATAAATTGGGTATCAGCGGCAAGATCTGCGATACCTTAAATGAGATCATCTCACTCAATGAGATACTTACCCAGGAACTTGAAACGGCAAAACATACTATTGGTAAGCAGGGTAAGCTTAACCATCGTGTAGAGTTACCGCGATCGGCCCGGGGTTCCTGGAATAGCAGTGTTGAATCCATCAATACATTGATATCTGACCTGGTACATCCGACCATCGAAATAGCCCATGTAATAAGTTCTGTAGCCAATGGAAATCTTTCCCAGGAAATGCCCCAGAAGATCGGTGATCATTTGCTGCAGGGAGAATTTGCACGTATTGCAAAGGAAGTGAATGATATGGTGAAGCAGTTGAATCTCTTCTCCATGGAGGTAACACGTGTTGCAAGGGAAGTGGGTTCAGAGGGAAAGCTTGGTGGACAGGCAAGGGTTAAAGGAGTTGCGGGTGTGTGGAAGGACCTTACAGATTCTGTAAACCAGATGGCTGGAAACCTGACCGCGCAGGTTCGGAATATTGCGGAGGTGACCACTGCCGTGGCCAAGGGTGACCTGTCAAAGAAAATCACGGTAGATGTAGAAGGTGAGATCCTCGAATTAAAGAATACCATCAACACAATGGTTGACCAGCTTAACTCTTTTTCCTCAGAAGTAACGAGGGTTGCGCGAGAGGTGGGTACAGATGGTAAACTTGGGGGGCAAGCCGAAGTAAAAGGTGTTGCAGGTACATGGAAAGACCTGACTGACTCAGTAAACCAGATGGCTTCAAATCTTACTGACCAGGTTAGGAATATCGCACAGGTTACAACAGCTGTGGCCAAGGGAGATCTTAGCCGGAAGATCACCGTGGATGTAAAAGGAGAAATCCTGGAATTGAAGAACACCATCAATACGATGGTGGATCAGCTCAATTCTTTTTCGTCGGAAGTAACACGTGTGGCAGTTGAAGTGGGTTCAGAGGGAAAACTTGGTGGACAGGCAACGGTTAAAGGCGTTGATGGTGTTTGGAAAGACCTGACAGAATCAGTGAACCAGATGGGCTCAAACCTGACAGCGCAGGTAAGAAATATTGCGGAGGTAACAACCGCTGTTGCTAATGGAGACTTGTCAAAAAAGATCACGGTTGATGTTCAGGGAGAGATCCTCGAACTAAAGAATACTTTCAATACCATGGTTGACCAGCTCAACTCCTTTGCGTCTGAGGTAACCAGGGTGGCATTGGAAGTGGGTACAGAAGGAAAGCTGGGCGGACAGGCAAAAGTTCAGGGTGTTGGTGGAACATGGAAGGATCTGACAGATTCCGTAAACCAGATGGCCTCCAACCTTACAGCCCAGGTACGGAACATTGCAGAGGTAACAACTGCGGTGGCCAATGGTGACCTTTCTAAAAAGATCACCGTGGATGTTGCCGGTGAGATCCTTGAACTTAAAAAGACCATCAATACGATGGTGGACCAGCTAAACTCTTTTGCATCGGAAGTAACACGTGTGGCACTGGAGGTGGGAACAGAAGGAAAGCTTGGTGGTCAGGCTAAAGTAAAAGGTGTAGGAGGAACCTGGAAAGATCTTACTGAATCGGTGAACCAGATGGGATCAAACCTCACAGCCCAGGTAAGAAATATTGCTGAAGTAACAACAGCGGTGGCGAAAGGTGATTTGAGCCGGAAGATTACTGTGGATGTAAAAGGTGAGATCCTTGAATTGAAGAATACCATCAATACCATGGTGGATCAGTTGAATTCTTTTGGATCTGAAGTTACAAGGGTAGCAAGGGAAGTGGGTTCGGAGGGGCAGCTAGGTGGACAAGCAGATGTGCCGGGTGTGGAAGGACTTTGGAAAGATCTGACAGACTCGGTAAATAAAATGGCATCCAACCTTACCTCGCAGGTGCGAAATATTGCAGAGGTTACAACAGCCGTGGCTAATGGAGACCTGTCGCGGAAAATTGAAGTGGATGTAAAGGGAGAGATCCTTGAACTAAAGAACACCATCAATACGATGGTGGAGCAGCTCCGCTCCTTTGCATCAGAAGTAACCAGGGTGGCGCGAGAAGTAGGTACCGATGGTAAGCTCGGCGGCCAGGCTAACGTGCCGGGTGTGGGAGGAACATGGAAAGACCTTACCGATTCGGTTAACCAGATGGCAGGTAACCTTACTGACCAGGTGCGAAACATTGCCGATGTTGCCATTGCTGTTGCGAAGGGCGATATGAGTAGAAAGATCACGGTGGATGTTCGCGGAGAGATCCTTCAATTGAAAGAAACCCTTAACACCATGGTGGACCAGTTGAGGGCATTTGCATCAGAAGTAACAAGGGTGGCAAGGGAAGTGGGAACGGATGGAAAGTTGGGTGGACAGGCATTTGTGCCTGGTGTTGCAGGTATCTGGAAAGACCTTACCGACTCTGTAAACCATATGACAGGTAACCTGACTGACCAGGTGAGGAATATTGCAGAAGTAACAAAGGCGGTTGCATCGGGTGACCTTACCAAAAAAGTAACCATTGATGTAAAGGGGGAAATTTTTGAGCTGAAAAATACCATCAATACCATGGTGGACCAGCTTACCTCTTTTGCTTATGAAGTAACCCGTGTGGCCCGTGAAGTGGGAACGGAAGGAAAGCTGGGTGGACAGGCAGAAGTAAAAGGCGTTGCAGGAACCTGGAAAGACCTTACCGATTCAGTTAACATGATGGCATACAACCTTACCAACCAGGTAAGAGGAATTGCGAAAGTTGTAACTGCTGTAGCAACAGGTAATCTGAAGCAAAAGCTATCTATCGTTTCAAGAGGTGAAGTAGCGCAATTAACAGATACCATTAACGAAATGATCGACACACTTGCCCTATTCGCAGACCAGGTTACAACGGTTGCGCGTGAGGTGGGTGTTGAAGGAAGACTTGGCGGACAGGCAAGTGTTCCTGGCGCTTCAGGAATATGGAAGAACCTAACGGAGAATGTAAACCAGTTGGCCGAGAACCTTACAACCCAGGTAAGAGCTATTTCTGATGTGGCTTCGGCTGTAACGCAGGGAGATCTGACCCAGATGATTACGGTGGAGGCCAAAGGTGAGGTGGAAGAATTGAAGGACACCATCAACCAGATGATCGCGAACCTTAAACAAACCACCTTACGTAACCAGGAGCAGGATTGGTTGAAATCGAACCTTGCAAAATTGACACAGATGTTGCAGGGACAAAAAGATCTCAAAACTGTAACAAGGCATATCCTCTCAGAATTAGCGCAAGTGGTGAACGCACAAAAAGGTATGTTCTATATTCTGGAGCAGGATGAAAATCTTCAAAATAAAAAACTCAAGCTTTACGCAGCATATGCTTTTGATAAAGAGATAGCACTGAAAAAAGAATTCTCCCTGGGTGAAGGTTTGGTTGGGCAATGTGCATTGGAGAAGGAGCGCATACTGCTTACGAATATTCCAAGAAACTATTCCAAAATAGTTTCCGGATTAGGCAACTCCACTCCTGCCAACCTGATCGTTTTACCAGTATTATTTGAAACAGAGATCAAGGCCGTCATTGAATTGGCATCGTTTGATCATTTCAGTGAAACGCATCTTGACTTCCTTACACAGCTTACAGAAAGTATTGGTATTGTACTGAATACTATTGAAGCGAACTCGAGAACGGAAAATCTGCTACAACAATCCCAGTCTCTTACCGATGAGCTGAGAAGAGCTAATGAGGAGCTACAGGATAAGGCACATCTGCTTGTAAAGCAAAAGGAAGAAGTGGAGGCCAAGAATAAAGAAGTTGAAGAAGCCAGGTTATCGCTTGAAGAAAAGGCAGAACAGCTGGAACTCACTTCAAAATATAAATCGGAGTTCCTGGCAAACATGTCGCATGAGTTAAGGACACCATTGAACTCATTGCTTATTCTGGCGCAACAACTTTATGAAAATCACGAAGGCAACCTTAATGATAAACAGGTAAGATATGCAAAAACCATTCATAGTTGCGGAGATGATCTGATACAACTGATCAATGATATACTTGATCTTTCCAAGATCGAATCAGGCTATATCTCAACTGATTTTATAAATGTAAAATTCAACCAGATCACCTCTTTTGTTGAGACAACATTCAAGCACGTTTCAGAAAGCAGAAACTTAAGGTTCTCCATAGAAAAACAGGATGGATTACCTGAGGGATTTGAAACAGATTCACAGAGGCTAAATCAAATCCTCAAGAATTTATTATCCAATGCATTCAAATTTACGGAGAAGGGTGAGGTTAAGCTCCGAATCTATGAAGCAGATCGCGGATGGAAACATTCAAATCCGGAACTTGATAGCGCACGAAGGGTGGTAGCTTTTGAGATCAGGGATACCGGGATAGGTATTTCAAAGGATAAACAGAATATAATATTTGAAGCATTCCAGCAGGCTGAGGGATCCACCAGCAGGAAGTATGGAGGAACGGGACTTGGCCTATCGATAAGCAGGGGCCTTGCAGATCTTTTGGGAGGTACCATTGAGCTTGAAAGTGAAGCAGGCAGAGGAAGTGTGTTTACACTATACTTACCTATGGAATCTGCCACGCAGCCTGTACGTCGTGAGAAACCGACATCCAAAAAGAAAAGGGAGTTTAAAATTTCAGAGATAAGTGAATTCATAAGTAAGGAAGTTACAAATAGTGAAAAACTGACTGAAAATAATGAGTTGGAGGGCTTGAATGAAATAATCAATGACATTGGTGATGACAGGAACAATATAATTCCACCTGATAAAGTGGTTCTGGTTATTGAGGATGATGAAAGGTTTGCTAGGATTATGATTGAAAAGGCCCATGAGAAAAATATGAAGGCAGTAGTAGCCACTCATTTTGCTGATGTGTTTGAACTTGCCAACAAATTTAACCCGGTTGCCATTACACTTGATGTAAAACTTCCAGATGCAAGTGGATGGAGAATTCTTGATCTTTTCAAGACGGATATAAACCTAAGGCATATTCCAGTACATCTCGTTTCCGGGGAGGAGAACAGGGTGCTTGCCATGCAAAGAGGTGCAAGAAGTTTCCATTTAAAACCATTGAAAGCAGAGGGTTTGACAATGCTTTTTAATGATATGCAGGAGTTTTCTTCGAGGAAGGAGAAAAAACTACTGATAGTGGAAGACAATGAGACAGAATCAGCACAATTAGCAAAATTCCTTGATAACAATGATATAATTTCAATTGATATTGCTAATACTGGAAATGAAGCTTTGGAATTGTTGCATAAAAATGCATATGATTGTGTGGTGGTGGATTATATGTTGCCTGATATAGCAGGTCTTGATTTTGTTATAGAAGCAAGCGCTATTAACAAATTGCGCATGACACCACTTCTAATCTATTCTGCCCGGGATTTTTCAATAAAAGAAAAAGGAAGGTTGAAACATTATGCTAGTAAGATAATGTTGAAAAACATCAATTCTCTTGACCTTCTACTTGAAGAAATCGTGACATTGTTACATATAGATCATCAGGACCTTACCCCTGAGAAACGCACCTTAATTGAGGAACTCAGGTCATCAAAAGATATTCTTATCAATAAAACAGTTCTTGTAGTGGATGATGATGTGAGAAACCTGTTTGCACTTACTACATCATTTGAGCGATACCATATCAATACCATCACTGCCGAGAGCGGTCAGGAGGCAATGGATATTTTAAATGAAAATGATAAAATAGACATTGTTTTAATGGATATCATGATGCCGGAAATGGATGGCTATGAAACAACACAAAAAATAAGGCGTGAACATAAAAACACTACGTTACCCATTATTGCTGTTACCGCTAAGGCAATGAAAGGTGATAGGGAAAAATGTATTGAAGCCGGCGCTTCAGATTATATTACCAAGCCTGTAAAAATGGATCAGTTATTGTCACTGATGAGGGTATGGCTATATAAATAAAAAAAATAATGGACAATTTCAATGGTAGGAACCAGCTGACTAATTCCGATGTAAAGATCCTGGTGGTAGATGATCGGGAGGATAATCTGTTTTCAATTGAGACCATATTGGAGCCGAGCAGGTATACCATTGTTAAAGCAAGGTCTGGACGTGCTGCATTGAAAGCACTACTCCACCAGCATGATTTTTCACTCATACTTATGGACGTCCAGATGCCTGACATGAACGGATTTGAAACAGCATCGCTCATTTACCAGCGTGAGAAACTCCGGAACATACCCATTATATTCATTACAGCTAATGACTATGGGGAAGAGCTTATTTTTGAAGGATACAGGATGGGTGGTGTAGATTATATTTATAAACCTGTAAATCCGGATCTCCTAAGAGCCAAGGTTAGCGTATTTGTTGAGCTATACAGGAAGACACAGGAACTGATGGCACAGGAAAAACGTCTGACAGAATCAAACATTTCTTTACAGCGTGAAATACAGGAAAGAAAAGCATCGGAGGAAAAAGTTCGTTTATTAAATGAACAATTACTTGATAATAACAATTACCTGAAGGCACTAAATGAAGATCTGGATCGATTTGCCTATGTTGCTTCCCATGATCTCCAGGAGCCTTTGAGAAAAATAATGCTCTTCAGCGATCGGATCCTGCAAAAGAATATTGTTGATAATGATGTTTCTCTTTACCTCCAAAAAATTGTGAGTTCATCAAAGAGAATGGAAAATCTCATTGACGACCTATTAAGGTTTTCACGACATAATACACACCCAACTGATTTTACCCTCATTGATCTGAATAAAGTAGTTTCAGATGTTCTTCAGGATGTTGAGGTAGACATAGAGAAGAAGAAGGCGATGGTCAAGTTTAATAGTTTACCCGAAATATGGGGCATACCCATATTAATTCACCAGCTATTTTTAAATCTTGTAAATAATGCCATAAAATTTTCAAAGCAAAATGTTCCTCCCGAAATCAATATTAATTCTGAGTTGGTTGTAGAGAATGATTCCTCATCTATTTCGAGAAAACAACAGGGACTTCGTTACCAGCGCATCACAATAAGAGATAATGGAATTGGTTTTGATGCAAGTTATTCCGAGGAAATTTTCCGTGTATTTAAGCGTCTCAATAGTTATCATGAATATAATGGTAGTGGTATAGGACTTTCCATTTGCAAGAAAATTGTTGAGACACATAACGGAAGTATTAGTGCAGAAAGTGTGCCTGGGCAGGGTTCAACATTTATGATTGAGCTCCCTGAGGAACAATTATTTCCACGATAAACTTATCCATTTACGATCTCCCCTCCATTGGGGTGAATAACCTGTCCGGTAATATAAATACTGTCGTCTGTCGCCAAAAATAAATAGGCAGGGGCTACCTCGCGTGGCTCACCAGCCCTTTTCATTGGCGTGTCACTACCATGGGTTTTAACCTTTTTGGTGTTCACACTTGATGGAATCAGAGGAGTCCAGATAGGCCCGGGGGCAACTGCATTCACTCTTATACCCTTTTCAGAGAGATTTGCAGCAAGACTTCTAGTGAACGACACTATAGCGCCCTTGGTTGCGGCATAATCTATCAAAGAACTGCTACCACGATAAGCAGTAACCGAAGTTGAATTAATAATTGCTCCACCTTTCTTAATATGCTTTAATGCAAGGCGAGTAAGGTTAAAAACTGAAAAAACATTTACAGCAAAAGTTCTTTCTAATTGCTTTGCTGATATTTTTTCAAGTGAATCCTGTTCAAAGTGCAATGCTGCATTATTGACTATTATATCAATGCGGCCAAATTTCCTGATTGTTTTTGTAATGATGGCTTTACAAACCGATTCGCGTGCAATATCACCTGGAATAATTATACAATCCCTCCCATATTTTTCAATCACCTGCTGGGTTTTTCGCGCGTCCGAAGTTTCGTTGAAATAAGATATTGCAATATCGGCCCCCTCTTTTGCAAAGAGAACTGCCACCGCCCTGCCGATTCCACTATCTCCCCCTGTTATCAAAGCAATCTTACCCATTAACTTACCAGAACCTGACTTTTCGGGATAATCATATTCTGGCAAAGGTTTCATTTTAGATTCAATACCTGGCTTACGCTGGTGTTGCGCGGGTCTTAATGCTTTTTTTGAATTTACCTTTTGCATAAAAATAATAATTTACCAGCAGTCATTGTTTTTTGCCTTGATATATCCGCCATCGCAATCCGGCATATTCCAATCAGTAAATGGGTTTTTATTCTGTAGAGACTTCTCCTCTTTTCGCACAATATGAAGGGGCTCGTTTCGGGAAATTTCTTTCGCGATTAACATGTTTGAGGGATTAATTCTGATTCCTTTCTTTAGAATTCTGCTTCTCTCTCTTCCATAAAGTCTTGTCAGGTATGTTTCTTGTGCCTTAAGTGCTGTCGAGTTCATGGGATAGTTTTCCCAAAATGGAAAAACATTATGCCATCCCTTATTTACGTTTCTTATATTTTTCTGTACGTTTATCTGAAATTTTTCCTTTCCAGTTAAGTCCAAAACCAAAATCATACTTATTGCCCTGTGCATCAACATGACAATTCATATCATGAGGTGTATCTTCAAATTGCTCTTCCACCGTTTTCATATCAGCAGGCATTTGAACAGGGAGTAGTCCCGATGGTTCAACTCCTGTAAGAATATCTAAAATCGCCTGATCCTGAACACCAAAACCCAGCAGTATTCCATCAACTTTACTCTCAAATTCTGAGAATATCATTGGGCCGGATGCCTCCACACTTACTATGACCGGCTTATCTGCCATCGCAATTCTGGTATCAAGTATTGATTTCAGTTCGGCATGGTTTAATGCTGTAAATGATTTCCCTTTATATGTACGATCAGTTATAGAAGGATCAACTAGGGGATCGCCCGCGGCAATACTTTTCTCTCGCGCATTTACTGCCGTATATGGTGAATATTGCAGCGATATAGGTACATATCCACTGCCCCCTTTTTCCCGATCATCTTTCTCATAACCAACACCACCCATCGGACTCTTCACAAAAACCAATGCAAAATCAGCAACTGCTGGATCGTCACTTACATTAAAGTATTTTTTTACCAGTTCCATGTTAACAGGATAATCCAATTTTTCAGGTGTAAGATTACCGAACCAATCACGCATTGCCGGACTAAGCCTTTTGGGGATATATACTGTTTTCTTTTTTTGCAAAGGCAGTACATTAAGCCTGTTCTTTAGCATTACAATCGACTTAAGCTGGGCCTGGTAACCTGCGGTTACATACTCAGCCTTTCCAACAGTAAGTTTTGAATTCTCCGGATCCAGATAGGGGTTTTCAAAAATGCCTGTTCTGAAAATATTCAACAATAACCTGACAGCTGACTGTTCAAATCTATTGCGCATGAATGTTTCACCATGCTCTTTAACGCCCATCTGATATGCCTCTATTACAGGTGCAGAAGCATTGTTTCCGCCAAATTGATCTACACCCGCCATGAGAACCTTGTAGTGACGCTGGGCTAAATTCTCGCGCTCTACACCCCATGATTTACCCGCAAAAATATCAGGCGTCTTACCTTCATCAGCGGTAATAAGCCAATCAGTACAAACTACTCCTTCATATCCATATTTTTTCCGTAACAGATCCGTGATGATGTATTTGGAAAAACCATTTCCAACATTTTCCCCATATTTTTTATCCTGGTTAAAGCTGATCGTATAATAAGGCATCACAGCAGATGCCATTTTTGTTTTGCCAGAAAGTTTGAATGCACCTTGCAGAAAGGGGATCATTTGCAATTCAAAATTATTACCTGGATAAACGGCAAACTTACCATAAGCAAAATGAGCATCTCTTCCACCCTCTTCAGGCCCGCCACTTGGCCAATGTTTCACCATTGCATTAACACTGCTAAATCCCCATCCATCTTTCAATTCATCCACTCCCTCAGAAGTCTGAAATCCATCAATATAGGCCCGGCCCATATCCGCCGATAAATATGGATCTTCCCCAAAAGTTCCTTTTATACGATTCCACCGTGGTTCTGTGCCGAGGTCAATTTGTGGGGATAAGGCTGTAGTGATGCCAAGCGCTCTGTATTCTCTGGCTGCTATTTTTCCAAATTGAAGTACTATTTTGGGGTCGAAAGTGGCAGCGAGACCCAGCGCTTCAGGCCACATTGAAATTTTTCCACCTGCACCTGCATTATATTCTGTTGAGGCGATAGCATTATGGCGGGGATCAGAACTTGTATTGGCTGGTATGCCGAGCGCCAAACCCTCCACCATAGCCTGGAGATTATTATTCCAGCGTGCTGCAACATCCGGACTTTCCACACTTGTAATAAGAACATGGCGCAAATTATCCTTACTTAGAAATTGCTTCTGCTGATCACTAAGATCATATGCTTTTGCATCACTTTCACTAATAGGTTTACCATTATAGGTGCCGCTTCCAAAACCCCTGGAACGAGCCGGTATCGATTGATGACCACTATACAACATTAGTCCGGCGATTTGCTCAATTGTCATTTTAGAAGCCAGATCCTTTGCCCTCGCTTCAAATGAATTCCGCCAATCTTCATAGATGTCAAGTTTGCCATTCCTGTTCAAATCCTTGAATGCATAACCATCTTTCGATATTATTCGTATACCAGAATTTGGAGAGTATCCGAGAATACGTCCTCCTTTATTGGTTATTAACCTGAAATTCCCCTTGTTGACTTCTGTCCATTGCTGAGAAAGAACATTGCTGGCAAAGAGTGCCAGAACTACAAAAAAAATGGTCGGTTTCATATGACTTTATTTCATCGTGTTAATATGACACAATATATGAAATATGCAAGCTATTTTTCATACACAAATATTGATGCATGGTGTTCATTACCGTCGTCAACCAGGTTAATAAAATTTCCCATGTTTTCTTTCCCATCTGAAATTGAGGAGGATTCTCCCTCTCCCTCCTTCTGGAAAAGGTTTATATGGTAAACTGAGGTTTTAAATTTGTATTTTATAGAGACATCGGGCCATTCTGCAGGAAAACAAGGATTGAAATAAAGTTTATCTTTTCTTAGTCTCATTCCTAAGAATGATTCAAGGATAAATTGGTAAAGCCATCCTGAGGAACCCGTATACCAGGTCCAGCCACCTCTTCCCCTGTGCATTTCATTGGCATAAACATCCGCTGCCATAACATAGGGTTCGGCTTTATAAACCTGTACTTCTGCCGGGTTGGAAGCATGCCCTATAGGTTGAATCATGTTGAAGAACTCCCATACCTTATTGCGCTGTCCCAGTTTTGCAAAAGCCATTAAAGCCCAGACAGCAGCATGAGAATATTGTCCTCCGTTTTCACGCACTCCAGGTACATATCCTTTTATATAGCCGGGATTCAATCCATCGCCTTCGAAAGGAGGATCCAGTAACTGGATCAGGTTCATTTCCCTTTTAACAAGATACTTTTCAAGGGATGACATTGCTTCTAACTGTCTTTGTTTGTCACCCGCTCCTGACAATACTGACCAGCTTTGGGCAATAGCATCAATACGGCATTCAGTATTTTCTTTGGATCCCAATGGGGTTCCATCATCAAACCATGCACGTTTATACCATTCACCATCCCATGCAGCAAGTTCTATATTGGCTTGTAATTTTACAGCTTCAATTTTACATGTGCTGGCGAAATCCGGATCTCCATGATCAATGGCAACCTGTTCAAACTTCATCAGAATATCATAGAGGAAAAAGGCAAGCCATACGCTCTCTCCGATACCATGGTGGCCAACCTGGTCCATGCCATCATTCCAGTCTCCGGACCCAATAAACGGCAGGCCGTGTTTACCAAATTTCAGGCTATGTTTTATTGCCCTCACACAGTGTTCATAGATTGGTCCATGTTGTATTCCACTAACCGGAAGATCATAGGATGAATCCTCGCCGTAATTAAGTTGCCTGCTTTCAAGATAGCCTGCGTTTTCGGTTAGCAATTCCATGTCACCCGTAGCATCGAGATATTTTGAAACCACATAAGGCAACCATAAGAGGTCATCACTACATCTTGTGCGAACACCTCTCCCTTCCGGTGGATGCCACCAATGTTGAACATCACCTTCCACAAATTGTCGGGATGCGCTAAGGAGTATCTGACGCCTTGCGAGGTCGGGACGAGTGTGAATAATTGACAGTACATCCTGGAGCTGGTCACGGAAGCCAAAAGCTCCACCGGATTGATAAAACCCGCTGCGGGCAAAGATCCGGCATGCGAGGGTTTGATAGGTAAGCCAGCCATTTGCAAGCAAATTCAAAGAAGAATCCGGCGTGTTTACCTGTACCGCATTTACCACATCATTCCAATAATCTTTTGATCGTTGGAAGGCTTCTATAACCGACTCGCGGGAAGAAAACTTTTCAATTAATGCATTAGCAGCATAGGAGTTTTCTTCATTTCCCACAAGAAATACGATTTCCTTTTCCGCTCCATCGAGTAACTCAAATTTTGCCTGCAAAGCTGCACATGTATCCATACCTGCTCCGGTTCTGCCCGATAATTTCTTCTGATGGAGCGCTTGAGGGTCTTGCAGATTCCTGTTACGTCCAATGAACTCAGAACGGTCGGTGGTGAAACCGGGTTTCGCAATATCAACTTTAAAAAACGATACCCTTTCGGCGAAACTTGTATTATACCTATTGCGAAAAAATAAAGCTCCACTGCCGGTATCCTGTTCAGACAGGATATGCATATTGGTTTTTGAACGTAGATCACCCAATATGATTTCAAGATATCCGACTGTTGAAAGTTTACGTACCCTGCCCGATTGATTCTTTATCCTTAATTGGATGAATTTAACAGGTGAAACTGTATCAACAAAAACCATCATCTCGGAGAAAATTCCATTTTCAAGATGTTCATAAATACTGTAGCCAAATCCATGTGTGGTAACATAAGGCATATTTCCTCTTACCGGGAATGGTGCGGGCGACCAGAAATTACCCGTTTCTTCATCGCGGATATAAAACGCTTCTCCCCCCACATCACTAACCGGATCATTGTTCCAGGGTGTGATGCGATATTCATGTGCATTGATAGCCCAGGTGTAGGCGGAGCCTGTTTCTGAAATGACGGTGCCAAAATCGGGGTTAGCTATCACATTTACCCATGGCACCGGTGTTTGCCTGTTTGAATCGGTGATGATTTTATATTCTTTGCCATCGGGAGTAAATCCACCTGTTCCGTTGAATGCAACAAGATTGTTTGGTAATGACATCGTATGCTGCATTTCTACTACTTGTGTTTCCTTTACTTCCAGTAAAGCCGGCAGGCTTCGTTCTTTATAATGCCTGTGAACCTGGCCAGCTAAACTTCCTTTATTGCTATGAATAATGACTCTTGCAACACTTTCGAAAAGTATACGATCTTCCGTAGATAGCTGATCGGCAGCTTTTACAAAAATATTTCCAGGTTTTGTATAACCTGGTGATCCGCCTGATTCAAGGCTTATTAATCCTAATATCTCTTCCTGTAACATCTGCCTGTATGAGCCATGATCATCATTCCAGATCACAAGATCAACTGATAGTCCGGTAAGCCGCCAGTATGCATGCGCCTGTACCATTTGCCTGGCAAGATCAATTCCTTCCTCATCATATATATGAAGTAATACAATAGGGATATCTCCGGAAATAGAGTGGCTCCATAATGCTGATTGTCCACGCAGGTTACTCCTTATAATTGCCGGATCAGTTCTAAGATCTGGGTTGGAATATATTACTGAAGCTGCCAGCCTATCATATAACTGGGCGTCAGCTTCCGTTGCATTAATTTGTCGCAATAATACCTGGCTATGCGTCCATGATAATTCAAATGCCCGGTTCTTGAGGTGTTGGTCACGATATTTATGCATAAGACCTTCACAGGCAATTTTTGTATCACAGATACCATAGATCATATCAATTGTTGCCGACTGATTTGGTTTCAGGCTAAATCGATATCGTATTGAAAGTATGGGGTCAAGCACTGATCCATCGGTGCCGGATAATACATCATGATGCATTGCCTGGGGATCTGCCAGCGTATTACCCCTTCCTATGAATCGCATCCTGTCTGTTTCATAAGAAACCGAATCGGCTGTTACACCATTTACCTGCATTAGGTGGAACATCCATGGTGGTATTTCATTTGCGGAACGGGCTCTTCGGGTACAAAAGACGGCCCTGTTTTCTGGCTTTATTTCTGTTTGAACAAATAGATTACTGAAAGCGGGATGAGCTTCATCAGAAGCCTGTGATGCCATAGTTATTTCAGCATAGCTCGTAACTTCAAGTACTTTCACAGATTGAGATCGATTGGTTAACTTCACCCTTCTCATTTCTGTATCATCTTCCGGCGAAATCACTATTTCCGTTTTTGTATGAATTCCATAATCGCTTCTGCGAAATTCAACATGGCCTTGTGAAAAAACAGCCTCATATCCTTTGCCAACCTGAAGGGTAGGCTGGTGGGTATTTGACCAGAAACGTCCAGTGTAAACATCTTTTATATAACAGAAAATACCGCGGTCGTCTTTGGTAGTGTCTTCCCTCCATCGCGTTACAGCAATATCCTTCCAACGACTATAACCTCCGCCACTATTGGATATCATTACCTGGTAACGACCATTACTTAGTAATTGAACCTCGGGAATAAAGGTATTAGGGGTATTAAGTTTCCTCACCTGAATGTCAGTGGTTGCTGTATGCGTTTCAATAATATCAGCAGTGTGTGCATAAAATAAAGTTGCGCGTGGTATGCGCTCCTGCAGAAGCAACAAAGTGGCCTGAAAACGGAGTTCTGCCACAAAACGCTGCTGCATGGGCCTGTTAAGAAGCACATATGCCATAGCAAGAAATCCCATACCCTGGTGATGGACCATATAAGATTGGACAATGATACTTTCCTTTCCACGAGGAAGTCTGCTAGCTGTATAATCTATAGCTTCATAAAATCCAAACTCTCCCAAAAATCCATCTTTAGAAAGCTGTTGAAGGTTCGCTGTTGCTTTGCCAGGCGATACCATTAAGGCTAACATAGATGCATAAGGAGCTATAACAAGATCTTCTTCCAGACCGCGTTTAAGGCCAAGGCCCGGCACCCCGAATGCCCTATACTGATAATTCAGGTTTGTGTCAACCATATTATAGGCAGATTCAGATATTCCCCACGGAATATCACGTTGATCACCATACTCGATCTGTCTTTTAACAGTAGCCTTGCTTGTTTGATCGAGCAAAGTATTATCATAGGAAGGCATTACCAGTTGTGGCATCAGGTATTCAAACATGGATCCACTCCATGAAAGCAAGATTGGCTCGCCACCGGAATTGGTCAATAGTCTGCCTAAAGAAAACCAACTTTCCTGGGGTAATTTGCCCTGGGCAATTCCAACAAATATTCCCAGTCTTGCTTCTGAGGCTAGCAGATCATAATAACTATTGTCCTTCCTTTGTTCCTCAACGTTATAGCCTATGCGTAAAAGACTGGTCGATTTGTCGAGCAAGAAATCATATTCAACTGTACTTAATTGTTCACAGCGTGTTGAAAGTTCTTCTATAAGAGAAACTCTTTCCTGTGCGAGATGACTTCCTTTTTGTAGAAGGCATCGTATATTCTGCAGCCAGTTATTTTCAGCAGTGGTGAATTCAGAGTTTTCAAGGGACTTCAATTCATTGTCCAACTGGATGGGAGCCTGAATTAAACTGTTCAAACTCGGTACATCTACCAGTGAAAATATAGAAGTAAATTTTTCCGGTATGGGCATTTGCGACATCCAGGGCACCATTGCATAAAGGTCATTGCGTACCAGGTTCACCTGTTCCGAAAACCGGTTCAGCCATTTATAGAATTCATTATTGATATCAGTTTCCTCAAGTATTTGCACATCAATAATTTCAATGATTTTGCCCAGGTTAGTCTTTATGTCAGGAAGTGAATTGGATTGTTCAGCAGATGTATTTAAAAGTTCGAGCAATTTTTTTACTGCACTGGATTGATGTGCAGATGAATGTTCCTTCATCAACATTGCGGTTGTTATAAGACCCAAAAATTCCTGCCTGCGAATTAATTTTTCAGTAGGAAGAGAAATTAATCCCTGACGCAAGGTCAATAAATGACCTGCAAGATTTCCGGAATCTACGGTAGAAACATAACGGGGATTCAGCGGTAACATTGAAATGGTGTCGTACCAATTATAAAAATGCCCCTGGTATCGCTCCAGTTTAGACATCGATTCTAATGTGTTCCGGCATCGTATTAAAAGTTTTCCGGCAGAGATATATCCAAAATCGTAGGCTGCCAGGTTGGCGAGTAAAGCCAAACCCATATTAGTAGGTGAAGTTCTATGAGCAATAACAGAAACGGGATGTTCCTGGTAGTTGTCAGGAGGAAGCCAGTTATCGCGTGAGGTAACAAACTCTTCAAAATAAATCCATGTTTTACGTGCTGCTTTTTGAAGGAATAGAATTTGTTCTTCTGGCAACTCCAGACTATCTTCTTTTACTGGTTGGCTGAGGAACCATGAAATTGCAGGGGCCAGTGTCCATAGAACCAGAAAAGGCAGGGCTATAAAAAGTGCTTCGGAAGGAGATTGGAGGAATAATACCAAACAGGTTAAGGCAAGAAATGGTGCAATGAACATACTTGAATATGACCCCAGCAAATCGTTCTCATTATTCCGGGATGAGGATGCAGAGGGTGTCCATTCCAGAAGTTTTTTGCGGGTTATCAATAATCTCCATAAAGTTCGCAAAACAGCGTCGGTGAACTTAAATGCTTCATATGGCAGTACAGCTGAATTAAAAACAAATCGGATAAGGGCACCATTCACAGATGCACCCACTTCTGTTAGATGAGCCTTAACCGTTAGATCGATTGGTTTATGCATAAGCTGCCAAACTGTATTTACAACCACAGGAAGAAGTATCATGATAGTCACTGCCAGCGTCCAGAACCATGGAAGTGGAAGAACAAACCATCCAATCAGTAAAAGAATCAGCAAAGCTATTGGTACGAGGCTTCTACGGAGGTTGTCAAATATTTTCCATTTTGATAATCCGGATAATTTATTCTTTGTTAATCCTCCTTTCTTTGTTGGAATAAAGGGTAATATCCAGGCTGCAATTTGCCAGTCGCCCCTTATCCACCTGTGATGCCTTTTTACATCATCATGATATCGTGAGGGATTATCTTCATATAATAATACATCGCTTAACAGGCCTGAGCGGGTGTAGCAACCTTCCAGCAAATCGTGACTGAGGATCCTGTTTTCAGGAAAAACCTGGTCAAGCACTTTGTCAAAAACCTCAACATCATAAATGCCTTTCCCAATAAATGATCCTTCTTTGAATAAATCCTGATAAACATCTGATGATACCCGCGTATAGGGATCAATTCCGGAAACACTACCCTGCATCCACAGATATAAGGAAGGGGCCATTGTAGGGATGGAGGATGCCACGCGTGGCTGTAGGATACCATGCCCTTCAATAACACGATTCTTAACCGGATCCAAAATTGGATGGTTAAGGGGATGGGCCATAGTTGCTATGAATTTCCATACAGATTCGCGTGGAAGTTGGGTATCAGAATCTAGTGTGATAACATATTTCACATTTGTCAACACATGGTAGTCTCCCATAATGGTTGAAAATTCATTCTGGCTTCTTCCCCTGATCAACCCGTTCAATGCTGATAGTTTACCTCTTTTTCTTTCATAACCCATCCAGATCTTTTCCCTGGCATTCCAGGTTCTTGGGCGATGAAATAGAAAGAATGTATCATATTGTGTTTTATTGTATTTCTGGTTGAGATCATTGATCAGCATGCTGGCATATTCTACCAGTTCGGCATCACCGGGCTTTGTGGCTTCTTTAGCATCCGGGAAATCCGTTAGTAAACCATAGTGAAGATGCTCCATCCTGTTTGCAAGGAACCGCACTTCTAATGCTTCCACCATCTCTTCAATATATGCTTTACCCGAAAGCATAGTTGGAACAACTACAAGGGTGCGGTATTCAGGAGGAATACCTTTTGAAAAATCCATCCTGGGCAACATTTCCGGCTTAATCCAGATGGTTGAGATCCAATTAACAAGGGATACCGACAATTGTGATGCACCTACCAATGATACCAAACCAAGAATCAATAGTATCCATTTATTCTTATAACCATTGTCCCATGCCATATAAACCATTGCTGCAGAAATAACAATGCTGATCAAAGCAATGGAATTGAGGTAAATAAATACCGGCATCCGGGCAGCGCTATTGAGAAGTTTTTCTTTGATTGAGTAGCGCATGCCCGCAGCCTGCTCCGTCAATTTCCGACCTTTATCAACCAGGTAATAACCTACATGCTGTTTCCGGATAGAACTTACTCCAACGCCATGATTGAGCGCTGCCAGTTCAAGAGCTTTCTGGGCTACAGCTGTTTCAGATAGATCACTCCCTTTTGATATGGATTCAACAACATGCCTATACCTGTCGCGCGTAGCGAAATCCATCATCGAATAAGTACTGGTTTGGTCTTCACGCAATACATTTTCAACACTGCTTAATGCTTCAACAAATTCGCGCCAATCTGTTGATCCCAGAAATCTAAGTGTACCTATACTGTTTCTCACAGATACCTGGTCTGCGGCCTGTTTCTGGTTTTCCTGCCTAACCAGGTCATTGCTCGTCATGTCAAGAGCCGTCAATTGTTGCTCCATCCACGATAATGGCAATGCCAGGGAAGGGCCCTTTCCTTGAAGTTTTCGTGTAAAGCCTGCAACAAAGGGACTATCAAGCACCGGCTTTGATCTTGCCATATCTGCAATCACAAGAATGAGGCTACCCGGATCTTCCTGTACGGCCGCGATCATTTTATCAGCCCAATATTCCGCGAGGTTATGGTCAACCATGTCAAGCGCTATCTTTCCTGAAACCCTTCGCAGGTTTTCGATTACTGCAAGGCGAAGCATAATTGGGATAGCCCATAATTCACCAAGTGTCAGAACCGTGACTTGCTGGTAGGAAGAAATGAAACTACTAAGGCTTTTAAAATCTACACGTCCATCACTGTGCGAGATAATTTCCAGAACGATATCATATACACGGGGCATACCTGCAGATGCACCTGTCGAAAGATTGGGGAGGCCCTCACTATATCCTTTGGGTAAATGTTTTCGCGCTATTACAACCTGCTCTTCTATGAGGTAGAAGTTGTCAAGCAACCATTCTGCTCCGGGCGTAATTGATTTTCCAGAACGTATGCCTTCAACCAGCAGGTTTCGGACGGCAAGTAATGTCTTTTCATTATCATCGAGCCGCCTTAGAAGTTTATCAGAGGATTTTCGTTTCTGGAGTTTATGGGTACCGGCAACAACCTTTGCATGCCGGTCCATCTGGAATGAATTATAAAGATCCGACCGATATGGTTCATCAGTTCCAATATGACGGATCGCATGATCGCCCTGGAAATATATACGCAAACTGGAAAGGATATCAAATACTGTACTTGTGTTGACCTTCATATTACACTGGTGGTTCTAAGTCTTCAATGTTTATAGGGTAGCTGTATCAAGCAGGCTTAAAACAGGAAATACTGGGAATTACTTTCTACTTAGGGATTGATGTTGCCGTTATTAGTCAGATTCTTAACAGCGATGTGTTTAGGTGAATTTACTGAAAAAATCTTATGATTAGCGGCCCTGAGTTTAGAATAAATGCAGTAATAGAATGAAAGTAGAAGGAGAACTGTTACTTGAAAAAGATAAAATCCCATATAGCTTTGAATGCTAAATAGGAGCATAAAAAAAGCCTCCTTTTTGAGGAGACTTTAAAGCTTGTGATCCGGCTGGGACTCGAACCCAGGGCCCATACATTAAAAGTGTATTGCTCTACCAACTGAGCTACCAGATCAACTATTGTAAGAACTTTTGACTTGTTGTCTTTTGTTTTGGGAGTGCAAAAATAGGGATAAAACATTTCTGCCCAAATTTTTCGGGAAACTTTTTAAAAAAATATATGAATATCGTTTGTTGACTTCTGAAAAGTTTTCATCACCCTTTATACAAAGTACTCATTTTTAGGGTAGGTTTGTGTTTAATTTCTTATCCAGATATGTCATCTTTTTTTACCAATAAAGTAGTGGCTGTAACCGGTGGCAGCGAAGGAATCGGAAAGGCGCTGGTGGATGCATTGATCCTTAGGGGTGCCAGGGTGGCCACCTGTGGACGTAACTACGACAAGCTTTACAACCTTCAGATGGAATATACAAATGTTATGCTCCATACCGTTGTGGCTGATGTTAGTAAAGAGACTGATTGCAGAAAATTTATCGAATCTACCATTGAAACCCTGGGAGAAATTGATATACTTATCAATAATGCCGGTATTTCCATGCGTGCGCTTTTCGAAGAAGCTGAAATGGAAGTATTTCGTCAGGTGATGGAGGTGAACTTCTTCGGAAGTGTATACTGTACAAAATTCGCATTGCCTTCACTTATCAGGCAAAAAGGAATGGTAGTAGGAATTTCATCAATTGCCGGTTATCGGGGTTTACCAGGAAGAAGCGCATATTCTGCTTCTAAATTTGCATTGCAGGGATGGCTTGAAGCATTACGCACAGAAATGATCGATAAAAATGTCCATGTTATGTGGGTGTCACCAGGTTTTACCGCCAGCAATATCCGGAAAGTGGCTCTTAATGCGCAGGCAGAGGCTCAGGGAAAATCTCCAATGGACGAATCCAGTATGATGTCTGCTGCTGAATGCGCGCAGAATATCCTTGAATCAATGGAAAAAAGGAAACGTAGTCTTGTCCTAACGTTTACGGGCAAACGTGCCGTGTTCATGAACCGCTTTTTCCCTTCATGGGCGGATAAACTTACACATCAGTTTTTTTTCAAGGATGGCAAACTGGTGAAGTAGTACATTTACCGCGGAAGCATTCATGGCAATTATCACCCTAACATCAGATATTGGTCTGCAGGATTATCTAACAGGCGCTGTTAAAGGACAGTTGCTTCAAATAGATCCTGCTTTCAATATTGTGGATATCACCCACCAGATAAGTCCCTTTAATTTCCCCCAGGCGGCCTATATCTGTCGCAATGCCATTTATAATTTCCCCGACCTTACTTTCCATATTGTAATGGTGAACCTGTTTGAGCGGCGTCCTGAACAGTTACTATTGGCTTTTCACCGCAACCAATATATTTTATGTGCAGACAACGGGCTGCTTTCAATGATACTGGAAGAATCACCGGAAATTGTAATTGGGTTACCATTAGATAAACTTGAATATAGAAATACCCTCTATTGTACCAGGGTATTTGGAAAAGCCATCTATGATATCAATAACGGCAAGCGCTTAACTGAAATAGGTGAAGCCGATACCAGTTTTAATGAAAAAAACCCGCTTAAGCCCCTATTAAGTGATTCATGGATTGAGGGGCAGATCATATATATCGATAATTTTGAAAATGTAGTAGTAAACATTACCCGGGAGCAATTCGAAGCCCAGCGTAAAGGAAGAAGCTTTAATATAGTTTTCAAAAGAGATGAGGTCATAGAAAAGATATGTGAAACCTATGCCGACGTTCCGGAGGGTGAAAAACTGGCCATGTTTAATGCGGCAGGATACCTCGAGATTGCTATTAATAAAGGAAATGCGGCCGGACTTTTCGGCTTGCAAGGCTATCTGGAACATGCACAGAATGCATATCTTCAGAACAGATTGTTTTACCAGACCGTGAAGATCTTCTTTGGATAAATCATTAATTTTCACATTTATTTAGTTAACCCTAAAAAAGTAAGCCATTACCTTAGGCGTTAGGCCTTTGCGATGCGCAGAGTCTTATATTTGCCTCGCTTTACAAATAACCAACCACTTATGAAGTTTAACAAAGTGAACACTGTAGCCGGCTGGCTAATCTGTGCAATTGCCTGCTCCGTTTACCTGCTTACAATGGAAGCCACCGCCAGTCTCTGGGATACTGGTGAATTTATTTCAAGTGTATATAAGTTACAGGTACCACACCCCCCAGGTGCGCCTCTCTTTGTTCTTCTTGGGCGTCTTTTTGTTGTGATATTCGGAGGAAGCAACCCGGCACTCGCAGTAAATATAATGAGTGCATTGAGTAGTGGATTTACCATCCTTTTTCTATTCTGGACGATTACCCATTTTGCTAAAAAACTGGTAGCTCCAGGTGGGGTTGAGCCAACAGGCAATCAGATTTTTGCTATTATGAGTGCAGCTGCTGTTGGTGCGCTGGCCTATACTTTCAGTGACTCTTTCTGGTTCAGTGCAGTAGAAGGTGAGGTTTATGCGCTCTCGTCCCTGTTCACAGCACTGGTTTTTTGGGCAATACTCAAATGGGAGCACCATGCCGATGAACCTGGCGCTGATAAATGGATAGTATTCATCTTTTTCATGATGGGATTGTCCATCGGCGTTCACCTGCTGAACCTCCTGACAATTCCGGCGATAGTAATGGTTTATTACTTCAAACGATATGAAGCCACACCCTGGGGAACATTCTGGGCCTTCATAATGGGATGCCTTATCACAGGATTTGTTCAGGTTGTTGTAATACAGTGGTCGGTTAAACTGGCAGGATGGTTTGATGTGCGGTTTGTAAATAATTTCGGAATGCCATTCTTCTCAGGCTTTATTTTCTTTTTTGTGTTGCTTGGGGTTCTATTATGGTATGGACTTCGTGTTGCAAAAAAGAACCACTGGAACTTCCTTCGCCTCGGCATCTGGTGCGTGATTTTCATGTTGATGGGCTATTCAAGCTATATCACCACCATGATCAGGTCTAATGCCAATCCAGCGGTAGATATGTACAATGTAGATAACCCCAATTCTTTGGTGGGATACCTGGGAAGGGATCAATATGGTGATTTCCCTCTGTTATACGGCCAGGTGTTTACAGCCTCCCCTATTGATTATGAGCAAACTGGTATGAAGTATTCCAGGGGTACAGATCGATATGAAGAGGTAGGTTATGATATCAAGCCAGTTTATTCCGGGGAAGATAAAATGTTGTTTCCAAGAGTTTGGGATGCAAGTAATGACCAGGGACATGCAAACTTCTATCGTGATTGGCTGGGCCTTGCTGATGGTGAAAGACCTGGCATGGGCGATAATATAAAATTCTTTTTTGGCTACCAGCTTAACTGGATGTACTGGCGATATTTCATGTGGAACTTTGCAGGGAAGCAAAATGATATTCAGGGTTTTGGTCCGGGCAATGCCAGAGATGGTAATTGGATAAGTGGAATTTCCTTTCTGGATGATCTGCGCCTGGGAAATCAGGATGCCTTGCCAGACAGTATCAAGAATAATAAAGCAAATAATAAACTCTTCCTCCTACCCTTCCTTCTTGGAATATTAGGTGCTATATACCAGTATTTCGCCAATCGTCGTGATTTTATAGTGGCGGCACTCCTGTTCTTCTTCACCGGTTTAGCCATTGTTCTATACCTAAACCAGGCGGGCAACCAGCCGCGTGAGCGAGATTACGCATACGTAGGATCTTTCTATGCTTTTGCTATCTGGATAGGACTCGGTGTTCTTCAGGTAAGGGAATGGCTGATGCGTAAAACAAGTGAATCGGTTTCAAATATGGTTGCCGCAGCAGTATGTATGCTTGCAGTACCTGTAGTTATGGGTGTTCAGGAATGGGATGACCATGACAGAAGTAAAAAGACCCTTGCGCGTGACCTTGCAAAGGATTACCTCGAAAGCTGCCCGCCTAATGCTATCCTGATAACCTTTGGCGATAATGATACCTATCCACTCTGGTATGCACAGGAAGTGGAAGGAATTCGTCCAGACATACGGGTTATCAATAATAGCCTTCTTGGGATAGACTGGTACATTAACCAGTTAAGGTATAAAATCAACGAGAGCGATCCTATTGATGTGATCTGGTCTGCAGATCAGATACAAGGCCGAAAGCGCGATTATATAGTTTACAATCCAAGACCAGATGTTAACCAGGAAAAATATTATGACCTGTATGATGTAATGAAGAATGTTGTAGGTAGTGAAGATCCGGCTTTTAAGGTTGCCCTTACTGGAGGCGAAAGTATTAACTACCTTCCTGCACGCCGGTTTATTCTGCCTGTGGATGAACAACTGGTAAGAAGCAACGGAACTGTAAATAAAGATGATAGTGTTATCTCACAGGTTCCTGTAGTGATACCAGAAAATAAGAATACGCTTCTTAAGAATGACCTGGCTATCCTTAATATAATTGCAGCCAATAAATGGAAAAGACCCATTTGTTTTACTGCTCCGTATACTGCATCCGAACTGGGTTTTGAAAACTTTGTTCGTAAGGATGGTCTTACTTATCGCCTGGTGCCTGTTTCTAAAAATACTGGCATTAATACTGAATGGATGGTTGATAAGCTGATCAACAAATTCTCATTTGGCAGTGCAGATAAAAAAGGCGTTTATTTCGACGAACAGAACAGGCTCCACTTGAATACCATCCGTGCAGCCTATGCAGATGGTGCGGGTGCCCTTGCCGACCTTAACCGGAAGGATGAGGCGAAAAAACTGCTTGACATTGCTGATAAGGGAATTTTAGAAGAGAACAACCCATATGCGATGGTTTCCAAGAACAACCAGCATAATTACTTCACCTTTAAGTTCCTCGAGGCATCTTATAAAGCCGGGCATACCGCAATGGCTGATAAGGTATCCAAGGCGTTGCATAAAGATTTCGAGCAGCAGCTTAGCTATTATAGCCAGCTTCCGGAAAGAAAACAGGAAGCGATGAGGAGCGAGATCGCCGGAACGCAACAATTGATGCAAATGCTGGATATGCTCGAGAAGAATTACAAAGGGGGAAGTACAGTACAACCCTCCCTTGAAGGAGGTGGATTAATAGGCCCTGCTGATTCAATGTTACCAACCGATAGTCCGCGATAAGGAAGACTTTAAATCCTACATGTTACAAAGAGGCCGTCTCATTTAGTATTTTGAGACGGCCTCTTTTTGCCGCTTTCCCAATCCCAACCTAAGGGAGAACCATACTTCTGGTCCCTATCTGGTCCCTATCTGGTCCCTATTTTAAGGGTATGTCAGGATCTCAAAATTCAGAAGAAATTATATCAAAGGTTACACCTTAATGTACCCATTTTGGGCCCAATATTTTTTACCTGGTATTTCATTTTTTCTTCAACTGCCTTTTCCTTATCGTTGCTGTAGCGAACGTCAATAGCCTTTATATCATCTTCCATCTTTTTATATTCGTTCACTTTGTTTTCCCAACAATTTATTTTTGCTATCGCTTTGCTGTAATTATCAGGGTTTTTGCTCCATTTGCCACTTTCAACATCTGATTTTAAAATGCAAAGATTATACTCTGTTTGTAGCCTATCCATTTTAATAGACGCGGTTGGATCATAACGGCTTGCTACTTTTAAAACATCTGCTTTATTTGAATAGGCAATTTTGTCATTACTCTGCATTTCCAGTAATTCTTTCTGCTTCTCGTTTGATTCGTTTTTGTAAACATTTAGTGCATACTTTTTTGCGGCACAGGGAAAATTGGTATTCAGCATCTTTTGTTCATCTCTTACAAGATTTTGGTTTAGCTCATTAGTTCTATCCTCAGTTTCTTGAAGCATCTCCACGACCTTGGTTTCTTCATAAATCTGAAAAACTGAAGGATCAAAACAGGCCATGAGATTTTCCAAATCTTCGACCTCAGAAACCTGTAGCTGTGTGTTTCCATGTTCAAAACTCATGACGAAATAATTCCCCTTATCCGTTTTAAGGTAGCCCAGGCCATAGGCTCCCAGATAAGAGTATGCTTTCACATCACCCGGATAATCCTTGCCATAGAGGTAGAGAATATCCTTCATATCAGCTGACCTGTATTCGAAAGCTTTGTATTTCCCATTACAGAATTCACAGGTTTGCTGTTTTTTATAGAGCATTTTCTCCCCTATCACAGATTGCAGTGGATCTTTGTGAGTGTTTCCAGTGCTAACATAATGGTGTAATGTGGAAGGATCGGATTGTTTCATTTTTTCTTCCCTGTTAAAATATATGTATTCATTACCCTTCATTCCAAACAATATCATCAGAAATTTTTTTCTGCTTATATCCAACGAGCAATTATCGATTATTTCGTTTTGTAAGGGTTTGGCAGCAGTGATCCCCCTCTTTGTATCAACCATGAAACAGCCCAGTACTCTCCTGGCGCCTGACAGCCCTTTAATTGAGAATCTTTTATCAAAGCAAATCTTTTCATTAGGTTCAAAATTCTTTGCCAATGTGGCATTTTTCATAACATCACTTTCATATATTTTTTTTCAATCTGAGCATTTGCGCTTAGTGCCAGAATGAAAAGATGGATAAACATCAGGTATGCACGGAAGGAAGATTTTCTTGCTATCATAATAAAGCGGATAAGTTGTCTTCAAATTAAAGTCTGAAAGAATTTGCGAATATTAAAATATGTCAATATGAGCTACATTTAGGGGGGTATTTTCCCGGTGGCGCTCTTTCAGAGAACCATCTCTTCCGTTTATGTGTTTAAGTGTCTGACACATGTTCGGAAGATGTTCGAACATGTGTCAGACACCTAATTAATATGAAAGGGTTCCAATTCACCGGTTTTCGTCCCGAGAAGGGAAAATCTACGTTTGAGCAATTGCTGGAGTTATTCATCCAATTGCTGACTTATACAAACGGGGATGTGGGGGAAGCATTGCAATGGTTAAACCAAATAGATCGTGAATATGAACTCACGAGGCCCGATTATGGAATGGGGGATTTTATTGATGACCTTAAATCAAAGGGGTATATTGATGAGGACCCCGGTAATGGATCTATTAAGATCACACCCAAAACAGAACAGGGAATTCGCAAAAGATCGCTTGAAGAATTTTTCGGTAAACTAAAGAAAACGCGCCAGGGTAACCACCAGACCTTTAAACCCGGAGGTGGTGATGAACAAAGTCCGGATACCAGGCCATTTCGTTTTGGTGACCAGATTGAGCAAATCGATTTTACTGAAAGCATACGCAATGCCCAGATCAATCACGGCATTGAATCATTCAATATGCAGGAAGATGACCTCCAGATCAGGGAAACTGATTTTAAAGCTCAAACCTCAACGGTTTTGATGATTGATATCTCCCATTCAATGATACTTTATGGTGAGGATCGCATAACTCCGGCAAAGAAGGTTGCTATGGCACTAAGTGAATTGATCACCACCAAATATCCTAAAGATACCTTGGATATTGTTGTTTTTGGCAATGATGCATGGCCGGTAGAAATTAAAGACCTGCCTTATCTGCAGGTGGGACCATTTCATACTAATACAGTGGCGGGATTAGAACTTGCCATGGACATCCTTCGCAGGCGGAGAAATCCTAATAAGCAGATATTTATGATCACGGATGGTAAACCAACCTGCCTGAAAATTGGAAAGCGGTATTACAAGAACAGCTTCGGATTAGACCGAAAGATTACTACCCGTTGTCTTAACCTGGCAGCTCAATGCAAGAAATTGAAAATTCCAATCACCACATTTATGATCGCATCAGATCCTTATCTGCAGCGATTCGTAAATGAGTTCACTGAAACCAACCAGGGTAAAGCATATTTTGCCTCTCTTGATCATCTTGGAGCTTTTATATTCAAGGATTTTGAAAGTGGCAAAAGGAAGACCTTATACTAAGGGATAAGATACCCCAAACAAAAATTTCAAAGCAATAAAATAAATGAATCATAGTTCAATAACAACACTCGGCGAACTGAAGTCTACAGGATATAAAGCAAGGTCGGTACGAGAAGAAATAAGGCAAAATCTGGTAAAAAACCTTTCTTCAGGTAAGAAAAGTTTTGAAGGTATTATAGGTTATGATGAATCTGTTATTCCAGATACAGAAAGAGCGCTGCTTAGCAAGCATAATATTCTATTCCTTGGGTTGAGGGGGCAGGCGAAAACACGTATGGCCCGTCAAATGACCAATTTACTTGATGAATATGTTCCTGTTGTTGCAGGTAGTGAAATCAATGATGATCCCATGTTGCCTGTTTCTAAATTTGCAAAAGACCAGATCGCGCAGCATGGTGATGAAACACTTATTCATTGGCTTCATCGCTCTGAAAGATATGGTGAGAAACTGGCCACGCCTGATGTAAGTGTAGCAGATCTTATAGGTGATATCGACCCAATTAAAGCAGCAAATCTTAGGCTAAGCTTTGCTGATGAAATGGTTATTCACTATGGTATAATCCCCAGAAGCAACAGAGGTATTTTCGTGATCAATGAATTGCCTGACCTTCAGGCAAGGATCCAGGTTTCATTATTTAATATTCTGGAAGAAGGTGATGTCCAGATCAGAGGCTTCAAGTTACGGATGCCGCTGGATATTGTTTTTGTTTTTACTGCTAACCCTGAAGACTATACGAACAGGGGCTCGATTGTAACGCCTTTAAAGGACAGGATCGAAAGCCAGATACTTACCCATTATCCCAGGAACCTGGAAGATTCTCTAGCTATTACCGAACAGGAGGCTACCATCGCTGAGGAGCAATCAAAAAGAGTATTGATCGGTGATTTAGTAAAAAGATTAATTGAGCAGGTGGCCTTTGAGGCCCGTAATAATGAGTATGTTGACAAGAAAAGTGGCGTATCTGCCCGACTCACTATCAGCGCCTTCGAAAATGCAATAAGTGCTGCTGAGCGCCGTGGAATCATCAATAAGGAAAAGCAAACGCAGGTATGGATAAGTGATCTGGTAGGGATCATACCATCACTTACCGGGAAAATTGAATTGGTGTATGAAGGTGAACAGGAAGGTCCCTACCAGGTGGCGATGAACCTGGTTGACAAGGCTATCCGTTCACAGTTTATTCTATACTTCCCGAATCCGGAAACGTTAAAGAAACGCCGTGGTACAGGAAAAGAATCCATGAAAGGAGAGGAAAATCCCTATAAACCCATCACCAATTGGTTTGATTCGGGTAACCATATAGATATCTTATTCAACCTTTCTGATAAGGAGAAACTGATTCAGTTATATGCAGTTGACGGACTGCATGCGTTGGTTAAGAAATACTTCCCAAAAATCAATGATAAAGAATCTGCTTTATGGATGGAATTTGTTCTCCATGGACTTGCAGCTCATTCCTTAATATCAAAGAAAATTATAGATAACAGGATAGAGTTTAAAGACCTTATGGGATCTATAGTCAATCTGGGTAGCAGTACTTATCGTGATGAAGATTACGATAGTGAAGATTTCTCATAGTTTAATCTGTCTTCTTTTTTTTGCCTAACATCATTCCCAGCTTAAGGCCTCCTGAAAAAGCCAGGCCCGGGCTGCGGGTTGTGCGGATCACACTGAAATGATGGGCAGTATATTCATCGGAAGCACTACTCCAATTATTATCATCAGATTTCACATTGTCAAATGCATAGCCTAATCCCCCATAGATATCCACTAAAAAAACATCAGAAAAGATCCACTGTTTACCCAACTCAACATTCAATGCGCCATAGAAAGTAGTGGTGCGTTTGGAGTTGACGGTATTGGTTTTATACTCCAGAATATTTTCACCGTAAACTCCGGTGTAAAATGCTGGTTTGATATAAGAACCCTGCAAAAGATGAGCATATCTGACACTTCTATTAATGAAATCTGGCGTGCGGATAAATTTGTAGCCGATTCCAAGTCCAAGGCCGGCAGCATTTCTCTTAACCTCACGGTAACCAATATTCGGGTCGTAATAACTTAATTCTACCATATCATTTCTACCCAGACCAATAATGCTAACTGTGGCTTCAATGGATCTACCCGGCGCTAAACTTCTTTCGTATGCAAACTGGGTATGACCGAAAATGGGAGAAAGAAAATTGAGCTTAATTGCATTTTTTGATTGGCCGGTATATAGCTCTGGGTCTTTGAGGTTACTCTGGTAGGTTTCGGTCCGACCGTTCTCAAATACAATTTTAAGGATCCTGTCTTTCTCAATCGCATATGCAGGGCCTTCCGGTTCTTCAAACAACTTATATCGAATTTCATCCACCCCTATCTCCAGAATTCTTACCTTAAGGATGGAGCCGCCTTTCTTGAATATCCGGTCCTGGCTGAAAGATTGGATACTGCAAAAAAGCAGGAGCAAGCAGATTGGTAAAATGCGCATATAGATAGGGTTTGAAAGATTGACAACAAACCTAATCAAACTGTTGCTTTGAAAAATTAAATAATATTCACTTCCCGCTCAAGTATGACCCCGAACCTGAATTCCACACTTTCAATAATTTCCTGGCTTAATGAATAAATCTCGGATCCTTTTGCTTCGCCATAATTCACTAACACAAGGGCCTGCTTTTCATGACATCCGGCATCTCCTTTCCGCCATCCCTTCCACCCACATTTCTCTATCATCCAACCAGCAGCGAGTTTCACCTGATCTCCTGGTAAGGAATACCCGACTATTTCGGGATACTCCAGTTTTAGTTCCTCAAAGTATTCCCTGGTAACTGTAGGGTTTTTAAAGAAACTTCCGGCATTTCCGACCTGCGCAGGATCAGGAAGTTTTGACCGCCTTATATTAATTACCGCCTGTGAAATGGCACGGATACTTAATTCCTTTATACCCATTTTTTGTAATTCTTCACTGATCGCACCATAGCTTGTATGAAATACCGGCTTTTTATGCAATCGGAAAGTTACATTCAGTATAACAAACTGGCCTTTATATTTATTCTTGAATACACTTTCCCTGTAACCAAATTCACAATCTTCCTCTGTAAATGTGTGTACCATTTTATCCTGAAGATGGTATGCTTCAAGATCCCAGAAAACATCCCGAAGGTCTACTCCATAGGCACCAATATTCTGCATAGGTGAAGCACCAACATTACCCGGAATCAGTGAAAGATTTTCAAGCCCTGCCCAACCATTATCAATGCTGTATTGGACAAAGGAATGCCAATTTTCACCCGCGCCAACCTTTACATATACGTATGCATCATCTTCATGAAGTTCCTGAATACCCAGGATCTCGTTTTTAAGAACCCATCCATCAAAATTTCTTGTAAGTAAAATATTGCTTCCACCTCCTAATACCAACATCTGCTGATTTACAATTGAAGAAAGTTGGACAGCCGAAAGCAAGTCTTCCAGATCTTCAACTTCAGCGAAGGATGCAAAATATTTTGCAGTTGCTTCTATGCCGAAACTGTTTAACTCACGAAGCGAAAAATTTTCCTGAATTTGCATGGTACAATAATACTTCAAAGATATGGGCCGAAAAGCAACAGTCCTCGGATCAAGCGGATTAATTGGCAACGCCTTACTTAACTACCTTTTAGCCGACGATTATTATAGCGAAGTGCATGTACTTGTACGACGTTCGCTGGAGATTTTCCATCCCAAACTCAGGCAACATATTATTGACTTCCAAAATCAGGAGTCTTACCGCGAAGCTATTTCGGGAAGCGAAACAGTATTTTGTGCTATAGGCACCACAATGAAAAAAGTTGAAGGGAACCACGATGAGTATCGAAAAGTTGATCATGATATCCCGGTAATGGCAGCCTCCGTTGCAGCAGAAGAGGGCGTTTTTAATTTTATACTCGTTTCTTCTGTTGGGGCCAATGCTTCCCATAACAATAACTTTTACCTGAAGCTGAAGGGAATAGTAGAAGAATCTGTTAGCCGGAAAAATATCCCGCAAGTACAAATATTCAGACCCAGCCTGCTCCTTGGCGACAGAAAGGAGAAACGATTTGGTGAAAGAATGGCCCAGGTATTAGCACCGGTTTACTCCATTTTCATGCTGGGAAGCGCGCGGGATTTTAAACCTGTTGAGGCAACTGCTGTTGCGAAAGCAATGCTTGCCGCGGCAAAACAACAAACAAGAGGAATTTTCATTCATACTTATAACAGCATTCTAAAATTAGCGGGTAAATGATGTTAGATTGGATCAATGTCGGGGGTCACGATTACAGATTTATAGGGTGGTTGCTGATGTAGATGTGCAGTTAATAACTGGATCTGGTCTTTGCATTGTTGCAATAAATGAAGGTCCTTAGGAAGTTTGATCATTAGTTCCATCAGGTATTGGTTCCTAACACGGTTTACTACCGGCGCTGCCGGACCAATAAGATATGCTCCGAAAACGGGCTTTAGCCAGTCTGCTATCTGCCGTGCGGCTCCTGCAACCACTTCAGGTTGTTTGTGGCGAAACCTCAATTGAATCATCCGGCTGAAAGGAGGATAGCCAAATTGGTGGCGGCTTTCGAGTTCTGCTTTAACAAACGCCTTGTAATCGTGTAGCTGAACATATTTTAAAACCGGGTGGCCGGTATTACGTACCTGAATCAATACTTTTCCCTGATCCCCTTTACGGCCTGCCCGTCCGCTTACCTGCTCCATCAATTGAAATCCCCGCTCATTCACCCGAAAATCAGCGAAACCAAGTATAGCGTCCGCATCCAGAATGCCTACCAGCGCTACGTGCTCGAAATCCAGTCCCTTTACAACCATTTGAGTGCCCACCAATATATCTATGCGCCGTTGTTCAAATAGCTGGATCAATGCATCATGCGCATGTTTGCCTTTAACAGCATCAATATCCATTCTGGCTATCCTTGCTTTTGGAAAAAGCTCCTGCAGCGATTCTTCTATTCTTTCAGTTCCGAAATTCTGCTGCGTGAAATGGTGATTGCCACAGGCTTCGCAAACGCTTACCGTCGGATATATCGTTCCGCAATAGTGACATATTAATTTATGCTTGATCTTATGGTAAGTGAGAGAAACATCACATTGCTGGCAATGTGGTATCCAACCACAGGACTGGCAGACCTGGTAGGGCGAATAACCCCGCCGGTTCTGAAATAGAATTACCTGTTTATTATTTAGTATACTCTTTGTAATTGCCTTTTCAAGATCAGGGGATATGATCACTTTAGATTTATCAGGTGTTTGAATCTTCTTTGTATCCACCAGCATAATTTCCGGCAGAGCAATATCACCGTATCTCTGGTTCAATTCCACCAACCCATATTTGCCCTGTTGGGCATTATAATAAGATTCCAGGGAAGGAGTTGCACTACCTAAAATTGTACGGGCTGAAAATAACTGGGCAAGGTATATGCCAGCATCGCGGGCATTGTACCGGGGAGCAGGATCCTGTTGTTTAAAGGATGAGTCATGTTCTTCATCACAGATAACGAGGCCAAGATTCTGGAAGGGCAGGAAAAGCGAAGACCTGGCTCCTAATATAATCCGGGCTTCACCCGATTTCACTTTATTCCATAATTCCACCCGTTCATTTGGATTAAATCGCGAATGATATATCACGATATAACCTCCGAAATATTGCTGTAAGCGTCGTATCACCTGGGCTGTTAGGGCAATCTCCGGCAGCATATATAATACCTGTTTACCCTGTTTGATTGCCTCTTCCATCATCTTCACATATACCTGGGTTTTACCACTTGACGTGATGCCATGCAGCAGGCAAACTGCCTTCTGTTCAAGGGAATTTCGTAATTCATTGAGGGCTTCTGATTGCTGTTCAGACAATTTAAAATTAATATTCACTTCCCTGGCCACACTATGCAGGCGATCAACAGATCGCTTCTCCGCAATAAGAATTCCCTTTTCCAATAATCCCTTTAACTGGGCAGCAGATGCACCTGATTTTTTCAGCAATGCAGGTTGGGTAACCTCCCCTTCTGTTTTATGAAGATGTAGAAAAGCAAGGAGGAGTTCCAATTGCTTAGGGGCTCTCGACCAGTTATTCATCAGTTCTGCCAGTGCATCTTCCTCATGATATTCTGGTTTAAGAAGTATAAATGTTTCGTGTTTCTCTTTATAGGTTTGTTTTAATTCTTCCCATACAAAGCAGAGATTTTTATCAAGTAATCGCTTGATAACAGGGTAGACATGGGAGGCGTCCAGTAATTGTTGAATTTCTGTAAGGCGTAATTGGTTTCGAATAGAAAGAGCTTCGGCAACAAGAAACTCTTCATCGTCGAGGTTAGAGAAATCTTCACCAGCCTCCTCATTAAAAACTAAAATGGTTTCACTGCTTAATTTGAAATGAGTGGGTAAGGCTGCCTGCATAACCTCCCCTTCACTACAAAGGTAATAATGGGCCATCCATTCCCACAATGCAAGCTGTTGTTGATACACAATGGGCGTATCATCTAATACGTTCAGTACATCCTTGGGTTCAAATGCTGCAGGTTTTTCCTGATGAAGTCGTTTAACTATACCGGCGTACTTCTTGTTCCTTCCAAGAACCACTTCAACACGCACACCGGGCTCAATGGCAGCAACCATCTCAGCTGGTACATGCCAGGTATAATTCCGCGGCAATGCCAGTGGAAGAATCACTTCCACATACCAGCTTTCGGCATTTGTATTAAAAAAATCGATATGGGCCGGTTCAGTCAATGTGGCTATTTTTCTGGTAACGGTTCAAAGCGTCAGCCATTTCATCAAATACTTTATTCTTTAATTCAGGTATATGTTGCAGATCATAGTCTTTAACACTAACCATTGGTAAATATACTGCCCTGCTGGTTCCCGGATTAAGTGAAAACACCGATCCATGCCAGAGTCTTTTAACCGTGTCGGGAAAGATTATCGGCTGGATTGATGTTTGCGTTTCAATAGCGATCCGGAATGCACCATCATAGAATGATTTGAGGGGATGATCAGTTTCATTGAAAGTGCCTTCCGGAAATATGAAAATTGAAATGCCCTGCATTAGCATTTTCTTAAGCACTCCCACCGACCTTGCCCGCTGTGCAGCATCTTTTCGATTCACCATTATTACTGCATTACGGTAAACAAAACCAAAAATCGGTATGCCAGCCATTTCCTGTTTTCCCAACACACGAACAGGCTCGCGTATCACTTTAACGATCATTGGAATATCAAGGTAAGAAATATGATTTGCGATAAATATGCATGGTCTTTCCTCTGATGGCTTTGCCTCATGAATAATTGGAACCCTTATACCAATGAGAAATAACCATATATCAGCCCATATGCCACAAATTGCATAGATCATATTTCCACCCTTGACCTTCCCGTATAGGGACGCAATAAAGAATGCGGGCAAAAGTACTAACAGGAGAATTGTGAAGGCAATAAATCCATAAAGGCTGAACAGGACCAGGGCGATTCTTTCTAAGAACTTCATGAAGAGTTTTATTTACAATTGCAGGTAAATTCACGATCAAGATCTATACAGGTCACTACGCGTAAAATTGATTCACATTGCGCAAATACAATTCGCACATGTTGTCCGTCCTGTTTAGTATATCCTTCCAAAGCAAAGGTTGGGCATGGTTTATCATGCGGGTCAGATTTAACTTTATTGATCTTTCCATTCGCTAATATATCTCTTACTTCTGCTTCAGTAATTTGCCGGCAGTTCATCCGGCAGCGTGCGTGACGTGTATACTGAATAGTTGATTCATTTCGCCTAAATGACTCGCTGTCAATAATTAGCGGATCATAAATATTATATATAAGCAGGCTGATGCCAATGATAATGATGGCGAGGATGGGCAGTACCTTATTCATTCGCATAGACTCAAATCTACGTATCTTTGCCGCCCTATGGCCGAAAAAAGAACAGTAGCATTTCATACCCTGGGTTGTAAACTCAATTTTTCAGAAACCTCTGCAATTGGCAGGATGATGGAGCAGGAAGGATTTGAAAAAAAAGAGTTTGATGACCTTGCGGATGTTTATGTAATCAATACCTGTTCAGTTACTGATAATGCAGATAAGGAATGCCGCCAGATAGTTCGTAGAATTCAGCGACGATCACCACAAAGCATGGTTGTTATAACGGGGTGTTATGCCCAATTAAAACCCGGGGAAATAGCTGCAATTCCTGGAGTGGACCTGGTTTTAGGGGCAGCTGAGAAATTCAACATTGCTACACACCTGGCTACACTTACCAAAGGAGACAGTACGAAGATCTGCAGTTGTGATATTGAAGAAGTTAGTGGATTCAATGCATCATGGTCAGTAAATGACCGCACCCGCACCTTTCTAAAAGTACAGGATGGTTGTGATTACAGTTGTTCATTCTGCACCATTCCTATGGCAAGAGGAAAAAGCAGAAGCGATAGCATCCGGAATGTTTTAAACAATGCAAGAGATCTCGCCCGTAATGGCGTAAAGGAAATAGTACTTACAGGAGTAAATCTTGGTGATTTTGGTAAAGGTGCTGATGGTAATAAAAGAAACGAAGAAAGTTTTTTTGATCTTGTTAAAGCACTTGATGAAATAGAGGGTGTTGAACGGTATCGCATCTCCAGCATTGAACCCAATTTGCTGACCAATGATATCATTGCATTTGTAGCTAACAGCAATAAGTTCATGCCACATTTCCATATTCCGTTGCAAAGTGGAAGTAACGAGATACTTTCATTGATGCGCAGGAGATATAAAAAAGAATTGTATGCAGACCGTGTTAAGCTGATAAAGACCCTTATGCCACATGCAGCCATTGGAGTGGATGTAATTGTGGGTTTCCCCGGTGAAACTGAAGATCTTTTTAAAGAAACATTTGATTTCCTCCATGCACTGGATGTAAGCTACCTGCATGTGTTCACCTATTCAGAACGGGCCAATACTGTTGCGCTGGATATCAAACCTATCGTTCCGATGAATATCCGCAATGATCGAAATAAAAGCCTCCGCAACCTTGGTTATATGAAACAGCAGTATTTCCAGCAGCAGTTCCTGGGACAAAACAGGAAGGTATTATTTGAAGGACATTCAAAAAATGGCATTATGGAGGGTTATACTGATAATTATATAAGGGTAGCAACTCCATATCGAAAGGAATGGGTAAATGAAATCATCGAGTGGGAGCTTTGAGTGGCAGGAACTTTTTACGAAAATATTTTGTCGTGAAATTATAGCCCTTATCTTTGCAATCCCGTTACAGAAAATGGTAAGTTCTTTGTGAGGTATTGAGGTAAATCATCGATAAATTCTGGGAGCATAGCTCAGTTGGTTCAGAGCAGCTGCCTTACAAGCAGCGGGTCCGCGGTTCGAATCCGTGTGCTCCCACAGAAATGTATAAAAATTTACCTGCTTTACCGGGAGCATAGCTCAGTTGGTTCAGAGCAGCTGCCTTACAAGCAGCGGGTCCGCGGTTCGAATCCGTGTGCTCCCACAGAAATGTATAAAAATTTACCTGCTTTACCGGGAGCATAGCTCAGTTGGTTCAGAGCAGCTGCCTTACAAGCAGCGGGTCCGCGGTTCGAATCCGTGTGCTCCCACAGAAATGTATAAAAATTTACCTGCTTTACCGGGAGCATAGCTCAGTTGGTTCAGAGCAGCTGCCTTACAAGCAGCGGGTCCGCGGTTCGAATCCGTGTGCTCCCACAGAAAAACCCTGCATATTGCGGGGTTTTTTATTTATATCTCCTCAGCCCTCCTGCCCCCCTTTGCTGGTAATAGAAAATCCTTGGGATACTTTTTAAAATATCGCCATACAAAACGGAAAAGCTCAGGATAGTCACGCATAAGCAATCCCCTCGATTTAAGAGCAACAAAAAAAGCAAGTGAGAAACTGACGAAAAAATTCAAAAAGCCTATTCCTAACACACCAGCCAGCACAATTAATAGGTATGTCCATTCAACTTTTTGCTCAAGGCCAAAATAGCCTATTGCAGCATTTCCCGCTGATATCGTAATATGACGTATATCAAAAGGAATCGCAAAAATTTTTCCTACGGCTGATGACATGCCAAGAAAAAAACCAAGGGCGATACTACCTGTAAGCGCCCCTGAATAACGGGTCATCAGATCCACCAGCCGGTTTAATTTTTTTTCCGACATTGTATGGCTTAGAACAGGATGTTGGCGGAGCCTTTCCGGTAATTTGCCATATACTATATGATTCTCAACATAGCCTGAAATGATACCACTGGCGAAAAGAAAGACTCCAGTAAAGCAGGCATACAGTAATGCAAAACTCTGGTAAGGATGCTGATCCTTTAACAGTTGCATAGCCTGGTTTCCATCAACGATCCGATAGTTAAGAAAGCGATCCATAGCCCAAACAATGCCATATGTGAGCGGGAAAACAATAACAAGATTTCCTGCAAAAGATGCAATCTGACTTCTCGAAATATTACCGATTGTGATGGCCAGATTTTTAAGATCGGGTTTCCCCTTTTGCTTTTTACTATCAAGTGAGTTAGCTACCGCCGATGCAGTATATGCTGGTTGTTTGGTAGCCAATGTGCTATTGGTTCTATCCATTAATACAAAGCCTGCAGCGTAATTGGTGCTGTAGGCGACTCCCGCCCAGAATGGCGCCATGGGTATTTTTGTCAGCAGATTTTTAACTACCGCCACCAGGCTTACTATAAATCCTCCGCCTACCGCACTCCAGAACAATTGTTTAAATTCTGCTGAATTGGTGCTAATATACTTCTCTCCTTTTTTTCCCTTATGCTCTGCGATCTGGTAAGCCAGCAATCCCAGGTTATCGGAAAGAAATTCACGGAGGCTACTTTTCTTATTCTCATTAGTGATAACTGTAATAAAATAATTTATAAAACGGTCTTCATCCAGTTTGTTATCACGATCAAGCACATCCGAAATCAGCAACATCCGGTCAATCATCTGTATGATGCGGGTTGTCAGAAAAGTTTGGGAAAGACTGGTTCCATAATACATACCCTGGTCGCGGAGCCAAACAATACTTTGCCGGCAGTTATAAAGATGTTCCTGAATATTGTAAAGGATGAGTTGCGCATTTCTTGGGTCATGCTCATTTTCCAGTAAAACTGTTACCAGTTTATTCTGGTCAAGAAAAGGGGCCAGCGTATCCTGATGTTGACCAAACCTCTGAACCACCTCCTTTTCGAGGCTTAAGGTTGCAATCCTGAATGATAAAATACGCAGTGCTTCTTTCAATTGTCCAATCAATTGGAGGTTATTCATATTGATATGAACCCTTAATAGGCGGAACAATTTTTTCCAGAGTTCGCGGTCAATTGATTTTATCCAGATATGATCAGTGTGTTTGAAAAAAACCCTGCTGATAACATAGAGGAAATTGGTGGGTTCCTGTAGTTCAGGAAGTATTTTGTGCTTGATCTTTCCCGTTAATTCCTGAACAAAACCCCTTGAGCTTATAAGGCCGCTTTCGAGTAGTGCTGGCAAAACCTCACTGTTTTGAAACTGCGATCGAAGTGCTGAACGTAATGAGACCAGACTACTGATGTCCTGCTGTAATTGGTAAAGAAGGGCTTTGAATTTGATTTCCGCCTCTTCTGTCTTTCGTGGCGACGAGGGCCTGATCTGTTTGACCAGTTCAATAAGATATTCCAGCCCCTTATCTGCCAGTAATATTGGCAGTACAATGCCTGGCCCCTTCTCCGAATCCACAGAATCCTTATTATTTAGCACTCTTTTACTGAACATAGTCACCATTAGATCTCCCCTGTAAAAATACATTTTAGGCACCATTGTTTTGGGAGGTTTTATATCGGGAATAGGCACTTTGAAAGGATTTTTTATTTTTGTATCAAAGTGCTTTCTACATGCTGAATTACAAAGAGGAGTTTGATCATGAACTGAATGAGGATATTGACGTTCTCACTGAAACAGCAAATCCATACCAGCTGATCGTATGGAATGATGAAGTGAATACCTTCGAATGGGTTATTGAGACCCTGATAGAAGTATGCGGTCACAGTTCCGAGCAGGCTGAACAATGTGCGATGCTAATACATACCCAGGGAAAATATGCTGTCAAGAACGGCGACTATGACGATCTGAAACCCATGTGCGATGCCATAACGGAAAGAGGTATCGGCGCAACCATCGAAATTACAGCATTTTGATGCTTAATTACCTTGGTCCAGCAGATCCCTTCCCTCCTGTATCAGAAGCAGGGCCGGATGGTCTTCTTGCATTCGGTGGTGATCTTTCAATCAGTCGCTTGTTAGAAGCATACAGGAAAGGCATCTTTCCCTGGTATGATGAAGATCCGATTCTCTGGTGGTGCCCCGACCCACGTTTTGTTTTGTTTCCCGATGAGTTGAAGATCTCAAAAAGTATGCGCCCTTTACTTAATGGCCAACTTATGAGTTTCTCCATCAACAGCGCATTCCGGGAAGTGATGATTTGTTGTAAGCAGGCTGGCAGACCCGGTCAAAACGGTACCTGGATTAATGAAGAAATTGTAAAGTCATATACAGATTTACACCGTCTGGGATATGCGCATAGTGCAGAATGCCGGATGGGCGATCAGCTTGTTGGAGGCCTTTATGGAATTCGACTTGGCAATATATTTTTTGGAGAGAGTATGTTCTGCGAAGTCAGCAATGCCAGCAAATTTGCTTTTATAAAAATGGTGCAGCAATTGAAATCCGATGGCGTGCAATTGATCGATTGCCAGGTATATACTGGCCACCTTGAAAGCCTGGGCGCACGTATGATATCCAGAAGTGAATTCCTGGAAATTCTGGATGCAAATATTAGTTATTAAAACATTTTCAGATAACTAAAACCGGGTCTCCAGGTAATGTGGCAACATATCTCTCCAGGTAGGCCAGTCATGCGTTTTATCTGATCCCCAGATATCCAGTTCATACCAGATTCCTTTATTATACAATACCCCGGCAAGTCCACGGGCAGCATGTGGATCTTCATAAGCCCCGCTTCCGCTAAGAATATGAATTGGACGGTTACTTCTCATCTGTTCGAGAACATGATGATCGTGGAGGTTCGGCAGATAATGACCGGGGCTATTGAAATAAACATCCTCATCAAAATATCCATCGGTGTATTCGGTGAGATGATACACACCACTCATTGCAATAAACCCATGAATAAGGTCGGGCCGTTTGAAGAATAAATTGGCCGAATGAAGGGCCCCAAAGGAGGCGCCTGAAACAATTATCGGAGTTTCATGGCTTGTCATGGTACGGATAAAAGGAACCACCTCATTATAGATATAGTCATTCCATTGCTGGTGACGGATGGCTTTATGACGGGGGTCCATACTCTTATTCATCCAGCTTTCATTATTTATGCTGTCAACTGAAAACACTTTTACCTTTCCTGATTCTATATGAGGCCTGATGCTGTCAATTAACTGGAAACGCTCATACTCGAGGTAATCTGCCGCGGCGGTAGGAATAAGCAGAAGCGCAAATCCATAGTGTCCATAAACCGCAACCGGCATCTCCTTTTGCAGGGATGGGCTATACCAGGATCTTAATTCTCTGTGCATAATTAGGCTGTCTTTGACCCAAAATACAACGAAAATTGTGTAAATTTAGTCAGGAATTTAACAAAACACCTCCGTTCCACAATACCGCTGAAGAACATCGTTACCGTGTAATCATTTTTCTAACATAAAATGGTTTTCTATGAGACGTATTTTCGACTTATCACAAGCAAGTACTGGTAAATTATTCCTGATCGTTGTCGTGTTATACAGCATTATCGCTGCAATAACCTGGTACGTTTGGCAATAAGGCTATAGCCAACCCGTCACTTGTTTAAACTCCTGGTTAAGCATTATTCATGCAGGTTTAACCGGGTGTAGAAATTTTTCTCTGCATGCTGGAATAGTAGGCCCCTGATGTAATCATTATCAGCGGATACAGGGATATTTTGTTTCCAGTAATCTAAAGTTAATGGCATCGCAAAAGGATCCGGCAGGATTGTCATCCCGTAAAAACAACCTTTTTCCATCAGGTAAACTGCATGCCCTTTCTTCTCCGATGGCTTGTTTTCTATCAAAACAAAACTTGGCAGACTTAACCTGATCTGTTCAATGGAATCAAGGATTCTTTTATTGTAAGATTCGGTAGACTCTGAAATTGTGCTGGTCAAACCTGGCTTATCCATCACCATTTGCATTTCACTCGGCGGCTTGCGGATTTCAATTTCCCCAGCCTTGATTTTTCGTATAAATGCCTGTCCCTCAATAATGGCATTGAAGGTATATATGGCCGGAAGGTTAGATTTTTTTTGCTCAATTACCAATTGAAGCACCCCCCTGCTGTCTTCATAACTATATAGACCGTATTTATGATGATATTTTTTCTGACTCCTATTGTAAAGTGGCCATCGCTGCCTTATTTCCTGGCTTTCCAGAATGAGTGCCATCAGTTCTGAGCTACATTCCTTATAGCTGATATGGTAAACATTTCGCAACAACTCCTGTTTACGTTTGCTCCCATCATTATTAGAAAAATGGCTCCGAACCCTTTTCCGAAGGTTTATCGCCTTACCTATATATATGATCTCTTTCTGTTGATTCTCGAAATAATAAACACCTGGTTTTTCCGGTAATTTATCAATTTCCTCACCAGGCATATGGGGTGGTAAAAATTGCTCTGCGTTCCTTCCTTTTAACATTGCAGCTACCACTGAATTGTTATCCCCCCTGATAATTCTGTTGAAAACTTCTGCAGTGGCCAATGCATCTCCCTTTGCACGATGCCTGTCTGTAATAGGAACCACCAGTGACCTGCAAAGATTGCCAAGACTATAACTGGCTAATCCGGGAAATACCTTTCTTGCCAGCCTTACTGTACAAAGTTTTCTTGTATTAAGAATAAACCCGCAATTGTTGAGATGATGTTTCAAAAAGGAGTAATCGAAATTTACATTATGCGCAACAAATACACGATCTTTCAGCAGCTCATGGATAGTTTCACCAATTTCTGTAAATGATGGAGCTTCTGCCACCATTTCATTTGTAATACCGGTTAAGGCAACAATATATCTGGGTATTACCATAAAAGGATTAACCAATGTATGGTAACAACCTTCAATCTCTTTTCCATCGTGTAAAACGATGGCTATTTCAGTAATGCCATTTCCGGTGGCAAAGCCACCTGTTGTTTCAATATCTACAATTGCATACACAATGCGAATATAACTAAAGCCCCTCAAATACTAAAATTATTAGTACGGCTTAATCCTTCATTGATGCCGCTTCGTTTTCTTATTTTTGCAGCCCTAAGTAATAAGTATCATCACAAAGTATGGAACTGAGCAAGAATTTTATACCGGCAGAAATCGAAATTAAGTGGACCAGCATTTGGAAAGAGAAAGGTTATTTCAATAGCGTTCCTGATGATCGACCAGCATTTACCGTGGTGATTCCTCCCCCCAATGTTACGGGCGTGTTACATATGGGACATACCCTGAATGAAACCGTGCAGGATATTTTAGTACGTAAGGCCCGAATGAGTGGTTTTAATGCTTGCTGGGTGCCAGGAAGTGATCATGCCTCCATCGCAACAGAAGCAAAAGTTGTGCAGATGCTGGAGAAAGAAAAAGGCATCAAAAAATCGGATATCAGCAGAGAAGAATTCCTACGATACGCATTTGAATGGAAGGATAAATATGGTGGCATAATCTATAACCAGATCGAAAGACTGGGATGCAGTGTAGACTGGAAAAGGGTCACCTTCACAATGGATGATCACTACTACAGAGCTGTAATAAAAGTTTTTATTGACCTCTACCAGAAAGGCATGATCTATCGCGGGGCGAGGATGATCAATTGGGACCCGGCCGCCGGAACGGCCCTAAGCGATGAAGAGGTTGAGTATAAGGATATACAGGGCAAATTATATCATTTGCGCTACCGCCTGGAAGATGCAACCGGTAATCCATTGACTACAAATTCGGGTGATGGAATTGTTATTGCCACCCAAAGACCGGAAACGATTATGGGGGATACCGCCATTTGTGTAAACCCTAACGATGAGCGCTATGCGCACCTTAAAGATGCTTTCGCCTATGTTCCCCTTATCAATCGGAAAATACCAATCATTTTTGATGATTATGTTGATCCGGCATTTGGAACCGGCGCTCTAAAAGTTACCCCTGCTCACGATATCAATGACTATAACCTCGGATTGAAACACCAGCTTGAGGTTGTTGATACTCTCAATGCTGATGGTACACTTAGTGAGGCAGCCCAGATTTATATTGGCGTGGACAGGTTTAAGGCCCGCAAACAAATCATTACAGAACTTAAGGAAAAAGGCTTTTTGGTAAAAGAAGAGGATTATTCATCCCGTTTGGGTTATAGCCAGCGTACAGGAGTGGTTGTAGAGCCGCGGATCTCAACCCAGTGGTTTCTCAAGATGAAAGAGATGGCTGGTCCGGCGCTTAATGCAGTGGTAAACGGCGATATCAGGATTCACCCGGGAGACAAGTTCCTGGCAACCTATCGCTATTGGCTGGAGAATGTAAAAGACTGGTGTATCAGCAGGCAGTTATGGTGGGGACAACAAATTCCTGCATGGTATACCCCTGATGGTACTTGCGTTGTTGCTGCTACACGCGGTGATGCATACACGCAATTACAGCAAATGGGCCTGGGTGAAGTAAATCTTGATGAACTCCGCCAGGATGAAGATGTTCTGGATACCTGGTTTTCTTCCTGGCTATGGCCTATGGAAGTATTCAAAGGAATCACAAACCCGGGTAATCCTGAAGCAAAATATTATTATCCAACCTCAGTACTTGTTACCGGTCAGGATATTATCTTTTTCTGGGTAGCAAGGATGGTAATGGCTGGAATGGAATATGAGAAGAATATTCCTTTTCACGATGTGTATTTCACAGGTATGGTTCGTGATAAACAGGGAAGGAAAATGAGCAAGAGCCTTGGCAATTCACCTGACCTGCTAGATCTCATAGATAAATATGGTGCTGATGCAGTAAGATTCGGTATCATGATCTCCTCTCCTGCCGGTAACGACCTCCTCTTTGATGAATCTGCTCTTGACCAGGGCCGTAGCTTCAATAATAAAATGTGGAATGCATTGAAGCTGATAAGCATGTGGAAAGAGAAAACATCGTTTAATCCTGAAATTTACACAGCCGAGCTGAAGGCAATGAACTGGCCAAATGAGTGGATGCAAAACAGGATCAGCGAAGCACGCGCAGAAGTTGATAAACTGATGAAGCAGTTCCGCCTGAGCGAAGCATTAAAAACCATTTATTCACTTATATGGGATGATTTCTGTAGTTGGTATCTTGAATTGGTCAAGCCGGGTTTTGATGAACCGGTAAATGCAGTACACCTGAAAGCCGCTATTGGCTTCTACGAGCATTTGCTCCAGATGCTGCATCCCTTTATGCCATTTATTACGGAAGAGATATATTCATTGCTTAAAAGCCGTGCAGATGAAGATAAACTCTGTATCCGCCAGTTCAGCGAACACACCCCTTCTCAAGAATTATATCTTGCAGAAGGAAAGTTACTGAAGGAGGTAATTACTGGTATCCGTGATGCACGAAATAAAGCCCAGATCAAACCAAAAGAACAGGTTAAGGTTCATATCATCACCCAGAACAAGGAAGTTTACAAAACCATCAATACATTGGTTGCAAAACAGATCAATGCTGGTAATATTTCATTTGTTCAGGCCGCTGTTCCAAACACCATTTGCACTGTTATTGGACACGACCAGTTTTATATTGAAACAGAACAACCTATTAATTCGGGAAGCCAGAAAGAAGAGCTTCTCAAAGAACTGGAATACCTGAAAGGATTTCTGGTTAGTGTAGAAAAGAAATTGAGTAACGAACGTTTTGTTCAGAATGCAAAAACGGAAGTTGTGGAAATGGAGCAAAGAAAAAAAGAAGATGCCATCAATAAGATCAGGGTTATAGAAGAAAGTCTTTCCAACTTCTGATTCACTATCTCAATCCTCTTCCATTGAAGCTAAAAGGTAAATAAGAGAAGCTGTTCCATCCATCGTGGGTTCATTGGTAGAATAGTCACCATAATCATCATGGTAAACTACCAGTGAACTCTGAAATCCTGCATATTCATCCGGATCGTTAAGTTTTATACCAATGAGGCTATTATATATTGTTCCGTAAACAGGTCCATCTACCAGCCCTCCATTAATGGGATAATTCTTCAAGTGGGTGAATGCGGAATGGGGATCAACGGGAGTATCGCCCCAGGAGGGAAGTCCATACACCATGGATGCGCCCCAGGGATTACAGCCGAAGAGCCAGTCGATATTCGCCTGCTCAAGTGCTTCAAATTGCCTGTCATGGGTGAGCTTACGGTACCAGCCACACTGAATGGCAAAGGAGGTAGTTAGGTTATTACTGCACCATATAAACGGAACACCTCTGTTAAACGCATTCTGTTTCGCTTTCTCATGAACCCTCCGGATCCCCTCCTGATAATATGCTTTAATGGTATCGCGACGCGAATCTGACAGAAGTTTTGCCAATTCATAATGGCCCAGATTAATAAAGGGATACCACTGGTAATGTTTGGCTGTGTCTGTTCCCAACCAAGGTGTCATAGGCTCCTGCCTTGCATAGTTGTATGCTTCATTAAGTTTATTGAGAACCGCTGATGCGAGTTCCATATCATCCACCCAATTTTCTTCTGCATATATATAAGGTGCCCTTACCGAAACGGTTTGAGTAACACCAGGTTTGATGTTCGCATAGTCATAGGCTGATAAAGATTTCTCACTCAACAACTTACTGTAACTATTATCTATAGATGAGTAGATTGATGACCCTAACGCAAAGGCGCTTGAAAATTTTGCTGCTGTTGATGATGTACCTGTAGTATTATTCTTTCCTTTCCCACGTTGCTGTGGATTTCCATCAATAAAATATACCGGTCTTTCATGGCCCCTTCCATACATACTGTCTAACTTTGGAATGCGCATTGAAATATGATCACGGTCATCTGCGATCTGGTTGAACATCCAGTTTTTCTGCGGATGCATTTTTAGTAGCCAGTCGAGTCCCCATTTTGCTTCATCCAAAACATCTTTAATACCATTCTGACCATCTGTTCCATTAGACAGTTTTTCGTCTTTGAACGCAGCAGGGAAATCGCGGTAGGCCATTAGCAAATGATATATGGCATTAGCCGATGTTGTTGAATACTGCAGATAATCACTCGCATCATGCCATCCACCTACCACATCCAGATATGTGCTATCTGGCATCGGTCCATATAGCGTATACCCATCCCTGGTATGGCAACTATCTTTCAGGAAGGGATTGAACCCAGTCCGTTGCTGGCGCATGTATTGGAGGCAGAAGTCTGCACTACCACTATATACATTCTTACCGATCCTGAAATGTGGGGATACAGTTTTCCCGGAACGGAGATAATAGTCGCCCGACTTGTTAAAAGCTGTAAAATCAAGTCTGTATGTTGATTCAAAAGGGCCATATTTACCAAAATTATTTCCTACTGCGGAACTATACACCACTTTGCCGCTAGACACTTCTACCAGGTCAAATTTTTTGATCTTTTTATTATCGAGAGCACACCACACAGCCACTTTTATTCCTTCATTCCTGTAACCGAGTTGGTTTATCCTTATCCAGCTTCCTGGCTCTTTTTCTATTCCTGTGAAGGCTACAAGAACAGCGCAAGAAATGAATACCATTACGGGTAAAATTCTGTTCATAGCTCCTATTTAGATATACTAAAAGGTAAGCTCTTTTTTTCTGTTAACCGTTTGGGGAATCAGATCCACTGGTAATATAAATTGCCAGCTGTTCCTTCCAGTTCCATTCAACAAGTCAGGATCCAGTAATCTTGAATAGCGGATTCCTAAACTTACCGGTAGCTGGTTCCACCATTTTGTATCAAAAAACAATTCACTTCCAACAGATCGAAATTGAACTGATCTCCTTGTTTGCAGGATGGCCTGATCAGTGCCATAGGCATGATCGTAAAAGAAATTATTTCTTATCCTTAGGAGATAAAGGATTTGTCCAATACCCTTATCGGGATATAACAATGGCAACTGATAGTTGATGCCCCATTTAACTGCGCGATAAAGATTCTCAGTTTCATATCCCCTTGCGAAAGGGAAGTTATCACTAAAACGGATCCCTCTCGCACTGTCTCGCTGCTGTGCTGCCAGATTCAGGACCAGACTGTGGTTGGTCGACAACCCCGGCAGGTAAACACTAGCAGCTGCCAATGCCTGCCATGAATCATATTGCGTAACGGTATGTCTGAATTGACCACGTAAAGACAATGCTAACCGCGGATTAAATTGTTGAACAGCCTGGCGACTCTGAATTGTATAACGAACCTGGTGATTTAAATATAGATAGGAAAGATCTCCCACTCGACTTTTTTCCGGCTCTGTGAAAAATGGTTTATTGTATACAAAAGCAGATTGCGCAGTGAAAAAACTGAGCTGCCTTCCTTCGCTCAAATTTAAAGGAATACTGGCACTGATATTAGCTTCCAGTTCATGCCAGTTTATTGTTCTTTCTTCAAATCTTGCCTTACGGTCAAAGGTAAAATCTACCCCGCCTCCTATCATTGGAAACCATCCCCCATATATACCGGAAAAGCTAATCTGCTTTGACCTTTCATTGCGGTTATACATAAAAGTTAGCTGGCTTTGCATGGTATTCAGCAGGTTCTGCCCCAGCAATGAAAAACTGAATTCAGGATCTGCGAAAAATGGTTGCCAGCTATGAAAATTGAAAAATCCGCTTGATTTTCTGTAGCTGCCTGATTGTTCTTTTTTACCTGCAGGTATTACTGTCATGGAAGAATCAGATGCCTGAAGTGCACCTAATCCGAAATTGCCAGGCACCTCGAGCCGGGTATTAATAAAGGTTTTCTCACTGATCGTTTCAAACTGAAGTTTAAATCCCCCTGCGGTAAACCTGCTGAAAACAACGCTGTCTCCCATTCCAAATGGCTGGTAAATTCCGGTTTTGCCTAAGGCATCCGGAATCACAAGTTTCTCCAGGCTTTTGGTTTGCCGGTTAAGCAACATCAGCTCGTCACGTTCTATCCCACTTGTGGAAAAGAATATTGTATCACCCTTTAACCGGGGGTATGCGATTATTGTATTTGTCCAGTTTGTCAGCGTTTCCATCTCACCATTCTGCATCATGAAGACAAGTGCCATATCCCCGTTTGTTTTCTTTGCCACCGCAAGGATCTTTCCATTATAAAACTGGGGAAAAGCCAGCAGGATACCAGGGGGCGACTTAATTTCTTTCAGGATAGTACCCCCAAGATCAAGCAGATGGATTGCATGTTCTCCATCCGCACCCAAATGCACCGCTGCAATACTATCACCCCTTACTGAAAGAGAAGGCATAAAATATTTGCTTCCCCTTGTAATGCTTTCCTGTTGACCGGTTTCAATATCCAATAGCTGCAGGTCACCATAGTCCTGCCAACCCCATCGGATATTAGGGCGATAAGCAGCATATATTATCTTTCCATTGGTATAGCTGAAATAATTATCGAGCGAGCGATCACGCTGACGTATAACGCGATCACCCTTCTTTGTGCGATGAACAAAAACCGGCAACTCCTTATAAGTTGAACGAATAAATAGCAACCCTCCGTTCTCCATAAAAACGGGATTCTCTTCATTTCTTACAGGATCCCGATCTGTAGCAACTTTAGTGGTTGGCGACGTTAGAGCATTTCGCCTCTCTGAAAAGGCTTGCTGAAGAAACTGCCTGTATTTTAGTGAGGTATGCTTTTTTATACTTCGTTGAAAAGGATAAAACAATCCTTTCATAGCCGCAGCATCCTCTGAAATATTTTTCCAGAAACTTGTTCCGTAACGGTTATGGCCATGTGCTATAAGTAAATACCCTAATTGATAGTGGTCAGGTATATACTGCCTGTATGATCCGTTTCGCAACTTCATATAAGAATAATCGAGCCCAGCCTCCCATATGGATCGGTATCCATTGAAGAAAGTTGGAAGTCTGCCTCTTCCCTGTTTACTCAGTATCGTTTCCTGGTAAACAGCATCACCTTCAAAGAACCAGTCAGGTACAGTTAGTGCATTGGCCAATGCCTGCCCCTGTTCTCCAAGCACAAAACGAAAAGCCTTTGCCAGTCCACGGTTAAAATTGCTGTATTGCTGGATATGCCTCAATTCATGAAGGGTTAGCGTGGTTAACCAATCACCATTCCCCAGGTCAAAGCCATTCAGGGGCGGTGTAAGCAGGAGTTCGCTACGATAGGGTGCCAGGGCAACATAGCCATTAGAGATGGTTGAATGCTGCTGCAGAATTATGGATAATGGTTTAAATTTCCTGCCAATACTGCTGTCAGGAAATGATATTATATTAGAAATGATGTTTGCCACCCTTGATGCACTGCTATCAAGGCCTTTCGGAAAAATAACCCTAACCCTGGGGGCACGGATCTGTTTCCATTCCTGGCTTGAAGGTATGCCTCCAAATTCCTGTGATCTGACAGTTATAGCCAATAATAGGCAACAAAAAAAAATCTGAGCTTTTCTCATGGAGGCTAATTCTGACTCAATATTAATTCACTAATTTCAGCACAACAAACCTGATATATGGAATTGCTGGCTTTGGCCCTGGCACCCGGGATCGCAATCATGTGGTTCATTTATTCAAAAGACAGGTATGAACGCGAACCGCTGAAGGCACTGGTTAATTCTTTTTTCCTAGGTATGCTGGGAATACTACCCGCAATCCTGCTGCAACTTGGAGGCATTAAACTTTTAAATCTAATGATGCCGGCAAATGGTTGGACCTACTATATTCTCATGGCTTTTATCGTGGTTGCGCTAACGGAAGAACTTACCAAATTCATAATGCTCCGCTCCTATGCTTTCCCCCGTCAATTCTTTAATGAACCGTTCGATGGAATCATATACGGCGTGATGGTTGCAATGGGTTTCGCAACACTTGAAAATATCGGATATATAATGGAGCATGGATTTGAAACAGGTATCCTGAGGATGTTCCTATCAGTTCCGGCTCATGCCACTTTTGGGGTATTGATGGGTTATTATGTGGGACTTGCCAAATTTACCCATAACCGTCAATCTAAACAATTAATTGTAAGGGGACTATTGCTTGCCATATTCTTTCATGGTCTATATGATCTGTTTTTGTTTGTGCAGGTAGATGAGTTTATTACGCAAAGAGTTTCTTCGGGTTTTCTTTTTAGCAGCGCAGTACTCTCCTTCCTTGTTGCTGCCCGGTTGAGTTGGCAGGCCATCCAGATGCACCAGTCCCTTTCAAAAAACACTTTCCATAACCCTGATAAATCCGTTAGATAAAATGAGTGAAGCATTAGTAATAAGAAGCGCCGATCAGGATGATATTCCGACGATCGGATTCCTGGCCCATCAGATATGGCCAGAAGCGTATAAAGACATCCTTTCCAATGACCAGATGGATTATATGCTCGGCCTTAATTATAGCCCTGATGCATTGGAGGACCAGATCATCAATAAAAAGCATAGGTTTATTATCGCTGAGATAGAATTGGAGGAAGTGGGCTTCGCCTCCTTTGGACCAATCACCGATTCAATCTGGAAGTTACACAAACTATATGTGCTCCCCCATGTTCATGGAAAAGGAGTAGGCCGCGCATTACTTGATATGGTAGAAGAAGAAGTGCGCACCCATAATGGCGCGCACCTTATTTTAAATGTCAATAAGTATAATAAAGCCCGGTTCTTCTACGAAGCCATGGGCTTCCGGATAGAAAAAGAAGAGGTCAACGATATCGGCTTTGGCTATGTAATGGATGATTACGTTATGGGAAAGGATGTTTAATTTTTGTTCCTTTCCGGACGTCTCGTTGAACCACCCTGATTACTGTTGGCCGACTCCCTCCTTGATGGTGGAGGAGCCGCAGGCCTTGTGATCTGGGAACGTTCAATTCTCGGTGATTCCCTCCTTTCATTCCTAGCCCGGTTCTCAACACCAGCAGGCCTTGATGGTGCTCCTGAAGGAGTTGGTTGCCTGGTTATTACCCTGCGTTCCATTTCCTGGTTGCGCTGGTTATAATCCGGACGTCGATTTTCCTGCTGTGGCTGTGATCCTGGACGATATTGTCTATCGGGCCTGATTTCACGACTATTATTTTCCACCCTTACATCTCGCTGGTTGCTTACATCGGGGATGCTTTCTCTAACCCTGCGACTAACATCAGACTGACGATCACCCGGATTAGTATTTCTGTTCCTGTAAATAGAATTATTATTCCTGTTATCAACACCCAATCCTTCATTCCGATTATTATATCCATTGCTGTTATTGTAGCGACCATCATAATTGCCTGTATACTGTCTCCTGTCAGGATTTTGAACAGGCCTTGAGATATTGGCCGGACGTCTGTTGTCAACCGTTACCACATCCCTCCGCTGGTGATAAATATTGTTGTGATAATAGTTATTGCTGCGTCGGCCACCATAATAATCATAATAGTTGTAATTATTTACATAAAAATGATTTCCACTATATCCGTAATAGCCGTTGTTGCGGTAAAAAGGACTGCAGTACGATGGGCGGTACATTGATGGCCCCCACCATCCGCCACCCCAATATCCCCATGGATTATAATCATATCCCACATTGAACCAACCAGGATGATAACCAAGTCCGATAGTCCAGCCCATCCACGGAGTGTAATGCATATTGAATCCCCATGTGTATGGCCTTGCAAAATACCTGCGGCGATGCCATGGACGGTAATAATATCCTGTTCCATATACAACAGTAGGTCCATAAACATAATTGTTCAGGTAGCCTGGTGTATATCCCATATATACATAATCGGGAGTTGTTTCATAGATATAAACATACTTCACATTATATACCGGATATGATGGTGGAATCAGATCCACTTCATCAGGCCTGGTATTACTTACAGCCCAAGGACCTGATGGATAATTTGAACGGAACCACACACCGTTCTCAACCAGGTAATAATCATTCCTGTATTTGATAACTGTGGCTGAACTATTAATGGCATAAGACATTTTTGTACCATTGATACGCTCAAACTCAGGGTCGCCATCATAGCTTACCGACGCTGTTGCTTTGTTTCGGTCAACCCTTGCCGTTAATGGTAGCTGTGCATCCATAAGTGCATTCTTCGCTGCAGGTGTGCCTGCTACACTCGCAAGAACATTATCCTTTTCAGTACCAGCCGGTATCCTTGAAAAATCTTCCGGAAGTTGATCAGCATTAATAAAAGACCACTCGTTTTTCAGGGACGGGGAACGATACCAACGGCCAGATAGTAAAACATAATACTGTTGGGAAGCAATGTCCATGAAGATATCATTCGGAGAATTGCTCACATATAACAAACCAGTATTGCTGATAGGTGTAAAATCTGCTTCACCTTCTGATTGGATAAGCTCTGCCGGTTCGGTACTTACAATAACTGCCCTGTTTATATTAGCATTATCGAAATCTGATTCAAATGCCTTTTCAGAATTCTCACCTTTCTTTACTGCTTTTTCAACTGCAGCCAGATTGGCGGGTGGATATCCGGTATACTTAAATGGCCCTTTTGCAGACTGGCTCTTATACCAACGATTGCCCCCGTATAAATAGAAATTGCCGTCATTGTTCTTAACGATTGTATTGGGTGAATTCACAACGACTTCCATCCCCCACTCCTGGTTTTTTTGCAAAACAGGTTCTCCATCCATGACCACTAATAAAGATGGTGTGGTTGTATAAAGAACTTTCGGGGCTTTATTAGAAAAGGAAGCATCAAGTTGTTGCTTTTCTTTATTTCTTGAAAGTGCATTTTCGAGGTATGTGCTTGAAATGATCGCCTTCCTTGCAGGAACACCAGATTCCAGTTCCACCTCTATTTCCCTGGTTGTTTCCTCGGTAATTGAAGCAGGAAACCTTATGTCGGTTATTGATAATGACTCAAGTGAAATATTTCCGCTGGACTGCTCTGACCTTGTTTGTGAATTTGCCCAGAGTGTACCAAAAACAGGTTCGCTCTCACCTTTTTTTATAAGGGAGATGGCCGACCTGAATACAAGGCGTGATTGCTCGTAAGATTCGGGTTGGGGCTCATATAACTTTACCATGTCACCATTGCGCAGGGTAAGCTGGACAGGCCATGATTGTGCGAACCCCACCAGGGAGAGCAGGCTGGCAACAAGTAATAAACCAACGCGTGTAAAGCTCTTTGACATAGCTGTAGGATTTATATTGTTTGATTTCATCGTTAAATTAGGCTAGCTTCTGATAATTAAGACCCTTATAAATGTTAAGGTTTTACACTTAGGAGCCTGCAAAGGCTTCCAGGTTTAATGAGAACCCATGGTTTAACTTTGTTTTTGCAGTTCAAGTGCAGCTACCTTCATTTCGGCCGCCTGTTTTTTACCCAGATACCGCTCTATCAAACCATGGATCAGGTAAATAAGTGGCGTACATAATATGGCGATGGTAAACTTATAGGTATAGCCAACCATGGCGATTGCAGTAACCCTTGGAAAAGAAAATCCCAATGCGAAATAGAGGTAGATATAGGACACAACAATGGTATCAACCATCTGGCTGAACAAGGTCGAAACAGTAGCTCTCATCCAGATCCTTTTCTCCCCTGTGAGCTTTTTGATTTTCCTGAATACAGTAGCATCTGTTAACTGACCTACCATAAACGCTGTGAGGGATGCCAGGATAATGCTCATGCCCTGTCCCAATATCTGGCTATATGCTGCCTGCATATCGGGAACACCATTCTGTTGTTGTGACAACTGCCACCAACCAGCGGGGACTGTATGGATCGCAAAATAAAACAGGAAAAAAGCAAATGCAATTAGACCGGCAGTAAGAAATGAAAGAAAGCGCACCCCACGGATACCATAATATTCATTTATGATATCGGTCATGATGAAAACAATTGGCCAGGGTAATACACCTACCGACAAGTCATAAGACAGACCTGATTCACCCAATAATGTAAAGCTCGCTTTCTCGATGCCTATTGTAGGTTCAAGCGAAAAAATCTTCACCCCTATAACCTCTGCAATAATGGCATTTGCGATAAAGAAGCCTCCGAGTATGATAAAAAGCCGGCTGGGTTTGTCGCGGATGATATTATGTATCATGAGTTGGTATTGGCTAAAGATAGGATACCCGTTAGTAAAAGAAAAACCTGCAGCGATAAGAAACCAGCGTTCAACAATGGAATGGTTTTATGGAACTGCTTCACGCCTTTACGCTGCCAGTAAAAATTAGCCAGCAGCACAAAAACATTAAACAGGGGTGATAATACCAGTCCGCAGATCAGTAATGCTGATTGAAAAGCAGTGCCCGGCAGCAAAGGATAGTACCGCATAACCATGGCCAGCAGGAAAGTGATGTTGGTAATAAAGGCAAGTTTATTGAATTGAGAAATTGACATGGCTATACAAATTCGCCGGCAATGTATAAAATTGCCCCTGTTTAAGGTCAAATATGTGTTATTTTGCCAGCTAAACTGAAGCTGGCACATGAAATCCAACTGGTTCAAACAGGCATCGCCTCATATTTATGCCATCCTTTTCTTCCTGGTGGTATCAATTATCTATTGTCAACCGGCCCTGATGGGCAAGGTAGTTGAGCAGCACGATATTATCGGCTGGAAAGGAATGGCACAGCAATCTTTTGAGTTCAAAGAGAAATATGGCCATTTCCCTCTATGGTCCAACTCCATGTTTGGCGGTATGCCGGCATATACCTTTACCTCTAACGGTGCGCCGGTTGAAACCATCTACCTGCAAACGCTATTAACCCTTGGGATGCCCGTTCCCGTAAGTTTTTTCTTCCTTGCCTGCATAAGCTTTTATTTTCTTTGCATGGTAATGCGTATAAGGCCCCTCGTGGCAGCGCTCGCAGCAATCGCATATGCATGGGCAACCTATGACCCTGTGATCATTGCCGTAGGTCATAATACCAAGATGTGGGCCATTGGGTATGCTCCCGCTGTGGTGGCATCTCTGCTCCTTATATATGAGAAAAAATACCTGACAGGAGGTGTATTGCTGGCACTTTTCTTTGGACTTCTAACAAGTACACAACATATCCAGGTTCTATATTATACTGCAATTGTTATTGCCTTTATCAGTATCGCATACCTGGTTAACAGCTTTCGCAATAAAGAAATCACCACTGTACTTCCTGCATTCGGAGTAGCGCTCCTCGCGGCGGTGGTTGGATTGGCAACTTATGCTATCAGCTGGTATCCGCTGCAGGAGTACTCAAAAGAAACTATGCGGGGTGGACGATCTGAAATAACCGAAGGTGTTGATGAAAAAAATAAGACTGCTGGTGGATTGAACAAAGACTATGCATTTGGATGGAGCTACGGTATCAGCGAAACCCTCACATTCATAGTACCTTCTATATATGGTGGTAGTTCAGGAAATGTAGTAAATGGTGAAGCCGTATCTGAATTTGGAGAAAATACAAGAACAGCAGAAGTGCTTGCTGAAAAAACAGGCATGCAGGGCGAACAGGCTGATTCTTTTGTAAAGCAGCTTCCAGCCTATTGGGGTGCACAGCCCGGAACATCGGGTCCGGTATATTTAGGCGCCATTATCTGCTTCCTCTTTATCCTGGGAATGGTTTATGTAAGATCATGGCATAAATGGTGGATCCTCGCCGCTACAATTGTTGGGATCATACTTGCCTGGGGTAAGAATTTTTCCTCCATCAATTATTTCCTTTTTGATTACCTGCCTTTCTACAATAAATTCAGGGCCCCTTCCATGGCCATGATCATACCGCAACTCACCTTTCCATTACTGGCCGCATTGGGATTGGAGCAGTTCATGAACAGTGATCATAAATCAGCAGAAGACGAAAAAAAATTCAGACTAACGGCCATGATTACCGGCGCGGTTATACTTCTCTTGACTGCCTTCTATTTCATGGCTGATTATAGTGGTGCAGGTGATGCCGCCCTCAAACAACAATTATCGAGCATGATGATGCAGGGCCAGCAAACTCCAGAAATACAACAACAGGCCGCAGACTTTGGGCAGTCTGTTGTTTCAGCCCTCCGCGATGATCGAAAATCCCTATTTGGTGGCGACCTGTTACGTTCTACTATTTTAATCTTACTGGCAGGAGGCTTACTTTATTTTTACCGCAAATCACAAGTAAACCAGGTTGTTTTATTGTTGGGATTACTGGCCGCAAGTACATTTGACCTTATCGGTGTGGGTACCCGTTACCTTAGCCACCGGAATTTTGTGGAGCCGGAAGAATTTGAGGCAACGCTTCAACCAAATGCAGCCGATCTGGCCATAAAAGCTGATACCCGCCTCCCCTTCAGGGTGTTCGACCAATCGACCAATGCAAATCCTTTCGAAAGTTCGAGGGCTTCCTATTTTCATAATTCAGTTGGAGGATACAGTCCGGCTAAACTGGGTCTCTATAATGACCTCATCCAGCAACAGCTCAGCAAGGGGAATATGCAGGTGTTCAATATGTTGAATACGAGATATTTCATCATGCAGAATCCCGCCGATGGAAAGGCGGTTGCACAATCAAATCCCGAAGCTTTTGGCCCTGCCTGGTTTGTAAGGGAAGTTCGTTTTGTGAAGGATGGCAACGCCGAGATGAAAGCCCTTGATAGTGCAATGCTTCGTGAAGTGGCCATCGTTCAGGAAAAATACCAGCAGTCAGTTGGCGCACAGCCTCAATATGATTCAGCATCAACTATCCAATGGGTGGAAAATCTCAATGATAAGGTGATTTACAAAACATCTGCCGCTACAGATCAGTTTGCCGTATTCAGTGAAATATTTTATGATAAAGGATGGAATGCATACCTCGATGGCAAGTTGGTTCCCCACGTTAAAGCAAATTATGTGCTTCGCGGAATGAAAGTTCCCGCGGGCAATCATGAACTGGAATTCCGTTTTGAACCGAAAGCTGTGCAGACGAGTAAAACGATCTCAACAATCAGTGCCAGCCTCGTCTATCTTTTACTTGCACTGACGGCCTTCCTGGCATGGAAACGCAAACAGCTGCCATGATCTCAGTTATCATCAGTTCCTATAACCGGGCCGATTATATTGTCAATGCCATTGACAGCCTCTACAACCAGACCGTTGATAAAAATGGTTATGAGATCATTGTGGTTGACAATAACAGCACTGATAATACCGAAGAGCTATGTCGGAATTATATTGCCAGTCATGGAGATGCTAATATCATCTTCCTTAAGGAAACCAGCCAGGGTTCTTCCTATTCACGGAATGCAGGTGCCCACGCTGCAAAAGGTGATTTGTTTACCTTCATTGATGACGATGCTCTTGCCTTCCCTGATTTCCTGGAAAAGATTCGCCGCTTTTTTACTGTACATCCTGAAGCAAGTGGATTAGGCGGCCCCATCATCCCTAAATATATTCCCGCTGAACCCGAATGGATGTCTTACTATGTTTCCTCACTGGTAGCTAATTTTGACTACAGCGATGAGGTTACAGAATTCAGTAAAAATCGCTACCCCTTTGAACCAAATATGACGGTTACGCGGGAAGCATTCTTTGCGATCAACGGTTTTGACACCAATCTTCCCGGCGTGGTAGGTAAGCTCAGGATTGGTGGTGAAGGGAAGGATTTTTTCTTCCGACTGAAGGCACTTGGATTCAGGATATTTTATGATCCTGAAGTGAAAGTTCATCATGTGGTTGAAGTGAAAAAATTGACCAGTGAATACCTATACAGGGTTGCCTCAGGACAAGGCCGCGGTGAAAGAGTAAGGGTTAAGAAAATCGGGGCATCAGCCTATTACAGTAAAGTAGTTGAATTTATTTTCAAGCTGGGTGCTGCAATTATCTTGGGAATAGGTTATGCTTTAAAAGGGAAACCTAAAAAAACCTGGCCTGTTATAAAGTTCAGGATCGACGCACTGAAGGGATTGACGCAGAAATTTTAAAACATGGAACTCAGTATTTCCGTCATAACTATCTGCTTCAACAATCTTACCGAATTGAAGGAAACCTGCTCTTCGATCGATGAACAGCAGTCCCCTCCCTGGGAACACTGGATCATTGATGGCTCAACTAATTCAGAGATCAGGGATTGGTTGGTGGGCACTCAACACCCACTCTATCGTAAATGGATATCCGAACCAGACAAGGGCATTTCTGACGCTTTTAATAAGGGCATTATCCGTGCAACAGGAACGATCGTCAACATGCTCAATTCTGGCGACCGCTTAAGAGATGCTACTGTTTTGGAAACAGTGGCAAAAGCCTTTACAGACAATAACGGCATTACCTGGCTTCATGGCAAATGCCTTACTACGCGGGGTGGAAAACAGGTTGTTTTAGGCAAACCTTTTGATAAAGAAAAGCTTTACAGGGGTATGCGATCTGTCTGGCACCAGACCATGTTCGTGAAAAGATCATTGCATGAAAAGTATGGACTCTATGACACTTCAATCAGGATCGCCATGGACTATGATTTTGTCTGCAGGATTGCCAGGGAACCATTTCTTTTCCTGGAAAAAGAACTGGTGATCTTTGCTCCGCATGGGGTCAGCCAATCGAGTTATCTTGACGCACTCCGCCAGATGAAACAGGTGTATCAGAAATATTTCGGTAACAGTACGCTACTCGAAATATGGCAGCTTCGTTTGAAAATGCTGTATTACCTGCTTAAGAGTCCGGCGGGAAAGTTCCTCTATAATATTAAGACAAAACTTAAACTGGAAAATATTTAAGGCCTCATAGTTTGATAAGCAGGCTCCGGATATAGGTGGCCGTCATCAACAGCTTAGAGACTAATCCTTTTTTAAGAACTGATGTGGATAAAGACGACTGCACCTCCAGCATTGTTTTAACTATATGATGAACTGGCCCTTCATAAAGTGCAGAGATCTCAGCTGGTTTACGAATTCCAAGGTTGCGATACAATCGCCAGTAATAATCAAAAACGAAGTAGTTGCGGAGTATGGATGCACCCATAGTCTGCAGCAGCAAATGATTCTCCGGAATCTGAACTTCTTTCACCAGGAATGTGTACTTGGTTACCTGCTCGGCATTGAATCCGATCTGCAACAAAACATTATCAATGTACTTCCACTTTCCTTCTTTTTGAATGCATCTTATATAGTATTCAAAGTCCACCACATATTTAAATCTGCTATTATACAACAGGCCTATGTCTCGCCTGATCAGTGTACAACTGGGATTACCCACATAAACTTTTTTGAAAAGATGCAATGGGCTTAATCGTAACATGGCCAGGTCAAGGGCATTACATTGAACCACCTCCCTCCGTCCGCTTTCCTCATCCACATTTCGAAAAGCTGAAAAGAAAAAAGGGCAATCGGGATCATTCAGCGTTGCCTGGTAAAAGGTTTCGAGAGAATTTTCATCCGTGAACCAATCATCATCATGCATAATTTTGATCCACTTACCCCTTGCCTGGCGGATACCTTCATTCCAGTTTTCCGGGGTGCCGAGGGCTTTTTCATTTTTGAAATAGCGAAGATTCAATACTGAACTGATATTGCGGCAAAAATCCCCCACGGAGGAATCGGGACTATCATCGGTGATCACAACCTCAAAATCACGGAAGGTTTGTGTTTCAATGCTGGAAATTAAACGTTGGAGATAATCTATACGCTTATAGGCCGGAATACAAATAGATATAAGAGGTTGGCCATTTATCATGAAGCGATTAATTGTTTACTTTCGCAAAATACGCATAGCATTCAAACAAAAGTAAAAATGGCTCGAATTGCAGCCGTAACCATTTTATATCACCCAGGTAAATCCGTAGCGGACAACATCCTCTCCTATAGTAAATCAGTTGAAAAAGTATATGTCATAGACAATACTGATGCAATTGGCAATAATAATGAACAATCATTTTTGTCCATACCAAATGCCATTTATTTCGGGGATGGCAGAAACCAGGGAATAGCTGTCAGATTGAACTTAGCAGCGGAGATGGCCATTAAGGAGGGTTTTCATTTTCTATTAACTATGGATCAGGATTCTTACTTTGAGCAAAGTGAACTTGAAAAATACCTGACCTGTTTTCAAAAGTGTGAAGACCCCTCAATAGTTGCAATGTACGGGGTTGCTTTTAACGAATATGTAGAATCTTCAAAAGGATGCGAAGCAAAGGAATCACTAGATCTGATAACCTCGGGCAGCATTTTAAGTTTGAGTCATTTTAAAACGCTGGGCGGTTTCGATGAAGCACTTTTTATTGATGAAGTTGATTTTGAATATAATTATCGTATCAGGGATAGCGGATATAGATCACTATTATATACAGGTATACGACTCGAGCATAGCCTGGGTAGTAGTGGAATGTATAGATCGCTAACGGGTGCCAAAACCAGTCGAAGCCTGCACAGTCCATTGCGTATGTATTATATGGTACGCAATTTTTTTTATGTAAATAGAAAATATGGATCAGGATTCGCTGAACATAAGAGGAAGAGAACCAGGTCTCTTATTAACCGTTTAAAGAATAACCTGATCTATAATAATAAACGATTGCAGGTGTTACGTATGGCATTTAGGGGCTATTTCGATTATCTTGCTACCAAAACAGGTAAAATAAACTCCAACTAATAGTGGGCAATTCATTAATCTCTAAGATCAGTTCAGATGCAGTAAGGAAACTGAAAGCAATATTTAATAACCCATACAGTTCGTTTGGTATAACCTGGCCACAGGTAAAAAAACTTCGGAATAGCTCTTCCGGCTCAACACACCAAATGTTTCTCTTTGGTAAACCTTTTTATTTCGGAAGTGGAAATGAAGTGCTTCACGCACTGGATGAGATTTTCATTGATGAATATTATAAGATTGATTTCGGCACAGATTCTCCTTACATTATAGATTGTGGTGCACATATTGGGATGAGTGTGCTTTATTGCAAACAGCAATATCCTGAATCAAAAATTATAGCTTTTGAGCCGGACTCAGGAAACTACGAACTCCTCTCTAAAAACATTGCCTCTTTTGAATATAAAGATGTTGATCTTAGGAAGGAAGCTGTATGGATCGAAAACACCATACTTAATTTTGCCGGCACAGGCAGTATGAGTTCCCGTATTGAAGAGAATGCCAATAATTATTCCACCTCGGTAAAAGCAATACGACTTAATGATATACTGGTGGAAAAGGTGAATTTCTTAAAGCTGGATATCGAGGGCGCAGAATACAAAGTCATTATTGACATCCACGAAAAACTGCACCTGATAGAATATCTTTTTATAGAGTACCACGGTTCTTTTTTGCAGAACAGTGAATTAAATGAAATTCTGCAGATAGTTACAGAGGCCGGGTATAAATATTATATAAAAGAGGCAGCTGAATCATATCATACGCCCTTTAGTAGAAAAGGACAAAAGCCCGATTATGATCTTCAATTAAATATTTTCTGCTTCAGGAATTAACGTATAAGCTCAATTGTACCCTTCTTATTTACAATACCACATGCAGAACTACCTTTCAACTGGTACACATAGGTTCCCGCAGGTTGGCGTATCCCTTTCAATGTTCCATTCCAGCATTCTCCAGGTTTCTGAGAATTATATACCTGCTGACCCCACCTGTTCCAGATCACTAACTGATACCCTGATAAAAAATCCAGGTTAGATGCTCCGTAGCATTCATTTTTATTGTCGCCATTTGGTGAAAAAGCATTTGGCATCTTAATATCTTCACCGCCGTTAATAGCGCTGAAGTTTACTAGGGTGGAATCAGTTACATAACAACCATTGGTATCAAATGCCTTAACATAATACATTGTACTACCACCTGGGGCAACTCTGATGTAATTAATTCCTGTTTCAATAATTGAACTTTCCGGTAACCATTCTAATCGTGCTGCACCGATTACTTCCAGGGTTGCTACCGTTTGTTTACAGTCAATATCATTTGATTTTTCTATACTTATTTGTGGTAGAGGCTTTATAGTTACAATGCTTGTGAGCGTGTCTGAAATATTACATAACTCATCTTTGATAATAACTTTAAAAATGCCTGATTCAGTACCATCCAATGACAGCACTGCATTATCCGATATAAAATCAGCAGCATTATACCATTCATATGTTGTACCTCCAGTGGCTCTTATCGTTGTCTCCATTCCTTCACACAAGTCGATTTCACTTTCGCTAAGAGTAAATTCAGGAATTGGTTTAACTGAAACCTGAACAGAATCTATGACTTTGCAACCTGGAGCTGATTCGGTAGAAACATAATAGGTTGTTGTGACACCTGGACTTACTTCAGGTGTTAGCGAATTACTATTACTTATATTGGTATCAGGATACCATTGGATTGAAGCCGGAGCATCCGTTTCCACAGAAAGCAGCTTCTTTTGGCCTGAACAGATCTCTACATCAGAAATAGCATTTATGAAAGGGGCTTCATCAACATTAACGTGGATGTATTCAGAGAACAAATTATACTCACTCAACATTATGTTATCGAGTGCAAATACATTACTCCCCGTGGGTAAAAGTCCGGTTACAAGTTTTATTTCGATTTGATCTGAACTCCCTGAATTCCAGAATAACTGGTACTCTTGCCAGGTACATAAGGCACCATTTCCAAATTCAACCTGGTCAATTTTTGCTCCATTGATATAAACATGAATCCGTGGATTTCCTGTTTTAAGATTTGAGATAGAAAAACCAAAAATATAATCAGTACCTGTAGATATAGTTTTGGTATACTTCCAGATGGTTGTACCGGTAATCATTTCTCCATTAACCAGCATCATCCCACTAGCAGGTGCAGGCAGGTCACAATTTATCTGGCCATCCCAGGCTTTGGGATTATTTCCTATTGTATAATTTCCCGGCACCCCGCCCGTTGGTGAAAACAAATAATCAGAACTGAATAATTCATTACCAGATTGAAAATCACCATTAACGATCAGGTTATCACCTAATTCTATTCTATTAATGAAAATTTGCTGGGATGCATCCGCTATTATAGTTTGTTCACGAAGCCCCAACCCAGTACTGCCGGTTGAACTATTCCAGCAATAAGAAATGGATTCTGGGGCTGTAAATTTTAATTCTACTCCCTTACATACAGTTGTATCTAATAATTGTAAAGGGGAACCATCACCACTCCCAATTAAAATTGATTTTTCCACCTGGGCAAGGCATCCATCTGAAAAAGTGGATGTTAATCTGATAGGGATATTCTGTAACGTATTGCCGAAATCTATTGTTGGTGTAAATGAATCAGAAATACCAGCGGTACCGAAATCCCATCTAACTTTTTCTATACCCACATTATCAGTAATAAAACTTACTAGCGATGGATTACACAAAGACTGTCTGAATCCAAAATCAATTTTCTCATCGCAAATAACGGTACATGAATCCTGCACGAATGAACACAAAGGATTAGTTGCATTTATGGCAGCATCACCAACAATAGATCCATTCCAGCTCGCATTACCTTGCTTATTTTGCAGGTCATCAAATTGGTAATAGGCTTTAAGTCCTGTTTGAGTTGTTGGGGATGGCAATGGATTATTTAAATACGTACGTAATTCATCCTGTGTTCTTGCAACGTCCCAAATTCTTACCTCATTTATATATCCTATCAATGCTGTTCCATAATAACCAGGCTGCCAGGCATATTCTCCTATAGTTGTTATCCAATTATTGGTTATCATATTTCCTGAGCACGGCACCTCACTCAATAAGAATCCATTTCTATAAAATTTCAGAGTGTTACCGTTATACACCATGGCAATATGATATGTTTTGTTTGACTCAAACTTACATACAGGCGCAGTTCTGAAATATCCGTTGGTTGTTGTTATTTCAGCACGATCTGCTCGCAGGAGGTAATTTGCATCATTAGGATCGCTCTGTTTAGAAACGATATCGCCCTGGCCATGAGATGTTGTGTCAAGAGGCAGTGCTGTACGCGTAATCATTGCCTCAACGGTTAAGTGGTTTCCCGGTATATCTAGATCACCAATTCGCACTCCACCCCCAGGCGCTTTAATATTTAACCAGCTATTGCAATCTGTAGCTAATGGCACTATTGGTGTTTGAGCCAATATTTCGTTTAATATTATAAATTGAAATAAAAGTAGAAGAAGAAAGGAAGGGTAAGGTTTAATAAAATTCATGGGTTCTAAAAATATTCCACCACGAATAAAGAAAGAATAATTCATTTATACCAGAAATATTGTGGACTTATATTGGAAAATTAATATTTAGTTTTGGCCTCAATGGGCAGTATCCAAAAGCAAAGCATCAGGTCCACCGTAATCATCATCCTGGGATTCGCGGTAGGTGCTTTCAATATGCTTTTCCTGGTGCCCCGGATTCTTTCTCCTGAAATGCTTGGACTCACCCGCGTTATTACCGACGCCGGATTAACCCTGGCAACACTTTGTACACTCGGCAGCCTTCCCGTCATCTATAAATTCTTCCCCTTCTACAAATCATACCTGAAGCCGGAGAAGAATGATCTTCCCTTCGTTACCGCCATGGTATGCATCATCGGATTCATTATCATGTGCCTCGCGGGTTGGCTGGGCCGAGACATCATCGAGAGAAAATTCTCCGAACGGTCACCCCTATTCGTAGAATTCAGCTACCTGGTTTACCCTTATTGCTTTTTTATCCTGTTCTTCATGTGGCTCGAAGCATTTGGATGGTCTTTCCGGAAAAGCATAGCCACCAACACTCTCCGCGAACTGCTTCCCCGTTTACTGTTTACCGTTCTACTCTTATTGCTGACCGCTAAAATGATCAGCGATAACCGCTTCCTCCAGTTATTCTCCCTCTCCTATATGGTATCAGGATTCGTTCTGTTCCTGATCCTCCGCAAAACAAAACAGTTCCTCTTTGTCCCCAAAATAAGTTCTGTTACTGACCGGCTTCAGTATAAAATGGCCAGCTTCGGCTTTTTCATTTTCGGTTCCCAGTTCCTTAACCTGCTCTCACGCACCATCGATACTTTCATCCTAACGGCGAAAGGTGACCGCGGACTTACTGATACAGCAGTACTGACCATCGCTACTTATATTGTTACACTTCTTGAAGTGCCGCAGCGTAGCATGAATTCTGTAACCATACCCGTTCTTGCCGAATCCTGGAAAAACAAGGACCTGGCTGGTATTAAAAGCATTTATAAGAAAAGTGTTGCCAACCTGCTGGTAGTGGGGCTCGGTATGTTTGGACTGATCTGGTTGAACCTACATAACCTGTCAGGACTGCTGGGAAAAGATTTTGCAGGCATCGAAAGCGTTATTCTTTTTATGGGTGCTGCAAAGCTTATTGACCTCGGTACCGGTGCTAACGGACAAATAATGGGAACTTCCAGCTATTGGAAAGTTGATTTCATTGTTAACGTGGCATATACCATCCTCGCCCTGCCAATGAATTATTACCTGATCTCCTATTATGGTTTGATGGGTGCGGCTTATTCAATGCTCATCTCACTCACGTTTTATAATATTCTTCGCTTCTCTTTCCTGTTCCTGAAATTTAACATGCAGCCTTATACGCTGAAAAACCTGCTGGCAATTGTGATTGCCGTTGCAGCAACCATTTTGGTAAGCTTTATTCCTACCCAATCAAATATTTTCCTTGATACATTTATCAGATCAGTGGTATTCCTGATCCTTTTCATTCCAACTACATACATCAGTGGAATCTCACAGGAAATCAATTCCACCATCGAGAGATATCTGCCATTAAAGAAGAAATAATTATTTTACCTGGAATCCAAAACGCTGCAGATAATCAAGGTAGAGTTCCAGACCTTTCATTTTTTCTGCATCCAGTTTATATATGATGTCTTCCGTATAATATTTATGAAGATCATAGGCAGGATACGGATGTTGCGTGATCACCTCTTCCAACCTGTTCAACCCATATTCATTTGCTGCATTAAAAGAGGCTATAAAATCTGAACTAATTGGTTTATTGCTGATCCATCCTGCAAAAACAAATGGAAGTCCTGTCATCAGTTTCCAGGCTTCACCAAGATCATACACATAACGCGAGCGGCTTCTTTGTTCAAGGGCCCTGTCGCCTATCACCACACCAGCCGTGGTGCTGGTTATCCTTTCACGGAAATCATCGCGGGTATCAGTGATAACAGGATCGATCTTCCAAAACTCCTTCATCAATATGCGGGCAAGCCTTACAGAAGTTCGGCTTTGATAATCGAGAAGCACCTCTGTTATTGCCTCTACAGGCACTTCACTGAACAGGCATACAGAGGCCACAGGACCATCGCAACAGATGCCATAATCAGCTACAAAATGATGTTGCCTTAACCTGGGTATAATTGCTACAGGCACCAACCCAATATCTATACTATCGTCGAGTAGCTTTCCCGCAATATTTGCAGGGAAATCCATTTCCAGCGTTATCTCGTCTTGCAGCATTCCTTTCTCCAGTCCATAGATCAAAGGCTTTGTATTCAGGTAACTCACTGCTCCCACTCTGATTTTTCTGTCCAATCGCTTTAATTTAATTTTGCAAATATATGGAACTACAATCCCTTACTGCCATCTCTCCTATCGATGGACGTTATCGTAACCAGCTTCAACAATTAGATGAGTATTTTTCTGAATATGCCCTGATGAAATACCGGGTGATCATTGAAGTGGAATATTTTCTTTTTCTTGCTGATAACAGGTTTTTCAAACTCCCTGTAAAAGCGCGCAACTTCATGAAAGAGGCTGCAGCAGGTTTCAGTACGGAAGACGCCCTCAGCATCAAGGAAACGGAAAAGATCACCAACCACGATGTGAAAGCAGTAGAATATTTTGTAAAGAGTAAGCTCGAAGCCTGCGGCGCTGCCAACCTGGTTGAATGGATTCATTTCGGACTTACCTCGCAGGATGTAAACAACACATCAGTTCCCCTTAGCTGGAAAAACGCGATGGAATTCGAATACCTTCCTGCATTGTTAAACCTCAATACCGCCTTCCGTAACCTGGCAGATAGCTGGCGTGATATACCGATGCTGGCACGCACCCATGGTCAACCCGCAAGCCCAACAAAACTGGGAAAGGAAATGATGGTATTTGTTGAGCGACTGCAAAACCAGGTAGAGCAGTTGACGCATATTCCCTACACAGCCAAATTCGGTGGTGCAACCGGTAACTTCAATGCTCACCATATTGCCTATCCTAAAAAGGACTGGGTTAAGCTCGGCAATACATTTGTTGAATCCCTGGGCCTTCAGCGCCAGCAATTCACTACCCAGATTGAGCACTATGATAACCTTGCCGCTCATTTCGATGCGCTGAAAAGGATCAATACAATCCTAATGGATTTCTGTCGCGATATCTGGACCTATATCTCCATGGATTATTTCAAGCAGAAAACAAAAAAAGGAGAGATAGGATCTTCGGCTATGCCACATAAGGTCAACCCTATCGATTTTGAAAATGCAGAAGGTAATCTCGGCATCGCTAATGCACTGCTGGAGCATCTTTCAGCAAAACTTCCTATCAGTCGCCTTCAGCGTGATCTAACCGATTCTACCGTTCTCCGCAATATAGGTGTGCCATTCGCGCATATCATTCTCGCCATCCGTTCAATTGAAAAAGGACTTGGCAAACTGGTGCTGAATGAGAAAAAGATCAACGAAGACCTCGAAGCCAATTGGGCCGTTGTAGCGGAAGCCATCCAAACAGTTTTGCGAAGGGAAAATTACCCCAAGCCCTATGAAGCGCTGAAGGATCTGACAAGGGGTAATGCAACCATCGACAAAAAAGCCATCCATAATTTCATCAATGGTCTTAATACAACAGCAGCCGTTAAAAAGGAATTGAAAAAGATCACTCCTCAAAACTATACCGGCATAAGCGCCAACTATTAATAATCAGATCATTTCCTTATGGATCTCTGATGTAAAGTGGAATTCAATATCCGGGTTATTGGTCCTTTCTGTATTCAGGAACCATTCACTTTGTGCCAGGTATACCAGGTGACCATCTTTGTCTTCAGCAATATTGGATGACTTAAAGCGGATGAAATCCTGGAGTTTTTTGGGATCATCACTTGTTATCCAGCATGCCTTATAATAAGGCTGGGCGCGGAATTCAACAGAGGCACCATATTCCTGCAACAATCGGTACTGTATCACTTCAAACTGAAGTTCACCCACACAACCGATGATCTTTTTATTACCACCAAACTGCGTGAAGAGCTGCGCAACGCCTTCATCTGTAAGTTGCAGCAATCCTTTTTCCAGTTGCTTGGTTTTCATTGGATCCTTGTTCAGTACTTCTTTGAAGATTTCAGGTGAAAAGGATGGAATACCGGTAAAGTAAAACTCCTCTCCTTCTGTAAGTGTATCTCCTATTTTAAAATTTCCGGTATCAAATAATCCCACTACATCACCAGGATAGGCTTCTTCAATCACATCCTTGCTGCGGGCGAGAAAGCTATAAGGGTTACTGAACCTCACATCCTTATCAAGCCGCACATGATGAAAATATTTATTGCGTTCGAAGCGACCTGAACATACACGCAAAAAGGCGATCCGGTCGCGGTGCTTCGGATCAAGGTTGGCATGTATCTTAAAGATGAATCCGCTGAATCTATCTTCTTCCACATCAACTTTTCGCTTGGTGGTTTCGCGGCTTCGTGGGATAGGTGCTATCCGAATGAAGGTGTCAAGCATTTCCTTCACGCCGAAATTGTTAACCGCACTCCCGAAGAATACCGGCGCCACTTTACCAGCCAGGTAATCTTCCACATTGAGTTCGCCATGAACACCATCCACCAGTTCAACATCTTCCCGAAGAACAGCAGCATCACGGGCTCCCAGCTTATCATCTAGAACAGGGTCAGTGAGGTCTTCAAGTTGCAATACCCCGTCTTCCGCCTTGGTATGGGCAGTGAATAGGCGAAGATTCTTATTATGAAGATCATATACGCCCTTAAAATCCTTACCACTGTTGATAGGCCAGGTAAGGGGATGGAGCTGGATACTTAGTTCTTTTTCAATTTCTTCTATCAGATCGAAACGGTTCTTACCATCACGGTCCATTTTATTCACAAAAACGATCACGGGGGTATCCCGCATGCGGCAGACCTCCATCAGTCGACGGGTCTGCTCTTCCACCCCGTTTACACTGTCAATAACCAGTATTACACTATCCACCGCGGTAAGGGTTCGATAGGTATCTTCGGCAAAATCTTTGTGGCCGGGCGTATCCAGAAGGTTTATAAGGATGCCCTGGTATTCGAAGGTCATCACTGAGGTAGCAACCGAAATTCCTCTCTGGCGCTCGATCTCCATGAAGTCGGAGGTAGCGTGCTTCTTGATCTTATTGCTCTTTACCGCCCCGGCCGTCTGGATAGCACCTCCAAACAGGAGGAGCTTCTCAGTAAGGGTGGTTTTACCGGCATCGGGGTGAGAAATAATGGCAAAACTGCGGCGTTTAACTATTTCTGAATGATATTTCATGACGGGCGCAAAGGTAATACATGCGGAGGATGAAGAATCATTTTGTAAATTTCCACAAATAAATACCATGAAGAGACTGCTTGTTCCTATCGATTTTTCAGAAACCTCGCGTAATGCTGCCCGCTATGCTGCTGCACTTGCAGCAGATCTGAAGGACACAAAACTGGCTTTTTACCATGTTTTCAGCCCTGTTCTTGCCGGTTCGGATGGTACCCCCCTGGAGAACAATACAGAAGCACGCAGGCAGGTGGTTGAAATGGCCCTGGGTAATATTGTGGCCGACCTCCCACCGGGACTGGATGTTGAAACGATCGCCGAAGAAGGTGATTCCCTCACTGAAAACCTGGTTAGATATGTAAGACACCAGGGGGCCGACATGATCATAATGGGCCTCACAGGCGCTACCCGCCTGCAGCAATTGCTGATGGGAAGTAACTCCCTCAATATGGCCCTGGAAGCCGTTTGCCCGGTTCTCATCGTTCCACCAAATGCAGCATATAAAGGAGTGAAAAATATTCTTTTCGCAACCGATATGAAGAATGCAAAAACCAGTACCCCCATTCACCAGTTAAGATCAGTCCTTTCCATCTTCGAGGCTAACCTGCATATTGTAAATATTGATGTTGACCATTATGTGGAACTGACTGAAGAGTATAAAAAAGAAAAGGCCGATCTGCAGCAGATGCTGGACGGTTTCAACCCCGAATTCTACTTTATCCGGATCGGTGATTTCGTTGAAACCATTAATATATTCTCTAAAGACAAAGACATTGACCTCATCATAACAGTGCCTCGGAAACATAGTTTCTTTTCTGCCCTGTTCAACCCAAGTAATACAAAACGCCTGCTTTATCACACCCATGTTCCGGTTGTGGCCATTCGGGAATAATACTGTAGTTTTGGCATATACAATGTACAGCACAATAGCCATATCATCATTTGCTTCCAAAGCACTTCCGGCTAACTATTACCAGCCTTACTGACAGCGCTGTTATATTTCCTGCTGTTTACTAAATTCTTATTTAGTTATAATCATTTTTATATGCCTAAAGACTTAGCATTTGCCAACGTTACCAGCGAAATTGGTACACTTAGAAGATTATTAGTTCATAGTCCCGACAGCGGCCTCGGAAAGGTGGTTCCTTCCAAAGCGCAGGACTGGCTCTTTGAAGATATTGTTCACCTGGATACCATCCGGCGGAAAGAGTATGATTATTATACCAAGATCCTGCTCTATTTCCTTGATCCCGAAAAGATCAAAGGCAGGTTGAAGGAGATCGATACTCCTGATGCGAAAAGGAATTTCTACAAGCCCGCCCACAAGGATTTTTATCGCTCAGATAAAGTGATAGAATTGCAGTGGCTGCTTGAAGAGATCCTGGAAGACCGGGAGATCAGGATCACCCTGGTGGCCTCAGTTTGTGCTATTGAAGGCTGCTCCTATGAAAGCCAGCAGGAGATGATGAACCACTCTCCCGCTGACCTCGCAAAGATTTTCATCAGCGGTAGTCTTTCTGATAAGATCATGCTCTTTCCGCCAATCCCAAACTTTATTTTCACCAGGGATATTGGTATCACCATCAACAACCATATCCTTCTTAATAAGCCGGCTAAAAAAGCCAGGACCCGTGAAGCGCTGCTGGTGCGTTATATATTTTTTAACCACCCGCTTTTCGCCGACCTGCGCAACAATATCATTGAACTCCCCGATACCCACCAGCATTTCCTTTTACCAAAAGAAGGTGATGACAGGAAGGTAACCCTCGAAGGTGGCGACGTGATGGTTGTTAGTAAAGATCATGTGCTGATAGGCGTAAGCGAAAGAACCAGTATGGAAGCCGCTCACCAGGCGGTACATGCCCTCTTTAATAAAGGCGTGGTTAAGAAAGTTTCTGTAGTGAAGATCCCCAAGAAACGCGACTATATGCATATCGATACGGTGTTCACCCAGGTTAAAAGAAATGTATGGGTTATGCTGGGACATTTCTCCAAAAAGGCAATCAAGAAAGATGATGCCGATATCGTTCAACGTATCCTCGAAGGCAAAAAAGAAGATCATAAGATCAAGATCATTCAATTCCGCAAAAAAGATCTTGATAACCCCGTTTATTTCGATAACCTCGAAGACCTGCTCACAGATATCAGCCGTAATGATCTTGGCTGTGATGAAAAAGTTCGATTCATCTATTCCGGCAATAATGAGTTTCCTTTTGATGCACGCGAACAGTGGACAGACTCCTGCAATGTACTCGCACTGAAAGAAGGCGTGGTGCTGGGTTATGACCGCAATGATAAAACCGCCGATGCCTTTGTAAATGCAGGCTTCACAGTAATAGAAGCAAAGGAACTTCTCAATCAACTGGAAGAAGGAACAACAACAGTGGAGAAGTTAAAGGACTGCCTCATTACAATGCCTTCTGCTGAATTATCCAGGGCACGCGGGGGCTTCCATTGTATGAGCATGCCCCTCCTGAGAGATCCACTGGATGAAAAATAAAATAATACCATGCAAACCACTTCCCATATAATGATGATAAGGCCGGTGAACTTCAGCTTCAATGCCGAAACGGCCGTGAACAATGCCTTCCAGGTAGCCACCGAGTCTGATGATGCACAGGATAAAGCGGCCGCTGAATTCGATGGATTCGTGGGCAAACTGCAACAAAATGGCATAGACGTTACCGTTATACATGATACTCCGGAGCCCTATACACCCGATTCAATTTTTCCCAACAACTGGGTTAGCTTTCATGATGATGGAACCGTAGTATTATACCCCATGTTTGCCGTCAATCGCCGCGCTGAAAGAAAGCCCCAGGTACTTGAAAATATATTCGGCAAGTTTGATCATAGCCAGCTGATCGACTGGAGCAAAGAAGAAGCAGCAGATCGTTTCCTGGAAGGCACCGGTAGTATGGTGCTAGACAGGGAAAATAAGATCTGTTATGCCTGCCTCTCACCCCGCACCAGCCAGGAACTCGTTGGCCAGTTTTGCCAGCAATTCGGATATTCTGCTGTCACCTTTTTCTCGCGTGATCAGCAGGGCCGCGAGATCTACCATACCAATGTAATGATGTGCGTGGCCGATCAGTATGTGGTGATCTGCCTTGATTCCATCACAGACCCGGCCGAAAGAGAAATGGTTGCAGAAAAGATCAGGCAGAGTGGCAAAAAGATCATAGAAATATCTATAGACCAGATGAATTCTTTCGCTGGTAATATGCTTCAGGTGAATAATAAGGATGGGAAGAAATTCCTTGTGATGAGCTCACAAGCCTATCATTCCCTTTCTGCAAACCAGCAACAGGAACTGGAGTCATTCAACCCTATAATACATTCTGATATCACCACTATTGAAACCAATGGCGGTGGCAGTGCGAGATGTATGATGGCGGAGGTTTTCCTTCCCCTTAAATCATTGTCTTAGATATTCAAGCGATTCATCAATGGACCTGGGCGCAAAACCCAGTTCCATTGATGCTTTCTCAATATTAAACCCGGTTAATAATGGTCGCCTTCCGGGCTGACTGAAATTATCAGCGGTAACTTTCTCCAGCAACCCGCTATCCAATCCATAAGCGCCTGCCAGTTTCAATGCAAACCGGTATGGGGTAAGCTGGTCCTTCCCGGACAAATGCCAGATCCCCTCTTTTTGCTTTTCTACCAGCAAGAGTATTCCATTCACCAGGTCATCTACAAGTGTTGGGGTTCGCCACTGGTCATCCACCACTTTTATAGCTTTGCCGGCTTCAAGACTTTCCCTGATCCAGCTATAAAGATTTGCCCTTCCCCCTTCTGGTTTTGCACCATATACCAAACAGGTGCGCACAATGGCCCACGGTATGGTGGATGTTTGCACAACCGCCTCTGCCTCTACTTTTGTTTGCCCATACCAGCTGATCGGATTAACATCATCTTCTTCACTATATATTCCCCGCTCACCATCAAATACAAAATCAGTGGAAAGAAAAATAAAGTAACTGCTGAATTCTTCCGCGTCCAGTAATAATCTGGCAGTTGCCTCCACATTCAACGAATGTGCTTCCTTCTGCCTTTGCTCACATTCATCTACCTGCGTCATTGCAGCTCCATGAATAACCACTTCAGGCTTCTCCGCTTCCATTATACTCCGAAGCTGAAATGGATGGGTTATATCAGCATCATACCATCTCAATAAATTATGCTCAAATCCTAACCTTGATGGCCCTTTACCGGTAGCTATCACCTCATGGCCGGCAAGCGCCAATGCTTTCACCAAAACCCTTCCCACCAGGCCATTGGCCCCTGTAACCAATACTTTCATCAGTTGAATTTTGGGGTGAGTCCCATATGGTAAAATGCAAATGACATCAGGTCGGCATAGAGCTCAATCGATTTACTAAGATTACTTGCGCCATGTCCCGAATTGGTATCGATCCTGATGATCACCGGATTCTCTCCTTTGTATTTTTCCTGCAAAGTGGCGGCATACTTAAATGAATGTGCAGGCACTACCCTGTCGTCATGATCCGCTGTTGTAATGATAGTAGGTGGATACGCAATTCCTTCCCTGATATTATGAATGGGGGAATATTTATAGAGGAAGGGAAAATGTTCAGGTTTCTCGCTGCTTCCATATTCGGCGATCCAGTTCCAGCCGATCGTAAACTTCTGGTAGCGCAACATATCCATCACACCAACCTGTGGAATAGCAACACCAAAAAGATCCGGACGCTGGTTGATCACAGCGCCTATTAAGAGTGCGCCGTTTGAACCTCCCTGTATAGCAAGTTTTTTTGGATTGGTATATTTCTGACTCACCAGGTATTCTGCTGCTGCAATAAAATCATCAAATACATTTTGCTTCTTTTCGAGCATTCCTGCCTCATGCCATTTTTCACCAAGCTCCGAACCGCCTCTTAGGTTAGCAACAGCATACACACCACCCTGCTCAAGCCATGTTAAATTCACCGCACTGAAACCGGGTGTCATGCTGATATTGAATCCGCCATAAGCATATAACAAAACAGGGTTTTCGCCATTCAATTCAATTCCCTTTTTATGCGTGATGAACATCGGAACCCTGGTACCATCTTTTGAGGGATAAAACACCTGCTTTGTTTCGTAGGCCTTTGGATCATAGGATGGTATGGTTGGCGCCTTAAAAACGGATGATTTTTCTGTGGCGATATCATACCTGAAAATCGTGGGCGGATAAGTATAGGAGCTGAAAGTGTAGAACAAATCCTTATCATCCATATTGCCATCAAAACCGCTGACGCTGCCAATTCCCGGCAAATTCACTTCTCCTTCAGGGGTTCCATCACTATTCACGATATAGATATGTGAACTGATATTCTCGAGGTAGTTGAGAAATAATTTTCCACCTCCGCTTCCCGCACCCTGCATGGGATAATTACGCTCTTCTACAAATGGCTCCCAGGCTGCTAAATCAGGATTCTTTGCATTGGCCACCACCAATTTATAATTGGGCGCCTTATCATTGGTGCGAAGGATGATACGATCATTAAAATTATCAATCCAGGAATAGAGATATTGTCCGGGTTCTTTCACCAATGGTTTCCAATTCTTATCAGCAGATTTGCTATCCTTTATCCAGAGTGCATTGCCCTGAAATCCCTTGCCCCTGTCGCTGATATTCAATATCAGAAATCTTTCATCTTCACTGGTTGAGGCAATATGAAAGCGCTGTGGATTTGCTGCATCCTCATATATCAGTTGATCTGCTTTCTGTGAACTGCCTATCTTATGATAATATACCTGGTGATTCTCATTCCTGGTACTTAGTTCTTTTCCTTTTTCAGTTGCCGGATATCGGCTATAATAAAATCCATTTCCCTGCCAGGCAATGCCAGATACCTTTACCCACTCAAGCTGATCAGCAAGGTCCTTACCCGTTTGCAGATCGCGCACGCGATAACTCTGCCAGTCGGACCCTCCTTTTGATAATGCATACACAGCATAACGGCCATTTTTTGATAGCGAGAAACTGGTCATCCTTGTGGTTCCATCCGCAGATAATTTATTGGGATCTATTACCAGTTGCTCGGCACCCGTCAATCCCTTGCGGCGATATAATACAGATTGATTCTGTAGTCCATTATTGCGATAGTAATAATAATATTCACCCTTTCTGTTTGGCGCGGTAGTTTTCTCATAATTGCTGACCTCCAGCATTCTTTTTTTCCAGTCTTCACGGAAGCTGATTTTATCAAGATGTGAAAATGTCACCTTATTCTGTTCTTTCACCCATGCCCTGGTTTCTTCACTGTTATCATCTTCCAGCCAGCGGTAAGGATCCTCTACTGCGATGCCATGATAATCTTCTTTGGTATCGGTTTTTCTTGTTTCGGGATAGTTGAGCTGTGCAAGCCCATCCAAACTAACAAGTGTAAGTAGAACAATAATGATATTTTTTGATCGCATATTGCTTTTTTTTGAAAATGTACCCCTGCAAAATACAACAGCTCACCTGTTCTCCCGCATAATCATGGCAAATCCTTATTTTTGGCGCGCCTAAGCAAAATATTGCCGGCTCCAGCGAACCTTGCCACGCTAACTTTATGACTAACCAAAACAAATTAATTTAATTCAATGAACGATAGAAAGGTCACAAAAATCGGGGTGCTGACCTCTGGCGGTGACTCACCCGGAATGAATGCTGCGGTTCGGGCAGTGGTGCGTACCGGGCTTTACCATGGATTAGAAGTGTATGGAATTATCAGGGGTTATGCCGGCATGGTAGAAGATGATATTTACCAGATGGAATCAAGATCGGTTGCCAATATTATCCAACGCGGTGGTACCATACTTAAAACAGCCCGGTGTAAAGAATTTTTTGAATATGAAGGAAGGAAAAAAGCCTATGAGAACCTCAAGAATAGAGGGATCAACGGGCTCGTAATTATAGGTGGCGACGGATCTTTCAATGGTGCCCTGAAATTCAGCCAGGAATTTGATATTCCCTGTATCGGACTTCCGGGTACTATCGACAAAGATATTTCAGGTACAGATTTCACCATCGGGTTCGACACGGCAGTGAATACTGCTGTTGAAGCGATCGATAAGATCCGCGATACAGCAGATGCGCACGACAGGCTTTTTATTATTGAAGTGATGGGGCGTGATGCCGGTTATATTGCTTTACACAGCGGCATCGCAACCGGTGCTGAACATATTCTTATTCCGGAGCGTAAAACTGATATCAATAGCGTTCTGGACAGCCTGCTGGAAAAAGAAAAACGCAAGAAGCTGGTGAACCTCATTGTAGTTGCTGAAGGCGATGAATTTGGTGGTGCAGAAGAGGTTGCCAAACATGTTAAAGCAAGATTACCTAAAGTAGATACCAGGGTTTGTATACTGGGCCATATTCAAAGGGGTGGATCACCAACCTGTCTCGACCGGCTGATCGCCAGCAGGATGGGATACCATGCCGTGGAATCACTCATGAATGGCCGCCACAATGTGATGGTGGGTATCCAGAACAATAAGATGCATTATACCCCGCTGGAAAATGCGGTTAAAGCAAAGCAGAAAATAAATGAGGAATGGATGAAGATCGTTAAGATCCTCGCCTCCTGATGAACAAGCATTCAAGCAACGAAACCAAAACATATGTCTAAACACGCTTCCAAATACCTGCACCAGCAGATGGATAAAGAAGCAGGTCGCCAACACGCTTTTAAAAGAACGAAGATCGTAGCAACTGTTGGCCCGGCCTGTGATAAATACGAACAACTCCTGGCACTGGTAAAAGCTGGCGTCAATGTATTCCGACTGAATTTTTCCCATGGCTCCCATGAGGACAAACAAATGATCATTGACCATATCCGCAATATCAATTCTACCGAGCCTTATAACATTGCCATCCTCGGCGACCTGCAGGGCCCTAAGCTCCGCGTTGGCGAAATTGAACACAACAGTCTTATGGTCAGCGAAGGTGATATCCTCACTTTCACCAATACAAAATGTATTGGCACCATGGAAAAGATCTATGTAAGCTATCCTAACCTGCATGCAGATGTAGTGGTAGGCAACAGGATCTTTATTGATGATGGTAAAATTGAAGTGGAAGTTGTGGAGATCACCCCAGCCAATGATGTAAAAGTGATGGTAACACTGGGAGGAAAGATCTCTTCCAAGAAAGGGATCAACTTACCCGATACTAAGATCTCACTTCCTGCCCTAACCGAAAAAGATCTCGCCGACCTCGATTTCATCATCGAGCAAAAACTCGACTGGGTTGCGCTTTCTTTTGTTAAACGTGTTGAGGACCTGCGCGACCTCCGTGCCATTCTTGATAAGAACGAAAGCAAGACCAAGGTCATCTCCAAAATAGAGATGCCTGAAGCCATCACCAACCTGAGGGATATCATCCTTGAAAGTGATGGTGTGATGATCGCACGGGGCGACCTTGGTGTTGAGATCCCGATGGAGCAGGTTCCGCTGATCCAGAAAGATATCATCCGCAAATGTATGCACCGCGCTAAGCCGGTTATCGTTGCAACGCAGATGATGGAAAGTATGATCGATCGTGTTAAGCCCAACCGAAGCGAGGTGACCGACGTTGCCAATGCCGTTATGGAAGGCGCTGACGCTGTGATGCTCAGTGGTGAAACCGCTACAGGGCAACACCCTGTGCTGGTTATTGAAACCATGAGTAAGATCATTGGTGAAATAGAGAACAAAGCGTATAATTATAACCGTGAGGATGATCTCACGCCGCAGCCGCACTCACCATCATTTCTCAGTGATGCCATTTGTTACAATGCCTGTAAGATCGCGAAGGATGTCAACTCTGATGCACTGATTGGTATGACCCAGAGTGGTTATACCGGTTTCATGTTATCCAGTTACCGTCCCCGCTCACCACTCTATATCTTCACCAAGGAAAGGACCCTCGTAAACCAGCTCAGCCTGAGCTGGGGAGTACGTGCCTTTTTCTATAATGAAGAAGAAAGTCTGGATGATATTATCTCCGACCAGATCGAGATCCTCAAGAGCCGCGGCTTCATCAATGGCGGCGATGTGGTTGTAAGTACAGGTAGTACGCCAGTGCGTGAGCATTTACCTACCAACGTGCTGAAGATCACGACAGTGAGGTAGAGGGATGGAGAGATGGAGGGATGGAAGGAGGCAATAGGCAATAGTGAATGGAATAGTAGAAAATAGAGCATAGAATAGAATGAAAATAGAGAAAGGCTGCCAGCATTCTGGCAGCCTTTATTTATTGGATATTGTCTACTTCTATTGCCTATTGCCTATTGCCTCCCACATCTTCCTAACCTCCTCTCCATCCACCGTCCACTGATCCATTCCTTCGTTCATATTTTCATTATGCCAGAGCATTGTGGTTTGCTTCAGGGTGCGGGCAGAGCTGTGAAACTCGCGAAGACCGGTTGCAGCGGCAATGGCACCAATATTAGTTGAGCGTATGCCCGAGCCCGGTAGTATGATAATGCGGTCGTCAGCAGCTTTGATCCATTCCTGCAATGGTGATATGCCCTGCTCTACTGTATCCCGCCCTCCTGATGTCAGTATCCGGTTGCAGCCGGCCTCAATCACTTTCTCCAACGATTCAAGCGGATCCTTCACCCTGTCGAATGCACGGTGAAAAGTTACTTCCATTGGGTAGGCAAGTTCCACCATGGCAGCGATCTTTGGAAAATCAATGGACCCTTCCCTGGTGAGCATACCTATCACTACCCCATCCATTCCGCTATCTTTTGCCAGCCTGATATCGGAAAGCATGATCGAATACTCTTCATCGTTATAATGGAAATCTCCTCCCCTCGGCCTGATGATTGGGAATATAGGAATTGTTGCCGCCTCCCTCGCTGCCTTCATCATTCCATACGAAACAGTTGTGCCTCCTTCAAGTGGATTGGCACAGAGTTCTATCCTTCCCCCTCCTGCCTCCTCTATGATCTTACAACTTTCAATATTGAAAGCAATCACTTCAAGTATATAATCCATTGTAAGTGCTTGAAATGATCAGATTAAGAATTTTGCATTTTTTGTATAAGGCCCACTCTCGGTATGCACTGCATAGTTAAATCCATCTATAAGTGAATAAGCACCAACCTCACCCTGTTTGTTGATAGCAATAAAACCAGCCTGTATCTCTTTTGCCTTCTGCAGGCCATTCCGCTTCACAATCCGCTCCACTGCTTTCTTACAGGCTTCCTCAGGTGAATGCCCCGCGCGCATCATCTCTACTATAGTATGTGAACCACAGATCCTGACAATTTCTTCTCCCACGCCTGTTGCCGTTGCTGCACCTACCTCGTTGTCTACAAATAATCCGGCACCAATAATTGGCGAGTCGCCCACCCTTCCATTCATCTTGAAAGCCATACCACTGGTGGAACAGGCACCACTTAAATTACCATTACTATCAAGAGCAAGCATCCCAATGGTATCATGGTCATGCTGCTGCCCGGGCTTTTTCTTATTCTTTTTATTTCTTTCTTCGAGATGTTCAACAGTGATCATCGGATCATACCTGGAGGTCTTCAACCAGTTGCGCCAGGCTTTCTCCGCTTCGGGTGTCAGCAGGTTGGTCTTGCTGAAACCCTGCTCCAGCGCGAACTTTAGCGCACCTTCACCTACCAGTTGTACATGCGGTGTTCTCTCCATCACCAGCCTGGCAACTGAAACAGGATGCAGAATATGTTCCAGGCACATCACGGCACCACAATTACCCCACTCATCCATCACACAGCTGTCCACCGTAACCTTTCCATCCCTGTCAGGTAGTCCGCCGTATCCAACACTCTGGTCGGTTGGATCAGCCTCAGTTACATGGATACCTTTTTCAAGCGCATCCAGTGCCCTTCCATTTGCTGCAAGAACTTGCCATGCAGCCGCATTGGCCTTTGCATTGGGCGCCCAGGTGGAGATCACCACCGGACCGGATGCTTTCCCCAGTTTTCCGCCAACCGGGCTGGCACGCAGTTGCTCTTTACCGATCAATACACCCAATGAACCAAGCAGCGACTGCTGCAGAAATTTTCTTCGCAATAACATGTATACAGAATTTGAATTTCAAAGTAAGGCATTTTGACCCATCAAATCAGTATTTTTAAGCCCTCATCTTTTTCAAACAATATATTCAACATGAGAAAATCCATTTTCATTCTGTTGGCCTTATTCACTGTTTTGATTTCACAGGCACAGACCCAATACACACTCGACTCCGCCTGGATCCGTGATAACTATGTGAAAACAGAAACAATGATCCCTATGCGCGATGGCACCAAACTCTTCACTGCCATCTATTCACCAAAAGACCAGTCGGAGAAACATCCCGTTCTCATGACAAGAACTCCATACTCCTGCGCACCCTATGGCGAAGACAGGTACCGCAACTTCTGGGATAATCACTGGAGATACTATATGCGCGAAGGCTATATCATCGTTCTGCAGGATGTGAGAGGCCGGTGGATGAGCGAAGGTGAATTTGTTGATGTAAGACCTTTCATAAAAGACAAAAAAGCGAAGACAGATATTGATGAAGCAAGTGACACCTATGATACTATCGACTGGCTCACAAAAAATATCACCAATAATAATGGCCGTGTTGGAGTGATGGGAATTTCCTATCCCGGATTCTACTCCACCATGGCGGCGGCAAGCGCACACCCGGCACTGAAAGCCGTTAGTCCTCAGGCACCGGTTACGGACTGGTTTATTGGTGACGACTTCCACCACAATGGCGCCCTCGCCATCATGGACGGATTTAATTTCTATGCCGGCGGATTCGGTTACCCACGCCCAAATCCCACCACCAAAGTTCCTGTTAACGCACTTAAAATTCCTCGCAACGATAATTACAAAACTTTCCTGGAAATTGGCGCTCTTCCCAATTTCATGAAGCTTACCGGCGACAGTATAAAATTCTGGAAAGATCTCTATGCACATCCCAACTATGATGATTTCTGGAAAGCAAGAGATGCACGCCGGGCTATGGTTGATATCAAACCAGCTATGCTGACTGTGGGTGGAACTTTTGACGCAGAAGATGTTTTCGGTGCCTGGAATCTTTACAAGGCTATAGAAAAACAAAGCAGTAATACCAATAGTAAACTGGTGATGGGCCCATGGTACCACGGGCAATGGAGCCGAGCCGATGGCAGCTATCTCGGCAATGTTCATTTTGATAGCAGAACAGCAGAATGGTACCAGAACAATATAGAGATCCCTTTCTTTAATTATCACCTCAAGCAACAGGGTGCTGCCCCCGCACTGGCAGAAGCAACCATTTTCTTCACGGGTGAAAACAAATGGCGCCAGTTTGAGAACTGGCCACCAGCACCAATGAAAGAAACAGCTATCTATCTGCAGCCCGATGGCTCTCTCGCATATACAAAACCGGTAGGCAAAGCTGCCCCGAGCGAATATATAAGCGACCCTGCCAAACCTGTTCCCTATACCGAAGATGTTCATTTCAACCGCACCCGTGAGTACATGACCGATGACCAGCGTTTTGCCAGCAGAAGGCCCGATGTGCTTACCTTCCAGACAGCAGTACTTGAGCAGGACCTTACCCTGGCCGGACCATTGATTGCCGATCTCCTCGTAAGCATCAGCAGCACCGATGCCGACTTCGTTGTTAAGCTGGTGGATGTTTTCCCGGATGATTTCCGCTATGAGGGAAACCGGTCTGATGATGAATCGTACCCCATGGGGGGCTACCAGATGCTGGTACGTGGTGAGATCATGCGCGGCAAATTCCGCAAGAGTTTTGAGACCCCGGTGGCCTTTAAACCTAATGCCGTTGAACGCGTTAAATTTGAACTTCCTGATGTTGCCCATACCTTCAAAAAAGGACATCGCCTCATGGTACAGATCCAGAGTAGCTGGTTCCCACTGATGGATCGTAACCCTCAGCAGTTCCTGAATATCTATGAAGCCAAAGACAGCGATTTCAAAAAGGCTACCATCCGCATTCACCACGATGCTGCCAATTCCTCCGCCATCTTATTACCCGTTGTTAAATAAGAATGCATAAAAGATAATTTTAAGACCGGTTTCCTAAAGTGCCGGTCTTTATTTTTGCACCCGGAATAAACAATCAAAATGATGAGAATCTACGCCTGCCTGCTGGCGCTGGCTACCACCCTTGCCACCAGCCTCTCTGCTCAAAACTATAGTATCGTTCCCGAGCCTGTTTCCTTTACCCTTTCTAAAACTGCCGGATCCTTTACGGTGAATTCATCCACCAAAATAAATAATATGGGAAGCGGTCTCGAACCGTCCGCCAACTTCCTCGCTTCCTATGTTCAGAAACTCTATGGCACAAAACTCGACACCATCAGAGGGGGAAATATCGCTGATATCACTCTCTATAATCTCTTCAACAAAGAACCACGTGCAGGCGCCTATGAACTGCAGGTGAACAGCAAAGGGATCTTCATTGGTGGCGATGATGCAGAAGGTGTTTTTCATGGAGTACAAACATTGCTGCAATTACTTGCTCAGAATAAGAAGGACGCTGGTTTCACACTACCGTTTATGACTATCCGCGATTATCCGCGCTTTGCTTATCGCTCCATGCACCTCGATGAAGGAAGGCATTTCTTTGGAATGGATTTCGTGAAGAAATACATTGATTATCTCGCCATGCATAAGATGAACTATTTCCACTGGCATCTTACCGAAGACCAGGGCTGGCGTATCGAGATTAAGAAATATCCGCGCCTCACAGAAGTTGGTGGATTCCGTAATGGTACTATCATTGGTCGCTATCCCGGCACAGGTAATGATAACCTGCGCTATGGCGGATTCTACACCCAGGACCAGATCCGTGAGATCGTTAAATATGCTGAGAGCAGGCATATCACCATTATTCCGGAAATTGAATTACCCGGTCATGCATCTGCAGCAATTGCAGCCTATCCCGAACTTAGCTGCTTCCCTGAAGAAGCCACTTATAAATACTTCCCGAAAGAAAGTGTATGGGCTGGCGATACAACAGGCAAACAGGTTATCCAGGGATGGGGCGTATACGATGATGTTTTTGTTCCATCAGAAAATACATTCAAGTTCCTGGAAGATGTATTTGATGAAGTGCTTGCTCTCTTCTCTTCAAAATACATTCATATTGGTGGCGATGAAAGTCCCAAGACCAACTGGAAACGCTCAGCCTTCTGCCAGCAACTTATAAAAGAAAAGGGCCTCAAAGATGAACATGAATTACAGAGTTATTTCATCCAGCGTGTGGAGAAATTTCTCAATGCAAAAGGAAGAACCATCATTGGCTGGGATGAGATACTGGAAGGCGGCCTTGCACCCAATGCAGTCGTAATGAGCTGGCGCGGAGAAGAAGGCGGGATTGCTGCCGCAAAAGAAAATCATAAGGTGATCATGACTCCCGGCAACTATGTGTATCTCGACCACTCACAAACTCGCAATGAAGATTCGGTTACTTTCAGTGCCTATACACCAATAGAAGAGACCTATAGCTATGATCCGCTCCCGGCCGAACTTCCAGCCGATAAGCATTCTTATATCTGGGGCGCGCAAGGTAATGTGTGGACAGAATATATGAAGAACCCATCGAAAGTAGAGTACATGATATTTCCCCGACTCAGTGCGCTGAGTGAAGTTCTCTGGAGCCCAAAAGAGAAACGTAGCTGGGATGCATTTGATAAGAAAATTCCTTTCCTGATCGATCTCTACAAATTGATTGGCACCAATTACAGCAAGGCATATTTCGAAACAGTAGCCACTGTGGAGCCTTCGGCTAACCATGAGGGTTTGCTGGTGAAACTGGAAAGCCCGCTGGCAGAAGCAAAATCAATTTATACCCATGAGATCCCCGGTGCTACAACTGCCGACAGGAATAATTATAAGCAGGCAGTTAAGATCAATGGCAGCAGCAAGTTTACTTACTGGACCGAACTGGATGGCAACCCAATGAGTTCTAAGGTTACGCTTGATTTTAGTATAAATAAGGCCAGCGGCAAAATGATCACTCTCGCAGATACTCCTTCTAAATCATACCCCGGACAAGGTGGTGCATTCGGACTGGTAAACGGATTACGTTCAGCAAAAGGAATGAACTCCGTTGAATGGCTTGGTTTCAATGGTGATGACCTGGATGCAACAATAGATCTTGGCAGATCAACTACCATTTCATCCGTTGAATTGCATATACTGGAATCACCCGGAAGCTGGATCTATGCACCCCGGATTCTGGAAGTCCAGGTATCAAATGATGGAAAGAATTTTAAGACTGCCGGAACTACGCAAACGTTTGACAAGAAGGAGCTGATGATGGGTTCTATGACAATTAATACAGGCAAACAACAGGCACGCTACATCAGGCTAAAGGCCCGTAACCAGGGCGTTATAGCCGATGGGAAGGCAGGCGCAGGACATAAGGCATGGCTCTTTGCAGACGAGATCATTGTACGCTAATAAACAAAGATTATTACCTTCGGCTCTTACTTTCAACACAAAAAAACCAACACTATCATGGTTGATTCATTCGAGAAGGTCCCGGTTCGGATCTTCAATGATCTCAAACAGGGATCGGCTTTTATTGCTGCTGAAATAGCCGCCACTATCCGGCAGAAGCAGGCAGAAGGTAAACTTTGCGTACTCGGTCTCGCAACCGGTTCCTCTCCAAAAACTGTTTATGCAGAGCTGGTGAGGATGCATCGAAACGAAGCGCTTAGTTTTAAAAATGTTGTCACCTTTAACCTCGATGAGTACTATCCCATCGACAATGATGCATTGCAGAGTTACAACCGCTACATGAAAGAGCAACTATTTGATCATGTAGATATTGATACCGCAAATATTTATATCCCCAATGGTGAATGGCCAAAGGAGGATATCAAAAAATACTGCGCCGCTTATGAAGCAAAGATCGAAGCCCTTGGTGGCGTTGATGTGCAAATACTTGGTATTGGTAATAATGGTCATATCGGTTTCAATGAACCCGGCAGCAGCAGGTTTTCAAGAACAAGATTGATCACCCTCGAAAATTCAACAAGGATCGCTAACTCATTTGAGTTCGCCAATATATCACAGGTTCCGAGGCTTGCAGTAACGATGGGTATTGATACCATCATGAAGGCCAAAAAAGTTTACCTCATGGCATGGGGACCCATGAAAGCTCCGGTATTGCAGAAGGCGGTTGAAGGTGATGTTACTGAACAGATCCCCGCTTCTCTCCTCCAACAACATCTCGATACAGTATTTGTAGTGGATGAAGCCGCTGCGGCTGAGCTTACCCGTTTCAAATCACCCTGGCTTACCGGAGATACAGAATGGACACCCAAGATGGTGAAGAAAGCAGTTGTGAGTCTTGCCCTTAAAACTGGCAAGCCGGTATTGGGACTCACCAACAGCGATTATAACGATAGCGGATTGGGTGACCTGCTGGTTGAAAAAGGAGATGCTTACGAGATTAACCTTCAGGTATTTTATATGCTTCGCGACACCATCACAGGATGGCCCGGCGGTAAGCCCAATGCAGTGATACCAGCACATCCTGAAAGATCTATCCCCTATCCAAAACGCAGCCTGATATTTTCTCCCCACCCCGATGATGATATCATCAGCATGGGAGGAACGTTCATGCGCCTGCACGACCAGGGCCATGAGGTGCATGTAGCCTACCAGACCAGTGGAAACATTGCCGTTACCGATGAGTTCGTAACACGCTTCCTCGATTTTGCTGTAGGCTTTGAAGAGATATCGGGTATAGATGCCAGTAAGAGCAGGAGTATTGAAGCAGATGCAAGACAATTCCTCGCAACCAAGAAACCAAGCGATAGTGACACGGAAGAGATCAGGGCTATCAAAGGATTGATCCGCCGATGTGAAGCGAAAGCAACCTGCCGCTATGTAGGCATCAGCGATGATAATATTCATTTCCAGAACCTGCCCTTTTATGAAACAGGAAGGGTGGAGAAAAAACCTATGAGTGAAGAAGATGTAGTGATCACGATGGAGTTGTTGCGCAAGCTTAAACCTCACCAGGTTTTCTGTGCAGGCGACCTCGCCGATCCGCATGGCACCCATAAGGTTTGCCTGGATATCGTTTTTGAAAGTCTGCGTCGCATCAAAGCCGATGGAGATAGCTGGGTTGAAGATTGCTGGGTATGGTTGTATAAGGGAGCATGGCAGGAATGGAATATCGAGGAGATCGAGATGGCCATACCAATGAGTCCCGACCAGATGATGAAAAAACGTTTTGGCATTTTCATCCACCAGAGCCAGAAAGATATGGTTCCATTCCAGGGATCCGACAGCAGGGAATTCTGGCAGCGTGCTGAAGACAGAAACGGACAGACCGCCAGGTTATATGCGCAGCTGGGACTAACCCAATACGCTGGTATGGAGGCATTTGTACGCTGGCACTACTGATATTTTATAAAATAAGGGAAGCGGAAGTTTTGGAAAATTGATCCGCTTTCCCTTATCTTTGCAATCCCATTTACGGGAATGGCTCTGTAGCTCAACTGAATAGAGCATCTGACTACGGATCAGAAGGTTTCAGGTTTGAATCCTGACAGAGTCACTAAAAAAAATGAGCAGCTATAAGCTGCTCATTTTTTTTGGGTATATAGCTCCAATGCTCAGAATAATTTCTCCTGCGGAGGCGTCACTTTTGCAAGTCGAAGATAAACCGTTGTTTGTCCACGATGGTGTGCCTGGTGCTCCAGCATTTTTGCCAGGGCTGAAGCTTTCGTAATCTCGAAGCGGTCAAAAAACTTCATCTTCTCATTCATCTGCGCAGCGGTAATATTTGGTAGATTTTTTATCACAAAATCATAGCTGTCCATCACCATTTTCGTAACTGCTGCTTTTGATTTATCCTTTGCCTTTTCTGCTTCTCCAAATGCAACCGGACTTGCCACACCTGTAATTGCCGACATGAAACCAAAATTGGCATCGGTGATATGAAGCATCTGGTCAGCAAAGGAGCGCATCTCTGGGGTAGGCTTAAGCGCATAGTCGGCTTCAGACATGGCATCAAGATATTCCTTGGTATAGGCCTTTGATCTTTCCCAGTCTTTTACCATATCATCAAGGGAAGTCTGGCTCTGGGCGAAAAGAGAAATGCCGAACAACAGGCAAACCGTTGCCATTAAGTTTTTGAAAGTCATGTTTTTTGAGTTTTGGTGTTTATATTACGTAGATGTCCATCCTGGTTATCACAATTATCTTACCATTTTATTTAATATCAGATTAAGAAGGCTTCAATAATTATTTAGATCCCAGGTCCGCCCTGGTAAAAAGCATTTCACCCCACTGATGATCTACTGTCTTCTGGGTAACCTCCAGCCACTTCTCGAATGAGCCTGCACCATTTGCAGCAACATATCTTTCAGGAAAAGGCTTCCGGAATCCTGTTTGTCTTTCTTTTAATCCATCCTTATATCTTGTTACTACTATCAGTTGCGGCGCACCAGATGAACTCGATTCATAAACAGCAATATTCATTTTGTCAGCCTCCCACATCTTTTTCAGGCCCTTGTAATTCTCGATGATCTCACCATACATCCCGGGCTTGAAAAACACATGGTTAATGGCATATTTCTCGGAGTAATCATCTGGTTTAACTGTACTGAGGTCTGGAAGGTAAACAGCATAAAGAGAGGAAGTTTTTTGGGAAAGATGAATGGCTATATTCTTGTTCCAGTCGGCCTGGTGTGCCGCCCCAAGATCACCTCTTTTATCAACCTGGTCCCATGTATGCGGCCCTTCCACGAGGGTGTATCCACCTGCATCAGGCCCCGACATGATCTCTGCAACACGCCACTTATAGTCGCCCGTGTGAAACTTTTGCGCATGGGCTGCAATCGCTTTTTCGAACTCCGCTACCTTGTCGGGCTTAGGGAATACCCGGGTAGCATTGATCACATTCTTTTCCTGGCTGTTCCCATAAAACGGAACAAGCATCAGGAGAAGGAATAACTTTCTCATGACCGAAATTTTAATGTTAATTAAATAAAGGGGGTATTGTTGTTATAGGGAACCGCGAAGACTATTAAGTTAAGAAATATTCAAATATTTTCCTTAAAATAATTCGTGTATCCATTGTGCGGAAACTACCGCTTCTGAAACCCCACCGTCCATCAGGCGGGACCATTCTTTCCTACCCTTCTCGATCATGAAGTATAGCGGATAGAGTCCCGGTTTTAACCAACTTATACTCTGCAACAGTAGTATCTGATACTAATTCTGATGTTCATGCTACCAATCGATTCTAAGTTAATAGCCTATTTTTATGGACAAATAATCCGAAAAATGATCAAATTAATCCGGCTCATCACTGTACTCCTCCTGGTTATTAACGCAAGCGGCGCAATGGCTCAAAAGCAGGAAGAAGTTTGTTATAATCCCAACCTGGTAAAGGATACCAGTAAAAAAAGTATTAAGTCAATGGCCTTCGCGCTGATGGGCGATGATAGCATGAAGATCGTTTATCATTCGCCGGGTGTGCGCAACCGCGTGATCTGGGGTGGATTGGTTCCTTATGACGATGTATGGGTAACAGGTGCACATGATGCCACTACCCTTGAATTCAAAGAGGCAATTGTTATTGATGGCAAAACAATCCAACCCGGCAAATATGCCATCTTCACGATACCGGGTAAGAAAACATGGACCTTCATTATAAATTCCAACTGGCAGCAACACCTTGCATCAGAATATGAGCAGGCAGAAGATATAATCCGTTTGCAGGTGAAGCCCAAAAAGAATACCCACACCGAAAGATTGCAATACTTTATTGAAACAACGGAGGCTAAGAAAGGTCAGCTATCTATGGCATGGGAGAAGAAAATGATCCAGGTGCCCTTTACAATCCGCTAATCATGGACCACTCACATCATCAACATCCCGACAACAAGAACAAAGATCACAATAAACACCAGGAGCATAGCCAACAACAGCAGCATACTCATGATAAGCAACATAACAAAGAAGCACATAATAAACACGCCGGGCATCACACAGAAGACTTCCTGAAACGATTCTGGATCTGCCTGCTTATAACAGTACCCATACTTTTATTATCACCCATGATCCAGCACTGGATCGGGATCGATATCAGCTTTCCCGGTAGTAAATACCTGCTGCTGGCGCTTGGCACAGCCATTTATATCTATGGCGGGATGCCATTCCTTAAAGGCATGGTCAGTGAGCTCCGCAACAATGCCATGGGAATGATGACCCTTGTCGCAATAGCTATAACCGTTTCCTTTTTTTATAGTGTAGCGGTGATCTTTGGACTGGCGGGGATGGACTTTTTCTGGGAGCTGGCTACCCTGATAGATATCATGCTGCTGGGTCACTGGCTTGAGATGCGCTCAGAAATGGCAGCCTCGCGCGCACTGGAATCATTGGTGGAATTACTCCCCTCTACTGTACATATTGAAGTGGATGGTGCAGTGAAAGATATTCCCTTGCAGCAATTGAAAAAGAATGATATCATCCTGGTGAAGCCCGGTGAAAAAATAGCGGCAGATGGATTGGTGCTTGAAGGCAGCAGCACCGTCAACGAAAGCATGCTCACCGGTGAAAGCATGCCGGTTCAAAAAGAGAAGGATGCCAAAGTTATTGCCGGCTCAGTGAATGAAAACGGGGTGATAAAAGTTCGTGTAACCGGCACCGGGAGCGACAGCTATCTCAATAAAGTAATACAACTGGTACAGTCGGCCCAGGCAGCAAAATCCAACACCCAGAACCTCGCCGACAAAGTTGCCAAATGGCTCACTATTATTTCCATAATTGTTGGAGTGCTCACTTTTATTTACTGGATTACCAAGGCGCAGGGCATTCCATTTGCACTGGAGCGACTGGTAACGGTGATGGTCACTGCCTGTCCCCATGCCCTTGGGGTGGCTATACCACTGGTGGTAGCCATCTCCACCAGCAGGGCGGCGATCAGGGGACTCCTGATACGCAACCGCACTGCATTTGAGAATGCCCGCAAGTTAACGACCATCATCTTTGACAAAACCGGAACCCTTACAAAGGGTACCCATGCTATCCGGAATATCATCCCCCTTAGTAATCAATATACTGCTGCGGAAATATTGCAGTATACTGCCGCCGTTCAACAAAATTCTGAACATTTTATAGGCAAAGGGATCATGAAAAAACTGGGGGAAGATAAACTTGAACTCTGGCCATCCACTGATTTCACTTACCTGCAGGGGATCGGTGTTTCTGCCAGGGTGAAGGATAAAATGGTGATTGCCGGCGGACCGAATTATTTCACTCAGTATTCACTTCCCGTTCCTGAAATACCAGCTTCAATTGACCAGCTAACAGAAACTGTGATCTTTATTCTCTTTGATAAAGAGCCTGTTGGAATAATCAGTTTTGAAGACTCTTTAAGAGAGACATCAGGAGAAGCCGTTGCGAAACTCAGGGAGATGGGCATCAAGTCTTTCCTGCTTACGGGCGACAATGAAAAGATCGCTGCTGCTGTTGCCGGCAAACTAAAAATGGATGGATATCTCTCCAATGTATTGCCGCACCAGAAGCAGGAAAAAGTAAAGGAGTTTCAGGCGGGCGGAAAATTCATTGCCATGACGGGCGATGGCGTCAATGATGCGCCTGCCCTTGCACAGGCCGATGTTGGCATTGCCGGGGGAACGGGTACTGATGTGGCAGCAGAAACCGCCGATATCATCCTCGTGAACAGTGATCCGCTGGATGTGGTAAAGATCATTTCATTCGGCAAGGCAACCTATGCCAAGATGATCCAGAATCTTTTCTGGGCCGTTGGGTATAATATTATCGCAATTCCCCTTGCTGCCGGCATCCTTTATCCCAATTTTGTTCTAAATCCTGCCGTGGGCGCCATACTCATGAGCGCAAGCACCATCATTGTTGCCATCAACGCACAACTCCTCCGCTACCGCCTCAAATAATTCTTCCATCCCTCCATCACTCCATCACTCCATTCCATCCCTCCAGCACTCCATTCGCTTCCAAAACCTCTTCCCTACTTATGGTATGTCCCATCCCCGGATACACCTTCTCCACCACCGCCGCATTCATATTGCGCAGAATATTGGAACTGGCATAAACCCTTGCAACAGGAACATGCATATCAGGATCGCTGGTACCAATAAATACCGGTGTTCCGGCAAAATCACCTTTGTAGTTTTCGGGATTGATCTTCTCGCCTATAAGTCCACCCGTGAACGCAATTACCCCGCCATACCTGGCAGCATTCCTTGTTACAAATTCCAGCGTCAGACAAGCACCTTGTGAAAACCCGCCGAAGAAAATATTCTCTTCTTTTTTACCGCTTGCCTTCAATTCTTTTACTAGATCTTCTAACAGTGATAAAGCTGAACTAAGCCAGGGTTCATTCTGTTCCACCGGTGCCATAAACGAATAGGGATACCAGCTATTATTGGTAGCCTGTGGTGCCAGCAGTGCGAAATCCTTTACCGACAGGTGATCGGCCAATCCTAAAATATCTTCTGCACTGCCTCCTCTTCCATGAAGCAGTATCAAAACCTTATCGGCCGCAGCTAGTGGTTTGCCCGCGCTTACTATATTCTTCTTATGCATCTTATTTAAATTGATCGTAGTTAACCCTGATGGGTAATAATTTGTTTTCTAATTCTTCTCTTCTTGTTTCAAACTGTTCGGGTAGCTGCAGATGCTCGCCTAATGTTTCCAGCGATTCATCCACGCTAAAACCCGGACTTGCAGTAGCCACTTCAAACAACACTCCTCCCGGCTCACGGAAATATACCGAAGAGAAATATTTTCGGTCAAGCACAGGCGTTATATTCGATTTGAGGGGCATGATCCTGTTGCGGATGGCCTGCAGACTTGCAGCGTCTGGCGTTGCAAAGGCAAGATGGTGAACGGTGCCACTTCCTGCCAGTCCGCGTAAGCTATCAGGTGAGCAAATGATGTCAACATAATTGCCGGGCGAATTTGTTGCAGCAAACCGAAACCTGTTGCCGCTTTCCGCCACCAGCACATGATCCAGTTGCTGGGTTAGAATGCCGGCAGTCCGCTCATATCCCTCTTCCCATATCTCTACATTATACAATCCCCTTATTGCCATCTCTGCTGGAACAGGTCCAGAGCTATTTCCCTTTCGCTGATCCGAATCAGTGAATACCAATTCCAATCCCAGTCCATCATCATCTTCAAAATATATCACCAGCTCAGAACCAAATCGTTCACGAGGCGGCTTAAAAGCAATATCAAATCTTTTCAGTCTTTCCTGCCAGTAATCAAGTGCCTCCAGTGGAACAGAAAAACTGGTGGTAGTGAGCATGCCCTTACCATGCCGGCCATTTACCAATCCCTCATAAGGAAAGAATGTAAGGATGGATCCGGGATTGCCGGCATCATTACCATAATAGAAATGATACACTTCCGGCGCATCAAAATTCACCGTCTTCTTTACCAGTCTTAGTCCAAGTATGCCGGCATAGAAATCAATATTTCTTTGCGTGCTGCCGGCGATGGCGGTAACATGGTGTATTCCTGTGATCAGTGCGCTCATGTGCTTTAATCTGATGAACTGTCAATTATTTACAGAACAGGTAAAACCGCTTCTATCCTTGCCCTCGCAGGTTCGTATTGCTTAGGCAGTTTAAGGCTGCTTCCCAATGACTCCAATGGTTCATCCCTGGTAAAACCGGGATTATCAGTTGCCAGCTCAAACAACACACCACCGGGCTCGCGGAAATACAAAGAGTAGAAATAATCACGGTCTATCTTGGGCGTGATATTATATCCCTTCCTCGCGATCCTCTCGCGATAATCCATTAATATATTATCATCTTTTACCCTGAAAGCAACGTGGTGATTGGTTCCTGCAGCATTAACGCCCGGCCTGCCTTCACTGTCTTCTAGTATATCAACTATCGCAGCATTCTCCACCGTATTGGTTTTAAAACGATAACGGTTTCCTTCCTGCGCTTCTAAACTGTAGCCCAGTATATCTGTAAGGATGGCGGCAGTTGGATCCAGCTTCCTAACGGTGAGGGTTATGCTGTGAAAGCCTCTTGTGGCAACATCATTGCTCACCTCTCCTGTTACCCATGGTGCACGGTCATCTGTATGCGCCGGTACTATAAGGTCGAGATTCAATCCATCCGGATCGCGCAAAGAAAGAAATTGCTCACCAAATCTTTCCTTGACTTCCTCCTGGGCAATATTGAATTCCTTGAAACGACTTGCCCAGAAATCAAGGCTTCCACCCGGCACAGAATATCCTATATCTGTGGCCATGCCATTACCTGTTCTACCAGCGCCGATGCCTTCCCATGGGAAGAAGGTAAGAATGGTACCCGGACTACCCTGTTCATCTCCATAATAGAAATGGTAGGTACCCGGATCATCAAAATTCACTGTCTTTTTTACCATCCGCAATGCCAGTACCTTGGTGTAGAAATGGTGGTTCCTGCGGGCATTATCTGCTATCGCGGTAATATGATGTAGTCCTAAAATATTGTTTTCCATAATCTTGTTTTGTATACTGCAAATTTCGCCTGTTTTCCAGCGGTGGAGAATAGCGATATCAGGGATACTGATGTACAATTTACGGTTTTCTTTAGCGGCCGGGGCAGGTCAGAGCTGACGCTTATAATCGCTGAAGTTTTGTCCCGATGCTTTTTTGAAATACTTGCTGAAATGGGCTGCATCTTCAAAGCCCAGCTCATAGGCGATCTCCTTGAGTGAATGGTTCGAATAGCGCACCAGCCGCTTTGCCTCCAGGATGATCCTTTGCTGTATATGATAGCTGGCAGGATGCCCCGTGATCTTCTTCACCAGCTCATTCAGGTAATTGGGCGTTACCACCAGCTCCTTTGCATAATCACTCACCTGCCGCAGCCTGGTATAATGCTGGTCGATAAGGGTAAGGAAAGCCTTTACGGTTTCATAATTACGGGGTTGGTTATGCGCAGCCGGATTGCTTTCGAAATTCCGCGTGAGGTAGATCAGGAAGATCTGAAGAAACCCTCCCAGTATCTCTGAGCGCAGTAAATAATAGTTGCTGAATTCACGCATCATTTTTGCCACCGCTTCTTCCATATCGGCTTCAACTTCCTTATCCACTTTTATCACCTGTGCATAACCGTAAGGATAGAAGGATGGCAGGAAATCGGGAGTAAAGGAGATGACATAACCATCCACCTCGCCGTCAATGGTGAGCAGGTGTACGCTGCCGGGACTGATAAAATACACCGATCCATCTTCTATCGCTATTTTCTCGAGGTCGAGCAGGTGCTCCCCCTTCCCATGCCGAACCCAGATGATGGTAAAATAATTATGACGGTGGGGAATAGCATTCTGCTCCTTACGGTTCTGCTCTATCCATTCCATCGTATGGATCTCAAAAGGCACATTCACCTCGAGCCTGTTGAATTCCAGTGTGGGATGAATATTTTGTTTGGTTACCTGCATGGCCGTCAGCTTAGTTTCATAAGTTGAAGATCAGCCACTATGGTAACCTCATCCGATAACAGGATCCCCTCCTGGTCAAAATATTTATTCCAGCTGATGTCAAAATCTTTTCGGTTAAGCGTGGTGTTTAGGGTAAAGCCAGCTTTCCGATTGCCATAAGGATCATTCACCGTTCCCAGGAAACCTGCATCAAAGCGGATCAGTTTAGTAACACCCTTGATGGTAAGATCGCCGGTAACTGCCAGTCGCCTCTCCACGGATTTTACTTCGGTGGATTGAAATCGGATGGTGGGAAAACTTGCCGTATCAAAAAAATCAGCCGAGCGAAGATGCTCATCGCGGGATTCATTCTGCGTAGTGAGCGAGTTGGTATATATCAGCAGCGAGATGCTGCAGGCATCGAAATTATCATAACCTGTAACCACGGTTCCCTCCATTTCATTGAACCAGCCGGTTACTGCTGTGAGCAATAAATATTTTGATTCAAACCTTATTTTACTATGAACCGGATCTATCACCCAGCTGCCATTGTTGGAGGTTTCCATGAACGCAATTTTGGGGGACTAATTATTATCCGGTTTTGAATCTTCGGGGCTATTGTATTTAAAATCAAGTGCACCGGAGGGGCATCTCCTCACCTGCTCCTCAATCCGCTCTGGCGCTGCTCCATCCGGATCGATCCATTTCTTCAGGTTGGGCTTGAACACCATGGGAAGCTGTGTCCAGCAACGTGTTGAATGCTGGCAGAACTTGGGTCGCCATACCACGGTAATATTTTCGTTGGCATAGTTGATGGTAACGGTATCGCCCTCTTTATAGATAAAGGTCCTCACCTTAACCTGGTTCATGAGTAGTTTGGAAACCGGGCAGAGATCAGCGATCTGCTGCAGCCTGGTTTTTACCTCTTCGTCAACCGGACTGGTAAACAGAATATCCCTGTCGATAATGGTTTCCAGTTGCCCGTCTTTTGTGCTCTGGTAGAGATTGGTATTAACGGCGATGCTGGGAATATCAAGTCCCTTGCGTTCAATATACATCCGCAGGGTTATCAGCGTGCAGGAAGCCAGCGAGGAAAGTAAAAGCGTGAAGGGATCCGGACCACTGTCTGTGCCGCCATTGGAAAGGGGTTCATCAGAAATGAATTGCCCGTTTCGCCATTCAATGGTGCACTGGTACTTTTCGGTACCAATGCTACCATGAACCGGCTTTTCAAGTTTATATTTCATGCGGGATTATCTTCCCCAAATTTATCCAATTAACGCATGCCCCGCTCACTTTACTATAAATTGAAAGCACCCGCAGGCTCCTTACGAACAGCCTCAAAATTGGTCTCCGGGTAAAAACTTACCACACCGGTACTGATATCATGCGTTCCGCCAATAATGCCAAGCTCTCCGTTTTCAATCATTTCGCGTAGGATCGGGCTTTGTTCAATGATGGCCTGCACCGTGCGCTTTACATTGAGGGTGGCAACTTTTTCAACGAATTCGGCATTCCCTGAATTGCGGTTGTCCCTCACTGTTGTTTCTGCTTCCACTGCCGGCTCTATCTTGGAAAGCAAGGTAGTGAGATTGCCCATCTCCACATGGTCGCAGGCACCTTTGATGGCACCACACTTGGTATGACCAAGCACCACGATGATCTTTGCACCCGCCACCTTGCAGCCGAACTCCATGGAGCCAAGAATGTCTTCATTGATGATATTACCAGCAATCCTAACGCTGAAGATATCCCCCAACCCCTGGTCGAAGATCAACTCAGCAGAGGTGCGGCTATCGATGCAGCTCAGTATCACCGCGAAAGGATGCTGACCGTCAGAGGTTTCATTGGCCTGCTGCAAGAGGTTGCGGTTCACTTTCAGGTTATTCACAAACCGCTTATTACCTTCTTTTAGCAGATCCAATGCCATGGCGGGTGTGATGGCAGCCTGCATTTCTTTTGTAAGCGTTTTCATTCTTGCTTTTTTTGATGGGCAACAAAAATAACCAAATCATTTAAAATAGTAGTATTACTATCATAAATAATTGTAAATATATATTCCCTAGTTTTGCTGGATAGCTTTTACCTGTCTCATCATGAAAATAGAATTGCAGATAAGTATGAATGAGGCCCTCTATCTCCGCAATCCCGAGAGTTCTGAGCTGGGCCGCAACATCCTCTCCCACAGCGTGGAGCTGATTCATAAGATCGGCTTTGAAGCATTCACCTTTAAGAAACTGGCAGAAGTAATCGGCACAACGGAAGCCGGCATCTACCGCTATTTCGAGAACAAACATAAACTGCTTGTTTACCTCACGGCATGGTACTGGGGATGGCTTGAATTCCAGATAAGATTTCAAACCAATAATATCAAGGACCCTACAGTACGACTAAAAAAAGTGATCGACCTGCTTGCATCGGCCGTGGAAGATGATGAACGCACCAGCCATATCAATGAAGCACTGCTGCACCAGATCATCATTTCAGAGGGCTCCAAAGCATACCTCACCAAGCAGGTGAGTGAAGACAATAAGCAACAGTTCTTCAAACCTTATAAGGATGTATGCGAGGTGATTGGAAATATAATTTCTGAATGCTCTCCGGGCTATATATACCCGAAGTCACTGGCATCCACCATTATTGAGATGGCGCATTTCCAGAATTTCTTTATGAACAATCTGCCCTCCCTAACTGATTTCGGAAAAACAAAACAGGTAACGGAGATCATTTCATTTCTGAATCACCTGGTGTTTGCAAGCATTAAGAAGTTATAGATTCTATACAGAAAAATAATCCCGCGCATTGCTGAAGGCGATCTTCCTTACAATCGATCCCATCCACTGCTCATCATCCGGCAGCGTTCCCTGCTCCATTTCCTGGCCTATCAGATTGCAGAGTATCCTTCTGAAATAATCATGTCTTGAATAAGAGAGGAAGCTCCTGCTATCGGTGGTCATGCCAATAAATGTACAGAGCACACCCAGATTGGAAAGCGTATTCAATTGCTTCTCGATCCCATCTTTCTGGTCAAGAAACCACCATGCCGATCCGTACTGGATCTTCCCTGCCACCGAGCCATCATTGAAATTGCCAGCCATGGCAGCAAACACTTCATTAAGTGACGGATTCAGGTTATAGAGTATGGTCCTGCACAATTTATCTTCACTATCCAGCGCATCGAGGAAACGTGCCAGTTGCATTGCCTGCGCATCATCCCCAATGGAATCAACGCCACTATCCGCCCCCAGCCTGTTGCGCAGCCTGCTGTTCAGGTTGCGTATGGCGCCAAGATGGAACTGCTGCACCCATCCTTTGGCATGATAAAATTTACAGAGATGCAGCAGCACATAACCGGCAAATGCATCTGCATCGGGCATCTGGAAATCGGCTCTATTGAGAAATGTCGAAAAGTCTTTTTCAACTGCGCTTAGGGATGCTGGTAAGGTTGGCATCTGTACCAGTCCATGATCGGAAATTCTACAGCCATGCTGGTGGAAATGTTCCACCCGCTCCTGCAACGCACTCAGTAAGCTTTCCATATTGGTGATGGGGATGCCACTCGCCAATTCCAATCGCTGCTTATAGGCAAGAAAACTTTCTTTGTCGGCGATATTCAACACGGGGTCGGGACGAAAAGATGGCCGCACCACAAAAGAGTTGCCCTGCCCCGCCAGTTGCTGGTGGTATTGAAGGGCATCGCAGGGATCATCGGTTGTACCCACCAGCACTACCCTGTTATGCTCCAGCAGTCCCTTCACGGAGAAGCCTGGTTCTTCCAGCAGCGCATTGCAATGCGCATATATTTCAGGAGCCGTATCGCTGTTTAGAAATTTATCTACGCCGAAAGGATTCTTCAGCTCCATCTGCGTCCAGTGAAACAATGGATTCCTAACGGTATTGGGTACCGCAGCAGCCCAGGCAAGGAATTTTTCTTCATTGCTGGCAGCACCGGTTATCAGTTCTTCGCGCACACCAAGGGCACGCATCGCCCTCCACTTGTAGTGATCCCCCTTCAGCCAGATCTCCGAGAGGTCGGTGAAATGTTTATTGCTCGCAATTTCCTGTGGCGGCAGATGGCAGTGATAATCAACGATGGGAAGTCCCGCTGCATAATCGTGGTATAGTCTTTCGGCCTGCTTGTTCTGCAGGAGGAAATTCTTATTGATCATTCCTTTCATCTTGCTTTTATTTTATTTCTCCTCCAGCCCTCTCCGGGTGCCCATTTCAAGTCCGCGTAATTCTGCCAGTCCCCGCAGCCTGCCGATAGCAGAATAACCCGGATTGGTTTTCTTCTTCAGGTCATCCAGCATCTGGTGACCATGGTCGGGCCGCATGGGGATGGATTGCTTGCGGCGTTTCAACAGCAGCACGATCTCTTTCATCACGGCATACATATCGGCATCACCATCGAGGTGATTGTCTTCATAAAAATCGCCCCACTCATTGCGGCGTGTATTGCGAAGATGGAAGAAGTGGATGCGCTTTCCAAATTCCTTCACCATGGCCGGCAGCTCATTGTCTTCCCGCACGCCATAGGAGCCGGTGCAAAAACAGAGTCCGTTGCTCAACGAGGGAACAGCTTTCACAAGCGCCCTGATATCTGCTGCCGTACTCACCACGCGCGGCAATCCCAGTATCGGATAAGGCGGGTCATCGGGATGGATGGCCATTCGCACCCCGGCCGCCACGGCAGCGGGAATGACCTTCTGTAAAAAATAAACCAGGTTGGCACGAAGCGCATTTGCATCAATGCCTTTATATGGCTCCAGCGCCTCCCTGAACTGCTGAAGCGTGAATGACTCTTCACTGCCGGGGAGACCGGCAATGATATTACGCTGCAGGATCTGTTTCTCTTCTGCGGTCATCTTCTTCCACCGATCTTCAGCACGCCGAATAGTGGCGGGACTGTATTCTTCGGTTGCCCCTGGACGTTGCAGCATAAAACAATCGAAGGCAACAAATGCGGCTTTCTCAAAACGAAGTGCCTTGCTCCCATCCTCAACAGTATAAGCGAGGTCGGTGCGGGTCCAGTCGAGCACCGGCATAAAATTATAAGTAACGATATTGATCCCCGCTTCCCCAAGGTTTTGGATAGAGCGGATATAATTAGAGATATATTTTTCACAGCTCCCGCTCCGCGTTTTGATCTGCTCATGCACGGGAACGCTCTCCACCACCGACCATTGGAGTCCCGCCGCTTCGATCTCTTTTTTCCTTTTCCTTATCTCTGCCTTAGTCCATACTTCGCCATTGGGAATATGGTGCAGGGCGGTGACTACGCCGCTGCAGCCAGCCTGTTTGATATCTGAAAGGCTCACGGGGTCAGCGGGACCGAACCATCGCATGGTCTGCTCCAGCGCATATACGGGCTTGTTAGATGTCTTCAAAGCGATGCATTTACAGTTGACGGATCTTGATACTCCTGAAGTCCACCGCGTTGCCATGATCCTGCAGCAGTATCCTCCCCTTTTCTGCCATCCCGAAATTAGGCCAAACGGCATATTTGCTCCTTGCCACCAGGGCCTGGTAGATGGGTGTACCGCGCTGGTATTCCACCACCTTATAGCCATTCAGGAAATGCTCCACCCGGTTATCGGGATGAACACGGATCATACCTCGGTTCCATTCGCCGGGCTTCTTGATTGCCTGTCCGGGTTTGAGGGAAGGTATCAGGTCATAGAGGGAGGCGATGGTTCGGTTACCCACCACGCCTTCTTTGGCATCGGGATGCTTTGCATCATCGAGGATCTGGTATTCGAGGCCGATGGCCGATCCTGAATTCTGTTCCTGCTCGGTCACGAAATATTTCACGCCGCTATTAGCACCTTCGGTGAACCGGAAATCAAACTGCAGTTCAAAGGCGCCGAACATTTCTTCGCTAACAATATCACCACCATTTGTGGATTCACCCCCACCGGCAGGCATTACACGAAGCATGCCCTCTTCTATCTTCCAGCCCTTTTCAGGGAAAGCTTTTTTGTAGGCGCCGCGCCAGCCATCCGTATTGATGCCATTCCAGAGCAGCTTAACACCGTTTTTCTTTTCTGCATCGGTGAGTGCATTGGGAACAAGGTTCACCACGAAGATGCCGTTTTCGGGAGATGGCTTTAGGTTGCTGGTCTGGATCCGGATATTACGCCAGCGGATCTGTCTGCCGGCCTCTTCGGGTTTGCCGATGCTGTGAACCTGCAGGGCGATGAAGCCGGTGGTTTTAAGATCATCCACGAGGTGGGCGGCAGGGATGCCATTCACCCAGGTGCGGACAGTATTACCGATACATTCAATGCGGTAGCGATTCCACTCATTATTGCGGAAGGCCTTTTTAGCCGGCTCATTGTATTCATGGGTATAGAGCCAGAGGCGTCGTCCTTCATCATAGATACCACCGCTCCAGGCGCGGGGCGAAGGATCTATCTCCATCTGGTAGCCATGCACGCGACCGTTCTGGTATTCGGCCTTGCTCTCACTGCGGAACTGTATGCCCGAGTTCATGCGCGGGTCAACCTTGAATTCCAGCTCCAGGATAAAGTCATCATAGTTCTTATCGGTGGCGAGGAATGAATTAGGTTCATCCACCACGGTGGTGCCCACGATCTCTCCTTTCTCCACAATATATTTAGCCTTGCCGCCTAGTTGTTTCCAGCCGCTGAGGTCTTTGCCGTTGAAGAGTTTGGTCCAGCTTTCTTTGGTGTTGCTGGTTTGAGCTACAGCCCCCACGGTGATGGATAGGGCTATGGCAAGTAGAATCGATTTGATCATGACAATAGAAGTTTTGCGATGGGTAGCTTATCTTTCAATGAAACTAACCAAAAAAACGGAATCATTCTACAACCCCCTGCCAGAATGAAACCCAGAATCTTAATTGCAATCGCTCAAAGGATTTTAGAAAAAAATATTTCGTTGTTTCAACACAACCAAACACAAGGGCCAAGGAAAAGGATTAGTGTGAAAACTCATTATAAAATATCAGCAATTAATTAAACAAATCAATTTTTTTTCTTACCCCATAGCACCTATATGAAAGGGAATAAGTTTTAAATGTTGCAACCTGTCAATAATAACACGCGCTGGAGTTCTAAATTTTTCCGCAAACGCATAAATTGTTTCTTGCGTTAGTGGCGCTGCATCAATAATTTGTTGCAATTCATTTTCAGTCAACAATATTTAGCTGCAAAGGAATTGGCTTCTTCTTCTTTCACCTGGTCTATTTCTGTTCCTTCCACATTCTCTAAAAAAATATCTTTCTTTCCGTGCAAAATGATGTGTGCCGCTTCATGGAAAAAGGTAAACCAAAATTGTTCATTGGTTCTGAATCTGCATGATAATTGAATAATGGGTTTGTTGTGAAACCAACGTGTTGCTCCATTTATGGGTGCTTTGGGTAGGTTTTGGGTAAACACAACTGCTACACCACATTTAGCACAGATGATTTGAAGTTGTTGGGTAAAATCATCAGGCATTAAAAAAGCCAGTTCTTTAATTTCTGACAAAGCTTCCTTGAATTTCTTTTTATCAAACTTTGCAATTTCAATTTCTTTGGCTTGTAATTCGCCTTTGCGTAACCATGCAGAAATTGCATGTGGAGATTGTGTATGAGCCAAAGAAATCCTAAACGCAACCGAAACTTCTTCGTCAATGTAAATGCGTTCCCATTCATCAGGGCTTGCCACACAAAAGAATTTGAGCAGACTGATTACCAAAACATGTTTATCTCTTGTATCCGGTAACCAACCAAATTTCCTCATGTCATTTACAGGAAATGCACGCAACCAATCGTTTTCTCTTTCAAGTTCTTCCTTTTGGTGCAATTCGTAAAGTTCTTTACGGTAAGTCATTTCTCTGTTCAACCAAAAACTTGCTGGAATACCCAATACCTTTTCAAGTTGAAAAGCCGTTGGTGTAGAAATTGGCTCTCGTCCTTTTATTACATCATTGATTTTTTCTTTTGGTCTGCCCATTCTTTCGGCAAGTTCGGCTTGACTCATGCCTATAAAATCAATATGCTCTTGAATAGTGTCGCCAGGAGGGGAGAGTAATGATTTTGCTATTTCAAGTTTCGTTGACATTTTTTTTATTCTGTCTGCCTTAATGGTAGTCTTCAATTTGATTAATCTGAATTTTGGTGACTTCGTCCCAGTTTAAACCGCCATCTTTTTTTCTAGGTATCGGATCATGGAAAGGCTCAAAAATCATTCTGTAGTTTCCCGAAACATCCACCGCTAATTCACCTTTGCGGTCGCCTGTTAATTCGTGGCATTTTGAGGCTACTACGGTTCTCATAATACCTAAATTGTCTGCATCATTTAAGTCTTTAAGCCTTTGATTTACTTTTCGAGCCAACTGACCAAAGGATTTTGCCATCTCTCTTGGGTCGGATAATTGCTTTTCAAGTTTTTTGCTTTTATAGCTTATTTCCACAGCAAATATAAATATTATTACCGTAATGGGTTAACATAAATAATACTCTAATCTTAGAAATAGCGAGAGCCTATTCTGATAAGAGCATAAATTCATGTTTGGGTTTTCATTGATATGCTAACCACCACAAAACCAAATTTAGGGAGCCAAAACCTTATTCAGGGAGCGTTAAAACACCCCATTTTCTCCTTACTACAATCTCTACCCTCCCATTTTCACCTCACCCTAAATACCTCCTGCGCCAGTTTTGATACCTCCTGCGCACTAATTTCTACCTCCCTCGAATTTCATTTGGAATCCTTGCTGCTGCTGGTTATTGTTGTTTCAGTCAACCAGCAATCAATTATTCTAAATTATTTTTTATGAAAAAGCAGTTCATCATCATCACAGAAAAGGATTTCAATTTCAAAGCGTCTCATGATGCAATCATCTTTATCCGCAAGTCCGGCGATCGCTGTAAGATCGTTACCAAAAAGGGGAAATATTCTGCCAGGTGTTACCTGTTGAAACAGAACCAGCATAAACCGCTTAACCCTCTTGTGAGACGCGAAAGTTATAGTAACCCCACCCTGAACCTGAATTGCTTTTTTCTCCTTCCTGCCTGATAACCGGTCCCCCACCAACCTTTCCTAACCCACCCTGGACAGCCACATGACCGAGCGAGAGATGTGGCCCCGCAAAGTCTTCCAGTAAAGGTGATGGTTAGGTTGGAAAGTGGTCATGAACCCTCAACCCATACTATTACCCAATGGTCGCACCCTCGACCGGGTACCACTATCAAACATTGTAAACATTGAAGTAATGGACAAGCTCTGCAAGGTGGTTACCACCAAGCAGGAATACCAGATTTCAGCATCGCTGAATTCATTCGTGAAGCTCTTATCGGAACCTGATTTTTTACAGATCCACCGCAATTATGTTGTGGCCTTGAATCATGTCAATTCTATTGGTGATTCAGTGATTGTTGTGCTGGGCAAGAAGCTGCCAGTGTCAAGGAATAACAGGATGAAGTTGTTTAGTTTTTTTAGGTTGTATAGGTAATGGATTTAGAGCTTTAATACCTGATACTCGTTTCTACTTCTATGTGTATACTACAAATCAAACCGTTACTCTAAGATGAAATCCATCTTAAAAACCGATTCTTACTTTCTGGTTGAATTATTATGACATCTTTAATAATAAGATTATTTGATTTAGATAAACTAATTATACCATTTTCAATCTGAATGTTGTTTATGAATGCATAGTCCACTCTGGTAATACAGGATAAATCTTGCTGTTGTACAATTATCTCAATTCCCTCTGGATTTGTATACTTAGGGTTGAAGGCTCCCCATTTTTAGTACGCTTTAAAAGTATAATTTTTCTTGGTTCTACAGGCCTGCTTTCCGCTACGGCTATGCTTTCGCTCCAAGCAGGCCTGTAAACGGTTTGTTTTTTTCCGGTATACCATGGGTGCTAACTCATTCAGCGAATCGTGTGGTCGATTGTTATTGTAATCATCAACCCACACTTCAGATTTTTCTCTTACCTGGTTCAGTCTATCAAATGAATAGGTCTCCAACACATAAATGACCCGCTTACTCTTCTCTGAAGGCATGTGTAAACACATAGTTTGCAATCTGTCTTCCCATCTCTTCACCATCCATTACTGATTTTCTAAAATCCCACCCGTTATAGATCATGCTGAGTGAATTATCCCTTGCCGCTTGTGAAAAACTGGTGAAATGAAACGAAGGTTTGGGTACCGCTACAGCTGGATTTGTTGTTGTAGTAGTGATGTCAATTGAAGTTTCGTCGGAGCCAAAGAATAATCTTAAAATCTCGGCTGCTGTAGCCCCGTTGGCTGCATATGCGTTTGGATGACCCGGGAATGGGGGCGTAACAAAAAGCGGTGTTTCAGAAAGAAAAGGTAACCATCCAATATCCCCGGCTGTGTTATCATTACCATCAGTTGCAGCAAACCGTATTGCCGTTTCAGGTCTCCATGAATAATAATGATAACCGGCATTGAGTTGAGAAGTGATGCTTTCAGCCATAGATACATGAATGAGTGCAAAAAGCCTTGCTGTTTTCCAGGCATCGAGCTTTTTATTTTCAATTGCTTTTCTTGCAAAAATATTCCAGAGATAGGTAGGCCTGTTTTCGCTCCAGAATTGTCCGATCTTTTCTTCCGCTGGCGTACGTGTACTTTCCACCCTGGCACCCTTAGCTTTCACTTCATTAAAATCAGCTGCATATTCATTTGAATTAACTGCATATGGTCCAGCCGGTCTGAATTGCTGATTACTTTCCAAAACCCACGGCTTAATTACAGTGCCCCAATTAGGCACAATTCTAAAAGCAACCAATGTTTGAGTAGGCTCCCAATTCACTGCTGTAAGAGTTGATCTGTATTCACCGGGATAAATACCATTCGGAGGATTAACAGAATTGATAATAAGTTGAGCAAACCCATCATTCGAGCGATTAGCAATTATAGCATCTGCAGATCGTTTACCTAATGCTATACCTGATTCTTTACTTTCTCCATCAGGAATAGTTGCCAGGCTTTCACTGTACCATTGATCAAGAGGAGGATTTCCTACAAGTATAGTCCGCTTCAAGATCCAATATGCAGCACTTGCCACAGCTGCATCGGGATTGGCATGCTGTTCTCTTTCATGAAGTGCATAACGCTCATATTTAGGTTTAATATTGTTCAACGCATCATGCACTGCCACCTGTATCCTTGCAAAAACACGGGTGCGTGCCGGCTGCGAAAAACCAGGGTTAAGTACCTTGGCAGCTTTTTCGTTCCAGTACATCACCATGTCATTCTCTGCAAAACCGGGATCATCGGGTGTGTGTGATGAGATAGAAGTACTCCGGTCGTTTGATGATTCAGTGATGCCTGAAACATCTTTCTTACATGAATAATTGGAAAGCGCAATGATGGAAAGTAGCATTGCAGTCAGCAACGGAATTTTTGCCGTCTTCATAATAAATAGTTTTATGGTTAAAGAATCTTAATGATTACTACATAAAACTAAATACCGCTTAAGGAACATTTTTGCAATTGCGACCCATCAGGGTTCTTAACTGACATACAGTAAATAAGAATAGACAAAATGAGTTTAGAGCAGAAAATAGATATAATAACCTATGGAGCTTTTGCTTAGATGATAATCATTAAAATTATGTCGCAGATAAAATCATCTTGTCGTTATCAATATCCAGCGTATCACATTTATTATCTTTTCCTGGATATAAAGGGTAGTTTTAAGTGTACGACTTTAAGATGCTCAACCAAAACTTTATATTTTCCGAAAAAAGAAGCGATCGTATTAAGCGTCACCTCTTGTTTTGGATTATCCTGGCGGTATATTTTGCCCTTTTACAGGCCGCTAATCCAACACTTAAACCATCCTCTTCTTATATCAGTAACCTGCCCGCAACTTTTATACGCAGCTTTGTCATGCAGATTCCCCAGGCTTTTTCAGCCTATTCTATTCTGTACCTTATTGTGCCATGGTATTTCAAAAAAAGGCATTTATTGCCAGTTGTGTTATCACTAATTGTTATTTGGGTTGTATGCGCATTCATCAATGTCCAATTGTCAGTTAACATGTTACCTGCAATATCTGGTTGGATATTGCCAGAAAAACTTTACAGGTATGTAGTTGCGCCACCCCAAACAAGCTGGATTATTAGTGTATTCTCAGTTACCAAAGGTGTGCTTTTCGGGGCAGGGTTTTTATTTATGCTTCGATATGTTAAACAATGGTATATGAAAGAGCAACGTAGTATGGAATTGCAAAAAGAAAATGCAGAGTCGCAATTAAAACTACTGACCGCGCAGGTACATCCCCATTTTTTATTCAATACACTCAACAATATTTATTCGCAAACGCAAACCGACTCACCAAAAGGTTCTAAAATGATCATGGAGCTTTCGGATATGCTTAGGTACATTTTAGCAGAAGGTGGAAAGGCATTGGTGCCATTGAATAAAGAATTGGATATGATACAAGACTATATCAATCTGGAGAAAATCAGGTATGGTAATAAGCTTGATCTTCATTTATCTATACCAACTGATGCCAACCACTTGTATATAGCACCGCTCTTGTTATTACCTTTTATAGAAAATTGTTTTAAACATGGCGCAAGCAGGTTCCTTCATTCGCCATGGATCAATCTGAAAATTGAGATCTCTGGCCGGCATCTTACCATGAAACTAATGAATGGAAAAGAATCCAATCAACCAAATTCGCAAGATAGGTCCGGCACAGGCATTAACAACGTACAACAAAGATTGAAACTTTTGTATCCCGGTAAACATGATTTGCAGATCAGCGATGAAACTGAAGTATATGTGGTAAACCTTCGTCTTGAACTTACAGAAGAAATAAAGTTTGTAAGCCCAAATTCTGAAACAATGACACCACTAATACATGTTGATTACAGCTGAAGCAGTCCTGGTTTTTTTAAAATAATTGAATATGTTTATTCAACAGTTTTTGTTTTCTGATAATAAAAGCGACCGGATTCGCAGACATATACTGTTCTGGATACTGTGGGGCGTGTATTTTATCAGCTCTCACATAGCTTCCCCGTTTCTCGGCCCGAAAGATTCACATTTCAATAATATTACTTACACATCTACTGAAGGTTTTTTAATTTTTGTGTGCCTGATTCCCATTTGTTATGTCAGTTTGCATTTCATCCTGCCCATCTACACAAAGCAAAAGAAATTATTCAAAGCTACTTTTTGGTTGGTATTGTGTTGGTTTGCATATTATTATTTGTATACGTGGGTACAGAAGAATATTTTTCCGGCTGTATTAGAAGATATTGTACCTAAAAAGTATTTACCCGAAGTCAGAAGGCCGGCAAAAGTGCAGCAGTTTATGGGTTTGCTTACTATATTTCTCGGAGGCGTTGCCACTACGTCTTTTGTTGCCGGGTTTAGATACATCAAACAATGGTATCTGAAAGAGCAAAAGAATATCCAATTGCAAAAAGAAAATGCTGAATCTCAATTGCAATTATTAACTGCGCAGGTACACCCGCATTTTTTATTTAATACACTCAACAATATTTATTCGCAAACACAAACAGAATCGCCCAAAGGTTCCAAAATGATCATGGAGCTTTCAGATATGTTGCGATATATTTTAACGGAAGGAAGTAAAGCACTTGTTCCTTTGCAAAAAGAGCTGGTGATGATACAGGATTATATAAATCTTGAAAAAATCAGGTATGGTAACAAGCTCGATCTTCATTTGTCTATACCGCCTAATTCAGGGCATTTGCAAATAGCACCGCTTATGTTATTACCCTTTATTGAAAATTGTTTCAAGCACGGCGCAAGCAAATTCTTAAATGCACCCTGGATAAATTTAAAAATAGAGATCAACGGCAAGGCGTTACACATGAAACTCATCAATGGAAAGACTTCTGAACATCTTGCTTCGCAGCAACGTCCCGGCACCGGCATTGGCAATGTAAAGAAGAGATTGGAGTTGCAATACCCGGGTAAGTATGCGTTGCAGATCAATGATGACCAGGAAGTATTTATTGTTAATTTAAAAATGGAACTGACAACTGACACATCCATGTCAGCCAATTCGAACTCAGAAACACATCTTTCTTATGCATAACTTAAATAAATCAACTATTCAATGCCTTATTGTGGATGATGAGCCACTGGCAAGAGATGTCATCCGTCTCTACATTGAAAAAGTGCCGGTGCTGCATCTTGCAGGAGAATGTGGTAACGCAATTGATGCTATGATGTTTCTACACAATGAAAAAGTGGACCTTATTTTCCTCGACATACTAATGCCACATCTTACCGGCACCGACTTTGTAAAATCATTGCGCAATATTCCCAAAGTGATTTTCACCACAGCCTATAAAGAATATGCACTGGAGGGGTTTGAATTGAATGTGGTGGATTATTTATTAAAGCCCATTCGCTTCGATCGTTTTTTACGGGCAGTAAGCAAAGCATTCTCGCAAAAAAATGAAGAATTAGCAAATAATATTCCTGTGGTTTTGCCGCCAGAGAAAAAGAGCAATTCGGGATTTATTTATATGAAAGTTGAGCGAAAAATGATAAAAGTAATGTTCGATGATATCATCTATATCGAAAGTGCCAGGGATTACCTTAAAGTGATAACACAAACAAATACGATCATCACCCGGCAAACACTTTCTTCATTTGAAGCGATGCTGTCTGATAATGAATTCATTCGTATTCACCGATCATATATTGTATCCCTGAAAAAAATAAATTCCTTTACACATGATACTGTAGATGTTGGAGTCAGGGAACTGCCCCTTGGAAAATTCTATTTGAACAGTTTTTTAAAACTGCAGCACTGATAGTTACCGCCTGTTATGCATAGAGCGGGTAATTTGTCGGCCATACTGAAAAAAAATGCCAACTGATTGTTTATTAACCGGCATTTTGACAATGTTATCATGGGCGATAGTCTTTCAGTCTTTAGTTAGCGGAGGGCCAACAATTTTCATGTTGTGTTCTATCATCAACCGACCTGCAATTTCGGGTGTCATCTGTTCCACCTTAGCATACGCCCTAAAGAAATCCTCCAGCTTAGCTGCCGGCTGGGCAATGATGAGAAAGCTTGCTGGTGTTTCGCTAATAATTGTAAAACAATGCGGTACATTGCGGGGAATGAACATGCTATCACCCACTTTCAACAAAAAAATTTCGTCGCCAACTTTGAATTTCACTTCCCCCTTCGTCACGTAAAACATTTCATCAAAATCAGGATGGATGTGTAACGGAGGTCCGGTTGACTTTGGGTTATTGGAAGAGGTCATAACAACAAGGTCACCTTCTGTGTCTTTGGACAATACTTTAAAGTCAATAGAGACGACACCATCCAGCTTTACAGTTTCATGAAGCCGGTTGTCCCCGTCCGCTACTTTGATACCTGTCTTAGGCCTTTCCGAAGCAAAGGTTGCTGATTTATTGAGACTAAACATAGACAGGGTCATTAAACTTGTTTTGATAAAAGCTCCTCGTTTCATATTTTGAGAAGTTGAAGTTTTAAAAAGTAATCCTTCCATAAAGCTCACAACAATCTATGAAACGCAGGTGGTAAATAATCCGCAACTTTCAATCGTATTTATATTCTGGATTTAGTAATAAAAACTGTTCAGGAGCAGCTGCATTTTCCTGAATCAATTCATTTGGTTTGCAGTTAGAAAAGGATTTGAAGTCCTTTACCATATGTTGGTAATCATTGTAGCCATTTTCCCAAGCCACATCCAGCCACGATAAAGTTGGGTCACGCTGTTTTTGGTGGTAGGCTTTATAAAACCTGCAAATTCGGGCATAAAACTTTGGAGATACACCAATTTGTTGTAAAAAGCGCCGCTCCAATTGACTTACACTCAGGCAGGCTTCTTTTGCAATTTTATCCAACACGAAAGCCTGCGGATTCTCCCAAAGCATCTGACCTATTTTATCAATTGGGTGTATAGTCACTTTCAACTGCCGAATTTTCTTCCATAAAAAGTCTTCAATCAGCAGCAACATTTCCTGGAACGAAGAAGTATTTGCCAACCGGTCATTGAGCTGCCTTATTTCCCCACCAAAAACCAATTCTGCATCTTCATTCTTTTGCAAAAAATCACTCATGGGTATTGTAAGAAATTTAAACAACGCACCAGGCTGGAAGCGAACGCTGATAGCGAGATAGTCTTTCGGAAGATGCAGGTTCTGCCGGCTGATGGGCAGTCCGAAAAATACTGTTTTCGCTCTTTGTTCAGATATCCCTGTTATCGGATTGCTGGCTACAACAACACCTTTTACGTAAAATATTATTCCCTGCTTTGGACAGGCTGGATAAGGTTTAATTGGAGTTGTTTCATTGCTGTTAAGGTCAAAATGAATGAGCAAATAATCTTTGATATACCCCTGAAGATGGGCACTTGGACTGCAACACTTGTAAATCATAACAGCATATTTAAGATTTCGCCCAACTGTTGTATATCTGAATATACTCAAAGAGATACTTTATTCATAATTATTCGTGTACTTTAATTAATATCATTCTCCATTAAAAATGGTCAACTCCTATTATTATGACCTTATCCTTGCCATTTCAAAATTCCAGCTTAATTCCTCTCTAATTTATGCTGGTATTGAGTTTGGGCTTATGTTTCGATTATGTTTCGACCACCTCTGCCAAACCTATGTCAATTTCTGACACCCCCCTGTCCTTCCAGGCGCTTCAATGCACACTAGCTTTGTATTCTAAACAAAAGGATATGAGAAGCAGTGAAACCTTGATGGAAAAGAATATTGCCATCGTGATGGCCGCCTTATCTGGATATACCGCGCTGACGGAAACGCATGGATCAGCAACGGCAGCCAATCTGATCGATCAGTTTATCCAGATCGTGGAAAGATGCCTGGTGGGCGATACCCGGATTCATACCACGCTAACCCTGTGAGTAAAGTCAATTACAAAGTATACTGAAGAACTGGCAATTCGAGGTTTCTGTAAATATGTGTAGGTATTGATAGATTATTTTTTGTTTAGAATATCACTTAACTCCACAACTTTGAAATTTTCGTCGAGGTCGATAAAATGCTTGAATAAAGCTGCATGACCGGCTCCAAGCAGGATGACAATTTTATCATCATTCCTCTCTGTGAGCTTCTGGACAAATGAATACATTAACAGGTTACGTTTGTACCAATTTGCTACTAAACCAGCACCGGTAAAATCGTTTGCCATGCCAGCAGCGTTAAACATTGTTATATACGATCCGAGGTCATAATTTCTATTTGCCTGTTTATTATATTCCAACAACAACTGTGTCAAAGAATATTTTCTTTTATTTTCATTGTCTGTATCTTCAAATTCCTTTATGCGCTTAAAAATATTGTCCCTTAGTTCAGTCTGTTCTGCCCTGTCCATTGAAATCAGCAAACTGTCAAAAGGAAATTCAGTGTGCGTATCTATCGCATACACTTTTTTATTACCACTCAATTTCGCTGCCCTGAATGCTAATTGAAAAATTTCATTTTCCTTATAAAAGGTCTTCTTAGGGTATTTGTTTTCTACATAGTCGAAGTATTTGTTCTCGAGATATAATGCATATAAACTATCCAACGCGTTGGAGTCATTATAATCCCATTCCACAAATATTTTATCGGGTGCGAATGCTTTAATTCTTTGAGCGATAATGTCTAATTCCTTTTGAGTTTTCTCAGTCAGAACATCAAACTTATCCGTTTGGGCTATATCCGCACCTGGATTATTGAAATGAAATGTTCCTATGAGTAAAACTTCCTTTTCCTTATTTGATTGTTGTGCTAATGCCTCCTTTGAAGAGTTTAAAAAAAATAGGATTAAGAGCAGGTTTAATTTTCTCATGTACTTTTTTTGAGATTAGACGCAGTTGGATCAAATAAGTTACAAGGGATATAATACTCAAAAATTGAAAATATATTCTATTAGGCTGTAGGTTCACTGTTTATCCCAGTCTCCATTAAAGAACTCCATCGTTCTTTTAATAAAGTCTTTTTCATTATCCTTGTCAATATAAGGGGGAAAAGGAAAGTGTCCACCATTTGGAACGATCCATAAAAATGCGCCTGGGATATTCTCAAACATCCCCCATGCATTGGATATTGGGGCAAGTTTATCATTATCACCATGTATAATTAAGGTTTTCGCTCGAATGGTTGATAACATATCTGGGGTATAGCTTGGATCACCATATAATTGACTGAAATAAAGAAATTGTTTTTGGAGTAACTCAGCTTTTTCTTTCCCATGCCGAGCAAGTGATGCTGAATCAGGAGTCTTTCTCCAATTGGCCACTATTACTCTTTGTTCCTTTGGATAATAAATATGCCCTCCAAGCACAATCAGTCGTTTAACCAACTCGGGTTTGAGAATAGCAAGTTGTAATGATATAGATCCACCTGAACTTGCTCCCATTAAATAGACAGAATCTAATTTCAAATACTCGATCAGTCCGATAATATATTTCGTGGCTGTTTTATGCAGATAGTAACTGGTGGTATCCATATAACCAGAACGGCCATGCCCCGGGAGATCAACAGCAATGACTCTGTATTTTTGAGATAATTCAGGAAGGTATTTTTTCCACAGTGAAGCAGTAGAAAAGAAATGGTGCAATAATATCACGGGCACCCCCTTCCCCGATTCCTCGTAATAAACTTTCAAACCATCAATGGTGGCGAATTTCCCATTGGATGATACTGCCTCCTGTGCTCTTCCATTAGTTGTAAATAAGAAGACACTTATTAATAAGATCTGTGTGAATTTCTTATACATGGGAAAGATACTTTTCACATTTTTACCCAGTATTAATTAATCCTTTTTTAACTGACTAAAGGTATGATTTATTAACTTAAATATAAAAGACTCAATCCTCCGCTTCTGTTTCAAATGGTGCCTCATATGCATTTCGGAATATTCCAACCATTCATAACAATTAAAAAAACCGAGTCCCGGATGTTCGGATTTTCCGAAATGTTGGGTGCTCTGCATTCTTATCCAGATCGCATTTGCGGCGTGCTTTAATTTCTCCATGCCTGTTCTCAGTTCCTCTATACTATTGGGCTGTTTTACCTTTTCTGCTGAAACAGGATTACCCTGGATCCTTTGATCTGGAAATGAACCGTTGGAGAAAAGAGTTTTTGCTGCTTCGGACATTGCCATATTCCTGTTTATTTCATCAGTCAGTGAGTTTTCGATCTGACAAATAAACCAGCCCGTGCATACTTTCTCCGCACCGTTAGTAAAACTGCCAGTGGAAGATACATTGTTTATTCAAAATGTCTTTTTTATACCACCAACCCTTTCAGATTAAGAAGTAGGTTTGTTTTGATAACTGTTGCCGGCAATTACCTAATAAAATTTGAACGCCATGAACAGAAAACAGTTTGTAAAACTTGCCTGCCTCGGTACAGCGGCAGCCGGGGCCAGTGGAATTACAGGTTGCGCCAATAGAACAATTGCCAATAAAGCATCCGCTACAGGAACAGCAGTCAGATCTGATAAGGCGGTGTTTGTTCCCAGCGGTAAAAATCGCTTCGGGGAGCAACTTATGATCTGGGGTGTTATCCCCCTGCAAATCAAAATTTCGGGTAAGGATACGGATGGTTCTCTTTTTGTATTTGAACATGTCGGGATGAGCAAAGGCGGGCCGGCTAAACATTTCCATTACCAACAGGATGAATGGTTTTATGCTTTGGAGGGTGAATTTGCCTTTGAAGTTGGAAACGAAAAATTTATCCTCAAACCTGGTGATTCACTCTTTGCACCCCGCATGATCCCACATGTATGGGCTTATATTGGCGAAAATCCCGGCACCTTATTATTGGCTGTTCAGCCAGCCGGATCACTGGAAGAGTTTTTCATGAAAAGCTGTAAGATGACATCCCCGCCATCCCCACAGGAAGCAGAATCACTTTTTGCTGCTCATGGGATGAAGGTAGTTGGTCCGCCGCTTTCAGTGAGCTAAACTGACAGGGCTTCACCAAAATCATTCAAGGTTCAGGATTCTCTCCGGGGATTTATTATCCTGGTTGATCCATAAATTGGGGTTAACACCGGCAAATTCCTTGAAGTCTTTCACCATGTGCTGATAATCCGTGTAATTGAATAACAGTGCAATGCTTAGCCAATCGTCATCAGGATGGGCTTCTTTATATTGATAACTTTTATAAAAGCGAACCAACCGGCTGTATAGTTTGGGACCAACGCCCATTCTTTCAGTAAACTTTCGGTTAAATTGCCTTGGACATAAACATGCCTGACTGGCGAGCCAGTCCAAAGAAAACCGGGACGGGTTTGTATAGAGGCAGGTTGCTATCTTATCAAGAGGATGCAAATCTGCTTTTACTTTTCTCAACTTATTTTTCAGGTAATCTTCCACCACAGCAATCATTTCAGCATAGTTGAGGCAATGGGCAAGTCGATCATTCACCGCTACTATTTCACTGTTAAATACAGATCTTGCATCGAACCAGCAATCACTAAATTCAATCAGTGGAATTTGTAACAGGCGATAGAGTGCCCCAGGTTGAAAGTGCACTCTCAGCATCAGGTACTCCTGGCTCAGGTAAAAATTATATCTCGACACCTGCTGCCCGCATATGGAAACTGAAGGCGCAACCTCGGTTATCCCCTTTAGGGGATCATTAATGGTTAAGTTACCTTTTGGCAAAAAAGTGATGGTTTGCTCAGGCTTGGGAGAATAAGGTTTGAATGGTATGGCCTGCCCTTTCTCAAATCTGAAATGAGCAATCAGGTAATCCCTGACGAATTCCTGTAAGAATGGACTGGGTGCTATGTATTGATATATCATAGCCTGGTTGATTGAGCGAATTTATTAATTATCATTCTTTCATTCTGCAAACATTACCCGAAATGCATTTAAAACCGCCTGGTGCATTATGGTAGCGTGGTTCTCCTCTGGCAGGTAATCAAATGCCAGTTTAATATTCTTTACTTTAATTGATTGTATCTTCTCGGCTAATAAATTGGCATCCACTTCCATAACCCTTGGTATAACGGTTGGGGTAAGTCCCTCTTTTCCCACCCCAATATAAACAGCGCTAACCTTATTGGAGCTTTCCTTTAATTTTTCCAGATCATTGCTTAACAAAGAGCCATTATCCCACCATAAACTCGGACTGATAATAATGTACTTATTAAATAGGGTTGGCTTCTTAAACAGGATCTCTGTTGCCAGCAGTCCGCCCAGTGATTGGCCGATAATTGTCCTGGAGCTATTGGTTTTGTATTTCTTCTCAATAAATGGTTGTAGTTCCGTTTCTATAAAATCAATGAATGATTCGGAATGCCCGGATGTCGGATTCTTCTTTTTATCGTCCGCAATGTTGGATGGAAATGTATAGTCTCTCCTCCTGTCCACCGTTGCAATGCCTACTACAATTGATTTGGGCACCCGATTGATCCACTCAAATGAATTGTATTGTACAAGTCCCACAATATGGATAAAATCCTCATCGGCAGAACCATCCAGCAAATAAATGACCGGATAGTGTATTGTATCAGATGAGTTGTAACCTTCCGGCAGGTATATATTCAATATTCTTTTTTGTGACAACCTGTTCGAGTATATTTCTTCAATTGATCCAAGTACAAAGGGTTTGGAATTACCCGTTTCACTAGGCTTCTTCGATTGTCCAAAAGATAATAGGGTAATGTAGGTGAGTATAATAATAGAGATGAGTTTTTTCATAGGTTGGTGTTAATGGTTTTGTACAAGGTCAATAAAAGCATTTGTAAAACTGTTCAGGCATTTATGGGTCTCGTTGTCGGTGAGATTACCCTGCTCTTCAAATTTCCCCTTTATTCCCACTACTTTTCTAAATGCTTCCGGAATTTCTTAACCAAGCCCGCTTTGCCAATATTGCAGTTGGTTAATAAAACAAAGTTCTTTTTCATAGTAAAAAGGTTTGATGCCATCAATTCCTGCTATCAAACTTTGTTAAGCAGGGTCACACGGGGTTCACCTATAACCCCTGCCCTCCTGATCGCTTCCTGCCTTTCCGGATCACTCATCAACTCATCATAAAGTTCAATATTGGGAGCTTCAAACATAATAGTAACATCATTAGGATTCTTAGCTGATGTGTAGATGCCCAGCAGCCTGGCTCCCGCTTCCTGTACTTTTGGCTGATCTGCATCAAAAATCTTCTTCCATTCCCCGAAGTCGCTGACTTCATGTTGAATAAGTGCAGTGATCATTATATTTGGTTTCTGAATTTAATCCCTACTCTTAAGGCTTTTCGGGATCCTCCAGTGATCAGAGGTGCGTATTAGAGGTTATAATTTACGAAATTTTCAGGGAATCTACTTTTGGTGAATTATCGCTGATGTTGGGTCATACCGGCCATAACCTTTTCCATAATTTTTACTTTTCCTTAGCTTGGAAGCGTTCTTAACGCATACACCAGCAATTTCGTCAAACTCCCTTGCAATATAGTTGTGCTTCGCCCTCATGCTTTTAAAATGGGAATGACCACCTGTGATCCGCTTTCTACCAGACCGGGTGCTGCGGCCAATACATCTACCCCATGGTGTTGCGTCAGGTCGACTAATAATTTCCTGTCACCTGAAAGTTTTGACAATGGCTTTGCTAACGAACTTGTATAGCTCATCTTCTGAGATGTGTATCATACCTTTCATTACCGGGCTAGTCTATATAGATCTCACCTTTCAAAAACAATTTTCCCTTGCCGCTTATTTCAACCCTATTATTTAGGTACTTGCAATGCAGATAGCCTTTTCGTGCAGATAACTGGATCGCGGATAAGTCCTGCCTGCCAAGTTGCCCAGCCCAGTAAGGTACCAATGTAGTATGCGCTGAGCCGGTTACCGGATCTTCGTCTATGCCAGACTGTGGTCCAAAGAACCGGGATACAAAATCAACCTCCTCTCCTTTTGCGGTAACAATTACGCCACGGGCCGGGAGTTTGGAGATCTTGTCAAGGTGCGGAATTAGATTCTTTATTTCATCCTCACGCTCAAAAACAAGCATATAGTCTGTCTTGCCTTTAAAGGCTAAAGCTGGCTCTGTATTAAAGCATTCAGCTAACTCTGCAGTTAGTTCTACTGCTTCTAATTTATCGGTAGGAAAGTTCAGGGTCAACAGGTCTCCATTCCTGGTTACTGTCAGTTCACCACTCCTATGCGAATAAAACCGAATGGTATTCCCGGTAAAGTTTTCGTGGTTGAATAAAACATAAGCCGATGCTAAGGTTGCGTGGCCGCAGAGATCAACCTCTACCGTTGGCGTGAACCAGCGGATCTGGTACTGATCTCCATCTCTCACATAATAGGCAGTCTCAGCCAGGTTGTTTTCCATCGCGATTTTTTGAAGGAGATCATCACTCATCCATTGATCAAGGGGACAAACGGCTGCAGGGTTTCCGGTAAACACCTTCTCTGCGAAGGCATCTACCTGATATATTTTCTGTGTCATTATCCTTTTTTCCGTTTACTCTGTTCCAATTAAGATGGTGGGAGCGCCACCAGTTTAAATTCTATTTGCATCTGCTGCTACTTCCTGCATTCCGGCAGATGACTTGGCGGTTTACAATGCTTCCTGCGAATCGAATACATTTTAATACCTAGTGTATCTTTCATTTTCTTTATAGCATCGCTCTGCATGTTATAACTATCCATTGCAGGATCATCATATGCCGGCATCGATGGAGAATCATCAGGGGGGTTATTTTAATACCTGGCGGTTCTTTCGATAGGAATTCTTAATGGCAATTTTTCCATCCCGGAATGTAAATAAGTCGCACCCGGTAACTTCCACTTTAGTACCATCGCCCCGGGTTCCTGTAAATACCCATTCAGAGAAACCCCTGTTTCCGGATATGAAATGTTTTGATTTTCCCCAGTGAGCATCGGGGTAGGTTTTAAAGACTATTTCAAAAGCTTTTCTGACCTGCTCCTGACCCGAGAACTTCTCACCGTTTGCATCAGGACCTGCGGATGCTTCAAACACACAATCATCTGTCATGTGCGCCATCACTGCATTCAGGTCATGTGTATTAAATGCATCGGCAAAAGATTGCAGAAATTTTTCGTCAACTCTTTTATCTGACTGGGCCATAAGCAGCATTGGAATGAAAAACAGGATTATTAAAATACTATGCTTCATATTGTACACTAATCTATTTCTGCGGTAAGGATTTATCAATCGTAAGTGCTGGTCCAACAACTTCAAATCCGTTATTCTGCCTGAATTTGTGTTTTTCTTCAGCTGATAATTTTGAATAAATTCCTTCACTCAGCGCTTTAAAATGCTCTTCCATTTTACCTGCAGGCTGAAAAGCCATTAACAGGCGGCCTATCCCTTCATTGGTTTTGGCAAATGCATGTGGCACCATACGCGGACCAAAAATGCTATCACCAGCTTTTGCGGTAAATGTTTCCTCTCCCACCTTAAATAGAAATTCTCCCTCCAGGATGTACCACCACTCATCCTGTTCGTAATGGTAATGAAGTGGCGGCCCTCCCATCCTATCCCTGGTTGATTCAAATATGTATATATCGCCATTCGTATCTTTTGAGGAAACCTTGGTATAAAATACATCTCCCTCCATAAGGGACTGGGGTTTATCAAACCGGTCTTTACCAGCCAAAACCCTTATCCCTTTATCCACTCTTTTTTTCTTTATTTCTGCCAACAAGGTGAACGGAGCAGCCAGGAATGCGCCGGCGCTCAGGCATGCATTCAGGAATGTGTTACGGTTCATACAGAATTAGAATAAGGTTTAAAAATGTGATTCCTAATCTGAAAACGCACAGGACTGTTACACAGAGTCTACTATTAAATTTACAAAAGCTTATTGATTAATTAAGGCCCGCTTTTCCACCAGGTCTATTCCTGCATTGCCGCCTGTTACATAGTAATCTTTCCACTTAGGTCGATCCCTTCGATTACCTCGCTGGCCGTTGAATGCTCATTGAATTCTGATCCCACAGGCTGTTGTAACCTGCCTCCATCATTGTTTTGTTCATGGTTATTATTTTTTTTTGATGAAACAAAACTAGAATGAAATGAAATGGATCAGTTTGTTGAAAGGTCCTGATTTGCTTTGTTGAACGCTGGACAAGTACAAATCGTAAGTACTAAGAAAATTAATCGCTAATAATAATTGTAATGATTTTTTTACAAATCGCAAGTACATGGAATGCTAGTCCCAAAATGGCTGTGCATTGATTTCTTACAAATCGAAACTAACATTTGCTTATGTATTATACTTTCGATTTGTAAAACCCCTCCCCTACAAAACAATATATTTTCTCAACAATCCCTTCGCCCCACTTTCTATTTGTAAAATATCTCAGCATCTTAGAATTCATCACCCCTTTCCGGCTACTTTCTATTTGTAAAATATCTCAGCATCTGAGCATTCATCACCCCTTTCCGGCTACTTTCTATTTGTAAACCCGGAAAAATATATTAACGCTAAAGGAAAATAGATCTTAACTGCAGGGTTTATGGAAAGCAGGTAATCAATGCCGTTCAGATGATCTTACTGGTTTCCAAATCTAGTGGGGGTACAGATCTTTCAGCAATCATTTTCCTGAGCAGGGAAATTTGTCCTAAATGATAATAGCTATGCTCAATTACGGCTTCAATATTTCGGTGGTAGCTCCCATATTTTTCATCTACAAAGGGCTGGTCTAATTGTGCATTTTCCATCCCTTCAACCTGGCTACAGAACACCTCTGCATTGAACAAAAAATCATTCATTAATTTCTGCCAATCTTCTGATGACTGTATGGGTGGAAAATCATAACTGTACTTATCACTGATCTCTAGTTTTCCACCGTTGAACACTTTTATGAGTCCGCCTATATAGTAGTTAACATGAAAGGTGATCGCTGCAATTGTATTTAGGTTATCAACATTTTGTATTGCCTGTTCCCAGCTTATTTTCTCTAATTGCTCTTTGAAATTGGTGTTGGCAATCCAATGCCCATTGAGCAATACTTCCCTAAGCCTGTTTGCTAAACTGGTACTCCTTGTCATCCCTCCCTTTCGGTAATTAATGATTATGCCCTGAATGATCGTCTTTCTTTTTCATATCCATGCCACACTTTGCACATTTACCTGGCTTATCACTGGCCTCATCAGGATGCATTGGACAGCTATATTCTTTCTTATCTTTCTTCATCTTTACCAGGTCCATATTGCATTTGGAGCATTTGCCGGGTTTAGCACTTACTTCTTCGGGGTGCATGGGACAGCTATAATGCTTCTTCTCCTTCTTTGCCTTTACCAGGTCCATATTGCATTTGGAGCATTTGCCGGGTTTATCGCTAACCTCATCGGCATGCATGGGACAACTATAACTTGCCTTCTCCTTTTTTTCCTTCTCCATCTTTTCAGGTTTCGGCGTGGGGTCCTGGGCAAATAAAGAAACAGACAGGATGGTGAAAGCTGCCATCAACAGCATTTTTATGGTTCGCATAATTGAATCGTTTTAAATTTTAAGGAATTATTGTTTTCCTTATTGTAGATACAAATTTAACCTATTTCCACAGGAGGCGCATCCTTTTTAAACCGGAAATCGCAGTATTGATGTCCCTTATCCAGTCGACTGTTTTTTGGGTTTGGCTATCAGGAAGCAAAGCTGATGGCAACATGGTGTGGAGACCATAAAATTTAGTTATTCTTCTTCTTAAAACTGCAGAAAGTAAAATGTTGCACCACTCCGGCGGGGGTTATATGATCATCCTGTATGCATTTTAACTTTTCAAAACCCGACTCAAATTCTCTTGTAAGGGCTTCTGAAGAATATTGTTTTACCACCAGTCCGCTGCATTTCTCCGGACCGTTATCCGCAAAGGTTCCTATGGTGAGATACCCTGTAACTGCCGATCGGGCAATAGCAGTATAGGCAAGCCTTTGGGCCTCAGTAGTAAGGAAATGGAAGGTGGCCCTGTCGTGCCAGCAATCAAATTTTCCGGCTGGATTAAAATCGAGGATATCAGACAGTATCCATGTTACGGCACCTGCTTTATGCCCGAGTCTTTTCTTTGCATGTTCAATAGCTGTTTCTGAGATATCCAAAACTGTTATATCCTGGAATCCTTCCTCCAGCAAATAATCAACCAGTTTACTATCGCCGCCGCCTATATCTATTATCCTTGCATTTTTCGGCAGGTTGAAAGAGTGTATGAATTCCAGTGAGGGTTTTGGTATAGGCTGCGCCCAACTGGTTTTTCCAGGCTCGTTATTTTGGTATACCGCTTCCCAGTGGCCTTTGTTATATGACTCCATGTTACAAATCTCCCGCTTCAATTGCTGCCGGTATGTGACTTTTGTCGCAAGAGATTATCTTGCACCCATGAAGATCCAGCTCTGGACAATCGGTAAACAACAGGATGCCTCCACCAAGGCGGCAGTAGATGATTTCACGCAGCGCATCAACCGCTACTTCCCTTGTGAATGGAAACTGCTGCCGCCATCAAAGGCCACTGATCCCTCACTGATAAGGAAGGCTGAATCACAAACGGTTATGCAGTCGGTACAGAAAGAGGATTACCTGGTGCTGCTGGATGAGCGGGGTAAAAATATCAGCTCTCCCGAGCTGGCAACCCTCTTACAGCAACGCGCAAACGAAAGCAGGAAACAGGTCATCTTCCTGATCGGGGGCGCTTATGGTGTGGATGCCGTTGTTCGTGAGCGGGCCGATTTCACCTGGAGCCTTTCCAAACTGGTATTTCCTCACCAGGTAGTGCGATTGGTTCTTGCCGAACAGGTATACCGGGCATGCACCATCCTGCGCAATGAAAAATACCACCACGATTAATTATCTTGCCGCCATGTTTAGCATTACCCTATCCATTGTAATTATCACAGTAGTTATTTCCTTCATTGCTTTCAACAATGAAAAGGTGAAAGAAGACCTGCTCTTCTGGCCAGCGGAGATCGATAGCCGAAAACAATATTACCGCTTCATCACCTGCGGTTTTGTTCATGGCGATCTCATGCACCTCGCCTTCAACATGATCTCCTTCTGGAGTTTCGGAGAGTTCCTTGAAGTGGGTTTATTTTCCCATCCAACCCTCTTTGGAAGCAATGGCAAAATGATGTTCCTGCTGCTTTATTTTCTTGCACTGATCTTCTCTGTGCTGCCCGATTATTTCCAGCACCGCAATAATTTTTCCTATCGTGCCCTGGGCGCTTCCGGTGCCGTATCGGCGGTGATCTTCTCAGCCATCATGCTGCAACCTGGTATGCCATTGAGGTTGCTATTTATTCCTATTGATATCCCCGGTTATATTTTTGGTTTTATATTCCTGGGCATCTCGGCCTACCTCGCAAAAAGAGGAGGAGATAATATCGGTCACCGCGCCCATTTCAGCGGCGCCATCTTTGGCGTTCTCTTTACCATTATAGCAGCCAAACTACTTGCCGATTATGATGTGATGAGTCACTTCATTGAAACCATCAAATCGAGGTATTAGTAAGCGGTTCGAATTTAAATTGGAGGATTTTTCTTGTTGATGTACTGACGCGGAAACGATCATCGATCCTTTGTGCAATTACCCAGATAATTCTACCGGAAGATTCTATCACCCAGGTCTTTTCTTTCTGGTTTCGACTTAGTTTATTATCAATGAAAAAGCGTGCAAGTTTTTTCTTTTTTCGCATACCCAGGGGGTAAAAATAGTCACCTGCCTTCCATGGCCTTAAAAGCATAGGGAAACGTATATCAGCAGCGTCGATCCAGCCATCCTGGCTATTTTCTGAAATTGGTTCACCTGAATAGGCTTGAATTTTCCACTGAAGAATTCCCTCGCGGAATTGAATCTTTCCTTCCTCCCCTTCCAAAAGAATAATTCCCGATGCCTCTGTGGGTAAGGGAGTAAGCACCAGCCAGTTCCTGTTGCGCAGAAGCCGGTGGGTAGGTGAATCAATATATTGCCCTGTCTGGCTCTCGGCCAACGTTTCGAGGTCTGCCATCTGCCCGCTGCTAAATCCAAAGGGATGCAGCCACTCATATAGTATTGCCGCCTTCCCCGGTAACTGTTTCCACTTCAGGATAGGAACCTGTTGTTCGGTCTCTTTTCTTAATACCAGTTTCTCCAACTGCCTTTTCATTGCGGCCATATAAAACTTCTCTATATCATACAGGTGACGCGCGCTATCATTTATATTTTCGACAACAGTTGGGTACTGCTCTTGTAAAGAAGGGATAATATTATTGCGAAGGAAATTGCGGGCATATTTTGATTCTGCATTGCTGCTGTCCTCCACCCATGTCAACTGCTTTTGAGCAGCATACGCCGTGATATCATTTCTACTGGCAAACAAAAGTGGGCGACGGATATCTTCCCGCAATGGTAATATGCCGCGAAGTCCCGCGAGTCCCGTGCCCCTGAATAAATTCATCAACACTGTTTCGGCATTGTCATCAGCATGGTGGGCAGTGAGCAGGTATTTTATTTCAGTAACAGAACCCTTACGATCATTAATAAGCTGTTTAAAAAATGCATAGCGAAGTTCCCTTGCCGCTACCTGTATAGATAGTTTTTTGTCCTGCGCATAATCACGGGTATCATAACGCGCCACGGCAATGGGCACACCTAATTGCTCCGCCAGCTTCCTGCAGAAATCTTCATCCCTGAAACTCTCCTGCCCCCGGAGCTGGAAATTTACATGGGCCATTTCAAAGCTATATCTTCCCTCATGAAGGAGATGACAGAGTACCACAGAATCAATACCACCACTAACGCCCACGAGCAGCCGATCATGCTTCGAAAACAACGAATGCTCTTCGATAAATTGCTTAAAGCCAACTGCAAGGTCTTTTTTGCTCATCTGGATTGCGTATATATCCGGGTATTTTTACGATAATAATATGCTTCCTCCTCCCGTTAGTGTGGCATATTCGCTTCAGCGATAACCTTAAACCGTACCTGAATGCCTGAAATAGGTCCACTTATAGCTGTAATTGATAATCTCACCCTCTTAGCGTTGCTGCTCACCGCTGCAATTTTACTGATTAAAAAGGGATGGGAGCAGAAATTACAGTTGTTTATCCTGCTCCATGTACTGTATAACCTCTTCCTTTTCGGGATCGTTTATATATACCCGATGGATTCCCCCACTTTCCAGGCCATCAGCAACCTAACCATCCATATTGATACAATAACCGGCTTACTTTTCTTTTATTTCCTGTGGGATGATATCCGTTACCGGAAATTCCTGCTCATCACCATCATTCCTGTTATCGCCACCTGGATGCTGACCCTTTTTATTAAAGGCATCTACCGCAATACTTTCTGGAACCAGCTGCTGCCCTCTTTCTGGTATATGCTGGCTGCCGGTTATGCAATGGTCCTCCTCTACAGGAATTCATCACTGACGGTTAATACCGTTTATGTGAGTCGCTTCCTCCTGATCGCCGGCTTCCTGTTCTATAATTTTATCTTCCTCGTACTCCAAACATTTTATATATACTTCACCAGCATAAGTGATATCACCGATGCGTGGAATATCAACTACTGGGCTTATTTTATCTTTCGCCTGCTAATGCTTGCCGGAGTCATATTCTGGTTCCGGAAGCCCGCTGCCCTGCAACCAATAATGCGCTGATCAGAAAGTAAGCTCTTCCAACGCAGAACGCAATTCACCAAATGCATGCTGGTCGCCCACCCGCCCTGCCGCTTCCATTCCCTTCTGGTAGCAATGCACTGCACCCTCGGTGTCGCCTGTACGCTCCAGCAATTTTGCCAGGTGGTAATAACTGCCAACATAATCAGGATTGGCAGAGAGGATGCCTTCAAATAGTTGCCGGGCCTGCTCATCATCACCCGTTTTAATGTATTCCAACGCCAATGCATGTTTGAGAAATGAATCAGCGGGACAGGCGGCAAGGAATTCCTTAAGTTTTTGTATGCGGTCCATAATTCTTGAAAAATTTATTTGAGCTGCAACTCTAACTATCTTTGAACCTATTATATTTGTACAACGATTAGTTGCATAAACAACTTTCAAACATTACATAATTGCAGCTGTATGAAAATTTTAGTTTGTATCAGTAAAACGCCGGATACCACGGCAAAAATAGCCTTCGCGGATAACAACACGAAATTCGCTGCCGACGGCGTTCAGTGGATCATCAATCCCTATGACGAATGGTATGCTTTGGTTCGCGCCATCGAGCTGAAAGAAAAGGACCCCTCCACCATTATCCATCTTATCAATGTTGGCGGCGCCGATGCTGACCCCATTATCCGCAAGGCCCTTGCCCTTGGCGGTGATGAAGCCATCCGGGTTAACACAGACAGTACCGATTCCTTCACAATTGCCAGCCAGATCGCCAATGTTGCCCGCGAGGGTGGCTATGAGTTGATATTCACCGGCAAGGAAACCATTGATTATAACGGATCCTCAATTGGAGGCATGGTTGCTGAGTTACTGGATATGCCATTTGTATCGCTGGCCACCAAATTTGAGCTGGCAGGTAATATGGCTACCATCACCCGCGAAATAGAAGGCGGAGAAGAGGTTGCCGAGGTCAATATTCCTGTGGTGGTTAGTTGCCAGAAAGGAATGGCAGAGCAGCGCATCCCCAATATGAAAGGGATCATGGGTGCACGAACCAAGCCACTGAAAGTGGTGGAACCCGCTGCAGTGGAGGCCCTCACCAGTATTGAGCGTTTTGAATTGCCCCCGGCAAAAGCGGGTGTTAAGCTGGTATCGCCCGACAATCCGGAAGAACTGGTTCGCCTGCTTCATGAAGAGGCTAAACTTTTCTGATCACCTTATTCCATCATCATTCAATTGCTACGCATGTCTGTTCTTATTTATATAGATCAAGCTGAAGGCCAAATAAAAAAATCATCTTTCGAAGCAGCCAGCTATGGCGCGAAACTGGCAGAGCAAACCGGCACCACTGCAGAGGCCCTGGTATTGGGAAATGTTAGTGACGACCTCTCTGCCCTTGGGAAATATGGCATCAAGAAAGTGCATCATGTTGCCGATGCGCAACTCGATCACCTCGATGCTCAGTTGTTTATAAAAGTTATTGCAGAAGCAGCCGCGGCCAGCCAGGCAGATATCATCGTTCTATCTGCAAATGTGAATGGCAAGGCCATTGCACCCGGACTCTCCGCCCGCCTCAAATCCGGACTGGTAGCGGGTGCTGTTGCGCTGCCCGACACCAGTAATGGATTCGTAGTGAAGAAAGGCGTTTTCAGTGGAAAGGCATTTGCCAATATCAGGATCAACTCCCCTATTAAGATCATATCCCTCACCCCCAACGCTTTTACGCCGGTACTGGGAGAAGGCGTTGCAGAGGTAGCTCCATTTACTGCCACCATCGAAGCGCCGAAGGTTAAAGTTACCGCCACCAATAAAGTGAAGGGACAGATTCCGTTAAGTGAAGCCGAACTGGTGATCAGCGGCGGACGTGGATTGAAGGGTCCGGAGAACTGGGGTATGATTGAAGAGCTGGCACAATTGCTGGGAGCGGCAACAGCCTGTAGTCGTGCCGTTGCCGATGCACACTGGCGTCCGCACCATGAGCATGTTGGGCAAACCGGTGGATCCATCGCCCCCAATCTATATTTTGCTGTAGGCATCTCCGGTGCTATCCAGCATCTTGCAGGGGTAAACCGCAGCAAGACAATTGTTGTGATCAATAAAGATCCGGAGGCACCATTCTTCAAAGCCGCTGATTATGGTATTGTGGGTGACGCTTTTGAAGTGATGCCGAAGATCATTGAGGCGGTGAAAAAGCTGAAAGGCAAGTAAGCGGTTTTTTTTAGTAAAATGCCTTAGTTTCGTGCCTTCATTATGAGGAAGATAGAACTGGAAATAGTAGCCTTGTCGCACAGTATTACCCAAACACATTCATACGCAGTGGTGCTTGGGGAGGTGAATGGACTGCGCAGATTACCAATTGTAATCGGCGGTTTTGAAGCCCAGGCCATCGCTGTTGCACTAGAAAAAATGCAGCCCAGCCGCCCGCTGACACACGACCTGATGAAGAACTTCATGAGTGCCTTCAATGTTGACCTCACGGAGATCATCATCAGCGACCTGCAGGAAGGGATCTTCTATAGTAAACTGGTTTGTGTAGGGGAAAATGATACCGTGGAGATCGACTCCCGTACTTCTGATGCCCTCGCACTTGCCGTGCGTTTCGGATGCCCTATCTATACTTACGAGAACATCCTCGACAGTGCCGGCATACTCATGGAAGACAGTTCTGGCAAGACTAAAAAGCAGGTGGAAGCAGGAGCGCCAAAAGAAAGTCCCTCCGGCCGCGAAGACCTCAGCGCACTCAATCTCGAAGAACTTAACACCCTGCTCAGTGAAGTGCTGGAGCAGGAAGACTACCTACGTGCCATCGCCATCCGTGATGAGATCAACAGCAGAAAGTCACAATAATATATCGCTAAACTAACGGCCTTGATCGTTTTCCCAAATGCCAAGATTAACCTGGGATTACAGGTTAAAGCCAAAAGGCCTGACGGTTTCCATGACCTGGAAACCGTCTTTTTTCCTATTAACTGTACCGATATGCTGGAAGCGGTGCGTGCAGAAGAATTTGCGTTTACCACCAGCGGACTCCCCATCGATGCAGCCTCCGAACATAATCTTTGTATAAAGGCCTGGAATATCCTGGCAAAAGATTTTTCGCTATCGCCGGTAAAGATGCACCTGCATAAACAGATCCCTATGGGTGCGGGACTGGGGGGCGGAAGCTCCGACGGCGCATTCACACTATTGCTGATAAACAAATTATTCAAACTGGAACTTTCCGAAGAACTGCTTATCAACTATGCATTACAGTTAGGAAGTGATTGTCCTTTTTTCATTCAGAACAAACCTGTATTTGCAACCGGAAGGGGTGAGATCATGGAGCCGGTTGAGATCCCTTCGATGAAGGGCAAAAAAATACTGCTGGTAAATCCAGCCCTGCATATCAGCACCCGTGAAGCATTTGATCAACTTGAGTTGAAGGGAGGAAGTTCCGATCTCAGGGTGGTGGTGAAGGAGCCGGTGGAGAGGTGGAGAGATGGAGGGATGGAGGGATGGAGAGATGGAGAGATGGAGGGATGGAGGGATGGAGGGATGGAGAATGATTTTGAGGCGGGGGCAATCGCGAGATTTCCTGAGATAGCTCAGATCAGGGAAGAACTTTATAAGCAGGGAGCGCTCTATGCCGCCATGACCGGCACAGGCTCTACCGTATTCGGCATCTTCAACGAAGTGCCGGCAGGATGGGAAAAACACTTCCCCACCCATTATCGCTGCATGGCCACAACCATGGCCTGATTTTTCCCACTGCCTGAAAATTCCTATTTTCGTACAAAGCATTCTTATTAACTCACACAACACCATATTCAGCTTCCTGGCTGCTAACCTTGATCTTCTTAATCACTGACGGAGGAAAAGTAAGAAGTAAGAGGTAAGAGGTAAGATTTACGTTGGAGATGTACTGCGTTTTTTTGGGGTTTGTGGTGGGTTTCTTCTCCTGATTTTTTATAGGCGTTTTTCTATTCTCTCTTATCTACTCTCTATTGACTATTGCCTATTGACTATTGCCTTCAAAAAATTTCTTCCAAAATGTCATCAACAATCGCAACTATAGTTTCTGAAAAAACAGCCTATTTTCTTGGATTAGAAGAAAAGCATGGCGCACATAATTATCATCCATTGCCCGTTGTGCTTGAACGCGGCGAGGGTGTTTTTCTCTGGGATGTGGATGGAAAAAGATATTTCGATTTCCTTAGTGGATACAGTGCTGTTAACCAGGGGCATTGCCATCCGAGAATTGTGCAGTCGCTCATTGAGCAGGCATCTGTTCTGACGCTTACTTCCCGCGCTTTTCATAATAACCTGCTCGGGGAATATGAAAAATATATCACCGAATATTTTGGCTATGATAAGGTACTGCCAATGAACACTGGTGTGGAAGGTGGTGAAACCGCTATTAAACTTGCGCGTAGATGGGCCTATGTAAAAAAAGGTGTTGCCGAAAACAAAGCCAAAGTGCTGTTTGCTGAGAATAATTTCTGGGGAAGAACGCTGGCAGCGATCTCCTCTTCTACTGACCCAAGCAGTTATAGCAAGTTCGGTCCCTTTATGCCGGGCTTTGAGATCATTCCTTATAATGACCTGGCTGCTTTGGAAACAGCCCTGCAGGATCCGGATGTAGCAGCATTTATGGTGGAACCAATCCAGGGTGAAGCAGGTGTAGTAGTGCCGCATGATGGATACCTCACCGGCGTGCGCGAACTCTGTACAAAGTATAATGTACTTTTCATTGCTGATGAAATCCAGACAGGATTAGCCCGCACTGGCAGGATGCTTGCATGTGATCATGAAGGGGTAAGACCCGATATCCTGATCCTCGGAAAAGCATTAAGCGGAGGAACAATACCCGTGAGTGCGGTGCTGGCAGATGATTTCATCATGATGAATATCAAGCCGGGAGAACATGGATCTACTTATGGTGGTAACCCGCTTGCCTGTAAAGTGGCGATGACGGCACTCGCAGTTTTGAAAGATGAAAACATGGCCGAACATGCAGAAGAGATGGGTGAATTACTCAGAACAGAATTGGCGAAGCTTAACTCCCCTTATATTGAGACCATCAGGGGAAGGGGTTTGCTGAATGCTATCGTTATCCGCCACCCGAATCCGGAAGCAGCATGGGATCTTTGTCTGGCCCTGAAAGAAGCTGGTTTACTTGCCAAGCCAACACATGGTGATAAGATCCGCTTTGCGCCACCACTTGTTATCAGCAGGGAGCAGATACTGGAAGCGGTGGCAATTATCGGAGAATGCTTAAAACAATTTGATTGAGAAGAGATATAGCAATCGGAATGAGTGATGGAAGTACCGTGCCACTTGCCCTCGCGGCAGGGTTGAGTGGCATGGCCGTTCCATCTGATGTCATCGTTTTTTCAGGATTGGTAATTGCCTGTGTGGGTGCTATAGCCATGGGCATCGGGGCATGGACCGCCCAGCGATCTACCAATACCCAAACCATCAGCTCGCCCGACCTGATGGAACTTGGATTCTCCGAAAGCCAGCAGGAGCAGGCTATATCGGTGCTTCGTAAAGAACATAAGAACCTGGAAGATGTGATCAGTGTTCCTGACAAATCAAAAGAGAAAAATAATAACCAGGTATATCGGAGGGCAGCAATAACAGTTGCTATTGCTTATTTATTGTCGGGCTTACTGGTGATATTTCCTTACATCGTATTTAGTGACCCGGGGCGCATGCTTTTCACGGCAGCAATCATTGCTTGTGGGATACTGCTAATTTCAGGATACTATAAGGCTAAAGAAAATGGAATCAATCCACTCTTTGGCGCACTGCTCACAATGAGTATTGGTATTCTGGCAGCGGGTGCTGCTTTCGGGGTGGCGAAACTTATATCAGGCTCCTGATTTACCGGCTTTAATATCTGACTCACGGGGAAGTACGGCCATTACCATCTGCACAAGGGATGCTCCCAATAGGAGATACAATCCCCATTGACGAGATGGACAATCGCCACCATGACAAGTTGATACAAGAATATAATTCCTGACTGCCCAGGCAAGATTAAATCCAGCAAAAAAAAGATTGGTTTTCTTGGCCCATAGTTTTGGCACCAGGAATAATACTAACGAAATCGCACTCATAAATACATTCATGATACCTGGTTTACCAAAGCCTGTACCTTCAGTTGAAAAACCGGTTACAGGAATGTTCAGTCCCGGGATGATAACCCAGGTAAGAAAACAGGATATGATAACGAGCAAGGATGCGACTGCACCAACCTGGTTAGAATATTTCATGATAAATAATATGATGGTAACAAAAAAAGAGGACTATAGTTTTTATACCATAATCCTCTTTTGGAGGTCCCGAGCGGATTTGAACCGCTGTAGAAGCTTTTGCAGAGCTCTGCCTAACCACTCGGCCACAGGACCATTTAAAGAAGGGCGAAATTAGGGATTTTTATACATTCGTTGCAAATCTCTTCAAACTATTTTCATAAACGCATTGATCATGAAATCTATTGCACCTTCAGAATTAATCATTAACAATCGCGGTGCTATCTATCACCTCGACCTGCGTCCCGAAGAACTGGCAGAAACTGTTATCACAGTAGGCGATCCCGACCGCGTTGCAGCTGTCAGTAAATATTTTGACAGGGTAGAATATAAGCGTCAACATCGGGAATTCATTACCCATACTGGTTTTATCGGAAGCAAAAGAATCTCCGTTTTATCAACAGGTATTGGTCCAGATAATATTGATATTGTTTTAAATGAGTTGGATGCATTGGTCAATATTGATTTTGATACCCGAATGATCAGGCCTTCGTTACATTCGCTGTCAATTATTCGCATAGGCACTTCCGGGTCACTGCAGGCCGACATTCCCGTGGATGGATTTGTTGCCGGCACACATGGATTAGGGATAGACAACCTGTTGAACTTTTACCTGCATGTTCAGCATGAGGAGGAGCAGCAACTTATCCAGTCGTTCCTGACCCAAACACAACTGCACCAGAAAACTGCGCAGCCCTATATTACCAGTGCCTCCCCTTCGCTGATGAAGCATTTTGTGGAAGGCTATCACCAGGGCATTACCGTTACATGCCCGGGTTTCTATGGGCCACAGGGAAGGGTGCTGAGGCTGGGACTCAATAATCCCGACCTGGTTGACCGCCTGACTGATTTTCGGTTTGGTCAGCACAGGATCGCTAACTTTGAAATGGAAACATCCGCGATCTATGGACTGGGCCGATTGTTGGGGCATCATTGCCTTAGCCTGAATGCCATCGTTGCAAACCGGGTATCAAAGGAGTTTTCAAAAGACGGGCAGGCTGCTGTAGAAAAGCTGATTCAAAAATCAGTTGAGATAATTGCCGCCATTTAGCGCCGCCACTTAACCACTTAACCAGTGACCGTATGAAATTGGATTTTTTTAAGTACCAGGGAACCGGAAATGATTTTATCATACTTGATAATCGCAAAGGCCAGCACAATGCACTAACAGGGCCGGTGATACGCTTTTTGTGTGATCGCCGGTTTGGTATAGGTGCCGACGGACTCATGCTTCTCAATACAAAGAGTGAGTACGACTTTGAAATGAAATACTATAATGCTGATGGCAATGAAAGCAGCATGTGTGGTAATGGTGGCAGGTGCCTTGTGAAGTTTGCATACGAAACAGGAATCATCCGCACCACCTATCGTTTCCTTGCAGTAGATGGCGAACACGAGGCAGAGATCGATGAACAGGGAAGAGTGAGACTAAAGATGCAGGATGTTATCACCATCAATGAATTCAAGGGCGATCAGGTACTGGATACCGGCTCACCCCATTATGTAAAGACGGTTAAGAATATTGAGGAGATAGACGTGTTTGAGAAGGGACGTGAGTTACGCAACAATGATCATTTTTCGCCGGGTGGTATAAACGTGAACTTTGTAGAAACAACCTCTGATCATGAGATCAAGGTGCGCACCTATGAACGTGGCGTGGAAGATGAAACCCTGAGCTGCGGAACAGGTGTTACTGCATGTGCTATTGTGAATTATCACAATGAATTTGGCTTTAACGAAGTGAGGGTGCAAACCCGTGGCGGATGGCTAAGTGTGGAATTTGACCGCAACCATGATGGAAGCTTCACTAATATATGGCTCCGCGGGCCTGCCGAAAAAGTTTTTACCGGCACTGTGGAAGTTGGCGTATAAACCTCTTTTTGTGATTATAGCTTTTATCTGTTATTTGCAGCCACGTGATCCAGTACTTTAAAAATATCAACCACCAGACCGTTGCCATCAATAAGCCTGAAAACGGAGCTTGGGTGAATGTGCTGCCACCGCTAAAGCAGGAGGAGTTCACTGAATTGGCAGAGGCACTCGATATTCCGCTCGACTTCCTTACCGACTCACTTGATATTGATGAAAGAACGCGTTTTGAAGAAGACGATAATGTAAAACTCATTGTCATTAAAACTCCTACAGAGAACAATTCATTCAATGATAGTGACGCGTTTTATATTACTATTCCGATTTGTATCATTCTTACCCACAACCAGATCGTAACGGTAAACTCTTTTGAGAATGATGCCATCAAGAAATTCCTGAATACTTTCCAGAACCGTCATCCCGATAACCGAAAGCTGATGGTGCTCAAGATCATTGAGAAGGTAGTGCAGAACTATATGGAATTCCTGAAAGAGATCAACCACAAAAGAAACCTGCTTGAGCAAAAGCTTTATGATGCAAACAGGAATGAAGAGCTTTTGCAACTGATGCGTATTCAGAAGAGCCTGGTTTATTTTGTAACTGCGCTGCGCAGTAACGAGCTTTTGCTGATCAAACTGGAGCGAACTAATTTCCTTAGCCTGAATGAAGAAGAAAAAGAGATCATGAGTGATCTCATCGTTGACAATTCGCAGGCCCTGGAGATGGCAAATATCTATACCAATATCCTTTCAAGTACCCTTGATGCATTTGCCAGCATCATAGCCAATAACCAGAACGAAGTGTTGAAAAGACTTTCCGTTATAACCATCACACTTAGCTTTCCGGTATTGGTGGCTAGTATTTACGGCATGAACGTGCCTATCCCCTATGCCAACTCGCCCTATGCGTTTTACATACCAGTTTTTCTTTCCATGGCCATTTCGCTCGCCATTGGCTGGTTTTTCCTTAAGAAAAAGTTATTCTGATGTTTAATATCAGGGTTTATGGAATACTGATCAATGAAAACCGACAGGTATTGGTTAGTGATGAAAAGATCCGGGGTGGCTTTTATACGAAGTTTCCGGGAGGCGGACTAGAATTCGGAGAAGGAACCCGTGATTGCCTTGCCCGTGAATTCATGGAAGAAATGGAGTTGAAAGTTCAGGTTGGTGAACATATTTATACAACAGATTTTTTCCAGATGAGCGCATTCAATCCCTCCCACCAGATCATATCCATATATTATTTTACCCATGCGCTTGAAGAAATCAAAGCACCCCTCAGAACTATCCCCTTTGATTTTGATGAATCACAGCTACGCAAATACGAAGAAACCAATGAGATAGAAACTTTCCGTTTTATAAACTGGCATGAGTTCAATGAGGATGCTGTAACATTGCCAATTGACAAAATCGTTGCTTCCATGGTCAAATCGCGCTGATATACTTCCATCCCTCCATCCCCCATCCCCCCATCCTTACCGTGCCAGATAATCCACCTTCAACGTAATGCTCGCAGTCTTCTCCCTTGAGCTGGTATTGAATGCACCTCCATAACTGTAATCCTCATTCGAATTTTTACCGGTTATCTGGAACACTCCCATATTGGCTCTTTTCAGGTGACCCAATGATATGCCACTGCTCTTAGCGATTGTTTCTGCTCTCAGCTTTGCATCCTCTGATGCCTTGGCAAGCAGGTCGATCTTTAGTTCATTCAATTGTGTATAATAATAAGCCGGTGCCATGGAATTGAACTCCAGTCCCCGCTCGAGTAGTTCCGTCACTTCACGTGATACTTTTTCAACTAAGAGTATGTTTTTTGAATTTACCGTCACTCTACCAGTTAAAGAATAGCCAGTGAATGCGGAGCCTGTCATCCTGCCATTTTCATCATAACGCGAATCAAAAAGTTTTTGCATATCAACAGAGGAAAAGACAATCGCTGAATCGGGTATCCCCTTCCCTTTCAGGTAATCTCGTATTTGTTTCTCATCTTCTTTAAGAGATGCGTAAGCGGTGCGGAGATCCATCCCGGTTCTGGTAAAGCTTCCCCTCCATACTACCTGGTCGCTGGTGAAATCTTTTTCTGCAAGTCCGGTTACCGTAATCGTTTCCGTAGAGATGAATTTGTATTTATATGCGTTTGCAAGTATCAGTACACTGATAATTACCGCAACGCCGATGATGATCGCGCCAGCAAAATTTTTCATGAGTAAGGTTAAATATTCTAATGGTGGATTGATAATTTTTTGATCATCTCGGCACTTATATCATCAGCATAAACCCCATAGGCATTTACAAGAGTTCCCTTCTGCCCGTGTTTGGATTCTATGGCATATAAAATAGAGGAGTCCGACGGGTTGGTGGCACCTTCAAAACGGTGAACTTCAACGATCTCGAATTCTGATGGAAGGAGGTTAACCGGCGTCTCGTGGCAGGTGATACAATCAAAAGAAAGGTTAAAATCTATGTTGAAACCACGCTGCTTCAGCCCGTTTACGGCTTCTGATAAAGTATCGTAGGCTATCATGGCTTAAAATTGAAACACAATCTAATAAAACTTCCCTCAAATCAGTACCTTTGCGCCGAATTAAAAGAGTTAATATGTCCACAGTTACAAAATCAAACATTGATTTTACACTGCCTTATAAGGTAAAAGATATCAGCCTGGCTGAATGGGGTCGTAAAGAGATCCGCCTCGCTGAAGCTGAAATGCCCGGATTGATGGCATTGCGCACTGAATATGGCGCTACACAGCCATTGAAGGGTGCTCGCGTTGCAGGTTGCCTGCACATGACCATCCAGACTGCCGTGCTGATCGAAACGCTTGTAGCATTGGGTGCTGAAGTAAAATGGAGTTCCTGCAATATATTCTCAACCCAGGACCATGCTGCCGCTGCTATTGCTGCTGCAGGTATCGGGGTGTTTGCCTGGAAGGGACAAACCAATGAAGAAGCGGAGTGGTGTATTGAGCAGACCCTTTTCTTTGGTGCTGCCGACCGCCCGCTGAACATGATCCTCGACGATGGTGGTGATCTTACCAATATCGTTTTCGATAAATATCCTGAGCTGATACAGCATATCAGGGGACTAAGTGAAGAAACTACTACAGGTGTTCACCGTCTCTATGAGCGCATGGCTAAAGGCACATTGCCAGTTCCTGCATTCAATGTGAATGATTCAGTTACCAAGAGCAAATTCGACAACAAATATGGTTGTAAAGAATCTCTGGTTGACTCTATCCGCCGCGCTACCGATGTGATGCTCGCCGGAAAGGTTGCTGTTGTTGGTGGCTATGGTGATGTTGGTAAAGGTTCTGCTGCTTCTCTTGCTGGTGCCGGTTGCCGCGTTATCGTTACTGAGATCGATCCCATCTGTGCCCTGCAGGCTGCGATGGACGGATTTGAAGTGAAGAAAATGATAGACGCCGTTAAAGAAGCTGATATCGTTGTAACCGCCTCTGGTTGCCGCGACCTCATCACCGGTGATCATTTCCGCCTGATGAAAGACAAGGTGATCGTTTGTAATATCGGGCACTTTGATATTGAGATCGATGTGGCCTGGTTGAATACAAACTACGGACATACAAAAGATACCATCAAGCCACAGGTAGATATCTACACTGTTGATGGCAGAGACATCATTCTGCTTGCAGAAGGTCGCCTGGTAAACCTCGGATGCGCAACTGGTCACCCCAGTTTTGTGATGAGCAACTCCTTCACTAACCAGACCCTGGCACAGATCGAACTCTGGACCAACCACAGCCAGTATGAGAACAAGGTTTATGTTCTCCCTAAACATCTTGATGAGAAGGTTGCCCGACTGCACCTCGCCAAGATCGGGGTTGTGCTTGATGAACTGACACCCACACAGGCCGAATACCTCGGTATTTCAGGAGAGGGTCCGTTCAAGCCGGAGCACTACCGTTACTAATAACCCGTCTGACATCCGTCAGGACATACGTCAGACGCATACAAATTCAGCCCGCATTATTGCGGGCTTTTTTTTCTCCACCATCTGACATCTGTCCTGACGGATGTCAGATGGATAGTATTAATTTGCAGCATGACACTTAAACTCTTAGCGGCTTTATTTCTTCCCATCATCGCAACTGCACAGGAACCCCTGCATGTGATGAGTTTTAATATACGGCTTAATACACCAGCCGACAGTGCCAATGCATGGCCTTACAGAAAAGCATTTGTAGCAGAGCAGGTACTTAAAAACAAGGTCCATCTTCTTGGCGTTCAGGAGGCATTGCATGAACAGATGACTGATCTGGCATCGCTGCTCCCGGGCTATAAATATGTTGGCAAGGGAAGAGATGATGGCAGGGAGAAAGGTGAGTATTCTGCAATCTTTTATGATACAGCGAGGATCGAAGTTATCAATTCAGCTACTTTCTGGCTCTCAGAAACACCGGAAATACCAGGTAGTAAAAGTTGGGATGCCGCCATCACGCGGGTGGCCACCTGGGCGGAAGTTATGGATAAGATCACCGGCGAAAAATCATTCGTCTTTAATACCCATTTCGATCATATCGGAAAGGAAGCCAGGAGGCAGAGTGCTCTGCTGCTCCTGAAAGTTATGGAAGTAGTAGCAGGTAATTATGATGTTATCCTGACAGGCGACTTTAACGCCACCCCCAATGAACCACCGATCGTGGCATTAACCGACAAAGACAAACCTTATTACCTTGTCAACACCGCCAGTAAGAGAAAGAAGAAATTGGTTGGTCCCACCGGCACTTTCAATGGTTGGAAAACAGACTCATTGCCAAAGGAGCCCATCGATTTCATTTTCTATCGCGGTAAGTTCAAGGTACTGAAACATGTAACGATACTGGAAACCCGGGATGGCCGTTACTCCTCTGATCATTTCCCTGTATTGGTTCACCTGCGGCAGAAATAGGTCTGTAGGAAACTTATCTCGGGAGCGTTTTTGCCTCTTTTGCCATACAGGCGGTGAGCTGCATCAGCAGATCCTGTTGCTGCGGAGTGAGGCTGATGGCGGTAAGTTTTCCATTGCGATCGGAAAATGTTATGGATATCACTTTTTTTGTAGAGAGCCGGTTCATGGCGGTGGGGGTATATTGTCCACTGCGCATAGCAATATGAAAGAATCCATTGCAATTATCGCCACCGGTATTTTTCAGTTCAAGTTTCTGCTTACCACCTTCAAATAAAAATGTTGCTTCCGAACGGTCACCCATGCAATTTGCCATGGGATTATTGATAACGAAAAAATAATCCACCTCTTTGCTGGTGGCATCGATAGAAAGTTTTACCCCCTGAAGATCAATAAACCCGGTGGTTAGTTTGGGCTGGCCACTGAAATCGTCGGTGGTCTTCTGAAGCTTGCAATCCTGGGCATTTATTGAGTGAGAAAAAGCCAGCAGGCAAAGGGTAATGGTGGCGGACAAAATTTTCATGGGTGTAAAATAACATAATCCAGTATTTTCATTGCCCAATTTATCCCTCAAGTTATGTTAAGATCTTGCCTGATTACCCTACAATTAATTGTAAGCGTTCTTGTTTTTGGCCAGGGAACTGTTCCTGGTCCCAAACTGATTCCGCAGCCCGTCAGTATGCAGCCCGGAGCGGGCACCTATACCCTACCCAATGCCGTGAGTATAGACCTTAGCGACCAGGTGCCGGGGCTGATCACCATCAGCGAACAGCTTTCTGAACGTATCAAGTCAACCACCGGTTTCAATACCAGCATTGTGCGAAACATGCCGAATGCGGTGATCCGTTTACAACTCAACAAGCAGGCCGATGCCAGCCTTGGCAAGGAAGGTTACCTGCTGGAAGTGAATGATCGCGGTATCAGGATCAGCGCCAATGAAGCTGCCGGAATATTCTATGGACTGCAAACCATGTGGCAGTTATTCCCACCAGAAATTGAGAGCAAAACGGTGGTGAAAAATATGAGCTGGAAAATTCCGCATGTCAATATCAAAGATCATCCAAGAGTTGCATGGCGCGGATTGATGCTGGATGTTGCCCGTCATTTTTTTACCAAGCAGCAGGTGAAAGATTTTATAGACAATATGGTGAAGTACAAATACAATCGCCTGCATCTCCATCTTACTGATGACCAGGGATGGAGGATCGAGATCAAGAGTCTTCCCAAACTCACCGAGGTGGGAGCTTTCAGGGCAGAGCGCACGGGCCGCTGGGGCGAGTTCAAAAAACAACAACCAGGAGAAAAAAGTAACTATGGTGGCTTCTATACGCATGAGGATATCCGTGAGTTAGTTGCCTATGCCAATGCCAGGTTTGTGACCATACTTCCTGAGATAGATATTCCGGGTCATAGCCTTGCCATGATCGCTGCCTATCCTGAACTGGTTTGTACCCCGGGTAAATACCAGGTGAGTGTGGGCGATCGTTTCATGATCTGGCCGGGCAATGGTAAATTCTATGGCATACTGGATAATAATTTATGTCCGGCCAATGAGAAAGTTTATGAAGTGCTCGACAAAGTATTCACTGAAGTAGCGCAACTATTCCCTTATGAATATATCCATATGGGAGGCGATGAAACCTATAAAGGTTTCTGGGAAAAAAGTGCCGCTATAAAAGCCCTTATGAAGAAAGAGAACCTCAAAGACCAGCATGAGGTGCAGAGCTATTTCGTGAAGCGGGTTGGAAAGATCATTGAGTCCAAAGGAAAGAAAATGATGGGATGGGATGAGATCATGGAAGGCGGACTTGCATCAGGCGCCGCGGTGATGAGCTGGCAGGGAGAGAAAGGCGGCATCGAAGCAGCTAAAATGAAACATCCGGTCGTGATGAGTCCGAATACCTTCACCTATGTTGACCTCTACCAGGGAGATCCGCTTGCTGAGCCTCCCACTTATGGAATGGTAAGGCTAAGTAAATCATATTCCTTCAACCCTATTCCTCCTGGTGTTGATTCAGGTTATATACTTGGCGGACAGGCAAATCTCTGGAGTGAAAGATTACATACGGTAAGGCATGCAGAGTATATGCTATGGCCAAGAGGCTGGGCAATTGCTGAAGCAGTGTGGAGCCCTTTGGCGGTAAAGGATTGGAAGAGTTTTGTTGATCGCACTGAGGCGCATTTTACCCGCTCCGATTTTGCAGGTACTAATTATTCACGCAGCATGTACGACCCCATCGTTAATGTAAAAAAGGTGAAGGATTCAACCATTGAAGTGAGTCTGTCATCAGAAGTGGAAGGCATCAATATCCATTATAGTTTTGATGAGTTTGAGCCTGATACATTTTATCCGGTATATAAAACGCCATTGCAATTTCCGGCAGGGGCTTCCAATCTTAAGCTGGTAAGTTATCGTGATGGCAAACAGGTGGGGAAAAGAATCACGCTGCCGCTGGCAGATCTGAGAAAGAGAGCGAGATAAAAATTACAGGACTACTTCTTTTGCTTCATACCAGAAAACATCTAGGGCAATAAGTCTGGGCTTAATAAATGATATGATGGTGGGCCAATCGGCCTGGTTGAACAGTGAAACGCCGTTCAACCGGGAGTAGATCCGGCTCACCATTTTTTCGTTTTCATCGGCCTGGTTACGCAGCCAGATCCATTCCGGTCCCTCAACAAGAGGAAGGAACTCGGCCATCGCCTGGCATTTATCAAAGAAGATATGGCGTTCTGTTGTATCGGGTTGGGCGATGAGCATGCCAGTTTCGCAGTAAGACCTGCCAGCCTCGATGCGGAAAAATACATTTTTGACACCTGTTCTATAATTCATCCAGTTAACCTGCCCGCCATTCATTGATGGGATGGGCTGCATATATTGGCCAAGTACCGTAAAAAACTTTGTTTTTATAAGGGAAGCTTCTTCTCGGGTGAACATACCTGCAAAATGTTCAAAACTTTTCAGTTTTTTAGAAGTTTTTAGGGAACTGTAGCACGGGAATTGCTGCTTATTACTTGTTTATAGAAATCAATAGCAGATGCAATTCGTTAAAAATATACAGTTCACGCGTCTTATAAAGGCAGATGGACGCCTGAGGGAATTTAATTTCCGCAAGATGATCACTTCACAGGAGACCTTGTTTTCCGTTGATGTAGTTGACGACAGAGGGAACAGGATCATGTTCAGAATGAACAAGCAGGATGGAAACTGGAAGATCATACCTACCCCGGTTCCTGCATGGGTGCAGGACCAGGAGCAGAATATGAGCGAAATGATCAATGAAGAGCTTACAGCACAAACATTTACTGTTTATTAATAGTATGTTTAATAACTTTCCGGTCAATAATCAATTGGTTTTTTTATGGCCGGAATTCTCGATCTAGTTGGCAATACTCCTCTTGTTGAACTCAAACACATAACTGTTAATCCAGCTGTGACCATCTATGCCAAACTCGAAGGCAACAATCCAGGTGGCAGCGTTAAGGACAGGGCAGCCTTTGGAATGATCAAAGGTGCCTATGACCGTGGTGAACTCAAATCCGGCATCAAACTCATCGAAGCAACCAGTGGTAATACAGGCATAGCGCTAGCTATGATCGCCAGCCTTTATGGTGTTGAAATAGAACTCGTGATGCCCGAAGATGCCACCCGCGAGAGGGTGTTGGGCATGGAAGCATTTGGCGCAAAAGTGATACTCACTCCAAAAGAAAAATCAATGGAGGGTGCTATTGATTATGCCAATGAGCAGATAGCAAAGGGTGGTTATCTTATGCTTAACCAGTTTGCCAATCCCGATAATCCACAGGTACATTATAATACCACAGGACCTGAAATATGGAATGATACCGATGGCAAGGTGACGCATTTTGTTTCTGCCATGGGAACTACAGGAACCATTATGGGTGTTTCCAAATACCTGAAAGAAAAGAACCCGGCAATTACTATTGTAGGTTGCCAACCTACAGATGGTTCTAAAATTCCAGGGATCCGCAAATGGCCCGAGGCATATCTCCCTAAAATATTTGATCGCAAAAGAATTGACCGTGTAATTGAGATCGACGAAAAATATGCGCGCAGTATGGCAAAAAGGCTTGCGCGCGAAGAAGCAATATTCAGTGGCATGAGCAGCGGCGGTGCGGTTCATGCAGCAATAGAACTTTCGAGGGAACTAAAAGAAGGGATAATTGTTTGTATCATTTGCGATCGTGGCGACAGGTATTTGTCGTCAGATCTATTTGATTAATGATTCATCGATTTCTCAATTTCCCATCATGGTTCAAGCATATAATTTTCTTGCGTCCTGGCAATTATTTCCGGAGAAATGTGACTACCAGCAGGGCATGCCGCCACGTTCGGGCAACTATCGTATTGAATCTACCAAACAACAACAGGAACTCTCGATACAGATTAACTGGGTCACGCTAGACAATGAAGCTTTTTTCTCCCAATACGAACTAAGACCGGATGGCATGCTGCAACCCTTTTCCGACAAAACACTGGCTGATAGTATTCGCGCAGAGATCCTGAATGCTTCAACTATTGATGTGCAATTTCTTCGTGAGGATAATATTGTTCTTCGCGTGAAGAAGGAAATTATGCCCAATGGTTATCTGAAGATATCACAGGAGTCATCAGATAAGGAAGGCAATCCATTCCGCAACATAGATATCTACCATAAGCAAATGAGTGTATTACCCTATGCATCTTCTGTTGGCAGTGTGATGATAAAACCCACCGAGGAAGGTGTGATAAGACATAAGGCATTGCAGGCGATGGAGGAACAAACAAATATGCACCTGAACCAGATCCGCGAACAGATTGAATTGTTGGCAAGGCAGGCGCAGGAGATCCGCAAAAGAAAGGAATTATCGATGATCGTATATGGCGCGAAATTGAATTTTCAACCTGTCATCGGACATATATATTACCTCTACGAAAAGAAAGATGATACATTTATTCTTTCCATGGTGAGTCCCGCTGAATGGGGCGCCTCTGCACCTTTTAAGCAATTCATTGCCGGCGTACGTTTACTGGCCGATCACACCTGGGTGGAAGTTACAGAACAAAAGAATGGAGATGCCGGAAGAACTACTGTATAAGTTGCGTGTTGGCAGGAGCAATATTGATGGCAGGGGCTGTTTTACAGAACAGTCTATTGCCGCGCGTGTAAAGATCGGCAATCTGGGAGGAGAGATTATCACAGTGAGAGAAGCGCGTAAAAGAGTGATGGGAAAAAAGATAGTTGCCATGGTTGAATTCGGGGATGGACTTGCACTTGATGCAAGTAGAAAATCCAATGCCTTACGATATGTTAATCACTCCTGTATTCCCAATACCTATATGAGATGTTGTTATGGCCGGGTAGAATTTTACACACTTCGGAAACTCAAAAAAGGAGAAGAGCTTACCTGCAATTATGGCGATACTCATCATGATGGAAAGCTTGTTTGCAAATGCGGGTCCCCGGGTTGCAGGGGATCTATATGAGCGTTCAGAATATTAACAATATCCACAATCTGTGTATAAGTAACTTTGCATCTATATAGTCACAGAATTATATTTACTAAGCTTCTTTGTAAAGCATGCGATGAGAGAATCGCGACTGCCGATGGTATTAATTGTGAATTTAAAATTGTAGCGCATTGACAGAAAAAATCATCAACCTCGAAACCGTTAACCCAATTGAATTTTTCGGAGTTAACAACGGCAAATTAGACATTCTCAAGAAAAAGTTTCCTCTTTTAAAAATTCTCTCCCGCGGCACACAGATCAAACTCAGCGGTGCTCCCGAACAGGTAGATACGGCGAAGGAAAAGATCGACCTGATCGTTCAGTACCTTGAACGCAATGGCCATATGAGTGAGAATTATTTTGAACAGATCCTTGGCGGCGATGATGCCGAAACGGTTGACCATTTTGTGGAGCGCAACCCCAATGACATTCTCGTGTTTGGTCCAAATGGGAAAACAGTTCGTGCACGTACTGCCAACCAGAAACGGATGGTTACGGGTGTTGACAAGAATGATATTCTTTTCGCAATCGGTCCGGCGGGAACAGGTAAAACCTATACCGCAGTTGCTCTTGCCGTCAGGGCCTTGAAAAACAAGATCGTGAAGAAGATCATCCTTACACGTCCGGCAGTGGAAGCTGGAGAAAGCCTGGGTTTCCTTCCCGGCGATCTCAAGGAAAAGATTGACCCTTACTTACGCCCGTTATATGATGCCCTGGATGACATGATCCCGGCCGACAAGCTCGGCTATTACATGAGTAACCGTACCATTGAAATCGCGCCGCTTGCATATATGCGCGGCCGAACACTAGACAATGCGTTCATCATTCTTGATGAAGCGCAAAATGCTACCGACCTCCAGCTCAAGATGTTCCTGACGAGGATTGGCGCCAATGCAAAGGCCATCATTACCGGTGACCTTACGCAGGTGGATCTTCCCAAGAACCAGCGAAGCGGATTGGAAAAAGCGGTACGGATCCTCAAAAATGTAGACGGCATTTCGCACATCGTTCTTGATGAAGAGGACGTTGTTCGTCACCGCCTGGTTAAAGCCATTATCAGGGCTTACGATCGAGAAAAAGAGAGAGAGGATCATTCCTCCTGAACAATGTGTAAAAACCAAATAAAGGCGTCGGTATCGTACTGACGCCTTTTTATTTAAGTTTGTGGGTATGAATCAGAACACCCTCCTATTGAACGCCTTACTCATCACCTGCCTATTCGGTTCCTGCACCAATGATGCTGCTTTTAAAAAGGCGGAAGATGCACAGGATGCAGGAAGAGAATTCATCCGTGCATCACTGGATGGCAATATGGCCAAAGCAGAATTCTATCTATTGAAAGACTCTACCAACCAGATGATCTTCGATAAATGGAAAAACGATTTCTACAATAAACTGGATACTGAAGAACGCATGCGCTTCAAGGATGCCAATATCCTTCCGGTAAATATTGAAACAGTGAATGACTCCACAGTGAATTACACCTATACAAATACATATAAGAATAAGGATACCACCACCGTTCGTATTGTAAAAATAAATGGAGAGTGGCTGGTAGACTTTAAAGATATCCACTGATCATGCTGAGAAATTATCTCTTCGTTGCCTTGGGCGGTATGGTGGGTTCGGTGCTACGGTACGCAGCCAGCCAGCTGATCAGGCCTTCCCATTTCCCCTGGGCCACGCTAACAGTGAATGTAGCAGGATCATTGATCATCGGGTTGGTTGTAGGCTATTTTAACCGCCCCGGCACCGATGATGCCATGCGGCTATTGCTGGCAACAGGGTTTTGCGGTGGGTTCACCACCTATTCGGCATTCAGCACAGAAAATGTACAATTGTTGCAGGGTGGCCACTACTCCACCGCCCTGTCGTATATTGCAGCCACTTTGCTGCTGGGTTTTGGTGCAACAGCAGCCGGGTTCATCTTAACCAAAAACTGAAATAATTTATGCTCACCGTTTCACATCCATGGCATGGCATCCCTACAGGAGAACATGCGCCACGCATAGTTACCGCCGTTATTGAAATTCCCCAGGGTTCAAGGGCAAAATATGAGATCGATAAAGACAGTGGCCTGCTTAAACTTGACAGGATCATTTATTCTTCTTTTTACTATCCCTGTAATTATGGCTTTATACCAAAAACATATGGTGACGATAAGGATCCGTTGGATATCCTGGTGATCACCTCGCAACCTGTTCAGGCCATGTGCCTTATGGAAGCAAAGGTGGTGGGTGTAATGCGGATGATTGATGGTGGTGATGCGGATGATAAGATCATTGCTGTTGCTGCCAATGATCCGAGCGTGAATTATTATAACAATATTGAAGAGTTACCAAAGCATTTCTTTGAAGAGCTCAGGCATTTTTTTGAAGAATATAAAAAGCTTGAGAATAAGACCGTGCAGGTAAATGAATTCCAGGATAAAGCCACTGCTCTTGATATTATCCAGGAAGCTATGAGGTTCTATAAAGAAACATTCCAGAAATAAGCTATCCATCTCCGTTAGCACATGAATATACCAGAACTGATCACCATTATAGTCATTGGGCTGGCCGCCGGTGTGTTGAGCGGATTGGTTGGCGTGGGAGGTGGCATAATACTAGTTCCCCTGCTGATCTATTTTTTTAATTATACCCAGCACCAGGCCCAGGGAACTTCTCTGGGCGTACTTACCTTGCCTGTGGTTGTGCTCGGCTTCCTTCAATATTATAAATACTGTAAAGACACGGCCAACCCAATTGATTTCAGGATCATTGGACTATTAGCGATCGGTTTTATTTTCGGGGGTCATTTTGGGGGTAAGATCGCCGCCAGAATAGATACAGTACTAATGAAAAAGATCTTCGCGGGTATACTGTTTTATACTGCTTTCAAATTGCTTGGCTGGGACAGCCTCCTGTTCAACTGGATAAGAAAACTCTTTAATCCAGGTAGCGCTTGATGATGCGCAACTTGTGGGTTCTTTTACCGGTGTCGCGATTTATTATTCCTGCATGATCGATACTATCTATGCGGACCTTACCGGAGGCATGAATGATCTCATGATCGTTGAGTAAGATTCCCACATGGGTGATGCGACCATCATCTTCTTCAAAGAAAGCGAGGTCACCACATTTTGCTTCCTGCAAAAACCCAACTGCCATTCCATCGGTAGCCTGCAGATAGGCATCGCGAAGGAGATGAATTCCTGCATGACGATATACCATCTGAGCAAAACCACTACAATCTATCCCTGCAGTTGTACGTCCACCCCATAAATAGGATGTGTTGAGGTATTCCAATGCATGCTGATGTAAAATAGTCCTGATGTGTGCTGCGGATGGTGTGATTGATAATCCCTCAAAGGAAATCGAATAAGCACCTGCAATAATGGGTGCCTCATATACAGGTGTTCCGAGGAAAACAGGCATCGGCTGCCCGTTTACGTTAGCAATGCCCGCCATACCGCTGAAATATCCCCTGATGGAAACAGCCTCATCAGTTAATGGTGCCAGTTGTATCTTCTGGCACCAGCCTTCATACCCATCATGGAGGGAGCGAATAAAAAGCCACTCATTATTTATCTCATCTAATATATGAACCTGTTCTCCCAACAGGAGCTGGCTGGTCATTTCATTTCGATGGTCGGCCGCAGCCCTTACCGGGCAAACGGCAACAACGGGAATATAAATACGTTCACTTATCATATGATGGCACAAATTATGGAAATAGCCTATACCGGCATCTTACAAAAAAACAATAAATTGTTGTTGTGAACGCAGACAGGTACAATCATATAAGTGAAAAAGAATTGCTTGACCGCTTTTATGCTGATCATAACAAAGAGTGGCTTGGCATTTTGCTACAGCGATACACTTTATTATTGTTGGGTGTTTGCATGAAATACCTCAAGAATGAAGAAGCAGCAAGGGATGCAGTTCAACAGATCTTTCTGAAAGCCATTACAGAACTTGAAAAATACCGGGTGGAATATTTCAAATCATGGCTTTATATGATCGCGAAGAATCACTGTCTGATGCAGTTCCGCAACAAACACAGGAAAGCCCTCGAACTGAATGACCATACCTTTTTACCCGAAGATGAAACGGCTATTAATGCTATCCGTGAAAAAGACCAGTTGCTGGATTGGATGCATGAGGGTTTACAAACACTCAGTGCCGACCAACAGCAATGTATAACATTATTTTACCTGAATAAGAAAAGCTATCAGCAGGTATCTGAAGAAACGGGATTCAGCCTTTTGCAGGTGAAGAGTTTCATCCAGAATGGCAAACGAAACCTGAAACTCATGATACTCAAGAGGCTTCAGCAAAAGGAGCACCAATGAACAAGCAATTGTTGAACATATTGGCAAACAGCAATAAGGATATTGACAACCAGCTTCTGATGGATTATATCAGCGGAAGGTTATCTCATACAGACCAGCATGCTGTGGAAGAGTGGCTTGGCCAGAATGAATTTGCTGCGGATGCACTGGAAGGCTTACAGGAATTTGGAAATAAAGAACAACTTCAGGAGCTGGTTACCCAACTAAACCAGGATCTGAAAAAATTTCTCCAACAAAAGAAACAAAAAAGGGAGGAAAGGAAATGGAAAGGTAATCTATGGGTGCTACTGGCAGTTATACTGCTGCTAGCGCTGGTGGTTATTGCCTTTGTAGTATTGCGTATGTTGCATACTCAGTAAAGTACCTTATCCGTTTTAGCTTTCCATTTTTCAAAGACCTGCTTTGCAGCTTCGAGTGAGAGATAAATGAATGGAATCTTTCGGTCGCCATAATCTACATCCATCTCTTCATAAATAAATGAATCATCAAATCCTGCATCAGCTGCGTCTCTCTTCGTTGCTGCAAAATAAACCTTGCCTGGCCTTGCCCAGTAAATAGCGCCCATACACATGGGGCAGGGTTCACAGGAAGCATACAGTTCACATCCGGTTAATTGGAAATCATTCAGCAGGCGACATGCTTCCCTGATCGCTACTACTTCAGCATGTGCGGTAGGGTCATTAGTTGATAACACTTTGTTATGGGTAGCTACCAGAACTTTTCCATCCTTAACGATTACACACCCAAAGGGTCCGCCATGGCCATCTTCCATACCTTTATCAGATTGCTGGATGGCAAGCTGCAGATAGTTTTCCTGTTCACTGGTCATAAGTATTCTGATGATCTGTGATAGTCAGTTTTATTACTGGTACTGAATATAGATCGGCATCGGTCTGAGTTTAAGCAACTCCTCGGGTGTCATGATCCTGGAAGGTGTTTCCCTCAAATCATTCTTATAAAAAATCTTGAAGCCTGTGAATTCAACGGGCTCTCTTTGTACAAATAAACGATAGGTATTGATCTTTCGTGCAGGCGCTCCCCAACCGTCCATATGCATCACTACCTGCACCTCGGGGCGTGTTTTAATTTGCTTGTAGTTGGTAACCATTTTCTGGGTAAAGCGGTGAACCACGAGAACTTTTGCGGGCAGGTTATTTTTCTTTACCAGGTCGGCGAGATATTCAGTTGCATAATTGATATCGGAAGCATCGAATGTGCCGACAGCTTTTCCGGGAGCCTGTCCCCCTTTCATTGAAAATTCAGGATCAATACCGAGGTGAACATTAGGCATGCTCAGGTATTTTTCGAGCTCAGGAATTTCTGACTGAAGGTTACTAAGGCCAACCTGGATATCAAGAAACACAATGGCGTCGATCTTTTTAGCCATATTGAGAACTGAATCGATCTGGTGGAAGGGCATTCGAAGACGATATTTTCCTCCTTTACCCGGACTCCCCTGGGCGGTAACGGCAATATAGTGCAGTGCTGGTTGAACCGGCATTTCCGGATCAGCGGCCTCCCATTTTTTAGCCTCGTCTTTCAACCTGCTAAGCATCTGAGCTGGCGGCAACTCTCCCAGTATACCCATTCGGGTGCTGTATAGGTTTCCATAATAAGCAATAATTCGTTTAAAAGGAAGAATTGCACCATTAACCGGGTAGTCGGTTTTTACCGGCCACCGGCCTGTTGTATCGCCATTGGCGATATAAATGATTTTTTTATTAAATACTGCTGTATCAACATTTGAAAGGGGGGCTACTATAGGGGAGGCAGAAGAGGAAACAGACTTATCTGTTGTATCTGCACTAACCACTGTACTATCTGCACCTTTGGTTTGCTGTTCTTTGGAATAAACAGTTTCACAACCAATCACACTTAACACTACTGGAAGGGCAAAGAGCCCTCCTACTACTAACTTCAATTTCATAAACGGCTTTTTATCACAGGACCATCGGCAAGTTACCGATTAAGGCCCTTCTACGCAAAAAAACGATAATCAGAACAATTTATTATTGGCTGGTCTTAAGGTTGTATCAACATAATCCATGCCATCCCTGTTATGAGGAAATGCGCATCCTCATTACCGGAGCAAATGGTTATATAGGGCAGAGGCTTATCCCAACCCTGCTGGAAGCCGGGCACGAGTTGGTTTGCAGCGTACGCAACCGAAGGCGGTTTGAGGAAGAACATCAGCATCCACGGTTATCGGTGATTGAGGTCGACCTCCTGGAGGAGAAGTCACCCTCCTGCTTTCCCGAAAATATTGATATAGCCTATTATCTTGTTCATTCGATGAGTGCTGATAGTGATTTCAGCGGCATGGAAACAAGATCGGCAGAAAAATTCCTTCACTTACTTGAGCCTACGAATTGTCAGCAGGTGATCTACCTCAGTGGTATCGTTAATGAAAAACAATTGTCGCGACATCTTTCTTCAAGGCTGGCGGTTGAAAGAATTCTTCGTGGAGGAAGAATTCCGGTTACAACATTAAGGGCGGGTATTATCGTTGGATCAGGGAGCGCTTCATTTGAAATAATCCGCGACCTTGTTGAAAAGTTGCCAGTGATGGTGACACCAAAATGGCTTAACACATCGTGCCAGCCTATCGCCATCCGGAATGTAATACAGTTTCTTGCAGGTGTTATGAATCGTCCTGAATTTTATAACCGCGATTTTGATATCGGGGGACCAGAAATTCTTAGTTACCGGGAGATGCTTTTAAAATTTGCCGAAGTGCGATCCCTTAAAAGATGGATATATACATTGCCGGTAATGACACCCCGACTATCATCATACTGGTTATATTTTATTACTTCTACTTCATATCCCCTGGCGGTGAATCTGGTAGATAGTATGAAGATCCCTATCATTTGCAGGCCAAATAATCTTTCAAAGGTATTGGGAATAACACTGTTGCCATACCAGGAATCAGTTTCGTTGGCTTTTCAGAAAATTGAACAAAATCTCGTATTAAGCAGCTGGAAAGATGCATTTGTTGCCTCCTCCACTCCCACCGACTGGATGAACAGGGTTGAGGTTCCTATCTTCGGATGTTTTATTGATAAAAAGGTAAAAGAGATCAATGGGGAAATAGAACCGGTGATGAATAATATCTGGCAGATTGGCGGGCAACAGGGATGGTATTATGGAAACTGGCTATGGCGAACAAGAGGGGTCATGGATAAAATGGCGGGAGGGGTAGGATTAAGGCGGGGCAGAACAAATAAGCTCCAGATCCATAGTGGTGATGCGCTGGATTTCTGGCGGGTATTGATTGCGGATAAAAAGGAAATGAGATTACTTCTTTATGCCGAAATGAAATTACCCGGCGAGGCCTGGCTTGAATTCAGGGTCATTAATAATGACAATAAAAACTATTTGCAGCAGACAGCAACATTCAGGCCAAGAGGATTGGGGGGAAGATTATACTGGTACATGATGCTTCCTTTCCATTATTTCATCTTCCAGGGAATGGCAAACAGAATAGCAAAAAAATCTGCCTGGTAAAGCCAGGCAGATTTTTATTAATTACCCGCTTAAGCGGTTTTGTTTTCGTCGCCATCAAATTTATCTTTGATGCTTGCCCACCAGCCACCTGCTTTTCCTTTCAGTTCTTCCCACTTTTCTTTGGCTTCGTCATCCCAGGTTTCAACTTCCGCCTTCATATCGTCATAACGGCCGGATGCTTTTTGTTTCAGGTCATTGATTTTTTCATCACTGAATCCTGTTTTTGCCTGTAACTGTTTCCAGAGGGCTTCCGCTTTGTCTTCCACCTTATCCCAGGTCTCCTCTGCTTTACCTTCAAATTTCTCCCAGGAACTTTCAACTTTATCAGCTGCTTTTTCAGCGCCTTCGGAGGCAGCATTCTTCAGGTCTTCTGCATTTGTGCTCATGGTGTAATTATTAATGGTTAACAATATTTATAAGGATCAGAAAGTTAAGCTTTTTAACCCTAATATATATGTTTCCAAATCGTTATTTCCCGTCATAGATAACCCCAGATGTAGGGGTTTCATGTAGCTCCACTCTAACTAGTAAGGGTAACTGTGGTTTCACTTTATCCCAGATATAAACGGCTATACGCTCGCAAGTTGGGTTCTCTAAATCCGGCAGATTATTCAGACACTTATGATCCAAACTTTCTACCACAGGTTTAACCACTTTTTTAAGGTCGGCAAAATCCATCACCCATCCGAGTTGGGGGTGCAAGGGGCCCTCCACCCATACCCTTAACCGGTAGGTATGGCCATGCATTTCTTTACATTTATGACCTTCAGGAACATTTGGCAAAAAATGAGCAGAATCAAATGTAAACTCCTTAAACAAAAGCATATTCTAAAAAATAAGGCTGCAAAGGTACCTGTTTTCAGGATTCTTATGCTCTTTTCTTCCTGGCAGGTAACCTTTCAAGGAGAGTTTTTGACAAAGCAGGCTGTGTAAACTTGCCTTCATAAAGCTGGTCATTTATAAAAAGGGCAGGAACATCACGTACTCCTTTTCCCACTCCTTCCAGGAGATCTGCCCTTACTGTCCAACCATAAACCGAGTCGACCAATTTTGGAATAAAATTCTTGTCTTTTACGCCGGCTTCAAGGGCGTATTCTTTTAAGCTAATGGATCCCAATCTTTTACGATGTGCGAAAAGAAGATGATGCATTTCCCAGAATTTCCCTTCCTGTACAGCAGCCACTGCTGCCTCGGCTGCCTTATGGGCAAATTGGTGGATTCGGGTTAGTGGAAAATGACGGAACTGGAATCTAATACGCCCATCATATTGTTTGAGCAAAAGATCGATCACATCCTGTGCTTTGGCACAGGCTTCACTTTCATAATCGCCATACATTACAAGGCTTAATTCTGCTTTTTCTTCCCCGATCCATACTGTCCGGGGCTCAATGATCTCTAATTTATTCTGATTTATCATGGTTTGTTCTGTTTGGCAGGGCTTTGGTTTGTAAATATATCAACAAAAGCCGGCTACAATTGTTCAGGCCTTCCTGGCCCTTAACATTTCAGGATATCCCCAGCCCTTTGAAAGGGCTATAACCGCTTCGGCAATGCGGCTGGCTTTTGTTTCTTCGGTCTTTGCCGAATCGATCCATTTGCTGAAATACACTTTGTGCGATGACGTAAGTGTATTAAAATAGGCAAACGCATCGGGCTCATCTTTCAGGCATAGCAGTAGATCAGGATTTAACTCATATGGAATTGTATCTTCTTCCAGGGCAAGTTTGAGCGTATCACCTGCACGTTTTAACAGCTTCCTGCGCAGTTCCGTTTTAAGCGCCAGGATGAAATCACCCTCCCCCATGGGCATCAGTGCCATTCCCGATATTTCCAGATCATCCAATTTGCCCCTAATCCTAAACGACTTCCTGCAATCCGGTTTGAGTTTTATTGCAATTGCTGCGGGAACTTTAACATATGTCCAGCCGGTTTTTTCTCCCATCTGTCCAAATTTCTCTATATGTGCTGTGAACCTGACCATATTAAAAATTCAGTTCAGGTAAGCCCTCATAAGACCAACTTTCAAGGGGATCAAGTGCGGTGCGAAAATCTTTACGGATGGGGCTTGCTTTCATCAGGGCAGCCTCCGCCTGGTAATTGGATAATTCATGAATGCGTTTTTCTGACAGGCCAGGTTTTATCCATTCAAGCGCCAGATCAGGAGGTAGCACCAACGGCATGCGCTTTTTCTTATTATGCACCTGTTCCATTAATGAATTGGCAGCAGTGGTGAGTAATGCGAATCCGGTCAGGTATTCACCAGTAGCCTGATCGGTCCAGTTTTGCCATACGCCTGCAATAAAGAAAATCTCCTGTGCCGGCAGATGAACAAAATAGGGTATAGCAAGGTCTTTCTTACTTCCCTCCGGCTTCCAGTGGCGCCATTCATAAAATCCACTGGAGGGCACCAGGCATCTTTGGTGCAGGGCAGCTTCCCGATAAAGTTTTGATTCCAACACCTTTTCACCAACAGCATTCAGGGTGGTATATTTTTGCCGGCCTGCCTCAACATCCTTCATTGTCTTCATCCATGGTGCTATAAATTCCCAATGTGCCATAACTGCCTCGGGCAGATCATTTCCGGAATGTATTCTAATAATAGGCCATTGTGCATATTCAAATCCACTCTGTACAGGAAATGCCATAGGACAGCCTTCCGGCAGTGCTATGGCATAATCTCCCAATTGTATAGATTGGCTGACCGGAATGATCAGCCGGTTATAATAACACATCTTTAAAATTAATCATTCCTGAAAACAACAACACCATCAAATACATCCACTAAAACCGGGCGATCCTTTTCTATATCACCCATGAGTATGCGCTTGCTGAGTTGGTTGACGATCTCCTTCTGAATGAGTCTCTTTAGCGGCCTTGCACCAAATACAGGATCAAATCCATGCTCGGCAAGGAAATCAATCGCATAGTCGCTGAACTTAAGCTGAATATTATTCTTTGCCACCAGTTCATGCAATTGAGCTAACTGAATGCGGATGATGTTCCGGATATCATTCTTCATCAGGGGTTGGAACATGATGATCTCGTCGACCCTGTTCAGGAACTCAGGGCGGATGGTCTGCCTTAATAAGTCCATCACTTCACGCTTTGTACGATCTACTACTTCTTCTTTATTGTCTTCTGTAACATCTTCGAAATTTCCCTGTATAATATGACTTCCGATATTGCTTGTCATAATTATTATGGTATTCTTGAAATCCACAACCCTGCCTTTATTATCGGTGAGTCGGCCATCATCCAGTACCTGCAGCATCACGTTCCAAACATCAGGGTGTGCCTTCTCGATTTCATCAAGTAAAACAACACTATAAGGTTTACGTCTTACAGATTCGGTAAGCTGGCCTCCTTCATCATAACCAACATAACCCGGAGGGGCGCCTACAAGTCGGGAAACAGAATGCTTTTCCTGGTATTCACTCATGTCTATCCTGGTCATCATGTGTTCGTCATCAAAGAGATAGGCAGCAAGAGCCTTTGCTAATTCTGTTTTACCCACACCGGTTGTACCAAGGAAAATGAATGATCCGATAGGTCGGCGCGGGTCACTTAGTCCAGCCCTGCTTCTTCTAATGGCATCGGCAACGGCAGTGATCGCCTCTTCCTGTCCTACCACACGATCGTGCAGGTGATCCTCCAGCTGGAGTAACTTTTCTTTTTCACTCTGCAACATTTTTGCAACCGGTATACCAGTAGCTTTTGCCACTGATTCTGCAATATCTTCTGCATCCACTTCCTCTTTCATAAGCCTGCTGCTATGCTGGCTGTATTCTTTCAACTCTGCACTTAGGTCGTTGATTATCTTTTCCTGCTCCTGGATTTTTCCATAACGGATCTCGGCAACTTTTCCATAGTCGCCGTTACGCTCTGCTTTCTCTGCTTCAAGCTTCAAATCCTCTATCGATGCTTTTGCCGTCTGAACCTTCTCCACCATATCTTTTTCCTGCTGCCATTTGGCTTTCAGGGTATCACGCTCAACGCTGAGGTTGCCTATTTCTATTCCAAGTTCCTTAAGTTTTTCATCATCATTCTCCCGCTTGATGGCTTCACGCTCAATTTCGAGCTGCCTTATCTGGCGCTCGAGTTTATCGAGTTCTTCCGGCATGGAATTCATCTCGAGCCTGAGTTTTGCAGCGCTTTCATCAATGAGGTCAATAGCCTTATCAGGGAGGAACCTGTCAGTAATATACCGGTGCGATAACTCAACAGCCGCAATAATTGCTTCGTCCTTAATACGTACATGATGGTGCGTTTCATAACGATCTTTGATTCCGCGCAAAATTGAAATAGCATCTTCTACAGATGGTTCATCAATCATTACTTTCTGGAAACGCCGTTCAAGTGCTTTGTCTTTCTCAAAATATTTCTGGTATTCATTAAGAGTAGTTGCTCCTATTGCTCTCAGCTCACCTCTTGCCAAAGCAGGCTTAAGAATATTGGCAGCATCCATTGCGCCTTCTCCACCACCTGCGCCTATCAGGGTATGTATCTCATCAATAAACAGAATGATCTCACCATCACTTTTGGCCACTTCGTTCACAACACCTTTAAGGCGTTCTTCAAATTCACCTTTATATTTGGCACCTGCAATCAACTGGCCCATGTCAAGCGCAAAAATGATCTTGCTTTTCAGGTTCTCCGGCACATCACCATTCATTATGCGCATTGCGAGGCCTTCAGCAATGGCAGTTTTACCAACACCTGGCTCACCCACAAGGATGGGATTGTTCTTGCTACGACGCGTTAAAATATGAAGTGTACGCCTGATCTCTTCATCGCGTCCAATAACGGGGTCAAGCTTTCCATTTCTTGCAAGTTCATTGAGGTTTTTGGCATATTTGTTAAGCGTATTGAACTGGGTTTCCTGGGTTTGGGAAGTGATGGTATCACCTTTTCGCAATTCCTTTATAGAGGCAATAAGTCCTTTTTCAGTAAGTCCCGCATCCTTGAGCAGTTTTGCGGTAGAATCATTGCCCTGGTGAATGGCGAGCAAAAGGTGTTCAGGCGTTACAAACTCATCGCCAAATGATTTGAGGACAGAACCAGCCCTAAGTACCACATTATTGGTATCACGGCTGATTGCCTGAGCAGGCTCGCCTTGTGCCTTTGGAAGCTTATCAATCAATTGGTCAAGCTGTGCCTCAAGTTGGGTAATGTTAACGGCATTCTTTTTAAGAAGATATTCGATGGGTGAATCGGACTGGTCGAGCAATGCCTTTAATAAATGTTCTGTTTCAATATTGGTATGCTGACCGTTAAATGCCAACTGCTGTGCATTCTGGATAAGCTCACCCGCCTTGACGGTAAAATTATTCAGGTTCATATTTATGTTTTCTTCTAGGTTGTATTATCAATCATCAAACCTCTGTCCAAGCTTTTATTCCGGCAACTATGGCAGAAAAAAACAATACGACCTGACGCCAGAGCAGTATTGTCTCTGGTTTCCTGTAATTTTTTCAGTATAAAACATATAAGTATGGTTTTTAACGTTATTAGCAGCATTCAACGCTTAATTTTATCTCCTAATCATTGTATATGAGTAACCTTTTGAAGACTTTATTCTTTTCTCTGGCACTGGCCCCGTCCGCTAATATTTTGGCACAGGCCAAGCCAAAACTTCGGGCCGGACTTATTGATATCCCTGCAATTACTTCCGTACTTGAGAAGAATAGTAAGGATCTCGGGACAGATTTTGCCATGATCATTTATAAGGATGGAAAGGATATATATAAACGTGAGTTTGGTGAGATGAAAACCACCCAGCAGGAAAATATTGGTGCGGCAAGCCAATGGCTTACAGCTGCATTGGTCATGACATTCGTGGAAGAAGGCAAGATATCACTCGACGATCGCCTGGGTGATTATATACCCGCATTGGAGAGTTATAGCAAAGGCTATATTACTCTTCGTCACTGTTTAACACATACAACGGGGATAGAAACGGATCTTCCCAGTTTCAGGGCCGCCATCAAAAAGAAAAAATATAATACGCTTGAAGAGGAGGTGAATGCCATCGCAAAAGACAGGAATCTTAAATCGAAACAGGGAACAGAATTCTATTATGGAAACATCGGTCATAATATAGCTGGACGGGTATTAGAGATCATCAGTAAGAAGAATTTTGACAGGCTGGTGCGCGACCGTATCGGAAAACACCTTGGTTTTAAGAGAACAAATTTCATGAGCGATGATGCCTATGCAGAGAATCCGTCAGGGGGTGGAAAATCCTCAGCTGAAGATTATATAAAATTCCTGGCGATGTTACTCAATAAGGGGCAATTCAATGGCAAACAGGTTCTGACAGAGCGCTCTGTTAATGAGATCCTGAAACTGCAGGCTGCCGATGCAAAAATAGTTTATACATCACCCTTATCACAGGGCAATTCCTACGGCCTTGGTTGCTGGATCGAGGAGAAGGATGCCGAAGGGAATGGCATTCTTGTGAACTGCCCGGGTATCAGCGGAACCTGGCCATGGATCCATCGCGGAAAAGGCTATGCTGCGGTTGTTTTTACGAAATCTGACAGCCCCGATCAGAAAAGAACCATTTTTGAAGAGATCAGACAAGTGGTTGAACAATCGATTCAATAATCTGATCATTCCGTTTTCTTAAATACAATCCTGCTATTATCAGACTTATAAATATTATCATAGAAAGCCACCAGATCATTATAAGCGTTCGCTTTAAAATTGCCTTTATTCAGTTCTAACCTACGATGATAGATAATTTTGTCGTCAGTATATTCTATTGTAGAATTATATGAACCGAAAGGAGTTTTGAGATCAACGTTTTTGGGTTTGCTTTCTACCAGATAACCCGGCGGTATAGTTATGTGAACCGTATCGTTTTCAATCCTTTCTTCAGAAAGTTCAATGTTATAGAGACGCGCAGTATCAGTATTTATTTTTGTGCTCCATCTATTACCGATATTAGGCAGAATAAATAATCTCTTACCACTAAACTGGGCATAGTTATGCGCAATGATATTCAGGTCTTCCATAATGACAGGCAGCTTTCCCTCAAACTCTTTGTAGTCAAATGAAATGAGGTCATAATCCGGCAGGTCAATATTTTTCTTCAGGTATTTTTGAAGTTCCTCTTTTGAATAATGATGGATGCGGGCATGAACATCATCACTACAGAGTGCCTGGTAATGATTAATCAGAGATGCCCTGAGGCTACCATCGGTTTCTAATGTTGCGGTTACTTTTGACCAGAATTGGTTATCGTCTTTTTTATATGCAGGAGTGCGAACCAGCTTACCACCAGCCTCTGTTACAAGTAATGCATTTCTATTTCCTGTAAAGCTTCCCATATATCCTGCTGCCTTAGTTTGGCTGGTACATTCCAGCCACATAGTATCATTTTTCAGTGGAACTGCGCATACAATATGATTAAAATTATCTGAAGGAAAATCTGCAGGAAATTCCCTCATATCATCCCCTGCACCAATAAGCACATAATGTGCCTTTATACCTGCTTCCTTTAGCAGGGCAACCATATAATTTGAAAGGGCTTTACAGTCGCCGTATCCATTCTCAACAACATAACTGGCAGGGAAAGTACGGAGCCCTCCAATCCCCAGCTGAACACCAACATAGCGTGTGGTTTGCTGTAGATAATGATAAATTGTTTTTACTTTTTCTTCGTCGTTTTTCAACCCTTCTATCAGTTGTTTTACTTTTTGGCGGGTAGCTTCGGGTAGCTGATCTCTTCCAGCATTAAGTTTAGCATAAAAATTACCATAGTCTTCCCAACTGCTGAGGGAGCCATTAAAGTCATCGATCCGAAAAGTGGAAGGAGATATTGTAATATGGGGTGCCAATTCTTCTATGGACGGTGCTGCATATTCTCCAACAATTGCAGGATGGTTTGAGATCGACCATTTCAGGATCTTCCTTGAACCGTTGTTTGAAATAACAGCTGGGCTTGATATATTATACTCCCTTGTTCTTAACTGGTAGTCCTTATCCATGATGGCAGTATAACTACTTTGCATCACTGAAACTCCCCGGGTTCTCAGCGGAGTCCAATCAGGGATAGAAAGACTTTGCGATTGGCTATATTCAAGCTCATACGCTACTGTATACGGGTAAGTTCTATGATAAAAATTATGGTATTTATAGCGATTATCATCAATCATCTGACCGGAGATGGTATAGTTTTCATCTTTGATCTCCGATTTTTTTAAGCTGCGAATTTTATTGCCTGCAGCATCAAAGAGTGTTCCATCGATTTTTTCAATAGATACCATTTTAGAATAACCGGCTACCAGATATGCGTGCTGATCGCCTGACGCATTGAGGATGGTAACGATACGGCGGTCTTTAACCGTAATCTTTCCCAGGGAGTGAATTTCAATAACCTGTTCCTGAAGACGGATAACCGCATTCGAATTTTTTACCAGTTGTGCCGGGATATTCATGAATGGATATTCGCTCGCCGATATATTGAAACTGGCCGCCGTAAGAAATGAAGCAAGGAAAAAAAGCTTCTTCAAATGACTACTCATGGTTTCGCGGTTTTTTTGAGTACGATCTGTTCTGCCTGCTTATTAACGATAAAGCCATAAAAATTTCTAAGGATCTCATAATCTTCCTGAACAAAGGTGGTTTTATTCAACAATAACCTGCATCGGAGTTGAATCCGGGTTTTATCATATGAAACCAGGTATTCAAAATAACCGTCGCTATCATTGAGGGATACTTTTGCTGATTTAGGAATTTCATCAACAACATAGCCTTGAGGGATCTCCAGATTAAGGAGGTAAGTTTCATCAATACGGTATGGCATCTCCACGGGATATAAGCGGGTTGCAGATTTAAAAGGGTTCTCTTTGTATCCGTCACCAATAATAGGATTGAGATAGATTATTTCAGGATCGTCAGCTTTAAGAGAAATATTATAATGCAATGCAATAGGCTTCTCAAGCTGTGTAAGCGAATCAAAACGAGCGTCTTTTATAATAAAATCCGGTCCAAGGCTTGTCTTAAGTTTTTCTATAATACCTGCTTCTCCTGATTGTTTAATGGCGTGCCTGTACCTTAATGAATTATAGTAGCCCATCTGTGTTTTTACATATCCATTGAACTGTCCGTTTTCAGGAATAATAAAGGCCATGGTCACCTTCTTTTCAAGGAGGGAGTCAGATGAAAGAAATATTGCCGGTGGATCTTTGGTCAACACACGGGCATGACCGTTATAGCATGATTCATCGAGCATATTAAACCCAAGTTCCGGAATGCTGGCATCGAGCAGGTAATCATTTTCACCAACCAGCGCAGCTGTAACCACATAATTGAACCTGTCCATCAGTGGATAAATCTCATTTGTAAAACCGTGACGACGCGTGCTAAGCAATACAGGATACGTCTCAATGCCGGCCTGCTCCAGCATTGCAGTGAGCAAAAGATTTAAATCGGTTGCTGTTCCGCTTTTTTGTTTGAAGATACTCTTAAGGGTTGTGCTGGTATAAATGCTTCCCCGGCTTACACAAGTATAATTATCTCTAACATATTCAAATATTTTCTTTGTTTTCTCGTGCGGATCAGTGGTTTTACCAATTACATTCTCCAATTCATCTTTGAGCCAACCGTTGAATTTTGACAACTGAAGACCAAAATTTTCATGTTTCATCATATCCTCTGAAACTTTTGGCCAGCTGTTCATTACATAATCAATCGGACTTTGGGGATAAACAATTGCAGAAAGCTGGAATTCAATTTTGCTGCGGTGATTATTAATTGTTGTAGTGAATGCTTCTTCCTTTAAGGATGGTACATTTTTTATGACCCAGGTTTTCATAACAACCATACCATCAATGGAAAATGGCCTGCTATTGGCATCGAGACCGGTTTTCGGCCTGATAAGAAAAGTGCGGGATGTTTCCTTTGATTTATTGATATGAAAAGGAAGATAACCCTGTGTTAATGTAACATAGTGGTAGTATTCAGGTATCTCTACATTATACTCACTCCAGAGGCAGGGATAGTCGCCCTGGAACTGCCAGGGACGGAAATCAAAAAGAAAATCAGATAGGATGGTATAACTGATCTCGAAAATGGAGCCTTCCTTCAAAGCAGGTAGGGCAAATTTTTTCATGTGATAATTCCGGTTTTCTTTTTCCGTAAAAACCTGTGAATTATCAAGCTTTGTTTCCACTATTTTAGCACCTTCCAGGTTATAGGTAAATGCTTTAAGGGCACGCAACTCTTCCTTCATTTCTGAATTACGGGATATATAAACAGGGATATTGAAATCACCTGCATCAAGACCATTTTTATTGAGGATCTTCACGCGCAACTGGCGTTGGAATTCATATCCAAATCCGCCGGAGTTATTTGGTAAAATTCGGGAAGTACCGACATCTGAAATAATTATGGCATTTGCGCTCGTATCAAAGCTGGGAGCTTGTTGCTTAAAATCTTCGGGACTGATTTTACCGAATTTGATCGGGGATTTATCCTGGGCACAAACTACTGAAATAAAAAAACAAAAAATGAATGTGCCGATGCTACGGATATTCATAAGGATGGGTTTAGAACCCGAAAAATAATAGAAATTTGATTTTAACAAAACATTTTCTTTGAATTTCGAGATTAAAATTTCTGAAAAGATAAAAAGCTATGCTGCTGAACTTGGATTTCTGCATTGTGGAATTGCAAGAAGCAGACGATTGGATGACGATGCAAGGCGCCTTGAAAACTGGTTAAATAATAATTACCATGGCAGCATGTCATACATGGCAAATCATTTTGACCTTCGGGTTGACCCGAGCAAATTGGTGCCTGGTGCAAAGTCCGTTATTACCCTACTCATGAATTATTACCCTGAAGAAGTGCAGGAAAAAAATCTTCCCGGGATATCTAAATATGCATATGGCCATGATTACCATGAAGTAATCAGGGAAAAACTGCATCACTTACTGTTTCGTATACGCGAATTGGCAGGAGATGTGAATGGAAGGGGCTTTGTAGATTCAGCACCCGTGCTGGAAAGATCCTGGGCAAGGGAAAGTGGCCTTGGCTGGATTGGAAAAAATGGCAACCTGATCAACAAAGAAGCGGGCTCTTTCTTTTTTCTAGCAACCCTTATAACGGATCTTGAATTGGAATATGATGATCTTTATACCAAAGATTATTGCGGTACCTGTACCCGTTGTATAGAAGCTTGTCCTACCGATGCTATTTTACCTGATAAAACAATTAATGGCAGCCAGTGCATTTCCTATTTTACTATAGAACTGAAAGATTTACTGATCCCCTCTGAGATGCAGGGAAAATTCAACAACTGGATGTTTGGGTGTGATATCTGCCAGGATGTTTGTCCATGGAACAGGTTTTCCCAACCTACTAAGGAGCCGGCATTTAGTCCGATACCGGGAATATTGAATATGACATCTGGCGATTGGGAATTGCTGGGGGAAGAGCGTTTCAGGAGTTTGTTTCGCCATTCACCACTTAAGCGTTCTAAGTATAAGGGCATTCTGAGAAACCTGCGGTTTCTCAAACAAGATGATCCAATTGAATAGATCAGAACTGAAGGCCCATTCTTAATGATACCCTGCTTAGTTTATAATTGTATATATCAATATTCTCCGGGCATGGCGCTATGACGCAAGGTTGTACATCTTTACGAGGCTGGATAACCTGCTTGAAGCTATGACCTATATCAAACAGTACTGCAGATCCCGTTTTGCCAACACCGATCTTATATCCAACTCCTCCCCTTGCAAACCAACCGGGTCGGTATTCACTGAAATTTGCACCCCCGTCAGCACCAACAAATAATGCATTTTTCACCACTCTCCATTCACGTGCAAAGGATGCATACAACGGAAAGCTGCTAATACGATAATTATCCCATCCCAATCCTATACCTGCAAACCAATTATTACGGGTAATGCCATTAACGGTATGTAGTTCACCAGCTCTTTCTGATGAGCCAATAAGTAAGCCAACAGTGTTCAATGAACGGAACTTAAAGTTTTGCTGTGCATGAACGAACTGCCATCCAGAGAGCATTATCAATAACAAAATTATTCTTTTCATCAGTTGGTCTTCAGCGTACTTAAATGCGAAAGTTTTCCATCATCCCCAATTCTGTATTGTCTCAATCCATCGCCGGCCACAAGTATAAGAAGTGACTGTCGAATAATCACATCATAGGTATCGGCCACCTCTACGCGCTGTACGGCTTGAATGTTCAGGGGTTGTTTTTTATTGAAAACTTTCAGGCCGGCATCACCATCGCAGATATATAAAAAGTCGCCCTTAATTCCAAGTCCAAATGGATTAGCCATTGAATAGGTCTTTAGCAATACAGGGTTGCTGATATTGGTTATGTCAAGGACATCAAGTTGGTTTGAGGTTCCCATACATTCAGTACCTGTACGCAATGTTACATATGCATGATTTTCATCGGCAACCACCGGATCGCAGGCATTTGCATGAGAGAAACTGCCTACAAGTTGTGGACTTGCCGGATTGGAAATATCTGCTATGAACATACCAGAGGATGATCCTATAAACAATTTATCGCGGAAAGGAAATACAGTTTCAATATTCCAACCAAAAGGGTTAGTATGAACGAGTGTTGGGTCTTCTGGTTTTGCGATGGTAAAAGAAGAAAGCGTTGAAGTGCTAACAGTATACAGGTAATCATTCACGATCGAAAAGCGGGCCATTGATCCGCCTATGCCATCGCCCCCTGCTTTTGTATCACCGTTAGAAAAAGCAACTTCACAATTGACACAGAACCATCCTGGGGTATTTATAGGGCCATCTACTTCAACTATGGTATCTTTTGAATTCCAGCCAATAATTATCTGATCGGGGTTGGTGTTGTAACCATACTGGTAATTGCGTTCGGGAAAAATATTTTCAACAAGTTTTTTCTGAACGGGATTCATGGGGTCTGAGATATCAATTGCCAGCATGTCGGCATAGAGATCAGCATAAAGAATATTTCCTTTTACTGCTATATCAATATTGCCGGGAAGTTTTATAAAGGCTTTTACCAAAGGCCTTGACGGATCACTATTATTGATGATATGAATACCATTACCCGGATCGTTCATGAAAATATAGTTACCATACCACCATATTTTCCCTGTCTTATCAATTGGTTTTGGCTCTTCCGCACTAAGGCCAGCAAGAATAGCCGATTTAGAAGCATAGATCGGCGTCCTGATCGAATAGGTTCTGGTAATACGGTCCTTTACACAAGAGCTGAGTAAAAGGCATGCGAGGACCATTGAGAATGCCATCCTCATTTTAATTACCTGTTTCATATTTGTTAGTTTTTGGCTTTGAACTGTATCCTTGCCCCGATGCCAATCATCAGGAGGTGTTTCTTCGAATTGGTATGTTCAGGTGAATTCAACTGGTAGCTGGCAAAAGGACCTACAGCCACCTTAAGGATATCAGATCGTAGCAAACCATAATTTATGGAAGTGTGAATGCCTGTTTGCCATTTATTCAAGGCATTGTTATCACGGTAATATACTCCGGCCTGTTTATTATAGAGAAGTGCATCACTGCCAATAAGGTATCCGATAGTCAATCCGCTGTTCCACCACCATCTTTCAGCACGGTCAAAGTTCCAGGCGAATTCCAACGGCATCTGTAGAAGATGGTAGCGGTTATAAAATGCCTCTCCATTATTACCTGCTCCATTATAGGCTGCCCCCACATCGAGACGTTGCTGGTCCTGTCCATATAAAGTCAAAACAGAATCCACAGGTTTTCCGATTTCAATTTTATTAGACATGTAGTTGTACTGAAGTCCAACAGATACTGCAGTACGTTTGCTAAGTGGTCTGCTGAGGGAAGCACCTATCTTAAATGCCGGTGCTGCTGTAACAGCGGATGGCCTTCTTTGGATAGCTGCTAATCCGGCCGGAACAGAGGCAGGTGCCAGGTAATCATTTGCTACAGCATTATACTGCTGAAGGATGCCTTCCTGAAGCGAACTTGCACCTAATCCAAAGTCTATATTCCAGCTAAGCTTTTTACTTTCATCTTTCTTTTTAGGTAAAGAGTTTTGAACGACAAGGTTATTATCTCCAACATCACGGCGCGGTTCATGAATAATAAAATCTTTTGAATGGTTATGGAGTGAAAATCTTGTATACGCATTTGGATCATTCGGAATATCCACTTCCATTGAAAGTTTTTCTCCAACTTCAGCTGTAATAGTTTTCTTAGTAACTACCCTGCTATTCTTAATATCCTTTTCTATTAATACCAATTCCACCTGCTTTGTAGTTGAGAAGGCATTAGGATGTCTGTTAGATTTATTTTTATTTGCCCTGAGATTATCAATATCTCTTTGACTTATGGCCGCATCCGGATTGGACTTTCTCTCGTTGATTATTTTTGAATCCAGGTCTGCAATACTTTTATGTTGGCTGTTAGTATTATTATTCAGATCAGTTTTATCAAGCTCTCTATAATTTTTATCCTGTTTTATAAGATCAACTTCATTTATTTTTTTCTGTAGCAGAGTACTGTTATTTCTCTCAGTAGTTGATGGGTGGGAATCCTTATTTTCTGTTTTGTTTAAGGCGACGGGAGAAGTGCTGTTTTGATTATACCAGGTAATTCCGCCGGCTGTCAGTAACGATGCGAGCATGAAAAACCAAATTACACCTCTCCTTCGCTTTCTTTTATGGAGCTGTGCCTCTACCCCCTCCCATACTGCCGGGGAAGGCTCAAGCTGCAGTTCCTGCATTTTAGCTTGTAAAGTTCTATCGAATTCAGGACCGGGCATATCGGGTTTGTTTAGTTGATTCAGATTCTTTTTCCAACCATGTTATCAACAGGTTGCGGGCTCTGGCATATTGTGATCTTGATGTTCCTTCGTGGATCCCCAGCATACTGCTGATTTCCACATGAGTGTATCCTTCAATTGCATGCAGGTTAAAGATGGCCTGGTAACCGGGCGGAAGTTGTCGCACGATATCAGCCAGCTGCTTGGCATCAAGCATCATTTCCGGATCATCGGGTGATACAGGATGAAGGAAATGATTTTCGTCGGCACTGAATGAAAGATCAAACTGGTATCGACTGTTTTTCTTAAGATAATTGATAGCTGTTGTAACCATTATCCGGCGAATCCAGGCACCAAGGTCGCCTTCGCCCCTAAACTGTGAAAGGTAATGGAACACCTTCACGAACCCCTCCTGCAACACATCTTCTGCATCAGACATTGATTTGGTGTACCGGTAACAAACACCTAACATCCGGGATGCAAACAGTTCATAGAGCGCTTTCTGCGCCGATGGCTTCCCTTTCAGGCAATCCTGCACCAATTGGTGTTCTGTTGTCATTATTCTGATTAAACTGACAAGGTATTATTGTTGGCCGTTGCATGTAGATAAAAAAATACAAATGGACGTTTATGGTATTGAATGGTAGGCTGAAGGCTTTAACCTAGTTTTACGGCATGAACTGGATAGAGAAAGACAGGGAGCTGATCTGGCATCCCTTTACCCCGCAGAAGGAATCTCCCGAACCCATCTTCATCGAATCCGGGAAAGGTAGCTGGCTTTTTGATGAAAAGGGGAATAAATACCTTGATGCCATCAGTAGCTGGTGGGTGAATCTTCACGGTCATTCCCATCCTTATATAGCAGAAAAGCTTTACCAGCAGGCACTGGTTCTGGAACATATAATCTTTGCAGGCTTTACCCACCAGCCTGCGATAGCTCTTGCCGACCGTTTGATTCCGCTGCTTCCGGGTGATTTTTCGCGCATATTTTATTCCGACAACGGCTCAACTTCCACTGAGGTAGCACTCAAAATGGCGCTTCAATATTGGTGGAACAAGGGAACGACTGAATCGGAGGATTCACCGACACCCCGCCGAACCATTCTTGCATTCAATAACTCTTACCATGGCGATACATTCGGAGCTATGTCTGTAAGTGACCGCAGTGTTTTTACCCGCCCATTTCATGATCTGCTTTTTGATGTATGCTTTATTGATACGCCAACATCAGGCAATGGCGGAGAGTTGGACAATCTTCTTGAAAAGGAGGGACAAAAAATAGCAGCATTCATTTATGAACCACTTGTTCAGGGAGCAGGTGGTATAAAACTTATGGACCCCCGGCTGTTAAATGGTGTGCTGGAAAAAGTGAAGGCCAGGGGAATTATTTGTATAGCGGATGAAGTTATGACGGGATTTGGGAGAACAGGAAGGCTATTTGCCAGTGATTACCTGAAGCAGAAACCAGATATCATTTGCTTATCAAAAGGTTTAACTGGTGGGGTGATGCCTTTAGGAATTACTGCCTGTACAAAGAAAATTTATGAAGCATATTTAAGTGACGATAGAAAAAAAACTTTTTTTCATGGTCATTCCTTCACTGCAAACCCACTGGCATGCACAGCTGCCATTGCCAGCCTGGAGCTTTTGCTGGAACCAGCGGCAAGGGAAGGCATTGAAAGGATCTGTAAATTGAATGTAGTATTTGAAGAAAAACTAAAAGAAAAATATGAATCCAGGAATGTTATTAAAAACACCCGTGTATCGGGAACCATACTTGCTTTCGAAATAAATACGGGAGAAGATGTGTACCTGAATGAAATCAGCAGGATCGTGACGGAAAAAGCTCTTGAAAAGGGAGTGTATCTGCGTCCGCTGGGCAATACAGTATATTTTATGCCCCCTTATTGTATAACTGAAAACGAGTATGGCTTCCTGACAAAGGTGACGGAAGCCATACTGGATGAATTATTTCCTTAAATAAAATCTATCAGGATACCGGAACTGCCACCTGGGTTTTATCCCATTCCATGATCAACTGGCCATTATCAACTCTGATCGTAAAAGATTCAACGGGAGCTGATAATTGTTTTACCGGTGCTGTAACTTCCAGCACGTTTTTACCTTTGTGCTTGTCATACTCATAAGCACCCCACTGCTTTAACTGGCTATTTAGAATAATTTTCCATTCTTTCTCTCCAGGAATAGTGAATAGTGTATAGGTTCCCGCTTTTACAGGTTTTCCTCCCAGGCTTCCATCTGTTGTAAAAGTGATTTCTGTTGCTTCATCAGCACCTGCACGCCATACTTTACCATATGGCACCAGCGCACCAAAAATTTCCCGATCTTTCTTTGCAGGCCTGCCATAAGTTACACTTATGTGGCCGGCACTCACAGTTTCGTGCGGACTTTTTCTTTGTTGCTGGGCACAGGCAGGCAAAATGCTTGAAATAGCAATGATTACCAGAAATAAATACTTCATATAGCTGATTTTTATCTTTTAAAGTTAAGGATTCGCTTCCACAAGCGTCTTAAGATCGGTAAGACTTTCCTGCATGGGGGTGCCCAATTGTCCATCATATATAATACTTGCGATCTTTTCCCAGGGGTACCAGCTCAGGGTAAAATCAAAATACCATTGAACGGTAACGGTTCCTTCCACCTGGTTATAAACAGCCATACCGCTTTGAAATATTTTATCTCCAGCCTTCCAGCGTGTAAGTACCAGGCTATCTGTGCTACTGATTGTACTTACTGTAAATTTCTTACTACTGTCTTTAAAATATGCATTCCACAGAGGCCATTTTGACTGGTCTTTCAAATAAGGAAGCACATTATTACCAGCTGATCGGATATCAATGGCACGTGATATCCTTATACTGGAAGGTATTAACAGGCTCATGGCAGTGAGCAATAAAAAAAAGACAACAGCACTGATGAGTACCAGTTTTATTAAGCGCATGAAGTAATTGAATTAGCGAATGATCAAACGGAATGGCATTTTCGCTTGTACTTTACCGATGGATTCTTTGATGGAAAGCCATTCGGTATAAATTCCATAAAACCCGGGTCCAAAACTTTCTTTAATTGATTTTGTTTCAACCGTGTTTTTGTAGGCCCCTGTAATGCGTTCAAATATGTTTAATTTTTCAGGGTATTCGCGGATTCGGTAAGTTTTGAGTTTAGCAAGGCCTGCAGCCGAATGCATGGCATCAACCAATCCACCGATTCTGTCAACCAGTCCAAGCGAAATTGCTCTTTTACCCGTCCATACCCTACCCTGTCCGATACTGTCTGCAGCGGCAATTGGCATCTTCCTGCCATTAGCCACCCGGGTTAGAAATGTATGATAGATACTATCAACATCCTGCTGAAAAAAACGTCGTTCTGTTTCAGAAAGAGGTTCTACAATTGATGGTGAATTGGCATAGGGTCCGGTTTCTACTCCGTCAAAAGTGACGCCCAGTTTGTTACCGAAAAAACCCTGCATATTAGGAATGATAGAAAAAACGCCAATAGATCCGGTAATGGTATTGGGTTGGGCAAAAATACTGTCGGCATTACAAGCCATATAATACCCACCCGAGGCTGCAACGTCTCCAAAACTTATAACAACCGGTTTATCATTTTTTGCAAGCTCCAATTCGCGCCACATATTTTCGCTGGCCATGGCACTGCCGCCACCAGAATTTATCCTGATCACTATTGCCCTCACCTTATCATCAAGCCTGGCTTTTCTTATATAATTACGGAAACGGTCACCGCCAATATTTTCTGCATCACCTGCCCCATCAACGATATTTCCTTCTGCATAAATGAGAGCGATACGGTCGGTTCCTTCGCCACGTTTATAATTTACTGCCTGTGCATATTTTCCCATTGACACAAAAGAAATTTTGTCAATGCTTTTGCTGTTACTAAGTCGGCGTATCTCTTCTTTCACTTCATCTTCATATTTGATGCCATCAATTAGTCCGGCATTGACCGCATCTAATGCTGACCTTATGCGATTTGAATCAGCCAAACGTCTTAATTCAGCAGAATCTTTTTTACGCGATAAAGCAGTTTCATGGAGGAAATGAGTGTAAAGATCTTCCAGCAGAACGCGGGATTGTAATTCATTGGCCGGCGTCATTTCTTCTTCGCGGAATGGTTCTGTTGCACTTTTAAATTTCCCTGCATAAAAAATCTGGGGTTCAATTTCTAACCGGTCCAGTGCTTTTTTAAAGAATACATATTGAAGACCAAATCCCCGCCAGTCGACTCCGCCTTTGGGATGTGTATATATTTTACCAGCAACATTGGCAACATGGTATGCCTGCTGAGGAATCACTTCTCCATAGGCAATGATGAACTTTCCGGAGGACTTAAAATCTTTAAGAGCCGTTCTGATTTCCTCATTGGTGCCAAAGCCATTGGCATTGGAGCCTGCCTTCAGGTAAATACCTTCCACCTCGTCATCATTTTTTGCAAACTGAAGAAGGCGCACGATATCAAAAACACCCGGCTGAGCAAAATCATCGCTACCACTGAATGGTCCGAAAGGATCTTCCTTTGCCTGTTCTGCAATCGGTTTGCTCAGGTCGAGGTATAAAACAGAATGCTGGTCTATCACCACATCCTCCCGTGAGGCCACTGCGCCTGCAATACCGAACAATAGAAAAACTGTCAGCAATGCAAAAACGAAGAGAGCCAGGAGCGCTGCGAAAAAGTATTTGAAGAATTGTGCCATAGAACAGCTTGGTTAAAAAATAGTTTGCCGGATATTTGGGCTGTAAAGTAAAGAATATATGCATAAAGCATACCTCTTGATAGGGGGTAATATGGGAAACCGCGTGGGATATCTTGAACAGGCAGCCAGCCTTATTGGAAAAATGGCTGGCAGGGTGACCCGCCGCTCCTCCATTTATGAAACGGCTGCCTGGGGAAAGATGGACCAGGCTGCATTTCTTAACCAGGTATTGGAGCTGGAGACCGAGGAAGACGCCATGGACCTTATGACAACATTATTGCTGATAGAAGAAAAAATGGGTCGGCGCCGACTAAACCGGTACGGGCCCCGGATAATTGATATCGATATTCTGTTATTTGACCAACAGGTTCATGATACGGCCCATATTGCTATTCCCCATCCCCAACTTCCCAACCGGCGTTTTGCCCTCGTTCCCCTGGCAGAACTGGCCTCCGATCTTGTACACCCTGTTGAGGGTGTAACTATAAAGGTAATGCTGGACGAATGCCCCGATGAGCTGGCTGTAAATAAAATCACCCTATGAATTATCATTTTATTACGATCGAAGGAAATATTGGAGCTGGTAAAACCACACTTGCCCATCTTTTATCAAAACATTATAATGCAAGATTGATTCTGGAGGCCTTCGCGGATAATCCATTCCTGCCGAAATTCTATGAAAATCCAACCCAGTTTGCTTTCCCCCTTGAATTATTCTTTATGGCAGAGCGTTATAAGCAACTAAAAGAACTGGTGCATACAAAGGATCTTTTTCACAGTATTACGATCTCAGATTATCTCTTTACCAAATGCCTGTTATTCGCCAAGGTTAACCTTCCGGAAGAGGAGTTCAGATTGTATCAGAGTCTTTTTGATATTATCCACCAGCAGTTGGTAAAACCAGACATACTTATTTATTTGCATGCGCCGGTGCAGAAGTTGCAGGTCAATATCCGTAAACGCAACAGGCCATATGAACAAAGCATACCCGATGAATACCTTTTCAATATCCAGGAAACCTATACTCAATACATTCGCCAGCATAATATAAAAACACTATTTGTAGATGTAAGCAATGCTGATTTCCTGGGTAATGAGAAACATGTTCAGGCAATACTGGATGCACTGGAAAAAGATTATGAGAATGGAAAACACTTTATTGCACTTCCCTAACGCCCATATATGACCGATATCCAGCCTGCACGGCAACAACAGTCAGATCCGCTTGCCAGTATCAGGCTACCGGAGTTCCGTTTTCTTATGGCTGGAAGATTCCTTTTTATCATGGCCCTTCGAATGATGTCAACACTTGTTGGATGGTGGTTATATGAGCTAACGAATGACCCCTTAGCCATGGGTTTGGTGGGCCTGGCAGAAGCTATCCCTGCCATATCTCTGGCATTGTACGCCGGGCATGTGATAGATCTTTCTGATAAACGTAAACTCCTGCTCAAAGGATTATATTTATACCTGAGTTGCGCCCTTGCGCTTTTGATGCTTTCCTGGTCATATCATAATGGTGGTACCAAAGCGATGGTTGTTGGGGGAATTTATATTGCAATATTCTTCACTGGTATTTTCCGTGCATTCACTGGACCATCCTTTTCAGCTATACTGGCACAAATGGTACCCCGGCCCTTACTGGCAAATGCAACCACCTGGAGCCAGGGCACCTGGTTAACAGCCTCCGTGACGGGGCATGCGAGTGCAGGTTTCCTGATTGCTGCTTTTCATACTACCGGTACCCTGGTGGTAATTTGTTCACTCATCAGCATAGGGCTGATAATGATCAGCCGTCTTCTTCCTAAACCCCCGGCAGCAAGGGCAGGAAACCAGAGAACACTGGACAGTGTAATGGAAGGATTACAATTTGTCTTTAGAACAAAAGAAGTTCTGGGAGCGCTGACACTTGACCTGTTTGCCGTTCTCTTTGGTGGCGCAGTTGCTATGGTACCTGTATTTGCAAAAGATATTCTGAAGGTGGGTCCTATCGGATTTGGCTGGTTGAATGCCGCAGCTGATATAGGCGCCATATGCGTAGTTATTCTGCTAACGCTTTTCCCAATGAAAAAGGCACAGGGTAAGAAGCTTTTCTTTGCAGTGGGTGGTTTTGGACTGTGTATAATTGTATTCGCCATATCAAAAACATTCTGGCTTTCATTCGCGGCCCTATTGGTAAGTGGCCTGCTGGATGGTGTTAGCGTTGTGGTTCGGGGAACAATTCTACAACTCAAGACGCCAGATGATATGCGAGGCAGGGTGATGAGCGTAAACAGCATGTTCATTAACAGCAGTAATGAGATCGGTCAATTTGAGAGTGGTGTGGCTGCAAGGGCAATGGGCCTAATACCTTCAGTGATTTTCGGGGGCACTATGACAATACTGGTAGTGATGACCACCTGGTTTAAAGCACCGGCCTTGCGTAAGATGGAATACTGATCATTTACTATCGAGCATTTCCAGAATCCTTCGTCTGTCTCCCACTACCCAAACAATATCATCCCATTCAAAAATGGTATATGAATCAGGATTCAGGATACGCTGCCCATTTCTTTCAATGCCCACCACCAATCCATTTGTTTTTTCCCTGATACCGGAACCCCGAATGGTTTGTCCCTTCAGCAGGTTATGCTCATCCACCCTCATTTTCATCAGTTTTATATCTTCTTCTTCGGGTGTGGCAACTTTAGTTACCGATGGTTCAACTACCGCCCTGAATGCCTGAAGTTGCTGGTCAGTTCCAATTACGCCCAAACGGTCATAGGGAAATACCATTTCATCTCTTTTAGGAGCCGGAATTTTAATACTCCCCCTGTCAATTGATGCTATATTCACTCCATACTTTTCACGCCAGCTAAGGGATTCAAGACTTTTACCAAGCACTTCCGCTTCTGGCCGAACTGTAAAATAAACGAGGTGAGCATCCCATGGAGAAAGAGTACTTGTTGCACCCGTATTATTCTCAAGGTCCTTATGATGAAGGTTGGTCATGAATCGTCGTTCTATGCGGACATAAAAGGCCTGCAATCGTTTAGAAAAAATAAACAGCACCACGGCCAGCACAATAATGGCACCTATGAATGCTGTAATTACATTGAACAATTGGTTCAACAATAAAAATAAATAAAGTACAGCCAGCAGGTTACGAAGGATCTCCACTACCACCAGTGGTCCATGGTTTGCCTGGCTATTCAACCAAAGGCTGGTATAGGCCCCCCGCTGCAATTTTTTGATGGTAAGGGCCCATATAAAAGGAGAGAGCAGAAGTAATGTCAATGCAACTGTAATGACATGTGCCACCATCATATTATCAAACTGGGTACGTAACCATGGGTCGAGAAACCTGACAGCCATAAATATAGCGGCAAGTATTACCACCGAATTTAGGGTGATGGTAAAAAGGTAAGTTTTAAATACCTGCTTCCAGTCGGCATCAGCCGGTATCTGTTGTGCACCGGTACTATATCGGTTCAGCCTGTTACGCCAGCGTGGCGGCAACCTGTTGTCAATAAAATTATAGAGCGGTATGGAGCACTTTATCATGAAGGGAGTGGTAAAGGTTGTAATGACAGAAACCCCTACTGCAATAGGATAGAGAAATTTACTTGTAACGCCCAATGATACTCCCAGTGTAGCGATAATGAAAGAGAATTCGCCAATTTGTGACATGCTCATTCCAGCCTGCATACTTTGTTTAAGGGGTTGACCGGAAATGAAGGATCCAAGTGTCACATAAAAAGTTTTTCCGAGGATAACGGCAAGTGTTATGAACAATACAGGCCATTTATATTGCCATAACAGCGTTGGGTCGATAAGCATCCCGACGGATACAAAGAAGATAGCGCCGAAAAGATTTTTAACAGGCTGCATCTGGTGTTCAATGATCTCAGCCTGTGACGTTTCGGCTAAAACAGATCCCATAATAAACGCGCCAAGCGCAGCCGAGAAACCTATATTGGTAGCGAGAATTACCATAGCCAGGCAAAGTCCGAGTGAAATAATCAGCAGTGTTTCCTCATTCAACCACCTGGCGGCCCAACGGAAAAAGCTGGGAAGGATCAAAATACCGCTTAAAAACCAGAGGCTAAGAAAAAAGGCGAGTTTAACTACGGCAAAAATCAGTTCTTTACCGGCGAACTGCTGGCTTACAGCAACTGTTGAAAGTAAAACCATGAGTAAAACAGCAACGATATCTTCAATCACCAGCATTCCCATCACTGATGAGGCAAAGCTTTTATCCTTAAGCCCCTGCTCTTCAAATGCCCTTATGATAATTGTGGTGGAAGAAATGGCAATGATTCCACCCAGGAAAATGGAATTCATCTGTGACCAGCCCAGGAGCATGCCGGTTGTATAACCAAGCAGCAACATCCCACCGATTTCAATAATACCGGAAATGGAAGCTGCCCCTCCTACCCGCATGAGTTTCTTGAAACTAAATTCAAGTCCCAGGGAAAACAATAGAATAACCACGCCTATCTCTGCCCAGATCCTTACATCTTCGGCAGCGCCAACGGTAGGAAAAAAATTAAAATGAGGGCCCACCAACAAACCGGCAATGATATAGCCGAGTACAAGCGGCTGCTTCAGCATTCTGAAAATAAGGGTTGTGATAGCAGCCGCACCAAGAATTAAAGCCAGGTCCTTAATGAGAACAGGTAAATGAGCCATGTTCACAAATATCGGATTTGGCAATTGTATTTCCGCTGCCTTCTTACTTTATATTGACCATCAGTTTTTCCAGAACATAATATACAGCGGGACAAAAGCTACTGTTCTTTAAAGTGAGTGGAATCCGCTTCAGGAGTACGTCTTCATCCGTATAGGGGAAACGCTCACAATCTGAGGGCCGGTGTTCATAGATGCTGCAGAAATTATCATGGCCCAGAAACGGGCATGGTGTTGATCGCACAACATAGTCACCCTCTTCATCGAGCTGAAGGTAAGTTTCTATGAATACGCTTTCTTTCATGCGGAGGTGTTTACTGATCCTCTTTATATCTGTGGTTTTAAAACGCGGGGAATAATTCTTACAGCAAGCAGCGCATTGGAGGCAGTCGATCTTTTCAAAGGCTTCGTCGTGGAGTGCGGGCAGCGCCCTGAGTACCTTATTTTTATTGGCAGATTGTAAAAAGCTCTTATACAGCTTTTGCCGCTCTTCTGCTTTTTTCTGCCAATTGGGAAGGATTTCCGTCATCCCGCAAAGAAACAACATTTTCTCCGGCACCGCCGGCATGTGAACGTTAACAAAGAAGCAAACGTTTGCCTAAAGTATTGAACAAACAGATGTTAGTCTGCCGACCAAATATTACCTTTGCGCATCCGTAAAAAGGTCAATCTTTCATATTATGAATTTATTCCAATCGCAGTCGAATGAATTTCTTACCCGTCATATCGGCACCCTGTCTTCAACAAATGAAATGCTGGCTACAATAGGAGTTGGCAGTCTCGATGAACTTATCAATAAAACTATTCCTGAGGCTATCCGTAAAACTGATGCCCTGGCAGTACCAGAGGCAATAGGTGAAGCACAGTTGCTGAAGGAGTTGAAAGAGATCTCCCTTCGAAATAAAGTTTACCGATCCTATATTGGACAGGGTTATTATGACACCCTTACCCCCAGTGTTATCCTGAGAAACATTTTTGAGAATCCGGGATGGTATACCCAATACACTCCTTACCAGGCGGAGATCTCACAGGGGCGACTTGAAAGTTTACTCAATTACCAGACTATGGTAAGCGATTTGACCGGACTTCCCATTGCCAATGCATCACTGCTTGACGAAGCAACAGCCGCCGCGGAGGCGATGAATATGTTCTTCCATCATGTGAATCGTACGGAAAAGATTGACCAGCCTAAATTTTTTGTTGATAACGATGTTTATCCACAAACCCGCGACCTGTTAATAACAAGAGCAACCCCTATTGGAATAGAAGTTGTTTTTGGTGATTACAGGACTGCAGAAATTGATAATGGATATTTCGGCGCCCTGGTACAATATCCCAATGATAAGGGAAGCATTGAAGATTATCGGAATTTCATCGGTAAACTACATGCAGTTGGTGGATATGTAGCCATGGCAACAGACCTGCTTGCACTAACCCTGTTAAACTCACCTGGCGAATTAGGGGCGGATGTTGCGCTTGGTTCGGCACAACGTTTTGGTGTGCCTCTGGGTTATGGAGGACCACATGCAGCTTTCTTCAGTGCCAGGGATGATTTCAAGCGCGCATTACCCGGGCGTATAATTGGAATTAGTATTGACGCATCCGGTAACCGTGCCCTGAGAATGGCCTTGCAAACACGTGAACAACATATTAAGCGGGAGAAAGCAACTTCCAATATATGCACTGCCCAGGCGTTGCTGGCTAATATGGCAGCTATGTATGCCGTGTATCATGGTCCGGAGGGACTTCGTAATATAGCCATGCGGGTTAGCCTTCTTACGCGTACACTTGCCCATGAACTAAGTTCTCTTGGTTTCAAAATTGTAAATGAATATTATTTCGATACCCTCACTGTTGAAGTGACAGAGATTAGTGCGTTACGTGAAGCCGCACTAGCCAGAGAGATAAATTTCCGCTATTTACCGGGAAACCTGGTAGGAATTTCCCTGGATGAAACAGTAGTTCAATCTGACCTGCTCGACATTGTTGGTGTATTTGCTTCTATATCGGGCAATGAAAATTTTGGTGTAAGCTTTGACAATGAGGCGGCATTAGACAATATCCCTTCTGCACTTACACGTACCAGTGAGTACCTCACGCATCCTGTTTTCAATACACATAGAAGTGAGAGCCAGATGATGCGTTATATCAAATCATTGGAGAACAAAGATCTTTCTCTTAATACATCGATGATCTCCCTGGGAAGTTGCACGATGAAATTAAATGCTGCAACGGAGATGATGCCTTTGAGCTGGAGTCATTATAGTAAGATACATCCGTTTGCTCCGGTTGACCAGGCTGCGGGTTATCAGCAAATCATAAAAGAGCTATCTGCTTTTCTTTCCGTGATCACCGGATTTGATGCCTGCAGCATGCAACCCAACAGCGGTGCACAAGGTGAATATGCGGGATTACTTACCATCCGGAATTATCACCTTGCCAATGGCGATAAACATCGAAATGTGATCCTCATTCCGATTTCAGCCCATGGAACCAATCCTGCATCAGCAGTTATGGCGGGAATGAAAGTTGTGGTGGTGAAGGCCCTTGAAAACGGCTATATCGATCTGGAAGATTTCCGTGCCAAGGCTATACAGTACAGTGAAACCCTTGCTGGTACCATGATCACCTATCCCAGTACTTATGGAATTTTTGAGGAAACAGTTAAAGAGATCTGTGATATCGTTCACCAGCATGGTGGCCAGGTATATATGGATGGCGCCAATATGAATGCGCAGGTGGGATTAACTTCACCCGGCTTGATTGGTGCGGATGTTTGCCATCTGAACCTGCACAAAACCTTTGCCATTCCACATGGTGGTGGCGGCCCTGGAATGGGACCCATTTGTGTAAAAGCACACCTTGAACCACATTTACCCGGCCACTGGGCTACAGGAAATGGTGAAAATGAATATGGCGCGGTATCGGCTGCCCCTTATGGATCGGCATCTATCCTGCTTATAAGTTATGCTTATTGCAGGATGCTGGGTTCTGAGGGATTGCGCATGGCAACGGAATATGCTATCCTGAATGCCAATTATATGAAATCAAGGCTTGATAAAGCCTATTCAGTTCTATATAATGGAAGAAATGGAACCTGTGCGCATGAGTTCATCGTTGATCTCCGGCCGTTTAAAACAAGTGCAGGTATTGAAGCAGAAGATGTAGCCAAGCGCCTGATGGATTATGGATTCCATGCGCCAACGATGAGTTTCCCCGTACCCGGAACCATAATGATTGAGCCCACAGAAAGTGAGGACAAAGCCGAGTTGGATCGTTTCTGTGATGCAATGCTTTCAATTCGCGAAGAGATCGCAGCTATTGAAAATGGCCTGGCAGATAAAGGCAATAACGCACTCAAAAATGCACCACATACTCAATTTTTGATAACAGCTGACCAATGGGATAAACCCTATAGCCGTCAGAAGGCAGCTTTCCCGTTGCCATATGTTAAGGAGAATAAGTTCTGGCCAAGTGTGAGCCGTGTTAATAATACATTTGGCGATCGCAACCTCATCTGCACATGTGAGCCGGTTAGCTCATACGCAGAAGAAGAAGCCTGAGGCTGATGAATGGTAATTACTGAAAGATCGGTGATGATTAAACGCTGGTGATATATCAGCATTTATTGATCACCGATTTTCTTTTTAAAAGCCAGTGCGATTATTTACCAGTAAAGCTTCCGGCCATTCGCTTCAATAATTGGGGGCCGTCCCAGTTTCCCGGAACAATAATGCGACGGATAGTATGGATCGGGTCAGTTGAATCCCTGGCTGTTGATAATTGGTATGAGGCGACAATTCCCTTCTCCTTCAATGGTTGAATAATTTCAGGGCTCCATAACCCAAAAGGATATGCGAAAAATTCAACTGGTTTTCCCGTAATTGATTCCAATCTTTTCCTTGGCTTTGCCACTTGCTTATCCCAATCCTCGCCGGAATACTTCTTTACATTATTATGGTCCCAGGTGTGAAGGGCAATGGCATGTCCATCATCAGACAATTTGCGAATCTGTTCTTCGCTCATAAAGTTTGGGCGGTTTATGGCAACGGTCATAATAAAGAATACTGCCTTTTGATTCAAAGGCTTCAGTATTTCTTCCGAAACCTGGAACTGCTCATCGCAGCCATCATCAAAACTGATCATCACTGGCTTGGCTGGCAGGGTTTCGCCATTCACTAAATAGCGATAATGTTGTTCCGGAAGAATCGTAGTATATCCACTATCAGCCAGAATTTTCATTTGCTCTTTGAATACAGCAGGCGGAACTATATAATCACGCGCTGAGCGTGAGTCAGATGCCCGGTAATCACGAACCTGGTGATAACATAATACCGGAATTTGTGGCATTGATAAAACAGTGACTGCGTCTGGCACCTTTAAGGAAGATAAAGAAACGCTGGCTTCTTTATTTGCGGGGGTTGGGCTAATGCCTTGAGATGCTTCAGCGTTTTGTATGGCAATTTTTCCAGCCCCTTCCGGCTTGTTATTTGAACAGTTCAGCAGCAGTAATGAAAAGCCGGCAATAAAAGCTGGCCTTAACGGTAGCAGGAATTGAATTTTCATATTATTAAAACGCAAAGAGATAATTGTTGGTATCCGGCCATAAAATTAGTGTTAGCTGACCTATTTTTGATTTTTAATCATGGCTATAAAGGATTATTATGATATTCTGGAGATCCAGCCGGGTGCGGGCGATGCAGTAATTAAGAAAGCATACCGAAGGCTGGCCATGCGTTACCATCCAGACAGAAACATAGGCAATACATATGCCAGCAATCATTTCCGGGAGATCCAGGAGGCCTATGATGTGCTATCAGACCCAGTTAAGAGAAGTGAGTATCACCAGAAACGCTGGCAATTCAGTTCAGATCAGATTTATAAATATCCACCAATTATAATAACTCCGGCATTACTGCTAGCGGAGGCCCGTAAGATGGAAAAATATGTTTCCGGTATTGATATTTTCAGAATGAATCATCAAGCATTACAAAAGTTGCTTGCCCAGCTTTGCAGTGAAACTAATATCCGGACCCTCCAGGAATCAGAACAACCAGAAAAAAACCGGGAGATAGTTAACTGTATTCTTAATATCATCAGACCGCTTCGTTATCCAAATTTAGTACCACTTGTGCCGTCTATTGTTCAGATTGCCGGAACCGATAATGATCTTATTGAATCAATTGATAAGGAGGTAAAACAAAAGAGGATCCAATATTACCTGGAGAAATATAATTGGTTGTTTGTTGTTTTGTTAGCTTTAGGTATCAGCCTGATGATATATTTACTCGCTTAATTATAAATAACATGTTTAAAAGAATAATATTTCCACTCTTATTAAGTGTTTCTGTTTCCACTCTTTGGGCACAGCAATATTATCTTTTCACGGGAACCTATACCAACGGAACCAGCGAGGGGATCTATGTATATCGGTTTGATGCTTCCACGGGACAAGTTGAGGGTGTTGATACTGCCAGGGGAATTGAACAACCATCTTACCTGACCATTTCAGAAAATGGAGACTACCTCTATGCAGTAAGCGAAACAGGGGGAGATAAACCAGGGCATATAACTGCCTATTCCTTTGATAAATCAATTGGAAAACTTAAGCTTTTGAATACAAGGCCAAGCCTTGGTGACCATCCCTGCTATATAACGGTTTCGGAGAACCGTAAATGGGTGATCGCCGGAAATTACAGTGGTGGAAACATTGTAGCTTATAAAGTTAATGAGGATGGAAGTTTATCTGACCAGCACCAGTTAATTAATCATGAGGGTAAAAGTATAAATTCAGAAAGACAGGATGCGCCTCATGTACATGCAACAGTTATTACTCCCGATGGCGATTATTTGCTTGCTCCTGATCTTGGTACAGATAAAATTATGGTGTATCGCTTTAAAGAAAATGCCAGGCGCAATCCACTTTCTAAGGCGAAGGTTCCCTATGTTCACATTCACCCCGGCAGTGGTCCACGCCACCTTGCATTCCATCCAAACAGGAAATGGGTTTATTTAATGGAGGAAATGACCGGAGAAGTAAGCGGATATCGTTATAAAAATGGAAAACTTCAGCTCTTCGATAATATTGATGGACATCCCGCAGAATATAAAGGCAGCAGGGGCAGTGCCGATATACATATTTCTCATGATGGAAAAAACCTCTATACTTCCAACCGTTATGAGGCAAACAATATTGGTATTTTTATGATAGACCCCCGAAGTGGCAAATTAAAGAATACAGGATTTCAGGATGTAATTGGCAAGAAGCCACGGAATTTTGTAATTGAGCCTTCCGGCAAGTATGTTTTGGTTGCCAATCAGGATACCAATGATATCCGTTTTTTCCGTCGTGATTCTAGTACAGGATCATTAACACCCACGGAAACGGTTATTACCGTGGGTAGTCCGGTTTGCCTTAAATTATTTCCATATTAATTATGGATTGAAGACATGACGTCTCTTACAAATTTTTGAAGGTCAAAATTATATCCGGCTGTTTGTCCGAGCCGTACAATCACCAGTTTCTTTGAGGGTATACCTATGATATATTCTCCCTCATAGCCATAGGCATAAAACATGTCGCGGGGAAGGGAAGGAAACATACGCTTTGACGAATCGTTTGGGTTACCCGCATTCAGGCGAATATGATAACCATACTCACCTAACTGTGCTACTGGTGTTGGTGTGAGCGATTTTTTGATCCAATGTTCAGGCAGCAACTGTTCACCATTCCAGTTTCCATTATTAAGGTATAGCAATCCAAACCTCGCATAATCACGTGCGGTTGCGAGCATATAGGAAGAAGCCACATAAGTACCCGAGGCATCAGGTTCAAGAATTGCACTGAACATACCAACCTTATGAAACAGTTTAGTAGCGGGGAATGCGTGATAGATATCATCACCAAGGTTCTGGCGGATAAGCCGTGAAAGAATATTCGAATTTGCACTACAATAATAAAATACTGAGCCAGGCGGGTATTTTAATGGCTGTGTAGCAGCATATGCCCCCATATCGGCCTCACGGTAAAGCATATTGGTAACAGTAGTGGCTTTGGTATAGTCCTCTTCCACATCGAGCCCGGTGGTATGCGTTAATAAATTTTCGATCGTGATCTTTTCCCGACCGTCGGAAGCGGAACGCCATTCCGGAACTGCTGCCGGCATGGAGAGATCGAGCCGTCCATCCCTCACCATAATTCCAGTTAAAGCTCCCCACACCGATTTCGCCATTGACCATGAATAGAGGAGACTATTCCTATCAAATCCTGCTGAATAATGTTCTCCTACCAATTGACCATCGTACAATACCACTACTGCCCGGGTGCGAATAGGTTTATCAGCATCATTCTCCTCAAAGGCAAAACGGATCGCGTTTCTAAGAATTTCAGTATCTATTCCACGAGGGAAAGTATCGGGAATAAGATCACCCAGGGGCCAGGGAATTGAATCATAATTTATTATTGGAGAAGGCGGAAGGAGAATAGTCTTTGATCTCCACTCCTTTTCAGATATGCCTGTAATAAGTGTGCACCCCAATCCTTGCCTATAGGCAGCTTTCTGAACAGCAAACCCCAAAACAGATGCATTCACAGAACTATCTTCTTTATTCACAGAAATACGAGCAAGATTAAGGGGGAAGCGACCTAACTCCTCTGCCTTAACGGAATTCAGATTACGTCCGGCTGCAAAAACGCATGAACAGGTCATCTTTGCACTATATCCGCTGATAACAGGAAAAGCGCCCCATAAAAAATAGATCAAATAACCAATCAAAAGCAGCAATAGTAGTAATGTTATACGCTTCCACTGTATTCTTTTATTAATTCGCATACTGCTGCTATTTAGGGTCTAACCATTTAAGTTTGGGCTTGAGGCGCGGACCGGGTAAAAATCTGCGGGCAAGTGTTACCCTGTAATTACCTGTATTGAAAAGATATCGTTGGTTACTGCTGGCGCCTCTTACTGTAACACGGTTGCCAACCATTGTTAAGCTGGCCACCCAGCGATCACTATTATATCCGGCAACGCCCCTGTAAATAAAATTGGGACTTACGCTAAATTTATCGCTGGTTCCACCATTCCTGAATTCGCGTGTAAGGCCAACATCTAAATTGAGGGTAGCAGAGCCCGTGATGAACCAGTTTCTGGCCATAACAACTGTATAGGCATACCCTGCGCCGGGGCCCGCTTCTATAAAACGTACCCTCCTTACATCACGCTGGGGGTAATTCATTGAGAGCAATCCCGGCACAAAATTACTGTCAGCAGAAAAAGATCCTGCATAAATCTCGCCCCCCAATAACCATGTGCCGGCCGATTTTTGTTGCCATTCGCTCTGCACCATGGCTGCCCTGTAAGAAAATTTTCTTCCATTCTGCAATTGATACACGGCTAATCCAAATAGCGAAACGCCAATATCCGGACGTACATAATATTTATCATTGTCAGGTAGAGCAGTACCCCTGGGTAATAAAAAATAGCCTTTGTACAACTGGCCAAAAAAATCCATTGTCCAGTTACGGGTATAAATATGACTTTGAAGGTCAAGATAGCGTGTGTCACCTCTACCCTTATCGCGGTTCAGGAAGGGAAATCCATAGGCAAGGTTTAGAGTTAACGAGCGGTAGGTAAATCCCACGCCCATATTGATAGTGGTATTGGGCCGGTATCGGAGATCAGGAATATCATCTTTTCCTTCAAGAACAATGGCTGTATATTTCTGGGAAAAATAAAACCTGGAAATCAGTTCGGGAGCATATGTTTTTATATAGTGTGAATCTACTTCCGGATCAGGTTGTGGGTAGGCAGGAAATTGAGATGCAGCCGGAGTAACCATTTGCAGTATCATTATTAGCAAACCAACTATATGCAACCTTAGTGTTTGTATCTTCGCGCCATGCATTATGTTTCTGTAGAAGGTTTAGGGAAAAGTTACGGCATCAAGCCATTGTTTGAGAAAATTTCTTTTAACATTGAAGAAGGTGATAAGATTGCTTTGGTTGCCCGAAACGGTTCTGGCAAGTCCACATTATTAAAGATACTATCCGGCAAAGAAACTCCTGATAGCGGTAAAGTGTGGATCAATAAAGATGTTACCGTTGCACTTTTTGACCAGGAACCAGAATTCATAGAAGAATTATCTGTACTTGACAATATATTTCATCATAACCATCCCACTTTAAATGCCATCAAAGCTTTTGAAGCAGCCAGTGAATCAGAGGATGCCGAGGCCCTGGGTAAAGCAATTTCAGGCATGGATGATACTGGTGGCTGGGATTTCGATTCAAAGGTAAAGCAGATTCTTGGCAAACTAAATATCCACCACCTTAACCAGGCGGTTGGTACGTTATCGGGGGGACAAAAGAAAAGGGTAGCCTTAGCGCGAACCCTGATCGATATCGGATTTGAGCATAAGCATACTTTGCTTATTATGGATGAGCCAACAAACCATCTTGATGTTCAGACCGTAGAGTGGCTGGAACATTATCTTAATCAGGAAAAAGTGACTCTTTTACTCGTTACACACGACCGGTATTTCCTGGATGCGGTTTGTGAAGAGGTTTGGGAGCTTGATGGAAACGACCTTTATGTTTATAAGGGAAATTACGAGCAGTTCATGGAAAGAAAGGCCGCCCGAATTGAGCAACAGGCCTCCAGTGTTGATAAAGCGCGTAATCTTTACCGTAAGGAGCTTGAGTGGATGCGTAAGCAACCCAAGGCAAGAACTACCAAATCAAAAAGCAGGCAGGATAATTTCTATGAAGTAGAGGCCCGGGCAAAACAAAAACTTGAGGAGCAGCAAATGCAGCTCCAGATGAAAATGAACAGGCTTGGGGGCAAGGTTGTAGAACTAAAAAAAGTTTCCAAGCAATATGACGATAAAACAATCTTAAAAGGATTCGATTACACTTTTAAGAAAGGGGAACGAGTAGGGATCATCGGTAAGAATGGTGCGGGTAAAACTACCTTCCTTGATATTCTCCAGGGAATTGTGGAACCTGATAGCGGGAAAGTAAATATTGGTGAAACTATCATCTTTGGGTACTACTCCCAACAAGGTCTCCAGTGGAAGGAAGACATGCGCGTAATTGAATTTGTGAAAGGATTTGCGGAGAGTTTTCCGCTTGCCGATGGAGGAAGTTTAAGTGCAGCGCAGTTCCTGCAGTTGTTTTTATTTAGTCCCGACCAGCAGTATGGATACATCAGTAAACTCAGTGGTGGGGAGAAGAAAAGATTGTTGTTACTCACCATGCTTTTCCGAAATCCCAATTTCCTGATACTTGATGAACCAACCAATGATCTTGACCTGCCTACATTGGCTGTGCTTGAAAACTTCTTATCAGAATACCAGGGATGTTTACTGATCGTATCACATGATCGATATTTTATGGACAGGCTGGTGGATCATCTGTTAGTATTTGAAGGCAATGGTAATATCCGGGATTTTCCAGGCAATTACAGTCTATATCGCGATTGGTTAAAAGACCAGGAAATAATCGAGGAAACCAAGCCACAGCAAGCTGCAGGTTCCAGCAATGCAACAAGACCTGATTTTGAGGATAATGGCCCAAAAAAGAAATTCAGTTTCAAAGAGAAAAGGGAATTTGAATTGTTGGAGAAAGAGATAGCAACATTGGAAACAGAGAAAAGAATGTTGGGTGAAAAAATGTCGGCCAGTGATCTGCCATATAATGAGCTTCAGCAAACGGCAGAAAGGATAGGAAAGATAACGGAATTACTGGAAGAAAAGGAAATGCGATGGCTGCAGTTAAGCGAGTTGGCTGGGTGAGGAAACGGTATTGACAGACCTGAAATTCCAGAATATAATCGCCACTAACAGGCATGCACCACCCACAACATACCAGGTATAGTGGAATCCCTTATTTTCTGCGAGTTGGGCTGAGAGCATTGGCCCCAATGTTTGTGCAGCAGACCAGGCCATGGTGTATAATGCTGCATATTCACCCCTATTGAATTCACTGCTTCGGGAAATCCAGAAACTGTTCATAAATGGCATAGAAAAAATTTCACCAAAAGTGATCAGAACAATAAGCATTGTTGCAATCAATAGCCCGATCTTTCCAATTCCAAGTATAATAAAGAATAAAGCCACCATGCCCACACCGAGGGCAATATAGGCCATCTGGTGCCTCCTGCCCTCCAGGCGGTAGATCAGCACCATTTCAAACATCACGATCAAAATGCCATTCATTGCCATGAGCATACCGATCACAGGTTCAGAAAAATGAAGCTCCCTTTTGAAATAAACTGTAACGTTTGTAAAGAGCTGGAAGAAGCAGGCACCAAATACAGCAACCAGCAGAATGAAAAAAAGATAGGTTCTGTCTTTATATGCGCTACTTATTCCATTTGCTGAAATAATTTTATCCCTTTTTAAAGGTGTAGCCTTCCATCCAATATTACCCAGGAATTTCCACATCAGTATGGCTGCAAAGAAATTGGTAAATCCATCGATCCAGAACAGCCACTCGTAGCTGAATTTTGCTATTATGCCGCCTAATGCCGAGCCCAAGGCCCATCCCAGGTTAACAGCCAAACGGTTAAGGGAATAGCTGCGTGTACGGTTTTCAGGAGTACTGTAATAAGCTATAGCCGTGGAATTAGCGGGACGAAATCCTTCATTCACAAAACTCAGCAGGAAAGTGAAGATGCATATTAGCGAAAGGCTTTTCATTTGGGCGAGCACAATAAATAATATGGATCCACCGAGTAATGTAAAAAGCTGTACTTTATAAAAACCAATACTATCAGTGAGTTTACCACCTACATATGCTCCAAAAAAAGCACCTGCCCCAAAACAGCCAAAAACAAAACCAGCCTGGCCCACGGAATATCCCATGGCCGGGCTGGTTAAGTATAAGCTAAGGAATGGCACCACCATGGTGCCGCTCCTATTGATGAGCATAATAAGTGATAGCAGCCAGGTTTCCTTTGAAAGGCCGCTATATGCATTACGGTAAACAGATAAGGTATTCGCAATCATACAGGATTGCAATTTACTTTAATCCAATACAGCCTGTCTGCCGTTTAAGTAAAATTACCTGGATCCGAAAACCTTTTTCAGGATATCGCTAACTCTTGCTGCGGGATTGGTCCTGATCTTTTTTTCTTCGTCGGCTACATAGTAGAAGATACCATCAATAGCCTTGCCGGTAACGAACCCGGAAAGGTCAGGATTCACTGGTTTCAGGGTAAACTTATTATATACATCAAAAACTTCTTTCCAATATTTTGTAGCACCTGTTTTTTCGAGGGAGTTTTCGATTATTGGCCTGAAAGCTGCAGTAAGATCAGGAGAGGTTGTTTTACGCAGGTATCCCGTGGCAGCCGAATCAGTACCGCGAAGTATTCCCACAGCATCCTGAACGGTCATTTGTTTTACTGCATTAATAAATATGGGTGCGGCCTGCTTTGACGCATCTTCGGCTGCGCGGTTCATACTGAGGATGGCATCATCAACCAGTTTACCCATTCCGATCTGGCGGAGCCTTTGTTCCACTTTGCGTGCCTCTTCAGGCATAAGTAATTTAACCGCTGCATCCTTAAAGAAGCCGTCTGCAGCAGAAAGTTTACCAGTACTGTTATTTGTTCCTACAACAAGTGCTTCTTTTAAACCGGCAATGATCTCATCATTACTCAGGGACCCGGAGCCCCCTACAGTTTTCAGAATATTACCGGCTTTCCTGAGAACATCATTTGTTTTATCAGTTTGTTGGGCCGTTGCGCAGGAGGCGAACATTACTATACTGGCGGCTAAGTAAAAGATTCTCATGTAAGTGATTTTAGAGTAAACGGGGGATAATAGATTTAAAGTATGCTAAAGCAGCAATAATAAGACCAATATGAGGAGCGAAAGGTTTAATGCAGGGATTGTATTATTTTCGATGCCACAAAAAGTAAACATGCGCAGAACGCTTCTAACATCCTTACTCCTCGCAGCAGCTGTTTCCGGTATGGCACAGGTTAAAAAGACACCTGCCGCGCCGGCCAAAGCAGCTACGCCAAAAAAACCGGCCACTGCAACGCCGGTGCCTTTAAAAAATGCAACAGATTCCATGAGTTATGCAATTGGCATGAGCCTTGCGAAATTCTACCGTGATCAGGGAATTACCCAGATCAATTCAGCGCTGGTTACAAGGGCGTTGAATGAAGCCATGAAAGGACAGAAAACATTACTCACCGAAGATCAAATGAATATGAGCATTACAAATTACCTGCAGCAACTCAAGAAAGAGAAATCAGCCGCAGCACGCAAGGCAGGGGAAACTTTCCTCGCTGAAAATAAGACAAAGCCCGGAGTGGTGGAATTGCCAAGTGGATTACAATACATGGTGGTTAAAGAAGGAACAGGTCCTAAACCAGCTATTTCAGATAAAGTAAAATGCCACTACCATGGAACGCTTATCGACGGAACTGTTTTTGACAGTTCTGTAGATCGTGGCCAGCCGATCGATTTTCCGGTAAATGGAGTCATAAAAGGTTGGATCGAAGCCTTGCAATTAATGCCGGTAGGAAGTAAATGGAAACTGTTTATTCCGGCCGACCTGGCTTACGGAGATAACCAGGCGGGAGCAAAAATACTTCCGGGAAGCACACTTGTATTTGATGTAGAACTTTTGGATATCGTTAAATAAAAAAACAGGTCTGGCGTTTTGCCAGACCTGTTTTTTTAAAAGGTACGATCAACGATTATTTAACAATAATTTTCACTTCGTCGGTGGAAAGGCCTCCTTTATCATCAATTACAGATAAGCGGAAACTATACTCTCCTTTTGATGCAACATTAAGAGCGGTGATGGCTGCCTGTGGATTAGCTATAACAACAGGTGAACCGCCTATCTGCGTCCAATGATATCTTGATATAATGCCATCCGGTTCGCGGGAGGCCGTACCATCAAGTTGTACAATATCTTTGGAGGAAATTACCAGGTCTTCGCCTGCATTGGCCTGGGGTGGAATATTCTTTACCGCTTCCTGCTTGTTATCAGCGCCATTTACTTTAACCGGATCAGTTTCAGAAAAGCCAAGGGTAGATACAAGGGATACTATTAAAAGGATCGCTTTCATAGAGGGATTTTTTGGTGATAGAATAATAACGAAGCACCTTCTTCCATTATTATGCCAGATTTCGTATTAATCTATATTCCCCTTCATTTTTTCGATCTGTGCCCTTGTACCGAGTACAAATACCTTCATTCCGCTTTTAATTTGGAGTTCATCGGGGGGATTGATCTGGAATCTCCCTTCTCCATTTCGCACCCCGATACAGTTTACTCCTGTTTTTTTCCAATCCATTATTTCCCTGAGTGAGCAATCATGCAAGGGGGCAGGCAATTGCTGGTAATCTACCGATTCAATATGGATAGACTCCCCTTCCTCACCGCTGATATAATCTATGAATTCTATCACATCCGGTTTTGATACAAGTGTGGCCATATGGGTGCCACCGATCCTGTCTGGCATTATCACATGATCGGCACCGGCCTTCTTCAGCTTTTGTGCAGAACTGTGTTCAGAAGCGCGACTGATAATCCGGATCTTAATATTAAGCGAGCGTGCCGATAAAACGATGAACACATTATCCGCATCCACCGGCAAACTGCTTATCAGTGCAGAAGCACGATCAATGCCTGCTTTTTTCAATACATCATCATCGGTAGCATCACCATGGATAAAAAGCACATGATTGTGCTCCTCTCCCATTTTAGGAACAAGTTCATGGCGCTTTTCAATTACCACAAACTGTTGATTATGTAAACCAAGGGTTCTGGCTGCCTGTTGACCATTCCGTCCAAAACCACAGATGATGACATGGTTGTTGAGTTTGTTAACAGCGTTCATGAGTTTTCGGAATTTGAAGTATTTATTGATCTCTCCGTTTATAATATGTTGTATGATTCTGGTGATAGCCCAGGCGAGTGTGATCCAGCTCAGGATGAGCATACAAACAGTAAAGATCCTTCCGTCATCACTAAGGGGCCTGACCTCAGTAAAACCTGCAGTAGTAATGGTTATCACGGTCATATAAAGAGCTTCCACAAACCGGAAGTCTTCCACTATCATGTACCCGGTAATACCAATTGATGCAATCAGGATAAGCAGCATCAATGGCTGCAGCAGTTCCCATCCTTTTGGTTGCACGCGTTCTGTTTTCTCTAAATTTAATGCAGACTATCGGATAAAAGAAAACCGGGTGCAAATGTTTTTAATTTGCACCCGGTTAACATATTAAACTAAGACTCTAATAAGCGGCGTTGTATAATATCTCATAGTATTCATGGGCCATTCGATTGCTTTCAAACTGGTAACGCACATCGCGCATTCCATTTTTTACCACCTGGCGCCAGGTTTCTTTATTACTGTAATAGAGCGGCAGCACCTGTTGTTCCAGAATCTTATAAAGCATTTCCAGGTCATATTCGTCCTGCTCATGCATATTCATATTTGCATAATCTGCTTTGGGAATCACAAAGCCATTATTGCCGTGGTTAACGAATTCCGGTATCCAGCCATCGTCGGTACTGAAGTTAGCAGCACCATTCATGGAGGCGGTCATACCACTGGTTCCGGAAGCTTCCCTGGGAACCCTTGGATTGTTGAGCCAAAGATCGGCAGCCTGCTTCATACGCTTGGAGAGTGATAATTCATAGCCGATCAAAACCGCCATGTTCTTATGTTGCTTGCTTAAATGAACAAGGTGGTTGAAATCATTGATAGCGGGATAATCCATTGGGTAAGGTTTACCAGCCCAAATGATCTGAACAGGAAAGTTCTTATTCTCAAGCAATGTGCGGAATCTTTGCTGGTCGCGGGTTATCAGGTCAGCCCTCTTATAACCCGCAAAACGCCTTGCCCATACTATAGTAAATACATTAGGATCGAATAATTTTCCCGTCTGGTCGGCAACGATCTCAAAAGCCCTTCTTTTGAGGTATTCTTTACGGTCATCAAACATTTTGTCGTTACCCTCTTCCATAAATTTATAGAGTTGCTTATCGGCCCAATAGCGCCAGTTCTGGGCATTGGTGATGGAGAGGATGGGACAGATATCCGTATATTTTTCCCACATATGCCTTGATACAACTCCGTGCAACTGGGATACACCATTGGCAATGCGCGCAAACCGCAAGGCTGCCAGTGAATGATTGAACTGGTCATCAGTAATTCCTGTAAGCGTGCGAACTTCATCAACAGAAAGGCCACAGAAATAACTCATTTTATTACAGAGATAGATATCATGCTTCTCATTACCTGCTTCTTCAGGAGTGTGTGTGGTGAAAACAAGACGTTTTTTAACTTCCTGAATATTGTTTCCAAATTTACGGTAGAGATAGAAGGCAGCACTTATTCCATGAGCCTCGTTGAGGTGGTATACATCCGGGTTATATCCAAGTTCATCCATAAGTTTTGCACCCCCAACACCGAGGAGAATGAACTGTGCTACCTTGGTGGCAACATTGGCATCATACAAACGATGGGTGATGGTTTGAGATACATAATCATTTTCGGGAAGGTCAGTACTTAACAGAAAAAGCGGAGCTGATTTAAAGGTCTCCGGGTTCAGGTAAAATACTTTCACCCAAACAGGATGATCATGAATGGATATCTGAAATTTAATACCGGTATCTTCCAGGAAGCTGTAATGTTTTTCCATCCAGGTAACCTGTAAGGTTTGGTCCTGGTTGCGCACCTGGTCGTAATATCCGTATTTCCACAAAATGCCAATTCCAAGCAGATTCTGGCGTAGCTCATACGCACTTCTTAAATGAGAACCCGAAAGAAAACCAAGACCGCCACTATATATTTTCAGCGGCTGATGAACAGCAAACTCCATGGAGAAATAGGCAACTTTTTTGGCATAGCGATCATCGTGGGCATAGGGAACTTTGTAATTTCTGAAATTCATATCAAGCATTTTCAATTGGCAATGTGTATCAGCGACGCAATATAAACGATTATTTAAAACGCATTATTACTTCTTTTTCTTGTTTGCGGGAGGTGTTGCCTTTTTCTTACGGGTGAAACTGCCTTCAAAGAAGCATTTAATATCGCGATAGGAGCCGCATCCTTCCAGTTCTTTCATGGTAACAGTATTGGCTGAAAAAGTAAAATCGATCTGGCAGGGACCATTTGTTTCAGTGTACCGGGCAGTATTTTTTCCGGTGATCTTTGCTTCGCCTTTTAATTCACCGCGGCATTCACCACCATCTTTTTCAAAGTGAACAAAAAACATTAAAGTACCTTCTGTACGGCCATCGCGGAAGGACAATACATTTTTCTTATCACGGATATAATCACCCGAAAGTTTATGTGTTGCTTTCAATGTATCAATAGGATTTAGCAGAACAGCTGAAGCAGCGTCTTTATCATTAGACTCTGTGAGGATCATTGTAAATACACCTTCCGTGTTATAAACATATACTTTCTTATTATACACCACCTGGCCATCAGAAGTGGTACGTTGTCTTAAAGTCGTAATGGTATAACGGCTATCCATGGATGCTACATTTCTATCTGCTTCTTTGGGGGTTCCGGAAATAGTTAATAGAGGCAGAGCCGTTTTGTAGATCTCTTTATCAAAAACAAGCAGGTAGGCGGATCTTTTCTGCGCCAGAACCGCTTTAACGAACAGATAGGTTTCACCATCTTCAACTTCCAATTTTCCAATTGGATAAATCTTTGGTTTGGATTTTTTACCAAAAACGGGATGGAGGATACTATCGGGTACAAATTGGGCAAATATCCTGTTTCCAATACGAAGGGAATCGGGCGATTTTGCCGGCAGGCTCGTATCGGCTACGAGAAATGGAAGTTTAAGTTCAGGGAAAAAATCTATGAAATCATCCACTTCAACCTTTTCGGTATCCAGTAATGTTTTTTTTTCTTCCTTACAGGCCATTAATAAAATAAAAAGCAAACAGGCCGTGATCCAGCTAGTACGATACATGAGATAGATTTCCGTGAACAGCTAAAATACTCTATCTGGCATAAATGCCTGTTTTTGATACGATTTAATTTTTTAGATTTACCTAAATACATATTTAGCCCAATTGAAATACTCGAGCAGTAAGGAGAATTATATCAAAGCCATTTTTCATCTTCAGCAGGATGAAGATGTGGTGAGCACAAATGCACTTGCGAAAGCATTATCAACCCGGCCGGCATCGGTCACCGACATGCTTAAAAAGCTGAAGTCACAAAAACTATTGCAATACCAGCCGTATAAGGGTGTAAAACTAACTGCGGAGGGAAATGTAATTGCCTTACAAATAATCCGCAAGCATCGTTTATGGGAGTATTTCCTGGTTGAGAAACTGGGCTTTGGCTGGGAAGAGGTACATGAGATCGCAGAAGAACTGGAACATATCAGCAGCAAAAAGTTAATAGACCGGCTTGATATATTCTTAGGCAATCCTAAAACCGATCCACACGGTGATCCCATCCCTGATAGCCAGGGAAGAATGCCATTGATCCGTCAGATCTGCCTTCTTGAACTTCCTGAAAATATTCAGGCTGATGTAATCAGCGTGAGTAATCAATCAACCGCCATGCTTGAATTGCTAAGGCATAATCATATTGCCATTGGCACCCGGTTAGAAGTAAGGAGGCGATTTGCTTTTGACCATTCCCTTGAAATCCGGATGCCATCCCAACCATTTTTTACTATAAGTGAACAACTGGCGGCGAATATTTATGTAGCCTTTGAAGCTGATTCCAAATGATGCGTTTCATCATTTTGGTTTTGTTCTAAGGAGATGCTTCAGCCTGCTGAAGGTTTCGGGTTTAATATTGAGATAAGAAGCTATATATTTCTGTGATACGCGTTGCAGCATATCAGGATGTCTTTGTATATATTGAAGAAATCTCTCGCGGGCGCTTAAACGTATTTGCGAAAGATCACGCAACTCCTTCCTTACATACATCTGTGAAGTCATAAGACGCCCCAGTTTATTCAACTCAGGCATGTCAATATATAACTGCTGCAGATGATCATAATGCAGGGAGAGTAAAACACAGGGTTCAATGGCTTCTACAAAACAAAGTGAAGGCTGCCGGGTGTGGAACGACAATTCAGAATGGATAAAATGTTCTTCTGTGGATAATTGCAGGGTAATTTCTTTTTTACCAGTGATAATATATTTCCTTGCAACACCTTTCAGGATATAGTTGAAATAATCATCAGTTTGCCCGGTTTGAACAACAATTTGCCGGCGATCAAAATTTCGGATGATGAAAAAAGAGGCGATTTTTTTAAACTGTTCTTCCGTTAATCCGGAATTGGCATTAAAAAAAGCATAAAGCGATTTCAATGCTGATTCATATTTTTTCAGGGTTGCTTCTGGCATTATCAAACGATTTTGTCTTTTTCTTCCATTAGCTGTTTTTTATACCTGCTAAAAGTTTCTGGTTCAATATTCAGCAGTGAGGCAAGGTATTTTTGTGGCACCCTGTTTATCAGTGAAGGTCTTTCTTCCATCAACATCTGGAATCTCTCTTTAGGGGTTTGAATCATCCTTTCGATATCCTGTTTTTCTTTGTAGAGGAGCCATTCAAGGATAATTAGCCTACCCATTCTTTCAAAATTTGCACTGCTGGCATAAAGGCTTTCCAGGGAAGAGCGGGTTATGAAACCGAGTGTTGCTGGCTCCATTGTTTCCAGCACGAAATCGGAAGGCACACCAGAAAGGAATGAAACACTAGATGACACAAGGTTTCCTTCCATACTAATCTGGGTAGTGATTTCTTCCTTATTGCGGTAAAAATATTTACGTATTATTCCTTTCTGAATAAAATAAACGTGCTGCTCCATTTCTCCGGCCCTGGTAAGTATTTGCTTTGGTGCACAGGTCATTATCTGAAGGTGTTTCAACAACATTTCTTTTTCATCTTTCTTAAGATCAATGAACCGGGAAATATAGGAATAGGCATCAGCTGACATGCTGTTCGTTCTTAATGCAAATCTAATACAATCGTTTATAGGACATTTTTCTCATTTGTTTTTTTCCTCATTTACCTTAGGTTTGCAGACTTGCACCAATAAATCAGGCAACTATGAGTACAAAAATCAAAGTAACCAACCCGGTTGTTGAACTGGATGGAGATGAGATGACCCGTATCATCTGGCAATTTATCAAAGACAAACTGATCCTCCCCTACCTTGAACTGGATATAAAATATTATGATCTCGGCATTGAGCATCGCGATGCTACTAATGACCAGGTTACCATTGATGCTGCTAATGCAATCAGGCAGTATGGTGTAGGAATAAAGTGTGCGACCATAACTCCTGACGAAGCCCGTGTAAAGGAGTTCAACCTTCAGCAAATGTGGAAGAGTCCCAATGGAACTATTCGAAACATCCTGGATGGCACTGTATTCCGCGAGCCCATTGTAATCAGCAATATCCCAAGGCTTGTAACCAACTGGACTGCTCCCATCATCGTTGGAAGGCATGCATTTGGTGACCAGTACCGTGCAACCGATACGGTTATTAAGGGTAAGGGAAAACTTACTATGACCTTCACTCCTGAGGATGGAAGCACACCACAAACATTTGAGGTATTTAATTTCAAGGGCGATGGCGTGGCAATGAGCATGTATAATACCGATGAAAGCATCACAGGTTTTGCCCGCAGTTGTTTTAATATGGCGCTAAGCAAAAAATGGCCATTATACCTCTCAACCAAAAATACGATTCTGAAAAAGTATGATGGTCGGTTTAAGGATATATTCCAGGATATCTATGACAATGAGTTCAAGGCATCTTTTGAAGCTGCAGGAATTGTTTATGAGCATCGGCTGATTGATGATATGGTTGCCAGCGCATTGAAATGGAATGGCAATTTTGTATGGGCCTGTAAGAACTATGACGGAGATGTACAAAGTGATACAGTGGCGCAGGGTTTCGGTTCATTGGGCCTGATGACCTCTGTATTGATCACTCCGGATGGAAAGACCATGGAATCGGAAGCAGCACATGGAACTGTTACCCGCCATTATCGCGATCACCAGGCGGGTAAACCTACGTCTACAAATCCCATCGCATCAATATTTGCCTGGACGCGTGGACTCGCATTCCGTGGAAAGCTTGATGAGAACCAGCCTCTGATTGAATTTGCAAATGCATTAGAGGCTGTTTGTATTGAAACTGTTGAATCTGGCAAGATGACCAAAGACCTGGCAGTATGTGTTCATGGTAATAAGGTGAGTCACGGTGAGCATTACCTGAATACGCAGGAATTCCTCGATGCCATTGATGATAATCTGAAGAAGAAAATGGGATTCTAAATTATGAATTCAGAAGGCCGCCTCAAATAAGCTTTGAGGCGGCCTTTTTTATTCTATCACCTAAAACCTTAAGGGTTCCATTGCTGGAGAAATCGACTACATTAAAGAGGGTTTTATTACCCGGGTGGAGCGGATGATCATACTGCACTTTATATTCCCATTTGATGTCGGTATCCGGATTTTCATAAGCCGGTCCTTCTTCGAGGATCTGGCCATTAAATGCATAGATTGTGCAAAATGCGCTTATGACCTTAAAATTGTAGAGCGCCACAACTTCTATGAATATCACCTTCCCTTCCTTTATAGGCAGTCTGTTTGCAGGAGCGTATAACGGGAGCTTTAATGAAATCTGCCATTACCAGGTTATATTCCGTTTTATCGCCTTTTCGGGAGGGGTATAAACCGGCTTACGGTGCCGTTACGGTACCGTCAATTGTTTTAGTATCCTTCGGTACTTCTTCGGCTATTGTAATACTTACCTTAGCCGAAACCCTTCACCAACTCTCTCCCCTATCAAAGGGACAACCTTGCTCCTGGTCCCCATCTGGTCCCTATTTTAGAACATTGCCTTAATGATGTTAGATTTGAGGAAGGCGAAAAGAAAGCTAATATATATACTAAATATATTTAATGCCACCAAATAATATAACAATTTTTATATTTCAAATTATGGGCACGAAAAAGCCGCCTCATTTCTGAAGCGGCTCCCTTGTTTGTGTTTGTTTATCGCTTTGTCTTTTTGGCATCAGCCGGCTGTGTTGAAACGGCATTTCGCCCTTTTTCTGCTTCTGCCCGCTTAACCTGTTCCTCCTGCTCACGGGCGATCTTGCGCATATTTTCAATTTTACGTTGCATGATCATTTTGTCAGGCATAGGCCTGTTGCTTGGAAGCAGTGCTTTATCGGCCTTTGAATGTGTCTGGGCTTTCAGGCTATCGGATGCTGCAACCAGCATGAGCAGCATGATTATGTATTTGATGATGTTTTTCATATTAATATGTTTGGATTTATTATTTAACACTAACCAGTACATTGATCTTTCCAACGCCGTTGGCATTATAATCCTGCAGGGCTTTCCCAAGCACCTGTCCAACTCTTACCTTGTCGGGATCAGCTTTCATGGCTACTCCGGTGAGGGAAGAAGTTACCAGAAGGTCACCCCTTCTGATAGCTCCGCCTTCAAGGCAAACTTTCGTTGGGATTACTCCGATAACACCCATTGGAACACCATTGTCCATAGCGCCATTTACAGCATCTTCTTCGGTGAGCAGTAAACCAGGCTTGGTAGCATAAACACCGGCAACCAGTGTTGAATATGGAGCAGAGGATTTAACCATTTTGCGATCACCATCGGTAGATATTTCCAGAACATCACCGGGCTCGTAACTATTCAGGGAACCTTCTACATTAAAGAATTCTGCAACGTCGGCACCATTGGTTTGTGTACCACCATTAAAGAATGCCTTTCCGGTGCGGTCGATCCTGGCAACATTGGTAGCTCCTACCTGGAATACTGCAAGGTTGCCACTACCGGCAACATCTAAACGGGCCAGAAGAGCTGTTCCCATTGAACCACCTTCTGTATTGGCCTCTGCAAGAACACCTATACCTTCGGGTGAATTTCCACGAACACCTGCATAAGTACCATAGTTGGTACCGGCAATTGCTCCGGCAATATCACTAACGTTCATACCTGAAATTCCTTCACCACCATTATTATGGATACCCCAAACTGCGGCACCACCAAGGCTATTGGCAAAGGCCATAACACCATTTCCTTTTGTACTGGAAACACTGATAGCGTTATATTGGTCGTTAGATACGATCAGGGCATCATTATAATTGGTTCCTTCGGTCAGGTCAAAGAAGGCAGAACTTCCGTTTTTACTTTTTCCAAATACACCATATCCGCTTTCGCTAAAACCATATACACCTGATTTGGTATTTGAGCTGCCATAAACACCTATACCAGTGTTTGAACTTCCAGATACACCCATACCCCCGCCGCTATGTGCACCGAGAACACCATATCCATTCGCAGAGGTTGAAGTTACTGTACCCCTTACTGCCACTGCCGAAGCGGCAGGAGTAGCATTGGTAATTCGACCTTCAATACCTGTTGCATTGGCAGCAGAAGAGCCATTGGCACCTGCTACTGCAGTACCATAATCGGTATTACTTATGCCAAACAGATCGGAGGTACTGGCAGCCGTTGTTGTGAAAGGCAGTACGAGTCCGCCGCCACCTGCATTATCAGTTGCAGGAGCCCATTGGGTACCATTGAATTTGAGAACCTGTCCACTTATGGGGGCAGCACCACCAATGGCAACACCATTCAGTTTAGCAACTGCCGGATTGGGGAAGGTGCCACTAAGATCGCCACCTGCAGGACCACTTGGAGGAAGGGAGGTTGGAATTACTCCGGCAGAAAGCTTTGCAGCTGTAATAGATCCATCCGCGATTTTGGCAGTTGTTATTGCATTGGCTGCAACTGTTGGATTGGGATAAGTTCCGGTAAGATCACCACCCGCTGTTCCGCTCACTGGTAAAGAAGTTGGAATTACACCCGGGGCGAGTTTAGCGGCAGTGATAGAGCCATCGGCCACTTTAGCGGTTGTGATAGCAGCATCAGCTACTTTAACTGTTGTTACGGCGTTAGCGGCAATTTTATTAGCAGCAACTGCATTGTCAGCAATTTTGGTGCTGATAACTGCATTAGCTGCAATAGTTGGATTGGGATAAGATCCGGTAAGATCACCACCTGCAGTACCACTAATCGGTAAGGAAGTTGGTATTACACCTGGTGCGAGCTTGGCGGCAGTAATAGAACCATCCGCAACTTTTGCAGTTGTGATGGCAGCATCTACAAGTTTTGTTGTAGTAATAGTATTTGAAGCAATGGTTGGATTGGGATAGGTACCGGTAAGGTCACCACCCGCGGTACCACTTATCGGCAATGAGGTTGGGATAACACCGGGAGCAAGTTTAGCCGCAGTAATAGAGCCATCGGCTACTTTAACGGTGGTGATGGCATTTGCAGCTATTTTATTGGATACCACAGCATTGTCAGCAATCTTGGTGCTGTTAACTGCATTTGCAGAAATGGTTGGATTAGGATACGATCCTGTAAGATCACCACCTGCGGTTCCACTCATTGGCAGAGATGTTGGAATTACTCCTGGGGCAAGCTTTGCTGCTGTGATTGAACCGTCAGCAACTTTAGCAGTTGTGATGGCACCATTAGCGATTGTTGGATTGGGATAAGACCCTGTAAGATCACCTCCTGCCGTTCCACTCATAGGCAAAGATGTTGGAATTACACCTGGAGCCAGTTTCGCCGCAGTAATAGAACCATCGGCTACTTTGGCAGTAGTAATGGCGTTTGCGCTAATATTTAAAGATGAAATAGTATTGTCTGCTATTTTTGAACCTGTTACAGCTTTGTCGGCGATCTTAGCCGTACCAACCGCATTTGGGGAAATAGTAGGATTAGGATAAGTACCCATCAGATCACCACCGGCAGTACCGCTCATAGGTAATGAAGTTGGAATAACTCCCGGAGCCAGTTTGGCTGCAGTGATAGAACCATCCGCCACTTTTGAAGTAGTTACTGCATTATCGCTGAGGTTATTTGCAGAAATGGTATTATCAGCCAATTTGGCTCCCGTTACCGCTTTATCAGCAATCTTACCAGTACCCACAGCATTGGCTGCAATCTTGGTAGCAGATACTGCGCCATTGGCAAGGGTTGGGTTGGGATAGGTGCCAGCCAGATCACCACCTGCAGCACCAGTTGGCGCACCGGAACCACCACCAATTATCAACCCTGGGGCTAACTTGGCAGCAGTAATGGAACCATCCGCAACTTTAGATGTGGTGATGGAATTATCAGCAATTTTATTTCCTGTTACAGCATTGGCCCCGATTTTGGAATTGCCTACTGCATTGTCTGCAAGCTTATTTGAAGTGATGGCGTTATTAGCTACAGATGGGTTGGGGAAGCTACCTGTGAGGTCACCACCGGCAGTGCCAGTAGCCGAACTTCCGCCGATCACGACGCCCGGTGCCAGCTTGGCTGCCGTGATTGAGCCATCAGCAAGTTTTGTGGTTGTAACAGCTCCGTTGGCCAGTTTATCGGCAATAACCGATCCGTTTGCCAATTTATCACTGTCGACCACACCATTTTTTAAGGTAGGATTGGGGAAATTACCTGACAGATCTCCACCAGCCTGCCCAACAGGATTAGCTGATTCAGCTCTGAAAGCAAAAGGAACGCTGGTAAGCGGAGAACTACCCAATGCCATATATTGTGATCCACCTTTCGGATCCATTTCCACCTGTAGGTATTTTCCGGAATTATTAGACCAGTTTACAGATTCAAGGGTTCCTGAAACGCTGGTTGCTCCCTGGCTTCCGATGGCAGTAGAAAAAAGACCAAACTGGTTTGTTTCCACCTTTCGGACTTCCTGGTAAACGACTGCCCCGTTGGGATTTCCTTCCCTAACTGTCAGCCTTAAACTGATGGACTGGTTACCTAACGCAACTCCCGAAGCGTTTCTGGCGATACCCTGGTAATTGATCTGCTTTGGCACCTGAGCATGAAGTGAAGTGCATAAAAACAGTCCTACCACAAATGGCATAACTTGTTTTATCATTGGAATTGGATTTTGGATGGTTAATCGATCTTAATTATCTTAAATGAACCCTTTCTGACAACTGATCCCTCCACCGGCTCCAGTTCAACATACAGAAAGTATCCGCCTGTTGCCAGCTTTGTCATATTTATTGTTTGCGTGTACCCGTACCCGTAGTACTGGAACTGGCTTTGAAACACCCGTTCCCCTTTTGCACTATACAGGATGCACCTGATTCTACCGATCTGCCGCAGTGAAAATTGAACCTGCAACAGGCTGCGTACCGGGTTGGGTAGTATTTTTACTTCCCCCGGTGCAAATCCCGGATCTGAAACCATCACCAGCTGCCCCCAAAAATCGGGTTGCAAAAGGCCCTGCGTCACAAGTAATACTTTGTTGTCAGATATTCGTGTGTCAATGCGGGCGAGTTCCCCGATACTCCAGTCTACCTGGTAATTATCGTTTCTGAAGCTCCCACCCCCGGCATTCACAGCAGAACTGGTCCTTTGTTGCGCTGCTAACCCAAAGGAAATGCAACAGCCAAGGGCCATCAGGATTAATTTAAGTGATTTCTTGAATTTCATGGTTTGGATTTGGATGCTTTTTAGGGTTTTCTTCTGGTAAGGATCATTTTTTGATTCATCAGGAGGTCACCCACCTGAACCTGAACAGGATATATACCGCTGCTCCATTTATCAAACCCGTCAAATCCAATTACATTATTCCCTGAACGGAGTGTTACCCTTTTCATTTCCATTAACGCACCGGCCGCATCAAAAATTTTAATGACAGCCAAATCATTGTCTGACATAGAAGGAATAACAAGTTGCATTCTGTCCACGACCGGATTCGGGGAGATGGTAAAACTTCCTGTCGGCCGGCTTCCCCGGCTCAGGTCCAAAGGATCTGAATAACGGACGGTTCCATCTAGCCGGACCATCTTAACCCGGTAATGTACCTGGTTGCCTGCAAGGCTAGAAATGTTATCATCTGTTAAATATGTGGCATATCCAGTAGATCCATTGTTATTCAACTGTTTAACTATTGAATAATTTTTGGCATCTACACTCCTTTCAATGATATAATACTTAACATTCTCATTAGACGAAACATTGAATTCCAGTTTAACCAATGTATTCTTTAAGGATCCACTTAACTGGATACGGTTATGTGGTAAGAGTGCACAAATGGGGTCTTCTGTAATTACTACAGTATCCATGGCATATTGCCCACAGCCAGCCAGTAACTGTTGGCGAACTATATAAGTACCGGGAGTATCCACTGTAATGGAAACACCGAATGTATCGCCTACTATATTACCATCGGGGGTGATCCAGGTGTAAGTTGAGGTAGGAAGAGGATTAAGAACGCTGATGGTACTGATCATTTCATCGCCACAGATCATTGGCAGGTCTGCTGCCGCATCGGCTGCTTCGAAAGTGAAAAAGTCGAATGGACCCACAAAATCCTTCAATTCCGCTTCGAATGAAGCAGATGCCCTTGTTTTTACCAGAATACGTCTGAAGGGCATTCCACATGCACCACCACCACCCAGGAGGCTGATAGGATCAAGTCCGAGGGTGGTCATATTCACGGAGAATTCAAGAAATTGCTTCGCATCATAGGTTAATTGAACAGTGTTATTTCCCCTAACTAACTGAAAGGGCCCGGCCCATGTGGCCAGGTTATTCTGCAATCCCGAATAGAATATTTGAGTATTATCCTTAGGCCTGATATTGGCGTAACCATAAATCCCCCCTGCACCGTCAAAATCGCCCACCCAGTCAAAGTTGGGTGAATTGATTGATAGTGCGGATTGATGAACCCAAATACGGGCTTCAAGGATTGCTAGGCCACTACCGCCGAATTCGGCAGAAAAGATTACATCACCCGGAGTAGTAACCACGCCGGTGGTGGCATCAAATTTCCATGAAGTATGACCGGCATCGGGGCCATAACCAGTAAATTTACCGGTGGTCCTGTTGAAAAAGATATCTGTCTGGTACAATTCAAAGTCGAAATAGCGGCTTCCCGAGTTCACGTCTATGGCCACCCCTCCAATAAACCAGAGGGAGTCTGCGAGGGTGAGTCCTTCCCCTGCCCGCCTGACGTGAACGAACATGTCCAGAATATCATTTTTTTGTGGAATGTTACCAACAATAGTTTCTCCATCCCAGGTAGCGGGACTATCGCCGTTCTTATTGGAAATGGTGAAGACGGTAGAATCCTGGTCGTGGTAGTCGCGGATAAAAATGGCATCAATCAGCCTTCGGCCACTAACAGTATCAAAAGGGGGATAGCGCATGAGGCGGAAAAAGGGAAGTTTCCTGAAATTAGGATCCACTGCATACTTATCTGTGATAAATTTCGCGCCAGTGGTGTCAATGATAAAAATGGGAACGCCACCTAGTGGCCCAATAGGCAGGTTGGAAAACCAGTCATGGGAAAAATTTACACTTTGGGGCAACGCGCCCAAATAAGCAGCTTTCAATTCACCGTCCACTCCAAAGTTGGCTTTGTTGGCGGCTGTTGCACTTTGGGAGTATCCCTGAAAAGAAAGAATAACTCCCAACAATATGATTATTAGTCGTTTCATAACATTTAATTGACATTAATAAAAAATAGAGGTTGAAAATGGAAATACCTCTGTTTTGTCAATTGCCTGTCCATGAATGACTGGCCACCAGCAGCTGGTGACAGGGTGATAAGGTTGGCCTATTAGGCAGTTTCGGGTAAGCGTGTACAATTGCTTTCATAAGATTCTGATTTTGGACAAAGGATCTGGACAAGATAACAACGACGAACATTGCCTATTTATTCTGTTAAAAGGAATATTTTATAGGATTTTTTTTATCGTTTGGTAGAATTCCTAAGTAACTGTTTGTAATAATCCCAACTTACCAATTAATAAGCCCACAGAATCAGTAGGTTATGGGCAAAAAAAAGTCGATCCCGGTTAGAGATCGACTAATTTTTAAGCCCGATAGAGAAAGCCATCCTGCGAACAGGATATCCCTACCGATAGCTTGCCATATGAAAAACTTACTTTTTCAAAGAGTCAACTACAGCTTTAGCGCTATCAACAGCAGCATTAGCAGTAGAATCAATAGCAGCTTTAGCGCTATCAACAGTAGCAGTTACAGCTGAATCAACTGCATTAACAGTAGAATCTGCAATTTCTTCAGTTGTGTCAGCAGCGTTGTTACAAGCAGCGAAAGCGGCGGCGATAGCCAGAACAGCAAAAAACTTTTTCATGAATTTTTTTTTGTGTGTTTGAATGAATGATTTGAAGCTTTATACCCGGATAGGTTAAAAGGTAACCCTGCCATCTTAAAATATTTTTTCAGCGTTGATTACGGGTTACTATTTGTTATTTTGAGTATTAAATGAAGCAGTGTGACCACAGATCCAATAGAAAGAGAATTGTTAATGGGACTGGCCAGGAATGAAAGAAAGGCGACGGAAACCATTTATAAGCAACACTATAATATGGTACAGGCGATGGTCATAAACAATAGTGGTACAGCTGATGATGCCAGGGATATTTTCCAGGAGGCCATTATGGTTGTATATGAAAAGGTTAAAAGTGATGAGTTTGAATTACACTGCCGCCTAAAGACATATATATATTCTGTTGCGAGAAGATTGTGGCTCAAAAGGTTACAGCAAATAACGAGGTTTTCCTCAGAGGTAGATGATGTTGCAGAATCGGTGCCTGTGGAAGAGGAATTGGAGCAGCACGAACTTCAGAATCAGGCCTTCCACATGATGGAAAAGGCGATGCACAGCATTGGTGAGCCCTGTAAAAGTCTTTTGGAGTCCTATTATATACATAAGAAGAATATGGCGGAAATAGCGGGAGATTTTGGGTACACTAACGCAGATAATGCCAAGAACCAGAAGTATAAATGTTTAACCCGATTAAAGAAACTGTTTTTTGCGCAATATAAAAACCAGGCAGTATGATGGAAGATGTGCATTTATTAGAGGCAATTGAAAGGTATATCCAGGGCGAAATGAACGCCCAGGAGCAGGAATATTTCGAAGAGCTTCGCAGAACAAATCCGGAGATTGATCAACTTGTTGTGGAGCAGACCCACTTTCTCCGTCAGATTGGTAATTACAGCGATCGGAAGACATTTCGTTCCCTTTTGCAGGAAACGCATAGCAAGCTCCTTGAAAACGGTGAAATTAATACTGAATCACCGAAAGTGAAGGTGATGCAATTGGTGGACAAGTACAAGCGTGTATTAGCTCTGGCAGCATCAATTGCGGGATTAACTGCCCTGGCGATCAGCGGACTTGTTTCTTACCTCACGCCAAAAAGCAGTCCGGTTGAGATCGCCCAGCTCAAGAAAGAAATAAATGCGGTAAAGATCTCACAGAAAAAGACCCAAAACGAGATCAACACTTTTAAAACAGCCGATAAACCTGCTGAATTCCGTCCGGCCCAACCCGGAAAATTCGGGGGTACAGGATTTCTGATTGATGGCAAAGGGTACCTGGTAACTTCTGCCCATGTGGTGGCCAAAGCGGATTCTATCTATATTATCAATACAAAAGGCCAGTATATGAAGGCTAAGACTCTTCATGTTAATGACAATACGGACATCGCCATCCTTAAAATAGTAGATGATCGTTACCAGCCCATCAGGCTTCCTTATGGAATAAGGAGGGCAAAGGCTGACCTTGGAGAGCAGATCTTTACGCTGGGCTTCCCTCGTACAGAGATCGTTTATAATGAAGGTTATCTCAGTGCAAAAACAGGTTTCAATGGCGATACGATAGCATACCAGATCGCCATCTCAGCCAACCCGGGAAATTCCGGCGGTCCTATTTTCAATCATGCAGGTGAAGTGATCGGGGTGTTAAGTGGTAAGCAGTTGACAGCTGAAGGGGTTGTTTTCAGCAGCCAGAGTAAGAATATTTTCCAGGCTTTGGAAGCAATAAAGGCAGATACAACAGCAGTAACGATCAGGATGCCAACGCAGTCAAACGTGAGGGGGATCGAACGGGTTCAGCAGATAAAAAAGATCGAGGAATGTATCTATAACGTAATGAGCTATTGAGTTTGAGGATATGCTTCGATTATGTTTCGAGTATACTTCAACCATTCTTCTCCCCCACTAACTCCTGATTAAACATATAAATAAAAAAAACTGGCGTATCATCATGATGGCGCCAGTTTTTTTATGTATTAGATTACGCTCATCCCCATAAGTTCTGCGGGTACTCCCCTTTTGCGACAAGGGCATCAAGGCTGGCCTGAACACTCGGCGCATCTTCTTTATAAGTAACACCAAACCAATCGGCGGTGGTGGCGATCACCGGGATCACCCCTTTTCCGGATTTGGAGAATTCATCAGCTACAATAGGTATAAAAAATTCTGCCTTTGGATTTTCTTTATTGGCCTCCACGAAATCACGGAACATCTGATAGCTAATAGCAAAAATTGAAGGGTGGAAACACCAGAAATTCATGGATACACTGCTATCAAGCGGCAGTTCATGAGGCTCCATACCATCATCACAGGTGATTTTTCCATCCCGTAATGCGATGTTCAATCGCTCGGCAATTGACTCCAGATTGCCGTTTTCATCAAGTCTGCATACGCCCCTGTTAACTGTTCCGTGGTCAGAAAGGGTTTTGAGCAATTCATAACCAATGATGGCATAGGTGCCTTCATTACAATCATTCACCAGGAAATTATATGCCTTTTCAAATGCATCCCTGCCATAAAAATCATCTGCATTAATAACAGCGAAAGGTTCCTGAACGGCAGATTTGGCACATAGAACTGCGTGTGCGGTGCCCCATGGTTTGGTACGATCGGCGGGCACATCGCTCTCTACATAGGAATTCAGATCCTGGAATACATACTCCACTTTTATTTTCCCTTCCAGTTTTGATCCAAATTGGTCACGGAAATTCTGTTCAAAGTCTTTTCTTATTATAAAAACCACTTTTCCAAAGCCGGTTCTGATCGCATCATAAATGGAATATTCCATTATTGTTTCACCACCTGGACCAAATCCCTGTATCTGTTTGAGGCTACCATACCTGGAAGCCATTCCGGCTGCCAGTATCACGAGTGTTGGTTGCATTGTTCTAATTTTGAGTTTGAGGGCACGAATATAATATACCCCGATGAATATACCCCTTCCCCTTCATAGTATCCCTATACAATCGTTCAGATACACCGCATTGCAATCGGTTGAAACTGATATCCTCCGGCTTGACCAGCGGCATCCGGTTGTTTCAGGAAACAAATGGTTCAAATTGCAGATTTACCTGCAGAATGCAGTCGGTGAGAGAAAGAAAGGCATCCTGAGTTTTGGCGGGGTCTGGTCAAACCACCTTGTTGCGCTGGCTTATGCTGCCAGGGAGGCTGGACTTCCCTCACGTGGAATTGTGCGCGGAGAAGAAGGCAAAAAATTATCGGAAGCCCTGTCTGAAGCCAGATCATATGGTATGGAACTGGTCTTTGTGAGCAGGGAAGCCTATCGCAATCCACAAATCCTGCAGAATGACCCTTCCCTGCTACCTCCTGAGTGGCTGGTGGTGCCTGAAGGGGGCCGGGGACCCGAAGGAATTGCCGGCGCTGAAACGATCCTAAATCTTGTGCCCGATTTATCTGTCTATACGCATATATGTTGTGCTGTTGGTACCGGCACCATGCTGACCGGCATTTGCAATGCGGCACTTCCATCACAACAAATAATTGGAATCAGTAGTCTGAAGGGTAATGACCTGTTAAGCGCTTCTGTACGAAGGGGTCTCCGTGATGCTAACCGTAATTTCAGGATATTATTCGATTTTCATTTCGGTGGATATGCCAAACATCCCCCTGAGCTCATATTGTTTATGAATGAATTTTATGCCGCCACTTCCATCCCATCCGATATTGTATATACTGCGAAAATGCTATATGGTGTGGATAAATTACTTCGGGAGGACTATTTCAAAAAGGGGTCGCGGCTGCTATTGATTCACAGTGGCGGATTACAGGGAAACCGATCCTTAATGCCGGGAGAGTTGATATTTTAACGTCTGATTACCATCAGTGCTATCTTATATTTGTTAGCGATGGCAAGTATTAATTCTATGATGATCAGGCTGGGATTTGTGTTATTGTTGGCAACCTGCGCACCACAAATAAGGGCCCAGGATACACTTCCTGCGTTCAATGTGGTACTACGTTCAGGCAATAAAGTGCTGGTTAGCTGGACCAATGCCTATGGCAAAAAAATCCGCCAACTTAGTATTCAACGTTCAGCAGATAGCCAGCGCTTATTCAAGACCATCATGACCATACCTGATCCTACAGTTCTGCAGAATGGGTATCTTGATTCACGTTCGCCTGATACCAGTCAGTTTTACCGACTCTATATATTACTTGACAGTGGTCGTTATGTTTTTAGCAAAAGCCAGAAAGCAAAAACCTCTGTTCCTGCACGTGCAGTGGAGAAAAAAGAATATGTAGTTATTAAAAATGATAAGAATCCTGAAGTTTCCCCCCTTCCGGAAAAGAAGGATCCACCAAAAATAACTGAAGTCCCTGTTGTAGTTAAGCCCATTCATTATTATACGGTAAAAAGAGCAGATACTATCAAGGGGAGGATCCCGGATGCTGAACTCCGTAAATTCCGTGATTCTATCAGCTACCGCACAAAAGATACGCTTCTGGTTTCTCATCCCGATACCTTATATATCAGGCCTTTTGTTCCCCGCGATGTATTCAGGCCATCCCCCTACATATTCACAGACAGAAGGGGATTATTAAATATCCAGTTACCCCAGGCAGGGCGGAAGAAGTATAGGGTATCCTTTTTTGAAGCTGACAAATCACCCTTATTTGAGATCAGGGAGGTTGCCGAAAAGGTTTTGATCATGGAGAAATCGAATTTCATGCATGCTGGCTGGTACCTTTTTGAACTTTACGAGGATGGTGTGTTACTTGAAAAAAATCGCTTTTATATCAGTAAAGATTTCTGATAATGCTGGTGTTAATCGTTTTTAACCTGATCTGGAAGACAGTTTCAAAACTTCTTCTAACTATTTGTTTCACCTTTTCCATATCGAGTGAATGACCCAACTCCTTTTCCAATGAAGTAACAGCTTTCTGTTTTATACCACAGGGAACGATATGATCGAAATAGCTGAGGTCGGTATTTACATTAAATGCAAAACCATGCATTGTGATCCACCTGCTGCAGCGGACGCCCATGGCGCATATCTTTCTTTCTTTACCAGGAATCTGGGGGTCGAGCCACACGCCTGTTTCACCTGCTGACCGCTCCCCTTTCAAACCATAAGCTGCCATGGTGAGGATGATCACCTCTTCGAGGTTGCGCAGGTATTTCCCTATGTCGGTATAGAATTTTTCGAGGTCAAATATTGGATATCCCACCAGTTGCTGAGGACCGTGAAAAGTAATATCACCGCCCCTGTTCGTTTTGTAAAATGCGATCCCTTTCTCTTCACGCTCGGCTTCTGAAATCAGCACATGTTCCATATGCCCGCTTTTGCCCAGGGTATAAACGGGAGGGTGCTCAACAAATAAAAGGTGATGTTCCGTATTGCTGGCTTGTCCGCTACCCTTTTTAGTAACATTAGCCAGTAGAAGATCCTCCTGCATATCCCAGGCCTGCTGATAATCCATTTGCCCGAGGTCTTTATACAATACATCCTGCATCCTGCAAAATTAGCGTAAGGCTGCGTGGAGATGCCTATTTTTGCGAAAATTAGTTTGAAACATGGTTATGGCGCATACAGAAGATGAATCAGAAGAACAGCAGGATTTCACTGAAGAACTGTATGAGCAACATACTATCCGCATTGATGCGGGGCAGGAACCTTTACGAATCGATAAATTCCTGGTGGCTCGTATCGAGTATGCTACCCGCAATAAAGTTCAGAAGTCAATTGATGCAGGCAGGGTACTAGTAAATGGCAAAACCGTTGCAAGCAATTATAAGATAAGGCCGGCAGATGAGATAGTAGTATACAGTCACCGGGAGAAAAGGGGTGAACATATAGTTCCGGAGGAGGTGCCTCTTAATATTCATTACGAGGATAATGATATTATGATCATTAATAAGCCGGCTGGATTGGTGGTGCATCCGGCATCAGGAAATCCTTCCGGTACGCTGATCAATGGGGTTGCCTGGTATTTACAACAGCAGAACAAGGATATCACGGAAGAAAACCTTCCTCGCTTTGGCATGGTGCATAGGATCGATAAAAATACCAGTGGCCTGATGGTATTAGCCAAAAACGATAAAGCGGTTACCTCCCTTGCCCGGCAATTTTTTGACCATACTGTTTTTCGCCGTTACATAGCTTTGGTATGGGGCGATCCTGCTGAAGAGGAAGGCACAGTGGTTGCACACATTGGCCGGCATAAAAGATTCCGTAAACTATTTGATGCATATCCGGAAGGGGAATATGGCAAAGACGCGATCACCCACTACAAAGTGCTGGAACGCTTTGGATATGTAACGCTGGTGGAATGCAGGCTGGAAACGGGCAGAACCCACCAGATCAGGGTACATATGCAACATATTGGTCATCCTCTCTTCAATGATGATTTTTACGGAGGCGACCGCATAGTGAAAGGGACAGTTTATACTAAATACAAACAATTCATTGAAAACTGTTTCAATACCTGTCCAAGACATGCGCTACATGCAAAGAATATCGGGTTTAAACATCCTGCCACCGGTGAACAGGTATTATTTGAAAGTGAGCTTGCAACTGATATGCAACTACTGATAGAGAAATGGAGGAATTATGTAAAATTCAAGGGGATTAGTCATTCCGAAAGCTGAAAGATGGTGGCAGTAAATATGCCTCTTTCTCTTTTTTTGGTGGCAACTTTCCAGTTACCGATATAGCGGATTGTTATGGGAACCAGGAGATCATTCAATTTTCCCATCTCAACTTCCATTTGTACATTAAAATCATAGACGCCCGTATTATAACTCATATCATAGGAACGTGCGATAATACGCATATCGGAAGCATCAAACCAGGTATTGATCTGGTTGATAACAATACTGCTTCTTTCAACATCGGTAAGATTGGGGCGGGGAGTTATTTTAAAAGTATAAGCGTTACGCCCCTGGTAATATTCCATATCCATTTCAAAATCATAGAGCCGGGCCATAGGTGATTCGTAGATATTGATCTTATTACCAATAAAGGGGATACCTGGAATTTTGCGTCCGGGATTAAAGAACAGCATTTTCAATTGTTCTTTATGCTTATTCAGTCCTTTCTTTTTTTTGAGACTGAGCTCTGCTTCGGCAACAGATTGTTGGGCACCACAAACCAAACCTTCTGTAAAAAACAAAGCAGCGTACATTTCAGCCGTGTAGTAGTTCCATTCATTTTTCCGGTTTTTCAGGTCACCTCCTATCGTCTCTTTCAGTACCTCCATCTGGCGGCAGTCATTTTCAACTGTTTGCCGAATGGTGCTTTCAAGAGATGCAATGATCTTTCCCTTCTTATCCATCATCCTGATATCATTGATGGAAGAATAATTCAGCTGGCGCAGGTTTTTGAAGGCACGGTAAAAGCTTGTATCGAATTGAATCCGTCTGATAAAAGAAGGAATGTCCATATTATTCCGGACAACAACTTCTTTCAGTGTAACCACTTTCTGATCAACCAATAAGGTAGTATCCTGGGAATGGAGCGGTGCGATAATAAATAACAAAACACCTGCCATCAATATTTTCAGGGCAGGTATTCTATTGAGATTCATAGGGGAAATTATTTATAGAACATCATTCGGTAATCAACGCGTACTTTACCTTTGGAGATATCATCCAATTTGCTTTTGAGCAATTTACGTTTCAGTGGTTTAAGATGGTCAATAAAAAGTTTACCATCAATATGATCGTATTCATGCAGAATTACGCGGGCGGTAATTCCGTTGAAAGTTGTTGATTGAGGCTGAAAATTTTCATCCACATAATCCAGTGTAACTTCTTCGGGGCGGAATACATCTTCGCGAATCTTCGGAATGCTAAGGCACCCCTCATTATATGGCCAATCATCGCCATTGAGTTTTTTGATATGGGCATTGATAAATACCTGCTTAATACCAGCATCACCCGGGTATTCAGCTTTTTCTTCGTCGTCGAGATTTTCAAATATTTGCTTACTATCCACTACGAACAAGCGGATATCGCGGTTGATCTGTGGTGCAGCCAATCCCACTCCATTACTATAATACATGGTCTCCCACATATCGGCGATAAGTTTATCCAGTTCGGGGTAATCTGCTGATATATCCTTTGCTACCATCCTCAGAACGGGATGTCCATATGCCACTATTGGTAGAATCATCTGCTATTTTAATTAAACGATTTGCAAAGTTAGGAAAAGAACCTGAAGAAGAAGGAGGGCTATGCGCGCCCCAGCCATTCCTGCAGCATAATTGTTGCTGCGATCTCATCAACCAAAGCTTTATTACGCCGGTCCTTTTTTTTCATACCACTCTCCAGCATACTTTGTTTGGCCATTTTTGATGTATACCTTTCATCCACTTTGGTAATTGGCATCTGGGGGAAATTTTTCTTAAGATCTTTGATACAGGCTTCCACCAATGGGGTGGCATGGGTATCAGTATCATCCCAGTTTTTGGGTTCACCAATGATGATGCGTTCCACTTCTTCCAGTTCAAAATATTTCTTAAGAAATGGTATCAGCTCTCTGGAAGGAACGGTCGTAAGTCCGCTGGCAATGATCTGAAATGGATCTGTTACTGCTATGCCGGTTCTTTTGCCACCATAATCGATTGCGAGCACTCTTGGCATGAAGGTTTGTTGGTTTAGTTGATTTTATTGAATTAACGAAGGAAGAGGTCTGTAATAACCAATATGGAAAATACAACACTGGCAATTCCATTGGCTGTCATGAAAGCAATATTAACGCGGGAAAGATCGTCTTTACTTACTATGGATTGCTGGTAAATAAGCATGCCAGTAAATACGGCCACACCAGCCCAGTATAACCAGCCAAACCCGCCATATATACCGGCAATGATCACACTGGTAGCGCTCAACAGGTGAAGAAGGCGTGAAATGAATAATGCTTTAGCCCGGCCCAGGGCAGCCGGAATGGAATGCAATTGCTGGCTACGATCAAAATCTTCATCCTGCAGTGCATAAATAATATCAAATCCACTCACCCAGAATATTACAGCAAAGGAGAAAAGTATTGGGAGCCAATCAAATTGTCCGGTGACAGCCAGGTAAGCCCCGATGGGTGCCAGTGAGAGGCCCAGCCCCAAAACCAGATGGCAGAGCGCGGTGAATCTTTTGGTGAAACTATACCCAAGAACTACCAGCAATGCAACCGGGGAAAGGTAAAAGCAGAGGGCATTAATAAAATAGCATGTTGCCACAAAAAGGAGGCTGTTAAAAATGGTGAAAAGCAGGGCTTTATCGGCACTGATTATTCCTGCGGGAATTTCGCGGATCGTCGTTCTGGGATTCTTTGCGTCAAAGTGCCTGTCGAGATACCTGTTGAATGCCATGGCCGCACTACGGGCAAAAACCATACAAAGAATTACGAGTATAAATTTCAGGATGGCGGATCTATAATCCTGGGTGAGGAAGCCGAAATATCCTGTGGCGCCCGTTGCTGCAAGAAAAAAACCGATCATGGCAAAAGGCATTGCGAAAATGGTATGCGAAAATTTAATGAGGCTTAAATAATTCCGGATAGCTGTCATAATTATATTTTTTCACGTACGAGTTCCCACAAAACTATTCCGGCAGCAACAGATATGTTCAGTGAGTGTTTCATTCCAAGTTGCGGGATCTCAATACATCCATTGCTGGCAGCAATAACATTCGCATCCACGCCGCTAACTTCATTACCAAAAACCACTGCCAGCTTTTCTTCAGCTGTTGTTTCCAATTGATTTAGCAAATAGCTACCAGAAGCCTGCTCAACTGCATAGATACCATATCCTGCTGATTTAAGTGACTCCACAGCATCGAGCGTTGAGGGATAATATTTCCATTCAACGCTTTCTGTAGCGCCAAGGGCTGTTTTATGAATATCTCGATGCGGAGGTTGTGGCGTATAGCCACAGAGGTAAACAGCCTCCAGGAGGAAGGCATCCGCTGTACGGAAAACACTTCCTACATTATGCATACTTCTAATATTATCGAGTACAACTATGATCGGTATTTTAGCGGCTTCCCTGAATTCTTCCACCGTTTTGCGGTTCAGTTCATCCATGCTGAGTTTTCGCATCCTGCAAAGATATTCACTTTTTCCCCCCCACCGCTAAAACACGCTTTCCAGCAGCGTCCTTAGCACCTATATTTGCTGGCCATGTCAAAGAGTAGTGCCGACACCCCATTAATGCAACAGCATCGGGCCATCAAACAGCGGTATCCCGATGCGATCCTGCTGTTCAGGGTCGGTGATTTCTATGAGACCTTCGGGCAGGATGCTATAATTGCTTCCCAGGTTTTGGGCATTACCCTTACCAAGCGAAACAATGGTTCAGCCTCGGCGTCGGAGCTGGCAGGATTTCCGCACCACTCGGTGGAAACATACCTGCATAAACTGGTAAAAGCTGGCTACCGTGTGGCTATTTGCGACCAACTCGAGGATCCCAAGTTGGCCAAGGGGATTGTGAAAAGAGGCGTAACGGAAATGGTAACGCCTGGTACTGCCACTAGTGATAAATTACTTGACCACCATTCCAATAACTTCCTTGCCAGTTTATATTTTGTTAGCGATGACCTTTTTGGAATTGCATTTCTTGATATTTCAACAGGCGAATTCTTCATTGCAGAAGGTGACCGCGAGTATGCGGATAAAATGTTACAGTCGTTTCAGCCGGCAGAAGTTTTGTTCCAACGTCAGCGACAGAAACTGTTCAAGGAATATTTTGGCCCCCGGTTTTACACATATTCACTAGATGAGTGGATATTCCAGAACAGTTATGCGAAGGACATATTATTAAAACATTTCCAGACACATTCCCTTAAAGGCTTTGGAGTAGAATCACTTAGTAATGGACTGATTGCGGCCGGAGCCATAATGCATTACCTCAAGGATACTGAACATCCCAATCTTCAGCATATTACTTCTATGCAAAGGATCGACAGGGATGATTTTCTTTGGATGGATCGGTTTACTGTTCGCAACCTGGAACTATTGGGTACACCGGGTACGGAGAGTCACTCGCTATTAAGGGTGATGGACCAGACAGTGAGTGCCATGGGCGCAAGGTTATTGAAACGTTGGATCGTATTCCCGCTAAAAGATATTAAGCCGATAAATGAGCGGTTGGACCTGGTAGAATTTTTTATAACATCTGTGGATATGCGCAATCAGTTATCGCAGCATATCCGCCAGGCGGGAGATATTGAAAGACTTGTAAGCAAGATAACACTGAAAAAGATTGGTCCACGCGAGGTATTGCAGCTAGCAAAGGGATTAGAACAGGTAGCTGCCATAAAACTGCTTTGTGGTGGGGCAAGCAATGATTACCTTGCCCGGCTTTCGGATGCATTAAATCCTTGTGTATATATAGCGGGTAAAATCCATGCCGAGTTAGTGGAGAATGCCCCTCCAACAACAGCAAAGGGGAGTTTTATTGCATCGGGAATTAATAAGGAGCTGGATGATTTAAGGGCTATCGCAAGTACCGGTAAAGAATACCTGGTACAAATGCAACAGAAGGAGTCAGTAAATACAGGAATACCATCTCTCAAAATAGGGTTCAATAATGTCTTTGGCTATTACCTTGAAGTAACCAATACCCATAAACATAAAGTTCCGGCAGAATGGACCAGGAAGCAGACCCTGGCAAATGCCGAAAGATATATAACACCTGAGTTAAAAGAGTATGAAGAAAAAATAACGGGTGCCGAAGATAAGATAATGCGGATCGAGCTTGAATTATTCGAGTCGTTGTTAAACGAATTGCAGGATTATCTACAACCTATACAGGCGAATGGAAATATTCTGGCCATACTGGATTGTTTGGTTTGTTTTGCCAATATAGCCCTGCAATTCCGATACAAAAGGCCGCAGATGCATGAGGGTGGTGACCTGACCATAAAAGCAGGACGTCACCCGGTTATTGAAAGGTTCCTTGGGGCAGGAGATCAATATGTTTCCAATGATATAGAACTAAACAAAAGTGAACAGCAGGTTATTATACTTACGGGACCCAACATGAGTGGTAAAAGTGCTTTACTCAGGCAGGTAGCCATTATAACACTTATGGCGCATATGGGGAGTTTTGTACCTGCTGATGAAGCACAGGTTCCTATAACGGATAAGATATTCACAAGGGTTGGTGCATCAGATAACCTTAGCGGAGGAGAGTCCACTTTTATGGTTGAAATGAATGAAACAGCCAGCATACTTAATAATGTAACATCGAGAAGTCTGATCCTGCTGGATGAAATTGGAAGAGGCACTTCAACCTATGACGGAATATCTATTGCGTGGAGTATTGTAGAATACCTGCATCAAACTGTTCATGCGCCACTTACCCTTTTTGCTACTCATTATCATGAATTGAATGAGCTGGAAAATAAATGGGAAAGGGTTAAAAATTTTCATATTACCAATAAGGAAGTAGGTAATAAAATTATTTTCCTTCGCAAACTTGCACCTGGAGGAAGTACACATAGCTTTGGAATTCATGTGGCCCGTATGGCGGGTATGCCAGGCACTCTCATCAGCAGGGCAAATGAGATCCTTGAACAATTAGAAAGCAAACATCTTGGTGCAGGAAATGATATTTCAGATTATGACAATTGCGCAGGGTCACCCAGAATTGAAGATCTGGGTCATAAAGTGAAGGAGCTTGGTGGACCAAAAATACAGTTATCAATATTTGATGTGCACTCCCAAACCTTTGATCAGATCCGTAAAGTATTGGAAGGACTCGATATCAACCGCCTTACGCCCGTTGAGGCGCTTTTAAAACTTCAGGAGATAAAAAACATGATCAACTAAAAAACGGCAACTATAAGCTGCCGTTTTCTTTGTGCATTTCAGAGGACTACTTTACTATTAGAATTTAAGTGACATTCCAATTTTCACAGCCTGGTTACGGGCATTAACTGATTTGTTAGCATCTATCCTGCTAAGTCCGTAATCATAACCTGCGGTAATAGCTACACCATTTCGGAATTCGTAACCAATACCAGCAGTAAGGGCAGCATCAACTTTATTGAACTGGTCAGTTACATCAAACTTTTTATTGAGGAGATTCACACCAAGTACGCTGGCTCTGGTGCGGAGGTCGGCGTTCATGAGGTAAGAAATCTGTGGACCTGCATAAACCTGGAAACCGTTACCCAGGGTAGCTTTTATAAGTACCGGCATATCGAGGTATTGTGACATCAGGTCAGCTTTTGCGCCTATACCTAACAGATCCAGCACTTTCAGATCAACATCACCCTTGAGCGTATAGCCTTTTGTAGAATACATTAAACCAGGCTCAATAACAACTGTTTCAGAAATTGGTATCTGAATGAAGCCACCAACATGCATACCAGTGCGACCGGTTGTTGATACATATCCATTGGTCCATTCAAGAATCTGGTTAAGTTGCTGGTTAGCTTCGCCGCCAATAGTAGCAAAATTGACACCTGCTTTAACACCAAATTTTATATCAGACTGGGCATAACTGAAAACAGTAGCCGACAATAACAGTAGTAGTGTAATTATTGATCTCATATGATTAGTTGACGCGGATTTGAAAGCCGTTCAATATTCTGACCATATGAGAAGAAAGAAGTAAAAAGAGCTGGTTCTAATATTTTGTTAATGCCAAAGTTGGGATCCTCAGATCATTCCTGTAAGCTTATCCACTACGAAGTCAACTTCGTCTTTAGTATTATGCTTACTAAAGGAGAACCTTACAGCAACCTGGTTGGGGTTGTTTTTAATTGCACGGATAACATGGGACCCCTGGTCAACACCGCTGGTGCAGGCACTTCCGCCTGATGCGCATATGCCACTGATATCGAGATTAAATAATATCATTTCAGACTTCTCTGTTTTCGGGAACGAAACATTAAGGACAGCATAGAGACTGTTACCGAAGGCATCACCATTAAATTCAACTCCCTTTATATGAGCCTTTAACTGATCTCCCATATAATTCTTAATGGAAGCAACATGTTTACTATCTGCCTCATAATTATTGGTAGCGATTTCAAGCGCTTTTGCAAAGCCTACGATGCCATATAAATTTTCAGTTCCTGCACGCATATTTCTTTCCTGCGATCCGCCATGAATGAAAGGTTCAATATGGACACTTTCATTTATATAAAGCAGCCCAACACCTTTAGGTCCATGAAATTTATGTGAAGCACCTGTAATAAAATGTACTGGTGTTTTTCTCAGGTCAAATGGATAATGCCCCACCGTTTGAACAGTATCGGAATGGAAGATGGCATTGTATTTTGTACACAGTTCCCCTACCGCATTAATGTTGAGGAGATTTCCGATTTCATTATTGGCATGCATTAGTGTTACCAGACATTTATCTTCACTTTCCTTAAGGAGAAGTTCCAGGTCTTCAAGGTCGATATGACCGTCTGGTAGAAGTTTTACATAACTGAGTGCGGCTTCTCCTTTTTTATGGAGGTATTCGATCGTATGACTGGTAGCATGGTGCTCGATCCGGGAACTGATAATATGCCTGCAGCCAAGATTTTTAACTGCGGCGGTTATGGCAGTATTACTGCTTTCTGTACCGCCTGAGGTAAAGAATATCTCAGCGGGGTGTGCATTAAGGATCTTAGCGACTGATTTACGGGCATTCTCAATGGCCAGGCGGCTCTCTCTCCCATAGGAATATATTGAAGAAGGATTACCAAATTTTTCAGTAAGGTATGGCATCATAGCCTCCAGCACTGCGGGATCCAGGCTGGTAGTTGCTGCATTATCGAAATAAGTTCTGTTCACTGGAATGCATTTAAATAAAAAGGCTCCCTTAAACAGGGAGCCGCAAATTTCTGAATTTATTTTGATTTAAAGGAACTCTTTAATATCCTGCATTAGTCTGAGTGCTATATTATTGGCCGTGGTCTCAAAGTTACTTTCTGCATAAATCCTGATGATGGGCTCTGTGTTAGAGGTTCTCAGGTGAACCCAATCACTATCGAATTCAATCTTCAAACCATCTTCCGTATTGACCGGCTGCTTCTTGTATTTTTTCTTTATTTTTTCAAACAGGTCTTTTACATCAATATTTTGCTCAAGTTCGATTTTATTCTTGGAGATAAAATAGTCGGGATATCTGGAACGAAACGACTTGATGCCGTTTTTATGTTGTGCCAAGGCGCTGAGGAATAATCCGGTTCCGATAAGGGCATCTCTTCCATAATGAAGATCAGGCATAATAATTCCTCCATTTCCCTCCCCTCCTATCACGGCATTCATTTCCTTCATCTTTTTCACCACATTCACTTCCCCAACCGGTGAGGGGAAGTATTCGCCGCCATGCTTTAAGGTGATTTCCTTTAATGCCTTGGTGGATGACATATTTGAAACAGTATTACCTTTTCTATTAGACAGAACATAATCTGCAACAGCTACCAGGGTAAACTCCTCACCAAACATGCTGCCATCTTCACAAACAAAACAAAGTCTGTCAACATCGGGATCTACTGCGATCCCAAGTGAAGCATCCTTCTTTTTGACTTCAGCACTCAAGCCGGAAAGATTTTCCGGAAGGGGTTCGGGGTTATGGGCAAATTTTCCGTTTACTTCTTCATTGAGTACAATTATCTCTTCCACACCCAGCGCTTTCAATAATTTAGGCATTGCAATGGCGCCAGACGAATTGATGGCATCAACTACAATTTTAAAATTTTTGGCACGAATGGCTTCAACATTCACTAACGGGTGATTACATACAACCTCAATATGTTTATCGAGGTAAGAATCATTTGTGGTTATTGAACCAAGTTTATCGACGGGTGCAAACTTAAAAGATTCTTTAGCGGCTAATTCCAGCACCTGTGCACCTGCTTCTGCCGAAATAAATTCCCCGTCACTGTTAAGTAATTTCAGCGCATTCCATTCTTTAGGGTTATGGCTGGCTGTTATAATGATACCACCATCTGCCTTCTCCCATTTAACCGCCATTTCAACGGTTGGAGTGGTAGATAATCCGAGGTCAACAACCTGTATTCCGAGCCCCACCAGCGTTTGTAAAACCAATTGATTGACCATATCACCGGATATGCGACCATCACGCCCAACAACAACTTTAGCGGATTTGTTACCGGATAAAAGCATGCTGCCGTAAGCAGCAGAAAATCTTACAATATCGAGGGGAGTCAGATTTGTGTTTGGAAGCCCACCAATGGTACCACGAATTCCGGAAATACTTTTTATCAATGCCACAGTTCGAAAGGTTTAAGTATTCCAAAAATAAGCGATTATTTGGGTTTCGCCCTTTACTTTTGGTAAAAATACCCCTACATGCCGACAGGAAGTTGGTTTCGCAACTGGTTCAATTCATCATACTACCATCTTCTTTATTTTAAGCGGGATGAGGATGAAGCAGATAAATTCATCCGGCAATTGGTGTTAAAGCTGGGCCCGGGATCAGGGTCTAAAATGCTTGACATAGCATGCGGGCGCGGCAGGCATTCAAGGAGCCTCGCAGCGATGGGATTTGATGTTACGGGCATTGATATTTCGGAGGACAGTATCAAGGAAGCACTAAAATATGAACAGGGGAACCTGCATTTTTATGTACATGATATGAGGCTCCCTTTCAGGATGAATTATTATGATTATGCATTCAATTTTTTTACAAGTTTTGGGTATTTCCGAACAGAGCGTGAACACTATAATACAATAAGAACCATCGCTCAGTCTTTGAAACCAAATGCTTTATTTGTGATGGACTTTCTGAATGTACATTATGCAGAAGATCATTTGGTTCATAAGAGTGAAGAAGAAATAGAAGGGGTGAATTTTTATATCACCAAATGGTTTGATGAAACTCATTTTTATAAGAGGATCGTGGTAGAGGATGAAAATTTTGAAGAACCATTAGAGTATACAGAAAGGGTAGCAAAATTTTCTCTTGGCGATTTCAACGATATGTTTTCCTTCCATAACCTTCAGATCCAGGAAGTTTATGGTGATTATGAATTCGGGCATTATGATGTCAGAAAGTCACCACGCCTTATTATGATGGCCAAAAAAATAAAGGTTTAGGAGAGAATTAGTCTGCCGATTTTTTATTATTCAACAGCATGTACCGTGCTGTTTCATAGAATGCCTCGCTCCACCATTCGTAAGGAGCCGTATCAGGAATATCCCCGGCTAATGGAACGGCAAAATCGGCCCACTCCATTACTGTAGCATTACCCTGCATAGACCGGTTATAGTAAAACTGATTTTTCAGCAGCCCAATATTCTTGTTATTATAATCCATAATAAAAGCCATATTTCCTCTGCCACTATCGCGGTGGTGGGCAACCATAAGATCACGTCCCATTGCAGTATTCTTGTATGGAATATTTACAATTCCTGCAAGTGTTGGCAATACATCGATTTGCGATGCCAGGTCATGCAGTTTCATGGCAGGCACTTTACCAGGTGCATAAAACAATAAAGGAACATGATTTGCCGAGAGGCTGTTAACCGTCCAGGACGATGGAAAACCAAAATTGGCATTGCCGGCAATTCCATGATCTCCTATGAATACAAAAATTGTATTCTCAAAATAAGGAGATTGTCTTGCCGTTTCCATGAATTGTTTAATACTGAAGTCCATGTACCGGAATGCGTTCAATTCTTCATTACTTCGATATCCGAATTTATCGAGGCTGTCCTGGGGATAGGTAACAATTCCCATTGCTTCCTGGTCTTCCTTAGGAATGGTATATGGGCGATGATTGTTAGCTGTCTGGATAACAGCAAAAAATGGCTTTTTCTCTTTTTCAAGAACTGTGTGGGCCTCCCTGAAAAGGTTATGGTCACTTATCCCCCATACATCAACATTTGGAACGGAGTAGCTTCCTTCCTCGTAAAGATGAAGTCCGGCAATATTGTTAGTAAGTATACCCCTGATATTTGCCCAGCTTGTACTTCCTCCCAGAAAATAATATTTTTCATAGCCACGGAAATCATTTATGATGGAATGCTGATCAACCATCAGCGGATTCCTGCTAGCTGTTTTAACCAGTTCAACATCCGGAATACCGGTAATGGTTGCCCAAACGCCTTTTGCAGTTCCGATAAGTGGTGTAAAGCAATTATCAAAGAACAAGCCTTCCTTACAGAGGGAAGAGAAATAGGGTGTGGCATTCAGTGGATTTCCCCACATAGAGCTTTTATAGCCACTGAAACTCTCACATAGTACCAGAACGATATTGGGGGATGGCCTTCCTTTCCAGTTATACAAAGAATCAGGCGCCACAAGCCTATTAAAATGTGGCTTTTCGGGGTCAGGAGAATCTACTTCAAGATAAGCGGCCATTTGCGGGTAAGCAGCTTTAACTTTTAATGAATCATAGGATGAACTCCTGAATTTAAAAGAACTGAAAAATGATTGTATCGGATTAAGGGCAATATTAGCCTGGAAATCATTTCCCATGTTAAATGCATCGCTCCAGCGAAGAGGATATTGTGCAACCCTTCCAAATATGGCCAGGGCAAAAACCAGGAATGAAGCAACAAAAAAACTAATTCGCGAACTACGGGTTGGAGGCAATCCTGTATCAGCAATAAAAGAATAAATCAACCGGATTGTTTTTACAATCAGCCAGCTAATCACAATTACGGCAAGGATTATTCTAAAAACGGGATAAGTTTGCCAGACCATCCCTGCTGATATTTTTGCATCTTCCAAAAAGCTCAGCGCACTTGCATTTAGCCGCTGGTTGAGGTAACGGTAATGCAAAAAATCCACAACAAAGAATATGGTGAGCAACAGGCTGACCAGTATAAAATAGATAATCCATATTCTTCTGGCTTTGGGGTTTAAAAAGGGGTTAAGGGCAGGAAAGGCTGAAAGAATAAGAAAAACCAGCCCTATGGCGGCAACCACGCGTGCATCATACCGAAATCCAAGCCAGAAAGTGGGGATTATATTGTCTGTTTCGGTTTCGGGTAAACGAAACATATACCAGCTAAAAACACGAGCTGCGGTCATGGCCAAAAGCAGTAGGATGGAAATTGCAAAGACCCATCTAACGGTGCGGGGGATCCTGTTCATAGTGTGCAAAAGTCGGAATTATTTAAACTTCACCATGCGGTTAAAACATAACTACTTATTTTTGTGATTGTTAGAAAACAACATGGATCTTATAGAACGGTTAATTGAATATGACAGGAGCCTGATGCTTCGCATCAACAGCGAATGGCATAACCCGGTGCTTGACATGTTTTTCCAGCATATCCGGGAAACATATTTCTGGGTTCCACTTTACCTGTTTTTTCTTGTTTTTGCTGCAATTAATTTCGGGAAAAGGGGTTGGATATGGGTTCTAGCTGTAATAGTAACTATTGCTATCACTGACCAGGTGAGCAGTAACTTAATCAAAAATAATATTTTCAGAACGCGGCCCTGCCGTGATCAGTTACTTGCTGAACAGGTTAGATTTTTTATCAGCTATTGTCCCCGCAGCAGCAGCTTCACTTCTTCCCATGCTACTAATCAATTTGGTTTCGCCACTTTTATGGTTCTTACCTTACGACATATTACAGGGCCCATTATAAGTCTTTTGTTCGTGGCAGCTGCAGCTGTTGCCTATGGACAAGTATACGTTGGTGTACATTTTCCGCTGGATGTGATAGCAGGCGGAATGGTAGGCGCCGGTATTGGTTACGGAATGAGTGTTATCTTCAACAAGAATTACGGGCTTCCCCCTCTGAAAACCAGCTGACAATACATTAAAAAATGACGGAGATTCTTATAATACTGGGACTAATCCTGATAAACGGACTTTTTTCGATGGCAGAAATAGCGCTTGTTTCTTCCCGTAAGGCAAGGCTTGAAAGCCAGGCCAACAGGGGTGATGCCCGTGCGAAGGAAGCCCTGGAGCTATCAAACCACCCTGATACGTTTTTATCAACCGTCCAAATCGGCATTACCCTGATAGGAATATTGACGGGTATATTTTCCGGCGACACGGTTACATCGGATGTTGCTGCTTTTTTCCAGAGCATTCCATTACTAGCACCGTACAGTAATGGTATTGCAACCACTGTGGTGGTAATTATCCTGACCTATTTCAGTATGGTTCTTGGCGAACTACTTCCAAAGCGCATAGGCCTTAGCAATCCCGAAAAGATTGCCAAACTGGTTGCCCGTCCCATGCATATCATCAGCCGGATTACCCATCCGTTTATCTGGCTTCTCAGCAAATCGACGCATCTTCTTTCTAAATTATTTAATGTTCAACGCAATGATACCCAGGTAACTGAAGAAGAAATAAAAGCTATAATAAGTGAAGGTACCGAGCAGGGGACAATTGATGAGGCAGAACAGGAAATAATTGAGCGGGTATTTCACCTAGGAGACAGGAATATAAGCTCCTTAATGACACACCGGAGTGATATCGTTTGGTTTGATCTTAATGACAACGAGGTATCCATCAAGGAGAAGATTTTGAAGGAACCACATTCCATTTATCCGATCTGTGAGGGTGATATTGATAATATCAAGGGTGTTGTATCAATCAAGGATCTCTACATTACAAATGATCTTACTCTTTTTAAACATATTATGAAACCAGCCATGTTTGTTCCTGAGAACAATACGGCTTACCGGGTTCTTGAAAGATTTAAGGAATCACAGCTACACTCCTGTTTTATTGTTGATGAGTATGGAAGTGTACAGGGTATGATAACCCTAAACGATATTTTGGAAGCTATTGTTGGTGACCTTCCCCAGCCCGACATAGAAGATTATGAAATCATCAAGCGTGATGATGGCTCATACCTTGTAGATGCTCAAATACCCTTCTATGATTTCCTTTCAAGGTTTGAAATGACAGACTGGATGAATGAAGGCGAACATGAATTCAATACTTTGGCAGGATTTATACTGCATAAGTTGGAGCGTATTCCGCAAACCGGAGATTCTATGGAATGGAAGGGCTTTAGATTTGAGATCATTGATATGGATGCACTCAGGATCGATAAGATATTAGTGACCATTTCCGAAGATATACGCGAAGGAATGGACGATGCTGATTAAAAGTCAAATTCAGCCGTATGATCGGGATGTACCAGTTTTGAGCTCTTTCGCTGTCCCCCCACTGTACAATGCATAAGATTTATCTGCTTTTCAAAAGAGTTATATAAAAGGGTATTTTCGATTTCTATTTTCTTTATGGAAATAACATTACTAACCTGCACATAACACCAGGCAGCTTCACGCTCACGCTCATATCCAATAAATTCAAGACGCACGGGTTTACCGTTAATCTTTAATCTTAAGTTTTCGGAAAGATAATCTGCCACCTGCTGATTTGTACGGATGGCGTCTTTTGGATGGGTAAGATCGATGCTGGTATTATAGGACTTGCCCAATGCGTTTTCAAAATCATCAATAAATAATTTGACACTGATCTCAATGGTCTTTTCAGCAGGGTTATGCTGAATTTCAGTAACCCCTACATAAAATGGATGGAGGACGGTTATAAAGGATGCCATTAACCACTTAAACAAAACTACTGCCATTGAACAATTAAATTTTTCTGTCACAAAACTCTGATTTATTTTGGAGACCTGACGAACTATGCAAGATTTTAACCTTTACTTCGGCCTGGGTGTAGAACATATTCTGACCTGGGATGCTCTCGATCACATATTATTCATTACAGCACTATGTTTACGGTACAAGATCCGGGATTGGAAAAAGATCTTCCTACTTGTGACCTCATTTACGATTGGGCACAGCATCACACTTGTTCTGAGTACATTAGGGCATGTTAAAATGGATGTAGAATGGATAGAGTTCCTAATCCCTCTTACGATAGCAGGCACAGCATTAAGTAATTTATTTTATAAGCCTGGAAGGCAGTATAGTAAATTGTCACTGATATATTTCCTTGCCCTGTTTTTTGGAATGATACATGGGTTGGCATATGCAAATCTTCTCCTTGACCTGGAGGGAGGTCAAAATTTAAGCAGCCATCTTCTGGCATTTAATCTGGGTATAGAAGTTGGTCAACTATTTGTAGTAGCGGTTGTTTTACTGCTATCTTATATATTCGTTGAAAAGTTGAAAATCGGGCAGGACTGGTGGATCGGGATCATTTCTTCCATCATTCTCCTGTTCTCATTAAAATTGGCAATAGAAAGAATTCCCTCAATCAGAAAACCTACACAAACAGCAATAATAACATGAGAAGACTACTCTTTGCATGCCTGGGATTTTTAGCCTTACCGGCGTTTTCCCAGAACATACAGAACAATCCCGGATCCAACCATGCGAACAAGTTTGAGCAGTTGGGAACCATTTTACCAACTCCGAACGAGTACAGAACAGCAAGTGGAGCCCCTGGGCCGAAGTATTGGCAGCAGCGGGCCGACTATGATATAAAGGTGGAACTTGATGAAGCGAACCTTCGGCTAACAGGTTCGGAGATTGTAACATACTACAACAATTCTCCGGATGTTCTGACCTATCTCTGGCTGCAGCTGGATGAAAACGAACATAGTTCAGAACGCAATGCAGATTACCAGGATGCAAGTACAATGGGTGCGCAAACATCAGATCTTTTCATCAAGCGTTATGAGAATGAAAAGAATGATTTTGGTGTTAACATTACCAAGCTTACAGATGCTCTTAATAAACCACTTAAGTATGTTGTGAATAAAACAATGATGCGTGTGGATCTTCCAACTCCCTTGAAGCCCGGACAAAAATATGTACTAAAGATCGACTGGAACTACCGGATCAGTGATCGTATGAAGGAAGGCGGACGAGGTGGATATGAATTCTTTCCGGAAGATGGCAACCATTTGTTCACGATTTCACAGTGGTTCCCGCGCCTCTGTGTTTACAGCGATTTCCAGGGATGGCAGAACCATCAGTTTACAGGAAGAGGTGAATTTGCCCTTGTTTTTGGAAACTACAAGGTTCAGATGACTGTTCCCGCAGACCATGTTGTTGGCTCAACAGGAGAGTGTCTGAATTACCCTGCTGTTCTAAATGCCGCACAACTTGCACGTTGGCAAAAGGCGCAGTCAGCTAAGGATGTTGTTGAGATCGTTACTCTTGATGAAGCCAAGGCTAAAGAAAAAAACAAAAGCAAGGCAAAGAAAACCTGGATATTCAAGGCTGATAATGTTCGTGACTTTGCATGGACTTCAAGCCGCAAATTTGTATGGGATGCCATGCCGGCAAATGTTGAAGGTAAAAAGGTTATGTGCATGAGTTTCTATGGCAAGGAAGCATACGGACTCTATCGCCCCTACTCTACCAAGGCAGTTGCACATACCATTAAAACCTATTCAAAGTTTACCATTCCATATCCATATCCGGTAGCGCAGAGTGTAGAAGCATCTAACGGTATGGAATACCCAATGATTTGTTTCAATTATGGACGCACTGCGCCTGATGGAACATATAGTGAAAGCACCAAGTATGGAATGTTAGGAGTTATTATCCATGAAGTTGGACATAACTTTTTTCCAATGATCATCAATAGTGATGAGCGTCAGTGGTCATGGATGGATGAGGGACTGAATACATTTGTAGAATATCTGACGGAAGAACTTTGGGATAATAAGTTCCCAAGCCGTCGTGGGCCGGCTGCTTATATTACGGATTACATGAAGCTACCTAAAGACCAGTTGGAACCAATTATGACCAATAGTGAAAACATCATAGGTTTTGGTCCAAATGCCTATTCAAAGCCAGCTACCGGATTAAATATTCTTCGGGAGACCATCATGGGACGTGAGTTATTTGATTATGCGTTTAAAGAGTATGCACGTCGCTGGGCATTCAAGCATCCAACACCTGCTGACCTTTTCCGTACACTTGAAGACGCGAGTGCGGAAGACCTTGACTGGTTCTGGAGGGGATGGTTCTATAGTACAGACGTAACGGATATGGCTATTGATACTGTCAGATATTTACGCCCTGAGTTTGGAGAGCCTATGAACAGGAATCCATCAGGTGTAACTACGACTAAACTTGCAAAACCGCAGGTGAATGCGTTTGAGGATATTTCAAAAGTGCGTAACCGTGAAGACAAGAATGTTGTATTTGAAGTAGACAGAGATACAACCCTTCGTGATTTCTACTGGCGTTATGCCCGTGGACTGGAACCTGTTGATACCACTACCTACACCATTCCGGCCGCTTCAAACATTGAGAAAGCAGATGCAGAAATTCAGCAGAAGTATGCCAACAAACATATTTATGAGGTTGCTGTTTCCAATAAGGGGGGCCTTGTAATGCCAATTATAGTTGAGTTTACATATGCCGATGGCACTAAGGATATTGACCGTATTCCTGCCCAGATCTGGCGGAAGAATGAAAATAAGGTTACCAAGGTGTATTTGAAGGACAAGGAAGTTAAATCAATCAAACTTGATCCTATGCGTGAAACTGCGGATATCAATGAATCCAATAATACCTGGGGCACCATAGCTGAACCAAGTAAGTTCCAGCTTTACAAAATGAAGCAGGGTGCCCGTGGTCAAAGTACTGGCATTACACCAATGCAAAAGGCAAAGGAAAAAAAGGATAAGAAAGCATTCTAATTAGATTCCCTAATAGATATTTTCCTTTCAGTGAAAAAGGAGATGGCATATGTCATCTCCTTTTTTTATGGAACCTTCCTGAGTCATTTTCAGAATTTGATTCTCCATTTGTTGTCTTACGCATTGAAGGTTCAGTTTTAGGCAATCGTCCTGCAGCCCTCAGCTGTTAATGAATGATCCATTCAAGCTGACCATTGACACTTCTGAATTCATCAGCCGCCCATTTCTCCAGGTGTTTATAAATAGTTTCATCAAGGCGAAGCACAAAGTTCTTCTTTTCACTCACGATATACCATTTACATATTACTGGCACAAGGAACCGATGTTTAGAATGGGTGTTGCAGCCTTTTCAGCACAGAGCACCACCATAGGATTGCTGACCATAGCGGCTTTCTTTTTTTCATTCAGGTGAACTATCTCCTTTTTTGAAAGTTCTGCAAGCGCCAGTTCAACCATCCCCACAGCACTTTCCACAATTTTGGTACGAGCTGCAACAATGGCAGTGGCCTGCTGGCGTTGCAACGTTACGCCTGCAATTTCAGGTGCATATGCAAGGTAACTGATACGGAATTTTTCTGACCGTAATCAGATCATCTGTTTCAAGTAAAGTGGATTCACAAATAGTAATCCATTCTCTTTTGCCATACCAATGTTTTTACCAATAAGGGTGAGCACCCGGGTTTGGAGAAACTATGATCGGACCAGCGGAAATAAATAATGCAACTGCCAATAATATCCCGCCCCAGATAAGCATTGATCTGTTGCCACCGTAGTTGATAAAGAGATAAATGCCGCCAACCACCAGGCCAAGTGTCAGCAATAATTCCAGATAACCGGAAATACTCCTAACAATCTTTTCCACAAAAGCAGTTTGATATTAAAATGATATCAATTTTATTGCTTTCTCTCCGTCTTTCCAAATAGATAGCGTGCTAATAAAAGTGCTATGAGAAGTATGAGGATGCTCCCATATCCCAGCCAACCATAACGGAGAATCTGACCTTCTTTACCTTGTATTACGATTTGTCCGGCCGCAACTGAGGCAATGGTGGTTCCCACCTGCTGGAGGCTGCTGTTAAAGCTCATAAAACTTCCCCTTTGTTCGGGCTTAACCACATTACTTATCATAGCCTGGGCCGTTACGCCTCTTCCGGTGGAAAGAATGAACCAAGCTGCAAACATCAACAATACAAAAACAAAGGGAATGGGTGAGAGATGTGTTAGGCTGAAAACAAAGAAAAGGCTGAGTAACACGCAGATGGTAAAAACCGGCAACTTCCCAAAACGGTCGGCTACCCTTCCGAGAATATTGGCGGCAAAAAATGAAGCAATCCCTCCTACCAGGTATATCATGGGTGTTTGAGATCGGGAAAAACCCAAATTGTACTCCATAAAAGGATTAATAAAAGGAATGATGAGGAAATGTCCCATCATGATGAGGGCTGAAAATAAAAGTGCGAGCATTTGTTGGCGGCTACGAAGAACCTGTGAGAGTGCTTCCAAGGCTTTACCCCCTTCCTCACGGTTACGTACATGTGCATCCATTACAGGAATGTATCTCATTAGCAATGGAATGAGTATTAATCCTAATACAGCAACGAGTATAAAAGGTGCGTGCCAGCTGATCAGATTAGAAAGATAGAGGGCAAATGGAACACCAAGAGTTGATGCTACTGCGAAAGCGCTCATAACTGCACCCATAGCTTTACCTCTTTCCTCATAAACAAAAAGGTCGGAGATGATTGACAATACTTGTGCGGCAATTAACCCACCGAAAAGTCCGGCCAATAACCTGGCCGCGAGCAGCAAAATAAAGGAGGGTGCCAAACCGCAGGCAAGTGTTCCCAGTAAGAAGCCGGAATAAGCTATGATCAATAATTTTTTACGATCGAACCTATCTACAAAAAATGCTGCTCCAAAACCACTTATAGCAGCACTTATCGTATAAGCTCCAACGAGGTATGTGAATTCGCGGGGATCGATGCTGAAATAGGGCATAAGGTAATTACCCAGCGGCATCATGATCATGAAGTCAAGGATATGCGTGAAATTCAGCGCTGCCAACAGGAAGAGGATGATCTTTTTATCTGATCGCAAGTATTGGTGGTGTTAATTCAGCCGCTAATATCCTACAGATCCGTCACGCACACGGATCTTTTTCTTTCCGGCATTCTTTTTTTCGAAATCAAGTACTTCCTTAGGCTTCTGCACCTTTTTTGCGCTAACACTCATTGTATCTTTGGCGAGTGTGGGAGGGAGATTGCTTTTATCGACCTTACCTAAAAGATAGAATTCAGTTTTACTGATGAAGCCTGAGGATGGGTCATAGAATTTCCAGGTGCCATGTTTTAAAGAAGACCCCTCGTTCTTTACTATCACCTGGTTGAAATTTCCCGGACTCATTACATCTTCCACATCAATAGTATCATATTGTTGATTGGGATTAAATGCTCGCCAGCTTTCTTCCCTTAAGAGATTGCCACTTATATCAAAATACTGGCTCATGCCATCTAGAAATCCCCAGCGATAATTTTCAATAGCAAGAAGGTCTCCCATCAGGGTATATTTCCGCCAGTTTCCTTCCTTCATATCATCTTTATACTCACCCTCTTCTTCAAACCCGCGTTCTCCCCTTACAGTTTCGTATTTATGCACCCAGGGCCCTTGTTTAAGTCCCATCTTATCAACCCGGTTCAAGGTATCTCCCTTGACCCCAATTATAAAATCCTTCCACTGAGCAACACTGCTTGTGGAAACGAAGAGGAGTATGAATAGAATCCAACGCATTGTTAGTATGTTTGAAGTCAACATTATAACGAAACCAGGTCTGATATGTTATCCAGTTTTATCCGCACCCGCAAATTTGCCAGTCTAGTAGCTGTTCTCATTTACACCCAAAGCTACGCACAAATCAAGCCAACAACAGCAGCGGAGCGTCTTAAAGGAATGCAAAACCGTACCAAAATGGAGGCGGGAAGCATTTTTAAGGACATAAGTTTCCGCAATATCGGCCCAACGGTGATGAGTGGAAGGGCTATTGACCTGGAGGTAAACCCCGATGACCCCACAGAATTTTATGTGGCTTATGCAAGTGGTGGTCTCTGGTATACTACCAATAATGGGCAATCATTTGTCCCCATATTCGATACGGAGCAGGTAATAGGTATCGGAGATATTGCCGTGAACTGGAAGGCGCCCAAGCGTAGCATATGGGTAGGTACCGGCGAAGAAAACAGCAGCCGTTCTTCCTATGCTGGAATAGGGGTTTTTCGATCCAACAACAATGGAAAAACATGGGAATACCTTGGATTACCCGAATCGCAGCATATTTCTAAAATCATTATCCATCCATCAGATACCAATACTGCCTGGGTATCAGTAATTGGTCATCTGTATTCATCCAATAAAGAACGAGGTGTGTATAAAACCATTGATGGGGGCAAAAGCTGGAAACAGACATTATTTATTGATGAAAATACTGGAGTAATTGACATGGATATCAACCCAATAAATCCATTAGAAATATATGCTTCCGCATGGTATAGAACCCGATCAGCATGGAATTTTGAAGAAAGTGGCAAATCGAGTGGTATTTACAAGAGTAATGATGGCGGGGTTAACTGGGAATTAATCAGCAAAGAGGGTTCGGGCATAATTACCGGAGATGGACTTGGCAGGATTGGTCTGGCGATATCATCATCTGATCCGCAAATAGTTTATGCAGTGGTTGATAACCAGTTTGGGTTACCAGATACAACTGCCGGAAAACAAGATACTGTATATCAGCTGAAGGACTTTAAGGGGTTAAATAAAAAGCAGTTCGAAGACTTAAATGATGAAAAACTTGAAAAGTTTCTCAGGACTAATCGTATGTCAGACAAATACACTGCTTCGTCTGTTAAAGCGATGGTTCGGGATGATAAGGTCAAGCCAACTGCTCTTTATGATTATTTTTATGTGAATGATGGTTTTCAGAACAAATCAGTCAAAGGATGTGAGGTGTACCGAAGTAATGATGCCGGCAAAACCTGGAAGTTAACCCACGATAAACCCATTAACATTTTTAGTACTTATGGATACTATTTCGGGAAGATATATGTATCACCAGCAAACCCCGATAAGCTTGTGATTCTTGGCATATATGCACAGCTTTCCGAAGATGGTGGAAAAACGTTTAAAACTATTGATAAACCAAATGTTCACGCCGACCATCATGCGCTGTGGATTAACCCTATGCGTGATAATCATATGATCAATGGGAATGATGGTGGTGTAAACATAACCTATGATAACGGTTTGAACTGGTTCAAAGCAAACAGTCCCGCTGTGGCACAGTATTATTCCATTGCATTAGATAGTGCCCGGCCATATAATATATATGGGGGTTTGCAGGATAATGGAAGTTGGTATGGACCATCAAATCACAAAGAAAACATTGGTTGGGTGGATGAAGGTGATTATGCTTTCAAAAGGCTTAATGGTGGCGATGGTATGCAGGCACAGGTAGATACGCGAACCAATAAAATCGTTTATAGTGGTTCTCAATTCGGGTATTACAATCGTATTGATTTGTCTACTAGGGAAAGAAAATTGGTTCGGCCACAACATGAGCTCGGTGAGCTGCCCCTCCGATTCAACTGGCAGACACCCATATTGCTAAGTGAGCATAACAAGGATATTCTTTATTATGGTTCCAACCGCTTTCATCGTTCGCTCCTTAAGGGAGAACAGCTTCAGACTTTAAGTCAGGATCTTACAAACGGTGCAAGGCAGGGTGATGTACCGTTTGGAACAATAAGTACCATCAGTGAGTCCCCTTTACGATTCGGACTGGTGTATACAGGTTCTGATGATGGGAATATTGCCGTTAGTAAAGATGGAGGAAACAGTTGGACGCAAATAGGGAAACCTGTTGAACGCCGTAAGAACAAATCTACTGCCAAAGGAAAATTGGTTAATCCCGAAACGCTTCCACAGGGTCTCTATGTATCAAGGGTACTTGCCAGTGCCTACAAGGAAAGCAGGGTATATGTAACGTTGAATGGCTATCGTAATGATCATTTTAATGCATATGTTTTCAGGAGTGATGATTATGGAACTACCTGGCAACAAATTGGAATGTATTTACCATTGGAACCCGTGAATGTTATCCGTGAGGATCCCCGATCAGAAAAAATTCTTTATATCGGAACCGATGGTGGAGTATATGCAAGTATAGATATGGGCATTAGTTTTATGACACTGGGGCAGGGTATTCCCCGTTCTGTTCCCGTTCATGATATTGCGATCCACAAAGGCGAAAATGAAATGGTAGTGGCTACACATGGCCGAAGCCTTTTCATCGGTAAGCTTGATAAAGTTCAGGACGCTGCATTAAAACACTAAATTATATACCCGTCTGACGTATGTCAGGACATACGTCAGACGGGGTGGAGGGCATAGACTGCCAATTCGTATCCTTTAAGTCCCAGCCCGCAGATGGTGCCCCTTGCTTTGGCTGAAACATGGGATATCTTTCGAAATTCTTCGCGAGCATGAATATTGCTGATATGCACTTCAATGACGGGTGAATCGATAGCTGCAATTGCATCACCAATTGCGACGGAAGTGTGTGTATATCCACCAGGGTTCAGTATGATGCCATTAACGTCAAAGCCTACCCGCTGCAATTCATTAATGAGTTCTCCCTCAACGTTACTTTGGAAATAACTGAATTCAACAGATGGGAATTTCTCTTTGAGTTCTTCCAGGTAACTATTGAAATTCTGTGATCCGTATACAACAGGTTCTCTCCTGCCAAGCAGGTTCAGGTTTGGACCGTTGATGATGGCTATCTTCATGATATAAATTTACTCCAAGATTTTCGCATATATATAGAGGCTTATACGCTTATCATTTTTAATCTCTGTATCTCTTAATAATCCTTCGCAATTAAACCCACAATATTCGAGTAATCGCCTGCTGCTGTCATTTCCAGATTCAACCCAAGCTTCCACCCTATGCAGTTTCCAAATGCGCGTCATTTGTAGGAGTAATTCTGGTAAAACTTTTCGCATAATCCCTTTTCCCCAATGATCGGGAAGTAACCAGTAGCCAATTTCGATCTTCTCATGCTTGTGCTGGAAATTGTTACAACCACAGGCACCGACCATTTTACCACTTGAGTTGTCAGTGATCTTCCACCATCCACCCGTACCATCGCTCAGGAGCTGTTCATAAAAATCCATCTGTGCTGCGGTTGCCTCATAACTGCGGTAACTAACACCATAAAATGGAATTACCTGGGGATGACTTAATCCCTCAAAAACGAAGGCCTGATCGGAGCGCTGAATGGCTGCCATTTTAAATTCGTCAATAGTAAAATCCGGCAGGTGAATCATACTTCATGCATATGAAACAGTAAAATAAGCATTAAGGCTTAAAAAACCAGCAAGCGAAAGGCTTGCTGGCTATAGTATCAATATGAGGACTCAATTCAGTTCTTTCCTTCCCTGATCATTTTAATAAACTCATCAAAGAGGTAGCGACTATCGTGGGGGCCTGGAGTGCTTTCTGGGTGATATTGAACAGAGAAGGCCGGCTTTCCCTTTATACGAATTCCTTCAATGGAATTGTCATTCAGGTTAACATGGGTGATCTCTATATGATCTGCATTCTTTACAGCTTCAGGATCTACACCAAAGCCATGATTCTGGGTTGTAATTTCGCATTTTCCTGTAACCAGGTTTTTCACGGGGTGGTTAAGTCCCCTATGACCGTGGTGCATTTTGAAAGTAGGAATTCCATTGGCGAGTGCAAGTAATTGGTGGCCCAGACAGATTCCGAATAGTGTCTTTTCTTCCTTCATGATGCTTTGAACGGTAGAAATGGCATAATCCATAGGAGCAGGATCACCCGGTCCGTTGGATATAAAATAACCATCCGCATTAAAAGATTTAAGTTCTTCAAAACTCACTTTTGCAGGATAAACCCTTACAAAAGCACCCCTTTCAACCATGCATTCCAGGATATGTTTCTTTACACCATAATCGATTACAGCGATGCGAATATCACTTTGGGGATCTCCCAATTCATAAGGAGACTGGGTGCTGACTTTACTGGCAAGTTCGAGACCATTCATAGAAGGAACTTCTCGCAACAAATCTTTTAGTTCTTCAATATCCGTAACAGCTGAGGAGATAATACAATTCATTGCACCTTCTGTACGTACTTTGGCAGTGAGGGCCCTCGTATCAACTCCTTCTATGGCTACAATATTATTTGCTTTAAGATAATCATCAAGGGAGCCCTGGGCCATACGGCGACTGAATTGTTCTTCCAGGTTGCGGGCAATTATGCCACGAACCTTAACTGTGGAAGACTCAATATCTTCATCTTTCACGCCATAATTACCTACATGGACCGTATTCATAATTATTACCTGCCCATAGTAGCTGGGGTCTGTAAAAACTTCCTGGTAACCGGTCATACCGGTATTAAAGCAAAGTTCACCAGTGGTAGTGCCAATGGTTCCAAATGCTTTGCCATAGTGAACCGATCCATCCTCCAGGACGAGGATAGCTTGTTGTTGGGGAGCTTGCGTCATTATACTGGAAAAAAGTTTTGCAAATATCTGTAAAAAAAAGGCAGAATGGAAAACCATTCTGCCCTTATAGAAAATCAATCATTCATTCCTTTATTCAGCTGCTTTTTCTTCTTTGGAATCAGCAGGAGCTTCGGATGCATCAGGTGCTGCAGTTTCAGCTGCAGGCTTAGCTTTTGCCGGAGTTTCTGTAGTGGCTTTCTTAGATCCACGACGTGTTCTCTTGGCGGGCTCTGTTTTAGCATCAGCCAGTTTACCATACACTTCATTGAAATCAACGAGTTCGATCATAGCCTGCTCAGCATTGTCACCCACACGGGCACCAAGCTTAATGATACGGGTATAACCACCCGGGCGACCAGCAATCTTTGCAGCGATGCTATCAAATAGTTCAGCAACTGCTTCTTTATTCTGCAGGTAGCTAAAAACAACACGACGGTTGTGGGTATCATTAGATTTAGCCTTAGTGAACAAAGGTTCAGCATATACGCGAAGCGCTTTTGCTTTAGCGAGTGTAGTTACGATACGCTTATGTTCAATCAGGTTGATCGTGAGGTTAGCCAGAAGGGCCTCGCGGTGGGCTTTTTTACGGCCGAGATTGTTTTGTTTGTCTCCGTGACGCATGACATTAAATTTTACCGGCTGCACCGTGTCAGGAATTGCAGCCTACGATTATAAATAGTGAACGTGAATTAGTCTTCCTTATCAATTCCCATCTTAGCAAGGTCCATTCCGAAGCTAAGACCACGTTCATGGAGTACCTGCTCTATTTCAGCCAGTGATTTCTGACCAAAATTGCGGAACTTCATCAGGTCTTCCTGCTCGTATTGAACCAGTTCGCTCAGGGAGTTGATTTTGGCGGCTTTCAGGCAATTGAATGCACGAACGCTCAGGTCCAGATCTTCCAAAGGAGTCTTCAGTACTTTGCGCAGTTGCAACGTTTGCTCATCAACCAGATCTTCTTTCTTTTCTTCCTTGTTATCGAAAGTGATGTTCTCATCAGTGATGATCATCAGGTGCTGGATCAGGATGCGGGAAGCCTGTTTAACAGCTTCTTCCGGATGGATGGTACCATCGGTTGCAACGTCCATGATCAGCTTTTCGAAGTCGGTTCTCTGTTCTACGCGGGTATTCTCAATACTGTACTTAACATTCTTGATAGGCGTGTAGATAGAGTCAATGGGAATGAAGCCCAGTGGAGCATCTTTCTGCTTATTATCTTCAGCGGGAACATAACCACGGCCTTTACCAATGGTAAGTTCTATCTCGAGTTTTGCAGAAGGATCCATGGTGCAGATCAGCTGCTCAGGGTTCATGATCTGGAAGCTTTGCGTGCCGTCCTGGATCATACCCGCAGTGAATTCGCTCTTGCCTTTAACGTGCAGAACGATCTTCTCATTGGAAACTTCAGTATCAACTACCTTCTTAAAGCGAACCTGCTTAAGGTTCAGAATGATATCAGTAAGATCTTCTGTAACACCTTTGATGGTAGCAAATTCATGTTCAGCCCCTTCAATTCTGATACCCACGATAGCAAATCCTTCCAATGAGCTCAGTAGTACCCTGCGAAGGGCGTTACCGATGGTTACACCGTAACCAGGCTCCAACGGACGGAATTCGAATTGTGCTTCAAAATCATTTGCTTTCTGCAGAACGATTTTGTCGGGTTTCTGAAAGTTTAAAATGGCCATTTGTATGTTCGATTTACGTTTTGTTGTTCCGAAAAAAGTATGCGCCGCAGCGGCATCCCATGATTCGGTAATGGGTTATTGACTATCCTCTATTACTTAGAGTACAATTCAACGATCAGTTGCTCCTTGATATTCTCAGGAACATTTTCCCTTTCAGGATAAGCGATGAAGGTACCAGTCATGGTAGATTCATTCCAATCGAGCCAGCTAAACTTTTGGTTTTTGCCGCGAACCATACTAGTTAAGCCAGTTTTTTCTGTTGATGCGGGCTTGAAAGTAATGATATCACCTGCCTTAAGCTGGTAAGAAGGAACATTCACAACATCACCATTAACCATGATATGCTTGTGACTGACCAACTGGCGGGCAGCTGGCCGTGAAGGAGCGATACCCATACGGAAGACCGTATTATCCAAACGTGCCTCGAGCAGTTTGATCAGGTTTTCACCGGTAACACCTTTACGACGTGCAGCCTCTTCAAATGTTCTGCGGAATTGCTTCTCGAGAACGCCATAGGTATACTTTGCTTTTTGCTTTTCGCGGAGCTGGAGGGCATACTCACCCAGGCTCTTACGCTTACGGGCAGCACCATGCTGACCGGGAGGATTGCTGTTCTTGTTAAGCCATTTTCCATTCCCGAGGATCGGCTCACCGAAGATTCTAGAAATTTTGGTCTTTGGACCAGTGTAACGTGCCATATCAACTTGATTTTTTAGTTACGATGTACAATCATTAAAAATCTTAAAATCGATTGTACACCCATGTTTGAAAATACAAAATCCGAAACCCAAAGCCTGATTGGACCTTGGGTTTCGGTATATAAAAGACATTTATACGCGGCGTTTTTTCGGCGGACGACAACCGTTATGTGGTAACGGGGTAACATCCTTGATCATCACCACTTCAATTCCTGATTGGCTAAGGGAACGAATAGCGCCTTCACGACCGGAACCAGGTCCTTTCACGAAAACATCCACACGCTTCAAGCCTGCATCAAGTGCAGTTTTTGCGGCATCTGCGGCAGCCATCTGGGCGGCATAAGGGGTGTTCTTCTTAGAACCTTTGAAACCCATTTTACCGGCAGAGGACCAGGAAATAACCTGACCATTCTTATTGGTAAGGCTGATGATGATGTTGTTAAACGTGGCAGAAATATGGGCATCGCCATATGAATCTACCTTCACGATTCTCTTCTTGGCAGCGGCTTTTGCGCTGGTTTGTTGTTTTGCCATTTAGATAATGAGGTAATCTTTAAAAAATATCTCCCGGTACACATGTTCCAGGATCGTGGCGCTCCTCCCCCTCCTAAGCTGGATCTGGTAGCGGCACTATGTCTTACTTCTTAGGAGCCTTTTTCTTACCAGCAACTGTCTTACGCTTTCCTTTACGGGTACGGCTGTTCGTTTTGGTACGCTGACCACGAAGCGGTAACCCTTTACGGTGACGCAGACCACGGTAACAGGCGATATCGAGCAAACGCTTGATACTCATCTGCACTTCAGAGCGCAGCTGACCTTCCACCTTCAACTCGTCGTTGATGATGTTACGGATGGCAGTCAACTCATCATCATTCCACTCATTCACTTTCTTTTCGTAGCTGATATTAGCTTTGTCAAGAATTTGCTGAGCAGTAGAGCGACCGATTCCGAAGATATAGGTCAGGCCTATCTCTCCTCTCTTGTTTTTTGGTAAGTCAACACCGGCAATACGAGCCATAATCTGATTCTATTTTCGATTTACTAATGACTGATTCAGGGCACAGTCAAGGTTTACCCTTGTCTTTGCTTGTAACGAGGGTTTTTCTTGTTGATCACGTACAGCTTGCCTTTTCTCCTCACGATCTTGCAATCAGCGCTGCGCTTTTTGATTGATGCACGAACTTTCATGACTATTATATTATTTGTATCTGAAAATAATCCTACCCCTTGTCAAATCATATGGACTCATCTCCACCCCTACCTTGTCGCCCGGCAGGATCCTGATATAGTGCATCCTCATTTTCCCTGAGATAGTGGCCAGTATTTCATGGTCATTTTGCAGCTTAACCTTGAACATAGCGTTCGAAAGTGCTTCTACTATTATTCCATCCTGTTTAATGAGTGCTTGTTTTGCCATACAGATTTTGGGAGCGCAAAGATATGATTATTTGGCACAAAAAATAAAAAAATGGGGATTTTTTCCCCATTCTCATTGAAAATGTTGTGCTTAGGTGTCAAAACTACTGAAAATTTGACGGAAACCGGGAATTCTAGTTCCTTCCCAATTCTACTTTGGTCATTTGATAATAATGATTCTGGAGCTCATGTACCCCGATCTGATGTTTGATATGCCGGCGATCTTCGCGGTACCAGATCTCAAAATCGTCAAAAGCACCTTCCTGCCTTAGCTGTACGCGAAAGGGTCCTTTCTTGTACTTTATCCAGCCATCACCATTAGTTTCCTTCTCAAAATTGAACTTCATCAACTGCTCTTCCGAAAGGGGTATTGAGCGAAGATTGTCGGGCTTGAACCAGAATTCCTGGACCTCCGTCTGAACGCAGACCTCTTTGTCTTCCCGGTTCAGCTCATTTACAATGCCTTCCCATAATTCTCCCTCATATTCGGCCATTACATAATCTCCTGGTTTGATTTCACTGAATTTGATCATATGGCAAATGGTTTTGTTCCTACAATATAAGAAAAATGACCTTTTTAATACCAGTCTATTCTGCCCATGACATTGTATATCCCTGGTTTTCGATTTCAAGGGCTTCTACAGTTAATTGTAATGGATGGAAAGTATCGACCATAACGGCCAGTTCCCCGGTTTCTTTCTTGCCAATACTTTTTTCAACGGCACCGGGGTGAGGCCCGTGGGGTATGCCCGCAGGATGCAGCGTGATCATTCCCCGGGTAACATTCTTGCGGCTCATGAAATCACCGTCAACATAGTACAACACCTCATCACTGTCTATATTGCTGTGATTATAGGGAGCTGGTATGGCCTGCGGATGATAATCATAAAGGCGGGGAACGAAGGAACAAACAACAAAATTATTTGCTTCAAAGGTCTGGTGAACAGGTGGTGGCTGGTGAACACGTCCTGTTATGGGCTCAAAATCATGTATGCTGAAGGCAAAAGGATAACAACATCCATCCCATCCAACTACATCGAAAGGATGATTACCATAATGAAGTCCATATTGCATACCTTTTTTACGGGTTTTAATCAGGAAATCACCTGCTTCATCATAAGATCTTAAATCCTGCGGGCCCCTTATATCACGCTCACAAAAAGGAGAATGTTCCAGTAATTGCCCATTTTTTGAAAGATATCGTTTAGGGTAGCGAATTGGGCTGAAAGATTCTACTATAAAAAACCTGTTATTTGAATCTGTAAAGCTGATCTGGTAAATAGTACCTCTCGGTATTACAAGGTAATCACCATAACCAAAGGGAAGTTCACCATACTGGGTATATAGCACACCGCTTCCTGCGTGAACAAAAATCATCTCATCAGCATCTGCATTTTTATAGAAGTATCGGGTCATGCTTTCGCGGGGGGCAGCCAGCACTATATGACAATCATTATTCACAAGCACCGGCTTACGGCTTTCCAGAAAATCATTTTCCGGCTTTATTTGAAATCCTTCAAAACAACGATGCTGGAGCATTTTCTCCTCGGCAACAACCGGCATAGCGTTGATAGGGGGATCTGTACTTATTATTTGTGTTGGTGGATGCGCATGATAAAGGATAGAATAATCATTTGAAAATCCTTCGGTAGAAAAAAGCTGTTCGGAATACAGGCCACCATCAGGTTTACGGAACTGAGTATGACGTTTGTGCGGGATATGTCCCAATTTAATATAATGAGGCATTTTAAGTATTATTAATTAAGTGAAGTTTATTTTTAGCAAGGACGCGACTGCAGCACGCTACGATCCAGCATCGCCAGAAGGAAAACATATTTCCAGGAGCGTTTATCAATATACCAGGTAAAATTTCTGTTGTATGGCATGACTTATCGTATTGCTAAGATACAAAATCATACTTTCCACCTAAAACAGGCGAAACAGCAAAAATGACCAGGATCGGATTAATTTCAGACACACATGGTTTTCTTGATGAAACTGTATTCAGGTATTTCACAGATTGCCACCAGATATGGCATGCCGGAGATTTTGGAAACATCACACTTGCGGATGAACTGGGGCAAAAGAGCGGCCTACAGGTGCGCGGTGTTTATGGAAATATTGATGGTAATGATATTCGCAGTGTTTACCCGGAAGAGCTTGTTTTCGATTGTGAAGATGTGAGGGTTTTCATGAAACATATAGGTGGATATCCCGGCAGATATGCGCCTGGTGTGAAAAAACGAATCATAGAGGAAAAGGCAGCACTATTTATATCAGGTCATTCCCATATTCTAAAGGTTCAGTATGATGAGGGCTTGCAATGCCTCCATATGAACCCCGGTGCTGCCGGTAAACAGGGTTGGCATAAAGTACGCTCCATCCTACGGTTTGTTATTGATGGCAATCAAATGAAAGACTGCGAGGTTGTAGAACTAGGCAGCCGTTAATGATGCTTTTTCGTATCTTAATGGAACCAAAATAACTGCAAAATGTCAAACCAGCTACATCGTCGCGACTGGCTTAAGCAAACTGCCCTTGCCACACTGGGAATGGGGTTTTCATTGAATTCACTGGGTGGAGAAGACTATCTTCCAAAATCATACGGATCTGAGTCTGGCTTGCTAAATCTCGGTTCCAATGAAAATCCTTACGGACTCTCACCCTTCGCAAAAAAAGCGATTGCGGATATGATAGGCACAGCACATCGTTACCAATATAATATTCCAGGTTTGCAGACATTTAAACAGGAACTGGCCGATTATTACGGCGTTACAGCAGATCATATCCTTGTAACTCCGGGGTCTGGAGAAGCATTAAGCCTTCTGGCCCGACATTTCAGTAAGGGAAATCTCGTAACTGCAAATCCTACATTCGGCATTCTTCCCAATACAGCAAAAAAAATAGGTGTTGAAGTAAAAGAAATTTCGCTTGATAGTGAAAAGGTCCATGATCTGAATGCTATGCTGAGGGCTATAGATGAAAGAACTGCGCAGGTGTACATCTGTAACCCGGCAAACCCTACCAGCACAATGCTGAAACCGGCAGTACTTAAATCTTTTTGTGAAGAAGCAAGTAAGCGTACCATGGTATCAATTGATGAGGCCTATATTGATTTTCTTGATGCTCCTGACAATGAATCAATGATTTCTTTGGTAAAAGCGGGCAACCCCAATATTATTATTATAAGGACTTTTTCGAAGATCCATGCGATGGCAGGTATGCGGATTGGTTTTGTTATTGCGGATCCAAAGACAATTAAAGACTTACAGTCAAACTATTTTGGCAGCAGCAATTTTAGTCTGAGTGCTTTGTCAATGGCTGCTGCTATGGCTAGTCTGAAAGACAGCTCTCATAGTAATTCCAGTAAGATGAAAAATGCAGAGGCCCGTGACTTTACATATAAGTCACTTCAGCAAATGGGTTATCGATGCATCCCTTCTTATACCAACTTCCTTTTCTTCAACCTTAAAGAATATAAAGGAGATTTCGCAAAGGATATGATGGCGAAGAATGTTGTACTTCGGTCAAGTGAACAACCCGATGGAAAATGGGCCAGAGTAAGTATCGGTACTATTGATGAAATGAAACAATTTATGAAGCTCATGAAAAGTTTAAACACCTAAAAAGTACCGATACCAAATATGTCAGGGCTGCTGCCCAATATATTTTTTACACACCAGGGAACCAGCCTCTTCCCAGATTTTCACGGAAAGGCCAGGGAACAGCAACCAGCAGTATAATCAGCGCAATTAGGAACATCATAAATGCTTTCCTGTGTTGAGCACCACCTGCATTGGAAGGCTTTCCCGCGGCTCTTCCAACTGTTATCAACACGATTGCTATGATCATCCCAACCATGTGTTCAACAGCAAAAAAACGTTCTGTGCTGTTCTTCATAACTTCACTAAACCCTTTGTCCTGGATGAGTTTTAAACCCCAGGGACCTGCGAACCATTGGTATAAACCCACCAATAAGGTGACATGAGCTGATATCATTAGGAAAAGGTCAACTTTCCGATCACCTGCAGTATAGCCGGATTTTGTATTCATCCCTTTATAATGCTTAACAATTGCAATGATCAATAAAATGAAGATGACCCATCTTAGGAGACTGTGAAGGTGTAATAGACCGTTGTACATAATATACTATTTGATGTTTGGTGTAATAATTAACAAACGAACCATTTATTCAGTCCAATCGGCAACAAATATATTGGTATCCCGGGTACCACCATTATTGCGATTGCTACAGAATACAATCTTTTTTCCATCATAACTGAACATAGCGAACGCATCGAAGCCCTTATCGCGGCTTATTTTTTTCATATTTGATCCATCTCCATCAACCATATACAGATTAAAGGGAAATCCTCTTTTATACTCATGATTTGATGCAAGCAATATCCTTTTACTATCGGGCATAAAAACCGGAGCCCAGTTGGCCTGACCCAGATTTGTAACCTGTTTTACATCGGATCCATCGATATTAGCAGTATAAACTTCCATTCTGGTTGGTGCAACAAGATGTTCGGCAAGTAGTTTTTTGTATTCCGATTCTTCCTCGCCCGGTGCAGGCCGGCTGGCTCTCCAGATTATTTTTTTCCCATCCGGGCTGAACCATGCACCCCCGTCATAACCAACGATATTGGTCAATCGCTTTTCCGTGCCAGTCTTCAGGTTCATGCAATACAACTCAAGATCGCCATCCTTATCACTTGTATACACCATGAGGCGCCCATCAGGCGAAATAGTTGCTTCTGCATCATACCCATCTGAGGTTGTCAATTGCTTAACGATGTTTCCGCTGGTGTCGGCCAGGAATATATCATAGTTTTTATAAAGCGGCCATATGTATCTGTTACCATATTTGGTTCTATCAGGAACCGGCGGACATTCATCTCCCCCAAGATGCGTGGAAGCATATACGATATGCTTACCATCAGGAAGAAAAAATGCGCAGGTTGTTCTGCCTTTTCCTGAACTAATTAGTTTCGGAACAAAAGGCTCGGCAGGGCTTTCAGGAATTTTGCCTATAAATATCTGGTCACAGGGTATGCCTCCCTTGAGGCTAGTTTTCTGATATACCAGGTATTTACCATCATAACTAAAATAGGCTTCTGCATTATCACCGCCGAAGGTAAGTTGTCTAAGGTTTCTGAAATGTGTTTCCTCCGGATAGTGCAGTGTATCTGAAAAATTAGTTTTCCTTATTTCAGCAGAACCAGGTGATCCCATGGCAAAAAATGCCCCGGTTATCACTATACCTATCCAATTATTCAAAACCATCATAATATGTTATAATTTTATCCGTGGCAAATGTATTAGTATAATAGCATTTTTTGTGAAAACCATAGCTTTGGCTGATGAAATCATTATTCGCCATTTTAGGATTGGCTATTACATTTTTATTTTATGCATGTGGTTCGGATGTAAATTCCAGTGATGATAATGGCCAAAATACCAATATCCTCTCCATGGATCCTTACAAGCCGTTATCAGACAGTATCAATGCCGATAATAAAAATACTGAGCTGTACATACGCAGGGCCTCCCTACTTACAAGGAATGCCGAGCACGATCTTGCCTATGCCGACCTGCAAAGAGCCTGGGAACTATCGCAGGTAGAGGAAATTGCTGAAATGAAAGTTAGTTCACTCTTTATGGCTGGCAGAAATGATAAGGCTTTGGAACTACTCAAAGAACTTACGGTAAGGTTTCCTGAAAACACCAATCTCAAAAGAAGATTGGGGGAAGCACTACTTCAGAATGGGCAATATGATAAAGCACTGGAAGCATATGATAAGATGCTGGCAGAAGATTCTCTCGATTTTGAAGCCTGGTTTGAAAAGGCAATGTTGTATCTGGAGAAAAAAGATACTCCTTCTGCGCTTCGCCACCTGGAAACATCATTCAGGATCCAGCCACTTCAAATGACGGCATTATCACTTGCTAATCTGTATGCTGAGGCACGGGATCCACGATCGTTGGATATGGCGGACCTGGTAATTGGAAGGGATTCTGTTGGGGAGATGCCAGATCCTTATTTTATCAAGGGAATCTATTTTGCGAATACTGGCAATACAGCAAAAGCTCTGGACCAGTTCAACCAGGTTATAAAGATCGATTGGAAATTCCAGGAAGCCTATATTGAAAAAGGAATAATCTATTTCGACCAGAAAAACCTTGACGAAGCTCTCAAGCAGTTTAAACTTGCTGCCACTGTGTCCAATACTTATGCTGATGCTTATTACTGGCAGGGGCGCTGTTATGAAAAGTTAGGCAAAAAGGAGGAAGCTCTGAGTAATTACGCTAAGGCATATTCGCTTGACCGAAATTTTACCGAGGCTGTTGAAGCAGCCGCAAGGGTTAAAGGAGAAAAATAATTTATCTTCCCACCATGATCATTGCTCCTTCTTTATTAGCCTCCGATTTCCTGAACCTCGGTTCTGTATGTAGCATGCTTAACGAAAGTGAGGCCGATTGGTTTCACCTGGATGTTATGGATGGCCGCTTTGTAAATAATATAAGCTTTGGACTTCCGGTGATTGAGCAGCTTCGTAAGGCCAGTAAAAAGTTATTTGACGTACATCTGATGATAGAAGAGCCGGAAAAGTATACCCATGCATTCAGGAATGCAGGCGCTGATATCCTTACAGTTCACCTTGAAGCCTGCAGGCATCTTCATCGTAATATCCAGGAAATAAAATCATTGGGAATGATGGCCGGCGTTGCAATTAATCCGCATACACCCGTACAATTACTCCAGGATATACTCCCCGATATTGATATGGTACTTATCATGAGTGTTAATCCGGGATTTGGGGGACAGAAATTCATTCCGCATACTTATGATAAAATAAGGATACTGCGCCAAAGGATTGAACAATTGGGCATAAATGTTAAGATTGAAGTTGATGGTGGAGTTGATATGACAAACGCACGTGCCCTAGTTGAAGCTGGAGCGGATGTTCTTGTAGCTGGAAGTGCAGTTTTTCATTCACCTGATCCCAAAGCTACAATAACTGCAATGAAACAAATTGACAGTTAGAATATAGAATTACAAACGCTTTTATAAAGCATCCTGATTGAAAACCCTAGCCATACTACTTAGCCTTCTTCTGGGAATATTTTGCGGAGCATACTCCCAGGATAAAACTGCAATTATTAATGGAATGATTGTTGACGAAAAAGAACAACGTCTTAGTGGTGTTAGCATTTCAATTCTCGGCAAACAAGGGGGACTTAGGAGCAATGACAGCGGGTATTTCAGGATCACCGTGCCTGCAGGAAAAGCTATAGCGCTGATTTTCACTTATACAGGGTACAAGCCTCAACAGAAAAATTTCCTTCTCAATAATGCCGAAACAGAAACAATTACTATCCGATTGGAAAAAGGAGCACAGGAACTAAAAGAGGTAACGGTCACAGATGAACGAAACCGGCGTGAAGCCGGTCTGGTGAATATAAACCCAAAACTTGCTTTAAATATTCCGGGGCCAGGCGGAAGTATAGAAAATCTTATTAAGGTATTTGTTGGAACGAATAATGAACTAACCTCAAATTATAATGTAAGAGGTGGAAGTTATGATGAGAACCTGATCTATGTGAATGATTTTGAAATTTATCGTCCATATCTGGTCAGAAGCGGGCAACAGGAAGGATTAAGTTTTATTAATCCCGAAATGACGAGGAGTGTAAATTTTTACAACGGGGGTTTTCAAAGCAGGTATGGTGATAAACTCTCCTCAGTACTTGACATCCAGTATAAGAAACCTAAATCATTTGGAGGATCTGCGTATATAAGCATGTTGGAACAGGGTCTCCAACTTGAAGGAACAGGTGCAAAAAATAAGTTTTCCTGGCTAATCGGGGCACGTAACCGAAGTAATCGTAATCTGCTGAGCAGCCAGGAAACAAAAGGGAATTATGTTCCATCAGCTGCTGATCTTCAGGGATTATTTACCTGGGAATTCAATTCAAAATGGACAGCAGAGTTTATTGGAAATATTTCAGGCACAAAATTTACGTTAGAGCCCGAATTCAGCCAGCCTTCCGCTGCCGTATTCTCACCATTTTTTTCTGCCAACCTGGGGTTGGACATATATTTTGAAGGTCGTGAGGAAGACAGTTATAGTACCAATATGGCTGGATTATCAGTTATTAACCAGCCACGGAAACACCTCAGGCTGAAATGGATGGCATCGAGGTTCAGTAATAAGGAAAAAGAATCCATTGACATTAGCGGTGCCTATCTGTTTGGGGAAAGGTCGTTTGACCGTAGCAAGCCGGAATTCGGTCTTATTATAAATCCACTCGGTGCCGGCGTATTTCAGAATTATGCCAGAAACAGCCTGGACGTTGAAGTGTGGAACTTAAGTCATAAAGGCTTCTATGACAGAGGTGATCATTATTTACAATGGGGAGTTGGAGTTGACCGCCAGCATGTCACAGATCAACTAAGGGAGTTTGAATACCAGGATTCTGCCGGCTATTCACTCCCCTACCAACCCGGAGAATTATCTCTTTTTAACAGACTCCGGTCATCCGCGGATTTTTCGGTTAATCGTTTTAGTGGGTATTTCCAGGACAATATAAGTGTTGGCGATTCATCTGGTATCAGCATACAAGCTGGTGTGCGATTAAATTATAATGACCTTAATGAAGAACTATTACTATCACCGCGAGCGGGTATTTCCTGGAAGCCAATCAGCTGGAAAAGGGATATTATTTTTCGGGGAAGTGCAGGAATTTATCATCAACCTCCTTTTTACCGGGAGATGCGCCGTTATGATGGAAGTATTAATTATTCACTCAAAGCACAAAAAAGTTGGCAGCTGAGTGGTGGCCTTGATTATAATTTCAAGGCATTTGACAGGATGCTTCGCCTAACAACAGAAGCTTATTATAAGAGTATGTGGGATGTTGTTCCATATGACATAGATAATGTGAGGATGAGATACTTTGGCGAGAACAAGGCAAAGGCATATGCGGCGGGACTGGAAGCACGTTTATTTGGCGAGGTTGTTAGGGATGCAGAAAGTTATATAAATGTGGGTTTTATGCGCACACGAGAAGATATTGAAGGTGACCAGTTTTACAATTATACAATTGATTCACTTAACCGGCCTATTGACAGCAGTCTAACAGAGAATGGTTGGTTGCGAAGGCCAACTGACCGATTGGTTACAGTAGGTATATTTTTCCAGGATTATCTATCTACTAATAAGAATTTTAAGGTTTATGTAAACACCATTTATGGAGCAAACCTGCCTTATAACATCCCCAACAGTGTCAAATACAGAAATGCACTTGTGATCGATCCTTACCTCCGCATTGATATTGGTTTCAGTGCCCTTCTGCTTAATAGTGATGCTGCTAAACGACGGAGACACAGTCCATTTCGCAAATTTGAAAACCTTTGGGCCAGCCTTGAGGTCTTTAATATTATTGACCGCGCAAATACTATTTCCTATTTATTGATAAAGGACTTTTCTAACACAACCTATACCATACCAAACCGACTCACTCCAAGACTGGTGAATCTGAAACTGGTGGCGAGGTGGTGAACAAACCTGCAGTGACTATATTTGCATTATGACCAAACTTTCTGTTAATATCAACAAGTTTGCTACCATAAGGAACAGCAGAGGTGGCAACAATCCCGACGTTGTAAAAGCAGCCATTGATGCGCAGGCTTTTGGTGCAGATGGGGTTACTGTTCACCCCCGCCCCGATGAACGTCATATTCGCTATTCTGATGTTAGAGCCATCAGGAACATTATTACTACAGAATTCAATATTGAAGGCAATTGCCTTGAACAAAAGTTTGTGGATCTTGTACTTGAAGTTTTACCAGACCAGGTTACGCTTGTTCCGGATGCAGAAGGTCAGCTCACATCAGATCATGGGTGGGATACAATCCGACAACGGGATTATCTGATAGATATTATCCGTACGTTTAAGAAAGCGGGTATCCGAACATCTATTTTTGTGGATCCTCTCAGGGAAATGGTGGAAGGTGCGGCTGAAACCGGAACAGATAGGATCGAATTGTATACAGAATCTTATGCCAGGGAGTATTCCCAAAACCGCACACAAGCAATCTTGCCATATATCGATGCTGCGAAGTTGGCAAATCAACTAGGGTTAGGCATCAATGCGGGTCATGACCTCGATCTGCAAAACCTCCGGTATTTTGCAGAAAATCTCCCTTTTCTGGATGAAGTATCGATTGGACATGCCCTTATATGTGATGCTCTCTATCTTGGTTATGAAAATGCCATCCAATTATACAAACGCCAGCTAAATCATTCCTGAGTTAAAACTGAACATTAAAAAACTCCGTATATGGCATAACCAACAAACGGAGTATATGAAAAATATAACTACAACATTACTGAAAGGCAGCCTGGCTGCCATGCTTTCGCTGGGAATAATTGCCTGTAATAAGAATGACAATCCTGGAATGATGCCGGAGGGGCCGGATATATTATTCTATGCTTTGGATAACGGAATGAACTTGTTGAAATACAATGCACAATCACCCAAAATGCCGGAATCCAATATGACAATCAACGGCATGCAAACCGGTGAAAAGCTTATTGCTATCGACTTTCGCCCAGCTACCGGACAGCTATATGGATTAGGCACAACAAATCGTTTGTATGTTATCAACACCATTTCTGGCGTGGCTGTACAGATTGGTCCGGTATTAACACCATCCCTGTCATCAGGCATTGCAGGATTCGATTTCAATCCAACCGTAGACAGGATCAGGGTTGTAACGAGCAATGGTCAGAACCTTCGCCTGCATCCCGAAACTGGTGCTGTTGTAGCTACTGATGGAAATATTAATGGAGTAACCAATGCCATGATTACGGGAGTAGCATATGATAACAATTTTGCCGGAACCACCACTACCACATTATTTGATATTGACGTCCAAACCGACATGTTATACAAACAGGATCCGCCTAACAATGGCACAATCGTTGCCATTGGAGATCTTGGAATTGATTTCAATGGAGAGATTGGTTTTGACATCGCTCCTGGAAATGAAATTGCTCTAGCCACTAACGACGTAAAAGGTAAAACAGCTCTTTACCGGATTGACCTGGCAACAGGTAAGGCAAAAAGCCTTGGCAATATAGGTGGCGGATCTAATATAACCGCAATTGCGATTCCTACTGAACCTGTGGCTTATGCAATAAGTGGTGGAACAAATCTTCTGATATTCAACCCTGATAAACCTGCACCTATAATAAAATCAATTACAGGTTTGCAAACGGGAGAAATGATTGTAGGGATAGATTTTCGTCCACTCAACGGACAGCTATATGCGCTTGGAAGCAGCAGCAAACTATATACGATCAATTCCGCGAATGGAAGTTCATCTTCTGTGGGGGCATTACCCCTATCAACTATTCTAAATGGCAATAATTTTGGATTCGATTTCAATCCTACTGTTGACAGAATACGAGTAGTGAGTGATGCCGGCCAGAACCTACGGTTAAATCCTGACAATGGCATGGTTGCGGCAATTGATGGATCCCTTAACCCCGGTATGCCAGTAGTGAGTGCTGCTGCTTACACGAATAATTTTGTAGGTGCAACAATTACCACATTATTTGATATTGACCATGCTACTGACAAGTTATACCGCCAGGATCCGCCAAATGCAGGAACATTAGTAGAGGTTGGCTCACTTGGGTTGAATATAGAAGGAACCAACGGTTTCGACATTGGGGGGAAAAGTGGCATGGGCTGGGCCATTTTAAATTCGGGGGGAATAACAAAATTATATCGAATAGACCTGAATACAGGTAGTGCAAGTGCTCAGGGAAATTATGTGTTTAGCAGTAGTATAACCGGCTTCACAGTTGGATTAGGAAACTGATCACTTATAAAAGAAGAGGGCCTGCAATAGGACCTCTTCTTTATCTCTGTTTAATATGTATATTCAATTGCTGAGGAAATCAGTTTTTCATGATCTTAAACTCAACCCTTCGGTTCAATTGACGGTTTTCGTCGGAGTCATTCGGTACAACAGGTTTAGTTTCACCATAACCCTGTGTTATAATCCGCGATGCATTTATACCTTTTGAAATGATATATTCAACCACAGAGCGGGCACGGTTATCACTAAGCTTCATATTGTATTCATCAGAACCATAACTATCCGTATGTGCACTCATCTCTATTTCAATAGAGCGATTTTCTTCCAGCAGTTTTACGACCCTGTCCAATTCAAGATAAGATTCAGGCCTCAGTGACCACTTGTCGAAATCAAAAAATACATTGTTCAACCGAACTACCTGCCCAATTTCAATAGGTACAAGGAACAGATCTTTATGGATCTCTTTATAGCCTTCTTTTACTAGAGAGTCCAGATTTAAATTCTCCGATATCGCGAAAAACTTGTCGGCAGTAGCCCGAATGCTGTAATTTTTATTAAAGGGAAGAACGATCTTGAAAGATCCATCGATTGCATTGGACGTGCCATTACCTGCAATTACTCCATCGGGCAATGTTTCATATAAAAGTGATGCGCTTAAGGGTTCATTTGTTTTTTTATTATATACATTTCCACTAACAAGTATAACAGGGTCCGGCTTTTCTTTTTCCATAAGTTTTACCCGAACGATATCACTTTCTCCATAAGTATTCAACTTGGTGGAAAGGTAGGCGTACTCCCCCCCGGCATCAAGCGTAAAAAAGGCATCCCAATTTTCGGTATTGATAGGGCTTCCAAGGTTTACGGGGTCACTCCATTTCTGCCAGCTATCATCAAGCCGACGAGTCATCCAGATATCATTATCACCCAGCCCTCCCGATCGGTTACTACTGAAATAAAGCGTCTTACCATCTGCAGCCAAATAGGGAGTCATTTCATCCGTTTCAGGGGAGTTGATCTTTTTACCAAGGCTTTTTGGCTCTGTCCAACTACCATTTGACGTAAGAAAACAAACAAATATGTCGTTCAGGGACCCCCCTTTTTCCGGGGTCATATAAAGCAAAAGGGTTCGTCCGTCATGGGCCATGCAGGCACCTGACTGTTTGCCCTGGTCATATTTGAAATAATTACGAATACGAAGTGCATCGGGTTCACTCCAGCGACCGTCTTCCCTGAGGTGACAAATACTTACACCTTTTCCATCATAAGCGCCGTTTACAAAAGCACCCCTGATGAGTATCCTGTTATTATCAGGTGATATAGAATAAACCGTATTATAATGCACGGTATTGAGGGGATAAGATAAATGCCTTGCCTCACTCCATTGACCGTTCTCTTCTTTATAGGAAAACCAAATATCCTGTGAGTTCGGAATTGACCGGTACTTCGAATTTGCAGGATGATTTTCACATATAAAAAACAGGAGATTCCCATCCGGTGAAATGGTTGGGCGTAGTTCAGGAAGTTCAGAATTGATATTAAGGCCCAGATTTTCGATCTTGATGACCGTAGATTCCGTAATTATATTCTCCTTCTGCTGTTTAAGCTTATTATCAGTAGTATCCAACTTTGGCTGGGCCCTAAGCCCGCTTATGACCAACAATAAAGTTAAACTGAGTGCAAATTTTTTCAAAAGACAGGATTTTATTCCCCATTAACGAATAAATAAGCTGGAAAATATGTGCGCATGCAGAAAAAAACGATCTAATACCCATTATCTGGCGTTATTCCGCCAAAACCCTTTTAAATGGGGCCTCATTGCTTTCAAATTGTCGTAAATTATAGCCCTTTTGCGGGTGTTTCATGTAGAAAAGCCCCGCAGGACTATTTTTGTTTTGAAACGAAAAGAAATGAAAGAAATACAATCCATTATAAAGGCATTTGATACGGCACAATTTGATGGAAGGAATAGCGCGCTGGTTACTGTGGTTCACCTGGAAGGATCATCTTACCGAAGGCCGGGGGCAAGGATGTTGGTATCAGATGATGGCGCGATGACCGGAGCAATCAGCGGTGGATGCCTGGAAGGCGATGCCTTAAGAAAAGCATTACTTGTATTGAACCAACAACAAAGGAGGCTGGTAACCTATGATACCAATGATGAAGAAGATGCAAGTATTGGGGTGCAGCTTGGTTGCGCCGGAGTAATTCAGGTGCTGATGGAGCCAATCAATAATGATGATCCAAATAATTCAATTGAGCTTTTACGGAAGGCTGTCGCAAAACGACAGGTCAGTGTTCTGGTTACGGTATTTTCACTCCGGAACAGGAAAGGATATCAACATGGTACCTGCCTGTTGGTTGAAGAGGATGGTACCATAAGTGGTAACCTGAAGGATGATACTTTACGGGAGATGTTGCTGGAAGATGTAGAACTTTCTTTCCGTGAGCAACGATCATCTTTTAAAAATTATACATCGGATCAAAACGAAATAACTGCATTTATTGAGTATATAAATCCTGCAGTGTCGCTAATATTAATTGGGGCAGGAAATGATGTTATACCTCTGGTATCTATGGCGGAAATTATGGGATGGGAAACTACTGTTATTGATGGCCGGCCATCGCACGCAAAAAAGGAGAGGTTTTCAAGCACCTGCCAGGTGATCATTTCAAAACCCGAAAATGTGCTGGAGCAAATTTCAATCGATCAGCAAACAGTATTTGTGTTAATGACCCATAATTACAATTATGATTTTGCCATGCTAAAAGCATTGGTAAAAACTAACGCGAAATATATTGGCATGCTTGGTCCCAGAAAAAAATTTGACCGCATGCTGGATGACATGAAATCTGAAGGGATTAAATTATCGGATGAGGAATTATCGATGATATATTCACCCGTTGGATTAGAGTTGGGTGCTGAAACCCCAGAAGAGATCGCATTGTCAATCATGTCAGAAATAAAAGCCGTTCTGGCAGGAAAAATGGGGGGGTCGTTAAGGCGTAACACGAACCCAATCCATAGCACGGGTAAACTTGTGATAAGCGATAAAAACATCTCTTGAAAAATAGAATCAAAAAACATGTTAAATGCGGTATTGTTATTCTTGCTGCCGGGGCTTCACGCCGATTGGGTGAACCCAAACAATTGCTATCTTACAGGGGGAAAACCCTGATTTCAACTGCGGTAGAAACAGCAATGGCAACGGGATTAGAGCCCCTTATAGTGGTTTTGGGGGCACAGATAGATTCTTTAATATCTGAATTGGAACCATATGATCTTAAAATTGTTGTGAATAAGCATTGGCGGGAGGGCATGTCATCATCACTTAGAATTGGCTTAGAGGCCGCAATGAAGGAGGGTGAAATAGAGGCAATAATCTTCATGGTTTGTGACCAGCCATTTGTAACTCCTGAATTGTTGCTGGAATTGTTAGAAAGAACAAGTGATGAATCAAAACTGTGTGTTGCCAGCAAATATGGAGAAGTAAGGGGAACTCCTGCCCTCTTTCGCAAGCAGTTGTTTCCTGCATTGTTTACTTTAAAAGGCGATGCGGGTGCCAGGAAACTGATGGAACAATATGAAACGCAGGTTGAGCTTGTGGATTTTCCATTGGGAATAATCGATATTGATACAAAAAACGACTCTGAAACATTCCTGAAGGAATAAAAATGGAAAAAAAACTTACAGATACATTTGGCAGGGTTCATAATTATCTCCGGATCTCGCTCACTGATAATTGCAATTTCAGGTGTTTTTACTGTATGCCTGAAGAAGAGTATGATTTTGCTCCCGCCAGCAGACTGATGCAGGCATCAGAGATTAATACTATTTCCAAATTGTTTGTGGCACAGGGTGTTGAGAAAATCAGGCTAACCGGAGGTGAACCTCTGGTTAGAAAAGATGCTGCGGAAATAATCCTATCACTCTCTGAACTTCCTGTTAAGCTTACCATGACAACTAATGGCAGCAGGATACATGAATACCTTAGTGTATTAAAAGAAGCTGGAATTCGTTCACTGAATATCTCACTTGACACCCTGAACCGCGAAAAGTTTTTATTGGTGACACGCCGCGACCAGTTTCAACGTGTCTATGACAATATACACCTTCTTCTCAATGAAGGTTTTCATGTTAAAGTGAATATGGTAGTAATGAAAGGGATGAATGATATGGAGATTAACGATTTTGTAGAATGGACAAAACACGAACCTGTACATGTCAGGTTTATTGAGTTCATGCCATTCAGCGGAAATCGTTGGACCAGCAACAAGGTAGTTACCCTGGATCATATACTTCAGGAAGTTGGAAACAAATATCCAATAGAGCGATTGCAGGGAGAACCAAATGAAACAGCCAAAAAATTTGTAGTACCTGGCCACGCCGGCACATTTGCTGTGATAAGTACAATGAGTGCTAATTTCTGTGGAAGTTGCAATCGTATACGGTTAACAGCAGATGGCAAACTAAAAAATTGCCTATTCTCCCAACATGAAACCGATCTGCTTACTGCTCTCAGAAGTAGACAGGATATTCTTCCGCTGATCATGGACAACATTAAAGCAAAGGCTAAGGAATATGGCGGGCAATTCCATCAGGATTTTGAAAATATTCACCCGGAAGATATCCATAACCGTAGCATGATCACCATTGGTGGATAGAAACCAGATTGAAATGAAAAGAATTTATTATGATCACAGCAGCTAAGGCAACGCAGCTCATAAGGGAGAATACTTTAAGGCTCGATCCTGTTACCGTTTCGCTAAGTGAAGCTTCTGAAAAGATTGTTGCAGAAGATATTTTTGCGCCAATTGATATACCTGCTTATCCTCAATCATCCATGGATGGTTATGCATTTTCATATCAGGGTTGGATGGATTCAGAAGACCTTGGACTATTTGGAGAGGTAGCGGCCGGGAGGGGCGATAGTTTTGAATTACCATCCGGTAAAGCTGTACGCATTTTTACCGGAGCTCCTGTTCCTGCCGGTGCAGATACAGTTGTAATGCAGGAAAAATGTAGTATATCTGAAGATGAACTTATCATTGATGACCCCTTTCTTAAAATTGGTGACAATGTAAGGCCGAGGGGGTCAGAAATAACAAAGGGCTCCATTGCTTTAGAAAAAGGCAGCAGACTCAGCCCCGCGGCAATAGGCTTTCTTGCGGGTATCGGCCTAACTGAATTAACAGTTTATCCTAATCCCGTAGTAAGCATTATTGTAACTGGAAATGAGTTACAGGTTCCTGGGGAGCCACTTTTATATGGTCAGGTGTATGAGTCAAACTCCTATTCACTTAAAGCTGCTCTTTCAAAATCAGGAGTGAGTGTTTCAGAAATTTACCGGGTGGAAGATCAACTTGAATCACTTCGCAGCACACTTATGCAAGCACTACTTAAAAGTGATATTGTATTAATTACAGGAGGTATAAGTGTAGGAGATTATGACTTCACTCTCAAAGCTTCTTTACTGTGTGGAGTGGAACAGGTTTTCCATAAAATAAAACAAAAGCCGGGCAAACCTATTTTCTTTGGAAAGAAAGGAACTAAGCTTGTATTCGGACTGCCTGGTAATCCCTCTTCAGTTTTGACCTGCTTTTATGAATACGTACTCGAAGCCATCAGCATTCAACAGAACCGAAATGTTACACTTGAAACACAGAAATTACCTTTATTAAATCCACTGAGTAAACCTGCGGGAATTGTACATTATTTAAAAGGTTTGCACGATGGTAAAACTGTCCGTTCACTCGATGCCCAGGAATCTTACAAACTTAACTCCTTCGCAAAAGCAAACTGCCTGATTGTTCTCCATGAAGATATTATGATTTGTCAACCGAATGATTTGGTGGAGGTCCACCTACTCCCCTAAATAGCATCATGGAAATAACAGTAATATTTTACCTCCTTCTATTCATCGTTGCATTTTTATATGCTTCCGTGGGCCATGGAGGTGCAAGTGGATACCTTGCACTCATGGCCATTTATGGTTTTGCACCTGACCTCATGAAACCCACCGCCCTGTTATTAAACATTTTTGTATCACTAACGGCCTTCATTCAGTTTTACAGAGGCAGGCATTTTAATTGGAAAATTTTCCTTCCATTAGCACTTGCGTCCATTCCCTTCGCCTTTCTTGGTGGTATGATGAGTATAGATGCAACTTTATACAAAAAAATACTCGGCTTGTTGCTGTTAATTCCAGTAGCGAGGTTTTTCTTTCTTACCAATACAAGCGAAGAAGAAAAGCAAATTCCGAATATTGTATGGTCATTGTTATTGGGAGCTATGATCGGTTTTTTATCAGGTTTGATTGGTATCGGAGGAGGAATTATTTTATCGCCCATACTCCTTTTACTTCGATGGACCGACCAGAAACAAACTGCGGCGATAAGTGCCTTATTCATTTTCGTAAATTCGTTGTCGGGATTATCGGGACAACTTACCAAGGGTATAAACTTCAGCAGTGATATGCTGTTAATGGTGATAATCGCATTTGTGGGAGGTCTTTTAGGGGCCTGGTTCGGTTCACTGAAGTTCAGGCAGGAGATACTTAAATTTACGCTGGCTTCCGTACTAACCCTTGCAGCATTCAAATTATTATTTACAACAGCATGAACAGTGAGATAAATATTATGGTTTTTGGGCAACTTGCCGAATTAACAGGTAGTACATCGGTAAGAGTAAATTTACCAGAAGACACGGAGAGTTTGAAGAAGCTACTGCTTCAGCAATTCCCTGTACTTGTTAATTATAATTTCATAATAGCGGTTGACAAAAGAACTATAACAGAAAACAGCAATCTATATGAGGGCGCCACGATAGCCATCTTACCTCCATTTTCAGGTGGATAATATGCAAAATAAAGAAAACATATTTGCCCGATATCATCGCCAGATGATATTAAACGGCTTTGGTAAAGAAGGTCAGGAAAAACTCAAATTGGGAAGGGTACTGGTTGTTGGTGCAGGTGGCCTTGGATGTCCGGCCCTTTTATATCTTGTAGCTGCTGGCGTTGGTTCAATTGGAATAGTTGACCATGATATGGTAAGTTTGAGCAACCTTCACAGGCAGGTGCTCTATAGCGAGAATGATATCGGGCATCCTAAAGTGAGTATCGCTGCAAAGAAACTTCAGATGATGAATGAGATGGTCAGCATTATTCCATATGAAACAAAACTTACTGTAAGCAATTGTCTTGAGTTCTTTTCGAATTATGATATAATCCTTGATGGTAGTGATAATTTTCCAACACGATATTTGATCAATGATGCCTGTGTATTAACAGGCAAGCCCCTGGTTTATGGAGCGGTATCGCAGTATGATGGTCAGGTTGCAGTTTTTAATGTTAATGGCGGAGTAAATTACCGTGACCTCTTCCCCACCCCGCCGAAAGACGGGGAAGTTCTTAACTGTGCAGAATCCGGCGTACTAGGTGTATTACCTGGAATTATAGGTAGTATGCAGGCAAATGAAACGATAAAACTAATTACGGGAATAGGAGAATCTTTGGTAAACCGACTATATACATTTAATGCACTTACAATGCAGAGTTACGATATTCAAATAAGTGCTAATCCTTTATCAGCTTTGTTGATACCTCCTGACGTTGAATCATTCAACCAAAAGGATTATGAATGGGAATGTGGCATCGCTACTACTGATCTTGAAATTGATCAAAAGCAATTTGATAAACTGCTAAGTGAAAATATTACAGTGATTGATGTGCGAAATCTCGATGAAACACCTTTTATCACTTCCTTCGATCATCATAAAATACCACTTCCTGTTTTGCAGGAATCGTTTGATGAGATTTCAGGCGAAACAATAGTTTTCATTTGTCAATCAGGAAAACGAAGCCTGCATGCTGCACAAATGTTTCGCGAATGGTCCGGATCAGAAAAAAATATCTTTAGTTTAAAAGGAGGGATTCTCAATTACGAACCACTTATATAATCATTATATGGAAGCGAGAAAACCGAAACAGCTATTCATTCAGGGTGCAATCAGCAGTTCATTCATTGGTGATAGTATTCAAAAACATAGCTCCCGTCATAATATTGGTGGACATAGTATTTTTCTGGGCCAGGTCAGGGCCGACGAGGTTGACGGAAAAGCTGTCAGAGCGATTGAATACACCAGTTATGAGGATATGGCACTTGAAAAAATGCATGAAATCAGGGAAGCAATCTTTTCAAAGTATGATTTAACCTGCCTTCATGTTTACCATAGCCTCGGTGCAGTTGAAGTGGGTGAGATTTGCCTGTTTGTATTCACTTCTTCTGCGCACCGGAAGGCGGCTACGGAAGCCTGTTCTGAATTAGTTGAAAGAATCAAGGCAGAATTGCCAGTGTGGGGGAAGGAATTATTTGATAACGAAACCCATCAATGGAAAATAAACAAATAAAGAATGGTTAACATTACCCATAAATCACCTACTCTTCGTCAGGCTATCGCATCAGCGATATTGAAAGTTTCAAGCCAGGCAACCATTGATGCAATTGAACAGCGAAAAGTTCCAAAGGGAGATGTCTTTGAATTTTCGAGAGCTGCTGGACTGTTGGCTATAAAAAAAACCAGTGATGTTATTCCTGATTGCCATCCCTTGCCTATAGAATATGCTGCTATTACGCACAGTATTGATGGACTAAACATTATTATCAGGGTTGAGGCTCATACAATCTATAAAACAGGTGTTGAGGTTGAGGCAATGCATGGCGCATCTGTTGTTGCTCTAACTATGTATGATATGCTGAAACCGCTGGACAAGGGAATAGAAATATCTACCATACGTCTGGAAGAAAAAAAAGGAGGCAAAACAGACATGAAGTACGCCATATCAGATCAAGTAAAAACGGCTGTTATCATTTGCTCTGATAGTGTTTCCGCAGGTATCAATGATGATCTTACTGGTGAGCGGATGGCTCAAAAGTTATTGACATATAATATTGCATTGGCAAAACGCGAAGTCATCACTGATGACGTCAGTATAATACAAGCAAAAGCGAGGGAACTGGCGGAGGCAGGTTATCAACTGGTACTTTTTGCCGGCGGTACAGGCCTGGGGCCGCGAGATCAGACTCCGGAAGCCATTGCCCCCTTACTTGACAGAGAAGTGCCCGGCCTTATGGAAACTGCCCGCAATTACGGACAGCAGCGCATGCCTTATGCAATGTTGTCACGCGGCATTGCTGGTTTTATTGGTGATATGCTTGTATTAACTCTGCCCGGCTCCCCACGAGGTGCTGAAGAAACAATGGATTCCTTATTTCCTCATATCCTACATATATTCAAAGCTGCTGAAGGCATAAGGCATTCCTGAATTACATCGTGAACCAATATGTAAACTTTACAACCAGTGCCCGGTTCTTAACCGACATATATTCAGGAAAGTAATTGTCGGTGTACACAATGAAGAAATCAGAGGCAGGTTTGTAACGCCATTGTAACCGGGTATTAAGATTAATGTTCTTCGTTTGTTCATTATACTGACCGAATGCGGTGAAATATAATTTGTTAGTAAAAGTGACATCTATCCGTGGGCCAATTAACCAATAGGTACGCTTACCCCATGGCATAGGCAAACGAAGATCATTATAGCTTGTGCTCATGGTAATGCCTACATATGGTTGAAACCGATATCCCAACTCATTAGTAACCTGTAAACGTGTTCCTTCGGCAAAATAGCCGCCGTAACGCAGGTATGCGGAATACGTAAATAAATTCCGGGGACTGGAAATATATTCCAGGCTAAAGTTATTCCAGTTATGCTCCGTTCCGGTTTGTAAGGAATCCAGTCCGGAATTAGTAGGATCAAAAGGGCGTAGAAGTTTCACATAATTCCTCGCTACCAAACCATTCAAAGTTGCCTGGTTCCTGAAATTAAATTTATATGCCAGATAGGTTTCGTAATCCGTTTTCTTAAAAGTTTCATTTAAGTAATAGGTACTTTGGGCAACAGGTCCATGACTGAGTATCTTACCCGTTTTAGCAAAGAATAGATATCCAAGTTGTGGATTAACCTTAATGTACCCGGTTCTGGGAACATAGCCCACTTCTGCAACGTAATCGCGGCCCACATATTCATGCTGCCAGCCCAGCAGCCACTTACGATCTGTATAATTCAAATTAGCGGCATGTGTAACAGTTCGTCCTGAAGTATGTGGACTAAATGATTTCAGCAGCAGGGCTTTCCCTGTCCAGAAATTTCCGGGAGAAGCAAGGTTATACTCAATTCCAATATTCCTGTTATACTGGCTATGTTCAGGGGTTAGCGGATCCTTATCGGGTTGATAATTTATTGACTGTTTATTAATAAAAAGAAATCCGACACTCGATCTGGAGAAAACTTTTCGTTGAAGTGACATAACAGCGAAATTCTGAACAGGAAGATCCATTTCTCCAACCGCTTTGGTTTGCATATCCATTATGCCTATGCGCCAATCCTTATTTAATTTACCACTAAGCCTTGCACCAAATTGGATGGGAACATTCAATCCAATACGCCGGGAAAAAAAAGGCCTCACATTGGTATAGCCGAAATTGCCAAAGATATCGGCGTTTTCCAGGAAAAATTGCCGACGTTCGGGAAAGAATAATTCAAACCTGTCGAGGTTGGTCACTTGCTTGTCAACTTCCACCTGAGAGAAATCGGGGTTAACAGTAAGATCCAGATTAAGTGCAGAAGTGATTCCTATTTTCAGGTCGGCTCCTATCTCTTTTCTGTAATCAGTCTTGGTATTTTTATCATGATCTCTCGATAAGCCACCAAGAACATAAGGAATTACTGAAATGTTGGCTCCTGTTGGAGGTGGCGGCTGGTCCCACACGAGGTTACCCGTATAGGCTAATGAAACAGTGGGAAACTGGCGGGGAACGGGAGCCCAGGACGATTTTTCTGTTGTTTTCAGGTCATTGCGACTGAAATTAAGTCCCCAGTTTGTCATGCCCTTTTTGAAGCGAATGGTCTTAAAAGGAACAGCTGCTTCAAAGACCCAGCGGTCATCGAAATTTTTAACAACGGAGGTCCATTTATTATCCCAGCTAAGATCCATTTTACCTCCCTCATAAATGATTCCATCCCATTGAGCACCCGCAGCATTGGCACCAAACGAAAATCCATTGGTTCGGTCTTCAAATGGGTCGAAGAAGAATAAGAAATTATCATTCTTACCAAAGTTGAAATCCCGTCGCAATGATTCTACAACATAGGGTCCGGGTACAGCATGGTAACATATCGCCACGAGGTAAAGGTTATCTTCATCATAGGTCATTTTGACTTCCGTTTTAACCCTGGCAAAACTGGTATCCATTGGTAATACCATAAAAAAATCACGGGCAGTTTCAGCGCTAGCCCATGCGTCTTCACTAACATTGCCATCAATGATCATGGGACTATTTGTTTTCTGGATATTCAGCCGGAAACGGTCATTTATTTTTTGGGCGGCAGTGGTTATGGAGACAGAAAATGCTGTCAAAAGGAAAAGAATTCGGGTTCTCATTTTTTTGCTTGCTAATCGTTGGAATGCGTCAACCTTCTCAAATATATTCCAAAATACAGCACCAAATCATATAGTGTTTGAACAAGAAAAAAAGTAATAACCTATGTGATAAAGATCACTCAACAGAAAAATGTTTTCCTATATAGATAAAAAGCCAAAATTTATTTACCCTGCACTGATTTGATGACCATGCTCATAAAAGCTGCTAATGTTGAATCATCCAGCCACCTGGTAACAACCACAAGATCGTTGGCTTTATCTATGATTATGTAATTGCCACCATATCCTGCAGCATAGTAGATATCGGGTGGAAGTCCCTGAAGTCCTTTATCCTTGTTATTCCACCATAAGTAGCCATAGGTCTGGCTTGCAGGTGAGGATTGCTGCACCGCTTTAATCCAGGCATCCGACAAAAGCTTTTTGTCTTTCCATTTTCCCTCGCGAAGAAAAAGTAATCCATAACGTGCCTGATCGGCAGCGCTAATAAAAAGGCCACCACCAAAATGACCACCTCCACTTACAGATTGTACCATTATACCATCAACATTCACAAAGGAATTATCATAGCCATACCAGCGCCATGTGGTGGATGCTCCAATCGGATCCTGTATATATTCCTTTAGCACAACCGGCAAAGGTTTTCTCCAAACCTGAAGTAATGCATAGGCGAGTAAATTGACCCTTACATCATTATATTCAAATACAGTTCCAGGTTCCACCAGTTTCCTATTTTTCCATTCATCAATGGTTCCTTCTCTCGGGGGCCTGTCAGCCCAATCATATTGGTTAAAAAGTTCGCCCGACCAGTCGGAACTCTGATTTAGGAGATGTTCCCAGGTAATTTTTGAATTATGCGGTCCATCAAAACTTCCATCCCACACATAATCACTCACCCTATCTTTAATGCTTCTGATAAGCCCTTTTTCGAGTGCGAGGCCAGCTATAGTTGACAGATAGCTTTTAGTAACGCTGAAGGTCATATCCACGCGATTTATATCCCCCCAACTTGCAACGATATAGCCATTTTTTATTACAATTCCCGCGGGGCCACCCCGGGGCTTCGTAGGACCTAAAATAGCATACCCCGGCTCACGCTGATACGATTTCAGAATAGCGACACGAAGATCCTTTTCCTGTTTTGTTTCATTATTAATAGCAAAGGAAACAGCGCTGTCAAGAAGTTCTTTATTTATTTTGAGTTGGGAAGGTGGGCGAGATTGCCAATTAGTATCCGGGAAATATAAAACCTGGGCATTAATTGTACCAGATGCTCCGGTAATTACAATAATTATAAAAAAGCACGTAAGGATTCTATTAACCATACTTCAATTTACGAAGCCTGATCCACAATAAAGTAGGGCTTCTCACTTTCCTCTTTTTATCTTAATTAAAATATGGAGCGCGGATCTTAATTACATCCGCCAAGTAGCTCACAGAGCTTATCATGAAGATCTGTACCACGAAGGTTTTTTGCAACAATTATTCCCTTTGGATCAATCAGCAGATTCTGCGGGATAGACTGCACCTTATACTGCACAGCAACAGCATTCTGCCAAAATTTAAGATCGCTAAGTTGGGTCCATTTCAATTTGTCGGCCTCAATTGCCTGAAGCCACTTTTTCTTATCCCGGTCAAGAGATATCCCAAGCACAGTAAAATTCTTATCCCTGAATCTATTGAAAGCGGAAACTACATTTGGATTTTCCTGGCGGCAGGGTCCGCACCAGGATGCCCAGAAATCAACCAATACATATTTACCCCGAAACGATGAAAGTGCAACAGGATTGCCAGAGGTATCGTCCTGAATAAAGTCCATTGCTTCAAACCCTATCCTTCCCACGCGGCTTTCTGCAATTCTTGCAGCTATGAATTTGCCATAAAAACCTTGCTTCACAGATTCGCTCATGGCCTCGTAACTTTTTTCTACGCGGTTAATATCATTTACCACCTGCATGGTTGTTGCCCACATAAATGCAGCAATTTCTTTATCCTGATTTTCCCTGGCGAATAGCTCGCCTGTTTCTGCCATTTCATTGACCAGGGCTTTGTATAAGGTCATCAGGCTATCATTTACGCCTGTACGCGAAGCAGCCTCGCTAAGGCTTGCATAACGTTTAAAGAGCGGATCAAAGCGTTTCTGGAAAAGTATGAAACTATCATGGGCGGGAGATCCGTTAATTTTGAATTGTTGAATTTTATTGATATCCCCTGTAACAGAAACATTTTTCGGATCCAGGAAAACCAATGCCTTCTTATCAGCGGGCAGAAATACGATATTATATAATTTGGTCTGGAGCAGTTCGCCCTTAAGCTCAAACCTGGATTTGTGGGATTTGGTTCTGGCGAGTGTATCACCCGGTTGATCGGGATCAGTTAGGTAAACCTGCGAATTGTCATCGAGGCCTTCGATATTTCCCTTAATGATGAAATTATTTGTTTGCGCGAAACCAGGTGAAACAAATCCCACCATTAAGAAAGCCAGATAAAGAAAACGCACAGAAAAAAGGGGCAGGAATTTTGTTCTCATATCATTTTGAATGACGATCCTTTAAAATATCAATCACATCCTGTAAACTAAAACCTTTTGCGTTAAGTAAAAGTAAATAATGAAAAAGCAGATCAGCGGATTCATTCAAAAAAAGCTGGTCATCGTCGTCTTTAGCCTCAATAACCATTTCCACTGCTTCCTCGCCAACCTTCTGTGCAATCTTGTTGATTCCGCGTGAAAAAAGTTTTGCTACATAAGACTCTCCGGGAGAGGCCATCTTTCGCAGCGAAATAATATCCTCCAGGTAAAACAGGAAGTCTTCAGGATGATTCCTTTCACTCCAGCATGTATCCGCACCTGTATGGCAAGTGGGGCCGAGTGGGTGAGCTTTGATCAAAAGTGCATCATTATCGCAATCCACAGCCATTGACTTTAATTCAAGAAAATTACCGCTCTCTTCTCCTTTTGTCCATAACCTTTGTTTTGAACGGCTAAAGAAGGTGACCTTACCTGTGGACTCAGTATGGTTAAGCGCTTCCTGGTTCATATATCCAAGCATCAGGACTTTTTGGGTCTGGAAATCCTGCACAATTGCCGGTACCAGGCCATCGTCATATTTCAGAAAATCAACTTTCATCTTTCAAATTTAAATAAATCCACTCTTTCCGGAAACTCTCATCTCCTAACCTCAATACCGTTTTCTGCGAGGTAATGCTTCAAATCGGGTATCTGGATCTCTTTGAAATGAAAAATACTGGCAGCAAGTGCTGCATCCGCATGCCCCTGCCCAAACACCTCCAGAAAATGTTTCATTGCACCACCACCGCCACTGGCAATAATGGGAACCGATAATTTATCGGATAATTGACGGGTAATATCCAAGGCGAAGCCCTGCTTTGTGCCGTCATGATTCATTGACGTCAAAAGGATTTCTCCTGCACCTAACGAAACCGCTTTAATTGCCCAGTCAATGCATCTGGTCTCAGTTTTTGTTCGGCCACCGTTTAAGTATACATACCATTCACCATCATCTTCCTTACGGGTATCAATGGCCAAAACGATACACTGGCTACCGAATTCTTTCTCCAATTCACCAAGAAGTTCGGGTCTTTTATAGGCTGCGGTGTTTACAGAAATTTTATCAGCTCCTTGTTGAAGTAATACACTAACATCTTCCACGCTGCTTATGCCACCACCAACAGTGAAGGGAATATTTATCTGGTGACTAATCCGTTTCACCAGCTCACTCAAAGTTTTTCGTTTCTCTACTGTAGCAGTAATATCTAGGAATACCAATTCATCAGCACCCTGTTCAGCGTAAAGCTTTCCCAATTCCACAGGGTCACCAGCATCGCGCAGGTCAACAAAATTGGTACCCTTAACGGTTCTGCCATCTTTGATATCGAGGCAGGGAATTATTCTTTTAGTTAGCACTGGTTGTTATAGTTTATCATGTTAGACCATTTTCCCAGGCCTTAATCGCTAAGTCTTTAATCGTGATCCGTCCTTCATAAATAGCCTTTCCAACTATGGCTCCGGAACAGCCAATTTCGGAAAGCTGATGGAGGTCAGACAAATTACTCACTCCACCACTTGCGATAAAGTATAATTCCGGGTATTGGGAAATGATATTTTTATATAATTCCAGAGATGGTCCTTCCAGTTTCCCATCCTTACTCACATCAGTACAAAATACCTGGTTAACACCATGATCCTGATATTTACGTATAAAATCATATATCCAAATGTCTGTTGTTTCCAACCATCCTCCCACTGCTATCTTTTCGTCTTTTACATCAGCCCCCAGCAGAAATTTTTCGGGTCCATATCTTTTGATCCAACCCACAAAAGTGTTTTCATCTTTCACAGCGAGGCTACCGATAGTTGCAAGTTCTGCACCCGATTCGAAGACGATTCGAAGATCATCTTCCCTTTTAATACCCCCTCCAAAATCTATAACCATTGATGTTTTTGCAGCTATTATTTCAAGAACTTTCCAATTCTTAACAGCACCGGCCTTTGCGCCATCGAGATCAACAAGGTGAAGTCTTTTTAGTCCCGCATCCTCAAACTGCATGGCAACTTCCAGAGGATGCTCATTGTATATGGTCTTTTGTTCATAATCACCCTGGGTGAGCCGAACGCATTTACCATCAATAATATCAATAGCAGGTATAATTTCCATCAATTTTACTTTGCTTTGCTTAATCAAACGTTTTACCATTTTGCGGTATTCGTGGCCATTATCTTCCCAACCAATACCTTCGGGAAGCATTCCAAACCGGTAATAAAGATCCATTGCCTCTGTTCTTGCATTGCACCAAACCATTTCGAAATTTTCCTCGACAGCATACTGTATAACTTTATCAAGCAACATGCTACCATAACCCTTTCGCTGTGCTTCCGGTAAGGTTGCAAATTTCCGGAATTGGAGGGATTTCCCTATTTTAAACACGGAAATAACACTTACAGTTTCACCATTCACTTCCACCCCCCAATGCATTGCTTTTTGATCGTCTTCAAGCTTAACAAAATCCAGTGTTCGCTCCGGATACATAACCCGATGCCTGATTTGCCACACTGTATCCAGCGATGGTGATGTAATATTCAATCCTGACATATAATCCGTTGCTGGTTAAGAGAAACTGTTAAATTTTTTCAATGAAGTTTCGCAATATCTGCTCCCCTACAGCGGCCGATTTTTCGGGATGGAATTGAACTCCGTAAAAATTATCCCTGTGGAGTGCGGCGCTGTATGGAAGTACGTATTCTGTTGTTGCGATGGTATGCGAGCCGAGTGAAGCATAATAGCTGTGTACAAAATAACAATAGCTCTTCTCAGGCACACTATCAAAAAGGGGGGTATGCAAGTCAAAAATATTGTTCCAGCCAATCTGGGGCACTTTTATGCGGCTTATCTCCGGGCGAAACAACTTCACTTCTTCCTCAAAAATGCCCATACACTCAGTATTATTCTCTTCAGAGCTTTTACACATTAGTTGCATTCCCAAACAAATACCAAGTACAGGTTGGCGCAGATCTTTCAAAAGACTATCAAGATTTCTTTCTTCGAGATATCGCATGGCACTACTCGCTTCACCAACACCAGGAAATATGACCTTGTCTGCCGACCGGATTTCATCATGATCATCAGTTACAATTGCATCAACACCTATTCTTTCCAGTGCATAAAGTACACTTTGAATATTGCCGGCATTGTATTTCAGGATTTTCAGATCCATAATATGATTTTACCCCCTTATTTAATCAAGCACGGAATGAAGAAATTCACCCGTGCTTTTACCAATTTCATCTGAGCCTTCGAGAGCTCTGATAAATGCCGAGCCAATGATTGCACCATTTGAATGAGCACAGGCTTTGTCAAAACTTTCTTTGTCTTTTATTCCAAATCCAACAAGTACCGGATTCTTTAATTTATAACCTTGCAGTTTCTGCAGGTATCTGTCAACAGAAACCATTTCTTTGTCTGTACCAGTTGTTGACGATGAAGACACAGCATAAAGAAAACCGCTACTCAGTTTATCAAGCTTAACAACTCGTTCCGGAGATGTTTCCGGAGTTACGAGGAATATAAAATCAAGGCCGTTTTTTCGGATGATACTGCCATACTCTGTTTCGAACTCATACTCAGGAAGATCCGGTAATATTAGTCCATCCACACCGGCGTTTGCAGCATCCGCGCAAAATTTCTCAAACCCATATTGTAACACGGGATTCATATAACCCATCAAAACCACAGGGATATGAATCTTACCTTTCAGCGCCTTCAATTGTTCTAGTAATACAGATATTGTCATACCATTACCAAGAGCCACCTGGCTGCTTTGCTGGATAACCGGTCCATCAGCAAGAGGATCACTATAAGGCATTCCGATTTCAACAATATCAGCGCCGTTTTGCTCTAAGGCTTCTATCACTTCGCCGATGCTATCTAATCTGGGATATCCCGCTGTACAATAAACATTAAGTATCCGATTTTTTTTCTTCGCAAAAAGCTCCTGAATCTTGCTCATAATTAAGTTTTTCATTTACCTGTTTCGCCAATCATATCCATCTGCTTCATGTAGGCAGAAAGGTCTTTATCACCCCGACCACTAAGGCAGAGAATAACATGGTGATTGCTGTTCAGATCCATTTTATTAAGGGCGGCAAAAGCATGTGCAGTTTCTAAGGCAGGGATGATGCCTTCAAGGCGTGCCACTTCAAAAGCTGAGCGCATAGCTTCTTCATCGGTAGCGTTCAGAAAGGTAGCTCTTCCACTTTCAAAAAGGTGAGCATGCAAAGGGCCAATGCCAGGGTAATCAAGTCCAGCCGAAATACTATGGGGTTCAATAACCTGTCCATCTTCAGTTTGCATGAGCAGACTTTTGCTACCATGAAGTATGCCCGGCTTACCAAGGGCAGTTGTAGCCGCACTCATACCACTATTTATTCCATGGCCTGCCGCTTCAACAGCTACCAATTGTACAGACAATTCATCGAGATAATGATAAAATGCCCCGGCAGCATTGCTTCCACCGCCTACACAAGCGATAACATGCGTTGGTAATTCACTACCAGTTTTCTCCTTAAGCTGCCAGCGGGTTTCTTCACTGATAACACTTTGAAAGCGAGCAACCATATCCGGATATGGATGAGGCCCCACCACGCTTCCTATGATATAATGTGTATCGGAGGGATTGTTTATCCAATCACGGATGGCTTCGTTGGTGGCATCCTTTAATGTTCGGCTACCACTAATGGCCGGAATAACCGTTGCACCAAGCATGCGCATACGAGCCACATTGGGTGCCTGACGTTCAATATCTTTCTCACCCATATACACAATACATTCAACACCTTTCAGTGCACAAACTGTTGCTGTGGCAACCCCGTGTTGTCCTGCACCTGTTTCAGCAATTATTCGCTTTTTTCCCAAACGCAGTGCCAGAAGTATCTGCCCGATGGTGTTATTTATCTTGTGTGCACCGGTATGACAAAGATCTTCACGCTTAAGAAAAATATTAGTATTAAATACTGAGCTTAGCCTCTTTGCATAATACAGAGGTGTTGGCCTTCCTACATAATCATGAAGTAAGTCACGAAATTCGGCCTGGAAAGTTGACTCCTGCATGATCTCAAGGTAAGATTGCTGCAGTTGCTCAACATTTGGGTGCAACATTTCAGGTATATAAGCACCTCCAAATTTTCCATAATATCCATGTCCGGAAGGACGCTGATAAGAAGTTAACTGATCAATCATGTCAAATTACTTTATAGATTCTTTTACTATGCATTCAATGTTTTGATAAAGTGCTCCACTTTTGCCATATCCTTTACTCCGGCACTGGTTTCAAACTTACTGTTGATATCGAGCGCAAACAGGCTTTTTGCCGAAGGCTGCTTTTCGAATTCACGAATTGCGGCTTCATCGCCCGGTTCAATTCCACCGCTTAGAAAATAAGGCTTGCCTACATCAACATCTTTCAGGATCGACCAGTCGAATTTCTTTCCCGTACCACCATAACCAGCACCGATTGTATCAAAGAGGAACATATCACAAACTTCCTGGTATGGCCTTATCATCCATTCAATACTATCATTATCACTGAGGCGAAAAGCTTTGACCACTGAAACATAGTCTGCGATCTTCTCACAATACTTGGGAGTTTCATCACCATGAAGCTGGACCATATGCAAACGGCATTCGTCCACCATCTGGAGAACTTCATCCATCCCCGCGTTTACAAATACACCCACTTTGTTGATCCTGTTTTCTTTCCTGAGGTCTGTTGTTGTCATATATCGAAGTACATAACGTGGACTCTTGGGATAAAAAATGAATCCCGCAAAAGCGGCACCTATTTGCTCCAGTTGATTAACCTGTTGCAGCTGGGTCATGCCACAGACTTTTACTCTCATACAGTTTTCCATTTTAAGTGTTAGTTTCTGGCAGCAAGCATTTCATAGGATTGCCGGTCATTGTCAGCTGACCGGGATCTTAAGACAGTTTCTACTTCATATTGTTCAGGTCGGCAACAAAATCCGCAAATGCCTTTCCGGGATCAGGTGCTTTCATAAAATGCTCTCCAATAAGGAAACCGTGGAAACCATGTTCACGGAAGATTTTGATATTCGAAACATTATCAATACCGCTTTCTGCAACTTTAATGGTTCCTTCCGGCAGCCGGGATGCCATTGCCAAACTTCTCTCAATATCAACACTAAAGGTCTTTAAATTCCTGTTATTGATGCCTACGATGGGGGTAAATTCGCAAACATGCCCCAGTTCTGCTTCATCATGCAGCTCCAGCAGGACCTCCAGACCCAGTTCCTGTGCGGCTTTGGCAAGTTTACGGACCTCATCAGGATTCAGACAGGCAGCTATCAGTAAAATAGCATCGGAACCCATTGCCCTTGCCTCTTCCAATTGGTATTCATCGATAATAAAATCTTTTCGCAGGATTGGTAAATTGTTGACACGGGCCGCAATCAAGTCCTCAATACTGCCACCGAAAAATGAGTGATCGGTCAGTACTGATAATGCAGAGGCTCCATGATCAGCATAGGCCCGTGTCACATCCACCACGTTGGCCTTGTCATTGATGATACCCTTAGAGGGTGACTTGCGTTTAAACTCTGCAATTATCCCGGTATGTGAATCGCTTTGCAGAAATTCAATCAGTGAAAATCCTGGTCTGTCATAAAGTGCAGAAAGTCTCAGGTTTTCTAATGGAACCTGTTTTTTCCGCAGCTCAACTTCGATTCTTTTTTCAGCAATAATTGCTTCTAATATATTCATCTCAGGAATAATATTTTTTTAGTAATAGGCTATTGTAATGCGATAAGTTTTGTTAAAGCAGCCATGGCCTTACCGCTTTCCAGGCTTTCTACAGCAGCACTGTATGCGTTATTATAATCCTTATAATTCCGGGTACTGAACAGGGCCATTGCTGCATTAGCGAGTACCACTGCGTTCTGTGCCCATGTACCTTTACCTTCAAGGATACGCGAAAATATTCTCGCTGCTTCTTCTACTGTGTTGCCACCGTATATATCGGAGGCTTGTACCATCCGCTTGCCCAACTGGTGAGGGGTAAACAATTGTTCACCCTCATTAGTGATCACTTTAGTATCAGAAGTCAGGGAGATCTCATCATAACCATCAAGGCTATGAATGATTGTAAACTGACCTTCAGTTTGTTGCAGCAGGTAATTGTAAATACGAGCCATCTCCAGGTTGTAAACTCCAACCAATTGGTAAGCCGGTCCGGCTGGATTTACCATGGGGCCCAACATATTGAAAAATGTTCTCATGCCCAGGTTTCTCCGGATGGGACCAACCGCTTTAAGAGCAGGATGGAACAATGGCGCATGGAGAAAGCAAATGTTGGCAGAATCAAGTTCGCGGCGAAGTGCATCACCCTCATTTTTGAATTTATACCCGAGGTTTTCCATTACATTGGAAGCACCACTTATGGTTGAAGCACCATAGTTTCCATGTTTGGCAACTTTTTGTCCAGCCCCTGCAACAATAAAGCAAGCCAGGGTGGATATATTAAAAGTATTCTTTCCATCACCGCCTGTTCCAACTATATCAAGTACTTTTTCACCATTCAGATCAAGGGGCACGCAGAGTTCCAGAAGTGCATCGCGAAAACCCTGCAATTCTTCAATGGTAACACTACGCATAAGGAACACTGTCATGAAAGCCGTCATTTCATGTTCATTGTACAGTCCCTTTCCAATGTTCACCAATGCATCCTTTGCCTGTTGCCGCGATAGTGACTTGTGTTCAAATAAATATTGTAAAATCTTCTTCATGCTAATTTTCGTTTTACTTTAATACTCCTGAATCATTTCCCCAGCCAGTTTTTCATCATTTGTTCTCCATCGGGCGTTAGTACGCTTTCGGGATGAAACTGAACTCCCTGAACATCAAATTTTTTATGTTTCAGGGCCATGATCTGTCCTTCTTTATCACGCGCGGTAATTTCAAGGGTATCCGGAAATCCTGTTTCGCCTACTACCCATGAGTGATAACGACCCACTTCCAATTGAAGCGGCAGGCCTTTGAACACATCGTTTGATGATGAACCATGATGAGGTTCCACCCATATAGGAGTAGCCACTCCGTGATATACATTCTTAAGGTTTATAAGATCAGCTCCAAAGGCCTGGCCTATAGCCTGGTGTCCCAGGCAAACGCCGAGAATAGGTTTTGTAGGTGCATAGGTTTTGATAAGGGGTAATAGTAGTCCGGCTTCTTCAGGAATACCCGGGCCAGGTGATAATATTATCTTATCGAACCGCGCCACATCCTCCAACTTTATCTGATCATTCCGGTGTACTTCAACTTTCTCACCAATGATCTTCTCAACCAGGTGAACAAGGTTATAGGTAAAGGAATCGTAATTATCAAAAACAAGGATCTTCATAAAATTTTAATAAGTTGTATTAGTTGATAAGGATGGGATCAACCGATTTGCCCTGCTAATTCCAATGCCTTTTTCAAGGCGCCCAGTTTATTATTTACCTCCTGCAATTCATTTTCGGGTATACTCGCTGCTACAACGCCGGCACCAGCCTGGTAGGTCAGTGTATTTCTCCTGCTTAAAAAAGTCCTGATCATTATCGCATGATTGCAGCTGCCATCAAAGCCCATGAAGCCAATGGCTCCTCCATAATATCCCCTGGCGGTTGGTTCAAAGCCATCGATTAGTTGCATCGCCCGAATTTTGGGGGCGCCGCTAAGTGTTCCAGCAGGAAAAGTTTTTGCCATAAGTAGAAAGGGATTTGCCGCAGGGGGTACTTTTCCAGCCACCTCGCTCACAAGGTGTATAACATGCGAAAAATACTGAACCTGGCGGTAATGAGTAACCTCAACTTCGGTGCAAACCCTGCTGAGGTCATTTCTGGCAAGGTCAACCAACATTACGTGTTCTGCATTTTCTTTTGCATCCAGGAGCAATTTCTCCGTTTCCCGCTGATCAATTTCATCATCTCCACTTCGTTTATATGTTCCCGCGATGGGATGAACAACAGCTTTACCATTGCTGATCACCAGCTGTGATTCAGGAGATGAACCTATTAATTTGTAATCGCCATAATCAAAAAAGAAAAGGTAAGGGGATGGATTTATTGTTCTGAGTGCGCGGTAAACATTGAATTCATCGCCACGGAATCTCTGTTGGAAGCGGCGACTAAGCACGATCTGGAAAACATCTCCCCTATGACAGGAAGCTATTCCCTTCTTCACCATCTCCATGTATTCATCATTGTCCATATTGGTTTGCTCCTGGCCAGTAAGTGCAAAGGGATACACCGGAACGTCTTTACTTCTGATAAGGGATTCTACAGCATCAATTTCGGATTCTATTCCCGTGATCCTGTTTTCACAGAGATAAAGTTCATCACGGAAATGGTTAATTGCGATAACATACTGGTAAAGCCGGTACCGCATGAGGGGAAGGGCAGTGATTTCTGCTTTGTCAGAAAATCTGACAGAATCAAAAAACTGAACAGCATCATAGGATGTGTATCCATACAGCCCCTGTGCGAACCTGGTGGTTTTTGGATCAGCACCTTCTGCATTTACTGTTTCGAAACGCTGCATAAATCCCCAGAGCTGATCGGGGACCATGGCTGGATTAGTTATATCTAATTTCTCGGGTGGCTGTCCAGGTAATTTATATTCAATACTATCCAGTGAGCGGATCTCCATTCCTGCTATTGCATTTATACAAATGAAGGAGTAACTATTATCCGCCGCATGCGAATCAGTGCTTTCCAATAAAACGGTATCACGGAACCGGTCTCTTAACCTGAGGTATATTCCAACTGGTGTATATACATCAGCCAGCATACGTTTTAACGTTGTTTCTATCCTGATCTTTTTTGTTTCTTTTGACATAGTTCTGTTTTTCAATTGCTTCTACCTGGCCCAATGACAATAAAAAACCCCGATGATCAATCGGGGCCTGAATATGTTTACAATAAACACAGTAATGACATTACAGTACCCCGGAAGAGTTTGTATGCCACCACCACTGAATATTTATAATGTTTTTATTCATTCGTCCACAAATATCAAGCATGAATTCCGTATCAGCAAAACTTTTTTTAAGTAGCTTACTGAAAATTTCCGCCATGCTAATACAACATACCCATACGGAAAGCAAAGGCGTATTCTTTGTTCAGCAGGAAGGCGCGGTACTTGCAGAACTGGTATATACACAGCCATCTTTTGATAAAATCATCCTGGAACATACCGAAGTGTCTGAAGAATTGAAAGGCCAGGATGTTGGTTATTTACTGGTAGAAACAGCTGTGGACTATGCGCGTAAACATCATCTTAAGATCATTGCCCTTTGTCCATTTGCCAGTGCCGTATTCAAAAAAAAACCGGAATACAACGACGTGGTTTTTGAATTCCAATCCTGAATATTTCATTTATTCATTGAGCACATAACTAATATTGAATTATGGAAGTCGCAATTTTTGGTGCCACAGGCCAGGTTGGTCGGCATCTCGTTAACCAGGCATTATTGAAGGGTTATAAAGTGAGGGCCTTTGGACGAAACGTTCATGAACTTAATGACAACAATGATGATCTTACCCTTATCAAAGGAGGTGTTTTTGATGATAAAGATGTGTTCGATGCTATAAAGGGATGCGATGCAGTACTAAGTGTATTGGGAGGAAGCTTTGATGGAACAGATAAGACCAGGTCACTTGGCATTAAAAATATCATCGCACAAATGAAGCGGGCTTCAGTGAAAAGAATAATTGCCCTTGGCGGCATGGGTGTACTAGACCATCCCGAAGGGGGATTGATTATTGAACAGCCTGAATATCCGGAGGAATATATACCAGTAGGACTAGAGCATCAGAAAGCATGGGAACAACTACAGGCATCTGGTCTTAACTGGACATTCGTTTGTTCTCCCGATATCATAGACGCAGATCCGGTTGGAAATTTTATTACGAGCGCAGACCATTTTCCAGATGGCGCACGTACAAAGATCAACTCCGGCGATATTGCTCTGTTTATGCTAAATGAATTGGAAGTTGAGGCCTATCCTCAGCAACGAGTTGGAATTGGAATGGTTTGATATTTATAAAACTCCTTTTGTAGATGGCAGATAGTTACTTATCGGATCACGTTTTACAGCCATACGGATAGCTTTTGCAAAGGCTTTGAAGATAGCTTCTATTTTGTGATGCTCATTTTCACCTTGGCACTCAATATTGAGGTTACACCTGGCGGCATCACTGAATGATTTGAAGAAATGGAAGAACATCTCTGTGGGCATCTCTCCTATTCTTTCCCTTTGAAAGGTGGCATTCCAGACCAGCCAGTTGCGGCCACCGAAATCAATAAGAACTTTTGCATCGGCCTCATCCATGGGAAGCGCGAAACCATATCGCTCCATACCACGTTTGTCTGCCAATGCTTTGGCAAAAGCTTCCCCCAAAGCCAACCCGGTATCTTCAATAGTATGATGTTCGTCAATATGCAGGTCTCCCTTCGTATCAATTTTAAGATCAATCTTTCCATGCCTTGCAATCTGGTCAAGCATATGATCAAAGAAACCAAGGCCCGTAGAAATTGCCGATTTACCGCTTCCGTCCATATTAACTTCCACATGGATCCTGGTTTCATTAGTATTTCGCTCATGCACTACCTGACGCAATCCGAGCTTAAGAAAGGAGTATATCTCCGACCAGTCAGTACTTTCCAGGGCAACAGTATCTTTTCTTAGTAATTCAGCCTGGTCATTGATTTCTGCACCACCAAGACTCGCATCAAGATTCAACCAAATGGCTTTGCAACCCAGGTTTTTTGCTAACTGAACATCTGTGATACGATCGCCAATAACGAAGGAATTCTCCATATCATATTCATCGTTATTGAGGTAATGTTTAAGCATTCCAATACCCGGCTTCCTGGTATTTAATCCCTCATGAGGAAAACTCCTGTCAATTAGCACCTCGCTAAAATAGATCCCCTCCCCTTCCAGGCTTTTCATAACGAGATTATGGAGGGGCCAGAAAGTATCTTCCGGGAAGATATCTGTACCAAGTCCATCCTGGTTAGTGACCATTACGAGTTTATAATCCAACTCACGCGCAATTCGTCCCATGTATTCGAACATTTTGGGATAAAACGTTAGTTTATCAAACGAGTCGAGCTGGTAAGTAGGTGGCGCTTCGTTAATAAGTGTTCCATCGCGGTCAATGAATAAAATTCGCTTAGTCATAATATATTTTGATTTTACAAAGCATCGAGCAATTCGGTATTCTCTTTTTCTGTTCCCACTGTTATACGCAGGCAATCATCACAAAGGATCACATTGCTACGGTCGCGTACCACAATTCCCTTATCAAGCAGTTTCTGGTACAAAGCCTTTGCATCCTTTACCTTTACCAGGAGGAAATTCGCATCTGACGGATACACATGTTCAACAACAGGAAGCCTGGGTAATTCCTGCTCAAGCCTGGTCCGCTCCTGCACCAAAATCCTTATCATTTCATTAACCTGCTCAACTTCATCAAGTGCTTTTAAAGCCAGTTCCTGGGAAGCCTGGTTAATATTGTAAGGTGGCTTGATCTTATTCATAACATTGATGATACTTTCTGATGCAAAAGCCATTCCTACACGTAATGCAGCTAATCCCCATGCTTTAGAAAGGGTCTGCAAAACAACCAGGTTCGGATAATCTTCGAGTTCCTGAACATAGGACCGTTGTCTCGAGAAGTTAATATAGGCCTCATCCATAACGACGATCCCAAAATAATTATTGAGTAGCATTTCAATATCTTCCCGCATTAATGAATTACCGGTTGGGTTATTTGGAGAACAGAGGAATATCATTTTGGTATTGTCGTCAACCGCTTCTTCAAGTGCAGGAAGATCAAGTTGAAAACCTGGAGTAAGAGATACTTTCTTTACCTTAACATTATTGATATTGGCACTTACCTCATACATGCCGTAAGTAGGTGGTACTATAATAATGTTGTCGACTGCCGGTTCACAAAATGCCCTAAGTAAAATATCAATACACTCATCACTTCCATTTCCGAGGAAAATATTCTGGGGGGCAACACCTTTGATAACTGATAACTTTTCCTTGACTGCCCATTGCATAGGATCGGGATACCTGTTATACCATTTGGTAAGTGGTGAGCCAAGTGAATTTTCATTGGCATCCAGAAAAATCCTGGCTTCTCCTTTAAACTCATCCCTAGCGGAGGAGTATGGTACAAGATCCCTAATATTTGGCCTGATCAGATCAGAGAGGTTAAACATATAAACGATATTCAGGTTGAATTAAATAAATGTCTGCCAGGCTTAATCTTTCAAGAGTTCCCCGCAACGTAATTCCACTGCCCTGGCATGTCCGTGAAGGCCTTCGGCGCGCGCCATTGTTATAACTGTATCGGCTATACGCTGAAGGCCGTCTTCAGTTAGTTGTTGAAAGGTGATCTTTTTCACAAAGCTGTCAACACTAACTCCACTATAAGCCAGGGCATAGCCATTTGTTGGCAGGGTGTGGTTTGTACCACTTGCATAATCACCCACACTTTCGGGAGAATAATGACCAATAAATACCGACCCGGCATTTATTACTTTCTCTGCAAGTTCTGCGGCCCCCTCACAGCAGAGGATCAGGTGTTCAGGCGCATAGGCATTGAGAAGTTCCATCGCTGCATTTTTCGTGTCAGTTACCACCATTGTACTTTTCTCCAAAGCCGTAGCGGCCATTTGCCTGCGTGGAAGATTTTCTAATTGCCGTGTAAGCGCTTCTTTTACAAGGGGGATGAGATCCTTATCTGTTGTTACGAAAAAGACCTGGCTATCCACTCCATGTTCGGCCTGGCTAAGCAGGTCGGCTGCAACGAATTCCGCATTTGCAGAAGCATCTGCAAAAACTGCTACTTCACTGGGACCGGCAGGCATATCAATAGCAATACCACGTTGTTGAACCAGCTGTTTTGCCGCAGTAACATACTGGTTACCCGGACCAAATATTTTATACACCCGTGGTACTGATTCTGTTCCAAAGGCCATTGCTGCAATAGCCTGAACTCCACCCAGTTTGAATATCCGGGTAACGCCAACCACAGAAGCAGCAAATAATATTGCAGGATGGAGGTTACCATTTTTATCAGGGGGAGAACAGAGAACGATTTCGCTGCAACCTGCAATTGTAGCGGGGATGCCAAGCATCAGCAAGGTTGAAAAAAGTGGCGCAGTTCCCCCGGGAATATATAATCCAACTTTTTCTATGCCCACAGATTTACGCCAGCAACGGACCCCGGGCATTGTTTCAATAATTTCGGGGCCCATGAGCTGGCGTTTGTGAAAAGAACCAATATTATCAGCAGCCTGGCGAATAGCCTGTTTGAGTTCTGAACTAATCATAGATTCTGCTGCAGCGATCTCTTCTGTACTCACTGCAAAATTCTCAAGTTCAACCCCATCAAATTGGCTGGTAAAGTGGTACAAGGCAGCATCACCATCTTTTTCAACACGGTTAAGCACCTGCATAACTGTACCTTCCAGTGATACAGCATCCATAACCGGTCTCTTAAGGAGTTCAGGCCATTGACTTCTTGGGGGATCGATGTATATCTTCATAAACTAATTCATTAATTGTATTCCGGCAATCGTTAAATGATCATTTTTTCTATCGGAATCACCAGTATTCCCTGTGCTCCCGCATCTTTAAGTTGTTCAATGATATCCCAGAAACGGTCTTCACTGAGCACACTGTGTACACTGCTCCATCCGGGTTCGGCCAGGGGAAGTACAGTAGGACTTTTCATTCCAGGTAATAAGGCGATAATTTCCTGCAGTTTATTATTGGGGGCGTTCAGCAGAACATACTTGTTATTCTTGGCTTTCTTAACAGCCCTGATACGGAATAACAAACGGTCAAGCAACTGTAATTGATCTGCTCTCAGTTTCTCATTCCGGATAAGTACAGCCTGGCTCTTTAGAACGGTCTCCACTTCTTTAAGTCCATTCATAAAGAGGGTGGACCCGCTGCTTACCAGGTCAACAATTGCATCTGCAAGCCCAATGCCGGGTGCAATTTCCACTGAACCGCTGATCTCGTGGATCTCAGCACTAATACCCTTTTCTGCAAGAAATTTTTCAACAAGGATAGGATAACTGGTAGCAATCCTTTTTCCCTGAAGAAACCCAACCCCTGTATAATCATCCTTGCGTCCAACGGCTATGCTGAGCCGACACTTCCCAAAGCCTAATTCTTCCACTATAAAGGCTTTTTTATTTTTCTCATACATCACATTCTCACCCACAATACCAATGTCTGCCACCCCATCTTCAACGTACTGTGGGATATCATCATCGCGGAGAAAATAAATTTCCAGGGGAAAGTTCTCCGCTTCGGTTTTTAACTTATTGATTCCATTCTTCACATCAATGCCGCAATCCTTGAGCAGCTTCACAGAATCTTCGTATAACCGACCGCTTTTCTGTATAGCGATCTTGAGTTTTTGTTGCATATGCTTGTAATAATAAAAAAGGGCCTACCTGTGGTAAGCCCTCAAATGTTTATATAGACGCAAACATCATCCGCTTACTGCGATGGCAGAAAATGATGATGATGGTGTTTTTGCGTGTTTTGAATCATTGCGGTGCAAAAATATAGGCATTGAGGGCAAATCTCCAAATTTTAATTTTAACGGCTTCACGCAATAGGGTCGAATGGGTCTTCTTCCTTAAATTGGGCACAATAAAGAGCTGATATGAAAAGATCCTATTCATTATTTTTTTCCGCACTTCTTTTATGTAGTATAGTGATGGCTCAGGATGACAGCCATTACCAGACCCCGCCAAAAGACATTACTGACCTGGCATTATCGAAACCCACCCCCACCGTTACGGTAGATGGAAAAGGACAATGGATGATAATTATTGAGCGGGCATCTTTCCCGACAATTGAAGAGCTTGCCCAGCCAGAATACCGGATAGCGGGCATAAGATGGAATCCGGCTAATTTCGGTGGTAGCCGAACAACATACTTTAACAGTTTGCAATTCAAGAATCTCAAAACAGGTAAAACAACTACATTAACCGGCATCCCCGAAGATTTAAAAGGAACCAGTTTACAGTGGAGCCCCGACCAGGCTTCCGTTGCTTTTCTACATCATGGAAATGACCGCATCGATATTTATACGGCAAAACCAGCTGATGGAATTGCAAAAAAGATCAATGGAAAGCCTGTTAATGCAGTAATAGGGTCTTCTTTCAGCTGGGTGAATAATGATATGATCATCTATAAATCAGCAGTGGGTTCAGGTAAGGCCGAACCGGTAAAAAAAGCAGCACCTACGGGCCCTGTAATACAGGAGTCACTCGGAAAAGCAGCAGCTTCCCGCACCTATCAGGATCTGATCAAAAGTCCGCATGATGAATTACTCTTTGAATATTATGCAACAGCCCAACTGATGCAAATTCAATTAAGCGGTAGCGATGTTGTGGAAAAACCTATCGGAGAGCCTGCTATCTACCGCAGTTTCAGTGTTTCACCCGATAAACAATACATACTAAAAGGAGTGATCCAGAAGCCCTTTTCCTACCTGGTGCCCTGGAGTGGATTTCCTTCCAGTTATACAGTTACAGATATGGCCGGAAAAACAGTTCGTACTATCACAAATAACCCATCTTCTGAAGGTGCACCTATTGGGTTTGATGATGTAGTCAGCTTTCCCAGGAATATCGACTGGAGAGATGACGAACCTTCTACAATTTATTATGTCCAGGCACTTGACAAGGGATTAGGCAGAACTACATCAGCAAACAGGGATGCCGTTTATACTTTGACAGCGTCAGGTAATGAACAACCAAAGGAACTGGTTCGCACAAAAAGAAGGTTCAGGGGGATTGACTGGGGAAATGCACAAACAGCCCTTCTTTATGAAGCGATGTTTGCAGACCGAAAGTCAAGGATCAATCTTTTAAATCCGGCAACAGGAGCTGTTGACAGCCTGCATGAAAGGAGTTCAAATGATGCATATAATGATCTGGGAAATGTTGTGAGCACTCGAAATGAATATGGCAGGCAGGTCATTAAAATAATGAAGAGTGGGGATATTCTGCTTACATCCTCAGGATCGTCTCCGAACGGCGACTTGCCCCTACTCCGTTCTTTGAACCTGAAAACGCGGGCCACCCGTGAATTATGGCGGAGCCAGGAAGGTGTATACGAGTTTGTAGTTGATATTCTTGATGCTGAAAACGGCGATTTTATAACCCGGAGAGAAACACCAACTGAAACGCCAAACTTCTATATGCGAAATTTCCGCAAACCATCAAAAAAGGGAGGGCTGGCACTTACAAACTTCACAAATCCTTACCCTCAGCTGGAAGGCGTTTCAAAGGAAAAGATCTCCTACAGAAGGGCTGATGGAATTGATCTTACCGCAACACTTTATTTACCAAAATCCTATGATGCAAAAAAAGATGGTCCCCTTCCGGTGCTAATATGGGCCTATCCGCGCGAATATAAATCTGCTGCGGATGCAGCTCAGGTGAGAGGATCGAAATATACCTTCACAAGTGTTTCTTATGGCGGGCCGGTATTCTGGGCAACCCAGGGATATGCTGTACTTGATAATGCAGAAATGCCCATAGTGGGAGAAGGTAGTAAAGAACCAAACGATAATTTTATTCCTCAGTTATACCTTAATGCCCATGCTGCCATACAGGCCGTAGCCAGCAGAGGTGTGGGGGATAGTAATCGCGTTGGTGTGGGGGGGCATAGTTACGGTGCATTTATGACTGCAAATCTACTTGCACATACCAATCTTTTCAAAGCAGGAATCGCACGTAGCGGAGCATATAACCGAACGCTTACACCTTTTGGCTTCCAGGCCGAGGAGCGTACGTATTGGGAGGCTCCGGATGTATATTTCAATATGAGTCCATTCAGCTTTGCCAATAAAATCAAAACCCCGCTTCTTCTTATACATGGCGAAATGGATAATAATTCTGGAACATTCCCTATCCAGAGTGAACGTTTATACAATGCTGTAAAAGGGCATGGCGGAACAGTACGCTATATTACCCTACCCTATGAAAGCCATGGATATGCAAGCAAGGAAAACATTCTCCATATGCTCTGGGAACAACATCAATGGCTTGAAAAATATGTAAAACAACCAGATTCAAAGAAAGCTTTCTGATGAGATGTATCTTTACATCCTATGGTCAAAATAGGAAATGATGTTTCAGTAGCAGTTGCTCACCTCCGGGCTGGAGAACTGGTAGCAATTCCAACTGAAACTGTATATGGATTAGCTGCTAATGCACTTGATGAGGCGGCTGTTGTCAGGATCTTTATGGCTAAGAACAGGCCTCAGTTTAACCCGCTGATCATTCATGTAGCGAATACGGATCAACTGGAAAATCTGGGTCTTTTTCTTCCCGATAAAGCAAAGGCACTCGCAGCGCATTTTTGTCCGGGTCCAATAAGTTTTGTTATTCCAACCTCTGAAATGATCCCTGGTATTGTAACGGCAGGAACACCAGCAGTGGCGGTCCGTATCCCCAATCATCCTCTTACGCTTTCATTGTTGCAGCAACTTGATTTTCCCCTTGCCGCCCCCAGCGCTAATCCATCCGGCTATGTTAGTGCCACTACAGCCATGCATGTGGCTGAACAGTTGGGTGATAAACTGGGATACATACTTGATGGAGGAGAATGCAGGGTTGGAGTTGAATCCACCATTATTTCATTTATGGAGGCGGAACCCCGGCTTCTTCGTTTTGGCGGAGTTTCACTTGAAGCTATTGAGGCCATAATTGGAAAAATTGCGCTGCCGGAAGAAGGTTATGTTGATAACCCCATTTCACCGGGAATGCTGGCAAAGCACTATGCTACCAAACACAAAATGTTGTGGGGAAACCCTCAAGAAATATTGTCGGCAAATTCAGATACAGCTTCTGAAAAAATTGCAAGTATTACTTTTAAGGAATCGCTGGATTTGATTCCAGCAACAAACCAGTTTATCCTTTCTCCTTCAGGCAGCCTTGAAGAAGCTGCCAGCCGATTATTCGGCGCAATGAGAATGGCTGACAGTATGAATATTGAATTGATAATTGCGGAATCGTTTCCGGAGGAAGGACTGGGCAGGGCAATTAATGACAGGCTGAAGCGTGCATCTACCATTTAAGTATGGTTTTTACAGCGATTTAACAAACTTCAAATGCATGAATACAACCCGGGATCGCTGAATATTCGTCTAATGTAATATCTTAATAACAAGGGACCAACTATGATGATTCGATTATTATTCGCCATTTTGCTTTTTTCTTCCTGCAGTGTTCAGGCGCAGCGTAAATCAAAAGACAAAGATCAGACAGCTTCAGCTACACTTGATAGTATTGCGTTTCACTTATATACCGACAGCTTGAAAAAGGGAGTACATAATTATATTAATGTTGATGGTCATTACTCAGATGGAAGGTGGCTTCCGCTTACCAGTAAAGATTTAAAATTCAGTTGTGACGGAGGAAAATTCGAAGGAAACAGTCTTTTACTTGATAAAGATTTCAAGGGTGATAAAGTAACGGTTACCGTATCGCATAATACAAATAATGCTCTAACTCGATCCATGATAATCTATATCAAGCAAAAAGGGGATGATGAAAAGTTAAAGACTAAAGAAGAGATCCTTGATGAGATCAGGAATCCGGGTACAAAACCACGTAAAAAAAATAAAGGCTTCCTGGGTTAGAAGCCTTATAATCCATTACATTTTTTTCGCATCTTCCAGGAACTTAGCCAGGCCGATATCTGTTAACGGATGTTTCAGCAGGCCCAGTATTGATTCAAGTGGGCAGGTGCATACATCGGCACCAAGTTCAGCACATTTTATAATATGGTTGGGATTCCTGATAGAAGCTGCGAGGATTTCCGTTTTAAAACCCTGAATACCATAAATATTCGCAATCTGTCCGATCAGTTCAGTGCCATCCCATCCGCTATCATCAATACGTCCAATGAAGGGAGAAACATATGCTGCTCCTGCCTTTGCTGCCAGGATTGCCTGCCCGGCGGAAAACACCAACGTACAATTTGTTTTGATCCCGTTATCGGTAAACCACTTTATGGCCTTTACACCATCCTTTATCATCGGAACCTTTACTACAATATTAGGATGGATAGCTGCAAGTTTCTGACCTTCTTCCACCATAGTTTTAAAATCGGTGGACAGAACCTCTGCACTGATATCTCCATCCACCATTTCGCAGATGGCCTTATAATGATTGATAATATTCTCTTCGCCCTTAATGCCCTCTTTTGCCATAAGGGATGGATTGGTGGTTACACCATCAAGAATTCCTAATTCATTCGCTTCCTGGATCTGGGCCAGGTTGGCAGTATCAATAAAAAATTTCATGTATTGGGTTGTTTTTGACGCTGACGAAGATAAGAAGAAATGGGTGACCAATGACGCGGCAGAGAGTGCGAGAAAGGAGAAATAAAAAATGGCAGGCTACTCACATCGCACCGCTACAACCACCTACCCTTGCTGTCTTCCGACCCTGGGGGAGTTCAGTAGGAGCTGGTCGTATGAGACCTGCCGGCGCAAAGATAGGGTAAGATGATTTTCCTGACAAATCAATTTGAAATAACGCCCGGCCTTCCTGCCAGTGAATTGATAGAAGCAGCAGCGATGAGTTCATCAGCCCTGCCACCCAGTGCCCTGTAATAAACAAGGATGGTGTAATTATTCTCTGCTTCCCAATAATTTCCTTCTGTTCTGTCCATGCTGAAAAAGGCCTTCTCCCCTTCCCCTTCCTTTGTCGCATAACCATAATAGTAATATCCCTGTTTCAACCAGATTGAGGTTTCATATATTCCTTTTTCTTTGTTGAATACCATTCTTGATTGCGGGTCTTTACCGTAATTTGTTAGTTCCCCGAAAAGGTAAAGATCATTACGGAATGGCATTCCACCTGGGGGTTTATAACTGAAATGAACGGTTGCATAATCAGCCTGCCAGAAGGGATTTAATCCATCCAGCGTTTCATTGAAATACATGCCATTACCATCGCGGTAATAAACAAAACGCTGGGCAGAACGATCTATATCTGTCTTTACATATATGTCAGTAGCAGAGGGTGAATAGCGTGCGCTATCAACACGGTCACTCTGGAGCCTGAAGCTGCGCAGGTCGAGCCAGCGCCATTCTTTGCCTGATGAGAACACACCATCCTGTTCCGCATTGAACTCCAGATTGTTTTGCCTTATAAATGTTGGCCTTAAGCCGAACTTCTTATTGTCCCACCGGTTATTCTGCAGAATACAAACATTTATCTGCTGCATAGCATTTACAATATTGAGATTGCGGGTGGTAACGGTGAAATTGACTTTCTGATGGGTAGTGAATAGCTGGTTATTGAATGGCTGAAGAACCTGAAGGGCAATCCCGGCTTTTTCTTCCACTACCAGCACCCTTCTTGTAAATACCACTTTTGAAGGATCTCCATTAAGAAAAACTTTTATGAGGTAATTACCAGATCGGGAAGGTCCGCTGCTTCTATCTGGTAATGAAACCTGGTAATGTGTATATCTGGTAAGTGCAACTGAAGAATTTCTATATGTAGTTATACGCTGCTGAGTAAATCCTTTTATATAATCCATTGCGCTGAGCATTACCGGGCTCCAGTCGGCATTACGCAGTTCCCATAAATAGGAATAGCTTTTAACGCCCCCTTCGCGATCATCAAAATGCAGTTCCAACTGATCTCCACCATTGAGCCTGATCAGTGGATAGCCAAAAGGATTACCAGCCGGATATAGTTTCAGATTCTGAATATTTGAATAATAAATGATATCCGGCTCCTGGGCTTTCAATTTCAGAGGCCCAATGGCAGTCAGAACAAGCAGGGCAATTATTATTATCCGTAATTTCTTCATGGCACGCATCCTTATTACTTGTAAATATCATTCAATTCCCTTCAATTATCGCACACTCGGGCACATCCTTTATATTTGTTGACTAAAACCATGCCGATTGAATGTTGCCGGATTCATAGCAAGGAGAGTGGCATTTAACCGCCAGAAATCCTTTTCCCGTTTTATTATCCGCCTTGCGATAGCTGCAACCACCATTAGTGTAACTGCCATGATCATTGCACTGGCTTTTACTAGTGGCTTCCAGTACGCCATCAGCCAGAAGATCTTCAGTTTCTGGGGACATATAAGGGTTCAGCATTACGAGCCCGATAAGGTTGCCATTGCAGAAGAATATCCAATAGATAAAAATGATACTGTAGCAGGATTGAAAAAAACTGTTCCGGGTATAAGATCTGTGCAACCTTATGCAACTAAAAATGCCATCCTTAAAACTGCCGAAAGCATTGAAGGTGTATTGTTCAAAGGTATAGACAGCAGTTATGATACAAGGCGGATGTCATCCTTTCTCAAAGAGGGTCGCTGGATGCAATTCCCTGACAGTGGTTACAGTAATGAAATTGTACTGTCTACCTATACGGCAAACCAGTTAAACCTCAAGGTCAACGAAAGCATACTGATTTATTTCATACAGAATGACGGATCGGCGCCAAGGGCCAGGAAACTGAACATCTGCGGCATTTACAAAACTGGTATCGAAGATTATGATAAGATGATCGCCTTAGGAGACCTGCGGCTGATACAGCGTCTTAATAACTGGTCTCCTAACAGTATTGGGGGTTATGAAATATTCCTGGAGGACCATGAATTGATAGATGTGGCCAATGAGGCAGTATTCACTGAACTTCCGGTATTATGGAACAGCAGAACCATTAAAGAGATATATCCAAATATATTCGACTGGCTTTCATTACAAGATAAAACCATTGCCATTGTGTTGATCATCATGATCATTGTTGCTATCCTGAACCTTATAACATGTCTGATCATCCTGGTATTGGAACGTACAAGAATGGTTGGGGTTCTGAAGGCCATTGGCGCACCCGACGGTATGATACAAAAGATCTTCCTTTATCATGGCGGAGTAATCACTCTAACGGGCATTATCCTTGGAAACATTCTTGCGTTTACACTCATATTTCTCCAGAAACGTTATGGACTTATACGTTTGCCGGAAGAAATGTATTATATCAGTAAGGCAGAGGTTAAGGTGATCCCATGGCAGATCCTGGCTGTTAATGCTGGTACATTCCTCATTTGCATGGCTGTGCTGCTGATACCTACTTATATCATCCGCAGGATAGAACCGGTTCGTGCCATTCAGTTCAAATAAAATTATAAGTCCGTAATTATATGTGATAAAATGATTCCTGTGGCAACGGCAGCATTGAGAGATTCTGCCGCCCCCATCCGGGGTATGGTCACAAAATATTTCAATTCATTCTTCAATTCAGATCTGATCCCCATTGATTCATTTCCTATAACCAAAGCCGATGGACCATGAGCCTTAATATCCCGTAATGGAGTTCCCTCAAGTGTAGCTGCATAAAAGTGCCTATGTGAATGTGTTCTGACATACTCCACCAGGTCTGTATAAAAAATTTCTACCCTCCCAATGCTTGCCATTGTACTCTGTACAACCTTTGGACTAAAAGCATCGGCACAATCCTGACTACATATGATTTGCGGAACACCGAACCAGTCGGCGATCCGGATAATGGTCCCAAGGTTTCCGGGATCCTGTATTCCATCCAGCAAAATTTGCCAGCTCCCGGGTTCAATAACGAGGTCGGGCTTGTAAAATATTCCTAAAACCTGGTTAGGTGTCTTAAGGAATGAAATCCTCTCCAGCTCTCCTTCAGAGATTTCAAAATATCCTTTATCACTTGTACTTACTGCCTGTGAGGCGTACCATTCCAGAGTTCCATACAGCTCCTTTGTGCGTATATGCGGCATACCCAGAAGTTCCGCAACTATCTTTCGTCCTTCGGCCACAAAGAGGCCTTCTTCATCCCTGAATTTTTTATGGCTCAAACTTTGGATATATTTGACCTGATTTTTTGTAATCATTACCTTATACTTTTTTTCAACAGACTATGCCCGCAGTTATAACCAACATGTACATCCGTAAATTTTATTTCCGGATGCTTCTTTGGTTACCCCTGCTAATGGCCTCCGGATGCAAGGTTATAAAAAATTATTCCCCCGATAAACCTTTTGTTTACAAGACGGATATCAAATTAAGAACGGATATGCGGACCTCAGAAAAAACTGAGCTCATATCCAGGATGCAGAACCAGCTTGACGACAGCCTCCAGGTGAAATGGGTACGAAAAGGCTTTAAGCAGATTCTTAACAAACCTGCAGTTTTTGATAGTTCTTATGCCGTTAATTCCATCGGCTACCTGGATGATCTGCTGCGTGCACAAGGTTTTATGTATGGGGAGATCAAATGGGACTCAACTCTCACACAGGTGGAAGATCAGCAGCGGGTAACCGTGAACTTTGATGTGGTCACTGGCAAGGTAATGCGCTTTGATTCCATAGATTTTGCATTCAGGGATAGTCTTTTACAAGAAATAGCCCTCAAAAACAGGGAGAAATCGATCCTGAAGAAAGGGGATACATATAGTAAAGAAAAAATATCTCTTGAGCTTGACCGTATTCTCAATATTTACCGCAACAATGGATATTTAAAGATAAACCGGGACGACATTTACGCAGAAGTAGATACTGTGGTTGGGGCACTTATTGACCCGGGACTGGACCCTTTTGAACAGATTCGTTTACTCGAAGAAGTCCAGAACAGGAGAAACAATCCCCAGATAGATGTAGTATTCAGGCAGAAAGGAATTGAGAACCCGGAACACCTGCAGCAGTATCATATCCGGAATGTTAGAATCTTCCCTGACCGACAGTTGTTAGGTGATTCTCTCCCCGTTTACAGAGATACAATTGTGAGAGATGGTATTCAGATTCTCAGGACCCGTGATCTGTTCAAGCCCTCCTTCCTGGTTCGCAATAATTATATTCAGCCAGGAGCATTATATAAGCAGGAAGACGTTTACAGAACCAACAATATCATGGGTCAAATGGGTGCCTGGCAACAGGTTGCAGTTGACCTTCTGCCGGTAGACAGTCTGGGCATTGTGGATGTAGATATCAATATGTACCCTGCAAAAAAGCAAAGCCTTAATATTGATCTGGAAGCGAGCAGGAACGCATCAGATGTGGTGACAACCAGTAATTTGCTGGGTCTGGGCTTAAACTTCGGATTACGTGACCGAAACCTTGCCCGACAATCTATCCAGGCCTCCACCAACCTGCGTTTTGGCATTGAACTCGGTAATAAGGGACAGATCATTCAAACATTCCAGACAAGTCTGGGACAGAATTTCACCATCCCAAAATTTGTGGCCCCTTTTCCAATAAGGGGTGAGAAAAATCTATTATCGTCCCGAACCATCCTAAATGCAAATGGCTCTTATACCGACCGGCGGGCTTTTTATAAAGTACAGGCATTAAATGCATCCATTGGATATGACTGGACAAATAAAAAAAACCGAAACTGGATCTATAGTCCGCTTAATATTGAATTTGTCCGGGTTTTTTCAACGGATAGTCTTCAGCGCTTATTCGATAGTATTCCCAATCTCCGCAACTCATTCAATGACGGTCTGATCATTTCCCAGAAATTAATTGTGTTGAGTGCATGGTCAAGGTCAAATAAAGTGATAAATCTTAAAATAGGTCTTGAAGAGAGTGGAGGCGTATTTGGAAATATTAAAAGCTGGGATCTTCAGGCCAGGCTCTCAAGATACCTGAAAGCGGATATTGATTTCCGCTATTACATAAATCAAAGCAGGAGTTCATGGGCATTCCGGTTTTTTGCGGGGATGGGGCAGCCATATGGAAAAGTGGTTGATACTCTCGGGAATATTACCAAAGAGAATAACCTTCCCTTTTTTAAATCATATTTTGCCGGGGGGCCAAGTAGTATGCGCGCCTGGCAGGTTCGCCAGCTTGGTCCGGGCTCATCCCGTCTTTTCGGCAGCACCAATGCAGATCGATTTGCAGACATACAGTTGGAAACAAATGCAGAATTCAGGTTTAATCTGGCAACCATTTATGGTATCAGGGTAAAAAGTGCCCTATTTACAGATATTGGAAATATCTGGTTTCGTAATAACAGGGGGAATCCAAATTTAGATCCTGCTGTTTTTCGTTTAAGCAAGTTGTATAAAGACCTTGCTGTGGCGGGCGGAACCAGTTTGCGATTCGACTTCAGTTATTTCCTCATACGTTTTGACTGGGCATATAAACTTAAGGATCCATTCTACTCTAATTTCAACAATGGTTGGTTTTATAATCTTCGGCCTGGTAATGGTCAATTTCAATTGGGGATCAATCATCCGTTCTGAGTGCATCAGCTATCATTTCTTCTGCTGACTCCATTGTATAGGCATCTTCCACTCTGAACTCCCCTATGCGTGTTCGGCGAAGAGAACTTAAATATCCTCCACAGCCTAGTGCAGCGCCAAAATCATTTGCCAGGCTTCTTATATAAGTACCGGTTGAACATACAACCCGAAAATGTACAAGAGGCATTTTTATAGAAGTGATCTCAAATACGGAGATAGTAACTGCCCGTGGTTCCATTTGAACTTCAATGCCTTTTCTGGCCAATTCATAAACCCGCTTCCCATTAATTTTGATGGCAGAATGAATGGGTGGCACCTGAAGTATTGGTCCTGTAAAAAGGGCGGTTGCCTTGCTTATGGATTCATCATTTAATTCCGATATATCTTTTTGTAATTGCGGCTCGCTCTCCAGATCGAAAGTGGGAGTTACTGCACCCAGGGTAATGGTTCCCGTATATTCTTTTTCACGGGCCATATATTCATTTATCTTTTTGGTAAGTTTTCCCGTGCAGATAATAAGCAATCCTGTTGCAAGAGGATCGAGCGTGCCGGCATGACCAACTTTTTTAGTCTTCACCAGGTTCCTGATCTTTCTGACTGCGTCAAATGATGTCCATTCCAATGGTTTATCTATCAGCAAAACCCTGCCTTCTGCAAAAGGATTATTGAATAAGTCCACTTTTTAATTTTCGCAAAGGTAAGGATCGTTCAGTACCATTGGGCTTTGTCGGGTTTGGGATTGGAAGCTTTCTCAACTGAACGTTTCAGTATCTCCCAATTACTAATCAATACGGGCGACAGATCCCTTGCAATGGAGTATTTCCGTGCAAATTCCTGAGCATGCTTTTTTCGATCCTCTGTAAGAGGGTGAGTGCTTAAAAATCCTGGCAATTCTATGCCTTCACTGGCTTCTTTGAGTCGGTCCATCAGCATTACCATTCCTTCGGGATCTACATTATTTTTCACCATCCTTTTCATCCCTTCTTCATCGGCTGATTCTTCAAGTGAGCGGGAATAGGAAAGGCTGCGAAGCATATTTGCCTGTGACGCAACGGCACCACCAATAGATCCCAGGTCGCCGAAAACCATGCTTAGCATGAAGCTGCCGGTCAATTCCTGGAGCATATTGCGAAGACTATGGCGTTCATTCACATGAGAGGCTTCATGACCAAGTAATGCAACTAATTCTTCAGGGCGCTGCATCTTCCGGAGGATACCTTTATAAACCACTATATGACCTCCCGGAATGGCGAAAGCATTTACCATGGTATCGTCAACCACGGTAAATTGAAGATCATAGGTTTCACTCAGATCCAAGGCAGTGGAAAAATCCGCCAATGCTTTGGTGGCATCCTGGTGAATAGTCTGGTCTTTAATCATAGCTTCATAAACCAGTTTACCCAGTTCGGCCTCCTTACGAGGAGAGATAAGTTGTAAGCCAATTCCGGATAAGCCGGATACAAGCAGGTAGTAGCCGCCTATAACCACCAGCAGAAATAAGCCTAGTAATAATGGTAGTTTTATTTTGCTGAGCCCCTTAAACCACCGGTCGCGATCACCTGCTGCATACTTCATTAATTCGGGTAGCATCAAGTGATGACGCGGAATTTGAAGGGTTTGAGAACCATCGGGTAGCAAAGAAAAATGAACTGCATCACCCGAGTTACTCAATAATCGGATACCATTAAAAGGAAAATCTGCCAGGAAATTATTACCACCTATATCATAGAGCTGGATGGCATTGTTGAACAACAAGATCCTGGCAGGAACCGGTCTGGCAGACTGGCCATTAAAATATTGTACTATGGTTTGGTCCATTGCACAAAGTTAAACATGATAAAGTGCAAAAAATGTGTTCATGTTCATATAACGAATCCGAAATCAAGCAGGTCACTGAACTCCTCCCCTGTTGCATCATTATAAGATTCCTGCGCCTGTTGCAGTTCATCAAAAGCAATATAGCCGTTGATCAGAATATTCCTGGTCAGGAAATTCATTGTTCTGGTAGTAGCCCATGGACTGCCTAATCCAAAACTGAATACCACAATAAGCATATTGATCACTATCAGTTCAAAAAAATCAACTGCTTCGGCCCTGCTATGAAGGAACAAGGCACGTTCTTCCTGTTCTATATGAAGATTGTTTACAAAGTACCGGAAGATATCACGCTGCCACCAGAAAAAATAAATACCAAAAGTAAAAATGGTCAGAAAATATCCTTTGAAATTCAACCAGAAATACTCACCCCCGTCTGCATCATACCGGAAGCCTGCATTACCGACACGAATATTACTCAGCATATATCTGCGAACATTGATGGTGAACCAGGGTCCATAAAACCCCAGCGTTATAATAGTGAACAATATTCCTTTAAGGAAGATCTTAACCAGCTCTTTCCGTTCACCAACATAACCAAACCGTATTCCACGCCAGTTACTCTTTGCCATGCGATAACGATAGGAACTGTGGAGAATAAAGGGAGTGAGTGCTATTAGGAAAAAATAAAAGCCAAGAAGGATCAGCTGTGTTAGCCCAAGTTTTTCAGTGGTAATTGCATAAATAAGCAGTGCATACCAAATGAGGATGAGTACAAAGGCATTGATAAATCCTTTGAACATTTCCTTACCGGTACCAGTAAACGAAAAAGGAGAATCTTCAAAATGCGTCTGGCTGTAGAGGTATGACAGGGTACGTGCTTTTGCCCAGGGATAATATAATCCCAGGGTTAAAACGGTGAGGATGATGTTTACAAGTTGGATCTTGAATAGTTCGAGGCCCTGACCCAGATACTGAAATTTGTAATAGCGATGTTCCATGTGGAAGTTGGTTTGGTTGTTTATTAATACCTGCCCCAGTTGAATAGAGTGGCAAGTGTGCCCATGAATATGAATAGTAAATACAGCAAGAGTAATATCAACAGTATTATTCCAAGGAAGCGGAAAAATGAAAGAAGGTTATCGAATGACTTAGCCAGAAGAAATTTGTCATTTGCCTTTATAGCCTTGCTACACTGATGAGAAAACAGATATAATTTTATACAGGGAAATAATGTCAATAAAAGAAGGGCCAGGTATATGATCAGTAACGGATTTCTTTCTGTACTGCTTAGAAGGGAATCTTTATAAACCGGTAGTGTTCTTGAAAGTATTCCCCGGGTAATTAAAATTATCAGGAGTATTACCAGGATACAAGAGGAAAGCGAAATGAATTTCCCCCAACGGGAAATCTTATGCAATTTTCTTTTGGCCTGGAAACTGAGAATGCTTTCTGTTTCCTCTGTATTTTCTGGCATAATTCAGGATAAGTCCTGAAAAATAAAAAAACATGCACAAGTTTACGATTGTGCATGTCTGTTTTTTTTATTGTGTTGGAGGAAGAAAAATTTTAATAGGCCCTTGCAAACAAAACCCGCTGAGTGCTTGGTTTGCCCGTAAGGATGCATTTGCCATCCTCCTGCTCATTATCAAGCGGTATACAACGAATGGTGGCCTTGGTTTTTTCTTTGATTGCCTCTTCTGTATCTGCGGTACCATCCCAATGAGCAGCAAAGAATCCTCCTTTTTCATCCAGGCCTTTCTCAAATTCTTCCCAATTATCAACCCGGGTAATATGGCTGTCGCGGTATTGTTTAGCCTTATTGAACATGGAGGACTGTATATCATCCAGCAGGTTTTTGATATGACCAGCAAGACTGTCCATTGAAACACTTGACTTTTCCTTAGTATCGCGCCGGGCAATTTCCACAACATTATTCTCCAGGTCGCGGGCTCCAATAGCAATTCTTACGGGTACACCTTTCAATTCATATTCGGCAAATTTCCAACCCGGACGTGTATTATCACTATCATCATATTTCACGGAAATTCCCAATGCTTTAAGCTCAGTCATTATCCCTTTCACCTTTTCACCAATTATTGCCTTTTGTTCATCACCCTTATAAATGGGAACAATTACTACTTGCTGCGGGGCGATCTTTGGTGGCAGGATAAGACCCTGGTCATCAGAATGGGCCATTACCAGGGCTCCGATAAGCCTGGTACTTACACCCCAGCTGGTTGCCCACACATATTCAAGTTTATTCTCCTTTGTCAGGAATTTAACGTCAAAAGCCTTTGCAAAATTCTGTCCCAGGAAATGAGATGTGCCAGCCTGAAGTGCCTTGCCATCCTGCATAAGGGCTTCAATACAATAGGTATCCTCTGCGCCGGCAAATCTTTCACTTTCGGTTTTACGGCCTTTAATAACCGGAACTGCCATATACTCTTCAGCAAATTGGGCGTATACATCCAGCATCTGGTTTGTTTCTGCTATTGCCTCCTCCCTGGTAGCGTGGGCTGTGTGCCCCTCCTGCCAGAGAAATTCTGCTGTACGGAGGAAAAGGCGGGTCCGCATTTCCCAGCGAACCACATTGGCCCACTGGTTTATCAGCAGGGGCAGATCGCGATAGCTTTGGATCCAATCCTTATAGGTATTCCAGATGATAGTTTCTGAAGTTGGACGAACAATCAGTTCCTCTTCCAGCTTAGCATCGGGATCAACAATAACACCGCCGCCATCAGGATCATTTTTAAGCCGGTAATGGGTTACAACGGCGCATTCCTTGGCAAACCCTTCCACATGGGCGGCTTCTTTACTTAGAAAGCTCTTGGGAATAAAGAGCGGGAAATAAGCATTCACATGGCCTGTATCCTTGAACATACGATCAAGCTGGTCGCGCATATTCTCCCAGAGGGCAAATCCATATGGTTTAATTACCATACATCCCCGAACGGCGGAATAATCTGCCAAGCCTCCTTTCAGTACAAGGTCATTGTACCATTCTGAATAATTCTGTGCCCTGCTGGTGATCTCTTTACTCATTATAAGTTGTTGGGTTTTAACAATCTGCTTGCAACAATACTTTGCAAAACGCTGTCTTATATTTGTACTTTTATACAGCGAACGCAAAAGTAATTTTTTCAAACCATTAATGACTAAGCTATGAACCTCAAAATTTCGGGACTGATCGCTGGGCTGGCGCTGGTGGCGTTAAGCAGCTGTTCGGTATATAAATCCGGACAAACACCGGATGACGTATACTATTCCCCGGGAAATACAGGTATAGCGGCAGCTAAAGGTGGTAATGAAGAATATCTTGAAACCGATTCAAGACGAAGGTATAATGATGCGGCTATGAGTGACAGCTATCGTGATGACCAGTATATGCGAATGATGATCGCCTCAGGCCGCCGGCCATATTTCCAGGATGATTTCATGATGATGGATCCGTGGATGCGATACAATTGGCGCTGGAACAGCTACATGACATGGAACAGTCCATTTAACAGCCATTGGAATTCAATGTATATGTGGAACAGTTTTTACAACCCTTATATAGGATTCTCCTTTGGCAACTGGTATAACCCATGGTATGGCGGAGGTGGATTTGGCAACTGGGGAGGTGGCAAATATCCCAACGCCGGGTTATTTAACCGGCCAAGTCGCCCAGTTTCCGCATTTGGAATGAGCAGTTATCTCAATACCAATTCCGGCAACCGTAACACCTATAAACCATCCAGAACATATAGTTCTGATTATAACAATAATAACAGGAATTACAATTCCAATCAGAACCGCCGGTCAATATTCAGCGGTAATGAAAGTTCATCTGATCGGCCCAGCCGCAGTTACTCACCTTCTTCATCCGGAAGCAGCAACAGAAGTTCCGGAAGCAGCGGTGGTGGTGTTAGCAGGCCAACCCGCAGGGGCGGAAACTAAATAGGACGGTTCACAATTATAGGAGGAAACACCTGGCCACTAATGCATTTGTTTCCTCCTTTTTTATAACCATAGGTATTCAACTAAAGCGCACGTACATGCGAAAAAGTATATTAGTATTGTCGGCAGGCTTGCTCTCCCTTTCTACTTTCGCACAGGTTCCGGAAGATGCTCTGCGGATGTCATTGTTCACTCCCAACGGTACTGCAAGGAGCCAGGCAATTGGTGGTGCCATCGGGGCACTGGGTGGGGATATAAGTTCCAATTTTGTAAACCCGGCAGGTATAGGTCTTTTTAAAACCAGTGAGATAGTTTTCTCCCCCGGCTTTAAATTTATTACGAATGATGCAGGTTTCAGGGGCAGCTCTTCTGCTGAAAAAAGCAATGGATTTGTATTAGGAACCTCCGGACTGGTAATGGGTATGTCTGACGGCATGAATCGAAACAGGAATACCGCTTTTAGTCTGGCTGTCAACAGAACTGCTGATTTTAATAATAAGATCCTATACAGAGGTCAGAATAATTTCAGTTCTTATTCCGAAGCATACGCATCTGAAATCGCTGAATCGGGGCTAACCCTGGATGAGGCGCTTAATAGTAATAGTATTTCATTCCCTGCCCGCATGGGATTGTATACATACCTGGTTGATACACTAACCAGCCCCGGCTTTGGAACAGAAGTGGTAGCTACTCCCCTTCGCTACGCATTTCAGAATGATACAGCCTTCATGCTGAACCAGGAGAATTATATTGAAACTTCAGGAGGAATCACTGAGCTGGCTATAACATTCGCGGGTGGAACAAGAGACAAGATTTACTATGGTGGTAGCCTGGGTCTACCCATTGTGAACTTTGAAAAGAACAGCGTGCTTTCAGAGACGGATGCTTCCAATAATAGTAACAATGATTTTCAGGAAGCCATTCTTCGTGAAAGATTTACGAGCAAAGGTTTTGGTCTGAATCTTAAAGCCGGTATTATTTATAAGCCGGTAGAAAAACTAAGGCTTGGTTTTGCCTTCCATACACCTACCATTTACGCATTGAAAGACACCTATGATGGAACGCTCGAAACCGACCTTGAAGGATATAATGGTATAAGCACTGTAAATGTAAAAGAACTAAATGATGGGTTTCTGCCGGAATATGAATACGACCTCTCCTCCCCCTGGCGCTTTATAGCAAGTGGGGCATATGTGATAAATGAGGTGGCAGATGTACGCAAACAAAAAGGTTTTATTTCCGCAGATATTGAGTATGTTACCTATGGCAGTAGCCGTTTCAGGAACGCTGAGGAAAGCACTATTGAGGACGAAGCTTTCTTTACGGCTGTAAATGGCGTTGTGAAAGATATTTACAAAGGAACGATCAATGCCAAAGTTGGTGGTGAGCTGAAATTCAATACCATAATGGCAAGAGCTGGTTTTTCATATTATGGAAGTCCATACGCAGATAGTGAACTTGACGGTAAGAGAATGTTTGTGAGCGGTGGATTGGGTTATCGCAATAAAGGCTTCTTCATTGATCTGACATATGTTCATCGTATTACGAACGATGTAAATTTCCCATACCGGCTTTCCGACAAAGCAAACACATTCGCTGACCTGCGGGGAACTGGAGGGAATGTTATTGGAACTGTAGGAATCAAATTCTGATAATTAACGTAAAAATTCACGCCACCAGTAACCTGAATCCTTAATAGTACGGAGCTGTGTTTTAAAGTCGACATATACCAGGCCGAATCTGGCTTCATGTCCTTCCGCCCATTCAAAATTATCCATCAGTGTCCAGGCAAAATATCCGGAAATCCTGACTCCGTCTTTCATACACTGATTGAGTGCCTGAAGGTGTGTTTGAAAATAATTGATCCGATCGGCATCATTTATTTTTCCACCTATAAATTTATCATTATAAGCCGCTCCATTTTCAGTGATCATCAGCTCCTTAATGGCACCATATTTCCAGAAACGTTTGATTATATTTTGAAATGAGGAAGGATTTACTTCCCAACCCATAGCCGTGTAGGGTACCTGCCTCGATTTAGCACTTACTTCTGAGGCCTGAACTATGGGAATAAATGAATTATGCTTAATGACTACCGGAAAATAATTCTGGAGTCCGATAAAGTCCATATCGAATTGCATCCTGTCAGTGTATTTCCAGCTTAGATTCTCCCTGTTCATTTTATCCATCAATCCTTTATCATCCTCAGGAAATCCTTTACCCAGTAACGGTTCAACCAATAGGCGGTTTAAGAGAAGATCAATTCTTGCAGCAGCCGTAAGATCATTTTTATTCAAGGTTGCTGGTATTACTTCAGAACAGGAAAAAGTTGTGCCAATTCGGGCGCCATCAACATATTTTCTAAGAATTCTCCCACCCTCTGCCTGTGCGATTGCAGCATGATGAACGGCCCTGAGAAAAAAAGAAAGATTTTGTTTACCGGGTGCATGCTTTCCCATCATATATCCTAGCGAAGTAAATCCTACCGGTTCATTTAAAACTAACCAATGTTTTACCCTATCCCCAAATGCTTTTGCGCAGATCTTGGTGAAATGCCTGAACCATTTGTTTATTAGGGGACTAACCCATCCACCTTGTTGTTGCAGTACTTGCGGGAGATCCCAATGGTATAATGTAATAAAAGGTATTAATCCATTCAGAAGACATTCATTAATCACATCATCATAAAACCGAATACCCTGCACATTAACCTTTCCTGATCCATCTGGTAAAATTCGAGACCATGAAATGGAAAACCGGAAGCTATTAAAGCCCAGCGCTTTAACCAGGAGGATATCATCCTTATAGCGGTGATAGAAATCACAAGCTTGTGCCGGAGTTACTCCTCTTTTTATAACACCAGATCTGCGGGCGAAAACATCCCATATAGATACACTTCTGCCATCGGAAAGAATTGCACCTTCATTTTGTGCCGCTGAAATGGCTACGCCCCAATGAAAATCGGGTCCAAAAGCTGAAGCTTTGAACCCGATTCCTGAATCACTTTGATGCTGAATCATATCAGCCACAAACTACTTCAGATATATTGTATCAGTATTATATTTTTGTGAACATTCGTCCGGCAACTTCTTTATCCATTCCATAAATATCTTCACGGAAATTCAATCTACCTCTCTCATCAACCCATGCCGTATAATAAGTAATAAATACTTCAGCAGGGTCTTTCAATTTTACAAACTTTTCCGTTCCTGCATTCATAGCTTCGAAGATGCGATCATCATCCCAACTTCCTTCATCCTCCAGAAGATAGCTCGCCAGTTTCGGTGGTTCACTAACTCTAATACAACCATGACTGAAGGCTCTTTTATCCCTGCTGAAAAGTGATTTACTGGGAGTATCATGGAGGTAAATATTAAAACTATTTGGAAATAGGAATTTGACTTTACCAAGTGCATTTTTTTCACCAGGAAGTTGACGGATTGTTGGTAGCTCACCGTTGTTTTCAACGATCTCCATATTGTTTTCGGCCAGGTAATTGGGATTCTTTGCCATAGCAGGAAGTATCTCGTTTTTTACAATTGAGGGAGGTACATTCCAATGGGGACTAAATACAACCTGGTTCAGTGTGCCGGTAAACATTGAGGTATGGTGTCCGACTTTTCCAACAACTACATCCATATCAAAAACCTCTTTTCCGTCTTCCAGGGCATGTAGTTTATACTCAGGTATATTAATCACAATTAGTTTTCCTTTGGGTTGTGAAGGCATCCAGCGCATCCTGTCGAGGTTAAGCAATAACTGCTTCACGCGTTCAGTTGCAGGCACATTCAGATGTTTCAGCAGGTCAGCATTTACTATGCCGGTGGGAGTATATCCATAACGTTCCTGGTATGATCTGATACCATTTTCCATGGCATCATCAAAAACCATTGTTGTATCATTTCCCGGAAGATCACCCGTCAACTGTAAATGCTTTTTGATGGCAAGCACAGCATCAGTTGACTGGCCTTTCTTTATTGGAAGCTTAGCTGAACCCGGCAGTGGCCATCCACCATTCTGGGCGATCTGAAAATATTTATTCAACTGTTCCTTGAGTTTTGCATACTCAGGATTTATATCTTCGAAATACTTATTGTCTTTATGTTTTTTATTAAGAAGTGAATCAGCCCATTCCATGGGGTCACGCTTTGTGAAGGGAACAAATCTTTCCATCTCCTTTCGTTTAACATATCCATCAGCAAAATTTGCCAGCGAATACCGAAGGAAGTTAACGGTCATCATCAATTCAGTTTCCCGAACAGAAGAACCATTATTACCCACACTGAATTCATCTTCCATCAGCGCGTTCATTTTCTTTTGAAAAGGTTTATCGAGCAGGGATGAGTCTGCAGAATAAGTCACATAATGATCATAAAGATTCCAGAATCCGTAAGCCTGTTCTGTGAATCCTTTTGAATTGAACCATCCGAATTGGTAATTGCGTGCATTGTAAAAGCTACGCATACGGTTGGATATGGAATCGGGCACCTGGCGATCTGCGATGAATTTCTCAACATTCATACTATCCAGAAAAAGATCTGAATAGGAATTGCTTTTGTTGATCCAGGTATTGCGCTTGGATATCTTCTTTTTTTCTTTTTCTGCTTTCTCAGCTTCTTTTTCTTCCTTTGATTTGCAGGATAAGAGACTAATAGTAGCCAGGGTAATCAGGATGAATATTTTTCTCATACGCACCATTTAAAAAAATGTATGCCGCCGCATTCCTTTATTGCGAGCCTATCTAAAAGCAGCCATCCAATATTAAATATTCAAAACTTTAATTTTTTGGGGAATTTATTTCCCACTATTAATTTTTTCTTCCAGCCACAGGAGAACTTCTTCAGTTTGACCTGGGGAAAACCATTGTATGGAAAGATCTTTTTTGAACCATGTTAATTGCCTTTTGGCATATTGCCTTGAGTGGGCTTTAATTTGTTCAATAGCTTCCTGCAAGCCGATTTTACCTTTCAAATAGTCAAACAGCTCAGAATATCCTACTGTCTGAAGGGGAGATGTAGCCATGAGTTCAGGCATATTCTCATATATATAATTTACTTCGTCAAGGAGTCCTTGTTCCATCATCATGTCTACCCGATTATTGATCCGCTGATATAAGAGATCCCTTGGCAGGTCGAGACCTATCTTCAGGACCCGGAACGGCCTAATCGCTTTTTTACCCGACTGGTAGTTACGTATACTTTGCCCCGTCGCCATCACCACCTCAAGTGCCCGCATTAATCTTTGTGGGTTTTGGACTTCTCCGGTCTGATAATAAAGGGGGTCTTTCTCCCTTATTTGTTCCTGTAACCATTCAATACCATAGATCCTGAATGAGTCCACAATATTGTTACGGAGGGCAGTATCAATTGGCGGTAATTCATCAAGTGAATCTGTGAAAGCCTTGATATAAAGTCCGGTGCCGCCAACCATCACAACCGTATCATGACGGTTAAAAATCTCCTTTACGGTTGATAGGGCGAAAGATTCGAATGCGGCGGCATTCATTTCATCGCGAATGCTGTGGGAAGCAATAAAATGGTGCTTTACCTGCTGAAGTTCTATATCTGACGGGCGAGCAACTCCAATATTCAGTTCGCGGTAGCATTGCCTTGAATCAGCTGAAATGATCTCCGTTTTAAAGTGCTGAGCAATACGTATAGCCAAAGCTGTTTTACCAACCGCTGTGGGGCCAACAACAATGATACAGGTAGAGGAAGGTTTTTCCACTTCATTTAAATTTCTTCCTCTGTACTCTCTGCTGCGCCAAACTCTTCAGCATCATCACCAAGGTCTTCCCCTTCTGTACCAAACCCTTCTGCACCAGACTGTAGGTCATATTTTTCTTCCATTTCTGCAAGCTTATCTCCTACCAGTCCCTTTGTGCCATATTGCGATGGTGCTATGCCTTCAACGCGCACGGTGGCCGGGTATTCGATCTTGGGATTTTCTTCCCGGGCAACATTGATGAGTTCAACATGAAATACCCAATTGCGAACGAAATCGTAAACATAAACGAACTTCTGGTTCGGGTCATTGATCTCAGAACCCATGGTTGTATCGCTCATAATGAGCGGATCGGCGCGGTATTGTTTATTGTATTTTTCAAGGGTGATTTCACGCCCCCGGGCCCAGCTATCATTGCTACGATAAAAGGTGGCGGCATGTTTATTGTCAAATTCATAAGCCTTCAGGATGGCCTGGTGCAGATCCTGGAAACTTTGTTTATGCCTGATGGCGATATCGCGGTAAACGCTGTCATCTTCTTCAAAATAGATCCTGAACTTCAGTATAGCCATAATAATGAATGCTGTTATTTGTGCGTAAAATACAATTTCTTTTATTGAATGGGGTGGAGGTTATGTTGCGCTGCTTTTTTAACCATTAAACCATAGGCAGCCTCATAGCTGTTCTCGATGTCACCATCCAGGATTGCCTCCCGGATAGCATTTTTGATCTCCCCTACCAGTTTTCCCGGTGGTAAACTGAAAACTTCCATGATCAGCTCACCGGTAATTGGAGGTTGCCAGTTGCGCATCCTGTCTTTTTCCTCCACTTCTGCCAAACGCTGCCTTACCATGTTGAAATTTTCCAGGTAGCGTTTCACCTTGAACTTGTTTTTGGAGGTGATATCAGCAGAACAAAGCATCATAAGGTCTTCAATATCATCACCTGCATCAAAAAGTAATCGGCGGATGGCACTATCAGTAATATTCTCTTTGGTTAAGGAGATGGGGCGAAGATGCAGCTCAACCAGTTTTCTCACATAACGCATCTTTTCATTTTGCGGAAGTTTTAGCCGGGTAAATATCCTGGGAACCATACGACCGCCAACAACTTCGTGTCCATGAAAGGTCCACCCATGACCCTGCTCAAATTTTTTGGTGGGGGGCTTACCTATATCGTGGAGCAATGCTGCCCACCTTAACCAGAGGTCATCGGTATTGGAAGATATATTATCAATTACCTGCAGGGTATGGTAGAAATTATCTTTATGACCCATCCCATCAATATACTCTGCACCTGCAAGGTCAACCATTTGTGGGAAGATGATATGCAGTATGCCCGACTGGTAAAGCAGATCCAGTCCCACAGAAGGTTTTCTGCTTAACAATATCTTATTAAGCTCTTCGGTTATACGTTCCTGGGAGATGATCTTGATCCTGTCAACATGCAGGCAGATTCCTTCCCAGGTATGCGGGTCGATTTGAAATCCAAGCTGCGACGCGAACCTTATGGCCCTCAGCATCCGAAGAGGATCATCACTGAATGTTTGTCCGGGCTCAAGGGGTGTTCGGATGATCCTATCAGCCAGGTCTTTTTGTCCGCCAAAAGGATCAACCAGGCGGCCATAATCCGGCTGATTAAGGCTGATGGCCATCGCGTTAATAGTAAAGTCGCGTCGAAGCTGGTCCTCTTCGAGTGTTCCGGGAGCCACTTCCGGATTACGGCTATGATAGCGGTAACTTTCTTTACGGGCACCAACAAATTCGATCTCAAAATCATCGATACGGAGTGCTGCGGTTCCAAAGTTTTTGTAGAACGCGACCTGTGGTTTTGGCTGAAATCTCTCCGCCACACGGTGGGCAAGATCAATGCCGTCCCCAACACAAACTATATCTGCATCCTTAGTTGGACGGTCAAGCAATTTATCGCGCACAAATCCCCCGATCACAAAGCATGGCATCTGGAGGTCGGCTGCCGCATGAGCGATCTTTTTCAGTAAAAACAATTCCTTTTCTGTGCAATTGATATCCATTGGGCTGCAAAATAATTTAATTTCAGAGTAAAATCTGAAGCAATGGCCAGTTCACAGGCAAGTACACCACTTGAATATATCAGCGAGCTGCCAGAAGAGCGGCAGGTTGTGATCAAAAAACTCAGGAATGAGATCAAAAAAAATCTGCCGGAGGGTTTTGAAGAAGTTATGAGTTATGGCATGATCGGCTACGTTGTACCACATAGTTTGTTTCCGCAAGGATATCATTGTGATCCCAGGCTACCATTACCTTTTATAGCTATAGCAGCGCAAAAAAATCATTTTGCAGTGTATCATATGGGCATCTATGCAGATCCCATCCTACTCGAATGGTTTCAGAAAGAATACATGAAGCAGGCTACCATTAAACCGGATTTGGGTAAAAGCTGTCTTCGTTTTAAAAAAGCTGAACATATACCTTATGAACTTCTCGGCGAATTGAGTTCTAAAATGACTGTAGAGGATTGGATTGCGATTTATAAGCGTTCCTTGCAGAAATAAACGCACGAACATCACTTGCAAAAATCGATATCAATATTATGATTGCTGACGGCGCATGGGTGAAAGCAGTTGTTCATCGGTAATAGTGAGGGCACATTTGAAATGACCTTCCGGACAAGCTTTATGGCCATGAAGACCGCAGGGTCTGCAGGAAAGTTGTTCAGTTGTCTGAATAATGGTGGAATTTTCCGATAATGGCCCGAATCCAAACCATGGCATTGTGCTGCAATAGATAGCGGTCAAGGGTGCGTTTACAGAGGATGCAAAATGCATGGGAGCAGAATCATTTACATAATTCATCAGTGCGTCTTTCATCAGTGCGGCAGATTTGAGAAAGTCCAGTTTTCCACAAAGAGAGACCAAATCAGGATTGCGAACATTTTCAATGATCTGTTGCGCTAGAAGTTGGTCTGATGGGGCTCCTATCAAATAAATTTTCAGACCTGGTGGCAATCTTTTAATGAAGGAGATCCATTTTTCGACAGGGTATTGTTTAGTAAACCATACTGATGCAGGAGCTATTACGATATAGGGTTCTGACTTTAATGATTCCACTTCGGAGAAGTCGGCCGTGGAAGGGTGGAGTTTGGGAAGAAATGCTTTTTCATCAGTAATATCCTTGATCAGGTCATTACAGCGATCAATTTCATGCTTATACTTATTGGCAACTGATACAATATGTGGGATTGATTTTGTGAAGAATCTACTGAAAGGATTTTTATCATAGCCCCTTGTTTCCCTGGCACCTGAGAATGTGGTAAGGAAACCGGTTGCAGCGAAACGCTGTACATTAATAACCCGATCATATTTTTCTATTCGGATCAATTTGAGGATACGCATCAGGTCACGGAATTTTCCCGCTTTCTTATCCCATATGATCAGTTGATTTAAAAAAGGATGGTTGCGGAGCAAACCTTCATTCCCTTTACGAAGGAGGAAATCAATACGGGCATCAGGGAAAAACTTATGAAGTTTTTCGAGGATACCGGTAGCAAGCACTACATCACCGATAAAGGCAGTTTGTATGATCAGGATTTTTTGCATCAGTAAGATGATGGAGCGAAATTATACAAACTGAATCCATTGGCAATTGCAGATGTATGGGTAGAGCAAACAACTCCGGCTTTTGCATTAAGAGCAGCATTATCAAGAGGAATTACCACCAATGGTTTACGAAATCTTTTAATAAGGGTATTATTGAAATTATCATTTACCAGTGCTATGGGAGCTGCGCGGTTGGCATCAAGTAGTTGTTCGGAGATACCGAGTATCCCACTGAACCAGGTGGCGGATGCCGGACTTAGTTCTTCAATGAAATCAAAAACTGCCAGGTCTGGTGCTGAAACAAATTGAAGCAAATCTCTTTGATCGGCGATCAGGATAACGGGTTGTTGAGCGTTGGCGTAAACACTTAAAAGAGCCATGACCGCCAGATCATTCGTAGCATCAGCTGAAAGCATCAGGCCTGCTTCTGTTGGAATAACGGCCAATCTTCCACCATGGAGGCATATAAGTGTGTTGTCTATATCCGAATTGAAATCTCCCATCCCGTAAAAATAGCTCCCCTTTTCCCTATCTTCGCCGGAAATTTTTGCTATATGAACTTGCACGAATACCAAGCCAAGGAATTACTGAAGAAGTATAATGTGCCGGTGCAGGAAGGCATTGCCTGCAATACTCCCGGAGAAGCCGAAGAAGCCTACCGCCAGATCCACACCCAATACTCCAGCAAGTTTGCTGTTGTTAAAGCACAGATACATGCTGGTGGAAGGGGTAAAGGAAAGATCCGCGGAACAGAGCAGCGTGGTGTTGCTGTTGGAAAGAATGCAGAGGCAGTTAAAGAGATTGCCCAGAACATCCTCGGAGGAACACTGGTTACCATACAAACAGGAGAAGCAGGTAAGGTAGTGAACAAGGTACTTGTTGCACAGGATGTATATTATGAAGGACCAAATCCGATAAAGGAGTTTTATCTCTCCATATTATTGGACCGTGCCAAGGGACAGAATGTAATCATGTATAGCACTGAAGGAGGGATGGATATTGAAGAAGTTGCTCACAATACACCGGAAAAAATATTTAAGGAGTGGGTACATCCAGGCGGACTGTTGCAGGGATTTCAGGCACGTAAGATAGCTTTCAATCTGGGATTGAGTGGGGAAGCATTCAAGAACTGCGTGAAATTTGTAACCAACTTGTACAATGCATATGTGGGATTGGATTGTGCGATGCTGGAGATCAATCCATTGTTTAAGACCTCTGATGAAAAGATCATTGCAGTTGATTGCAAGATGAATATTGACGACAATGCACTGACCCGTCATGCTGATGTAGCATCACTACGAGATATATCCGAAGAGGATCCAACAGAAGTGGAAGCGGGAAAATACAATCTGAATTTTGTAAAACTTGATGGCAATGTTGGATGCATGGTGAATGGTGCCGGATTAGCGATGGCAACCATGGACATGATCAAGTTAAGTGGTGGTGAGCCGGCGAACTTTCTGGATGTTGGAGGATCAGCCAATGCGCAGACTGTGGAGGCCGGTTTCCGTATTATCCTGAAGGATCCGAAGGTAAAAGCAATCCTGATAAATATATTCGGGGGGATTGTACGTTGTGATCGTGTAGCCCAGGGCGTTATAGATGCCTATAAGAATATGGGAAATATTGAAGTTCCTATTATAGTGAGACTTCAGGGAACCAATGCAGCTGAGGCTAAGCAATTGATTGATGAGAGTGGATTAAAAGTACAGAGTGCCATCATGTTAAGTGAGGCGGCTGACCTGGTGAATAAAGCGGTTACTGCTGCCTAACATCATAAGAAATAAACTTCAATCCCGGTCAGATTTGGCCGGGATTTTTTTTAGGTGAAAGGCGATCGTATAAATACTCCCCATCAAAAAAAATATTGTGGAAAATCCTATATGATATTAAAATTGTTTGTATTTTAACTGCAATTATTTCAAAAAGCCCTACCTGATCGTCTCCAAACTTTAGGTGCCTTGAATTAATAACCCCGCTTTATTAAAACCTTATCTGTCCCTAAGTAACCTGACAATTTTATTGAAGAATTGACGAGTATTTTCAAAGCCTCCCCGTTTTGAGAATCCTGTCCTATTGCCTAAACCGAGACGATAATTTACACCCCCTAAACCATTAGAGTATGAGACTTCTTACTCAAGCTTTTGGCATGCCTATGTTTACGCTTGTAAACTGCGCTGCGTCTGTAAAAAAATCATTTTATCTTTTCCTGACATCCTTTTTAATTTTTGGCTGGGGAATTGCAGTTGGGCAGAGTCCATGTAACGTAAAACCAAATGACAATTGTACCTCAGGGGATATCACTATTCAGAGCGTTGTCCTTGTGGATGCTGCTGGTAATCCTTTATCAAGTAATTGTACACCGGGTAGCCAGGTTACAGCATACCTTAAGGTGAATTTCAATGTAACTTCTAATGAACGTTATGGATTTCTAATAACCGGAAGGGTTTATATCAATGAGCAGCATGTTCAGGTAATTGATGAATGTTATGCACAAACATTTAGCAGTGGTCCGAAAAGTGTTGTACTTCTTAATGACCCTGTAACCTGGACATGTGGCGCCACAATAGAATTAAGGGATGTATTTACGGCATGGGATAATAATGCACCTGCTATTGTTAATGGAAGTCCTGTATATGCTGTTTGTACATATTATAATAGTACTACCCGAACATATAATTGCGCCAGTTTAACACCAAAATGTTTTTACTATCCCACGCCTATTAAGGTTGTGGGGCCATTAATTGCAAATTTCGGATGGAGTGGAAGTTGTAATACGGGAAACATTGCACAGACCATCGCATTTACCAATCTTACTACGGGTGGTACTACACCTTACACATATACCTGGAATTTTGGAGATGGCTCTGCAACTTCCAGTATACCCAATCCTACACATACCTATGCAAGCGCTGGAAACTATACAGTAACCTTAACTGCCAATGATGCATCCAACCCTACCAAGCAGGATGTACAATCATATGTAGTGGCGGTAGCCAGTTGTTGCATTGCACCGTCTATTACTACCCAACCAACCAATAAAACTGTTTGCCAAGGTGCAACTACATCATTTACGGTTGCTCATTCCGGAGGTTTCCCAACACCAAACATTCAATGGCAGGTAAGTATAAATAATGGGACTTCCTTTACTAATCTTTCCAATGTTGGTATTTACAGTGGTACAACAACAACAACATTAACCCTAACAGGTGTTTCTAATATTCAAAATGGATATTTATATAGAGCAGTATTAACAAGTGGTAGTTGTTCTCCTGTTAATTCAGCTCCTGCTAGTTTAACCGTAACGGCCGATCCAACCATCACCCTGGATGCACCCAATACCACGGTCTGCATCGGAGGAGATGCCACCATCACCGCTACCGCCGCTAACGGAACCGGTACCTGCACCATCCAGTGGCAGTCCAGTACCAACAATACCGAGTTCACCGACATACCAAACGAAAATGGTGAGACCTTTGCACCATCCACCGCAACCCCAGGCACCATGTACTACAGGGCAACCTATAGCTGCACCGGCAATGGTTGTGGTCCGGCAACCGCCGATCCCGTCACCATCACCGTGGACGCTCAAACAAATGGAGGAACTTTAACAGGTGCCAAAACAGTATGTGAAGGAAGCACCAGCGGTCAGTTGAGTTTGACCGGACAAGTGGGTACCATCCAGCGATGGGAGTCTTCTCCAACAGGAGATGCTCCATGGACCACAATAGCACATACCGCTGCCACCTATACTTCCGATGCCCTCTCCGCCGATACCTGGTTCAGGGTCATCGTCAAGAGCGGCGTGTGTGCCGAAGCAGCATCCAATGCGGTGAGGATCACCGTAGAACCAACGCCGGTTATTGTAATTAATCAGCCAGAAGCAGTTTGTGCGCCAGGGGTGGTGGATTTGTCAACAACTATAAGCGAAGAGGGAACAACAAGCGGACTCACATACACGTATTGGAGAACATATCTGAATAATGTTCTGAGCAATGAGATTACCGGTTCAGACATCCAGAACATTAACCAATCAGGCACTTATTATGTGAAAGGAACATCAGCACTTGGATGTTATGCAGTAGCATCAATTGATGTAACATCCACCAATTGCAACGGCCTTATCTATCCGACTTCTACAACATGCAACTCCTTCCTGAATGGACAGCCACCTTTGGATAAGATTTGCATAACACGCGCAACAAAAGGTAACAGGTCAACTATTTCTAATGCAACACCGGGTGTATTCTTCTACTACACTAGTATTGTTGCTCCGGCCGCATCCTTCACTGTTGATATCATTCAATACAATGTTTGCAATCCAACCCTGAAACCATTCAGTATCCAAAAAGGACAAGTATTTGGATTCAGTAGTGAATGTACAAAAATCGCAACTGGTGCAGAGGTCAGAAATCAGCCAGGAAATGCAACCATATCATTCACCGGCCTCACACCAGGACAAATGGTGGTTATTTCCGTGAAGTATGATACCAAGTCCATCATTGGTGGAACAATGCCAACAGCAAATTGTCAATTCTATTTCATCTCTAAAGTGAATGGCGTTGTTGATAATAATACTGCAGGAAACATACTAGTATCAGAATGTAAAGCACCATTGATAACTGTGGCAGCACCTTCAATCCAGGGAACATTATCTGATGTTCCGGAAAGTATAATCCTGAAGGCATATCCAAACCCTTATCTGGATGAGGTGAACTTCAATTTCATTTCACCTGTCAGTGACAAAGCAACAATAGAAATGTATGATCTGCTGGGAAGAAAAGTTGCTATCGCATTCAGTGGAAATGTTAATGCAGGTGTTACCAATTCTGTCAAGTATAGGATCCATGGAGCAAGAAGAGAACCACTATTCTATCGTCTTGTAATTGGATCACATATTGTAACCGGCAAACTCATCCCAGGAAGTAAATAAAATTAAACCCCTTTAAACATCCCAAAGCAGGTACTTAGAAGTGCCTGCTTTTTTTATACTCCCATCTTTTTTACCGCTAACTTTAAATCCAAGATCAGTTGCCATGAATAAATTAAATTTTATACTGCTCAGTTGTTTGCTGCTATCATTATCTGCCTGCGTTAGTCAAAAGCCTGTGTGGTCAGATGAGTTTAACAAAGCCGGACTGCCCGATTCCACGAAATGGAATTATGATGTTGGTGATCATGGATGGGGAAACAACGAAAAGCAGTTATACACAAACGCAGATTCCAATAATGCAGTGGTTCGCAATGGATCATTATTCATAACCGCCCGTAAAACAGGTGAGGGCAAATACAGCTCGGCAAGGATGATCACCAAAAACAAGGGCGACTGGAAATATGGTCGCATTGAAGTCAGGGCCAGACTTCCAAAAGGATTAGGAACCTGGCCCGCTATATGGATGCTGCCAACAGACTGGAAATATGGCGACTGGCCCGCAAGCGGGGAAATCGATATCATGGAGTTTGTAGGATATATGCCAGACTCCGTTTTCTTTAGTGTACATACAAAATCCTATAATCACTCCATCGGCACACAGAAAACCAAGGGAATATTTCTATCCGACACACATGAAAACTTCCATATTTACGCAATTGACTGGAAGGAGAATGAGATCATTTTCCTGGTCGACAAAAAAGAAGTTTTCCGTTTCACAAAAGAGAAGAATGATCCCGATGTCTGGCCTTTTGACCAGCGATTCCACTTATTGCTGAACCTGGCGGTTGGCGGCAACTGGGGTGGACAGAAAGGAATAGATGATAAGATATGGCCTCAACATATGGAGGTTGATTATGTACGGGTATACCAGTAAAGGTGGTGAGCCTCCTCTAATACTCATGAGCCAATTCCAGGTTCCATGAGCCAATTATTTGCATTTATGATCCAATTAATGGGGGTACATGAGCCAATTATTCAACTTCTTTAGGGTTCATATTTTTTGCAAATATGTATTTTGCACCCGCTCCTTTACCCTCACCAATAAGAATGCCCATACTGATTATATCCTTCAAATCACGGGTAGCCGTAGCTTTAGATACCTTATTGATATTCTGGTAAATTGAATTGCTTAGTTCACCAAATCTTGCCAGATAAATTAATCCATTTAGCTGGCGTAGAGACAGTGGAAAGGATCCAAATTTCTCTACCGCCAGTTTTTCAACCGCCCTTTGTGAGAGAACTTTGTGCTTATTAATATACTCTTTTACCAGCACACTGCAGGCTCTTCGGTAGCCTTTATCCTTAAGATATTTGATCCTTTCCATTACCTCCTCCCTCTTAACCGGATCAGTAAGAATTTCCCTGGCATGTTTCATAGCCTTACTAAATAATGCATTGGAGGCACGTTGCGCGGGAGAGCGAACCACTTTACTCATGTTCGGGTGTTTGCTCACTACAGTCTTTCCCCTATAATCGCGGTATACAATAGTTTTTCCAATTGAACCTGATATACGCTGCATTATAATATTATAACTACCGTCGGCCATATAAATTAATTTATTACTAATATAATATAATCCTAAATAAAAAACATCCTACGGACATCCTACGGATATCTTCCGAAAATCCTTCGTATTAGAAGGCATTCAACTTAACTTTAACTCCGCTTAAAGCATACTCGTTCAAGCCTTTTCCTTAAGTAGAATTCAAATAATTTATACCGTACTTTCTTTGTTTTTTACCATTTTATCATTATCTTTTACCTAACCGTTATCCTTACCCTCTTTACGATCAGTGATCTCCGGTTTTGTGTTGAAAATCTGCATCTGCACCTGTTGCATTCATTCGCTTTTTTAAACCCAAAACCATAGTTATGAAACGATCAATCATGATGGTGCTGGCCATTGCAGCATCCCTTTCATTTGCATTTTCGCAGGAAGACAACAACAACGTATTCTGGACAAACATTATCCAGATAAAACTTGACAAAAGAGCCGATTTCGAAAAAAAGCTTCCCGCCTTCCTCAAAACACATTATCCCGGTTTTAGCTTCCGGATCTATGAAATTATTACCGGACCTAACACAGGTTCCTATGCCGTGGTTACCGGACCTTTATCTTACAAAGACCTGGACCAGCCTATGACAAGTCCCAAAGGCGAGGCAGCGAGAATGGCAGATGAGCAGGCCCTGGACGCTATTTCCGTTAAAGCCGAAGTAAGCCACTTACGAAGGGTGAATGACCTTAGTATGGCAAAAACGGATAGAAAGCTGAAATTTCTGCAGGTTACATACCGCGAATTTCAAAACGGAAGCTGGGGCGATACCAGGGATATACTCAAAAAACTAAAAGATGCCCGAATTGCCGGGGGATCAAAGTTTGATGTGGATATATACCGCCCCGTAGCCAGCGGACCCCTGAATATGTATGCCAGTGTCCGCTATTTTGAGAAATGGGAAGAACTCGACTACGATGAAAAACTAACTGACCTGTATGATAAAGTAAATGGAACCGGCAGTTGGTACAGGGAAGTAAATAAACTGAATGAGTGGACTAAAAATTCCAGAAGTGAATTGAGGGTATTAAGACCTGATCTTAGCGTCAATAAACAATAAAACAAAAAAAGGCTGCCAATGAAACTGGCAGCCTTTCTACATCAGATTGTTTTCTTTGGTGGCAGCGCAAATGCTTTTGCCTCATGCTCAAAATGCCCTTTATGCGATCCATCACAGAAGGGTTTGTTCTGTGACATACCACATCGACATATACTTACTAATTCTCTTCCCCCAAGATCATAAATGTTCCCTTCCTTATCGCGGATCTCAAAATCGCCTTCCACGCGTAATGATCCGTTGTTGTTGACTGTAATAATTGTAGTTGCCATATTTATATAATTTATACGCTTGTTCTTTTTGTTCCTGAATACAATTCATATTCCAGCAGCCGGCAGTCTATTTTGCCATTGAAAAATTCGATGCGACGGCTTGCTTTTAATCCGATCTTTTTTGCGAGTTCGAGATTACCTGTGAAAACATAACCAGTATAGCCCCGACAGCGTTTTTTCATAAAATCCCCTATCCGTTTATAGGTTTCTTCCAGTTCAGCCTCCTCCCCCAAACGCTCACCATATTCCGGATTAATTATTACAATGCCACCTCCTTCTTCAGGGAAAGGTGCCTCCGCAAAATCGCCCTGAAAATATTCAATATAATTCTCAACGCCGGCCATACCAGCATTGATCTTAGATACATTAATGGCATCGGCGCTGATATCCGAAGCATAAATTTTTAATCCGGGTACTTCTCTCACCTTTGCCCTCAATAAAGCCATCTCCTTTTCATATAGCGTATGATCATATCCGTGAATATGCATAAATGCATAATTATTCCTGAGAAGTCCGGGCATACGCGAAGTAGCAAGCAAAGCTGCTTCAATTGCCAGCGTACCAGAACCGCACATTGGATTTATCATTGGCGATTGCCTGTTCCAGTTGGTTGCCAGGAGGTTTGCAGCCGCCAGTGCTTCCAGCATAGGAGCTTTACCTGGTATTTTCCTGTACCCATGCTTTGCAAGGGTTTCACCGGAGCTGTCAATGAAAAGTTCTGCCTGGTCGTTCTTCCAGAATAAATAGATGACGGTATTATCGAGCAGAGGACCTGAATCCGGTCTTTTCCCTGTTTTTTCGCGCAAAACATCAACGATAGCATCCTTTATCCTGACATTAGCGAACATATCAGTACGGATCGTTTCATGATACACATTACTGGAAACAGAAAAGTATCCGTCGGCAGGAATCACTTTCTCCCAATCAACTTCGCGGGCCGATCTATACAGTCCGTCTGGATCAAAACATGCGAATCTTTTGAGGGAATACATCACCTGGCTTGCCGTTCGCAGGTTGAGGTTGAGTCTGATACAATCAGCCAAGGTCCCTTCCATGAATAAACCCGTAGACAGTACATCTTTAACTGTATATCCCAGGGCTTCCACTTCCATTTTCAGGAAAGGTGACAATCTCTTATTACAGGTGATGAAAATCCTGCTACGCCGTGTAAAATGACTCATTCCAGCAAAAGTAACGTACGGGGATCAACTTCTTTCATTCTGTACTAATTTTGCAACAGTTCCATATTATGAGCAATCACTATACAATAGACGAGATCATTCAGCAAACAAAAACATGGATCTACAAAGTTGTGATCGGATGTAATTTTTGTCCATTCGCTGAACGGGAGATGAAGCGAGGAACTGTTCGCTTCATGGTTCAGGAGAGTCATGATCCGGTCCTTTTACTGCAATCATTCCATGAGGAGTGCCTGCATTTGGATGCCGATCCCAATACAGAAACAACTCTTATCATTCTTCCATACGCTTTTGAGGAGTTCCAGGACTATCTGCAGTTTTTGGAGCTCGCGGAAAACCTTATTATAGAAAAGGGCTATGAAGGAATATACCAGGTGGCAAGTTTTCATCCTAAATATCATTTTGCGGGTGAGCCTGCAACGGATGCAGCCAATTATACCAACCGCTCACCTTATCCAATGCTTCACCTGCTTCGGGAGGAAAGCATTGAAATAGCTTTGGAACATTACAGTGGTAATGCTGATGAGATACCAGACAACAATATCCGCTTTGCAAGGGAGAAAGGAACAACCTATATGAAAATGTTGCGGGACAGTTGTTTTTAATATTTTTATGTTGAAACCAAAAATCTGCGAACTTTAAGCCGGCATGCTTATGTGCCTGATTTTGAAATGAAAAGAACGATAATAACGGGAACCGGAAAATATATTCCCAACCGGATCATCAAGAATGACGCATTTGGACACCATGTTTTCTATACCGAGGATGGTCAACCGATTCAAACTCCTCCTGCAGAAGTTACGGAGAAATTCCGCCAGATTACCGGTATCGAAGAAAGAAGATATGCCGAGGAAAACCTTACGGCATCCGCAATGGCATTGGAAGCTTCACGTATAGCTATTTCAGATAGTGCAATAGACCCTGAAACACTTGACTATATCATCGTTGCGCATAATTACGGAGATATCCAGACTGGAAGCATACAGTCTGATGCCGTTCCATCACTGGCTTCAAGAGTGAAACACCACCTGGGAATAAAAAATCCGGCCTGTGTTGCATACGATATTCTTTTCGGTTGTCCGGGATGGTTACAGGGAGTTATCCAGGCCGATCTTTTCTTTAAAGCGGGTGCAGCCAGCAAGGCATTGGTGATAGGATCGGAAACCCTTTCGAGAGTAATAGATACACATGACAGAGACAGTATGATATTTGCCGATGGAGCCGGTGCAACTGTACTTGAATATAAAGAGGATGCCGGAGATACCGGCATATTGGGTTCGGCAGCACAGTCAGACTGCACGGTGGAAATGGATTTTATTGATTTTGGCATATCCTATATTCCGGGATGTGTAGAGAACCATCGTTATATTAAGATGAAGGGAAGGAAAGTATATGAATATGCGATTACACAGGTACCCGCAGCAATGAAGGGTTGCCTTGACAAAGCCGGAGTTTCCATAGCTGATCTGAAGAAAATTTTCATTCACCAGGCAAATGAAAAAATGGATGAGGTGATCATTAAAAATTTCTATAAGCTCTATGGTCAGCGCGTAACGCCTGAAAAAATTATGCCCATGAGCATACAATGGTTGGGAAACAGTTCGGTGGCAACTATCCCCACCCTGTATGACCTGGTAAAGCGAGATGAGTTGCCTGATCACCACCTTCAGAAGGGAGATATTATTTTATTTGCATCCGTTGGAGCTGGTATGAATATTAATGCAGTTTGTTACCGATACTAGTATGATCAAACCCAAGGCTGAACATTACCAGGTCATCATTATCGGTGGAGGACCCATTGGTTTGGCTTGTGCGCTGGAAGCAAAAAGATCCAGACTTAGTTATGTAGTTCTGGAAAAGGGTTGCCTTGTAAACTCGCTCTATAACTATCCTACCAATATGACCTTTTTTTCCACCTCGGAAAGGTTGGAAATCGGTAATGTCCCCTTTGTTTCGAATAACGCGAAGCCAACGCGTGCGGAGGCCCTGGAATATTACCGAAGGGTAACAGTAAGTAATGAGATCAATCTGAAATTATTTGAAGAGGTGTTGGCTGTAAAGAAACAAGTCCTCAATTTCACGGTTCGAACCGCGAAGACCAATTATACTGCTAACAATATAATTATAGCAACAGGCTTTTACGATATTCCATACCGTCTCAATGTAGAAGGTGAAGACCTGCCGAAAGTTACCCATTATTATAAGGATCCTCATTTTTACGCATTCCAACAAGTAGCCATCATTGGCGCCCAGAATTCTGCTGTTGATGCTGCCCTTGAAACATGGCGTAAGGGTGCAATTGTAACCATGGTTGTAAGACAGCCGGAAATTGGTAAAAGAGTGAAGTATTGGGTGAGGCCCGATATCATAAACAGAATTAAAGAAGGTTCCATTAAAGCTTATTTTGAAAGCACTGTTGCTGCTATTCGTGAACATGAAATGGATATTCAAACCCCCGATGGAATGATAACTATTCCCAATGACAGGGTGATTGCTATGACGGGGTATGAACCCAACCTTAGCTTTCTGAAAAAAACAGGTATTAAACTTTCAAAAGCCCCAGTCAGAAAACCGTATTACAACGAGAAAACACATGAAACGAATATTGAGGGAATCTATCTGGCCGGTGTAATCTGCGGAGGCATGGATACGCACAGTCTCTTCATAGAAAATTCAAGGATACATGCCAAAAGGATAATGGCCCACATCAGGAGAAGGGAAAAATGAATTATATTTAGGTAGCTATCTCACCCTCAAAACCTCTTTATGGGACCTTTATCCAAATGCGTAATCGGGGCATCCGCATACCTCTTAATGTCCTCATGTTCTAAACATTCCGACACTAATCAAATTGATCTTCCCGGGACATCTCTTTCTCAAATTGCAAAAAACTCTTCCTTAAAAAAACATCGTCCTGTTCTTTATAAAGTTGAATACCTGGGTGCACGAAATGCAAGTTCTGCGGGCAAAGCAATTTTGTATAATGATAAAAAAACGAGGCCCTCGAGTGCGTTCGTAGCAAGGGACCCAAGGAGGCAGAGTGGGCAGGGATTAAGCTATATGGTAGCTAATAGATACAGCACAAATTCAGGCAGCAATATCCAACAGCAATCAGCAGCTTTTGACAGGGCAATGAACAGTTGGGCTGGCACAAATTGCTCCCGTTTAAGCTTCCGTAAATTGCAGCCTGCAGGCGCTGTCGGTTATATATCGTCGTTACTCGGCTTTGGTGGGAGCCAGAATTATATGGCAGACATTGTTCATGCCGGATTTTTAGATGCTGCATTTTTTGATCAGATCGTATCAGGCGGGGCAGGATATATACTGGCCGCAACATTCACATTGATATTCTTTGATGAGAATGGCATGCCGACTGATATTGATAAAAATGGTGCTAATGATATCGCTTTCCAGGAAACCTATTACAATAACAATTTTAACTGGACCACTTCTTCATCTACCGATTACGATATCGAATCGGTTGCACTTCATGAAACGGGGCATGCCCTTGGCTTAGGTCATTATGGAAAAGGAGAACTGCAAAAAAACGGACAACTAAAATTCAGTCCACGCGCAGTTATGAATCCTGTTTACCAGGGAGTACTCCGCGAAATTAAAGGACCTGACAAATCCTACGAATGTCTTATCTGGAAGAACTGGATCAACTGATCTCACATTAGTGCTGCATAAAGTAACACAAGCAGCAGCCCACCAATTGACACGATCGTTTCCATGATGGTCCATGACAAAAGTGTTTCTTTGACCGTAAGTCTGAAGTATTCCTTGAACATCCAGAATCCTGTATCGTTTACATGAGAAAAGAAAAGGCTCCCGGCTCCAACAGAGAGAACCATCCATTCGGGCGATACCCCACCGGCCTGAACAATAGGTGCAACAATACCGGCAGCAGTAAGGGCTGATACAGTTGCAGATCCTATCATCACTCTTATAGCTGCTGCAACCAGCCAACCTGCCACCAGGGGAGGAAATTCATATCGTGCCACAAGTGATGCAACTTCATTTGCCACGCCACTTTCTGTAAGCACCTGCTTGAAAGCCCCTCCGGCCGCAATAACCATCATAATGACCGCAATGCTTTCTATTGCGGAGCCATAGTGGCCCATCAGGGTTGCCATATTCATACCCTTTCGGATTCCGAGCCAATAACCTGCAAGTAAGGCAGCGATAAGCATGGCCAGAACGGGTTCTCCAATGGCCATTAAAAAAGGGTAAACAGGGTTATCGGCAGGAACAATATTTATGAGTGCTGCGGGGATGGCAATTAATAAAACCGGCAAGAGGGCGATCCAGATACTGGCGCGGGCAGTTGGCAGACCAGCTGTATCAGTGGTTGCAGTAATCTCTTCAGTAACCATAGGTCCGCGGTGACGGAATCTCTTTCCGAACAATACACCTGCGATCCAGACCAATGGCAATGCTACCATCATTCCGTAAAGTATGGTCTTACCAATGGAAGCCTTGAATATGGCCGCCAGCGCAACCGGACCAGGATGAGGAGGAAGAAAACCATGCGTAACAGATAAGGATGCCGCCATGGGCATGGCCACATAAAGCAGCGGAACTCCTGCACTTGCAGCAATGGTAAAAACAAATGGAACAAGGATCACAAAACCGGCATTGTAAAAAAGTGGAATACCCACCAGGAAGCCCATCAATAAAACAGCCCATTGAAGATGGTCTTTCCCGAAGGTTTTCATCAATGACTGGCTGATAACAGTTGCTGCACCTGACTTTTCAAGTATGCGTCCCTGCATGGCTCCCAGGCAGAGAATAAGGGCCATACTACCCAGCGTTGAACCCACGCCATCCTGAACAGCTTTCATCAGTTTTGGGAATGGGAGCCCATATAAAAATCCAACCATAAGGGTCACCAGTAAAAGAGCAATAAAAGGGCTGACCTTTTTTATTGTCAGGAAAAGGAGAACAGCGATAGCTGCAATTATTATCAGGAATGACATAAGCGAAGAAATTGCTGGTAATTGGAATTGTATATAGATTTCGTTTGTGCATTGGGGATAAACTCTTCCATTTCACCCTTCAAAAGAGAAAAGAATGCATCATAATCTACAATGATTTTTTGCGATCTCATTCCTGTTGCAATAGCGCCCATGGCTGATGCATCTGCTTCTCTGGAAGGAACAACCAGTTTTCTGTCGAGTATATCAGCCATAAGTTGTACCCACCACTTATTGGCGGTAAAACCACCACTGGCATGGATGGTATGGATATTACCTGTGGCAGTTTCCAGGTGATGTAGCAAAAGGCGAAAAGAATATCCGATTCCTTCCAGGATAGCTCTTTTAAAATGTTCCTGCCGATGATTTATACTTATACCCGAAAATATTCCTGTTGCACCCGCATCCCAAACAGGAGCTCTTTCTCCACCAAACCATGGCACACAGATCATTCCATCAGCACCCGGCGGTACTGCAGAGGCCATCTCAATGAAAGAACTTATAACGGTCGCAGCATTGCGATCACCCTTCATAACCTTTTCTTCCCACCATTGCAATACAATACCACCATTATTTGTAGCAGCACCTGTTATGTAAAATTGCTCATCAAGAATGTAGGTAAATAGTTGGGATGAATGGTTTTTGCTGAGTTCACTATGCGCCACCCTGATGGCACCGCTGGTTCCTATGGTTAAGGCAGCTTCTCCCCTTTTAAGCGCATTGCTGCCAAGTTGTGCCATCCCTCCGTCACTCCCTCCAATCACCCATTTGATATGTGTAAAGGGCAAGCCATGTATTGCTGAATTACCTTGCCGGCAAAATTCCACCGGAACGGGTTCTGGTAACTGGTCTTTGCGAATTCCAGCCAGTGTTAAAGCCGGACCATACCATTGACGCGACCGGGTAGAAAACATTCCGGTTGCGGAAGCAATGCTATGATCAGTTTCCCATTCACCGGTGAGGTGAAACCATATATACTCCTTGATGCCGGTGCATTTACCGGTTCGGGAAAGTTGGGTTGGATCGGTATGATTGATCCATGCCAGTTTACAAAGTGGCGACATGGGATGAATGGGTGTGCCGGTTTCTTCGAATAGACCCTGCGCCAACACGTTAGCCTTTAAATCCTGGATTATAGGTGCAGCACTATTATCCGCCCATGTATACAAAGGAGTGATGGGATGGTTATTATCGTCAACCAGCATGATGCTATGCATTGCCGAACTAAAGCATACAGTAAGCTCCTTTTGAAATAATGACAGCGATTCTCCTGCTTCAGAAAGCAATTGCTTTACTGCATCAAGAATTTCCGGGGCATCCAATATGGCGCCGGCTCCTTTAGTATATCCCCGTTTGGATTGATAAACCAGGTGAAGGCGCTCATCACAAACAAGTAGTTTGGTATGGGTTGTACCGATATCAACACCGGCGAAATATTGCATAGACAGATTTACTGTCCCGAATATAAGATTTCCCTGCGAGGACCTTCCAGCGCATATACATCAAGGGGGAAATGCCGGGTGGTGCGTTTGTTTTGTAATAATTGTTGTTTGAGCGCTGCGGCAGCGGCCTCCAGTGAACGACCGTCCCTGCTGTCATAATCATTCAGCACCAGGTCGGTTGCTTCTTTAATGGCCATATCAGGATCGTCGAGATAGTAGTAGAGTTTTGCCAGCAGGTAATGGGAAGCATAACGCAATTTCCGATGGCTCTTACCACGACCGCTATACTGCTTCCGGATCTTTTCGAAATAGGCAATAGCAGGCTTTACCTCCTTACGAACATCATCAACGGGATCGTTCGGGTTAAGCCTGAAAAGTGCATTCTTTATTGTAGCCCAATTAGCCCTGAAATCATCATATTCAGGATGTTTCCGGCTATCGAGTATCCAAACCTGGTCTGATACCCTGCGCTCGGCATAACCATACTGGTCGGTAAGGTTATAGGAAAGTCGGTTGATGGTACCCATAAGTACATCACGACTTAGTTGCGTACTCAGCACCATAATATTCAGGAAAATATTGGCAGCTTCAGAACGAATTCCGGTTTCCAGTCCTTTATACTGGTGCTGGCTTTCACGTGACATTAACTGGTATTGTTGCAACTGCTTTCCGCGATGATCTTTGATCAAAACTCGGGCTGCATAATTATAAGTAAGCACCGGGGCATACCACAAACGCTTCCCGGTAATATTTCCATTCTTATCCTTTTTGATTTCCTCACACTGAACTATATCCGATTTAAGAATGATCAGGTCTTCCATTTTCAACTCCACAGTAATATGGCCATCATTTTCTAACTGTCTCCAGCCTTCGATGACCAGGCTTTCTTCCGGCCTTTCCTGTTGAAGCCCGAGTTTCATCAGCGGTCCCGTTTCGAGTTTAAAATCATAGGTATGATAAGAAGAATCGATCGGGAGGCGCGGAAGGTCGCGGTATGAAACGGTAAAACTAAACCGGTCGAGATCTGTACTCTGGGCTTGCAGGGCTACTGTGTTGAACAGCGCTATGCCTATCAACCATAGGTTTTTCATAAAATGGACAATTTGGCTAGGCCTATAACGCTGAATCCTTCGAATTATTCTACTGGCTCCATCACCTGAAAACATTAAGGAAGGTGGTCTCAAGACTGAGGAAGTAGTTATTGCGTGCGATCCTGCTCATATTTCCAGATGCCTGAAAGCGTGCACCCAGGTTAAGTTTTGTGGCACTGTTGAAGATCAGCTGTACAGAAGGAGCAATGTCAGTATAGTACATTCCAGCTTCTAAGCCCTTCATTCCCAAGAATTCAAGGTATAGGTTTAAGTTAACCTGGTCGTAGCTCTCATATTCGCGGGGAAAGAGCAGGTAACCTGCTGAGAGACTATAATTCAGCGCAGATCTTTCATATTCGCGCCCATGATGAAGAGCCGGCTCCTTATCTGTAAGCACCATTAATGATGCTGTACCGGAAACTGCAAGTTTGTTAACGAGCTGGGTAGCAATAAGGCCGGCCTGAACACCACTATTATCACCATCAAGATTCATTTCTTCATAAACCATGTTATTGCGGGAATAGGACCCATCAGCAAATGCTGCCATACGGAAATGATTATGGATGCCGTCTTTAGAATAAAACCTCCATTTCAGGTAAGCCTTTGCCGATTCCCATTTCAGATTATCCGAATAGAAATCAGAGAATGTTGTGCTTGCCCTAAGCATAATGTTTTTACTGATGCCTGCCATTAACTCGGGCATATAACGCTGCGCCAGTTTGCCTGATTCTTCATTGTCGGCTAAGCGGGCAGTCAGCTTTGCACTGAGTGAGCGTGCCGGAACATTTGACGCCGGGTCAGAAAAAACATATAATTCCTGTGAACGGAGGGATGCAGTAAAAATCAGCATCCATCCGAATAACAATAGAACCTTATTCATGCCATTATTTTAAAGCTTGCTGCAAATATTTTTCTAGTTCCTCATGGGTGGGATCAATGGAAATGACCCTCCCCTGCTTATCCAATAACCAGGCAGCGGGCAATTGTTCAATACCCCATGCCAATGCGGTGGGAGCATCCCAGCCACCGGGTTCCTGAACCTGCAGCCAATTTATACGGTCGGCGCGTATGGCTTTTTGCCAGGCTTTAATATCGGTATCTAGACTGATCCCGAGAATCTCAAAACCTTTCTGGTGATATTTATTGTAGATGGATCCGATTGAGCGATTGCTCTTGCGACAGGGTGCACACCAACTTGCCCAGAAATCAACTAATACAACCCTGCCCTGCAAGGAAGATAAACTGCGGGTTTGGCCGGTTGTGTCAGGGATGGAAATTTCAGGAGCCATAGTGCCTATTTTCGGTTGTGCATTCACTGAAGAGTACACCAAAAAGGCTATAATAATTAATAAAATATTTCTCATAATACGAATGCCGTTCCGGCAATTGATATTACCGGAACGGAACTTATTTTAGATGATCACATGATAAATTCGGGTACCGGCATCAATACCCTCAGCAGTACAGCAGTCGCCCGCTTTACCCGTTTGAACACAGCTCATTTTAGTTGATGAACTATATTTTTTGAATGCTTTCGCTGGCAGAAAATTTTTATCTACGATGGTTATCTCCTGCTCGCCTGAAAGATTTCCTTTTCCTGCTGCGAGGAAGTGGTAAGTAACACCATTAATGATATGGTGAGAATCCTTTTTTAATTCAACATTGTTGAATTCACCTTTCAGTTTTAGCAGTGCAACTGAAAATCCCGCATCTTCAACACCTTTGCGAAGGGCATCAATATCAACCGGCTGGTCCTTTTTAAAAAGGATTTCAAAATTGGAAGATTTGATATCCACAGTGATGGATTCTACAAATGGTAGTTTTTCCAATGACTTATTAATTGCTTTTGTACACAAAGCACAGGTTAGTCCACTTGCCTGTAGATTAGCCTTAGAGAATTGCGCATTAGCTGCTATGGCCGACAGCACTATTGCTGCCAGTAATATGATCTTTTTCATTTTTTCTGATTTTGTGATTATGATTTGCAACAACCCTTCTCCTTACATGCCTGTTTGTCTTTTCCGCAGTCATCATGATTGCAGTTGGTACAGGCTGAATCAGTGCAACAGGATTGCTTTGCAGGGGTTACTGAAGATGTTTCCTTACGGTCATACTTGCAGCATCCATGAAGGTTATCATAGACTTTATCATCGGCGCTAAACTTTTCTGTATCATATCCGGCTGCTGCAATGGCCTGCTGGATCTTATCAGAACTGGTCTTCTTTCCTTTATAGCTTACAGCGAGAATCTGGGTTTCGTCATTCCAGCTGGCCTTGGATGCGCCGGCAGATTTTGCGGCTGTTTCAATTGTTTTCTTACACATACCGCAATTGCCCCAAACTTTTATATTCTCGCTGTTGGAAGATTTTGACTGGCCAAAGGAAACGGAAGAAAAAAGAACAAATAATATAGTGGTGAATAATGAAAGCGTTTTCATGACTTTAATTTTTGATAATGATAAATAAAAACAGGTTCAACATGCCGGAGAGGCGTGCTATCATTATCAAATCCTGAAAACGCAAAGAAGACTTTGGATTGATGTTGGTAAGGCGCCAGGTGGCGGATTAGCCATATAGGGTTTCGAAGCCGTTTCCCGGGGAACAGGAATATATTCTTCTGGCACTAATAAAGGTGCAAAACTGACCACAGGCGCATCCACAGTAAATTGTAAGGAGGATGCTTTCTGGTCGGCACTGATCTTTAAAAGTTTATACTCATCCTTACAGCAATGGTTCTTACCATCTGTTACATCCATCCCGCAATTACCACAAGCGTCTTGTTCGTTGGAAGTAATGAATGTGAAGCCCGCATCGGCAATACGACCCATGCAATGATGTACTTCCAGCAGTAGTCCGCTGGAAACAGCCAGGTAAAGTATCCCAATTGATATGGCGAGAATTTTCTTCACTGGTGCAAAATTAATAGCAAATTCGGGATATCAAAGTATTGGCTGTTAAAAAGCTGGTTAATTCGCTTAGTTGACAAAACTCCAGAATATACCGAGCCTGATCTGCAGACCTGGATATGGATAATTTGGAGCAGCGAGATTATGATTGGTGAATCCAAAACTGCCATCAATAATCCTTGCCGTGTTGAGATTTTCCGCCCTCAAATAAGCGGCAAATCCACGGATCCTGAAATTCAGATAGGCTGCCACATCGGGAAGTTCGAGCCTGATCTCTTCTTCATCCTGGTAAAAGAACTGGCTTTGCAAAGGTGAGTATCCAGCGGCTTTATAGGCAGTATGGTAACGGGCTTCTATACCCGTTGACAATAACAGGTTTTTGAAACCAAGACTGCTGGTAAAACCAAACTGGTGGAATGTAAATAATAGTGGCAGGTTAACGGGGCCATCTCCTATTCTCTGGTTCAATTGTACCCTTGCCAACCAGTGCAGTGTTTTGCTCAGCCGGAAGGTTTTTTCGGCATCAACCTGAACTACATTGAAAAGACCGGATGCCTGATCGGCTTTATAGAAGTCGCGGAAGAATGTATAGTTACTCACCAGGTAATAGCTTCCTCCAACGCGCCAACGCTTAAGATCATTTTCCAGCGATCCAAATACCCTGGTAGTGTTTTCTTTGTTGAAACCAGGCTGGTTCCCAAAACTGAAACTACTGGCCGTTTCATAGATATAGGATGGAGTCCGGTTTACATTCTGCAATCCCAATTGTGCATAGCCAATGTTTTTACTGATATACCTCTTCAGGCTTCCACTTGCATTAAAATCTCCATTATTCAGTCCGGCAAAATATAGCTTACCATATGCTTCGATATCCCATTTCTTATTCCTCGTTTTATTCCTGTATTCGCCATGCCCGAACAAGTTATAAAAACGTCGTTTACCATCATCAAACTGCCCTGTCAGGTTTTGTACAGATAAACCTGCCTTTAAAAATTGCTGTGGATTCTTTGAATCCGGGAAACTGTAGAGCGAAAAATCATTGATCACTTCAGACCATCTCTCCTCTATGGAAAAATCAGAAGCAGGTGTCACCAGGAAATCATAGCGTGTGGTGTAGAAAGGAGTATCGGGATTGGAATCATAATACCTGAATTTATAGGTGCTATAATTAAGATTATACTCCATCCTGAACTTAGGGTAGAACAACTGAACAACATTTGAATCGGTTACAATGGAATCACGTTTTCCAAGGTCATATTGCTGACGCAGCATCATACTGGTACTGCGTTGCTTATTACCGGTGTTCAGACTGCTGTTGAGGAAACTTTGGCCCGCCTGCACATAATCGCCGAGGTTAACAGGAATGGTCACACGCTGTTCATATGTTGTCACATTGTCAAGATAGTTCTCATTGTTCTTGATCCCCCCGTTTTCATTAGCCTGCATTGAATTACTCAGCACCATAAAATAAAGGTTATAGCGCCGGTTATTGGAATGATAATCGGTATTGAAGAGGTATCGGTTATGATTGGTATTCTGGTTTTTGAAAAGTCCGGGTGCATTAATTAGTCCATACTGTAAAGCAAAATTCCAGTTGGGCTGAATGTTTTGGGTGTGAAGGAGGTGTATTGATTGTTCAGCGTTACTTCCTAAGAGATAACCCAGTTCTGAATATGGCCTGGTGGTTTGGAAGAAGCGAACATTTTCTGGCTTGTATTTATATATGTCGAAGGCATGAAAGCCATGGTCCCAGCCGCTTTCCATTCTTGGGGCAAATCCATATGGCCTTGCGGCCTGGCCCAGGTTACCCAGGAAGGCATAATCGACGGGGATGGGGAATCGTTTACGGAAGTCCGTTATAGAGGAATCCAGCATATTAAGTCTGGAAGTATCGAGGTAACGGAACCGGATAGTGATGGAGTCTTCAGAACTGTCGCGCCTTTTCAGACTGTCCTGCCCTTGTGAGCCCCCCCTGCCAATACCGCTCATTCCCGGAATCCGGCGCATAGGGTTTTGTGCAGTCAGCTCAAGGGACAGGAACAGCAGCAGCAACAGGTATATATAAACGCTATTTTTCAAGATCAGAGTGCTTTCACCAGTTCTTTAAAGATGGCTGTCAGTTTTGGCTCAGCGGCAGCGGCGGCTTCAAGTACTTCCTGGTGTGTGATGATGTTTTCTTCTTCCCTGATACCAAGGTCTGTGATCACGCTGATGGCGAATACGTTAACACCCATATGCCTGGCAACGATCACTTCCTGTACAGTACTCATTCCAACCGCATCGGCTCCCAGCACCTGTAACATTTTGTATTCAGCCCTTGTTTCAAAAGTAGGTCCGGTTACGCCAGCATAAACACCTTTATGCACAGGTATCTTTAGCTCTTTTGCAATGGATCTTGCTTTTTTGATCAGGTCTTTATTGTAGGGTTCGCTCATGTCGGGAAAACGCGGACCAAGTGCGTCTTCATTTTTACCAATAAGCGGATTTACGGTGAAGAGGCTGATCTGGTCACGAATAATCATGAGGTCGCCCACTTTGAAATCACCATTCATACCACCGGCGGCATTACTGATGAGTAGTGTACTGACACCTAATAATTTCATTACCCGGATGGGGTAAGCAACATCACTGGCGGAGTAGCCTTCATAAAAATGAAACCTGCCGGCCATGGCCACAACTTTTTTACCTGAGAGTTCACCAAAAAGTAGCCGGCCCCTGTGACCTTCAACGGTAGATACAGGAAAATGAGGCAGGTCTTTGTAGGGAATCTCTGCTTCTACTTTCATTTCTGCCACCAGGTTTCCCAGCCCGCTTCCCAGCACAATTCCTACCACGGGTGCGTGGTCATAACGGGAGCGTATATATTGGACCGTCTCATCCAGTCTGTTCATCATAGCTGTCATTTAAAGATTTAGCCGCCTAAAGGCAGGCGCAAATATAAGGATTGAACCTGCCCTTTCCCGCCAATTCTGGTCATTTTACTGCCATGGCACCATACTTGACTATATAGCCTTCCACTTACGCCATTGCAAATACGCAACCGGAAGTGTTATTTTGTCATATCAACAGACGATTATGTACCAATCGACATTTTATTTGAAGCCGGAAGACGAAATGGATTTTATTCCCATCATTCCCCTGAATGAACACGATACAGACGATAGCCAGGATCTTGTAGTACCGGAGGATCTGCCCATATTACCTCTGCGCAACACTGTTCTGTTCCCAGGTGTTGTTTTACCAATTACGGTTGGCCGCGATAAAAGTATAAAGGCTGTTAATGAAGCATACAAAGCTGATAAACTGGTAGGTGTGCTGGCACAGAAAGACAGTAATATTGAAGATCCTACAACTGTAGATCTTGAATCAACCGGTACCGTTGCAAAAATTGTTAAGCTTATCAAAATGCCTGATGGTGGCACTACTGTTATCATCCAGGGTAAGAGAAGGTTTCAGCTAAGGGAGTTCACTTCCAATGATCCTTTTTTCCGCGCAAGAGTTGAATTACTGGAAGAGCCGGCACCACCGGAAGATGAGGATTTTGCTGCCTATATTTCAAATATAAAAGATCTGGCAACACAGATCATACAACTGTCTCCTAACATGCCATCAGAGGCGGGTATCATTTTGAAGAATATTGAGCATCCCTCCTTCCTGATACATTTCGTTAGCAGTAATCTCAATACAGAGCTGGGAGAAAAGCAACTCATCCTCCAGACCAATGATATCCGTGAGAGAGCAGAACTGCTGATGAAACTTTTACAACGTGAGCTCCAGTTTGCAGAGTTAAAAAACAAACTGACCAACAAAACAAAAACAGAGCTGGATAAACAGCAGCGGGAGTATTTTCTTCAGCAGCAGATGAAGAGTATCAAGGAAGAATTAGGAGGTGATACCAATGAACTGGAGATAAAGGAGATGAAGAAAAAAGCAGAGCAGAAAAAATGGAGTGCTGCAGCAAAGGATATGTTCCAGAAAGGAATAGAGAAACTGGAGCGGATGCACCCTTCTACGCCAGATTATTCTGTTGTTTACAACCATTTGGATCTAATGCTTGACCTTCCCTGGGGCGATTACACGGAAGACTCGTATGACCTGGTTCATGCAAAGGAAGTTCTGGATCATGACCATTATGGAATGGATAAGATCAAGGAAAGAATTCTTGAATATATAGCTGTCCTGAAACTTAAGGGCGACATGAAAAGTCCGATTCTTTGCTTTGTGGGACCTCCGGGTATAGGCAAGACTTCATTGGGTCGCAGTATTGCCAGTGCCATTGGCCGAAAATATGTGCGTCTGAGTTTGGGAGGGTTACACGATGAAAGTGAGATCAGGGGCCACCGTAAAACTTATATCGGCGCAATGCCGGGTAGAATATTGCAGCAGATCCGGAAGACCAAAACGTCCAATCCTGTTATGATACTGGATGAGATCGATAAAGTGGGTGCCGACCAGCGTGGAGATCCCTCCTCTGCTTTACTGGAGGTGCTGGATCCTGAACAGAATAACAGCTTTTACGACAATTACCTTGAGCTGGAGTATGACCTCAGCAAGGTATTGTTCATAGCCACCGCAAATAATGTTGGCAATATACAGCCAGCCCTTCGCGACCGCCTGGAGATCATTGACCTTAGCGGTTATGCGGTTGAGGAGAAAGTAGAAATAGCCCGCAGACACCTGGTTCCAAAACAAAAGGAAGCACACGGCCTCTCAAAGATCAACTTCCGGATATCTGATAAAGTGCTGGAGAAGATCATTGAAGATTATACAAGGGAAAGTGGGGTAAGGGAACTTGACCGCCAGTTAGCTTCAATAATGCGTGCCATGGCCAAGGAATATGCCACAAACGGAAAGGTTAAAGCTGCTCTGAATATTCATGATGTAGAGAAGATCCTTGGCAGGAGCAGGTATAGCAATGAGATCTATAAAACCGCGAATATGGCGGGGGTTGCGGTTGGTTTGGCCTGGACCTATGTTGGCGGGGATATACTATTTATTGAGACCACCTTATCGGATGGCAAGGGTGAATTAAGGCTTACAGGAAACCTTGGCAATGTGATGAAGGAAAGTGCCAGTACCGCCCTCACCTATCTGCAGGCAAATGCCCGTAAGATGGGCATTGATCCGGAAATGTTCCAGAAAAAGAATATACATATCCATGTACCTGAAGGTGCTGTTCCAAAGGATGGTCCAAGTGCCGGTGTAACCATGCTGTCGGCCCTCGCCTCAGCATTTACCGGGCGTAAGGTAAAACCATATCTTGCCATGACCGGTGAAATTACCCTTCGCGGGCAGGTTCTGCCAGTGGGTGGAATAAAAGAAAAAGTGCTGGCGGCGAAAAGAGCCGGGTTGAAGGAAATCGTTCTCTGCTGGCAAAATGAAAAAGATGTTGAGGAGATAGATGCCAGTTTCATCAAGGGAATAAAGTTCCATTATGTAAAGACCATGCAGCAGGTTCTGGAACTTGCACTGGTTCCATAAAAATGTTAGGTTTTAACATTAAATATTTTAAACAAACCAACAATTATTTTGTAATAAAATATGAATTGAATTTTTTCATGTTGGTTGTTTTAAGGGTTAATAGATCCCCCATCTCAATGGGGGATTTTTCTTTACTTTTCCGCTTCAAACGGCGAACCTTATGAGGCCAGGGCTAATAATAACCCTTCTGATTATTTCCATATATCTGCAGGCCCAGTCGGCCGGGGGTGATGCTGTTTATAATTTTCTCCGCATTCCGGCGGGTGCATTAAACACGGCCCTTGGCGGAGAGCAGGTTAGTGTGATCAGTAATGAAATTTCCACTGGTTTGCAGAACCCGGCTTTGCTGAGAACAGGGATGCACCAGCAACTTTCGGCCAATTTCTCCAGTATTGGCCCCGGCATACGTAACCTTGTTCTGACAGGTGGTTTTCATCAGGAAAAACTGGCCACAAATATTGGTGGGGGTATTCAGTACTTTAGTTATGGTGATCTTGTATCCACTGATGCAGGAGGCAATGAAACGGGAAGTTTCAGGGCCAGGGATTTTGTTGCAACAGTTTATGGTTCCAGGCAATATGCCAGCCGATGGTTTTATGGGGCCGGTATCAAGTATATAGGATCTAATTATGGACAGTATCGCTCTTCTGCTATAGCAATGGATATAGGTGTGAATTATTTTGATAGCAGCCGCCAGTTACAGTTTGGACTGGTTATGAAAAATATGGGTATTCAATTACGATCCTATACCGGTGAAGGCAAGGATAATCTTCCTTTTGACCTGCAATTGGGATTTACCAGGCGACTTGCCAAAGCGCCCCTGCAGTTTTCACTAACGGCACGTGAGTTGCACCGCCTTATTTTATTCAAGGCCGACAGTAATGGAACTGTTGACCAGGTATTCCAGCATTTTATATTCGCCACTCAATTTTTTATTGCGGACAAAATAGAACTCACCGCCGCCTATAACCATTTACGACGCCAGGAGCTGCGGATTGCGAATAGATCAAATGGACTCACAGGTTTCTCCATGGGCATAGGAGTATTATTACCTCGTATTGCCATTCGATACGCCAGAAGCAATATCAGCAACCAGCAGGCCTGGAATGTTTTTTGTGTTGCACTGAACTTCGCCTCTAACAGCCGATCTCTTCCTTAAATGCCTCCCTGGCTGTTAGTCCCAGCAATTGGAACATCAAATTGTCATCATCGAAAGATGGGTTTGGCGTAGTGAGTAATTTATCACCTGCGAAAATAGAATTGGCTCCTGCCATAAAGCAAAGTGCCTGCTCGGCAATGCTCATCTCATTGCGTCCTGCGCTTAGTCTGACCATGGTTGCGGGCATAAGGATACGGGCAGTTGCAATCATGCGAACCATATCCCATATATCTACTTTCTTATTATGCTGTAAAGGTGTACCGGCTACAGGAACCAATGCATTGATAGGAACCGATTCGGGATGTGAAGGCAGTGTGCTAAGGGTATGCAGCATTCCGATACGGTCTTCATGTGTTTCGCCCAGACCAATTATTCCGCCACTGCATACACTGATGCCTGCTTTGCGAACATTACTCAGCGTGCGAAGGCGATCATCATAAGTGCGTGTTGTGATGATATCACTATAATGTTCTTCGGACGTATCCAGGTTATGGTTGTATGCATAAAGTCCCGCATCATGTAATTTTTTTGCCTGCTCTTCGGTTAACATACCCATGGTGCAACAAACTTCCATGCCCAGTTGGTTTACGCCTTTAACCATTTCGATCACCCTGTCGAAATCACGGTTATCGCGCACCTCTCTCCATGCCGCTCCCATACAAAAACGTGTTGAACCTGCTTCACTGGCTTTCCGGGCATAATCCAATACGTCTTCCGTTTTCATGAGGGCCTGAACATCAACGCCGGTATTGTAGCGGGCAGCCTGCGGACAGTAGGAACAATCCTCAGAACAACCGCCGGTTTTAATAGATAAGAGAGTGCATACCTGTACTTCCGCGGTATCCTGGTATTCACGGTGAAGGGTAGCCGCCTTATAAATAAGTTCCAGCAAAGGTGTATTATAGATGCTGGTGATTTCTTCTTTGGTCCAGTCAGTTCTGATCATCGGTTTCTGATTTATAGATATTGGAGATTGGTCTTGGGACTAAGGGTCAATAAAGTTTCATACATAAGCCTGATGGTCTGTTCAATATCATTCTTATGCAACATTTCAACGGTGGTATGCATATAACGTAAGGGAATGGAAATAAGAACAGAGGGGCAACCGTCATTGGCATAGGCAAATGAATCGGTATCTGTTCCTGTACTCCTGCTCACCGTACGCATCTGCAGGGGGATAGCCGCTTTTTCTGCAACATCCTGTACGAGTGCAAGCAGTTTATTATGTACGGCCGGACCATAAGTTGGAGAAGGGCCTTTCCCGCAAACCACATCACCTTCGATGATCTTACTGATCATAGGCGTTGATGTATCATGGGTTACATCAGTGATGATTGCGATATCCGGTTTTATTCTGCGGGCTATCATTTCTGCTCCGCGCAAACCGATCTCTTCCTGAACGGCATTCACAACATATAATCCGAATGGCAGTTTCTTTTTATTTTCTTTCAGCAACCTTGCTACTTCGGCAATCATGAATCCCCCAATGCGGTTATCAAAAGCCCTTGCTATATAGTAATCGTTAGCCAGCTCATCAAATCCATCCTGGTAGGTAACCACAGCACCCACGTGTATGCCAAGATCTTCCACTTCTTTTTTTGATCTTGCGCCACAATCCAGGAAAAGATTATCCACTTTAGCTACAGGTTCTTTCTGGTCACTGTTAGAAAGGCGGGTATGAATAGCGGGCCATCCAAACACAGCTTTAACAGCACCCTTTTTACCATGAATAAAAACCCGTTGAGATGGGGCAATCTGGTGATCTACTCCCCCATTTCGCTTCAGGTAAAGCAAACCTTCAGGGGTTATATAATTGACGAACCAGCTGATTTCATCGGCATGTGCTTCGATCACAACTTTGAAAGGAGCATCCGGATTAATTACGCCTACAACAGTTCCATATGGATCCACGAAATGTGTATCAACAAATGGTTTGATGTAATTGAGCCAAACCTTCTGCCCACCCGTTTCAAATCCAACTGGTGAAGGCGTATTGAGGTACTCACGTAAAAATTGGTGTGAAGATTCGGTTAGTATGCTGGGAGATTTTTTAACTGCTTTGCTTTTGGCCATATCCTAACTATTTTGCGACCAAAGATAAAGACTAGATGGTTCCGATTCCCACAAGTATTGCCTGTAATAGCATCATTCCATCCACACCCGCCAAATAAACATAGTCGTTGTTTAATTTTTTGGTTTGTGTAATCATAACCCATGTACAGGCTGCCGATAGCAGCATAGCATGAAAAAACACAAATTCACCCTGTCGGATCAATTGCCAGGCTGAAAGCAGCACAAAGGCCAGCAGGGAAATATTAGCGAGCAGGTAGGTCCGGCGAAGTCCGAGTTGAACAGGCAATGTTTTAATATTAGCAGCCCGGTCGGAATTCATATCACGGATATCAAAAAGTAAACAGAGGATAAACATAAAAATAAATCGTCGGCTGAATACCAGCCAGTAACTGGTAGGATCCTGTGCCAACTGGTCAACCGGAAACCATACAGTTACTAAGGTCCACTCCAGCGTAAGGAGAAATATTTTGAGGTAGCCATACTCTTTAAGTCTTCTTTTTCCAAATGGTAATAAGGGAAGAGAATACAGAGATGCAATGAGCGCCAGAACAATCAATACGCCAAAATGCCGGGTTTGCAACCACCATAAGCTGGTTACGATGCATATGGCTCCGGTAACCAATAATGCTTTCTGGGTGGTCCTGTTCCTGATGCTCCACTCATCACGGGCGGAGGTGAAACCTGTTGGTTGCTTGAAAAAATAATGAAGATTGTATTGAACAAGTGTAGCTCCGAAAACCAGGAGGTAAAAAGACCAATGGTTGAGGGGGATGCCGAGTAGCCAGTTGGTTTCCATACAGAGTGCAACTGCGCAAACAGCAATGAATATAGCTCCGAAAAGCAGGAAATCTACCAGCTTTTTCATGCTGCAAATCTACTGTCCCAGCAGTACTATATTACCCGTAATTGCAGTATCGCTGAGGTTTCCGGCCCTGTCCTTAACTGCGAAACGAATGCGGATGGTATCGTTTTTATCAAAGCCTTCCCTGCGTTCATCAATTTCTTTGTAGAAATCACGGTATTCAAGCCTGAACTGTATCTCTCCCGAGCTTTTATCGGGGAACTCAGGGAGGGGTGCATAGCCGTCGAAATATTCACGGGGAACGCCCTGGGAGAGCCTCCTGGTATTTAGCAGTTCAGCTTTATACCATAAAGTAGAATCACCGGCACCGGAAAGGTCACCTTCTTTATCTGTAAACTCAAGGCTTACAGTAAAGCTGCTCTGTACTGCAACCACCTCTGAATGGCTTTTAACTTCCAGGGATGGTTCTGTTTGGAATTTATCTTTGCTGCAGGCGATCAGCGTTACCAGGATCGCGACTATAGGTGCCAGTTTCCTTATCATATACGAGCTATCTTGTGAACGAATTTATCAACAACAAGCTGATTAACCTAACATGCGAAGCGAATTGATTCATAAAATTTTCAACGTAGAGTCGATTGGTATTGAATCGCTTGCATTAGAGGTATTCCAGTATCAATACCATAACAACCCGCTTTACAGGTTGTTCTGTGATCAGTTGGGGCGATATCCCGGGAAGGTTCAAAGCATTGCGGATATCCCCTTTCTGCCAATCAGTTTTTTTAAAACGCATGAAATCAGGACTGGTAATTTTAAGCCGGTCACCTGGTTTGAAAGCAGCGGTACCACCGGATCTGTAAACAGCCGGCATTATATAAAGGGATTGGAGCTTTATGAAGAAAGTTTTAACCGCTGTTTCAGGCAATTTTATGGTGAAGTGACAGACTGGTGTATCCTTGGTTTGCTTCCCTCCTACCTGGAAAGGCAGCATTCAAGCCTGGTGTATATGGTAGACCACCTGATCAAACTCTCTGGTCACAAGTCATCAGGATTTTATCTTTATGATCATGGTTCATTGCATTCAACTCTTGACCAAATGGAAAGGGCATCCCAAAAAACCCTCTTATTCGGGGTAAGTTTTGCTTTGCTTGACTTTGCTGCAGAATATCCTATGGATCTCAGGCATACCACCATCATGGAGACGGGGGGGATGAAGGGCAGAAGGAAGGAATTGACCCGTCAGGAGCTACATGAACAGATTCAGTCCGGATTTCCGGGTTGCCCGATCCATAGTGAATATGGGATGACGGAACTCCTGTCGCAGGCATATGCAGGGGATGACGGGCTGTTTTTTTGTCCCCCCTGGATGAAGATCCTTTTAAGGGAGGAGGATGACCCCCTCCAGCTTCTATCAGGTTTCGGAGATAAAATAAGCGGGGTCATTAATATTATTGACCTGGCCAATATTGATTCCTGCAGTTTTCTTGCCACCGACGACAGGGGCAGAATCCATCCAAATGGGGGATTTGAAGTGCTGGGGCGGATGGATAATTCAGATATCCGTGGCTGCAGCCAACTGGTGCAATAAAAAAAGTTTGTCGCTAAGCAGCATTATAATTACAGAGGTAGTCTATGGTACAGAGGTTTTGTGACCATCTGATTGACCAGATCTTACTGCATTATGCTTACCAACCACCGAACCGGGAGAATTTCTCCCGGTTTTTTTGTTTCAGGAGCTTATTCAATAAAGATCTCATCAGCAAATACCCAGCTTCTTTCCCCCTTTCCTTTATGCCAGGAGGGTAATCGGGGAACAGGCCTTGCAATCAGTTTCATATATTTCAGCAACATTGGTTCAAAACGAAAAATGTATCCCACATTACCTGCTGCAGAATCGGTTTGGGGTTGAGGAGGTTTTATAATACCCAGTCTTTTAAGGTCATTTTCCTTATTTCCGCCCCAGAGTTCTACTGAAGCAGGTGGCATGATATAACTGCGGGTATCAACCAGTGTGCTCACCGTGAAGGAACTGACAAGGGTTGGATTTTTAAAACTTAACCGAAGTTCAAGGGGTTTTGATTTGAAGCCCAGCCATTTGCCCGAACGGAAATTCATATCACCTTTCACTTCGTCAAAAAGTGTTTTCACCCCATTGCCCCTATATAAACTATCTGGCCGGTTAATAAGTACTGTGGCATCAGGGGTAATCCTGGAATGGTAAAAATATCTGAGGTTGGTGGCGCTTGTAGCCCAGCCCTTTTTGTAGGCACGGGTCTTAACCACAAGAGTATTCTGTAATAAGATGCCAGGCTTATAAACTGGTGACAGAATACTATCGGGTTCCGAGCCATCAAGCGTATACCGGATCTCGGCCCCTTTCATAAAATGTTTCAGTTTTAGCGGAACTGCATCTACAATAATTGATTCCTGGTTTTCTATAATGGGAGGATTCAGCGGCATGAGGATAGTATCCCCTTCAAAACCTGTTTCGAATTTCACTCCCGGCATTTGTTTCCGGAGGGCGATCAGATCATCAGGGCTAAGTTTCGTTCCCCAGGTATAGATTTTCTGCAACGAGCTTAATCCCGATAATTTCCTGATTCCTTCACCGGAAACTTTAGTGCCGGCAAGAGAAAGATGGCGCAGGGAGGTTAGTCCATTAAGCGCTGCCATACCGCTATCCGTTACCCCTGTAAATGAAATATTCAGGTTACGTAACGAATTGAAGGATGCAATAAATTGAAGGTCTGGGTCGGTGACGGGCATTTTACTCAGGTTGAGAGAAACGACTTTGTCCTGGATCTGTTTTAATTCCTCCAGTTGGTCAGGCTGATAATTTGCCGAAGTATAGAAATCTATTTGCAGAGCAGGTGATCCTTTGGCGATGGGACTAATAACGCGGTAATGATCATTGAGGTCATTGATCAAATCGGGGGAAGCGGGCTCAAAGGTAAATAGTTCATCACCTCCTTCAGAGAATGATGAGGATGCCAGTATGTATAAACTATCGGATGGATGCAACGCAATCAATCTGCCGGTTGTATCTGCACCGGCTTTTATCCAATGATACAGAATACTCAATTCTTCCGGCGTTAACTGGGGCTTGCCCTTGGGAGGCATATGTTTTTTTTCTTCGAGGGGTAAATGGAGGCGCTGCATCATCAAACCGAATTTTTTTGCAGTTGTATCCCAGAGAATACCATTCTTCCCGCCCCTGAAAAGGGCAGACCTGGTTTCCATTATCAATTCACCTTTTGCTTTGGAGGTGTTGTGGCAGCTAATACATTTCTTTTCAAGGATGGGTTCTATAACATGATCATATACCATTGCCTCCTGAAGAGAAACGGTGATCTCTTCTTCTTTTGTACTGATGGGCGCCAGGAGGAAATCTTCGCCGTGGGTAATTGTAGCACCCTGATGGGCAGTGAGGATCAAAGCTCCGATAGTAAGGGAACACATTACTACAAATAAGCTGCGCGATCGGCGGACAGGATGTTTTACAGCATACCAAAGCAGGGAAAGAATGGAGAGAAAGAATCCACCCCATTTATGCCAGAGAATTGCATCGCCCTCATAACCGGGTTCCAGTGACAGCATTAGTCCCATCAATGCAGCAAGATTTGTAAAGGCAGCTGCAAGCAATAATAAGGTACTGCCTGTTTCATCCTCTGTTTCGGAAAGCTGGAAACGTTTTCTGTAAGCGATCTCCCAAACAACTACCATTAGCAGCAAAACAACCGGAAAATGGAGAACAAGGGGATGCATTCTGCCCACAACCTGCAACCACAATGGCATAACCAGGCGATCTTCCACCAATAGCAGAAAGAACAACAAACAGTTGCCTGCAAAAACGATATTGTAAATTATATTTTTCCAGTATCGCATCAGGCTTTAATAATGTCGTTTACAATTTTACCGGCCACATCTGTAAGCCTGTACCTGCGACCAAGGTGTTTAAAAGTCAGTTGTTCGTGATCCATTCCCATAAGATGTAAAACGGTGGCGTGGAAATCATGCACATGTACGGGATTGCTGGTGATATTATATCCAAAATCATCTGTTTCTCCATACACTCCGGGTTTAATTCCTCCACCAGCCATCCAGATGGTAAAACAGCGAGGGTGATGATCGCGGCCATAGTTATCTTTTGTAAGTGGTCCCTGGCAATAATTGGTGCGTCCAAATTCTCCACCCCAGATGACCAGGGTTTCATCGAGCATTCCTCTTTGTTTAAGGTCTTTTATGAGAGCTGCAGAAGGCTGGTCGGTATCAGCGCACTGACCCTTTATTTCTGCTGGCAGGTTTCCATGTCCATCCCATCCCTGATGATAAAGCTGAACAAAACGAACCCCGTTCTCAGAAAGTTTCCGGGCAAGCAGGCAGTTAGCGGCATAGGTACCTGGCACGAGGCATTCGGGGCCGTATAACTTAATGACAGATTCTGGTTCCTTACTTATGTCGGTGACCTCAGGCACTGCAGTTTGCATGCGATAGGCCATCTCATACTGCTGGATCTTAGCATTGATTTCTGGATCACCGAATTCCCTGAGACCTTCTTCGTTCAATGCCTCCAGTTGGTCGAGCATATGCCGTCGGTCGGCACGGGTCACGGAGGCATGATCATTCAGGTAGAGTACGGGGTTTTCTCCACTGCTGAACTGGACACCCTGGTGAACAGAGTCGAGGAACCCATTGGTCCATAGCTTTGAATATACTCCCTGACCATTTCCTTTTCCTTTTGATAATAATACACAGAAGGCAGGCAGGTTTTTGTTTTCACTACCCAGTCCATAACTAAGCCATGAGCCCATACTGGGACGATTACCCACCTGTGCACCCGTCTGGAAAAAAGTAAGAGCCGGGTCATGGTTAATGGCTTCCGTGTACATACTTTTAATGATACATAGTTCATCTGCAATACCGGCTGTATAGGGAAGCAGTTCGCTTATCCATGCCTTTGATTCACCGTATTGGGCGAAATTGAAAAGTGAACCAGCCAGTGGGAATTTTGTCTGTTCAGCTGTCATTCCGGTGAGCCTTTGCCCCATGCGGATTGATTCAGGAAGATCCTGCCCGAATTTCTCTCTCAGCATAGGTTTATAATCAAATAATTCAAGTTGTGAGGGCGCACCATTCTGAAAGAGGTAAATAATCCTTTTTGCTTTAGGGGCGAAATGTGGCAATTGTTCCAGTATGGCTTCTTCATTGGACTTTCCACTGAAAAGGTCGGGTATCAGTAAAGAACCAAGCGCAGCACTTCCTATCCCCAGGCTTAACCTGGAAAGAAACCGGCGCCGGTTCATCCGGAGTCTGTATTCCAATGCTTGTTTTGCCATCATCAGGTTTTTACAATGGATTCCTCCATATTATAAATGAGGTGAATAGTTTTCATTAAAGCAGCCTGAAGGTTGCTATCCAGATCAGGATTGTGCTTATATTCTCCAACCGTGAGGGTTTCTATTGCAGCCAGTTTCTTTGACTGGAATAAGGCAAGTTGTTCATCATAATATTTCAGGAGAATAGCAAGCTCCTTTTTAGTCGCTTTCCTGCAAACAATTCTGTGGAAGGCATTTTGAATATTCGTTTGTGCGTTAGTGTCAGACTCCAGTAATCGTTGTGCAAAAACCCTTGATGCTTCAAGGATCATCGGGTCGTTAAGCATAGCCAGGGCCTGCAGAGGTGTATTTGTTTGGAGTCGTTTCACTTCACACTGGTCGCGGTTACTCGCATCAAATAACATCATCGAAGGAGGAGGAACTGTCAGTTTGATGAAGGTGTACATTCCTCTCCTGTAGAGGGCCTTTCCTGTGTCTTGTTTATAGGTAGCAAGTTCTCCTCGTCCTGAAGTTGCTGTTTCCCATAATCCATCGGGCTGATAAGGTTTTACACTCGGGCCACCAATATCTTTTACAAGAAGTCCGCTACTTGCAAGCACCATATCACGAACCCATTCTGCCTTCAACCTGTTACGGGGAGCATGGGAAAGAAAGATGTTTTCAGGGTCGAGCTCAAGGCTTTTCTTTGAGATCTTTGCTGATTGTTGGTAGGTGGAAGACGTTACAATTTGTTTTACCAGCCGTTTAATATTCCATCCGTTTTCCATGAAATCAACTGCCAGCCAGTCGAGTAATTCCGGATGAGAGGGAAGTTCGCCCTGCATCCCAAAGTCACCCGATGTTTTTACCAGTCCCCTGCCAAAAAATTCCTGCCAGAGTTGATTTACAAACACCCGGGCAGTAAGTGGGTTCTGCTTACTCACTGTCCAGTTAGCCAATCCAATCCGGTTTTTCGGGAGTGATAAGGTATCATATTTCATTACGGACTGCAGACCAACCGGCGACACTTCTTCACCCGGCTGGTCGTAGGCTCCCCGGTTTAAAAGATAGGTCTTTCGTAATGTATCGCGTTCACCCATAACTGATACCATAATGTTTCCACTATCTTTTTTATTTATAAACTGCATCATGTTACGGATATCATCATCCGAAATCGTAAGTACGGGCTTTTTGGCAGGTTTTGACACGAGGATATCTCCCTCAAAACCAAGTTCCTTTGTATTGTTGAAAAAGGCGTAGATGCTGAAATAATCTTTCTGCGAAATGGGGTCATATTTATGATCGTGGCATTGCGCACATTCAATGGTAAGCCCCAGTATTGCCTTACCATATGTTTTGGTTTTATCGATCACATATTCAACCCTGTATTCTTCCGGAATAACTCCCCCCTCTTCGGTGTATTTATGATTTCGGAAAAAAGCAGTTGCCAGCACCTGTTCCTTTGTGGCATCCGGCAGCATATCTCCGGCAAGTTGCCATGTAACGAACTGATCATAGGGCATATTGCTGTTGAAAGAATGAATCAACCAGTCGCGCCATGCCCATTGTGTTCGGATATTATCATCCTGGTAGCCATAGCTATCAGCATATCGTGCAAGATCAAGCCAGTGCAGAGCCATCTTTTCGCCATACTGGGGAAGGTCCAGTAACTTATCTACTATTTTGGTATATGCGTCAGGATCATCATCTGCCAGGAAACTGTTCATCAGTTCTTCCGATGGCGGCAACCCGGTAAGGTCAAAAGCAAGACGCTTTAATAATCGTTCCTTATCGGCGGTTGGGTTTGGTTCCAGTCTCTTTTCCTTTAACCTGGCACGGATAAAATAATCGATCTCATTGTTGAGTCCTTCTTTGGTTTTGAACACCGGAAGGGGTGCTTTCTGAGGCAGTACAAAAGCCCAGTGCTTTTCATACTTAGCCCCTTGGTGTATCCATTTTCTGAAAAGCTCTATTTGGTATGGTGTCAGTGAGCCCAGGTGAGATTCGGGGGTTGGCATCTGGTAGTCGGGGTCCTGCGAACTGATACGCCGCAACAGTTCTGATTCATCCGGCTTTCCCGGTACGATGGCAAATGCTCCTTTAGTTTCTTTTAGCGGTGCGTACGCTGAATCAGGGAGATCCAATCGCAAGCCCGCTTCAATTGTATTACCATCCGGACCATGACACTTAAAGCATTTGTCAGAAAGAATGGGGCGTATATCAAAATTGTAACTGATGATTTCCGGAAGCTCAAAAGACTCCGCCTGGCTTTCACTGGAACAGCCAAATTGTAAACAGGCAAGTAAACCTGCCAGGCAAAATGCAATCAGTTGGTATTTCCTCATATGGCTCCTTAAGCAGTAACTTAAAGTTAGCTTCCATGACCTATTTCTGAAATTTATTTTTTATTATATGGCACAATTATTTTAACACATCAACAATAATTCAGATAAAAATCTTAAACTTTAGGTATGCAAAATTGGTTAAAATCACTCATCGCGGGCTACGGTGCTTATAAATGGGGAGGCGGATGTTTGGGAACTATAGTGGTCTTTCTGATCATTTATTGGTTATTGGGAGCAACGGGCTGCTAATATGATTAAAAAGTACTTCAGGTCATCTGCATTAATTGCAGGTGACTTTTTTATTTTTAAGATCCGGATTATTATTGGTAAGGGTATAAAATGATAAAGCACCGGGGTAAGCCGGCGCCTTATCTGTTCACTGCTTCCCTTCGCAAGCATTACCTTGATCAGGTGGTGGGAGTATAATTCTCAGGTTTGAAATGTGAACCACCTCCTGCAGTGATTGTACTTATAATACTTCTAATTTCATGCCAGTATAAGCTTCGCTGTAATTAATAATCCAACCAGGTTAAAAGTGGAAAATATTCCCCTTTATCGTTCCTTTTCTTTCCCGGTTATGGTTTCCAATGTATACTTGCCATTTCCTGTTATCAGGAAATAAAACAGTAGTATTAGTACTATTAACGACACTATTAATTCAGGAAATGGCCGAAAGAGATCTTTGTTCCAGTTAACAAAGATAACTGCACCAAGCAGAATCGGAATTTGTATAAGGCAGGCAATTCGTGTGTACATTCCAAAAATAAGCAGTATACCTCCAAGTAAATGGGCAACAAAAATATAGTGTCCTAAAACGATAAGGGCGAAGGGCCCTCCTGATAATGAAGGTGGAAGTTCTGCCAGCAAGGTACTCATGTTCATGGGAAACTGGAGACCCCTGAAACACAAAAAGATTCCGAGTGCTATACGGATGATATCTGTCCAGCCGGGGTGATGTCTATCCCCCCAAAGCTCAACACGGTGAAGGAGATTCATACAACTTAATTTAGGTGGACCAATTGCTTACTGTAATTTACGAAAAACAGATGGCATAACAATTATATAAAGAGCTGCATATGACCAAACGCTTTTATATACTGTCCATACTTGTATTGCTACTGGTTGCCGGTGCCTGGTGGGCAATAAAACGATACACCGGCTCACCGGATCTTCAGAATGAATTGAAAGACCGACTGGTAAACCTTGTAACAGAAAAAAGTGACGGCCTTTACCAGCTTAGCATAGGAGATGTGAATATTGACATAGACAAAAATTCGGTCATGCTCCGGGAAATTGAACTAACAACAGATTCGATTGTACTGGGAAGAAGACGTAAGGAAGGGAATAATCCGCCGACAATTTATGACCTCAGGCTTGATAACATCATTATCAGAAATGTTGATGTAATGGCATTCTTGCAGGAGAACAAAGCCAGCCTGGGAGCAATTACTGTTTCAGGTGGGGAGCTGTTTATCCGCAAACTTGATGAAGTAGAAGGCAAGCCCATAGAGATGAAGGAAAATAAAAAGGAAGTAGTAAGGGAAGTAAAGAAAGCATTGGAATCGATCCATATAGACAGTATCCATCTTAATGACCTGAACATTACCTATGCCAACCGAAAAAACCAGCAGAAGAAAGTTAAACAGGTGCATATAGCACTGGCTTCTGTTGATATTGGAAGCAATACGGCATTTGATTCATCACGTATTTTCTTTGCAAAATCACTGGTACTATCTGTTGACACCATATCGGTACCACTTGAAGAAAGTAAATATAAACTCGGGGCTAATAAATTAGTGTTAACTATTGATGACAGTAGTATTTCCACCATCCGGGGAATATATCTTAAATCTAATACTGGGGCCAGCGCAGAAGCGGTGGCCCGAAAATCAGGCCTCCAGAAAGATGTTTATGACCTCGAAGCAAGGGAGGTGATCATCAGCAATTTCGATTATAATGCTTTTATGGAAGACAGTATTATCCGTGGCGATCTGATGGTTGTGAGGAACCCGGTATTGGAAGTATATAATGACAGGAGCCAGAAGCCATTAACAGAATCAAAGGTGGGCAAATATCCTCATCAGATGCTAGCGAGAGTTCCTTATACCATGGAGGTGAGTCGAATTATAATTGAGGACGGGCGCGTCAGGTACCGGGAAAGAAATGCAGATGGAAATGCAACGGGACAAATCCGGTTTAGTAAGATCAATGGCAGAATGGGGCCGCTGAAAAAAAACAGTTCAGTATTATCGCCAATTGAGGCGGGTTTTGAGGCCTTATTCATGGATAAGATAAACACCGATGTGCGCTTTAATTTTTCCGATCACAGAAATGGAAGTTTTACCGTGATTGCTGTAATGGGCGCTTTTGATGTGCGGTTGCTGAATGAAGCAATACTACCATTGGGCAATGTTAAGTTAAAGGAAGGGAAGATCAGCTCCCTTTCGTTTAGGCTGAACGGAAATGACAGGCAGGCAAGTGGAACAACTACCATGGCATATGAAGACTTAAAAGTTGAGGTGATGAAAAAAGATAAGTCTGATGGGTACCAGAAAAGTGGTGTAGTGAGTATTCTCGCAAATACTTTTCTCGTCCGTACTAATAATACGAACGATGACAGGCATCCGAATACATACAGGGTAACTTATCGACGTGATCCAACAAAAGCATTTTTTAACCTGATCTGGAAGACTGTATTTTACGGCGTAAAAGGCATTACCGGGATTGGGGAGAAGGGTTTGGATAAGGATAGGGCTACCATCCATGAATAGTAGCTAAGCAGATTTCCGGATGATGAGTTCCCCTTCAATATTTACCTGAGTGATCTTATTGTTCTTATCCATCCGGTCTAGCAAAATTGCTGTCGCCTGCCTTGCCATATCTTCCAGCGGCTGACGGATATAGGTAAGAGGAGCATAGAATAAGTCGAGAGAATCCGTTTCATCGAAGCAGATCAGTGCAAGATCTTTTGGTACCCTCAGTGGCAGGGTGTTAATATATTTTACTGCCTGTACAGCAATGGTATTGGAGCCAAACAATAATCCATCTACCGGCTGGGTGGATGAGAGAAGATTAGCCACGGCCTTTTCAACTTCATCCTGTCTTGCTTTGATTGAAACTTCTTTCAGACGGCTACGATTATTGCGATTGCCATTTTCTTTCAGTGCCGCCAGGAATCCTTTTTTTCGTTCGGTGAGGTTGAATAAGGGACTATTATAGGTTACCATCCCGATATTATTGCAACCAATTGAAATGAGTTGTTGGGTGGCAGTAAAAGCAGCTTTGAAATTATCAAGGGCTACATAATTGGCGTGGATGGAAGGGAAATACCGATCCACCAGAACAAAGGGGATATTATTTTCAATCAGTTCATTAAGGCATGATTCAGTACCGTCGGTGGCGGCGATAATAAGTCCATCTACCTGCTTATCGAGGAATGTATCCACCAGCTTACAGAATTTCTCGGGCTTTTCGTCGGAGCTCCCGATAATGACCGTATAATTCTTTTGTTCTGCCTCGTCTTCTATAATACGGGCCAGGCGGGAAAAGAAAGGATTGGAGATATCGGCGATAACCAGTCCGATGGTAAATGTTTTATTTGTTTTAAGGCTTCTGGCGATCTGGTTGGTCCGGTAATTCATTTCCCGGGCTGCCTCGCGGATCTTACGAGCAGATTCTTCACTGATCCTCCCTTCTTTCTTATTGTTGAGCACATAAGAAACCAGGGCGGTAGACACCCCTACTCTGTTAGCAATGTCTTTAAGTGATACTTTTTTCTTCATATGACAAAACAGGCAACCCTGACTGGATTATGTCAAAAATGGATAAATCCGGAAAATAAATGCGGAACAATCTGCCAGGCAAAAACTTAATCGTTTAAACAAAAATACCATATTAATACTTAATAATCAAGCTTTTGAAAGAAAAAGGATATAAATCAGCCATAGAGCATCTGTTAAATCTGTGTTTTATGCGGGCACACTATTTGATAGTGTTTAATCGTTTAAACAATATTATGTAATTTTGCCCTTATTATCACAAGAACAGATAAAACAAATAAAATGAATACCTCCATAAATATCGGCCTGATCGCATCTGGCGCAGGCATCCAGGAAGCGACTCTTTCAAGTGTAAGCATCCAGAACGGATACCAGTTGAAGAAAGTATTGATCAACGATGCTCTCCCAGCCCGGATGGCTGAAACAAAATATCCTGGCGCTGAACTGGTGGAAGGCCTCAATGCCATTCTCCATGATGATTCCATCAACCTGGTAGTACTTGCCGGAAATGCTGGCAGCGACCTGAACCTGATAAAACAGGTGAGTGATGCCGGCAAATATGTCCGCATTATTTAAAAATACTATTATGAACAACAGAATATATTATCCTCACATCTCTAAACGAAAAGCTTATGTAGCACTTGCCAGTAAAAAAAACATAACCGAAAATTCAGAGAACATGCAAGCAGAAACAACCGAACATAAAAAAGATAAACCGGAAGAGAAAATTAAAAAGACTGGAAAGGGAGCGCTTAAGAGCAGTTTACTTACACTTACCATTGGGGGTTTTGCCATTGGTATGACAGAATTCATGATGATGGGGGTTCTGCCTGATGTAGCAACTTCATTGTCGGTTTCAATTCCAACCGCCGGGCACCTAATCTCCATATATGCCCTGGGTGTAGTAATTGGTGCCCCTCTAATGGTAGGTCTGGCCAGCAGCTACCCTCCCCGTAAAGTATTGATCGGACTGATGATCCTTTTTGGACTTTTCAACGGCCTTTTTGCGATCGCCCCTAATTATGAAATGCTTCTTATTACAAGACTTTTCTCAGGTCTCCCGCACGGAGCCTTTTTCGGAATGGGTGCCGTAGTTGCCAGTCGACTAGCAGAACCCGGAAGAGAAGCCAGAGCTGTTTCCGTAATGTTTGCGGGATTAACACTCGCTAATATAATCGGAGTGCCTCTGGGTACCTATATCGGTCATAACATGGACTGGAGGATTTCCTTCATGCTCATCGCTGCTATAGGTTTCATTGCTGCAATCAGTATTCGTCGCTGGATGCCATCACTGGCAGCCAACGGCACCACTGGTTTTAAAAATAACCTTCAGGTATTTCGCAAACAGGAGCTATGGATCATTATAGCCATCTCTGCAATTGGAACCGGTGGATTATTCGCTTGGATAAGTTATATCGCTCCAATGATGACAGAAGTAGCAGGCTTTGGAGACGATAAGATCACATATATAATGATAGTGGCGGGCCTAGGAATGGCTGCAGGTAATTTTCTGGGTGGAAGGCTTGCAGACAGGTACTCGCCGCTCCGTACTACCAGCATGCTTTTAATGTTGATGGTTCTCTCACTCATTATTGTTGCAACCGTAACACAATGGCAGGTACCCGCAATCATTATGACATTTGTTACAGGAGCCCTCGCATTTGCAGTTATCGCTCCTATGCAGATGCTCATCATTAATGCAGCGAAGGGGTCGGAGATGATGGCATCGGCTTCACTTCAGGCCAGTGCCAATACAGGTAACGCCCTGGGTGCATACCTTGGGGGACTGCCCCTGGTTGCAGGCTATGGGTATACTTCACCACAATATGTTGGTGCAGCCCTTGCTTTCGCCGGATTTCTTTTATGCCTCGTTTTAGCAAATAAGTACAGGCAATCAGGGAAGCCCGCGATTGCACTTCAAACAAATTAAATCAGTATTCAGTAGTTTTAAGGATGAAAATTGTAAAATTATTGTTCCTCCTTATCGCACTTGGTAATATTAGTATTGCACAAACAAAGGATTCCCTGGCATTTTCAGGGAATCCTTTGTTTAAAGGCTGGTACGCTGATCCCGAAGCCATTGTATTCGAAAATAAATATTGGATTTATCCTACATTTTCGGCACCCTATAACCAACAGGTCTTCATGGATGCCTTCTCCTCCCCTGACCTGGTCAACTGGACCAGGCATGCACGAATTATCGATACAGCTTCCATAAAATGGGCGAAGAGAGCAATGTGGGCGCCTTCAGTAATTTTTACTAACAATGCCTATTATCTTTTTTTTGGCGCAAATGATATACAATCAAACAATGAGTATGGCGGAATAGGTGTGGCAATAGCTGAAAAACCAGAAGGCCCTTTTCGTGATCACCTGGGCAAGCCATTGATCGATCGTTTCTATAACGGAGCACAACCCATTGACCAGTTTGTATTCAGGGATGATGATGGTCAGTTTTATTTATATTACGGAGGATGGAAACATTGCAATATTGCAAAGCTGAAGAACGATTTTACAGGGTTTATAGCCTTTGATGACGGTAAAATTTTCAAGGAGATCACACCGGAGAATTATGTTGAAGGCCCATTTGTATTCAAGCGCAATGGGAAATATTATTTTATGTGGTCGGAAGGAGGATGGACTGGTCCCGATTATAGTGTTGCCTATGCGATTTCAGATTCACCAATGGGACCCTTCAGAAGAATTGGGAAAATACTTCAACAGGATCCTATGATTGCAACGGGTGCAGGCCACCATTCTGTAATAACTGTTCCTGGTAAAGACAAATATTATATCGTATACCATAGAAGGCCGCTATCCGAAAAAGATGGTAATTCAAGGGAAACCTGTATTGAAAATCTCTACTTCGATGAAGCGGGATTAATAAAACCTGTTGTTCTCACAAATAAAGGAGTGTCAAAACAACAATTATAGCATCTGATTGTTGCGTTAACATATCATTAGAATTTTAAGGATTCCTTCAGGTTTTAATAAGTTCCTTTGCAGTTATGGATTTTATCTACCCGCTTCAATGTAATATGGGCAAATCTCTGCGCATATTAATAATGCTTTTTATTCTAAGTGCAACAACTTCAATGGCACAGGAAACCGGAAAAGACCAGGTTTCGGTCATTGGGAAAGTAATTGACAAAGCAACCGGCAATCCTGTAGAGTCTGCAACCATCACTGTTCTGATAAAGCAGGAACAGGAAGGAGTTGGAACAGAAAATTTTTCACGCATATCCATAAGTGATAGGGATGGAAAATTCAATGTGTCGGTAATAAGAGCAACCAGTGCAGAAATCTTTATTACTGCAATAGGGTTTGAAACACTCAAGAAAACACTGCGATTAAGTGCAGATGCTACTGAGGTTAATGCCGGTGATTTCCTTTTAGGAACAGAAGCTACAAATCTCGCAGGTGTGGTAGTGACAGCCAGGAAACCCCTTATGCAGATGGGTGTTGACAGGCGGATTTTCAATGCTGATGCAGCCATAACCAGCAAAGGCGGCAATGCAGCTGACCTTATGAAGAATATACCCTCCCTTTCTGTTGATATAAATGGGAATGTTCAATTGCGGAATAGCACGCCACAGATCTTTGTTGATGGAAGACCCACCATACTCACACTTGAACAAATTCCGGCTGAGGATATTGAAAAAGTTGAAGTGATCACAAATCCATCGGCCCGTTATGATGCCGGAAGCACAGGGGGGATAATTAATATCATACTTAAAAAGAATCGAAAGGCCGGGTTAAATGGCGTGGTATCAATAGGTGGCGGAACGCCTGAACTATTTAACAGTAACCTGAGCCTGAATTACAGGAAAGGAAATGTCAACCTTTTTGCCAGCGGTGGATACAACCGTTCGGGCGGTATTACAGAAGGTGAAGCCAAACGCCAGAATAAATCTGATGGAATTATAACTGATTATTTTGACCAGGAAAGCGAGAGGGAAAGGCAGCGTAAATTCAAATCGCTCCGTTTTGGAATGGATTATAAATTTGATGACTATAACTCCATCTCCATCAGCCAGGGTTTTGTGGATGGAAGGTTCAATAATATAGAAGACCAGAACCAACGTTATCTCGACCAGAATAAGGTACTAACGCAAACGGGTACACGTCAGAGTATAGAGGAAAACTTTTTTAAGCGTTCCAATACACAATTGAATTTCCGTCGCACATATGAAAAAGCTGAAAAGGAATGGACTGCAGACATAACCTATAACAGCGGTAATAATGGTGGTGAAAGCAGTATTCTGAACCAGTTTTATACGCCAGACGGACAATTATCAGGAATGCAGAATCGGGTTGAGAACTATTCAACAGGGAACAGCCAGCAGTTTACAATACAAACAGATTATGTAAATCCTTTAACAGAGAAAAGTAAAATTGAATTAGGTGCAAGGAGTTTCCATAATTATTCAAAAGATAAGTTAGATGTATTTTCCGTAGCTAATGGTGAGCTTACAAAGCTTCCTCTCAGCAACAATTATAGTTTCCGGCAGGTTATAAATGCTATTTATACAAACTATTCCAATCAACTGGGTAAATTGAAATACCAGGGTGGTCTCAGACTGGAACAATCATCATTTACCGGTAAACTACTGGATAGTGCAAAATCATTTGGCTATGATTATCCTTCCAAAGGAAATGATATGTGGAATGTGGTTTTCCCCAGTTTGTTTTTAACCTATGAATTGAAGGAAGGCAATGATCTCCAGGTGAATTTTTCCAGGAGGATAAGGAGACCGAATTTCTGGCAGATCAATCCATATGTTGATATCAGTGATCCGATGAATATCCGTAAAGGTAATCCCGAGCTGGAGCCTGAGTTCACCAACTCTTTTGAGTTGAATTATAACAGAACATACAGTACAGGAAATATTTTGGTATCAACATATTTCATAAACAATACAAGGGATATCACAAACTACAGCGATACTATTAGTAATGCAGAACTCGACAAACTCAACAATGCTTCAATTGATCCCAATGCTATCCTGACGACCTTTATTAACGCTGACAGAACCAATCGTACCGGACTCGAAATTGTATGGCAACAGAGAGTTGGAAACAGCTTTGATTTTACGCCCAGCTTCAATGCCCAGTATCGTGATGTTAAAGCATCTGTAGGCGGATTAGACCTAAGCAATACCGGATTTAACTGGGATTTCGAACTGATGGCAAATTATAAGCTCAACGATCCGGATAAGAAGTTTCTGAATAATTTCTCCTTCCAGGTTTCGGGTGAATACGAATCTCCCAGGGTAACTCCTCAGGGTAGGAATAAAGAGCAATATGTTGTTGATTTTGCTGTAAGAAAAGACTTCCTGAAGAACAAGGCCGGTACACTCACATTTAATATTAATGATGTACTTAATAGTAGAAGATTCGGAAACATTACAGATACGGAAAACTTCTACCAGGACTCATACAGGAGATGGAGTGTGCGGACTTTCCGTCTTACTTTCAGCTACCGGTTCGGAAAGAATGATATTGAAATCTTTAAGCGAAAGCAAGGCGGAAATGATGAGAATGCAGGCTGAAATTATTAAAGCCTTTTTTCAATAACCAGCCCATAGGTAAATAAAAGATTTTCGTTGCTTGTCAGGTTGTATTTATTGTAGGTAAAGGAAGTATTAAGTCCCAGCCAGCTGGTCAATTTGAAATTGACCAGGTTATTTGTGCGGAGTATATAATCCTGTCCATCCTTAAATGCATTCTGAAAAAAATTAACACCTTCCAAAATGATGAGCTCACCAATCTGAAAACGATATTTCAATCTGAATGAGTTTCTAACTGTTTCATATTGCAGCCGCCCATATTTATCCATTTCCCTTAGCGAGGTGGATTCATATAAAATACCATCGGATAATGTAATCTGACCCTTCTCATTTTTCAAAAGATTATAACCTATGCCAGCACCTGCCTGGATACGGTTCTGAATTTTCAATGAGTAGCTTTTTTCATAATTACCCAAAGCCCAATAATAGAGCTTGCGGGTATTTTTGTAGAGGTCAATGTCAACAGCATTCAGAAAATCATTATTGGTTTTACGCTGCGTATTCTCACCATATAACCAGTTGCCAGAAGCATTGAATGTAAGAAACGGTCTTTCCACACTAAATCGCAGAGAATTATTAAAAACATAGGTAGTTCCTACACTGGTTTTATTAATATTTCCAGCACCGGAAAATCTGATTAAATATGCTGTAGTATCCTGGGAATGAACTGAGAATCCAACAGTTAAAAGAAATACAAGCAAGGGTAGAAATAATAATCGATCCATTGCGAAAATCTATTTATTCACCATAAAGGAGAAACCCTTGAAAGCTATTGCGATCAAGGGTTTCCTTATTTTATTTGTGCCCAGGACTGGATTCGAACCAGCACACCTCGCGGCGCCGCCACCTGAAGACGGTGCGTCTACCAATTTCGCCACCTGGGCATGCGTTATTGACTAACGGGGTGCAAATATACAGAAACAAAAACACCACCCAACTATACTATTCATATTTTTTTCCATCACCCGACTTCCAGCCAATCAATAATACACCAGCAATTACTAAACAGGTCCCAATGATCTGTCCCCGGTGAATTTCTTCCCCCAGGAATAAATAGGCCTGAAGAATAGTTGAAACAGGGCCAATGCTTCCAATTATGGCGACATTATTTGCCCCTATTTTTTTCATTCCAGCTGATATAAGAAATGATGGCAGCACAGTGGCAAGAATTGCAACCATCAAACCAAATTTCCATAATCCAGACGACCAATGCATTTCGCGGGTACTATTTGCCAGTAAAAAATGAATGAAAACACCGGCTGTGGCGGAAAGCATGGCAAATGCAGTAAACCTGGTTACTCCTACTTTTGGAATGATTCTCCCACTGCCTGCCATATATACGGCATAGGTTATGGAACATATGAATACCATAAAACTTCCCAGGAAAAAATTCTCATTACCTGCATCAATCTGCAATTCTCCCATGTAGGCAATGCCGATTCCCACATATGTTAAAATCATTGCCCACCGTTGCCGTTTATTTAATACCTGATGAAAGATGAAATAATTGATAAGTGCTGTAAAACTGGGATAGAGGAAGAGGATCAATCGTTCTAACCCAGCCGAGATGTATTGAAGTCCAACAAAGTCGAACCAGCTACTGATATAATATCCCGTTATTCCTAATCCCACAACAGAGAGCCATTGCTTTAGGGTAAGGGGTTCTGTTCTTTCCCTTGTTGCAAACCATGCCGCCACCAGGAAAAAGGGCAGGGAAAACAACATCCGGATTGCCAGCAGGGTGATAACATCTGTATCTGCCTCACGGAAGGCAAGCTTAACCAGAACAGCCTTGGTGGAAAACAAAACTGCACCGGTAAAGGTGATCATCACCCCCATCCAGTGCAGTCTTTTCTTATCAGCTAATGCAGACACTAAACGCTAACATTGAAATCACGCAAAGCATCATTAAGGCTTGTCTTGAGATCAGTGCTGGGTTTACGCTGCCCTATTATAAGTGCGCAATTAACATGGTATTCACCTGCAGGAAACTTTTTAGGATAACTACCGGGAATGACTACACTTCGGGCCGGAACACGCCCCCGGTATTCTACCGGTTCATCACCACTAACATCTATGATCCTTGTGCTTTGAGTCAACACTACATTGGCGCCAAGCACTGCTTCTTTTTCCACCTTAACCCCTTCAACCACGATGCTACGTGAACCCAGAAAGCAACCATCCTCAATTATCACCGGTGCTGCCTGCAAAGGCTCCAGAACGCCACCTATACCAACTCCTCCGCTAAGGTGAACACCTTTTCCTATCTGTGCACAACTACCAACAGTTGCCCAGGTGTCTACCATAGTTCCTTCATCAACATAAGAACCTATGTTAACATAACTGGGCATCAGCACAACATTCCTGGCAATATAGGCACCATAACGGGCCACTGCATGGGGCACCGCCCTTACACCCAGTGATGCATAATTTTTCTTCAGCTCCATCTTATCGTAAAACTCAAAGGGCGGAAGATCATAGGTCTTCATTTGCTGAATCCCGAAATACATCAGGATCGCCTGCTTTACCCATTCATTTACTGTCCAGCCATCATCACCGGGGCTCGCAACGCGTAGCCTTCCTTTATCCACTTCTTCAATTACAGCCCTTATAGCATCTGAATAAGTAGCGTCTTTTAGCAGTTCCCGGTTTTCCCATGCCTGCCGGATCTGGTCTTGTAAGTGCATGCTTGCAAAATTTTTGCAAACATAAGACAGAAGACGACCCGAAGATTATTATAATATTTTTATTCCAACACCAATCTGGTAGCCCTTATTCTTCCAGGCCTGGTTTATATCTCCTGAGTTCACATCACTCAAACTGGTAAATGCGCGGCCTGAGATCCGGAATGCACCTATGTTGATCTGTGCTCCCCCAAGTATAGAAACATCACCATTTTTGAATGCTTCCTTACCTTCTTCCAACAGTGTCCTGTCCTCATTCATAAGGATCCCGAATTGGGGGCCGGCCTGAAGAGAAAGCCAGTCGGTCAAACGATAATTAAGTGTAAGGGGGATACTGAGATAATTCAGTTTAATAGATTCATTATTTGATCCTGGCATTGCAATGCCATTAAAGATATCTTCAAAATCATCTGCTGTTTTGGTGCTGTACTGGTTCCACAATACTTCTGGTTGGATATACCATTTCTTGCCAAGTCCGATTTCTGCGAACCCACCAAGGTGATAACCATAGTTAAATTCATCTGACATTGCTTTACCATCTACTTTGGTAATGTTTGCACCACCTTTTACACCAAGATGAAAACCTTGTGCCTGGAGGCCTGATACCGCCAGAAGAGCGGTTGCGAGGAATAATAGTTTGAATTTCATAAAGGGTATTTTTACCCAAACATAATTCAACTTGAATGCCAGGAGAAAATATAACCTGTTAAATAAAAAACAAACAATTGAGCATTAAACCTTTAGATATATTACAGGTCAGACGAGCTCGATCAGCGTAATTTCCGGTAGTATACCAACCCGCCCGGGATATCCTATAAAGCCAAAACCTCGGTTCACATATAGTTTTTGCCTTTCTGTTTCATATAGTCCGGCCCATTGCCGGTACATATATTGCACCGGACTCCATTTGAATCCTGGCAATTCCACCCCAAACTGCATTCCATGGGTATGCCCACTAAGCATAAGGTCAATGTCTTTATATAATTCACGAACTTCTCCATCCCAATGACTAGGATCATGACTCATCAATATTTTGAAAGGGAACTCTTCCGTGCCCTTATAGGCTTCTGATAATTTTCCATATTTGGGAAAGTTTCCTTTGGCACTCCAATTCTCTATTCCCAGAATCGCAATCTTCTCCCCCTCTTTTTCAATACTGATATACTCGTTCATTAATAGGCGCCAACCCATCTCACCATGAATCTTCTTTAGCGTCTCGAGATTATCCTTTTTTACTTCAGAGGAAGGCCATTGGTAATAATCCCCATAATCATGATTTCCTAATATTGAATACACACCTAAAGGAGCGTTGAGTTCAGCAAACAAATGTTTCACTTCATCCATTTCCACTGCACGGTCATTCACCAGGTCGCCGGTAAAAAGAATCAGATCAGCCTTCTGTGACAGAATGGTTTGTATCCCTTTTTTTACAGCAAGGTGATCATTGAAACTACCCGCATGTATATCACTGATATGAATGATCTTTAGTCCGCGGAATGCAGCAGGTAAATTATCAAACGACAGCTTTAGCTTTTTCAGATTGTAATTGTATTTATTGGAAAAACCATAAACCAGTGTACCAAACAGCGTGGATCCGGCAGCCAGGCCCATCCAGCTAAGAAATGCAGATCGGGTTATTCCATCAGCACTTTGTGACAGAGGAACGGAAGGGTTGCTATATAGTTTTCCAACCATCCACATCATCCCCCTTCTCAGGTCATCGGCCACAAAAAATAATACAGCTATCAGTTTAGCAAAAAATAATCCGACCACAACGGCAAACAGATAACTCTTTAATGATTTGGAAATTGCAGCGGCCTGGATGTTGGGCATAAATACCAGGGCAAGAACTGATAGTAATGATATCAGCCAATAAACAGAATATATAAGTATCCGCACACGTGAACCGGCAGATTGACTTACAACCTTCAGTGCCTGGAATACATATATGTCCAAAACAATCAATATGGCCATTATGAGCCATAAAAATCCGGAATTACGCATGTTGTTCTTTTAAAATGCTATGAATTCATTAAGCTGCTGGTCAATGGCTGCAAGTGTTGGTTCGTCTTTTATACTACCATCAAGATTAAGCAAAACATTCACAACTGATATTGGCAGTTTGTTATGGTGTACCATCATTTTGACATAATGAAGGATCCCTGTAAGGTGCTCCATCCCGCGCAGATTTCCTGCCCTCCCTGTTGAAACGCCCGTTAACAGTGCTTTCTTCCCGGCCCATACCCTGTTGATATCAGTACTGTCGATAAGACTTTTCAAAACCCCGGGGATACTTCCGTTGTATTCAGGTGAAATGAAAATAAATTTCTCCGTATCAGCCAGAAGCCTGTTCTCCAATGCCCTGATGCCTTCATTGCGGGTACTGACATCTAAATTTTCTAATGAGACCATTTCAGCTTCAATTCCTTTTGCTGCCAGTAATTCTTTGTATTGATTGGCAATTTTAATGGTATTACTTCCTGGCCGGTTGGTTCCGGATATGATGGTGTACATGCAATTTTATTCTGGGTGCAAAATTCTGCCTTTCAATAACACCATCCAACCCGGTTTGTTCCGGATTTTATGCCCTGAAACGTTATTTTTGCCATCCCTACATTAAAATCGAGCTAATTATGCAATTCACTTACTACGGACATTCCTGCTTTTCAGTGCGTATAAATGGAAAAAAACTATTGTTTGATCCATTCATTACCTATAATGAATTGGCGTCGGGCATTGATGCAGAAGCTGTTGAGGCAGATTATATCCTGGTTTCTCATGGACATGCAGATCATATAGCAGACTGTGTTGCCATCGCAAAAAGAACAGGTGCAAAAGTGGTAGCTAATTGGGAAATACATGAATGGCTGAATAAAAACGGTGTAGCCAACACTCATCCAATGAATACTGGTGGCATGTGGGATTTCCATGATTTCAGGGTCAAATGCGTGGTGGCACAGCATTCTTCCGGCCTCCCCGATGGAAGCTATGGTGGCAATCCGGTAGGATTTATCGTCTTCACAGATGCTGGCAACTTCTATTATAGTGGTGATACCGCATTAACCCTTGATATGCAGCTTATTCCACGATGGGCAAAACTTAATTTTGCGGTGTTACCTATTGGCGACAACTTTACGATGGATGCTGCCGATGCACTTGCCTGCGCTGAAATGATACAGTGCCAGCAAGTTATTGGCGTTCATTATGACACATTCGGATATATTAAAATAGATCATAATGCTGCAAAACAGGTATTTGCAGCAGCAGGAAAAAGGCTTCACCTTGTTACAATTGGTGATACCATTTCCCTCTGATAAGAATCCCTGAAAACAAGAAAGAACGAGGAGAATAATATGGCAAGAATAATTGGCGTAGCAAATCAGAAAGGTGGTGTCGGAAAAACTACCACTGCCATTAACCTGGCAGCAAGCTTTGCGGTACTTGAATACAGGACATTACTGGTAGATGCTGACCCGCAGGCCAACAGTACCACTGGAACGGGTTTCGATCTTCATAATATCACCCAGAGCCTGTATGATTGCATGGTGAATGGTACACCTATCAGGGATGTGATCCTGAAAACGGATATCCCCCACCTCGATGTGGTACCATCCCATATTGATTTGGTGGGAGCGGAAATTGAAATGATCAATTATCCCAACCGTGAAAATGTATTAAAGGGAATATTGCAGCCTATCCAGGATGATTATGATTTTATCGTGATTGATTGTTCTCCTTCACTTGGTCTTATAACGGTGAATGCATTAACCGCAGCCAATTCTGTTATTGTTCCGGTTCAAACCGAATTTTTTGCATTGGAAGGATTGGGAAAATTACTCAATACAATAAAGATCGTGCAGAACAGGCTCAACCAGGAACTTGCTATTGAAGGGATACTAATGACCATGTATGATGGTCGCCTTCGGCTATGCAACCAGGTAGTGAGTGAAGTTCGCCGTCACTTTGATGAACTCGTATTTGATACGATCGTTCACCGGAATACAAGAATCAGTGAAGCGCCATCTGTGGGTAAGCCCGTGATTCTCTATGACGCCTATAGCAAGGGTTCTGTGAACTACCTTAATCTCGCCAAGGAAATATTGCAGAAGAACAATATGACCAGGATCAAACAGGAAGACAGGATTATTGAAATGGAAGAAGAAGGCAATACAGAAGATTAAGCCAACCTGATTTAGAATTTTAAAGTTGTTATACAGAAATGAATAGTCCCAATAAAAAAGACGCCTTAGGAAAAGGAATCCGTTCCCTTTTACAGAATATTGATGCTGATTTAAAAAATACTGCGGGACAATTAAAACCTCAGGTGGTTGAAGCGGCCACCGGCATGATGCGCATACCGATTGGTCAGATCGAAACCAATCCAAAGCAACCGCGTCATGATTTTGACGAGCAGGCGCTGAACGAACTCGCTGCTTCTATCAGGATACATGATATCATTCAACCAATAACTGTATCAAAACTTCCATCCGGCAAGTATCGCCTTATTTCAGGAGAAAGAAGATTCAGGGCTTCCAAGATAGCGGGACTTAAAGATATGCCTGCCTATATCCGCCAGGCAGATGACCAGCAACTTCTTGAGCTTGCACTTCTGGAAAACCTCCAGCGTGAAGACCTCAACGCCATTGAGGTTAGCCTCAGCTACAAGCGGATGATGGATGAGCTGAACTATACCCAGGAACAGGTTGCAGAGAGAATGGGAAAAGAAAGAAGCACTGTTGCCAACTATGTCAGACTACTTAAACTGCCACCCGATATCCAGGTAGCCGTACGCAATGGAACCGTTAGTATGGGCCATGCCCGTGCACTTATCAATGTTGACCTGGTAGATAAGCAGCTATATATTTTCAACGAGATTAAGAACAAAGGATTATCTGTTCGCCAAACGGAAGAGTTGGTGCGTAAACTTTACAAGGAAGATGTTCCCGCTGTTAAAAATGCCGCAAAACTTGCACTTCCTCCTGCCTATAAAAAAATAGAGGATAATTTAGCATCACATTTCAGCACCCGGGTAAAATTGAACCATAACAAGAAAGGGCATGGCAATATTACACTGGAGTATTATTCGATCCAGGAATTGAATAAGATCCTTGAAGCAATGGGAGTTGATGTGAACTAAAGACATGAAACAAACCCGGGTAATCATTCTGCTATTTTCTTTACTGCTATGCAGATCACTTTCCCATGCCCAGGATAGTACACAAACCCTCATCATTGATTCTGCAGTACTGCTCAAGGCAAATATCACAGGTGATACTGTGAAAAAGCATAGCCCAAGGAAAGCGATAATACGATCAGCCATATTACCGGGCTGGGGACAGGCATACAATAAAAAATACTGGAAGATTCCCATCATATATGGCGCATTGGGTGCTACCGGCTATGTATTTGCAGATAATATAAAAGTTTACAGGGATGTGCGTTATGCATACCAGGTTTCGGTTGAAGGAGACACATCCAAATATGAATCGGTGGCTGAATATCTCAAACCATTTGTGAGGGGCAATTACACCAATTCATTGCGAAATTTCCGTAATGAGTCAAGAAGAAATATTGATTATTCGGTTCTTGTTTTCCTGCTATTCTGGGGACTTAATGTGGTTGATGCAACGGTTGATGCCCATCTGAAAGATTTTGATGTTAGTCCCAACCTCAGCATGAAGATCAAACCCATGCTTCCCACCAATATGAGCCAGAATGGAAATACGCCGGGCTCTTTAACCGGACTATCCCTTGTGTTGGACATCCACAAGGCCCGACCGCGTCTTCTGCCCATTTCTCCCTAAATTGCATTTCTTTAATTTCTGATCAATATGAAAATAGCATTGGTAGGCTACGGCAAAATGGGAAAAGCCATTGAAGAGATTGCGCTGCAGAGAGGGCATGAAATTGTGCTGAAAATAGATGTGGACAACGCGTCCGACCTTAACAGGGAGAATATTGCCAAAGCTGATGTAGCCATAGAATTTACCAGTCCCCACAGCGCTTTCAATAATATCATGAAACTTCTTGAATACAAGATTCCTGTGGTATGCGGATCAACAGGATGGCTCGATAAATTAGAAGCTGTTGAAGAATACTGTCTTCAGCAACAAGGTGCATTTTTGTATTCAAGCAACTACTCAGTTGGTGTTAATATTTTCTTTGAGGTGAATAAACTTCTGGCAACGCTTATGACCAACCAGCCTGCCTATGAAGTGTCGATGACGGAAATACATCATACCGAAAAAAAGGATGCACCAAGTGGTACTGCAGTAACATTAGCCGATCAGGTAATGCAGCAAATACCCAGAATTAAAAAATGGGTGAATAATGCCAGTAATAATCCTGAAGAACTGGAGATCATTAGTGAACGTGTTGACCCTGCCCCGGGAACACATAGCGTTTTGTACAGCTCACCTATTGATGATATTGAGATCATCCATACTGCCCACAACAGAACGGGGTTTGCAACCGGAGCTATTCTTGCTGCGGAATTCATCTTTGGTAAAAAAGGGATTTACACAATGAAAGACGTACTTGGGCTTTAGTGATTATTCAGCCAGTAAACTGTTGACCGTTTCTTCAAACTCCCTGATATATTCTGTATAGCGATCTCCTGTTGCGGGACCATAAAACCCTGAATGTACCTTCGCCACGCGGCCGTCTTTTCCAAGGAAAATAGTGCTTGGAAATACTTTAATTGCTGTAAGCTGGGGCAATGTTTTTTCGGTACGCAACGTATCTGAACTAGTTACAGGCGTGATCAGGATCGGATAGTCGACATTGAATCGCTGTTGAAATTTACGAAGGCTTTTCCTTGACCTCTCCAGGTCTGTACTATATTCATAGGCAAGTGCCACCATTTCAATTCCACGCTGCTTGTTATTACGATAGTAATTACTGAGAAAATTTGTTTCATCCATACAATTAGGACACCAGCTACCCATTAACTGAATCACAACCACCTTGTTTTTGAATTTATCATCTTTTATACCAACATGATTTCCATCAATATCGGGAAAACGGAAATTCAATTTATCCTGCCCCGGTTTAACAAAGATGCTGACGTTACCAAGGTCAAGTTTTGCATTAGCGTTTTTCCTTGCTGAGAAGGCTTCTTTATGTGAAGGTCCCGAGTAAAAGTATCCACCCTTTATCGTTTGATCATTGCCGATATGTGCCGAAAAAACATAGGCATGGCTTCCGTCAAACGTTGAAAGGAATAAACTGTCGCCATTTACCACACCTTCCAGGAAGCGGTAATCGCCAGATGGTGTCAGGATGGTTCCTGTGAGTTTTGATCCCTCCTGTATCAGCTCCGCAATGGCAGGCCTTGTACCGCCGGCAGGGCGTATAATTTCCATATCCCACCTGCCGCTGATATTGGTAGCAGGAGCCTTTCCGGAAGGAAATCTTGGTTCTGAACCATGCCTTGCAATGAAAGGCATAACAACATCTTTTCCTGTACTGGTGGCTTTGATCCAATTACCGCGGAGCGACAACCCATCGGGTTGCATTTGCAATTTGAAGTAGGATTCAAAAAATGGCATATCAATGAAAACAGAATCCCTTTCAACTTTCACCTGACGAACTTCCAGCCTTTCTTCCGCATTGCGGATACGGATCACTGGCAGCTGCTTTTCATAGCTTATGTCAAAGTTGAAAACGATATCATTGCCATCTGCCCGCTGGAGGGCCGCTTTCCAAAGTCCGGAACGGAGTTGCTGGGCATGGGCACCAGTTACATAAAATAAAAGAATAAACAACAGGGCAGGTATGCGCTTCATAGCCTGCAAAATTAGGTGGCAGGGGTCATAAATTCTCCTTAAGATTTTCCAGCATATCAGCCGTCATTCTTTCCAGGTCATATTGGTGGTTCCAGCCCCAGTCGCGCCGTGCAATAGAATCATCAATACTCTGTGGCCAGCTATCGGCTATATTCTGCCGGTAATCAGGCTTATAACTCATCTTAAAATCCGGGATATGTTTATGGATCGCATTGGTTATTTCCCGCGGTGAAAAGCTCATTGCCGCCAGGTTATAACTGGTTCTCACTGAAATACTTTCGGCTGGTGCCTCCATGAGTTCAATGGTTGCACGAATGGCATCCGGCATATACATCATGGGAAGATAGGTATCCTCTTTCAGGAAACATTCGTACTTTTTTTCTTCCAGTGCTTCATGGAATATTTCAACTGCATAATCAGTTGTACCGCCACCTGGGGCCGACTTATATGAGATCAGTCCCGGATATCGCAGGCTTCTCACGTCAACGCCAAAACGCTGGAAGTAATAATTACACCAGAATTCGCCTGCATATTTTGAAATGCCATAAACTGTGGTAGGCTCAATGATGGTATACTGGGGACAATTCTGCTTGGGCGATGTAGGACCGAATACTGCAATGGAAGATGGCCAGTAAACTTTATGCAGTTTCTCTTCCCTGGCAATATCCAGGATATTCAGCAGGCTTTGCATATTGAGATGCCAGGCCAGGTTAGGATTCTTTTCGCCGGTAGCAGAAAGAATTGCCGCCAGCAGGTATACCTGGGTAATATTCTGCCTGATCACCTGAACATGCAGCATTTCCTTGTTCAGCGCATCAATGGATACATAAGGACCAGTACCACGAAGGAGCTCATTTTCCTCGCGGAGATCAGAAGCGATGACATTACTATTGCCATAAATTTTTCTCAGTGCCAGGGTAAGTTCAACGCCGATCTGTCCGCAGGCACCGATCACCAGAATCTTTTCTTTGGTCATTTGCAATCATTTGATGGCTGCAAACCTAAGAAGGAACAATGAGATTTGAAACTTTCATGCAATCGATTACGTCATTGCCAGTGTTATTATATTTGCACATGGAACAATTTCTAAAGGACCTTTTCATAGGCCAGACGTATGATGAAAAAAACTTCTTCCTGATTGCAGGCCCATGTGTAATAGAAAGCGAAGAGCTGCTTATGGAAGTGGCAGAAAAAGTAAGTACTGTCTGCAGCCGGTTAGGCATCCCCTATATTTTTAAATCATCCTACCGCAAAGCGAACCGAACCAGTGCCAGTTCATTCACCGGCCTCGGCGATGCTACCGGACTTTCCTTATTAAAAAAGACAGGGGAAAGATTCAATCTTCCCACCATTACCGATATTCATGCACATGATGAGGCAGCACCCGCTGCTCAATATGCCGACCTCTTGCAGATACCTGCTTTTTTATGCAGGCAAACCGATCTTCTCATTGCTGCTGCAGAAACAGGTAAGGTGATCAATGTTAAAAAGGGACAATTCCTTAGTGGTCCGGCCATGAAATTTGCGGTTGAAAAGATCCGCAATGCAGGAAATGACAAGATCATTCTTACTGAAAGGGGAAACAGTTTTGGCTACCAGGATCTTGTTGTGGATTTCAGGAATATACCCTGGATGAAAGAACATGGCGTTCCCGTAGTGATGGATGTGACGCATAGCCTTCAACAACCCAACCAAACATCGGGTGTTACAGGAGGAAACCCGGCTATGATAGGCACCATCGCAAAAGCTGCCTTAGCTGCAGGAGCCGATGGGCTTTTCATTGAAACACATCCTAATCCGGCCGTTGCAAAAAGTGATGGGGCCAATATGCTTCAGCTTAACAGGCTGGAAGGCTTACTGGAAGAACTGGTGCGGTTGAGAAAAGTGCTCTAAGATCTCAGTTTAATATATTTCAACCATAATGTTCCATCTGCCCTGGTAACGCCAGGGTAGATGACCTGCCTGCCATCTTTATCCTGAGCCAACAGGCTGTTAAAAAGCAGTACTGCAGCAAGGAAGAATATGCATCTCATATATTAATTTCGTTAGTTTATAAAAATAACAAGGGGCGCAAAGTAGCGAATAATTATTTTTACCCATAATTACCGGATCCTGAAAAGAGTACTCTCCATAATTGGCTACATTCTTCTTTCGCTGCTTTTATTGGTGGTGTTGATATATTTCTCCCTGCAAACAAGGCCTGTTCAGAATTTCCTTGTTAAACAGGCTGCCAGCCGTCTTTCAAAAGCCCTGAATACCGAGGTTAAAGTGAGCTATATAGATCTCGAATTCTTTGACAAACTTGAATTGAAAGGAACCCTCGTGAGAGATCATAATAAGGATACCCTTCTTTATGCGGGTGCCGTTAAAGTGAATATAACCGACTGGTTTTTCTTCAAGGATAAGATCGAGTTGAAATATATAGGACTGGAAAGCACCTATATTAACCTGCAAAGGCAGGATTCGGTATGGAATTACCAATTCCTCATCGATTATTTTTCTGCTCCGCCATCAGCAAAGAAAAAACAACCCATTGAGCTATCAGTAAATACCATCGATCTTAAAAATATCCGGCTCCTGCAACAGGACGGCTGGCGGGGAGAGAACCTCGGACTTGCTTTAAAATCACTTCATCTCGAAGCCCGGGTATTTGATCTTAAAAACAAACAGATCCATATCAACCAGCTTGCCCTCGAGCAACCGGTTTTTTCCATTTATAATTATGATGGCAAAAGACCACCTGTTGAACGAAGGCCCAAAACCGGTATAGCACCGGTGAATGACCCCGATAAGCTCCGTTGGAATCCCGGCAAATGGGGTCTTAGTATTAATGCACTCACTATCAAAGATGGCGGTTTCAGAAACGATGTGGAGAATGGTCGCGACCCCTTCTATTATTTTGATGGCGCTCATTTTGTATTTGGAAATATTAACTCCCGGTTCGAGAACCTTACACTCATTAACGATACATTTTCGGCGAACGTTTTAATCGCCACAAAAGAAAGAAGCGGATTTGAGGTAAAGCAACTCAAGTCAAAGATGAAATTTCATCCTGAGGCGATGGAGTTCAGGGAGCTTGATATAAGGACCAGCAAAAGCCGGCTGAAAGATTTCTTTGCCATGCGCTACGACAGCTTCAATGACATGAGCAGCTTTATTGATAAAGTAAGGCTTGAAGGAAATTTTGTAGACGCGGTAATACATAGCGATGATATTGCCTATTTCGCTCCGGCGCTGAAAGAATGGGAAAAGCGCATATCCCTTACAGGTAAGATCAAAGGCACCATCAGCAACCTTAATGGCAAAAGGGTTATTGCCCGCGCAGGGTCAAGCACCTACCTGAACGGTGATTTCACATTGAGTGGTCTTCCGGATATTGAAAAAACCTATATTGATTTCACGGCCAATGATTTCAGGACTACCTATTCGGATGCGCAAAAGATCTTTCCAGAATTAAAACAGGTTAGGGATCTTCGGATTGAGCGGCTCTCCTATCTCAACTTCAAAGGCAGCTTTACCGGCTTTATCCGTGATTTTGTAACCTATGGTACTATTGAAACAGCGCTTGGCACCATACGCACTGATCTGAATATGAAGATCCCTGTCAAAGGAACACCCTCCTATTCAGGCACCATCAAGACCGACGATTTCCAACTAGGACAATTCATCGACAATAATAAGATCGGCAATTTCGCCGTGGCTGGTGATATTAAAGGGAAAGGATTTACCATGTCGGCGCTGGATGCCAGCCTGGTAGGAACACTTCCATTTATTGAATATAACGGTTACCGATACACGGATATAGCTATTGATGGTCAATTCGCCAAAAGGCTATTCAATGGAAACCTTGTAGTGAATGATCCACACCTGGAAGCAACACTCAAAGGATTGGTTGACCTCTCCGGTAAAATACCGAAGTTCGATTTTAACGCGCTAGTTAATAATGCAAACCTTCAGAGTCTAAATTTTTCAAAAGAGGAGCTGGACATCAATGGGATCTTCAATGTAAATTTCACCGGTAATACCGTTGACAATTTCTTAGGCACCGCCCGCATTGCAGAAGCATCTATATTTAAGAACGGCCAGAGGATCGCTTTTGATTCCTTATATGTGGAATCATCAAGGCTTCCAAACAATAACAAGACCATTACTGTAAAAAGCAATGAATTTGAGGGGATACTGGCAGGCGAATTCAATATAAGTTCCCTTCCGGATGCCTTCCAGACCTTCCTTAACCGCTATTTCCCCAGCTATATAGCAGCTTCTACCAAAAAGGTTGATAATAATTTCAGTTTTTTCATCACCACCCGTAAAATTGATGACTACCTTGATCTTCTCGACAAGCGCTTAAAGGGTTTCAATTTTGCCACCATTAATGGACGGCTCAACACCAGGGACAATATTTTTGATGTGGATGCAGAGCTGCCACATTTTGGTTATAATAATCTCGGATTCTACGAAGTTAAACTGCAGGGAAGAGGAAATTATGATTCATTATCGGTGGCCACCACTGTCGGAGACATTTTTGTGAATGACAGCCTTCATTTTCCGGAATCACAAATTTCAATTACCACCAGCAATGACCTTTCTAAAGTAAACATTAAAACCAGCGCTAACCAAACGTTGAACAGGGCCGATATATCAGGTGAAGTGCAGACCCTGAAAAATGGTTTCCGGCTAAAATTCAATCCATCGTTTTTCGATATCAATAATAAAGAATGGACCATTGATGAAGGTGGTGAGATCATCCTGAGTAAGGACCTTGTAACTTCTGATGGCGTAAGGATCTATAGTGGTGACCAGGAGATACTCATAAGTTCGGCGCCCTCTTCCATCGGCACAGGCAATGATCTGAAAGTGGATCTTAAAAAAATACAGATCGGTGATTTTGCGCCATTCTTTGTGAAGAGTAACCGCTTAGAGGGCTTACTCACCGGAACAGTTGAAGTGATCGAACCATTCGGAAAATTACAGATAGATGCCACTGCAGTGGCGGAACAATTCAGGCTGGATGATGATTCTATTGGTACAATAGATCTCAGCAGTACCTATTCAAAACAGTCGGGAAAGGTCACCTTCAAAACATTCTCCTCTAACGAAAATTATAATTTCAATATAACCGGTCTCGTTAATACCCGCGATTCACTTTCTGATGCTATTGATATCAATGCAAAACTGGATCACACCAGTATCAGCCTTCTTGAAAAATACCTTGGGGGAGTATTCAGCAAGATCGATGGAAAGGCCACCGGCAATCTCCGCATTGTGGGCCGGGGCAGTAACCTGAAGTACCTGGGTGATCTTGAACTCAGTGAAGGCGGAATATTGGTGGACTATACAAAAGTCTATTACCGTATTCCAGCAGCCACGGTGAAACTTTCGGATGGCATGATCGACTTTGGCAGGTTACAAATCGAAGATACCCTTGGCAATAAAGGTGAACTAACGGAAGGAAAGTTATACCACAATAATTTCAAGGACATGGCCTTTGATTTTAAAGTGCGGTCATCTAATATGTTGCTGTTGAACACAACCAGTGTCGACAATAAATTATTCTACGGAACAGTGATTGGGAAGGCCAATATGAATATCAGTGGCCCCATGTATGATATGACCATGGATATCAGTAGTGAACCTACTGACAGTAGCAGGGTTTATATTGCCACAGGTGCCAGCAGGGAAAGTGCCGAGGCTGATTTTATCGTGTGGAAAGAATATGGTAAGGAAATGGAAGCCTACCGCCCCTATGGAAAGGAATCTAACCTTACTGTATCACTTGATATTACAGCCAATAACAAGGCAACGGTTTATATGATCATTGATGAAACCACGGGAGATATCATTTCTGCGAAAGGAAATGGTAATCTCAAAATGCGCGTTGGTACCAATGAAAACTTAACCATGAATGGCCGCTATGAAATTGAAAGCGGTTTTTATGATTTCAATTTCCAGGCCTGGAAAAAGACCTTTATTCTCTTACCGGAAAGGAATAATTATATCTCCTGGAATGGTGATCCTTATGAAGCCACCTTAAAGATCGATGCACTTTACCAGGCCGATAATGTTCGCTTCAGTGACCTGCTAAGCAGTGGCGGATTCAGCGTTACCAACGAAGATGTAAGGCGCTACCGGGGAAGGGTAAACGTAATTGCGAACATCTCCGATAAACTGACCCAGCCTAAGATCAAGTTCCAGATCGAACTACCTGAGAATAGTCCGCTCCGGAACAATACCGAAGCACAGGGACTTATCTCTATTATCCAGCGTGATGAAAATGAATTGAACAAACAGGTTTCTTACCTGATCCTCTTTAACACTTTTGGTCCGCTCACCGCGGCAGGAAGCGCGCAGAATAACAGTGGCTCTTTTGCCAGTGCTGCTTTTGAAAGCCTGGTTGTAAGTAGTATTTCCGGATTTCTTTCCAATGTATTGTCAAACGAATTCTCCAAATTGCTTCAGAATGTATTCAATGATAAGAGTCTGAAGTTTAACATGAATGCTTCATTGTATAGCGGAACCAACATCACCGGGCAGAACAATTCTTCTATCATGCTTCCCGACCGTACCAATATCAACCTTAGTGTTGCAAAAAGTTACCTGAATGAGCGCCTGACCTTTGTTGTGGGAAGTGCCATTGACTTTGGTATCGGATCACAGCAGGCCGCTACCTTCCAGTTTCTTCCTGATGTGCAGGCCGAATACAAACTGACCCCTGACGGGAAATTCCGCATCACCTTTTTCTACCGTAATAACTGGAGTTATATCGCGCAGAATGCACTGCAGCGTTCAGGCGTAAGTTTATCGTTCCGCAAAGAGTTTGACCGCATACGTGAACTATTCTCCCGAAAGCCGAAAAAAACTATAGCGAATTTACAAACTCCCCCTGCCGATAGCACATTAAATGAATAAGCGATCATTCAGCATCCAGGATACGATGCCCCAATTTGTCGCGCTTTGTTTTCAGGTACTTCTCATTATGGGGGTTCGACTTAACATTAATAGGAATACAATCCACGATCTCAATTCCATATCCCATTAAGCCGGCACGCTTACGGGGATTATTACTGATCAACCGAAGCCTGGTGATATTCAGGTAGCGAAGCATCTGTGCGCCCACGCCATAATCGCGTTTATCCATGGGAAAGCCTAAATGAAGATTGGCTTCCACTGTATCCATTCCTTCCTCCTGTAATTTATATGCGCGGAGTTTATTCATCAGCCCTATCCCCCTTCCTTCCTGGTTCATATATAGTACTGCACCCTTACCGGCTGCCTCCACCATTTCCAATGCCTTGTGTAACTGGTCACCGCAATCGCATCGCAATGAGCCAAGTATATCACCTGTAAAGCAGGATGAATGGATCCTTACCATGATGGGCTCATCTTTTTCCCACTCACCTTTTATCAGGGCGATATGTTCGTTCTGGGTATGCTTTTCACGGAAGGCAACCATCTTAAAATGGCCATATTTGGTGGGCATGTCAACTGTCACCACTTCTTCTATTAGTGAATCGCGTTTGAGGCGATATTCTATCAGATCCTTTATTGAGATGATCTTGATCCCAAGTTTAGCTGAAAGCACCTGCAGTTCGGGAAGACGGGCCATTGAGCCGTCTTCATTGAGAATTTCCACCAGTACTCCTGCCGGTTCCATACCCGCCAGCCTGGCCAGGTCAATGGTGGCCTCTGTATGTCCGGCCCGGCGCAATACGCCACCCTTTTTTGCCCTTAGAGGGAAAATATGCCCCGGGCGGCCAAGATCGGATGGTTTTGTTTCCGGATTGATAAGCGCCTGAACGGTCCGGGCCCTGTCCTGGGCCGAAATTCCAGTGGTACAGCCATGGCCCAGCAGATCGACAGAAACGGTAAATGCTGTTTCATGAAGGGCCGTATTACTGTTCACCATCATTTCCAGGTTCAGCTCATCACAACGGTCTTCCACCAGCGCCGCACAGATCAGTCCCCGCCCCTCTTTGCTCATGAAGTTGATGACCTCAGCGGTAACATGCCGGGCGGCGATCACAAAATCACCCTCATTCTCACGGTCTTCATCATCAACAACGATCAGCATTTTGCCGTTACGGAAATCTTCAATGGCACTTTCTATACTGTCCAGCATACAAGATATTTAAGCAAAACTAACAATAATAAGTCTCTCCTGTTCAGAACCAGTTCTTATAAGGATGAGATGACCTTCACCACCATTCAAACCCGGAATAGTGGTTTAAGGGTAAATGGGTAATATTCAATAGCTAAACATTAAAACAAGGGATGGGTTACAATTTGTTAATATAGTCTTAACGGAGTTAGGGGATAATTCATTTTCTTTGCAGCAAATTTGTAAAACACACACATTATGTTTGTAAAGAGAATTGTACGATTAGTATGCCTTTTCCTGGCATTCGCGATCAGCACAAATGCTCAGGTAACCACCAGCAGCATGACCGGTTCGGTTAAGGCTGCTTCGGGAGATCCTCTTGTAGGCGCTTCTGTTACCGTGACGCATGTGCCAACAGGAACAGTCTATACCACATTAACCCGTGCGGGTGGCCGGTTTGACCTGGCCAATATCAATACCGGTGGCCCTTACAGGGTGCAGGTATCATTCGTGGGCTTTGAATCTGTTACCAGGGAAGACATATTCGTGGATCTTGGTGAAACAGAACAACAGAATTTCAGCCTGTCAGACAAATCTACTGAGCTTACAGAAGTTATAGTAGCTGGTGTTGCACGCCCGCGCGAAACAGGTAAGGGTGGCACAGAAACATCTGTGGGAAGAGATAAAATGGCTAACCTCCCAACAGTTGGCCGGAATATTTCTGACTTCCTGCGTTTTGTTCCCCAGGCTAAGATCACCGGAGATGGTGGTGTTGCCATTGCCGGACAAAACAACCGTTATAATTCTTTTTATATAGATGGTGCGGTGAACAATGATGTATTTGGTCTTGCCGCAAGCGGAACCAATGGTGGTCAAACAGGTGCACCTCCAATTTCAATTGATGCCATCGACCAGTTCCAGGTTGTAGTATCACCTTATGATGCTTCTTTGGGTAACTTCACCGGTGGTGGTATCAATGCCATCACACGTAGTGGTACCAACGAAACACAGGGAAGTCTTTACTATTTCTTCCGTAACCAGGACCTCAGTGGTAAGACACCCGGCGTTGATAAAGATGCAGCAACCAAGCTAAATGATTTCAGTAATAAAACCTATGGCTTCCGTATTGGTGGCCCCATTATCAAGAACAAATTGTTCTACTTTGTGAATGCTGAAATGCAGCGCGATGAGCGTCCTCAGCCATTTAAATTTTCTGATTATAGTGGTTCTCTTACAAAGTCTGACATTGACGGACTTGCATCTTATCTAATTAGTGAATATGGATATGACCCCGGTGGTTACGAGAACAATGCCGAGAAGCTTGATGCTGATCGGGTTGCTGCCAAATTAGACTGGAATATCAACAGTCGCCATAAACTCAGCCTTAGCTACCGCTATAATAGTGCTGAAAGGTTTAATACGAGCCGCAGTACTGCGCAGAACATTAACTTCTACAACAATGGTTATATCATGCCCAATAAAACCAACTCTGGTTCATTGGAATTGAACAGCCGTTTCAATAAAGGTGCCAACAACAAATTGTTGCTCACTTTTACTAATGTTGTGGATGACCGCGGTCCCCTTGGATCGGCATTCCCAAGGGTACGAATCAATGATGGCAGCAATAACCTCATTTTTGGTACCGAAGAGTTTTCAACTGGTAACAAACTGGAACAGAAGAATATCGCCATTTTCGATGTATTCAAACTTTATAAGGGTAAACATACTCTTTCAATTGGTACCGATAATGAGCTGAGTAATTCATATAATATCTTCATCCGCCAGAACTATGGTTCCTATGTATTCAGCAGCCTGGAAGAGTTCTTAGAAGGAGGAAACGCATCAACGTATAACCGCTCTTATTCGGTTGTTGACAATGCAACTGGTGATGCAAGTGTTAATGCAGCAGCTTCATTTAAGAATCTTCGCCTCGGATTTTTCGTAAACGATGAGATAAAGGTTACCGATAATTTTACGCTTAATCTTGGTCTGCGTGCTGACAATACTATTTATCTGGATGATCCCCGCACAGATAATTTTTTCAATGATACAGCTATTGCAGCCATCAGTCAGTATTATGACCTGAAGGGTGCAAGAAGCGGACAGATCGCTGATCCAAAATGGTCCATCAATCCACGTGTTGGATTCACTTACAAAATTGGTGAAGACAATATCACTATCCGTGGTGGATTGGGAACATTTACCGGTCGTGTTCCCCTGGTTTGGCCTGGTGGCGTGTACAACAACAACGGTATCAGCATCGCAGGTATGAATGGTTCGAACCTGGCCTTCCGCCCTGATCCATTTGACCAGTACACTCTTGCAGACATCGGCCGTACGGCAAGGCTTCCATCGGGTGAAATCAACCTGATCGCCAAAAACTTTCGTCTGAACAAGGTTTTCCGTACCTCTCTTGGTGTTGATAAGATTCTGGAAGGTGGATGGAAACTGAGCATCGAAGGTGTATTCACCAAGAATATCAATGAGATCGATTATAAGCAGGTTAACCTCCTGCCTCCAACTTTAAAATCAGTTGGTGTTGATTCACGCCCTGTATATGCACTATCCGGAAACTTCCCCAAGACTATCCCGATGCGTCCAGATGGAAGCAATCCTTACACAGGAATTTTCCTCTTATCTAACAACAAGGATAAGAAAGGATTTGCCTACAACTTCACTTTTACTGTAGATAAAGCATGGAGAAAAGGTTTTGCTTTCAATGCTAACTACACTTATGGTAACTCAGTTGTTATGAACGAAGGAACCAGTTCCCAAAACAGTTCGCAGTGGAGGTTTATGGAAACTGTTTATGGTCGTAATTTCATGACCCGCAGTACAAGTGATTTTGATATCGCTCATCGCCTGAATGCCTATATCGCAAAAAAGATCACGTATGCAAACAAGATGTTGGCTACAACCTTCTCTCTTGTGTACAATGGACAGAGTGGAGCGCCGTTCAGTTATGTAATGAGTCGTGGTATGGTTCGTGACTTTGATAACTTCGAAGACAATGACCTGATCTATGTACCGCAGAATAAGAGTGATATCATTTTTGTTCAGAATGGCACCCTTACCCCCGACCAGCAGTGGACGCTTTTCAATGACTACATTGAGAACGATGACTACCTGAGCAAACGTCGTGGTCAGTATGCTGAAAGAAACGGAGCACGTCTTCCTTTTACGCATGTTATAGACCTGAAGATCCAGCAGGACTTCAATATCCGCATCGCTAAGAAGACTTATCAGTTCCAGATCTCTTACGATGTGTTCAACTTCACTAATATGTTGAACCGCGATTGGGGTCGTCAGTATTTTGCACTTAATGACAACTACCGTATCCTGAGCCTTGCTTCAAGTTATAGCTCAGACCTGACTCCACGTTATACATTTACACCGCCAACCAATGGCAAGCCTTACACAGTAAGCGATGGTGTTTACAACAGCAGTCGCTGGACCAGCCAGGTTGGACTTCGTTTTAACTTCTGATAATAATCAGATCAATAAAAAAGAGGCCGTTTCAAGTAATTTGAGACGGCCTCTTTTTTTGCGCATATACTAAAGGGTTATTCTGTATCCTTCATCTCCTTAAAAAATTCACGCACCAGTGAGGTGTACAGTTTGTTACGTGTCACATTCAGGCGAAGCAGTGCTGCATCGCGGGTGGCTTCATCACTTATAATACCGCGGGCATAATAATTGGCCTGCTCCATCCGCTCGTTATTCTTCAACTGCTTTTCAGTTAAAACCCGCTTGCTAAAATCGGGGTATTGACTGAGGAAGGTCTTATCCCCTCTCTGTTTAATAACAATGTCCTTGCCTATGCGGCCGGAAGCAAGTTTCATTAAAAAGTTTTTAGCGATTGCCATATCCGTTCATTATATGACTAATATAAGAAATATCCTTGGGTTTTCTCAGGGTATTTTTAGGCTTATCCTAGGCTTTTATAGCCTAAAATCCCCAGGATAACCCTAGGATAACCCCAGGATAACCCTAGGATAGATTAAATACCAGACATGATTTACCCTCCCTGTACAGTAAGACAAGTTAGCAGGAATACAGCAAGGTTTTATTTACCGAATGCCCATTTCAGGAAGTCGGGCATAGCTTTGGCCCAGGTAGCCACATCGTGGCGGCCATCGGCAAGTTCGAGGTAGACCATATCGTTATCGCGGCTATAACCCTTTGCCACCAGTTCATCCATCAATCCCATAGTATCTTCAATAGAATCGATGATGCCATTATTGTTACGGTCATTTGTTTCATCTAGGGTTCCGGTCATGAAAAAGAATTTCAGCCAGGGGGCGTAGTTTCCTTTCCTTACCTGCTGGTGAATGATGCGATGTTTATCATCATCATATTCAGGATCATCCTGGTCAATATTCCGCCACCAGAGAGAGCCGGAAAATACGCCCACTTTTGTGAATTCATGAGGATGCGCCCATACGATATCAAGGGCACTCAATCCCCCTAAAGAGAATCCCGCAAAAGCCTTCTCGCCAAACTCAGCGATGCCGAGTTTTTTACGAATAAAGGGAAGCAACTCTTCAAAAATAAAAAAGGTGTAGAGGTCGGCCTTATTACCCCTGTCCATATAATCAGGGATACCCGCGGTACCATATTCGAGCCGGCGGTCTTCGCCTGCATGGATACCCACACAAACAAGCGGGCGCAGATGTCCTGTCTTCTCCATGGTGGCAAGCATATTTGTGAGGCCCACCTTTTCCATGTCCTGCCCATCATTGATCAGTAATAAAGAAGGATAGCTTTCAGGGGAAAGAGAGCGGGGACGCCAGGCATCAACTTTTACTTTCCGACCGAGGTGTTCGGACCTTATTTCGAAATGCAGTTTTTCTATCGGAAGTGTTATTTCTGGGCACATCAGTTCCTTCATATCGGTTTCTCTCGGTAATGTTTGTAGCGGATGAAAATAAGAGTTTTCTGCTAAATAATAGTATATTGAAAACAGTTAGTAATCATTAAACTGACAAGAGACTTATGAAAAAGATTGGCATCCTCTTTGGCCAGGAACGCAGTTTTCCGATGGCCTTTATTGAGCGCGTAAATAGTAAAAATATAGAAGGTATTGTTGCAGAACCGGTACGGATCGATAAGGTTATGCAGGGCGAGCCAACAGAATATGCAGTGATCATAGATCGCATATCACAGGATGTGCCTTTTTACCGGGCCTACCTGAAGAATGCAGCTATCAGCGGCACCGCAGTTATCAACAACCCTTTCTGGTGGAGTGCCGATGAGAAGTTCTTCAATAATGCACTGGCTACTAAAATAGGCGTGCCTGTTCCCAAAACAGTGATACTTCCATCAAGGGACCTGCCTGCAGATACCACTGACCAGAGTTTCAGTAACCTTGCCTACCCACTCGACTGGGAAGGTATTTTCCAGTATGTTGGGTTCCCTGCTTACATGAAACCTTTTGCAGGCGGGGGCTGGAAAAATGTTTATAAGCTGACAAGTATGGATGACTTCTTTGAGAAGCATAATGAAACCGGCGAGTTGGTGATGTTATTGCAGGAAGAGATCGTGTTTGATGAATATTACCGTTGTTACTGCATTGGTGGAAAGCATGTTCACATCATGCCCTATGAACCCCGCAATCCGCATCACCTGCGTTACCAGGCAGATTTCTCACCTAGTGCGGAAAGACATGCACAAATGGAAGAGATCGTACTTCGCATAAATCAATACCTCGGCTATGATTTCAATACAGTAGAACTCGCACTGCGTGATGGTGTTCCATATGCTATCGACTTCTGCAACCCTGCCCCTGATGCAGAAATAAAAAGTATTGGTGAAGACAATTTCGCCTGGGTGGTAGAAACAGCAGCTAATTATGCCATTGAAAAAGCAATGTCATTTCAGCCGGGAATGGATAATCTCACCTGGGGTGAATATGTAAAAAGAAGCAGCAACAAAATACCCCTGATCTGATCAGGATCGAAAAACTAACTTGCTTATGTCATCTATCAATTACCAGCAATTTACACTTGGCGTTGAAGAAGAATATATGGTGATTGATCCGCAGACCCGCGAACTGAAAAGTCACGAACAGAAGATCGTGCTTGAGGGACAAAAGATCATAAAGGATAAAGTTAAGGCAGAGATGCACCAGGCCGTGGTAGAAGTGGGAACAGATATCTGCAAAAACATTGATGAGGCGCTTAATGATATCGCTATTCTAAGAAAAACCATATCGCAGGTTGCCGGCGAACTGGGTTTCGCCATGGGAGCCGCGGGTACCCATCCCTTCAGTCATTGGCAAAGCCAGCTTATAACCGACCATGTACGTTATAGCGAAATTGTAAATGAATTACAGGAAGCTGCACGCAGTAACCTCATCTTCGGATTGCATGTGCATGTGGGAATGGAAAATCGTGAGATGGCCAACCATATAGCCAACAGCACGCGTTACTTTTTGCCACATATCTATGCGCTGAGTACCAACTCCCCTTTCTGGGAAGGAAGGCAAACGGGATATAAGTCATTCAGGACAAAAGTTTTTGATAAGTTCCCACGTACAGGCATACCCGAATACTTCGCCACCATCGAAGATTACGACAATTTTGTAAAGATGCTGGTGAAAACCAATTGCATCGATAATGCCAAGAAGATCTGGTGGGATCTCAGGGTTCATCCGTTTTTCAATACTGTTGAGTTCCGGATTTGTGATGTGCCGCTAACGGCGCATGAAACAATAATCATTGCTGCGCTGTTCCAGGCCATCTGTGCCAAGATCTATAAATTGCGCACCAATAACCTGAATTTCATGCAGTATTCAAGGGCGCTGATCAATGAGAATAAATGGCGTGCGAGCCGGTATGGACTTGATGGCAGACTTATTGATTTCGGTAAGGAGGAAGAAGTGAATACCAGGGTGCTTATTTATGAACTCCTTGATTTTGTTGATGATGTTGTTGATGAACTTGGAAGCAGGCATATATTATCACTGGTTCCCAAATTACTGGAAACCGGAACAGGTGCCGATCGTCAGCTCAAGGTATACAATGAAACCAATAGTATGGTGGAAGTGGTTGATTATATCCGTGAGCAATTCCTCTACGGAATCTGAACATCGTATGAGAAAACCAATCTGGATTATATTGTTTGCATGCATCTCAGTTATGCCTGCAGTCGCGCAGAAAATTGACAGTGCAACAATCAGCAATGCTTTAATTATTGCCGGACTGAATTTTACTGCTGCTGAAAAAGATTCCATGGCCGACGGGTTAAAAGATAACCTGAAAACGTATGAAGGCTTAAGGAAGCAACCCATACCTAATGACCTGGCCTACCCTTTTGGTTTCCAGCCGGCACTGGGTTCAGGAAGAACTACAGGAATGCAAAAAGAGACCACCTGGCGCATTCCGGCAAACACGGTAATGCCGGCCAATAAAGAAGATCTGGCATTTTATTCCATTCCACAATTGGCCTCACTGCTGAGAGCAAAAAAGATCAGTTCGGTTGAGCTTACCCGTTTCTTTATCGGACGTTTAAAAAAATGGGGTGATACCCTTCAATGTGTTATCACCATTACGGAAGAACTCGCCATGAAAGAAGCGGCTGCGGCCGATGAGGAATTGAAGAAAGGGAAATGGCGTGGTGCGCTGCATGGCATCCCTTATGGATTAAAAGATCTGTTTGCCGTGAAAGGATATAAAACAACCTGGGGTTCGGTTCCTTATAAAGACCAGGTAATTGAGGAGAATGCATTTGTGTATGAACAACTCCGAAAGGCAGGAGCAGTGCTTTGTGCCAAGCTGACGCTGGGCGAACTTGCCTATGGAGACCAGTGGTTTGGCGGTAAAACAAAAAACCCCTGGAATACGACCTATGGTTCAAGTGGCTCTTCAGCCGGATCAGCATCTGCCACAGCGGCTGGACTGTTACCTTTTGCCATTGGTACTGAAACATGGGGTTCAATTATCTCCCCCTCACATACCTGTGGGGTAACAGGCCTAAGGCCAACATTCGGTTCTGTGAGCAGAACAGGTGCCATGGTACTGAGCTGGAGCCTTGATAAAGTGGGACCCATTACCCGATCGGCTGAAGATGCTGCCATTGTTTTTTATTATATAAAAGGAACGGATGGGAAAGACCCTTCTGCCACAGAGCATGCATTCAACTTTACTGCGGGCCGCGATATAAAAAAATTGAGAATTGCTTATGCTGAAAATTATTTTAAGAGGCTGGGTTCAGTGTCTTTGCAGTCGAAAGTGCTGGATCAGTTGAGAGCCATGGGAGCAAATATTGTGGCGGTTGATTTTCCAGATTCTACTATCTATCCCTACCCTATCATGGATCCCATCATCAGTGCAGAATCGGCAGCAGCTTTTGATGAACTGACACGTAGTAACATGGATGACCTGATACGCAGGCAGGATAAGAATTTCTGGCCCAACAGTTTCCGGGTAGCCAGGCTTATACCTGCAGTGGAATATATAAATGCAAACCGGCATCGGAGTTTGCTCATGCAGCAAATGAAAAAGTTCATGGAAAATTATGATGTAGTGATTGTACCAACTTATGGCGGCAACCAGCTGGCGATGACAAATCTTACAGGTCACCCTGCCCTATGCATACCTGTTGGATTTCTTCCGAATGGAACTCCGGCAAGCATAACCTTTCTCGGCAATTTATATGATGAAGCATCGCTGCTGGAACTGGCAAACGCTTTCCAGGGAGCAACTGATCATCACCGTAAGCATCCTGAAAAATTCACTCACTGATAAATATTATTGTTGATGTTTTTACGCAATATTATAACTGCTTTACTATTCATTTATTTTTTACCTGCCTGCAGTACCAAACAGGAAGCAGACCTGCTGGTGCATAATGCCACCATTTACAGTGTAGACAGCAGTTTCACCATCTATGAAGCTATGGCCATAAAAGATGGGAAGATCACTGCACTGGGCAGGAGTGATTCGCTTTTGTCAATAATTACTGCCAAAGAAACAATAGATGCCGGGGGTAAATTCATCTATCCGGGACTCATTGATGCCCATTGCCATTTTTACCGTTATGGACTGGGCTTACAAACAGCCGACCTGGTAGAAACAAAAAGCTGGGAAGCAATCCTGGACAGCCTTAAAAATTTTGCAGGATCGCATCCCGATGGATGGCTTGTTGGCAGGGGCTGGGATCAGAACGATTGGCCACAAAAATCATATCCATCCAATGCAGAACTCAACAAACTCTTTCCCGACCGGCCGGTAATATTAACGAGGATAGACGGGCATGCAGCCATTGCAAACCAGAAAGCATTGGAGATGGCAGGTATCAGGGCTGGGCAATCACTAACCGGTGGTGATATAGAAGTGAAGGACGGGGTACTAACGGGCATCCTTATAGATAATGCCGTTGATCTGGTCTATTCAAAACTGCCAGCACCTGATAAAACGCAAATGAAGGCGGCGCTGATGGATGCGCAGGCCAATTGTTTTGCTATGGGATTAACGACCGTAGATGATTGCGGACTTGATTATGAAGAAGTGCGGGTTATTGACAGTCTGCAAAAAGAGGGTTCATTAAAAATGCGGGTGTTTGCTATGCTAAGTGATAGCAAAAAAAATTACGATGCCATCTTTAAAAACGGGAAAATAAAAACGCCGTATCTGAATGTAAGTTCATTTAAGGTGTATGCTGACGGAGCGTTGGGGTCACGTGGGGCCTGCCTGCTGCAGCCATATAGTGACAGGGCAGGTCATACAGGATTTCTGCTTAGCAAGCCCGAACATTTTGATTCGGTGGCGGCACTGCTTTATGAGAAGGATTTCCAGATGTGTACACATGCAATTGGCGACAGTGGTAACAGGACTATCCTCAATACCTATGCGAAATACCTGAAGGGTTCCAATGACAGGCGATGGAGAATTGAACATGCACAGGTAGTGCATCCGGATGATTTCGCACTATTTGGACAATACAATATCATCCCTTCCGTACAACCTACCCATGCAACTTCAGATATGTATTGGGCGGCTGAACGCCTTGGAAAAGAGCGGGAGAAAGGAGCTTATGCATTTAATGATCTGTTGAATCAGAATGGATGGATACCACTGGGAACGGATTTCCCGGTGGAAGATATCTCACCATTCAAAACTTTCTTTGCAGCGGTGATAAGAAAGGATGCAAATGGGTTTCCTGAGGGCGGGTACCAGCCGGAGAATGCACTTAGCAGGGAAAATGCGCTACGCGGAATGACCATCTGGGCAGCGCATTCAAATTTTGAAGAAAACGAGAAGGGAAGCCTGGAGATAGGAAAATATGCAGACTTTATTATGTTAGAAAAAGATCTTATAAAACTGGATGATACTGAAATACTTTCCACTCTAGTTCAAGCAACCTATATCAATGGACAGGCAGTATACAAAAGATAAAATATAAAATTCTTATGTTTGCAGCTATGGCAGGGGCTTTGAGCAATATCAGGGTAGCGATCCTCGACCTCTATGAAGGAGTGGAAAACCAGGGCATGAGATGTATAAGGGAAATACTTAATCAGTATGCCGAATACAACCATGTTGAACTGGAATGGGACGAATATGAAGTAAGAATAAACAAGCAGGTACCCGATCTGGGCTATGATATTTATATATCGAGCGGAGGACCCGGTTCACCACTTGAAAGCGAAGGAAGTGAATGGGAGCCCGTCTACTTCAACTGGCTACGCATGGTGGAAGACCATAACAAATCAGCCGACGCTGTAAGAAGGAAATTCGTGTTTTTCATCTGTCACTCCTACCAGCTGGCCTGCAGGCATTACAAAGTAGGCCAGGTTGCAAAAAGAAAATCAACAGCTTTTGGTGTATTCCCCGTTCACATGCTTGAAGGTGCGCACAATGAACCTGTATTCTCAAACCTGAAGGATCCCTTTTATGCGGTGGACAGTCGTGATTACCAGGTGATACAGCCCGATCATTCCCTTATACGTAAAATGGGTGCTACCATCCTGGCCATTGAAAAGGAAAGGCCCCATGTTCCCTTTGAAAGAGCGATGATGGCCATACGATTCAATGAATATATGGTGGGCACCCAGTTTCATCCCGAAGCGGATGCCATAGGTATGAGTATGTACCTGCAGCGGGAGGATAAAAAAAATACCGTCATCGCCAGCCATGGCTATGAAAAATGGGAAAGCATGATTGAGCATCTTAATGATCCCGATAAGATTCTCTGGACCTATTCACAGGTGCTTCCGAACTTTATTGCACATTCTATTGAGCAGCTTGTACCGGCGGAAGTCTAGCCATTTTTCTTATCTTTCGGTAAAGCAGCATCTATATGGTTCCATCATTAAGGAATGCATTCAACAGTTCCTTCAGCACAGAAAAATATGAAGCTTTTTTGCATGACCTGAACAGTGCCTATCCGGATGCAATTGAGTTCAGGGTTGCTGAAACACCCGTATTCATTGACAAAGCATTCCGGGATAAAATGATAGAAGCATGCGAAAGCATTGTGGATGTGATCACTGACGAAGATTTCCATTCACTTACACAAAGAAGCATTCCACCCGGAGAAACTGTTCCTAACGAGAATGCACATTCGCACATGATAGCCTTTGACTTTGGGATATGCTTAAACAGTGCTAATGAGCTCGAGCCGCAGCTTATTGAAATGCAGGGCTTCCCTACCCTCTATGGGTTCCAGGTATTTTATCCCGACCATCTTCATAAACATTTTCCTTTTCCGGATAACTACAATCAGTTTCTCGGGGGTTATGACCGCGAATCCTATCTCGCAGATCTGAAAGAACTTTTACTGGGCACCTATGATCCTGAAGAAGTGATATTGCTGGAGATCCTTCCGCATGAGCAGAAAACGCGGATCGATTTTTATTGCACCGAGCAGTATACCGGAATAAAGCCGGTATGTATTACCGAGTTAGAACAGGAAGGGAAAAAACTATATTATCAAAAAGATGGCGTGCGTACCCAGGTCAAAAGAATTTATAACAGGGTGATCTTTGATGACCTTAAAGCTCAGAAAGATAAGCTTGGAAATTTTGTTGATATAACGCAGGATCTTGATGTTGAATGGGTGCCACATCCAAACTGGTTTTACCGCATCAGCAAATTTACACTGCCTTTTATACGTCACCCTTATGTTCCGTCAACCTGGTTTTTGAATGAGCTGAAACAGGTTCCGGCCGACCTTGAGAATTATGTATTAAAGCCTCTGTTTTCTTTTGCGGGACAGGGTGTTGTGATAGATGTTACTACGGCGGATATAGAGTTAATTAAGGATCCGGAGAATTGGATATTGCAGAAGAAAGTAAACTATGCGGAGGTGATCCCCACGCCAAATGTTCCGGCAAAAGCAGAGATACGGATCATGTATATCTGGAAAGATGAATGGGAACGGCCCCGGCCTGCTACCAACCTCGCCAGACTCAGCAAGGGTAAGATGATAGGCGTGCGATACAATAAAGACAAGGATTGGGTTGGAGGAAGCGTTGCATTATTTGAACAGTAAAAAAATATACATGTTACATCTTGACGATATAGCCACGCGCGAAGTATTACCCGGACTATTCGGAAAATTTCTTCATGGAGATAAAAGCACCCTGGGCGTTTGGGATATTAAAAAAGGAAGTGTTCTTCCCGAACACTTCCATGAAAATGAACAGATAACTTATATCCTTGAAGGAGAACTGGAAATGACCATTGGGGGCAACACCACAGTTTTCAAGGCAGGAAACCTGCAGGTGATACCTGCTAATGTTCCGCATAGTGCGCTGGCACTGACAGATTGCAAAGTAATTGACACCTGGGCTCCTGTGCGGGAGGCTTACCGCTGATGATTATTCTTCTTCAGCAGTATTCTTCATTTTACCCAATACCGCATATGCGTTTTTGGTGACAAGGGTTTTATTCTCTAACGGAATTTGTTGATTCTGTATGGCAAGCCTGTTATTGGAAGCGGTGGAATCTACCTCCACTTCAAGCATATTGAACCTGTCGTTTCCCACAGCTTCAAATACATAGAGTTTACCACCGAAACGCACCACCGCATCTTCCGGAACAGTCAATGCCTTTACATTATCAAGGAATATGGTAGCATTAAGAAACATTCCGGGCATCAGGTTGGAAGGCATCTTATCGAAATGGCAATGCACTATACCACTCCTGTTTTCATCAACATTGCGGGTGAAAATAAGCACATCTCCCTCATAAACACGCTCCGGATCATCAACGAACCTGATCGATACTTTTTGTCCCACCCTTACCTTATTGATATCCTTTTCAAACACGGTAAGTGCAGCGTGAATATCAGCCGGGTTGATCAATTCAAAAAGAACATCGGTAGGATTTACATATTTACCAATATTCACATTCACTTTTGAAACATAACCGTTAATAGGTGAACGGATGGCAACGGAGCGACTAAGCTTTGAATCAGAGAGCGATTCGGGATTTATGCCGATCAATCTTAACTTCTCAGCAAAACCTTTCAGCATCACCTGGGCCGACTGGTAATCGGAGCTCACCTGCTGGAATTGTTTCTCCGCATTCACTTTATTTTCCTGCAGCATCTTCTGCCGATCATAATCTTTGGCGAGATATTGAAGCCGGCTTTTTGTTACCAGGTAATCCTGCTGCAATTGAACGAGTGACTGGTCTTCTATAATGCCAATAACTTCGCCCCTGTTTACATGCATTCCAGGTAAGAGTTTTGTTGAGCGCAGGTAGCCTCCCATAGGAAAACTAACCGAAACGATATTCTGCGGCGGAACATCCACTACGCCATTTACTTTAAGTGAATTACTCACATCTGACAGAACCGGCTTACCTGTTTCAATGCCCGCATTGGCAATTTGTTCTTTGCTTAACTGCACTTCAGTAACCACTTTTTCAGTTTGCATAGGTGCTTCTTCTTTTTGCGGGGAAGCGCATCCCAATGCAACAGTCAGCAGGGTAAGGAAGTATATTATCTTTCTCATGATCATTTTTTTCCGTTGATATATTCTAGTTCAATAGTATTCAGGTTCATGCTTTTCAATGCTTCGAGGTAAGTGAACCTTATGGTCACCGATTGGTTCATCAATTGAGTCCACTGCAGGTAATCGATCTCACCATTGGTAAAGGCCATTCTTGCCTGTTCCTGCAGGGCATGGGCCTGCTGCCTTCCCACAGTTTGATAATAATCCAGCTGAAGGCGGTATTTATCCTGTTGGGCAAGTAGCTGCCGCTTTTTTGATTCAAGGGAACGACGGGTAAGATCAGCATCAATGGAGGCGATGGAAGCATTTATATCAGCCGCCTTCACCCTTGCTCTGGTTGCCTTCATGAATATTGGAACCGCAACCGTTAGTCCAACTGAATTGAAACGATGACCCGATCCGAAATATTCCTGGCTTATGCCATCTTTGGTTTGATATCCAACAAAGGACTGGTTGAAATAGCCAAGGGAAAAACCCGGTGTAAGGTTTGCTTTTTCAACAGCAGCTTCAGCCCGCGCAATCTGAATTTGTTGCGTTTGCCAGGCAAGCAGCGGATTGACCAATGAATCAGAAAGCAATATGGCGGAAGGGTTTAGCGGATCATTATAGAGCGGAAGAAATTGGGTTTCCGTATTCAGGAGTTCTGCGAGTTGCTCCTGCAGGGCAACACGATCAGCTTTAAGTAAACGGCCCTGTAACCTGAGTTGTTCCATTTGAGCATCGGCAGTAACTTTTTCCAGCATATTAGATTCACCCACCTCGAGCCTTAGCGCTGCGGCATCACGGAAACGAAGATATACCGTGTCTAATTCAAGGAGTAGCTTTTCCCTTTCTTCCAGGTCAACCAATTGGTAAAAGGTCCACTGTACCTGGCGGCGAATATCAACCTGTTTAACTGCAACCATTGCCTCCTGGCCATTACGTTGATGCATGTAGAGTTCTTTCTGGCGACGGTAAACAACGGGCAATGAAAAGCCCTGGCTCAAAGAGAATCTGTTATCTGTATTAAGACTGTTTATGTTGCCGTATTCAATACCAACCTGTGTTTTACCAGGTTCTGTGGTGGCGCTTTCCAACACTTTCCAGTAGTCGGTCTTTTTACGGGCCGACTGCAGTACAAGGTTATTACGATCGGCCATTTGAAGTAATGAATCGAGAGAAGCGCGCTGACCCTGGTTTACCTGCGCCATAGAATTATATGATCCCAATAAGATGAGGGGAATCAGGATCACAGCGTGTTTACGCAATTTCCTGACAGGCATTTTTTCCACCCATACATATAAAACCGGCAATACAAGCAGTGTAAGGAAGGTAGCAGTGAGAAGCCCTCCAATGACCACTGTAGCTAGAGGCCGCTGAACTTCTGCACCCGGACCATAGCTGAGTGCCATTGGTAAAAATCCGAGTGAGGCTACAGCGGCTGTCATCAGTACCGGTCTTAGCCGGAGTGCGGTTCCTTCCATTACCAATTGTTTAATATCAGTGATACCTGATTGTTTAAGACGATTGAACTCAGAAATCAATACAATGCCGTTCAGTACAGCAACGCCAAAAAGTGCTATAAATCCTATACCGGCAGAAATACTGAAAGGCATTCCGCGCAGAGAGAGAGCCAGCACACCACCTATAGCAGATAAGGGGATGGCAGAGAAGATCAGAAGTCCATGCCGCATTGAGCCAAAGGAAAAATAAAGCATGAGGAAAATAAGCAATAAGGCAACAGGAACGGCAATGGATAAGCGCTGTTTCGCATCCTGCAGATTCTGGAACTGTCCACCATAATGAATATAATATCCGGGTGGAAGGTCAAGCTGTTGACTGGTTTTATTCTGCAATTCCTCAACTATGCTCTCCACATCTCTGCCTCTCACATTGAAGCCGACTACGATCCTCCTTTTAGCATCTTCACGCTGGATCTGGTTGGGACCGTCTTTCACTTCAATGGAGGCAACCTGTGCCAGGGGAATCTGTGATCCCATGGGTGTTGGAATAAGTAATTCATTAATATCGCTCACCTTTTCTCTGCCCTCTGCCTGCAATCTGACCACCAGCTCATACCTGCGTTCATTCTCATAGATCATCCCCGCGCTTTCACCTGCAAATCCTGCACGGATCAATCTGTTCACATCAGTAATATTCAATTGATACCGGCTCATAGCAGCCCTGTCGTATTTAATGATGATCTGCGGCAAACCAGTAACTGTTTCTACAAAAATATCGGTGGCGCCATCTACGTTACCAATGATACGTCCAAGGCGATGGGCATAGGCGGCAAGTGAATCAAGGTCTTCGCCAAAGATCTTACAAACCACATCCTGGCGGGCACCTGATATAAGTTCATTGAACCGCATTTGCACGGGAAATTGAAATCCTGCTGTGAGGCCGGGAATCTGTGATAGAGTAGCACTCATTTTTGAGGCCAGCTCATCAAAACTCTTTGCGCTTGTCCATTCCTTTTTATCCTTAAGGAGTATGATCATATCCCCCATTTCAATGGGCATAGGATCCGTAGGTATTTCTCCTGCCCCAATACGTGTTACAATTTTTTCAATCTCCGGGTATTTTTTCAGTAAAAGTGACGCACCTTGTTGAGAAGTTTTTACCGATGCGGTTAGCGAGCTTCCAACCAGCACTCTGGTATCAACCGCAAAATCACCTTCTTCGAGTTCGGGGATGAACTCACCTCCCATTCGCGTCATAATAAAAATTGCCATCACAAACATCAGCACTGCAATCATAGCTATCGTTTTGGGGTATGCAAGTGCTTTTTGTAATGAAGGTTTGTAAAGGCCCTGCAAACGATCCATCATCTTGTCAGACAGGTTTTGTTTATGCCTGCGTTTTTTACTCAGCACCAGTGACGTCATCATGGGCACATAGGTAAGTGAGAGTATGAATGCCCCTATGAGGGCAAAGGCTACTGTTTGCGCCATGGGCTTGAACATCTTCCCTTCAATACCTACCAGTGAAAGAATGGGCAGGTAAACAATAAGGATGATTATCTGTCCAAATACAGCGGCATTCATCATTTTACCTGCAGCTGATCCAACCTCATTATCCATTTCAGCAGGAGTGATTTCCAGCTTAGCGGTTTGGGCATGTTTTGTATGATACAAACGATGCATCACTGCTTCTACAATAATTACGGCCCCGTCAACAATTAATCCGAAGTCAAGTGCACCGAGGCTCATAAGGTTTCCCGAAACCCCAAAAATATTCATCATGATCACCGCAAATAACATGGCAAGAGGAATCACTGATGCTACGATGAGTCCGGCCCGCAGGTTACCCAGAAACAACACCAGAACAAAAACAACGATTAAGGCTCCTTCAAGCAGATTCTTCTTAACTGTACTGATGGCGTTGGTTACCATTTTGGTACGATCATAGAATGTTTCTACTTCAACACCTTCGGGTAAGGTCTTTTTGATAGCCTCCATTTTGACCTTTACATCCTTTACAACCTGCGATGCGTTTGCTCCTTTAAGCATGAGTACAACCGCACCTGACACTTCACCTTCATCTTTATAGACCATGGCGCCATAGCGCACTGCATGCCCGATACGAACCTCTGCAACATCGCGGAGATACACAGGAATTCCTCCTGTAGTATGTTTGATGAAAATGGAACGTATATCGTCAAGTGAGGTTGCCAGTCCTTCTGTACGGATAAATAGTGCGGTAGATTGTTTCTCTATATAGGATCCACCGGAGTTCTGGTTGTTCTGTTCCAATGCTGAAAACACTTCAGCAACAGAGGTATTGAAACTTTTAAGTTTATCGGGCATTACTGCCACTTCATATTGCTTGAGCTTGCCCCCAAAGCTGCTTACATCAGCAACACCTTTGGTGCCCAGGAGTTGGCGGCGGATGATCCAATCCTGAATGGACCTCAATTCAGTAAGATCATATTTTTGTTCGTAGCCTTTCTTGGGTTTAACTACGTACTGGTAAATCTCCCCCAAACCTGTTGTAGACGGAGCCATTTCCGGAATACCTGAACCGGCAGGGATCTGCTCCTTGATGACGGTAAGTCTTTCAGCTACCTGCTGCCTTGCCCAGTAGATATCTGTATCGTCATCAAAAACGATAGTCACCACACTTAGTCCGAAGCGCGATATAGAGCGCATTTCATGAATACCGGGGATATTGGCGGTGGATTGTTCAATGGTAAAAGTAATGAGCCTTTCAACCTCTGGCGCTGCTAGTGTTGGGGAAACCGTTATCACCTGCACCTGGTTGCTGGTAATATCGGGCAAAGCGTCTATGGGTAATCTGGAAACCGATAAGGATCCCCAACCAACCAGGCCAAGGATAAATAGCCCGATGATCAGCTTGTTCCTTATGGAAAAGCGAATAATTTTATTAAGCATACATATACATTACATGATCAAAAAGAGAGAACGCTGATCATGCGTTGCGCGGAGGCTGGAAAATATTGTCGAGGTTCTGCCACACGGCAGTATAATCGGGATGGAGGTTATATTCTTTGACTGTAGTTGCGAATACCCTTTCGATTGTATAAGATGATGGTACCACAAAAACAAAACTGATTGCGGTGATACAATCCGCGGTCTTAAAAGGCAATTGCATATCGCGCTGGTAATCATTATCGGGATCGCTATCATCACGATAATGTTCAACCAAATAACTGATGAAACTCTTTTGTGGATCGCGGAGTTGGTGTTCACGGAAATGTTCTACCAACACCGGTAATTTCAGCAATTGGTGTAATTCCGTTTGTGCCAGGGTAAACAATAAGAGGAAAAATATGGGGATGCGCCGATTCACCCTGTAAATATAACAAGGATGTTGGAAGCATTAAGTGATTTTGATCAATTTCGTCCTTTATAGTGGTAACGTATGCCAAAAAAAAGTTTCCTTCCCTGGTTTGGTGCATATACATAGTTAGGATCAAAACTCATTGCATAGGGGTTATCAGGGGTAGCCAGTATGTTGCCCGAGCCATCCCTTTCCACTTGCTTATCGAAAGGATCATTAGCCCTTGCAATGATGAAGTTATTATTCCTGGCTGGCGTAAAATTGAGGAGATTCTTAACTCCACCAAACCATTCGAAACCGTTACTATACTTCTTTGTAAGCTGCAGGTTCTGCATGCTCCATACCGGGGAGTATGGATTTCTTGGATCAAGTGAAGAAACAAGGGGAAGCTTCATGGGTCCATAAACATTACCGGTATAGTCGGCCGACCAGCCGGTTTTACCGAAAGTGTAGGAGATCGTCCAGGTACCCGACCACGGTTCGGTAAGGATCTGGCGGTTTGCAGTCTTCTTTCCTGTTTCATCTTTTTCAACAATGGATATATCCTGGAGTGTGAATCCGGCAGTGAGGCGGAGCTGGTTGCTGAAAGATGCTTCAATATTAAGGCTTGATCCCCTTGAAAGCGCATATCCATCAAGGTTGCGATATATAATAGCATCCGGGTCGGTGTTATAATCGGGCAGAATACGATTCCGGAAATAGGTATACCAGGCAGCTGCCTCCAGGTTCATGTAGCCACGGTTGAAGATGAATTTCCGGGTATAATTAATATTTCCGTTAAGGCTTTGTTCCGGTTTAAGATCACCTTCAATGATCACCTTACGGGCACCAGTAAGTGCTGCGTGGTCTTCGGTAAAAAGGTTTACTACCCTGAAACCTGTACCAGCGTTCAATCGCAGATGCTCCACTTCTGAAATCTGCCATTTCCATGCAGCGCGCGGCGTCCAGATGGATCCATGTCTTTTATCGTGATCATATCGTAATCCGGCCAGCAGCTGGTGCTTACTATTCAAAGTAATTTCATCCTGCAGGAATATTCCGGGTAGGAAAATCCTATCGGGCTGGTTGATGATTCCACTACTATCGGCCGTAGCGGCTGTATTATCGTCGTACCATGTATAACGACCAACAATACCTGATAATAACTGGTGGTGGCTTCCTGCATTTTTTTCCCAGGTCAGCTGGGCAAATCCAATATGCTGGTCGGCATTGAAAATAGTATTGCCATAAGCTGAACGCTGGCTATGCGTATTGGCCGACCATGAGGCATTTATCTTTTCGGATACAGGAAGTTGGTAATTACCAATAAGCTCAGCTCTTTTTGTACTGATCTGTTCGCCATAAACAGAATCACCTCCCCTGAACTGTCGGGTCCATTGCATTTCACCACCATAACGGTCTTCGGTGAAAAGGCGGATTGCAATACCGGCCTGTCTGTCATCCTTTCTTTTCCAGCTTATTTTCTGGAATAGGGAAAGCCGGTTCTGCAGGGTGAGGTCAGTAAAATTATCCTTATTCTTATCATACCTATGGGTGAAGTTGAAGTAATTAATACCCACCAGCGCCTGGCTTTTAGGGCCTGTGCGGAAACGGAAGCCAGCATCAATATTATGCTCGCGCCAGCTCGTGGCACTATATTCAATTGATATGGCCGGAGCTTTTGAAGGGCTTCGGGTAATAACATTGATCAATCCCCCAATAGCCTCTGAGCCATAAAGTGAGGCGGCTGGACCTTTTACGATCTCGATCCTTTCAACAAGTGAATTGGGAATGCCCTGAAGTCCATATACTGAGGCAAGGCTGCTGACAATGGGCATCCCATCGATCAGTACCATTGTGTAGGGACCTTCCATGCCATTTATATGGATATCACCTGTATTACAGACATTACAATTTAGCTGGGGTCTTACGCCGTTGACCATCTGCAAGGCATCAAATATGGTTGGGGTTGGGTTTTTGCGAAAAAATTGTGGAGAATAAACCTCAACAGGAACCGGACTGGCACTGCGTTGTATGGCCCTCATGGTACCTGTTATAACAACTTCCTCCATCTGCTTACCGGTGGGCTTCAGATATATTTGAAGCGGAGTGGAAGCAATTGCCAGCCTCAAATTTTCATATCCAACTGAAGAGACAATAATGGTATCAGAGATGGAACTGGAAGGGATCCGAAAGCCTCCGGTTGATGAGGTAACTACCGATTTACCGGATAGAAGGGAAACTGTTGCCCCGGGCAGCGGTTCGCCCGAGCCATGGATAAAAACCTTGCCCACCAGCCACTGCTCTTGTGATTGGGCAGAAAGGTTAATGCAGAAAATCAGAAACAGAAAGAGGACTCTCATATTATTTAGGCGTGTCTAAATTTATTTTTAGACAAATTTAATATAATTCCTCCATTTCCAATGCATGGTAATTATTTACCCATATTTATAATATCCCTGGTTCTGGCACGTTATTGGCAAAAGCGGTTCATTATGAAACATGCTGAAAAAATATTCCTGGCAGCCATTTTTACCTCACTGGTGTTGTTCTACTCGGTGGCGGTAATGATCATTGGCTAAGCGCATTGACTCTGGTTTTGTAGTTTTGTTACATGAACCCAGTGATCAGGCCCATAGAGGCCCGCGACAATTCCGCGCTCGCCAAAATCATCCGCTCTGCTCTCGCAGAATTCGGGGCAAATAAGCCAGGCACCGTTTATTTCGACGAATCCACAGATCGTTTGTCTGATCTTTTTCAACATCCCGGAAGTTTCTATTATGTGGCAGAACAGGATGGGGTAATAATAGGTGGAGCAGGAATCTATCCAACTGAGGGACTTCCCCCTGGTTATTCCGAGTTGGTTAAGATGTACCTCGATCCTTCTGCAAGGGGAAGGGGGCTGGGTCGAAAGCTTATCAGCCAATGCTTAGATGAGGCCCGCACAGCGGGCTATACACATGTTTACCTGGAAACTATGCCTGAACTGAGAAAGGCCGTAAGTGTTTATGAGAGGTTCGGCTTCCATTACCTGGATGGTCCGCTGGGCAATTCAGGACATTTCGGATGCGATGTGTGGATGCTTAAATCGCTCTGAGATCATTGCGATTTGTAAGTATCAACAATTCCACGCGGCGATAAATATACCTGGAAGCCAATACGAATGGCGAGTCCACCATCGGAATCAAAGCCTTTTATTTTTGTATTGGTATATCCCACAATTGTTTCAATAGCAACATTATCATTAACAAAAGCGGCGAGACCGGGGCCAATAAAAAAATCAGCTCCATTCTCTGTATTCGTGTTTCCGTCAAATGACAATTTGGTGGAAGTGAAAAGGTACTCGCTCATCAGGAAGGGCTTGAGGTTAGACTTTCCGAAATAGTAGCGAATAAATGGGCCGATACCAAAGACCGTGGATGAATTATCACCTGATTTATCATAGAGTAACCGGATGGTTCCGCCTCCCGCCAGATTTTTGGCAAAGAAATGACCTGCGGATGGATTCAGGCTGATGGTTGTATTGTTAGAGGTATTAAGGGTAAAGTTTCCTCCTACAAGCCAATCCCCTTTTTCGGTTTGTGCCTTCAGGCAAAGGCAACTTAAAAGCAGGAACCCAAGGGCAAAAAATCCTTTTTTCATAATAACTGTTAGCTGGTGATTGAATCAGGCGACCTCATTACCTGCAGGGTAAACCTCATAGAGGCCACTGAAAAGGTACAACTTTCCGGTTGCTAATTCCTTACACTGGTAGCGCTTCCGAAGTTTTTTCCCCTTACGGAACATTCTCCCACCTTCAATTGCAAAGAGCGCCCCTTCCTGGATCTCCTCCACGAGTGTGCCACGTTCATCCGGATGATCGTGATTTCGTAATACCCGCATCAGGGGTTCATCGGCACAGCTACTTGCGGGAAGATCATGAAGACTGCGCAGCAGAGCCTGTTCCACATCGGCAGGAAAAAGTTGTTTTCCCAGGAAGTTTTCCAGGAGTGACCTATATACCTGTTTCCATTCTTTGCCATGGGAAAGCACCCGGTTACCGAATTTTTCGAACGTAACGAGATGGGCCAGTTCGTGTATCAGTGTAATCAGGAAGGCATATGGATTCAGGTTACCATTTACCGAGATGCGATGATTTCGGTCCTGGTGGGCATGACGGTAGTCGCCCAGCACGGTACGCCTTTCGCGGGTGATAGATAAATGAACTTTATAAGAATGCAGGTATGCCGCTACCATCTCGAAAGAGCCTGGGGGTAAGAAATGAGACAACTGTTGTAAGGGATATTCCTTCTTAGGCATTTCGGGTCACTTGGTTTGCTTCAAAACTATCCTTAATTCTATAAAGGTATAGAGCAAGTATAAGAACATAAAGCCAAAAAGGGCTGGCTTATTCACGTTTTCGCGTGCAATATATATATAGATGAATGCGGCAATGGCGATGCCAAACAATTTGAGGATCATCCCCCCATACATACTACGCATGAAAACCAGGGTGGATTTATTGCCGGCGGCACTAAAATGCATCCAGCCACTGATCAGAAAAATAAGGAAGAGGAAAATATTTCCATAGAGCAGCACATTTGTGTCGAGTCCCCATGGCTCAAGGCGGCTCCTGAAAACGATCAGCAGGATATTCACAAGAGCAAAAGCGAAGGTGATAAGGCGAAATGGTTTTCTACTGGGGGAACTTGTCTTTTCCATCTGGTTTGGCGGCTGTTTCTTTTACCAGTTTGAAAATGGTAACAGCCAATACCAGCAAAGGTAAGATCCAAACCAATAGGGGCATAGCAATAGCTAAGCGCTGGTCGATCCAGATGCCTGCCCACACAGATAAAGCCAGGGCGGCCATCAACTGGGTTCCCAGTCCTATATATCTCATCCAGGGAGTTTTACCTTCAGGCTGCTTTGTCTTTCTGCTTTTCATTTATAACTGTAGCCGGCTCGGAGCCCATATGACAGGCACCATTAAATGTTGCAGCTGGTTCAATCTGCAATTTGCCCGCGTAAATGTTTCCATTAACAACTGCACTGGCCTTAAGCTGTAATAGCTCTTTGATCTTGATGGTTCCCACAATTTTGCCCATTACATCGGCCTGCTGGCAATGTATATCACCTTCTACCAATCCGTTGGCGCCTATCACCACCTTGGCGGTACTATTGATATTACCAATGAGGGTGCCGTCAATACGAAGATCGCCATTGCAGGTGATATCCCCTTTAAGCGTAGTGCCGTTGCCGATAAGATTGGTACTGTTGCCACCGGTTTCTGCAGCAAATTCTGATTTGGATTTTCCGTTGAACATAGTCTGGATTTTAGTCTGTAGTTATTTCGGTTACCGGAATATTTAATGCGGTAGTATCCAGTTTAATACTGGTATCTCCCTGCAATACCCCTTTTATACTATTCAAATACTGCTCCCTGTACTGCATTGCCTGCTCCAGGGAGTCGGTTTTTATTTTCAGCTGGCGTAACTCGCGGGTAGCATTGGCACTGCCATAGCCGGGAATATACATTTTCAGGGGGGTAAAAACGATAAGCGCTACCGTTAGCCCCGTCAGTAACATGAAAATGGTACTCAACCCGATATACACACTTAATCTCGACAGTTTGAAAGTTACGACCTCTTCGTATGTGTCATCATTCATCACCACCAGGCGATACCTATTACGTAAACGTTTAAAGGTGGTATTCGTATTGCTCTCGGACATTAAAATTGTTCAGTTTCAGTAAAAAAGCCGCCACAACTTACATAAAATTCGAGCCAAATAATTTGGCTAACTTTAAAATAATTTTCTTGTGTGAGAGTTATTATCAATTTATCATTGCGCTAATGATCAAAAGCCGGGGCATTCACCACCTTATTCTTTCCCTTGTTTTCCTGACATGTTATTTGTGGGGGATAGGGCAACCTACGCTCGACCCGGATATGAAGAAACCAAAGAAGTACGAGAATCGTATACTCAGGTCAGAAAAAACAGGCGATAAGAAATTCAATCTCCCCAGGCGATTCTTCCAGAATACTTTCACCCACTACAATTATGCTTTCAATGCCACTGCCAAGCTCAACCAGGTGATCGCTTCGGCAAGGGCACAGCACCTCGATGATTATGAACAGCTCCTCTCCTTCTATGATTACAGTATAGAAAATACATCTAATCAAAGAACGGAGCTCGACTCGGTAATTTATAAGGTAAACGCAGGCATCCTTTTGCACGACCTGCGAAGCAACTGGATGGACAATCTATACCTGTTGATGGGTCAGGCATATTATTTCCGTAATACGTTAGACACTGCCTGGATGACTTTCCAATATATGAATTATGCATTCTCTCCTAAGGAAGCAGATGGATTTGACAAGGTGATCGCAAGTAATGCAAATGAGGGTGGAAATGCCATGAAAGTTGCCACGGAGGAAGACCGTAATATTATCGACAGGGCATTTTCCGAACCTCCTAATAGAAATGACGCACTTGTTTGGCTGGTGAGAACGCATATCCAGAATAATGAGATGAGCACAGCAGCTTCCCTCATCCAGACACTCAAACAGGACCCACTCTTACCGGAAAGATTAGAACCGGAGCTTGCGGAAGTGACCGCCTGGTGGTTTTACCAGCAGCAGCAATATGATAGTGCCGCCTTTTATCTTGAGAATGCTCTTCCGGCAGCCGATGACAAGCCACAACTGGCCCGATGGGAGTTCCTCTTAGGTCAACTCTATGAAAGATCATCCAAGCCTGAGCAGGCCAAAGATGCTTTCAGGCTATCGATAAAACACACCATAAACCCTGTAATGGAAGTGGCTGCACAGTTACAGATCGCTCAACAGGTAGACAGTCTTGATAAGGCCGACTGGCAATCGGCTATTGATGCACTATTAAAAATGGCTAAACGGGAGCGGTACTCCAATTATCGTGATCTGATATATTATACGATAGCCAAACTGGAGATCAAGCGGGAGAAATGGGCTGAGGCAAAAGCTAATCTGCTCAGGAGTATCAAATACAACACCCCTGATAATCCATACCAGCATTCCAGAAGCTATCTTTTATTGGCTGGATTATCATTTGACCAGAGAGAATACTTGCCCGCAAAAAATTATTACGACAGTCTGCAAATGGGAAATCTCCCTGATACAATGTCTGCTTTTATTGAAGAGAGGAAGGATGTATTAGGTATACTGGCAACTCAATATGGAATAATATCGAGACAGGATAGTCTGCAGAAACTGGCGGCCATGCCAGAAGCAGAACGAAATGAATTCCTGAAAAAACAGGCCAGGCAACTCCGCCGGCAGCGGGGAATAAAAGAAGATGAGATAGCTGGTGGAGGTCCCAACCCCGTTTTGTCGCAGCTTGGCAACAATGTTCCGACAGATCTCTTTGGAGGCCAGGCAAGCGGTGATTGGTATTTCTATAATAATGCACTTAAATCGAGAGGATTCAGCGAGTTCCGGTCCAAATGGGGTAACCGGGCAAATGCCGATAACTGGCGAAGAAGTGCGGCTGCGACGGCTCCCGGATTCACGAAAGATAATCCGGATACAAGCTCTGTAGTTACAACAGATGCAATTGATGAAACAACTGTAGAGGGATTGCTGAGCAGGATACCTACGACACCGGAAATGCTGAAAATATCCAATGACTCTATACTCCAGGCGGGATACCTGCTTGCCTATACGGCACAGAACCGGTTGGAAGATTATGAAACTGCCGCAACTGAATATGAAAAACTGCTGCAGCGATTCCCGGGAAATGTCCAGGAAATTGACATTTTATATAACCTGGCTATATGTTACCGGATGATGGGCAGGTCAGATATGGTATCAGAGATGAAAAATCGGCTAACTACTGAGTTTCCCGGAAGCCGACAAACAAAACTGATTTCAGATCCTCTGGGAGTACAGTTGGAAGATAGCGCGATCTCCAGAAAAGCCACCACCACCTATGATGAAATCTATAATCAGTTTATATCCGGAAAGTTTGATGAAGCTTTAGCTGCCAAGCAAAAAGCGGATAGTGTTTACGGAAGCCATTACTGGACTCCTCAGTTGTTATATATAGAAGCTGTTTACCATATCCGGCAGCAGTCGGATAGTGTGGCAATACAAAGGCTGCAACAGATCAGTTCACAATTCCCCGATCACGGGTTAGCTGCTAAGGTCAACAATATGATTGATGTATTGAAGCGAAGGAAGGAGATTGAAGAATATCTCACTAATCTGGATGTTGAGAGGCCAGCCGAGGACAGTACTGTGGCCCTTCCGGATATTACTACTAAAAAAGAACCCGAAGATCCGGAAATAAAGGCCGCAACCACGAGGGATGTTGCAAAAGAAAAGAAAGAAATAGATAAGAACAGGCTTGATAAAAAGGCGCCCGAATTAAAAACAATGTTCAGCCGGCATTCTGCACAACCGCATTTTGTGGTAGTGGTTCTCAATGATGTTGACCCTGTATATGTAAATGAATCGCGCAATGCATTTACGCGTTACAATAAGGAGACCTATTACAATCAGCCTATGAACGTCCTGATCGTTTCCCTCACTGAAAAAGTAAATATGGTCACCATCAGGGGTTTTTCCAACGAACAGCAAGCCATCGACTATATTGCTAAGGCGAAGGTGCAGGCCGATAAGGATATTATTCCCTGGTTAAAATCTGATAAATATTACTTCATGCCCGTTGCGGAAGACAATATGAACCTTCTTATCGCCAACAAAAACCTGCCTGAATACAGGAATTTCCTTGAACAGCTATTCCCCGGGCAATTTTAACCGTTTAAAATTCAGGACGGCAAAATCAGGCGTAATTTTTGAAATATCATTTACCAAGTCATTGATCGTATATGAAACAAACAATCCGCGTTTTCTGGAAGATTTTTTTTATTGGTTTCGCAGCATTTGCCCTACTTCTCCTGATGATCTATATGGGGGTATTTGGAAAACTCCCCTCTTTGAGTGAATTGGAGAATCCCACCATTCTACAGGCTACTGAAGTTTATGCGGCAGACGGTACGTTGATGGGCAAGTATTTCAGGGACCGTGGAAATCGAAGTAATGTAGATTTTCGGGATATTTCAAAGCATGCCATCAATGCGCTTGTGGCAACCGAAGATGAAAGGTTTTATGATCATTCAGGGATCGACGGAAAAGGTGTTATTCGTGCAGTTGCATTCTTAGGAAGTAAAGGCGGTGGCAGTACCATTACACAACAGCTTGCGCTGAATATGTTCTCGGAGAGGGCCCGGAATCCTATAACCAGGGTGATCCAGAAATTGAAAGAATGGATCATTGCCATTAAGCTGGAAAGGAATTTCACCAAACAGGAAATATTGGCGCTATACCTTAATGTGGTACCATTCAGTGACAACATGTATGGCATCCGGAATGCTTCTCTTACCTTTTTCAGCAAGGAACCCGACCGTTTAAACATAGAGGAATCCGCAGTTCTTATAGGGATGGTGAATGGACCAACTATCTTCAATCCGCGTCGTAACCCCAAATCAGCGTTGATGCGAAGAAACCATGTTATCACCAAAATGGGTGAGAATAGTTTTATCACTGAAGAGGAAGCCAGCAAGATCAAATTAAAGCCAATCGTTTTGAACTATAAACGAATGGATGAGAATACTGGTCTGGCCCCTTATTTCCGCGAAGTGCTGCGTGATGACATCAAGCAATGGTGTAAAAACAATACAAACCCTACTACAGGTGATCCCTACGATATATATAAAGATGGGCTTCGAATTTATACCACTATAAATCCAAGGATGCAGATATATGCGGAAGAGGCAGTAGCCAAGCATATGCCAGTGCTTCAAAAAGCTTTGAATGCACAAAACTCCATCAAAAAAGGAAAAGTTTGGGAAGGACGTAATGGAATCCTGGAAACGGCCATGAAAAATACCGACAGATGGAAAAACGGCCAGGAAGATGGTATGACTGATGCTGAACTCAGGGCGAGCTTCAAACAGAAAGTTCCGATGAAAGTTTTCGCATGGAACTCGCGCAGGCAAAAAGACACCGTGATGACTCCTATGGATTCCATCAAATACCATCGTCAGATGTTGCAAACGTCATTTATGGTGATGGATCCTGTAACCGGTGAAGTAAAGGCCTGGGTTGGCGGCATTGATTTTAAGACCTATAAATTTGATCATGTTAACATCAATACAAAACGCCAGGTAGGTTCGGCCATTAAGCCTTTCCTTTATTGCCAGGCTATTGAAGAAGCCGGGTTTACGCCTGAAACCCCGGTAGAGAATGTGGTACAGAATTTCCCGGGATTTGGTCTTGTTCCTGCTAAAGGAGAGTGTAAAGGCAATACCGTAAGTATGGCCAGCGCTCTGACCTATTCAATGAACTGCGCAACCGCTTATATAATGAAACAGATCGGTCCCAAGCGCTTTGTTGAATTCCTGAATAATATTAATATCAAAAGTAAGATGGATCCTTACCCATCAATATCTCTTGGTGCGGTGGATCTTTCAATGTTTGAGATGTTATACGGTTATACCATGTTCGCAAATCATGGTTTCAGTACTAAGCCCACTTATATTACCCGCATAGAAGACCGTAATGGAAATGTACTGGAAAGTTTCCAGACCAAGATGAACCAGGTGATAAGTGAATCATCGGCTTATACAACAACAAAAATGCTTGGCGGACCGGTTGAAATTGGAACTGCAGCAGGTTTAAGGTCAAGGTTGGGCGCCGCAGAAATGGCTGGTAAAACGGGTACAACTAATGATAATGCAGATGCCTGGTTTATTGGATTCACTCCGCAATTGCTTGGAGGAACCTGGATTGGGGCAGATGACCGATTCATCCGCCTGGAAAGTGGATTAGGTTATGGTGGCCAGGCAGCAAGGCCTATCTGGGAGACTTTCTTCCAGAAGGTTTATGCAGATAAAACACTCGGTATTGATAAAGATGCACGTTTTGCCCAACCCGAACAAATGCGGGAAGAAGCCCTTTATGACTACATGAATATTATTGACCAAACTCCTCCTCCTGGTGCTGAAGGTGAAGACCAGGGTAATGGAGCAGCAGATCAGTATATGATGGAACCCGATACCAACAATGTTCCGGTAGATTCTGAACTGGATGAAGAAGAACAAAAGGTGCTGAAGGAAGCTAATCAAAAAAAGGATGAGAAGAAAAATGGCAAGAATCCAACAACACCACCTCAGGAAGAAAAGAAGAAAGGATTATTTAGAAAGATTTTCGGCGGAAAGAAGGATAAAGAGAAGGATAATGAGTATTGAGAGGGGCAATTGGCAATAGGCAATTGACAATAGACAATAGAAAGTACATAGAAATAAGAGAGCCCACCATTATGGCGGGCTCTCTTATTTATCACAACTTAAACTTTGTAATTATTGGCTAACCTTGAACTCAACGCGACGGTTCTTGGTACGACCAGCAGCAGTTTCATTGTCTGCAATTGGTTGGTCTGGACCGAAACCAGCTGTTGACAAACGCTCTTCAGCAACACCTTTTTTAACGAGGTATGTTTTAACTGATTCTGCACGTTTAACACTCAGGGTTTGGTTCATCTCAGCTTTACCTGTATTATCAGTATGACCAGCTATCTCAACCTTAAGCTGCGGATACTGTTCATTAAGTATACGGGCGGCTTTATCAAGCTCTTTCCTTGCAGCAGCAGTAAGATTTGAACTACCGGTAACGAACTGAACAGCGCTTGCATTGAATTTAGAAGCTTCCAACAATGGGCAACCTCCATTTTCTGCCGGACCTGCGAGGTCAGGACAACGATCTTCCTCATCGTTAACTCCATCATTATCACGGTCGGGAATAGGGCAACCCTGGTAACGGGCAACTCCTGCAACTGTAGGGCATTTATCTTCTTCATCATTCACGCCATCGCCATCACCATCCGGGATAGGACATCCCTGATAACGAGCGATACCAGGAACAGTCGGACATTTGTCATCTTTATCAGCAATGCCATCACCATCCTGATCTGGGCAACCATTAAGGGCTACAAGACCTGGAATATCAGGACACGCATCCAGAGAGTCTACAACAGTATCATCATCTTTGTCGATATCAACTGGTGGAGGTGGTGGAGGAATTACTTTAGGAGCTCTTGGTTTTCCTATATTTCCTGCAAAACCGATACTGTGATAGAAATGATTTGATGTAGTGTTGGTAATCTTCATGCGGTACTGAGAATTGACCATGAGGAAGGCCTCATCGAAAAAACTTACCTGAAGACCAAGTCCAACGGGCATGATAGCACCATAGTAACCTTTCCACTTAGAAGCGCCAAGGCCAGCAGAAATATATGGTACAACCCAATATTTATCAGTCAGCATCTTAGCATGCACCATCGCATCCCATTCAAGAAGTGCAGCATCGTCACCTGAGGCCATTTTGCCTTCAAGCGGATAATCTAGGAAGGAAACACCAAGTGTAGTTGAGAAATCAAGTTTACGGGTAACGCCTTTCATATAGTTTGCCGCAAAGCCGAAATTCATATCACTAAATTTGCCCCATTGATTGTCTTTAAGAACTGAACTTAGTGAAGATGCTTTAATTCTCTGCGGAGTCTGGAAGTCATTTCCAAAAAAATGAATTCCCAAAGCAGGCCTCTTAATTTCATCATTCTCCTGGCTGTAAGCAGCAGAGAACAAGCTGCAAAGGGCCAGCAACGAAAACATAATTTTCTTCATAATGGTAGTTTATAACTGCGGCAAAAATAGAACCTTGGATGCTAACTGGGAAATTATTTATTGATAGCCGTTAGTTCTGCAGGTTTTTTCTTTCCCAACACCTCCAGCTTAACTTTGGTTAATCCCCTGGAAGTGAAGCCGAGTTTTTTTGCTGCAGCACCTGACATATCCACCAATCTTGTATTATTATGATGAAGTCTGTCATTCACTTTTACGATCACACTACGTCCATTTCTTTGATTAGTGACCTTAATCCATGTTCCAAGCGGAAGACCGTTGTGAGCCGCCGTTAATTTTTTATGGTTGTAAATTTCACCATTCGCAGTTCGCCGGCCATTGAATTTGGGTGAATAATAGCTTGCAATGCCATACTGGACTTTCGCATTGTTAAGTTTCCGTTTCTTTTTTACGGGTGTTTTGGAATTGGCACCTGTCTGGGCCACAACTACACCTGTGTAGAGCAGGCTCATGGCCAACAGGATCCGGGGTAAGAATTTCATAGTATCAGTTTATTGGTTTGGATTTAAAATACCGTTCTGCCAGCATTTTATCCTCTGAATAAATATCATCCAGAAACTGTAGTTTGCCATCAATGGCATCTACTGTAAAATACCGGATATAAATAGGCACATTTTCGAAATCAGAAATCACATGCTTTTCCTGTCTGCCAATCCATGACCGTAGCGTATCGGGGTGATATCGGATTTCATCATTTCTGGTGATAAAATGTGCCAGCTTCTCCCATTCCTTCACCCGAACACAACCATGGCTTAATGCCCTGTTACTCTTTTCAAATAATCCTCTCGCATTGGTATCATGCAGGTAAACACTATACTTATTGCGAAAGTTGAATTTCATCAGTCCAAGTGAGTTATCATCTCCTTCCCGCTGCCTGATAAGATACGGAAAATATTTTTCATTGAGTTTCGACCAATCGATGGCGGCTGGATTGATAACACTATCATATCTGTCAACAACCATAAGATTCTGTTGTTGGAGATAGGAGATATCTTTTCTTATTTTAGGCAACATCTCCTTAAATATAATGCTGTATGGTACCGTCCACTGCGGATAGGTAATGATATTGGTGATCTGGCTGTTCAAGACGGGTGTACGAGTTTTCGCGGCTCCAACTATTACTTTTGATTCAAGTGCAATTGTATCCATATCCACCACCGTTAATTTATAGGCAGGCAGGTTAACCCAGATATACGTTGAAGGCATTTTTGCGGGTAATTGCCTGTAACGGTCGAGGTTAAGTGCCAATTGCTGAAACCTGAACCAGTCAGTGTTGTTCATATTTGCAATGGTGAGCGCTGCTGCCACACCAGTATTACGAATTCCATTTTGCTTCTGGTATTTCCTTACTGCTTCAATGTAGCTGAGGCTGTCAGTTTCATTCCATCCTGTTGAAAGGATACCTTCTTCCTGCAATCTTTTAGCTACTTCCCGAATGAGCGCCAATGAATCAGGATTTGGATAACGGACATAGGTATACTGGCGGAAATCAGCTGTTTCGAGAAATGACGGAATGGCCTCCCTTATTGCCTTGTAACCAGGATGAGAAGGTTCTAATGTTTCTAGTAAAGTTTTAACTGTGGAACTGGTAGCTGCCTGCCTGAATAAGGAAAGGATATGTGTGGTGTCAAGCTGTTGGCCATTATTTATAGTGATACTATCTTTTGGCAAGTGGCCCATCTGCAGATGCCTGCCAATTTCAAGGAAGGCATCTGATAAGAGCAGATCAGCCCGCCCCCATAGGGCTATGTTTTTCCTGGAAATACTATCTGTAACAATGTTATTTCGGATCTTCAGTAATGTATGGAAATGATAATCGGATGGAAACAATCCAAGCTCCCTGCTCTTACTGATTAGAAAAAACAATGAATCTCCAGCCGCAGTCCATCTGTCTGCCACGCTCCAGAATGGTTTGAATTCATTTCCTTCGTAAAGAGTGCCTAATAGATTGGAATGGGAAATCAGGTTCGAATCATTCAGCTTTCCATTATTGGATTTGATATAAGCGATTAATTCCTGCAACTGTTCATGAATTTTCCGTTGCACCTCCTCTGGTTTTTCTGCTATAACAACTTCATCGGGGGGGCGGGACGGTTTCTCAGCGCAGTATTGCATCAAAAAAAATGCAGCTAAAAGGCAGGGGATCAATACAGGTTTCATTGATAGGATATTCAAATTTCAATATACAAGATAATATTTCATGATTATAATGCATACCTAACCCTGGAAAAACCTGAAAACGGAAAATGTTAAGGTTCGTGGGTATCAATCACAGCCTCAATATTGATTGGTCCATAAATATGGGGAAAGGTGTCCTGGGTAGAAGGAGACCATTCGAAAATCAGTGGGCTACTGAGTTTTTCCGGATCAATTATAAGTTTAATGAGGTCATTTTGTCCGGCATAATATCTTTCAAGAACTCCGGGGATCTGTTCCTCGTGCGATGCATGAATGAAGCCTTCTTCTTTAAGAGATTGCGGTTCGTATGAACCTTTAGCTAGGGCTTCTTCCCATCTTTTGCGGGTAGTTATATGATAAATCATCCTATACTTTTTGGAATTTAATTATTGTGCATGTATCCTAGGGATCTTTCCTGTAAGCATAAGCAGGTCGGCCAACACCATTGCCGTAACTGCTTCCAAAACAACAGGAACCCTGAGTGCAATACAGAGGTCGTGTCGCCCCTTTACTGAAAATGCTTCCAGCTGACCAGTTTCCCAATTCAATGTTTGCTGCTCTTTTGGCGTTGATGAAGTAGGTTTAATGGCAATCCGGAAAACAAGTTCATTTCCATTGGAGATTCCTCCCACCACACCACCTGCATGATTGGATGCTGTTTTACCAGAACTATCAATTATCGAATCATTGTGTTCAGCACCAAACATTCTGGCAGCGGCAAAACCAGTACCGAATTCAATACCCCGAACTGCAGGAATAGAAAAAACTGCATGACTAATCAATGATTCCACCGAATCAAAAAAAGGCTCACCCAGTGAAGCAGGGAGCCCGGAAACCCTACATTCTACTATACCACCTATTGAATCTTTGGCATCTATTGCTTTCTGAAGGCCCTTATCAAGATCAGCCTCTCCTCCTATCTCGAGTATTGTTGACTGTATAGTAATATTTCCCAATACCTTTTTTGCCACTACCCCCGCAGCAACCAGTCCAACTGTCAATCGACCACTAAAATGCCCACCACCACGGAAATCTTCGAAGCCCCCGAATTTCTGGTGTGCTACAAAATCTGCATGACCGGGCCTTGGAACAGACCGCTGTTTTTCATAATCGCCCGAGCGGGTGTTTTTGTTTTCAAATAATATGGTCAATGGGGCTCCGGTTGAACGCCCATTGAACAATCCTGTCTGGAAGAGAGGAATATCATCTTCTTTTCGGGGAGTAGTCCCTTTCTGCACTCCCCCTTTTCTTCTTTCTATATCAACAAGGAAATCCTCTGCAGAAAGAGGAAGACCAGCAGGTATGCCATCAAGAACAACACCAACTACAGGTCCATGAGATTCTCCAACTATTGTAACTCTGAATAATTTTCCGAATGCATTCATCTTGTTTATTTTAAAGTGTCTGACATATGTTCTTAGGATGTTCGAACATATGTTTGAACGTGTGCCGAATATGTGTCAGACACCTAATTTCAGCGTTGCTCCCAATTGGGAGAGGTGGTCAAAAAAAGACGGATATGATTTGTTGATAGCCTCTGCCTGTTCTATAGTAGTTGTTCCGGTTGCTCTTAAGGCTGCCACAGCACCTGCCATTGCTATCCGGTGATCATGGTGTGAATGTAATGCCGCACCATGCAAACCTCCGCCTCCTTTTATGATCATCAGATTTTCCTGTAATTGAATATCCAAACCCATTTTTCCAAATTCTTCCTGGAGGGTCAATGCCCTGTTACTTTCTTTATGTGCAAGTCTTTCAACCCCTTCAATTACAGTAGTGCCATCGCAATATGCAGCAAGGGCAACGAGTGGTGGAAACAGGTCGGGACAATCAGTGGCATCAAAATGAAATGCTTTTAGCGGCATTGGCCGGAGGCTTACCATATTGGGCTCAATACTAATTCCGGCACCTGAATCTATGAGTGCCTTCAGGATTGCCTTATCGGCCTGAGTGGAAAATGTATCCAATCCCCTTACAGTTATTTCACCTGCAATTGCACCTGCCACTAACAAAAATGCCGCCCCGCTCCAATCTCCCTCTACAGTATATTCCCGTGAATTATCCGGGTTATTTTTCTGTCCATTATTATTAAAATAAAATGACTCGTAATTTCTGTTTTCCGGTACTGGCAGGCCGAAGGACTCCATAACGGAAAGGGTCAGGTCAACATAGGGTTTGCTTTTAAGATTGGTTACACGAATGGAAACATCCCTTGCACCAGATGCCGCATAAGCCATAAGCATACCTGTAAGGAATTGGGAGCTGAGTGAGCCGTCAATTGTAATATCCTGAGGTGTAAGTGGGCCTTTCACAATTATTGGAAGCCGGCCATCATTGGTGCTAACGTCTACACCTACCTGTGGAAGTACCAGATCAAAAAAATCCATCGGCCTTGTCACAAGACTTCCCTCTCCTGTTATAGAAATAGCGGTATTATTCATGGCCACGAGAGGTGTAAACATGCGTATGCCGAGGCCACTTTCACCACAGTGAACCCTGTTTTCACGAGCCCGGATACCCGAACTTTCGATAATAATATCAGCACCATCATCATGAACGTTTGCGCCTAGTGCCTTTATTACTTCAAGGGCCGCATTATCATCATTTGAGTTACCCGGATTATGAAGTCTGGTGGTGCCTCCTGCAGCAAGCGCTGCAGCGCATGCCCTTTGCATGGAACTCTTGGATGCAGGGGCAATTACTTCTCCATTTAGTTTGGAGGGATGTATCGTAGCGATCATGAATGAAAATGCGTTAAAATTTTTCAATTATCCTTTTCACTTCACTTATAGGAAGTGTTTGCACTACTCCTTTTCCGATACGCTGTAAAAGGATGTAATGAATCTCGGACCTTTCTCTTTTTTTATCATGCAAAAGCACGTCGAATGCTTTGACCTTATCAAATTTCGCAAAGGTTGGTAATCCATATTTTGCGATAAGGTCAACTACTTTTTCGGCGCTTCGAAAACCAAGCATAGAGGCAGACAATTGTGAAGCGTAGGTCATCCCAATGGCTACCGCCTGGCCGTGTGAAAGTTCAAATTGGTTTTCCAATGCATGCCCAAGTGTGTGACCGAAGTTCAGCAATTTGCGATCACCCTGTTCTGTTTCGTCGGCCTGTACAACTTTTGTTTTAAGCATCACATTGCGGCGCACAAGTGCAGCGAGTGCAGCTTTTTTCATCCTGTACCAATCAATATTCTTCTCAGCCAGTTCACGGAACATTACGGCATCACGAATACAAGCATGTTTGATGATTTCTGCAAATCCATTTTGCCATTCAGCCTCGGGCAGCGTTTTCAGGAGTGATACATCGAAGAATAAAAAGTCTGGCTGCCGGATCGTGCCAACAAGATTCTTAAATACTCCAACATCTATCCCATTCTTACCACCAATGGAAGCATCCACCATCGCCAGCAAACTGGTAGGAACAAAGCCAACCCTTATACCACGCATATACACAGCAGCAACATAACCTGCAAGGTCTGTTATCACACCACCTCCAATTCCAACAAGAGTGGTCTTACGATCTGCATGCATATCTATGAGAGAGTCAATGACTCCGTCTGCAGTTTGCTGAATCTTATATTCTTCACCAGGTTTCAGGACGATGGTATTCCAACCCTTGAAGGATTTCTGGTATTGGTTGAAGATATTTTCATCGGTCAGAATTACCGAATACTTTTTATCAGCAACCTGGCCAAGTTTAGAAAGTGAAGCATCAAAGTAATATTCAGTTATTGTATTACCGATCCTGATTTTTTTCTTTTCCATTCTTAATTAACGCTTTCGCTTAACTATTCATAATCCTGTTCTGGTGGTTAATGCTCTCCATATGGACTGCATCAAAATAACGCGTAATGAATTCATTACTCAAACCAAGTTTATCTCCTTTCAGGAAGGCCCGATCCAGTATCTCATTCCACCTGTTCGTTTGAAGGATAGTGATATTGTTATTCTTTTTATAGGTACCGATTTGTTCAGCTATTTTCATCCTCTGACCCAGTATCTGCATTAATTCATCATCAAGGTGATTGATCTGCTGACGCAGTTTTTCCAGGGCTGCGTGAAATGCGGCCGAATCAACATCTTCCCTTCTCCAGATAATACTGTCAAGCATTTCTGCAAGGCGTTCGGGCGTTACCTGCTGTTTAGCATCACTCCATGCATTATCAGGATCAACATGGCTTTCTATGATCATACCATCATAATCGAGGTCAACTGCTTTCTGCATTACTTCCAGGAGAATATCTCTTCTGCCACAAATATGTGATGGGTCGTTGATTAGCATCAACTCCGGGTTGCGCCTTTTCATTTCAATTGCCAGATGCCACATAGGTGCATTACGATATTCAGTATTACCATAGGATGAGAATCCACGATGGATCAGTCCAATCTGGTTGATACCGGCTTTAGCTACCCTTTCAACTGCACCCAACCAAAGCTCAAGGTCAGGATTAATGGGGTTTTTAATCAGAACCGGCACATCCACTCCTTTCAGTGCATCGGCAACTTCCTGAACACTGAAGGGATTGACAGTGGTTCTTGCGCCAATCCAGAGTATATCAATATCAAAATGAAGAGCGTCTTCAACCTGTTTCGCAGTGGCTACTTCAATTGCCACAGGGAGACCAGTGATTTTTCTCGCCTGCTGCATCCAGGGCAAACCCTTGGTGCCTATACCTTCAAAAGAGCCGGGTCTGGTTCTGGGCTTCCAGATACCTGCGCGCATTACATCCACTTTTCCAGTTGCTGCCAATTGTTGTGCAGTTTGAAGAACTTGCTCTTCGGTTTCGGCGCTGCATGGTCCTGCTATGATCAGGGGGCGCTTTGCCCAGGCATCCTGGGTTACCTGTTTCATTGATTTGTTTTCGGTTGCTTGCATTGTATAAAATTAACGTGTTCTGATTTACGATTTATATTATAGTGTGTTTAAGGCTATCCAAGGATTCTCCTGATCTTATTAGCATTCTCAATTAGCTCATGGAGGTATTCATAATTCTCTTTCTCCAGACATGATTTGAATTTGCGCAGTTGAGTGATATGTTCATTGAGTACATCCAGTACATTATCCCGGTTCTGCATAAATATGGGTACCCACATGGCGGAATTACTTTTCGCCAACCGTACAGTGCTCTCAAAGCCAGCACTTGCCATTTCAAAAATTGCCTGGTCTTCCCTTTCCTTCTCCAATACAGTATTGGCAAGTGCAAAGGAAGTAATATGTGAGATATGGCTCACATAGGCCGCATGGAGATCGTGGGACACCGCATCCATTTCAAGCAAATGCATACCAATCTTTCGATATAATTGCTTTACCCATTCAATAGCATCTGAATCACTATCAGCAGCATTACAAATTACCACCGCTTTATTTTCGAATGCGTGTTTTACAGCAGCCTGTGGTCCGCTATATTCGGTTCCCCACATCGGATGGCTTGCTACGAAACGGCCCCGTTTTGGATGAGCATCTGCGATTCGGATCAGCTCAGATTTGGTTGAACCCGCATCAAAAACAATCTGCTGATCAACCTGATCTAAAACGGCTGCGAGCATGTCAACCATTTTATCAACAGGTATCGCGAGAATTACAACTTCTGCCCATGCAATAGCCTCATCCAATGGAAGAATTTCATCAACCAGTCCCATTTCTAATGCCCTGGCGGCATGCTCAGGATGGCTTTCCACACCCACTATTCCTGCAGCGAGTCCTTTTTCATTAAGTTGTAATGCCATTGAACCACCTATCAAACCAACACCCACTATGGCTATCCTTTTTCTTTCCATTACAAATTTTTTATTTGTGCTGTTCTGCCAACAATCTTTTTTACTCTGTTGATCGCCTCGCTTAATTTTTCTTCCGGGCTACATAGACTCACACGGATGTAACCATTGCCCGCAGAGCCAAAAATTCCTCCCGGCGTAATAAATACATTAGCTTCATAAAGAACTTTATCACTAAGCGCATAACCATCTGCGTAATCGTTGGGTATCTTTGCCCAAACAAACATTCCTACCTGGTTTTTGTCAAAACTACAGTTGAGCATTTCCAGCAGGTCAAAAACAAGTTCTCTTCTTTTTCGATAGATGGCGTTGATGCTGTTATACCAATCCTCTCCGAGCTCAAGCGCTTTGGCGGCGGCCAGTTGAACCGGCAGGAACATTCCGCTATCCATATTGCTTTTGAAACGAATGATCTCATCGATCCGTTCTTTTGCTCCCGCCAGCATGCCAACCCTCCATCCTGCCATATTCTGGCTCTTACTAAGTGAATTCAATTCTACCACTACATCCTTAGCCCCTGGTACCGATAAAAGGCTCAATGGCGAATCATTCAAAATGAAACTATAAGGGTTATCATGGCATACCAGAATATTCTTTTCCCGGGCGAAAGCAACGAGCTTTTCAAAGAATGACCGGGAAGGGATCTGCCCTGTAGGCATATGCGGGTAGTTCACCCACATTAATTTTACCCTTGAAAGATCCAAAACGGCCAAGGCAGCCAGGTCGGGTTCCCAGTTTAGATTTTCTTCCATTTCATAGCTCACCGGCTTCCCTCCCGCAAGTTTTACGGCGCTACTATATGTTGGATATCCGGGATTTGGTATCAATGCTTCATCGCCCTCGTTCAGGTAGGTCATACAAATATGCATGATGCCTTCTTTACTGCCTATCAAGGGTAGTATTTCTGATTCAGGATCAAGCTTAACTCCATACCATTTCGCATACCACGATGCCATTGCATTGCGCAGAACTGGAGATCCCTTGTAACTCTGGTATGCATGAACATTGGGCTTTACTGATTCCTCTTGTAACACTTTAATTACGTCAGGGTGAGGCGGCAGGTCCGGACTTCCTATTCCAAGATTGATTATGGATTTACCTGCTTTATTAAGTGAATCGATCTCCCTCAATTTCTGTGAGAAATAATATTCACCAATGCCTTCAAGTCTTCTGGATGTTGAGATCATATTGTTCTTCCGTTTTTGTAGATGCCATAAACCTGCAATGATGCCGTCAGAGGCTTTATGGCTTCAATTATGCTGTTGAATTGCTCAATAGAATCAAATTCCATATCTGCATGAAAACTATACTGAAAATTACTGCCTGGAATAGGAAAGCTTTGAAGCTTACTCAGATTAATACCACCGTTGGCAATAGTACTTAATACCCTGGCCAGACTTCCCCGGGAATGATCCGTATGGAAATTTACGCTTGCCTTATTCGCCCCTTCCACCGGCAGGTCGTCACCCACGCGTCGTATCACCAGGAAACGCGTATAGTTATTTCGCATCGTATGAATATTGGGAGCAAGGACTTCAAGATCGAAGAGGTCGGCTGCAAGTTTACTTGCTATTGCGGCGGAATGCCGGTTTCTTTTCTGATGTATATGCTTGGCACTAAGCGCTGTATCCTCGGTTTCCACCAATTTCCAGTTGAACTTTTCAAGGTAGTCTATGCATTGAAGGATTGCCATTGGATGAGAATGTACTTCCCGGATATCCTCAAGCTTTACGCCGGGGTTCACCAACAAATTCTGGCGAATCTGCAGGTAAACTTCACCAACAACCCTCAGGTTGCTTTTCTGAAGTAGGTTGTAATTAGGGAGGATGCTTCCCGCGATGGAGTTTTCAATTGCCATCACACCGCCTTCACTCTCCTTCTTATTTCCGGCGATCCGAACCACCTCCCGAAAAGTGGCACAGGGAATCACTTCAACTTCCTTACCGAAGAACTGCTGTGCTGCCACCTGGTGGAAGCTTCCTTCATAACCTTGTATTGATACTCTTGTTGCCATAAAAAAACAAAAGTCCCGGCTTTCCTGCCGGGACTCTTTATGTTGGTTTAGTTTGATCTTAATTCCTTGATCTTACACAAAGCATCGCCGGCCTTCTGCCTGTAAAAAAGTAGAAGTAAAAATAAAATCGGCCAAATGACTTTGCTGTGATCATGGAGTAAAAATAACTAATGAATTAATAGGAGAAAAATGTTTTTTCCTTACGATCGTTAGTTTGCAGGCATTCTTATGACAACCTTTTCTGTTGATCCTCATCTACTTTCCTGAAGAGATGAAAGGGCTTAAATGTACGCCAGTTGCTGATTTCAACCAGTTCAAGGTAACGTTGCAGCTTTGCTTTACGGAAGTCGTACTGGGTTTGTTCAGGCATATTAAGAAGTACAACCCAACCGTTTGCATCAATCATTTCCTCAAACCATTCTTCGTAATAATCCCGGTCGCCACTATGGAAATTAAGTACATTCTCAGCAATGATGATAAATTTATGAATTCCGTAAGCCTCAAATTTATCAATGACTTCTCTTTTCAAATTCATAATATCGTTCTCAATGGCATCATTCCATTCGCCCAGCAGTTCGATAATGGCATAACCTTCTTCATAATCAGCCATGATCACTTTCATATATAATGTGCGGGAACCGAACTCATCCCATTGTGGATGGATATAATAGTTGTAAATGGTCTGTGAATATTCGAACTCTGAATAAACACGTCCATGGAAAGGAGATCGTTCATCTTCTTCACTAATATAGATGTATCTCCAATTGTAGAATGGTTCAATATCATGCATAATCAATACCGCAATTACCTTGATGGCAAATTACGGTGTTTCTGATTATTGCACCATCAGTTTATCTGAATAAACAGTACGCGCATTTTTGCCGGTAATCTTAAGAAGATAAACACCTTTGGCCAGAGATCCATCCGCCACAACTTTTTCAACCTGTTTGCCCTGGTTGATAAAAACAACCTGTTGAGTAACAAGTTTACCATTCCAGTCGAACAATTGCAATTCGTAGCGGCCGGCGGGAAGTTCACTGAAACTTACCCGGAAATTTCCATTAATAACGGGGTTAGGGTATACATGTATCGCTTCATTTCGCACTATTGCATCCATAAGCGTATTACTCCATGCAACGGGTTTCTGACCAATAACATATGCACTGGCCATATCAGCAACACTCAGAACAGCATTACCCGCATCTATGCGGGTTGCTTTGAGCGTTTTCAGATCTACCGCAAAATAACCATCCTTACTATTAGAACTACCCACTACCATCCTGCCCTGGTCATCAGCTGCCACCCCATTGGTACTGTAGCTTTTTGGAAGACCTGTGATCAGTCCTTTATAGCTTGCGACCCTTGTTTTTATGTCAATAAAAAAAACTGCCCTATTTGCCGTTACGAGGTATAAATCGCCATTAATATCTGCACATATATCGCCGCCCCAGCTGATACAACGGTCATGCACAGAATAAACATCATTGCCGGGATTATTTACCAGGGCACCTAGATCCTGCACCTGTATATCGCCGTTAGTATTGAATCTTACAAGGTGTTTTGCATCATTGGAAAGCGCATATCCATTCCCGCGTGAGTCGATGGTCATTCTTGTGACCTGGCTTCCGATATCACCCATGTCAGCACCAGCTATAAGTTCCTGGCCTGCTATTACACGAATTCCATTGGATGGATTAGCAAGATCAAGATAGCGTAACTGGTTTTGCTGCATCGGGGCAAAATAGAGTCTCTGCCCCTGTTTATCAAGAGCACAGGCTGCCAGCAATTGCTTTGAAGCATCCTGCCCTGCACTAAGTTTTACATGGTTAACTTTCCCCTGAATGGCAGCGCCGATCGCTTTACCTGTTTGAAGGTCCATGAGTTGTAATTGGGTCCAGCTGGTTGGGCCCTGCTGATCAGCAGTAATCGTATAAACAGGAAGCGAACGCTGTGAAAAAGCCACAGAGCTAAGGACGGTAAATAAAAGCAGGTAAAATTGTCGCATACCAATAGGATTAAGGGGGATGAAATGGAGTAAAAGTTACGCAAAATTCCCCGACCCTGCAAGTTTGGATATCAACTTCTGAATGCGTCAACGGCCTTCTTTACACTACCTGATTGAAGCAGCAATGCCCGCGCTTTATCATAATCAGTGATGCTCAGTTCCTCCATTACCATTCGTGTTCCCCGATCTACCAATTTCTCGTTGCTAAGTTGCATGTTTACCATTTTGTTATCATCCACCCTGCCGATCTGGATCATAACTGCGGTTGAGATCATGTTCAATACCAGTTTCTGTGCTGTACCACTTTTCATCCTGGTGCTACCGGTTACAAACTCAGGACCTACCACTACTTCTACCGCAATATCGGCATGCTCACTCATTGGCGAGTGGGGATTACAGGCGATTGAGCCTGTGCTGATACCATGTTCGCGGCAAGCTTTAAGAGCGCCTATTACATAAGGTGTTGTTCCACTGGCGGCGATGCCGATGACAACATCCTTACTATTAACAAAGTGTTTTTTCAGGTCTTTCCATCCCTGCTCAAAGCTGTCTTCGGCATTTTCAACGGCCTTTTGGATGGCTTCTTCTCCCCCTGCAATTAGACCGATAACAAGGCCATAAGGCATGCCATATGTTGGGGGTATCTCGCTTGCATCCAAAATACCCAATCGACCGCTCGTACCCGCCCCCATATAAAATAATCTTCCGCCTGCCAGCATTTTGTCGGCGATGGTGGAAACTAGTTTTTCTATCTGGGGGATGGCCCTGGCAACGGCGCGTGGCACTTCCTGGTCTTCCTGGTTTATGTTCACCAGTATTTCATTAACCGACATTTTATCAAGGCCATGGTAATTGCTTTCCTGTTCAGTTATTTTTTCAAACGCTGACATGTGGTATCTAGATTGTTCAGTTTTCTGTTATGAGTGATATCGGATCAGTCCCTCCATAGGGTGTTGCAGGATGGTTCCCTGTTCCAGTTCATAGGAATCACAAAGTTGAGTGATAACATCCCTGAAACCAAAAGCCACTCCCCCAACAAAATGTACCGGGTATTTCCAACTCTCTGAATATTTGCAAAGGTGCTGGAAGAAAAAATCATTTAAACCATCCTCAATAATATTCTCCACCATAAAATGCCCTCTGTTTTCGGCAAGGAACAGAGTGAAACCAGCCAGGAATCTGTTGGGTAGTGGCTGGGTATACACCTTATCGAGGATATCCATATCACTTAACTTGTATTTTTCCTCAAAGCGGTATCGTAGCTCCTCGTCAAATGTATTATACATATAATATTGTACAACCTTTTTGCCAAGGTAAGCTCCACTACCTTCGTCCCCCAGAACATAACCGAGTCCCGGACTATTCTTCATGATACGTTTACCATTAAAATAGCATGAGTTACTACCCGTGCCGAGGATGCAGGCTATTCCTTTTTCCTGCAGGCATACTGCCCGGGCGGCACCCATAAGATCGTGGTTTACTGTGATATCGATATCTGGAAATACCCGCTTAAGTGCTTTCAGGATCATTTTCTGGTTGGCTGGATTCTTACAACCGGTACCATAATAGAATATCGCATCTATTTTATACCTGCTTATTTCCGGATAAAGATCTCTCCTTACCAATTCCTCCACCTGCGGGCCGTTGAGAAAGTATGGACTTATTCCGAGAGTGAACAGCGTTTTTTTGAGTTTGCCCTTCTCAACTACACACCATTCGCATTTTGTAGCACCACTATCAGCTATGAGGATTGCCATAAGGTTATATTGATGGTCAGACGAAAATAAAACTATGTTCGGAAATCGGCGTTATTTATGTATGGTAGCAGGCCCATGGCTGCAATTATGTAATTTGCACCAGAATATTGATTATGAAGCAGAACAAGAAATTACAGGTTTGGCTCCCGCTGCTTTTTGCAGTTGTTATGGTGATAGGCATGGCATTGGGATATAAGCTGCGTGACAATACCCAGGCAGCCCGGAGTTTTTTCCAGTTTTCTGTAAAACGTTCTCCCATCCAGGAGGTGCTTGATCTTGTGATGTTAAAATATGTTGATAAAGTAGATACTGATACCCTTGGCAATGACGCTATCCAGAATATGCTTACACGTCTTGATCCCCATTCGAGTTATATTCCCGCTTCCGACCTTGGAGCCATTACGGAAGACCTGAAAGGAAATTTCCAGGGAATTGGGATCGAGTTCCAGATATTCAGGGATACAGTTAATGTATTAAATGTATTGCCGGGTGGTCCCAGTGAAAAAGCCGGACTTGCAGTAGGAGATAAATTCCTTTCAGTGGGAGATAGTGTTGTAACAGGAAACCAGACCACCGAATCGATCAAAAAACTGCTCCGTGGCCCTGCAGGATCGGAGGTTTCAACCACTATCCTTCGTGGAAGTGATCGCAAAACTTTCACCATTCAAAGAGGAACTATCCCCCTTCCTTCATTAGATGCTGCCTATCTTGCCGATTCTGCAACAGGCTATATCAGGCTGAGTAAATTCTCCGAAACAACATATGAAGAATTCATGACCGAACTGGAGAAGTTACAGGGTTTAGGTATGCATTCTCTCATTGTTGACCTTAGAGGAAACGGTGGCGGCATTTTATCGGAGGCAATCGATATTGCCGATGAGTTCCTTGATGGTGACAAACTGATCGTATATACAGAAGGGGTGAATACTCCCCGTCAGGAATACCGCTCACGCAGAAAAGGGCTTTTCGAAAAGGGAAAGCTGGCATTGCTGATGGATGAACAATCGGCCTCAGCAAGTGAGGTTCTTGCAGGCGCACTGCAGGACTGGGACCGTGCTGAAATTCTTGGCAGGCGTAGTTTCGGAAAAGGCCTGGTGCAGGAGCAATATGAATTAAGTGACGGATCGGCATTGCGTTTAACAGTAGCACGATATTATACTCCTTCAGGCAGAAGCATCCAGAAACCCTATGATAAAGGGGCGGATGCTTATGATAATGATATTATTGACAGGTACCAACATGGAGAATTGGTAAATGCCGACAGTAATAAAGTGTCTAATGGAAAGGCCTATAAAACCAATGGCGGAAAAACAGTGTACGGCGGGGGAGGTATCATGCCTGATCATTTTATAGCTGCCGATACTTCTATACTTTCGAGAAGCGTGAATGCTGTTTTTCGCAACAATACCCTCAGCAATTTCACCTACTTATATTATATCGGTCATCTGGACCAGATGAAGAGATTCACGGACGCCGCAAATTTTGCCGAAAGGTTCAATTGGACAGAGGCAGATTGGAACAGCTTTGTTTCTTTCGCCGCAAAGGACAGTATAACATTAAAAAACCTGCCCGAACTTGATAAGAGTTTTTTACAGGAACGGATGAAGGGATTGCTCGCCCGCTACCGCTGGCGCAATGAGGGATATTATCAGGTAGTAAATATGGAGGATGATGTGGTGATCAAAGCCCTTGAATTGCTTTGATAATTCTTACCGGGATCTGTAAAATAATAAAATGGGCGTCCAGTGATGGGCGCCCATTGAATTTCCGTCGATTTAAGGATAAGGTGTTATTCCTGGAAAAACCAGTTTATGCACCATTGGTAAAATTATCAAAGAGGGATTTCAACATTCTTGTCGAGCAATTCGCGTTTTTCGATCCTGTATGAACTAATAAGCCCAATTCCACCTCCAATACCTATAAAGGCGAACCATAGGGCTGGATTTTCATCGTCATGTAATACGTAGGTGGTTATAAAATAGGCCAGCGCAAGGCCAATACCAGCTCCCAGGAGCAATAAACCATTTTTTAGATTGCGGTAAGGGGCGGGACGATTGGCAAATTCTTTTGGATTCATACCTCTTTCGATCATCGCCATATTCTCCCTGCTTTTAATGTATACCAATCCGAAGATCATTGAAAACAGACCCAGTGGAACCAGGATTGGAATTAAAACTTCAGCACTTTGCATAAAACTTGATTTTTATTGTTATTTGTTTGTGTTTGTTCTATTCTATCAGACTACCTCATCCGGATTGAGGTTACAGGGCTGTAGAACTAATTTTTTTCTGGATAACCTGTATACCTGATTAGGACTACCATTTAGTATTTTTGGTTACAGAAGAACGGATTTTTCTTAAACAGGATGAAATCACCCACGGCTGTAACCTAAATACAACAGTCAGCGTCAAAGAACCAGGAATGCAAACCGGCCTTACAGATATAGAGATCATACAGCAGGTTCTGAAAGGAAATCAGTCTGTTTATGCCAGTTTGGTCAACAAATACCAGAACTACGTGTTCACGATCGTATTAAGATATATAAACAGCAGGGAGGACGCAGAGGAGGTGGCACAAGATGTTTTTGTAAAGGCATATCGAAGTTTAAGTGATTTCAGGGGAGAAAGTAAGTTTAGCACCTGGTTATATACTATTGCCACCACCAGTTGTATCACGTTCCTGAGAAAGAAGAAGCTGGATGTTCATTCACTTGACAACGAAAAAGTGATGGCACATGCAGAAAATATAGATGGCGGGATGCGGGCAAACCAGGTGGAACAGAAATCCAGGGTTACAATGGTTAACCAGGCAATTGCAATGCTATCACCCGACGATGCCCAGGTGATAACTTTATTTTACAAAGGCGAACAAAGTCTGGATGAGATCGCACAGGTTTTAGGGCAGGAAACAAATACGGTAAAAGTGAGGTTACATCGCGCCCGGCAAAGACTTAAAGAGAAAATGGAAAAACATTTCCGGGCTGAGGTCAGTGACCTTGCCATGTAAAAAAATTGAAATAACACAAAACAAATTATATGACCCCGCATCAGAATATTGAGTCCCAGATCTGGGAATACATCGACGGGTTGTCAACACCTGAAGAGCGGAAATTCATTGAGCAACTGCTGGCAACCAATGCTGAATGGAGGGCCAAATACCAGGAATTACTGGAATTCAATTCCAGCCTTGCTGATAATATTGAACTGGAGGAGCCTTCTATGCGGTTTTCACGCAACGTTATGGAAGCTATTGCCACCCACCAGATTGCACCGGCCGCAAAAACATATATCAATAAAAAGATCATATATGGAATCGCTGGCTTTCTTTTGTCATTGATCGCCGGATTCCTGATCTATGCTTTTGCCCAGATCGATTGGAGTTCAGCTTCAAGTAGTGGAAGCAGCAGTTTTGACCTAAGCAGGGTTGATATGAGCAAAGTGCTCAGCAATAACTATATCAATTCATTTATGATAATGAATGTGGTACTTGGCCTCATGTTGCTAGACCGCTATCTGGCCCAGCAACGCCGCGAATGGAAAAAAGGGGACTTGTAACTGCCTCCTGCCTTTGACCCTCATATTTATTTTGAACAATCGGTTGCATACCGTTGAATCAATAGTAAATATTAAGTTAGAGGCAGAATAGCAGACAAGAACAATTCCCAATGGCAAGATCTATTTTACCTGCATACCTTGAATATACGGAAGACCTCCAGTCAGAACCTTATGGTTCCGGACTTATTAATACGACCTGGAGAGTATATAATAAGGATTCAGCATATATACTTCAGAAAATTAATGCAGGTGTATTTAAAGATCCGGTGAAGATTGCCAGCAATGTGCGGATGATCTCTGATTATCTCCGTCATCATTATCCCGAATACCTTTTTGTTGATCCAATCAAAACACTGGAAAACAAGGATCTTGCATTCATGGAAGGCGATGGTTTCTACCGCCTCACTCCTTTCATTAAAGGATCTCATACAGAAGATGTGGTCTTAACTGCAGAGGTAGCATATGAAGCGGCAAAACAATTCGGCCGGTTCTCGGCTTTACTGGATGGATTTGATGCAAACAAACTATTTATTACCATTCCCGATTTCCATAACCTTCGTTTGAGGTATGATCAGTTCAAAACCTCAATAAAAGAGGGTAATCAGAAAAGGATCCTGAGGGCCGGAGACCAAATCGACTTTATTGCAGCGAATGAAACGATCGTGGATCAATTTGATGCCATCCTCCAAAACCCTGATTTCAGGATCAGGGTAATGCATCATGATACAAAGATCAGCAATGTACTGCTGGATGAAAAAAACAAAGGTATATGTGTAATAGACCTTGATACACTGATGCCAGGTTATTTCATCAGCGATGTTGGCGATATGCTGCGAACATATCTATCCCCTGCCAGTGAAGAAGAAACAGACTTTAGTAAAATATATATCCGCGAAGAAATTTTCGAAGCGATCGTTAAGGGCTACCTCGGTGAAATGAGATCCGTATTAAGCGATGCAGAGAAAACTTCTATCGTGTATGCCGGTAAGTTCATGATCTATATGCAGGCCATTCGATTCCTTACCGACTATTTCAACGATGATACATATTATGGTGCCCGGTACCCTGAACATAATTTCAACCGGGCAGCTAACCAGATCGATCTTCTAAGGAAACTGATGGAAAAGGAATCGATACTGGTTACGCTTCTTCAAAAATTCATTTAATAATAAAAGCCATATAAAATCAAGCAAAATGAGTTCAAATCGGCGAAACTTTTTAAGGAATATCACTCTGGGCACAAGTGCAATAGTAAGCGGACTTCCCGCTATTGCTGGCCAGAGCGATCCGGAATCTTCTACTGACAAGGGTCCTATTCAAGCTGAACAATCTCCATCATTTAATATGTGCGGATACGCAGCACCTAAGCTCGACAAAGTAAGGATCGGTTTTGTTGGTTTGGGTATGCGTGGGCCTGGAGCTGTAGAACGAATGAGCTTTATTGAAGGTGTTGAAATAAAAGCATTGTGTGATAAATATCCTGACCGGGTAAGTTCTGCGCAGAAGATCCTGGAAAAAGCAGGATTACCAAAAGCCAAAGAATACAGTGGTGATACTGGATGGAAATCGATGTGTGAAAGCAAGGACCTTGACTTAATATATATCACTACGCCCTGGGATCTGCATACACCTATTGCAGTTTATGCAATGAATAATGGTAAACATGCTGCAACAGAAGTACCGGCTGCAATGAGTATTGATGAATGCTGGGAACTGGTAGAAACATCTGAGCGGACCCGCAAGCATTGTATGATGCTCGAAAACTGTTGCTACGATTTTTTTGAACTGCTGACCTTGAATATGGCCCGGAATGGACTTTTCGGTGAGGTAGTGCATGCGGAAGGTGCCTACATTCATGACCTTGTATCTCTCAACTTCAATAAAAAAGGATATGCCGATATGTGGCGATTGAAGGAGAATATAAAACATAATGGAAGTCTTTATCCAACACATGGACTGGGACCAATTGCGCAGTGCATGAATATTAACAGGGGCGATCAGCTGGAACATCTCACATCCATGTCAACGAATGATTTTACCATGGCGGCAAAGGCAAAAGAACTAGCGGCTACTGATCCTTTTTTCAAACCTTACGAGAACCAGCGCTACCGTGGAAACATGAACACCACTTTGATCAGATCGGTAAAAGGAAAAACCATTATGGTTCAACATGATGTATCATCCCCGCGGCCCTATTCCAGGATTCACCTCGTGAGTGGAACAAAAGGAATTGCGAGCAAATGGCCTGACCCTGCTAGAATAGCCTTTGGGCACGGCTGGATCAAGGAAGCTGAATTCAAATCTCTGGAAGAAAAATACACGCCACCTATTGTAAAACATATAGGAGAGATCGCAAAAAGTGTAGGTGGACATGGGGGAATGGATTTTATTATGGATTGGAGATTGATTGACTGTCTCCGAAATGGCCTCCCGCTTGATCAGGATGTATATGATGCTGCACTATGGAGTTCCATTGTGCCATTATCAGAAATGTCAGTAAACAATAGATCAAGGACAGTAGAAATTCCTGACTTTACCAGGGGAAATTGGATTACAAATACTCCGGTAAACCTTAGCCTTGAAGGTGGAGCAACTACAACAGTCAGGAAAAATACTCAGGAAAAAGGGGGCAAACAACTTTAATAAGTTTGAATCTATAGAAGGTCATAGCTTTTGTTTCGACCTTCTATAGATTTTTATTTATCAGTTATATTATTGCTGCCGCGAGGCAAAAATTACTTCTAGAGCTCCTGCCAGATAAACAAGTGGTGCCTGCCAATTTATTGCGATTTCATTAGTTGCATAAGAACAGTCAATATCAGCAAAGCAATTCTCTGGGTCATGAAAAGAATAATTGCATTTATCCTGTTTACCTGGATTAGGTCCACCTGCTAACAATCCAGGTACCGGTTCGTCAATACCATCTGCAACGGATGGGCGATGGTGCGGAAATTTCGGATAGCGTGTTCCCATCCCTGTTACAAAATTATAACCAGTAGCATTTCTACCAATTAAATAATCGAGATTTGAAAGTGCTCCATCCAGATATTCACTTCTTTTATTGATGCGCCAGGCATTTAGCAGGAAAATAGATTGATTTGCAGCAACAGAGTTACTACCCCATATATAGTCTGATTTTGATTGACCCATTATGGTTGCAAATGCTTTGTTTCCACCATTCAAAATAAGGCTATCTGCTTTAGAAATAAATTGCTGTTTTAACGATGCAATAAAATCCTGTTGTACATAATCGTGGGTTGGTTGCCGTAGCAAACTATAATATCCCATTGCTGCAACACCATGCCAGGAAGGAATTTGAATTAGCTCCGGCTTATATTTCATAAGAGGCGATTCATATTTTTTATTCCTGGTTGTAATAAGTAATTCTGCTGAAGCCCAGAACCATTCGTCATTTAAAAACCGATCTCCATACTCTCCTGTACTAATCTGGGGTTTAAATTTTTCATTGATGACAGATTGCTTATAATACATTTCCGGTTGGAGGAGTGCCCAATCCCATGATGCAATAGCAGCTGTAATGCATGAATCAGAAAGTCCGGGTAATAGGCCACTGTACTTACTAAAAACTCTGGATGCTTGCGCCATAACAGCTGAAAAATTCAGGGCTGCAGCAGTACTCTTTTGAACCAGGAAGCGTGGGTCCTTAGTAACCCCTGGCATTACCATTCCATCAAATGAAGCATTGGTGCATTTGTGGTACACTCCACCATCGTGCGGGTCTTGCATCGTTAGCATCCAACGAAGGTTGTAGAGGATTTCGTTGAGTAGATCTGGAATATTGTCATTATTCTCGGGAATTGAGAACTTAAGTTTATTGAAGTGCTCTGGAAAATCTTCATACAATGAAAGCAATGTTCCCATTGTAATGCCTGAATTAACTATGTACTTATTGTAGTCTCCAGCATCATACCATCCGCCAGGTGACGATACAATGGTACCCGTAGGGCGCAATTTAGAGGCTGCTGATGCATGAATTTGTACGCTTGTGTCTGGGTGACCGGCAGACCTGGCCCATTTTCCGCCATATTGTTTTTCAATGGGGATATCAGAACGCTGATAATAAAAGCCTTTTAATGCTGCTTGTAATAAAGGAGCATGTACTTCATTGCTAATTGCAAAAGGATATGAATTTGCCTTATCTGGAATATGAAGAGCATAGGTACCTGGAATTCGAAAAGCAGAAAAATTAAGCTGTTGAGTAATTGCATTTGAATACACAGATGCAACTGGTGATCCCAATTTACCTTTAAATACAGTATCGCCATCTGCCTGATTCACCAGGTAAAAATCGTTGCCATTAATCTGGTGCTTATCATTAAACTGTAAAACAGCAATTTTAATTGCGTTTGGATAATACCCTATTTGATTTACTTGAATCGTAATATTTGAGTCTTGCGCATTTATACTAAATACAAATACAAAAAGTAAGACCAGAAAATATAAGAAATGCTTTGAGTTCATATAAGTTGATTAAATATACAATTCTAACCTTTGTATCATTTCCATACAGGCTCTTCCATTATGGTATGGACATTTCCATATACCAACTTTATCTTGACTGAGCAAGGGTTTATTGGATGCATCCATACCCCAAAACCATTCTCCATTTTTATAGTCGATGATATAATCTTTAATATAGGTCCAGTTTGCCATCATTGCATCAAGGTAGATTTCATCTTGGGATATTTGCCATGCATTAAAAAAGCCAATTAATGTTTCTGCTTGTGGCCACCAATGCTTTTCTTTTATCAAACCGCCATGTTCGGGGTCAAATTCGTACCAAAGTCCACCATCTACATCAATTGCACGCATAGCTGCGTTTGTCATTGCTAATGAAAGCGTTTTCCATTCTTCTGGAATATTATTATCATTAATAATGGCGGCACAATAAGGTACCAGCCAACTTGCTTCGATATCGTGGCCATAAGAAATTGCATCAGACCTGCTTTGCCAGTTTTGGCTAAAGAATAATTTCAGATGACCGGTGTCTTTATCTATAAAATAAGAAGAAAATAATTTAAGCAGGTTTTGAATATCACTTTTCAATGCTGGATCAGGCCAAATCAGAAATAGGTTTGAATAGGCTTCAAGCAAATGAAGATGTGTATTCATTGTTTTTGACTCATTGGCATCTTTCTGGCTGAGCCGAAGATCATCAAGCAAATTCCATTCCCGGTCAAATGCTTCCAGATACCCATTAAACACTGAGTCGCGGCTATGGACTTCCAGGAGCCGATACAATTCGATCCCCTTTATTAAAACGGATTTCTCTTTACAGCATTTGTACCATTCAGCAAATGCATAAATAACAAATGCAATAGCGTAAACCTGCTTTCGGGTGTCAAGTGGCTGTCCGGTGTTTGTTACTGACCAGTACACACCTCCATTTATGGGATCAATAAAAAAATGTTGTAAATAGTCATATGCTTTAGCAGCAATAAACTTATGATCATCCTTATTCGACTTTAGAAATGCGGCAGAAAATGTCCACAGAATTCTTGCATTTAAAACAACTCCCTTGGGAGCATTCTCGATAATAATATTGTTTTCATCAATTTTTCCAACAAAGCCACCGAATTGCGTATCAATAGACCTTTCCTGCCAGAATAAAAGAATCCTATCCAATTCAGTATTGAATTCATCTATTAGTTTCCTGAATACAATTTCATTCATAAGTTCATATAAGTTGCAATTCGTAAACTTCTGGATCCAACTTTTCAAGCTCCTTATTTTTACTAATGATGGCAGTGACAGTAGCAACAGACGATGCCGAGTTGTAACCATCAGGCGCTGTATGCATCAGGTAATCCAATAATTGAAGAACACTTGTTTCAGCTACATGCATTCTAGAGTCGGAGGATGCATAATATATATATATGCTACCATCATCATTAACCACCCAGCCATTGGAAAATAATACATTAGAAACATCTCCAATTCTCTCTTCTGCCTCGGGTGCCATAAAATAACCAGCTGGCTTATAAATTACCTTTGTAAGATCTTCCAGATCAGTCATAAAAAGATAGAGGACATAGCGTAAACCTGCTGCTGTATTCCGAACACCATGAGCAAGGTGAATCCATCCATGCCTGGTTTTGATTGGTGCAGGCCCCAATCCATTTTTAGCTTCATAGATGGTATGGTATACTTTTTTATCAATGACTGTTTCTTTTTGAATAACTGCATTAGTAATATCATCGCATAGACCAAAACCAATTCCACCGCCGCTTCCTGCTTCAATAAACCCATCCTGTGGTCTGGTATAGAAAGCATATTTCCCATCTACAAATTCAGGATGAAGAACAACATTTCTTTGCTGCGGGGAGGGTGTGATTAAGTCAGGAAGACGTTCCCAATTATCGAGATCATGGGTTCTTGCGATTCCACATTGAGCTATAGCTGCTGACTGGTCTGCTTCACCACTCTTTGGGTCGCGACGCTCGGTGCAAAACAGTCCGTATATCCATCCATCTTCATGTTCAACCAGCCTCATATCATAAACATTTGTATCGGGCTGATTTGTTTCCGGCATAGCTATCGGGAAATCTTTAAATACAAAGTGATCAACACCTGTTGAACTTTCTGCAATAGCAAAGAATGATTTACGGTCAACCCCTTCCACTCTTGCCACTAGATAATACTTTCCATCACGTTTAATTGCTCCTGCATTAAATACAGCATTGATGCCAAAACGCTCCATTAAAAATGGATTTGATCTCATATCAAAATCGTATCTCCAGTTCAGAGGTGTATGAGAAGGTGTGAGTACCGGGTAGCGAAAACGCCGATAAACTCCATTAAACTCTGATACAGGTTCATTCACTCGATTGATGAGCAGATTGTACTGCTGCTGCATCAGGTAAAGCCGGTTATAAAATTTGCTTCGCATCGCCGGAGGTTTTGTGATTAATTTTCAAGTTTGTTCCACCAGGTCTTTCTAAGAATCAAAACAATTATTGTAAGTATAATTACAGTAATCAACAGTGGCAGTTTTGCCCAGAGAACAATATACATAGGTAATATTGTTAAACAGCATTGAGCTATAATTCCGAGCACAACATTCACCATATCAAGCTTAAACCTTTTATTTCCTACAAACGTGGGATCATCAGATAAAACTTTTTCATGTATTGGCTTCCAGAAACCCCATGGACGCACTGTACGATAGAATGATTTCAAAACATCCTCATTGGTTGGAGGTGCTGAAAAAGTACCAATTATTGAGCCGAGGAGTGATACTAGAAAAAGGGCAGGCCAATAGTACAAGGGTAATCCATCAAAAATATAGGGGGCTATCATAGCAGAAGCTATTCCACTCATCATACCCCAGAAAAATCCATTCGCATTAAAGCGCCACCAGTACCACTTTAGCATATTAGCGGCTATATATCCCCCATAGAGCGCGCCTACAATCCACTGAAGAATACTATTTACATCTTTGGCAAAAAATCCCAGAATTATTCCAATAACAACAACCAAAATACCGACCAGGTAATTCACTGAAATGACTTTTCTGGTATTAGCGTCCGGATTAATATACTTGAGATAAATATCATTTACAATATAAGCTTGTGCTGCATTAAGTGTTCCTGAAAATGTTCCCATAAATGCTCCCAGCAAGCCAGTTATGACCAATCCAAGTATACCAGCAGGAAGAAAATTATTAATAGCTGCGGGGAGAATTTTTTCGAAATCGGTAGCTCCTGAAGCATTTGATAAATCAAGTTTATCATAGTACAATAGTGCAAGTACGGTTAAACCAATGACCATTGAATATCTAATAGGCAAAAGAATGATAGAAACAAATCCCGTCATTTTACTAGCTTCTTTCGGTGAACGGGTAGATAAAACTTTTTGCATATCGTAATTTGGCGCTGGTCCGGCCAAACTTGCGAATACTCCTTTAAAAAGCATCATCATAAAAAAGATGCCAAATAGTCCGAAGCCATCAGTTGCAATTTTTTCATTTGCGGCAGGAATAGTTTTACTCCAATCAAGATTTAAATTCCATCCGAAAAATGGGTTAGCCCAACCATCGGGGACAACCAACAGCTTACCATCGCCACCATGCAGGTGAATCATTGCAATGATGGCTATTGAAATGCAGGCAAGCGTCATTATCATATACTTAATGAAATCGCCCAATACTATACTATGCATCCCACCCAGTATAGAATAAAACATCGCAAAAAGTGTAAATATGATTCCGTAAAAATGGGGAAGAAAAGCCGGAGCAATATCAAATGGGATATAATCTTTCGCCATTTCCCAGGGAAGAAATATTTCGATGAATTTACCCAGGCCTATGAAACCATAAGCAAGAAATCCGAAGCAACTGATCAGGGCAAAAGCTACAACAACATTATGGGATTGCTTTACACCTCTTCCAGTTAATCCAAACCTGGTGGCCAGCCAACCAGCGCCGGTATCAGCATTAGATCTTCGTAACCATTTTGAAAGAAACATCATCATAAATACCTGGTTAAATACCGGCCATAACCAGGGTATCCAAATGCTCTTCAAGCCATAAACGAAACAGAGAGCGACCATCCACATGGTTCCACTGATATCAAACATATCAGAGGCATCACTTAAACCCAGCATATACCATGGCATAGATTTGCCACCCATAAGGTAACTCTGCTTATTCTGTTTGGCTTTTTTTCTAAACCAGAAACCAAGCAAAACCATTGTTGCCAGATACAACAGTATGATGCTCCAGTCGATCCATTCTAATTTCATAGATTCAAATAGGTGGTATTAAAAAATGGCATGGAAACCCAGATAGTGGAAACTATAGATTTCCTGCCATCAAACGACTGCGACTTACTGATATATTTTTGCTATTTCATTCTGTCATTAGAGAAAGGGCGACTATTTTGAAATAAGAATTTCATCAAAATAGAAAGTCTCATCCGCTCCATCAGGTCCTTGAATCCTGAATCCAAGTTGTTGCATAGGTGAGCCCGTAGCCCAAAGACCAAGTTGAGATAAAGGAATTTTATAGTATGTCCACACATTAGCGGGTACATTTACTTTATTATCCTCATCAAAATTACCAAATCCACCTTCTGCTTTATCACTGGTGATATACAGAGAATAATCTTTTGATGCACCTTTGATCCAGAAACTCATAAACTTATAATTGGGATCGCTGGCTACAGAAGGCCACCAGTTAACGAAATTGATAAGGTGCCAGTTTCCTGCAGCATATTTTTTACCTATGGAAGCTGAGCCAATTCTATATTCGGCAGTAGAAATAAAACCTGCATCACCCCATGAGCCATCTCCAAAATCAGGTCCGTAAGAATCTGTAAATATTTTCAAAGCTTTATCTACATTAATAAACTCATGGGTAGTAGTAATTGTTCCTGTGGCATTGGTTATATCTAATGATACTCTGTCCATTTCGGAAGCTGGCATTCTGATCACCAGCGATTTTCTGGAAGCACTAAGAATAGTAGCTTCATCTGTACTTCCCGTAAGAACAACTTTTGATACATCATCAAGATTATTTCCTGTTAAGGTTATTTCAGTATCCCCTGTAAAGCTATATGTACTGGCATCAGTAATTCCAGGGAATGCGAGAACCTTAAAAGGAACAGTTACAGACCTGCCGGCACTATTTGTCAGGATAATATTTTGGGGACCGCCAAAGGCTGTATCAGGCACTCTGAACACAATATTAGTTTCGGTGTTGAGTGTGGAATAAAACTGAGCAGGTACATTGTTATTATCAAAAACAATGCTTCGGATATCACCCAATCCTGTTCCATTAATTGTTACAACTTCTCCACCCGCAGCATTATCAGGCGTGATTGCAATTGCAACCGGAGTTCCTGCTTTTGCATCAGGCGTACCATCTTTATCCTTAATACAGGAAGAAAATGTTAGCGAGAGTGACAATAGCAGTAATGGCAGTATTGTCAACTTTTTGAACATTATATTTTTCATTTCAATTTTTTTATTGTCGGGTATTAATAGTATGGAACAGGGTCTTTAGCTAATTCAGGATCCTGTAATATTTCACCAGCCGGAATAGGCAGATACATATATTGTTCAGAAAATGTCACATACATTGGCACTTCATAGGTTCCTCTGTTTTGTGCTTCAATAATCTGTTTAGCTTTAGCAAAGCCCTGGCGTTGGATATCAAACCAAAAATCTCCCTCAAATGCAAATTCCACTCTGCGCTCTTTCAGAATATCTTCCATTGTGATTGATTCTTTTGCCATCAGGCCTGCTCTTGCTCTTACTTTATTGAAAGCCTGCAATGCACTGGCATCTGATGTTGATGCAGCATCACCCAATACGGCTTCCGCATAAATCAAAAGAACATCAGCATATCTGAGCATCATCGTATTTATACCAGTATTCATTCCGATAACTGTTTCACCACCGAATGCTTTACCAGGACCAACAACATATTTTGCGATATTGGAATGTGTTGTATTTTTCTGTCCACCCTGTCCAACCGGTTGCAGTGTATCGTATTTGTAGCCATTGGCCATAAATGCGTTATAAGTTGGGTCTGAGCCTTGTGGCTTCCAGGTTGGATGACTCCAGCCATGTTCCATCATAGAACCTTTGCGGCGAAGGTCACCAAATTCATAGGCATTCTTCATATCCATGGAGGGAATATAAAGTTCCCACATGGAGGCTTCTGATGTTTGCATGTTTGATGGTCCGCGATCTGGTTGCTTCTGACTTGCTGATCCCCATGGATTACCCGTGAGTTGGTGCTGTATTGAAAATAAAGACTCAATATTATTATTATTAGCACTTGTATTGAACATAGCACCGTAGTCAGGGAAAAGGTCATACTTTCCAGATGCTATTACCTCTTCTGCCTTTGCTTTCGCATTGGCATAATCTTTCTTATAGAGATACAATTTAGCCATCATTCCCTTTGCGGAATATTTGGTCAGCCGACCTTTAACAGGGTCTGATTCAGGCAGGCCCGTCTCTGCTAATTGCAACTCTTCTAAAGCAAACCTTAATACATCGTCTTTAAAGTAACGGGGAATATTGAAATTGCCACTTAGAGCAGCTCCCCCGGGGTCTGTTACAATAGGTGCATGCCCCCATATTCTTGCAATGTAGAAATAAACGGTACCTCTAAAGAAATGGCATTCTGCAATGGCCGGATCTATAAAAGATGCATTTCCACCATTTGCTTTTTTCTCTTCTAATGCCTTGATGTATTCACTTGTCCAACCTCCTATCTTATAAAACACTTTCCATGTATCTGCAATTCTAACAGAGGTTGATGCAAAAGTAAAATTGGAAAATGGAGGATCATCATTACCCCCGCTATATTCATTACCAGCCATAACATCACCAATGGCATCCATGGCGCGATTCTCAAATCCTGACCAAGGTAATCCATAAAGAGTACTGGTCAATCCTCTTACTTCTTCAGCAGTATTGTAATAATTTGAAAGGGTTGTTCCATCAAGGGATGGTCTGTCAATAAATGACTTGGAACAAGACCCCAGCATGGTCATTGGAACAAGCAACGCAGCTATTATTTTATTTTTCATTTCTATTCTTTTTTGTTGTGACAGGATAGTGTCAGAGTTCAATGTTAGCTCCGAATGTAAAGGAACGAGGGTTAGGGTAATGGCCCATATCTACATTCATCAAACGGATATTGTTATTGAATGCACCAACCTCAGGATCGTATCCGCTATAGTCTGAGAAAGTGTGTAAGTTTTGAACGGATAGATAGAAACGTACCGTATTGATTTTAACTTTGTTCAATAGTGCTTTTGGAAGACGATAGCCAAAAGTGAGGTTTTGAATACGCAGATAAGAACCATCTTCTACATACCTGTCAGACATATAAACATTATTGACATTGGTATTGGTAAAACGAGGCAAACTTCCATTGGTATTTGTTTCAGTATAGCGGTCTGTGACAGATCTCATTTGGTTGTAAAAGGCATTGTCCATTTTCTCTGTTTGCCAGCGCAGGAAATTGAAAATTTTTGCGCCATATGAACCTTGCAAGAATACAGATGCATCGAAATTGCCATAACTGAATGTATTGGTTAAACCGTAAGTGTATTTCGGAAGTGGGCTACCTATGAATGTTATATCACTAGCATCGATTTTGCCATCAGGCTTTCCATCAATACCACCTACATCACTAAATCTAACATCACCCAGCCAGGTACGTGAAGGATCCACGCCATATCCAAACTGTGACATACTATTATCCAGGTCAGACTGGGTGCGGAATAGACCGTCAGTAACCAACCCAAAGAAAGAACCAACTGCATAACCCGGTTGAGTGTACGTAATGGTGTAATTATCGTAGTAAACCCGGCCAGCAAGTCCAGCCGTAGAAGCCGACATTTTATCAAGCTTATTTTTAAAATGCGAGAAAATCAGATTGGTTTTCCAGGTAAAATTCTTTGTACTAATGTTGGTACTGTTGATACTCACATCAATACCAGTATTTGACATTTGTCCCAGGTTTCCGATAGGTGCTTTCAGATCATCCCATGAATCACCAACGCCAATCAGTCGTGGGCCTGTCAGGAAGATGAGCATATCTTTTGTTGTTTTGCGATAGGCATCAACAGTGAAATCAATCCTGTTAAACAGGCTGAAATCAACACCTATATTTTTTGTTTCAACTGACTCCCAGCTTAAGTTCGGATTGTAAATTCCATTCAGATAATTCGAGTTACCAAATCCAACCGGGCCAGGCCAGAAAGAAACAGCAGATGTATAAGGCGGGTTCTGCGCACCACTTGGAAGGTTCTGGTTTCCAACAGAACCATAACCAAGTCTGATCTTCATGTGCGTCAGTGTTTTCAGGAATGATTCTGCAAATTTTTCATTTGTAACTGTCCAGGCCACTGATGCCCCTGGGAAATAACCCCATTTTTTATTGGGACCAAAATTGGAAGATCCATCAGCTCTAAAGCTTACTGATAGTGAATAACGGTTATCAAATGCATAATTAGCACGACCGAACCAGGATTCCATTGCCCACTGGCCTTTTCCACCACCTAATTCCCAGGTTTGCTTATCACTGTTTCCAGCATTTAAATCAAGGATGTTATTCTGGAGATCAACTTTCTTTCCAGATATTCCTTCATAATAAGAATATTGTGCTTCATGACCGGCAGTAAGATTGATACTATGGCTTCCCAGGTATTTATTATAGTTGAGATAGTTTCTCAGGGCATAATAATAACTGTTTCCTCTGGAGTCAAACAACTGGCTCTGTAAACTGGTTCTACCGATATTCCCGGATTTCTGATAGGCTGTATTGTTATTAAGTCCAAGTGAATATGATACTTCATTACGGAGAGAAAAATCTTTCAGGAATTGCAGTTCGGCATAAATATTACCGAATACCTGTGAGCTTGTAGATTTGTTCCCTCTATAAAAACTCCTGGCAATTGGATTATCCTGTCCATATTGAAACCCACCTACAGTATTTCCCCCACCCCAGGTGCCATCGAGGTTTTTAACGGGTATGAGAGGGCTCTGGACGGCTCCCCACCAAATGGTTCCTTCAGCTGCATCAGCCAGGGTAACGTTTTGAACACTACGCGACGCGTTTGCACTAACACCAACTTTTGCCCATGGCTTTAATTGATGATCGAGGCTAAATCTTGTAGAATATCTTTCAAAATCAGAACCGATAAGAATACCTTTCTGATCAAAATAGTTCATCGATAAATAATAGGTTGTTTTATCCTTTCCACCAGAAAAACTCAACTGGTGATTCTGCACATTACCAGTCTGGAACATAGCATCCTGCCAGTCTGTACCCCTTCCCAAAACGCTGGGATCTTCAAATTCTGCTGATGGCTCTAAGCCAAGCAAAGGAGCGACTTCATTCTGGTATTGAGCAAACTCGCGAAGGTTCATCAAATCGAGCTTCCTGGTAACTTCAGATTGACCGTAATACACATCATAATTGATCTTTCCTTCTCCTGATTTTCCTTTCTTGGTAGTTATCAGGATTACTCCATTGGCAGCCTGCGAACCATAAATGGCTTGAGCCGAAGCATCTTTAAGGATATCAATTGATTCGATATCACCTGGATTTAATGTAGCCATTACACTGTTACCAGTTTGTCCGTCAGAGCCACCTAATCCGGCATAACCTGCACTGCTTCTTGTATTTGAGGGGAATATCACCCCATCAATTACAATGAGTGGGTCATTACTATTGATGGTGGTTACTCCTCTAACCTTAATGCTCACCCCACCACCAGGCTGTCCACTATTATTGGTAACGGTTACACCAGCCACTTTACCTTGTAAGGCCTGGTCTATTCCAGCAACCGGAAGGTCTTTAATGTCTTTGGCTTTGATAGAGGAAATAGATGATGAAACATCGGCTCTTCGAACCGTTCCATAACCCACAACTACTACTTCACTCATTTTTGAATCTGTCTGTTCGAGGGAAACAACCAGTGTTGATTTTCCGTCAATGGATACTTCCTGTGAAAGCATCCCAACATAGGAGAAAATAAGTATTTTGTCATTGTCGCTAACCGGTATTCTGAAGCTGCCTTTGGCATCGGTGCTCACGCCGGCGGACTTCCCCTTCACGTTTACGCTAACTCCAGGCAACAACATCCCGGTATTGTCTGAAACAACCCCGGTAATAATCCTCTGCTGCGCCATAGAAATTAGGAAGGAGAAAAAACATAACAGGGTCGTAAACACCCCTGCTGGTAGGTATTTCTTCATAATGGCAATTAGTTTCACCAAATCTAATATTCATTTGCACTTTTTTTTAATACTATATTATCATACACTTGTATTATTATTTTATTCTTACATGATAATTTTACAAAGTCGGCATTTAATTTATTCAATATCAAGGCAATAATTAATTCACATTAATGTATAAACACTAATACTATTCCTAATCAACATGATTCCAAACAGAGATACAATTATGCGTGAAATCACACCGCTTACACAAAGTGATTGCTTTACGCTTTTCAGTCGTGTGAAGTCAGATTTTGATTTTCCCTTGCATATCCATGAAGAATTTGAATTGAATTTTATTCAAAATGCAAAAGGAGCGCGCCGGGTAATTGGTGACCATATGGATCTTATTGATGAATGGGAACTTGTATTGGTTGGTTCTAATCTTCAACACGGTTGGTTTACCCATCATTGCACGAGTAAAGAAATCAAAGAAGTGACAATTCAGTTCCACAAAGACCTGCTGGATGAAAAGATGTTACGACGCAACCAACTTAGTTTTATAAGAGTTATGTTAGAAAAATCAGCAAGAGGAATTCTTTTCTCTGCTGAAACAACCCATCAGCTTGCTCCCCGAATACTAAACCTAAACAAGAAGCATGGTTTTGACTCCGTTTTGGAATTGTTTTCAATACTGCACGATTTATCAACTTCCAGAAATATGCGCATCCTGACAGATGCCAGTTTTAATAATATCGAACATTTCACTTACAATAGCCGAAGAATTGAGAAAGCGCTTGAATTCATGAATACCAATTTTGACAAAGCGGTTTCATTGGCAGATACTGCCAGGCTTGTGAATATGTCAGAAGTAGCTTTTAGCAGATTTTTCAAAACAAGAACCGGAATTAATTTCATTGATAGTCTGATAGAAATAAGACTTGGCCATGCTACCCGAATGCTTATTGATACCACCCAATCTATAGGAGAAATTGCGTATCGGTGTGGCTTCAATAATATGTCAAATTTTAATCGTGTTTTCAAGAAAAAAAAGCAATGCACCCCAAAAGAATTTCGGGAAAATTACAATGCTGCAGGGGCAGGCACCAGGGTATTTATCTAAAGCTTTTTACCTTAAAGTGGAAATAGCGATTTATCAATACCTGGAATAATTCTGATCGCGTTTTTATAATAGATCTTTTTCAACACCTCATCACTCAAACCCATTCCGTACATACCCCAGAAGGCATGGTATTTTTTGTGGTAAGGAAAATATTCATCTTCTGTTTCCAGCACTCTGAAATAAGTTGCATATTCAGATGGCACCCAGCTATCCTTACCAAATAGTATCCTGTCCTGGAATTTATTAAAGAAGTATTTAGCGGCCCGTGGCTGACGGCCCAGCTCAGCAATAACAGCTCCAAATTCCACTACTACATTAGGCATTGCCGTTAGTATGCTATCAAGTTTACCAAGGTTATTAGGATACCAACCAAAGTGGGCGGCAATAAACGTTGTTCGGAAATGCTTGCGGAAAACCCTATGCTGCTCATCAATGAGTTGTTGCCAGCTATATTCTTCATTTTTTTGCTGCCGGCGGGGATGCGTTTTTAATTCCAATAATCTTTCATTGTTATTATCCATACTATCCCAGAATGGAGCGGGATCAGCTGTATGTATCAGCACTGGTATGCGAAGATCAGCACATGCTTCCCATATCGGGGCAAGCCGGGGATCGTCCACCCCAACCCGCTTGCCATCAGGATCCTTCACAGAAAAACCAAGGTTCTTAAAAATTTTAAGCCCGCTTGCGCCATTCTTTACATCATTCACCAATTGCTTGACGGTGAATTCTGTCCAGCCGGTTTTTCCAAAGCCCGAAAAATCAATATTGGCAAAAACCAGGAATCGCTTCGAATTGGCTGATTTAATATTGCCTATTTTTTTCTCGAGTGAATTACCGGTTCCTCCGCTAAGATTTACCATCACCTGCATATTCAGCTTGTCCATCTCTGAGAGAAGGGGATCGAGACTTCCCGAATCCATGCCCCGCTGATGATTATGAACATCTATGAAAGGAAATTTAGCCCTGGCAACCGGATTCTCCTTCACTACCAGGGTAGAAACAGGATTATACTGTTCAAAATCAATAGGGCCTTGTTGTGCCTGAGATATAGTAGTTAACAACAGGCAGGCGGAGAGCAGTTTACTCAACATAATGAAAGCTTTTGGCTTAACCATTCTTATCTTGCAGTTTAATTAAAACCCGAATATACAGTATGGCAGGCGGAAGAAGAAGAGGCAGCGGCAGTAATGATAAAGATGATAGCCCCAAAGCAAAGATCAATAAGGAAAATATCCGCCAGGCCATGGTGCTCTTCAATTATCTCAGGCCATATAAAGGAAAATTCATCCTAAGCCTGGTATTTATTGCCCTTTCAGCATTCACTACCAGCCTGTTCCCTCTATTTCTTGGCAAAATGATAGATGCTGCAGCACCGGGAACAACAACTGTTCCTGCTGCCGGATCAAGTTCTATGATGCCTTTCGGTGAGCAATTAAGAAATCTTAACTGGGACCTTAACACAACGCTTCTTCTCATCTTTATACAACTCGGCTTCCAAATGCTCTTCTCCTATATGCGCGTTTACCTCTTAACCGAAGTTGGCGAGCGTTCTCTTGCCGGCATGCGTAAGGATGTTTACAGTAAGTTGCTTACTATGCCTATGAGTTATTTCTCTGAGAAAAGAGTAGGTGAACTCAGCAATAGGATATCCTCCGACCTCTCTCAGATCCAGGACGCAATATCATTTACATTGGCAGAATTTCTGAGAGGGATATTCACGCTGGTGATAGGACTGGTATTTATTTTCTGGATCAGTACCAAGCTTGCTCTGGTGATGCTTGCAGTAGTTCCACTGATAGCCATATTGGCAGTATTATTTGGCAAGCGTATCCGAAAAATGGCCAGGAGAGCGCAGGACCAGCTTGCAGAAAGTGGCACTATAGTGCAGGAAACTTTTCAGGGTATCACTGTCGTGAAAGCCTTTACCAGCGAGTATCATGAAATTTCGCGTTATGTTAAAAGCATTTCTGCCGTTGTAGACACAGCAATCAGCAATGCCCGTTACCGGGGAGCCTTTATTTCCTTTATGATATTCAGTGTATTTGGCGCCATCGCTTTTGTGATGTGGTATGGTGTCAATATGATCAGAAGCGGCGAATTAAGCCTTGGCTCACTTACTATGTTCGTAATCTTCTCCATGTTTGTGGGGGGAACCTTTGCCGGTTTTGCCGATATCTTCTCGCAGCTTCAGAAAACCCTGGGCGCAACAGAAAGCATCCGTGAGATCCTGCGCAGTGAGGGTGAACCTGTTTCGCTGGAAGACGCAGGAGCACCTGAACATATTCTTCATGGGAATGTTCGTTTTGATCATGTGGCTTTCAGTTATCCCGGCCGCAAAGACATTTCGGTTTTGAAGGACCTTAATCTTTCTGTAGCCAAAGGCCAGCAGATAGCTATTGTAGGACCCAGTGGCGCCGGCAAAACTACAATTGCTTCCCTCCTTTTGCAGTTCTATAAACCCAACGCAGGCGTACTTTATTTTGATGATAAACCCGCTGATCAATATCCCCTTACTCAATTAAGACAGCAGATGGCTTTTGTTCCTCAGGAGGTTTTGCTATTTGGTGGTAGCATCCGCGAAAATATTGGGTATGGCAAACCTGGGGCTACTGATGAAGAGATCCGTGAAGCAGCTGAACGCGCCAATGCACATGAATTCATCTCCCGGTTTCCGGAAACATACGAAACAATCGTGGGCGAAAGAGGCATCAAATTAAGCGGTGGCCAGCGGCAGCGGATAGCCATCGCCCGCGCTATCCTGAAAGATCCTGCCATCCTCATCCTTGATGAGGCTACATCGTCTCTCGATAGTGAAAGTGAGCAGCTGGTGCAGGAAGCGCTTGAAAACCTGATGAAAGGCCGCACATCCTTTGTGATCGCCCATCGGCTATCTACCATCCGCAATGCAGACAGGATCGTGGTGCTAGATAAAGGCCGAATCAGTGAAAGCGGTACCCACCAGGAGCTGATGCTCCAAAATGGCCTCTATCGTAAGTTAAATGAGATGCAGTTTGAATTCGGCGTTGAAACACAGTCGTTGTAGAATTTATTCCCCAGTAAAAAAGGGATTTAACATAATTCACGCATTATATTGATGGCAGGGCTTTGGCAATAGGGGTCTAACCAAGCAGGCCAAATAATGTCATTAACCCAACACCTAAATTTCAGGAATACCCTAATTGCCATGGGCGAACAGGGAATCTTCCTTCGATCCTTTTTCAGGAATCTCCTACGAGAAGAGTTCGAATTTGAAGAATTCGCCCGCCAGTCATATACCATCGGTTTCCGGTCTATAGGTATTTGCGCCTTAACAGGTTTTATTCTCGGTATAGTTTTAACACTTCAATCCCAGCCTACACTAAAAGAATTCGGAGCAGAGAGTTATATACCGAGTATGGTATCCGTTTCTATCATTCGGGAGATAGGTCCGGTGATCATTGCCCTTATTTGTGCTGGAAAGATCGCCTCCAGTATTGGTGCAGAACTCGGAAGCATGAATGTAACCGAGCAAATTGATGCCATGGAAGTATCCGGTGCAAATCCTGTTAGCTTTCTTGTGGTGCCACGAATACTTGCCTGCACATTAATGATTCCGCTACTTACCATTTTTGCTGATGCAATGGCATTGGTAGGCGGATTTACCGCCGCTGCGCTCTCCGGCGATATGACCATCAAATTATATTTTACCAAGGCCATTTCAAGTCTTGCTTTTTCTGATGTTTTCCCCGCATTTATCAAATCAATCATGTTCGGTTTTAGTATTGGTTTTGTGGGATGCTTTATAGGATTTAATTCTAATAAAGGAACAGAGAGCGTAGGACTGGCAGCAAATTCATCAGTTGTTACAGCATCAATCTGGATAATAGTAATTGATGCCATAGTGGTACAGGTCACCAACTCATTAATATACTCCTAAGCCATGAACCAGGAAGCGATCATAGAAATAAAAGGACTCAAAAAAAGTTTCAACGGTAAGGAGGTATTAAAGAATATCAACTTAACCGTCAGGAAAGGAGAGAATGTGGTAGTGCTGGGAAAATCCGGGCAAGGCAAATCAGTAACCATAAAATGCATAGCCGGACTGCTCGACCAGGATGAAGGCGACTGCCTAGTGTTTGGCAGGGAGGTAAAAGAGATGGATGATCAGGAACTAAAGGGGCTAAGAAGCAAACTCGGATTTCTATTCCAGGGAGCTGCGCTTTACGATAGTATGACGGTAAGGGAGAATCTTGCTTTTCCCCTTAAGAAGGTTTTGAAAATAAAAGACAGAAAAGAGATAAGGGAACGCTCTCTTGAAGTGCTAGAAGCGGTTGGATTAGCAGATGCTATTGATAAGATGCCTTCTGACCTTAGTGGGGGAATGCGCAAAAGGCTTGGACTGGCTCGTACACTAATAGTTAGGCCCGAAATAATGTTGTATGATGAGCCCACAACCGGTTTGGATACAATCACCTCCAAAGAGATCAGTTACCTGATGTTAGAAATGCAGAAAAGATATAAGACCACATCATTGATCATCACCCATGATATCCCCTGTGCTGAACTGACTGCCGACCGGATCCTGGTTTTGAATGAAGGAGAGATCATTGCTGAAGGAACTTATGATGAACTCTACCATTCAGATGATGAATTTATAAGATCATTTTTTAAATAATTAAGTGCATGAAAATATCTACAGAACAAAAAATAAAAACAGGAACATTCGTTGCAGTTAGCCTGGGCCTGCTGCTGGTGTTAATTTTTCTAATTGGGAAACAACAAAACCTGTTCGGAAATAAAATAAATGTATTTGCCGACTTCAAGAATATTGCCGGAACAAGAGAAGGTAATTATGTAAGGTTTGCGGGAATCAATATCGGAACAGTTGACCAGATCAGGATCATTAATGACACGACCGTTCGGCTGATGTTAACCCTCGAAAAAGAAATGCAGCCTTATATCAAAGCTGATGCAGTTGCCAGCATTGGATCAGATGGATTAATGGGCGATAAACTCATTATGATATCACCTGGTGATTCAGCCACAGTTCCTGTTAAAGATGGTGCGGTGATACAATCGGTTAATCCAATGGATATGGATAAGGTTATGAATAATATTAGTCTGATTTCGGAGAATGCAGCAGATCTTACCGATGGGCTTGCCAATATTGTGGGAAGAATTGATGACGGCGAAGGAAGTCTGGGCCGTTTATTGAATGATGATAAACTGGCAGTTAAACTGGAAGGTGCTATTGACCAGACAAAACAAACTGTTGGCACAATCAAAAAAACAGCCAGCACCGCCAATGAGACATTGGAAGCGGCACAGGGGTCTTTCTTATTGAGAGGTCATTTCAAAAGAAAAGAAAGACAGCGTATAAAGGATTCCATAGCCAATGCTAAGGAACAACAAAAGGAGGCGCAGAAAGAAGCCGAACCTGATAATAAGAAAAAGGATTAATTATTAAAGAACCTTTAGCCTGAAGCTGCCATTCGTAATAGTCACTTTTTCAGCCATAGGATCTGCTTCAAGGTAAAAATCACCGCTGAAATTTCCCTGAATAATATTGTCAGATACCGAGGTAATGATCAGCTCAAGTTTATTTGGCAGGTTCATTCCCATCCTTTCAGCTTCTGCAGATAATGTTGTCCCGGATTGATAGTCCTTCTCCTGTGCTGGAATATTATAACTACCAATTACTTCGAATTCATCTCCTGAATCATTATAGGCACCAGCTGTGATTTGTTTTTTTGAAGGAAGATTGATAATTACAAATCCTGCAGTTCTTGAATCCTGGGAATTATTCTCATAACCTCCGGCCATAAGAGCAGCAAAATCTCCATTAATCTCCCATTGCGCAAATGCATTGGTATTAAATGTTACCTTTTGACCATTGACAGTTGCATTGAAATAATATTCAGGATTGGAACTATCACTGCTTTTAGAGCATGAAAAAAACATGATAGAGAAAAGTACTGGCAGGAATAGAAAACGATTCATGGTTAAGATTTGGGAATCAATATAATAAATTCTTTCGCTAACTGCAAGGCTTGGGAGATTAAGTGTCTGACACATGTTAGGTGGACGTTCGAACATATGACCAGGTCACGTTGTTCCTAGGTGACATTAAATGTGGTTTGAAATCTATTTTTATATTTATTTAGTTTTATACTACTTCATTAATACATGGAAAAATCTAAGAGGATACAATCAATCGACATTCTTAGGGGTATCGTTATGATAATTATGGCCCTCGACCATACAAGGGATTTCTTTCATCATTCGGCTATGACAGCAGATCCCCTGGCGCCTGCATCAACTACTTATCCCCTTTTCTTCACAAGATGGATCACGCATTTCTGCGCACCGGTTTTTGTTATGCTATCAGGCATATCCATCTATATATCATCCCAAAATAAAACCAGGGCAGAAGCCAGTGCCTCCATGTTCAAAAGGGGCCTCTGGCTCATTATTGCCGAGATCACGCTTGTTACTTTCGGCATTACCTTCAATCCTTTCTTTAATATTATAATTCTGCAGGTGATCTGGGCAATTGGTTTCAGCATGATCCTGCTTTCCATAATCAGCAGAATATCATTCAGAGCTGTTTTATTTTCAGGCATCATTCTGCTGATTGGCCATAACACACTTGATTATGTAGCAGCACCTGCATCAGGTGTTTCCTCAGCAATATGGAATATTTTCTTCCGCGCATTTGGATCTGCCATTCCGATATCATCTTCCCATATCATCCTGGTACTTTATGCTATATTACCATGGACGGCAGCAATGTTTATCGGTTATGCATTGGGGTATTGGTACAATGCAGGCTATTCTGCCAGCAGAAGAAGAAAAAATCTATTAATAACAGGATCGGTGATGACAATAGCATTTATCCTGCTGCGCTTTATCAATGGGTATGGCGACCCCTCTCCCCGACTAACAAATGGCAGCTTTCCACATGACCTTTTCTCGTTTCTAAATACCAGTAAATACCCACCGTCATTAATGTATCTCTGTATGACCCTGGGACCATCATTAATTTTACTATCTATCTGGGAAAAAACAAATACCGCGTGGAGCCGTTTTGTGAGTGTGTATGGAAAGGTTCCCTTTTTCTATTATATTTTACATTTCTATCTTATCCATCTGTTCCTAATTATACTCTTCTTTAGTTCAGGTTATGGAGTAAAAGATATCAGCAGTCCCGGACTTCCGTTTTACTTCCGCCCCCTGAATTTCGGCTATGACCTATGGATCGTTTATGTGCTGTGGATAGTTATTGTACTTCTTTTATATAAGCCCAGCCAATGGTTTGGACGCTATAAAGCCAGGAATGCTTACTGGTGGCTGAAGTATATATAAACATCCCTTTCATCGAAAACCAAATCAATTGCACAATAATAAATAAGGTATTTTGTTAATAAGGGAGACAAAAAAAATCCGTCATGGTAACCCTACGTACCCTGTTGTTATCAGCCATTAAGAATGCGCTGTTCATCTGGGGCACCACTCTTGTGGCGCTCACTTATTTCGGTAACAATCACCCGCTTGATCAAAAAATGTATCTCTACCTGTTTGGCGCATCGCTGATCAGTTTACATTTTGTACTCAGATCAATAAAAAGATCTGCCTACACTCCATCCTGAGAATCAGGGCATCCAATAGATTCCCGGTTTAGGGAAACAGTAACGGTATCTCCTTTGATGAAACCGTTAAGAGCTGTTTTCAACACAATGGATTGAGATTCAAGCTGGATATCCAACTCATAGGTGTCTCCCAAAAAGGACACCTTTTTTATTTCCCCCTTTACATCATTACTAGTGCCTTGATTCAAACTGAACTGCCCGGGTCGTAAGATTGAAAAAACATCATCTTGTGATAACCCATTATTAAATCCAAATGCTGTTGCTGTTTCAGTATTCAGGACATTGAATTTACCAAAGAGTGCAGCCACATAAGCATTGGCAGGGTGATGATAAATTGTTTCGGGATCAGCCCGCTGGATGATACTGCCATCATGCATAACCATGATTTCATCGGCCCATGATAAAGTATCGGTAGCATCATGTGAAACCAGTATACAGGAAACACCCAAGTGATCTCCGATATCTTCCACAACTGATTTCATAACCTGCTTATGGATCGTATCAAGATTAGAGTATGGTTCATCCAGCAGCAATAGATCAGGAGAGGTGACGAGGGCTCTTGCCATCGCTATACGTTGACGCTCACCTCCCGAAACCTTGTCAGTTTTACGTTTGAGCAAATGTTCTACCTGGCAAATCTCAAATATTTTCCGGGCATGTGGTGGGTCGAGTTTACTGGCAATCTCGAGTATCTCTTCAACCCGGTAATTGTTTCGTAGTTCAAAATGTTGGGAGAGATAAGCAATCTGCGGATGGCCAGGTATCAATCTCTCCAATGGGCCCTCCACTTTTTTATCATGGAAGAATACGCTACCCTCATCGGGTTGTATCAGTCCGGCAATTATCTTCATTAGTGTGCTCTTACCTGAACCGGTTTCACCTGCAAGGGCCAACTTCCGGTTGCCCGGAACCGAAAACTCAATATCCTTTAAGATGAATATATCCTGATCTTTCTTACTGATACCAAACACCTGTAACATGATGCAATTTACAAAGCATCGGGGGCAGAACCCCCATGGTGTAGTTTATTTATTACATTATCTTGCATACAAACTAGCAAGCAAGCAATGTTAAGGGAAGTCTTAGTTATTAAATTAGGGACTGCCGTAATAACTAACCAGGAAGGAAATATCGATACTTCAGTTATCAAAAAAGTGGCTGCGGAAATTGCAGCACTAAGCCAGCAATTCAATATTGTACTGGTTTCCAGTGGTGCGGTAGGTAGTGGCAGGAAATTTCTGCACAATTATAAAGGAACATTATCGGAGCGAAAAGCTGCCGCGGCAGTAGGCAACCCGATACTTATTCAAATGTATCATAAGTATTTTAGTGTCCATGGTATTACGGTGGCACAGGCACTTTGTGAAAGGGTGCATTTCTCGAGCAGGAAACAGTTTCTGCAACTCCGTGAAACCTTTGCCACTTTCTGGGATAATAAAATTATCCCGGTTGTAAATGAAAATGATCTTGTTAGTAATGTGGAGATCAAGTTTTCGGACAATGACGAACTCGCAACGCTTATTGCAATTGGTTTTGATGCCAGTAACCTCGTGCTCTGTACTTCTGCAGGTGGCTTATTGGATGACAAGAAAAATATCATTACACGGATAGAAAAAGTTGATGCGTCAGTGTTACAGTATGTTCGAACAGATACCAGTGGCCCGGGACTTGGCGGCATGTTGTCTAAACTGACCTTTACCCGTTTAGCAACTTCCCTGGGCATCAATGTTATGATCTGTGGGTTGAAGGGACGGCACCCTATTTCGGATGCGCTTGAGGGTGATAATGGCTCCTATTTCCTGGCAAAAAAATCCAACCTACGGGCGAGGCAGAAATGGCTTGCAAGTGGTTCAGTAACACTGGGAACCATCCATGTAGATAAAGGTGCTGCGAGGGCTCTACAGGGAAGGAAAAGTCTTTTAACCATTGGCATAACAAAAGCTGAAGGAAAATTCGTAGCGGGTGAGGTGATACAGATCATGGATGAAACCGGGGAGATCCTGGGTGTTGCGAAAACCCGGCTGGAAGCCTCCAGCATCAATGATCAACTAAAAGAAAAGAATGTGATCGCAGCGCATGCAGATGATATTGTATTATTCTAACAAAAAGAAGAATGACTGTTTTAGGAAATATAAAAAAGACGCACAATGCTTCTGGCAGTCTGCTGTCAGTGCCTGATAGCCAGCTAAGGAAATTGTTACGCTCGGTGGCAGATGAACTGAATAATTCAATCCCGGCAATATTAAAAGCAAATGCAAAAGATCTTGCTAAACAATCACCGGATAATCCCAGGATAGATCGCCTTATGCTGGATGAAAAAAGAATTCGTGCTATTGCCGCCAGTATCCGGAATATTGCAAAACTGCCAGATCCATCAGGAAAAATATTGGAAAAAAAGACTTTGCACAACGGACTTAAACTGGAAAAAATAGCGGTGCCCCTGGGTGTTGTTGGTGCTATATATGAATCGAGGCCTAATGTAACTTTTGATATTGCAGCCCTTTGCCTGCGAAGCAGAAATGCATGTGTACTGAAAGGAAGCAATGAAGCAGATCATACCAATAAAGCCGCTGTTACGCTGATAAAAAAAGTGTTGCGCAGTTTTGATATGGATATTGACCTCGTCACCCTGCTTCCACCGGAAAGAGAGGTAGTTGAAGAAATGTTTACGGCAACCAAATATCTTGACGTGCTTATTCCAAGAGGATCTGATGGCCTTATAAGGTACGTTAGAAAACATTCCCTGGTACCTGTAATTGAAACAGGAGCAGGTGTTTGCCATATATATGTAGAATCAAAAGCAAATCTTAGCAAGGCTTTAGAGATAGTGGTAAATGCGAAAACCTCCAGACCGTCTGTATGCAATGCTGTTGATACTATATTGGTAGATAAAAAAATTGCCTCTGCATTTTTGAAGAAACTTGCTCCCCTTTTTGCTGCAAAAGAAGTGGAGATTTTTGCGGGTAAGCCAGAGGCTGTTTTTTTGAAAGGATATCCTTTTCTTTCACCAGCCACTTCAGCAGATTATGCCCGCGAGTTCCTAAGCCTCAAATGTGCCATAAAGGTTGTGGATGGTATTGAAGAAGCACTAGATCATATTGCAACCTACTCTACTAAACATTCTGAATCTATTTTATCGGAAGACAAAAAAGCCTGCGAATATTTTATCAGAAATGTAGATTCTGCAGTTGTATACTCAAATGCATCCACCCGATTTACGGATGGAGAGGTGTTTGAACTTGGAGCGGAAATTGGCATTTCCACACAGAAGCTACATGCCCGCGGACCTTTTGCATTAGAAAAACTTGTTACAGAAAAATGGATCGTTCGTGGTAGCGGACAAATAAGATAATTATCAATCACAAATATCTATTCACCAATAATTCCCATTCTTTCTTTGTGGAATAATCAGGCATTTTTTCGCCTGCCTTATCATACCAATAGCCAGCATTCCATTGATCACCCTCCACGCGGTGAAGGTAGGCATGCAATATGGCAGCATCCTTTCCCGGCAGGTCCTGTATAAGCTCGTGTGCCTTCTCCCAATTATCATTACCTGCATACCAAAGTGATTGCAGATAAACAGAAATTCCTTCCGGCATCTGATTATCCTGGATAGTTGTAAGAAACTGCATAAGGTCCATAGTAATTATTTTTTAAACCTTGCTCTTAAGTACTGGTTTGGCCATAGGTGCTCTGCGTCTAATTCATTTGCCGCATAGTACGCGAAATGCGGATTGCGCAACATCTCCCTTGCAAGGAAAACAAGATCAGCCTTACCTTCCCTGATTATTGATTCAGCCTGCTTTGCTTCAGTGATCAATCCAACCGCCCCCGTCATGATACCTGTTTCACGCACGGCTTCTGCAAAACGTACCTGGTAGCCTGGTTGCAGGGGAATTCTTGCACTGGCATCATTTCCACCCGAAGAACAATCTATCAGATCAACACCTTTCTCTTTAAGGATCGTGCCCAGCTTAACAGAATCGTTGATCGTCCAGCCACCTTCTACCCAATCAGTTGCGGAGATCCTGACGAACAATGGAAGTGATTTCGGCCAAACCTTCTGCACAGCTTCTATAACCTTTAGCAATAAGCGAATACGGTTATCAAAAGATCCACCATACTCATCGGTTCTTTGATTACTCAAAGGAGAAAGGAACTCATTCAATAAATATCCATGTGCAGCATGGATTTCGACAATTTTAAATCCGGCATCCAGCGCCCTTTGAGTGGCCTTGCTAAAATCCTCTACCACTTTTAGTATACCTGCATTATCTAAGGCAATGGGTGGCAGTTCGCCCTCACTGAATGCGATAGCACTTGGCGCTACTGTTGTCCATCCGCCTTCCTCTTCCTTTAATTGGGCAGCACCTTTCCAGGGTAAATCATGAGATGCTTTTCTGCCCGCATGCGCCAGTTGAATACCAGGTATTGCTCCCTGTTGCTCAATAAAAACTGCGATACGTTTCAGCATATTAATATGTTCATCATGCCAGATACCCAAACAACCCGGGGTAATTCTGCCTTCGGGTGATACACCGGTAGCCTCCACGAAAACAAGTGCAGCGCCCCCAACTGCCATAGCACCAAGATGCACGAGGTGCCAGTCATTGGCGAATCCATCCTTTGCTGAATACTGGCACATAGGTGATACCACTACCCTGTTGCGGAGTGTTAGACTTCTGATGGTTAAAGGAGAAAATAATGAAGACATGTTCTATATATTAAAGTATCGGTTGGAGATATTTCCAAACTTCATCGGCTACTATCTTATGCCCCTCTGCCGTTGGATGTATGCCGTCTCCCTGGTTCAATTCAGGATTACCCCCAACGCCTTCTAAAAGAAACGGTATCAGGGTCATTTCATTCTTTTTGGCGATATCTGAATATATAGCATGGAACTCTTTGGCATAAGCTGCGCCCATATTAGGCGGAACATGCATACCCGCAAGCACCAGTTTCACTTCAGGATATTTTGATTTCACCTGGTCAATGATAGCCTGCAGGTTCTGTTTGGTTTCTTTTACAGGGATACCACGAAGTCCATCATTAGCACCCAGCTCAAGAATAAATACATCGATCTTCTGACGCAATAACCAATCAATTCTGGTTTTACCACCCGATGTGGTTTCACCACTTAATCCACCGTTGATCACTTTATAAGGCAGCTTAAGTGAATCAATTTTTAATTGGATCAGTGCAGGGAAGGCTTCCACGGGATCAAGCCCGTACCCAGCCGTGAGACTATTACCAAAAAAGAGAATGGTCTTTAATGAATCAACCGGCTCAGCAACTTTTTCGGTTGCTTGCTGGTTATCATCGGGGGACTTGTCTGCAGAACTACCACAGGCGCCTATACCTGAAACAATCAGGAGAGATAGCAGGTATATTAACAATGTTCTCGTCATCAACTGTTGTATTAAATGATAAATTAGCGCAATATTATTAAAGAATAAGGATGTTTATGGCCGAAACAATACTCGAAACAGCACATTTAAGTAAAACATATGAAGGGGCGGGAAGATCGACCACTGTATTAAAAGATGTTAACTTCTCCGTAGAGGCTGGTGCCACCATGGCAATTGTAGGGCCATCAGGCAGTGGAAAATCAACTTTACTTGGATTATGTGCGGGACTTGATCGCAGCAGTGAAGGGACAGTTCACCTCAATAATATTCTCCTTAATAACCTTTCGGAAGATGAGCTTGCAAGGATCAGGAACCAGTATGTTGGATTTATCTTCCAGAATTTCCAGCTGTTACCAACCCTCACTGCACTTGAAAATGTTATGGTTCCATTGGAACTGAGAGGAGAAAAAAATATCCGCAGCAGGGCGCTTGCCCTCTTAGATAAAGTTGGTCTCAAAGAAAGGGTGCAGCACTACCCTTCCCAATTATCGGGCGGTGAACAACAGCGGGTATCCATAGCCAGGGCCTTTTCAACACAACCAAAAATATTGTTTGCCGACGAACCCACGGGCAATCTTGATGCAGAAACAAGTGAGAAGATCATCCGTTTATTATTTGATCTCAACCAGGAAGCGGGCACTACACTTATAATCGTTACTCATGACCTGGAACTGGCGGCACGCACGGGTCGCATCATTAAACTGAAGGGAGGTTCCATCATTTCTGACCAGGAAACTTTCATCAACAATGATCTTACCTTATGAGCCAGTACAGTAACAAAGGACGATTGAATTTTGCCTGGCTCTTCCGCATGGCATGGCACGATAGCAGAAGGAGCCGATCAAGGTTGCTACTTTTTATTTCCTCCATCATACTAGGTATTGCAGCGCTGGTTGCTATTTATTCATTGCGATATACAGTACAGGGGGATATCGACAAACAGGCAAAAGAATTGCTGGGAGCCGACCTTGTGATTGAAGCCAATATACCTGCGGGAGATGCTTTGCAACCATTACTCGATTCTATCGGCGACCAGAAAGCTACAGAGCAAAGTTTTGCATCGATGGTCTATTTCCTTCGCACAGGAGGAACAAGACTGGTACAGATAAGGGCCGTAGAAGGTAATTATCCTTTTTATGGAAGCATTCGAACCAACCCGGTAAATGCAGCTAAAACATACCAGGCAGCGCAACAGGCCCTGGTTGATAAAACCCTTATGCTTCAATACCAGGCGAAACTGGGGGATTCAATAAAGATCGGTGAACTAACATTTACCATTGCAGGCGAGATTGATAAGGTACCAGGTAAAACCGGATTCTCTGCAGCTGTAGCCCCGGGAATATTTATCCCTTTACGTTATTTAGCGGCAACAGGTTTATCGCAGCGCGGCAGTCGGATCAACTACAGCTATTATTTCAAATACGATAACCCTGTTGATATAAATGCGCTCGTAGAGAAAATTGAACCCCGCATTGAAGATGCAGGATTTGATATTGATACAGTTGAAGCTGCAAAAAACAATACAGGCAATTCATTCGAAGATTTTACCTCCTTCATGAACCTGGTCAGTTTTATTGCACTGTTACTTGGATGTATCGGCGTTGCAAGTGCCATCCATATTTATATCAGGGAAAAACTGAACTCCATTGCAGTGCTCCGCTGCCTCGGTGCTACAGGAAAACAAGCGTTCCTGATTTATCTGATACAGGTCAGCTTGCTGGGATTACTTGGTTCAATAGCGGGAGCAATTGCCGGAACTGCCATTCAATTTTTGTTACCGGCAGTATTGGAAGATTTCCTTCCGGTTGATATCACCATGCAGATCTCCTGGAAAGCAATTGCACAAGGCATATTTGTGGGATTACTGATCTCGGTTTTATTCTCCTTGTTACCACTATCATCCATCAGAAATATAGCCCCGCTGAATACACTTCGGATAACAGAAACAAAGAACAGGTTTTTACGCGATCCTTTGCAGTGGCTGGTTTACCTGCTGATCCTCGCATTCGTTCTTGGCTTTAGCTGGCTTCAGATGAATAACTGGATGCAGGCCGTTGTTTTCACCATTGGTGTGCTGGCCGCCTTTGGAATTCTTGCAGGTATGGCATGGCTTATCATGTGGGTAACCAGGAAGTATTTTCCTGAATCATGGAGCTATTTGTGGCGACAGGGATTTGCGAATCTCTTCCGTCCCCATAACCAAACAGTGATACTGGTAGTTGCCATAGGCCTTGGAACAACATTTATCTGCCTGCTGTTTTTTGTTCAACACCTGCTCACTAATAAGGTAGCGCTCTCATCAAGCGAAAACCAACCCAACATGGTGATCTTTGATATCCAGCCAGAACAGAAGGAACCGATTGCCGCCATTACCCGGAAGTTTAACTTACCTGTTATCCAGGAAGTTCCAATAGTTACCATGCGTATTGAGGAGATAAATGGTATTACTGCTACCATGGCAAGGCAGGACAGTACTTTAGACCTTCCACGCTGGGCATTTGAAGGGGAAGTGCGTTCAACCTACCGTGATAGTTTAACCGATACTGAAACGCTCCTGGAAGGCAAATTACAAACTGTAGCACCATCTGATACAGATGTTCGCATATCCATGGAAGATGGCTATGCTAAACGCCTGCATGTGGGGATTGGGGATACTATTGTATTCAATGTGCAGGGAGCATTGGTATCTACTGTTGTGGGAAGTCTGAGGAAAGTGGACTGGAACCGCGTGCAAACCAATTTCAGGGTTATCTTCCCAAAGGGTGTACTTGAATCTGCTCCCAAATTTCATGTACTTATTACCAGGGTGCCATCAAAAGAATCATCTGCATCATTCCAGCGTGCCGTGGTGAGTGCTTATCCAACAGTATCAATGATAGACCTCGGACTTATCCTCAGCGTGGTGGATGATATACTTTCAAAAATTGCCTTCGTCATTAGGTTCATTGGCGGCTTCAGTATTGCAACGGGACTGGTGGTATTGATCGCATCCATCCTTATCAGTAAGTACCAGCGGATACAGGAAACAGTTCTATTAAGGACTCTTGGTGCCAGTCGCAGGCAGGTGCTTACAATTACTGCATTGGAATATTTCTTCCTGGGGGCACTGGCTGCCATTACAGGAATTTTGCTTGCATTAGCCGGGGGATGGGCTCTTGCCGTGTTCAGTTTCAAGACCGTTTTTGCCCCTCCCGTATTGCCCACATTATTGATCTTCCTGAGCATATCTGCGCTCACAGTAATGATAGGTTTATTTAACAGCAGGAGTATTTTGAACGCGCCACCAAAAACGGCAGATATTATTTGAGTTATGCTGTCTTACGATTAATAATTACGACGCTGGCCAGGATCACAATAAGCGCAATCATTTGGATAAGCGATATGTTTTCCTTTATAAAAATAACCCCTAGTACCACGGCGATAACGGGGTTAATATAGGCATGTGTTCCAACCTGTGCTGCTGGCCTCACCGATAAAAGAAATACATAGGAAAGATATCCTATAACAGATCCGAAAATGGTAAGATAAAATAGTGCCAGCCATGCATTCAGGGAAATCTGTTCAAATGAAAAACTGGTGAGGGAGTCGAGGAAAGGACTCAAACAGAAACAAAATATACCCGCAGCAAGTAACTGTATACTCGTACTAACGGTTACATCCTGGTCGGGTGAATTATACTTCGTATATAGCGAACCGATAGTCCACATAATAGTACCGGCAATTATCACTAATATTCCCAGGGTTGTCATATATCCCTCTTTTGTTTGAGTGGCATTTATGGCATTGGAGCCAAATAAGAGAATGATACCAGCAAAACCTAACAATACACCCAGAATAATAAGCCTATTAGAAAAATAAAGTGGCCATTGTTTACGATCCAGAATCACGAACCATATGGGTACGGCAGATACAAGAATTGCTGCAAGTCCGGATGGAATATATTGCTGTGCCCACAATACGGAACCACTTCCCCCAACCAGCATCATTATACCACCCAATCCATTAACCAGAATGTTCTTTCGTGTGGGTAAGGGGTAGCGTTTAAACATAGACAAGCCCAATAAAATTATCCCTGCTGTAGTAAATCGCAATGCTGACATGAGGTAGGGCGGAATACTACCCAGTCCAAAATAGGCGGCCAGGTAAGTAGAACCCCATATCAGGTAAATGGCCGTAAATGCAAGGAAAATTTTAAGCTTCACAGTTTAGATTGACACAGTAAACACCTTCCCATCAGATTGACCAATAATTGCGGCATCGGCCATATTCAGGAAAAGGCCATTATCAACAACACCCGTTATATTATTCAGATGGCTATGCAAAGAAGGTGCATCATCAATCCGTTTAAAATGACAATCCAGAATATAGTGCCCATGGTCAGTAATAAAGGGCTGGCCATCTTTCATTCTCATTACCACTTTAATGCCATAGGTGTTTTCGATAACCATCTTGACCGCTTTGTATCCAAATGGGATCACCTCAACCGGAAGCGGATAGTGCCCTAACTGTTCAACACATTTAGATTCATCCGCAATGATTATATATTTCTTTGAAACAAATGCCACCATCTTCTCCTGTAGCAATGCACCGCCCCCACCTTTGATCAGTTGCAATTCCTTATCAATTTCATCGGCACCATCTACCGTAAGATCAATAGTAGAAACCTCCTCCATGGATAATACCGGCAATTCAAATTGTTGCAGAATCACTGCTGTTGCCTTTGAAGTAGGAATGGTCGCAAAGTCAATACCCTGCTGGAAAAGCTTAACAAGTTCCTGGATAAAATAAGCAGTAGTAGATCCTGTTCCCACGCCAATGATCATCCCGCTCTTCACATAGGATGCTGCTTCCTGGGCTGCTTTATGTTTGGGGTTGATCATTTTATGATGGACTAACGGCCGGGAGTAATCGTAATTTTGCGGAATTCAATAGGACCATGATCACCCTGGATCATGATAGGGCCGGGTTCTCCTTCCCTGCTATCGAGTGCGCCACCTGTAATACCGGGTATCTCCTGGTTACAAACAACCTGCTTGCCATTCAGAACGATGGTAACCATCCTGCCAACAAGGGTTATATCATAGGTCTGCCATTCACCGGCATCTTTGGCCGGCATATCACTTGGTTTGATAAAACCATATACGGCACCCAGCAGATCTTTCTGCGGATCCTTGCCCTTACTGTCTTCTATCTGCACTTCATACCGGCCGCGAAGATATAGGCCACTGTTGCTACCCTTGGGGCAACGGAACTCGGCATGCAGCTTAAAATCATTGAAGGTTTTTTCGGTAACCAGGTTGGCACCGGAACGCGGACTTTTCAAAACACCCGACTCCACTACCCACTGGTTATCTCCCATGGCACGCCAGCCATCCAGGTTCTTTCCGTTGAAAAGCTGCATGGGTGTACCCCAAACAACGTCTTTATCACGATGGAGAGAAGGTGCCCTGCGACCACTCCATTTATAGGATTTACCATTGGCAGCAACCAAAGTGCCCGCCAGGCTATCGCCCTGCAAACTTGCTTCAAAAGATAAGTCATTGTCTTCCTCTTCCCACTGCGGTGGAATGATAAAGCTCATCTTGCCATCCTTGAAATTGATCTTTGAAATGGGCCTTGCACTGCCGGAAATACCTACATAATGACCAATTAACCTCTTGGTTCCAGAATGGAAAACTTCCAGCCAGGATGGATAAACTTTCCCATCATCATAAATAGTAATATCCCAACGCCCTTCAATACCAGGAGCTGGCTGCTGTTCGGGTGGTGTATTGGCGGCTAAAGGAGATGCACAATTGGTGAACAAGGCAACTACTAAAAGTAGTAATGCTGGTACTAACGGAAACCTTCTCATATGGGGGCAATTAATGAATATTAAAATTAAGCGAAATGACAGGTTATCAGCAATATATTTTATGATGATAACCAGGATCGGCCACCGCATATATAATTTGCATAATTTGCCCGATTAATCCAACCTGGTATAATGATAAAAATGCGAGCCTTTCAATATTCGGTACTATTTATCACTTGTTTCTGCCTCTTAATGATGGCGGCCTGTAATGAAAGGCCCGGGCAGGACAAATCAAGTACGGCACAGAATTCCATTACCCAGATCCGTCTAACGGATATGAACAGTCAGCCAATTGATTTATCTGCATATAAAGGGAAACCATTATTCATTAATATCTGGGCCACCTGGTGCAAACCCTGTTTGAAGGAAATGCCCTCCATTGAAAAAGCGCAGGAACTGATCGGAAAAGAAAATATGATCTTCCTGCTTGCAAGCAATGAAAATATGGACCAGATCAAAGAATTCATCCAGGAAAATAAATACAACTTCACTTATACAAGGGTTGAGAATGCAGAGTCGCTGGGTATAGAGGCACTACCCACTACGCTGATCTTTGATGCCAATCACCAACTGGTATTTTTTGAGCCGGGATACCGGAAATGGGATGATGCCAACAACCTTGATTTTCTCCATAAAACCATCGCCGGAAAATGAAAAATATATTGATTGGATTGGTGTTAACCACCTTTCTGATTTCCTGTGGCAATGAGAAACCACATGAAAGTTCAGATGGCCCATTAAAGTTAATGGCCCTACCCTCCCCTGCTGATTCACTATCGGCAGAGCCGTTCTTATTTTCCGATATAAAAGGAGACGTTTATCTCTCCTGGATCGATCGCTCCGGGGATTCCAGCAAATTTATGTTTTCGGTATTGGAGGGAGATAAATGGTCCGCGCCAAAACTAATTGCTAAGGGAAAAGATTGGTTCGTTAACTGGGCTGACTTCCCCATGCTGGCCTCGGATGGTAATGGCAGTTTGATCGCCCATTTCCTCGAGAAAAGCGATAGCAGCACTTTTGCCTATGATGTTAAGATCACAACATCTGCAGATGGTGGAAACGAATGGTCTTCACCCGTAACCCTGCACGATGATGGCAAAAAAGCAGAACATGGTTTTGTTTCAATGGCAGCTTACGAAAACGGATATTTTATTTCCTGGCTCGATGGCCGGAATGCTTCCATGGAAGGCCATGAGGGCCATGAAGGTCATCACGGAGAAATGACACTAAGGGGAACTTATGTAGATGGGTCAGGTAAGAAGATGAATGAATGGCAACTCGATGCACGCACCTGTGATTGCTGCCAGACAAGCACTTCTATCACCGCAAATGGTCCCGTTGTAATTTATCGTGATCGCACTGAAGATGAAGTGAGAGACATGTCAATAGTGAGACTGGTAGATGGAAAATGGACCAGTCCCCGAACAATTTATCCGGATAATTGGAAAATAAGCGGGTGCCCAGTTAATGGGCCTGCATCAGGCGCAAAAGGAAATACCCTCGCGATTGCCTGGTATAGTGCAACTGATAAAAATGCACAGGTCAAATTGATATTTTCTAAGGACGGCGGGGCAAGTTTTGAAGAACCGATTCGCATCGATGAAGGCAAAGCCATCGGTCGGGTTGATCTTGTAATGATGGATGATTCAAGCGCTATGGTAAGCTGGATGGAAGGCGCTGCCATCAAAGCGGTGCAGGTATTTGCAAATGGAAAAAAAGGAGATACACATATTATTGCTACTTCAACAGAATCGAGATCGAGTGGTTTCCCGCAAATGGTGCGTTCGGGTGATGGACTCCTGTTTGCGTGGACCGACGACAATGCGAAAACAATTCGCGTTGCCGCATTAAGGAAATGACAAGTGGCCTTGTTGTTACTTACCTTCTGCAATATTTGATTTGGTGATTTTCCAGTTATTATCAAAAAAACCAGCCAGCTTAATTTCTGATGGACCATTTTTTAGCATGTCCAAACTATAGATCATAAAATCAGGGAAGCCGCTGGCACCAGCAAAGTATTGATTGGCATTTGCGGCATTCATTCCCTTCAATCCAGTACCGGTTACAACGCCAACACTGGCAAAAGAGGAATTCTCCAGAGGCCAAACGAAGTAGGCGCTCAGGTCATCGCCCGTCCAGGTTTTATCACCAGCCTGTATTTGATTTCTTTTAACCTGGATGGGTGAGTTCAATAGCAACTTATTCCAGGCGCTGTTTGTGCTTGCATTCCCAAAAAGGATCACACCCCTGTCCTTATATCGTGTAGGATCAAAATCTTTATCGGCAATTATCTCAACTGCTCCATTGCCACGGTAGTACCATGTTTCGGCATCATAAATAGCCTTGTTATAACTCCATTCATTTTCTTGTTTGTTGCCGGTTGTGCCATACACAAAAATCATGTTGAAGTTAAATGCATCTTTGAATGTGCCATTCCTTATGGGGTTCTTCTCTTGCGCCGTTGGAAATCCTGCAAAAGCCCAACTGTTGTTTTCCTTTTTGAGGATCACAGTATCATTTGCGGAGCTGGTTGTATATTTTATCAGCTGGCTGTCTAGCATGATATTCACAGTAGCGCCTTTCCCAAAATTTTCCAGACCAAATTGAATCAACTCTGTATTTTCAGTAGTACCTGTTATAGTTTTTGCGCTGTTACTTCTTTTAAGTTGGATCCGGCTATAGCGTAGTGGAAACTGTTGTTGCAGAATAGAAGCCCAGCGATAGGATGCAGATATACCTGGATTTGCCGTGCTGAAATCAATTGTATTCACGGCAGTGTCCACAGCAATCTTGTGCCACTTGAAATAGTCGAATATATAGGGCCAGTCAACACTCTCACTTCCTATCCAATGTTCGCCACCCGGGTATTCATAGTAGTTATAATCACTATGAAAATCAGCCAGCACCTTTCTCATTTGTCTTGCATAGGTGACAGGAACAACACGGTCGGCATCACCATGCATTATGTAAACACCTAAAGATTTATAGTTGGTGGCAAGTTTGATTACGTCGCTTTGGTTGCTGGAACGCAGCAGCATTTGTTCAGCAGGTGAATTACTGCTATCTGGAATTAGTCCATCAGCAGAGCCATATCCTTTCAGCGTGGGATAACCCGCGCAAGGTGCGATAGCCGCCCATTTATCGGGATAGGTTGCTCCGAGGAACCATGTGCCATGTCCACCCATTGAATGACCGGTGAGATAAATATGCTGTGGATCCGGTTTGAAGTTTTTCTTTGCCAGGGCAAGTACTTCCAATGCATCAAGCCTTCCCCAGTCTTCCCAGTTAAATCCACGAGGTCGTCGGTTAGTAGCAGCAACCAGTGTTCCCCAATCCTTGGATTGGTAAGCCCTGGCCTGTCCAAGTGCTTCAACTCCCGCCCCATGAACAGACAGGAATAATGCATTACCAGAATCATTTGCTGCAGGCAATTGAGGTGTAACTGCATAGTATTGAAGGCTGCCATCAATATTACTGGTGAAGGTGACACTATACTTATCACCCGGCTCTACACACTCAATTTTTATGGTAGATGTATCAATGAGTTTCTGCTTTTCGAATAGTGAAACACTGCAATCATTCCATCCCTTCTCGGTAATACCGCTCGCATCAAACCTGAATTTGACCTTCCTTGTAGTCATTGGAGGAACCGGTGGTAGCATTGATTTAATCTCCTTCCCTCCCATTGATGTTTTTAATTGAAGGCTGGATAAAGTTTTTGAACTTGTATTGATTACAACTATGGCAGCTTCCAGGTTGCTATTGTCATTTCCTTTAATGATGGAAGGCAGTGTGAGATCATCGGCAGCCAGTGAAACTGCTTTGCCGGGAAAGATAAGATCTGCTGAGATATTTGTGCCTCTTACAAATAGTTCGTTCAATCCCTTTTTTAAGTTCACCGGAATATGCATATAACCGGAGTTATATGGATCGCCCATATGCGGTATACCATTGAAATAAACCCCGCTGTTGCCCTTAATATTCAGTATTGCGGGTTGCGCTTTTGCTGAAGAATATGTAAGGTAGATATACCCCGTTCCACGATCAACCCGATTGGGATTTCCAAAAGTGTTTCCCCTCGCAATCACCCGCCACTGCCGGGTCAGGAACCTGTTGGCACTATCGGCTTTGATCGCCTGCCAGCGTAGGGTGTCCCCTTTTTCCGTGATGTCAAAAACAGCGCCGGCCACCGGTTTACCGAGACTGTTGTTATAAAGTTTCCAGGCCAGCAGATCGGCATATACTGCTTCCCGACCATAACGGCTGCCTGAATTGATCAAAAGGGCCTCCTGAAAATGATGAATTTTTTGGGAAAAAGCTTGAAGGGTGCCAATAAGAAAGGCAGCGAGAATTAGCGATTTATTCAGCATCAGATTTCTTTGAGTATTTTATAAATATACTAAGCCTGAAATATTATGAGATGGGAATAACGTGAAAGTGTATTCGAAACTGCAGATGAATAGTAAAATAAAGAAGGCTCGCAAATAGTTGATATTGTGAGCCTTCTTTAATGTACTTTCTGTTTTTAATCTTCAGTCTGCTTTCGCTAAAGCTACAGCAGACGCGGTGGAGCTGGAGGGAGTCGAACCCTCGTCCAAACATATCCGCCGAAAGTTTTCTACATGCTTATTACTGTATTAATTGTAGAAGGGAAGCAGGAACAGCACGAACCAATTTCCCCCTTAGCTGGATGGTCTTAAGCAAGCGTCACAGCCTTCACTTGCAGCAGCCTGTATTTTGTTTTGAGTCGGCGGCGGAGCTTGGTAACAGACCAACCTGCTCAACGCGGCCCTAATGACTACTTAATCACTGATTAGGCAGCCATGGCATACTGTGTATTGCCATTTGAGTTTTGAATATTCAGATTAACGTGCTAATTATCCAACGCACGACATGCTTATACTCTCAAAGAACTACGCTGTCGAAGCCAATACAGCCCCAGGTCAGGTAAGAAGTGAGATTTAAGAGGTAAGATTTGTGGTCTGACTTTTAAATAACATTCCTTACTGCGGACAGCAAATATAGCACAAATCAGGCGCCATTTTCGTTAACCGATTCTAAAATATACTAGTTTCATGGCATGGTTCAAACTAACCCTGTTAACTGGTATAAAGAGGAGGAGTCAAGCTCCCGAATGAAAAAAGAAGAGCTTGCAAGGCAAAAAAATATTATCGGCTGGATAAGAGTTGGCATTTTTATTCTCGGCGCTGTCATCACCTGGCAAAGCTGGAAGATAAGCATAGCTGCAGCTTTCATTGGTTTTGCAATTGCCGTGGCCGCCTTTCTCTGGCTACTTGCCCGCAGCCTCAACCTCAGCGCACGTATCAGCTTGCTCGAACAACTTATCAATATCCACCAGGAAGAACAGCAGATCGCGGAGCATCATTTCACAAAGAGATATAACGGACATGATCTCGCACCAAAATCACATGCATATGCAGGGGATCTGGATATATTGGGACAGGCTTCAGTTTTCCAGTATATTAATCGTTGTACCAGTGAGCAGGGCAACAGGCAACTAGCAAAGGAATTATTAGCGCCTGAAACAACAGAAGAAATAATGTTACGTCAGAAGGCTGCCGCGGAAATTGCTTTGGAACCTGCGTGGAGTACTATATTCCAGGCTACCGGAATTTCGGAATCTGTTACCCTGAAAACAGAAACCCGCATCTCCGAATGGATGCAGCAATCATCTGCTTTTCTGCCCAAGCGATCCTGGAAATTGCTGGCAATAATATTTCCTCTCATTTCACTGGGCTCTCTCCTATTTCATATTATCGGATTGCTGGATGCCTCTGTCTTCTACCTGCTGGTTCTGGTATATGTGGTCATCGCCTTTTCCATTACCCGGAAAGCAACTCCTCAATACCGCATACTGGATAAGATCGTTCCCGAATTGAAAACACTTTCTTCTTCCCTTCTGCATATTGAATCTTCACCATTCAGCGCTGTAAAGCTGAGAGCTATACGGGAGAAATTAATTCCTGCTAATGCGCCTGCGGCATCGGCATCAATCAGGCTGCTGGAAAAGATTCTTGACCGGTTCGACTATCGCCTGAACCCACTGGTATTTCTTTTTCTGAACAGTTTTTTATTGTGGGATCTGCGCCAGATCCTCTCCCTTGAAAAATGGAAAAATGATCATGGTAGCGATACATCTCAATGGTTCCAAGCATTAGCCGAAATGGAAATGCTGAACAGCCTGGGACGTGCGGCGTTTAATCATCCCCGGTGGACCTTCCCCACCATAAATGCAGAGCATGGGCGATACCATGCCATATCACTTGGTCATCCCCTTATACCTGAGGGAAAGAGGGTGAACAATGATTTCAGTACGTCGGGCCGACCAGCCATCTCACTCATCACGGGATCAAATATGGCAGGTAAGAGCACCTTCCTTCGCAGTATGGGCGTTAACCAGGTACTTGCAATGGCTGGAGCTCCGGTTTGTGCTCACTCACTTGAAGTGGCCAATATGCGCATCATGAGCAGTATGCGAATCGCAGATAACCTCGAGGAAAATGCCTCTACTTTTTATGCAGAACTAAGCAAACTGAAATCGATCATTGAATCCGTAAATGCAAAGGAACCGGTCTTCCTTTTGCTTGATGAGATACTCAGAGGTACCAACTCCCACGATCGCCACACTGGCTCGAGGGCCTTGCTGCAACAACTGGTAAAACAGGATGCCTGCGGTATGCTGGCTACTCATGATCTTGCCCTTACAGAGCTATCGAACTCATTCCCCGATGCCATCAGCAACTATCATTTCGATGTTTCCGTTGAAGGAGAAGAATTGTATTTTGATTACAAACTCAAACCAGGTATCTGCCAAAGCATGAACGCTTCCATTCTCATGAAGAAGATTGGAATAGACCTGGGAGGTTAGGTGTTTGACACTTACACTTATTTAAACAGCCGGAAAATATCCAGACCCAGTGCATAGGCCATCAGTCCCAGCAGTAACACCATACCCACCATCTGCGCGTACTCCATGAACTTATCACTGGGTTTTCGGCCGCTCACCATTTCGAAAATGGTGAAGAGGGCATGACCTCCATCAAGACCGGGAATGGGAAGTATATTCATCAGCGCCAGCACCAGCGAGAAAAATGCTGTCAGGCTCCAGAACTGCATCCAGTCCCACTGCGGCGCAAACATTTTACCGATACTGATAACGCTTCCGAGTGATTCATTTGTATTGACCTTACCACTGAAGATAAGCTTCAGTTGCAGCCAGTATGATTCAAGTGTTTCTATGCTTTTCTTGAAGCCGGCAGGAATCGCTTCCAGGAAACCATAACTGATTTCCTTCACTTCAAACTGGTCCTTGGGCGACATATTATAAACACCAATGGTACCCGACGCAGGAACGGTCATGGCTACCTGTAGAGTATCAGTTCCGCGAAGCACCACCATATTTACTTCCTTTCCTTTATTGGTCTGAACCGTTTTGCGGAAATCGTGGAAAAACGCGGTGGACTTACCATTCACTGCAATGATCCTGTCATTGGCAAGAATACCTGCATTGGCGGCAGCACTTGTATCAGCAACAGAATCAACGCCCAGAAAAGGCACCCGCATATCAATGAAGTTGATCGTCTTGAAATGGATCAGTTTGGCAGCAAAATCTTCCGGGATGTTTACCGAAACTGGCTTTCCATCACGCTCCACCTCAATTGTATTGGCCCCTTCAAGAATAACTTTGAGCGGGATCTTATTAAAGCGATCGATATATTTTCCGTCAACACTCAGTACTTTATCACCATCACGCAGGCCAATACTCTGTGCAAGTGAATCGGTTGCAATTCCATAAGTGAACTTATTGGTTGGAACATAACTTTCTCCCCAATACCAAAGCATACCGGCATATATCAAAAAACCCAGGATGAGGTTCACTGTTACACCACCCAGCATGATGATGAGTCGCTGCCAGGCTGGCTTGCTGCGAAATTCCCATGGCTGCGCAGGCTGCTTCATCTGCTCCTTGTCCATGCTCTCATCAACCATCCCGGAAATTTTTACATAACCGCCAAAGGGAACCCATCCCAGTCCATATTCTGTTTCACCGATCTTTTTCTTGAAGAGGGAGAACCATGGATTGAAGAAGAGATAAAATTTCTCAACGCGACATTTGAACCATCGCGCAGGCAGAAAATGCCCCAGTTCATGGAGCACTACAATAATGGAAAAGGATAAAATAAATTGCCCTGCCTTAACACCTACTTCCGCCCAGTTAATTGCTAACAAACTCATATTATAAATCAGTGAAATTCAATTTTTAAATAGTGACAAATATCCGGTAAAAAAGGGTAAAGGGATGATAAAATTTTGATAACTGGCAACGTTATTGCATCGGCCGTTGTCAACCTCTAAAATGTTATATGAAAATACCTGTTTTATGTGCTGTGATATTGGCTGGGGCTGCATCCTGCCTGAAAACTGAATCCCTACCACCGGCGGAGAGACTTTATGTTCCCATTACCATAACCGGGGTTGCGCCTATACCTGATGCTGAAGTTGGAGATACCGTGAGCACAAATATCAGTGTTCAGGCACCCAACCTTTGCTACAAGCTGGAGGGATTTGATGTTCGAAGTTCTTCCCTGGGTGTAAACCAATTTGAAGTGCAGGCCATCGCATCTGTTCCTAATCCGCAGAGAGCTGATACTACCTGTCCAACCGGTATATATGCAAAAGATTCAACTTTTAAATTCAAGGTATCTACCGGCGGACGTTATATTCTTCGTTATTATAATAACCAGCAGTTATACCGTGCCGATACTTTTGAAGTGAATTAATGAGGATGGTATAAATCAAAGATGAATAAGCGTGGCAGCAAATTCTCTTGCTTCTGCATCGCTTTCAAAATATTCTTCCAATGTAGGTTGCCCGATAAAGGCAACCTTTTCCATTGTCCTTTCAATTACATCGGTCATATCAAGAAATCCAACACGGTTACGCAGGAATGCAAATACCGCGATCTCATTGGCAGCATTCAGTACGCAGGGAAGATTTCCTCCTTTATGCAATGCCTCAGTAGCGAGCGCCAGGTTGCGGAATGTTTTTATATCAGGCTCTTCGAAATTCAATGTATTAGGCCTGCGAAAATCATATCGGGGAAACTGATTGGCCAGCCTCTGCGGAAAAGCAAGTGCATACTGGATGGGCAGTTTCATATCGGGCAATCCCATCTGTGCTTTAATACTTCCGTCTTCAAATTGCACCATGCTATGAATGATACTCTGCGGATGAACCAACACCTGCACCTGGTCGGGTTTGAGGTTGAATAACCATTTAGCCTCGATCATTTCAAGTCCCTTGTTCATCAGCGTGGCCGAGTCGATCGTGATCTTAGCGCCCATACTCCAGTTAGGGTGCTGCAGGGCATGGTCGCGCTTAACGTTCACGAGGAAATTAGGCTTCTTTCCAAGAAACGGTCCGCCGGAAGCGGTGAGGATGATCTTATCTATGGGATTCAGGTTCTCCCCTACCAGGCATTGAAATATGGCTGAATGTTCACTGTCAACAGGAATGATGGGAACTCTTTTTTCGATGGCCTTCTGCATCACGATATCTCCTGCTACCACAAGTGTTTCTTTATTGGCGAGGGCTACGGCCTTACCTTGTTCAACTGCCTGCAGGGTGGGTTTTAGTCCGGCGAAACCAACAATGCCCGCCAGCATCAGGTCATAGCAATCCATCGCGGCCACTTCTTCCAATGCCTTTTCACCAGCAAAAACTTTTATATCTGTTTTGGCGAGAGCGTCCTTTACCTTCTGGTAGCGGGTTTCATCGCCTATAACTACAATATTTGGATTGAACTGGAGAGCCTGTTTTATAAGCAGGTCATCATTGGATTGCGCGGTGAGCACCTCCGCTGAAAACAGGGATGGATTGGCGGCGATCACTTCAAGTGCCTGCGTACCTATTGAGCCTGTGGATCCAAATATTGCTATACGTTTCTGCATCATTTCTTCAGCTTTTGGGATGGGCGGCAGACCCGCCCTGGCCTGTCGGGAAACGGCAAATTAACGTAATAATTGCTCCAAAGCCGCATTTGTTTGTTGAAAATTGAAGCCCGCCAGCACCTTCTCCATGGCAGCTGCTATTTCCTTATTATGCAGGTTACCGATGCTTCCTTCATGGGTATGCGCCACGCGTGAATCATAGGTATAGCTGCCGTTTTCAATGGCGAGGCCCACCGTTTTATAGGCATCCCTGAAAGGCATTCCCTGCAATACAAGCTTGTTCACTTCCTCAACACTGAAGAGGTATTTGTATTTTTCATCAGCCAGTATATTATCATTTACTGCAATGTTTTCAAGCATGAGGGATGCCATCGCAATACAATCTTTCAGTATTCCAAATGCCGGGAACAGGTTCTCCTTCAGCAACTGCAGATCGCGGTGATAACCTGAAGGCAGATTGGTGGTCATCATCATGATCTCGTTGGGCAATGCTTTAATACGATTAGCATGACTTCTTATCAGCTCAAAAACATCTGGGTTCTTTTTATGCGGCATGATGCTGCTGCCGGTGGTAAGCTCGGGTGGGAAACTTATGAATCCGAAATTCTGGTTGAGGTATAAGCAGGCGTCCATCGAGAGCCTTGCAAGCGTATCAGCGATATTGGCCATGGCCATGGCAACAATACGCTCCGCCTTACCTCTTCCCATCTGCGCATATACAACATTGTGATTGAGATCGGCGAAACCAAGGAGCTCAGCCGTTCTGGTTCTGTTGATTGGGAAAGATGATCCATAACCGGCAGCAGATCCAAGTGGATTTTTATTCACCACTTCATAGGCAGCACGCAACATGATCATATCATCCACCAGACTTTCGGCATAAGCGCCGAACCATAGTCCGAAGGAGGATGGCATGGCCAATTGCAAGTGCGTATAACCGGGAAGAAGGTGGTCTTTGAATTCATCACTTTTCTTTTGAAGTAAAGCAAAGAATGGAAGGATGGATTCAGCGAGCGACTGCAGTTCATCGCGCAGAAAAAGTTTCAGGTCAACCAGCACCTGGTCATTCCTGCTGCGTGCACTATGGATTTTTTTTCCTGTATCACCAAGTGCAGCAGTAAGGAGGAACTCCACCTGCGAGTGCACATCCTCTACTCCATCGGCAATTTGGAATGATCCGCTTTTCACTGTATCATGGATCCTTTTCAACTCCGCCAGCAATTGCTCCTTCTCCGATTCCGTCAGCAGACCGATCTCTGAAAGCATGATAGCATGCGCCATATTACCCAGCACATCATGCCTTGCCATCATGGCATCAAAATGCCGATCATTGCCCACCGTAAATCTTTCTACTTCTGCGAGAGAGCTTATATTCTTTTGCCAGAGTTTCATTGAACCTTTTTAAATGTTGTTTCAATAAGCCTGGTATAGCCTTCTATACCTTCTTCAATTTCCCTAAGGTAAATATATTCATCGGCGGAATGGCTTCGGGCACTATCACCCGGACCCATCTTCAATGCCGCAAACGGGATCAGTGCCTTATCAGAACTGGTAGGTGATCCATAATAACCTTTTCCCATTTCACTGGCAGCATTCACAAGCGGATGATGGAGTGGGATGGCAGTAGCACGCAATCGCATACTTCTGGGTTTCACCTCGCAGTCGATTGATGCTGTGATAATATCAAGTATTTCTTCGTGTGTGTAAGCATCCGTAACCCTGATATCAACCGTAAACTGGCAGGTGACCGGCACTACATTATGTGCCTTATTATCTGTGATGATAGAGGTCACATTCATCTTGACCATCCCAAGTGTTTCAGACTCTTTTGGAAATCTATGATTCCTGAACCATTGGATGGCATCCATTGCCTTGTATATGGCATTTACACCCTCTTCCCTGGCTGCATGTCCGGCTTTACCATGGGCGATGCAATCAAGCACCAGGAGGCCTTTCTCGGCTACAGCCAGTTCCATTTGGGTGGGTTCACCAACAATGGCCGACCAGTTTTGAAAGGTGTTATTCAATGTTCCTGTGGTGGAAAGAAATTCTTCCTCGTTCAATAATGCCTCAATGCCATTTTTGCCGGAGATCTCTTCTTCGGCCGTGGCGGCCAGAACAATGTTCCAGGGAAGATCTTTCGCGTTATAAAAATAAATGAAGGCAGCTATGAGTGATACCAGCGGCCCACCCGCATCATTACTACCCAATCCATATAGTTTTCCTTCCTCCATAACTGGTTGGAAAGGATCCTTCGTGTATTGTGGGTTAGGCTTAACAGTATCGTGATGTGAGTTCAGCAGTAAGGTGGGCCTTGACTTGTCGAAATACTTATTTACTGCCCATACATTATTAAGATATCGATGTGCATCAATGTTATGCTTTTTAAAAAAGGAAACCAATATATCAGCCGTACCCGATTCTTCTTTACTGAATGATGGTGTGCGGATAAGGGATTGCAGGAGGCTAATGGCATCCGTGGCAAGCAGCTTTATTTTATTGGGATCAATCATGCGGTGATCAGGGTTCCGGTTGTTGGTTGGGATGTATTTTGGAGGAGATCATCGGCATGCCCTATCAATACTTCGTTTACTCCCGCATCAATTGCTGCAAATGCATTGTCGAGTTTTGGGAGAATACCGGCGAATAATTTATTGTCGACTTTTAATTGCTGGTAGGAGGCTTTCGTAATAACCGGCAATACTGAGTTTTCATCCTCCACGTATTCTAGTACGCCTTTCTTTTCAAAGCAATAGATCAGTCTAACGGTATAATCTTTCGACAAAGCGACTGCAATAGCGGATGCCATGGTATCGGCATTGGTATTCAGTATTTGACCGGCTCCATCATGTGTGAGTGGAGCAAGTACCGGAACGATATCCTGCTCCAATAAAACCTGCCATTGATCTGCGGGAATCCTGTCCTGCAGTATATCACCCACCCATCCATAATCGATTTCTTTTACCGGTCTTTTCATTGCGGGCAACATATTTCCATCGGCGCCGGTAATACCCATGGCATTGCAGTTCCTGGCCTGCAGCTTTGCCACGATCTGTTTGTTTAGCAGTCCGCCGTATACCATGGTAACAAGGTCAATGGTAGCATCATCGGTAATGCGGCGGCCATCTATATACTTAGATTCTATTCCCAGTTTATCACCGATACGGGTGGCGATCTTTCCACCCCCATGCACTAATATCTTATTCCCATTCACTGCTGCAAAATCAGCGAGGAATGCATCCAGTGCTTCTGGATGGTCGATCACATTACCACCGATCTTTATGACAAATAATGGGGGTTTCAATTTTGCTTTTTTTGATTTTCTTTCTATTGACTATTGCCCATTGCCTATTGCCTACTGCCTATTGCCTACTGCCTATTCCCTATTATCTCCGCAAGCACCGCCTGCGCCGCCCACACCCTGTTGCCGGCCTCCGTGGTCACTAAGCTGTTCGGTCCATCCAGTATCTCATCACTCAATTCAACATTCCGACGCACGGGCAGGCAATGCATAACGCGTGCATTATTGGTGAGACCAAGTTTTTCATTCGTCATCATCCAACTCATATCGTTGCTGAGAATCTGTCCATACTGCTTATAGCTGCTCCAGTTTTTCACATATACAAAGTCGGCGTCTTTTAGGGCTTCATCCTGGTTATGGGTGATAGTTGCACCCCTGCTGAAACTTTCTTCCAGTTCATAGCCTTCCGGATGGGTGATAATAAAATCTGCCTTTCCCCATGCGTTCACCCATTGAGCGAAACTATTGGCAACACATTGCGGAAGTGCCTTCACATGTGGTGCCCAGGTAAGCACAACTTTGGATTTTCGGTTTGCAAATTGAGGGTTAAGACTTCGCTGCGTGGCGAGATATTCTTCAATTGTAATGATATCTGTTAAGCTCTGAAGCGGATGCAGGGTTGCGCTCTCCAGACTCACAATCGGGATACCTGCATACCGGATAAACTGGTTAATATATTTTTCACTGTAGTCCTCTTCCCTGTTTTTCAGCGAGGGGAATGTGCGGATACAAAGGATATCAAAGTATTTGCCCATGATGGGCGCTGCATCTTTTACATGCTCGGCAGTGGTTCCGTTCATGATGGCGCCTTCTTCAAATTCTATCGCCCATCCCTCACTGCCTACATTAAAAACAACCGCTTCCATGCCCAATTGCTGTGCTGCCACCTGTGTGCTCAACCTTGTGCGCATGCTGGGATTCAGGAACAACATCCCAATACGTTTGCGGGCACCGAGCGTGTTATGGCGGTAGGGATCGGCCTTATAAGAAAGGGCCAGCGCCACCAGCGCATCTATGTCGGTTACATCATTTACGGAAACGAATTGTTTCATGTATGCTGAATTGAAATCTTGTTATTAGTTCATCTCTTCGTGCACTGCAGTAAGAAACTTATCTGCATCCTGCTTCGTTAATGCAAGTGATGGCAGCAGGCGGATCACATTCGGTTTTGCCTCACCGGTAAAGATGCGATGCTTCCAGAGCAGGTTCTTACGCAGATCCTTATGCGACTCGGGTACATCGAAGCCAATCATCAATCCAGCCCCTCTCACATTTTCCAAATGGGGGATGGATCTCAGGTGTTCCATCAGGTAGCTCCCGATCTCCGCTGCATTTTCAAGCAGATTCTCGTTCTCCATCACTTCCAGCACGCCAAGTGCAGCTGCGCAGGCCAGATGGTTTCCCCCGAAAGTTGTACCCAGCATTCCATGCTTAGGCTGCAGGTGTGGTGCAATAGAAATGGCGCCGATCGGGAATCCATTTCCCATGCCTTTGGCCATACTATAAATATCGGCATTTATACCGGCATGGTCGTGGGAGTAAAACCTGCCCGTTCTTCCATAACCGCATTGAACGGAGTCTGCAATAAAAACCGCGCCATGCGCATCGCAGAGCTGGCGGATGGTTTGAAGAAATTCAGCGGAAGCAACTTTGATTCCCCCTACGCCTTGTATGCCTTCAACGATAACGGCTGCAACCTGCTCGCCCTGTGCACTGAAGCAGGCTTTCAGCGCCGCTACATCATTGAAGGGAAGGAAGATCACATTCGCTGTCTGGTTGATGGGTGCTAAGATGGCTGGATTATCAGTAACGGCAACGGCCAGTGAAGTGCGCCCATGAAAGGCATTCTTAAAAGCGATCACTTTTTTTCTGCCGGTATGAAAGGAAGCCAGTTTGAGCGCATTCTCATTTGCTTCTGCACCGGAGTTGCAAAGGAATAGCTGGTAATTATTCTTGCCAGATATCCGTCCCAGCTTGTCAGCGAGTTCTGTTTGTTGTGGAATTAACACAGAATTGGAATAAAATGCGATCTGCTCCAACTGGGCTTCAATGCGTTTTACCCAATGCGGGTGTGTATGACCGATAGAGATGACAGCATGGCCGCCATACATATCGAGGTATTCATTACCTGCATCATCCCAAACAGAAGATCCCTTTGCATGGGTGATGGTGATATTATTAAGTGGGTATACGTCGAAAAGTTTCATTGCTGCTTGTTTTAAAAATATCCTGCCTTTAATCTGAGGCCTGTATCTTCCGGCAGACCAAACATGAGGTTCATATTCTGCACTGCCTGTCCACTGGCGCCTTTCAGGAGATTGTCGATCACCGAATGCACCACCAGCTTCTCTCCCACTTTCTCCAGTTGGATGATCGCCTTATTGGTATTCACCACCTGCTTCAGGAAAATTGGCTCCCTGCTGATAAAGGTGAATGGATGGTTGGTATAATAATCAATGTACATGTTCTCCAGCTCCTGGTAACCAAGGGCCATATGCATGGTTGAACTGATAAATATTCCACGTGTAAAATCTCCGCGCCAGGGAACAAAGCTGAGGTCAATGGCAGCATCGGGTTGCCAATGACGAAGACTCTGCCCTATTTCACCAAGGTGCTGATGTGTGAGTGTTTTATAGGCCTGGATATTATTGGATCTCCAGCTGAAATGTGAGGTGGCGGAAAGCGATTGTCCCGCACCGGTAGAACCTGTTATTCCTGTTGTATAGATCTCGTTTAAGAATCCGGCTTTGGCCAGCGGTAATAATCCCAGTTGAATGGAAGTAGCAAAGCAACCTGGATTTGCGATGGCGCGGGCGGTGCGAATGGCATCCCTGTTTAATTCAGGAAGGCCATATATGAATTGTATGGTATCGTTGCCGGCAAGTTCAAGGGTGGACTGCTCCGCTAACCTGAAATCATTGGAAAGGTCGATCAGTTTTACATGAGCTGCAGGCGGATTTGCCTGCAGGAATTTTCTCGCCTCACCATGACCGGTACAGAGGAATAAAACATCGATCTCCTGGTGGAGTTCACTGGTGAAGAGTATTTCTGTTTCACCCAGGAGATCCTGGTGCACTTTGTGGAGTGGCATTCCCGCGCTGCTGTTACTATGAACAAAAACGATTTCTGCATGGGGATGATTGATCAATAAACGCAGTAATTCTCCCCCGGTATAACCTGCCCCGCCAATAATTCCGATTCTGATCCGCATAAGAAAATGTTTTATTTATTCCGAGTCAGCTTATTACTTACTACCTGCCGCCTCCTCATTCACTGCATTCCAGATGGCTGTCTGGTTGCCGAAGATCTTGCTGAAGCCCCGAACATCTTCGCCGGTGAAGCCGGTATTCATCTCACCGTATTTACCAAATTTTGCCGACATCAGATCGTAGGGAGATTCTATCCCGATCACCTGGAAACGGTATGGCAACAATTGCACATATACATCACCGGTAACATTTGACTGGGAATGCTCGAGGAAGGTTTCGATATCACGCATAACGGGATCAAGGATCTGCCCTTCATGAAGCCAGTTTCCATAGAATAATGCGAGCTGGTCTTTCCAGTTCAGCTGCCATTTGGTAAGAACATGTTTCTCGAGGGCATGATGGGCTTTGAGGATGACCATGGGCGCGGCGGCTTCAAATCCAACCCTGCCCTTGATCCCGATGATGGTATCGCCCACATGAATATCACGGCCGATGCCAAATGGACCGGCAATGGTTTGCAAATATTGAATGGCTTTTGAGGGGTGATCGAAACTGCGGTCATTGATAGCAGTTAGTTCACCTTTTTCGAAATGCAGTATAACTTCTTCGGCTTCCGATTTGGTTACCTGTGTAGGCCATGCCTCTTCGGGAAGAATTCCTTTTGAGTTCAGGGTTTCTTTACCGCCAACGCTTGTTCCCCATAATCCTTTATTGATGGAGTAGGCCGCTTTCTCGAAATTCAACTCCACACCTTTTGCTTTGAGGTATTCGATTTCCGCTTCCCTGCTGAGTTTGAGGTCACGTATGGGGGTGATGATCTCCACCCCCGGAATCATGATATGAAACACCATATCGAATCTAACCTGGTCGTTTCCCGCACCCGTACTGCCATGGGCAACCGCAGTTGCGCCAAGCTTTTTAACATGCTCTGCTATATGCAGTGCCTGGCTCAGTCTTTCTGCGCTTACACTTAGGGGATAGGTATTGTTCTTGAGGACGTTTCCGTAGATCAGGTAGCGCAGTATCCTGTCATAGTATCCTTCAACTGCATCAATGGTAGTATGTGATTTCACGCCCAGCTTGTAGGCGTGTGCTTCAATATTTTTCAGTTCATCTTCCGTGAATCCACCGGTATTAACGATGATGGAATGCACTTCATATCCTTTGTCTTCACTGAGATATTTAACGCAGAAGGTGGTATCGAGGCCACCGCTAAATCCAAGTACAACTTTCTGTGACATCGGTATTTAAACTGTTTTAAAGATTAAAGAAGAAATTCAGCAACGAGAACATTTTCTTTTTCTCGCCTCCGCCCCCGCCGGCATTTTCAGCGGAATTCTTTTTGCGGAATGCTTTGATAAACCGTGATTGTTTGAACCTTAGCAGTCGCTCATATGCTTTTGAATGCTGCTTGAAATCTTCCGCCGTTTCTTCGGGTTGGTAATGGTCTTTGGGATCATAGAGCATGGCAGTACAGAAGCAGTTCTTTCTTTCCTTGCTCATCAGGATATCGTAATTCACACAGCTCTTGCAGCCGGCCCAGAAGGCTTCATCCTGCGTGAGTTCAGAATAGGTAACGGGTTCGTAACCGAGGTCGCTGTTGATCTTCATCACGGCGAGGCCGGTGGTGAGACCGAATAATTTTGCATCAGGGAAGAGGGTCCTCGACAATTCGAAGATACGTTCTTTGATACGCTTGGCTATTCCGCTCTTGCGAAATTCTGGCGCAACGATCAGTCCCGAGTTGGCAACATACTCGCCATGACTCCAGGTTTCGATATAACAGAATCCAACCCATACACCATCTTCTGTAACGGCGATTACGGATTTCCCTTCGCGCATCTTTTGCTCGATATATTCCGGCGAACGTTTGGCGATACCGGTTCCGCGAGCTTTTGCAGACGATTCCATCTCATCGGTGATGATGGTTGAATAATGAATATCCTCGGGAGTGGCTACCCTCACGATAACGGATGTATTTTCCAACTGGCAGTAAATTAAGGATCAGTAAATTTTTAGCGTACACTTCGGGTGTAAGAATAAAATTCCGTGGGGCTTTTTTCACTGATAGGGACCTTTGCAAAGGGCTCGTCCTATCAGCATCCACGTCGGGAGTGGGTGCACAAACAAAAGGAAGCCTCCGGCGAGAATACAACCTGGCAATCCATCTGGAAGGGAGCGCTATGTTGTTGGAATGCTTTCATCTTATAATGTATATGCCTTTTGTTTTTAAATAACGATGCCAAAATTATGCCTTTTGCAGAATAACGAACAAAATAAAATTTAAGTATTTGTTATTTCTCCAAGGATATGGCCAAAAACAAAGATAATTTCTAACGATTGTTAGTTACCCGTCTGACATCCGTCATGACGGATGTCAGACGGACCCCAGGGGTCTGTCGCGACAGATGCTTGACGTCTGTCCTGACGGATGTCAGACGGGTATTTATTCCGTCCAGGGACCCAATGCCTCAGCGAGTTTGCGGTCGTTACTGAGACGGGGAACCTTGTTCTGTCCGCCGAGCTTACCGACACTTTTCATGTAATCGATGAAACCGTTTTTCCTGACACGCGTGATGCGCAACGGTAAAAGGATATTTCCCTTTATCAGATCGTCGTAGTAGATATTTTTCGCGCGCAGGTTATTGTTGACTAGTAAAGTAAACGCTTCCATGTTCTCGGGTTCGGAACCAAATTCCACAAACCATTCGTGGTAAGATTTCCCCTTGTCCTGGGAAATAAGTGGGGCCACGGTGAACTCGGTGATATGTACGCCGGCCTCGGTGGCAGCTTTCATCAGACTGTATTCCACTTCTTCGCCGATCACATGTTCGCCAAAGGCAGAGATAAAATGTTTGATACGTCCCGATACAATAATGCGGTAAGGATCCAGCGAAACAAACTTCACGGTATCGCCGAGGTTATAACTCCAGAGTCCGGCATTACTATTAATAAGGAGGGCGTAGTTCTCGCCAACTTTAACCTCATGCAAGCCGAGCCTGGTTGGATTCTCGGAGAATATTTCTGCAGCGGGAACAAATTCGAACCAGATGCCGCTGTTGGTATTAAGCAGCAGCCCCTCTGCATTTTGAGAATCCTGGAACGCGAAAAATCCTTCAGATGCAGGGAAGGTTTCGATGGTGGCAACCTCGCGCCCGATACTTTCGAATAGCCTTGCCCGGTAGGGATCAAAATTAACCCCGCCATGTACCATCACAGAAAAATCGGGGAAGAGTTCGCTGATCTTTTTACCACTGAGTTCCTGCAGGCGGTCGAAATACATCTGCATCCATGGTGGTATCCCACTGATGAGGGTCATATTGCGATTCATCGTTTCCTGCACGATCTTATCCAGCTTGGTTTCCCAATCGTCGATGCAATTGGTTTCATAAGTGGGCAACTGGTTCTTGCGCAGATAGCTGGGGATATGGTGGTTCACGATACCGCTGAGCCGGCCGGTAGGAACCCCACCTACCCTTTCCAGTTCGGGGGAGCCCGAGAGGAAGATCATATTACCATCGGCGAATGCGCTGTTTCCGCTTTCGGCCATATAACATAATAAGGCGTTGCGGGCAGTATTGATATGGTTGGGGATCGAGTCCTTGGTTATGGGGATATACTTCACCCCGCTGGTGGTACCTGAGGTTTTGGCGAAGTAAATGGGTTTGCCCTTCCATAATATATTATGCTTGCCTTCCTTCACCTGTTCGATCCATGGTTTCAGCTGTTCATAATCACGGATGGGGACGGCCTGGCGAAATTCCTCCGGCGTGTTCACAGATTCAAGATGGTGATCCTGCCCAAACTGGGTGGTTGCAACCGTATTCAGGAGACTCTTGAAAAGGTTATCCTGATCTGCAACTGCCTGCTGCATAGACCTTTTTACCTGTTTGGATACGTAGGAAGCAAAGGGTTTAGCAAGGAATGACTTGAATTTCATTTGTAGAAGGAGGATGGTGCCGCAAATTTAGGGGCTGATTTGCTCTAATCGACCTAAATTTGCTGTAATTATTTCTAAAAATCTGTTTGCAGGTATGGATTTTCCCCTTACCTTTGCACTCCTAATTTTGGTAAGTTATGTTTGCAGTTGTTAAAATAGCCGGTCAGCAATTCAAGGTCGAAAAAGACCAAACTTTGTATGTACCTCAATTGTCAGGTAACGCCGGCGACAAAGTGGAATTCCCCGAAGTATTGCTGGTTGATAACGACGGAAGCCTGACATCAGGTGACGCTGTTAAAGCCATAGTGAAAGCAGAGATCGTTGATCACCTCCAGGGTGATAAAGTGATTGCTTTCAAAATGAAAAGGAGGAAAGGTTTCCGTAAGAAGCTTGGTCACAGGAAACACTATACTAAAATTAAGATCAACGAAATCGCTTAATCTGGTATTTAGAATACCGTATAAAATTCATTCGTCATGGCACACAAAAAAGGTGAAGGCAGTGTAAAGAACGGCCGCGATTCACAAAGCAAACGCCTCGGTGTAAAGATCTATGGTGGTCAACCTGCAATTGCTGGTAACATCATTATTCGTCAGCGTGGTACTCAATACCATCCTGGTAAAAACGTTGGTGTTGGAAAAGATTTTACAATCTTCGCATTAACTGATGGTGTAGTAGAATTCAGAAAGACAAGAGAGAATAAAACCATCGTTTCTGTGTCGGCTGTTGAAGTTGTTGCTTAATCATTTCCGATTAAAACAACAAAAAAAAATTTTGCAGTTTCAGATTAGTTTATATTTTTACTATTGGTAACCCATTTACTAATCATTAAATTCTAACAAAATGGCAACTGCAAAAAAAGCCGCTCCAAAAAAAGCTGCTGCAAAAAAAGCCGCTCCAAAAAAAGCCGCTGCTAAGAAAGCCGCCCCAAAGAAGGCCGCTAAAAAAGTAGCTAAGAAAGCTGCTCCTAAAAAAGCTGCTGCAAAGAAAGCCGCTCCTAAAAAGGCTGCTAAAAAAGCCGCTCCGAAGAAAGCTGCTGCTAAGAAAGCCGCTCCTAAAAAAGCTGCTAAGAAAGCTGCTCCTAAGAAGGCTTAATCATTTACAGCAAATGATATCTGAAAGTCCCGGTTACGCCGGGACTTTTTTAATGCCCCTCCCCTGCATTTAGCCCCCACAAAGGATTATAGCGCAATCTCATTCTCCCTATCTTTGTCAGATGATGGACAATTATGCGATCGCCGACCAGTTCTCCCTGCTTGCAAAACTGATGGATATTCATGGTGATAATCCGTTCAAATCAAAGTCGTATGCATCGGCTGCATTCAATATTGAAAAGCTGCCCGTTCAACTCTCTGATACACCAGCAGAAAAGATCGCATCACTGAAAGGAATTGGTGATAGCAGTGCGAAGAAAATTGTTGAAATGCTGGAGACCGGAAAGCTTCAACAACTTGATGATCTCATTGCAAAAACACCTGCAGGCATACTCGAAATGATGCAGATAAAAGGACTGGGTCCTAAAAAGATCTCTACCATCTGGAAAGAGATGGGCATCGAAAATATGGGCGAATTGCTCTATGCCTGTGGTGAAAACCGGTTACTTCTCTATAAAGGTTTTGGAGAAAAAACACAGGAAAGTGTAAGGCAGTCGATCAATTTTTTCATGCATAACAAAGGTCATTTTCTTTATGCAGAAATAGAAGAATTCGCCTTCCAGGCAGAAACAATTTTCCAGGAACAGTTTCCTGAATATCGCAGTTGCCTCACGGGAGAGATCGGTCGTCAACTAAACATCATTACCAAACTCGAGATCCTTACAACCGCTCCGAAAAATGAAGTGCAGGATTTATTGGAGCGACAGGAATTCCAGAATATAACAACAGAAGATTCCATCATAACTGCCACCACTAGTGGAGGAATACAAATAGCTATTCAGCTTAGCAGCGAAGACAATTTTATTGCAAGGAAATTCTCCGGTAGTTGCAGTGATCTCTTCCTGGAAATATTCAAAAAGTCAACTGGTTTTTCAGAGGATAAGAACTATGCTTCTGAAGAAGAGATCTTCCAACAGAGCAAGCTACATTTCATTGCCCCCAACCGGAGAGAAGACCCCGAGATCATCAGCGTTGCCCTACTGGGACCATTAGAACCTGTGATTGAACCGGGTGATATAAAGGGCATAATCCACAGCCATTCCAACTGGAGTGATGGCCTCCATACCATCGAAATAATGGCCCGGGCCTGTATTGAGAAGGGATATGAGTACCTGGTGATCAGCGATCATAGTCGATCGGCCTTCTATGCCAATGGTCTCTCTGCCGAGCGGATCGCGGAACAACACCTCTATATAGATGAGCTGAACAGCAAACTCGCCCCATTCCGCATTTTCAAGAGCATCGAGTGCGATATCCTTACCGATGGCAGCCTCGATTACAGTGATGATATACTGAACAGCTTTGACCTGGTGATCGCTTCCGTTCACAGCAACCTCAAGATGACCGAGGAAAAGGCCATGCAGCGGCTCCTGAAAGCCATCAGTCACCCGGCTGTAACCATACTCGGACATATGACGGGCCGCCTCCTGCTGAGCCGACCCGGCTACCCCCTCGATCATAAAATGATCATAGACGCCTGCGCGGAGCATATGGTGGTTATTGAGATAAATGCCCATCCGCGGCGCCTGGACCTCGACTGGAGTTGGATCCCCTATGCCATGGAAAAGGGATGCCTGCTTTCTATAGATCCCGATGCACATGCAGTAGAAGGCTATGATGATTGCCGTTATGGCGTGATCAGTGCGCAGAAAGGGGGATTGACAAAAGCGGCCAACCTCAGCAGTTTCACGAGGGTAGAGCTTGAAAATTATCTCACAGAGAGAAGATCCGCGGTAAGGAATTGAGTTTAAACTACTGGCCTCCTTATTGGCAGCGGGTGCTCATTAAGCATGTATAGTAGCCAGCGGCAACTCAACAAAGAAAGTAGTACCTGCATCTTCCCTCGTCTCAAACCAGATCCTGCCCCTGGCCTGTTCAACAATGCCCTTGCTCATGGCGAGTCCCAGACCTGTTCCCGAACTCTTGGTGGTGAAATTGGGCGTAAAGATCTTCGACTGCATAGCTTCCGGAATACCCTGGCCATTGTCGCGCACCATTATAATAACATTCCCTTCAAGGATCGACTCTTCCAGTTTCACCGAACGGTCCGGGCGATGAATTGTAGATTCCACCGCATTCTGCAGCAGGTTGGTGAACAAACGATTCAACTGCGTGCGATCCGCTTCCACCATTACCTTACCCGGCACAGGATGCCAGCGGAATTCAACCTGATCGCTCGATTCGTATAAGGATGAAAGTGAGTAGAGTATTTCATGGAGATCAAATAACTCCGTTTTAGTATTACTTATATTGGCGAACTGCGAAAATTCAGATGCGATCTTAGAAAGGTGATCGATCTGTTCCACCAGCGTGTTGGCAACATTAGACGTGAGCACCTTCACATCACCACTGTTACTATCAATAGCCCGCTGCAGGTATTGTATACTAAGCTTCATAGGTGTCAATGGATTCTTGATCTCATGCGCCACCTGCCTGGCCATCTCTCTCCACGCACCCTCCCGTTCACTCTTGGCGAGGGCCACCGCACTCTCATCAAGTTTCATCACCATTTTATTATACTCTTTCACCAACTCCCCTATCTCATCTTCACGATGCCAGCTGATCTCTTCATTGTGCTGGCCAAGGTTCACCGCCCTCATTTTTTCACTGATGAGTGAGAAGGAGGAAGTGATCCTGTTAGTGATGAAAAGTGCGATGACACCTGCAATTAAAAATATAAATGCATTCAGGTTGATAATGGTAACAAGAAAATTCGAGATCTCCCTTTTCAGTTCCACCTGGCTATCAAAGGAAGGCAGGTTCAGGTAGGCATAGGCGTTACCCTGGTCGTCGCGCACGGGGGCATAAATACTTTTATAACTCACCTCACCCATCTGCTCTTCGGTGGTGAACTGTACCAGCCGCTGCCGGTGGATCCTGTAATAGGCTTCCGGATTCATCCGCACACTTAAAATTCCTTTTTCATATACAAAGGGATTGGAGGATATTCTCAGTTCACCATTAAGATCATAGATATTGATATCGGTACCATGGATCTCGGATACTTCCTTGATCATATTTTCCAGCACTTCGTTATAACCGCCTTCATACAAACTCAACAGGTATTCAAACATCGCCCTGCTCTCCATTTCCGTCTGTACCTCATGGGTCATGATCTGCATGGCCTTGCTTAGCTGATCCTGCTTGTTATTATTATACCGGTTGATAAAGAAGATGATGGTTGCCACACCGATCACAAAAAAAGAGAACAGACTGATAAAAATAATGGTGCCGTGGATCTGCGTTCGCAGGTTCATTTGCAGTTCCTGCTTAAGCTCATTCAATCTTAGCCTTGAACGAACTATCATGGTGATAAGCCTGAATAACCCGAGCAGAAGAAGAAAGGTACTGAAGAGGTATGCCACCAACGTAATGGACTCAAGCCATAGGTTATCGCGCCGGGCGATGATCACCAGTTTATTATTATCGCGGTACCAGAGCTCATCAAACTTATCCTTGAACTTGCGGGAGAAATTCTGTTTGGGAACCTGGTTGGGCGTGAGCCTGGTGGGGAATTCGTAATCGTTATAATAATCGATCAGCTCGCGGTTATTATAGATGGCATAACTGTAAATGGGCGAGTATTCATCGGGCATGAAATCCTTCCGCTGGCGAAACAACTCCGGCACCAGGGCATCATTCTTATACTTCTTGGGTTCAGAGAGAATGAACATATAACCCACGGCCACTCCGCTTGAATCTGTCACCATTTTCCTGCTGATATAGGAGAACTTATCAAAGCTCTTCTCAAAATAGCGGAGGTCAGGAATTGTAGTGGGTTTGCCTTCTATTCGGAAGATGGTATTGAGGGTATCATAAGAAACTGGCGCCTCATTGTACAAAGGCCTCTCCTCTTCATCGAAGGTGAAGATCCTCGTATCATATTTATTGAGGTAAGCCATGAAGTTCTTATTGATCAGGCTATCCTTGAGGTATTGGTTGGTAGACGCGAGCTGAAAGCGGTGAAAGTTGGCGTAAAGGAAGTCGTTGTCGAAATAAGTCAGCGCGATACTTAACAATCGCTCGCTGGTAGGATCGGCCTGCATAGAAAGCTTTTCGGCTGTGCGCTTTCTTTGTTCTATTTCTATCCTGCTATTCTCTGAAACGATGATGATGGAGATGGAAACAGAATAGAGAAAGATCAGCAGCAACATCACCGAAACATTCCATCGACCATCGATGGCCGTTAGAATGGGTTGGCGTATCAGCCAGATATAGGCGACCAGCCAAACCAGTACAAAAATATTCAGCTCAACCAGGATGTTCTGCCGGATGAAGGTGATCACAATTAATCCGAACAGCGCTATGAAGGCATAGAGCAGATAGGAACGTTGCAATAAAAGCGGCTCGAGTAATTTGATGATCATGGAAGATGCCAGGAAAAAACTCAGGGCCAGTGTTGCCAGTACTACGAAACCAACAAAGCTATAAATATCGAGACTGAAGAAATTGGTAACGTTAAAAGATATGCGTGCGTCAGCGATCAGGCTTTGAATGATCACCGCAAATCCGAAAGTGATGATCACCAGTATCATGGCGCCGGTAGCCACCAGGGGCCAATGGAGCAGGTCATTACGGAAGCGCTCCAGGGTTACCCGCGTTGATCTTCGATACAGGAAAAGCAGTATCCAGCAGAACAAAAATGAATTGATCAGCAGATCGCCCAGTGATGGCAGGAAGCCGCTGGAACTATAGATCACAGGGTCAAACAATTCATAGGAACGCCATGAAAGCCAGTCGGTGAATATGTAGGTGAGTCCCCTCAGTACAACGATGGTTCCAAACAAAAACAGCGTTCCCTTGATAAAACCATATCGGGAGGCAATACTGCTTGCGGCATTATGGATCACCATCAACAGCAACACGATCGCCATTATATCGAGGAACATACTCCAGCCATTGGCGTGGCGTGTGGCATATATATTTTTTGGTTGCAGGTAGAACAATGGAATGCCGTCCTTACTCCTTACAACATAATCCGTTTCATATTCACTAAGTGTAACGCTATTCTCCGCTTTAGGAAAACCCACGAATTGTTTCTGGAGATTATTATTCTGGATAAAGTATTCCGTGCGGATCGGCACCAGCGCGATAACCAGCATCGTTTCTCGTGCAAGGGTAACCGTTTGACGGATAAATTCATATTGTCCATTCCGCAGGCGCACCAGTTGCCTGCTATCACCTGCATATATAATTTCATCATGCGGTTCGGCCTGCTGGTTGCTCCAGAAAGCGAGGTTCCAGCTTTGGGGGGGAGCAGCTTTATAGATGAACAAACCGAAATCAAGATCGGCCATCTCGCTAAGTTGTCCCGCACTATAGCTCCCCTCGGCAAGCATTTTGAGCAGCAGCGTATCAGCGACGATCTTATCAAAAGCATTTTCCTGCTCCTGTATCCGCTCTTCCATGGCATCACGGAGATAAGGAGCCGAAGAAGCGCCCGCGAAATAATTATTGATGATGAATGCTATAGTAAACAGCCAGGCAGCCGCCAGCAAAAAATAAGCATTGCGCTTTAATATGTTCAGGAAGAATTTGCTCAAATCAGGGGCTTTTCTGCTTTAATAGCGTTCCAGAGTGCATCCATTTCAGTGAGGCTCATATCCTGCAGTTTTAATCCTTTGGATGTAGCCATCTCTTCCATGCGGGTAAAACGGTCGATGAATTTTTTATTGGTGCGCTCCAGTGCATGTTCGGCATCAACCTGCAAAAACCGTGCATAATTCACCATCGAAAAAACCATGTCACCAAACTCCTCTTCAATATGATCCTGGTCGTTTTTTTCTACCGCCTCCTGGAGTTCCTGCATCTCTTCTTTCACCTTCTCCCAAACGTCATCGGCTTTCTCCCATTCGAAGCCAACCTGTTTTACCTTATCCTGCAGGCGCATTGATTTTACCATGGCGGGCAGGGCCTTGGGAACACCACTCAGCACTGATTTTTTTCCCTCCTTTAGCTTGAGCTGCTCCCAATTCCTTTTAACATCTTCTTCATCTTTCACGGTAACATCGCCATATATATGCGGGTGACGGTTGATCAGTTTCTGGTTAATAGATTGAAGCACTTCTTCGAGGGTGAACTGTCCCTTCTCGCTTCCTATTTTAGAATAAAAAACAAGATGCAGGAAGATATCACCCAGTTCTTCTTTGATGCCTTTCCAGTTTTCGTCGGAGATGGCATCCGCCAGTTCATACAGTTCTTCGATGGTGAGGTGGCGCAGGCTCTGTATGGTTTGCTTATTATCCCAGGGACATTTTTCCCGCAGCTCATCCATTATCTGTACCAGTCTTTCAAACTCGGCGGTAGCTTTATTCATATGCTTTTATTAATGTGCGCCTGAACTCAAGCTTGTGGCGCTTAGGATAGTAAAAATCGATAGCAGGAAAACCATCATGATGAATGACAGCATATTCAGCAAAAGGAATTTTACAATGGTCTTTCTCCTGCTCTGTCCATAAAAACGGCGCATCGCTTTGTAAAGGTAAAAATATATCAGGAATGCCGAGATGGTTATCAGGGCGGTGAGGAAACCCCAGTTGGTATATTCCTCCAGTTTGATGAGTCCAAACCAGGCCAGCAGGAAGATAAAGGTGGCGCAATACAAATGGATGGTGAAGATGGCATGGTCGGAAAAGTAAAGATCTCTGCGGCGCAGGTATAATAATTTCAACAGCAGGGCAAACAGCGGAAGCGAGATGAATAACATTTTAGGAAAGCTATGCAGCAGGTTATCGAGGTAGGCACGCAGAAAAGCTTTTTTACCTTCTTTCTGTTCTTCCACCACGCTGATGAGGCGGGTCATAAAGATCCGTTTACCCCATGAATCGCGTTTATCGGCTGGTAAAGATTCCTGCATGGCAGTATAGGCGATCTGGGAGCGGTATCCGAAATCGGTGAGACCTTTTTTCAATTCTGCGGAATCAAGAATTACACTGGCTTCCTCTTCAAACTCACCATCCCTGTTCCTGCCTGTTCGGGTCTTAACATTCCAGTCGCCCTTGCCCACCGGAATCCCTTTCTTTTCCAGTGAATCTTTAACAATGTTCACCACTTCCGGAACATCAGTCTTTGCTTTATTTTTCTCAATAAGTTTTGCTTCAAGCTGGAGACTATCGCGTTTCAGTTTCTCGATTGCTTTACCTGCGGCGCTTATGAAAACAGGATCAGTTTCCCTGGCGGCGCTCTCCCTTAAATTGAGCAATGCAAGGCTGATATTGGAACGTTGCAGTTCAAGGTCCTGCTCTTCTTTGATAAGGCTACTGGCGCTGTAGAGGGTGAAGAAAATTACAAAAAACAGTGCCGAGGTGAAAACATACATCCTGATAGGATGCAGGTAGCTGGCACGGCGACCTTTCAGGAATTCAAGGGAAAGGAAGCCCGGCTTTGTGAAGAGGTATTTAAGGGTGCTGAAGAATTTTGAATCGAAATGGGTGATATCATATACAAAATGTGTGAGGAGGCCCCAGAAAGTCTCCTTAGGCACCATATTCTCCTGGCCACAGTTCTGGCAGAACCGCCCTTCTACCATGGTTCCGCAATTGAGACAGTCTTTTTCCTTTCTTTCGGGGTAATGCGACACGGGTTAGTAATTTGAATAAAAATAAGGCAATTTTAACCTTGCTCCACAGTTGCTCTATCGTTGCACTATCGGTGCAGCTGCCATACGCGTCCCAAAGCCCCGAAATATGATTGTTAATATAGTGTGTAAAGCTGTTTAGAGGGATGGTTGCCGATGTGAATGAGGTGTATAATTAATGTATCTTGCGACCAAATTTCTAAAACCCGGATCCACTAATGAAAAAAATCCTGTATACCCTTTTACTATTCGTCTTTAGCCAGTCGGCTTTTTCCCAATACTATTACAAAGACCTGGTAACAACCCAACAGGCAAATGATCAATATGCGCTCTTACAAAAGAACGGCATCAAAAAAGTGACGCTGGAAAGCTTTGACGGCAACTCTTCAGAAACAGGCGGCTTCACGGGTGTTCAGCAGGTTGATCTGAAGAAAGGAACGGTAACCACTACCACCAGTACCACCGTGATAGGTGATTCCTATCTCAAAACAACCTATAACGCTAAGGGACTATTAAGCTCCACGGAGGACAGTGCACAGAATGCCTCCAGCAGGGGCAGTTATGAATATGATTCTGAGGGAAGACTGGTAAAGATCTCTTCCACCAACAGTTCAGATAATGTAAAAACAACGGAGACGCATAGCTGGAGATATTCGGCGGATGGGAAACCAACGGAGATGATCAGGGTACGCAATAATTCAGATACAACAAGAGTGACTTTTACGCTGGATGAAAACGGCAATGTGGTGGAAGAAAAAGTTATCCGTCCCAACCTGCCCATCGCGATCGTATACTATTACTATGATGCGCAGAAAAGGCTGACCGATATTGTACGTTTCAATGCAAAGGCCAACAGGTTGCTACCTGATTATATGTTTGAGTATGATGAGGCTGGCAGACTGAAAAAGATGGTGGTGATACCTGAGGGAAGCAATGAATACCAGACATGGTATTACCAGTATACGCCGAATGGGTTAAAGCGAATGGAGCTTTGCTACGACAAGCAACAGCAGTTGCTGGGTAAGGTGCAGTATGAATATGATATGTAAAACGAGAGAATAAACTTAGATATTAAAAGCCCTCATCATTGATTGATGAGGGCTTTTGCTTTATCAGGATTTTATACTTCTCATTCACCGCAAAATATGCGGAGAATAGCTGTATTATTCGCCGCAAAATATGCGGAGAATAAAAAGCTCAGTGTATAAAAAAAGGCTTCCGAGAGGAAGCCTTTAAACAATTTAAATAAGTACCCGGGACGGGGGTCGAACCCGTACTCGCTTTTTCGGCGAACAGGATTTTAAGTCCTGCGTGTCTACCTGTTCCACCACCCGGGTAGATTCTTGCTGTAAAAAAAAATTCCAAACGCGAGTCTGGAATTAATTTTTAAAATGGAGCGGAAGACCGGGCTCGAACCGGCCACCCCGACCTTGGCAAGGTCGTGCTCTACCAAATGAGCTACTTCCGCCTGCGACTGCCGTAACTTTAGTGAAGGCAGTCCGTACCTCACTTTACTGAGGCAATCAACCTTTACTATTACCAGCATTTATTTCTAAAGAACTCTTTTTCAATTGGGATGGCAAAGATAAGAACTATGGGTTATCTGCCAAATATTTCACCAAATTTTTTCTACTTGTACTTCGGTGTGTACTGGGTACTTTCAGGAACATTTACCCTTGGTTTTCCCTTGTAACGATTGGTGTATAAACCATAACATCCACCTAAAACAAAAGCAAGAATACAGAAAACCTGGAGGTAAAAAAGAAAGGTAGAAGAATTGACCCAGCTATGCGTAAAATCTTTCTCCAGTGGATTCTCTATTTCGTGAGCCTGATGATTAGCCATAGTTTTGATAATTGCTGTGCAAAAATAAGGGTACTACAATAAAAATCATTTTTTGTCTGCTACAATTTCAGAAAATTGTTTTTTACCCTTTACAAAATGTTGCCATACGACACTCCCGCTGTACCATCCATTTAGCGCACCTTTTTTTGATTTAGGAAAAACACTTTTGCGATGCCGGAAAACCAACCATCCCATAAATCCAATATGTGCTTCAAGTATCGCTTTGAAATAAGTTCCCTGTCCATCAAAGAGCGATTTCCACGCTGAGATGGAGTCGAGCAGAAAACGCAGCGGTATCTTCCAGATCGACTGGTATAGCGGCAGATTCTTGGCAAGCATCACCAGGTTGTTGCGGAAATTCAGGAATACCTTCCACTCATTGCCTTTGGGAAGTGTACCACCACCAACATGGTAGACCACGGAAGCGGGACAAACCATCACTTTATAGCCTGCCAGTTGCATACGCCAGCAGAAATCGATCTCCTCCTGGTGTGCAAAAAAGAATTCATCCAATCCGCCGAGCTCATGATAAAGTTTTGCCCTTACCAGCAAAGCAGCACCACTGGCCCAGAAAACAGGCGCGTTATCATTATACTGTCCATGGTCGAGTTCACAAAAATCGAAGACCCTGCCACGGGCAAAAGGATATCCCAGTGAATCAAGCCATCCCCCTGCAGCACCGGCGTACTCAAAAGAGGCTTTATTATCATACATCAGGATTTTCGGTTGACAGGCACCGATAGTATCATCACTCTGGATCAACGCCATCAGGGGATGAAGCCAGCCCGGTTCCACTTCCACATCAGAATTTAATAGAATATAATAATCGGAATGAACTTGTTTGAGTGCCTCGTTATATCCCTTTGCAAAACCATAGTTTTCGGGAAGCTGCAATACTTTAACCGTGGGGAATGCAGTCTGCAGGAAAGCCACGGAATCATCACTGGAGGCGTTATCCGCCACGATCACCTCAAAAGACGGATACCCGGAAGCCAGCACGGAAGGCAGGAATTTCTCGAGGTATTTTCTACCATTCCAGTTAAGGATCACTATTGATAAGGTTGCTTGCAAAATGGCTCCGGAATAATTTAGTGGCCAAAAATACAGTAAGCAAACTATTTGAATAGCTAAATTAGATGGATGATACCATCCTTCTACAATTGGCGCACCTGGTTAGCGGTAGTGGCACTGATCATTGTAATCGGCTCTATCTTCTATTCGAGGTATCTCGCAAAAAAGATAGCGCTGGAAGAAAGAGATAAGGTTGAACTGTGGGTAAGCGCCAGCAAGGCCATCTTCGACAATCCCGATATGCCGCTGACACTTCCCAATATGATCCGAAATGAGCAGACCGATATTCCCATCATCGAGACCAACGAACATGACAGTATCGTGAATTTTATCAATCTCGATTCAGCCCGTGCGCGGCAGGACCCCTCCTACCTGCCCAGGAAGCTCAAGGCTTTCAAGACCAATGATCCTTTTGTGCTGGTATTAAGTGAAGAGCCCTATGTGGCCAATAAATATTATTATGGCAATACAAGGCTGCTGAACGAGGTGCAGTATTATCCTATTATCCAGTTGGTAATTGTGGGGATACTGCTACTACTGACGCTGATGCTATTAAACACGCAGCACCGCTCGGCGCAGAACCAGTTATGGGCGGGGATGGCCAAGGAAACGGCGCACCAGTTAGGAACGCCCCTCTCCTCCCTGGAAGGCTGGGTGGAGATGCTGAAGGAGACCGGCACAAATAATTCCATTACCCATGAGCTGGAGAAGGATGTGGACCGGCTGAAGTTGGTGAGTGACCGCTTCAGTAAGATCGGCAGTACGCCGCATGTGGAGCCGATGGATATAGTGGCCAAGGTGCAGAGCATGATGGATTATGTGAAGCGAAGAGCCTCGGGCAAGATCCTGTTCACCCTCAACAGCAGTGAGCAGATGCTGACAGTGCCGCTGAGCGGGACCTTGTTTGATTGGGTGATCGAGAACCTGCTGAAAAATGCGTTGGATAGCATGGAGGGAACAGGAACCATTACAGTGGATATCAGGCCGGTGGGTGAAAACGTGCAAATTGATGTGACCGATACCGGGAAAGGCATAAGTTCGAGTCATATCGGGAAAGTATTTGATCCCGGTTTTACGACCAAGAAAAGAGGATGGGGATTAGGATTATCATTAAGTAAGCGGATCATAGAGCAATATCATAGGGGACAGTTGTTTGTGAAACATTCCGAACCCGGCAAGGGGACGACGTTCCGGATCATTTTACCCACGGGCGATAAAAAGGCAGTCTAAAAATGTTGGGTGCAATTAGATGAATCCTTACATTTGCATCCGCTTTTAGTGGGCCCAGGTGTTGAAACTGGTAGACAAGCCACCTTGAGGTGGTGGTGCTGGAAACGGCGTGCTGGTTCGAATCCAGTCCTGGGCACAAGACCCTCAGCTTTGCTGAGGGTTTTTCTTTTGTAGCTACGAAAGTTTGTTTGCAAATTTGAAGAAATTAATAAACCTAGGCCCAACATCGCCGAACTTCTCTCATCTTCTCCCAACTAAGCCTCAAAAAATTACCTATTAGTGGTATTGCACAGGTAGTATAAACATGATATATTGACAACCGAATACAAGCTTCTATTACTTACCCATACCCTTAAACGATGTGAGTGAGCAGGAGAAGCTAACATCATCAACAGTTTTCTATCGGCCTTAGTTGCTGGGCAGACGGTAATAAAATACCAGTCCTGGGCTAAGCATCGAACAGTAGTGGGAATTTTACCAACAGGATCTGGGAAAGTTGAAAATCGAAAAGAGTAAGCAGTAATTTTAATCAAATTAAATATGAGAAAAGTAATCCTATCATTATTCTTGGCATTCTGCGGGCTTATTTTAAAAGCACAAACGGTCAACGACATTCCCATTACAGAAATAGATGTTGAATATGTGCAAATAGTTGGGACATCAAAACTAATGAGTACCAAACTGACTATTCAAATCGACTTTGGTCAAAGAACAAAGTTCTTTTCTAATGGAAAGGAAACTATTGTAAAAGACGAAAACGGAAAGGCAACAGACTTTAATTCAATGATTGATGCATTGAATTTTATGTCTCAAAACGGATTTGAATTTGTAAACGCATACGCTATCACAGTAGGAAACCAAAATGTGTATCATTACTTATTGAGGAATAGAAAAAAAAGTGAATGAATAAAAAGCTACCGCTAAAAGGTATTGCCAACCGGAAATATCTGTACAGACAGCATGCCGATAAATGTTGGCTACTTATTTTGGACACACCCTAAAATTCATGGCAACTAAGACACGCATTGAAAAAGGAGTTTATTCAATTGAGAGAATGATCTCTCGATATAAGGAAAAAGCTCCTTTGAGAATAATGGATGATGTGGTTATTATTAATGAAAAAAGATCGGGCTTGTGGGGAAATATCTTCTATGTCGTATTTCTTATAATAGGACCCATAATCATTGTTTTGATGTCTTTGAAAAATCAGGAAAAATGGAACCTTGCGATTATTTCGGTAGCACCCTTGATTTTTGGATGGAACCTTTATCGAATGGTGAAAGGGAACAATGTTTTATTTATCAATCTACATACAAAGCAAATAACGACAGAAAACATAAACCCTGTCTTTGGCAGATTATTTAGAAAGCGAATTATTCCTTTTGAAAATTTGAAGTCAGTTGAAATACTTGAACATGTAGTTTCAGGACGCTACAGTAACACTATATGGCATCAAATTGTGGTTACAACGAAAGACAGATCATCAGCAGTTCTTACAGACTTTGATTACCGTTTTCCACAAAGTTTCATAGCGACAAAAGTTCTGTTTCTTATCCAGCAAATTATCGATACATATAAAGAAAAGAAGTAGTACCAAACATAACCTTACCTGATCATATTGTCTTGTCCTGAAATAGCTT
>NZ_JPHF01000015.1 GCF_000814325.1 Flavihumibacter sp. ZG627 | reverse complement strand
TCAGCGCAGACCTCACATCAACGCACACCTCACAATTAACGCGAGCAAAATTTACAAATCGAAAGTGGCGATGAGAGGAGTAGAAAATGCCGCTGTTAGTAAAATTTACAAATCGAAAGTGGTTGCACGAGGAGCAGAAAATGCCGCTGGCATCAGAATTTACAAATTGCAAGAGGTGATGTGATAGGGTGGAAAAATATCATTTTTATAGTGTTCCATATTTGGAACATAATATGTATTTATTGATCTATATATGGGTCAATATAAAATGCTTCTTTTGCAAACCCTATTCTAATCCTACATGCAATCTGTAAAAAACCGGAACCAAATCTCTTTTCAAAAGATTACTGTGGTCCCGGTTAAAAACCACCCTACTCAGAATTTGAAGTGCCCGCGGTAAGGATAATTTCCTGCTTCGATATCATCCTTCATATCCAGTCTGCCGCTAACACCTTCAAATACACCTTCGCCGCTGCCATCAACAAGAGGATGCTGACAACGACCAAGAATTTCCGCACCCAAATAGGAACCGTCTTCTGCACAGCCTTCATACTTTGCTTCAAACCTGTAAGTGGTCCAGAATGAACCGGAACTTCCTTTATAAGTACCAATAAAAAGTTCCCGGCCCACTTCGCGGTAGGTGCCGCTGGGGGAGCATTCGAATTCATCCACAAACACATAGAGACATCCCTCCAGGTCTCCTGTCATCCTGACGGCAAATGCCGCACCTTCTTGTCCTGCAACATTACAGGCATCCACAGCGTCAAAATAACCAATGCCAGCATATTGTGTTGCGCCCATAGATTTCATCAATACAGATTCCGGTTTGCCCAGGGCCAAGCCATCGGATAAAGAATAATCCTTACTGCAGCCGATGGTGATCAAACCAAGGCATAAGATCAGTGGAACAATTGATTTCTTGTTCATAATAGACCTCCCGTTATTTGGTGAATAAATAAAGACAGTCTAAGAAATCAGTTTGCAAAAGGGGAAGATAAGGTCGTGTATTCGTTAGGGCAAGAGAGGAAAAATGCAGCTGTGAGGAGTACTTAAATTTAAACAATTAATGCGAATAATGCAAAACATCATGCCCCCGGGGGGGGTGGTTTTTACTCTGCGGCAAAAAATTACAAATCGCAGGTAGAGGTGCCACGTTAGCTTTTTACCAATCGCAATTCCTGAGGGTGATGGTGTCGGAGAAGATCAGTTTTTTATTGTTCCATATATGAATCAAATTAAGCGCTTATTGATCGTTTTATGAATCAATATAAATTCCTCAGTTTTTCGACTTAAAGAAATCTATACTTTCATATTGCATTCAGAAGTCTGCTGCAATAGTGGATTCTTGAAAACGACTTTCATACAAAATTCAGGATAACTACTACTTGCGATCAGTAAAAAATTCGGGGATGGTAAATAAATGATGTAGATCAGCATAGTTTTGATTGGTAAAAATCGCTGTCATTGAAATTAAAGACTGTATGTGAGCATACTTTCGATTTGTAAGAAAGCAAGTGGCAGACTTTAAGCGTTATTGATAAAATTCAGTTTCGATTTGTATAAACCGCGGTCATTCAAAATAAATAGCTGTACAGGAGCTTAGTTTCGATTTGTAAAAACCGCGGTCATTCAAAATAAATAGCTGTACAGGAGCTTAGTTTCGATTTGTAAAAAATGGCGATCATTGAAAATAAATGGCAGTATGGGAGCTTACTTTCGATTTGTAAAAATCTCCGTGCAAGAATAAAAGCAAAAATAGAATCAAATCACCCCTTTATAACATACTCTACCCAGTTAGGTCCCTTCTTAAAGGAATCGGTGAACTCCTTTTTCTCCGAAGCCTTCAGTTCAGCGCGGAACTTTTTCGCCCGCGCATCCTGTATTACCCCAACATCGGTACGTACCAGTCGTCCGCGCGACTTTTCTATCAGCACCCGATACAATGATTTGTCGGGAAAATTCTCAGACCCGCCCCAGGCAGAAGGAACCTTATCCTGCACCAGCGGCATGAACACAACAAGATCATCATTCTGCACATGGTTGAGTCCGCTCACCGAAGCTGTTCCATTATGACTGCCATGGTGGCCCACTTTGTAGAAGATCGTATTGGCAAGCAGCTCAGCAGTATCCTTGCCTCCCTTTTTCTTCAGGCTGCGCATTACCGTTGGCTTATGCCAGCCCATCCAGTTTCCCGACTGTGCATCGCCGGGAAGCAACACCACGCGACCACTATCGCCAAATTCAATCGCCATCGCCAGACTGGTATTATTGGTGAGCGCCGTCACCCGCATAGCAATGGAGGCAGCATTCTCCAGCCAGTCGGTCTCAATCTGCCGCCAGCGATTAGCAATACTATTATAGTCTTTCTGAAATGCTTCCTTCTCCTTTCCCTGCAGTATATATTGCTCCCCAAAAGGCGACTGGCCCTCCTCCAGGCTGATCCCACTCTCCACAATAGGTTCATTAAAAGAGGAAAGGTTTTCATCCTCCCTTGCGAAAGCTGGATTTAGCACACCCGCAGAAGCCGGATTTATCATCCCCATAGAACCCGGATTGAATCCCGCCCCAGAACCCATATTCAACACACCTGCCCCGCCAGCCTTATCCGCTGCCGGCGCAGCCACCGCCAGTTTGTACATCTCATCTTCCTCCGTCGCGATCTTAAAGAATCGCATATCCCTGTCGCGCGGCGGACCCAGCACAAAAAACTTCATCCCCTCGGCACCTTCCATATCACTGATCACCTCCCCGGGTTTCAGGTATCGGACATCCCCCTTCTTCTTCAGGTAACTTACAGCATCACTGTTGGTGAGCGAGGCCCTGGCACCCCGCATCGGTATAACGCCATCCTCTAACCGAAGTAACTCCAGTGTATCTTCCATTGTTCTAAGCTGCGCTTTTGTACGCGCATCCATCCCCCTTACATGCGAGCTGGCGGCAGCTTTCCGCCGTAGCGAACTAATCGCCATTTCAGCAGCGCGTTTCAACTCCTGCATCTTCTTCCCGTAAAGATCTTTCAGGATCTTCGCGATATCATCGCCCTCATCCTCAATCCACGACATCCAGACCTTACCCACTTCAATGCGATCAAAAATCTCACGCGCCTGGTTGAATCCCGATACATGATCCATATGTTCATGGGTGAGCACCAGCAGGTCGAGCCTCCCATTGCAGGTGGCATGGATATCTTCCACGCAGGCTGTGATAGCTTCCTTCTTCGTCATCCATCCCCCGCAATCGATCAGCATGGAAAATGCGATATCATCACCGCGCTGGAAGAGCAGCAGGAGACAGTCGCCTACAGAACCGGTATTGTACATCCTGAAACGGATAGAATCTATTGCACTCATATAAGAGGAGTTTTAGCCTGGTGAATAAATGCGAGGGGTTCGGGCTTGTCGTGCGCGAAACCGATATCCTCTACGAGATCGCCAAGCATGCATCTCCACTGCATCTTAAGACGGCTTTCGTTGAATTTCAGTTTTCGGTTAGGCTTGTTCGTGAGCCGCCTGGTATCGAAGATGGGTTTACGGATAGCATGCCTCAGCGTCAGGTTATCAAGATCAAAGATGAGCGTGCAACCACCGCGGAAGATCATGCTCTCACCTGCCATATCAGTTTTACTGCCATAGCGGAATTTCCGGAAGGCGGGAACACCGTCTTTCTCTTCCACCGCCAGCTTGCATCGCTGCGAGAGGGTCATGATGATCTGGTTGAGCACATTGCCATCGGGACCGATCCGATTATGCAGTCGCAGGGAATGAATCTCCACCGATGGACCTTTTCGGCTACTGTTAGACGTTCGTATACCGAAATCTTTGTACTGTTCGGAGAATACGAGTCCGGTTATGTTTTCAAAAGTGATGGGGTCTTTAGCCGCGCCATGCTCATCGAACATATAACTATGCAATCCCTTGATGCCCAGCCGGGGATTGCCGCGGATGAAGTCGCGGGTTTCGTTGAAGATATCCTCTCGGTTTGTCTTATAGGCCAGCTTCTCCTTGAAGCCACGAAGGAACTGGCTGATATCACGCGCAAAGCCTTTCTTATCGCTCTCCGATTCATAGATACTATAGCCGAGCGTATCGGCCGAGAGGTTGGGAACGCCGGCGGGGATGATACCGCGCTTACGGAAAGCGTTGATGAAAGCGATCCGATAATGCTTGTCGTCATTCGCCACCAGCTCTTTGTCGGCGGTAATGAGCGCGCGGAGATAATCGCCGTAGTTAAGGTCCACCGGCGGACAATAATCCAGTGCCCGGATGCACATATTCAGTACATGTGATGCCGTTTTAGAAGCTTCGTCGGCCAGGCGGGAAACGAGATCCGGGTGAATATCACCGTTAGGAAGGATCCCCGTACCGCCCGTGGCTATGCGAAGAAGGTCGGCTGTGCGGTTTTTGTAGATAGTGACGAATGCGTCGAAGACTGCCGATACGAGCAGGGCGCCGCGGCCATGGCATTCGAGGTTGTTCTCGTAATCGGTGGGGCTGGGGGAATTACGTTGCCAAACACCATCAACTGTTTTACCGATGGCATCGCGGAGGGAGCGGTATTCACCGGTGGACTGCCCGAATTCCACCGCCAGTTTTGCCAGCAGGTTTTCGGCATCTATTTGTCCGCGTACGAGGCGAACCTGGTTGCGGACGATCTCGGGGTGGGTGAAATGCTGGAGCAGGGCAACGATATCGGCGAAGCCTTCGTGGAAGCCGGCGGTATCGGGATGGGTGGGTTCGAGGAAGCGGCTATACATGCCATCGAGGAGGGCATGGGTTGTTTCGTGGGCGATGATATCATGCGAGAGGCAGGAGAACACGATGCCTCCGGGCAGGTAGATGGCGCTGTTGGTGGCGGTGGCGTTGAAGTAGCCGAAGAGCAGGGCTTTTCGGTCGGCCGAGTAATAAGCGTTCTGGTCGCGCAGGGCATGCGGGAATACCAGCAATTGCCGCACGAATTCGAAGCTGCGTTTGTTATTGCTGTCGGTCATCTCCACGGGGCTCCACATGACTTTGCGGCCCAGGGCTTTCTCGAAATTTTTAATGGTGTTCATGGTAACGGCGTACACCATCTGCTGGTGGAACTGCGGATTGGTTTCACTAGGTGCGAGACCGTCGGATGCCAGTATCTCGGGACGGTTAAGGTCCACGGGTTTGTAGATGGCGTTGCTGGCGGGGTCGCGGTCAATGACGCGTATATATTCTCCATCGGGACCAGGCTGGAGGTTATCCTCCCAGGGGATTTTATAGGTGATCTCGTTGATGCCTGCTGTGTTGAGGTCGAGGGAGGTTATGGGGTCGAAGGCATAGCCTCGCAGCTTGCGGAAAGGCGGGCGGTTGTTGAGGATATGGTCAGACATAATGATAGATTAAAGCTGGACAATAGAGTTTAACCTGTATCTCGGTTAAGGTGGATGCCTGTTTGATGAGGCAGTCCATCTGTTCCTTTGACAGAGGGGTAAGATTTGTTCCCACGGTTCGGGCTATACGCTTTTCTTCTGCTGTGGGGAAATTGATGCTGCTGTAGTTGATCCGTTCCTTCAGCCAGTTAGTGATTTCGCCTGTGTAGTGGCCGGGACTCGCGACCCATTCTTCTTTCAGTTCGTGGGCCCTTATAACGGAGTCGGGCACCTGTTTTTTTTCGAGGTTGGAGATGAAGCCGCGGATGCTGTTTTCAGCATTCCATCCAAGGGAGAGGTAGGCAATTTGTTTGCCTTCCGTGGCGGCGTTTTCATATACATCCTGCACCATCTGAGAATTCTTTATGCGCATCATGAAGACGTTGACCGTTTGCACGAGCAGGGAGATCGTATTACTGAACGACAGTTCTTTTCCCATGCCGCCGCCGGCATCGCTGGTGATGATGATTGAGCAGTTGTACTGGCCGCGCTGCATGATCTTATGGATGCCCTGGTTATCGTATACGCCGCCGTCGACGAGGGCGGGATGGATGCGGTTGGCGTCGGAGGGCTCGCGGAAGAATTGTTTATCTATGGTTATGGGGGTGAAGGCGAAGGGTACGCAGGTGGAGGCCATGACGGCGCGCGCGATGGGGAATTCTGCGGCGTTGAATTTGATGGGGCGTTCGAGGAACTGGTAGGTGGAGTCTTGCATCCAGGTGCGGCTGAAGGTGAAAGGGCGTGCAGTTTGCAGGTTGGTGGATCCTATGACGAGTGTGGGTGATGGGTGCAGTTGGGATAAGGTTTTTTTATGGAAGAAGAATTCGTCGTAGATCTTTTCGATGCGACTGCTGGCGGGGAAGAGTTGGAACTGGAATTTGTATATGATAATAAGCAGGGCGATGATGAGTAACGGAGATACCCATGCGTAGTTGGTGAACAGAAGAATTATGGCGGGTATGATGAAGGCGAGCACTACCAGGATCAGCTGCAGGAAGGTTAACGAGAGAAGGAGTTTTTTGATAACGTTCTTTTGTTGCAGGCCGTAATAGAGGTCGTTGTAGAATTCGTCGAAGGTGTTTTTGCGGGTGCAATAGGCGGCGCCGGTTATGGATCCCCCCGAGATGGTGGAGATGATATCTACTTCTTCGAGGACATTCATTTCCTGGAGCTTCTTGAGGGTGCCGAGGTGGAAGGCTGCGGCGCGGTATCCCCCTCCGGAGAGGGAAAGTCCAAGGCGATTGGAGGCGGACATGGTTTAATGCTTTTGGATGCTGTGATGATACGAAAGAAAAGGAATAATGTCAATTACCAGTTTCGGGTATTTATGTGGGGTACGGGGGGTTGCGGGGGTTACGGGATGTGAGTTGCAGGTTGTGGGTTGCAGGTTGTGGGTTGCAGGTTGTGGATTGCGGGTTGTGGATTGCGGGCAGGAATAATGATGTTTACACTGCAGGTGAAATTTACAAATCGCAAGTGGTGATCATGGTGGGGTCGCTCATATACCGCGGTGAAAATTTACAAATCGCAAGTAGTGCTCCTGCAGGTAGAAAATATCGCTGCTATTAAATTTTACAGATCGCAAGTGGTTGTTTGAAGAGTAGAAATAATTCGCTGCTACTTAAAATTTACAAATCGCAAGTGATGATGCCTGAGGTAGAAAAGTATCGCTGTTAGTAAAAAATTACAAATCGCAGGTGGTTCGGGTGATGGGGCCGGAAAAGATCACTTTTTTATTGCTCCATATATGAATCAAAATGAGTGTTTATGGATCGGTTTATGGATCAATATAAATTCCTTACTTTTCCGCCCTGAAGAATTCCATACTTTCATATTGCATTCTGGAAATCGACTGTCATTCTGCATTCATGATAAAAGCCGTCACGCAGTATTCCTCAAAACTGCGAACATTCTGCATTCAGGAAAGCTAAAGCATAATACATTCATGAAAACTACTGTTATGCAGCATTCTTGAAAGCTCCCCATGCTGCATTCTTGAATGCTTCTCTCATGCTGCATTCTTGAAAGCTCCTCATGCTGCATTCTTGAAAGCTCCTCTCATGCTGCACTCTTGAATGCCGCGGTTCCCCAGATCTACTACTTGCGATTTGTATAATAATCGGCAACTGAAAAATTAATGGTGCGTATCGGCATACTTGCGATTTGTAAATAGTGGGGGGATGAAAAATAAATGGTGCGTATCGGCATACTTGCGATTTGTAAAATAATCAGCAACTGAAAAATTAAGGGTGCGGATCGGCATACTTGCGATTTGTAAAATAATCAGCAATTGAAAAATTAAGGGAGTGGATCTGCATAGTTTCGATTTGTAAATAGTGCGGGGATGAAAAATTAAGGGTGCGGATCGGCATACTTGCGATTTGTAAAATAATCAGCAATTGAAAAATTAAGGGTGCGGATCGGCATAGCTTCGATTTGTAAGAACCCTTGCAATAGAATCCTCCGGGAGATTCAATTCAGATGAATAAGGTTTTCATCCAACTCATTCCATAACACCCATTCGAACCAGGCATCATCATTAGATACGAGTAGGTAAAGGAGTTGGGAATGGTTTAGCGGTTTGGATGAATTTTGGAGTATTGACGCGTTTTGGAGTATTGACGCGTTTTGGAGAATTGACACGTTTTGCGGGAATGACACGTTTTGCGAGATTGACGCGTTTTGGAGTATTGACGCGTTTTGGAGTATTGACACGTTTTGGGGGATTGACGAGGCCGGAGTACTACAGATGCTTTCAGGCAAGGAAAATCGCCGGCGATTTGTAAAATTCCGCAGCTGGGGAGAGTTTTGAAATTTTAACGGGGATAGGTTGCCTGAGTTGTCCACTTGTATTAGTGTTTCGGAATGTAGCGTTGGCCCGTCGACCTGATTACTAAGTGGATGCACCTCCACTATTTGCGCGGATTGGTTAGCAGAAAAAAGCGCTGCCTCGCAGGACTGCTTCCATGCATCATAAGCCCCGGGAATCCCAAATTGTACAGCCAGGAAAACATCAACCAGTTTAGCGTCCTTTACTCCATCAGTAGTATAGTATCCCAGGATAGAGGCTGAATTGTATCGCTCATGATCGAAATCCATTGGCATCATGAGCCGGATATTGTGGTCCCTCCCCGGTTCTGCTACAACTCTTTTCCCGATGACGAAACTGGTGAGTCCGCTTTCGGTAAGCGTGAGTGCGAAACGGGGGTCATCCGCATCGAGGGCCAGGTCCTTCAACAGCCTCCTGATCAGGAAAAAATATTCCTGCGTCCAGCGAGGATCTTTATCACCAAATGCAAGCGCAACCAATGGGACTTCTCGTTTATATTTTTCCAGGTATCTGAGGCTACTGGCCATATGAAGAGGTTTATTTGCCTCAAATGTAGATCGTACCCCCCGCTCTAAAAACCGTGAAATCACCCTAATTGTTTTATAGCACATTCCTGACAGCTTGCAGGGCGCAATAAATGACTGTTTCCGCTGCGACTCAGGTCAATAGCCAAGTTCTGTCATTACTTCATCAAGCATAGTTACCATGGCATCGGCATTGGCTTTTGAAAAAACCAATGGTGGCTTTATTTTAAGCACATTATTCAACGGTCCATCCGTGCTTAATAGAAACCCCCTTTCTTTCATGGCCTCCACTATATCATCGATCTCGGGAACTGCCGGTTCCAATGTCTGGTGATCACGAATCAATTCTACTCCAATAAACAAACCATGTCCCCTTACATCTCCGATGATCCCATGCTTCGGCATGAGCGCTCTTAATCGTTCGAGAAGATGGGTGCCGGTTTTCCATGCATGTGCCTGTAGACCTTCCTCCTGTATCACCTGCAACACAGCTTTGCCCGTAACCATTGAAACAGGGTTGCCGCCATAGGTATTGAAGTATTCCATACCGTTATTAAATGCATTGGCGATTTCTTCTGTAACAACCACGGCAGCAAGCGGGTGTCCATTGCCGATAGGTTTTCCCATAACAACAATATCCGGGATCACATCCTGCAGCTCAAATCCCCAGAATGCCTCTCCCACCCTTCCAAAACCAACCTGTACTTCGTCGGCTATGCAAACACCCCCGGCCTTTCTGATCTTATCATATACAGCCGCCAGGTAGCCAGCGGGAAGCGGGATCTGTCCCCCAACCCCTAATAATGTTTCGCAGATAAATGCAGCGGGTGCTTTCCCTTCTGCCTGCAGCGAAGCAATGATCCGATCGATATCAGCAGCATATTTCGCGCCCGCATCTGTATCGGCAGTTTTAAATGGACCACGGAAACCATCGGGGTTCATCGCTTTGTGGATATATGGCTGCCTACCAAAACCTCCTTTACCATCGAACTTATATGGACTCATTTCAATAGCTGTTGTTGAAGTACCATGATAGGCGTGATCCAGCACAATAATATCTTTTTGCCCGGTGTAATGCCGGCTCATGCGAATAGCCAGATCATTGGCTTCACTCCCCGAATTAGTAAAATAACAAACCTTCAATGATGAAGGCAGCGTTGCCGTCAGCATTTCCGCATATTCAACAAGATGATCGTTCAGGTAGCGGGTATTCGTATTCAGGGTGGCCAGTTGTTGTTGCATGGCTTTTACTACTACCGGGTGACAATGACCAACATGACTTACGTTATTTACGCAATCCACATAGGTATTACCCTGGTCGTCGTACAAATATTGAAGGGCTCCCTTTTCAATCTTCAGCTTTTTGCGATAGCTGATACTAAGGTTCCGGCCAACAGATTGGAATCTTCTTTTCATCAATTCATCATGATCGTAGCCCCTCTGAATACAGGATGGCATCCCGCAGACCTCCCTGAATGCCTGTTGCGCACGGAGGGGATTGATCTCTATTAACTGGTAAAGAAGTTTCCAGGCGGCATTTTCCGTAACAAAATGGTGTTCATTAGAACTATCCAGGCTACGATTATAGGCCGCTCTTCCCACACTGATACAGAGCCGGCCCGCCACCAGATAATAAAGCAGGTCAACTTCCTTTTCGAGCAATGGGTATTGCTGGTGATATGCTTTTACCACCTCTACAGCAGAGGAGAGAGGATCATTCTTATGAAGCATCGCATAGGTACAGGCAACAGCCAGGTTATTGATCAACGGAGCATATACCATATCACCAAAGTCAATTAAGCCTGATATTGTATCATTGGTTACTAACAGGTTATAATCATTAGCATCATTATGTATATAAGCTTTCCTCAGACCTGACAAGGCAGGCAATACCAATGTTTCAAACTGTAATAAAAAATAAGCTGCAAGCCTTTTCTGTTCCGGGTTACTGATATATACAAGGTGGGGTGATGCATCCAGAGCATTACTAATATCCCACTCATAATGCCGGTGCATGGCGGGATGTTTAAAGTCTTTGAGCGCCTGGTCCATTCGCCCGAGAAAATCCCCCACGGAGTACAGAAGAGCAGGTGAATGAGATTTACAGTTTACCAGGAAATCGCCCTCTAAAAAATGAATCACCCGAACATAGTAGGGGGTTTCATTGATCGATACGGGTACAACATATTGATTATTGAGCGATGGCAGGATGTTTTGGAAACCCTCGCGCACAGACGATTGTTGCAGATAAAGAAGTATGGCTACCTGCGCCTCCTGGAAAAACAGGTCATGGACTTCAGATGCAACCTTGCAGATATAACGGCGGTTATCTGCAGTAGTTAGTAAGGCATTCTGTTCATCATAGCCCTGCAGTGTTTCGAGCTTACCGCTAAGGCCGTAATGCTGTTGCAGGATAGACGATAGTTGGGGAGCTGATAGATACATGATCAGTTAGCATTTTCGATTATAGGCGAAGGTCGTAAGCTAAGCAAAACTGATTAATTCCGGGTTTCTGCCGGCGAGTTTATTGTCTGTGTATTTTGCGGGAGAATATACTGAGGACGAGGGTTTACAAACTGCAGGTAGCTAAAAGAGGGGTGGAGAATTTCAGGTGCGGGAATTCTTTACAAATCGAAAATAGCTGGGAGTGGGAGATGTTTTTCACGTGCGGGATTTTTTTTACAAATGGAAAGTAGCGGGACAGAGGCTGTAGATTTTGAACGAGGGGAATTTTTTACAAATAGAAAGTAGCTGGGAGCCGGGAGGTGTTTCTCGTGTGCGGGAATTTCTTACAAATAGAAAGTAGCTGGGTGGTGGGAGGTGTTTTTCACGTGCGGGAATTCTTTTACAAATGGAAAGTAGTGTGACAGGGGGTGTGGATTTTAGAAGAGCGGAATTTCTTACATATTGAAAGTAGCGGGGAGGGGGCGTGGTTTTTCGTGTGCGGGAACCAATGTTAGTTTCGATTTGTAAGAAATCTATATATCTAAATTTTGGGGTAAGTATTTTATGAACTTGCGATATGTAAAAACTCTTCACGCCAATTTCAAGAGATCAGTATTTCTTGCACTTACGATTTGTAAGAAATCAATATTTAATCATTTTAATTCTAGCCCCCATAGTGCATGAAGTGATCATACTTCAGTAATACTTCTTCTGGTATCGATTCTTAATATCCATCAATATTTTGCGGGAGACCGGGAGTTCAAGTTTGTCGATAAATATTGCAGAATCGGTTATGGCAGTTATGGAAGACCAGGCCACTATACAGGAACGATGCACCTTAATAAATACATGGCCCGGCAAGTCAGCTTCCAATACCTGCAAGGGCGTGCTGAGCAGGTATTCGTGGGTTGCCGTCACAACCTTGCAGAGCTTATTCTCTGATACTATGTATTTAATTTGGGTCTGCGGTACTACAACCCATTTCTTTCCGTTGCGAATTAATAGTTCTTCGGTTACCATGTGTTGGGTGTTTGAATGTATGAGGGTGGAGGGTTACCATTTGTTGGGAATTAGAATGCATGAGGGTTGATGGTAGGTATACGGAATCAGATAAACAAACAGAGTACGGATTAAATTTAATGCAATTATTTTTCAGTGGTCGACTGCCTAGCAGGCGATTGCTTGGTGGGTGCCTGATTAGAGGTTGCCTGATTGGTGGGCACCTGATTGATGGGCAGCAACTGGTTGGCGGGGGCCGGAGTAGTCAGGGACTGAGAAGTCGGGGACTGAGAAGATTCATTTGCGCGCAACTGATTTGGCCGCTCCAGGTGTATAGTCCCATTCTCATAAATTCCCTTCTCCCCTTCCTCAAGGCTCCAGTTATTATTCTTGTCATAACCAAAAAGCACATTCTGTCGGCTCACGTCAAGCACTATACGCTTTGCGATACTATCGTTCTGAAGGGAAAATGCACCTTTCACACTCTGCGCATACACACCTTCCAGCTCCACACGGAAGGGCTCGCGGTCCATATAGCGAACATCAAATTTTGCGCTGCCCTTAAGCTTAACCAGGCGATCATAATAATAGAAATCCTCGGGAAAGTACATACTGGAATGCGGCATCAGATCCACCCTTGTACTATCGGCCAGCCAGATCGTTTTGGGCTGATCGCCGGTTTGTACGGTGATCTTCTTCCAACTGATCTGTTTTAACTTCTCATTAGTGGTGAGCCGGCTCACAATTCGTCCCGGTATAAAAATATCGATCATCGTCAGCACAATTATGGCTACTACTCCCCAGCCGAGGATCTTAGCAATGATATTCCCCTTCCGCGGTTCTTTCTTCGCCATCTTCACAAGTAGATGCATGGTAGAAGCCCCTGTTCCTTCCCTGTTCGTATCAAGGAGCAGATCGAAAAGATAGCTGTTGGCCTCGGATTCATTCATCCATATATCGAGTTCATCCTTCTCCTCCTGGGTAGCGAGCTTCAGGAAAAAATTCCGCAATAAGTGCGCAGCCCTTTGTGTGAGATTGGCAACCGCGGCCGCCTGTTCCAATTCTTTACTGATCTTACTCATAATTTATATTTATTGCTGAAATCATCGGGGTTCATATTTGTGACCTCAAAAAAATTAAAGCGCATAGCTCCTTCCGTTTCAAAGCCCGACTTAAATGTGATCTCTCTTACAGTCATATTGGTATATATCAATAATTTTTTCGCCTCTTCTACCCTAAGCCGGTTCCTTAATTTCGCCATACCAATTCCAAAATGATGTCGGAAGGCTTCTTTGAGTGTGTTCTCATTTGTACCCAATGCTTTAGCCCTTTGATTGATGTTCACCTTTTCCAAATACTGTTCGATGATTAGTTTTTCGGCCGCTAATGCTATCCCCAGCATCCTATCAGAGCAGTAGGGTGATTCCTTCGCCTCCCGGCATTTTTCCATCAATCCGAGAAGCAACTGCTGAAGTTGATTAGATAACCATTCTGTGGGACGGGGGATTGATTTAGGCGCAAAAAGGATATCGGCAACCTTTACCTGCATCTCTTTGGTGAGCCTGTATCCCCCCAGTGAAAATTCATCGAGGCAGAGTTCAGTTCGCTCTATAAGCCCTTCAAGGTTGTAGAGCAGGTATTTTACTTTACTCCCTAACAATTTGATCTGATAGTCTTTTGCTTTAAAAACAGCACTACAGCCCCTGGAAATAACATAAGTGCGGTCTCCCACCATAAAATCTAATTGCCCTTCTACCACAATCACCATCCAGTGTGCTTCTTCCACATTATCCTTTGTTAGTACTACTTCATTGGGAACATCATAGTCAAACAACTGAAGCAATCCATCCACAGTATCATAGCTCTGCAGCGCGATCTTTCCTTTGAATGCATTGGCCCTTCCGTTGCTGCTGAGACTGAGTCCGGGAAGGGGAGCCAGCAGATCCGAGATGGATGAGAACCGGATAGAGTCTTCGCCTATATGTTTAAGTTTTGTCAGCAAGTAAAAGGATTAAGAAGTTAGCGACATCACCAGGGCAAGGACAATGCAATGCTAAAAACAGTTATGCATACCTGCAAACTTTTGGATATGAAATTTGGCTCCGGAGCAAATGTTCCCGAAAACAAGGTTATTATTCCCGAAAACGAGGTTGGGTTTCAGAAATTTTCTGCATTGAGGAAGAGAGGGCAAATAAGGGGGATTTTTTCATGGAAAGATCCCTGAAAGAGGGGTGAACTGGTATTTTATTAAAGAGAACGATACACCTGTGCAGCACTTTACGAAATGCATGTAGCTCCAGGAATGGGACTCAGAAAAAGAGTGTTTTTTATTGATTCATATATGAGTCAATAATGTGCATTTTGGTCTAAATATGGAACAATAAAAATCGCTGGTTTAAAAAAAGTAGGACTCCTTCCTGATTGCACTTTGTAATATCTCATGGACAAATCAATCTAGCGATGAGATTTACCCTCGTATAATCTAATAATACCTCATCGCATACCGACTATTCAGATCGGGCAACACATTGCGTGAAACCGGTAACTCTTCGCTGCCAACACAAACACCATTAGTTGTTAACGCCGTAATATGACTCCATGCAACGAGGTAACAGCGATGCACGCGCAGAAAGCGATCGCTGGGAAGATCAGCCTCCAGCACCTGCAGCGGCGTGGTCAGGATATGTTCGCGGTGAATAGTTATCACCCGACATACTTTATTATCGGCCTTGATGTAGCGGATATCAGCGATACGAAGCACCAGCCACTTATCGCCAGCCCGTACAAGTATTTCTTCAGGGTTCATTTGACTAAGTTTTATCAATATTGGAATGCTGTTTATTTAATTGCAGAGGAAGAAATCCCCGGCCAGGACTAGCCGGGGACTCACAAAAAATCACGATGGTACAAGGGTGCTGTGGTAACGGTCTGAAAGATTTTTTACGGTTAGCCATACCCGTTCGCCCTCGTCGATGCAGGCGCGTACTTTCTTCATCAGCATCCTAAAGGCGGTATGGGAGTTCCTGCCGATGCCGGGCGAGAGCTGCTCTGTTACCGGGGCAATGCATCCCTTCAGTTCCTTAAGCGCATTATTGGCCTTATGGATGAGGATGAGCGTGCGGCCCGGAACATCCAAAAGCATCAGGTGCCAGCGATGTCGTTCGCTGAAGCGAAGCGCCAGGCGATAACGGCCTTCGGGGATGCAGGAAACCAGTCTTCGGTTCTCCCTCCACGGTAGTTCGATCGTAAAACAGAGAAAGCGTTCTTCGCAGCTCAGGATCCCATCAGTAGCCTCGGGATGGTAATCGCGTTCTAATAGTAGTTCCATGATCATAGGGTTTTGCGGATGATGGCCTGGTTGCCGGCGAGGTCGGAGGCCTTGATGAATAACTGAGCGCCGGCGAGTTGCTCCATGGTGCAGCGCGTTTTGCAGGTCCACTCTTCCCTGTATTTTGACTTGGTACCATTGCCTTCGGCCAGCACCTGTTTCTGCGCATCCGTTAACACGAACTCTACCTGGGTTACGCCCACATTGTCAGTAGCCGGTACTATAATGTTTACAGTATTACCGAAAACGGTTCGCAGTGTTGGCTCACCCAGCATGGGACCAACAAGTGCATCGTTGAACGCAAGTTTGTAGAAGCTCGGCGCATCGGGCTGGAGCTGGCCATAAGAATGCAGCCGATCGGGGTCTTTCATCACTTTCTGGGCATATCGGGATGCCAGTTTGAAACGATGCTCACCACCGGCGATGGTAACGCGGGTCTGGGAGGGAGGCAGGGCGTTGGATTGGATGGTTGATAAGGAATTGGATCCCTGCTGTGCATTGATCTGTGAAGCGGGTTGCGTAATGATCGATGAGCCCGGTTGTGCATTGGATGCCGGAATCAGTTTAGAATTTGATCTGGAATATTGTTTTTCAGTATATCCAGATTTCTTCAATTTCCTGTATTCGGTCCGGGCCAAATGAAGCGGAGCGAGAAGTTGCATGAGCACTTTATACATGTTGCGGGCTGTATAATCCCATTGAATTTTTGCCATAATAAAAGCGTTTAGGGTTGGGGGTTTAGAGTTTAGGTTTTTGTAGGGGTTAATGATTGGGATAAGGGTTTTTTACAATAAGTGATTTGCGCTTAAGGGTTTGTGTTAGTTTAAAGAAAGTCCCGGCCGGCGGGGCCGGGACTGAAATAAAAAAAAGAACCAAAGAGGGATCCGCCTATCCCTTCACTGCCACCTGGCTGATGGCGCTGGCAACGGTAGCGGCCACACCGAGGTAGGAAGCGATGGTGGTGACTATGGCCGGCAGGGCCACGGGACTCGCAAGCAGAGCGGCACTGATGCCGGCAAGTGCCAGACCAACATTTCGCAGCTTCTTAAAGAAGCTCGGAGTTTCTGCAAGGGCGCGTTCAGCAATGGTCAGTTTGTCGATTTCCTGTTGTTTCATTTGTTCGGGATTTAGGGTTATGAAATAGGTGTTTTCAAGGGTAAGGACCTGGATCAGATCACTCCTTCAAGGATGGTTTTGCTTTTGGGGATATCCTCCGCCGTTACCCGCACGATGGTTCCGGCTGGCGAGGGATTCGCCACCTTTGTAGTGTAGATCCAATCAAAACCGTTGTCATCCATCACAGCATCCCCTTCTTCGAGTACAGAGCCATCAGGTGCGAAGAGGGTGAAGACAACTTTGGTGACGCGGAAATTATCTGTGGCTTCCACCAGCATCTGTTGCCCGGCCTGTCCGGTATAGGATTCGGTACGGAGAGCGGAAAGTTCGGGAGCATAGAATTTGTCCTGGAAGGCCACGTTGAAGGCCGATTGGTTGCCACGTCGAACAGCTTCATACTGCTCTTTCAACTCAGGGTTCTGGATTGCTTTTTTTGCATAGATAACAGCGAGCCTGAAATTGCGCTTGGTCTGTTCTCGCCTTGGCTGGTATTCTCCCTTCAGCTCGAAAGTTTTGGGCATACTGGCGAGGATGGATTTTGAGCCTTTTTTGCGAATTACAAATTGATCATCCAGTTTACCTCCATAATTGTGGGTGATGATGTTGGTCTTTTTCCTGGTATTTGCCATTGTTTTTGGTTTTTAATGGTTTGAAAAAAAGGGATCGGATTCCGGGGATTGTAAATAGGGGTTTCGGGTCTTTTGCTATCTTTTCTGCCTTCCTTTTGGGCGGTTCGGGCCACGACAATGATGGTTCGGACTGTTTTACGGTATAGTGAACGCATTGGAGACGCATCGCGGACGTTTCAAACACGCTTCAAAAACGCTTCAAAAACGCTCTGCGCACGCTTCCGCCACCGTTCCATCACGCTTCGGAGACGCTTCCCGCACCCTTCAAACACGCTTAGAGAAAGCTTAGAGAAGGCTTAGAGAAGGCATAGAGAAAGCTTAGAGAAAGCTTCAAACACCGCTCGGATACCGCTTAACACTTACTCCCGGATGGTTTTGCGGGGCCATTCCTCCCGCTCTACCGAATGGCTGTCCGGCTCAGTAAACATTGCACAGTGGGTGTTAGCTTATAGGTCGTGTATATACTTCAGTTTTAGATCTTTTGCATAGGCAGGGCCCAGCGGAACGCTACGCTTACCCAGGTAGATCTCATCATTGCTTATACCGGTAACGTAATTCCAGTTCACGACAAAGAAACGGTGTGCCCGCACGATGTTTTTAAAGGGCAGGTTGGCCAACAATTTAGTCAGCGAACATCTGTAGGTGTAGTTCATCTCGTGGGTGAACAGAACGCAATGCTTTTCCACTACCTGAACATAGAGGATGTCATCCACCAGGAGCCTGAAATACTGCGATCCATTTTTGATCAGCATGTTATTCTCTTTCATATCATTTGGTTTTAGGTTAATTGTTTGTTTTGAACTATACTATTATACCCTTCCCGAAACAGGATTCCAAATGAGATTCGTGAATGACATAAACTATGGTGTGAGTGACGTAAATGTTGGTGTGAACTGCAAAATGGAGGGTGTAAAAAAGGGTGTTTTTCTGGATGGGCAGCATAAAACAAGGAGGAAAAAAGCTCCCGAAAACGAGGCTAACGGCCTCCCGAAAACGAGGTTAGGGTGAAAACACCCTTTTTGAAAATGTTTAAGCAGTATTTATTAAATTAGAAACCACCAAACCTTAACCATTAAACCAACTAGCTTATGCAGGAAGATTTATACGGGAAAGATTTCAACTGGCATGGAAATAAAGCCGTGCCGGAATGGAGAATGGAGTTTTCAATATATCTGGTGATGAAGAGTCGCCACAACAAGGATGGACTTTACGAGGAATTAGTTTTAGAAGAGGAGGAGGAATTTGAAGAAACAGAGCCACTGTCAGAAGAAAATATTAAAGATCTCCTTGATAGTCTTAAAATGGTCGCATTGCAGGGCGATGAAAAAAGTCAATACCATTTTTTTCAGCTTGTCACTACCATGGAGAAAACAATATCTCCGGATTCGGCATTCATGCAATCAATTATCCGGGAAGCAATTCCCTTTGAGCCATATCTCTTCCAATTTGCAAAAGACCTGGCTTTTAAAACGAACAATATATGGGCAGCACAGGCCGGAATTCATATTTTGGGAGCAAGTAAGAACGAAGCAGTATTGCCTGATATAAAAATATTAGGTATTCTTGACGGTTTGGTGAAACATACCATAGCTGTCATTGATTTTATGGTTGATGATCCTGTTATGGATCTCTGGGATCTGGGCAGAATAACGGGGCATTTTGGAATAATGCAGGTAATTGAAGAGTTGTCAAAATATCCGATAAACCAGGAAATAAAAGATTGGATACTATCCGAGGGATCTGGTATGGGAGCTATTCCACACGACTGGGCTTTAACCGTTGCCAGGGTGGGTGGATTAGATGAAAAGTTATTGGCAGATACAATAGATCTTGATTTATACAAATGCGCCAGGGACCTTATCAGCTATCTCATAGAAACAGAATCGCAAAAAGAAGGGATGTATTTGTATGAGCCGGCTGCAACCACCATCAGGAACTTTGTACGACATGCAAAGCAGCATGCAGCAGAGGTCACGGATTATTACAAATTGCATAAACTAAGCGAGTTCCTGAGGTTTTTTGGTGCATTGATGGAGGGCGTTAAAAAGGATGGAAGCAATTATGCGTGGACAAATGATTGCAGGGACAAAATAGAGGATATTCTATATAGCCGTGATTGGGAGGAACTGGTATTGGAGGGAATAGAATACTTTGAAAATAAAGATTACTATGAAGCGAAGGAAGTGGCTTCCTTACTAGGTATAGATACTTCGGACTATATAGTGATCCGATTACAAAAAGATCCTGATGATACCCGTTTATGGGAGGATGTTGTAGAACACCATAAACCAGGAGATGTGAATCTGCTGATACAGTTGGCATTAGACCATCTCCCATGGGAAGAATATGTAAATGTTCCGGAGGAGGAGGACTCTATGGGCGGCTACCCAGGTGACATCGATAATATAAATTCAGCAATTAATTTATTGAAAGCCTATCCCGGAAAAGGTGAACAGATCATCTTATACGGCCTCGAAAGTACTATCGCGAAGCATCGGAGGAGCGCAATAATGGTTTTGATTTCCTGGAAAAGAAAATACTGGTCCCTTGAGATCAGGGATGCTGTTGATAGTATGAGAAAAATTGAGAAGGATAGCTATATCCGGAACCTTCTCGATAAGTTTTTGCCCGACGAAAAGAACCATAGAACCAAAGCTGAATTGAGGCAATTATTAAAAAAGAAGGCTTACGCCGGTTCAGGGGAATGGAGAACGGAGGAGTCAATATTGAACTTTCTTCGGCAGCAGACTAGCGAGGAAGGAAGACTTAATGCTGCTGCGGAACTGTTGCCGGATGATGGCATCTATAATTACGTAGCAGACTTAACTTTTCAGGAATCAACAATCCTGTTTTCAGAAATTGATGAATCAGATGAGGACGCGCACGATATATCAGCTACTCCAAAAGGGGCAAGAATGACAGCGGATCTGGTTCGACTATTAAAGGAGATCGCTGCCGCGGGTGATAAAAAATCGGAGGTAGGATTTTATGCAATAGCTGCAGAAATGAAAAGCTACAAACTTCATATACTGGTAGATGATTTTGTTAAAGCGATCAGTAAGGAATCTTTAGCCACAGAGCCTTATCTGTTTCGCTTTGCCTATGATCTGCTAACACGATCAAATTACCGGCTTAACGTCATTTATGGGATCGCCATTTTAAGAGAATATGGAAATGCATCGGTGGTGGATGAGCTTAAACTATTAGGAATGCATAGTTACTTTACAGAATATGCCGTGTCAGCCATTTGCAGGCTATCCAATGATCCTGCTTCCGATTTGTGGGATATGGCGAAGCGGGTGGATAGGTTACAGAAGATAGAAATTGTAAGAGTATTAGCAGGATTAGCGTTAGAGGATCCTGTGAAGGAATGGCTATTGATGGAAGGACATACAGATTATCAATCATCGAACAATTGCCTGCTCTGCGCCATGCAGGGCGGTTTACACGAAAAGCTTGACGCAGAACAGATAGATCAATCTTTATACAAAGCGGGTTCTGCGCTGGTGAATGGTATGATGTATGAGCGTGAGGTACCCTATAAATTCTCCTATTATGAACACGGTGTTCCGGTGGTATGGAATCTAATAAGACATGGCAGGGAGCATGCACGTGATCCGATAGATCTTATGCACCTGCTGAAAATTGAGGATTACCTGAAGAATGTTGAAGTATTTGCCGGACATATAAAGAAAAGTGGCTGGACCGCAGAGATCGCCCGGGAATGTATCCGCGATACCAGGCAGTTCATTGATAGCCATGACTGGATGCCTGTTCTGAAAGAGTGGTATAAAAGTGATGATGCGGAGTGCAGGAGAACTGCCGCGGAGGCCACATTTCTTAATGATTTGGATTTTGAAGAACTGCAGAAGTGATTACTAAAAAAGATTATGTGGCGCTTGGATAAAAACAGTCATAATTCTCATAATAGGAAAAAGCTTTAAAGCCATGCAATAAAAATAGAATCATCAGGGAGCTCAGAGTGGAGCCCCCCAAAGACATCGGCAAGGCGTGTCGCGTACTTAAAATAAGCAGAAGCAGTTTGCAAACCGATCAGTGAAGGATGATAGTGCTATTATCC
>NZ_JPHF01000014.1 GCF_000814325.1 Flavihumibacter sp. ZG627 | reverse complement strand
TTTAAGGACCTGTTCCATATACTGGTGTACAGCAGGACCAATGCCGGCAGCCTGTGCTAAAAAGTAGGTGGGTGTATAGCCTAGTTGTGTTGCATAGCTTTGGTGACCATCCGGCATGTGGCTTCCGGTGGTGGTAAAATCGTGTTTTTTATAGCTGCGCCTATGCAGGGCAATACGTTGTTGTAGAAAGTAGATCTCTACATAATCAGCATCATAGACAACGCTAACCTTTTTTCCAATGTATTGATAGGGCACACTGTAATGATGGTAGTTTTCACCGAGGGTGATGTGGTAGTTTTTCTGGACTTTAGCCAGTACCTGATGCTTTATGGCAAAAGATTCTGCTGGCAAGGGTTGCAGTAGCAGTTGCTCCTGCTGTTCAAATAACTGTTGGCGACTATGATCTTTAAGCTGGAAGAGCTTCTGGTTGTGGAAGTGCAGCTGTCGCGTAATGGCAGCATTGAGTTCGCTGATACTGGTAAACTGTTCATCACGAAGGGGTGCATAAATACGCTGGTAGGCTATTTTGACTTCATTTTCTACAGCACCCTTATCACGGGGTTTTGCCACCCGGGTAGCGAGTAAGGTAATATTGTAATGCAGGGACCATTGTTGCATTGCCGTGCTAAACTCGGGTTCGTACCGGCAGGATTTAGAGACCACCTGCTTCATGTTATCAGTTTTGAAGCTGTGGGGTACACCACCAAAAAAGAACAGACAGCGGTTCATGGCGGTAATGACTTGGGGAATACTGGCATTGGGCAGGGCCATGGCAAAGGTGTACTTGCTAAAGGGCAACACTGCTACCAATACCGGACAATTGATAAGCTCACCGGTAGCTTTGTCAACATACTGCATTTTATCACCGGCAAAATCAACCATAACCATGGCAGCAGGGGTATGCTGCAGGTGCATGGATGCTTGTGTGGTTCTACTGGCTTCTTTAAGCAGAATACAAAACTGCGTATACTGGTAATGGGAGGGGCATTCTTTTTTGTATTCCTGCCAGAGTAAAAGTTTAGTCACACCCGTACGTTTGAGTTCTGCCTGAAAGTAAGCCAGGCGTGCATTGAACTCAACCCTGCGGGTATTATCAGTAAAATCCGGCAAAACTGCCGGCTGATAAACGATAGCTGCAAGTTCAGCATCTGGTAATTGCCTGAGTTGTTCCCAGGATAAACATGATTTCTTTAGCCGCCTGGCATATTCAGTAGTGGGTTGTCTTGACAGATTAATTTCAGCAGCAATGGCACGAAGCGAGTAGTCCTTTTCCAGTAATTGAATCAATAATCGAATCTGTTGCATTGGAGTCACTTTATTGGCCATGCTTTTTTTGACAAAGCAAGGACATGAAAAATGGCCAACAACATCTCTCTGATAAAAGTGGTAAACTTTGCGCCGTATTGTCAGTTCAAAAACAGGTAAAGTGGTAAACTATGGGCTGAAACAAAATCAGCCAACCACATCAAAACTGGTAAACTTTGGACTGAAACGCTGGTAAACTCCTCTGAAATAAGTGGTAAACTATATAGTGAAATATCCATCAAGGTGCTAAAAAAACGCTTCTTGGTAGAAGGTTACCAATCTGGAACATCAATACACTATGCATTACATGAACAGATTTGGCCGATTCTGAAGGTTGTTTTACGAGGTTGTGCGGACGACTTTTAATATTTCAATACTGTATGAATTAATATTTTAAGGTGTCCCTCGAAGCTTGAGTATTGCTGATTATTTTCACGATAAAATCTGTCATCAATGGTTGTAAAAGTGGAGATCATTAGTGGCCCACCAGTTAAAAAATCCTTGTATGCATTATAAGAACTTAACAACTTTTGAACCTGTTTTTTTTCTGCACTGGGATATGAAATTTTCAATTGCTCTCTAAAAGTTGCGAGTTGTAATTCAAAAGTGTGAAAGATATAGTTAATATCATCTTTATCTTTCTGCGTAATTGTGCCTGATTCGAATCCACTTTTGATTTTTTGTTGTACCGTAGCTAATGTCGTAATCATTGATTTGATCTCTTCAGCCAAATAAGTTTTCACTGATTTGCTATCATCTATCCATCTTTTGACCAAAAGGGGAATAAATATACCGATACCTACTGTTGCACAAATATTTGCAACTTCAAACAACTTTACCTCTTTATTAAATGCCACCAATGGTAAGTCTTTCCACAAAAGTCCAGTCGCTAACCCGACAAGAATGCAAAGCAATAATGCCATTAAGTAAAGAAATTTCGTCTTTCCAGTCATTTTTTAATTGGTTGCTTTATTTCGTGAATAATTCGCTCAAGTCTAATTGGATTTTCATCAGACTTGAATTTGATATGTTTAAGAACTTTGTCAGAACCATAACTTATAGAAAGTTTACCAAATGAACCAGAAACAAATGAGGAAGGATAACCCCAAACACGGTCGAGGTCTATAAGTAGGATGTAGTTTTCATTCATTGCTTTTATAAACTTAGGTTCCAACAGCTTTTCAAGAAACTCTTCCCCAGAGAATTTACCATCCCTTTTATAACGCGCGCCTGGTGTATCACCAAAATCGTCCGAAATAATAATTTTATCTTTTATTTCCATTTCAATTGTTTTGTATTTCCCAGTAAAGAAACGTACCATGAAAATCGTACTGCAGTTCCTCTTTCTCCCCAGTTTTCACATTTATTTTTACATCATTTGATATTATGTAAAATTCTTTGAAAACGTTTAGTTTCGAGTGCTCAACTATCTGTGGAATACCTTTTCCTCTAATTTCATTGTCTTCATCCACTCTCGATTGGATTTTACCAGCGAGCAAATCTTCAACTAAGTTAATGTGCTTATGTAAAACACCCTTGAAGTAGTTCTTGACGAAATTTTGGAAGTAGGTTTGAAGTTCAATACTTTCAAAAATTCCCACACCCAGATCCAAAAATGAATAAGAGGTGATCGTTGAATTTGGATCATTATAAACATATAACCACCAATAAGTTTTGTCTGTACTACTTAATGTTGCATGATTGTTTGTATTAGACATGCATTCTATAAGTATATCATACAAAGGCTCGAAAGGATTTATTGTTCCAAATGTGTGTTTAATGCCAGCAATTGCAGCATTGCGAGCAATTAAGGGTTCTACTTTATAGTGGCGCTCTCTATGTAAGAAGTTTCCATGAGTTTTTACTTTTTTCCCTGTTGTATGAACAAATCGCTGAAAGCCTGATTGAGTAAATAGTTTATTTAGCTCAGGATCAATAGGATAATTACCTGAAATATAACAGCCTTGAACAGTTTTGCCATGATTTATTGAGCTTACGTGTAAAGCAATTGCGTCGGGTGTCAGCTTCTCTATCTCAGAAATATCAAATCTTACATTCCCTCCTTTTTTGAAAACTTGTTTTGCATCGTCAAAATACTTAAGCACCTCATTTGTATTCCTTATAAATGAATAATCTTTCGGAGCAGGAAGATTTACAAATTCTTTTGTAAACTGAGTCTTTGCTAATATTCTTGCTTCCTTTCTGAAGAGTAAGTTATTTTTCTTTCGTTTCTTCCACTTATATGTCTGTCTCTTATTCTGGTACTTGTTTCTACTTTTATTATGACTAATATGATTAGCATCGATTTTTCTCATTGACTTTGAAAATTAATAAATAATTCCATGTCATGTTATCAATCAAGGGTATATTCTATTTGTTGCAGCTTTCAGCTAAACTGGACATTTGGACCTGTTAGATTTCAGCGTTACTTTTATTTAACATTAAAATGATAACGGTCATGGCTACAAGATCTACAACAATTGGCTACTACTTACGAACGTCCCATTATCTTCAAAACATAGGTCGGCAAGAAGAAAAGATTGAGTCAGGCTGGAACGTGTACAAAGACGAGGGCGTAAGTGGTCGCGTCGCTTTTGAAGATCGGCCAATGGGTAAAAAACTGCTTCAAGACGTTAAGGCTGGGTTGATAACAGAAGTTCGAGTAGATACCCTGGACCGCTTAGGTCGAACAACTGAGAACATCCTTCAGACCATCCGCTTCATGCATAATTTCGGTGTCGGCATTCAGATCAAGAAAGAAGGCATCACCACTCTTGTGGATGGTAAAGAAAACTATGTTACCAAACTATTATTATCAATACTGAGTTCCATTTCAGAAATGGAATACATGCGACTAAAAGAACGCACCCTGGAAGGGATTGAGTTGGGAAAGCGGCTTGGTGTTTACAAGGGTCGACAAGTTGGGGCGATAGAATCTGAGGAAAAGTTTTGCAAAAAGCAAAAAGTCAAGAAGGTCAAATCTTTATTGGAAGAGGGTGTATCTGTCCGTAAGATCTGTAAGGTTTTGGAATGTTCTCCAAACTTTGTAGCTAAGGTTAAAACAAAGGTTCAGGTCGCTTGAAATTTGCGCTAAAACGTAATAATATTTCGAAATTCTGTAAAATTTATCACTTTATGTAGGTTATTATACAATTTCTGCGTAATTTGTGTCTTGAAATACTGATATGCAGACTGAATTTATTAAGATAATCGAAGGCGGATTGAAAGGCGACCCAAACAAGGTATTGAGTTACACAAAACTCTTAATCCAGAATCTGCGCAAAGGTGGTGACGATCGTACGGCCGATCGGCTTGAAAGGCTGATTTCTTCGCAGTCATCCAGTACTGTATTCCAAGATCAGTTAATCTCAGCTCCAGTAGATCAGGAAAGCAGGCTCACCATGGCAAATGTCATTATTCCTTCTGAGTCTTCATTTCAGGTCGTTTTTTCAGATGGCATGATGAATATGGTTGAAAATTTCATTGGGCTGGTGAAAAACAAAAGCTTACTAACGCAGGCTGGAATTGAAACAAGCACTTCACTTTTACTATACGGACCGCCAGGGTGTGGTAAAACGACGATGGCTCATTACATAGCTAAACAGCTTAACCTTCCTCTCGTTGTCACAAGATTTGATTCCCTAATTTCTTCTCTCTTAGGAAATACCGCTAAAAATATAAGAAGAGTCTTCGATTTTGCTTCGAGCAGACCGTGCATTCTTTTTCTTGATGAGTTTGATGCCATTGGTAAAGCAAGAGATGATCAATACGAGCTGGGCGAATTAAAACGCGTTATCAACAGCTTGCTTCAAAACATGGATGAGTTTCTTGCAGCAGGTAACATTTTAATTGCAGCAACAAACCACCATGAATTGCTTGATAAAGCAATTTGGCGTCGTTTTACTTACGTTGTAGATATGGGCAAACCTGATGAAGCCATTATCGGCAGCCTGGTGAAGAGCATATTTCGAAACATCGATAATCAGATTGTGAAAGATCAAAAGAAGTTTGATGCACTGGTTCGCAGTATGCAAGGACTTTCGTTTGCAGAAATAAGAACTGTATGTAATAATGCAGCTTCGAAATACATCATTCAGCGGAAGAAGGAGCTAACTTATGAGGATCTACTTACCGAACTGTATCTATTTGAGAACAACAACAAGTATGATGACTCATCGCTTGTGAAATACTTGGAGTCGCACGGTGTTTCAAGAGCTGCAATTTCTAATCACATGGGAATATCATACCGCCAGATAGTTAATCTTTCAGAAAAAAGTAGTCAGTCATGAAAAATTTGCCCATTAAAATTTTCCAGAAAAGGAAAATAACAGATGACAGAAACCCTGAAGGTGGGGGTAGCAACGAGTTACCTCAGTGGGCCAGGTTATCTGAACAAGAGTTGGAGCAACGCACAACCAGCATGATCCAAACATTGGATGCAGCAACTGAATGGCTTGAGAATAGGGGGGAGGCGAAAGAGTTTATACCAGCTGTACTTAAGCTTGAAATTCAAGAAAAAGCTATTGCAAAATCCCATCGAGGAGATATCGCAAAAATATTCAACGTCAATGACGAGCAGAACGTGATTGGTATGATCAATAGCAATCAACTCTTGGTGAAAGTCAATAGCGTCAACGATGTACAAGGAATAAAAAACAATATTAATGTTCCTGAAAGACATTTGAAGGGGATCGCTGCTATAACTGAGATTTCGCAGTTCAGGGCTGATGTTGACATCGACGAGGATAGAGTGGATGATACTCCATTGAGAGCTTCCTTAATCAATTACCAGAATTTCCAGTTGAATAATGCAGTATGCCGAGTGTTCGAATTTGAATGCGAGAGACTTGGCGTTGACTTCCGCAAAGTTAACTACACTCCTGAGCTCATTGTATACCGCTTGAGCAACACCACAAGCGATTCTCTGGAAAAGCTTCAATCTTTTGAAGCCTTGGAAACCCTTGCAGTGATGCCTACAATCGCTGTGAGCCTTGATGACCTTACGGATTCCATAGCGGATAGCATTCCTGTCAAATTTCCAGAAGAAGGTAAAGAGTATCCAACAATTGGCGTGCTTGATTCTGGTATCAGGGATATACCTCACTTAAAGCCTTGGTTACTGTCTGATTCATTTTCTAAGGTACCAGACGACCTAAAAGATGAAAGACACGGAACATTTGTTGCTGGGATCTTGGTGTATGGAGATCAGCTAAACAGTTCACATATTGTGGGGAATCCAGGTTGCTATTTATTCGACGCCGCGGTGATTCCTGATGAGAAAAAGGATAGAATTGAGGAAGCAGACTTGATTGAAAATATTAGAGAGGCTATCTCAACGAATAAAGATATCAAGATCTGGAACCTTTCATTGGGAACCAAAACCGAGGCAGAAAGAAATGCATTTTCTTTTTTTGGCATGGCCCTGGACCAAATTCAATTGGAGAATGACGTTCTCATTTGCAAGTCAGCTGGTAATTGTACCAACTTCAAACACGGTTACCCAGTGAGCAGGATTGCTAAATCTGCTGATTCGGTTCTTTCCCTCGTTGTGGGATCGATTGCACATGAGAAAAACTCCTTTGATCTCTCGGAGGTAAATCACCCTTCACCTTTTTCAAGGATCGGTCATGGGCCAGCATACATTCATAAGCCTGAATTATCGCATATTGGCGGTAATGCAGGGATTCACCCACATGGGTACACAGTTTATTCTGGTGTCAGATCTTTTACACCTGACGGCCGAATCGCCACTAATATTGGGACAAGTTTTTCAACGCCGAGAGTAAGCTCGTTGATAGCGGGAGTAAGTAATGTCATCAATGAACCATTTTCTCCCTTACTTTTAAAGGCGCTGGCCGTACACTCCGCAAAGTATCCTACTGGTCTTATGCTTCCACCAGAGGAAAGGCTGAAAACTATGGGTTACGGCATCCCTGATAATGTTGCGAATATCCTATACAACGATCCTCATGAAATTACCCTGATACTACAGGATACATTGGAAAAGGGACATTGGATCCAAATCTTGGATTTTCCGTTTCCAGCCAATATGGTTCATAACGGTATGCATTATGGGGAGGTAGTAATAACATTAGCAACCTTACCAATGTTTGCTGAAAAGCAAGGGGGTGAATACTGTCAATCAAACCTTGAGGTTAGGTTTGGTACCCATGAGGGAGTTCGGCAAACAGAAAGACCAAGAAACCCCGTCACTCACCAAAGTGGACAGAACTTACTAAGAGGAGCTCTTTATGGTGCGGGATACCGAAAAGGAGTAAGCGACGGATTTGCGTGCGAAAGGACGTTAGTTCAATATGGTGATAAGTTCCATCCAATTAAGAAATACGCTATCAATCTTGAGGAAATGACTCCTGCCAATGCTGCAAATCATTTAACTGCTCCCAAGCAATGGTACCTGGAGATTGAAGGACTATTTAGGGATTACATATGCGGGAGATGTGTAGAAGATGGTATCGCACTCAGCCAGGACTTCTGTTTGATTATTACCATACGTGATAGCAAGAAGCAGGTAAATGTATACAACACAGTATCAAACCTTCTTTCAACAAGGGGATTTGTGCATAACAACATTAGCTTGAAATCTGATGTTAGGGTAGATGTAAGAAGAGGTGTATAGGAATATGTTACCCTGAATACATTTGCCTTCATAGTAATTTGCCATTTCAAATCTCAATTGGTGAAAATCTTATTGTAATGTTTCGAGAAAACGGGACTCTAACTGTAATTCGATTAGTTTTACTACTATTATTTTGGGTCACAAATGGGTCACATTACTATCGAATAAGCCTTAAAGTCAAGCTGTAGCTAATTAGCGCACCTGGTTTGGGACCAGGGGGTCGCAGGTTCGAATCCTGTCTTCCCGACAACGCCCGCCAAAGCTCTTTAAGAGCGACGGCGGGCTTTTTTTATAATAACCTCGTTCACCATAATTGCATAATATTCTTCCCCTTAGATAAAAATTACTAATGCCATTGGGCGAAACTACATGCTGAATGATTGACTGTAGAGCAATTAGTAAGAATATATAAAGCTTCGGTCCAGAGACTATAATATTCGTGAAAGAGTGAGACCACCAAATACAGGCGTAAACTGATCGCGAAAATTACCTTAATGTAGTATTGCATAGCCCGCCTTTCATCATATATTACTGCCCAAAAGCAGCCTAACCCTTACCCACACCCTAACCAAGGGGAGTGAATGGGCGAAGCTGTAGAACGACCTTATTAAATTTGAAATGGTACGATCTGAAAAACGAAATGAGTTTATTGATATTTTAGTTGGATTGTCGCAATCGTTTTTTGGGATAGGTTGCAGCTAATTCATAAATGCAAAAGTTGCCTGAAAGCTTGATAAAAAATAACTTATGAACATACAAAGAAATAACGAATTAGCTCCCAACGATGAGAATGACAACATTGGACAAGTAGCTTACCGTTTAATGAGGCGCAGTTTAAGGATTTCATAGTGAGCCTTCTCGGAAAGCCACAAACAATCACAAAAAGATTTCATGGAACATTTGAGATAACGAAGGATAATATCATTTCACTATTTGAGATACTAAATCAGAGAGTTTATCAGCAAAATGAAGCTAAGCTTATTCAATTTAGAGCAACGATTTATTATGATGACAATTCGACCGTTACTTTGAATGGTTTTGACCATTTGGTTCATTACAATGAAACATTACCGATTGTTTCTAAAGCTATTCATTTGACTTGGCAATACTTAATAAAGTTTCGTGACAAGGCAACTTTTGAAAAGCAAGAAATAAACGTATCTTTTTTGACTGAAATGGATGGGAAAGTTTCATTAGACGAAGACATTGAAATATATCCTCATAACAATCAAGTTTATATCAGAATTCAACAAACAGCGAGAATTTGGGGCGCGGACATAGAGGGTATATTATCAAAACATCTAAAAACTATTGTATGGAACAATTCAAAGCTTTTCGAATTCTTTCAATATAATCCCGAGAGAGTACGAAATGCGATATCAGGACTTTTAGCTTTGATTACTTTGGGATTTGCAATTTATTATACAAATCTGAAATCCGGTAAGCTCCCCCAAAAACAGTACGGTTTATTTGTAGACGAAAAGTTTATAAATTTAAACTGTAAATTATGAGAAAGAGTCAGTTCAGTCACACACAGATTGCCAACATTCTCAAAGAGTTTGAACAGGGCAAATCAGTTGAAGAGATTCACCGCGATCATGGTGTAAGTAAAGCCACCTTTTATAAATGGCGACAGCGGTATGCTGGTATGGAAGCCAGTGAGCTAAAGCGTATTAAAGAGCTGGAAGAAGAAAATGCCCGGTTAAAACGCATGTATGCGAATCTGGCCATGGAGTTAGATACCGCTAAATATATCATTGAAAAAAAGCTTTAAAGCCTTGCGATAAACGAAGAATCATCTAGGAGCTCAGAGTGGAGCGCCCCAAAAACATCGGCAAGGCGTGTCGTGTACTTAAAATAAGCAGAAGCAGTCTGCAATATCGATCGGTGAAGGATGATAGTACTATTATCCGTCATTTGGAAAAATTGGCTGGAGACCAACCCATTGAAGGTTTTTGGAAGTATTATCATCGTTTAAGGAACCAAGGTGTTGTGATTAATCATAAACGATTACATAGGATATACAAAGATTTAAAACTACCGTTGAGGCGCAAGGTTAAAAAGCGTGGGGAGCCTTCACAACCCACTATAATGTCATAGGTTATTCTGCCGTGCTCTTTCAACAATAATGTTGGCATATTTTATCCATTCCCCTGTCCCCATTTCATCAAACCGGATATGATCCATGCATACTGGTCCATAAATCCTGCTAACCCTGTTTTTCACTGTCCCTTCCCCGCCATTGTTGGCGCCCAGTACAAATCGGTGTAAGTCATCCCCCAAAGGATAGCCCCAGGTTTGAAATACGCCCCGGTTAAGGCTTTGCCACTTTTTTTTGAGCAGCCTTGCCGCTCCCTGAATGGACTTTGTTGCATCGAAACGTTCGTCGCCATCAAAATCGAAATATTCTTTCAGGTATAATGCTTTCCGACGGCGGTGTTCCGATGTTTGTTCTTTTGAGGAGCCTGTGGAGAGTCCAACACTTTGCGCCTCCTTCATGCCTAACTGTGCAATGCCTGCAAAACCCAGGTTATTTACTGCAGTGGTGCTGAATCCAGACTCCTGTGCCAGCAATGATTTAAGTATTAATGGATCAAGCTGGTCCCATTCTGACTGGGCTGCCATCAGCGCCTGGTTAAAGTCGTTCTGGCGAGCCAGGTTCCTGGGAGTACCACCGTGCTTACGGTTCAGTATTTTTTCCTCCTCAGCAGTCCAGCTGGTATGTAATTCAGCTGTTGATGATGCTCGTTGTTCCGATAGTACAGATGGAAGAAGTTTCTCTGCACCAGACAATGCAGTTTTCAGATAGTTGATAATAGTGTTGACTGGCATATAAGTCAATGGTTCTTCCAGCACCTTCGTGCCTGCTTTTCCCTTTTCTACGCATTGATTCCTGTATTGGCGTAATTGTTGAAGCTGCTGGTCCATGGATGCAGGATCGCCGGCATATCTCCAGGCATTGAATCTGCCACGTACATCAATATGTGCAAAACCAGGAGCAAGGCCAATTCCAATATTGCATCCGTAAGCATCAAGGGCTGTACGAGCTATCTCAAGACCATTCATGCCATTGATCCGGATGTCTGCGGCTCTTCCACTCATGTGCTGGCTTTTAGTAGCCACATTTTTACTCTTGCTTTGTAATTGTTGATTATACCCGTAGGAGCGATAACCTGAGTTTATGTTGATGGGTTTCCCTGTTTTGTCGCGTATAGCCTGCAGGCATTTGATTAGTTCGGGATCAATGCGTGCTTTATCAAACAGTTTGCCACCGCTACGGGCTATTTCGCCCACCTGAATATTTTTGGACAACAAGATGTTTCGGTTGTTTCCACTGGTATCCAGCAGCGGATTGCCAGATTGATTGGGATCATAGTATTCATCCCCTGGTTCCTCTTGTCCCGCTGTTATATTAAGGGTATTCCCACTGGGAAATACGATCGTGTTTTCTGTTTCAATATCCGTTGTAGTTTCGTTTTCACAACAGCAGGTTTCCTGTTCATCATACTCTTTAGCGGTTATGCCAGGATTAACAATCAGTCTTTCCTTCAGGTAATGTGCCGGCACCCAGTCATGGCGTTTTTCCACAGAATTAATAGCGAAAACATTAGAGATCCCGGCTTTAGATGCTGCCAACTTCAATTGGTTTCCCTCAACAGCTGTTGAAGTATTTGGGATAAAGTACTGGTAAACTTTTTTATGGGGATTGGCCCTGGCCCATCCCAGCCAGGTCGCAGCATCAATACTGCTATACATACTGTCAAAACCCCAGCATTCACTTATGAGATCGGTATAATGATTTCCTGGTGATAAAACTGCAATCCGGCGCATGGCGTCACCGCCACCCGAGTGGCAAGCGAGAATGATGTTCTTAATGCTAATGGTTTTTCCACCAAGATGATGGTAACAGTGTTGATTAACACCTTCTGTTAGCCGTTCAATAAAATTACTGAAGCCTTCGGCGGTCACCAGGTTCCCCGCCTGTGATCGCGGGCCTAGTGTGGGTACTGCCAGGAGGAGGTTGCGGCCTGAATCGTTTAATATTTCCCGAAGGCCAAACTGGGGGAATCTGGTTACATCCCACCACCTATCAACTGATTTATCTTTTCCTAGTGCTGCACTTTTGTGACCGTGCAGAAATAGCAGGAGCTCAGTTTCTTCCGAAGCTTTAAAACCCAATGGGAGGTGAATGCCTGTTTTAGGTTCGGTAAGATATCGAACTGTTTTTTCCTTGTCGCCCCATTCCTTTCCAAGTGCAAGGGGGATTTTTACATAGATCGTTTCCAATGCGGGTGATGATTGCCGGTAGGGTGTCATTAAAATGGCATCCCCATTTTCTTCTATATCCTCTTCTGAAACCTGTTCCCTGTATTCCCAATGCCAGGGTTCGTCAATTTTTGTATTCTGATAAAATCCAAAGCCATTAGCATTTGATTTTAACCACTCCCATAGCCAGGTTTGTTTCCAGGCTTTCAGTGCTGCAGGTTTAGTGCTGTTTGCCAGCGTCTTTCCTCTTTCCTTATTCAGGAAATCTACGGCGATCCCATTCTGGTGATTACTAAATCCAGGTGTGGCGATACGGGCCCCGGTGTATCCTGCCATATACTGAATAGCTTCTGGTCCGTGTTTACCGCCCTTCATTTCTTCACGCTTTGCACTAGTATCATTATAATAAGCCGGAAAATATTTCTGCCATAATTGCAATTGTGTGGATGCGGAACGATAACCACTGGTAATACCTGTTACCACCTGCAGTTCAGCTTTTTCGATTTCAGACCGAACGGCCTCCAGCAATAGTTTACATGCAGCGGCAGCGCGTTTTTTTGCCCGGTGCCCACCTTCAATCACTGCCAGTTCATCAGATGGTATATCACCTATGAAACTACCCCTTGCGGAAGATCTCTTTACGCAGGTTTCGTAGACATCCTTCATGAATTCCAGCTGATCGTAGGAAGCTCCCGGCCAGTCTAATTTTGATGCCGGGATTGCTTCTTCTTCAATAATCAGTTCTTCAAATTCTATTGTCATGGTGCAAAGATTTGTGGGCCTGTGAATAGATATTATCAGCAGTGAGTTAAGGCTTCATCAGCCACAGAGAATTCATTAAGCCCGCACTCATAAAATTCACCGTTATCATACGCTGCATCGGGCAGCGATGATTCATTTTCTGAAGGTTTGGTTGTATGCGAATTAAACCATCTGATGGTTTGTTCCACTTTACCAGTGTCAATAACACCATACCCGCCTCTTAACTGTTCTGCGAGTTCTTTCCGGGGTACCATGCGGCAAGTTTTACATAGCATATTTCGCACATCATGAATAGATGCATCCTGATGGATTCCTTCCAGTAATAACGCGATGATACCTGTAACAAAAGGAGCAGCCATACTGGTGCCGCTCATCTTTGTCAGATGATTCATGCTGGCTGGCTGGTCAGCTGCAGTGGATTTTGCCGATAATATATTCAGGCCGGGAGCCAGGAACAGGGGCTTTATACGACCGTCAAGGGTAGGGCCGCTGCTGCTGAAAGAAGCAATAGCAGAAGCAGGGTCAGAGGAATCGTATGCTCCCACAACAATGGCGTTATTTGAATTACAAATGGTATTGGTAGTGGATGTATGTACAATATTTGCATCACTAAAAACAGACTGTCCATTATCAGCCCGTTCTATCCATGCGTGATACCTGCCATCGGTGATCTTTATCCCCTCCAGTTCCAGTATCCATTCACCAAGGGGGGCATTCGGGTAGAGGAAAATGTCGACATGGTTGCGACCATTATTCGGATCTTTGGATCGATGATAGATACGCCCTGCCACCTTATGCCCATCGTAAATAACAGCGGAATGATTCAATGCACAGGTAAAGCGTTGTTGTTTTCCTTTCCGCCGAAGGCAAATGGAGAATTCATCCCACCCCGAATACCAGACCTCCACTTCATTTTCAATGATCCTGGTGGAGCCCGTGATAAAACTTAGTTCCACTTTGTCCGCAGGTTTGATCAGTCCGGAGCAATGGGTACGTGACCTGAAATAGTTGCCTGTACTCTGGCAGATCACCGTATTATTGTTGTCTTCCAAAAACCGATCGATACCCATTTCAACCAGTGTGGTTCCATCGTGTGGCCCGCCGTGTTTTCCTACACTTAGATTGATGACCAGTTTCCTGTTTCCTGCTTTCTTTTTGATAAAGTCAATTGCTTCCAGGATGCTGACGGAATCGCCCAGGTTGTACTGACCTGAGGTGTTGCCGGTGCCAAGATGAACAAAAACAATCTCAGATCCGGGAGCTATTCCTTTATTTCCCGACCTTCCATTGGATGCTGCTATGCCCATTACATGTGTTCCATGCATGCCCTGCTTTTTCCGGTCGGTTGTGCCCGGATGGTAACCCAGCGAACTGTATGGGGTTGACGTTTTCAGGGCCTTATTGATGGCTTCGCGGGTATAATACCTGCCATAGCCATAAGGCTCAGGGCTCAGTTTGTTTCGAGTGGAGGATTGGTCCCATAATGCCAGCAGCCTGGTATTGCCATTACTATCTAAAAAATCAATATGTGCAAAATCACAACCCCAGTCAATGATACCGATTACCACACCTTTGCCGGTTAGAGCTGGAACAATTGAATTACCCTGGCCTTCCTGTAGAGGAAAAGTATTGTACATGGAATGTGCCGGCATGGAAAAGGCGTCGTTGAAAAAAAGGCGAGGTGCCTTCATGCTGATAACAAAAGGATGTTTGTATACGTCAGTAACATCCCGCCGTTTCAAGCGACAGGTTATTATTTCGCCAAAGCTGGAGATGACGGTAATTCCGGGTGGTATATTCTTTGGATGGTGCAGCCGGATTATAGCGTCGATCTCTTCACCGGGGTCAAGGTTTTCTCCAATCAGTTCGTGTAAGGCGGGATCCATAAAATGAACGATTAGGGATTAAATAAATCCTTTAATGATTCGAGGTTAACCTTTCCTTCCAGTACTTCCTCTCTTAGTTCGGGTTTTGCAGATAAGATCGCATTCCTGGTGGCCTCGCTCAATTCAAGGTTAAAGACCGGTGATTTAAGAACTGTATTGTTCAGGAATGCCTTTATATCATCACTAAGTCCATCCTCTTCAGCTTTTTCAGTGATGGTTGCCATCAGTTTACCAGCTTCATTTTTATAATCTGCAATTACCCTAAGTGCTGCATCGGTTGAAGCGGATAGTTGGCTGTTTGTAGTGGATAGATTGCTTGCCTTTTGGGCCTCGACTGCTTTTTTAGTGGAGAGATCTACTGTCAAAAAGCTGGCCATCGGATCCCGGACCAACATCGGGTATAGCATGGTTTTACTTTTTTCACTACTATCTGTAATGCCATTTTTTTTAAGATTATTCAATCCTATAGCCATGGCGAGCCAGTTCATGTTACTCATCATATTAAATTTAGCTTGTTGAAAAAATTTACTTGTTCATGGCTTCCATCATGAAATATAGCATCATTGGATTGCTGCCCATATCACCAAATCCTCCTTCGTCGCCCGACATGGCCATCATCATGAAAAGCATCGAATTGTCTGAAGAGGCGGAGGAGCTTACATTGTATTTGGTGCCATCAGCTTGTACGGGTGCAGCGCCGGAGGCGGGTTTTTCAAATTGGATGGACTCAAGTTTTGGTTGCATCAGCAGTGGCATCATCATATTCATCTGGTTCTGGCTCTTCATTTTAGCGATCGTTTTTTGCAGGCGATCGTTGCTGGCTCCAAGCTTAGTGATCATTTCATTCTGTTTTTTTGTAGCCATGATATGTTTTTGATCTACAGTTTTCACTTCCTTGCTAAGCCTGGTTAGGGCGAGGCCATTAGCATTGTTTGCATCGGCAACTTTTTTGATCTCACTGTTTATCCTGGCAATGGCGGATTGAAGAATGTTGATATCCTGCTTGGTAGCAATGGTGGCGGGTAATTTGAAAGGCAGATTTTTACCGGCTCCGGTGATGATTTGACCAGCCAGGTTAGAAGTGTTCTGGATACCTGTTGTTAAGGCGGGTACCGGGTTTACCCCAAGAACGCTGCCGATGGCAGTACCAACATTTTTAACAGCCCCCAACGGATTGCCTGTGAGTATGCTGCCAACAGCACCTACTCCTGATTTGATGGCGTTGCCAATGCTTCCCAGGATCGATTCGTCGTCGACGGAATAATTTTCATCGTGGTAGTAAACGTCATAGGATTCATCATCCCATGACTCGTCATTAATGCGGTATACTGTTTCCATTTTTGATGTTTTATATGATAAATAAAAGATGATTAGTTAGGGGTAGAACCAGTTGCACCATTGTAGGGGCTGTTGGTTACCGGTGTTTCATTTGCTGTGTGGTCCACCGTTTGGGTGATCCGCTGGATAAGCGGGTAGACATAACTGTTAAATGCTTCTTCGTCTATCATCATGCTGCCAGGAATTCCTTTTCCATGGCAAATCGGGCAGATCACATTTTCTCCCAGGCATTCGCAGGCGCCGAGCGCACGGGTAATCTTCCTGTAACGATGCACCATCCGTTCATTTTCCGTTTTCAGATCATTCAGGGCAATTTTCATGGCCTTGTTGATTTCCAGCAGATGCTTCACATCTTCAACGGCCTTGTTCAATGTAATTCTCCGGGGTGATTCACTACGCTCTTCCAACTGATTTTGAAGCATCATCCGAAAGAGGTTTCGTAATGCAGGGTTGCTGATTTCATTCAGGAATCCATTGATCTGTTCTTCCGTTAAACTGTATTTCATTTCTCAGGAATTAAGAAGATCAAGTATTAGTTCTGCTTCCTGGTAAACATCGAACGGGTCAATCAGGTAACGACCTTCAGTGTTGCGGGTGTATTCGGGAAAAACTGTTTCTGAGTTATCATCACCCGATGCATCGGCAAGGCTGGCTGCCAGGCCCGACAGTACTCCTAACACATTGGATGCAGACACTTGAGTACCCTGTGCTGAAACAGACGCTACACCATTGCCGCCAGCCAGATTACTCAATAGTTGTTGTACAACAGGAGATTGTGCCAGGCTGTTAAATGCATTCAGGAGCTGCTGTGGATCAGCAGAAGTTTTAGGGTTGGGTTGTGTACTAACTGTCCTGGGAGGCAACCGGGAAATTGTTTTCGCAATGGTAGCTGGTTTAACCGCAGGGGCTTGTTTTTGATGGGTTGCGGCAGGTTGCTGTTTTGCAGGTTTTGAAACAAGTGAACTAACGGCATTGATCACTTGTGGAGCCAGCTGGATTACGGCAGGAAGCGCCGCAAGCAAAGCAGGCCAAAACTCTTCAAGGCGATCCTGCATATATGATTCAACTTCATCATCAGACATGCCGATGGTTTGTAGGTTGATGTCATTTACGAGGCTTAAGAGGGTATTATCATCATCGGGAAAATCTTCTATGAAACTTACAGGATCATCGGTATAATCATTTTCTTCAGTTGTTTCATCAAACACAACATCGCTTATGTTTTCCACTTCTTGCAGAAGAGACTCATCCGCGTACACAGAAAAATATCCCTCCGGCCACATGGCTGCTTCCGGGTTATACATACAACGTATTTAGATGGTAAGAAAAATTATTAATCAAAACTACATTTGTATTCTGCAGTTGTCAATCCCGATAAAGTGTGATTTTTTAGAGAACTATGAAGTCTGTGTCTTAAAAAATTTCATGATAGCAGCTGTGTTCCGCGATCCTGTTTTTTCAAGTATATGTTTACGGTGGCTCTTAACGGTTTCAAGACTGATGAATAAACGATTGGCGATTTCCTTATTGGTTAGGCCATCAAACATGAGGTTCAGCACTTCAATCTCCCTTTTAGATAGCAGGCTGGAAAAACCAGGGTGCACTTGATTGTTAGGTGTGGAATCTTGTTCTATGCGAACGGGGTACGCCTGTACTGTTACTTCCAAGGCATACCCGGAGCGCTCCTTGCGTATAGACTCGAGTATATCAAGGATATTACGGATGAGCAGTAATTGTTCATTCAGGTTCAGCTCATGCTGTGTAAAACATGGATCGGAATGATCCTGTCCTTCCTTAATGGCATTAACCGAAAGTTTGATTGATTCAATCACAGTTCCATGAGTTTAAGCATATCAGGAATAATGGCGTTACAAAAACCATTATGCAATAACAATACATCAGAGGGGTAACTAAAAAGGGATTGGAAGCAAGGTAAGCCTAAATATAAATTCGTTTAACCCGGATTTTTCCCGTGGTCCAATTGGTGCTTTTACGAAAATTATGCAGGATTTACTGATGCGTTCTTTTGTATTCTTCTTTATCATCAACTGTGTTAGCTGCCTGGTTACATCAAGTATTTGGGACTTATTGTTATTTGTGTCCAATACTGATTTCATAGTTACATATTTTTTGGTAACGGGCTTTTGCCATGTGTACCAACAGAACTTGTACCAATACTTACACCAATATCATGTGCCGCTGCCAAAGCTTCAGGAACACGGTTGCCAAACACCTTTACGTTGGCAAATGCTCTTTCTAGTTCCTGCATATCTTCTGCTGTAAGTTTTACATTTATGGTTCCAATGTTTTCCTGCAGGTGTTTTAAATTGGTTGTACCGGGAATAGGAACAATGAATGGCTTTTTTGCTAACAACCAGGCTAAGGCAACCTGTGCCGGCGTTGCTCCCTTAGCATTTGCCATTGCCTCAAGAATATCAACGATGGGTTGATTAGCAATTATTGCTTCTTGTGTAAACCTTGGAAACCTGGCACTGAATCTCATATCATCTTTATGAAACTGATGGCCGGGTTTTATTTTTCCTGTTAAATATCCCATTCCCAGAGGGCACCAGGGCACAAATCCTATTCCTAATTCTTCGCATGCCGGTAATACTTCGTGTTCGGGATCTCTGGACCAAAATGAGTATTCGTTCTGAACAGCTGTTAAGGGATATTCTTTATGTGCTCTGCGAATAGTGGCAGCCCCTGCTTCCGATAATCCAAAGTGATTTACTTTACCTTCCTTAATCAAGTCTGCAACGGCTCCTGTAACATCTTCAATAGGAATATTCGGGTCAACCCTATGCTGGTAAAGCAAATCAATATGGTCAGTTCTTAATCGCTTCAGCATTCTCTCTACGTTTTGCCTGATATAATCAGGGTGGCTGTTCATGCCCAGTCTTTCGCGCGTAACAGGATCAATCTCAAAGCCAAACTTAGTGGCAATGACAACATCTTTTCTGAAAGGCGACAAGGCTTCCCCTACCATTTCTTCACTATAAAACGGACCATATACTTCTGCAGTATCAAAAAAGGTTATTCCACTTTCATAAGCCTTGCGAATTATTTCTATCGCTTTGGCTTTGTCTGCAGGCGGACCATATGATTTTGCAATATTCAGGCACCCAAAGCCAAGGGCAGTTACCTCGAGTGTGACCAGATTTCTTTTATCGATCTTCATAGCTTTCAAGGTATTTATTTTACTTTGAATAAATCTTACGCCAATCGGTTCCTGAATTCACTTGGCGTTACACCCAACAATTTTTTTACGTAACGAGTGAAAAAGGAACGGCTTGAAAACTCCATTTGATTGGCGATTTCAGCAATGGTTAGATTTTTCTTTTTCAGCAGTAGTATAATTCTCTCTTTGGCGTACCGCTGTATCCATTCCGATGCAGTAATATCCGTATTTTGTTTACAAACGTAATTCAGATGCTTTGCTGTAATATGCAGCTGATTAGCGTAAAACTGCACTTCGCGTTGTTGCATACAATGTTCATTTACCAATTGCATAAATTGCTCGTACAGCGTTCCGCTTTCTACAGTGCGTTTCCGGCGTTCATATTCAGCCGCAAAGATATGCCACATGTCAAAAAGGAACAGTTGCATCTGCAATTGCAGTGTTTCATTGTAAAACCGATGTCCGGATTCCAGAAATCTTTTATTCAAAAGTGAAAAGTTCGAAACGACTTTTACTTTGTCATTTTTATGGTACAGGTGCAATATAGGATTTGCTCTGGAATGTAATATGACATCAATACTCCAGATCTGGTCAGGAATATTATTGTCCAGAAACTCTCTTTCCACAAATAAAACATGCGCTTTAAAATTTGTTGAAAAGGACAGATCTGTCAATTGGCTATCGGCAAACCAAAATACAAATTCACCTGCTTTGGCTGAATACGATTTATGATTAAAAACAAAATTGATACAGCCCCTGGTACAGAATATGTGGGTATGAAAATGCTGCAAAAAGTTTTTTGGAAACTTCACATTCCCGGATGATTCAAGCAAGATGACCTTCTCCATACGTAATATTTGAAACTATATGCGTAATAAGTGTACCATTTAGCCTATAAAGGTACGGTACCTTTGCATAGTAAAGATTGTAAAAACAGTGTTGCCTGAACAAATAGCAGATGTAGAAGTTAGAAAAGCGAATGAAGGAACTTTAGTATAAAACAGTATTCATGAATAAGATCAACCGGCGTGTATTGGTATTTGTTTTGTTAATAGCGGGTCATTATTCCTTTGCACAGGTGCCCGACAGTTCACAAAAGGAGATGACGTTTTCAGGCTCCATTGGCATTACCAATAACGCTTTTTCCATTATTCCCCTTTTTTCTCTAAACAGTCCTTCCGCAATCTTCTTGCTCTCGTGGAGGAAAAGCAGATTTAGTATTGAACCTGATATTCGGCTGACGCTTGACGGTAGAAAAGGTAGTATGCTCTTTTGGTTTCGTTATCGTCTTATTGACAAGCAAAAATTCAGTCTTCGGGTGGGTACACATCCCGCATACAATTTTGCGTTAAGAGAAATTACAGAGAACGGCGTTACCACCAAGATAACACAGGCGAGACGTTTTATAGCCAGCGAGGTGGTTCCCAATTATCAGATTAAACCCAACTGGAGCGTAGGCATGTATTATTTACAAGGCAACGGTTTGCAGAAAGACGGGCCACGCACCAGCCATTTTGTAAAGTTGAATACCAGTATTTCAAATATCAAATTGAGCCGTGATGTCCGGTTTCAATTTATCCCTGCCATTTACTATTTATATGTTGATGGCGATGACGGAAATTACTTTACGGCCACCGGTATTTTATCGCATAAAAACGTGCCGTTTACGCTTCAATCTACCATTAATCAAACATTCAGGTCAACAATTCCCGGAAATAAAGATTTTCTTTGGAATGTTACGCTTACCTATGATTTCAATAAGATTTTTGTTAGGAAACAATCACCCGAGCTGCTTCCATAAAATAAGCGGCCGCCTGTTGCTCCCATGTTTTCCTGCTGGTGTTTTTACAATGGCGTTCCCTGAATAGACACCAACAACCATTGCCCATTCTCTTTCACCCACACATCATACCACCGCATCCGCCGGTTTTCGTAAGGCACTCCCTTGCGGGTTCCCTTTGTAACGGTATAGAAAGTAATAATTGCCGTTTGATTGTTATTATAAAACTGTGCACGGAAATCATCCAGGTAAAGTGAATCCATGGTTTCTCCTGCCTGCTGTCTTTTTACTATTCCGGAATAAATACCTGCTATTTCCTGCTGCCTGTTTTGAAGCTTATGAGCATAAACAGCAATAAAGTTGTGGTGCATCACACTGGCAATGCTAGCCGTATCTAACCTGAATTCTGCCGTGATAGCTTTAAGTTCCAATTCTTTTATGATTTGCGCTTCCGCTTCCGGGCCGGGCGATTTACGATTGCCGTAATTTGATGGTGCGCAGGAAAGCAGTACCATAAGCGCTGGCAACAAATAAGAATAAATATTCATGCAGCTATTGTTTTTTGATGGATGTTTTTAAAGCGAGTCGTTTACCATAAGTCAATTGCCGCCAGATCCACTCCAGAGGGCCATATTCAAAATAACGAAACCAAATAGTGCTGTACAGTACCTGCAGGATGTAGGTGGCTATGGCGATTGGAAATAAGTAAACAAGTCCGAAATCTTGTCCCAGGCCCAAACCCAGACTGTAAAAGAGAGCGAGGGAAATCATTGTTTGCATCAGGTAATTGGTGAGGGCCATTCTTCCGACAGGGGCAAATACATTCAACCAGCTTACGCCTTTTGCTTTTATCCAAACCAGGCAAATAAAAGCTACATAAGCCAGTGATAATGGCACCACGCCAAAGGCATAGGAAATGGTATCAGCCATTCCCCATGCATTTTTATAGATACTTTTTTCATCGCCTTCAAAATATGCCATGGCCATGCTGAACGGTAATCCAATAACAAATCCCCATAACAGTAATTTTTTTAGGAGATTCCTATGCTGCACCAGATTTACATACATGCTGTTCCTACCCACATAAAAACCGAGCAGGAACATGCCCAGTACCTTGGGTATCCGGTTGTTATTAAGCAGGAAAGAAAAGCGGTACAAATAAGCCGTTTCCTGGTAAGTGCGCCATTCATGCCATCCGCTGCCCTCTTTAAAAAGATAGGTGCGCCAAGCCTCGCCAGCAATACCATTTTTCGCATCCCAACCTTCGGCAAAATGTTGCAACGAATCACCCGGCCCCCATTGCAATCCCAACCTGATTGTATCTATCAGTATTGGGGAAAGAAGGAAAAGAGCAGCCCAAAGTAGCAGGTTTTTATTACTGCATTTTCTAAACAGGGGCAGTACCAAACCAATGAGTGCATAGAGAACAAGGATGTCGCCTTCCCAGATAAAAAGGATGTGAGTGGCGCCTATAAACAACAGTACACCCAGTCGGCGGTAAAATATTTTTAAAGGATTGATGCCCCTGGCTTCATTTCGTATAAGTATGATGGAAAATCCAATTCCAAACAGCAATGAAAAAATAGAATAAAATTTTCCTTCGATAAATACGATTTGTAAGAAATTCAGAAGACGGTCTGTAGGATAGGTACTTAGCTGTTGCCGCATCGCTTCTGTCATATTTCCATAACCGGAAAAGCCATAGATGTTGTTCAGCAGGATGCCGAATAAAGCCAATCCGCGCAGCACATCCAGTATCTGTGCTCTTTCTTGTGGTTGTACTGGTGTGATGGGGTGCATTACAAAGCTGAAGATTGTTTGTACATGATTGTTTCATTGGCTCTGCTCAGAAGCACTAAAGCAATAATCCCTCAGCCATAAGTGATAAAGATAACCTGAAAACCTCGTATATCAAATACAACTCAATGCAACTCAACGGGGCCAGGCGTTATTGATGAAGGTTAAACAATATGAGATTTGGCTTCTTGATATTTAGTGCCAGTTTTTATCATTAAAAACCTGTTTTGGAATACCCAACTGATGCAGTAGGTTTTACAAATAACTCAGCCACCATTTTTCTTTGTTTGCCTGTTTATAGGCATCAAACATTTTGCATAGCGGATACAGCAAAGCGATAACCAATATCCAAACCAGGTAAACGGTAAACAAATTAAAGCCATATCCTTTTAATGCTTCAACTTTTGAAATGTGGTTGAGTAAAATCATTGATTGCCAACCAAATCCAGTAAGTTCAGCAGCCAACAGTGCCAGTATATGAATGATATAAAGATGCATGATATAGTAGAAGAATGGTACCCGGCCAAATACAGAAAAGAAATTAACGACTTTGCCTTTTAGGTTTTCAGCATTGGCAAGGAAAAGAAAGGTTCCTCCCAATGTTACCAACAAATACAACAACGAAGGTGGATACTTGCTAACATTGAAAATTGACATGACTGTCTTCCATGTATATCCATAGTTGGTCCATTTCACAGGGTCGCCATAAGCATGTATCGCTATCAGAAGAAAGAAGAGTAATATGCTGCCTAAGCCCAGGGCGTTCAAAATTCTCTTCCTTCTGAAGGCGTCAAAACTCTTGTCATATAACGGCCCGAAGCAATAACCTAATGACATGACCGCTACCCAGGGTATGATAGGATAACCAACAAGGATAGAATGGGTTCCATCACTCCAGAGAAGACCACGCTGATGCAGGAGCGACCAAAGTATATTATCTTTTATATGAATGATATCCAACAAGTTGTGCCCGAAAATGACAATTATGCTAAATAGCAGGATGATTTTTTTGGGTAGATGGATAAGTCCGGCCAATACTATCATACTTATGCCAAGCACCCATATTACCAATAATCCGGTACGCCTGAATTGAGGGTCAAAATACCATGCAAAAGACACAATGGTTATTTCGATAAAAATTAACCAGATCCCGCGTTTGAGTAAAAACACAGATAATTCAGAGGGTGATTTTCTTCTTCCGATCAAAAAGGCAGAAAGTCCCGCCAAAAAACTAAACGCAGGTGCACAAAAATGAGTGATGAATCTTGTAAAGAAAACAGGCAGTGTTGTTTGGTTTATATCGGTTGGATTAAAAAAGTGTGCAGAATAATGAAAATAATCCCTTACATGGTCGAGCGCCATGATGACCATGACCAATCCTTTTAACATGTCAAGAGATTCTATCCTGGGTTTTGAAATTGTGGGCATAATTTCTACCTGTTCAGGTATTAAATATGGTCAGTATATCTGCCTGACCGCTATACAAATTTCGCCTGTTAATCACATTTTTGTGAGGAGAAAGGCGCTTTTAAACCCTACAAATTCATCATCCCATAGGACAAATTCTTCGGCATTGGGATAAATTCACCGCTAGAGGCCATTCAGATGCTTCAGCACCATGGCGACCAGCCCTTTAGCAGCCTTTTCCGGATTCCGTAAATAGTTTTCCCAAATGCGTAAAGGCTAATGCTTTGTGATAATGCAAATTGCAGCCAAATTAAAGGCTAATGGGAAAGAAAGGTGTTTTAATAGTTATAGCTCTGTCAATTTTTAGTTTTGCAAAAGCGCAAACAGAGGAGAAGATGCAAAATGCTGACACAGTACATATAAAGTATTTGCCGGATGTAACTGTGGTTGGCAGGAACAGTAAAAGCGATTATCAGCAAATGCCGGAAGTTGTGGGTACAAATATTTACGCCGGTAAGAAAAATGCGCTGATCGTATTGGATAATGTACAGGGAAATGTGGTAACCAATACCATGCGTCAGGTACTTGCAAAAGTGCCTGGTATCCATATATGGGAGAGTGACCCCAGCGGTATTCAAATTGGAATTGCTGCCCGGGGATTAAGTCCTAACCGCAGTTGGGAATTTAACGTGAGGCAAAATGGCTATGATATCGCAGCAGATCCTTTTGGTTATCCTGAAGCATATTACAATCCACAATTGCAGGCGGTGCAACGTATTGAAGTTGTAAGAGGGCAGGGCTCTCTGCAGTACGGTCCTCAGTTTGGCGGACTGGTAAATTATATTTTACGTAATGGTAGTGAAATCAATAAACCTTTTGAATTAGAAACACAGCAAACTGTGGGTAGCAATGGACTTTTTAATAGTTATAATGCTATAGGCGGTAAAAAAGGGAAGGTTCATTATTATAGTTTTTTTGACCATCGCAATGGTGATGGTTGGAGAGAGAACAGTAAATACTATACCAATGCAGGTTATGGAACAGTAACCTACAATTTCAGTTCTAAGTTTTCATTAACTGCTGAACTGATGCGTTCTCATATCCGCAGCCAGCAACCCGGTGGACTAACAGATGCACAAATAAAACAGGATGCGCAACAAAGCTTCCGCAGCCGCAACTGGTTTGATATTAAATGGACTACACCTGCATTAATCGCCAACTATCAGATCAATGAAAAGACCCGCTGGAATACCAAGCTATTTGGTACCATTGGCGACAGGAACAGCGTAGGTTTTTTGCAGCCGATAACCACAAAAGACAGCATTAATGCATCAACGCTTACCTATAATAACAGGGTTGTTACGCTTGACCAGTACAGAAATTATGGACTGGAAAGCCGCATCATAACTGATTATAGCATCGGTAAGATGAAAAACACCTTTTCAGGCGGCATTCGTTTATACACCGGCACTACCACAAGGCAGGCAGATGGTAAGGGAACTACCGGCACAGGATATGATGTAACGGTATCAGGCAACTATCCCAGGGATATAGAATTTAATTCCAAAAATGCTGCTGCTTTTGCAGAAAATATTTTCCGAGTTACAGATAAGTTATTGATCATTCCCGGTATTCGCATTGAGTGGCTGGAGGGTTCTTCTTCAGGTCGGAACGGATACAATGGAGGTGGTGAAGAAATAATCTTGCAAAATATTACCCGCGGCCGCAGCTTCGTATTAGCTGGTATAGGAACAGAGTACCATGTTACAAAAGCTACGGAACTATATGCAAATATTTCACAGGCATATCGTCCCATTCAGTTTGCAAATCTGCAGGCGCCGCCAACAACGGATGTAGTTGATCCCAATTTGAAAGATGCTAAAGGTTACAATATTGATTTAGGCTATCGGGGTAAAGTGAAAAATTTTATCCAGTTTGACGTAAGCGGTTTTTATTTACAGTATGATAACCGTGTAGGTACAGTCTCTGTTAGCGGAACTCCATCCTACCGTCTTATCACTAATGTTGGCAACAGCACCAGTAAAGGTTTTGAAGGTTACCTTGAATTCAATCCCATCAGGGCATTTACCAAAAGCAATCATACTGATCTGATCATTTTCGGATCTTATGGATATACAGATGCCAGGTACAGCGGCGACCAAAAAGATGCTAATACAAAAGGTAATAAGGTAGAGAATGCGCCTGCCAGTATTTTCCGGGGTGGGATAACCGGCGGTTATAAAGGATTTTTAGTAACTGCACAGGTGAGCAGTGTTGGAGAAACATTCAGCGATGCGAATAATACTGTTGCTGCCTCTGCTAATGGAAATACAGGATTAATTCCATCTTACACAGTAACTGACTTAACAGCTACCTACAAATTTTCAAAAGGATTAAATCTTAAAGCGGGAGTAAATAATCTGTTTGATGAAAGATATTTCACACGTCGTGCAGGAGGCTACCCCGGGCCGGGAGCTTTGCCGGCAGATGGAAGAACAGTATTTATATCGGTAGGTGCGAAATTTTAAAAGAGAAAGCGTCCACCTACGCTGAAGCTTCGG
>NZ_JPHF01000013.1 GCF_000814325.1 Flavihumibacter sp. ZG627 | reverse complement strand
TAGGTTGGTTGGGATAAGGTTCGCATATTCTTCATTTGAACGTATAGCCGATTCTAAAAACCAATGGTTGTGTGCGCGGAACTTGCCGGGCCGAGAGAAAATCATATAGCAGGCGCGCATCGGATTGCATTTTACCTACTTTGAATTTTCGGGTAATACCCACAAGGGCACTCTGCTGCCAGTTGTCGGGTTGTTTGAGTAATGCCAGGTCCTCAATCCGGTTGCGATGATTTAACTCTGCTCCACCGCTCACCCAAAAGCTTCCTTTAAGTTTCCAGTCCAAAAAGCTTCTGAGGCCCATTCCTTCGTGGGTAAGCCGAACATGGCGCCAATCGCGCCCCAGGCCCAGCTTATAGCTGGCGCCAATACCCAATATGCTTTTTTGATTCAGCTTGTAGCCAAGGCTTAGTCCAAGGTCACTTGTTGTTGGAAAGTAATTATTGGAACGGGTGCTCTGCAGGTTACTACCCCACTCGAGCCGCTGCCAGAGGGATTTTGTTGTCTGTTCGTTGGTTTTGTATGCGGGCATTTCCCCTGCGTCACCCCACTGGCCTTGTGACAATTTATCTTTAAGGTTGCGCAGTTCCTGTTCTGCCTGACCCAGGCCCTGCTGCAACTGTGCCTGGGGGTTAGCTATGCCTAAACTAGAGCCCATTTGCGTTTGCAAGGCAGTGCGGGTTTGAAGGCCTCCAAGTCCTGTTAATGGAACCGTTGGATCCGGCGTTGGAAAAATGGCAGCAAAAGCACTGTGCTTTTCCATAAATGCTCTGAAAAGGGGAAGCCGGCTGGCATAGGATAATAATTTGTTGGCCAGTACATCCGGCTGATCCAGCCATTCCCTTGCCTGCCGCAGTTGTTGCTGGTAATATTGAACCTGTTGATGATAGGCTTTAAGTTCTTTGGCCAGCGGATGGTTGCTAAGCTGGGAGGCTATCGCTTGCCTACGTGCAAGCAAGGCCTGTTCGAGGTAAGTACTTTGGGTAAACTGAGCCTGAAGACGTTGGTATGCTTCTTTGGCTTGGGAAAGGTTTGAAGGAACTCCTTCAGCTATGTTGCTATTATCCAGAGAAAGAAATTTTAAGGTTGTTTGCAGACTATCCAGCCGTCCGTTATAAAAATGTTCCCGAGGGCCACTGGTAAGGCTATGGATACTGGCCTCAGCTTTCATATGGTTATAAACTGAATCGACATTACCAAAGAGTGATCTGGCTTGCAGGCTATCTTTTTTATACAACTTTCGATAGAGCTTTTTTTCTTCATTTTTAATCTTATCGAAGTATTTTGATCCTAATTTTTCCATCCTGGATTTTTCATTTAACGCCTTCTTTTTTAGCGTAGCTAAAAACCTGTCAGATATATTGAAACTATTTAACTGCTCGTTCAAGCTGCTGCTTTGGATAGGTTGTTGCGACCATAACTCAAAACTGAACAGCATTGATAAAATGGTTAATAACCTATGTATTTGACAACAATTTGACATGAAATTAATTAGCAGGTTGAATAGCTTGATTCTTATTAATAATGATAGACAATTTACCAGGGGACAACTGGAAAGAAGGAGGTAGAACACAATACAACTCACCTTCCTCATCAATAAAAAATTTATAACCTACTTGCAAAGTGGAAACTTCAAAATGACGGTTCAATACACGCCGGCTGAGCCATTGAAGAAGCCTGCCATTGGTAGTGTTGTTATCTGATGCACGTTTGCCCTTGACTACTCCAGTCAAAGAATCTAAACCGGAGCTGGCTTCCTGGCGTAAACTTTCCATTGGCAGAGAAATAAAACGAACTGAAGGATATTGCTGATATATGGTAGCCAACTCTTTGTATGATGAATCTGAAATTCCACCTGTGATCATTACGATTAACTTGCTTCCCTGCATTTTACTTAGCCCCACTATACTGCCAGATTCTTCTTCTATATTATAGGAATAAAGGTTCTGGGCAGAGAGCGCATAACTTGAAACAATAAAAAGAAATAGTATTTGGAATATTTTTCGCATAAATATGGTTAATAAGAAATTTCAATTGATCTGCAGGTGGAGTTAATAGGAATACTATAAAAAGTGTAATCATAACCACCACCATAGGTATAACAACCAGCAGTGTAAAAATACATCGTATCGAATCGGGTAGGCGTAATGCTAATGGTATAATTGCCTGCTGGAATACTACCTAACGTCACACCATACCCGTATGAGGAAGTAAAGTTGTAGCTGGCACCTGTTGACTCATTAAAGAAAGAGATGAAAAATGTTCCATTGGATACATTGTTGTTGCAAAGAAGGGAGACAGTACTTGAAGTACAAGCACCGTAAATATTTGCCTGTGCCTGTCCGTAGGCAGTCGCCTGGTTATTCGCATCGGCCTTGGATACAGTTGAACTAAACATACCCGCAGGGATATTTACATAATAGCTTCCCCCGGTGTACCCAGATGCACAATTGGATCTACTATATGTACCACTCTTGTCATCATTGTAAAAAGGGTCACAACTAACTAGTTGACCGGAATAATTGTAGCAGAATTTTTTAAGAATACTACGAGATTCATTTTTAACTAAATATAAATTGCCCATTGAATCATAGTCATAGTAAGTCAAATTTCCATTGTGGTCCCCCTCAGATGTAATACCAATTAATGGAGTATGGGTATATGTTCTCATCTGCGAATTTTCTGGATGAAGCCTGACTTCATCGATTTTACCAAGCCCTGCTAGGCTAATATTTGTGCTTCCATATATTTTATGTACAATTTTCTTCCATCCATTTATAGAGGTGCCAATCAAGGGATAACCTGTTTGAGTGCCGGATATATTTAAAGCAGTTTCTGACGAGGGGCGCCAATAAGTTAGATAATAATTCTTAGTTGCGATTACACTCTTGGTGATATTACCACCTGTTAAATCATAAACCATTTTTCCAGTTGGGGCAGATAAATCAATCGAACAGGTGCCATTAAAAAGCCATCCACCTTTTCCCTCAGCTTCAAAAGATGTATAAGCAATATCACCAATATCACTATTTGTAACCTCAGCTATTGGTAGCGTATTTTTGTAATCCCATAAATAGGAAATTATAACATCATTTTCCTTGGAAACAGAAATTGGTTTACCATAATCATTATAACTATGGAATCTTAGGATAGGCTTATAAGTATCGGACTTGAATTTCTTATAAACGCTTTGGGGATATATCTTCTGAATTGATGTACCTATGTTAATATACTCAGTTTTATAGCTATTTAATATTGAGCTATTTTTTGAATAGACTTCCTCATAAGGGAAATTGAGCATATTAATAGCTGCCATTTGATTATTTATAGGAGTATTATAATCGAATGGATATTTTGTAACTTTTGAGATTGTATCTCCTAATGAATTAATAGTAGCCTCCTTGGAAAGGAGGTTTTTTGAATTATATTCAAAAGATGTAGAGGTTCCCATAGAATCTCCATTTTCCAAAAATTGAATTGATATTGAATTCTTTAAATTCTTTACACCTGTAATGATTTGATAATTATCAAAAGTAAAAATGTTTGGTGTTGGCCCAAGTGGTACTCCGAAGCAGCACTGAAAAGTTGCATATTCCTCACTTCTAAGCGTAACGTTAGAAGTATAATCTGGATGATAAGCAGTAGTTTGACCAGTTTGAGGGAATGACAAATTACGCTGTATATGTAAACCTGTAATTGTATCTGTAGTAGTAAGGTTATAAATATTTATAAGCTCTTGAATTTTGTAATATTGATTGTTTAACTGTTTAAAAACTGTTTTAGAGATCAAACTGGGAGTTCTGTAATAATTAAAGTTCTTAATATGTTTTTTTCCAATTATTAGTGGAGATAAGGACGGCATACCATTTAATGCCCAAGGACTATAATCATACTTCAAAACAACTTTACCCGTATTAATTGAATTTGTTCCTTCGTATTCTGTCACTTCGTTATAAATAACTGGCCTCTGAAATAATTCTGACACTTCGGTATTTATGTCGGAACTAAAAGTTCTAATACGATAACTCCCCCCTCTATCTGGCGACCATATTAAGGGGGCACTGTTATTCATAAAACCAATTGACATCTCTTTAGACATGGTTGAAATATCAGGAAATGCATCAATTATCCCATATCCGTTTTCATTAACCCCATATTTATATTGTTTCTTATAAACCTGGCCGACGGAATCAGAATTGTTTATCTGCTGTATTCTTAACCCCGGCCCTTTTCTAGGAGTACCAGAAATGCCAAATAAATTTGCTAGATTATGTTCATAAATATATTCAGTATACCCACCAGTAGGATAAGTGATTTTTTTAAGAACCCCACTCTTTAGCCCCGCCAAATCGGGCTCTCTATTTGCAGATGGATTTCCTACATTTATTACGCCTGGCCCTCCTGATCCTACATAATACAAATTAGTATAACGGGGAACAAAATCATTCAAACCTGAATTGTTGTAATAGCCCCACCAATCCTGATGGCGTAAGTTTAATTGACCATTGGATGAGGCTAATGCATAATATTCGAATGCATATTTATTATTACGTGCGCCGTTCCTATTATTGAAAACAATAGAATCCAATTTATTTGTAGATGTGCCAATTTCCGATTGACTATAACACATAGATGAGTAAAACCTCATGTCTTTGATTACTTCATTATTTTTATTAACAACCTCAACACTTTGAATACGGGTATTATTGGGTAAATATTTAAAATTCATAACGTTACCCTTAAATTTTATTGAAGAAACACGAGATATAGAATATGTTTCAGAGGACTCATTTACACTGTATTCCGGATTTACTAATGGAAATTGCTCTTGAATCATATTCCATTGATCAATCAATGTTGCTGTTTGTGAAATTGTCGTTCTTACTTCACTAGCACCCAAATAAGTTAACGAAATGGTATCAACCTTATCATTTGAAATTATTTTTTCAAGAACCCATGCAGATCTTGCAGAATTCATGCTGCTAGAATAGGTCTCTCCTGGAATGAAAAAATACATAATACCCTTATCATCCGTAATGCTTATTGTGCTTAATTCAGTATCATTAAAATTAATGCTTACCAAATATGGTACTTGAGGAATCCAAACAGGTTTTTTTACATTATTACTATCCTCGAAAATTATCTTACCTGATTTGTCACCAATCGAATATGAGAAAATGTCATATTCTGAGTCCATCCATGGCATAGACCTAAATGAATTATCGGAAGGTACATGAGCTATGTTGCAAATAATTTAAATCATTATAATTCGATAAATTATTAACACGCAGTGGATAAGGAAATTTATATGTTCCCGTACTAAATGTTCCAAAATCTGGCGATCCATGAATTGTTCTTGATATCATGCCGCCAGCCGAAAGTGACCATCCTAATGCTACTGGACCATCTTTATCCCCTACTCTTCGACCAGAAGCATGATAATTAATTGAAATTGGCAAAGAAAGACTACCGCTATTTATAGTATATAATGGAATTGAAATTTGAGGTAACCCTGTTGAATAATCCATTGGATACTCTTGAAATTGAAATAAGCTGGAAGTGCTAGGTGAAGGTTTGATCAGTTGAGGAAGATCACCCTGTCCAAAACTAATTTGGCAGAAAAAAGAATAGAGGAAGATATAATAATACTTCTTACTTAACCATGACATCTTGCTACTTGATAATAGTTTCACAAAACTGGTCGTGTTATTGGAAATAGAGAATAAAAAATCTTTCATGCTTTTAGGTCATACATTAACGTTAGTCAAAAGTATATGGTAAACAAGTATGAAAAATACCATAAAGCGGGTATTGCGGATACCAAAATTAATTATTATATGCAGAACACTACTTTATAAGCAAAATGTGATCATTCACCTTGCGATGTGGTTAATATTTCCGAAGTTTCAAATAACTGATAAAGGGTTTTTCATTTTATCAATCCTTCCTAAAAAGTCGCCTTAAAACTGCCTTCCATCACATTGCGATCAACACCATCTTCTTTAACCAGCCCGGAGAACGTTCCGCTTACAGAGGTTGTGCTGAACTGGGTTATGCCGATGGTGAATCTTGGTAATACCCGCAATGCTATCACTCCCGTTGAAATGGAGTCGTGAGCTCAGTGAAAAAAGAAGCAAAACAAGATCCGCATGGAGGAAGCTAATAATTATGCGCTTGGAATTATGGGTGATGAATCCCATATGGTTGATTCCCGTAATTTTAAAAAGGCAGTAGGCAACAGTGAATAGGAGAATGTCTTTTGTTCATAATCGCTGAATTCAGACAAACGTTTGCACATCTTAGTTGGTAATCCTTTTCTTATATTAATAGGATGCAACCAACTGTCAACCGCACCCCTCCTGTTTCCCTCCTGCCTTCAAACCGACTTCAGTCGCTGGATGTACTGCGCGGCCTCATCATGCTTCTCCTTGCCGCCGAAAGCTGTCATCTCTATATTGCATTGAACGAAGAGTTTGCAACGGGCATCCCCAATGCTGTTGTTGAACAGTTCTTTCATCACCCATGGCATGGTCTCAGGTTCTGGGACCTGGTACAACCTGCTTTCATGACAATGGCAGGGGCCGCATTGTATATCTCCTTCTATAACAAATCCAAAAAAGGCATAACATGGGAAACCAATTTTCGTCATGTTGCTATCCGCTGTCTTAAACTCTTTCTGTTTGGTACAGCCCTTCATTGTATATATGCCGGTAAAATGGTTTGGGAACTCTGGAACGTGCTTACACAACTCGCATTCACCACTTTAATTGCCTATGCCATCATCCGTAAATCATCCCTGTTCCAGATCATATTCTCGATCGCTCTACTGATACTGACTGAATTCCTGTACCGCTTTGTTCTTATGCCCGGATTCGACAAACCTTTTACCCACTCAGAAAACTTCGGTGCATGGTTCGATACCATCGTGATGGGAAAGATCAACAGCGATGGATGGGTGGCTATCAATATTATCCCAACCGCTGCACATACCATCTGGGGGGTGCTTGCAGGGAAACTGATTATTTCAAAGGAGTCATCCGCTAAAAAATTGCAAACATTATTAATTGCCGGCCTGGTTGCCCTTGCAGCCGGCTACGCACTTGATTTGTCTGGTATAACGCCCATAATTAAACGAATCAGCACTTCCTCTTTTACGCTGGCATCAGGGGGATGGATACTGCTGATGATGGCATTACTCTATTATATAATTGATCTGAGAGGCTGGAACCGTTTTGCCTGGGTATTTGAAGTGATGGGCATGAACGCCATTTTTATATATCTCTTCTTTGAAACAGTAGGGGTGCAATGGCTTAATGGTGCTGTGGCCATCTTCACCAATGGATTTACCGGATTATTCAATACTCCCGAAGGCATACAGGCAATCTTTTCTGCCCTTATAACCCTTTTTGTAGAATGGTACTTGTGTTATTGGTTATATAAGAGGAGAATCTTTTTAAAACTATGATGCATTCTAAAAAGTCGCCTTAAAACTTCCTTCCGTCACATTGCGATCAACGCCATCTTCTTTAACCAGCCCGGAAAAGGTTCCGGCTACTGAAGTTGTGCTGAACTGCGTAATGCCGATGGTGAATCCTGGCGTTGCAGGATCGGTTTCATACTTGAAAGCGCCGTTTTCGATATAGAATAGCGCAGATAAGGGAGAGGGATAATTGCCCACCCCTACAGGGTCGCCCACCAGCAGCAGGGCTATATTTCCCTGGGTTCCGGAAGTGACTGTTCCTTCTATGGTGAGCACCTCGGTGCCATTGATGAGTTCAATAAAGGCAGTGTCAACCACCCCCCTGTATTCTGTTCCCCCTTCCACAAAGCGCCAGCTGTTATTCTGGTCTTCCACAATTGGCATCTCCTCAAGACTCTCCTCCTTGGTGCAGCCGGTAAAAGCAAGCACCATCATTGCCAGGATCGGTAAAAATATCTTACGCATAGAGTAGGTTTTATCAGGATACCTGAACATCGTCATTTACCCTGGTATTTGTTTCAATCGTTTTCCTTGTCGTATCAGCTTCGGGCTCCAGGAATCGTTTCTGGAAAACCAGCAATGCTATCACCCCCGCTGAAATGGAGGCATCGGCGATATTGAAAACCGGACTGAAAAATTCAAAGTCATCCCCGCCAACTATCGGAAACCAGCTTGGATAATGCGAGCGGATGATGGGGAAATAGAACATATCCACCACCTTGCCATGCAGAAATCCGGCATAGCCTTTTTCCGGGAACATCTTCGCCACCGATGTATAGGTACTCTCCTCAAAAATCAGTCCATAGAACATGCTGTCGATCAGGTTGCCAAAGGCCCCGGCAAAGATCAGCGCCACGCAAACGATGAAGCCGGTACTATGCTTCTTCCGCAGTATCTCGCGGATATACCAGACCCCGAAGATCACCGCCAGCATGCGGAAAAGGGTAAGGGCCATCTTGCCCCACTCACCACCAAACTTCCATCCCCAGGCCATGCCCTCGTTCTCCACGAAATAGATCTGTGCCCACTCGGCATTCTCGCCAAAGGGCCTGATACCGCGGTCGTAGGGGGTAATGGGTACATGCGTGGCATCCCAGTGATAACTCAGGGGCATATTCGTCTTCACCCAGATCTTAAGCACCTGGTCAACTACCAGGATCAGTACAATCAGTAAAATAACATTTCTCGCCTTTGCCATATTCATTGCTAAAGGGACAAAGATAACCGTTGGCGTGCATCCCGCACAATTGCAGCAGCTAACTAGTCCAGGTAATAAATTCTTTTAACTCTTTGGGAAACCCCCGTCATGATCTCATAGGGGATAGTGCCGGCAGCGGCAGCCAGCTCGGCCACCGGCAAGCCTTTGCCGAATACGATCACCTCATCCCCTTCTTCTATTCCGTCGATGCCCGTGATATCGATCATCGTCATGTCCATACAGATGCTGCCGATCACCGGTGCCAGTTGATTGCCCACCAGCATGCTGCCCCTGCCATTGCCCAGCACGCGGGGATAGCCATCGGCATAGCCAATGCGCACCGTGGCTATGCGCGTTTGCCTTGCCGCAACACCTCTCCTTCCATAGCCCACTGTTTCTCCGGGTGCCAGTTCTTTTATCTGCGCGATGGTGGTCCGGAGGGTGGATACTTCCTCCAGCCTCATGGCTGATGATGCAGATGGATCTACGCCATAGAGGCCGATGCCCAGCCGCACCATATCCATCTGCCATTGTGGGTGACGGAAAATGGCTGCCGTGTTTTCTATATGCTTCAGGAAGCTGTGATCGAGTACCGCTGCAATACGTTTTGTGGCTGCCTCAAATAGCTCCACCTGCTGGTGCGTAAATCCATCATGTTGCGGATCCTCACTGGCGGCGAGGTGACTGAAAACGGATTGGATCTTGAACCAGGGCTGCACAAGCAGTTGCAGCAGTTCTTTTATATCTGCTTCCTCAAATCCAAGCCGGTTCATACCTGTTTCCATTTCGAGGTGAACGGGATAACGGGTGATGGCCTGCTGGCGGATATAGGCGGCAAAACGCTTGTATAACTGTAATGAATAGAGTACGGGCTCGAGGTTGAATTCCACCAGCGCATCAAAGGCTGAGGGCGATGCATTCATCACCATGATGGGCATATCGATGCCTGCCTTGCGAAGTGCCACACCCTCATCGGTATAGGCCACCGCCAGGTAATCGACACCATGGAATTGCAGCAGGCTGGCGATCTCATAACTTCCGCTGCCATAGCTGAAAGCCTTTACCATGGCCATCAGCCGGGTTGAGGGCTGTAGCAGTTGCTGGTATTGCTTAAGGTTCTGCAGCATGGCATTGAGATTGATCTCCAGGACCGTCTGGTGTACCTGCATCTCCAGCAGCGCAGAGATATCTTCAAAGGAAAACCGCCTCGCACCTTTGATCAGGATGGTCTCATCCCGGAAATGGATCTCGGGTGCATGGGCAATGAAGGAGGCTGTTTCGGGATAACTGTGCACTTCTAATGCAGCCGCTTCAAACACCGCTTTGTGGGCGCTTATGCGAGGCCCGATTGCGAACAATTTTTTCACGCCATGATGCTGCAGGAGCATGGCAACTCTCTGATATAATTCTTCTTCCGGCATGCCTGTTTCAGGGATATCGGATAATATAACGGTTTTGGTCAGGTGCTGTTTCTGCTGCGCTAAAAAATCGAGTGCAATGATCAGTGAACTGAGGTCGGCGGAATAACTGTCATTGATAACCGAACAATGGTTAATGCCTTCCTTCATCTCTAGGCGCATACCCACGCTATGTAGTTGAGCTATTCTTTTTGTGATCAGGTCGGCAGGCAGATCCATGTATAGCAGGCAGGCGCAACATGTGAGTGCATTCTCAATGGAGGCTTCATCGGTAAAGGGAATCCTTAATGCAAAGGTTTGATCCTGATACCTGATGGTACATTCAACACCGGTTTCATCTGCTCCGGTTCTGCTCACCTGCATGGTTGCATCCCCTTCAAAGGACCAGCTGAAATAGAGGCAGTCATCCCGCCTTATTTCGTTTACATATTCATCTGTTAATCCATGATCGCGCTTGTAAATGATGACCCCGGCACTATGGAAAAGCTTCCATTTTTCTTCCAGCTTTTGACGGAGGGAGCTAAATCCCTCGTTATGCGCTGCACCTATATTAGTTAAGATTCCTATAGTTGGCTGGATGATATTTTGCAGTGCCAACATCTCTTCTGTCCGGGAAATACCGGCTTCGAAAATACCCAGACTATGCAGGCGCCCCATCTGCCAAACGCTGAGTGGAACGCCTATCTGGGAATTGTAGCTGCGGGGACTCCTTACAATATTATGATCTTCTTCCAGCAGCTGGTTAAGCCACTCTTTTACAATGGTCTTGCCATTGCTTCCGGTGATACCGATGACCGGGTAGCTAAACTTTTTGCGATGCGCTGCTGCCAGTGTTTGTAAAGCTATGAGCGTATTCTCTACTAAGAGCAAACTGGCGCCGGGAAAGGTTTTCGGGTCCATCTCTTCACTCACCACAAAGCAGCGGACGCCCTGCTGGTACAGCCTCCCGATGAACTGGTGGCCATTCCTGCTTTCTGTTTTCAGGGCAAAAAAAACGGTGCTCTGTGGGAACAGCAACTTGCGACTATCGATCAGCAGATGTGAAATGGTAGCGCTCCCCGCCTGCCGTTGCCAGCGGGCACCAATTATAGCAGCGATATCAGGGATGGTATACTGCACGGTAGGTTTATTCCTTCTTGTTATCGGCTAACTCATTCTCAAGTGCCTTATTGGCCACACTCATGGAGTAAACGATTGAAGTGCCGATACAGAGCACGATCACCAGTAAGGAAATATATACCGGCACTTTAATATGGAAGATCTCGGCCAGCATTTTAAGTCCGATGAATACAAGCACTACGGCAATGCCCTGCTGCAGGTAAGCGAATTTGTTCACGGCTCCTTTTAGCAGGAAGAACAGTGATCTTAGTCCAAGTACCGCGAAAATATTAGAAGTATAAACTACCAGCCTGTTCTGCGAAATAGCAAATACGGCGGGGATGGAATCGAGTGCGAAAATGATATCGGTGGTGGCGAGCATGATCACCACTACAAACATGCTGGTATAATAGCGCTTGCCATCCTGCACGATAGAATACTTACCCCCACCATCATGCGCAACAAGTGGCAGCACGCGTTGCAGGAATTTGTAGACGGTATTATCAGACATATCGGAGTCTTCATCCTGCTTGGCCGTGAACATCTTGATACCCGTGTATAACAGCAGCGCGCCAAATACATAGAGCAGCCAGTGGAAGCGTTCTATCAGCACGATACCAACGGAGATGAAGATGATCCTGAATACGATTGCCAGGATGATACCGATCAGCAATACCCTGGGCACATATTGTTGCTTCACGCCAAAGAATCCGAAGATGAGAATAAACACGAAAATATTATCGATGCTGAGCGACCATTCCATCAGGTAAGCGCTTACATATTCAAGTGCGATGGTCTTGCCGTCTTCAAACCAGAGAAATATAAAAAATCCAAGTGCCAGCGATACCCAGAAGATGGTCTGGTAGAGCGCTTTTTTCATCGTGATCTCGGTGGTAGATTTACTCATCAGTCCCAGGTCAAAAACAAGGGCTATCAATACTACCACGCCAAATACAATGTAACTAATTTGTTCAGGTGTCATTCTTATCGGTTTCTATTCTCTTATTCGGATATTCTATTTATGCTGAAACTGTTTTTTGCGCAGCCACTGGAACCCTATCCCGAACAGCAATATCAACAGCACCGGCACGATGATATTGATGAGTTGCCATTTGGTTTTGCCGGCTTCCAGTTTTTTCTGATCCAGGAGTCGAAGGGTAAAATCCTTGCTCCTGGTTTCCAGTATGCCCGATTCGTCCACAAGATACTCTATACAATTCTGGATGAAGTCACGGTTCGCATATTGTTGTTTTGTATATGCGTTCATGCCCATGGGCAGTGGGCCCTCATTTTGTGTAACGGCATTGAGAGCGATATCTCCATCGGAAATAACGATCATTTTGTTTTCGGGAGAAGAGGCGCGGATGGGTTGTCCGGCCGCTTCAAATGCCTGTCGCTCTGCTGCTCCTACGCGATTGGAATAGAGCGAGCTGAAACTCCCCTCCAGCAACACTGCCACGGGTTGGTTTCCCATATTAAAGGTCTTGAGATCGTTCTCTGTTTCGATACTCTGCCAGCTTACTTTGGCGGGCGTTGCCAGCAGGCGGGTATCGATGGAACTGGCCAGCAGTATGGTTTTGCGGATGCCCTTTGCCTCTACAGTGTCTATTGAATTCGGGAACTGTGATAGTACATAATCCATGTTGCGGGCGATGGGGTGACCGCTATAATTACTGAGCAGCGGGAAGTAGGGCCATGGCAATAATTGTATCTGTGGTTTGCCGCCAACGGAACCTATTACCGATGGGATCTTGTCGGCGTTAAGGTCCTGCAGCAGGTCCTGGTTGATGCGCACGCCATAGCGGAAGAGCTGGTCTTCCAGTTGAAGGCCGCGGTCGAAGGCGATGAATTCATTCTGCACCCGCTGCAGACTATCCATTTCTGCATAGAGGTTATCTATCATCCAGAGCAGCTTACCGCCCTGCATCACGTACTGGTCTATTTTTAGTTTCTGCTCGTCGCTGAAGGCTGTTGTTGGCTTTGCGATTATCAGGGCCTGGAATACAGGCGGGATGATGGGTACGCTGTCAACAGGCAGAATGCGGAAGGCATAATTTTTCTTGAGAATATTTTCTATCAGATCATATACCTGGTATGATTCGGGCTGGCCGTTTCCAACGAGGTAGCCGATCAGCGGAACGGTATCCTGTTTCAACTGCCGGATGGCATTGGCGAATTTATATTCCATCAATGCGTCGGCGCGGTTAAGGGTACCGAGCGGGTCGCCCGATGGGTCGGAGCCCACTCCCTGCAATAGATCGATCGCTGTACTTCTGCCTTTATGGGTGATGACGGCACCGGGTAGCACGAGCCGCTCTTCCTGTCCCTCCCCCTCTTTCGTTTGCGCCTTGATGTTAGTTGGGTTCAATCCCATTTTACTCAGTGAATCATAGAGCTGGTTTTTCTGTTCGTCATTGAGTCCCTCTCCTGGTTTCAGGAAACGGAAACGGATATTGCGGCCACCCGCTGCCTTGAATTCCTGCATCAGGTCGTTGGTGCTGGCGGATAGTTTCTTGAAGCCTGCGGGCATTTCACCACTGAGGAGAACGTCGATGTTAACGGGCTCTTCAAGGGTGGTGAGGAGTTTGCGCGTGGGCTTGGACAGTGTGTATCGCCCTTCTGATGTGAGGTCTATCCTTACCGGCCAGAGGCCCGCGATGATATTGACGAGCACGAACAGCAGCAACAGGAATATCCAGTAAAATTTTGATTGCGATAGTTTCTTCATGGGTAATGTTATCGAATGGCGATTTTCCTGTTGGTGATCAGTAAAAAGAAAGCGATGATGCTTCCGAAATAAACAAGGTTGCGGCTATCGAGTACACCGCGACTGATGCTGCGGTAATGAAAATCGATGCCGAGCATCTCGAGTGCATAATCGAGGCTGCCCTGGAAGGCTGGTAATTTGCTGATGGCGCTGAATCCGATATAGAGGAGGAAGCACATGAATGCGCTCAGCAGGAAGGCCACCACGCTGTTGGGGGTGAGACTGCTGCACCAGGTTCCGATGGCTGTGAATACTGCCGCCAGCAGGAAGAGTCCTATATAGGAGCCGATGGTGCCGCCCATGTCGATGCCTTTGTCGGCACTGAGTGCCTGCACACTGATGGCGTAGATAATGGTGGGCAGCAGGGCTATAAAAACGATGGCGAGGGCGCCGAGGTATTTACCGGTAACGAGTTGGGAGGCGCTGAGTGGTTTGGTCTGCAGGATCTCGAAGGTGCCGCCTTTGAATTCATCTGACCAGCTGCGCATGGTGATGGCGGGGACGAGGAACATCAGGATCCATGGCGCGAGGTCAAAGAATTTTTCGAGGGTGGCATAGCCGTAGTCGAGGATGCTGGAATCGGGGAACACGAAAAGGAAGAGACCATTCAGCAGCAGGAAGGCGACGATGGCTACCAGTCCGGTTAAGCTGGCAAAAAACTGCCGGAATTCTTTTTTACAAATAGACCACATAGCTTCAAAAATAACGGAAAAACAAATCCCGCCACGAGGCGGGAGAGAAAGATGGGAGTTTAGGTGTCTGACAGATGTTCGTGGAGCGTTCGAACATGTTGTGAACATATGTCAGACACCTCAACCGATTACACAGCAAAGCTTTCACCGCAGGCGCAGGAGCGGCTCGCATTGGGATTGCTGAAGTAAAATCCTTTACCATTCAATCCATCGGAAAAATCGAGGGTGGTATTCACCAGGTAGAGGAAACTCTTGAGATCGGTAACAACCTTGATCCCATTGTCCTCGAATACCTGGTCCATGGGCTTGGGCTCGTTGTCGAAGTCGAGCTTGTAGCTCAGTCCGGAGCATCCGCCCCCTACCACACTCACACGGAGGAAGTACTCTGCTTCATCGCCCACACGGGCTTCCTGCAAGAGCTTTGCAACCTTTTCACGGGCTTTATCGCTTACGTAAATCATTTTAAATCAATTTTTATGACGCTAGCATTTCCACTATGCCGCATCAATAATTAATGAACACCTTTCTCTTCAAAAACAATCTCTTCCAAACCATTCTTCTTGCGGTAATCATTGATGGCGGCCTTGATGGCATCTTCTGCAAGCACTGAGCAATGGATCTTTACCGGGGGTAGCGCCAGTTCTTCAACGATTGCCATATTATCGATCTTCAGTGCGTCGTCTACCGATTTGCCTTTCAGCCATTCTGTTGCCAGTGATGAAGAAGCGATAGCAGATCCGCAGCCGAAAGTTTTGAACTTCGCATCAGTGATCATTCCCGTTGTATCATCCACCTCGATCTGGAGCCGCATCACATCACCGCATTCCGGTGCGCCAACAAGACCAGTTCCAACCGTCTTCTTTGATTTATCCAATGTTCCCACATTCTTGGGATTCTGGTAATGATCAATGAGTTTCTCTGAATATGCCATATATATTTTGTTGTTTTAATTCTTACCTCTTACCTCTTAAATCTTACCTAGTGATGGGCCCACTCTATACTATCCATATCCACCCCGTCCTTAAACATCTCCCACAGCGGGCTCATTTCGCGGAGCTTTAAAACCGTCACCGAAACATGCTTGATAGTATAATCGATCTGCTCTTCTGTGGTGAAACGTCCCAATCCAAAACGAAGCGAAGAATGTGCCAGGTCATCACCCAGTCCAAGTGCCTTCAGCACATAAGACGGTTCCAGGGATGCTGAAGTGCAGGCACTGCCCGAGGAAAGTGCAATATTCTTGTTAAAGCCCATCATGAGTCCCTCCCCCTCCACATATTTGAAAGAGATATTGGCTACATGCGGCAGACGGTGTTCTTTGCTGCCGTTCACATAGGCTTCTTCCAGCTGGAGAAGGGCGGTTTCGAGTTTATCGCGGAGGGCGCTGAGGCGAACAGCTTCTGATTCCATTTCGTTCATTGCGAGTTCACAGGCCTTGCCGAAACCCACGATACCTGTAACGTTGAGGGTGCCGGAACGCATGCCGCGCTCATGACCACCACCATCCATCTGGGCGGTTACTTTAACGCGGGGGTTCTTGCGGCGAACATAAAGAGCGCCCACGCCTTTCGGACCATACATCTTGTGCGCGGTGAAGGTGCAGAGGTCGATGCCATCCTGCAAAACATTCACGGGAACCTTACCAACCGCCTGCGTGGCATCGGTAAAAAACAGCACCCCGTGCTTGCGGGCAATAGCGCTGATCTCTCTCACCGGCATGATGGTGCCGGTTTCATTATTGGCATACATGATGGCGATCAGGATGGTATTGGGCTTGATGGCTGCTTCCAGCTCAGCAATGTCAATAAGTCCTTCGCCGTTCACGGGGAGGTAGGTTACTTCACCTCCCATTTTCTCGATATGCTTGCAGGTATCCAGTACCGCCTTATGCTCGGTTACGCAGGTGATGATATGGTTGCCTTTGCTGGCGTACATGTCAAAAACACCTTTGATGGCGAGGTTATCGCCTTCTGTGGCGCCGGAGGTGAAGATGATCTCCTTGGGGTCAGAACCGATCAGTTTGGCTACCTGCTCGCGGGCATAGTCCACCGCTTCTTCTGCTGCCCATCCGAAAGGGTGATTTCTGCTGGCAGCATTTCCGAAATGCTCGGTGAAATAAGGGAGCATGGCCTCTACAACACGTGGATCACAAGGAGTTGTGGCATTATTGTCAAGATAGATGGGAAGTTTCAACATACTAAAAATTGCGATTTAAACTAAAACGCAAAATTAGCCCAATTGGTTGAGATTAACCAGCGGCAGAAAATGGGCCCTCTTCATAATTCCGGAAATCGTAAACATGAGTGGAGCGTTTAGTTAGAGTGCGGGGCGGGATGTTCGAATACATGTTCGAACATCCCCTTAACATGTGTCAGACACCGAAAATCGCTAGCTTTGGGGATGCTTAAAATCGAACATATCGGCATAGCGGTGAAGAGCCTGGCGGATTCAATTCCGTTGTTTGAGAAATTGCTGAACAGCTCCTGCTACAAAACGGAGACGGTTGAATCGGAGAGAGTGCGGACGGCTTTCTTCGCGACGGGGGAAAACAAGGTGGAATTGCTGGAAAGCACTGATCCGGAGGGGATTATAGCTAAATATATCGAGCGGAAGGGGGAGGGCATCCACCATATCGCGTTTGATGTTGCCGATATTGAAGCGGAAATGAAAAGATTGCAGGCAGAAGGATTTGAGCTGCTGAATACGGTCCCCAAACCGGGGGCTGATAATAAAAGGGTTTGCTTCCTGCACCCGAAGGGCACCAACGGCGTGCTGATCGAACTTTGCGAGGAGCGGAAACTATAACTCCCCCTCTATCTTCCCCAGCCCGAGTTTATCTACCGCCACCTGCGCGGCCACCTGGCTGGCATCCTTTTTATTGTAGGCCTTACCCTGGGCAATCAGCTCACCATCCACCACGGCGCCAACGGTGAAGAGTCGTCTTCCCCCTTCAAATTTCTCTTCCAGGGTTTCGAACTCGAGGTTCTTACCATTTTTATTGGCCCAGCCATAGAGCTTGTTCTTGTGGTTGATCTCCAGCAGCTCGAGGTCGTCCATGAACATATAAGGCAGGATGATCCTTTCCAGCACCCAGGTGCGGGTTTTCTTGAAGCCCTTATCAAGGTAAACCGCTCCCACAACGGCCTCCAGGGTATTACCGAAAATCTGGCTCACCTTCAGCGAGTTATCGAACTTATTAAAGTAGACGATCTTCTTGAGACCCATTTTGATGGCCACATCATTGAGGGTAACGCGGTTCACCATCTTGGAGCGCATCTCGGTGAGGAAGCCCTCCTCGCGGTAGGGATATTTTTTAAAGAGGAAATCGGCGACGATGCCACTCAGGATGGCATCCCCCAGGTATTCCAGTCGCTCATTATTATCGGCAGCGCCATCTTTAACAGAGCGGTGGGTGAGCGCTGTTTTATAAAGCTCCGTATTACCGGGCGAAAAGCCCAGCACATTCTTCAATTGCTTTTTGAATGCGACGGTTTCAGGGGAACCTTTTAGAATACTGTCAAATAGACCCACAGGATGATTGGTTGATTATACCTTGGTCAAGTTAAGGGATTGGCCGCAAAATCTGACATCATCCCTGAAATTTCTTCACGATAACACAGGCATTATGTCCGCCGAAGCCGAAGGTATTGCTGAGTGCAGCCCTCACGGTTCTTTGTTGCGACTGGTTAAAGGTGAAGTTGAGTCGTGGATCCAGTTCAGGGTCATCTGTAAAGTGGTTGATGGTAGGCGGAACCATATCATGCACCACCGCCTTGATAGCAGCGATTGCTTCTATGACGCCGGCAGCTCCCAGGCAGTGACCGGTCATGGATTTGGTGGCAGAAATGTTGAGGTTATAGGCATGCTCTCCAAATACATCGAGAATAGCTTTCACTTCGGCAACATCACCCAGCGGGGTGGAGGTTCCATGGGTATTGATATAATCGATATCGGATGGCTGCATACCCGCATCTTCAAGTGCCGCGAGCATTACATTGCGGGCACCCAGTCCTTCAGGATGGGGAGCGGTAATATGATGTGCATCGGCAGTGGCGCCACCACCGGCGATCTCGCAGATGATTCTTGCTCCACGTGCCAGGGCATGGTCGAGTGATTCGAGGATGAGGGCACCACCTGCTTCTCCCATTACAAAACCATCGCGGTCTTTGTCGTAAGGGCGACTGGCAGTAGCCGGATCATCATTGCGCTCGCTCATGGCCTTCATGGCGTTGAATCCACCCAGGCCGGCTTCGCTGATAACGGCTTCTGATCCACCGCTCACGATGATATCGGCCTTACCGAGTTTGATAAGGTTGGCGGCTTCGATGATGGCATTGGTAGAACTGGCGCAGGCGCTTACCACGGCGAAGTTGGGACCGCGGAGGTTGTGGCGCATGGAGATATGTCCCGCCGCAATATCAAGGATCATTTTGGGAATGAAGAAGGGACTGAAACGAGGGGTTCCATCGCCTTTGGCAAATTCCATCACCTCATTCTGGAAGGTGATCAATCCACCGATACCACTTCCCCAAACAACACCAACACGATCGGGATTGATATTGTCGGCATTGAGTCCGGCGTCGGCCAGCGCTTCATCAGACACCACAAGGGCGAACTGGGCAAAGCGGTCGATCTTACGGGAGTCTTTTTTATCGAGATAGCGGGTAGGGTCGAAATCTTTAACCTCGCAGGCGAAACGCGTCTTGAATTTGGCAGCATCAAATAAGGTAACCGGTACTGCACCGGACACACCATTAATAAGTCCGTTCCAATATTCATCGACGGTATTGCCCACAGGGGTAAGTGCGCCCATACCTGTTACTACAACTCTTTTAAGTTCCATGTAGATTGCCGGATTTTAAACGTGATAAATCCGCCTTCTTAGGCAAAATTGCTTTCGAAAGGCGGATTGAAAAATATGCCTGTAACGGGGGTTCCGTTTACTTAGCGTGCTCTTCTAAATAAGAAACAGCCTGTCCAACAGTGGTAATGGTCTCAGCCTGCTCATCCGGGATAGAGATATTGAATTCTTTTTCAAATTCCATGATCAGTTCCACTGTATCCAGAGAGTCAGCTCCCAGGTCATTGGTGAATGAAGCCTCGTTGGTTACTTCAGCTTCGTCTACTCCTAATTTGTCAACAATGATCTTTTTAACTCTTGTTGCGATGTCTGACATTGTAGTAAAGTTTAGTTACGGCTGCAAAAATATACTTTTTGGGTAAATAACAATTTTTGCTGCTTTTTTTAATTCCTGAGCCGAATATAGCCATATCCGGCAGTTCTGCTAACAATTGTAAGTAAAACATTCGGAAAGCGTTCTATGTCAGCCTGATTTTTGTAATTTAGGCATCCCGAACAACCAAATACTAGGCGAATGGCACTGAAAATTATTGACCACGGCTCCCCGGAATACAAGCAAATGGTACAGTTACGCCTTGATATATTGCGTAAACCCCTTGGCCTGGGCTTTACTCCTGAAGAGCTGGAAAAGGAAAAGAACGAGATCCTTATCGGTGCCTTTGAAGAAGAAAAAATGCTTGCCTGCTGTATGCTCATCAAAGAAGCGCCGGGTGTTGCGCGGTTAAGGCAGATGGCCGTAATGAATAATCTGCAGGGTAAAGGCATCGGCCGCACCATGATGAATTTCGCTGAAAATATTGCGCGCGACAGGGGCTTTAAAAAAGTTACCATGCACGCACGTAAAACCGCTATCGGTTTCTATGAACATCTCGGTTACCAGGTGATAGGTGATGAATTCACTGAAGTAACTATTCCGCATTATGTGATGGAAAAAAAACTTCGTTAAGCTAGTTAGGTTTTAACTGCTCAGTTCCTATTTCTTCCTGCTCCTTTTCTTTAAGTACATGCTTATGCATGCGCTGCAGGAATTCAAGGATCACTTTCATTCCCTTCATTTCATCCACCACCAGCAGGAAGTTTTTACCTGTCTGTTTCAACCGCGCCTTATTGGTATTTGTTTGCAGGTAAGATAAAATATCATGGAATAGTGCCGATTCGAAATAAGGCGAATCATGCTTGTTGACGAAGAAGCATTTCAGGATATTATCACGCAACAATAGTTTCTCGAATCCAAGATCCACTGCCAGCCTGCGAACCCTTACCGCATCAAAAAGATCTTCCACCTGTGGCGGGATAGGACCAAACCTGTCGGCCATTTCTGTATGAAAATCGAGCAGCTCTTTTTCTGATTCACAGTTATCGAGCCTTGTATATAATGATAATCGCTCGGTGATACTTTCCACATAATCATCGGGTATCATGATCTCCAGATCTGTATCGATCGTACAGTCCTGCACATAATCTTCCTGCTTCGCTATCTCCTCTTTAAACAGATCGCGGAACGATGTTCGTTTCAGTTCACGGATGGCTTCATCCAATATTTTCTGGTACATTTCAAAGCCGATCTCTGCCATGAAACCACTCTGTTCACCTCCCAGCATATTACCAGCACCACGGATATCAAGATCACGCATCGCGATCTGGAACCCGCTACCCAGCTCACTATGCTGCTCCAGGGTTTGTAATCTCTTCTTTGAATCGGAGGGCAGCACACTCAAGGGAGGTGCCAGCAGGTAACAGAATGCTTTCTTGTTACTCCTTCCCACCCTTCCTCTTAACTGGTGCAGATCACTGAGTCCGAACTGGTGTGCATTATTAACGATGATGGTATTCACGTTGGCAATGTCAACACCGCTCTCCACAATATTGGTACAAACCAGCACATCATATTTTTTGTCGATGAAATCCATGATGCGCTCTTCCAGAATATGCCCTTCCATTTGTCCATGTGCATAGCCAATACTCAGATCCGGACAATGACTCTGAATGATGGCAGCCATCTCTGCCAGTCCGGCGATCCTGTTATGAATGAAGAACACCTGTCCTCCCCTTTCGGTTTCATAATAGATTGCATCACGGATAAAATCTTCATTGTACACCTGCACCTCTGTTTGTATGGGCTGGCGGTTTGGCGGCGGCGTATTGATGATGCTGAGATCACGCGCTCCCATCAAACTGAACTGAAGTGTTCTTGGGATAGGCGTAGCAGTTAGGGTGAGACAATCCACATGTGTTCTCAGTGTTTTGATCTTCTCCTTATGCGCCACACCGAACTTTTGTTCTTCATCAATGATGAGTATGCCGAGGTCCTTAAACTTCACTTCTTTACCCAACAATCCATGGGTACCGATGATGATATCTATCTTGCCTTCCTCCAGTTTCTTCATGGTCTCCTTTTTCTCCTTGCTGCTTTTGAAGCGATTGATATAATCAACCGTTACCGGGAAATCTTTCAACCTGTCGGAGAATGTTTTGAAGTGCTGGAAGGCTAGGATGGTTGTGGGAACCAGTACGGCGGCCTGTTTTCCATCTACCACTGATTTGAAGGCGGCCCTGATGGCGATCTCTGTTTTACCGAATCCTACATCACCACAAACCAGTCGGTCCATGGGCGATGGTGATTCCATATCTTTCTTTACATCGGCTGCAGCCTTACTCTGGTCGGGCGTATCCTCATAAATAAAGGATGCCTCCAATTCGGTTTGCAGGTAGGTATCGGGTGCATGCTGAAAGCCGGTCTGCGCCTTGCGTTGCGCATATAACTTAATAAGATCGAAGGCGATCTCCTTAACCCTTGTCTTGGTTTTTTCTTTCAGTTTAGCCCATGCATCACTACCCAGTTTATTCACTTTGGGAACCGTTCCTTCCTTACCGGTGTACTTGCTGATCTTATGCAGCGAGTTGATATTCACATAGAGGATATCGCTATCCTTATAAATAATGCGGACGGCTTCCTGCAGTTTGCCATTTACATCAAGTTTCTGCAGGCCACTGTAAACACCAACACCATGGTCGATATGCGAAACAAAATCACCCGGCTGTAACTCACGCAGGGTGCGGAGTGTGAGCGCCTTGTTTTTATTGTAAGCCTGCTTGACTTTGTATTTATGATAACGCTGGAAGATCTGGTGGTCGGTATAACAAACCAGTTTAAGATCTTCATCAATGAATCCACCATGGATGGCCAGTGGGATGGGCGTAAAATGAATTTCGGCTTTCAGGTCTTCAAAAACGCTGTGCAATCTTTCCAGTTGCTTTGGGTTCTCGGCAAAAAGGAAGAGACTGAAACCTTTCTTCTCCCATTGCTGGAAATCTTTGATCAGGAGTTCAAACTGCCTGTTGAAGGAAGGCTGCGGCTTTGTATGAAAACTGATCTCGTGACTAGCAGTCCCGGGGAAACTATGATGACCTTCCAGTTCAACGATATGGTGCTGCTTTAGCTGGGCTTCAAGGTGGGCCGCGCTGATAAATTCAGAAGCACTCACAGATTTTTTTACCAGCTTATCTTCCTCTTCTTCTTCTTTGTGAACCACGCCCTCATTTCGTTCCAGGAAAAGATGCAGGTCTTCTTCCTGTTGTTCGATACGCTCTTTCACGAACTGCCAGTCGTTCATCCATACAACGGTATTGGGAGGAAGGAAGTCAAAGAGAGATACCGTTGCATTTTCGGGCATTTCGGTCTGGAGGTTGGGAATGATATTGACCTGCAGCAGCTTTCTTTCACTGAGCTGTGTTTCGGGGTCAAAGAGGCGGATAGAATCCACGTCGTTGCCAAAGAGTTCAATACGGTAGGGCTTTTCGTTGCCGAAGGAGTAGATATCCACAATACCACCACGCACGGCGAATTGTCCGGGTTCATAAACAAAATCGGTGCGGGTAAATCCGGCATCGGTTAATTGCTCGTATAGTTTAACGGTGTCGAGTACATCGTTGACCTTTATCCGGATGATGTTACCGCTGAGTGTTTCGGGCGGAACCATTCTTTCGAACAGGGCTTCGGGATAGGTGACCAGTAATTTTTTATTACCGCCACCGCTAAGCCGGGTAAGGGTTTCGGTACGAAGCATCACATGGCTGCTGTTGAGCAGGCGGTAGTTCTTCTTGTTTCGGAAGGAGGATGGGAAATAGAAGAGGTCGAGCGCGCCTGAGAGGTTCTCGAGGGTATTATGGAAATAGGCTGCTTCTTCTGCATCGCTCAATACGATAACATGGTTGAGGTTTGCGCTCACCGGGTGTTTGAAAATTGCGGTAACTAAAAACTCCGGGGAGCTGCCAGCAAGATTTTTAAGGACTAAATGCTGGGGTTGAGACAAAGTGAGCTTGTCCGCCAGTTGAAAAAGGCGGGTATCTTTGAGATATTGCTCCAGTAAATGTTCGAGGTTCATCAGAGGCGCAAAGATACTGGAATTGCTGATTGTTGTATTCTGATTTAAGATAATCGGGTTAACGCAATAATTATTAATTTGTGACAACCAGTATCCCGTCTCAATCGTTTCTATACAATATATGCTCCGTATGAATAAAACTTCGGTGATACTACCTGTTACCCTGATTTGTCTGGCCCTTGCTGGTTATTTCCTCTATAAAGCTCCACAGTCCTCTTCCCTATCGCTGGAAGTGAATGCTGGTAAAAAGAAAAAAAAGTCGAAAGAAGTGAAGGCCATGTTTCACGACCAGCGTGTTCGCTATGAATATGAAATGATCCGTGATGGCGCAACGGGTAAGATCCCCAAAGGCATTCATGACCGTGAATTGCAGCAGGCATACAGGATCCCTTTGCGTGAGCGGGGTGGTAATCTCTTCCTCTCACCTTTTGGGGATAATAGTTATACGGCGGCGGGACCCAATAATATTGGTGGAAGAACCCGCGCTGTGGTTTTCGATAAAAGATTTGGAACCGGCAGCAATCGCGTGATCATTGCCGGTGCGGTGAGTGGCGGTATATTTCGTTCTGCTGATGGCGGTTCTACCTGGACCCTGGTAACACCCCTTAACAATATTCATAATGTGACTGCTCTTGCCCAGGACCCAAGGCCGGGAAAAGAGAATATATGGTATGCAGGCGGTGGAGAGCCTTATGGCAACTCCGCTTCTGCCATTGGTGCATTTTACCTGGGTTATGGCCTTTTGAAATCAGTAGACAATGGACTTACCTGGAGCCGTGTGAGCAGTACATTCAACGGCGACCTCGAGCGATTTGATGATGCCTATGATATAGTGCATGAGATCGTGGTGAACCCCACTAACGGGCATGTATATATTGCAGCGCACAGGCGACTGATCAGGAGTACCGACGAGGGTGCCTCTTTCAGCACCGTGTTTATTGGCAGCCAGCCTTCAGCAGCAGATAACGGCCAGATGGATATTGTTTGCACCAACACCGGGCGGTTATATCTTTCCGTTAATGGCGGATTACCCGACCAGGACAGGCGTGGGGTATGGACCTCCTCCACGGGTAATTCAGGAAGCTGGACCCGCTTTGCCGGAGGACAAACCATCGGTACCGATTCAATCACCGGCTGGAGAGGAAACTCCTATGGGGCAGGTGGCGCAATATCTGATGTATCCAAGAGGATAATCCTTGCACTGGCGCCTTCCAATAATAATATTCTCTATGCATTTTATGAGAACGGACTTTTGGGAGAAGGGAGTAGTGCCAAGCCCGAAGCCGATCTCTTCAAGTTTGATTTTGGCGCCAATACAGTGGCTAATCTTTCTGCCAATATGCCCGACTTTAACCTCCAGCAGGATGGCATTGACCCCATCTCGGTACAGGAAGGATATAATATGCTGGTGGCGGTGAAGCCTGACAATCCAAATGTTGTATTTGTTGGAGGAACCAATCTTTACCGTTCTACCAACGGATTCACCAGTACCACGGCAACCAGCTGGATCGGGGGTTACCAATACTGGGGAACTGGTGCCTCCAGTGCATCCATCGTGATATACCCCGAGAATCACCCTGATATCCATAATCTTGTTTTTGATCCAACCAATGCAAACCGGGCACTTTGTGCTACTGACGGGGGATTGCACCTCACCGATAATATAATGGCTACCAATAGTACCACCGAACCCGTTGCCTGGAACACCATCAATAACTACCAGACAACACAATACTACCACGCCAATATCCAGCATAATTCTACCCAGTTCCATTTTATTGGGGGCATGCAGGATAACAGTTGTTTTATCAGGGTGAATGATGATAATAAACAGATCAGGTTAAGTTTTGGAGATGGTGGCGCAACTGCTATCGCTAAGCTGAATTCAGGAAGTGATTTCACTTTTTATGTGACCTCTCAATTGGGAACATTGGTAAGGTCTGTTCCCAATGATGCAATAGAAATAACTCCGAATGGACTCACAGACAATGAAGCAGGAGGATTTGGCGATTTCGTTACTTATTTCGGAATTGATAATGATAATCCCACTGACCTCTACTATGTGAATTTCAACCGGGTATTCAGGACAACGAATGCGCAAACGGCAACTTCCAGTAGCGGCTGGACGGAGCTTACCGGCATAGCAAGTCAGGTGAACCCTTCCAATCCATCAGGCGATGATATCAGTATACGCACTATTGAGCTAAGCAGGGGGCCCTATATTTCAACCCATGCCATGTATTTTGGCACAACAAAGGGAAATGTATTCAGGCTTAATGATCCACGCAATGCCGCTGCCACAGCCACTCCGGTGGATATTACGCCACCACAGATCAAGACATGGATCGCCGATCAGAATACATTCCTGAATGTAGCGGATATAGCAGTGAACCCGAATAATGATGAAGAGATAATGGTGGTATATTCAAATTACACGGTGACCACATCAGGAGGAGAACAAACAGCCTTTAATATATGGTGGACCAATAATGCCAAGAGCGCTACCCCTACCTGGAAACTGATAGAAGGCAACCTAACGCTGCCCTCTATACGCAGTTGTGCCATTGTAGCAAGGAAAGATGCTGCGGGCAAAGCCTATTCAGATTATTATGTAGGAACTTCGGTTGGACTTTACAGTTCATTTGGGGTGAAGGATACACTTGATGCCAACAAGCCCATTAACTGGAAGCGCGAAGGCGGTGCCACCCTCAATTATGCAGTGGTGAACTCACTGGCTTACCGTCCACAGGACAATACCCTCCTGCTGGGAACCCATGGTAACGGTATGTACTATACGCAGATACCAACTGCCAATTTCCTTCCCAACGCCAATACGGGAGTTGATGATCCGGTGCGGAATGATAAGAATTTCATCCAGTATTCATGGCCGGGTATCACCACCAACAGCCTGCAATTCCGCATCGGCAATATGTTTGAAGTAAGGAAGCTGGTGATTATGGTTCATAACCTGAATGGTCAGCTGGTTTACCGCAATGAGACCGGCTACCAGAATGGAACGATTGATGTAAGCAGGTTGGCAAAAGGCGCATACGTGCTTAGCATCAGCAGCGGCGATTACAAGCAGCAGTTTGTGCGGAAGTTTGTGAAGCAATAAATTCACCTATAAAACCCTGAAATGGTTCCAGCATGGCAAACAGGCAAAGTAATACGCATTGAAGAGGAGACCCCCAGTACAAGGCGGTTTTGGATAGAGATACAGGAAACAGCGCGTTTTGATTATAAGCCCGGGCAATTTGTGACCCTTGATCTTCCTATTCATGAGCAACGCAATAAACGGTGGCGAAGCTATTCCATTGCCTCCTGGCCCGATGGCACCAATGTGATCGAACTGATCATTGTTCAATTGGAAGGGGGGCTGGGAACGGAATATCTTTTTAAAGAAGTAAAGGTAGGATCAGCGTTAAGCCTCAGGGGGCCTCAGGGTGTTTTCGTATTACCGGAAACAATAGACAGGGATCTGTTTTTTATATGCACAGGAACAGGCATTGCTCCATTCAGGTCGATGGTGCACCATATCCTGATCAACAATATCGCTCACAACAATATATACCTGCTGTTTGGGTGTCGGAAAATCGAAGACCTTTTATATGGAGATGAGTTGAGGGAGCTGGAGGAGAAAGTGAGTTCGTTTAGATACCTGCCAACCTTTTCGAGGGAAACACCTGGTGAACATCTGGTTCGCACAGGTTATGTGCATGCTATTTATGAAGAGATCATCAATGCCAGGAAACAGGAAGCCGGCATGCATCTGCACCCGGCAAAGTTTTATTTGTGTGGCTGGAAAAATATGATCGATGAGGCCAAAAGGCGCATCCTTGCGTTCGGTTACGATAAAAAAGACATCCACTTAGAACTCTACGGCTAAGCTTATGCTTTGGCTTTGGCCTTAGGAGTGGCAGATGCTTCTCCTACCGGCATGCTGATTACAGGCACTTTACCTGAACTGGCTTTCTTTTCGGCCTGGTATTTATGCAACCGGAGGATCTCGGCATGGTTGTCAACCATCTCGGTTTCCAGTTCAAGAATACGTCGCTTAGATTTTGAAATCTGTCGGCTCCGGAAAGAGAATCCAATCAGGGTCCCGAAGGCAAAGGCTGCTGTGACCCAAAGCAGTACGGCGATATTGATGTTGGCAGACATCATAGAAATTGGTTTGAATGGTAAACGAACCATTCAAAAGAATATTGCACCGGCCGCCCCGATACGGGGAATTTTAGTGAGAGGCCCAGTAGTTCTTGCCTGCATCAGGCTGACCGGAATCTTTATCCATAATAGGGACAACGGGGGTTGAGACGGATGGATTGGATGGTTTGTTTTGCAGATCGGCCAGTTGTTTCTGGAGCTGGAGGATCTCGGCATGATCATCCATCTTTTCCTTTTCCAGCTCCAGTACCTGTTTCCTGAGGATGTTAACCTGTACCATCCTGATCATCAATCCGAAGATAAAAGATCCAGCCATGGCCAAAACAATCAATCCAGGGTGTAGCGTAATATGCATGCGTTTATATATATACCCGTTCCATGGGGAACGGGTTGTTCAGGGTGTAAACAAATATATAATATAGAATAATTATTGAATAGATTTTTCTACCAATTCTTTTACATCCCTTATAGAAATTCTTTCCTGTAACATGCTGTCACGGTGACGGATAGTTACAGTACCATCCTCTTTTGACTGGTGGTCTATGGTTACGCAGAAAGGTGTGCCGATGGCATCCTGCCTCCTGTAACGCTTACCAATAGTGTCTTTTTCCTCATAAAAACACCTGAAAGACGCTTTACATTCATCCATTAGTTGCCTGGCGATCTCCGGAAGGCCATCTTTTTTCATCAGCGGCAGTATGGCCAGTTTCACCGGACTCAGTTTTGGCGGAAATTTCAGCACCACGCGGCTATCCTGCTTTTCAGGGCTGCTCAGGTCCTGCTCTTCATAGGCTTCACTCAAAACCATCATCACCGTCCGATCAAGTCCAATAGATGTTTCAATTACATACGGAATATAGTTACCATATGGTTTTCCTGCCTCGTCAGTTTCATTGTCGAAATACTGCATTTTCTTTTTGCTATATTCCTGGTGATTCCTGAGATCAAAATCGGTGCGGGAGTGAATTCCTTCCACTTCCTTGAATCCAATCGGGAAATCATATTCAATATCACAGGCCGCATCGGCATAGTGCGCCAGTTTAACATGGTCATGAAAACGATAGCGACTGGCGGGGATACCCAGGCTCAGGTGCCATTTCATCCGTTCTTCTTTCCAATATTCATACCACTGCTTTTGTGTGCCGGGACGAATAAAGAACTGCATTTCCATTTGCTCAAATTCCCTCATGCGGAAGATGAACTGCCGGGCTACGATCTCATTGCGGAAAGCCTTTCCCACCTGGGCTATACCAAAGGGGATCTTCATCCTGCCGGTTTTCTGAACGTTGAGGAAGTTCACGAAAATGCCCTGTGCGGTTTCCGGACGCAGGTAAACCATATTGTCATCGCCCTCACCACTTACAGCCCCAAACTCGGTTGAAAACATCAGGTTGAACTGGCGAACATCCGTCCAGTTGCAGGTTCCGCTCACAGAACACTTTATCTTATTTTCTTCAATGAATGATTTAAGTCCGCCGAAATCTTCCTTAGCCAGAAACTGGTCCATCTTAGCCAGCAAGGCCTCCCCTTCTTCTTTAGGAAGTGTTTCCGCATGTGCCTCAATGAGATGGTCAACGCGGTAACGTTTCTTACTGTCTTTATTATCGATCATGGGGTCACTGAAATTATCAACGTGACCACTGGCTTTCCAGGTGGTGGGATGCATGAAGATGGCCGCATCAATACCAACAATATTCTCATGAAGCTGGGTCATCCATTTCCACCAATAATCGCGGATATTCTTCTTCAACTCGCTGCCGTACTGGCCATAGTCGTACACGGCGCTGAGACCATCATAGATTTCGCTGGAAGGGAATATGAATCCGTACTCCTTACAATGGGAGATGATCGCCTGGAATTTGTTGCTATCGTTTGCCATAAGTCCGCAAAGATAAGGGCGGGCGGGGAAAGGGCAAAGCGAAGGCGGGGCGGGATTAGCCCTCTAATTTTTCATTGTTGCGGTGGCGGTCGTGGTCGCGCATATTCTTCTTCTCCAGGTTCTTTTCAAGCGCTGAACTGAGGTCAACCCCCGTTTGGTTGGCAAGACAGATAAGCACCCAGAGCACATCGGCCATCTCATCGGCAATTTCCTTTCCCTTATCCGATTCCTTGAACGACTGCTCACCGTATTGCCGAACCATGAGCCGGGAAAGCTCACCTACTTCCTCCATCAGGATACCCAGGTTGGTGAGTTCACTGAAATAGCGCACACCAACGGTGCGGATCCACTGGTCCACCAGTTGCTGTGATTCGCGGATTGTTATATCAGGCATGGGAGATATTTTGGGGTTCATTCCTTCGCTTTTGAATCAATAAGGATGGTAACCGGGCCATCATTTACAAGGGTAACCTGCATATCGGCGCCGAAACTACCGGTCTTCACGGGCTTGCCTAAGTCGGCTTCTACCTGCCGCACAAATGTTTCGTAAAGGGGGATGGCGATATCGGGTTTACTGGCCTTTATATAAGATGGTCGGTTTCCTTTGCGGGTACTGGCATGAAGGGTGAACTGGCTTATGATAAGGATCTCACCACCGGTATCTTTAACTGAGCAGTTCATCACGCCGGCCTCATCGTTGAAAATTCTTAACTGCACGAGTTTGGTGCTGAGCCATTTGATATCGTCTTCCGCATCAGCATCTTCAATGCCAACAAATACCAGCAAACCTTCGTCTATCGAGGACTTAACTGACCCCCCGATGCTAACCGAGGCCAGTTTTACCCGTTGTATGACCAGTTTCATTTTTCAGTAACTTCCGCTTGTTTCGTCGAAAATAGGGATACCCTGCGTAAACATGAAATAAACAAGACAATCTCCGGCAATTATAAGAACATGTTCAGCGTTAGCTATCTCAGTGTGAACTGATGCGAAAGACCATTTACATATTATCCATACTGGGAGCGATATTAATAACAGCCACCAACCTTTCCTGTAACCGTAATAACGGTGATCCATCATCGCCGGAACCAATGCAATTTCCGCTGCCGGAAGGCTGGCCGCAGACCCAATACAATTTCAGTGCAAACCCTTTAACGCGGAAGGGTTTTGAATTAGGGAGGAAGCTCTTCTTTGATGGGCGACTCTCAAAGGATGGAAATTTTCCCTGTGCCAGTTGCCATCAGCCTATTGCTGCCTTTGGAACTTACGACCATGACCTTAGCCATGGATTCGATGACCAGCATACACTTCGCAATGCACCGCCATTGTTTAATCTGGCATGGCATCGTGAGATGCAGCATGATGGTGGGATAGCCAATCTTGATGAACAACCACCGGCACATATAACCGCAGCAAATGAGATGGCTGAGACAATTCCGGGTGTGCTCTCCAAACTCAATGCCGACCCAGCGTATAAGGCTGCTTTCAGAAATGTTTTCGGAAAAGAGGAGATCAGCACAGAGATGATGACGAAAGCCTTATCGCAATACATGCTCATGCTGGTATCATCCCAATCAAAATATGACAGGGTGAAACAATCCAAAGACCAGTTTGATGTGAACCAGGCGGCGGGATATGAGATCTTTAAACAAAACTGCAATAGCTGTCACAAGGAACCATTGTTCACCGATCTGCAATTCAGGAATAATGGATTGCCCGTTAATCCCGACCTCAATGATCATGGTCGTATGCGCATTACCGGTAGCAGTTCTGACTCACTAAAATTTAAGGTTCCGAGTCTGCGGAATATAGCTGTCAGCTTCCCTTACATGCATGATGGGCGATTCACCGATCTCAGCCATGTACTCGAACATTATAACAGTGGCATAATAAATGGAGTTACCACCGATCCTTTACTAAAAAATAAAATTCCCCTCACCGAAGTGGAAAGGGGATTATTGGTGGAGTTTCTAAAAACATTGACCGATGAAGCTTTTATAAATAATCCATCATTGGTTGAACCAGAAAGATGATGCTGGATTATTGACCCTGTCTGCCCTTAAGTGCTTCCAGGGCCTCCCTCATCTTACCAAGATCAAGTATCTGCTTTTTTACTGCGTTCTCATTTTCAAGGATCTCTTCTTCCAGTTTCTGTTTACGTTTGCGGAGATTTTCTCCATCGCGAAGAAGACCTTCATGTTTTTTTTCAATCTTCTTTATCTGCTCATCCTGGGCTATGATCTCCAATTTAAGGTTGTAAGCATCCAGATAAGGGGTAAACTCATTAAGATATTGCTTTCCATCTGCTATGCCATGCCGGTCATCAGGTGTACGCGAACTAAGTAATTCATTTGATCGGGCCATTACCATATAAACGATGGAAGCTTCTTTTTCCTTTCTGCTTCTACGCTCTGCTTTAACATACACATCATAGAGATTATTCTCCGGCCCCATGGTTACCTTTCGATATAAGGTGTAATCTTTCATCTTTGCACCTTTAAAACCTTTCTGGGCGAAATTATCTTCAATAGCTTTCTCTACGATCTCGGCAGAATAAGGCAACTCAATTACTGCAGCAGGCATTTTCTTTTTCTGGTATTCGGCAATACCATCCATGGCTACCGGTTGGGCATAGGTGAACATGGCCATAAGAAAAACAACAGCCAGTGTAAATATTCTTTTCATAAACAAAGATTTATACGGTTGGAGAACAAAGGTACAAAATAGGAACGCAGACCATAATTCCGACTATTTTTGCCAAAACCCGGAATTAGTTTGAGTGAGATAAAAAAACTGGCTGGTCAAACCCTCTGGTATGGAGTACCCACCATAGTTAGCCGCTTCCTCGGCTACCTGATGAATATGGCCCTGCCCTTTCTTTTTTTGCAACCGGCAAAAACAGCTGATATAACCCAGGTATATGCCATCATCCCTTTCCTGAATGTGCTTTTCACCTATGGAATGGAAACTGCTTATTTCCGATTCTCACAGGAAAAGGACAAGCAACATCTGTATAACACATTATCTGTTTCACTGTTCGTTACAACCATCATCTTCACCCTGGCGCTATGGCTGAACAGGGGCGTACTGGCAGAAGCGGCAAGCCTTACAGAGCATCCTGAATATATTACCCTGATGTGCGGTATCATCCTTTTTGACACCCTGGCTACCCTGCCATTTGCCAGGCTGCGGCAGGAAAGCCGGCCAAGACGTTATGCCTTTGTAAGGGTGGCAGGTATCATCGTGAATTTGCTAATCGTCTTCTTCTTCCTCGGTTTCCTGCCCGGTTATGTAGAACAGAATCCGGAAAGTCCGGTGCGACTTATCCTCAATCTCGATATTGGTATTGGCTGGTACCTGATCGGTAATTTGTTGGGAAGTATCGCCACATTCCTGTTGCTTATCCCTGAACTACGTTCGGTTCGGTGGGAATTTGATACCGCCCTCTGGAAAGAAGTAATGAAATATAGTTACCCACTCATCATCGTTGGATTGGGTGGTATGATCAATGACATGCTGAGCAGGCTGGTATACCAGCATGTGGTGGATCTTCCGGCTGAAGAAGCTAAGCACCAGTTAGGTATTTTCGCCAATATATACAGGCTTGCAGTTCTTGTTACTATAATGATACAGGCCTTCCGCATGGCGGCAGAGCCCTTTTTCTTTAACCAGAGCAAGCAGGAAGGCGCACAGAGATCCTATGCCCGGGTGATGAAATTCTTCGTGATCGCCTGCTGCTTTATGTTCCTGATGATAGGTCTTTACCTCGACCTGCTCAAATGGATCATAACCCTGAAATCGGAAGCATGGGGCGAAGCCATGTATATCGTTCCCATTCTTGCGATGGGTAATATATTCCTGGGCATATATTATAATTTAAGCATCTGGTACAAACTCACCGGCAAGAATTTATATGGCGCATATATAACAATTGGCGGAGCCATCCTTACTATTATTCTCAATATCATTCTTATTCCTAAACTCCAATACCTTGGCGCAGCACTTGCTACTTTCAGCTGTTACCTGCTGATGATGGTGGCCAGCTATGTATCGGGACAAAAATTTTACCCAGTACCCTATGCCACCAAAAAACTGGTTTCTTACCTGGCGCTGGTAACGATCATATTGCTGGTTCACCGCGGCATCCTGTATTTCTACAACCCGTTATGGTTTAGCATACTGACAGGAAGTATTTTACTACTGGCTTTCCTGCTGTTTGTGGCAAGAGTAGAAAAAAAAGAATTAGCCTCCTTTGGCGCATTTGGTCAATGGGCAGGAAGAGTGATTGGGTGATCGTAAATGATTTTCAGGTCAAAAACGGGTTCCTACGTTTCTCCTCTCCTATAGTTGTCGGTTCTCCATGACCGGGATATACTTTCACCGCATCCGGAAGGGTGAACAATTGCGTACGTATACTGTTCAATAATTGCTGGTGGTTACCCCCGGGAAGATCGGTACGGCCAATGCTCCTTCGGAAAAGGACATCGCCGCCAATGATAAATTGCTGTGACGATGAATAAAAGCATATATGTCCGGGTGAATGCCCGGGTGCTTCCAAAATCGAAAGCTGGTTGGCACCAAGGGAAATCATTTCCCCCCCTTTAATAAAATGAAGGGGACCATCATAATTGCGGAAAGGCAGATTCCATCGACTACCCGCTTCCGGCGCATAATCCAGCACGATTTTTTCTGCGGGATGAAGGTGGAGTTCCAGTTTCCAGGCGTGGTGAACAAAATGGTTGCCGAAAACATGATCGAGATGGCAATGTGTATTGAGTAGAAGTTTCGGTGTGAGTTTATGTTTGGTGATGAATGACCGAAGTTCAGACTCCTCCTGCTGGTCGTAACAGCCGGGGTCAATGATCATGCATTCACCCGTTTCATTATAGAGCACATATGTGTTTTCCATAATGGGACTAAAGACAAAAGACTGTATTGTTAACATAGCTCTATTATTTTAAGTGGATTAGGGGGATAAGCCTGAAAACCATAATTTTAGACCACAATCATTGGGTATGCAATTTCCGAAGAATTTTGCTCTGATCATCATCCTTTCCCTGCTGAATACATTCAACCTGGCATATTCCCAGGTGAACACGGTAGAATTTGGAAAAAACAGGGTTCAATACAAAAATTTCAAATGGCAGTTTTACCAGACTGACAATTTCAATACATATTATAGCCAGAACGGTGAGCCCATTGCTAAATCGGTAGCTCAACTCGCAGAGATAGAGCTTCCGGAGATGGAGACCTTTATGGAATATGGTCTCCAGCGACGAACCAATATTGTTGTCTACAATAGCTTCAATGACTTCCAGCAAACAAATATCGGTCTAAAGACTGACGTGGCAGTGAATGGAGGAAATACCCAACTGGTGAATAATAAGATGGTGATCTACTATAACAGCGATCATCTTCATTTACGCAAACAGGTTCGCCAGGGTATTGCCCGTGTGTTGCTCGACAATATTTTATTCGGAGATGACCTTGGTGAATTTGCAGCAAACCAGGCCCTGCTTGATCTGCCAAAGTGGCTTACCGATGGTTTCGTTTCCTATGCAGCGGAAAACTGGAGTACCGAACTTGATGACCAGTTGAAATCAGCCATGCTATCAGGAAAGTATCGCAACTTTTACCAGTTTGCCTATGACCAGCCCAACCTTGCCGGGCATAGTTTTTGGCGATATATAGAAGAAGTTTATAAAAAAGAGAACACCAAATACTTCCTCTACCTCGCAAGATTATACCGCAATCTGAATGGTGCTTCGAACCGTATCGCCAAGATGAAATTCAAGGCATTGCTCAATGAAGTAATGACCTATAACGAGTCGAAATATTCAAAGGATATCAGGGGCAGGCGTAATAATCCGAAGGGATCTATGTCTGTTGTGGAAGAGATAGACAAGAATACTGATTTCTACAACTTCACTCCCAATCCCGCCCCGCGCAGCCAGAGCTATGCCGTTGTTGAATACAAGAAAGGGCAGCAATGTGTGATCTATTATGAAGATTATACAACTAAGAAAGTGCTGCTCCGCAATGGAGTGAGAAACCTTGAAGCCCGCCAGGATCCGCACCTGCCACTGCTTGCATGGAATGGAAAAGGGAATAAACTTCTTGTTGTATATAGTTTTGAAGGGAAGCTCAGGATGTTCACTTATGATATCTATTCAAGGATCAAGGCCGATAAACTGGTGCTTGATTTTGAACAGATACAGGATGTGAAATACATGACAGACGATAACACCCTGTTGATGAGTGCTGTGAAGAACGGTCAGTCAGATATCTATACATTCAAGATCGACCGTGAACGTGCAGAGCAGATCACCAATGATATTTATGATGATCTTGATCCATCCTTCGTGGCATTTCCCAATAAGGCTGGTATACTCTATTCATCCAACAGGCCATCGGTAAATGCGGTAAGTACAGATACAGTATTGCCATCCAACTACCGGTATAATATTTTCCTGATCGATAATTTCAACAAGTCTGAATTCAAGCAGATCTCGCAAATGAGCAACCTGAAATATGGCAATGCTAGATATCCCACACAATACAATACATCCCACTTCACATTTGTTGCAGATGAGAATGGAATCAATAACCGTTTTGCAGGATTCTTTTCAACGGAAAGGGTTGGTGTTGATACTATTTACCGCATCGGAGATGATGTACTTCGCAATCCTGAATACCGCGATATAGATTCATTGCTGAAGTTCTATGACAAGGTGGAACCCGATACCATATTCACGCTTTCCATCACCAATGATTCGGCCTATGTATTCCCGATCACCAATTACCAGAGTGGTTTAGTGGAAACAAAATCGGCCGGTGATATGGACCAGGTAAGTGAAGTACGCCAGGAAGGAGAGTTGAAATTCCTTTACAAGCTGAAGGTTGATGAGAACACTTTACGCAAGCGTAATATCAACCCGAGGCCAACAGATTTTCGTCGCCGAACAATTGACGAGGCCAGGCTTGCGGCAGGTAATGCATTGCAATTCCAACAACCTGAAGTTGCTGACACATCTAATAAGGTAATCTTCGATACTGAATTTGATAATGAGCCGGTTGATACCAGTGCTGCTGCCCGTGCTGCGCTTGAAGCAGAAGAACAGCAGCCATCTATACTTAAGAAAGCAGGCCGGTTCCAGTACCGGCTGAAGTTTTCGGTAGACCAGGTAACAGGTTCGCTCTTTAATAATGATGTGCTGGTAACAAGGTATGAGCCCTATACAGGTTCTTTGCCTGTAACCAACAGTTCCAATAATGGCTTCAATGGAATGTTCAAGGTCACCGTTTATGACCTCATGGAAGATATTCGTTTCACAGGAATGCTGAGGTCACCTTTGATCAATACAGCCGGACAGGGAATTCCCGTACAGGTTGGTGATCCCAATATATTTATACCCGGCTCACAATCGTTATTCAATTCTGGTTCGGAGTATATGGCAAGATTTGATTACCTGAAGAAGCGGGTGGATTATTCGGCCATGTATTATCGCCGTACGGATGTGGGTTCAACGCCTTTCCAGAACACAACACTTGCTGTGCCGGCCAAGCTCTTTACAAACCTTTACCAATTAGGGATGCGTTATCCGCTCGACAGGGTAAGGAGTATTCGACTGAATACCGGCGTTCGTTTAGACAAGGTAGTTACCAAATCAATAGTTGAACTACCGCAAACGGTGGGTGTACCTGATAGCAAAAGGACCTATGGACTGGTGCGTCTTGAATATGTACATGATAATGCTGTTGAGAAGGCCACCAATATCTGGAACGGGCTTCGTTACAAGGTATATGGAGATTTCAATATGCAGATCAGCAAACTTGCAACATCAGATGGACGCAATACATTTAATGTTGGTTTTGATGCACGTTACTACTACCCTATCTTCCAGAACTTCATCTGGGCAGGTAGAGCAGCGGGAGATTTCTCCTGGGGTAATCGCAAAATATTGTATTACCTGGGTGGACAGGATGGATGGTTGTTTCCAAAGGCCAATACAGATGAATTGCCACAGGATCCCACTTATGCATTCCAGGCACTTGCCGTTAATATGAGAGGCTTTAAACAGAATATAGCCAATGGTAATAATGCGGTTGTGCTTAACAGTGAGTTCAGGTTCCCTGTGTTCACTACTTTGCTGAAGCGTCCTATTAACAATGCTTTCCTGCGTAATTTCCAGTTGGTACAATTCATTGATCTGGGGTCTGCATGGAATGGTTCCTATAATGGCATCAAGCGACCCGACAGGATCTACCGCGATAATCCAACAGATCCCATTTCTGTGCGTATCAAGGCTGGTGGTATCGGACCTTTTGTAGGCGGTTATGGCTTTGGTGCAAGGAGTACCTTACTTGGATATTTTATGAGGCTTGATACCGGATGGGAGATGAATGGCATCTTTAAAGGGAAACCGATCTTTCATTTCGCACTGGGGGTAGACTTCTAGAATTAACCAATAGATTTGATCATTTTCTCAAGGGCGTCAAGGTGAAGTTTAAAAGCCTTTTCGCCCGCTTTTGTTACACTGTACATGGTATTGGTCTTTCTACCTATAAATCCCTTCTGCACTTTAATATAGGCGTTCTCTTCCAGAGTTTTGAGATGGGTGGCAAGGTTACCATCGGTCACTTCGATCAGTTCTTTCAGCTCGTTGAAATTCACGGAATCATTCACCATGAGTGAACTCATGATACCCAGCCTTATACGACTGTCAAAAATTTTATTCAGATGCTCAATAGGATTCTTCATTATCCTTACTTATTCCTTTCGTATTTCCACCACATTGCGATACCATAAATGATGTGTAACAGTCCAAATCCGATTACCCAGAAGATGATTGCATACTCCGTAAACCAGAGGCAGATGATGCCTGTCAATAATTGTGCATAGCCAAGGAAACGGATCTCTCCAAGGGTATACTTACTTCCATTAAGCAAGCCGAGACCATAGAATAAAAGGGATGCAGAAGCCACAAGTTGATACTCTTCCAGTTGTATCAATCGCAGGATAAATGCTCCACCTACTGCCATGGGAACCAATGTGCTCCAAAGAAGTTTCCTGGCGGAGTTGCCCCAAATGGCAACACCATCCCGCTTACTACGGATATAGGTAAAAATAAATGCCGCGAAAACCGCGGCAGCAAAAACGACGGCAGCGATCCAGACAAGATTATTGCGAAGGCATTCAACACATTGGGCAACTTCCCTATTCGCATTTGAATGATAGTCGCCCATTGCCCCATATCCAAGCCAGGCGCCAATTATAGCGCAGAGTCCGGCAGCAATTCCACTCCAGCCGCTGAGGCTGATGAAGCGGCTGCTCCTCTCCATTATTTTGCGTATATCCTCTAGGGTTTCAATGCCACTGTGAGTACTATTCATAAAAGCACTTTGAAAATCAAAGTAATAGAAACTAATTGAATCTTCAAAATATTCTGCCTTAACACAACTGTTAAAGTAATATTTACGTTATCCAACTTATATTATTTTTGCATTTCTATGAATTTTAGTCCCAAAAGCCGCCGTGTATTTGGGGTGCTGCTTACTTTGCTGATAACCTTATTCGCCAATGCGCAAACCAAAACCATTCGGGGATATGTAAAGGATAAATTGAGCGATGAACGCATCCCTTTCGCCTCATTGAAATTCATCCGGTCTCAACAAGGGCGGTTGACTGACTCTGCAGGCAGTTTTATTTTCCGATTTGATGAGTGGCCTGTCGATAGCCTTGAAATTACATATGTAGGATACCAGGATGTGCGGATCGGCATAAGTCCGGAGATCGCCCGCTCCCTTTCAAAGGGAGATGAAAATTCCATTGAGCTTATCGTGAATATGGAAAGGGGTAAGTTCACCACTGAGGTGGTTGTGAAGAGAAAGATAGACCGTGGATACCTGATGTGGAAGAGGATCGTGAAGCGAAAGCCAATGAATGACCGCTATCGTTTCAATTCTTTTGCCTACGAATTATATAACAAACTGGAGCTGGATATAAACCGCATCAACAAAGACAAGATGAAGGACTTTGGTCCGCTCCGTCCATTCGGTTTCATTCTTGATAATATTGATACTTCAGAGGGTCAACCCTTTCTACCCGTTTATCTTACTGAAACCTTATCAGAATACTACTACCAGAAATCACCTCGTCGTACACGTGAATGGATAAAGGCGGTAAATACCAAGGGCGTTAATAATGAAAGTGTGAGCAAGTTCCTGGGTGGTACAGACCAGGTCATCAACTTCTATAATAATTTCATCCCCGTATTTGATAAGGAATTTGTTAGTCCGATCAGCGACAATGGCGATGCATATTACAATTACAAAGTACTCGATACACAATATGTTGCCGGGCAACGACTGATACATATGGTATTTAGTCCAAAGCGTAAAGGGGAGAATACTTTTGAAGGCGATTGCTGGGTGCATGATCCAACCTGGGCAATACAGAAGATGACCCTGCATCTTCGTCGCGATGCCAATATTAATTTCATTGATAAGCTCAGCCTGATCCAGGAGTTTAAAATGATCAATGACAGTACCTGGTTTCTGGTGAAGGATAAGTTTGTTGCTGATATTGCCCCTATCGGAAAAACAAGATTTGGTGTCATAGGCCGTAAAACCGCAACCTATAAAGACATCGTCGTAAATGAACAATATATAAGAGATACGATAGCCCGTAATAAGGTTCAGAGTGAGGTGCATTTCCTACCGGGTGCGCAACAGAAAGCAGATAGTTTCTGGGCCGGCTCGCGGCATGAAGAGCTCAGTAAAAATGAGAAGGCAATTTATGCCATGATAGATACCCTGCAGAAGATGCCACTCTTTAAAAGATATGTGAGTACTATCAACTTCCTCGCCACTGGTTATAAGAATGTTGGGAATTATGAGATAGGTCCGTGGTTTAACTGGGCTACTGCCAATGCATGGGAAGGATTCAGGATGCGCTTTGACCTGGGAACAAATCCAAAATTCAATAAGGACCTGTTCCTGCATGGCTATCTGGCATATGGATTCGGCGACCAGCAATTCAAATATAAGCTGGAAGGAAAATATCTTTTCAGCAGATCGCCGCGTACATATATCCATGCCAGTTATACCAAGGATCTTGATAATGGCCAGGTTTATTATGATGAGATCAGCACCGACAACATCTTTGCACTGGCCATCCGAAAGCAGGGAATTCCCATCAAGTTCATGCAGATCCAGGAAGCCAGGCTTGAATACTTCAAGGAGTGGACACCTGGCATTTCGGCAACCATAACTGCCACACAGAAAAATTTTGATCCACTGCAGAATCTCCCGCCAAAATCATTATTCATCGATAATGGTGGCAAGGGCCAGGCACTTCATAATTTTGAAATGGGCTTACGACTAAGGTTTGCCTACAATGAGCAGTTCTTTGAAACAAATTTCAACCGCTACAGTTTAGGAAGCGCCCTCCCTATTCTTGAATTACAATATGCCAGGGGATTACCTAATGTTTTCAATAGCAATTACAGCTATGACAGGCTCTATGCAAGTGTTTCAGATTATATGAAGATAGCTCCTTATGGAAGTCTGTACTATAACGTATTTGCAGGCAAGACCAATGGCACACTTCCCTATATGCTATTGAATGTTATGCCCGGCAACGAGATCTACTATTACAACAAATATGCTTTCAACCTGATGGCGAGGTTTGAATATATCAGTGATCGGTATGCGGGATTTAATGTGGAGCATAATTTTGGCAACGGGATATTCCGGTATATACCCCTCACACGGAAATTGAAGTTCAGGCAATTCTGGAGTGCGAAAGCTATTACAGGAGGCATCAGCGAAGCAAATAAGGCGCTCAACTTCAACAATACATACAACCAGTTCAAGGACCTTGATGGTAAAGTTTATATGGAGTTAGGCACTGGTGTAGATAATATCTTCAAGGTATTCAGGGTCGACTTTGTTTGGAGAGTATTACCAAGGCCGCTTCCTGTTGAGTCCGTAAGCCGCTTTGGCATCTTTGGCAGTTTCAGGCTCGCATTCTGATATTCTCATGTGTTTTTTGCTTATCTTATTCTGCCAAAACACTTTTGCATGCCGGAGAAGTTTATCATCTCGCTCGACCAGGGAACTACCAGTTCCAGGGCCATTCTTTTTGACAAGAATGGAATGATCTGCCAGGTAGCACAGAAAGAATTTACGCAGCTATACCCTCAGCCTGGATGGGTTGAGCATGATGCAGAAGAGATCTGGGCATCACAGTTTTCTGTACTGGCGGAGATCATTGCAAAAGCATCCCTCACCATCAGTGATATTGCTGCTCTTGGCATAACCAATCAAAGGGAGACAACAGTAGTTTGGGATCGTGCTACATCAAGACCAATATATAATGCGATAGTTTGGCAAGACCGCAGAACCGCTGCTTACTGTGACCAGTTAAAAGCAGACGGAATTGAACCGGTGATTCAGGAAAAAACAGGGCTTGTTCTCGACGCTTATTTTTCTGCTACAAAACTCAAATGGATACTTGATAATATCAGCGGAGCCAGGGAAAAAGCGGTTAAGGGTGAACTCGCCTTTGGCACAATTGACAGTTGGCTTTCCTGGAAACTTACCAATGGAAAAGTTCACGTCACAGATGTTTCAAATGCATCCAGAACAATGTTAATGAACATCAATACCTGTGACTGGGATGATGAACTGCTAAAACTCTTTGATATACCCGCATCGGTCTTACCTGAAATTATACAGAGCAGCAGGATCTATGCGGTAAGTGAGGCCGTTGTTAAAAACGCCAATATCCCATTAGCAGGAATTGCCGGCGACCAGCAGGCTGCCCTGTTCGGACAGCAGTGTACTCAACCTGGAATGGTTAAGAATACATACGGCACCGGATGCTTCATGCTTATGCATACGGGTGAAAAAATTGTAAGGTCAACCAATAATCTTCTCACCACCGTAGCATGGAAAATCAATAACAGGGTAGAATATGCCGTGGAAGGAAGCATATTTATTGCTGGAGCATTGGTACAGTGGTTACGTGATGGACTGCATCTGATCAGGTCATCGTCAGATATAGAAGAACTTGCGGGAAGGGTAAAAGATAGTGACGGGGTATATATTGTTCCGGCCTTTGCCGGACTGGGTGCTCCACATTGGAACCAGCATGCACGTGGAACTGTATTTGGCCTTACAAGAGGTACAGGTAAAGCCCATATAGCGAGGGCCTGCCTGGAAAGCATTGCCTACCAGACAATGGACGTGCTTAAGGCGATGGAGTCAGATGCAGGACTACCTATCCGCGAGCTTCGAGTGGATGGTGGCGCCACTATAAATAACCTGCTTATGCAATTCCAATGTGATCTCCTGCAGGTTCCTGTAGTACGTCCGGAGGTATATGAAACAACGGCGCTGGGAGCAGCCTATCTCGCCGGTCTCGGGGTAGGCTACTGGGAAAGCGTAGCCGATATACAGCAGCAATGGAAAGCCGATAAAACATTTATTCCTGAACATAGTGCTGCTGAAATGGAAGCGGGAATCAATCAATGGAAACGTGCCATTCGTGCCAGTATAGCATGGGCCGATGATGGTACAGGAATCCGATAAAACAAAAACATTTCTGTCCATGCTTCGTGCGAAAATGATCAGTGAAATGAAAGCAGTATCCCAATGGGATATATGCATAATTGGTGGCGGTGCAACAGGATTGGGCATAGCCATTGATGCAGCTTCAAGAGGATATAAGACAATTCTCGTAGAGCAGTATGATTTTGCGAAAGGCACATCATCAAGATCAACCAAACTGGTGCACGGCGGCGTCAGGTATCTTCAGCAGGGCAATGTAAAACTGGTACTGGAAGCACTTAAAGAAAGGGGACTTCTGCATAAGAATGCTCCCCACCTCGTTAAGGACCAGTCATTTCTCATTCCCAATTATAAATGGTGGGAAGGTCCTTTCTATGGACTAGGCTTAAAAATATATGATTGGATGGCAGGTAAACTGGGGCTTGGTCCATCCGTGATATTATCACGCGAGGAAGCCTTGCAACATGCACCAACACTAGACCAGGAAGGATTAAGAGGTGGTGTTCTTTATCATGATGGACAGTTTGATGATGCCCGGCTGGCCATCAATATGGCACAAACCGCCGTTGAACAAAATGCCGTTTTGATCAACTATATGAAGGCCGGGCAACTGATAAAAAAAGATGGCAAGATTGAAGGCATTAGAATTACAGACCAGCTGAACGGTGATGAATATACGCTGATGGCAGGCACTGTCATAAATGCGACCGGTGTTTTTACAGATATACTCCGAAAGTCGGATGATGCTTCCAAATCAGCTGTCCTGTCCTTAAGCCAGGGAACACATCTTGTAGTTGATAAACATTTCTTACCGGGTGATACTGCAATCCTGATTCCCGAGACTTCTGACGGCAGGGTATTATTTGCAGTACCATGGCATAATAAGCTGATCATCGGTACTACTGATATACCCGTACCCTCCCCTTCGGCTGAGCCGATTCCCAAAGAAGAGGAGATCAATTTCATCCTCGACAATATTGGTAATTACCTCGAGCATGAGCCAAAACTAAGTGATGTGAGATCTGTATTTTCAGGACTAAGGCCACTTGTAAAAGGGGATGCTGAAAATACGGCGGCATTATCGCGCGACCATTATATTGAGTTAAGTGAAAGCGGGCTTATCAGTATTACAGGAGGCAAATGGACCACCTACCGAAAAATGGCGGAAGATGCATTGAAGGTTGCCATTGAGGCAAAGATGATTCCGGACAGGCCCTGCAAAACGGAGTTTCTTCCAATACATGGGGCTCTCCCAAAGGTAGATTATTCAGATCCTGCCTATTATTACGGTACTGATCTGGAGAAGATCCGTGCAATAGAAAACGATCAGCCCCTGATGGCAGAAAAGATCCATGAAAATCTGCCTTACACGAAGGCGCAGATAGCCTGGGCTGCACAGGAAGAAATGTGCATGACCGTTGAAGATGCGCTCAGCAGGCGAACAAGAGCCCTCTTGCTTGATGCACAGGCAGCCATCGAAGCCGCGCCTTTGGTGGCGTCTATTCTGGCTGCTGAATATGGCTATTCCAATGCATGGATAGAAGATCAGATCCATCAATTCAATCAAACAGCTACCCATTATTTACCAAACCCGATACCAACCAATTCAAACTAATATGATGCATCCTTACCTGGCAGAATTCATTGGCACAGCTATCCTCATAGCCTTCGGTAATGGCGTTGTGGCGAACGTGCTTTTAAATAAATCAAAAGGACAAAATGGAGGATGGATCGTGATAACTTTCGGTTGGGCTATGGCGGTATTCGCAGCGGTGTTTGCCGTATCGAAATATAGCGGTGCCCACCTGAATCCCGCGGTTTCCATTTGCCTTGCCATGACGGGAAAATTCAGCTGGAGCGATGTGCCTTTTTATGTACTCGCACAGGTTGCTGGTGCATTCACAGGCTCGGTGCTGGTTTGGCTATCTTACCGGAACCATTTCGAAATAACGGAGGATACGGGTGCCAAACTTGCGATCTTCTCCACCGGCCCTGCCATAAGGCACCCCTTAAATAATCTGATCTCAGAAACCATAGCTACAACAATCTTCCTTTTTCTTGTATTGCTTATTATATCTCCTACAAATAGCCTGGGCGCACTGGATGCGCTACCAGTGGCATTGGTAGTACTGGCTATCGGACTTTCACTGGGTGGCACAACCGGCTATGCAATTAATCCGGCACGAGATCTTGGTCCGCGAATAGCACATGCAGTATTACCCATAGGTGTTAAAGGAAGCAGCGACTGGCGATATGCATGGGTACCCATTACCGGTCCGGTAATAGGTGCCGCATTAGCGTCTTTATTATATATGGCCATTGGTTTGAAATAAAATAAAAGAGCCTCATTTTAAAACACTCGGTATGAAACAGATCGTCTTATTAATTCTGCTGTTCGCATCATTGATTTCATCAGCACAAACACCGGAAGAAAATCTGAAAAAAGCGGGAGTTATATTACAGGCGCCCAAAAAGCCGGCAGGTAATTATGTGAATGTTGTACAGACAGGAAAGCTGCTATACCTGGCAGGGAAAGGGCCGACAAGGGATGATGAAAGTTTGATCACTGGTAAACTGGGCAAAGATCTAAGTATAGAACAGGGATATGATGCTGCAAAACTTGTGGCAATAAATCATATTGCGGTGTTAAAAGATTATCTCGGTGACCTTGGTAAAGTGAAACGCATCGTGAAAGTTTTGGGGATGGTGAATTCTGCCGGAGAGTTTTATGACCAGCCGAAAGTAATGAATGGTTATTCAGATTTCATGGTGACCATTTTTGGTGAAAAAGGGAAACATGCCCGATCATCTGTTGGCATGAATTCACTACCCAATAATATTGCGGTTGAAGTGGAGGTGATCGTGGAGGTGGAATGATCAGTTTTCCATCTCATCCAAAACAGAGAGAATAATACTGCATGCTTTTGCGATCTGTTTTTTTGATATAGTCAGCGGAGGTGCTATACGCAGGCAATCGGGTGCAAACAGGAACCAGTCGGTCAGTAATCCTTTTTCGAGGCATTTATCGATTACCCATTTATTTGTTTCGAAGCTGTCAAATACCAAGGCCATCAGGAGGCCGCGAGACCTTACCTCTATTATCCGGGGATGATGCAGAAGTTCACGGAACAATATCTCTTTATCATAAACCTCTTCTACCAGTTCATCGTTTAGCAAAACCTTCATGGCTGCCATCCCCGCCGCACAACAAACCGGATGCCCTCCGAATGTGGTGATATGTCCAAGTACCGGGTTCAGCGTGAATGTATCCATCAACGACTTTTCTGCCACGAAAGCACCTAAAGGCATTCCACCGCCGAGTGCCTTCCCCAAAAGAATGATATCTGGTACTATATCGAAATGCTGGAATCCCCACAACCTACCTGTGCGCCCGAACCCGGTTTGAATTTCATCCATGATAAGCAGTGCACCGGTTTCTGAACAGCGTTTACGGATTGCTGTTAACCAGGCATTCAATGGAGCATTGATGCCGGCCTCTGCCTGGATGGATTCCATGATAACGCAGGCCGTTTGTTCATTGATCTGGTCTATCACGGAAACATCATTATATACAAGATGCTGTATTCCCGGCAACAAAGGACGGTATGCATTGCGCCAGTATTCATCCCCCATCACGCTCAAGGCACCCTGTGTGGAACCATGATAAGAATTTTTGAAGGAAATGATATTGGTACGGCCAGTTACTCTTTTGGCCAGTTTCATAGCGCCCTCAGTGGCTTCTGCCCCCGAATTGGTGAAATAAATACTATTGAGTGAAGTTGGCAGATTATCTGCCAGTAGTTTAGCATATTGAACCTGGGGTGATTCCACCAACTCTCCATATACAAGCAGGTGAAGATAATCGGCCGACTGACGGCGTATGGCCTTTATAACTTTCGGATGACAATGCCCTACATTGCAAACGCTGATGCCGGAAATAAGGTCTAAATATTTTTTACCTGCCTTGTCCTTCAAAAATACCCCCTTTGCTTTAACTATCTCCAATGCCATAGGTGCAGGTGATGTTTGGGCTACATGCTTCAGGAATAGCTCACGCTGATTCATAATAATTCTATTAGGCAAAGATCATGATATTTGTAGATCTTAAATCTTACTTCTTACCTCTTAAATCTTAAATCTCCCATATGTCTTTAATACTTCATGTTGAAGGGGTTTATCCCAAATTTGGTTCCGACTGTTTCATTGCACCCAATGCCACTATTGTGGGCGATGTTGTAACAGGCCATCAATGTAGTTTCTGGTTCAACGCTGTAGTGCGTGGTGATGTGAACAGCATTCGCATGGGCAATAAGGTTAATGTGCAGGACGGTGCGGTGATCCACGCTACATTCCAGAAAACAAAAGCGATCATTGGTAATAATGTTTCTATTGGTCACAATGCTATTGTACATGGCTGCACTATCCATGATAATGTATTGGTGGGAATGGGATCCATTGTAATGGATAATGCGGTTGTTCATAGCAATACTATTATTGCTGCAGGGGCCGTGGTATTAGAGGGAACCATTTGTGATGCCGGTAGCATTTACGCCGGAGTTCCAGCCAAAAAAGTGAAAGATATCTCACAGGACCTGATACATGGCGAAATTGACCGTATCGCCAACAATTATATACGTTATTCAGACTGGTTCCGCAACCAGGTTGAAGGAAAGGAAGGAGTTTAACAATCTGCACAGATTCTGGCATACTATTTTCACTTCACATACGTTATTAAATAAAAGTGATATGAGATCTGTCCGTTCAGGTTTATTCCTTCTTTCAGCTGTTTTGGTTCTGGGACTGGCATCCTGCAGTGTTTTCAAGCCCAAAACCGGGTGCCCGGCCAATGGGAAAGCAGTTGGTGCCGAGCGTTTGATGAGTGGGGAGAAAGTACCAAAGGCAAAAAAGTTCAAAGCCTGATTCGGAGCCGTGCCGGTCACATGGTGAATCCACTATGGATCTTGCGCAGCATGAAACCGTTACCTAAATCCTACAATATGTGCCCCGTACTCCACACTCACGACGGCTTCACGGAAGCCGTGATCGATGAAGATGGCGGACTGAAAAGATTTTACGAAGTTGCCAACCTGCTCGCAGAAGAATTAAAAATAAGGTTCATCAACAAACTTGATGACTTTGATTCCCTGATCTGGGACTTCAGCTATAAAGGTCATCCACTTAGTCTCCACTACAATATTTATACAGGCATCTGCCTTTACCCTAAACAGGCTCAAAAAGCGATAGCCAAAGAAAACAAGGCAGTTGCCGAGGTGGCAAGTTTTCTGGAGTCAAAACTCTGGGTAAACACTGCCAGGAAATATATTTCCTGAATTATTGTGTTGTACATTATCAGGGCACTGCTTTTGCACTGACTCATAATTACTGAACAGCAATATTGATTAATTGTTAAGTTTACACCTGTAACCAATTGTCAACAATTATTGTGATTATGAATAAGATAGCATTAATGCTCGCTTCGGGTATAACCCTGATAGCATCAGCCTGCAGTTCTCAAACCAGTACCACCACGCCTACAGTTACCACAGGAGGTGATACTATTCTGGCACCGGTGGAAACAAAATCCCCCAATACCAATTACAAACCTGCCTTTGCGGGGCAAACACGCATAGCGGGCGTTAAAACAAAAACCGCCTATGAAGGCAAGGTTATAGGAAGCGGACTTAAAAGCCCCTGGGCAGTAATCAGCCTTCCCGATGGAAGATTGCTGATCAATGAAAAAGGTGGCACCATGCGGATTGCCACTACCGCAGGCGAAATTAGTCCGGCTATTACAGGTCTTCCCCCCGTCAACTCAAAGGGACAAGGCGGATTACTGGGACTTGTTCTTGACCCATCATTTGCTACAAACAGAACTATATTCTGGACTTTTTCGGAAGATACGGAGGGAGGCTCCCTTACATCAGTAGCCAAGGGCCGGTTGTCAGATGATGAAAAAACGGTTGAGAACGCTACCGTAATTTATCGTGCAGCGCCGGCATATAAAGGAACCCTCCATTATGGATCGCGTATCCTTTTTGATAAAACGGGAAATATCATTTTTAGCACAGGCGAGAGGAGCGACAAAGAAACCAGGCCGCAGGCGCAGGACCTCAAATCAGGATTGGGAAAAATCATCCGTATAACGCCGGATGGTAAACCAGCTCCCGGTAATCCTTTCCTCGATAATGCCAACGCAAGGCCAGAGATTTATTCATATGGCCATCGGAATGTTCAAAGTCTGGCTTTCCATCCCGTAACCGGTGATCTCTGGGAAGCCGAATTCGGACCAAGGGGTGGAGATGAACTGAATCTTATCCAACCAGGAAAAAATTATGGATGGCCAGTTATAACTTATGGTATTGAATATTCTGGTGGCTCCATCGGTGATGTGATCCAGCAAAAAGAAGGAATGGAACAGCCAGTTTATTATTGGGATCCTGTTCTTTCTCCTGCCGGTATGACCTTCTACACAGGTGATGCGATTCCGGAGTGGAAGAATAATCTTTTCATTGGTGGCCTCAGCAGTACGCATATTGCCCGCCTGGTGATTGAAAATAATAAAGTAGTGGGTGAAGAAAGAATTCTGCCTGGTGTGGGAGAAAGATTCAGGGATGTTACACAGGGTAAGGATGGTGCACTCTATGCAGTTACTGATGGTGGAAAACTATACAGGATTGGAAAATAAAATGGAGAAATAAACTATAACGATTTCATACAACAGAGACCTGTACCTTAAATGGTACAGGTTTTTTTATCAGTAATTCTTATCATCAATGCTATCAAGAATGGTGCAATAACTTACATAGCGATCAATGCTGATTTCCCCTTTATTAACTGCTTCCTTTACCGCACAGCCCGGCTCATTCATATGCAGGCAATTGTTGAACTGGCAATCATTTATAAGCTTTCGCATTTCCGGGAAATAGTGAGAAAGTTCCTGGCGGGCAATACCAACCAATCCCAATTCGCGTATACCGGGAGTATCGATTATGCTACCTCCTCCTGGTATATCAAACATTTCCGCGAATGTTGTAGTATGAAGGCCTTTACCGCTCCAGCCACTCACTTCCTGTGTGCGGAGTGCCATATCGGGAAACACGGCATTTATAAATGTTGATTTACCCACCCCTGAATGTCCGCTGATAAGGGTTGTTTTATTATGAAGCAAATTTCGCAGCTCTTCTGTGCCAATTCTATCTTTTACACTGATGAGCAGCGTCTTGTAACCAACGGCAGTATATACCTCTTCGAGTTCTGCATACTTTTCCATTTCCTTATCGCGGTATATATCGGCTTTATTGAATACGATGATAGCCGGAATATGATAAGCCTCTGCGGTGATCAGGAATCGATCGATAAAACCCTGGGATGTTCTGGGCTCCCGCAAAGTAGCAAATAGTAATGCCTGGTCAAGATTGGAAGAAATGATATGATGCTGCACTTTCCGGTGAGGTGAAACCCGGGCAATATAATTTACACGGTCATGTATAGCCGTAATAGTCACAGTCTTCTCCCCTTCGTTTTCATGCTCAACATCCACCCAGTCGCCCACTGCAATTGGATTGGTGGAAGTGATGCCATCGATCTTAAGAATGCCCTTGATGCGGCCATTATATTGATTGCCAGCCTCATCTTTGAGGATATACCAGGATCCCGTACTCTTATACACTCTAGCCTTCATGATAAAAATTCTCTGCGAATGTACTTCAATCCCTTTAAGGAAACTTACGCAGGATCGTAAGGCGGAGCAACCATTCCAGAAACAGGAATACAATGGCCGCCAATGCCAGTGGCAGGAACTTCTCAGTATAGCGTCGCATGGCGCTAACTTCTATCGTTGATTTTTCAAGCTGGTCAATTTCCTCATAAATTCGCTCAAGGCTTTCATTGTCCTGGGCCCGGAAATAGCGGCCACCTGTTTCATTTGCTATCTGTGTAAGCAGCTTTTCATCAATATTCACTTTCTCCCTTTGCATCTGAACGCTGCCATCATCGGCCTGAACTGGAATGGGTGCATATCCGTCTGTTCCAACACCAATTGTATAAACCCTGATACCAAGTCTTTTTGCGATCTCTTTTGCAGTTACAGGCGGTATCTGTCCACCATTGTTCTCTCCATCAGTAAGCAGTATCACCACCTTGCTCTTTGCCTTGCTGGTGCGCAACCTGTCAGAACTTGTAGCCAGTCCCGATCCAATGGCTGTTCCATCTTCAAGTAGTCCACTTTGAATACCATATATCTGGCTTTTAAGCACTGCCTTATCTGTGGTAATTGGACAAATAGTAAAACTTTCACCAGAAAATATAACCACTCCCACCCTGTCGGTTTTACGTGAGTCAACAAACTCCGCAGCAACCTGCTTGGCAGCTTCGAGGCGATTTGGCGAAAAATCCTGGGCCAGCATACTTCCGCTTACATCAATACAAAGAATGATATCCACCCCTTCACCACTTACCTGTTCCTCATCAAACCGTGTTTGGGGCCTGGCCAATGCGAGTATAATACAAGCCAGGGTCAATAGTCTTAGAATAAAGGGGAGATGGTAAAATTTTCTTTTCCATCCGCTACGTGTTTTTTCCAATACGCTTGTAGATGATACCACCATTGCTGCACGGCGATCGGCCTGCTTTTTCCAGTACCATAATACAAGTAAGGGCAATAGCAGGAGCAACCATAACATCCATGGCCAGGCAAAATTGATACTATCGAAATACCTTGTTATCAAGTATCCTAATTTTTATTTTGTTTTAATTGTTCCTGACGAATGGCTTCCTGTCTTTTTAAGGCCTCTTCCTGCAGGTAAGATTCTTCCACTATCCGGATAGTTGAATGTATATCATCATACACTTTATGTGTTTCCTGCCCATCAGGAAGATACTTAGCAAACTTAACTGCATCAGCCAGCCTTAGCGATTGCGCAAGACGATAAACAGTCTCCGTATCCAATCTCTGCTTAACGGCCACAACAAGTTTTTCATTAGAACTATCCGGAGAATTTACAAGGTTGCGTTCACGGAAATAATCGCGGAGTATGTCGTTTATCCGGATATAATAATTTTTTAATCCGGGCGCATCAAGGTGATCATAACCCTTCATTGCGGAAAGCGCTGCCATGGCCTTTTCAAAGGGCGAGATGGTAACAGATGGGGCTGCATCTCCCTGCTTTGATGTTTTACGGCGCCGCAAATACCAGATCAGGGCTGCAATTGCCAGTATGGTAGCCACGGCAATTATATAATTTATGTACATGGGCTCTACCTCGGGTACATCTATTATATCCTTGATGTCGTGATAGGGTTGGTTAGCTTCTACCGGACTATAGCCAACTTCGATATTGATCGAATCGGTAAGGTAGCGACTATTATTAACCGTTAGGGACATTCTAGGAATTACCAGGCTGCCGGAATCGAAGGAGGTAATAATAAGCATCTGGCGGTAGAGATTACCAGATACACTGCTTGTTGTATCAACAGGGTCCCGGTCAACATATTCAAATGATGGAATGGAATCGGTCCGGAACCATTTCAGGTCAGAACCCGCAGGAACCTCCGCTTCTAACTGCAGCACTATATGTTCACCTATGAGGATCCTATCTTTATTCACAGATGCCTTCACGCGAATATCCTGTGCCTGCAAGGGTATACAGGCAATCACCAGTAACAGGAATCCAATTGTTGCAATAGCTTTTTTAAACATCTTGTTCTAACTTCTTCCTATAAAGAATTTCTGCAGCACTTTCACATAATCTTCCTTAGTAGATATATGAAGCAGATCACATCCCGCACGCAGGAATACCTGCTTGCACCATTCGGTATGACGGAAGAATTCTTCCTGGTAGGATTTTCTTACTAAATAATCATTACTGTCAATACGCACAAGTTTGCCGGTCTCCGCATCTTCAACATCCAATAGCCCAACCTCTGGTAGTTGAACATCCATGGGATCATATACTTTGATGCCAATAACATCATGCTTCTTTCCGGCTACCCTTAATGCATCTGAGAATCCCGGGTCTAAAAAATCACTCAAAACAAAGAGGATCGACTTCTGCCTTGTTGTGTTGTTGAAATAGCGAAGTGCTGAAGCTATATCAGTTCCCTTCTTCTTGCCCTCCAGTGTCAGTAATTCACGCACAATGAAGAGTCCATGATCTCGACCTTTTTTTGGAGGGATATATTTTTCGATGCCATCACTAAAAAGAACAGCGCCTGCCTTGTCATTATTACTAATTGCTGAAAATGCGAGTATGGCACCAATTTCAGTTACCAGATCTTTTTTTCTTGCATGAACTGTTCCAAATAAAGAACTGGCACTGATATCAACCAGTAACATCATCGTGAGTTCGCGCTCTTCCTCAAACAGCTTACTGAATGTGGTATTGAATCGTGCAGAAACATTCCAGTCAATAAAGCGAACATCATCACCAGCATGATATTCTCTCACTTCTTTGAACGACATACCTCTACCCTTAAACGCACTATGGTACTCACCCGTAAAAAGATGACGCGTCAGTCGCTTGCTCTTGATCTCAAGTTCCTTTACCTTCTTTAATATTTCTGTAGTAGTCAACATAAATCTTACCTCTTACCTCTTACCTCTCACGGCACTTGTATTGCTCCCAATATATCCTCAATGATCTGTTCAACATCTACATTTTCGGCCTCAGCTTCATAGGTAAGTCCAATTCGGTGACGCAATACATCTTTCGAGATCGCCTTCACATCATCAGGTATCACAAAAGCACGCTTCGACAAATATGCATAGGCTTTTGATGCAAGTGCGAGGTTTATACTGGCACGGGGCGACCCGCCATATGATATCAGTGGCTTTAACCTGGAAAGGCCATACTCATCAGGCTGTCTTGTTGCAAAAACGATATCAAGGATATATTGCTCGATCTTTTCGTCCATATATATCTTGCGGGTCAATTCCCTTGCTTCAAGAAGTTCGTTAACGGTAACTACCTGTTGAACTTTGGGCGTTTTCATACCCTGTACATTCTGCCTGATAATCATTTGCTCCTCTGCCTTGGTAGGATAACCAACGATTACTTTCATAATGAATCGATCCACCTGTGCTTCGGGTAATGGATATGTTCCTTCCTGCTCCAGCGGGTTCTGTGTAGCAAGCACCAGGAATGGCTCCTCAAGGGGGTAAGTACTATCGCCGATGGTTACCTGCCTTTCCTGCATTGCCTCCAGAAGCGCACTCTGAACTTTTGCAGGAGCCCGGTTGATTTCATCGGCCAGGATGAAATTGGCGAAGATTGGACCCTTCCTCACAACAAATTCATTCCTCTGCTGGTGATAGATCATCGTACCGATCACATCGGCGGGCAGAAGATCGGGGGTGAACTGGATCCTGCTGAAATGCGCATGCACTGCCTGTGCCAGTGATTTAATGGTTAGGGTCTTAGCAAGTCCTGGCACACCCTCCAGAAGAACGTGACCATTGCTAAGCAGTCCTATTAACAGGCGGTCTAACATATGCTGCTGACCAACAATGACCCTGGCCACTTCATCCCGAAGGCGATCAATAAATACTGCCTGGTATTGGATTTTCTCATTTAATTGACGGATGTCTTCCGAAGTAGGCAACATAACTGAAATTTATTTATGCAAAATACGAACTCTAAATAAGCAATTCCTCTGCCAAGATGTGCAAAACAGATGCCAGTGGTAATATTTATCTTTAATCACAATAAAACCTCTGAATTTATGTTATTAGTATCAAAATCCACCCTTATGATCAAAAGCATACGGAACCCGTTGCTTTTATTGGCCTGCATTATGTCCTTTGCCCTGCTCTCCTGCAGCAAGAACGACGATGGTCCTTCCAAATCAAGGACTGAACTTCTAACGGTAAGCGCCTGGAAGATCGCCAGTGTGGGGATTGATTTAGATAAGAATGGCACTATAGACCTGCCTTATTCACTGGAGGCCTGCGAAAAAGACAATACTTACAGCTTTCATACTGATGGTCATGGCGAAGCAAATGAAGGTGCTGCCAAATGCGACCCTAACGACCCGCAAACATCCGCCTTTAGCTGGTCGTTCAAAGACAATGAAAAAATACTTAGCATCACATACCCTGGTTCAGTGTTATCAGGTGATATGAATATAAAGAGCCTGAGTAGTTCAAAGATGGAAATATTCCTGGATACTACAGATCCTGATTCAGGATTTGCAGTGAGATTATACGTTACACTAACGCATTAATATAATAGCATCGCCATACCTTTTTTTTATCTGCTGATTTCATAAACAAGCCCCTGCATTTCTATGCGGGGGCTAAATTTTTATTGACTAACTTAAATACTTGCCTACAATAGGCATTCGTCTTCCTACTCCAAAAGCTTTTGAACTCACCCGAATAATGGGACAAAACTGGTTGCGCTTATACTCATTGGTATTGACCATCTTCAAAACCCGGTTCACGAGGGCTTCATCAATACCCATAGCAATAAGCTCCTGCGGACCATTTCTCCTTTCAATATATTGATACAATACTTTATCCAATATTTCATAAGGAGGAAGGCTATCGCTATCCATTTGTCCTGGTCTCAACTCTGCTGAAGGAGGCTTTACAAGAATATTATTCGGGATTATCTCCCTGTCACGATTGATGTATTTTGCCAGTGCAAATACCTGCATTTTATAAACATCCCCCAACACGCTGAGTCCACCAGCCATATCTCCATAAAGCGTTCCATAACCTGTTGCCAGTTCGCTCTTATTGGAAGTATTAAGCAAAATATATCCAAACTTATTTGAGATTGCCATCACGAGGTTACCTCTTGTTCTGCTTTGAATATTTTCCTCAGCAACACTGAAAGGCAGGTCGTTAAATACTGGTTTAAGCAATTCAATAAAAGCATCAAATACAGGAGATATGGGTATGATGTCATATGGATTACCGAGGTTCTTGCTCAGTTTTACAGCATCGTCTACCGAATGCCCTGTAGAGAATTGAGAAGGCATCAGAATTGCTCTAACATTTTCTGCACCGAGGGCCTCACAGGCAAGCGCAAGTGTCACCGCACTGTCAATGCCCCCGCTGCTTCCAAGTATGGCTTTGCTGAAACCCATCTTACTGAAGTAGTCGCGGATGCCCAGCACCAGCGCTGTATAAATCTGCCTTATATTATTTTCATCACAGAGATAATCAATGATCTTCGTGAAATCATTAACCTTTGAAACACGCATCTCCTTATCAAGCTTTCTCATTGATTTCTCGGTGCCTTCGGCCCGGGGTGCTGACTTTGTTATATCAATCACAGCAAAATCTTCTTCAAAATATTTCATCTCCCTGATCAGTTCTCCGGATGCATCGTATACCAGGCTGCCACCGTCAAATACTATCTCTGTTTGCGATCCCACACAATTACAATAAACCATCGGCATCTTGTATTTAAGGACATTTGCCCTAACTACTTCCTTTCTGTCTTCATCATGATCATAATCAAAAGGAGATGCAGATATATTGATCATCAGGTCGGGATGCTGTGGCATTAGCTGGTCCATGGGAGAAATCCGGTATAATGGATTTTCACTCAATGCCCAGATATCTTCACAAATAGTCAATGCTATTCGTCTGCCCTTAAAGGGAATAACATTCCACTCATAACCAGGTTCAAAATAGCGGTACTCATCAAATACATCATAGGTTGGAAGGCAGGTCTTATGTGCCACTCCCTTTACCTCGGCTTCATGAATAAGCCATGCCGCATTAAAGAGATCCTTTCCCTCCCTAACCGGATTGATGGCTGGCGAACCAATGATCACACCAATATTTTTAGTGTGGGGTTTTATATCTTCTATGGCAGAATTACATTTATTGATAAAGTCTTCGAACTCAAGGAAGTCGCGGGGCGGATATCCACAGATACTGAGTTCTGAAAATACAACAAGGTCAGCACCCTCCCTCTCTGCCTTATTAATTGCATTAATGATCTTCTCTGTATTAGCGGAGAAATTTCCGATATGATAATTCTGTTGTGCCAGTGCGATTCTCATCTATTAAATTTACACAACAAAACTACTTATCAAACGTTTCTTGCGCATGAAATACAGCAGCATAATTTTCATAATCACATTATTCCTGTATTCCTGTGGTGGAGCGGGTTCCAGGACCCCGGATGTATCCGGCATCAAAGTCAACACCAAAATAGAAAGATTCGATAAAGATTATTTTGCCCTTGATTCTAATTCCCTGGAAGCAGGTATGAAGGGGCTTGCATCCAAATACCCCCTATTCATTAATGATTTCACTCAGAATATCCTTGGAGCAGGGCCCATGGTCGATTCCAATGCCTTATGGCCGGTTGCAAACAGGCTTTTCTTTACATCCTACCATGGGGTTTATAAATCTATTAAAAATGAATTCACAAACATGGGTGAAACGGAAGAGGAACTAAATGAGGCGTTCAGGTATGTCAAATATTATTTTCCAGATTATCAGGTTCCGAAATTCATCAGTTATCTGGGGCCCTTTGATGCTCCTGGTGTGGCAATCACGCAAAATGCAATCGCTATCGGACTACAGTTGTATGCCGGCAAAGATTTTCCATTCTACACTTCAACTATGGGTCAGGAAATATTTCCTGCTTATATATCGCGCCGGTTTGAAAAACAATACATCGTTACCAATACTATTAAAGCAGTTATAGAAGATTTGTACCCCGACAAAAGCCAGGGTTTTCCACTGGTAGAACAAATGGTTGAGAAAGGTAAATACTGGTGGTTGCAGGACAAACTCCTTCCAGAAACTGCAGACAGCATCAAGACAGGATTTACTGCTAATCAGGTTGAATGGGTTAAAGACAATGAGGGTGTGGTATGGAACCTTATTTTACAAAATGATCATCTTTATTCAATGGAACCTGGAATTATACAGATGTATATTGGAGATGCGCCGGGAATTCAGGGTTTCCCTCCTGCAGCACCTGGAAATGTTGGTCAATGGATCGGAAAGAGGATAGTTGAAAGTTATATCGAAAAAAATCCAGCTACCACTCCGGCTGAATTGATGAAAAAAACTCCACGGGAGATACTTGATGGCGCAAAATACAAACCCAGATAGATCTTCTTATGGTTTCTCCCCAAGGGCTTTCATCATCCTGAAATGTGACATCAGTGAAGCAGTCATAGTTGGATAACTATTATAGGGAAGGCCATATTCCTTACATGTCTTCTCAACAATCGGGCTTATGGCTTGATAATGAACATGACTGATACGGGGAAAAAGATGATGCTCTACCTGGTAATTCAATCCCCCCACATACCAATTGATGAACCGGTTACGGGGAGCAAAATTTGCAGTTGAGCGTACCTGGTGTTCGGCCCAGGCATTTTCAATTTGAGTATGTTCACCCGATACCATTTCAAATTCTGCATGTTCAACAACATGTGCTAATTGAAAAACGAGGGCAAGTGTAAGTCCCAGGAAAACATGCATGGTAGCAAATCCTATTGCCCAGGCACCCCAACCGTAAACCGAAACGGGGATGGCAATATAAAAAATTGCATAGAGTAATTTACTCAGCCAGAAAACAATATGATCAGCTACGCTCATCTTCTGCAATGGCGTATTAATAACCCGCTGCTTAAGATATTTGTTGAAGTCCATCATAAACACCCAGGCAAAGGATGAAATTGCATATACACCGAGCACATAAATATGCTGAAAGCGGTGTGCCGGTACCCATTTTTGAGTGCGACATTGACGCATCATTGGACTCTTTGCGATATCATCATCCATACCATCCACATTGGTATAAGTGTGGTGCAGGATATTGTGTTTGAATTTCCAGATAAAAGCATTTCCTCCAAGCCCGTTCAACGACAAGCCAAGCAGGTCATTCACCCATTTTTTCGAAGAATAACAACCATGACAGGCGTCATGCATAACATTGAATCCAATACTTGCGAGAACAGCGCCTAACAAAATGCATAATGAAATCAATATATATTCAGGAAGTGTTGGGAACAAAACCAATGCGAGGTACATTAGTACGGCAGAAGGTATCAGCACAAGCGTCTTAATATATAAACTTGCGTTGCCGGTTTTCGGAATGTTATTCTCTTTGAAATAATTGTCAACGTTTAGTTTCAGGGAATTAAAAAACGAGTTGTTCTTGTTGTTGAAGCTTACTTTAGCCATAAAGTGATCAGAAATCTTAATCTGGCAATTTAAGGTTTTCTCCTGTCAAAACAATTCCTTGTGCCCCCATATCATCCTTTTTGCACTCATCTTACCAAGAAATTGTGATACAAATTGGCATCAGGCCGACTTGCCGATCTTATTCCTGATCAGTTCCCTGGTTGCCTGCTGGTCAGGGATATTATCAAATGCATCTTTGGGCACAAGGAAAAATGAACGGTTATTGAAATAAAGATGAAAAAAATAGGGTGTTTCAACAAACTTGCTAAACCTCTGCCAGGGCCAGCTTTGGTTGCCTCTTTCTGTTTGTAACACTACCTCCTCTTCATTGAATGAAAGGAAGAAAGAATCCCTGAATGTATGAGATCGTTTATAGATGCTGTTGGGGAGTATTATCCAAACCACCAGCATTAAGGTCAGCCACAGCGTTGAAAAAATCAGGAAGGAAAAGGGATGGATCTTTTTCATGTAAAGGAGCAAAGCAGCTGCAATGGTGAAAACGTTTATGAGGATCACAAGGATCCGGATTTCAGGGCGTGTCATAAAATGGTAGCGCAGCGCCTGAATCACCTGCTTTTTATCATAAGAAAAAGATACCGTCATGTCTTATTGATTGGATTGCCTTAATTCCTTTTCGGTAACTGACCATTTGCCAAGCTCTTCTCCTTTAAGACCACGGAAGGAGATTGCTAGTTTCCGTTCTCCACGATTACCCGTAACCGAGATCCTGCCGTAGTTCTGTTTCTGGTCTAGTCCGAATATACGGAAAGGATTGTCGCGTTCCTCTTTTCCGAATACATGGGTTCCGGATGTGAGGGGGGAAACCGTAATATCATAAAGAGGATAATTACCCTGGCGATTCACTCGGATAATCTCTGAATGATGGCGGTCGCCAGTCATGAATAAAACTCCATTTATCTTCTCTTTATCAAAGAATTCCATCAGCTCATTATAATCGGCGGGGTAATCAAGTAATTTATCGTATGGCGAGGCCGGATTCAGCACCTGGCTTCCCACAACAATGATCTTAAAACTGGCCCGGCTAAATCGCAAAGCCTGCTTGAGCCAGTTAAGCTGTTCTCTGCCTAACATGGTTTTTTCACTATTCGGTTGGCCGTTTACGGTAGCGGGGGTTCTGTCCTCACTTCTCCAACTGCGATCATCGAGTAAAAACAGGTCTACATCGCTGTAGGAAACCATGGTATAGATTCCTTTCTCTCCGTTTCCATAAGTGGGATTGGCCCAGTAGTTTTTGAAGATCTCGCGACTTAGATTATTGTAAATAAAGCTTGCACCCATATCATTGGGACCAAAATCATGGTCATCCCAGATCGCATAATGAGGCATTGCCTTAAGGAATGGTTGTAGGATTTCATGACTGCGATCTCGGCTGGCCCGGTACCAAAGTCCCCATTCACTTGAATAATCTACTTCACGTGTATACCAGTTATCACCCAGCCAGAGCATGAAATCAGCCTGTTCTCCTGCCATCGTTTTGAATATGCTGGAATCCTGTCCATATGGTTTCCCCGGTCTGTCATATTTTGGCTCATTGAAATAAGTACATGAACCCGCAAGGAAATGAACATCGGGGGCTGGTTTTCGCCACTGCCATAGTTCCTTTGTCCTGAAACTGCCTCCTTTCCCTGATTCTGCTCCATTATAAAGGATAGTGTAATCATATCTCGTATCAGGCTCCAGCCCGCCGATCTCTACCTGCAAGGGCTTGAAATCCCCATTTACCTGACCGGTAACGGATTTTGTTCGCACATCCGTCTTATCACCCTGTTTCCAGTATCGGATGGCAACACTATTTACATCTTCACCCGCTTCCAGCCAGATTCGGGCAGTACGAAGTTCCACCTGTCCTAACATCGGACCAGACAGAATTCCTTTCTTTTCCTGGGAGAAACCAAGTGAGCAGATAAGCATCAAAGCAAAAAGGGCAAAACAGCGATTCATTGCGGCAATTTAGCCTGCAAAGTAGTAAATGCCTTAAAACAAAACATCCCGATCCTTTCGGAATCGGGAGGAATTGTCAATTCATTTAACCAATCAGGCTAGCGAATGGGTCTGCAATACCTGAATTTTGAGCTGGCTGCCTCAGAAGGTGATACAGCTCTGCAGGATGCAAACAACATAGCCAGCACAATAACAGCCAATAGTTTTTGCATAGACTTGAATTTAGGTGACGGTACGGATTTCAAACGGGTCTGTAACAAGTATAACGCCAGAATTCCTGAAAACGTATACTATCAGGATAAGAAAAGGCCCCAGCCAGATGACCGGGGCCGTGGTTTTATTAAAAAAACCGTCCATGTTTATTTCTTAGCTGCAACCCAGGCTGTTACCACAGTTGAGGCATTTGTAACATGTACCGCTCCTGATGGTCAGGTGACCACAAACATTACAGGCGGGTGCATCACTTTGCATTGATTTATTTGCCTTACTCATAGCGTCAAAGGCATTGCTTCCCTCCACTTTTAGCGCCTTAACAGCCTTTACCGGCTCTGTTGGCCTGGGCGACTCAACTGTGGGTCGGGGCTGGGCAGATGCTACTATCCTTACATCGCTTAGTTCAGGTGTTTTTTTTTCAAGCTCCTGCTCAACAACTGGCTCGTCCCAGCTATTTGTTCCGGTATTCATTACCTCAGGCTTATCCAGAACATGTACAAGATCGGTTCTATCGAGGTACTCATATGCAAGGGATCGGAAAATGAAATCCACGATAGAGGTCGCACTCTTGATATTCGGATGATCCACCATTCCTGCCGGCTCAAATCGGGTGAATACAAACTTCTCCACAAATTCCTCCAGCGGTACACCATATTGTAAGCCTATTGATACCGCAATGGCAAAACAGTTCAGCATACTACGCATTGTTGCGCCTTCCTTGGCCATATCAATAAAGATTTCACCAAGGGTTCCATCCCCATATTCTCCTGTACGTACAAATAAAGCCTGGCCATTGATCTTTGCCTTCTGGGTATAACCACGGCGTTTGGCTGGCAATGTTCTTCTTTCAACAATATGGGCGAGTTCGCGCTTCAGTTTGGTATCAGGCGAAGATTGAACACGCTTCTGAACTTCCTCCAGCAATTCAGTAACGGTGAGCTTGCTCATATCGATGATATTGGAAGTTTCTGCCATCACAGGTATTTCTGCTGCTGCAGCTTCTTCTTCTTTACCATCTTCAGACTTTTTCTTTTTATCGCTTTTATTGCTCAGTGGCTGGCTCATTTTGGATCCGTCACGGTAAAGAGCATTCGCCTTCAATCCCAGCTTCCAGCTAAGCATATAGCAATCAGCGATCTCTTCAACAGAGGCTTCATTAGGGAGGTTGATGGTTTTGGAGATGGCTCCACTGATAAAGGGTTGTACGGCACCCATCATCCGGATATGTCCATGCGCATGAATAAAGCGCTCTCCTTTTTTACCACACCTGTTGGCACAGTCAAAAACGGGCAGGTGTTCAGGCTTCAGCATTGGCGCGCCCTCTACGGTCATTGTTCCACAAACGTAGTCATTGGCTGCATCGATCTGCTCCTCTGTAAAGCCCAGGGCCTCCAGCAGGTTGAAGTTCCAGTCATTATACTGGTCGGCAGAAAATCCAAGCCTTTCAAGGCATGCTTCACCGAGATTGAACTTATTGAATATGAAACCGATCTCAAATGCACTCTTCACTGAATCATCAAGTTTCCTGATCTCCTCTGCAATAAAACCTTTCTCACTAAGAGTCTGGTGATTAATGAATGGAGCACCGGCGAAACTAGCAGATCCTACTGCATATTTAATAATGGCATCGATCTCTTTTTCAGAATACTTCAAATTCCGCAGGGCAACAGGAACAGATTGGTTGATGATCTTGAAATATCCTCCCCCACTCAGTTTTTTAAACTTCACCAGCGCGAAATCCGGCTCAACCCCTGTTGTATCGCAATCCATAACCAGCCCGATTGTTCCGGTTGGAGCTATAACGGTAGTTTGTGCATTTCTGTAACCATATTTCTCACCCATTTGAACAGCATCATCCCATGCCGCTGTTGCTGCTTTGAGAAGATAGTCCGGACAATATTTAGCCTGTATGCCAAGTGGTTTGATGCTCAGCCCCTCATAGGCTTCAGATGCATCATATGCGGCGGCACGATGGTTACGCATCACACGAAGCATATGCTCCTTATTTTCTTCATACCTCGCGAATGGTCCGAGGATCTGTGCAAGCTCTGCAGAAGTTTTGTAGGCTATGCCGGTCATTATGGCCGAGATAGCTCCTGCAATACCGCGCGCTTCTTCACTGTCATAAGGTATTCCGCTAACCATCAACATCGTTCCCAGGTTGGCATAACCCAATCCAAGTGTGCGGTAATCGAAAGAGAGCTGGGCAACATCTTTAGAGGGGAATTGCGCCATCAATACTGATATCTCAAGTACTACGGTCCATAGCCTGCAGCTATAGGCATATCCTTCTACATCAAAAATATTGGTATCGGTATCAAAGAATTTCATGAGGTTGGCCGATGCCAGGTTACATGCCGTGTTATCAAGGAACATGTATTCTGAACAAGGGTTAGAGGCATTGATGCGACCTCCTTCCGGACAGGTATGCCATTCATTGATGGTAGTATCATATTGTGCACCCGGATCAGCACAACGCCATGCAGCATAGGATATCTTATTCCAGAGTTCGCGGGCAGCAATCTTCTTCATCACACGGCCATCACTACGCGCTTTCAATTCCCAATCTTCATTATTCTCAAGCTTTTCAAAAAAGCTGTTGGGGATACGAACAGAGTTGTTGGAGTTCTGTCCACTAACTGTACGGTACGCCTCACCTTCATAATCGCTGGCATAACCTGCGGCAATAAGAGCGCCCACTTTTTTCTCCTCCTCCACTTTCCAGTCAACGAACTGGATGATCTCCGGATGATCGAGGTCCAGACAAACCATTTTGGCTGCCCTGCGTGTTGTTCCACCACTCTTAATGGCTCCGGCTGCACGGTCCCCGATCTTAAGAAAACTCATCAGTCCCGAAGAAGTTCCACCACCACTCAGCTTCTCCCCTTCTCCACGAATCTGGGAGAAGTTTGTACCCACACCAGAACCATATTTGAAGATACGGGCCTCACGAACCCAGAGGTCCATGATACCGCCATCATTTACCAGGTCATCTTCCACACTTAGAATAAAGCAGGCATGCGGCTGTGGGCGCTCGTAGGCAGAAGTGGATTTCTTAAGCTCCCCATCAACCTGGTCAACATAATAATGACCCTGGGGCTTACCCTTGATACCATAGCTCTCATACAAACCGGTATTGAACCATTGGGGACTATTGGGAACACAGGCCTGGTTAAGAATGGAGTAAACCAGCTCCTCATAGAACACCTGTGCATCTTGCTCCGTTGCAAAATAACCATAGCGTTCGCCCCACACACGCCAGCAATGCGCCATGCGGTGAGCCACCTGACGGGAGGAGGTTTCTCTTCCCAAACTGCCATCCGGCTGGGGTATGCCCGCCTTGCGGAAATACTTCTGGGCGAGAATATCAGTAGCGATCTGGCTCCATCCCTTTGGCACTTCTACATTATTCATTTCAAAAACAACCTCTCCACTAGGGTTACGGATGATAGACGTGCGATAATCATATTCGAACTGGTCGAAAACAGAAATATCGTCTCTGGTGAAGCGACGGGGGAACTGCAGCCCTTTGCTAGCTGATTTTTTACTGGCCATACAATATTTTGATTTGAGTGCTTGTTAAGAAATTATGAAATCCAAGTCCAAGTGTGAAAACGAAAATAGGCGGCTCACTTAAAAAATCATACCCGGAAATATGCACAGGTGTGGATAAAGGATGGGGAAAATCACAAGGCTCCCGATGGGGTTGAGTTTGATGAAAAATCCACATGCTGAAATTCTTTTATTTGGTGGTTAAGCTTCTTTTCTTTAACATTTTAAGACAGAAGGTTGGCGGCCCTTTTTACAACAATCGCTAAAGTGCGCTGGTTCTGATGTTAAAGCGATTTTAACATCCTAAAACAGTTATGGGGACTAGATTTGACGCTTCAACATCAAATTGAATGAAGTATCGCCTATTATTTTATACACTCATTTTCATGAGCGCAAATTCAGCTTTTTCCCAAAAGATCAACACTGGCTGGGTAGGATCTTTTAACAGTTTCACTATAGGTAAAAAAACGAGTATTCATTTTGATGCTCAATGGCGCTCAGACGATGGTTTGAGGCATATGCAAACCCTGCTGATCAGGCCAGGTATTAACTATAAAGCCAACGATCGCGTTTTGGTTACTGCAGGCTATGCGTATATCAGCAACCGCCGTTTATTCACAGGTGATACTGATCAGGTGGTAACAGGTTACTCTCCGGAACATCGCATCTGGGAGCAATTGATTTATACACATCCACTGGCAAAAACCAGCCTGGCTCACCGTTTCCGACTTGAACAGCGTTTTCTGAGTAAAACTTATACAAAAGGCGATAAATTGGTGAATGATGGAAATATATATTCCAACCGCTTTCGTTATTTCCTCCGTACTGTGGTCCCGCTAAATGGCCAGAAACCTTTTATTAAAGGTGTTTTCACCGCCTTACAGAACGAGGTGATGTTCAATATCGGAAATAACTCCCATGTGAATGGTCGGAGCTTCGACCAGAACCGTGCTTACCTTGCTCTGGGATATAGGGTGAGCAAGGAATTTGACATTGAGGCTGGTTATATGAATCAGTACGTCAGCGGCCGTAATGATGCTTTCACGAATAACCATGTTACACAATTAGCTCTCTATTGCCGATTCTAATCCGGATTGGCATTACCAGCTATTTTATGCATTTTTGTGACCAGCCATTACCTATTGAATGCAGCAAGGTATCTATCAACACATTGAGAAACAGAAGTCAGCCCGGCAGAAATCATTTGCGGTATTAATAGACCCCGACAAGGTCAGGCCTGGTCAATTGAAACAACTTACCCAGCTGGCAAACGATGCAGGTGTGGATTATTTCCTGGTTGGCGGAAGCCTGGTTATTTCCAACCATCTTGATGAATGTATTCTTGCAATAAAAGAACAATCCGACATCCCTGTAATACTTTTTCCGGGCAGCCCATCCCAGATATCAAAGCATGCCGATGCATTACTTTATCTCTCCCTCATTTCAGGAAGAAATCCTGAATTACTTATTGGCCAGCATGTGATAAGTGCGCCATTTGTAAAACAAAGCGGCCTGGAGATCATGAGCACCGGCTACATGGTGATTGATGGCGGTGCTCCTACAACCGTATCTTATATTAGCAATGCCTCTCCTATTCCGGCCGATAAAAATGAAATTGCATTATGTACCGCGTTGGCGGGTGAGATGCTTGGAATGAAACTTATTTACATGGATGCCGGAAGTGGCGCCAGGAAAGCAATATCAGAAGAGATGATTTCAATAGTGGCCTCCCAGATATCAGTTCCCCTGATAGTAGGCGGTGGAATTACTGACCCTGAAAAAGCTTACCGCAACTGCAGGGCCGGTGCCGATATTATTGTTGTGGGAAACGCCATTGAAAAAGATCCCTCCCTGATCCGTGAAATGAGTGCTGCAATTCATGCGGTAGGGGTCATCAGGGAATAATTCTTGAAGGGGTATCTCTGCCCGAAACAATTGTGGAGATTCCTGTTATAAGTGCTTCTACCAGCCTGGCCATATTTTCTGTATCTATCCGCTTCAGTTCATCACAGGCGCTGTGATAACATTTCTCCGTATCATCGCTTGCCATAAAGGAATGGGCCGGAACACCTTTAACAGCAAATGCATAATTATCTGATCTTTCAAACAGGTCCTCCCCCTTTTCCTTCCGCAACCTGAACTCACTGCCTTTCAAATTCTTCTGCATGATATCTGGCAATCCCGATTTTTTCATGCCGGTAACCACGATATTATTTTTTCCAAACTGGGGCACACCAAGCATCTCAAGGTTAATTCCGGCAACTAAACTATCCGGATGAATGGTGGATGCAAAATCAAAAGAACCCAGCAATCCGCTTTCTTCTGCATTAAAGGCGCAGAATAGCAAACTACGTTCATTTGTCCGCGTTAGTGCATAATAGTTTGCCATGGCAATCATTGCAGCAGTACCCGATGCATTGTCATTTGCGCCGTTATAGATCTTATCGCCTTTTGAAGGGCGGCCAGCCTGAACATGATCGAAATGAGCTGAAATCATGATAATCTCTCCCGGCTTCGATTTTCCAGGAAGCCAGGCTATCACATTACTGTGCGTAATAGATGAATCATTTCGGTCAACATAAAAAGTATTTGTGAATTTATTACTCCGGAAAGGCTGCAATCCCATCTGATGAAATTGACTGGCAATATATGCAGTAGCGATCAGGTTGCCGGGAGTTCCGGCCATCCTTCCACTAAGGCTATCGTGTGCCAGAAATGAAAGTGTGGTATAAATATCCTTTGAAGAAACAGGGTGTAGGGCCAGTGGGCTGATTTGATTTGTTACGGTTGTAGCCTGGGGCCTCGGTGCACAGCCTATAAACAAAAGCGGTACACCGAAAAGGAATATTATCCTTCTTGAAATGGTAAGCAATAATCGCATTACCCGAAACTAATACATCCGATCCAAAAGAGAACAGTCCTCTACCCCACTTCTACCCTTAATGCTTTTAGTCCGCGCACACCCTGCAATTCCTCCAACTCAAGATTTTCTATACCGGACCTTATAACACCCTTATTCTGTAAGAAACTGATGTATTCTATATATTCCTGGGCATCTTTTGGATTACTGTAAACAATCGCGATCTTACCAGGTTGTGTAAGTCTCTCGGCAGTTTCCCTGATTCGTACCTTATCAAGTCTTTTCTTCATCACTTCATAACGAATGTTATAGGAACCTTCCACATCAAAACGCCGTTCGTCGCGCCGGAAGCTGATGGCAATAGATTGGTTATGTACCAGGATCAGCTGCGTGGTTTCCAGGGGCACTTTCAGCGAAGGGAGCAATTTCGCCGTTGCTCTTGTGATCTCTGCCATTGAACGCAATTGCCATAGTCTTATATTTTTCAGGTATAACATATCAAAAGGTGCGACTGGTGCTATCGACTGGCCGATATAAATATTATACTCTACTCCATCCGTCCTGTATTTCTCGAAATAATGGGGATAGGTTTGTTGAATTTCTGCTTCACCAATTGTAAGAAGATCCATAACCGTATCATTGATCACCGTAATGGATTGCTCATATTCTCTGCGGTGGTGATAAAGATATCCGTTGTAATTACCAACTGCATCAAAGTAACGGTTTGTAACTTCCCTTATCTGGGCATCTCCCATATTCAAATGACGCAGCACCGGTTCAAGCTCGTTATTCAGGAAATCATTGATCACTACTTCGTCCTCTGCCAGCATACTTTCTTCAATTGAACTCCGGATCTGCTGGTTCTTGAATTGTAATCCTTCAAGAAGGGTCATACTTAGCCTGCTCTGCAATAATTCAAGCGTCTGGTCAACAAGACTCAATTGTCTTTTCAGGTCCTTCTGAATGGCCTGGTTTCTTTGTACTGATGAATCGCGGATATCAATAGCGCCATATAATGGATATACATCCTCGAAAACCACATTACAATCGTCGCCGGCTTCCTGGTTCATGAACTTCCAGGCAACATTGGCAAACTTCCACTCAACAGAAGGTTGAAGGGCTGTGAATTTATCTTTTATAAGTTTCTCAATTCTGGTATTGAAACTTTCACGATTCTTAAGTAGTGCAAGTGATAGCAGCGGCATAGCTGGTTCCAACCGCATCAGGGCCTCATGAGTAAGGAGATGGGGGATAGTTGAACCAATTTCAAGTAATCCAAGTAAGCCATCATTATTCTGAATAGGGTAAAGAATATAACTTCTTATCCCTTCATTGTATAAGCGTTTAAATATTGGGATGGCTTCAATGATTCCTTCATCAATTACAGAAACCGATGTTGGTTCATGATCCTCGCTGATAAATCCAATAAAGGAATGAAATGCATTTATGCTTTCCGGATCCAAATTCTTCCAGTGCCGGCCTATCAGGCTATGCCCCGCACATGTTTCATCAAGAATAAACTGGGCATTGATCTTCATGAATGGCATGATACCAACTTCAAGGTCCTGGAACCCTACCAATGCATGAACTGCTTGTTTAAGATCATGCATAATCCCGGTATCACAATCTCCATGGCGTAGCAGGATACGCCGGATGGTTTCAACTGACTGTCTTACTGTAACATCATCTGCCATCCAAACACCAAATCCTTCAAGGCGAAACAGGTCGAGTGGCATCGTCTCCAATTGCTTTTCAAGATCAAGTATGCGAAATGTATTCAGGCAAACCGCACAGTTCCTGATAGGTGGCAATTCTCCTTTTAAATGTACCTCAATGAACCTGCGGTCATAACGCAACCTGTAAAATCGCTTGAGTCCGGTTTCCTTATCAGTGAGAGGATAGATAAGGGCTGGTTTGTCGGCCAGTTCAATCTGGTAAAATTTCTCCAGTATATGTTCATAAATGGAAGTACAGAAAGCCGATTTAAGTGCTGCTGCCGGAACATTCATTGGCATCTGCAGAAGTTGCTTTCTCTCATCCGCGAATAAGTTGCTGAAGTTTTCTGAATAACAGAAACTGCTGAATTGAAAGGGTGCTGAGAATCCGAAAATATATTGTTCCTCCTCACCAATTACGGGAAATATGCCTGCAGCGAGCAATTCCATCAGGTCGGCATTGGAGCTGATCAGGTCAGGGTCATCGATTGGATTTAGCAGTGCCGGCACGGCATTAAATCTTTCGATCAACCGCTGATAATATTCTGCGCGGATTCCTGATGCTTTAACCTGCTTGTTCTGGATAAAGTTAACAAAGGGTTGGAAGGATATATGGGCATCAATTTGTGGCAGGCTGCTAATGCGATCGGGCTCCGCCTCCAGCATCTTAACCGTCATTCCGGTACCGATAGCTGGATAAATTTCCTGGAGCATGTTGGTTATTTGAGCTGTTATAAAGTTACGAAATCATAAATGCCCGCGTAATGGGAAATTCCCCGTATGGAAGCAAAAACCGGAGAAGCAGGCGCCATTTGGAACCGCTTCTCCGGCAGAAAGGAAGGTTTAAGGGTTAAGACAGGCTGGCTGTATAGTGGCATTTGATCAGGACGTGAATTTATAAATTCTATTTTCATTATGATATGCAAGTTCACGAAAGGCCGCTTCCAACGTGTAAACGGTAAGCAATGAACTTTTATCGGTTTCGTTACACCAACGGCGGCTTTGATTGTGTATTCGGTTTCTACTTAAAATCTGCTTTCATGAAGCTCAAAATTGAGTAGATTTAATTCATGCGCCTTCTCCTTTCCATGATATTGATGGTAATCTCATTATCCATTAAGGGACAGGAATTTCTTTTTGAAAACTATTCTTCCGAACAGGGCCTCTCCCAAAACTCATGTTATACCATTGCGCAGGATGATCTTGGATTTATGTGGTTTGGTACGCAGGATGGCCTGAACAGGTATGATGGCAAGGAATTCAAAGTATATCATCCACAAAATACTGAAGGCAATAAGCTCCCTTCAAACTATATTTCAGCACTTCATTTTGATCAAACAAACAAGCAGTTGTGGATAGGTACCATTCGCGGAACATGTTTGTATAATACAGCGGGCGATTCTCTACTTCTAATAACCGAAAAATATCCCTATGCTTCAGTTTTGTTGGGTGTTGCCCCTAAGAAAATAGCATCTTTCAATCAAGATGAGTTCTGGATCGTGAGCTTCAATAATGGATTGCTACACATAAATACAAAAACAAAAAAAATCACTTCCTATTTCAATGACGCCAGCAACCGTGCCCGCGTAACAAGCATCACCATGCTGAATGGAAAGATTATTGTCAGTTTATTGAATAAACTATTCTGGTTTGAGCCGCAAACAGGTGGATACAAAGCTATCCCTGTTATGGAAACACATAAATTTCCGGAGATACGTGAATTGTATGCTACTGATTCTACTTTATGGATCGGCACCATTACAGCAGGCTGCTTTTCTGTGAATGATCCATTGGATAAAGATGCGGTACCATTGGCTTTTAGCATGGAACCTGTTGGTGTGGGTTCTTTCATTACAGATGCAAACAAAAAACTTTGGATCGGTACACGGGGCAGCGGAATTTTACATTACGATCCTGTTACCCGCAAAACCACCAGGTCATCACATAACAAATATGACAACCGAACGCCAGGAAAAAATTTTGTTCTATCGATGTATGTCGACCGGCAGGGAATTATCTGGTGTGGACTCAGTGGGAGTGGAATAGCAAAATACGATCCGCTTAAGTTCCAGTTTCAGATCATTAGTAATGAACCAACCAATGAATTCTCCCTTCCTGACAATATGATCTTTGAGATTTATAAAAGCCGTGAAGGAGAGTACTACGTGGGCTCTCAGGGTAGTGGGATGCTGAAATGGGATATTATTGCAAACAGATTCATCTCATTCCCGGGCTTTCAAAAACCCGGAGCAGCTATCAATACTGTATATGATATCGATGAAGATGATGAAGGAAATCTATGGATAGCTAGTTGGGGGGGATTGATAAAATTCAACAGAAAGTTAAACCAGCTTCAATTTGATACAGAACAGGATTTATTACAGGCAAGAAAACTATACAGTATTATTAAATTAAGGAATAAGGATAGTCTTTTTATTACAGGTGAAAACGGACCCATTTTCTACGATCTCAAAGAAAAGGAATGGAAACCCTGTCCTACCAATCCCATGCAGGAGAATACTTATATCGGGAGATATGTTTATGAAGATGAGAAAAATATTCTCTGGATATGCACGGTGGGTGGCGGTTTAATCAGATATGATCCGAAACAATCCCAATTTCGGGTGCTTGAGTCAGTCAGGAAACACACATTCTATGTAAGACATTTATTTCCCAATGGGTCATTGCAATGGCTCTCCACTGACAATGGAATTATTATTTACGATCCGGCAAAAGACAGTGTTTTGCAAACAATAAAACCTGACCCTTCAGCAAATTCAAATGTTTGCTATGCAGTGCTGGAAGATAAAAATGCTCAATTCTGGACAAGTACCAATACGGGTTTGTATAAAATAAACAGGCAGAGTAAGAATGTTCAACATTATAATCTGGGCAATGGTTTATCATTTCTTGAATACAACACTGCATGTTGCTATCGTGATGCTGATGGTTCCTTACTTTTTGGAGGTGTAGGTGGAATTACACGTTTCAATCCAACACAAATAAAAACAAACAATTTCAGCCCTCCGCCTTTACTAACATTAATAAGGGTCAATGAAAAACCACTTCGCACTGAGCGATCACTTTACTTCACCGAAAACTTATCTTTTAAATACAACCAGAATTTCATCACCATTTATTTTGCAGTAAACAATTTTTCGAATCATACCAATAATCGTTTTACCTACAGGCTAAAAGGTTTAACAGACAACTGGTCTGAACCCGATAATGAAAATATAGCAACATATACCAGCCTCCCGCCGGGTGAATATACATTCGAACTCCGCTCCAGCAATAGTGATGGCAAATGGAGTAATGAGATGACAAGGCTTGGCATAATTATTCATCCCCCATGGTGGAATACATGGTGGTTCTGGTTGGCAGCACTGATAATAATGGGAACCCTCATCAGTTATTTCGTAGTGAAAAGAATCAAAAAGATTCGTAATGAAGCTACCTTAAAACAGAAGATTACGGAAACTGAAATGATGGCATTACGCTCTCAGATGAATCCACATTTTGTTTTCAACAGCCTGAATAGTATTCAGGAAATGATCCTTAACAATGAGAATCAGGAAGCAAGCAGGTATCTTAGTAAGTTTGCTCAGTTGATTCGCATAACGCTTGATCAATCATCCCACTCATTCGTATCATTGAGAAACACAATTGATTACCTTGAAAGGTATGTTGAAATGGAAAGAATCCGTAACCGTCACTTTTCCAATCATATAATCGTAGATCCTGAACTTGATCTTGATGACACTTTACTGCCACCTATGCTTATCCAGCCATTTATTGAAAATGCGATCTGGCATGGCATAACCCATCATTCCAAAGAGATAACCGTTAATGTTCATTTCAAAAAAGAGGGTGCTCATTTTGTTTCAACCATTGAAGATGATGGTATTGGTTTTATCAGATCTATGGAAGAAAAGAAAAATATGCAGCGCCTTCATCAATCAGTGGGAATAGAAAATGTCAAAGAAAGGATACGGTTGCTCAATGAAAAATATAATATTCAAAGTAATATTCTGATAGCCGATAAAAGTATGATACCTGCTGCCCAAAGCAGCGGAACGATAGTTACCATTCGTTTACCATTACAAATACCTGAATTATGAATCCCATTAAAACCATATTGGTGGATGATGAACCGCGAGGACTTAATTCTCTGCAAAAACTTTTACAGATGAATTGTCCGGAAGTGGAAATTGCAGGAATGAGCACCAGCGTTATGGATGCGCGGGAAAAGATAGACCAGTTGCACCCTCAACTAGTTTTTCTGGATATTGCCATGCCGGGTAAAACAGGTTTTGACCTTCTGAATGAGATGCCTTCAATTGATTTTGAAACCATTTTTGTTACTGCACATAACAACTATATGATCCAGGCATTTCATTTCAGTGCGGTGGATTACCTGTTAAAGCCCGTTGATGCCGACCAACTCACCGAGGCCGTCAGGCGTGCAGGGAAACGGTTAGATCAAAAGGCCGGTGGCAATCAGATCCAGGCTTTACTACACAACATGCATCAGAAAGGTAATTCGCAACGAATGAAATTATGTATCCCATCACTTAAAGGATTTCAGGTAGTGGATATTTCAGATGTAATTTATTGTGAGGCTAGCAGCAATTATACTAACTTCTATTTTTCTGATCGTACAGTGATCTGCTCTTCCAAGCCTATTCACGAATATGAAGAACTCCTGGGAGATTGCAATTTTGTACGCATCCATAAATCTTATCTCGCTAACCTGGAACATATAAAAGAATATATTCGGGGAGAAGGAGGCAGTATAATTCTTTCTAATGGTAGTGAAATAGAAGTATCACGCAGGAAGAAAGACCTGCTGATGGTTCGAATGAAAGAATTCTTCCGATTTTAATAAATCCTACCTAAGTTCTGATGTGTTCACCCTGCTTGGTGTATCAGCACCCGATATGATAGTCCTGGAGCTGATTGCAATAGCCTTAATGATCTGTGCCATATTCGCCATATCGAGTGTTTCAAACTCATCATCAGCCGTATGATAATAAGGCTCGCTGTCCATTTTGGATGTTGAAATAGTATGCGCTGGTACACCAAGACGGGCAAGAGTGGCATTGTCTGAGCGATAAAATAACTGTTGTGCGGGGTAGGGATCAGGATAAAATTTGAAGCCTGATCCCGCCAGGTTTTTCTCCATGATCTTTCCCATATCCGTTTTTTCGTACCCGGTAATAAAGGCAGAATTCTTTCCCCATTTGCTCTCCGTACCTATCATCTCAATATTGAACATGGCCATCACTTTGGCTGGATCAAACTGCTGTGAAAAATAGCGCGAACCAAAACCTCCCGATTCTTCCGCGGTGAATGCGGCGAAGATGATGGTCCTTTCATTGCCGCCAGTTCTTTTAAAATAGTCTGCAAGCATTATAACCGCAGTAATGCCTGCGGCATCATCATTTGCACCATTAAATATAGAATCACCATTCAAGGGCTTGCCTATGCCAAGGTGATCATAATGCCCGGAAAATATAACGTATTCGTCCTTACGGCTCGTACCAGGCAATATGCCAACAACATTGCTTAATGCTGCCTTCTTGATGTCATGGATGGCAGAAATGCTAAACTTAGACGGAACAGTTTCTCCTAAAATAAAAATGGTACTGTTTACCGAAGGCATCATCTGCCTTTTGAAATTTGTAAGTCGTGGGAAATTTGCAGAATGCGATGGATCCACCATTACCAGCCTGTTCATGCCTGCATTTACATGCTTGCGGGCTTCATTGAAAAACTCTCCTCCCTTTGGAATAGTCACCACTTCATATCCCGACTGCTCATTAACAGTTAAGTTTTCTGTTGTGGTAATGACTATTATATCTTTCTGCTCAATTATTTTCTCATCAAGCGTTGCAGTTGCACTTTTGAACGCTGGTCGGATAAGGTCAAACGCCTGCTGGTATCCATTAGCGTTAGCGGACTTTTCAAGCCCTATTCGTTCAAATTCTGATGCAATAAATGAAGCCGCCTTTTCAATACCAGGTGTAAAGACTCCCCTTCCCTGCATATCATCTGCTGATAGCACTTTTTCAATTCGCGTAACTTCTGAAACAGAAAATTCAGCAGAACTCATTCCGGTACCGCTATTGGCAACCGGATTCTCAGTGGTGGTATTACCAGTTCTTACAGCAGGTCCGCAGGAGACAAGAAAGGCAAAAAATACAAAAGGATAAAGGCGCATACGCTTAATTGTTGTTTGTTGGTAGTTTGTAATTTAATCCTTACAAACTCATCATCTCTTTAAATTTAACTGTCTGCCTACGGCTCACCTCAATTTTCTCGCCTCCTTTTAATTCAAGAAGTAGTCCACCATTAAAATATGGTTCGATTTTCTCGATCAGCCGCAGATTAACTATATGCTTTCGATTGGCCCGGAAAAAAACCTTCTCATCCAATCGCTCTTCCAATGCATTTAATGATTTTAATATAAGTGGTTTATTATTTGCAAAGAATACTTTGGCGTAATTACCAACACTTTCAAAGAGACGTATATCACTGAGCTTCACAAACCAGCATCGCTCACCATCTTTCACAAAAACCTGGTCATGCTCACTTAATAAACTCTTGTTAGTGCCAATTGCCGGCGACATGGCCTCTTTTTCCTCTGCAATATGCAGTTTATGGATGGCATCTGCCAGTCGCTTGGAGTCAACCGGCTTAAGTAAATAATCCAGTGCATTTACTTCAAACGCTTTAAGCGCATATTCATCGTAAGCAGTCGTAAAGATTACATGGGGCGATTTTTCGAGCTCGCTCAGCATATCAAATCCGGTTTTACCGGGCATCTGTATATCAAGGAAAACAAGATCAGGTTGTAAATTCTCAATAGACTCCAGCCCTTCCGCAGCATTTGCCGCTTCCCCTACAATCTCGATCTCAGGAAAATCCATCAGCAACTTTCTCAATTCAGTACGGGCCAGCCGCTCATCATCAATTAGTACAGCTTTTATCATAGATATATGTTTTGTGGAAAAACTATTATGCCGTTACAGCACTAACCGGAATCTTAACCATGGCTTCAACCAGGTTTCCATTGGTTTCACGTATACTGAAATCGGCCTTATTACCGAACAGTAACTGCAATCTGTTGCGTGTACTGCTAATGCCGAAACCTTCACCATTCATTTCCCCGTTGAGGCGCCCCGTATTCTGCACCATCAATTCATGGTAGTCGTCTTTGAAGTCAGAACTTATTCGCACCACCCCTCCCCGCATCTGTTTTCCTATGCCATGCTTGATCGCGTTCTCTACAAGAGTTTGTAACATCATAGGTGGTACCGGTTGGTCGAGCGTGTCTTCATCAACATCAAATTCAACCTGAAGCCGATCTTCAAATCGGATATGCTCCAGGGCAAGATAATCCCGCACAATATTAAGTTCCCGCTCCAGTGGTACAGTCTCTGATTTTTCCGACTGCATACTGCTTCTCAGCAGGTTGCTGAGTTCAGTTACAGCATTTCTTGCCCGCTGCGGGTTTTCATCAATAAGTGCACGGATACTATTAAGGGCATTGAAAATGAAATGAGGATTGATATGGGCCTTGATTGTTTTGAGTTCCAATGCTTTAACTAATGCTTCCAGCTTTAGTGTATCCACTTCCTGCTTCCTGCTTTTCGCTACATAATGATATATATAATAGATCAGGGTCCATGGAATGATAAAAAGACCAATGTCCATTGTTGAGGCTAGCAACTTCGTACTGAAGTCGATCCTCCTTTGTACATCAGACTGAACTCCCAAAAGGTTTACCAATCCCATATAAAGAAGGCTGCAGGCGATACTCGTTACAATAATGGCTACCATCATGCGGGGAATCAGTTTCTCCACCGGCAACAGCAGCCATCCTCTGCTCCTGATAAAGGCCCTCAATATATGCGTAGTGAAAATTCCGGCTGAAAAAATAAGGCCAAGACGCATGAAAAAACCTGCATCGATCTTGGAAGGTGTTAATGAGTAGGCAAAAAAGAGCATCGACAGAACCACAAAAGTCCAGCCCGATACCTGGCAAAACCAGTAATATTTATAACCACGTGGCAACATAGAGCAAATCTAGCAGTTTGACAGGCACTAATATAATGAATTGTATTAAAGGCCAAATGCCTGTTCTGATGAGGAAGATGGGCGGATGGCCGGTTTTTCAGAACCTTATCAGCCTCGGATTGTTAAAATCTTTATCTTGTAAATCAGGATCGGAACCTGCAGGGTTCCTTATCTTTGACGCTTTATTTTAACTGAATGGAAATCAAACCCGGAGCGCTTTTAAAGGACATAAACTCCCCCGCCGACCTTAAGAAACTTGGCGCAGAACAACTGCACCAGGTCTGCGATGAGCTGAGGCAATACATCATTGATGTAGTAAGCGTTCATGGAGGGCATTTCGCCGCCAGCCTGGGCGTTGTGGAACTTACCACCGCCTTGCATTATGTTTACAATACCCCTTACGACCAGCTGGTGTGGGACGTAGGCCACCAGGCCTATGGACATAAGATCCTGACCGGCAGGATGCACAATTTTGCCACCAACCGTAAATATGGCGGTCTCTCTGGTTTCCCCAAACGCACAGAAAGCGAATACGATACTTTCGGGGTAGGTCATTCCTCCACCTCCATTTCTGCGGCATTGGGTATGGCACTTGCTGCCAAATACAAAGGTGAAAATCGAAAATCTGTGGCCGTTATTGGTGATGGCTCCATGACGGCAGGGATGGCATTTGAAGCTATGAACCATGCCGGTGTTTCCGATGCTGACATGCTGATCATTCTTAATGATAACTGCATGAGCATCGACCCTAATGTAGGCGCTCTCAAAGAATATCTCACTGATATAACAATTTCACCCGCCTACAATAAACTTAAAGATGATGTTTGGAAAGCTTTGGGGAAATTGCCTGTTGGAAAGAACTTCACCCGCGAAATGGCCAGCAAGCTGGAACATTCCATCAAGGGAATGGTAAGCAAAAGCAGTAACCTGTTCGAAGCATTGAACCTGCGTTATTTCGGACCCATCGATGGACACAATATTACCAAACTGGTAGACACCCTTCAGGACCTCAAAAATATTCCGGGACCAAAAATTCTTCACATCATAACCGTGAAGGGCAAAGGATATGAACTGGCGGAAAAAGACCAAACAAAATGGCACGCTCCTGGATTATTCGATAAGATCACCGGCGAAATATATAAGAAGAAATTTGATACCCCGCAGCCACCGAAATACCAGGATGTTTTTGGCCATACGCTCTTAGAAATGGCAGAAAAAGATGACACCATTTTTGGCATCACTCCTGCAATGCCTTCAGGATCTTCCCTGAAGATTATGATGGATAAAATGCCTGATCGTGCAATTGATGTAGGCATCTGTGAGCAGCATGCTGTTACTGTGAGTGCGGGATTGGCAACACAGGGGATGAAAGTGTTCTGCAATATCTATTCGTCTTTCATGCAACGCGCCTATGACCAGGTTATCCATGATGTGGCCATTCAAAAACTTCCGGTAGTCTTTTGTCTCGACAGGGCTGGACTGGTTGGGGAAGATGGTCCAACTCACCATGGTGCCTATGATATCCCTTATATGCGTTGTATTCCCAATCTGATTGTGAGTGCACCCATGAACGAAAGTGAATTGCGAAACCTGATGTATACATCAGCACTGCCAGGCACCAAACTTCCTTTTGTGATCAGGTATCCACGCGGTGAAGGTGTTATGCCAGAGTGGCGTACACCTTTAAAAGAAATTCAGATCGGTAAAGGCAGAAAGATTCGGGAAGGGGAAGATATCGCGGTACTATCATTCGGACACCCGGGTAATTTTGCAGCTTCTGCTATACGTGATGTTAAACAATATGGAATCAATGCCGGCCATTATGATATGCGATTTGTGAAACCACTGGATGAAGAAATGCTGCATGAAATTTTCAGCAGGTATTCAAAGATAATTACAGTGGAAGATGGAACAGTTGTTGGCGGATTCGGATCCGCAGTTGTAGAATTCATGGTTGCAAATAACTATCATGCACCGGTTAAAATACTCGGAATACCTGATCGTATTGTTGAACACGGCACCCTAAAGGAACTGCATCGCGAATGTGGTTATGATGCCAATGCAATTGCAGATGCGCTCAAAGAGATGATGGAAGAAAAAGTAAAGGTCACCCTTTTAGGATAATATCTAAAACAGAAAACCGACATCCTGATGTCGGTTTTCTTTTATCTATTCACAATTGCCTATTCGCTATTGCCTATTGTCAAAATCAAATTCAAAATTATCCTCTTCCCGCTCTTCATTCCATTCTACAATAAAGTTATTCCTTCCCTCGCCTGTCATAATGCGCATATATTTCTGCTGAACAAGTTCCAGCATACTCAGGAAAGTAAAGATTGCGTGAATCCGATTCTCGCATGCATCGAATAATTTCTCAAAGGACATTGTTTTCTCCGTACGGCAGCGCACAAGTACATTTTCCCTGCTCTGCTCCATAGTGTAGTTATACTGCACAACTGTATGAACAGGTTTGTTGTTTCGGTCATAAACTTTTTGCATCACCTTTTCAAATGACTTCATCAGTTTGAAAAGGGTGATCTGCTGAATCTCCGTTCCCTCTGATGCTTCTTCCCCGATAGTGCCCAACTCACGGTTAATATTACCCCGCTTCACCATCAGCATTCGAACAGCCTCCATTTCAGCGAGCTCAGCGGAGGCTTGTTTGTATTTTTTATATTCCAGTAATTTGTCTATCAGTTCCTGGCGCGGATCGATCTCGTTTCCGGATGCATCAACCTCCTTACGTGGAAGCAGCATTCTCGCTTTGATCCGCATCAGCGTTGAAACAAAGAGTATGAATTCACTCGAAAGTTCAATATTCAGTTTCTCCTGTCCATGGATAAAGTCGAGGAAATCGTTGATGATCTTTGTGATAGGTATATTATAAATATCAAGTTCATCCCGTTCAATAAAAAATAACAAAAGATCGAAAGGACCTTCAAACTGATCCAGTTTGATCTGGTATGATATCTGATTCGCCGCCATGCGGGCAATTTACGGATTATTTAAGTGTCTGACATGTATTAAGGGGATGTTCGAACATATGTCAGACACGCGGTTCGCAGTTAAAATTTAGCGGTCAGTCCTACACCCAATAAGGAACGTATCTGTGTTCCTGGTGAATTGTTCCCGGCTCCAAACTGTTTTACATCATCATCATAAATAAGATCCAGGTTATAGGTAACAGCCAGAAATTTATTCACTTTCATTACGATGGAATTGGTCCAGAACACATCGATATTTTGTGGTTGCGCTTTCAGTTTAACATCCGTAATGGGATCACGCTTGCCAATATAATTGGAGAAAAGATCGAGGCGGCTCTTATAGCTTACATTCTTCAGAATATCTTTTATAAAATTGGCAGACATATAGGCGCCTGCCTCAAAAGAGACCTTCCTGTTTGGATTTACACCATAGAGTGCTGCCAGCGGGGTTTCAGTTCCTCCGTCGGGTAATGGGATATCGCCGTTCTCATAATAGTAGCTATAAGGATCATTGCTAACAATCACCCAGCGGGCGGAAATAGGCGAAAGCATCAGGCTGAAGAAAGGAACTGGTTTCCATTCCAGTCCAGGCGATACCAGCATATACGCCGGAGCAAACAATCCGGATACCCTGCGACGAATCCCTTTGTTCAGGTAGTCATAATCATACCCATCGGTCATTTGAGTGCGAAGATTATACACGCCAACAACTGCCCAATGCTCACTGAGAAGCTTTCCAACCTTACTGTATAAATCTATCTTATCATCTGTTTTTCGGCTACCCTGCGAACTGGTCTTTTGCATAGCATAACCCAGGTCAAGTGTATTATCCCAGAAAAAATCTCCCTTCTTTTTATTGGCGAAAAGCGTTGTGTAACCTGCCAGGCTGAAAGATGACTTTTCCGCTCCTGCAGCCCAGTTGGAACTACTTCCCTGCGCAAGATTTATACTTAAAGCCCCACCTTTTCGCCAGCCTTTTTCATTGTATTTGTAAGTAGTATCGTCGTAAGTTTTACGCTCGGTTGCTTTTTTCATGCCCGAAACTGCTGCATCCTGTGCCCTCAGCGTGGCGGGGATCAATGCACTTGCCAATACGAACGAAAACAGGGTGGTGATAGCTTTCATAAACAAGTTTTAGTCTTAAAAAAAGGGCATTTTGAAAATTCAAAATGCCCGCGCAAATATAAGTGTAAATCTTTATTTCCTCCTTAGTTCGTCGCGGATCTCAGTAAGCAACACATCAGTGGATGAAGGACCAGCAGCCGCATTCGGATCTTTGCGAAGTATTGCCTTTATAAACAAATAACAAACAAAAGCGATGATAATGAAATCCAATACCGTTGTAAAGAACATGCCATATTGAAATGAAACAGCCGGAGTTACAACAGTTCCGGCGGCATCAATCACCGCAGGCTTCACAACATATTCCATCTTTGAAAAATCCTTACCGCCTGTGAGCAGGCCGATAATGGGCGATACTAACCCAGTCGTAAAACCCGTTACCAGCTTTGTAAAGGCTGTACCCATCAGGAAACCGATGGCGATATCAACAAGATTTCCCTTGGTCGCAAATGCTTTAAAATCTGATAAAAAGCCCATAATAATTGAATTTAGGTGGTTGTTGGATTACATATTATTCTAAGTCAATCTACTTATTCATCAGAGTAACATAATATTTATTTTTCCACACAGGTGCATATCGTGAATTTAGCAGCTATGCATGCAAATACAAAACTGGTTAACTGGCTCCTGTTTTCTTTGCTTTCCATAATATGGGGTAGTTCATTTATTCTCATGAAGGCAGGGATGACCGCCCTGAGCGCTTACCAGGTTGCGGCAATAAGAATGCTTAGCGCCGGATTGGTATTACTCCCTATAGTTGTAAAGCAATTCATACAACCATTATCACCAAAAGAATCACCTTCAAATTCCCTCATATCCCAATCTCTGCTTGAAAAAACCATTCTTAGGGAAAAGATGGGATTAATCATTTTGTCGGGATTACTCGGTAGTTTTTTTCCCGCATTTCTTTTCTGCATAGCAGAAACCCGGATCGATAGTTCCCTTGCCGGAATCCTGAATGCCCTTACTCCTCTTTTCACTATCATCCTGGGAGCTCTTTTCTTTCAACTGGAAGTTAATTTCCTAAAGATGAGTGGGGTAATAACAGGTTTCGCGGCACTTGTACTCCTATTTATAAGCGGAGGACATGCAAACATGCAGGATATCGGTTATGCATCACTGGTACTGATCGCAACCATTCTTTATGGTCTTAATGTAAATATGGTTGGAAAACATCTAAAAGGTGTGGGCTCCGTTACTATTGCCGCATTTGCATTTGCCTTCCTGATTCCTCCTTCGCTTGCGGTTCTGTGGTATACAGGATATTTTAAATTTGATCTCCTGATGGAAAATATACTTCTCTCCACTGCCGCATCAGCAGTGCTGGGAATATTTGGAACTGCAATCGCATCCATACTTTTTTATATGCTGGTAAAAAGGGCAGGCACATTGTTTTCTTCCCTGGTTACTTATGGAATCCCTTTTGTGGCTATTAGCTGGGGATTGCTTTATAATGAAACCATCAGCTTACTGCAGGTGATTTGCCTGGGTGTAATACTTTCGGGAGTCTGGATGGTGAATAAGGGAAGCAGGCAAATTAAACAGCCATGATCTCCTTCTCCTTGCTTGCCAAATGCTTCTCAACAAGAGAAATATGTTTGTCGGTAAGTTCCTGAACATCTGCTTCCGCATCCTTGGCAGCATCTTCGCTTAATCCGTCCTTCTGTAATTTTTTTATATGTTCGATAGCTTCCCTGCGGATGCTTCGGATCGCTACCTTGCTGTGTTCGCCTTCTCCGTTACAACGTTTTACAAGTTCCCGGCGTCGCTCTTCTGTCATGGGAGGAAGGAACATACGGATCATTACACCATCATTCTGCGGATTGATACCAATATTTGAATTAATGATAGCCCTTTCGATCGGTTGAAGCATATTTCTTTCCCATGGCTGCACAGTAATTGTTCGCGCATCAGTTGCTATAATATTAGCCACCTGGCTAATTGGTGTATTAGATCCATAATAATCAACGACGATACCATCCAGCATTTGAGGATTAGCCTTACCGGCACGTATCTTAACTAATTCTGCCTCAAGGTGGCTGATTGCTTTTTTCATGGAGTCAGCGGCATCCTCCATGATCATTGATAACTCTTCTGTCATTGGTTTACGATTAATCGTGGCAAAACTAAGGAAATGCCTTTATTTCTGTTGTAAAACCGATTCTTCAGTAAGTGGAACGATTTTGGCCTTCCCGATTTTTCCATTTACCTCCGCCGATGGGGTAACATAAAGCCTTGGACGACGCTGCCGGGCAATATACATAGCGCCTATAATGGTAAAGAAAATGCCAAATAAAAGCCCCATTAACCAGTTATTTCCAATCTCATGGAAGGCAAATGCAAGTCCAATTGTAATGGCATTCAAAGCCAGCAGTAATATCGCGACGGAGCGATGAGAGAATCCATTATCCAGAAAAAGATGGTGAATATGGTTTCTATCTGGAGAAAAGGGGGATCGTCGTTGAAAAATTCGTATGGCGAATACCCTTAATGTGTCTAGCAGGGGCACCATCAATATTCCAAATCCTACCGCGGGGGCGGCGGCAATTGGTAAACTAATATCGGGGGAAGTGGCCACCGTAATGAATCTTATAACTAATATGGCATTGATCAGCCCAATCAGTAGTGAGCCGGTATCACCCATAAAAATCCTGGCAGGCTGAAAATTGAAAATAAGGAAGGCCAGTATTGAGCCGGCCATAGAAAATGCCATCACAGCCTCTGCAATATATCCCACACTTACAAAGTAGATTCCAAAAACACTGGAAGAAAGAAATCCAAGGCTTCCCGCCAATCCGTCCACTCCATCAATCAGGTTAAAGGAATTGATTATCACTATAACGGTCAGATATGTAAATACCAGGCTGAAAAGCTGGGGCAGTCCATATATACCCATCAAACCATGCATACTGTCAATCTGGATATTGCCGAAATAAATAACAATGAATGCAGCCAGTACCTGGCCTATGAATTTCTTTACTGGAGAGATAATTATAATATCATCCTTGAGCCCGAGGTAATAAATGACAAGGGAAGCCGCAAGAAAATACTGGAGTTCACGGCCTTGCTGGAAATCAGCAACCAACAAAGTGGAAAATGCGAATCCCGCGAAAATGCCCAACCCGCCCAACGCAGGTATCGGAGCCTGGTGAACTTTCCGCTCGTCGGGAAGATCATATAGTTTTTTCATCGCAGCAACCCTGATTATAACGGGTATCGCCAGAAATGAAATTGCAAAGGATAGAGTTAACGCGAGAATTACATCAAACATGAATGCTTGTTTGTTGATTAGCAAAAATAGTCATCTAACTACAAACCACTATAAAAAATCGAGCCACATTTATATGAACGTTTTTCGTTTTGTTTTAGTTTCTACTCTTGTTGAAAGAAGTAAATGGGTTAGATTTGCCGCACAAATTAACGGCATATGGCTAGTTTACAAGAGGTTGCCTCGCAAATACGCAGAGATATCGTCAGAATGGTTCATGGTGTTGCAAGTGGGCATCCCGGCGGCTCCCTTGGATGTACGGAATACTTTACTGCCCTGTTTTTTAAGGTAATGAAACACGATCCTTCATTCAATATGAATGGCACCAATGAAGACCTCTTCTTTCTCTCTAACGGCCATATATCACCCGTTTATTACTCTACCCTGGCGCGTGCCGGGTATTTCGATATAAAGGAACTGGCAACTTTCCGGAAACTAAACAGCAGGCTCCAGGGGCACCCGGCAACGCATGAGCACCTGCCCGGAATCAGGATCGCATCAGGATCGCTTGGCCAGGGAATGAGCGTTGCCATCGGCGCGGCACTGAGCAAAAAACTGAATGGCGAAACGGATACAACCGTTTTCTCACTCCATGGCGATGGCGAACTGGATGAAGGCCAGAACTGGGAAGCCGCAATGTTCGCCGCCCACCATAAAGTGGATAACCTTATTTCTACCGTCGACTGGAATGGTCAGCAAATTGATGGTCCCACCGCCAAAGTAATGAACCTCGGTGCCCTCGATAAAAAGTTTGAAGCATTCGGCTGGCATGTGTTAGTCCTGGAAAACGGCAATGATGTGGATGCTGTTGTGGCTAAACTGGAAGAAGCAAAATCTCTGACAGGAAAAGGAAAACCCATTGTAATTCTCATGAAAACAGAAATGGGCAAAGGAATTGATTTCATGGAAGGCAGCCACGAATGGCATGGCATAGCTCCTAATGATGAACAACTCGCCAAAGCCCTGTCACAACAGGCCGAAACACTGGGGGACTATTAGTGGAGGGATGGAGGGATGGAAGCAGCCAGCCAATATCGGTGATTTCACCCTATGGAGGCGGTGATTAATAATGGAGATTTGAACTGTTATGTTTTTAAATCTCAATCATCGCAGATTAGTTGGGTATTCTTATGCCAGATCTTTAGTAAATGAATGTTATGAATTATCTAACCGATTCCCTCTTCATGAAAAATATGGAATTACAGCTCAGATTCGAAGAGCAGCCGTTTCAGTATACTTGAATATTGCCGAAGGAGCATCAAGAAAGTCTGATGCTGAACGAAAACGTTATTTTGAAATAGCCCGGGGATCTGTAATGGAAATAGACGCCATACTTGATATCGCGAACGACAATGGATATCTGAAAGACATAGACCTTACAGAAATGCAGGAAAAATTAGTTAGGTCATTCAAGTTGATCTCAGGTATGAATGCTTCTGATAATCTTTTTTAATTCCACCCCTCCATCCCTCCATCCCTCCAAATCAGCTCCTCAACTCCACCCTCTCCCCCGCCGCCTTTTTCGCCGGATACCAACTGGCCATAAATGCCACCACCACTACTGTGCCGAGAACAAGCAGAAAATCGCGGGCAAGAAATTGGACCGGGTAATAATCAATTACAAAACTTCCACCTTGAAGCTCTACCAGCTTGAAAGTTACCTGTGCCCAGCAAATGATGAAAGCTAACAGAGTTCCAGCAAGCGCACCTACTGTTGCCAAAAGGAAACCCTCCGAAATAAAAATGGATTGAATTCGGCCATCAGATGCACCCATAGCTTTTAATACCTGGATATCCTTCTGCTTCTCCAGCACCAGCATCGTAAGTGATCCGATCATGGTAAAAGCTGCTACAACAAGTATTAAGGAAAGCACCCCGTAAATCACCCATTTTTCCAGTTGCATTATACTGTAAAGTCCCTGGTTCTGCTGGTAGCGGGTCAATACTTTATACTCCTTTCCCAGTAAACGGGTTATATCTTCCTGCAATTTGTCTTCCTCACCATCCGCATTCAGGGCTATTTCCACACCTCCATATTCATCAGTCCCGAGGTTTAGCATGCGTTTCATAAAACCCAGGTTTGTAAACACATATTTATTGTCAAAATCCTGCTGCACCGCAAAAGCACCGGCGGTATATAGATTATCGGCACTGAGGCTCTGCATTGGATCCGATACACTCAGGTTAGCACCTTTTTTGGGAAGGTAAACAGTAAGCGGCATGAGTGCACGGTCACTCCAAAGGCCAAGTGCATTTTCAATACCAACTCCCAGTACTGCAAAGGGTTTACTTTCATCACCCAGCTGAAAAGCGCCCACTTTTACATTCTCTGCCATACTCGTAACACTAGTATATGCTGAATCAACTCCCTTCAGGTAAACAATGGTCTGAGCTTCCCCATTCTGTAGTAAAGCTTTTTCCTCCATAACCAAAGAATAAGATCGCACACCAGGCATCGAACCGAGTTGCCGGAGCTGCTCCGCCGATAATTGAATGGTCTTTCCCTTTGCAGGAATTACTTTCAGGTCAGTATAAAAAGTGGCATATAAACTTTTCACCAGGTCTTCGAAGCCGTTGAAAACACTGAGCACCACTATAAGAGAGGCCGTTCCCACAATAACTGCGGAAACACTTACCCATGCTATGATGTTAATGGCATTGGTAGACTTCTTACTCTTGAAATAACGCCAGGCGAAAAGAAAATTCACAGGTGGTATTTAAGTTTTATGCTTGCTCTTCATCTCCTGTCTTATCAGATTGTTCAGGCTGGTGCAATGTTTGATCCTCCTCTTTAATCTTACGGAAAAGGGTCTCCATCTTATCAACCTGGTCAAGGGTCTCATCAAGATAGAACTGCATTTCAGGAATACGCCGCACCTGGTGTTTAATGGATTGCGCCAGCTCCCGTTTGATTTCCCAGGCCCTGTCCTCCAGCTTTTTCATGGCGGCCTTTTTATCCTTCACCTTAAAAAGGCTTATATATATTCGTGATTCCAATAAATCAGGGGTCATTTTCACCGAAGAAATAGATACCATCCCTCCATCTATCATGGTCAGGCCAAGGCGTTGAAATATACCATTCAATACTTCCTGAATCTCTCCTGCTACCTGCTTCTGCCTTTTCGTCTCTTGTTGCATGACGCTTCTTTTGATTGCTGTAAAATTATGGATTATCCCCCATCTTTAACAGCTTCTAACTCGCAGCTGCGGCGAAAAAGCGTAGGTTTGCTCCTTCTTATTACAAAACAGGAATGAAAAATTTCTCTCGAATCCTTAAATACCTGGGCGAAAAAAAAGGAAACATAATCCTTTATTTCATCTTTAACCTGCTTTCAATTCTTTTTTCACTGGCATCACTTGCTATGCTGGCCCCCTTCCTTCAACTGCTTTTCGGGAAAGAAAAACTTACTGATGTACAGCCTGTTTTTGAATGGTCTGCAACAGGACTGATGACCGCACTTAAATTTCAATTGAGCCGACTGATATCTGATAACGGTCCCGTCTATGCGCTTGCTGCCATCTGTATCACCATCATCATTTCCATATTCCTGAAGAACCTCTTCCTCTATATGGCCTATCGCGTACTGGCCCCTATGCGTAATTATGTGATGACAAAACTGAGGGCCGAACTCTATTCTAAAATTCTCGTTTTACCGATCGGCTTTTTCACCGAGCAACGAAAGGGAGACATCATCAGCCGTATGAGTAACGACGTAAATGAGGTGGAATGGAGCGTAATGGCTGCGCTGGAAGCACTTATCAAAGAACCACTTACCATCTTTATTATTCTTGTATCACTTATATTTTTAAGTCCAACCTTATCGCTTTTCCTCCTTGTACTTCTGCCTGCCACAGGTTTTATTATCGGACGCGTGAGCCGCACCCTGAAAAAACAATCAGGAACTGCACAGGAGCAACAGGGATTACTCTTAAGTGTTCTCGATGAAACCCTGGGTGGATTAAGAGTGATCAAAGCATTCAATGCAGAAAAAATACTTAGCAATAAATTTTTTGGCATCAATAAGAACCTGAACCATATAAGGAATATGATGAATTTTCGCCGCGATCTTGCCTCACCGATGTCTGAATTCCTGGGCGTGATGGTGCTCACAGCTATTCTGTGGTTTGGGGGAAGGCTCGTACTTAATGGTTCAGCAGGCCTCGAAGCCGATGGCTTCATCACATATATTGTATTCTTCACACAGATCATTAATCCAGCCAAATCATTCTCAAACGCTATTTACAATGTGCAACGGGGAAGCGCAGCCGTAGAGCGTATTGAAGCCATCCTGATGGCACCGGTTAAAGTGGAGGATTCTCTTGGTGCCAAAGAACTGAAAAGCTTTGAACGTAACATAGAATTCCGTAATGTTTCCTTTGCCTATGAGGACGCTATTATTCTCGATGATATAAATCTTGTAATTGAAAAAGGGAAAACAGTGGCATTGGTGGGATCATCAGGATCAGGGAAAAGTACCCTAGCCGATCTCGTACCACGCTTTCATGATGTCACTAAAGGCGAACTCCTGATTGATGGGGTTAACATTAAAGAATATACGGTGCACAGCATCCGCAAACAGCTGAGCATTGTGACCCAGGAACCTATTTTATTCAATGATACCATCGCAGGAAATATAGCACTGGGAAGCCCGGAATCAGCGATCGCAGAAATTGAACAGGCTGCAAAGGTTGCCAATGCACACAATTTCATCACGCAGAAAGAGGAAGGTTATTCAACGAATATAGGTGACCGTGGGGGGAAACTCAGTGGTGGTGAAAGGCAGCGACTAACCATTGCTCGAGCCTTGCTCAAAAACCCTCCCATACTTATTCTTGACGAAGCAACCTCTTCACTCGATACGGAAAGCGAGCGACTTGTGCAGGATGCTATTGATAATATGATGCAGCACCGTACAAGTATTGTCATCGCTCACCGCCTCAGTACTATCCGTCATGCCGATGAGATCATTGTTCTCCAAAAGGGAAAGATCGTTGAACGCGGTAACCACGAACAGCTTATTCACCAGAATGGATTTTATAAGCGGTTAGTGGATATGCAGGAGGTTAAATAAATTTGGCCTAATCTTGACTAAACACAATAATCACACATGAGAAATTTCTTAATGCTTGCAGGGGCAGTGCTTTGCTTTGGAATGGCACAAGCCCAGCAAAAATCCGTAACCTGGGAACAGGCATTCAAATCTGCGCCTACAAATATCTTGAAACCCCTGCCCACAATTACCGGATGGGCAGATGCTAAACAATACATCGAATCAAGAAAGGATAAAAATACTGTGTCGCAATTTGCTGTTGATGTAAAGACAGGAAATACAGTTCCATATAGCGGGAAATCTGTTGCTAAAGAAATTGTACCCGATATTAAAATTGAGGGTGCGCGTAATTTAACATCATCTCCTGATGGAAAATTTGTCGCTTACACTAAAACAGATAACAACCTTTATATCACTGAGCTCTCCTCAAAAAAAGAAACTAGAATAACTTCCGATGGCAATGACTCCCTTCTCAACGGATACGCATCCTGGATCTACTTTGAAGAAATTCTGGGGCGTGCAAGTCGCTACAAAGCTTTCTGGTGGAGCAATGACGGTAAGCAGCTCGCCTTTATGCGATTTGACGAAAAAGGCATGCCCGTTTTCCCTATTTATGTTGCGGACGGTGTTCATGGATCACTAGAAAAAAACCGTTACCCAAAACCCGGCGACAAAAACCCTGACGTTAAAATCGGCATCGTAAACATTGGAGCTATTGCCGCTGGCGCAACCCCCACAACAGTTTGGGCCGACTTCAATGAAAAAGAAGACCAGTATTTCGGCACCCCGGTTTGGGCGCCTAATGGGCAGCTCTGGGTTAGCTGGATGAACCGCGGCCAGGACCAGCTCAAAGTTTATGGTGTTAATATCGCAACAGGTTCTAAATCGCTTCTTTACGAAGAGAAGCAGGACACCTGGATCGATCTGGATGATACAGATCGTTTCGAGTTTCTTTCTTCAGGAAAAGGATTTATTCTTAAGAGTGATGCAACCGGATGGCGTCATCTTTATCTCCACGATATGAAGGGTAAGCGCCTTGCAACACTTACTTCCGGCGATTATACCGTAGGAAATGTATTTGAGGTTGATGAAAAAGCAAAGCGCGTTTATTTCTCTGCGCGTAAAGAGAACAGTGCCCGCACAGACCTCTACAGTGTTGGTATGGATGGAAAAAATATGCAAAGGCATTCGTTCGGTGATTACAGTTTCACCAACATGATGCTTGCCCCCGATAAGAAATCATTCATAACAACATATTCTAATCTCACAACTCCTCAAACTACGGTTGTTGTTGATATGAAAGGAAAGATTCTCCGTGAAATCGGAAACGCAAAGGGCCCTGAAGCCTCTGCATATACACTTCCCCGTAAGGAACTGAAACGGGTGAAATCTGCTGACGGACTATTTGATCTCCCTGTATTGATCACCTACCCTATCGGTTTTGATCCCGCGAAGAAATACCCGGTGATGGTTAATATTTATGGCGGACCAAATGCTGGTACCGTTTATGATACCTATCGCATGGGTGCTACTGATATCTGGTGGGCGCAAGAAGGAATCATTCAGGTTGCTATTGACAACCGCAGCAGTGGACATTTCGGAAAGAAGGGAATGAACTTTATTCATCGCCAGCTGGGCATGTATGAAATTGAGGATTACATGACGGCCGCAAAATGGTTGGGCACACAACCCTGGGTTGATGCCAGCAAGATGGGTATTACTGGCGGAAGTTTTGGGGGATACCTTACCTGTATGGCCCTTACCTATGGAGCTGATGTATTCACACATGGTATTGCCAATGCCTCGGTAACTGATTGGTCACTCTATGACACGCATTATACAGAACGTTTTATGGATACCCCGGCAGAGAATCCGGAGGGTTACAAAAAAACCGCAGTGATGACCTATGCCGATAAACTCAAAGGCACACTTCGCATTGTTCACGGCACTACTGATGATAATGTTCATATGCAGAACAGCATCCAATTGATCAACAGGCTGCAGGATCTCGGCAAACAATTCGAGATGATGATCTATCCTAATGAGCGTCATGGCATCGGTGCCAACGTACGCGCCAAACGCGAACACCTCACGCGTGAATCGGTAAGCTTCATGTATAAATACCTGCTTAACAAACCCGTTCCTCCCCAGGTTTGGCAGAGTGTTGAGAAGAAAGCATTTTAATAATTAAATAAAGATTCCTTATTGGTCAGGTAGTTAGAATTATTTTTCAACTACCTGACCGATTTTTTTCCATTGCCATCGCCTTTATCATTGAAAGCCATCCCCCAACACGCTGCATATTAATTTGCGGCGGCTAATGTTGATCGTTATAAATACCGCCCTAAAATGATGAATAAAGGGGCGATTGAAAAGACTGCAAAATCAATACTTAGGTTTTTACCATAAACCAACAGATTACTTCCAGGGGGGACAATAAATGATACCACTGTTCTTCCGTTTTATATCCCGGAAAATAACAGATACTTCCCAGGTGCTTCGTTTGCCCGGGGAATCACGAAGCTTTGATATCAAAACATCTGAACTGAATCCAAATTGCATTTTTCCTTTGCTGAAACCCAGGTAAGGAACAATGGCATTCTTACTCCAATACCAGACCCCGGCGCTCACGCTTGTGTTGCTTACTTCATCAACCACATAACCGAGTCCACCGCCAACAGAAAAATAACTGGCGGTAGTTTGGCGCTGGTATACTCCGTTGGTTGTTAACACCAATCCGTTATTAAGATTACGCTCATAGTTTGCATGTACTACCCAACGCGTGGCTAGCCTTTCATTATCATCTTCCAGGAAAGTTTGCCTTGGTTGATTGAGATGGAATCCCGCCACACCGAAATCAAAATTCGCTTTGTCGCCACCAACTGAATAAGTAAGTCCGGCACTTGAACTCAGGTAGGGTTTCATTGCAGAAAGAGAGAACTCGCCAGTAGGCAGGTTTACATCAAAACCCCGACCATTATATTGTTCACCAAAAACAACACGTGTCCAGTCCATTCTTTTATGACCATAGATCAATCCCACACCGGCCCCGAGATAGTGGTTATTATTATACCCTTCCGCGATCTGCACATTATAAGACACATTTCCCGATCCATACACACTCTGTAAAACACCACCCATTGTTCGGTCGTACATGAACATTCCACCCACCGAAAAACGCTGACCTTCAGGTAATGTCTCGACAAAGAGTTTCCTGTCGTGCGATATAGTACCTGTAATGTATGGGGCGGTTGGCCCTATCCACTGACTACGGAAGTTCATGATCACGCGCCAGTCGCCATTGATATTTCCGGTAAGTGCGGGATTGATATTAAGTGGTGATGCCCAGAATTGGGAGAAGCTGGGATCTTGCGCCTTGGAAGAAAATAATGATAGTAACAATATTACCAATACCAATACCCTGGTAAATAAACAACGCAAATAAAAATTATAAATCGATCTGAGGTTTACTTCTTCGTTTAGATATAGCCGTGAGCAGGAATATATAACATGCATTGCAGCTCCACCCATCTTATCAGGCGGTGGCTGCAGGCATACATATTTGTTATACATTCTTCTCATCATTCAAATTTAACGCATCAATGCGGCTAGTCCTGTTAGCCTGAATATCTCGCCATTTATACCCACGGCTTCAGCTGTCCATGTATAGGTATCAATTGGCTGTATCTTACCCTTATAGATACCATCCCATCCGGCACCAAGGGTTGATGTTTCGTAAACCAGTTCACCCCAACGGTTGAAGACGCGGAACCAACGAAGCTCAATAATATTTATAGTGAATGGGAAGAGCCTGTCGTTTCTTCCATCACCATTCGGTGTCCAAACTGTTGGCACGTAGATGGCAGGTTTCAGTCCCGGCTCAGTTGTATTCACTGGCTGAACCACCAGGGTATCCACCGTTACGCATCCTGCCTCTGAACGCATTTCGATCTTATATTCAACACGCTTGTCATAGGTGAATATTGGATCCAGAATATTATAACGGTTCAATCCCAATGGCGGGAACCAGTTGAACATGTTATAATTAGGACCAATATTCCTTCCCTGAAGCTGCGTAGGTGTATTTGCCGTAGTAAATACAGGTGGCAGACGCACGCCATCTATCGGGATGGTGATCCAGAGTTGGTGGCTGATATTTTCATCACTTACATCTTTTGTACAATTGCGGTCGGTTACGGATGTGATCGTATAAGTGGTGGTGGTATTAGGACCAACATTCAGGCGATAGGTATTGCCACCAACATTATTGATAGTTCGGCTCTGGCTGCCATCAGTATAAGTGAATGACCATGGTCCCTGTCCGGTAAAACGTATGATCAGGTCAGTGTTCAGGCCCAGACAGAGTGAATCAGGTCCTTCAATGGTGATGGTTGGTAATGGGTTGATGACCACTCTTACTGGTTGTATATTCTGGCAACCATCGGCATTGAGCGCGCGTATAAAGTAAGTACCGGTACGGCCAACAGCGCGTGGGTTGTTAAGCGCATCGGTAGCATTTTCATTAAGCCAGTAACTAAGAACCAGGTTAGGATCACTACCAGCTGTGATGGCCGGTAGGGTTATATCAACAGTTGCCGGACTACATACTGGTGCCGGATCGGTTGTACGCAATGTTGCACCCTGAAGTACTGATACTGTTACAGGCTGAATGGTTTCACAACCATTGGCATTGGTCGCCTTAATATAATAAGTACCTGCTGCATTAATGCTGTTTGCATTATTCAGTGGCTGTGAGGCTGCAGCATCGCGCCAGTATGTAAATGTAAGACCGGCATCGCTTCCAGCGGTGATAGCGGCAGCGGTGAGGTTCACATTCAATGGCGGACATACTGCAGGCGGATCCGTGACCACCAGGTTTGGCTGTGCATTGATGGTAACATTAACCGGCAGAACAATTTCACAACCTGCAGCGGAAACAGCTTTAATATAATAAGTTCCAGACGCAGCAATAGCGTTAGCATTTGCCAGCTTTTGAGTTGCGTCTGCGTCTGACCAGTAGGTTAAGGTGAGGTTAGGCTCACTGCCTGCAGTAATTGCAGCAGCAGTAAGGTCAACCGTATTAGGAGCACAGATAGCAGGATCATTGATCACAAGGTTTGGCTGATCAGTAACAGAAACGATGACCGCTGCGATTGTTTCACAACCATTTGTAGCGGTTGCTTTAATATAATAGGTTCCTGCTGAAACAGCAGTTGGGTTCGGCAGACTGGTTGTTGCATTGGCATTGGTCCAGTAGCTCAATGTGAGGTTTGGATCACTGCCTGCTGTGATGGCTGAAGCTGTGATATCAACAGTGGCTGGAGCACAAACTGCTGCCGGATTCGTGATCACCAGGTTTGGTGCCAACTGCTGCGCGATGGTTACATCCGTGGTTACGATACAATCATTGGCATCTCTCACGGTGATAGTATAAGAACCAGCCGCGAGGTTGTTGAAAATATTGCCTGACTGGTAAGTTGTACCACCATTAATGCTGTACTGGATCGGTGCCGTACCATTGGAAGTCGTAACTGTGATAGTACCATTGGCCTGGTTACATTCAATAGTTGGTGCAGTAGCACTAGCTGTGAGTGTACAGCAGATTTCTTGTGTGATGGTAACGGTTGTTTCTGCGGAGCAGCCATTTGCATCACGTACTATTATATTATAGTTTCCAGCATTAATGTTGGTGAATAAGTTGCGTGATTGATAATTGGTTCCACCATTAATACTGTATTCATAAGGTGCGGTACCTCCTTCAGCAGTAATTGTGATAGTGCCAGTGTTGGTAGTACATGATATTTCTGGGGCAAGTACACTAATACTCACCTCATTCACCATCAGGATCAGCGTCGCTACAC
>NZ_JPHF01000012.1 GCF_000814325.1 Flavihumibacter sp. ZG627 | reverse complement strand
CCAAACTTTCAAAGATCTTAAAGAATATTATTACTAACTTTCTCTCTATTTTTTTCGCCCGGTTCAAACTCTTCAAATCCTTAACCCTCAATAACTTATCTCACAATTTCTTTCCCGTCGTTCGGGTTGCAAAGGTAAGTGATTTCATCATTTCGAACCAAACTTTTTTCGAAGTTTTTTTTCTTCCTTTTTCCTTCCCGTTTTAAAAACCAGAAGGCTTAAATCTATCAGTAATTTCCGGCACATTATGTACTTTAAATCACCAAAAAAGAAATGAAAAATAACCCGTTTTATTTCGAAGAACTAACCGCTTTAAATCCGTAGCGGGGTGCAAAGGTAGCAGTGTTTTTCGTAAACCACCAAATCTTTTTTTGAAGATTTTTTTCTGCCACCTCTCGAAGAACTTTCGCATCTGTTTTACTTCAAATGCGGGGCGCAAAGATAATCACCAATGGGTTCTCTCCAAATAATTTATACTACCACTTATTGTTAAAATGGCCTAAGCCCAGCCCACTAAGGATTACAGCCCATATATATTTTTGTAGTTAATGTGCCTGAAGCCGTATTTAACAATGTTACTCAGGAAAATAACCATCCGGATAATTGACTCTTTCCAGGAATAAACCATGTGCCGGCACTGCGAAATGCGCTAACGTACAATCACGGCCCTCTATAATAGATCGGAATTCCAGCAGGTCAATGTTTCCGCGCCCTACCTTTAGCATTGTGGCAGTAAGTGCTCTTACCATTCCTCTCAAAAAGCGGTTGCCCTTTACATAATAACTGTATCCTGCTGAAGATTGCTCCCACCTGCTCTCATAAAGCCTACATATAAATGTCTTTACCTGGGTGTTTCTTTTACTGAAACTTGTAAAATCAGTGTATTCCTGGAGAATACCAGCTGCGGCCTGCATCGCATCCATATCCGTTGTATATGGAAAGAAATATGCCCTGTCATGAAGAAAAGGATCTTTTCTGGTATAAATATGATACCGGTATTCTCTGCTGATGGCATCAAAACGACTATGTGAAGATGAATTCATTTTTATCAATCGATTCACTGCCAAATCATTAGGTAGAACTGCATTCAGGTTATATACCTGCTTTTGGCTGAATTCATTTTCATCATCAAAATGAAAATAGTTCTGTACCGCATGAACACCTGCATCAGTACGGGAGGAGCCCGTCAACATAAAGGGCTTCCTGAATACCAACTCCATAGCTTTCTGTAGCTCAGCCTGTACAGTATGCGAATTGTCCTGAACCTGAAACCCCGAATACGCGGTTCCCCTATAACTCACTTCTATAAAATACCTGTTCATTATGCGAATGTAAGGTCAGTATTCCTTCGGTATCTCAATGATAACGATATCCTTACCTCCGGATTCCTTTACCTCATAGGTGATTTTAAGCCCATCTGCAGTTCGCATCAATTCAAGCCGACGCACTTCTGATAGTTTGGTTAAGGGCAACCGGGCTTTGGGCCGCTCCGTGGAATCGCCTGATTTAGGTTGCGAAATAACTTTATTCTCCTCTTTTATATCATTGACTTTTTCTGTTGGGGTCTTCCTTACAACTGGCTTTAGGATATTTGCAGTCCTGTAATATAAGATGGCATCATCATTTACCGCCTGGGCTAAACGAATAGCAAACGCATCCGATCGCCGTTGCATCTGACCCCTTTCCGATTCTTCCCTTCCTGGCCGCCGGATCTTTATCATCTCATTGGTTTGCCAGTTCAATAACCTCCAGCCCTCCTCTCCCGTGTTTCTTAATAACAACCCGGCCTCCATGGAACTATCCGTTATAGTGAAAACGGCAAGTGGATACTGTCCTCCATGCAAGCCGATAATCACATCTTTTATGCCCCTCAATGGAGCCAGCACCAGGTAATTACCTTCTGCCGAATGGTAAAGGCTGTCGGCTGTTCGGACATAAAAAGGCTGAGAAGGCTCGGTTTGGAGCAGGATATAACCCGAACCCTGGGCAAATGCCCCTGCAACCATATTTACCACTATAATTCCTGTTAGTAAAATGCTTTTCAACCACCTGATGTTTAGTAAACAAATCTACTGAAACAAGCCTTTCCGAACCTTTCATACTTTTTTATGAATAATGATGCCAGCTATCCGATAAATTTACCCGGTCAAAATACACATATGAAAAAAGGAATTTTCGGTTTAGTTTGTTTGTTATCACTTTTAGGCGGCTTTGCCCAGGTGCCGGAGGGGCAGCCCACTGAGAAACCACCCTATCGGGAAACGCCAACCCAGATCAATAACCTCGTACACACACGTCTTGAAGCGCGGTTTGATTATACAAAATCCTGGATGTATGGAAAAGCATGGATTACCTTAAAACCTCATTTTTATTCAACAGACTCATTGACGCTTGATGCAAAGGGCATGGAAATAAAAAAAGTTGCCCTTGTTAAGGGATCAGCCATGTCAACACTTAAATATGATTATGATGGAACACAACTCCGGATAAAATTAAATAAGGTTTATAAAGGTAGTGAACCATATACTGTACATATAGATTATATCGCAAAACCCGATGAACTTAAAGTTAAAGGAAGCGCCGCCATCACTGATGCAAAAGGCTTGTATTTTATTAATCCAAAAGGAGAAGATAAGAACAAACCCACCCAGATCTGGACCCAGGGTGAAACCGAAGCTACATCTGTGTGGTGCCCAACTATCGACCGCCCGGGACAGAAAACAACCCAGGAAATTCTGATGACAGTTCCTTCGAAGTATGTCACATTGAGTAATGGTAAAATGATTAGCTCCAAAGCCAATAATGATGGTACCCGCACCGATCATTGGAAAATGGATCTGCCCCATGCTCCTTATCTATTCTTTATGGGGGTAGGCGATTATGCCGTGGTTAAGGATAACTACAAAGGCAAGGAAGTCAGTTATTATGTTGAGAAAGAATATGCTCCAGTGGCACGCAAAATTTTCGGTAATACACCAGAAATGATGGCCTATTTCAGTAAAATTACGGGCATTGATTACCCCTGGGTCAAATATGCACAAATTGTGGGGAGGGACTATGTGAGCGGAGCAATGGAAAATACAACCGCCACCCTTCACCAGGAAAGTGCTCAGCAAGATGCGCGAGAACTGCTGGATGAAAACAGGTGGGAAGATGTAATTGCTCATGAGCTTTTCCATCATTGGTTTGGTGATTATGTTACCGCCGAGAGCTGGAGCAACCTTACCCTCAACGAGTCTTTTGCGGATTACAGTGAAACATTATGGAATGAATACAAATATGGCAAAGATGCAGGCGCAGCTACCAGCTATGCGGGCATGCAAGGATACCTGGCTAATCCGGCCAATGCTGAAAAACACCTGGCAAGATTCCATTATCAGGATAAAGAAGATATGTTTGATGGAGTAAGCTACCAGAAAGGCGGCAGGATTCTGCATATGCTTAGAAATTATCTGGGCGACAGTGCATTTTTTAAAGGGATGAATAAATACCTCACCGCAAACAAATTCAAAGCTGCTGAAGCCCATCACCTTCGTTTGGCATTTGAGGAAGTGAGCGGTCGCGACCTGAACTGGTTCTTCAATCAATGGTACTTTAATGCCGGACATCCAAAATTGAAAATAAACTACATATATGATGATGCTGCAAAAACAGTTGATGTGATCATTGAACAAACTCAGGGCGGAGACCAATTATTCCAACTGCCTTTCGCAATCGACATCTATGAAGGAGGGAAGAAAACAAGACATAATGTTATAGCCTCCAATAAAACCGATAGTTTCCGGTTTTCATATCAACAAAAGCCCGACCTGGTTAATGTAGATGGAGATAAAATATTACTTGCTGAAAAACAAGATGACAAAACGCTTGAGCAATTTATCTACCAGTATACACATGCCGGAAATTATATGGATCGCCGCGAAGCTATTGAGTTTGCCGCTACAAAACAGGATGATCCAAAAGCCATGGCACTACTGCTGCAATCAGCTAAAGATCCATATCATGGGCTAAGAACTCTCACTCTTACAAAACTGGATATGAAAAAGCCGGCAGTAAGAACAGCAGCAGAAAAAATAATAGCAGGTATTGCTGAAAAAGACAATAAGAAAATTGTAAAGGCAAAAGCCATTGAATTACTGGGCAGTTATAACAATGCCGCATATACGCCCATTTTCCGCAAGGGAATTAATGACTCCTCTTATAGTGTTGCAGGAGCTTCCCTTGAAAGCCTTATGGTAGTAGATAATGCGGCCGCAATTGAAGCTACCCGCAAACTGGCTGGCCAACCTATTAAGGGGGCATTGGTTAGCGCTGTAACCCTTGTTTCTGCGAAGAATGGCATTGAAGAATCTTTTGAATCAATAAGCAACGCTTTTTCTTCCATGCCACTCACGCAAACAAAGTTTGAATTATTACAACCCTATGCCCAGTTGATTGCTGGCATTAAATCTGTTGATAAAGTAAAGAAGGGCGTTGATAACCTGGTGGAGTTCCGGGAAGGTATTCCACAAGCCTACCGCAACCAGCTGGATCCCTATATTAATGACATGATCCTTCAAAGCATTCAGGTTGCAAAGCAAAAAGAGAACAATACGGAACTGGTGGAATATATCAAAGCGAAACGGGTAAGTGAGAAAAAAGCATTTTGAGAATATTTAAGGTGCTGGTGACCAGGAGGAGATAAAGAGGCGATAAAGAGGCGATCAGGAGGTGACCACCTACCCTCTACACCCCGACTTAAGCCTTGTTTAATACCTGCTAAGACGGTAACCAATTACAGTCTTTTCTAAATTAAGAATGCCACCAATGGGTGGCATTCTTAATTATTTATGAGACACTATTACCAGCTTCCGCCTGCTCCGCCGCCGCCAAAACCGCCGCCGCCAAAACCGCCGAAGCCACCGCCTCCGCCGCCACCCCCTCCCCAGCCGCCGCCACCGCCGCCACCAGGAAGAAATATGATTGGAGGTCCGCTATTCCATCCTCTGTAACCTCGCCTGCTCATCATTCCGCCACCACCTCTTCCACCCCCACCCCTACTGGAAAGAAATATTACCAGAATGATCACCATTACTATTAGTCCAAGTGGAAACCCATCTTTCTTTCCCTTTTTACGATAACCTTCTGGTGCCTTATATTCACCTGCCGCCGCTCTTATTAGTGATGAAGTAGCCTCATCAATTGCCCGGTAATAATTACCAGCCTGAAGATTAGGCACCATATCTGTTTCTACAATCTGCTTAGCGGTGATATCAGGAACTGCACCTTCCAGACCATATCCTGTTGCAATAAAAACTTTCCGGCTTTCTCCTTCTCCCTGACCTGTTGAGATGAGAATAATAATTCCATTATTGAATTCCTTACCTCCTATACCCCAATCGCGGCCAAGCTCTGTGGCATAATCCACAGGCTCCAGTCCATTGAGTGTTGGAACTGTTACTACTGCTATCTGGTTGGAGGTTGAATCGTCGTATGCCACAAGCTTGGCTTCCAGAGAAGCCACCTGGTCAGGTGTCAGCAATCCTGCAGCATCATTTACCAGTTTTGCCGGTACCGGTTTTGGCAAAGTGCGCTGTGCTGCCAATGGCAGTAGCACAATAAGCAGTAAAAGTAAAAGGAGTGATCTCTTCATAATATTCAGCTGCTTGCCCTTAGTGCCCGAAAATAATATCGTCCGGCAATTCATTTTTATCAGTAGTTGCTTTGTAAGGGAAATGTTTCTGTAATAATTCACCAATGTCATTTATGACAAGTAGAATGCCCTCGGCATATGCATTGTGGTGAAAATGATCAGTAAGCTGAACCACTTCGTTCGTCCAGAAGTCAGGCCCGGCAATCTTATGTATTCCATCATCACCCCATAGAGCAACCTGGTGATCTTTTGATGCCACATATACAAGCACACCATTACGGTCTTGTGTATGATCCATTTGCAAACTCCAGAATAATTCTGCAGCCCGGTCAACTGGATTTACATACTTGCAACGACTCTCAATAAAGACCCGGATCTCCCCACTTGTTTTGACTTCTGCCTCACGGATAGCCTGAACGATCTTTGAAGCCTCATCATGTGTGAAGAACCGGGATCCTTTCCTGAAGGAGAAAAATGCCATTATTCTTTTTTAGAATTGTACTTGTGGAGCTCTTTCAGCGCCGGGATCAGCCTGGAAGCCTTCCCTTACCTTAAAGCCAAACATACCTGCAAACAAATTATTAGGGAAAGTTCTTACCGTACCGTTATACTCTTGTACCGCAGCGTTAAAATCATTACGCGAAACTTTTATTCGGTTCTCAGTTCCTTCCAACTGCGCCTGGAGGTCACGGAAATTCTGGTTGGCCTTTAAATCAGGATAATTCTCTACCACTGCAAGCAACCTGCCCAATGCAGAACTTACGCCAGCCTGCGCTTGTTGATATTCTGCGAGTTTTTCGGGAGTTATATTTGTTGGATCGATCTGAACGGACGTTGCTTTAGAACGTGCTTCTATAACCTTGGTCAGTGTTTCCTGCTCAAAGTTTGCAGCACCTTGTACCGTTTTCACCAGGTTTGGAATAAGGTCTGACCTCCGCTGGTAATCACTCTGAACATTGTTCCACTTATTTTTTACATTTTCATCCTGCTGAACCATAGAGTTGTACCTGGAGCAGCCACATCCACCCAGCAAAAGGATGGCACCTACAATAATGATGATGATAAGATTTTTAGAATTCATTGCAGAAAGATTTAGTTGAGATTTTAAATGTACAACATAGTAGACAAAAAAAGAGGGCCACCTGGTTGGATGGCCCGCAAAATAAATATTCAGGAATTATCAGGCTTTGACCGCAGCTATACCTGGAAGTTCTTTCCCTTCAAAGTATTCAAGCATTGCACCACCACCTGTAGATACATAACTTACCTTATCAGTATAACCGAACTGGTTAACCGCAGCTACCGAATCTCCACCACCTACCAGGGAGAAAGCGCCATGTTGTGTAGCATCCGCTACCGCATCGGCAATTGCCTTTGTTCCGGCCTGGAATTTAGCCATCTCGAATACACCCATAGGTCCGTTCCAGAGAATCGTTTTCGAATGTCGGATTACGTTAGAAAACTGATTACTTGCAGCCGGACCAATATCCAGTCCCATCCATCCATCAGGTATTGCATTACTTGGTGAAACGGAAACATTTGCAGCTTCATTAAATGCATCGGCAATAATGGAATCGGATGGCAGATGTATATTAACGCCTTTGGCTGTTGCTTTTGCTAGTAACTCATTAGCCATCTCCAACCTGTCTTCTTCGCATAGGGAATTTCCGATTTTTCCACCCTGAGCTTTCATAAAGGTATACGCCATACCACCGCCAATGATAATATCAGTAGCTCTCTCCAGCAGGTTTTCAATTATGAGAATCTTGTCAGACACTTTTGCTCCGCCAATGATTGCTGTGAAGGGATTTTCCGCCCCGTGCAACACTTTCTCAGCACTGCTCACCTCTCCTTCCATAACCAACCCGAACATTTTTTTATCAGCATCAAAGAATTTTGCAATGATAGCTGTTGAGGCATGCGCACGATGGGCTGTTCCAAATGCATCATTTATATATACGTCTCCGAGTGCTGCAAGCTTTCCGGCAAACTCTTCATTTCCTTTTTCCTCCTCCTTATAAAAACGAAGATTTTCAAGTAACAATACTTCACCGTTCTGCAATGCATTCACTGCATCCTGTGCTGTTGCGTCTATACAATCAGAAGCAAAATGTACTTTTGCACCACCCAACAATTCAGTGAGATGTGGAACAATATGCTTTAGTGAATACTTTTCAGTTGGACCATCTTTAGGCCTTCCTAAATGACTCATTAAAATCACTTTACCACCATCCTTCAGGATCTTCTGAATGGTAGGGATGGCAGCACGCATGCGTGTATCATCCGTGATCTCATATTTATCATTAAGGGGCACATTAAAATCAACACGGATCAATGCTTTCTGACCCGCAAAATCATATTGACTGAATTTGCTCATATTAGTTGGTTAAGCGGGGAAAAAATAAAAGCGGGCATAACCCGCTTTCCGTATCTATTTGGATATTAGTCCTGCAAAGAATTTCACAGTGCGAACGAGCTGGCTAACATAGCTCATCTCATTATCATACCAGCTCACGGTTTTCACCAGTTGCTGATCACCTACTGTTACAACTTTGGTTTGTGTTGCATCAAACAATGATCCGTAAGATATACCGATAATATCACTGCTTACGATCTCATCTTCAGTATAACCGAAGCTTTCATTGCTTGCGGCTTTCATTGCTGCATTGATTTCTTCTACAGTAACTTTCTTCGCAAGTACAGAAGTAAGTTCAGTTAGTGAACCCGTGATAACCGGAATGCGCTGTGCTCCACCATCAAGCTTTCCTTTAAGTTCCGGTAGAACAAGTCCGATTGCCTTTGCTGCACCCGTACTATTAGGAACTATATTGGCAGCTGCAGCACGTGCACGGCGAAGGTCTCCTTTTGGATGTGGCGCATCCAATGTGTTCTGATCATTTGTATACGCATGCACAGTTGTCATGCTGCCTACAACAATGCCATAGCTATCCTGAAGAACCTTTGCCATTGGCGCAAGGCAGTTAGTTGTACAGGAGGCACAGGAAATGATTTCTTCAGAACCATCGAGGATATTATGGTTTACATTAAACACAACTGTTTTGAGATCTCCGGTTGCCGGTGCAGAAATCACAACACGCCTGGCGCCTGCTTTAAGGTGAGCAGCAGCCTTATCTTTGTCGGCGAAGAAACCTGTACTTTCAATTACAACATCTACACCGTGACTACCCCACGGTATCTGTGAAGGATCCTTCTGAGCATATATTTTAACCTGGTCACCATTTACAACAATGGCATCATCAGTAGCATTTACTTCCGCATCAAAGCGACCCTGTGCGCTATCATACTTCAACAGATGTGCAAGTACCTTTGGAGAAGTCAGATCATTTATTGCAACAACGTCAATACCTTCCATATTATAGATCTGGCGATATACCAGTCTTCCGATCCTACCGAAACCGTTAATGGCAACTTTTACAGTGCTCATAATTTCAAGTTTGAGATTTGATTTTAATTAATGAGGCGCTAAGTTACAGTTTGTGTAAAGCCAAGAAAAATTTAAGAAAATATTTTTGGTGAATATGTCCCGCTCCCTATCTTTGCACTCCCAAACGGGAAATGGCGCGTTGGTCAATCGGTTAAGACGCTTCCCTTTCACGGAAGAATGACGGGTTCGATTCCCGTACGCGCTACAAAAAAAGCCTCACTGAGTGAGGCTTTCGTCATTTTATGCCCTCCGCTTTTCTGATCCGGCAGGCGTTAAAAGCTTAACAATCTTATCCTTCAGGTCATCAGGACGGAAAGGTTTAGGGAGAAAATCTGAAAAGCCTTTCTGGTGCAGGTCTTCAATCATATTGTCATACACCGCTGCTGTAAATGCAATCACGGGTATTCGGGGATATTCCTTTCTTGACACGGCTACCACCCCTGCACCATCTACCAGGGGCATTTCGAGATCCACCAGCAAAAGGTCAAATGGTTGTGCCCTGAGTGCATCAAGCGCCTCCAGACCATTGATGGCTTCGGTAACTTCCACCCCCCATTTTTGCAGGAATTTCTTTACTACCATCATGTTTACCGGGTTATCTTCAGCAATGAGTATTTTAACTCCTTCCAGTTGATTATGCATGCCCTCTACAATCACAGCTTCCTTGCCATTTTGACTGGCAATAATTGGTAACTGAATAATAAATGAAAAACAGCTCCCTTTCCTGGGAGTACTTTCTACCTGCAATGTTCCCCCCATTAATGATACCAGATATTTACTAATTGCAAGGCCCAGTCCCGACCCGCCATATTTACGCGTGGTCATAGCATCTGTCTGGTAAAATTTGTCGAAGATCCTATGTAATTTTTCTTTCTGTATTCCAATTCCGGTATCAGCAACAGAAAACTGAATGCTCATTGCATCCCTTGTCTGGTTCATTGCTTTTACTGACAATACTACCTGGCCTTTCTCTGTAAATTTCAAAGCATTTGATAACAGGTTATTGAGCACCTGGGTTAACCGCAATTCATCTCCTACAACCATTATACCGGGAGGTATATCTTCTTCAAGCCTGAACTGAAGTTGTTTTGCCTGGTAGGCGGGCTGGAATATACCATGTAATTTCTTAAGGCCTCCCTGCAATATAAAAGGAAGCTTTTCGAGTTCCATTTTATCTGCTTCAAGTTTACTATAATCCAATACATCATTTACCAGTTCAAGCATATGCTCGGATGAGTGTTTCAATACATCCAGCATAGGTCTTTTATCATCACTAAAGCCTTCATCTAACAGCAGATTTGTGGTTCCGATGATAGCATTAAGCGGAGTCCTTAATTCATGACTCATATTGGATAGAAAGCGGGATTTGACCATAGCCGCCCTTTCTGCCTTTTCTTTAGCCTTAAGGGTTTCTACTTCTGCAATCCTTATCTGGGTAATATCCAGAATACTCATTTTTACAAATCGCTTACCCTGATGATTAAACCCAACAATATTGGTATGGGCATATACCGGAACGCCATTCAACTGTTCAAATTCCATATTCCCTACCCAGGGCGTCATTTGTGAAGTATTGCCCAACCTGAAGGTCCTGACTATTTCCAGGGCTGGCCGACCCAGAAGTGATTCAACAGAACGATCTAATACTGCATCTTTTTTTCCGTATCCAAATAATTCAAGTACGCGCTCATTACAGTCAACAACCAACTCATCATCGAGGCCAATAATAAAACTTGCATCAAGTGATGTATTGAAAATTGTATCCGAAAATGCTTTCTCACTCCGCATTTCTTCTTCTTTAACACCAAGGGTCTTTAAAATTGAATAGCCAACAATACCCGTGAATATTAAAGAGAGCGAAAGGTTTGTTCTGAAGAAATAATGGAAGCTATCGGAACCGGCCTCGGCACTTTGTATTTCATAAGGTGAAAAAAGAAAAGTAACACCAAGAAATGTCATGGTGATGGCTTCAATTATCAGTAATTCCTGGTTGATCTTGCTGTCTATCAGAAAGACCATTGCAAAAATTACAGGGAAATAATACAAATAAGTGCCGGTTTTAAGTCCGGCAAAATAACAGGCAAAACAAAGCGTGGCATTAAAAGTTCCGATCACAAGCCATTTGGCCTGGTTCTCCCGGTTATATAAGCGGAGAACATAGGCTATAACAAGTGCGGTGCAGGAGAGCAGGAAAATAAAAGCGCTTCCAAACTGGCTCACCCAATGACTCAGGATAACGTTCAATGCGGTAACACCTATCCCGATCTCCGTAAGTGATTTAAGCGGTGTAACGCCTGCCTTACGCTGTCTTTCATAAAGATCTTCAGCCAACTGGTCCCAAATTCTTATGGCTTGAAATACTATTGAGTAAAGGTTTTTCGTTTTCATCTGGACAGCGCCATTTTCTTTTTGATTTTTCAGGACGAAAGTATAACGCTGACCAATGTCCAAAATTGTATCCTATGCCTGTGATGAAAACCGAAACCTTCGATTTCAGCGCGGTCTTTGACAGCGCCTACCTTTTGGAGGTTCATGACAACGATCTTAATGCCATCGCTGAAATTTTTATGACTGCCCACGAGCAGATCATCAATGAGATACATCTAAGCAAGCCCTTTGCGGAACGTGGTGATGCAGAAAGTTTAAGGCAACGGTTTCACCGTATAAAGCCTTTGTGGGGCTTTTCGGGGCTCCACTACTGGCAACAGCATGTACAGGTGTTTGAAGATTTCTGCTGCAGGAAACCTGACCGGGAGAACCTGAAGGAGAGCTATCATCGCCTCATTCAACAGATGGAGATTGGCCTCAACCTCCTTGAGATGGAATCAAACAGATTAAAGAACCACCTGCATTAGTACGCCATGAATATAAAAGCGATAATAGTTGAAGACCAGCCCATGTCGGCTGAGATACTAAAAAAATTCTGCGTTCGGTCGGGAATCGTCAATGTATTGCATCATTTTCCTGATGCAGTATTAGCTGCTGAATTTCTTCAGCAAAACGTAGTTGACCTTGTTTTCCTGGATGTTGAAATGCCAGGACCAAGTGGCTTTGACTTGCTTGACCAGATCAATATGCAACCACAGGTAATAATGACCACAGCTCATACCAACCATGCGTTCACGGCATTTGAATATAATGTATGCGATTACCTTAAAAAACCCTATACCTACCAGCGCTTTCTGGATGCAGTGGGGAAAGTAATAACCATTACCGCCAACGCTAAAGAGAAAAAGAAAGGAGAAGAGGATATTTTCATCAAATGTAACGGGCAGGTAATAAGACTTAAAACTTCGGAAATACTATATATGGAAAGTATGGGTGATTATGTACGCTTTGTAACTAAAGACAAAAAGTACATAACTCATAATAGCATGAAGAAACTTCTATCACAAATTGATCCGGATATTTTCTGCCAGGTTCACCGTTCTTATATAGTGAATATGTGCAAGCTCAATGATTTCCGTGATAACAATGCCAGTATTGAAGGGCATCTGATACCCGTCAGCAAAGCAAATAAGGCTAAGGTGAAAAAGCATATCAAGGTATTGCAGTAAATTTTATTAAGAGTTCTCCAACCATTCTGCAAGGTGGTGACTTACCTGTTTCGATTCAACCAGGAAACCATCATGGCCATACATTGAATCTATTTCAACAAATGTTGCGGTGGGAATGGATGAAGCCATACGTTGCTGTTCTTCAAGGGGACAAAGGAGGTCACTTGTAATACCGATTATGAGCGTTGGTTGCTTAATTGAGTTCAGCATTTTCACTACATCTCCGCCTCTTCCTCTTGCAATATGATGACTATCCATACTCTTAGTTAGCAACCAGTACGACTGAGCGTTGAATCGCTTTACAAGTTTATCGCCCTGGTAACTGATATAGGATGCAGCACGGTAGTTATCGAGTTTTTCTGAATCCGGATCCTGTTGCTGGTTTACCATGGCGGTATAGTTGCGATACGTTAACATACCTATAGCACGTGCCGCTTTCAACCCTTTTGCACCAGCCGAAGGTTGCTTTTCTTTCCAGCTACTATCTGCTTCAATTGCCAAACGCTGAGCCTCATGAATGGCTATGCCCCAGGCACTTTCCGTGGCCGAGGTGGCTATTAAAAAGATTCTTTTTACCAGGTGGGGTTCCATTATGGCCCATTCTAATGCCTGGTAACCGCCCATGCTTCCACCCATACACAAGGAAATTGAATCTATTTCCAGATGCTTTCTCAGTAAAATATGGGCTTTCACCATATCCCTTATTGTTACCTGGGGAAAGGCAGCATAATAAGTTTCACCGTTAACGATATCCGCCGAAAGGGGGCCACTGCTTCCATAGCAGGAACCAAGAATATTGGCACATACGATAAAATGTTTGGATGGGTCAATTGCCGCGCCTTCATCTACCACACCTGGCCACCACTGCATTACTTCCGCATTGGCAGTAAGTGCATGACATACCCAAACAACATTGGTGCCATCCATATTTTTCTCACCATAAGTGTGATAGGCGATCTCTAATGAGGGCAAAACAATTCCGTTTTCAAGTTCAAACGGCTCCTGTGAAATAAAACGATGAAGCATGACTGCAAAATAAACGCTCCCACCGTTACCTTTGTGTCTTAAATGAAAAAAATACTCTTTTAAAATGGTTATCATCGATATTATCAGGCAAAATGGAGATTTTGGTTTCGAAGCATCGGATGCAAACGGACACGTTGTAAGGATCGATACCAGTCCGGAAACAGGAGGCAGCAACTATGGAGTAAGGCCAATGCAGTTATTACTGATGGGCCTGGGAGGCTGCAGCGGAATTGATGTGGTCAGTATTCTGAAGAAGCAAAGACAGGATCTCATCCATTTTTCCATGCATATAGAAGCAGAAAGGGAATCGGGGGTTGAACCGTCATTATGGAAATCGGCCCGCATCGTGTTTACAATGGGAGGTAATATTGACGAGGATAAGGCAAAACGTGCTGCCCAGCTCTCCATGGATAAATATTGTTCCGTTGCGGAAACACTTCGCCGGGGTGGTTGTGAAATTAGCTGGGAAGTAAGGCTTGAACCGGGAAAATAAAAAGGGCGAAGAGCGGAAAAGAGAACCATTATAAACAATCATAAGATGCATCCAATATCAAAAGCAATCCGTACTCAAATTGAAAGAACCGGTGAAATGGAACATTCTCAACCTATGTTCCTGACAAGCAGCTTTTGTTTTGACAACGCGGAAGAAATGAGGGCAGCATTCGCGGATGAAACTGATGATAATATTTACAGCAGATTCAGCAATCCAAATGTCAAGGAATTTGTAGACAGGATGTGTGTGCTTGAAGGCATGGAGGCTGGCTTCGCCACTGCTTCGGGCATGAGCGCCATATTTGCATCTTTCATGACCTTTCTCAAACAGGGAGATCATTTGCTGAGTTGCAGAAGTATATTTGGCAGTACCCATACCGTCATAACCAAATACCTCCCGAAATATGGCATCAGTTATAGTTATGTTGATGCCGGTGATATAGATACCTGGGAGAAAGAAATTACCCCGTCAACCAGGATGATCTATATTGAAACACCCACCAATCCGGCGTTGGATGTGATAGACCTTGAGGCTGTAAGCCGGCTTGCAAAAAAACATGGATTACTGCTAAATGTAGACAACTGTTTTGCTACGCCCATCGCACAACGCCCAGGTGATTTTGGTGCTGATCTTGTTATCCATTCTGCAACAAAATGGCTCGACGGACAAGGCAGAGTGCTTGGGGGAATAGTACTGGGCAATAAAGAACTGATAAAGGAGGTTTATATGTTCTGCAGAAGCACAGGCCCTTCCCTTTCTCCATTTAATGCCTGGATATTAAGTAAAAGTCTCGAAACCCTGGAAGTCAGAATGGAAAGGCATTCATCCAACGCATTGTTTATCGCTGAAAAGCTCGATGGCCATCCAAAGCTCAGTTGGGTGAAATATCCCGAGCTGCCATCCCATCCGCATCACCATATCGCTAAAAAACAAATGAAGAATGGCGGGGGGATCGTATGCTTTGAACTCAAAGGTGGAATTGAGAGCGGCAGAAATTTTCTTAATGCACTCCAAATGCTTTCCCTATCAGCTAACCTTGGTGATACCCGAAGCATTGCATCCCATCCCGCGAGTACTACACATGCCAAGCTTTCAGAAGCTGAAAGAATAGCGGTGGGCATCAGCGCCGGACTTATTCGTATATCTGCCGGACTTGAAAACCGGGATGATATTCTGGCCGACATTCTCAAAGGTTTAGATGCGGCTTAAGGATGATCAGGTAAGCCCTATTTCATAATGCCTCTCCGGGATATCAACATCAAGGAACCCCTTGTTGATCAGTCTTTGCTTGAATTGAATCTGTACATCAAATTCTCCATGAACGAGAAAAAGCTTTTTGACCATTCGGGGATCCTGGCAGGCAAGGAACTGGCTCAGATCTTCATAATCGCCATGGGCACTCATGCTTCTTACTGATCCTATTTCTGCGTGCACTTCATGTGAAACTCCAAAAATCGAAACCTCTTTTTTACCGGCAAGCAACCTTCCACCAAGTGAATTCGGTTCACAGTATCCTACCATCAGTATAGCATTATGACTATTCTCGATATTATTACTGATATGGTGTTTTACTCTTCCGGCATCTGCCATTCCACTGGCTGAAATAATAACGCAGGGGCCATTCCTGAAATTAAGCAGCTTGGATTCTTCTACCGTTTTTACATATTTCAAACCATTAAAATGAAATGGATCATTATCGGTTTGCAATAAGCGTTGGATGGTTTTGTTGAAATATTGCGGATAGCCTTTTACAAGTTCTGTTGCTTCAATACTTAGCGGACTATCTACAAAATAATCAAGTTCAGGAAGCCTTCTTTCAACTTCCAACTGGTTAAGGGAATATAATATTTCCTGGGTACGACCTACACTGAAAGCGGGTATGATCAATTTTCCTCCGCGTTGAACGCAAACTTTTTCAATCCACTCCAATAAATGATCGGGAGTAGTGGTCTGAAGATCGTGAAGGCTGTTACCATAAGTTGACTCGAGAATAATAAAATCAGCTTGGGGGAATACATCTGGTGATCGTAGTATGATATCACGGTACCTGCCCACGTCACCGCTGAAACTAACCTGTTGGGTTTTCCCCTGTTCTGTTACACGAAGATGTACTGCTGCGCTTCCTATTATATGACCTACATCGGTGAATAGAAGTTCTACACCCTCTTCTATCCTGAACCAGCTGCCATATTCAACCTCACGGAACATGTCAAAACATTTTTTTGCATCATCCAATGTATAAAGTGGATGAAGGTAGGGCTGGCCCTCAGCTTTACGTTTTTTGTTGATATACTTTACATCATCTTCCTGGATTTCTGCTGAGTCTTCTAAAAGAATAACGCTTAATGCTCTGGTTGCTGGCGTGCAATAAATAGTACCGTTGAATCCTTCCTTTACGAGGCGGGGAATAAGGCCGCTATGATCAATATGGGCATGTGATAGAACCAGGATATCCACCTCGGCAGGATCAAAACCGAAGTGTCGGTTCAGCGAATCGGTTTCTTTTCCCATCCCCTGGAACATACCGCAGTCAAGCAAAATTTTCTTACCATTCTTCAGTGTTAAGAGGTGTTTGGAACCGGTTACGGTTCTTGCAGCACCATGGAATGCAATCTTCATAAAATTATTTGCTTTTAAATGACCAGGTAATCAAAAACTCAGCCACCAACTCACCCGCTTCATTTTTACCTGTTGATTTTGTGATTATTGATTTACTCTCCCCATCTGCTATCGCCTTTTCAATCGTTTCCCTTATTGATTCTCCATCCGTACAGGTGAATGTAGTGATTGACCTGGCTTTTTTATAATAATTTGCCTGTAAAGATGAAACCAGCATGGAAACTGCCGGCTTGCGCTGATGGATATGGGCCATACACAATACTCCGGTACTCATTTCTCCTGCCATTGCCAGGCAGGCAAAATAGGTTGATTTAAACGGGTTCTTAGAAAACCACTTATATGGCACCGTTACACTACAGCTGTTACTATCTGCCCCCACTACACGTACACCTGAAAAAAAAGCACTTGGCAAATTCATTAGCAGGAATAGCCTGAATTTTATGGGATTCTTCAAAATCGCAAAAAAAGCACCTTCGTTTGACATCTCTCCAAGATAATGAATAAGCACAAAAAAACCGTGCCTTTCAGCACGGTTTGTACAACACAACCGGACCGTATTACTGAGCAATAAAAGGAGAAACAATTGCAAGGACCTGGTCTTTGGTTAGTCCCTCATCAAAAGCTTCAGAGGCAGCTGCTGCAGAAATATTTTGTCCACCGATGTTAACGATATTTACGCCTGCCTGGGTAGTGAGTTCTTCACCATCATAACTGGCCTGTACAACCGCACCAATACCGGAATCTTTTCCGGTGATCCATGGTTTTACATCCCCAAAACTATTTGCTTTACGCATCTGGCGTATATGTGCTGCATGGCGGGCTTCAACCGAATGAATATTAAGTGCAGCAGTAAGCAGATCCCCACCATTCACCAATTCGGCTGCACGACCCTTGTAGGCACGAACACCTGTATCTTCAAAGGTTTGGGCTACTGCCAGGAATGTTCCGTAATTCGTGAATACATCCGGAAAAGTACCTCCTGCAGTAAAGTCAAACTGAGGCTTATTTACTGGTGTTCCACCCGAACTCATTATAGCAGATCTTAAGAAGGCCACATGGGCTGTTTCATGATCTCCAATTGTCTTGATAGCCATTGCAGGAGCACCCGCTGGTACCAGCGCTGTTCCTTTTGCAATTGCTGCTTCATAGAACGCCGCTTCCAGGTATTCAAGGGTAAGTGCATAATTAAGAATTTCCATTACCGCGCCTTGCGCCGGACCTGATTGGCCATAGGCCTTCTTAAGCAGACTACCGAGAAACAGGGGCATAGCAGCCAATGTTAGCTTCGCGCCCATTCCGGCGATTTCTTTCATTGCCTTTCTCCTGGTACTCATTCTCTCCGTCATTTCAGGATCCACCTGCTGAATCTCGCGGATGATATTATTGAATTGCATAGTTGATGATTTAAAGTTTTATGATCATTTCGGAAGATTTGATCCGTTTATTTTGGATTTCAAAAAAGAGGAAGCGGCCATAAGAACTTCTGATGGCATCCTGCTGGTATCCAGTCCATTCATATCAACAACCGTAGTATCTGCAAAACTTCCATTGCTAATCAGGTCTCGTATATAGGCAGCATGGCGCGCTTCAACCGATACGATCTTACCTGCCAGTGTGAGGTAATCAGGATTTGATATAAGTTTTCCTGCTCCATTGTAAGCCGAAACACCAAGGTCTTCAAAAGCTTTGGAGGTGGCCAGAACACTATCTCTGTTGCTGAAATTCACGGAACTGAAATTGAACTCAAGTGCAGGTATGGCGGCAGTTCCCAAAGCTGCTTTAAAAAATTCGCGGTGGGCAATTTCATGATCCCTGATATCCATTAACAATGCCCTTTCTGACGTTGATATACCACTATAGGGGGTTGCAATAACCATAGTGTAGAAGGCTGCTTCCAATTGTTCCAGCGCATAGGCATAATTTAATATGCCCACATCACCACTACCCAAATCAATGCCATCTGACGGCATCATGTCATCATCTTTATCGCAGGCAGCAGCAAGCACCATGATTCCGGCGGCGGTACTGGCTTGTCCCAGAAATCCCCGTCTGGAAAGCGCTTTTGAAGTTTGTTGAATCATAATATTTAGTTTTTTTAATGAATGGTATTAACAGATCTACGCAAGAAGGATTATACTGGATTGCATAAGGCAAAAAAAATCCCGGCCGTAGTTGACGACCGGGATTTTTATAATGATTTGTAATATCAGATGACCTCCAGTTGGTTCTTCAGCAGATCTTCGAAACTATCACGTTTACGTATAAGGTAAGTTTTATCATCCAGCACCATTATTTCAGCTGGTTTAAGTCGCGAATTGAAATTGGACGACATCTCGAAACCATATGCCCCTGCATTATAGAATACCAGGAAATCACCCTCACGAACTTCATTCAGCGTTCTGTCCCACGCAAAGGTGTCAGTTTCACATATATTCCCCACCACCGTATATATCCGTTCACTTCCATTTGCATTGCTGATGTTTTTGATACGATGATAGGCATCATAAAACATAGGCCTGATAAGGTGATTAAAGCCACTGTTAACACCCACAAAAACAGTAGCAGTGGTTTGTTTGATCACATTTGCCTTAACGATAAAATAACCCGATTCACTTACCAGGTACTTTCCAGGTTCGAACCATACTTCCAGTTCCTTACCCGTTTCCTGCTGATAATTTTTGAAAGCCTCTGCTACCTTTTCTCCCAACAGGTTGATATCTGTCTGAACATCACCTTCCTGGTATGGAACTTTAAATCCACTACCGAGGTCAATAAATTTCAATGCGGGGAAATGTGTTGCAATTTCGAACATCACTTCAAGCCCCTGCAGGAAAACATTCACATCCTTTATATCACTTCCTGTATGCATGTGGATGCCCGCAACATTCAATCCGGTTGATTTTACGACCCTTTCAATGTGGCGAATCTGGTGAATGGAGATACCGAATTTACTGTCTATATGACCTGTTGAAATCTTGTAATTGCCCCCACCCATTATATGAGGGTTGAAACGGATACAAATAGGATAAGACCCACCGTATTTTGTTCCGAATTGTTCCAGAATAGAAATATTATCTATGTTGAGGTTAACACCAAGTTGTTTGCCTTCATCGATCTCAGCAAAGTCAACACAGTTGGGCGTAAATAGAATTCTCTCCGGGGTAAAGCCGGCACGCAGACCTAGTTTCACTTCGTTTATACTTACACAATCAAGCGATGCCCCTATTGACTCAATATACTTAAGGATATTAATATTACTGAGTGCCTTACAGGCATAGAAAAATCGGGCATTACATTTCGTGAAGGCAGATTTCAGTTTCTCATACTGCTCACTGATCTGGTTGGCATTATAAACATAAACCGGAGTACCATACTCCTGTGCAATCTGCACGAGGTACTCATTAGATAAATAAGACATAAATTAGTTTGCTTGCGAATTGGGCGAATATACAGCCAATAACACAATTTATTGCGGATCCTGCTCTTCCTCTTCACCAGTTTCGGAACTTTCAGTATCCTCATCCGGATTTATTTCAGTTTGATTCTGCTCCTCTTCTTCTTCCTGCTGAGCAAGGGTTTCCAATAACTCACCATTCTCACTTACCAAAAGAACTGAGTTCGGATCCTCCAAAGTATCAACTAAAGTATCCGTTACCTGTTCATCATCTCCATTCGCAACATGGAGGTTATTACCAAACATAAGTGTTGGCTCTACTGCCTGTTCTGCAAGCACTTCTTTGATTCGTGGCAGATCTTCCGGACCATTCAATCCAAAATAATCCATAAAGGAACGGGAAGTAACATATACCAGTGGCTTTCCAGGCAATTCTTCATTCCTGCCGCTGATAATAATAAGTTCTTTCTCCAGTAATTTCTGGATACTATAATCAGCGCTTACGCCCCTTATCGACTCGATCTCAGATTTAGTTATTGGCTGCTTATAGGCAATGATGGCCAGTGTTTCCATAGCGGCAGGACTCAATCGTTTCAGGAATTTATCACCATTAAGCTGGGCTACCGTCTTATGGTATTCTTTCTTGGTAAGGAACTGGAATCCACCACCACTGAATCGCAGTTCAAAAGGATAAAACTCTGATTGGTATTTTTCAATTATCCCTTCAATTCCTGCTTCCACCTGCTCGAGGCTGATCTTATCTTCCATGAACCCAAAAGCCTGGTTGACCAGGTCTGTCAGCTCTAAAGCGCCGAGAGGCTTTTCACTGGCAAAGATCAGTGCTTCTATATGGGGTATGATATGTCCGATTTCCATAGTCGTAATTTTTAAGGTACTGCTGCCACAATGCTCCCTGGGTTTGCAGCAATCAACATGCCGCAAGCTTCTATTTATTTGATAAAAAGGGAAATGGAGTTTTGCACAATGTGGAAAAGCCTCTGATCAGGTAAAAAAATAGCGACCAATGGTCGCTATTATCAATATTCGAATATACTAATCAGAAATTCTTATCCTGACCCTATATTAACCCTGCAATGCTGCCGCCCCACTTACGATCTCAGTAAGTTCTGTTGTAATGGCTGCCTGGCGGGCACGGTTATAACTGATCTTCAGTGAACGCAGGAGTTCGTTAGCGTTCTCGGAAGCCTTATCCATGGCTGTCATACGTGCACCATGTTCAGATGCATTGGCATCCAGCACCGCCTTGTATAATTGTGTATTAAGGATCTTAGGCATCAGTTCAGCAATCAACTCTTCTTTATTAGGTTCGAAGATGAAATCGCTTTTTTTTGCTTTAGCAGCGGGCTTAACCTTGGGAATAGGCAGGAACCGCTCTACCACAAAGCGCTGGGTAGCTGCATTTTTGAATTCACTGTAAACAACCTCCACCAGATCAAACTGCTTCTCTTCAAAGGCCTTCACTGCAGCTTGTGCACAGGCCTGAACCGTTTCGAAACGAAGATCAAGGAAGATATCCTTGAATGTGGCATCCACCTTATAATTGGATTTGAGCATGGATTCATACCCCTTCTTACCAATATTCCAAATGGCAACATTGCCTGCTGCTGCCTGGCTGGCATATTTTTCTGCGATCACCGCTTTGGCCGCTTTAATGATATTGGCATTATAGGCACCGGCAAGACCGCGGTCGCTGGTTATAACGATCAGCAATACCCTATCAACATGTCTTTCAGTAGCGAGGGTTCCACCCAGCTCGCCTTCGGTATTGCTAACAATATTGCTGAGCATTTCCTGCAGCTTGTTGGCATAGGGCCGCATCTGGATAATGGCATCCTGGGCACGGCGCAGCTTTGCAGCACTTACCATTTTCATTGCTTTTGTGATCTGCTGGGTGCTTTGTACCGATTTGATCCTGTTGCGTACCTCTTTTAGTGCTCCTGACATGTCTCAAATAATTATTAAATAAAAATCCCACCAGGAGCAAAAACCGCTTAGGTTTCAGCTACCCTGATGGGGCGCAAAGTTAGGTTATTACCGTAAAAAAAGAAATTCTTTGTTATTGGCTTAAACTACTTAATGGGTATAATATATATACTCGTTGTAATTTTTTCCACCCTGGCTAAAGACCCTCTTTACAACAAACTCTGTAGCGGTAAGATTATATATGGTCAGGAAAGTACCTGTTGAAATGTATAGTCTTTTAGTACCCTCTTCCCAACTCCAGGTGAAAGGCTTTTGCTGGGGTTCACCTGCGCAAACATTTGTTCCCTCATGCTGGATTCCCTCGGTGTCAGTGGTAAAAATAACGTAATCGTCCTTGTCACATTGCTGGTAAAAGGGGATTGCGTTGTTTTCCAGCTTCCCGTCATTATTATAATCATATGCCGGGTCAACGAGGTGCTTGGTTATTTTCCAGACGCCCGATTTAAGGTTTGCGCTTGAAAAAGTGAATTGAGAAGGTTGAACATCAACCGGGAACAAATAAGGGTTCTCTTCATCCCCTTTGTCGCTGCAGGCATTTAGGCCGAAAACGGCAATCATAAGGGTGGTTGATAAGGTAAGCGTACGAATAACAGACTTCATGTGTTCTTTTTTACTTATGGGAACTGGCAAATTACACTATTCTTTCCTTTTATCAAAGCAACAGGCCGCTACACACCCCTATCAAATTGCCAAATCCTGATACAGATTTATTACCTTTGACGCCCTGTCAATTTGACCTTTTTTGATTTGTAGCATTGAAATTGACAGGTTTATAACTCATTTGAACTATTATATAAGACAATACCCAAAACATGTTAGGTTTTATACAGAAGTTATTTGGTGGCAGCAAATCAGAGAAAGATGTAAAGATCATCCAACCGATTGTAGCCAAGGTTAACGAATATTTCACTACTTATCAGTCCTTGACCAATGACCAGCTTAGGGCCAAAACTAGAGAATTCAAACAGCGTATCCAGGATCACCTGAAAGCTGTTGATGCAGAGATCGCAGAAGCAAATGCTGCAGCAGAGGCACTTCCTTTTAATGATTTTACCGGCAAAGACACCATTTACCAGGAAGTTGATAAACTTCGCAAAAAGCGGAATGAGCATATTGAGGAGATCCTTAAAGAAATTGCCCCTGAAGCATTTGCCGTTGTAAAGGAAACCGGCCGTCGTTTTAAGGAAAATACCGTGCTTACAGCAACTGCTACTGATCTTGACCGCAAACTCGCTGTCAATAAACAACATATCACCATTGAAGGAGACCAGTCCAATTTCAGCAACACCTGGACAGCGGGTGGAGGTACAGTTACCTGGAACATGGTTCATTATGATGTTCAGTTGATCGGTGGTTATGTTTTACATACCGGCAAGATCTCAGAAATGGCAACAGGTGAAGGTAAGACCCTCGTTTCTACCCTTCCCGCCTACCTGAATGCACTGGCTGGCGAAGGTGTTCATATCGTTACCGTGAATGATTACCTGGCACGCCGCGACTCTGAATGGAATGGTCCTATTTTCGAATGGCTGGGATTGACGGTTGACTGCATTGATAAGCACCAGCCAAACAGTGAAGAAAGAAGAGCAGCCTACCATGCTGATATCACCTATGGTACCAATAATGAATTCGGTTTTGATTATCTCCGTGATAACATGGTTCATAGTCCGGAAGAAATGGTGCAGCGAAAACATCATTTCGCCATGGTAGATGAAGTTGACTCCGTATTGATTGATGATGCCAGAACTCCACTTATCATTTCTGGTCCGGTTCCTAGAGGCGATGAACAACAATATCACCTTCTCAAGCCAAGGGTTCTTCAGCTGGTTGAAGCGCAGAAACAAGTGGTAAATAAATTCCTGAATGAGGCACGCAAAAAAATCAGTGAGGGAAATGATGATCCCAAGGATGGGGGAATGGCGCTGATGCGTGCGTACAGAGGCTTACCAAAAACCAGTGCCCTGATCAAATTCCTCAGCGAGCCCGGTATCAGGGTGAAACTGCAGAAAGCAGAAAACTATTACCTGGCTGACCAGCAGAAAGAAATGCCGAAGGTTGACTCAGAACTGTTTTTTTATATTGATGAAAAAAACAATTCAGTTGACCTTACTGATCGCGGTATCCAGATGATCACCAAATCAGGAGAAGATCCCGACTTTTTTGTACTCCCTGATATCAGTGTAAAACTTGGCGAAATAGAAAGCAGTGATGCCAGCGCCGAAGAAAAACTTCACAGTAAGGAAGTATTGCTAAATGAATATACCCTAAAGGCCGATCGCATCCATACCATCCACCAGTTGCTCAAATCATATACGTTGTTCGACAAAGATGTTGAGTATGTAGTGATAGACGGACAGGTGAAGATAGTAGATGAACAAACAGGCCGTATCATGGAAGGAAGGCGTTATTCTGACGGACTTCACCAGGCCATTGAAGCAAAGGAGAATGTGAAGATCGAGGCTGCCACCCAAACATATGCAACCATTACGCTGCAGAATTATTTCAGGATGTACCACAAGCTTGCAGGCATGACCGGTACTGCAGAAACAGAAGCAGCAGAGCTATGGGATATCTATAAACTGGATGTGGTGAATATCCCAACCAATGTGCAGGTGATACGTAAAGACCAGCAGGATCTTGTTTATAAGACCAAGCGCGAAAAATATTCTGCAGTAATTGATGAAATCGAAAACCTACGTACTGCTGGCCGTCCGGTGCTTGTAGGTACTACTTCAGTAGAGGTAAGTGAATTGCTCAGCAGAATGCTGCAGGTTAAAAAAATTCCGCATAACGTATTGAACGCAAAGCAGCACGCCCGTGAAGCACAGGTTGTAGCAGAAGCCGGATTTGCCGGAGCTGTAACAATAGCCACTAACATGGCGGGTCGGGGTACAGATATAAAACTCGGGCCGGGTGTTAAAGATGCAGGTGGACTTGCGATCATAGGTACAGAGAGACATGAAAGCCGTCGCGTCGATCGCCAGTTGAGAGGCCGTGCCGGTCGCCAGGGTGATCCGGGTACTTCACAGTTTTATGTTTCGATGGAAGATGACCTGATGCGAATGTTTGGTTCAGACCGTATCGCTTCCCTCATGGATAGAATGGGTTACAAGGAAGGGGAAGTGATACAGCATAGTATGATCACGAAGAGTATCGAACGAGCACAGAAAAAAGTTGAGGAGAATAACTTCGGTATCCGTAAACGTCTACTTGAATACGATGACGTTATGAACAAGCAGAGGAATGTGGTGTATAAGAAACGCCAGCATGCGCTCTTTGGCGAACGACTGGCGCTTGATCTCGACAATGCATTCTATGGTGTAGCAGAAGGCCTAATCAGCTCCTTCAAGGAGCAGGAAGACTTTGAAGGTTTTAAACTTGCGGCCATCGTAAACTTTGGTATAGACACGGCTATCACATCAGATGAATTCAAGTCTGTAAACGCACAGCAATTATCAGACAGACTATATAACGAGGCCACCGAAAATTATCAAAGAAAGATGGATGCATTGCGTATTCAGGCTGTGCCCGTTTTTCAGAATATCAGGACTACTCAGGGAGGGCATATAGAAAATGTTGTGGTGCCATTCACCGATGGCAGAAAGGCAGTAAGTGTATTAAGTAATATGCAGAAAACACTTGATACAGATGGCCGTGAATTGGTAAATGCTGTTGAGCGCTCTATCACACTCGCCTTAATAGATGATGCCTGGAAAGAACATCTGCGTGCAATGGATGACCTCAAACAAAGTGTTCAAACGGCATATCTCGAACAGAAAGATCCCCTGGTAATTTATAAGGTTGAGGCATTTGAACTGTTCCGTAAAATGGATGGCGAGGTTAATAGGGAAATTGTTTCCTTCCTCAGCCATAGCGGAATACCAATGGAACAACAAAGACCAGCTGATATCATCCGCGAAGGTCATGAAGAGAAAACCGACATGAGTAAATTGCAGGCTAATAAAGAGGAGATAGAAGCCAAAGGAGATGATTATGCCGCCAACCAGAATGACTATTTCGATCCATCGGGCGGACCAGTGGTTCGGGAGCCAATTCGGGTGGGACCCAAAGTTGGGCGAAATGATCCATGCCCTTGTGGAAGTGGCAAGAAGTTCAAAAACTGTCACGGAAGCAATCTCTGATAACCAGTCAAATATTTTTACAAGGTGTCCCTCGGGGCACCTTTTTTTATACTTAACTTCCTGCTATGAAACTGTTAACAACCCTTCTGCTAATTATGCTTTCGATAGCATCAATGGCACAGAAAAAAACGAAGCATGGCAAATGGATTCAACTCTTCAATGGCAAGGACCTAACCAACTGGAAAATAAAAATCAAGGATCATCCGCTGAATGAAAATTATGCCAATACATTCCGGGTTGTGGACGGGAAGCTGACGGTGAACTACGACCAGTATGATAGTTTCAAGGAGCAATATGGCCATATTTTTTATGACCGCTCCTTCTCCTATTATCTACTGGTAGTGGAATACCGTTTTACTGGCCAGCAATGCAAAGATGGTCCAGGCTGGGCAATTCGAAACAGTGGGGCCATGCTACATGGTCAATCGCCCGAAAGCATGTCTTTGGAGCAAGACTTCCCCATTTCACTGGAAGCCCAGTTCCTGGGTGGGAATGGAAAAGACGAGCGCTCAACAGGAAACCTGTGTACGCCCGGAACAAATGTTGTGATGGATGGCAAACTCTTTACCCCGCACTGCGTGAATTCACTTTCTAAAACATATCATGGTGACCAATGGGTAAGGGCTGAAATGTTCGTGCTTGGCGATTCAATTGTTCAACATATCATTGAGGGGGATACTGTTTTACGTTTTATGCAACCTCAATATGATGGCAAAGATCCATGGGTACAGAAAGCAAAACTTTCTGGTGGACAAACAATAAAGGAAGGGTACATTTCACTCCAGGCCGAAAGCCATCCGGTTGAATTCAGGAAAGTAGAATTGTTAGACCTTGGGAAATACAAAAACAATCCGAAAAACTACGTAAGGTTATTCATTCACTGCAAAAACATTCCTAGGTTAACCAATATGGTCCCGAATACAACGGGACCATATTGGTTATGAATTTACTTTCCCTTTAAGGTTCACTTCTTTTGGAAATGAAGTACTTCACCAGATGCAGCATTATCATCCTCTAACTCTATAAGACTGCTGGTTAGTGATTTTATAACCCAGTCATCGTTAAGTTCAAGGAGGTCAGCATCTGTTGTGACCATAGCAATGTCCAGTTTCTTTTTTCCATCATCCATTCGGATTCCCCATGTACCAGTAACTGAAACTCCGGTTTTGGAAACGGCCAGATTACCACCATTCCCAAACACGAATGTATAGCCGGTATAATGTGATGTTTCATCAATATTATCATCAGTATACAGATGAACAACCCACCCACCACTAGTGATGAGGGAATTATCAGTAGGCACAGGATCATCGTCAGAAGAACATGCCGAGAAACCAATGACCATCAGCAGTGCCAGACCAATCAACAATTTCATTCGCTTCATAACTAAGGATTTTAATTCTTTAAGTTACTACGAAGGAAAAAGTAAAAAGGTGATAAATATCACTTAGAGCCTGGTAACGTAAACTTCTTCGCGCTTCTTTACTTCTGTAGTAAAACTCTGGTAAGTTTTGTAAGGTTTTCCCTTTCCACTCTTTTTCTCCAGCTCCCACTGCAAAAAAGTAATATCTCTGGGAACAGCGATCCTTTTTAGAAAAATTGGTGAAGTGAAATTATCACTATAGAGGACGGTACCATTTGATTTATCGCGTAGTGTAATTTCATTCCGCGAGCCATCACTGTTGATGAACTGTATCCGGAAGTAATAATACTCCTCATCACTACCAAGATAACTTACCTGGGGTTGTTCATCCACGATGGAATCGAGCGCCAACACTGGGTTTCCCGAAGGGAAAGAAGGTGCAGCACCTGTAACCGATGATGCCGTCAATACGGTTGCTGCGATCATAAAACGCAACGATACAATTGAAAGAATTTGCCTTTTCATACAATAACATTTTTTTGGTTAAGAATGCTTTTTGTACAGCAGCACGTTAGTAGCATTTAAGCCAAACAAAAATTCGTTACACTATGTGGGCAAATGTTGAGGGAAAGCAATCTGCTTTTATGGAAGCAAAGCGGATGGAGGAAATGAATAATCCTCATTGATTAATATCGAAACTACGAAAAAGTAACCCATTGACAAAAAAAAAGCCAGGCAGATTGCCTGGCTTTAATAAAAAAGAACTCATTACCTATTTGGCGTATTTCTGTTTGTAACGCTCATATAACTGCTTGTGCTTATCGGTTAAATCAACATGGCGGCCCTGGATAAATGCGTGGGTAACAAGGCTGGTGCGCATATCAAGAATATCACCTTCACTCACAACAATATTTGCATCCTTTCCCACTTCGATGGAACCTGTTCTGTCGCCTACTCCTAGTATGGTTGCAGCGTTCAGGGTTATGGCCTGCAGCGCCTGTTCCTTTGTGAGGCCGTAGGCAGCCGCTGTTCCTGCATTGAATGGAAGGTTACGACCTCTTGTTTGTCCGTCTTCATCATTGATGGCAAAAAGGACACCTGCTTTCTGTAATGCTGCAGCAGTTTTGTAAGGCTGGTCTACATCATCATCCTGCATGGTTGGCAAACTGTGGGGTTGATTCAGGATCACAGCTATATTATTTGCTTTAAGGAGCGGTGCAATCTGGTAACTTTCGCTTCCGCCAACAATCACAACATCCATCCCAAATTCCTTCACGAAATCAACGGCAACAAGCATCTCTTTAACAATGTCACAATGCACAAATAGTTTCTGGCTCTTGTTGAAGAGGCCTTTTACAGAAGCATATTTAAGATTGGTGGAATGGGGCTTCGAAGTATTTGCATAAGCCTGTGCCTGCCTGAAAAAAGCTTTGACTTCAGCAATTTGTTCCATACCTCTTTTCAAAGGATCCGTTTGGGGAACAATACCCATAAAAGCTGCAAATGGATTTGGCCGGTTTATCAGGCTGGGCATACGGAAATGGATGGCATTCTCCATGCGATAGGCTGCATCCTCATAATTCCATGCATCTAGTTGTACCACTGAAGATGATCCGCTGATCAAGCCTCCCAAAGGAACCACATTGGCAAGTAATATTCCATTACTCTTTAAAGTGTTGATAACCTTGGAATCAGTGTTGTAAGCAACAATGGACCTGACAGAAGGATTCAGATCACCGATCTCCCTGCTGTCTACAGTAGCGCGAACACTTGGAACCTCTACCAGGCCGAGCTGTGAATTGGTGAGTATAAGCCCGGGATAAACATGTTTTCCCTTCACATCAAAAACCTTAACGTCACCTTGCGGAACCGGTATATCCTTTCCAATCTTATCTATTTTTCCGTTGCGGACCTCAATGGTTGTCCCCTCAATAACCTGTCCATTCCCAACGTGAACGGTTGCATTCGTAATAAATAATAACCCCTTATATTCCTTAGCAGGGTAAACGTTTTCCTGTGCATGGCTTGAAGTGGTCAATAATAAACCACAACATATAGTGAATAATAATTTCTTCATTTTTTTGCCTTTAATTGTTACCGTTGATTTCATCTGCATCTACTACAAGCAAACCATGATTATGATAATGGTCGCTGCAGGTATGCATCAATTCCATGCTTGCCTCAGCTGGTCGTGAAGGCATACCGGCCTTTTTCTCTCCCATCATTTTCTGAACGAGCCGGCTGCGTTCATCTACAATCTTAGCGCGCAGTTCCTTGTCTTTTTCACGATCAAAGTAAACGATACCATCAACGATGGTTTTTTCAGCCTTTGCATAGATACTTAGCGGGTTATCGGACCATAATACCAGGTCAGCATCTTTTCCCACACGAATGCTTCCCACACGGTCATCCACATGAAGCATTTTTGCCGGATTGAGTGTCACCATTTTCAAAGCATCTTCCTCACTCATGCCGCCGTATTTTACACTTTTTGCTGCCTCCTGGTTAAGGCGACGGGCCATTTCCGCATCATCGGAATTAATGGCAACATTAAGCCCTACCTGGTGCATCAACGTAGCATTATAGGGGATGGCATCTACTACTTCCATTTTATAATTCCACCAATCACTGAAAGTGGAAACACTGGCGCCATGATCTTTCATCTTATCAGCTACCTTATAGCCTTCCAGTATATGCGTAAATGTATTGAATGTGAAACCGAACTTCTCACCTACCCGCATAGCCGCTGTGATCTCACTTTGCACATAAGAGTGACAGGTAATGAAACGCTTTTTATTTATGATCTCGGCCAATGCATCCAGCTCAAGATCACGACGCACAACAGTCCACGGATCAGTAGCCACAGATTTTTTTCCCTTTGCCGATGAAGAAGCTGCTTTAACAGCATTGTCATAATCAAGCGCACGTGTAAATGCATCCATCAGCACCTCTTCCACACCCATTCGTGAATCAGGGAAACGGTTGTTCTGGGATGCTCCGGAACGCTTCACATTTTCTCCTAATGCAAACTTGATAAAAGGATCCCAATTGGCGAATTTCAGGTCTTCTGCATTTGCACCCCAACGTAACTTTATAAGCTGGGTCTGGCCTCCGATTGTATTTGCAGAGCCATGTAGTATATGTGAAGAAGTTACCCCGCCACTGAGCTGGCGATAGATATTGATATCATCCGGATTAAGGTTATCTGCAATGCGAACTTCTGACGTAACTGACTGCCCCCCCTCATTAATGGATGCTGCAGCAATATGAGAATGCTCATCAATTATACCTGCAGTTAGATGCTTCCCGGTGCCATCAACAATTGTTGCACCGCCATCTGCAAGTCCCTTGCCTATGGCTGTTATCTTTCCGTTCTTCACCATCACATCTGCACCCTCCAAGCGACCTTCCTTCTCGTTTGTCCATACAGTAGCATTTCGGATCAGGATAGGTTCCCGGGCAGGTGCCTTTTCCCATCCATATCCGTTGAATGGATAGGTTACGGTTGTCAATTGAGGTAATGATTTTTTCTTTGCACTGTCTTCTTTGGTAGTAGCTGCCTTTGTTAGACTAGCCATCCAAAGCACTTTATTTCCATTAGCATCCTCACCACTGCCATGCCATTCATCACCAATTCTGGCACCACTCAAACGAATATTCTTTTTGGATTGCTTGCTTTCAGGAAAACTTATTCGAACCATTTTGCCATCAAAACTGAACCTGGCAGGCAAGGTATCTTTATCAAGCACCTGTGCACTGCTATTATTCTTTACATCAAGCAAATATTTTGTTGTGCCTTTATCTGAATTCAGATTTATGGTATACTGTCCTGCCGCTGCATCCCATCCTGATTCATTCAACACATATTTCTCACCTTGTATCCAGTTTTGAAATATTGTTGTCTTCTCTGCAAAAACGGGTCCGGAAGTTATAATGAAATTGGCCAGTTTGCCTGCATCAAGACTTCCGACTTCACCATACAATCCCAACAAGGTTGCCGGGGTCTTTGTAAGGGCTTCAAGTGCTTTGGTTTCAGATAGGCCGTGCTCAATAGCTTTGCGCAATGCTGCCATAAACTGTTTAGTATCACGGAGGTCAGCCGTTGTAATACAGAAAGGAATATTTGCTTTTTCAAAAGCAGCGGCATTGGTTGGGGCCAGTTCCCAGTGTTTCATATCAGATAAGGAAACAAAGCGGGCATCATTAGGATCATCAACATCCATTGCCTGCGGAAAGTTCAGTGGCAGGATGAATGCTGCCTTAGAGGCGGCCATATCGCTGATGCGCTGGTATTCATTTCCGCCAGCTTTAATAATATACTGTACACCAAACTCATCACCTATCTTATCGGCACGCAGGGCATTCCATTTATCATTGGCCTCAAATACCTGCGGCAGAGGTTGGTTATCATTCCAGGAACGGAGACTCAGGTTAAGGCCTTCCTTATCCTGGTTTTTCTGGTACCATTTGGAATCAATATAAGTTTGCCTCAACAATGCTATTGCACCCATTAGTGAACCAGGATAACTCTGTGTGGAGCTTCCTTTGTTAAAAGAGTAATGAGCACTGGCCCTGTCTTTTAGTATCACCTTATTCTCCTTTTCATTGGCAAGCGTTACTATGCTACCTGTACCTCTGGCGATACCGTCTTTCTGATGGGTCAATACCGTTCCGAAACCCAGGTCACGTAATCCCTTTGCCTTAGAATCATCCGCAACAAAAATGGTTGAAGCGGAAACATCTGATTTGATGGCCTGGTTCCAGCCATATGGCCCTTTCTGGTTAGAGGTTAACTGGGCAGGTGCATTAAAATTAAATCCGCGCTGCTGCCGCTCCACTACCGGCATCCCATAATCGCTGTAGATATCAATAAAGGAAGGATAGATAAACTTTCCTTTGCAGTCGATCACCATGGCCTCTTTTGGAACAGGTACATTGGTACCCACGGCAGTGATACGCCCATCTTTTACAACAAGTGTTGCAGGTGTAAGGGTGGTCTTTTCACTGGTAACGATGGTGGCATTTGTAAATGCGTAAGTAGATTGACGTTCTTCTGCTATGCCATTGACCGGAAAGGTCGGCTGTGCATGAACGAGGGACGCTAAAAGCAGTCCGCCCAATAAGGACGTAAGCCTTCGCCCGTGGTGAAACAGGGTTTGCCTTCTCATGAGTGTTAGTTTATTTAGCTATCGCCGAATATAAGTAAATGGTATAACTTCGATTACCGATTTTTATCAACGGCATATATTGTTTATGAACATCGCCGCATCCATTGATCATACGATCCTTAAGCCCACAACAACCATTGCAGAAATTGAACAATGCTGTTCAGAAGCAGTTCAATATGGCTTTGCTGCAGTTTGTGTTCCACCACCTTTTGTTAAAAGAGCTGCCACTATACTGGCCCCCACCAATGTAAAAATCGCAACGGTGGTAGGATTTCCTTTTGGTTATTCTGCTACGGAAGCCAAGGTGGCGGAAACAATACTGGCCATTGTGGATGGCGCCCATGAGATAGATATGGTAATAAATCTTATTGCGTTAAGGCAGGCAGACTACGCCTATCTCCAGAAAGAAGTAAGCCTGCTCGTGGAGGTTTGCCACAATAAAGGCCGCATCCTGAAGGTTATCATTGAATCCGGAATCCTTTACCCCGAAGAGATCATTTCCTGTTGTGAAAAGCTCGGGCCGCTGGGCATTGATTTCATGAAAACATCCACTGGCTACGCCGAAAAAGGAGCCAGTATTGAAGCCGTTCACCTCATGAAAAAACATCTCCCCGCCTCCGTCAGGATCAAGGCATCGGGAGGCATCCGCGATTATGCCACAGCCATCGCCATGGTTAATGCAGGAGCCAACCGACTTGGGTGCAGTTCAAGCGTTGCTATTGTTTCCGGAGCACCTGACCACCAATTGGGTGGGTATTAACGTCTACAGATAGAGTTTGGCGGGGAATTTGATAAAACCACCTATATGAAACCCTTTGCAATGATGATAACATTGGCTTTAGTTACACTGGCTGCTTTTGGGCAATTGCCTGGCGATACATTAACGGTACAGAAAGATTCCAGGATAGATCTTTTAATACAGAAGCAGGTAGAGATAAATGAATACACCACCCGCAATGCAAGACGAACCGCAAAAGGCTTTCGGATACAGGTGATCAATACAACCGACAGGAATGCGGCTATTGAAGCAAAAACCACCGTGTATCGTCTCTATCCGGAGCTTAAAGCATACCTCCTTTATCAAAGTCCTTATTTCCGCCTGCGGGTGGGGAATTTTGAGACCCGCGATGAAGCAGAAAACTACCAGCGTCAGTTGGCCAGGGAATTCAAGCAGAATGTATATATAGTAAATGATACCATTGAAGTGAACCCGGATAAAAGTGGGGAACGCTGATGCATCGCTCTGCTGATGGCTTCTCCCTATATTTGCGGAATGTCATTAAAAGATAGCATTCTGCAAAAAGCAGCTACCTATGCCGATGAATTTATTGCCATCAGGCATCACCTTCATGCCAATCCTGAATTAAGCTACCAGGAATTTGAAACAAGCGCCTATATACAGGACTTTCTGCAAAAGCAGGGTATTCCTTTTACCATTATGGCTGAAACAGGTGTGGTAGGAATAATTGAGGGGCGCAATCCCTCCTCCCGCACCATTGCACTTCGCGCCGATATGGATGCCCTTCCTATCCAGGAAGCAAATGATATTCCTTATAAGTCCACCAAAAATGGCATCATGCATGCGTGTGGACATGATGTTCACACGACCTGCCTCCTGGGAGCCGCAAAGATCCTCCATGAATTGAAAGGAGATTGGGAAGGAACCATTAAGCTTCTTTTCCAGCCCGGTGAAGAAAAGAACCCGGGTGGTGCTAGTCTAATGATCAGGGATGGAGTATTGGAAAATCCAAGGCCTGCGGCAATATTTGGCATGCATGTTCACCCGCAAATGCAGGTAGGGCAAGTGAGCTTCCGGAGTGGAAAAGTAATGGCAAGCGCCGATGAGATCTATATTACTATAAAGGCAAAAGGGGGCCATGCTGCAGCACCTCATACCACGGCCGACCCAATCCTCATTGCATCGCATTTAGTAATTGCTTTACAGCAGGTGATCAGCCGAAATGCTGACCCCGTGCAGCGATCCGTGTTGTCAATTACCTCTTTCCAGGGGGGGCATACAACAAATGTTATTCCACATGAAGTTAAGCTCATGGGAACATTCAGGGCCATGGACGAAGAATGGCGTTATAAAGCCCATGAACTAATCCGGAATATTGTAGAAGGACTGGCAACTGCAATGGGTGCAGAAATTGACCTGCATATAGATATCGGATATCCCACCGTTTATAATAATGAAATGCTGCATACTGTGGCCGTTGAGCAAGCAGTTGAATTGCTGGGTTCTTCCAGGGTAGAAGAAACCGAGATCCGAATGGGTGCCGAAGACTTTGGCTATTATTCCCAACAGATCCCAGGATGCTTTTACAGGCTGGGGGTAATGAACATTGAAAAAGGCATCAGTTCAGGTGTTCATACACCAACATTCAATATAGATGAAGATGCCATCTCCACCGGAATAGCAATGATGGCATGGCTAGGCGCTACTGCCAATTACCCGTCCTGATACCATTTTCGTATTTTGCACCCCTCAAAACAACCGTGCCCCATAAAATATCTGTATGAGTAAAGAAACCAGAAGATTTCAGGCCCTGGAATATCATTCAAAGGGCAAACCTGGCAAAATTGAAGTAGTACCCACTAAGGAAGCTAAGACCCAGCGTGATCTTTCGCTTGCATACAGCCCAGGCGTAGCCGAGCCCTGCCTCGAGATCGCCGCAAATAAAGAAAATGTATATAAATATACTGCCAAGGGAAACCTGGTAGGAGTAATCAGTAATGGTACGGCAGTACTTGGTTTAGGGGATATTGGACCTGAAGCAAGTAAACCCGTGATGGAAGGAAAGGCCGTACTCTTTAAGATTTTCGCCGATATCGATGTTTTTGATATCGAGATAAATGAAAAGGATCCTGTTAAGTTTGTTGAGATTGTGAAATCCCTGGAACCAACTTTTGGTGGCATCAATCTGGAAGATATAAAGGCTCCGGAATGTTTTTATATAGAACAGCAGTTGAGGGAGCAACTCAATATTCCGGTGATGCATGACGACCAGCACGGAACGGCTATCATTAGTTCGGCCGCTCTACTCAATGCACTGGAGCTGCAAAAGAAAAAGATCGATAAAGTAAAGTTTGTAATAAATGGTGCCGGCGCAGCTGCAATGGCCTGTGTTAAACTTTATGTTTCACTTGGTGCACGCTATGAAAATTTCATATTATTTGATAAAGATGGCGTTTTACACCAGGGAAGAACTGACCTGGGAAAAGATAAAGAACCATTTGCAATAAAGGGAACGGACTGGACCCTGGAAAAAGCGATGAAGGATGCCGATGTTTTTCTTGGGCTTAGTGTAGGCAATGTAGTTACACGTGAAATGGTGCAGAGCATGGCAAAAAACCCGATCGTTTTTGCGATGGCAAATCCTAATCCTGAGATCACTTATGATATGGCTGTGAGCGCCCGAAAAGATATCATCATGGCAACAGGCAGAAGTGATTATCCCAACCAGGTTAACAATGTATTGGGATTCCCGTTCATATTTCGTGGCGCCCTCGATGTGAGGGCCCGGCAGATCAATGAAGCCATGAAACTGGCTGCGGTACATGCACTGGCCGATCTCGCAAAAACACCTGTTCCCGATATCGTTAACCTCGCTTATAATGAGCGCAACATCGTTTTTGGTGCCGAATACATCATCCCTAAACCATTAGACCCACGTCTTTTATCCACCATTGCTCCGGCCGTAGCAAGGGCTGCAATTGAAAGTGGCGTTGCCACCACCACCATCGCTGATTGGGATGCTTATGCTGTTGAGCTCAACCGCCGGTTGGGACTCGATAACCAGCTTATGCGGGTTATTGGCAGCAAGGCAAGGCGTGATCCGAAGCGACTGGTATTTGCGGAAGCCGATAATCTTAAGATCCTTAAAGCAGCACAGATCGTATTTGAGGAAGGGGTCGCATATCCTATTCTGTTAGGAGATGAAAAAAAGATCAGGAGTATTGCTGAAGCAAATAATCTGGACCTGGAAGGATTGCCCATCATCGATCCAAGGAGCGACGCAGAAGAGGACAGGCGGAAGTTTTATGGCCAGTTGTTTTTCCAGAAGCGTCAGAGAAAAGGAATGAATAAATATGAGTCTTTCAAGATCATGAAAGACAGGAATTATTTTGGCTGCATGATGGTGGAAACAGGAGATGCAGATGCGATGATTTCCGGATTGACAAGAAACTATGACGAAACCATTCGTCCCGCTTTACAGGTAATAGGTACCGAGGAAGGGGTAAAGAAAATTGCCGGGATGTACCTCTTGCTTACCAAAAAGGGGCCGATCTTTATGGCAGACACAACGGTTAACTTTAATCCAACCGCCGAAGAACTTGCAGAAATAACATTAATGGTTGCCAAGGAGGTGCGGAATTTCAACCTCACTCCTCGGATCGCAATGCTCAGCTATTCTAATTTCGGAAGCAGCGCATCACCGGAGGCACAATTGGTGGCCAGCGCACGTAAGATCGTTAAGGAAAAAAATCCTTCCCTGGTTGTTGATGGAGAAATGCAGGCAAGTGTAGCATTCAATAAGGATATACTGAAAGAGAATTACCCTTTCAGTGAACTTGTTGACAAAGATGTTAATACGCTCATTTTTCCTAACCTCGCAGCAGGCAACATTGCTTACAACCTGCTAAGGGAAGTAGGTGGGGCCGATGCAGTGGGTCCCATATTAATGGGAATGAAGAAGCCGGTACATGTATTGCAACTGGGAAGTTCAGTACGCAGCATTTTTAATATGGCACTGGTGGCAGTTATTGATGCGCAGATAAAATGCGGCAAAACAGATACCGCAGGTATTGTTACCAAATCCAAATGGTGGAAACGCTTCAGCAAAGTATCGAAAGATATATAGTATTTTACGCAACAAGCCAGCAACGAATGAAATTATTCACTGAAATAGGTCGCTTCTTATTAATGCTGAAAGGCATGTTCGCAAAGCCAGAGAACAGCAAAGTATACTGGAAAGAATTCATGCATCAATGCGCTGATATCGGAATAGGATCGCTTGGAATTGTGGTGATAATTTCTATTTTCATGGGTGCCGTATCAACGCTTCAGACAGCCTACCAGTTGGTTAGTCCCCTTATTCCAAAGTCATCCATCGCACAGATCGTACGCGACACTGTATTGCTGGAATTTGCTCCCACACTCGTCTGCATCGTTCTTGCTGGTGTTGTGGGTTCAAAAATCGCAAGTGAACTGGGGAATATGCGGGTAAGCGAACAGATCGATGCCCTGGAGATCATGGGGATCAATACAAAAACTTACCTGGTTCTTCCAAAGATCGTTGCAGCACTGCTGGTAATACCCATGCTTGTAGTAATATCGGCTGCCCTTGGCATCTGGGGTGGAAGGATAGCCGGTTCAGCCGCACAGATACTTTCAACAACCGATTTTGATAAGGGACTTCTGCAATCCTTTTTACCCTATAATGTGTTCTTCGCAATGGTGAAAGCCTATGTGTTCGCATTTATAATTTCAAGCGTTCCTGCCTATTATGGATACCATGTAAAAGGCGGCGCACTTGAGATCGGCAGGGCAAGTACAAAATCAGTGGTTGTAAGCTGTGTACTGATCCTGTTTGCCGATTATTTACTGGCAGCAATCCTATTGTAGTTCAAATCTCAACTTATTAACTGTGATTGAAGTTCAGAATCTGAAAAAAGGCTTTGGTGAGAAGATCGTTATCAACGATGTAAGCGCTGTAATGGAGGCAGGTAAATGCAACCTGATAATAGGTTCAAGCGGAAGCGGTAAAACCGTTTTCATGAAATGCCTGGTAGGACTCTTTAAACCGGATGCAGGCAAAATTCTTTACCATGGTGAAGATTTTACAACTATGGGGGATGCAGATCGGAAGGAGATAAGAAAAGAGATAGGAATGCTCTTCCAGGGATCAGCCCTTTTCGACAGTCTCACCGTTGAACAGAATATCCAATTCCCCCTTAACATGTTCACCGACTGGACACTCGCAGAAAAAAGAAAGCGAGTAAACGAAGTACTCGACAGGGTTGAATTAAAAGGGGCAAACAAGAAATTTCCCGCCGAAATAAGCGGAGGTATGAAAAAGCGGGTGGGTATTGCAAGAGCCATAGTGCTTAATCCAAAATTCCTTTTTTGTGATGAGCCTAACTCCGGACTCGACCCGCAGACCTCACTGGTAATTGACAAGCTCATTAAAGAGTTAACCCTTGAATATGATATTACCACAGTTATCAATACCCATGACATGAACAGTGTAATGGAAATTGGCGATAAAATCATTTATATGTACCAGGGCGTGAAAGAATGGGAAGGAAATAATAAGGAGATCATTTTCAGTAAGAACCAACGGTTGAATGATTTCATATTTGCATCAGAATTCCTTCGCGATGCTAAGGATATGCGAATGCTGGAACAAACCGGTAAAATTGATGAAAACCGCAACATGGAAGACATGATGAAATAATTTCCCTTAGTTTTGCCCCCGATTCGGCCCCATCAGGGTATCTACATATTAAAACCAAGCCATATGAGCGTTTTAGTCAATAAAGATTCTAAGATAATTGTACAGGGATTTACAGGTACGGAAGGAACTTTTCATGCCACCCAAATGATCGAGTACGGCAGCCAGGTAGTTGGTGGAGTAACACCCGGCAAAGGCGGAAGTTCGCATCTGGACCGTCCTGTTTTCAATACTGTTTCAGAAGCAGTAACTGCAACGGGTGCCAACGTTTCTATCATATTTGTTCCACCTGCATTTGCAGCTGACGCCATCATGGAAGCAACTGACGCGGGTATCCAACTTATTGTTTGTATCACAGAAGGCATTCCCGTGCAGGATATGGTTAAAGCCAAAAACTTTATGGCTGGAAAGAACTCACGCCTTATTGGACCCAACTGCCCGGGTGTGATCACTGCCGGCGAATGTAAAGTGGGTATCATGCCCGGAATGATCTTTATTCCAGGTAAAGTGGGTATCGTTTCAAAAAGCGGCACCCTTACCTACGAGGCAGCCGACCAACTTGCAAAAGCCGGACTGGGAGTTACAACTGCTATTGGAATAGGTGGCGATCCAATCATCGGAACAACCACCAAGGAGGCAGTAGAATTATTAATGAATGACCCGCAAACAGAAGCTATTGTTATGATAGGTGAGATAGGTGGAAGTATGGAAGCAGAAGCCGCTCAGTGGATAAAAGCAAATGGAACTAAACCAGTAGTGGGTTTTATTGCGGGACAAACTGCTCCTCCAGGTAGAAGGATGGGCCATGCCGGCGCTATTGTTGGCGGAGCCGATGATACCGCTGCGGCAAAAATGAAGATCATGGACGAATGTGGGATACATGTTGTTCAAAGTCCTGCCGACATCGGTAGGAAAATGGCAGAAGTCCTGAAATAATAAATAGTTGACATTAAAATATTGTAATGCGGCCCCTAAACGGGCCGCTTTACTTATATTAGCAGTCTGTAATCTTCTCCAATCCTTCGAATTTCCTTCTACCTCTTAAAAGGTAATGACGACTGCCTCTTCCCGAACCAGTTAATCATTTAAATCAAACAAGATGAGAAGAATCTTTACTCTTATTATTTCCGCAACTTTATTGGTATTACAGGCAAAGGCGCAGCTAGGTGTATTCACTGAAAACGTTGGAACAGGAACGTCACCATCTGTCAATACCTATACAGGATGGACATCAGGATTGCCGGCTTCAAATTATTCAGGTACTGCGGGGGCTTCAGTAGCAATTCCTCCAACATCTAGTACCCAAGGTGGCTCGGCAGTTTTACTAAAAACAACTACATCACAAGAAACTCAATCTTTTACAATCTCCAATATACCCATTACTAATTTTGGAACTGTTGTGATTGGCTTTGAATTCAGAAGACCCTCTGGAGGGGCTACAACCTTAGTTCAATACTCCTTTGATGAAGGCGGCACCTGGAGTAATTTTGCAATTTCTCCAGTACTTGCAACGAGTGGAGCTATTGCGTGGAATGATGGTCCTTATGCTGCAACACCTGTTATAGTACCTGCCGGTGAAACAACCATTTCAATACGTTTTGTAATAATTTCTGGAAATGGAAACACTGATCGAGAAAATTATATTGATGGTATTATTGTCGCTCCTTCAATTGAAACCCTCCCCGTCACCACCCGAAATTTCACAGCTGTTCCCCGCAATGGGAAAGTCAACCTTAGCTGGACCGGTGTTGCCACCCATATGAATTCAAAATTCGAGGTTGAACGCAGTATCAAAGGAAACAGCGGATTCAACACCATTTCTACCCTGCCTGCCAAAGCCATTGGAGAAGCAATTTATTCATTCACGGATGAGAGCCCCCTTAAACCCGTCAGCCACTACCGCCTTCGTATAACCGATGAGAATGGTCGCGTCTCCTATACAAAAATTCTTAAAGTAGCTGTTGGTGGTGCTCATTTTGCACTCGACAACCTTTTCCCCTCTGTTGCAAATACACAGGTGAATCTCGTTGTCAGCAGTTCCTCCAGTCAGCCAACCGAAGTTTTTGTTTTTGATTCCTATGGCAGAATGGTTATACAAAAAAAGATTGTTGTTGCTACAGGTAGCCAGTCGTACCCTCTCGACATAAGCCGGCTTAACAGCGGCAGCTATACTGTGAGGCTGACACAGGAAAACGAAATTATCACCGGGAAATTCATCAAACAATAAATGATTTCCGGGATTTAATAGCAATAACCGCCTCCAGCAGGCGGTTATTTTTTGCCCATTCGTCGAATTCAACCATAACACACTTGCAGTTCCAGCAAAGGGTTTATACTTTAGCACTCACTCCACTACATTCCCCTGAAAAACCGGTAGCAGTTTCCAAGTCCTTGAACCAGGAAATTTATTCGTACACCTTTTGTAAACTACCGGAAATGAAAACGCTTTTAACTGCGGGATTACTCTCGCTTGCAACTACATTTTTCATACCTGCCAGCACCCAGGCAAATACAGTAACCCCAGCAACCACACTTAAGCTTAGAAATTTTATGGCTGCCCCATTCAATGGCAACGTTAAGATCGAATGGATAGCAAGTGCCAAACTGCTCAATGGATGGTTTGAAATTGAGAGAAGCAACTCCCGCAATGGTAACTATGAAAAACTGGCAACAGTTCCCCTTCGCAAGAAAGAAGACACCCGTTACTGGTACAGTGATACCGATCCTTTTAGCGGCGATAATTATTACAGGATCAAACTTGTAGATGCTAACAGAAATACCACTTATACCAAAACCATTCTCGTTAAAATGGATGGCACCCACCTGGCTGTAGATAATATTTTCCCGTCAGTTGCACAAAACCAGCTTAACCTGCAGATCAGCAGTGGTGAAGAATCAAAAGTCAAAATAGATATCATCGACATGAGCGGAAGAAGTTTTTCATACGGCAGCCTGCAAGTGATTCCAGGCACTACAAGATATCCTCTTAACATCACCGCCCTCCATAATGGAAGTTATATGATGCTCATAAAGAAGGGTGATAAAATCATTAACAGGCGCTTTATAAAACAATAAGATCCTGGCCTGCCTTAAAAGAACGTTAAGGTAGTGCAGGTTGAAATGGTTGCGTATGCAATTAGTGGATGGCAGCATCTACCTTTAGTACTCTTTTTGATAACTTGTACTAAAATAGGTGGTATGCACTCGACCCTTCGCAAAATCCTGTACCTCACATGCAGTTTTTTAGTGTTATTTACAGCAACCTTATCGGCCCAAAACATGAAAACCAATTATATCAGCTGGTGGGAAAAAATTGATTCGCTTGTAGAAAAGAAAGGATTATACCGTTCAGCCTTAACCGAAATTGATGCCCTTTACAAAAAGGCAAAAAAAGAAAAACAGGAAGCCCAGCAAATAAAGGCCCTGGTATATAAGATAGGATTACAACAGCAACTGGAGGAATTCAGTGATACGCTTGCCATCCATAATCTTAAAAAGGAGGTCACAGGAAATACGGGCGCTACAAAGGCCATCCTGAATACCTTGCTGGCAGACTATTACATTGGCTACTACCAGCAACATCGCTGGGAACTTTATAATTCAGGCACCACCCGTAATTATATTAAGGAATCACTCAGAACATGGGGAGCAGCAGATTTTCATGAAGCCATAGATAATGCTTTTACAGAAGCATTGAAAGAATCCAGATTGCTTCAATCGGTAAACATTGAAAAATACGATGCGATTGTCAGAAAGGGAAATGCCCGAAAATTAAGACCTACACTTTATGACCTGCTGGCGTGGAAGGCCATTGAGTATTACCAGCAGGAGGAATCGGAAATTATTCGTCCCACTGAAACCTTCAAACTAAAGGATACGATCCTTTTTGCTCCTGCTGCTGATTTTATAAAGAACCAGTTCCACACACCTGATACCAGCAGCCATCATTATAAAGCTGTATTACTTTATCAGCAATTGCTGGCATTCCACAAGAATGATAAAAATCCGGATGCCTATATTGATGCTGACATAAACAGGATCCACTTCATTTTTAATAATAGCACCATACCAGGTGAAAAAAGGCTTTATGCAAATGCTCTCGAAAATATTTATTCAAAGTATAAAGGTCAACCCGCAGCGGATGAAGCAGCATTCCTGCTTGCTTCTCACCTAACCAGTTCCATACTCGCTGACCATAAAAAAGCAATAAGTCTTTGTGAAGAGGTTGTTAAAGCAAAAAATAATTCAGAAGGTTATATAAACTGTCTAAACCTCCTGCAATCAATAAAGGAGCCTTCTCTCAGCTTAACAATGGAGAATGTAAATATCCCGGACCAGCCCTTCCGCACATTGGTGAGTTGGAAAAATCTGGATAAGATCTATCTCCGGTTGATCAGGGTAGATCAGGCGGGAAGAATAGCCTGGCTGTCTAAAAACTATGGCAATAATAACGACTGGTGGACAAGCATTCTAAAACAAAAGTCGATCCGCAACTGGGAGCAAACCCTTCCAGGTGAAATTGATCACAATGATCATCGCACGGAAATAAAAGTTGATGCGCTGCCATTGGGTGAATATATTCTGCTAGCCGGCAGCAAAGCGGATATGCAGGCTGGCGATACCTACTTATCAGCCAACTATTTTCACATCTCCTCTATCAGTTACGTGAAAAGGAACAATGAATATTTTATTCTCGACAGAAACAGCGGCCACCCATTACCGAAAGCAGCGATCCAGACCTGGCAGAGCAAATATGATTACAATACCAGAAAATATGAATTACAAAAGGATGTCAGGTATGTTGCAAACGAACAGGGATTCTTTGGTATAGGCCAACATCCGAACAAAAGGATCAGCCTGGAGATCGATCATAAAGGAGACCACCTATTCCTCCTGGAAGAAGGCTATTATTACAACTACTCGCCTGCTGAGTTAAATGATAAAGACACCCTCGATTACGAGAAAAAACAGAGCAGGGTTTTCTTTTTTACTGACAGGAGTATATACCGTCCGGGACAAATTATTTACTTCAAGGGAATTGCTGTCACAAAAGATAAGAATGACCAGAAAAGTAAAATATACTCTGGCAGAACCACCACCGTTTATCTATACAATGCAAACGGTGAAGTGCAGGATTCATTATCGCTGAAAACGAACGAATACGGCTCTTACAGCGGCAAATTCACCCTTCCCGAATCCGGACTGACGGGCAGTTTCAGGCTTGAGGACAAAATTCTCAAAGGCGATGCATTCTTCCAGGTGGAAGAATATAAAAGGCCAAGATTTTATGTTGAATACAAACCCATTACCGGTTCATATCGGGTTAATGACAGTGTCACTATTTCTGGATTTGCAAAATCCTATGCGGGAAACCCAATCAATAATGCAGTCATAACATACAGGGTCACACGAATGGCAAGATTCCCTTATCCATGGGGTATTATGCGCGGACCAATCAGAAGATCGGAAACACAGGAGATCGTAAACGGAAATATTACAACCAATGATGATGGAAGTTTTATTATACCCTTCATAGCAATTCCAGATGAGGATATTGATCCGAAAACAGATCCCGTTTTCGATTATGAAGTAAATGTTGATGTTACCGATCAGAATGGAGAAACCAGATCGGCAAATACAACTGTGCCTGTATCGTATAAAGCCATCCAGGTAAATATTACAGCACCTCCATATATCAGCATCGATAGTCTCAAGCAGATAAAAGTTACCACAACAAATACTGCCGGACAGTTTGAAGCTTCTTCTACTTTTGTGAGCATAAAACCATTACAACATCCCGGGCGACTTATCAGGCAACGTTACTGGGAAGAGCCCGACAGGTTCATCCTTCCGGAAGCGGAATTCCTCAAGGCATTTCCACTTGATGAATATCGTAATGAGTCTGATCCCAAAAATTGGAATGCCCTGGCACCTGTATGGCAGCAATCAATCACTACAAGTGAAAACGGAACCATAGGTATTGGCAATAAAAAATTAAAAGCGGGCTGGTACGTATTAGAGGCAAGCTCCATTGATAAGTACAACGATACGGCTACTAATAAGGCATATATCCTGGTGATGGATCCAACGGCAAAATCATTGCCTGCACCTTCTTACATGATCAGCAACCTGAACAAAACATTTGCAGAACCAGGGGAAACGATCTTTTTGAGACTTGGCAGCGATGCAGACAACTTAGTAGTTATCCAGCAAAAAGAAAACCTGGCATCAACAGAGAAAGTATTGCCATTTGCCTCAAGGTTTGAATTAATAAAACTCAGCCGGGGCATCCTCAACCTTAAACATACCATCAGGCCTGAAGATCTTGGCGGGATGGGTTTCACCCATTTTTATGTAAAACATAACAGGTTCTATTCGAGTGATCATATCATTGCTGTACCCCGACTGGATAAAGAGCTTGAGATTAGTGTACAGACATTTCGCGATAAAACATTGCCTGGCTCAGAAGAAAAATGGAAGGTAAAGATCAGTGGTAAAAAAGGAGAAAAAATAGCATCTGAATTACTGACCAGCATGTATGATGCATCCCTGGATCAATTTGCTCTGCATCAATGGATAAAGCCTTCAATTTGGCCTACATACTGGAATCCTGCCAATTGGAATGGCGGCACCAATTTCACCGGTGTTGTTTCCAGCAATGAATACCCTACCTTAAAAAGAATGGAGGGGAAAGAAAAGATCTATGATGAATTACTGAGCTTCGGCGATAACCGTGTAATAACTTACCTGAGGGGTAAAGCGGCCGGCATCCGTGTACAGCGTGAAGCATCAGCCAGAGAAGAGAGTGCTAATATGGATATAGTGGTGATGAATAAATCCATTGATGCCGCCGCACCAGCTCCAAAACCAAAACCTCAAGCCCCCGCTGTGGTTGCACAGGTGAGGAAAGATTTTAAAGAAACCGCATTCTTCTTCCCCCATATGGAAGCCGATGCTGATGGATCATATAGTTTCAGCTTTACAATGCCCGAAGCATTGACAACCTGGAAATGGCAACTGTTTGCACATAGCAGGGAACTTGCCACCGGTCTTATTCAAAAGAATATCATTACGCAAAAGGACCTGATGGTTCAGCCCAATTTGCCAAGATTTTTGCGTGAAGGCGACCGCATGGAGATCACTACCAAAATTGTAAATATCTCAGATAAGGAAATGACTGGCCAGGCTGAATTACAGCTTATCGACGCCAGCACCAACCAACCCGTTGATGGATGGTTCAGAAACTTCTTTCCTAACCAGTATTTTACCGTGGCAGCAGGCAGCAGTGAATTGGTGAAATTCCCAATCGAAGTTCCTTACCTCTATGGCAAGGCATTAACCTGGAGAATCATCGCGCGGTCCGGAAATATCAGTGACGGTGAAGAGGCCTCTTTACCGGTTTTAACCAACAGACAACTTGTTACAGAATCTGTTCCATTCTTTGTAAATGGTTCAGGAAACAAAACCTACGAATTAAAAAAATTACTTGAAAGCGCCGATAGTGAAAGCCTTAGTAATAAGTCAGTGGTAGTGGAATATAGTTCAAACCCTGCCTGGTATGCTGTTCAGGCCCTCACCTACCTTACCGACTATCCATACGAATGTTCAGAACAAACCTTCAACAGGCTCTATGGAAACCTGTTAGCAGCACATATAGTAAGGCAGATGCCCCGAATAAAATCGGTGATGGAAAAATGGCAGACAGCAGATACTGCAGCCTTACTCAGTAATCTGCATAAGAACCAGGAATTGAAGCAGGTATTGCTTGAAGAAACTCCCTGGGTACTGGAAGCACAATCTGAATCAGAACAGAAAAAAAGGATCGCTCAATTGTTTGACCTTGTAAAGCTGGCAACCAACCGTAATAAACTGGCAGCTCAGCTTCTTGAAATGCAAAGTCCCAATGGTGGATTCAGTTGGTTCAAAGGGGGACCCGATGACAGGTTTATCACCCAGTATATCGTTACAGGAATTGGTCACCTGATAAAACTTGGTGCTGTTACTGAAGACATGGAAGAGTTGACCGGTATTGTGGAAAAAGCACTGCCCTATCTGGATGCCCGCATCAAAGAAGATTACGACAAACGCGATAAAAAAGCAAAGACCGTTACCTACCTCAATTATTATGCGGTGCAGTATCATTATATGCGGAGCTTTTTCCCTAAAAATGGTATCCCTGGTCAATACGTGGCAGCGGCCAACCATTACCGTAAGGAGATCCAGCAAAACTGGCAAAAAGGAAACCGCATGGCAAAAGGAATGATCGCATTAGCCCTCCATCGCACCGGTGATAAACTAAATGCCCAAAGCATCCTTAAGTCGCTCGAAGAGACCTCCATAAAAAATGAAGAACTCGGCATGTATTGGAAAGATAATGCAAGCAGGTATTACTGGCATGATGCACCCATAGAAACACAATCGCTGCTTATTGAAGCATTCTCAGAAATCGGCAAAAATACAAAGACAACAGGCCTGTTAAAAGCCTGGCTCCTGAAGAATAAACAAACCAACCACTGGCAGTCAACAAAAGCCACTGCAGATGCCTGCTATGCTCTCCTGCTGAGTGGAAATGACTGGCTGAAAGCTGAACCTAAAATTACCGTTTCACTGGGTAACATTACAACCGTTACTGCCGATGTTGCGGAGGCTGGCACCGGTTATTACAAAAAAACAATTTCGGGAACCGCTGTACATGCTGAAATGGGAAAAATAAATGTAACTGTACAACAGGCTGGCAATATATCTTCTGATCTTCCGGTATGGGGAGCAGTGTATTGGCAGTATTTCGAAGACCTTGACAAAATAACTGCATCAGCATCTCCGCTGAAACTTAAAAAACAGGTAATGGTGGAAAGGCTCACCAATTCAGGTCCTGTTCTGGAACCAGTTACAGAAGGAACCACCCTTAAGGTGGGCGACAAACTGAAGATCCGCATGGAAATAACTTCCGACCGGAGTATGGAATATGTTCATTTAAAAGACATGCGGGCGAGTGGACTGGAGCCCATTAATGTTTTAAGCGGATATCGCTGGCAGGGGGGACTTGGATATTATGAAAGCACCCGTGATGCAAGTACTAACTTTTTCATCAGCTACCTTCCCAAAGGAACGTACGTGATGGAATACGGGCTTTTTGTTTCCCATGCCGGCATTTTCAGCAATGGCATCAGTACCATCCAGTGTATGTATGCACCAGAATTTACCAGTCACTCAGAAGGCATACGAATAAATGTTGAATGAAGTTTCTTAAGACTATCAACCGGCATTTTAATTTTTTTTCTGTCATAGGTCATCAGCCCGTTTACTTCCACTTCAACATCAGTTGTTTGGGTGTAAACGGCTGCTGATAATCCTTTCTTTATCAACTCAGGAAAACGATTCATGAAAACAGTATATCGATCAAGCAATTGCTGATTGTCTTTGAAACTCTGGTAACCCCAATTGTTTTTATCCTGCCAGCTATGATTCTCTACCGGCAATCCGAGTCCGCCGAATTCACCCAAAACAAGGATCTGTTTAGCGCCAAAAAGATCAGCTCTGGGCATAGCAGGTTCAGGATAATTGTGAAGGTCAATAATATGTCCGGTCTCAATAAAATTACCCCCGCTGGCTGCATTCACCAGCCGTGATGGATCTGATTGAATCGTTTGTTCAGAAAGCTCCACCGTTTTGAATTGTCCCCATGCCTCATTGAAGGGCACCCAAACAACTATAGAAGGAAAATTATGCAGACTGCTCATGATTGCCTGCCATTCTTTTCGGAATCCCTTTTCTGATTCCGGTGTTCTGTTCATCTCAGTTCCAAGTCCATCCACGCCAGGCCTGCTCTCCCATCGCGCACCCATATCGCCACTTGGCATATCCTGCCAAACCAGCATACCAAGCTGGTCACAATGATAATACCATCTGGCCGGCTCTACTTTCACATGTTTGCGGATCATATTAAATCCCATGGCCCTGGTTTGCTCAATATCATAACGCAGCGCTGCGTCGGTGGGGGCGGTATAGAGTCCGTCAGGCCACCAGCCCTGGTCAAGCGGGCCATACTGAAACAGGAACTTATTATTGAACATCATACGCTGTATACCCTGAGCATCTTTCACCATGGAGATCTTTCGCATGGCAAAATAACTTTTCACTTCGTCAATTATTTTTCCATTTCGTATAACGGCTATGCTTAGCTGGTATAAAAATGGATCTTCCGGCGACCATACCCTTACATTAGGGATAGCCAATTCTACATTCGCAGCATCACTGCCTTCCATTTCAGCAACCAGTTTGTTTTCACCAAAGCTTTTCACCCTTATCCTGTCACCCGGCCTTGCTGATTCAACACGTGCATTTATACGCACTACTCCCTTATCAAGATCCGGGGTTTGCCTGGTTGCGGCAATATAAGTTTCCGGCACCATCTCAAGCCAAACCGTTTGCCAGATTCCCGTTACCGATGTATACCAGATACCCTCCGGCTTCTTCACCTGCTTTCCTCGCGGCTGAACCCCATCATCAGTTGGATCCCAAACACGAACACCTATCTCCTGCCTGGTTCCCTTCTGAAGCAGCGCTGTAATATCAAAGCTGAAAGGATCATAACCACCTTCATGTATACCGGCCGATTTACCATTCACAAACAGTTCAGTCCGCCAGTCCACTGCACCGAAATGCAGCAATACCCTGCCCCTCCGCTGCGATGGTGAAATGGAAACTGTTCTCTTATACCAAAGCACACTATCCTTGCCAACAGTTTTACCTACCCCTGATAAGGCTGATTCAATAGCAAAGGGAACCAGAATATTTCCATCATACGAGGAAGGCATTGCTTCTGACCCATTGACCGGAAGCACGGCATATTGCCATAGACCATTGAGGTTAAGCCATTGTGTGCGCACCATCTGCGGACGTGGATATTCATTCAGTGGTGCCGATAAATCAATACTATCTGCCCATGGGGTCATGATCTTTCCTTCCACCCTGGTATATTTCTCCTGCCCCTTAGCTGTAAATAGTATAACGATATTGAGTATGGCAAGAACTATCCTTTTCATCTGGTTATTATTAAGTGTTAAAATTGGAATTAACAATTTAAAGGATTTTTTGATAGCCCTCATTTAGATTTGCAGCATGCAGGCAGATATCATTATTATAGGCCAGGGACTATCGGGTACCTGGCTGAGCTGGTGGCTGGGTGAAGCTGGCAGAAATGTAATCGTTATTGATGAAGATCATTCACAAACTGCATCACGGATAGCCTCAGGGGTTATAAACCCGGTAACGGGAAGGGTGCTCGCAAAAACCTGGATGGCTGAAACTTTGATTCCCTTTGCCCTTGAAGCTTACACCGCAATAGGAAACAGGCTTAGCATCAATTGCATTGATACAGTTGACATACTCCATGCCTTTGCTACACAACAAATGCGAGCCGCCTTCGAAAAGAAGTTTCCGGTCATGCCTGAACACCTTGCTATTCCATCGTCCACGGAGGAATGGCATAACCTCATGCATGCCGAATTCGGGTTTGGTATAATCTATCCCGCCCTACTGATTGATCTGAATTTCCTGTTGACCAACTGGCAGCTAAACCTGATAAATGAGGGGCGATTCCTGCAGGGAAAATTCAACCATTCCGAACTCCTCATTAAAGAAAATAAAGTCATCTATAGAGATATAGTTGCAGATAAAATCATATTCTGTGATGGTGTTGGCAGCCTCGATCTACCTTACTTTAACAAGCTTCCATTTACGCCCAATAAAGGTGAAGCATTGCTGGTTGAATTAGAAGGTCTTCCCGCCGACCATATTTATAAAAAAGGAATTTCACTGGTGCCATTTCCACACTTCAATCAGTTATCTAACCCACGATACTTCTGGGCCGGGTCAACCTATGAGAATATTTTCGACAGTCCTGAACCAACCAAGGCATTCCGGGATCGTACTGAATCACAACTCCGGAACTGGTTGAAGATGCCTTTCAAAGTATTGGATCATTGGGCTGCAATAAGACCCGCATCTGTTGAGCGCAGGCCCTTTGCGGGAATGCATCCTTTATATCCCCGGGTTGGCATACTCAATGGGATGGGCACCAAAGGTTGCTCTCTTGCGCCATGGCTGGCAAAAGAATTTGCCAATCATATTACAGAGGGCACCCCCATCAACGAGGAAGCCTCTATATCAAGGTTCTCCAGGATCCTTGGCGCCTGATGAAAAAACCTGCCTGCTCTTCCCTTATTTTTACACCGAATAATAATACTGATGATAAGCAAACGCATGTATTCCATCCCGGAGAAATTCCGGAAAATAGAAAATCTTCATATCGTATTCTGGCTGATAAAAGACCTTAGCTGGGCAATGCTTTGGAAACCCCTCGGCATATTCATGATCTTCCCCACCCTTTTCTTCGCGCTGTTGATAACCTGGCAAACCCGGAATGTAAAATCAGAACTTTACCATAACCTTGCTGTTGCTTTCTGGATAATTGCAAACTGTTACTGGATGGTAGTAGAATTTCTTGAGTGGGATGACCATTACCGTTATTATTCAGCAATCCCCTTCGCCTGTGGCATGATCTTCATACTTATCTATTACCTCTTCATTCGGCCCGGAGAGAAAAACCAGAAAACCATCATCCTCGAAGTGGAAGTACCGGAAAATATTGCTGCTGCGGCTAATGCCTCGTGATCACATCTCCTACATGGATGATGTCCTCACCTTCATGAAGCAGGTTCATACCAAATAACACCTTGTTATTTACTTGCCGGTAGCCCGACAAAGCCTGTAATGGTTCTTTCCCTTTTTCTCCGGTGACCTGGTCAATTGTAGTGATCACACATCTTGCGCAAGGTTTAACACCCGCAAACTGGATTCCGTTGATGGTAAAAGAGTGCATCTCATCTTCTTCAAAAGCCCTGCCTCCCTTAAATACTATATTGGGACGGAACCGATCCATCGGTATTTGCATTGACAATCTCTGGTTAAGATCATCAAGAGAGGCCTGACCAATAATAAGAGTTGGAAATCCATCACTGAAACTCGTCACCTCCCCATTCTGCGCATAGCCTTTATCTACCAACCGAAGCGATGAATCGGGCATGTAAACCAGATGACACGATAAACCCAGCATTTCAGAGAACCACTTATCGGCATCCTTACTAACAAGTAATGATGAACAGGTATCATCCCATACAATCACTTCCATTTCATCACCGCTTTCTGCTTCTAGAGGAATGAGAATACTATTCCCCTTGTCATTTTTGGGATACACTTTCAAAGCCGGACCAGCCATCTCTAACTGCAGCAAGGCCATCGCGGGTAGTATTCGCTGGGTTAGAAAAACACCGTTATCATCAACCAGCATCCAGCGACGATCATATTCCAGTCCGCGGTCAGTAACCGCTGCCTGCTGAACGGAAAAACCTCCCAGCGATTTAATGGGATAGATATATAGTTGGCTTATCTGTAGCATACTGCAATTTATTGAATATTACAGCAACAGTTTTGTTTGTGTTCTGTACTTTTAAAGGAGAATATTTAATATGAAATCAATTGTCCGGATCGAATATTGCCCTAAATGCCATTGGATGCTCCGCGCTGCCTATATGGCACAGGAATTATTGACCACTTTTGAAGAGGATATCAAATCTGTTACGCTTGAACCAAGTGAAGTGAATGGAAAATTCACTATCAGCGTAAACGACAACCAGGTATTCGACAGAAAGAGTTATGGTGGATTTGCAGAGATCAAAGAGATCAAACAACTGGTACGCGATATAGTGAATCCGGAAAAAACACTTGGACATTCCGATAGAAAACCTCAATAGGATTTATAAATACCGGCATCATGCAACCAGTTGTTCTTTGTGGTGGCCAAAGTTCGAGGATGGGAAGTGATAAAGGTCTTCTCTTAATGGAAGCAGATACCTGGGTCCAGACAAGCGTCGACTGCTTATCGGTACTGGAAACACAGGCTTTGATTTCGGTTAACCAATCCCAGTTTAATACCTATCGCAACATTTTCCGTGAAGAACTTCTGGTGGTCGACAATGATAGTTTGCAATTGAAAGGTCCACTCAAAGGGGTTTTGAGCGTTCACCTGACACGCCCTGCACTCGACCTGCTTGTTCTTGCCTGTGATATGCCACTGATGACAAGAAACACCATCCTTCTGCTGATCAATTCCTTCAAAGAAAATCCGGGTTATGATGCTTATGTTTTCACCAACAATGAATTGCCCGAACCGCTCTGTGCTATTTATACTGCGAAAGGATTATCTGCAATTCATGAAGAATTTCTCCAGGGAAAACTTATAAAACACAGTATGAAATATATGATCGCGCAACTCAGATCATTCTTCATTCCCATCCCTAAAGAGCAGTTGAATGATTTCCGGAATTTCAATGCGCATTCAGAACTAAATGGTCTCTAAACTTTTCGCTGCTACCTGTTTTTTAAAACCAGATTTGGGCTCCTCACAAACGGCGCAACAATAATTATCCGGAAGATTTTCATAGGACGTACCGGCACTCACACCGGCACCTTCATCTCCAGATTGCTCATTGTAAACTGTAAAGCAGGCAGGGCATTCCCATGCACCTGTCATCACTATTTCCTGCATGACTGCTTTGTTCCTTGCTGCGGGCTTTACCTGCTCAACAACCGGCATATTATAATAAGAGAGAATTGCGCGTCTTAACTGTTCCTGCAATAACCATTTCGGATTATTCCTGCTGAAAACAAAAGCTGTCCTTTTATTGGGATTGAATTCTTCCGCGCACAATATATCATAGGTATTGAAAAAGCCTTTGTCGCCAATGTTGAACAGGCTCCTGCGACGTATCAGAATGCTGCTAAAAACTTCCGACTTCTTCCTTGTCTTGATCCCAATACAGATTCCGAATGTTCTGGTATCTGTATCATTCAGGTATTTTAAGAGGTAATGCTTAAGCGATAGTCCCTCCACACAATGATCTTCCACCTGGAAATTGAGTTCATTTGCGGCATGCCTTACATTAACATGGAACCGCGCCAACACAGTATTCCACAAAGTACGGTGGTTTGGCTCAATTGATTTGATGATAATTGATTTCCATGGTGTGGAACAGAGCTGCCCGATCTTGGTGTCCAGGCAAACCTTACATAATGCTTTTAGAAAATCAACCGGATACATCTCATCTCTCCTGTAAATTCCCAGCCAGTATTTGTTGTTATTATATCGATTCAATCCCTCATAATAGGGCAGATTGAATGGTGGTAATACGGCCGCTCCCGGAGCTACTTTTGAAAGAACGGAACCTGAAAGAATACCATCGAAAAGCGCCTTCACATCCGGCTCTTTCTTACTATTTATGCTTCCGGAATTTTCATTCATTATAACCTCAAGTTTCCGGCTCATCATGGCAATATCATTGCTATACACCAGTGTATTGCATTCATAAATGGAATTCGTTTTCGGCAACCTTATAAAACAATGCCAGTAATGTGGAATCTGGATACTGGCCACCCAATTGATATTTCCAGTAAGCAAGGGTGTAAAACTCTGGTTGCTGTCTGAAATATTTATTTTAACCGTGGGCCGATATTCAAAGGAGTCAAAAATATCTTTATAAACACCTTCACTCAGCCATGTCTGGTTGATAAATATTTCCTCAGCCGGATAGGAACTTACTATATTGGGAAACCGGTCAACACTTGTTTCATGTTGTATGCCCAGTTCATTAAGGGCCTCTGATAACCTTTGAGCTGAAACAACAGAAAGTTCAATCAGCATCTGCTGCCGAAGCCCGAATTTCACTTCGGCAACCCCACACCTGCCTGCAGCAACCAATATATTAAACAGGTCGCCGGGAGAAATAATTCCGCCCCTGAAATTGATCTTAAGAATAACACTGCTGCCCATAGTAATTTTTTAATCTTCAGTTTACCAATCCAAACTCGCGCATTGCCAATGGAAAATTGCGGTTCTCATGACCCGGCCTGCATAGCTTTAGCAATGCAAAACGTCTTAACCTTGGCAATACTTTCCACTGTTCTTCTGTGATGGTCCAACCATAGATATCCGCATGGCTTTTCAATTCATCGGGTACTGCCCTTATATCATCCCACAACGGCTGCAGGGGTACTGGTATATATTTTACCGGCTCATCAGTATGCGCACAAACCAGCCTTTCTGCATATGTTTTATACTTCAATCTTTCATCGGCACTGTTGCAGGATATCATAGCAAGTTCCTGCCTTTCAGAAACTGAACATTTACTCCAGGCAGCTAGCGAAAACTTAACCCCCGTCAGGTCAAGTTTCAATCGAACTATCATGGGAATACAACGAATATTATTCTCCACGAAATCAGCCTCAAACAGAAAATATTCTATTGAATGCATGGTATTTTATTTAACGATTTCTCTAATATTTTTTTTACTTCGGGGCGACAGCTTCCACATCCCATCCCTGCACCGGATAGCTGGCATAGCTGCACCAGATCATTGCATCCCTCGTTAATTTTATTGAGGATATTTCCCTCACCCACATTGCTGCAACTGCATACCAATTTACCTATCACCGGCTCAGCAGCTTTTCCCGATCGCAATAACTGTAATCGCTTTTCACTGAGCTCCAGTTTTTGCTGGATCAGATCCCGGAATTCAAGGAACTCAGATTTATCTCCAATTAGTATTGCACCAACCAGCCGGTCATTATGAATAATGCATTTCTTGTAATAACGCTTTGCCTTATCAATGAATACAACTTCTTCATAAGATGGATCATCCGGGCATTCTGCCATTCCAAGTGAACAGATATCAGTTCCATGCATCTTTAGGATATTCATCAGCAATGAGCCTTCGTAGTACCTTGAAATATCCCCGGAAAGAAAGGAAGCAACTATTCCTGCCTGTTGCTCGGCAGCGGCAGTTATTCCATATAAAAATCCCTTGAACTCAGCTATCTCTCCAATTGCAAAAACTGAGGGGTCATTGGTCTGCAAGTATTCATTCACCACTACTCCCCGCTGGCAGTCAATCCCGGCTTTCTTGGCTATCTCAATATTCGGAACGGTGCCAACTGCTATCACAATAGCTTCGCACTCCAGTAACAATCCACTCTTTAACCGGATTCCTTCAACACTGTTTGTTCCAAGCACCCTGTCTATCTCATCATTATAATAGATATCGATGCCTTTAATGTTTAGTTCTTCATGCAATAGCTGGCTTCCCAGTGGATCAAGCTGCCTGTCCATCAACCGCGAGATGCGTTGAACGATAACTACCGATACACCGGTTTCTCTCAGCGATGCCGCGAGCTCTATTCCAAGCAACCCCCCTCCTATGATCACCACCTTTGCTTTTGTAGCATCAATATGTTTCCTGAAATTATCTGCATCATTCCGGTTGCGCATACTAAAAATGCCTTGCATTTCAGGAAGGTCGCGCAGCATGGCAGCCCTGCTTCCGGTAGCCAGTAGCAACACATCATACTGATGCGTTTTCCCGTTACTGTCGGTTACAGTTTTCGACTTCCGGTCTATATCCTCAATACTCACTCCCCTGTGCATGCTGATTCCATATTCCATCTCTTCCTCATCAGTCATCTTAACAAGATTGCTCCATGGCTGATTCCCACTGATATAATCCGGTAACAAAACCCTGTTGTAAAAAGGGAATGCTTCCTTACTGAATACATTTATATCATCTATTGTATTCACCTGCCGATACGCTTTTACAAAACCACAGGCTCCTGCCCCTGCCCCCACAACTATTATCTTTCGATGATCCGGAATATGCTTGCGCACCTCCACAGCACTGAACTTAAAATCAGGCTCCTTGCTTTTCGGATCTACCAGGTTATTGGTGAGATTATTTGCCCTATTAAGATCATTGCCTAAAACCTTACCCCAATGCATCGGAAGAAATACCACGCCTCTCTTAATATCTGTTGTAAGCCTGGCCTTCACCCGAACCTCTCCTCTCTCATTGTAGATATCCACCACATCATTTTCCTCAATACCGCGTTCAGCAGCATCATCGGGATGGATCTCAAGAAATGAAACACCCGCATGCTGTTTTAATCGGTTAACCTTACCCGTTTTACTCATCGTATGCCATTGGTCTCGTATCCTTCCGGTGGTGAGCACCAACGGATGATCGGAACTTATCTTCTCACTCCTGTTATCATCCCCTACTGGATGTATTACTGCAAGACCCGATGGTGTGTGGAATTTTTTATCTGTAAAAAGCCTCGGGGTACCATAGCCGTTAGTTGCCTTGCTCCATGGCCATTGTACTGTTCTTTTATCACGCAGCGTACCATAATCAAGTTCACTGATATCTATACTGGTACCAGCAGTTAGTGCGGTATGCTCCTTGAATATTTCAGCACTTGATGTGTAATAAAATCCAGGGAAACCCATCTTCCTGGCAAAAGCACTTATGATCTCTGCATCAGGCATTGCTTCTCCAGGTGCATCCATAACTTTCTCCAGCAGACTTATCCTGCGCTCTGCATTGGTCATGGTACCTGTTTTTTCTGCCCAACCCGCCGCAGGCAAAACAACATCAGCATATTCCAGCGTCTCCGGACGATTACTGATCTCCTGTACCACCACAAACCGGGCATTCTTCAGGGCAGCCTCCACCTTCCTGGCATCTGGTAAACTCACCAATGGATTAGTGCACATGATCCAGATGGCTTTTAGCCTGCCATCTGCCAATGCATCAAACATTTCTGTAGCCGTTAATCCAGGTGTTGGTGAGATCTTCCCTCCTCCCCAGAACTTTTCTACTTCCTCACGATGTTGGCTGTTCGAAAATTCACGATGCGCAGGTAACATATTGCTTAGTCCTCCCACCTCCCGACCGCCCATTGCATTGGGCTGGCCTGTAAGGGATAGTGGTCCCGCCCCGGGTTTTCCGATCTGCCCGGTGATAAGGTTGAGATTGATCAGCGATAGATTCTTCTGCACCCCTACAACACTCTGGTTCAATCCCATGGTCCACATCGTGATGAATGCTTTTGCATTCCCGATCATGGATGCCGCAAGCCTGATATCCTCCTCACTAATACCACAGATTTCTGCCGCTTTCTCTATACTGCGCACAAATACTGAATCGCAGTAGGCCCTGAAACCTTCTGTATGCGCTTCAATAAATGATTCGTCAATTTGGCCCTCCTCTATAAGGCATCTTCCAATGGCATGATGCAAGGTTGTATCGGTGCCTGGATTTACCTGCAGGTGAATATCGGCAAGCGCACATGTTTGTGTTACTCGTGGATCACTCACAATTATTTTCAGATCGGGATTGGCTTCCCTGGCCGCCTCCACCCTGCGCCATAAAATGGGATGGCACCAGGCTGGATTGGCCCCTGCAATAAAGATGCAGTCTGATAATCCGATATCATCATAAGATAGCGGAACACTATCTTCTCCCAGACTCATCTTATATGCCACAACTGCCGAACTCATGCAGAGCCTCGAATTGGTGTCAATATTGTTAGAACCGATAAATCCTTTGATGAGCTTATTGACTACATAATACTCTTCCGTAAGACATTGTCCCGAGGCATAGAACGCAACGGAATCGGGACCAAATTTCCTGATCAGGGTGCTGAATACTGCCGCCGTCCTTTCTAATGCCGCATCCCATGAAACCCTTTGCCTAGGCTGGTTTCGCGACGAGCGCATTTCGGGATAAAGCAAACGGTCGCTCCTGTCATTGAGGGTATGGTGAAGATTCATTCCCTTCGAACAAAGCATACCCTTGTTCACCGGGTGCGATGGATCGCCCTCAACAGTAAGAGCTCCTGTTTTATCCTTATGCACCAGTATGCCACAACCCACACCACAATAACAACAGGTAGATTTATACGTATTCACCATGATCATTTTTTATGCCCGGATAGCTTCCGGTAATTCCTCTGCCACAACAGCCGATGCTTCTTTTTTAATTAGCTTAAATCCGAGTACGATAACCCCAATGGCAAAAACACCTGAACCGAGATAAAGAAATGCTTCACCATAAGGATAGGCTTTAAAGAGAAACCCGATCAGCATGGCTCCAATATTTCCACCTGCTCCCACGATGCCCGCCACGCTTCCAATTGCTTTCGGATTCACGAAAGGCACGATGCTGTAAGTGGCTCCATTGGCCATTTTCAGGCAAAGACCGAAAAAGAACATGAGGATGATCGCCATGCTTAATGCACCTGCCATAGAGAATAATATGATGCCCAATCCCTCCAGTAATAAAAGGATAATAAGCAGGTTCACCTTCCCGCCAAAGCCAAATCGCTTTCCTACTTTATCAGAAAGAATCCCTCCCAATGCACGTGCAAAAATGTTCAGCCATCCGAATATGCTGGCCAGCAATCCCGCCATTATAAGGGATGCTTTATAGTCATCATGGAAAAAAGATGCAGCATAATTATCTACTGTTATCTCCACCCCAAAACAGGCTGCATATGCTATCGTGAGGATCCAGGTACGGTAATCCTTTGCCGCCAGTAACATGGTGTTTTCCTTTTTCACATTTGGATCTCGTGGAAGGTCTTCTAAATTTCCGGCAGGAGTATCAGCAGTATAACGGTAATACAAAAACGCCATCACCAGCAACAGCACACCCGGTACAACCATGGCAAGTCGCCAGCTGTCTTCCTGGCTTACCCAGCCCATGGCCACCATTCCTGCTGCCACCAGCGGCATCATGATCTGTGTGGCACCTCCACCTGTATTGCCCCAACCTCCGGCAACAGCATTGGCTGTGCCCTTGATACTGGGTGCAAACATCACCGATGTATGGTATTGGGTGAGCACAAAGGAGGCTCCTATCACTCCTATGGCCAGCCGAAAAATGAGGAAGCTTACATAACTATTGCTTAACCCGATCAGCATCACCGGAATTGAACAGAGTAACAATAACAACGTATATGTTTTCCGCGGTCCCCAAGAATCGCAGAGCCGCCCGATCACCAGTCTCGCTACAATGGTTGCTGATACTGCCGCTATTCCAATATTTCCTTTCTCCGCTTTGGTTAAATTCAACTGATCGCTGATCAATGGCATCAGCGGCGCAATTCCAAACCATGCAAAGAAGCATACAAAAAATGTAAGCCAGGTAATGTGAAAGGTTCTCATCTGAACACCCTTCAGGCTGAATATTTTCAGTGTTTCCAGTGGTTGGTTGTTTGTTGACATGTTGTAGTTGTTTTGGTTAATGTTTACTTAGGGCAGCAATTCATTTGAAAATATGTTCGGGTTTAATATGGAGCGTCAGATAACTCCAGCTTGCAGTATTCCTGGCATTGGCGGGATCTATCCCTTTGGTATAAGCCATGCTTTTACCAGCAGCCATCAGGGCCATTCCCCATTCAACAGTTGCATATTTGTTAATGGAATAGGTTGTCACAAGGTCTATCTCCGAGCCTAGGTATTTGCGTAGCGAGGCACCCTGCTTATCAAGTTGTCTTCCTAAAAGTGCAAACCAATGATAATCGAGGCTGACGCTGAATCGCTTTCCTGCACCCGCATACTTTGATTTGAGATAAATATTGTTCAGTCCTCCGGCAGCTGAACCCGTACCGGCATAGAAATAATCCATCTGTCCCCAGAACTTATGCGGTGTTCCATACAGCGGATCAAAGCGATGTGATTTACCATCGTTGTCAAGCGCATCATTCCCTGAAAGCATATCCCATCCTGCTGTATAGCTAAACTGCTTCCTGCTGTAGTTCAATGATGCAGTGGTCATAAATGCCGATAAACTCAAACCATCCCTGTCTTTACCGCCCTGGTACCATGCCCCTGCAATCAGTTGCAATCCTTTTTTTGAACCAATGGGATAGTTAACCTGCAGGCCCGTGGTTATGCGCGAATGCACACCGCCGGCATTGAACTTTCTTCCATAGATGTATCCTGTATCTGTTCCTGAAATATTGCGGACGGAATCATTGGTATATCGGCCAAAATGATCTGCAAACACCAAAGCCGAAATTTTTGCTTCACGGATCTTCTTTGCGCCATAAATAAATTGCATACTCTTATACGCCTGGTTCAATCCATTAGTAGAAGGCATATTGATGAGGGCTGGATTTCCATTCTTTGCACTTTGTCCCGCACTGTTGGTCAGCGGTATCATACCTGCCGGAGTGGCAGCAATATTTCCCCTGCTGTCTTTTATATAGGCACTCACATTGGCCGGCGTATAGGCCGTGCCGTTATAGGCAAAAGCATCTGTGTGCTGGTTGAATGCAAGCCCCAGATCGGCCTGCCATCCTCCATCCATCAGCTTGAATACAAGTGCATCATGCCGGCGACCCTGCTGCAACCAATCGAGGTTTCCCAGTAAGCGCTGGTCATCATAAACCAGTTCCTGCCTGCCCACGCGGATACTGAACATATCCACCGCTGAACTTCCCGAACTGTCTTTTGCATTTGCCAGTATCAACTCCGCCCATGCTTCATGCGTACCTAGCCGGTTGCCGTCTGCATTACTTATGGTACCCGCATCCTGTCCCCATAACCTCACATCCTGCAGCGCATAACGCAACACTACTTTCGGACTGGAATAATTGATGGCAAGTCTGCTTCTCTGCGACATGAATGCGGCAGGTGTACTTCCTTTCAGGGGCAGTGTTCCAAAACCATTGCGCACTTCAAAACGAGGCCTGATCTGTGCTGTAAGGGATAACTGCGCTTCGAGTTGAAGGCCCGTCAGCAACAATGCCATAAATAATATTAGTCGGTTGTTATATGTAGTCATTGATAATTTTTTAGTGATTAAATTCCAATGAAGACTTTATCTCCTTCCACTTTTACCCCATAGGTTTCAATGGAGCATTCATCGCCATTTAAGCATTCACCTGTTTCCAGTGAGAATGTTTTTTTATGAAAGGGACAGGCAACTTTCGGGATCTCACCCTGTGTTCCGATCATACCTCTGCTTAAGGCCATCTGTCGGCGGTGGGGACATTGATTCTGCGTGGCATACCAGGCGTCTATCCTGGTAAAATGAAATAAGGCGATCTGTTGCTCATTCACCTTTACACATACCCCTCCGTTCTCGGGAACATCATGGGTATAACAGGCAAAGGTCCAGCTGCTTGAATTCTCCTGGTACATAGTGATTGTATTTAAGGTTAATAAATGATGGGGCTATCGCCCCATCTGAGGCGGACAAACAATCGTGGATGTAGAAAGGGAAAAATTATTTCCATTCAGCCGCACGCTTCTGGCTGCGTAAGGCTTCAAATTGTACAGTAGGATCTTTTTCTTCTGGAGCATTTACAAAATGTGAGAAGCGCTTCCTGATCTCAGGATTCTCAACCGCAGCCTTCCATTCACATTCATAGCTATCCACCAATAATTGCATTTCGGCTTCCCATTGTTCGCACATACCCAGACTATCATTAATGATCACATTCCTCAGATAATCTATCCCTCCTTCCATTTTATTCAGCCAGGTGGCAGTACGCGCAAGTGGATCTGCCGTCCTGATATAAAACATCAGGAAGCGGTCTATATATTTTATACAGGTTTCACTATCTAAATCATTTGCCAGCAGAAGTGCATGCTGTGGCTTTGATCCTCCATTGCCGCATACATAAAGATTCCAGCCTTTCTCTGTTGCAATGATGCCAAAATCTTTGGACTGCGCTTCTGCACATTCGCGGATACATCCGCTCACGGCCGACTTGATCTTATGCGGTGCACGTAATCCGCGGTACCTCTCTTCCACCCTGATGGCATAACTAACGGAGTCGTGTAACCCAAACCTGCACCAGGTACTTCCCACGCAACTCTTCACCGTTCGAAGCGCCTTGCCATAAGCATGTCCACTCTCAAAGCCGGCTTCTATCAACTCTTCCCAAATGGAAGGAAGATCAGAAAGATGCGCGCCAAAAAGATCTATTCTTTGCCCACCCGTGATCTTGGTATATAGATTGTATTTTTTTGCTACCTGGCCAATTACTATCAATTTATCCGGACTTATCTCTCCACCGGGGATCCTGGGAACCACAGAGTAGGTTCCTCCTTTTTGTATATTGGCAAGAAAACGGTCATTGCTGTCTTGCGCCGTTGCATTACCTTTTTTGAGGATCATTTCTCCCCACAAACTCGCCAGGATAGACGCCACCGCCGGTTTACAGGTTTCGCATCCATGGCCGCTTCCCAATTTATCCAACGCAGCATCCATACTACGGATATCATGTATTCTGATCAGGTCAAATAGTTCCTGCCGGCTATATTGGAAATGCTCACAAAGAACATTGCGTATATATTTACCCTGTGCTTTCAGACTATGATTTACCAGGTCTTTAATCATGGGTATACATCCACCACAACCTGTTCCAGCCTTGGTACATTTCTTAATGGCCTCAACTGTTTCACACCCCCCATCAGTAACCGAACTGCATATCGCTCCCTTACTGATCGATTCACAACTGCAGATCAGTGCTTCATCAGGTAAGGCAGCAACGCCTGCTCCAGCATCTCCTTCACCACCTCTGGCACCTAATATCAGGTCCTCCACATTGGGTGGAAGCACCAGTTTATTCTTGCAGGTTTGCAGTAACATATTATAAGCAGCAGCATCTCCCACCAAAATACCGCCAAGCAATTCTTTACCGTCCCTGGAAATATTGATTCGCTTATACACACCCTTATATCCATCCTCCATAACAATGGTCTTCACCTCTTCTCCCGATATAAAAGGATCTCCGAAACTTGCCACATCTGTTCCGATCAGTTTGAGTTTGGTACTCATATCAAAACCGGTAAAACTTTTATCACCACCAGTAAGCCGGTTCACCACAACTTCAGCCATTTCATAACCCGGCGCTACCAGGCCATAGATCATTCCATTATAAAGGGCACATTCGCCAATGGCAAAAATGTTCTGATCTGATGTGAGCATATGCTCGTTCACAATGATCCCACCCCTGCTGCCTGTTGCCAATCCGGAAGCCCGTGCAAGTTCATCACGGGGTTTGATACCCGCTGATATCACCAGCATATCTGTTTTAAGGCGATCGCCATCACTGAAACTCATGGCTTCAATATGCTCCCCACCTTCAATGGCAGTGGTATTCTTATTGGTATGAATGGATAGTCCAAGCAACTCCAGCTTTGCCTTCAGGATGCCTGCGCCCGCCTCATCGATCTGGCGGGGCATCAGGCGGGGGGCAAATTCAATTACATGTGTAGATTTAATTCCGAGATCAATCAGGGCCTTGGCAGCCTCCAGTCCCAGTAACCCGCCACCGATCACGGCCGCGGTTTTAGCCTTTGGTGCCCAGCGGGTCATCAACTCCAGATCTTCAATAGTGCGGTAAATAAAGACACCCTCTTTCTCAACGCCGGGGATGGCTGGTACAAAAGCGGAAGATCCGGTTGCCAGTACCAGGTAGTCGTATGGAACGGCCAGCCCCTGGTGTGAGTAAACCATCCTGACCTCGCGGTCAATCCGTGTTACCGGGTCCGATAAATATAAGGTGATACCATTTTCAGCATACCAGTCTGCTGTTGCCAGCGTGAGGTCCTCTGCTGTTTTACCCGCAAAATATGCACTCAGGTGAACGCGGTCATAGGCCGGCCGGCTCTCTTCCCCGAATACTGTTATCTCCATGCTGCCCGGCGCCATCCGCGCCACCATCTTCTCACAGCATTTATATCCTACCATCCCATTGCCAATAATTACGATCCTCATACGATGATTCTTTTTGATTAGTTAATCTCGTTTCAGGATGGCAAACAATCGTATTACATATTATTACATGTAATGTTTTATATAGGCCTCAATCGTAATTATCGTTTCAAATGTTGCTTGTATCATAAATTTAACGGATTTTTTATTAATTTCAATAATATTAATATGAGTTTTACTAACATTATTTATTTTACTATATATGATATTACCCAGAATACAATTGGTAGGTGCGGGGCCCGGTGACCCCGAACTGATCACCCTTAAGGCAGTTAAAGCCCTGGCAAATGCCCGTGTGATATTATATGATGCACTGGCCAATACTGATCTGCTTAACCATTGCCGCACAGATAGTATTAAAATATTTGTGGGAAAAAGATATGGCTGCCATGCCCTATCCCAGCAGGAGATCAACCAGCTCATGATAGAACAGGCACGTGAACATGGGACCCTCGTGAGACTAAAAGGCGGCGACCCCTTCGTATTCGGCCGCGCCCAGGAAGAAATTGAAGCTGCCCGACAGGCCGGCATCCCTGTTGAAGTGATCCCCGGCATCTCCAGTGCCCTGGCCGTGCCCGCCTCCAAAATGATCCCACTCACCTGCCGCGGCATCAGTGAAAGCTTCTGGGTTACCACCGGCACCACCCGCTCCGGAGAAATATCTACCGATATCCAAATGGCAGCCAGATCCACCGCCACGGTAGTGATCCTGATGGCCATGAGTAAACTGGAAGCCATCATGGATATTTTCGCTGCTAACGGAAAAGCTTCAACACCGGTGGCCATCATACAGGAGGGCACAACCAATAAAGAAAAAATAGTAACTGGAACCGTGCGTGATATCGCTTTTAAAGCCGCCCATGCCAACATGCAGAACCCTGCTATCATTCTGGTGGGTGAAGTTGTAAACCTGCAGCCCTCCACAGTGGTGGCGAAGCTTGCTGAAAATCCCTATTTTTATATGGATGAAAATAAGCAAGAAAGGATGTGATCTGAATAGTTGTTTTTTCTGCCGCGGATGCCTTCCGGAATGGCAAGCAGCCATCGCCTTAAATAAAATTACCTACACCATAAAAAAAGGAGAGCTCATCTTCCGCGAAGGTGACCCGGTAACCGGTATTTACTTTCTAGACAGAGGACTCGCTAAAGTGCATAAACAATGGGGAACAGAAAAAGAACTTATTCTTCGCTTCGCTAAAGACGGTGATATTATTGGTCACCGCGGACTTGGAAATGAAAACATATTTCCCGTTTCTGCCACCGCCCTTGAAGAAAGCACCGCCTGCTTTTTTCCACTCGATTTTTTTCTCACCACCCTCAAAGTGAATCATGCTTTCACCTATGATCTCATGATGTTCTATGCGCGTGAATTGCAGGAGTCGGAAAGAAAAATGCGCAACCTTGTGCATATGCCTGTTAAAGGTCGACTGGCTTACATCCTGCTTTTCCTGGAAGGAAAATTCGGGACCAATGGGGGTGGACTAATAAACATCAACTTATCGCGTCAGGATATCGCCTCCTTTGCAGGAACAACCTACGAAACGGTATTCCGCATTTTCCAGGAATTTATTGCTGCCAAACTCATTGACACAGACGGTAAAATGATCAGGATCCTTAAACCCGAAACCTTGCGTGAGCTGGTTGACAGCCAGATGCCTTAGGCCGCCAGCCGGGCCAATAATACCGCATAAGGATCCTGTCTTAGCAGCCTCGTCATAGCCTCATACAACTCGGGTAACTCATGCCGGAACCGAATGGGATTCTCAAAAAACACTTCCACACTCACCGCCCAGAACTCATGATAATTAGTGGCAGCATATTCTCCTAAAATAGTTCGTCTGCCTCTTTGCATTTCCTGGTACACCGGCCTCGCTACTTTGGAGAACTGGTGGAATTCTTTTTTGAAGTGTTTGTCCTCATCGGTCTTGGTAATAAAATTGACATAGGCCAACGCATGCGCCATCTCATGGAGTCCAACATTGCTGCTGTCGTGCGCACTCCTTATTCCGGTCAGGAAATTATCCCACGATAAATAGATCCCTGAACTATCCACATGCCCCATGAAAGGAAGGGAATAATACCCATAGTGATAGTCATGCTGCAGCACATAGATATCATGAAAATAATTGAGGGAAAAATTCTCGAGACCCAGGGTGAGTTGCGCAGCAGTGGCACTGATCAGGATCGGCATATCCTCCGATTTCTGCACACCAACGTAATGGAATTTTTTAGAACGATAAAAGAGATAAGTGCGGAATAACCACTTATGACGGGTTTCCTCATCCACCTTATTGAAATAGCGGATGTTGGCTGATATCAGTTTCCGGAAAAATGGTTCGTGTTGCTCAAAACCTCTCCTTCTGCGATATAGCAGGAATTTTTGCAGGCGCACATGTAGTACCTCGAATAAAAAAATGGTACAGAACACCAGCAAACAAATGAGAACGATTTCCATAAAGTCTTCTTTTGGTTAAGAAAATCGACACTGTAATGCTGGTTAGACACAGTTATGGATGCTTGGTTTTTACATGGAAACAGGGTACTCGGATTAGGTAGAGATGAGAGGGTGCAAAACTTGTATAACTGAAATCCAATACAATTTACCAATACTATCTGAACCGATAAAGCATTTTGACATTTTTAACTGTCCATTCGTCGAATTCCTATTGAAAACCAACCTCCTCCCCTGCCTGCTATGGTTTCTATAAGGCTATGGATTACCTTTGCCCCTCATCTAAAAGACCGAAAACATAAATCTTTATGTATAGATCACATACTTGTGGAGAATTGAACGCATCTCATGTCAGCCAGCCCGTGACCCTGGCGGGCTGGGTTCAGACAGTCAGGAAATTCGGAAGCATCACCTTTATAGACCTCCGCGACCGCTATGGCATCACCCAATTATTGTTTGGGGACACCCTCTCCCAGCAACTTGATGAAAACCCCCTTGGCCGGGAATTTGTTTTACAAGTCAGCGGCACCGTCATAGAACGAAGCAATAAAAATCTTAATATCCCTACCGGCGAAATCGAGATCGAAGTGTCCTCCTTCACAATATTGAACAAATCCATCACCCCTCCTTTCACCATCCAGGATGAAACAGATGGCGGGGATGATATCCGGATGAAATACCGCTTCCTCGACCTTCGCAGGAATGCAGTCAAAAAGAACCTTGAACTCCGCTATGCAGTAAACCGCTCGGCCAGAAACTACCTCCATGAACATCATTTCATGGATATCGAAACCCCATTCCTTATAAAAAGCACTCCCGAGGGCGCCCGCGATTTCGTTGTTCCTTCCCGGATGAACCCCGGCCAGTTCTATGCACTGCCGCAGAGTCCGCAAACATTTAAGCAACTGCTGATGGTAAGCGGATACGACCGCTATTACCAGGTGGTGAAATGCTTCCGCGATGAAGATCTCCGCGCAGACCGACAGCCCGAATTCACGCAGATCGACTGCGAAATGAGCTTTGTGGCACAGGAAGATATTCTCAATATGTTCGAGGGACTAATAAAGCGCATATTCAAAGACGTTAAGGATATCGACTACCCCGAACCTGTTCAACGCATGACCTGGAATGATGCCATGGTTCATTATGGCAACGATAAACCCGATATCCGTTTCGGGATGGAACTTACCAACCTTAAAACGGTATTTGAAGGACAGACCGGTAACCTGGCAGCAATGTCGATGTTTGAAGGTGCAGGATTTAAAGTTTTCAATGATGCTGAAACCGTTCTCGCCATTGCCGTTCCGGGTTGCAGTGAGTATACCCGTAAGCAAACCGATGAACTAACTGATTGGGTTAAGCGCCCGCAGATAGGCATGAACGGGTTGGTATTTATTAAGTGCAATGCTGATGGAACCTACAAGAGCAGCGTCGACAAATTCTTTGATGAAGAGAAACTAAAAGTGCTTGCTGATATATGTGGTGCCAAGCCCGGCGACCTCGTCCTGATTTTGGCAGGAAGGGAAGAACGTACGAGAAAAGCTACCAGCGAACTCCGCCTCGAAATGGGTGAGAGACTGGGATTGCGCCGGAAAGATGAATTCAAACTATTATGGGTACTCGATTTTCCCCTGTTTGAATATGCCGAAGAAGATAACCGCTGGGTGGCCCGTCACCATCCCTTCACCTCTCCCAAGCCCGATCATATTCCGGTGATGATAGATAATGATCCAACCATCACCGATGCCGATCATTACCTCAGTCACCCTTATTCCAATATCAAAGCCAATGCCTATGACATGGTATTAAATGGCAATGAAATTGGCGGCGGCTCTATCAGGATCTACCAGCGTGAATTGCAGGAGAAAATGTTTGATGCTCTCGGAATGAGCAAAGAAGAGGCCCAGCATAAATTCGGATTCCTCCTCGGCGCATTTGAATATGGAGCACCACCACATGGCGGTATCGCCTTTGGATTTGACCGCCTCTGTTCCATCCTCGGTGGATCAGAAAGCATCCGCGACTTTATCGCATTCCCAAAAAACAACAGCGGCAGAGACGTGATGCTGGATGCACCTTCTTCCATCGATGATAAACAACTTAAAGAACTCGGACTATCCGTCTGACACATGTCAGACAGGTATAAAAATATACAATGACCTTCTATAAAATATTGACCTGGCTCCTGTTTGCCGTTGGTGGCTTCATGGCCCTGATGACCCTTACCATGCTGATGGCCGCACTGGCCAACCCGGTTCTGCTATTACCGGTTTTCCTGGTAGCCTGCGTAGTGTTATATACCTATAGCAGCTGGCGCTTCCTTACCCGTGGCATCAACGCACACATGTATTGCAAGCCCTCCCTGCGCGACCTCATAAAAGTAAATGGCTATGGCACCATCGCATTTGCAACCATGACCGCTATCCAGACCTTCTCGCTCATCATGAACCCTGCACTCCTGAACGACATAATGGAACAGGCGCTGAGCATGCAAAAAGCATCGGCAGAAGGTATGGAGGATATGATGCTCCGCTTCATGCATTTCCTTCTTCGCTTCCTGCTCGTATATAGCATTGCCCTCATCATCCACGTGTACATGACCTTCCGTTTGGTAAGGCAGCATGCCGATGCATTTGGCATTCCAAAAGAACCCGAAGCCTGAGTTTTATTTTCCCGACCGCTGTTGGTTAATAAATTATCATTAAATTGAAAGCAACGAGTTGTTTGCCTGAAAAGGGGCAACAACTCGTTTTTTTATTTTAACCAACGCTTATGATGGAATCTTCGGTTTTCAATAACTATTGCCTGATCCCCGATGCATGGGATGAAATGTGCGATAACGGCATGATACGTGATCAATACCGGCAGGTATTTGAAAGCCTGAACCAGCTCTCCGCCAGCACCCTGGCCGATAAAGACCAGCTTGCCTCAGAGCTCTTCCTCAGCCAGGGCATAACCTTTACCGTTTACAACGACAATGAAGGTATCGAAAGGATATTCCCCTTTGATATCATTCCACGCATCATTCCAGGTAAAGAATGGAACAATATCGAAGCCGGAATCAGCCAGCGACTAAAAGCGCTTAACCTTTTCCTGAAAGACATTTATTCCGATCAGCAGATCATAAAGGACAATGTAATTCCCGCCGCCCTCATCGCCTCCTGCGCCCACTACACCCGCGAAGTTTTTGGCATAAAAGTACCCTATGATATTTTCGTTCATATATCGGGGATAGACCTGATCAGGGGAAACGATGGCGGCTTTTACGTGCTGGAAGATAACCTCCGCACACCTTCCGGCGTTTCTTATATGCTGGAGAACCGCGAAGTTACCAAACGCATCTTCCCCGACCTCCTCTCCTCCAACGGCGTTCGAATGGTAAATAATTACCCCCTCGAACTTTATAATATCCTGGTCTCCCTTGCGCCAAGGCAAATCGCCAATCCCACCGTAGTGCTTTTAACGCCCGGCGTTTTCAACTCGGCCTATTACGAACACACCTTCCTGGCCCGCACCATGGGTATCCCGCTGGTAGAAGGCCGCGATCTCATGATAGACAACCATAAAGTTTACATGAAAACCACAAGGGGATTGCAACAGGTGGATGTGATCTACCGCCGTATTGATGATGACTATATGGATCCGCTGGTATTCAAACCCGACAGCGCACTGGGCATTCCAGGCATACTCAGCGCTTATCGCAAAGGCAATGTGGCACTGGTGAATGCCATCGGCAATGGAGTAGCCGATGATAAAGCCATTTATGCTTATGTACCCGCCATGATACGTTACTACCTCAATGAAGAACCCATCCTTCCCAATATTCCCACTTACCAGTTGGCCGATATAGAAGCCCGTGACTATACCTACAAAAACATCCATACGATGGTTATAAAGAAAACCAACCAGTCAGGAGGATATGGTATGCTGATGGGAAATTGCGCTACCGATGAAGAGATCCACAATATGATACAGGCGGTCAATGATGATCCGCGGAATTATATTGCCCAACCCATTATCAATTTGTCGACTGTGCCCTGTTTCCTCAATAATAAGTTTTCACCGCGCCATGTTGACCTCAGGCCATTTGCCTTGTGCGGACCATCAGGGGTGAAAATTATTCCCGGCGGACTCACACGTGTTGCACTCAAAGAGGGCTCATTGGTAGTGAACTCCTCCCAGGGTGGCGGCAGCAAAGACACCTGGATACTTAATAACGATTAAAGAACCCCTGCCCAAACATATGCTTAGTAGAATCGCCGACTCATTATTCTGGCTTAACAGGTATCTCGAAAGAACAGATGCATTGTTAAGATCCGTGCATGTGAACTATGCCCTTTCTCTTGACAAGGGGGAATACAATCATTTGCACTGGCACCATCTCGCGGCTATTTTCAGCACCGCAGATGCAGCAAGGAGATCAACCCTCGAACAACAACCCATCTCCCTCGTACAACATCTCATATACGATACCACCAACCACAATGCCATGCGCACCATGGTGATCCGCGCAAGAGAAAATGCAAGGGGCGCCCAGGACCATATCACCAAAGAAGTTTGGGAACAGGTTAACCAGGTCTATCACCTGATCAACAACCCCCTGCTTCAACAACGAATCATACGCAATGATACTATCGCCGTGCTTGAATCACTTACCTTCCAGGTAATACAATACAATGGTGTTACTGATAGCACCATGCCCAGAAATATGGGATGGAATTTTATGACACTTGGCAAATTCATTGAGCGATGCATGATCACCATTGAAATGGCCGACCGCCATTTTTCAGAAGCCGACTATGACCTCGAAAAATCTCTGGATGTTCTTTACTGGCGCAATCTCCTGCTTTCACTTTCGGGCTATGAACTTCACCTCAAAACATATCGGAGCAGCCAGCATAATAAAAATGTTGCCGACCAGGTTCTGTTCAATAAACAATTCACCCGCTCTGCAATTTATTGCCTGGAACGTATTGGTTTTTACCTGCAAAAAGTAGTACTCGACAATAACAGCGATGATGCCATGGCAATCTATCGTCAATTTGGACGGATCCAAAGTCGGGTTGAATTTGCCGACATGAAACTGCTTGAATCAAAAGGAATTAGAAATTATCTCCAGGAACTTCGCGCAGAACTCATCCAATTCAACATGCAGTTCAGTCAGTTATTTTTTTCCTACGCTTAACGAACCCTATGCCAACTTTTAAGATTCATCATATCACCAGTTACGAATACGATCGTGCCGTAAAAGAAAGTGTAAATGAAATCCGCATCTACCCTTATCTCTGCAACGAACAGGAGATACTCAATCACGAACTGGTCATCACCTCTAACCCCGACATACATACGTTCACTGATTACTGGGGAAACAAAACGGGTGTCTTCAATATCCCCGGCGCGCATACCTCACTGGTGATAGAAAGCAAGCTGGTGGTGCGAACCATACCACCAAACGACAGGCATCTCAATTTCAACATCGGTTTTGAAGAGCTGGCAGCAGAAGTGGAAAAAGATCTCAACCTTCTTGAACTCACGCATGCCGAGCCCATCCGCAACCAGGCAGCTATCAATGATATTGTAAAACAAATACAGCAGCCCTGGAAAAGTGTGGCCGCTACCGTGCAGGATTGTTCCCAGTTTATTTTCCAGCATTTCAGTTATATAGCTGGCATCACGGATATTGAAACAACGGTGGATGATATTATCGATCACCGTTCCGGTGTTTGCCAGGATTTCGCCCACGTGATGCTGCAGGTGATGCGAACCCTTCGAGTCCCTTCCCGCTATGTGAGTGGCTATATCTGTCCAAATAAAAACGGCCTTCGCGGCGAGGGGGCTACCCACGCCTGGGTTGAATCATTTATACCCGGGTTTGGCTGGGCGGGTATAGATCCCACCAATAATATATGGGTCACCAATACCCATGTAAAACTTGCCGTGGGAAGAAACTTCACCGATTGCTCCCCCGTGAAAGGAAGCTTTAAAGGTCCGGCCATACAAGAGCTTTTCGTATATGTTTCTGTTGGATATGAAGATGGTCATCATTTTGAGGATCGCAACCTGGTGAAAAAGCCCGAGCCGCAGGACCTTTGGCTGCTCCGGCAGGCTGCAGAAGAGGCCGCTGCCCAGCAATAACGCAGGCTTCCTATCTTCGCAATCAACAACCCCTGGAAAGCATATGACGGCACCCTTGGCAGAAAGACTGCGACCCATTTCGATGGATGATCTTATAGGGCAGGAACACCTCACCGGAAAAGGAAGTATCCTGCGAAAAGCCATGGAACAGGGTAACCTGCCCTCCATGATCTTATGGGGACCGCCGGGCGTGGGAAAAACCACCATCGCCAATATTATCGCGCATACCCTTGACCTGCCTTTTTACACCCTCAGCGCCATTTCATCAGGGGTTAAAGAGATCCGCGAAGTAATTGAAAAATCAAGGCAGCAGGAAAAGGCCATCTTATTCATTGATGAGATCCATCGCTTCAATAAATCACAACAGGATGCGTTGCTGGGAGCCGTTGAAAAAGGAACGGTTACGCTTATTGGCGCCACCACCGAAAATCCATCCTTTGAAGTGAACAGCGCCTTGCTTAGCCGATGCCAGGTATATGTTTTAAAACCACTTCAGCAAAATGATCTCATTGCATTACTTCACCAGGCCATTGAAAAGGATGAATGGCTTCGCAACCATTCGCCCCAGCTTAAAGAGGTGGAGGCGATGATCCGTATTTCGGGTGGGGATGCCCGTAAGTTGCTCAACCTGCTTGAACTGGTAGTTCAATCTGCGGGAGCTAATCCCCCGGTTATTATTACCGACGAGCTGGTGATGCAGGTGGCGCAGCAAAAAATAGCCATCTATGATAAACAGGGTGAGCAACACTATGATATCATCTCCGCCTTTATCAAATCTATCCGCGGCAGTGATCCTAACGGTGCCGTATACTGGCTGGCACGCATGATCGCCGGTGGGGAGGAAGTAAAATTCATCGCAAGGAGATTGGTGATACTCGCCAGTGAAGACATCGGAAATGCCAATCCCAATGCGCTTTTGCTGGCCAATGCAGCATTTGATGCAGTGAATAAGATTGGTCATCCCGAATCAAGAATTATCTTATCGCAATGTGCCGTATACCTGGCCACTTCGCCCAAGAGCAATGCCAGTTACCTCGCTATCGATGCAGCTATTGCGATGGTAAACCAAACCGGCGACCTGCCCGTACCACTGCATATCAGGAATGCTCCAACCAAACTGATGAAAGATCTCAACTATGGCAAGAGTTACCAGTACGCACACGATTATGAAAACAATTTCTCTGCGCAGGAATATCTTCCGGATAGTTTGAAGGGACATGTATTTTACCAACCCGGAAAAAATGCGCGCGAAGAAGAGATCCGGAAATTCCTGCAGATACGCTGGAGAGATAAATATGGTTATTAAACAGGCAGCACACTATTGTACTAAATTTGAACAAGGTGGCCCCCGCCGAAAATTTTATACGATGAACATCAACTGGCAACTGAAAAAATTCGACACACTTACTAATAATGAATTATACCAGCTCCTTCGCCTGCGCAGTGAAGTATTTGTTGTTGAACAGAACTGCGTTTTCCTCGACATGGATAATAAAGACCAGTTATGCTGGCATCTCTTAGGATGGAAGGATAGCTTACTCGCGGCATCCACACGCATCGTTCCGGCAGGCCTTGCTTATGAAGAGGTTTCTATCGGAAGAGTGGTGACCTCCCCCGCCGCCCGCGGACTAGGAATAGGTCGACTGCTCATGAAGGAATCCATCAAAGCCTGCTATGATCTCTACGGACGGGAAAAGATCCGGATAGGGGCCCAACTCTATCTTCTTGAATTTTATCGCTCCCTCGGATTTAAAGAAGAAGGGGATATTTACCTTGAAGATGATATCAGGCACATCGAAATGGTACTATTACCATAGTAGTTTCGTCAGGTAGTTTTACGCAGGTTAAAAAAAACTTTACGATGGTCATACCATAGCCATCATGTCTATCGTTTTTAGAGTAATCCACGTAACCGTTCGAAAACTAAATCTGATATTCATGAAACAGCATTTACACGTTTTGCTGCGTAAATGTGCCTTATCCTGTCTTGCATTAACAACATTTACACAAGCCTCTTTCAGCCAGATTGGCATCTTCAACGAAGTAGAAGCCGGCGTAAGTTTTGGGCCATCAAATTTCCTCGGCGACCTTGGTGGTAACCGTGGTCGTGGAATGGGCTTCCTTAAAGACAATAATATCGCGCAGACCAAATTCATTATCGGCGGGCATATTACAGCAATGCCGGCCAGCTTCCTCGGACTAAGACTCGCAGTTAATTATGGAACCCTTGCCGGCGATGATAAGATCATCAAAGGTGCCGGCGGACTCGAAGAAGCAAGAAAATTCAGGAACTCTGATTTTCGTTCCAGATTGTTTGAAGCCTTCCTGGCAGCCGAAGTATTTCCAACCGTTTTCTTTGAACAGGATGTGGAAGACCTTTATAAAAAGATCCGTCCATATGGTGTACTTGGTGTGGGTGTTTTCAACTACAATCCAATGGGTACCGATCCCCTGACAGGCGACTGGGTAAACCTAAAAGATCTTAGTACTGAGGGACAGGGATTTGCAGAGTATCCGGATCGCAAGCCTTATAAATTAACACAACTGAATATCCCGATGGGATTGGGTGTTAAATACTTCATGAATGATAATGTAAGCATTGCCTTTGAAGTAATTCACCGCAAAACATTTACTGATTATATCGATGACGTAAGTACCACTTATATCGATCCAAATCTCTTTGACCAATACTTCGGTGCAGGTTCGGAGAAAGCCCAGCTTGCAAGGCGTATGGCCAACAAAACCGACCAGGGAGGTAGTACCAGTGCCGGTTTCGGCCCTGGCGATAAAAGAGGAACTCCAACCAATAATGACGCATATTATTCTGCGGGCTTTAAGTTGGGATTCCGTCTCGGAAGCAGAAGTAATGGTGATAATTACAAGCGAATCAAGTGCCCGGTGATGCGTTACTAAACCAAACTGAACATTTAAAACGTACCCATGAAGCGAATGCAACAATGCCGGCTACTGCTAGTTACATTGGCTATTTGTTTCAGTTGCCTGCCTGCACATGCACAAGACAGTATCATCATTCATAAAACAAACAAAAGCAGCAACCATAACATAAACCTATACACGAATGCCTCTCAGAAAGTGCTCTTCTTTAATGCCCGTGGACAGGAAGGCAATGTGTACCATCTCCTTCTTTTCAGAAAAGGGGGAAAACTGATAAAACAAACCAAGATCCTTAGCCGCGAAACAGCAGTAGTGGCAAAGCCCGAAAAAGGTGATTATTATTTTGAAGTTTTTACCGGTGATAACCGGGTTGAGACAGGAACTATTATCGTACAATAAAAATATTAAGATTTAAACCAATAAGCGGCAGGGACATTAGTAGAATCGCAATATCCGGTTTGTTATAAACCTGATCCGTTCCCTATACTAAGTACCCTTTCTTCAGATGATTTTATTGATCACTCCCTGCCACTGCTTATTGGCTTTAAACTACCCATCTGACGCCTGTCCTGACAGGCGTCAGATGGGTTCAAAAGTCTGACAATCCAGTATTCTTAACTGCCGGCGGTGAGTAACTGCCGGCAGTTTGTTTTAGCGCTTGGGAGTTTAGGTGTCTGACACATGTTAAGGGGATGTTCGAACATGTTGCGAACATGTGTCAGATTCTGTGTTAAGAACCAAGTTCTTAATATTTTTTAATTTTATGTTTTAGGCGGCTTTAAGCCAGCCTGTTTAGTGGAGCAGTCTCTTAATGACTGCTCCCTAATTTTTTTATATGCTTAAGGATTCCTTGTTGTTTGTATTCATTTTCAAATAATCCTTCTTATATGTTGTATTGGTTTTAAACAGCGTAAAGATCATTTCCAATAGTTTTCATTGTACTGCTACAACGGCCTTCATTTTGATACCATGTCTGGCAACCAACCGATCAAATACAGCCTTAAAGCGCTCATCGCATCTGATGGCAGCCAGTGCTGGCAGGTGCATGGCTTTGCGCAAGAACCTATTTCCTTTCTTAGAGATGGTGGGCTTGCCTTTGACCGATGTGCCTGATTGCTTTTCCCGAACATCCAGCCCCGCATAGCTGGCGAGCTGACGTTTGTTTCGGATAAGTTCAAAACCATTGGTTTCCGCAACCACCGTGATGGCTGTCAGCAACCCTACGCCCGGTAAGGTGCAAAGCTGCTTGATTAATTGTTTTATTTCGGCATCCTGGTTTAACAGGCCGGTCAACTCCGTGCGGATTTCTTTGAGTTGATTGTCTACAAAAGCGATTCTCTTTTTAATCCGCTCCACGCTGCTAAGATTAGGATCGGCTTCGCTTTGCTCGGCGTGTAGTTGGTTCTTTATCACCGTGCGTTCTCCCACCCTGATCGCGTTCGCGTGTTAACTGCCGAAGCCTCTTAAAAAGGGATTTGGGCCGCTGCCAATTCTCCAGTTTTCGCTCTAGTCCAAAGCGTACAATGGCTTCTGAAGCGGTTTTGTCGGTGATCGTTTTGATACTCAGTGTTCTAAAATAATTGCTGATCTTATTGGGTAGGACCACGCTCAGCTCCTGGCCCCTTTCCGCTAGAAAATAAGCCAGAGCTTCATGGTAAACTCCCGTGGCTTCCATCACAAAGCGAACTCCTGCCTCTGTATTGGTGAGCTTCTCTACCCAGGCAAGCAGGGTAGTAAAGCCTTTGGCAGTATTGGGGAAAATCTTGTGTGCAAACACTTCACTATCCAGTTGTTCATCCATCCTGCCAAGTGAGACTACCAGTTCATTTTGCGCTACATCAATGCCAACAACCTGTTTAACCAATCTTTTCATACCAATTTGTTTAAATAATGAAAAGTGAAAATCTCCCTTCGTTTTGTCTCCTGGCTGGATATTCTGGATATGCTGAACCTGCAGCATTCCTTACATTCTGTTCAAACTCGAAGAGATAAAAAAGAGTGAGGCTGATTCTGACACTCAGCATGCTGAAGAGCTGCTTAGACACCTAAAGCTCTCACCCCTTTTCACTTTATAAATCAAAACTATTGGTATCTTAATCGATTCTCCAAGAACTACTTTTGCTTATTGCAAACATAGGAGACACCTAACCCGCCGCCTCTAGTTCTGTTTTCAGGAACCGCGCAGTATGACTCGCCTTTACATTCACCATATCCTCGGGCAAACCTTCAAACAACAACTGCCCCCCGCCATCACCTCCCTCGGGACCAATATCAATGATATGATCCGCAACCTTTATTACATCCAGGTTATGCTCAATGATCAACACGGTATTACCCCTGTCAACCAGCTTATTCAACACATCAAGCAAATGCTGGATATCCTGGAAATGCAATCCCGTAGTGGGCTCGTCAAGAATATAAAATGTTTTACCCGTATCCTTCTTGGAAAGCTCGGTGGATAGCTTTACACGTTGCGCCTCGCCCCCGCTTAAGGTAACCGCCGACTGCCCTAATGTTATATATCCCAACCCCACATCCTGCAATACCTTGATCTTGCGATACAGGTATGGAATAGATTGGAAAAATTCAACGGCCTCATCAACCGTCATATCCAGCACATCACTGATCGACTTTCCCTTATATCTTATCTCCAGCGTTTCGCGATTGTATCGCCTGCCATTGCATTTTTCGCAGTGCACATAAACGTCGGGAAGGAAGTTCATCTCAATAACACGCATTCCTCCACCTTCACAGAGATCACATCGGCCGCCTTTCACATTAAATGAAAAACGCCCCGCCGCATAACCCCTGATCTTGGCCTCGGGAACAGCCGCAAATAATTGTCTGATCTCTGTAAAGAAACCACAGTAAGTTGCGGGATTACTTCTCGGTGTTCGGCCAATGGGCGACTGGTCTATCTCAATTACCTTATCAATAAGATCCAGGCCCTTTACCGATTTATACGCCAATGGTTTTTGCTTCGAGTCATAACAGTGTTGTGAAAGCAAAGGATAAAGCGTCTCATTGATCAGTGTTGATTTACCACTGCCACTTACACCCGTCACCAATATGAGTTTGCCAAGTGGAAACTTCACATTCACACTCTTCAGGTTATTACCGGCAGCACCTTTTAGCTCAAGCGATTTACCATTTCCCTTCCGCCTTTCTTTAGGAACAGGAATACTCTTTTCCCCGCTCAGGTATTGCGCCGTTTCCGAGTTCGCTTCCAGCACCTGCTGCGGCGTACCCTGCGCAACGATCCTGCCGCCATGCTTGCCCGCATTGGGACCAATATCTACAAGATGATCAGCAGCCATCATGATATCCTTGTCATGTTCTACCACCAGCACACTATTACCAATATCACGGAGATGTTGCAATGCAGATATCAACCGCTGGTTATCGCGCTGGTGCAAACCAATACTCGGCTCATCCAACACATAGGTTATACCCTGCAACTGCGATCCGATTTGCGTGGCCAGCCTGATCCGCTGTGATTCGCCCCCACTCAGCGTTCGAGTGGCCCTGTTTATAGTAAGATAGGTTAACCCCACATCAAGTAAAAACTGCAACCGCTCCCTGATCTCTTTCAGTATATCCTTTCCTATGATCTGCTGTTTATTACTCAAACGCTTTTCAATATCCGTAAACCATACAAGCAGTTTATCCAGATTCCAGTTGCTGATCTCTGCAATATTTTTTCCGTCAACTCTGAACCACAGGCTCTCTTTTCTGAGCCTCGCCCCTTCGCAACTGCCACACACACTGAGTTCCATAAAGCTCTCCGCCCAATCGCGGATAGGCTCAGAACTCGCCGTAGAAAACCATCTCTTTAATTGCGGGATAACACCCTCAAACTCTTCCGCATACACACGTTGATCAGTAGCCGAATCTTCAAAATCCACGATGTCATCCGTCTCCCCTTCTTCATTGCCATAAAGAATAATATTCAATGATCTTTCAGGCAGATCCTTCAACGGCTTCTTCAGATCAACCTTATACTTCTTTGCCACCTGCTGCACCTGCTTATATACATAGGCCTCACGCTCCTCACCCAGCGGCGCAATACCTCCTTCCTTAATACTTAATGAATTGTCGGGAATTATCTTCTCCATGCTCACTTGGTAAACCGTACCTAACCCCTTGCAGGTTGGACATGCACCATAGGGCGAGTTAAAAGAAAAACTATTGGGCGATGGCTCCTCATAACTGATACCCGTATCCTCACACATCAACTGCCGGCTATACTGAACAAGATGATTGCTGTCATTGATCAGCAAAAACATCAGTCCCTTTCCCACCTGCATCGATTTCTGTACGCTCTGGCTTAACCTTAATTTCATCTCATCGGTTACAGCCATCCGGTCTATCACCACTTCAATATCATGGATCTTATAACGGTCAACCTGCATTTTCGGCACCAGATCTTTAACCTCACCATCCACCCGAACCTTCAGAAATCCCTTCTTGCGGATGTCTTCAAACAACTCGCGGTAATGACCTTTCCGTCCCCTTACCAACGGTGCCAGTAAACTGATCTTCTTGTTACCATATTTAGAAAAAATATTCTCCACGATCTCCTCTTCAGAAAACTTTGTCATCAGCTTTCCCGTATTATAACTGTAAGCATCAGACGCACGCGCATACAGCAACCGAAGGAAATCATACACTTCCGTAATGGTACCCACCGTTGATCGCGGATTCTTATTGGTTGTTTTCTGCTCAATGGAAATAACCGGACTTAACCCGGTGATCTTATCTACATCAGGCCTTTCCATATCACCAACAAACTGTCTCGCATATGCGCTGAAGCTTTCCATATACCTCCGCTGGCCTTCATTATATATTGTATCAAATGCCAAAGAAGATTTACCACTGCCACTTACGCCGGTAAATACCACAAGTTTGTTTTTGGGTATGGTTATATCAATATTCTTAAGATTATGTTCCCTCGCTCCTACCACCTCAATCGTCTCCACAACAGCCTGCGGATCCCCTGCTTTTACTTTTTTCTTCATATGATGATTGAATGTCAAAAATACAACAACCATAAACAGGAACGGTTTTTGATTAAGGTGGTTTACTACCTAAAAAACAGCATTATGAGAATCTTAACCAATTCATTACTTGCCCTCGCCGCATCTTCAATTCTATTGATCGGCTGTAAATCAATGACGAAAACACAGAAAGGAGCAGCCATCGGCGTTGCAGGCGGAGCAGCCATGGGAGCAATTATCGGTAAAGCAGCAGGGAATGCAGGCCTGGGCGCAATCCTGGGAGCCGCAGTAGGCGGTACAGCAGGGGTTCTTATCGGGAAAAAGATGGATAAACAAGCCAAAGAAATTGATGAAGAAGTTGATGGCGCCAAAGTGGAACGTGTGGGAGAAGGTATCGTTGTTGAATTCAATAATGCAGTACTTTTTGGCTTCGACAGGTCTGACCTGAGCGCAGGCGCAAAATCAGAACTCGATAAACTGGTAGCTATACTTAATAAATATCCTGACACAAATCTTGAAGTTGCAGGACATACTGACAGCCAGGGTGCAACGGATTATAACCAGCGCTTGTCAGTTAGGAGAGCTACATCAGTTGCGAGTTATGTTGACGCAAAAGGAATCGCTTCCCATCGCCTTACTACAAAAGGTTATGGTGAACTGGCGCCTAAATACGACAACGATTCAGAGGCAAATATGGCGAAGAACCGTCGTGTTGAATTCCTGATCACCGCCAATGAAAAAATGAAAGCAGAAGCGAAAAAAGAAGCAGGAGAAAATTGAACCATTAAATAAAATAAACCTATCCTTAAATATTTTAAACACCCATTTATGAAAAAGACAATTTTGACAGGATTATTTGCAGCAGGAATTTTATTCACTGCAAGTGCGCAAACAGGGGCCCGTGTTATTGGCCGTGCTGGTGTAAACTTTACCAACATTACCGGAAAAGATGCCTATGACGACAAAGACAATGGTAAACTCAAAACAGGCTTTCATATAGGCGCTGATGTTGAAATTCCACTGGCTGACGAATTCTTTATACAGCCGGGAGTTTTATTCAGCACTAAGGGAGCTAAATCAAAAGACTTTGAGGATGCCAGTATCAATCTTTCCTATGTTGAAATACCGGTAAGCTTTATGTATAAGCCGGTATTGGGAAATGGCCGCCTGATTTTAGGAGCAGGTCCATACGCAGGCTTTGCCGTTGGTGGTAAAGTGAAGTTTGATAGCGACACAGATTCAGATATTGAATTCAAAAATAAAGTGTCGGCTGAAGAATATGAAAACAGTTATATCCTCAGAAGAATGGACTTTGGTGCAAACATTATGGCCGGTTATGAAATGGCTTCCGGACTCAGCTTCCAACTGAATTCACAGTTTGGTCTTGCCAATCTTATTCCCGACATCACCGGGCTGTCATCTGAATTACAACAACCCAAAGCAAACAACACCGGCTTCGGCGTTTCTGTAGGCTACCGTTTCTAAGAAGCACTGACAGAATACCTCTGCAACCAACTTGAAAGCCCCGCCCAGTGCGGGGTTTTCTATTTTAAGAAAATATTTTTTGGCAATTCGGAAACAGCCACCCTATCTTTGCACAAGTTCTTTATAACATCGCTTATCAAGAAAGGCAGAGGGAAATGGCCCTATGAAGCCTTGACAACCTGTTTCGTGGCAACACGAAGTAAGGTGCCAAATCCAGCCCGCACAGCGGGAACAGATAAGTCTGATGAAAGGCTTTTGCAGAAATAATTACTTCTACATATAGCTCTTCTGATGATTTATCGGAAGAGCTTTTTTGTTTTATACAACTACTCTTCCGATCTCAAACTTGGTAGGTGGTGTCGCAACAAACCTGTTTATCAATTAAAAAACTGTTTAACAATGCAAGCGACAACACAATTATTGTACAGCATCCCGGTGGATGCACAAACCGGCGCAATCGCCGTTCCGATTTACCAGACAAGTACTTTTGTACAGGAAGCCCCAGGCGTCAACAAAGGCTATGATTACAGCCGCACCAACAACCCTACCCGCCATGAACTCGAAAAGATTATTGCCAAACTGGAAGCCGGCACAGTAGCCGCTGCATTTTCCAGCGGACTCGCAGCCATCGATGCCGTTGTCAAACTCCTTCAATCGGGGGATGAGATCATCGCGGTTGATGATATCTATGGTGGTGCATACAGGCTCTTCGAAAAAGTCTATAAGAAATTCGGGATCAATACAAACTATGTTGATACTACCGACCTCGGAGCCATCACCCGCGCCATCACACCAAAAACAAAACTGATCTGGATCGAAAGTCCGACCAACCCCACCCTTAAAATTTCTGACCTCCACGCCATAGCAGAAATAGCTCAGCGCTACCATATCCTTCTCTGCGTTGATAACACTTTTGCATCACCCGTATTACAGCAACCCCTACTCGCAGGAGCAGATATCGTAGTGCATAGCGCTACCAAATATATCGGCGGACATAGTGATGTTATTGCAGGACTCGTAGTAACAAAAGACCCGGCACTCGGTGCAGAAATAAAATTCTACCAGAATGCCTGTGGCGCTGTGCTCGGGCCCTTCGACAGCTTCCTGCTTATCCGCGGCCTCGAAACACTGCATCTGAGAATTAACCAGCATTGCAGCTCTGCGTCTATCATTGCCCGTTACCTGCAAACACATCCGCTGGTGGATAAAGTTTATTATCCCGGACTAAGCAGCCATCCCAACCATCACCTTGCAAAAAGACAATTGAAAAATTATGGCGGCATCGTTTCCTTCAGTCTGAAAGATGATACCGAAGAGGCAGCTAAGGCATTCGTTACAAACACCAGCCTTTTCCACCTGGCTGAAAGTTTGGGCGGCGTTAAGAGCCTCGTGAGTCACCCCGCCTCAATGACACATAAATCAATTGATGCACTGAAAAGAAAAGCAGCGGGCGTCAAAGACAGTCTCATCAGGCTCAGTGTAGGCCTTGAAGATGGGCGCGACCTTATCAATGATATCGAAACTGCCCTTACACTGGTTTCTGCAACGCATCCGCAGAAACTAAAACATGCAGCGCAGAAAGAAAAATGTTAACAAGCAAGCAAAACAATATAAGATGACATATCACAAACAACTGACCATCGGTTTATTCGGATTTGGCGTAGTGGGAGAAGGATTATACCGGGTGTTGCAACAAACACCATCGCTGAGAGCCTCCATTAAAAAAGTATGTATCAAGGACCCATCCAAAAAAAGAAATGCTCCCGATGCATTGTTCACCACCGACCGTGATGAGCTGCTCAATGATGAAGAAATTAATGTGATCGTTGAAGTGATCAACGAAGCCGATCCTGCCTTTGAAATTGTAAGCACAGCCCTGCGCAATGGAAAAGCAGTGGTAAGCGCCAGCAAGAAAATGATCGCAGAACATCTTCCCGAATTGCTTGCCCTTCAACAGGATACGGGCGAGAGCTTTCTCTACGAAGCAGCCGCCTGCGCATCCATCCCCGTTATTCGTAACCTCGAAGAATATTATGATAACGACCTGTTGCATGGCATCAAAGCAATCGTAAACGGTTCCACCAATTTCATCCTCACCAAAATGTTTGAGGACAGGCTCGACTTCCAGCAGGCACTTCTACTCGCACAACAACTGGGCTTCGCAGAATCTGATCCGAAGCTGGATGTGGAGGGATACGATGCTGTTAATAAATGGGCATTCCTCTTAACACATGCATATGGAATAATTGAACATCCTGATAATCTTTTGTTCACCGGAATACAGAATATCCATGCGGGTGATGCAAAAGTGGCTGCAGAAAAAGGACAACAAATAAAACTTGTTGCACAGGCCCGGAAATTATCCAACGGTAAAGTCGCAAGTTATGTTATCCCCCAATTTGTACCACAGGAAGACCATCTTTCATTTGTGAAGAATGAATATAATGGTGTGGTCATAGAAAGCGGATTCTCTGATAAACAATTCTTTTATGGAAAGGGCGCGGGAAGTTTTCCAACAGCATCCGCAGTACTGAGTGATCTTTCCGCATTGCGATACGATTATAAGTATGAATACAAAAAATTATATCACCACCAACCTAATACCCTCACTGATGATTATTATCTACGCGTGTACCTGAGTTTCACCGATTGGAAAAATATTCCCCGTGAAAAATTTGAATGGATAGAAGAATGGCATGCAGGAGAGGAAAGAAAATACCTCGTTGGGGTACTGCCAGCTTCTGAGCTCAGACTCAATAGCTGGTGGAAAGAAAATAACACTTCTTTAATATTAACCGCAGAACCCATCATAGAGAACGTTGCGATACAACAACTTAAAAAGAAAAGCCTGGAATTAGCCGGCGTAATACTGTAAGAGCGCACAGTTTTTGCATGTGGTTTGTAATTGAATCATTACAAAAACCACATTATGAAAAAGCTTCTCTTCAAAAGCGCTATTGCGTTGAGCTTACCCTTTTTATTGATCGCCTGCAGCGAAGATGATGATGATGTTCAGGAACCAGACACGGTGAAAGAATGGACACTTAACCTGAGTACTAAAAATGAAAATCCGGCTGTACCATCAAGAACGGAAACGGGAACTGTAACGCTTCAGTTACTGGCAGACAATTCACTGAAATATAATATTTCGGTAAATGGACTGGCAGGTGGCGATGCACTGCAGGCAGCCCATCTTCATGCTGGTGATGCCATTACAAACGGTCCGGTGATACTTAGTCTGGATCCGACCTTTACCGGCGGAAATGCAACAGGTACTATTACCGGGTTAAGGCAATCATTGGTTGACAGCCTGAAGAGTGATGCTAACCACATTTATTTTAATGCACACTCCCAGCAGGTTGCATCGGGATTGGTTCGTGCGCAGCTGAATTCCAAGGTTGAATTTGCAATGGATGTAGCGCTCTCCGGAACCAATGAAGTTCCTGCGGTTGTTACAACAGCTACTGGTACGGCTATCCTGAGAATGACAGCCGATAAGAAGCTGTATTCTAATGTTACAGTAAGCAACCTGGAATCAATTGATGCACTAAGTATGGCCCATATCCATAAAGGTGCGGAAGGTGCCAATGGAGATGTGTTGGTTGGCCTGGCAGCTTCAGCAGCTGATTTTGGTGTGGTGAAAACGATCTCTCTTGATGATGCAGCTTTTGCCGCCATTAAAGGAACGGATGCACTTTATGTTAATGCACATTCAACCCTTCATGCTGGTGGAGTGGTAAGGGGACAAATCAGGTAAGCTTAGAAGTTTATCCATAAAAAACAGGTTGCGTGCAACCTGTTTTTTATGCTCTTTTGAAGATCATGATCCACCCATCATATAAATGAGCTGGGGAAAATTATTGATATTATTTTTTTGCAGCATTCGCCTCCGATGCGTTTTCACGGTTTCCTCACTGATAAATAATTTTTTTGCAATCTCCTTGGAAGAGAATCCCTGCGCCACAAGGCTGGCGATTTCCCGCTCCCTTCCCGTAAGCTGAAGCTGTTCGCTTATTTTCGGCATCTGGCTTTTATAGAGACGATGGAAGGCCATCTGTACCGCAACCAGCAACTGAACATCATTGTAGGGCTTGATCACATACATCACCGGGTCTACTGCAGCAGCCGATTCTACTGTCCTGATATCTGTATAGGCTGTCAGGAAAACTACCAGGCAACCAAATTTCTTTTTCAACAGTTTCGCAAGCTCAATGCCATTGATCTCGCCCTTGATGTTAATATCACATACTACTACCTGCGGAATTTCTTTTTCACAGAGCTGAAAGGCTGTAACAGCATCTTTTGCGACACCAATCATTTTAAAATCTTCCTGTTCCAATAATTCGAAAATACTTTCGGCAGTAATCAATTCATCTTCCACCACTAATATCGAAGCACTTTTAATCATGTGAGATCTGTTTTAATAGTTAATACCGTTCCATTTCCCCTAACCACCTCAACAGTAGCATCCAACTGGATGGCCAGGGTCTTTACAAGCTTCATCCCGAAAGAAGTTGATTTATCCTTATGGCCTTCTTCCTGCATCCACTCACCATTATCTGCGACGATAAGCTCAAAATCTTCACCACCTTTCTTATTTAATGTTACCTGAATTTCAGGCGAAACTATATTCCGGAAGGCATGTTTAAAACAATTTCCCACCAGCTCATTTACGATAAGTCCAATCGGGATGGCCTGGTCTATATCCATCATACAATCCACCCCACCAGTATCCAAACTTATAACATTGCCATCCACCCCAAAACTTGTTGCCAGCGAACGAGTTAATGAATCCAGATATTGATTCATTTCCACAGCCGATACATCTTCGTTCTGGTATAGACTCTTATGGATCAGTGCCATGGCTTCAATACGGGTTCGGCTCGATTGAAGGCTTTCCCTCGCAAGCGCATCTTCCATCCTGTTCGATTGCAGGGCTAGCAGACTGGAGATCACCTGCAGGTTATTTTTTACGCGATGATGAAGTTCTTTGAGCAGGGTTTCCAGGGCTGCTTTCTGCACATCGATCTGCTGGTTCAACGTTATCAGCTCTTCATTCTGCCGGGTAACCACCTGCCGCTCTTCAATATAACTCGCCCTGAAAACGATCGTGTTGACGGTGATGAATAATGCGGCTAAAAAAATGGTGACGATATGATCTGCCAACCTTTCTTTTTCTGAATTATAACCCACCCGCCATTCGGGATGAAAGTACTCCAGCACCAGCAGCACCAGGATGGATCCATACATCAGGATAAAAACACCCACCTGCAATTGGCGCGGCGTGATCATGAGCAGGATGGTCATGAACATCAGTACCAGATAATTGATAGTGCCATGCGATCCGTCATTGAAAAAATAGATCCACCCCATGAAAACCATCACCAGCAAGGAATATATAAATATTACAGTACTGTTGAAAATCTTCCGGAACCGGCTGATATAAAAAATGTAGAGGGATATCACCCCGCCCAGGTATCCCGGCCAGATGGTTAATTCATGCAGCCCTATCACCCAGTTGGCGGTGGATGCAAGGAAAGCGAACAGGGTAATAAAAAAGCTGGTGCTGTTGAAAACCTGGTGTTCAAGTGCGAACTCGGGTTTCTTGCCAGCTACCATCCAGAGCCATTTCTTCATACCATTCCAATATAAGGGAAAATGCTGGTTTTAGCTACCCGTCTGACATGTGTCAGGACATATGTCAGACGGGTAGCTAAAAAAAAACTTGCAGTTTGTTGATTTCTGTATTAGCTTTGAATTACAAAGTGCTTTTAAACAATAGCAACCAGACTGATCTATGAAAGAAGAAATCTTATCAAACCTCAACAATCCCGGTCAACTGGAAAGATTGTACAGGGCCGACAAATCTTCCTTTAAGCGCGCCTTCAATGCCATTACGCCGCAGATCTCAAACAACACCCTTATCAATTACTGGAATGAGCGACTCAATTTCACACGCGAAGAAATTTCCTGGGGCAGCAGCAAAGATTTAGTCTTCGTAACTATCGCATCCCTCGTTGCCGGACTCATCGCCAAGCTGCCGGTGTTCCTGAATATCGACGAAGAATTTTTCTACAGCAGGAATATTGGCTTCATCGTTTTCCCCGCCCTCTACGCCTACTTCGGTTGGAAGAACAAACTATCCGCGCCAAAAATTGCATTCATCGCAGGCAGCACATTACTCGCAGTTCTCTATATTAATTTTCTTCCCGATAATAAAACCAGCGACACACTCAGATTGGCCTGCATCCACTTAATTCTTTTTCTCTGGTCTATACTAGGCTTTGCCTTTGTAGGTGAACTATATAATAAGGAAGACCGGCGATTAGGCTTTCTCAAATACAACGGTGACCTGGTTGTAATGGCCGTGCTGATCGGTATCGCAGGGGGGATTATGACCGGTATTACGATCGGACTTTTCAACCTCATCGGATTTAATATCGGGAAGATCTACTTCGATTATTTCGGCATATTCGCACTGTCTGCTTTACCCATTGCAGCCACCTGGCTCACACGAACCAATCCACAACTGGTAGGAAAAGTTTCACCGGTGATCGCAAAGATCTTCAGTCCCCTTGTGTTGGTGATGCTCGTTATCTACCTCATCGCCATGGCCTACTCAGGAAAAGACCCCTATAACGACCGCGAGTTCCTCCTCATCTTTAATGCCCTACTGGTAGGCGTTATGGCCATCATATTCTTTTCTGTTGCAGAAAGATCAAGGGCTAAAAGTCAAACGGAGATCTGGATACTCCTGCTGCTTTCAATGGCAACAATCGTGGTTAACGGTATCGCACTCTCCGCCATTCTTTTCCGTATTTCCGAATGGGGAATTACACCCAACAGGGCAGCCGTACTGGGAAGCAATGTTTTAATTCTTATCAACCTCCTCCTTGTAACGGTGCAACTTTTTAAAGTACTTACGAAGAAGACAAATTTAATCACAGTGGGAAATGCGATTGCTGCCTACTTACCCGTATACTTTATCTGGACAGTCATTGTAACCTTTTTATTCCCCCTGATCTTCGGATTCAAATAATGAATCAACGATCACCATCAATAAATAAGCGCAATGCCGCCACCTAAACCCATATCACTATCATAGTGGGCCGACAAGGCAAGCCATTTTCTTAGTATATATCTCAAACCGGCAGCATATTCTTTATCGGTATTCCACATTAAATTTCCCCTTAACCGATTGGTAAGCGGAATATCTTCCCTGCCTAGCTGGAAACGAAATTTCCCGTCGCCATCCACCCTTGCATCAGCTATAACGAGCATGGGTAAGGTATACTGCAAACCAACAACAAAGGTCTTCCGGTCATTCTTGTTACTAACCTGTCCGAATGAATTCTTTTCGATCTCATCACCAACTTTTGCATAGTGATAATCGAAACCTACATAGGGAAACAACCACTGCATCTTTCCCAGGTATCGACCAAAATTGACTTCCACTTCCCTTCCCTTTTCAGGTGTTAATCCAAGATGCCACAATCCCTGCAATTCAAAGCGGTTGCCGGCTACCATAAAATTTGCGTCGCTGCCATTGCTCTCAACACCAATGGTTGCAGATGGATGAATCATTCGCTCGCTGCGCTGAAACTGCTTCCATGCTTTTGCCTTATCAGGCAACTGTGGATTGGGAGGCGAATTCTGGTAACTCAACACGTTCCCCATTCCAGCCATCATATGGTATAGAATATGACAATGGAAAAACCAATCGCCGTCTTTGTTAGCGGCAAATTCAAGGGTATCAGTTTCCATCGGCATAATATCAATGGTATTTTTGAAAGGCGCATACTGACCTTGTGCACCCAATACCCTGAAGTCGTGCCCATGAAGGTGCATGGGATGCCGCATCATAGAATTATTGGTCATAATGACCCGCACCTTCTCTCCCTGCTTTATTAATATTTTATCCCACTCACCAAGAGTTTTATTGTTGATGGACCAAACATAGCGGTTCATATTTCCTTCAAGTGTAAAGTGGAGTTCTTTGGTGGGTGCATCAGGAAGGGTTGTCTGAACCGGAGAACGAAGCATGGCATAATTAAGTGTTACTATACCGGTACTGCTGTTCATTTTACTATGGTCCATACCCTTCATGCTCTCCGTCTCATGACTTCCATGCCCACCATCCGCACCTGCCATTTCAGGATACATCACAGTATTCATATCCATTTTCTGCAGACTCATTTTCATCCCCGGCATCGGCTTCATATCACCATTCATCTTCATCATCCCATTCATCATATTCATACCTTCAAAATAGAGGAGCCGCGGAAGCGTTGGTGCCGGCATCTTCATGCCCGATCCCAGCCATAGCGATGTATGCCCGGTCCGGTCTTCCGCCGTAGCACGAAATTCATATTGCATATTGTCTGGAACAGTAACTACCACATCATAGGTTTCTGCCACGCCAATGATTAACCGATCTACTTCAACAGGCACAACATCATTGCCGTCATTGGCTACAACGGTCATTTTCCCACCTGCATATTGTAGCCAGAAATAGGAAGAGGATCCCCCATTTACCACACGCAACCGCACTTTATCACCGGCTTTAAATTGAGGCGCTTCAGCTTCCGCTTTGCCATTGCTCAGGAACTTTTCATAATACACATCACTTACATCCATTGCGTTCATGCGCTTCCACTCATTCGTTAATTTGGTCGAAAAATGTCCTTTCTTAATGGCCTCCGCATAAGACTGCACACTTCCTTTCTTAATAGCATACCAGTCGTTGGCGCTCCTTAAACGGCGCTGAACCTGGTGAGGATGCTCATCGGTCCAATCGCTCAAAACAAGCGGTAATTCAGCGGTATAAGCAGGACTCATCTCCTTCATGTCATGTCCATTTCCATGCATTGAATTCTCTTCCCTTCGCTTAAATACCAGCGCTCCATAAGTACCCGACTGCTGTTGAAGTCCGGTATGCGAATGATACCAGTACGTACCATTTTGAACAATCTTAAACTTATATAAATGAGTAGTGCCACCCGGAATTACCGAAGTGGTCAGAAAAGGAACCCCATCCTGCTCGTTGGGTAAAATGACGCCATGCCAATGGATGGATGTGGACGTCTTCAACTGGTTGTGTAAATAGACCTCCGCGGTATCCCCTTCGGTAAAAATAAGTGGCGGGGCTGGAATGGAACCATTTACCGCAAGTGCATGCCGGTGCTTACCGGTAAAATGAACCATGGTATCGGTAACATATAAATCATATCGAACAGTTTTACCACCTGTCAAATTCACCTTATGCCCCACCTCCTCTGCCGAATCTGTTTTCGCATGCTCCATCTGCATATGATCATGCATGTGCCCATCCTTCATCTCAACCGAATCCTTCTTTTCTGCCGGATCCTTCTTCTCTTCCATGCCCGGCATCTCCTTCATTTCCTTTTTTGCAGGCAGTTTATCTTTTGCCCTTTGTGGATCCCTTTGCTTTTTAGGAACTGTCTTCGGCGGAACAAGCTTAACGCTTTTTTTCACCAATGTCATCCCGCATTTTGGACAATTACCCGGCTTGGTCATTTTCACCTCCGGGTGCATAGGGCAGGTATAAACCACCTGTGTTTCTGCCTTTTGAGCCAGTATATCTTGCGCCAATACAACAAAAAAAACCAATTGCATGGCCATGAATAATATCTTTCTCATTTCCTCTATTGATTTTTATCTCCAACACTTATTTCCAGCTTAAAGGCTTTTGCCAGCGTCACCATGTTTGCAGAGAGCTGCTCAAAACTTTTCTGTTGCCTTTTAAGGTCGGGGGCTTCTGAAATAGCGCCTGCATCTTTTAATAAAGCATGAATATTACCCTCCGATAGCAATTTATAATCAATACCATTGGCAATTTTTATATATGCAGAGGCAGCAAAAGCCGCCTCATCAACGCTGCCTTCCGCCAACGCATCTTTAATTAGCTGCCAGGAATTGATTAAACTACTTAGTTGGGATTTGACCTTAAAAGAACTATCCTGGGCAGTGGCCTTTTGCAGCAACAGGATAGAGAAAACTAAAACGATCAGTAGCGCTTTTTTCATGTTTACACAGTTTGACCAGCAGGGAACATTTATGACATGGAAATACCATGCCAGCCGGGGATTACTGTTTAACTCTCTTCAACTTCCTCTGCCTCCCCCACCAGAAATAAAAACCCGTAAGCGGTAAACTCGCTACTACCAATGCCACAAAAAATAATGCTATCCTGCCGGGCAATCCAAATATTGCACCGGTATGAATATCATAGTTCATCCTTTTAATATTATCCGCCACAGTATCTGCATCACTATACCTCCCCCAAACATAGGCCCCGTCTATCTCCTTACCACTATACTGATCAAAATAACGAAAATCTGTTTTGTACAAAGTGGAAGATGATGGATTTGCCCTTACCAGAATGGAACCTTCAGCCGAAGCAGGAAGTACAAACATTGCCGACGCATATCTGCCATAAAGAGCTGGTTCAATAGTCTTCCATACCTTATCTATACCTACCTCAATCCCCGCCCGCGCTGTATCAGAAAGCGGGGGCTTCTTATGCACAACAGATTGCTTAGCCCCGGTAAGGTTATAGGTAAAGCTTGCAAAACTTTCAAACGCAAACATCAAACCGGTAATAGCAGAAAAGACCGCAATCCAGCTAACATAAAATCCAAGTACCTTATGCAGATCATAGTTCAATCTTTTGGGGGATGCCCGCCACATGATCAGGAAGCCTTTCTTGGCAGTTCGACTGTTCTTCGGCCACCAGAGAATGATACCCGTGATCAGCATAAGCAAAAAGATCACCGTGCTCCAGCGAATGATCTCATGCCCGTAGGGTATCTTCAGCGTCCGGTGTATCTGCAATACCACACTTAAAAAATCTCGGTTATTATCGCGGCATTTTAAAACTGCCCCATTATATGGATTGATGAAAACTGAATAATCATACCCCTCCTTTTTTGAAAACAAGGTCATTACCGACCTGTTCCGCGCATCATAATAAATGCGATGTAATGTCTTCCCCGGCAACTGCTCTTCTGCAATCTGCTTTATCCGGGAGGGTGGAAGAAAAGCACCACTCTCCTCTTCCACATGCCGGTAAGATTGAAGCCTCTGCAACTCTGGGGCAAAACAATATACAGCGCCCGTCACACCCATTATAAACACTACCAGCCCGGTGGCGAGGCCCAGCCACAAATGTATCTTGCGCGCTATTTTCTTCAAAGCTTCACATTCAGCGTTATCCTGTAACACGCTCCCTTCCCTTTCGTATAACTGTCATTGAAAGCTCCCCACTGCGACCTTGCAGTATAATAATCTGCATTGAACATATTCTCAATTCCCAGGTTCAGCGATGTACTTTCATTGAAATTATATCCAATGGATGAATTGAAAAGATGGTATGGACTCACCGGGGCCTTATAGGGATCATAAGAACCGCTGCTGTTTCTCGCAAAGCGATCTCTTTTCAAAATTCCCGTATACTGCAGCAGCACGTTCAGCTTGCCCGGAATTACTGCATAATCCACATGACCAGCCAGTTTTGGCGGAGCGATCCGCTGCCCGGGCAGGTAATCATCACTATCCCCATCAAACTTGCCATCATCATCGGCATCAAGTTTTCCTTCCACATATGAATAGGATAGTCCGGCCTGCAGGTCTTTGGTTATTTGATAATCTGCCGCTAATTCATATCCATAAATGCGCTCCGGACTACGAACTACCACAAATACCCCATCACTATAAACACTATTGGCCCCCAAACTTGATTTGCTGATATAACCTGTTGCCTCAAAGCGGAAATTCTTCACCCTTGTTACAAATCCGGCTTCATAGTTATTGATGATAACAGCTTCCGTATTGATCTTCTCAATATCATCAACCCTGGCCGACCTTAATACCAAACCGATATCAGAGACACTGAAGCCCTGTGAAAAACTTATATAGGGGGAGAAATAATTGGATAGATTATAACGCAAACCAACATTCGAAACAACTGCATTATACTTAAGGTCGCCTCCCTTTACATCCATAGAAGGCGTTACAACCCCGGTTCTGGTATTTTTTGTAGGCAGGGTGGCATAATCGTCCACACCGATATTTACTTTTTCATATCGCACTCCTCCTTTCAGAACCAGCTTATCAAAAAAGGTAAATTTAGTCTGGATAAAAGGCGCGATATTCAGCATGTTCATTTCAGGAACCCAGATCCTGCCATCCACAAGCGGCTGTGAGGTAATATCACGCTGCGCATCCAGTCCATAGGTAAAATTGGCATCAATATTATTTAGTAAAACAGGTGTATTCAATACCAATCGAGCTCCGTTCTTCTTTGACAGAATGCGGGATACACCACCGTCTACAAACACTTCTGAGTAGAAGAAAATATTATCAACACTCTGGTAATAAACATCTGCATCATACCTCGTGTTTGCAATGCCCGTTTCACCACTAAACTGTACACCCAGGTTGTGATTGCCTCTTACTCCCTGCGGCACACCTATGCTCTCACCCAACTTCGCAGTTGTTTTCTGGCCTGTCTTATAATCACCATTCTCCGTGAGATAGTTGGTTGTTTGCCGACTGCTATAAAAATTATAGGTAGCCTGCACTTTATGACTGGCATTGAAATCATAACCAACCTTGGCAAAGGCATTATAAGAGTCTGTTTCACCAAGTCCATATACCGGCGGTAATACATCGCCATCAGCATCTTTATGCTCACCTGTCTGCTCATACACACCGCTCAGCACATAATTGAATTTACCCTTATCACCATAGAAAAGCTGGCTCATACGCGCGCCCATACTATTAGATTTATTGACGAGTGAACCTGTAGTACTCAACGATGTCTGGCTATTCAAAAGCTTATCGGTCTTTGGATTGCGGGTTAAATAGTTGATCAATCCACCCGCTGCTCCATTACCATAAATGGCCGTGGCACCTTTAACTACTTCTACCCTTTCAATGACCGCAGGGTCTAATGCCCGAAGATCCATGGCACCATTTCGCAGCGGAGTTGATTGCGGAACACCATCTACCATGATGAGCAAACTACGTCCGCGGAGTGTTTGTCCCCAATTACTACTGAGCCCTGTACTCGGCGCAAGTCCGGGTACACGATTCTCCAGTATATCACCCAGGTTGGGCGTGATATTTATATTCTGCTGCATGGTCTTCAATCCAACTATCGTTACCGAAGAAGGAACCTCATCAATCGTCTCCTTTGTTCGTCCCGCAGAAACGATCACCTCTGTCAATTCTGTTTGTGCCTGTGATAATTGAAGACTCAGTTCTGAATAAGTTCCTGCCAATACAGAAACCAGTTTCTCGATGGGTTTATAGCCAATGGTAGAAACCTCCAGCGTATAGCTTCCTGGTTGAATATTGTCAAAACTAAATGCTCCTTCATTATTGGTGAGCACAGCCTTTTTCAAATCCTTTATTCTAACGGTGGCGGATGGGACCGGACTATTATCCTCTGCTCTTACAATTCCTTTAATACCTCCTGTTGTAGTCAGATCCTGGGAAAAACCTGCTACTGATAAAACCAGCAGGCATAAAATCGAAAACATTCTTCTCATATTAATTTTCCTTTTGCTATTGGGGCACAAATTTGATCCAGGCCAAACATCTATCCTCTAGCAATCGGGAAAAGGTTTTACGAGAAACGGAAAAAAGGAACCTGCAAGCCCTTACTCCATCACTCTCTTTAAACGAAGATTCGTAACAGGCGATACAATCAGCGGGAATTTCTCCACCACCACATTACCCGGATCTAATCCAAAACCCCTCTCCTCAGAAAGCGAAATTTCTTTCAGCCAGAAATGTAGCCGCATGATCAATCTTTCACTGAAAGGCAGCTCATTGTCCTGGCTCAGATATTTTTCCATCACAATAAAAGAAAAATCTCCCACTACATTGCTTCGCTCCAGACTTTCATATCTGCTGTTAATATTCACTTCCCTGTTCTTCACAAGTTCTTCCACCACTTTACGGAATAACAAATTGATCCTTGGCTGCACCCGAAATCCCAATTTGAATTCTACCCTTATTATGTCATTAGGAATAATATGGTCAACACTGTACTCCGCCGTATAAGGATCATCTACTGTATCAACATGAATGAACCAGTATATATCTGCCCGCTTAGGTTTCCTGTTGAGTATGGAATAAATGATCTTATGCTCTATCTCCTTCCGGTTAGCAGCACTGCTCAGGTAAACAAGATGGGTTGCATATTTGGGTACTGTCTTATCATTACTCAGCTCCTGTATTTTCGGCACATAATCTTCCATCCTGACAAATTCAACATACCGGTTCTTGATCTGTCTTGCCCTATACCAGTCATACATGATCAGAAACAGCACCCCCCCTACAAGCAGCGTAACGTATCCCCCATGCGGAAATTTCTCGAGGTTGGCATAAAAGAAACTGAATTCTATACCCAGGTAAACCATGAGATACAAATACACCAGTGCAGGCCTTGTTCGGCGCAGCACCAGGTAATTGGCAAAAAGTATGGAGGTGGCAATCATGGTAACGGTGATGGCTAACCCATAAGCAGCCTCCATATTAGAAGCCTTCTTAAAGTACAGCACAATGCCAATACACCCGATATACAATAAAACATTAGCCGCCGGAACAAATAACTGCCCCTTGGCCTCCGTTGGATATTTAATCTTCAGCTTGGGCCAGAGAGTCAGTCGCATGGCCTCACTCACCAATGTGAATGACCCCGATATCAGGGCCTGCGATGCAATAATAGTAGCTGCCGTTGCAATGGTGATCCCGAAATATAAAAACCAGGAAGGCATGACGCCATAAAAGGGATTGAATCCACTCTCAATAATTTCTGCACTTATCAGCTTGCCGTTATGATTCTTCAGCAGCCATGCACCCTGTCCCAGGTAATTTATGATCAGGCAACTCTTTACAAAGATCCAGGAGTAACGAATATTCCATTTGCCGCAATGCCCTAAATCAGAATACAACGCTTCTGCACCCGTGGTACAAAGAAATACGCCTCCCAGTATATAGAATCCATTGGGATAAAGGGTTAGCAGCCTTAGGCCATAATAGGGATTGAAGGATTTCAATATGCTGAGGTCATGAAAGAAATTGGAGATGCCCAGCGTAGCCAGCATTAAAAACCAGACCGTCATAACCGGACCAAAATACTTTCCAATAAATGCCGTCCCAAACTGCTGCACAAAAAACAGCACCGATATAATTCCTATCACTATATAGATAACCGTCCATTGACTGATCTCATGTAATGCAGGAACCTGTTTTAATCCCTCTATAGCCGATGTAACTGAAATGGGCGGGGTTATCATCCCGTCGGCCAGCAGCGCGGCACCACCCATCATGGCGGGAATTACCAGCCATTTTCTCCTGCGCCTCACCAATGCAAATAGTGAAAATATCCCTCCCTCCCCTTTATTATCGGCCCTTAAAGTGAGGATCACATATTTTATGGTTGTTTGTAAGGTAAGGGTCCAGATGATCAGTGATAGTGAACCTATGATAAGCTCTTCCGATATCTGTTTGCCACTGGTAATAGCATTCAGCACATAAAGTGGTGAAGTACCAATATCACCATAAATTATTCCCAACGCAATAAGAACCCCCGCTACCGTAACCCGATTATGTGATGACATCATCTCTTAATTTCGGCTTCAAATGTAGATGGGTTAAGGCCTCAACAGATTACTGGCAGCTAAATCCTTATAAAATCTTTATACGCTTTACAGCACCTTCATACCACTTTAAACTTTAAAACTACTTTTGCTTAACAGGAACTACACATGAATAAGTTCTTATTTAACACGCTCCCAAAAGGCAGGCAATATCTTTACAGCATCTCCATTATTGTGGTAGTGGCTGCGGTATGCTATACCCTTTCGGGATTGATGGGTTATCGTGTTGCCGCATTCATTCTCCTGATCACTGTTTCTCTGCTGGCCATTACATTCGACATATTGCCGGTATTGGTCTCTGCTGCATTAAGCGCCCTGCTATGGGATTTCTTTTTTATTCCTCCACGCTATACCATTCATGTTGACACAACAGAAGATACCATTCTGCTGATCATGTATTTTATCATCGCCATCATCAGCGGCGTGCTCACCTATAAGATCAGGCAGGTAGAAAAAATAACCCGGCTTAAAGAAGAAAGAGCTAATAGCGTTAAACTCTATAATACTATCCTGAACTCCCTCTCGCATGAACTTAGAACACCCATCGCAGCTATCATCGCGGCAACAGATAATCTTCAAACCAATCCCAACCTCACAAACATTCATCGCGATCAACTCGTGACAGAAATATCTAAAGCATCCCTTCGGTTAAACCAGCAGGTAGAAAACCTTTTGAATATATCCCGACTTGAATCCGGACATATCAAACCTAAAAACGACTGGACCGATGTGGTTGAACTGGTGTACGACCTGGTGAAGCGGGTGGAAGAAAATAATCCGGCACGTAAAATTGCTATCAGTATTAATCAAAACCTTCCGCTATGCGCCATCGACAAAGGTATGCTCGACCAGATCATTTACAACCTGCTCAATAATGCCGCCATCCACACCGCGCCTGATTCTACCATCGCCATTAGCATCACCCAACTGGTAGACCTGTTGCAGATAGACATTGAAGACAACGGCGCGGGATTTGACAATGTTGACAGCAGGGAAGTGTTTCATAAATTCTCCCGCACAAAAAATCCATCTACTTCGGGTTCCGGACTGGGACTCACCATCGTGAAAGGTTTTACAGAAGCATTGGGAGGAACGGTAGAACTGGAAAGCAGTAAAAGGGGATCAAAGTTTACCGTCACCATTCCCGTGAAGATCTATCAACATGAAACCCAGGCGCCGTGACCAAAGCAGAAATTTTAATAATAGATGATGAGCCGCAGATCAGGAAGCTCCTGGAGATTACACTGGTAAGCAATGGGTACCTGGTGAAAACTGCCGTCTCTGCTAAAGAAGGCCTTATCATGGCAGCCAACCATCCCCCGGAACTTATCCTGCTCGACCTTGGCCTGCCTGATGAAAGCGGGCATATTGTATTGCAAAAATTAAGGCAGTGGTACACCAACCCCATCATTATTCTTTCTGTTCAGAAGGCGGAAGAAGAGATCATAAAAGCACTGGACAATGGCGCCAACGATTACCTGTCGAAGCCTTTCCGAACAGGCGAACTCCTTGCCCGGATACGATCCGTTATCAGGAACATCAGCAATGAGGAAAGAGAAACAACGATGGATTTTGAGGGGCTTACCATCGACCTGGTAGCCCGCACCGTCAAAAAAGATAACCAGCTTGTTAAACTCACTTCTACGGAATACAATCTGCTGGCCTTGCTGGCCCGCAATGAAGGCAAGGTACTCACCCACCAGTTTTTACTCAGGGCCATCTGGGGACCGGGATATATTAACCAATCGCAATACCTGAGGGTATTCATAGCCCAGATCAGGAAGAAAATAGAAGATGATCCCAACCGGCCAAAATACCTGCTCACAGAATCAGGCGTGGGATACAGATTAATAGCTGCCAGGTAAGAATTTGCACAAATAAATCATTTATTTATATTTGCGTAACCAGTTACGTAAATAACTACTTATATGGACTTCTATACAGAAACAGGCAAGATGGCGATAGGCAGCCGGCTTCGCCTCTTAACAGATAAGATAACCGCTGATGCATCTGCCATATACCAGCTTTACAATATCGACCTGCAGCCTAAATGGTTCCCTGTTTTCCATACACTTGCAAAAGGAAACTTTACCATCACAGAGCTGGCGCAGGTAATAGGACATTCACATCCATCGGTGAGTAAAATAGTTCAGGAGATGGCAAAGGGCGGACTGATCACTGAAAAGAAAGATAAGGGAGATGGCCGCAAGAACGTAGTCAGTCTCTCGAAAAAAGGAAAGGAACTATCCGAAAAAATAAAAGACCAGTATACCGACGTAACAGCCGCAGTGGAAGAGCTTTCTAAAGAAGCAAAACATGATCTCTGGAAGGCCATTGAAGAATGGGAATTCCTCCTCAACCGCAAAAGCCTTTTCCAATATGTGCAGGAACAAAAGAAAAAGCGGGAAAGCGTGAAAGTGCAGATCGTTCCTTACAAGCCTGAATACGCCGCCGCTTTTCGTAACCTGAATGAAGAATGGATCACCACTTATTTTAAGATGGAAGAATCCGATTATAAAGCCCTCGATCATCCAAAGGAATATATCCTGAACAAAGGTGGCGCCATACTGGTAGCCTTATACGATGATGAACCCGTTGGCGTTTGTGCCCTCATCAAAATGAAAGACCCTGACTATGATTTTGAACTGGCGAAAATGGCCGTCTCCCCTAAGGCCCAGGGCAAAAACATCGGATGGTTATTAGCCCAGGCTATCATCGAAAAAGCAAGATCAATGGGCGGTAAAAAACTCTACCTCGAAAGCAATACCATTCTTACACCCGCTATCAACCTCTATTACAAATTAGGCTTTAAGAAAATTTCCGGTCGCACTACACCGTACGAGCGATGCAATATCCAAATGGAACTTGACCTCTAACTTACAGGTGACTCATTTCAACGATCACGATATGCCCGTTCGTGCGTAATGGTTCCACAATAGTTCGACAATTCTTCGAAGAGGGTCCGGAGAAGGAAAATCAAAATGAATAAACCATATTGGTATAATAAAAACCGCCAATTGATGGACCTCCTATAAAAGAGTAATAATATTTATTGATAACATTTGTTGCCCCGATCTTTACATTCAATGCATTATTAAACAGACCCACATTCGCCTGCACATCAAGCGAAGAATAGCCTGGCACATTTCCGGTAGCCATAGCCGACTCCCATAAGAAAGAGGAATGCTGCCTGTAACTGATCGCAAATCCTGCTGTTTTATAAATCTTTGAATGCCTTGCACCCAGATTGTAACTCCACTTCGGTGTATTAAAGCCATCTTCCAATCCGTCGCCCTGGTCTTTTCTCGCCAGCTTTGCATAGGTAAAATTGCCACTTAACTGAAAACCATTTACGGGTTCATAGGCCATTCCAAATGCCGCACCATAATTATGGCTCACGGTTTTTGAATTGGTCCATAGTCGATACAGGCTTTGCTTGCCATTATTTTGCAGATAAAAAGGGATACTGTCTGCAATGCTTGTTTTGGGCACATTAGCGTCGATCTGTGCCATCAGGTGCCGGTAGATATTATAATAAATGTCTGCATCAATTTTTAACCTGTTATTGAAAAGCATAGTGCGATAACCGGCTTCAAAACCGGTAACCTTTTCCGGCCTCAAATAAGTATAGGGATTCCTTTTAAGTAAGTCCCTGTGCTTAACGATTGCATCATTTAAACTGCTGCCATTCAGGTTTACTTCATTCTGCACTGCCCTTTGAAACGCAGTGATGGAGGCCTGTGTATAGCTGGATTCAAATACTCCATCTGACATAACGGGCAATCCGCCAATTCTCTTTCTTCCTCCACTGTTGATATTGGAGAAGGCTTCAAATATGCTTGGGAAACGATAACCATTCTGCGCTGATACACGAAAGCTATGATGCAATGCAGGTGAATAAACGATGGCTAATCGCGGATGGATCTTAGGCGAAAAATACTCCGATTTATCAATGCGAACCACTGCATTTATCTTTAGCTTATCACCCATGAAATATTTTGTTGCCTGCAGAAATCCTCCCAGCTTCCAGTATTTTAAATTCCTGCCCGTCTTTTCAGGGTTGATAAAATAATTTCCATCCGGAGTTATTATATAATTCCTGTGATCAAGCCCATACATTATATGCAACCCTTTCACATTATTAAAAAGACGATTGGTGATATCATGCTGCAACTCTATAAAAAATAGTGCGGCTTTTACTTTTAGCGCGGCACCCTCATCCCAGTTATTGATATGCCGCAACGTATCAATCATGTTCTGCATTTCTTTACTACCCACCTGTATTCTGCCGCTATCTGCAAAAAGCCTCGCCAGGCTAAGTGCTTCGGCCACGGAACTGCCAGCCTGGGATACCATATTATAACGACTGGAAAAATCAGTGAACCAGCTCTCATCATTTTTGAAACGGCGATCCATATTCTCAGCCATCGAACGAATATTGTAGGAATCGCCGCTATTCTCTTTTGTGAAATAGGTTCTTACCTGGAGGCCAGACCATTTAAAAGACAATGCATGTTGTTGTGTTAAATAGTTGTGTAGCCTGAAACGGTTGGTGCGCTGGTAGATATTGTTTTGATTTGAAATCCGGTAGGTATAAATAAATTCTGCCGCGGCAACTGGTCTGAAGTATACAGAGGCATCTCCTTTTATATTTTGCAGATCATAATCCGCCACATCTTTTTCTGCATAACCTGTACGGCTAACCGCATATTGTTTGCCTCCAAGATTCAGTGTTTTCCTGTTGCCTGCTTCATCCCCATAATTATTTACCCTGTCTTTACCCGGATTCAATTCACCGGTAAGTGCCGTACTGGAGTTGGCAGCAGCATTCAAATCAACCTGGCTGTTTGCATACCAGTCAGTTCCTTTCATGAACGTACCGTTCAGTTTGATGGCCCATTTCTGACTAAAAGGCCTGGCTATCCGAATATTTGTTTCACTATAAAGTGTAGCAGCGGTTTCAGTGCTGCCTGCATTATTTACACCCAATTTTTTGCTGATACTTATGCCGGGAAAGCGAAAGGGATCTTTGGTAATAAAGTTAGCCGTACCGTTGATGGCATTCATACCATAAATGGCAGATGCCGAACCCGGTAGAATTTCCAGGTTATTAATATCCAGATCACCGGGACCAAGTGAATTGGCTATGGGTGCGCCAATATGCGGAGCCTGTATATCAACGCCATCCACCATCTGTACAAACCTGACATTGGTTGTATTGGCAAATCCCCGGGCATTGATCACCTTAAAGCCCATACCCGGTGTAATAATATGCAGCCCTTTTATATTTTGTATAGCCTCAAAAAAACCGGGTTGTGGAGATGACCTTAACTGCGCTGCATCCATTTTTTCAATACTGACTGGTGCGCTTAACAGGCTTTCTGCCTGCCTTGTGGCCGTTACCACCACTTCCGATAACATCTTTGCGCCCAGCGTATCTTTAGGGACCTTGTCCTGGCAAAAAGCAGTAGCGAAAAGCAAAAACTGGCTGCAGACAACTAAAAATATTCTACCCATTCATATGGTTGCTTTTTTACAGGGACTCACTTATCTTTTGGTGCATAGGCACCTGTTTCAATCCACCTGATCCATGCTTTTTTAAATTCCGCATGACTAATGGGTGGCGCCGTTCTGCCTTCTCCCATATCCCAACCAATTTTTACCAGTCCATCATCCGCATGCTCCATCAACTGCTTCATCGTTTTTCCACCGTTTGTTTTTGGATTCACTAATTGCTTTGCAAGTTGCCCCGGTGTTTTTCCCTCAAAAACCATTTTCATATCAGCAGGCGGTAAGTGCCAGTCAGGGTGCGCAGGTGGCTGGTTTAAGCCTTCCATAGGTGTGGCCTGGTGACAGTTGCCACATTTCATGGAATTGATTCCTTTGCCATCCTTACCTCTTTGTGGTAGCATGGTATGTAAATGACTATCATCTCCCTGCAGCGGCACATCACCGGAGGGATGGCAGTTCATGCAGCGGGGACTGATCAATACTTTATATACATCTTTGAAAGCATTCACAGATGCGATACTGTCTTTATGAAAACTATCATTCGCATCACTGATCGGCTGATCTTTCAAACTGAAACTTAAGAGCGCAACAATTGTTACTATACCTGCTAAAACAATGATATATTTCTTCATAGTGTTTTATTTATGCTTCCTTACGCTCTATCTGTGCTGCTAACTTTATTGCATCACGGATCCTCAGATAAGTTCCGCATCTGCAAATATTCCCCGCCATAGCCGCATCAATATCAGCATCCGTCGGATTCTTATTCGCTTTGAGCAGTACTACTGCTGACATGATCTGTCCGGTCTGACAGTAACCACATTGCGCCACATCTATTTCCAGCCAGGCTTTTTGTACCGGATGATCTCCTTTCTCACTTAAACCTTCAATGGTCACAACCTCTTGTCCCACAGCCCTGCTTACTTTGGTAACACAGGATCTGACCGCCTCGCCATTGAGGTGCACCGTGCAGGCACCACATTGCGCTAATCCACAACCATATTTTGTTCCTACAAGTCCCAGCTCATCCCTCAGTACCCATAGCAAAGGCGTCTCAGGATCTACATCAACATTGTAGGTTTTCTTATTGATAGATAATGTGATCATTTCTGAATATTGTTAGTGAAAATTGATTGTTTAAAAAGCACGACGTTTGTTTAACTGTGGCGCATAGGGTTGCTGATACAATCGCTGGCCGGTTGCTTTGAATAATGCATTCGCCACTGCACCAAATACAGGTGGAAAAGGCGGTTCTCCTAAGCCGGTAGGATCAATATCATTTTGTACAAAATGAACTTCTATCTTCTTTGGCGCTTCATTCATGCGGATGATCCTGTACGCATGGAAATTGTTTTGCACCGCCCTGCCCTCTTTATGCGTTAACCCACCATAGAAAGCATTTCCAATGCCATCCACAACAGCTCCCTGCACCATGTTTATTGCCGCATCCGGATTGACCACAATGCCACAATCTATTGCGCTGAATACTCTTTCTACATATGGTTGCCCATTCTTCATCACTATATCCACTACATGTGCTGCATAAGAATTATGGCAGAAATAGGCTGCCACACCGCGACTGTATTTTTTATTTTCCGCCTTGCCCCAGCCTGATTTTTCCCTTACCAGTTTTAGTACACCCGCATACCGTTCGGCATCATAATCATTGTTCTGACCAACCGGGGATTCCTTGCCTTTCTGCAGGAGTTCCAACCTCAAATCAATAGGGTCTTTACCCATTGCTTCTGCCAGTTCATCAAGAAAAGATTGTTCTGCTGCCGCATTGAAATTGGATCGCGGAGCCCTGAATGCTCCTATGGTAATATTGGATGGGATAGCCCAGCCTTCCGCTAAATAATTATCTACTGTTCCGGCGGGAAATCTGTTCGCATGGATGGCATGCTCAGGAATGCCACCACCATTAACATGAAAGCCGATCAGTTTTTTATTGGCATCCAGCGCAGCTCTATACGTTGCTGTGTACATGGGCCGGTAAATGCCATAGGTCATATCGTCTTCCCGACTATAAACCAGTTTGATGGGAGCCTTTACTTTTTTAGAGATCAGTGCTGCCTCATAGAGGTATTGTCCATAGGCCCTGCGACCAAAACCTCCACCCATGCGGGTCATCTGGATCTCAATTTTGTCGGCCGGCAGGTTTAAAAGTTTTGCCAGCGTGGGCTCCGACCAGCCCGGTGCCTGAAGCGGACCAGCAACCAAAGCTTTGTCATCCGTAACATGCGCGAAGAAATTCATCGGCTCCATGCAATTATGTGCGAGGAAGGGTGCATTATAGGTTCTCTCAATTACCTGCGCTGCATTTTTAAATGCTGCTTCCGGCTCTCCGTCCTTTCTCAGTTGAGGGGCGGGCTTTGCCGACCATTCCTGCATTTTCTTTAGCTGTGCCTCCGTACTTTCCAGCTCTGCAGGTACAACCACCTCTCTTTTCTGACCACGGGCGGCAATAATATCTTTATACTCACCAGCGGGCTCCCACTCCACTTTTAATTTCTTACGCGCCTTCATCACCTGCCAGGTATTGCTCCCAACTACAACCAACAGATCGTTGAATGTTCTCGTATCGAAACCTCCCTGCTCAAAACCATCTTCATATAATTTCTGCGTGAACACATCTTTAATGCCCGGCATCTTCAGCGCTTCCGATGCATCAAAAGATTTTAGTTTCATTCCAAAGGCAGGCGGATGTTCTATCATCGCAATAAGCATCCCTTCCACATGATAATCTAATCCAAAAAGAGGTTCGCCGGTAACGATCTTCTTTCCCTCAACATTTTTTATGGATGATTTCACCACCTTAAATTCTTTTGCATCTTTCAGCTTCATCCCTTTCGGAATGGCGATAGCAGAAGCTTTTGTTGCCAGGCTGCCATAGGTTGCCTGCTTACCAGTTTTCTGGTGATACAAGATGCCGGCCTTCGTAGTAATTTCTGCTGCAGGCACCGCCCAGGATTGGGATGCAGCTTCTATCAACATTTGCCTTGCCGCTGCACCTGCTTCGCGAAGTGGTTTCCAGTACATCCTCACCGAATTGCTTCCCCCGGTAAACTGCGGCCCCAGTTTCACATTATCGTGTGGCCCCATCTCCACCAGCACCTGCTTCCAGTCGGCATCCAGTTCTTCCGCTACAATCATGGGAAGCGAGGTCATAACATTTTGTCCAAACTCCGGATTGGGATTTAGAATTTTTATGATGTTATCAGGCGTGATCTTTACATACCCGGTCAACTCAGCCCAATCGGCAAGTTCGGGCGCCATTGTATCGGGAGATTTAAAGGCGGAGAGCCAGGAAAAACTGATCATCAGTCCGCCCCCGGCAAGTGCTGAAGACCGCAGGAAGGATCGCCTGGTTATGGAAGTTTTTAGATCGGCCATTGTTGGGGAATTTATTATTACAAAATCAATTGATCACCTATAAAATAAGATAAGACAATGTGCTAAAGATCATAGTTTTTCATGGCAATATTTGTATACAGATTACGGTTTCCCCTACCAATTTTGCTGATTGGCGACAATTTTCCCCAACTCCTTAATAGATTCAACACTTGGATAGTACTTAAACATTGGCATAAGTTTTCATGTCTTTCACCACAAATCCTCCGTCTGTAGTTGTAAATTCGCCTACTATGTCTATTGTTAATTCCCATCATGTTTTTTCCATATTATTTGCTGAAGACGATGAAGATGATAGAGAATTTTTAATGCATGCGCTGAGGAATGTAGGATCTTATCATAAGGTGCATATGGCCACTAACGGCAAGGAAGCCCTTGAGATCCTATTTAATCTTTCACCTGAAGACGGACTGCCCTGCGTGATCATCCTCGATCTGAATATGCCTGTTCTTGACGGCATTCAAACCCTGGAGATATTAAACCACAAAGCCAGCTTTCAGCATATCCCCAAAATCATTTTCACAACATCTGCTTCTGAAATCGACAGAGTCCGCAGCTTATCAAAAGGCGCCACTGATTTCGTTGTAAAACCTTCCAATATGCCTGATTTTGTCAAAACAGTTGAAGGTATGCTCCGATATTGCATGTAACCCTCAGAAAAATTAAATTGCCAGGTGAATACTGAGGTGAAAACATAATCATTAATGGATATAAATGCGCTGATAAATAAAGCAAAAGAAATAGCTACTGATATAGCAGTGAAAGAAGCATTAGTTGCCGACCACGATGGTGTTTGGGTTTCTGAAACGATGAACGCTTTAAAGCAATCCACACTTACAGCACTAACGGCTCCCATCAACTGCGGCGGACATGGACATGGCATGTATGCCCTGGCCCGCGTTTGTGAAGAACTGGGAAAGGGTTACTCTTCCGCCGGACTATGTTTTGGAATGCATTGTGTAGGTACAGCCGTGATAGCGGCTAAACCCACCGAATGGCAAAAGCAAAACTACCTCGAGCCTATCGCAAATGGCCAGCATATTACAACCCTCTCCCTCAGTGAGAAAGGAACAGGTTCTCATTTTTATATCCCGCAAACCTCACTCCTTCCCATAACCGAAACAGATTTCATGGTGAATGGAATGAAGACCTTTGTGACCAATGGATCACACGCTGATTCTTATGTTCTCTCAACTGTAGGCGCCAGCAGTGATGCCGAGCCCCATCAGTTTTCCTGCATCGTGGTTAACAAAAACACCGAAGGCATGCATTGGGGTAAAGAATGGGATGGACTCGGCATGAGAGGTAACTCGTCCCGATCACTGAAACTAAATAATGTCCGCATTTCAGACCAGCAGGTGCTTGGTGAAAAAGGGGATCAGCTCTGGTATATTTTTAATGTTGTGGCCCCCTATTTTCTTACGGCCATGGCAGGCACCTACCTCGGCATTGCCGAACGCGCCTTATCAGAAGCCAGGTCAACACTCTCCAAAAGAATGTATACACATAATGGCAGCTCATTGGCACAGGTCTCCATCCTTCAACACCGGCTGGGCACTATCTGGGCAAAAGTGCAACGCACGCGACAGCTTATTTATAATGCTGCACTGGACGGCGATAAAGGAGAAGAATCAGCAGTGCTTTCAATATTGGCTGCCAAGGCCGAGGTGGCCTCCTGCGCAGTTGATACAGTGAATGAAGCTATGACCCTCTCGGGAGGGCTCGGTTATGAAAACAACAATCTCCTCGGGATGCTTCTCCGCGATGCAAGAGCTGCACACGTGATGGCACCAACAACAGATATCCTCTACACCTGGATAGGAAGATCTCTTCTGGAGCAGCCTTTATTGTCGGACTAAAAAAATGTAATCATGATCATTCATTCGGGACTGACAACTACCCCCCCGGGCTATCAGCAGCTCTCCTCATTGTTTTCGCTGGTGGAAGTTGATGCAGCAGACGTTGCTATTCTACAAAACCTTATGGAGCGCGCTGAGGTTTTTCTAATTGGTCCCGGTATAGCAGCACCGGTAAAAGAGGTACAGAAAATTTATGCGGCCGACAAACATCTCTCTGTACTCGTACTGGCTGAACCTTCCGCATTAAAGCAGGTTAAACAGGCTTTCCAGTTTGCTCCTTTTATTGGAAAGAACACCCTGGTGGTTCCACTCAATCCCGAGCTGAACCTCCCCACCCTTTGCGAAAACGCCGCCACGCGAACAAGACAAAAGAGATCCTTTCATCAACTGAACCTGAACGCCATTCCAAAAGCAGAACAGGTTCAAAAAATCAAAGTGACGCAGATGGGCTGCTTCCTGGAACATGCTCCCATCAGTGCCATTCTTTTAAGTGATACAGATCGTATCGTCAATTTCAATCAGCAGGCCCGCAAATTATTTCCACTTCTCGAAACAGTAGATGTTGAGCTATCGCAGGTATTTCCCAAAGAGCAGGTTTCATACATAAAGGAATTCATCCACCAGCAACATGATCCGGAAGCCAGCATAGAGCTCTCCCATCAGCAAAAAATATTTGAACTCACCTCCTCAGCAGTATATACGGAAGAGGGAGAAAAACATTTCCTGCTGCTCTTAAATGATGTTACCCATGTGCGGCAGGAAACACAGCGCATTCACAGTATTCTTGAAGCATTACCGCAAATAGCCTGGACGGCGGGTGCCGATGGTTATGCAACCTATTTTACCCAGGGATGGTATTTCTATACCAGTCAGTCTAAAGAGCAGGCTGCAGGCGAAGGCTGGGTGGATGTTGTTTATGCCGCCGACAAAGAAAAACTTCTCCGGCAATGGAAGAGTTCCCTGGCAAGCGGAAAGCCTTTCCAGCAGGCAGCAAGGTATCGAAATGCAAAAGGAGAATACCGCTGGCATCTTGTGCGGGCTTCAGCCATACAAGGAATAGGTAAAGAGATCCTGATGTGGGTAGGTACCTGCACTGATATACATGACCAGGTATTGCTGACGGAAGAACTGGAGAAAAAGGTAAAGGAAAGAACGCATTCATTAGAAATTATCAATAATGAGCTGGAACAGTTCACACACGTATCCAGCCATGATCTGCAGGAACCACTTCGAAAGATCATGACCTTTGCCAGCATGCTGAAAACCACCTCCAGGCACCATCTCGATGAACAATCCAACAAATACCTCGACAAGATCAGTACTACAGCCGAAAGGATGAGCGAATCACTCAAAGATCTCCTGACCTACGCAAGGTTAAAGAGTGAAGACAGGTTTAGCTGGGTTTCTCTGAATGAAGTTGTATCGCAGGTACTGGTTGATCTTGAATTGATGATCGCGAAAAAAAATGCAACTATCCAGGTTAGTGAGCTCCCTGTGCTGAATGCCATTCCCGTACAGATGCAGCAGCTCTTTTACAACCTGATCAACAATGCCCTGAAATTCTCGAGGCCTGGCACGCCCCCCATCGTTGAGATCAGTGCAACCAATGCCTTGCAGGAAGAAATAACCATGCACCCAGAACTCATTCGATTCAAAGAGTATTACAAGATCACCATCAAGGACAATGGAATAGGGTTCGAACAAAAATATGCAGAGAAGATCTTCGCTATCTTCCAGCGCTTACATTCCAAAACAGCATATGAAGGAACCGGAATCGGACTATCACTGGTAAAGAAAGTTGCGATCAATCACAGGGGACTCATCTATGCTGTTTCAGAACCTGACAATGGTGCAGCGTTTCATGTTTTGCTGCCTCAGCTCTAAAAGGCATGTTAATTATGGATTTGAACCTGATTTAAAAACCTGGTGTGATAGTTATCACATTGGCATAGCAGCTTAAAATTGTAATATAGCATATGCAAACCATCAAAGACACCCTCCAACGCTTCCGGTTATGGTACTTGCTTATCATTGTGTTTGTATTGATTAGCACCCTTACAAGGATCGTTCTGTTTGTTTATGCGTTACCGGAGGCTTCTCTCCAACCAGTGTTAATTGCCAAAACTTTTCTTACAGGATTTTACTTTGACATACTGGCTGCCTGGTATTTCAGTCTTTTCCTTTTTCTTATAATATGGGTGTTGCCGCAAAAATTCCTCCTTACCAAAGCAGGCAGGTATTTCCAAAAAACATTTTTCTTTATTCACCTCTTATTATTGGTTTTGAATGCGGTTTCGGAAATATTCTTCTGGAATGAATTTTCTGTCCGATATAACTTTATTGCTGTTGATTACCTCATATATACCAATGAGGTTCTTAATAATATTCGTCAATCTTATCCAATGGCACCTGTCATTGGTGGATTGTTAATCATAACCCTGGCTATTTGGTTATTTATCAGAAAACAGGTTTTTACCGGCCAGCAAAGAATCCCCCTGGTGGCCCGAATGATCACACTTGTAACAGTGTTGTCAGTCTCATTTTCCATTTTTTATTTTACTGAAGATGATATCCATAATATTTCGAATAACAAGATGAACAATGAACTGGCCGCTAATGGAATCTACCAATTTGGAAATGCATTCAGGAAAAACGAAATGCCCTACCTTGATTTTTATGCAAAAGATGAGGAGGCTGTCGTATATAACAAACTACATGAGCTGCTGCAGGAGCCCGCTGCCAGTTTTGAAAGCAAGGATGAACATAATATAACCCGTAAGATCAATCCGGTTGGAGAACCGCATAACTGGAATGTGGTAATGATAACCATTGAGAGTCTTAGCGCAGAGTATCTCAGCTATTTTAAAGAATACCATAACTATTATTATCCCGATTATCTATTAAAGCAAATAGGGATAGCCCCTAAGCTTACACCTAATCTTGATTCACTGATTGATGAAAGCTTGTTTTTTACCCAGCTATACGCTTCCGGAACACGCACCGTGAGAGGGCTTGAAGCGGTTAGTACCTCCATGCCTCCCACACCGGGACAGTCAATTGTAAAACGCCTTCCAACCCGCAATAATATGTTCACCCTGGGTGAAGTGCTTCAGAAACATGGGTATGATACCAAGTTTATTTATGGAGGCAATAGCTTCTTTGATAATATGGGAGATTTTTTTGGCAAGAATGGCTACCAGGTTGTTGATGAAAGCGATATTCCGGCAGATAGTATTCATCATGAAACAGCCTGGGGTGTATGTGATGAAGATCTATACGCGAAGGCTCTTTCCGAAATGGATAAAAGTTACGGATCGGGTAAACTTTTTTTTAATCACCTGATGACCGTGTCAAACCACCGGCCATACACCTACCCGGAAGGCAAAGTTGTTATCCCCCCTTCCATTAAAAGAAGAGAGGGAGGATTGCTCTATACTGACTATGCCCTCGGACAATTCCTTCAGCAGGCAAGAAAGAAACCATGGTTCAATAATACCATTTTTGTAATACTTGCCGACCATTGTGCATCTGTTGGTGGCAAAACGGATATGCCGGTCAATAAATATCATATACCGGGTTGGATATATGCACCCGGACTTATAAAGCCCGGGAAATTTGAACGGCTCACCAGCCAGATCGATATACCACCTACCATCATGGGATTGCTTAATATCCCCTATGAGTCAGATTTTTTTGGTTATGATATATTTCACCTGGAAAAAGGACGTGAAAGATTATTGCTGGTCAATTACCAGGATATCGCCTATGTAAAAGACGGCAAGATGGTTGTTCTCTCACCCCGCAGAAAAGTGCAAATGTTTGAGCCTGATTTCAGAACCGGCGTTATGCGTCCGGAGAAAATGGATAAGGCTATGGAACATGAAGCCATTGCATGGTTCCAGGGTGCTGCTTCTTATATTGATCAGCACAGGCATAGCCGAAATTGAGGGATAAAAGCCATCGAGCAGTATTTTTATAAATAACAGAAGCAACTATTCTATGTGTGCGAATAAGATATCTAATAATTAATAGTAAATATATTTGACCCATTATTTAATGTTGCGGCATTCGCGAAGGCGGGCGAGAATGAATTTGTAAACTATTTGGGTACGGGAAATCCGCTTTTGCCAATACACATGTTATTCGGCGTCTATCTTAACAGGAGTGATCGAATATCAATATCCTTGGACAATCTGTATGCGGTAATATTGAAAGGAATACTAACCTCAATGATAAGTATTTTAATTCACAATCAAGATTGCCTGCCGTAATATGAATTTGTGGAGCAGGGTTTGAAAGAATTACTGAAGCTTTATAGGGCACCGCCCACCTACGCTGAAGCTTCGG
>NZ_JPHF01000011.1 GCF_000814325.1 Flavihumibacter sp. ZG627 | reverse complement strand
TAGGTGCCATATTTATTAAAGCCTCAACATTTATTTGTTGAGGCTTTTTTTTTGCTCATTCTTTATACTTGCTTTCTCTTTTTCTCTCCCAGTCCCTCTTCCTTGTTGCCATCAGTTTAATAATAACCGGATAAACTATTAACTCAAATCCGGTAATTTGTTGCTGTATGATTGCCATATTATTAAACCCATATGCAGGCAGGAGAAAATCAAAATCCATACTGGCAACTATTGAAAAAATACTGATAAATGAAGAAATCCCTTTTGCTTCTTTCATCGGTTCATGGCCAGCAGACTATTCAAAATACAACCAAGTATGGCTTATAGGAGGAGATGGAACCCTTAACTATTTTGTAAACAATTATGATTGTAGAAACATCCCCCTGGCATTATTTAAAGGCGGTACAGGGAATGATTTTGCATGGAAACTCTATGGCAACTGCAGCACATCAGAACAGGTACTGAAGATTCTTGCTGCTGAACCACGCGCGGTAGATGCTGGAATCTGTAATGGCAAATATTTTCTGAATACGTTGGGAATTGGCTTTGATGGACGCGTATTAAGCATGATGCATACTATCCGCTGGTTGGGTAATTTAGTCGGATACTATCTTGCCATAATCAGGATGATATTTTCATATCGGGAACCAGCATTTTCCATTACAAAAAATGGAGGCAAACCTGTAATACGAAAGTTGCTTTTATTATTACTGAGTAATTCATCAAGAACCGGTGGAGGATTCCTGGTTTCGCCGATGGCTGAACCTGATGATGGTCTGCTTGACCTGGTAACATGTGAACCATTAAATATTGTTCATCGGCTAAGGGTATTACCACTTATTCGAACAGGAAAGCATTTATCACTCCCATTTGTAAAGCATGAGCAGTTCACTGAAATGGTGGTCCAAACGGAAATTCAACAACTCGCCCAACTTGACGGTGAATTAATTTTTTCAAACAGGTTTGATTGCCATATTGTAAAGGATAAATTTCTGTTCTTATACTAAGGTCATAAAAAAAGGTCTGGCATATTGCCAGACCCGTATTTTTTGGTTGAATGTGCCAATGATTAATAATCACGACCGCCACCACCGTAACCACCACGGCTTCCACCGCCATAGCCGCCGCCGCTACCGCCACGGTTTCCACCGCCGCCATAACCACCGCCACCGCTACGGTTGCCACCGCCACCGCCATAGCCACCACGACTTCCGCCGCCGCCACCGCCGAAGCTCTTCTTCTTGAATCCACCACCACCACCGCCTTCGCGAGGTTGTGATTCGTTCACGACGATGCTACGACCTTGTACTTCGGTGCCGTGTAAAGCTGCGATCGCTGCGTTACCAGCTTCTGCATCTGACATTTCAACAAAACCAAAACCTTTTGAACGGTTGTTGTTGAATTTGTCTGTTACGATTTTTGCGGAAACTACTTCGCCATAAGGGGCAAACATTTCCAAGAGATCCTGCTCAGTCAGATCCCAACTGAGGTTGCCAACGTAAATGTTCATTTTCTAATTTTTTTTGAACCAATAAATAAACCCATAATGAAGCACAGTGAAACAAGAAACCAGATATACATTTACTTGGAAACGCTCTGGGAAGCATGCGCTACTGTAAAGATCATTAAGGAACCGTAACGAAGGTAATAAAATAGTTTTGAAACATACAAATACAAATAATATAAAAAAAGGGCCAAAATAAGATGTTGGACAAAATTTGCGTCCATTCCTTATTTTGGCCCGAGATATATTCTTTTAAGTAGCGATTACTCAGCAACTACTTCAAAGTCTAACTCTGTAGACTTGCCATTTCCGAAGTCAATGGTTGCCTTATACTGACCTAATTCCTTAACTTCATCAGCAATGGAGATCTTTTTACGGTCAATTTCATAACCCTTTTGCTCACGGATTGCTCTTGATATCTGTAGAGATGTTACACTTCCAAAGATCTTTCCGCTGGTACCTGTTTTGGCGCCCAATTTCAAAGGACCTTCCTGAAGTTTGGCAATCACGAGATTGATTTCAGCCAGCATCTTATCTTCTTTCTTCTTTTTAACCTTAAGCTTTTCTTGCATCTGCTTAAGATTTGAAGGAGAAGCCTCAATAGCCAATTTCTTGGGTATGAGATAGTTACGGGCATAACCGTTCTTTACAGCCACCAATTCATTGGCACCACCCAGGTTATCTACGTCTTGAATGAGAATTACTTGCATTGTGTTTTTTTTAAGTTCCCAGGCGCCCAGCGATTTACCGCTGTCTCCCGTATAAAACGGGGTTAGGGAGTGGTTACTTTATTTTTCTATTTCAAAAGATCGGTAACATAAGGCAGGATTGCCATTTGACGGGCCTTTTTAACGGCTTCCGAAACTTTTCTCTGGAATTTCAGACTGTTCCCGGTTAAACGACGTGGTAACATTTTACCTTGTTCATTCAGGAATTTCTTCAAAAATTCTCCGTCTTTGTAGTCAACATACTTGATACCGTACTTCTTGAAGCGACAAAATTTCTTTGCACGCTTTTCAGTCTTGATCGCGGTCAGGTACTTAATTTCATTCTTTGCCATGATTAAGCCTCCACTTTTTCGGTTCCGGTTGGTACGCCACTTTTTCTTTTAGCATTGTACTCCACGGCGTATTTGTCGAGTACAGTGAACATGTGACGCAGGACATTGTCGTCACGCAGAAGCTGGATTTTCAGCTTCTCATTGAAGTCGGATGGCGCCTTATATTCCATAACCCAGTATAAACCAGTGGTTTTTTTCTGGATGGGATACGCCAGTGATTTTAATCCCCAAGGATTAGAATTCACCACCTCGCCACCATTACTGGTAACCAGGTCACTGAATTTTTTCTGAGCTGCTTTGTAGTCCTCTTCGCTCAGAACAGGGGTAAAAATCACCATCAATTCGTAATTGTTCATGATCTGATTTGTGATTAAATAAATTAATTGGGGTGCAAAGGTAGGTATTAACATGCAAATTGCCTAAGAATGCATGTTCTTTTTTTGCGATAAGTGGCCGCCCGGTATGGCTATATCAGAAAGGATATCCGATGGCTATATTCAATACCATATTTTCCCTTCGCCATTCAGGAATTCCAGGATTAATTCTATCTATAACCCAACGATTTCCTTTTTCCAGCCATGGCTTTCTTAAAGGAAATGCAATGTCAAACCGTAAAATAAGTATTGATGCGTCAATTCTGACACCCACACCAGCACCTACTCCCAGTTCACTCAACATATTACCCAGCACCAGTTTACCTCCCGGCTTTTCGGGATTTTCTCGTTGTAGCCAGATGTTGCCCGCGTCTGCGAAAATAGCACCTTCAACAAGCTTGAGGAATTTCATCCTTAATTCGGTATTTACTTCCAATTTTATATCACCAGCCTCATTGGCAATATAAGAACTAAGTGGGCTTTGGTAGCTTCCCGGACCAAGTGTCCTGGCCCGGAATGCTCGTACACTATTACTTCCTCCAATAAAGTACTGCTTTACAAATGGAAGCGAGTTGCTGTTACCGTATGAATATCCATATCCCATGTAAATTCGGTTAGCCCATGTGATGACAGGGGTAAGTTTCTGATATTGCCTCGCTTCACCCGAAAGTCTAACATATTGGGAGAAACTGTTATTCAGTAATTGTTTATTCCGATTTGGTTCACTATGCACCAGTAGCCCCAATAGATTACCGGCCATATCAATATTTCCTAACAAATAGTAGGTACTTCTTTTGCCTGTAGGCTGTGTATTTTTTGTATAAGTATACTGGCTACCCACAATGAATTGCTTTTCTATGGATTGCCGCAGAGCCGGATCATTTATTAGTATCTGCTCAAATTCGGGTGTGGTATTTCCTGGCTGTACATAGGAAAACGAAAAAGGTATAAGGTGATGTTCTATAAACCTGCTTTGCCTCCATGTGTATCCCATCTGGAGTGTTATAGAATTCAGGTTGTAAAGTTTGGGCCGGCTTAAAAGCTCATAACCTGCGGTTATTCTTGTGCGTGGGATAAAAGCTGATCGGGGGTTTATTTTAAAAAATGGTATAACGAAACCCGGAAGACTCATAGCCATTTCTCCGTCTACACTATAACCATTTGTGTTCACCTGATTGGTTGTATTTGCACCAACCTGCCATTCAAAGCCAGCAGCGAGTTTAAATTCAAGACGATTAGCTCTCTTCATCCAGTTTCGGTTAAGAGTTGTGAGCTTAACCTGGGATCCAACAAAATTATTTGATTTACTATTGCCTGATAATTCCAGTTGCAAACCGAATTTGGGATATGGAGTCATATAAATCCGTGCATCCAGTATTGAACTGTCAAGGTTACTAGTGATATGTGTTTTGAGGAATTTAAAAGTTCCGAGACTCATCAATCTTTGAAGCGTAAAATTGTGTGCTCTTAAACGATAGAGACTATCTTCTCTAAGGAAAACTAATTTTTCAAATACTTTTGGTAAAAATAAACTGTCAGGGTCTGCCACCTTGTAATTTCCCATATCGATTGGTTCAACAACTGAATTGATACTGTCTTTTTCTAGCGTGTATGAAGGGTATAAGATTACATTCTTCATACGATGTGGGCGGGTGGCTGATTCAGGAATATTCTTTTTAATGGTAACATACAAATCAACCTGTTGCTTCTGAGTTGTGTCAACTTCAACCAGTAAATGATCAGCCATGAAATAATAAAATCCCTTTTCCTTTACCAATGAATTGATTCTTTCCCTTTCCGCTTTTATAATCTGAAGACTATATTGATCGCCGGGTTTCAGAAGGCTCGCGCCAGTTGTTGCACGAATGGCAATTCCAAGTTGACTGCTGTCTAATTCGTAAAACACAGATCGGATTGAATAACGCGGACCCTGATCTATTTTATATTCAATGATTGCTTTCTTTTTACCAGGAAATTTTATATCATGTGAAACACCTGCCTGGAAAAATCCATTGTCTTCAAGGTAGTACTCAAGTACCTCCGCTGTATATGTGGGTTGGGCCTTACTTAGTAATACAGGTGGCTCTCCCCATTTTTCTCTTAATAAATAATTCAACCCTTTACCTCTTGGTTTATTCCCCATGTTGTAAAACCATAGGCGTATAGGCATTCCAAGAAATCTTTTATTGGGGATAGGGCGAATTTTATCATTAAGCCCTGCTTCAAGGATACGATAATCGGAGGGCCGTTTTGTTTCCCAAATCAATTTGCTCCCTTTATAAAGCCGGTCACCTTCAGGAACACTACGTACAGTACTGCAACTGCTGAATACTATAGCCGATATCACTACTATAATTAGTGTTACTCTCATTTTCTATTGGCTGTTTCCTGTAATTTTTTTGTTTTCTTAAAAACCTCATTGAAGCGGTTATAATCCATTACCATCATAATAGATAATCCTGTTTCTATGATCTGACCTTCAAGGATCACATCCGTTTTATTGATCTGGTATGCCCTTAGTTTATATCGCCCATCCCGACTTATTTTATAATCGATTATCACATCTCCAATTAATGCGCTTGCTGCCTGAGGGTTGTTACCAAGAATTCCTACGTTAGATCCGATTGAAATATAAAGCCGTTCGTTAAGCAAACTTTTGCCGGCCGAAACACTTAAACTGGTAGACTCCTGCCGGGCACCAGTAACATAGTCTTCGCGGGTTTGGAGATCAAAATTCAGATCAATTCCCTTGATCATATTATCTGCAAGGTTATTAATCTGTTGTGATAGAATTTTACTTATACTTTGTTTGGCAGCAAAAGCAATACCACCATCGGACCGGTCATTAAATACTGCAAGGGGATTATCAGAAATAAATGTTTGGAGAACCAGCAATCCCATCACCTGCTTATTAATTTCTGAAGGGATATTGTTGATTTGTTTCAATCGGGTATAAACGCTTCCATTGAAAATATTCCGGTCTTTTTCAGGCATATCGAGCCTAAAGCTTATGGTCGGTTTTAAGAGTTCATCTTTTATATTCAAAAATATCTCAACAGGAATTCTTTGTTTATACTGCATGCGATTGGCAGTAGTACTTGTGAGCTGGTCTTCTACCAGGTCAATAGCTGGAGCATTTACTGTATGTTTTGCAGTGATATCCATTATTGCGCGCAGAAGATCACCGTTCCAGGTTATGCTGCTTCCTTTTTCAATAGAAAAGCTTCTCTTAATGAGCTGGTTTAAACTCATTTCATATTTGCCCGACTCAATCTCATACCTGCCTGTCATAGTGATATGATTTCCCTGGTCAATTGTAAGGTTCAGGCTGGTATTACCCTTGGCTTCAATAAAATCTCCATTAAACTTATCAACGACTAATCTGAGCGTGGAAGCAGGGGTGATCTCAATATTACCCGAGAACTCAAATCCTTTAAGCCTTGCTGGCGCAAGTGAAATAGTATCTTTTACAGTTATCAGGGAAGAGTCATCTATATTGTCTTTATCAACAAATATTATTACACCTTCCCGGTTTGCAATTCCTGGTTCTTCATCGGGTATTACGAAAGTAACTTCGGACTTGTCCCGCAATTTTACATTCATATCAACCTGCGGAAGGTCCATATTTCCAGTAATCCTGATTCTGCTGTCTATGAACGCGGGGCCATAAAAGATCTGATCGGTGTTTGCCTTAGGGCCCAGAGCCATAAAATTTTCCGCATCAACATCCAGGTCAAATTCAAAATCAGAATAATCCTTTGTCAGAACATAACCATTTATATTTACCATACCTCCCACACTGTCCTTCAATGTGAATTCCTGGAATCCCACGCCCAACTCATTAAAAAAGATCTCTTCGTTATCAATAGTAACCGGGGTATTTAAGAAACTTACCGTTGCTTTTGCCTGCATGAATTTCAGTGTGCCACGTACCTGAGGTGTCAGTATTGCGCCTGTAACGTTTAATTCGCCGGTGGTAATACCTGACATTGCTGTAACCTCACCCATTGTAAAAGCCTCTGCGGATGCAAGATTAAGGCTATTCAATATGATTGAAGCATCAATCTCCTTACCATACCTGGCTTTTATTACTACATCATTTTGGTTGCCAGCAAGATTTGCATCTATTCCATATACGCCATCTGCAGGTGTGGAGATCTTGGCATTTAAAATACCCATCATATGGTTTTTGATCTTCAGACTGTCAATTTTCACCTCACCATCGGCGATCACCGAACTGGCCAGGTTAGACAACCTTACTGTACCATTCAGAAATCCTGATATAAGTGCAGTATCGCGCTCCAATAAACCGCTGAAGGTTGAAAGTCGGAATTCATCAAAACTCAACTTAATTGGAGGAAGACCATTTTCGTTTGACGCAACAGTAGCGACTACGAGTTTCTGCGAATCTGAAACGAGTTGGAGATCAGCAGTAGCTAAACGATTATTTCTAATAGAGACAAAATTTGGCGTTCCTGTTTCAAAACTTGTTTTATTTAACAAGATTTCGGGAGCAAAATGAATATCGAAATCTCTTTTGGAAAGGAAAGCAATATCTCCACCAATCTGGTATTTCTTGGCGCCATTACGATCATCTAAAAGAAGCTCCCAATTAATAGTGCCGTTTGTACCACCTCCTTCTAACTTTGTTTTTCTCAGAGGAACTGTAGGATGTTCAAGACTGGCTATGCCGGCAAACATATGTACCGAATCTATATTGGTAACAAAAAGGACTTCAGTGCTGTCTACTGCCATTTCTCCATATCGGAAGAAAGGCTGCGTTGCCTGAACCATCAGGAGACTACTATCAGTATCGAGTTTTCCTTTTAATGTCAAAGGTTTTTTCATTTCGAGCAGAGGAAGCATTTTAGCCAGGTTTCTTGGCCAGGTGATTGAAGCATTTAATTCCATTTGCTGTTGGGAATCGACCGTGTCTGTTTTTTGTGATTCGAGTGGAAGAATATGTTTGTAAAGAATTTTGTTGATGACGGAGAATACATTTGTGTAATCATAATTCCCAACTGCAGTAGCCCACCCAAACGGACTCTCAAACCTAATATCCTGGATATAGTCTGCAGCTTTTGCCATAATACGAATACTATCGAGCGTATAAACTTCCCTGCCATCGGAAACCTGAAGATGGGTGGCAAAGAATTCTCCTTCCAACTGCCTTGGTTTCGTATTTCTAAGATCTATATCAAAATCACCCTTAAGCAATAATGGTGTTTTGCTGAAACCTAAAGCCTGCACATCAACCCTGTCCACCTTCATTTTTCCATTTATTGTAGGAAGACCATCAGTGATATTTCCTGAAAGATTGAAGCTTGCTGTAAGGTCGGGGTCGTTGCTTTTTACTTGCGCCGTATAATTGCCACCATCCAGCGTTGCATCAACCAAAATATTCTTATAATTATGTCCTTTATAAAAACCGCTTGTAATGAATACAGAAGTATTTGCCGTAAGGTTTTCAATATTGTATCCTTTTCCCTTTATTTTTCCATTGGCGATTATACGGCCCAGATAGCTGTCTCCAATTAATTTTCCCACATCCATATTAAGAGAGCTGATAAGAATATCATAATTACTATTCGCAGTATCAGTATAGTTTTTAAGGTTGCCACTAAATTCAGCAAAACCATAAGTGGTATTAAGTTTTATGGATGTGTTAGCATCGTTTAATCCGCCTGCAAAACGTCCCTTTATATTTATCACAGCCGGAAGGGAAACATTAGAAGGAATACTTTTATCCGGTAGCCATGCTCGCAGGGCATTGTTGCCAGTTGAAATATTTAAACCATTAAGATCAGCAAAGAGCAGATCTGGTTGCTGCAGGTTTTTTACCCTGCCATTGGCTGATAAACGGTTTCCAACATTATCTGAATAGGAAAAACCATTTAGTAAAAGATTATCCAGCGTTCCATTAATCTGTCCATTCACTACAATAGTTTTATCCCAAATTTTTCGGTAACGCCGATCATTCCGGAATTCAGGAACAAAGTAAAGTAGTTCGGATAGTTGCAATTTTGTGGAAAGCAGACTGGCCCTTATACCAAAACTGGAAGCAGCATAGTTTTTATCACTCCACGAAGGCACAGTTAACTGGACCATTCTTGCTATTCTGCTGCCCTTGGTTTCAAGGAAAAGATTATTTAGCCATATCTCTGAATCACTATATGAAAAATCTCCGTTAGCTCTCCTTATGGTAAAACCAGATTTTTCTATAAGTTCCAACTTCTGAATCCTGCCTGTAATGAGGGTATCTGTATAGGTCAGGTTGCGGATGATGGCGTTAAGTGGACTAAAATAAAAATTTGATGGTTCAAATGCATTTATATAACCTGACGGTTTTCCTTGGACATCCACAAAATTAAATTTTCCACCTCTCATATCCAGTACAGGTGATAATACTTTCCAGGATGCACCGGAAGCAGTACTTACAGAGTCTTTCCTTGCATCCCTGTGAACATATCCCGAGGGGTGATTTAATTCAATAAAGCCAGCATTAATCTCCTGCCGGTTAAGATCAAAAGAAAATAATCTGAATGATGCACGTGGCAAGTTCCATCCGGTTTTTATACCATTGCTTTCATCGTTATATTGAAAACTTGATTGTGCGATTAACAATGATTTTGAGTTTAGACGAAGGGCGCCTGCAACGGAGTCCACAGGTTCAAACAAAGGTTTCTGGGTGATATGTTTTTTTGTATAAAATCCATTTAGCTTCCCAATTTTTACCTCCCGCAAATCATAGATGCCAGTGGCAACATCCATCCTGTCAGTAATTACCAGGAGATCACCTATACTGATAACTGATGCAAGTCCCCCTTTCGTATCAAAGTAGCTGAGCTTAAGGTCTCTGAGCTTTAATTTTCCCACCTGAAACTGAAGAGAAGTTGAAGAACTGCTGTCAGATTGATCCACTACTTTACCCGTGGGTTTTTCGGCCAGACTGTCAATTATGAATTGATAACTTAATCTTTCATCTGGTAAAGTGTAAACATTTATCAACAGATTTTGCCAATCAATGTCATTTATAACCAAATTATTTTGTAATACCGGAGCAAGCTGAAATCGAATTCTTAATGTATCGCTGAAAGCCAATAAATTCTCTTGTTGGTCGAAGATGGTGAAAGTCTCCAGAGTCATTTGCGAGAAACCTGAAATCCGAAGTTTTCCTATGTTGACATTAGTACCCAGCTTTTTTTCCAGGAATTTTTCCGTTTTGATCTGCAGATATTGCTGAACGGGATTTGTTTGTAAAGCAAGAAGCCCGGTCAAAATGACCAGGAATAAAGCCAACAAGCTCCACAACACCCATTTAACCCATCGGGGCAGGCGTCCTGGATAAAGTTTTACTACTTTCAATTGATTATCTGAAGCTTATGAATTGAAAATACTATGCCGAATCTAACGAGCTTCCACTTAATGTCAGCTAAATATCAAAGGATTCTGACAAAATTGCTGTTTTTTGATGGTTGCAGGCCTATGGCACTTCATTTGATGCCCGGGTTATACCATTAACAGGTAAAATCGACTATATGCAAAAAGGTAGTATCAGAGTACAAACGGAGAATATTTTCCCCATTATTAAAAAATTTCTTTACAGTGAACATGATATATTCCTGAGGGAGCTTATAAGTAATGCAGTAGATGCCACCCAGAAATTAAAGACGCTTTCTTCTATAGGAGAAGCAAAAGGGGAGATAGGTGACCTTTCAATTTCAGTTACCCTTGACGCGACTGCCAAAACTTTGACGATCTCAGATAAGGGAGTCGGCATGACTTCGGAGGAAGTTGACAAATACATCAACCAGGTTGCTTTTTCGGGAGCCGAGGAATTTCTTAATAAATACAAAGGGCAGAACGAGAATAACATTATCGGCCATTTTGGACTGGGCTTTTATTCGTCTTTTATGGTGAGCGACAAAGTGGAGATTATAACAAAAAGTTTTAAGGATTCGCCAGCTGTAAAATGGGAATGTGATGGAAGTCCTGAATACCAGTTGGAAGAGACAACGAAAAATGAGCGGGGAACCGATATTGTGCTTTTTATAAATGAGGAGAGCAAAGAATTTCTTGAAGCAGAAAGGATTAAGAGCGTGCTGAACCGATTCTGCCGCTTCCTTCCCGTACCAATTTTCTTTGAAGGTGAGCAGATCAATAATCCTACTCCGGCCTGGACCCGCAAACCCTCCGAACTATCAACAGAAGACTACCAGAATTTTTATAAAGAGCTATATCCCTACAACGAAGCTCCTCTGTTTTGGATCCATCTCAATGTTGATTATCCATTTAATCTAACCGGTATTCTTTATTTTCCCCGTATCAAACAGAGTTTCGAAATCCAGAAAGATAAAATTCAGCTATATAGTAACCAGGTATTTGTAACTGATGAAGTAAAAGACATTGTTCCGGAGTTTTTGATGTTGCTGCAAGGCGTAATTGATAGTCCGGATATTCCACTGAATGTAAGCAGAAGTTATTTACAGGGCGACCCCAATGTGAGGAAGATTAATAACCATATAACCAAGAAGGTTGCTGATAAGCTTGAGGAAATCTTTAATAAGGATCGAAAGGAATTTGAGGAGAAATGGGAAAGTCTGGGCTTGTTTGTGAAATATGGAATGATGACGGATGATAAATTCCTGGAGAAAGCGGAAAAATTCCATGTGATGCAGGATGCTACCGACAATCATTTTTATACATTGGAAGAGTACAAGGCTTCAACTTCAGCATTGCAGAAAAATAAGGAAGGGAAGCAAGTCATACTTTATGCAACAGATAATATTCAACAAGATGCTTTCATTAAAGGAGCAACCAACAAGGGGTATAAGGTAGTTAAACTGGAAACAATTGTGGATGCAGCTTTCATCAATCAGATGGAAATGAAATGGAGTGATGTCCATTTTGTTAGAGTTGATGCAGATATTGCTGACAATCTGATTGATAAGCAGGAGAGCAGTGATTCTGTTTTGAATAAGGAGCAGGAAGAACAGTTGCGCAAATTGTTTGAACAGCAACCTGCAGGATTACATCTTACTGTTGAGGTAAAAGGCCTGAGTCCTGAAGCGCCACCAGTTGTGGCAACCAGACCTGAATTTATGCGACGTATGAAAGATATGGCAGCAGTCAGTGGTCCCATGGGCAGTTTTTATGCAAATATGCCGGATGAAGTGACGCTTACTATAAATGGTAATCATTCTATTTATCAACAGATACTAACACAGAATGATTCCGGTACACAGGAAAAATTGGTCCGTAATCTTGCAGATCTTGCATTATTATCACAAGGATTATTAAAAGGTGCGGCGTTGACAACTTTTATTGAAAGAAGCGTTGATTTGATGGCTAAGAAAGAAGTTGCCGGTACTGAAGTATAAACTGATATTGTTAAGTTGATATTTATTGATGAAGCTACCCTTAGGGTGGCTTCATTGATTTTCTGCCTTTCTCATATCGTAGACCCTCAATTGTAAATGTTTGTTCCCATTCCATTCATTTTCTTCGAGGGCAAAAACTATGTCTACATAATCGCCGCCGGCAAGGAGGGAAAATTTAGGGGCCATGCCAAATCCTATTCCATTAAAGATAATATTGCCCTGACTGACACTGAATTTTATATGTTGATCTTTAACTATTTTAGACCATCCGTTATCCTTCACATTTTTTGCCAGCCATAATGGTTTGGAATTATCCGGACCAAAGGGCTCCATTTGGCGAATAATATTGTAGAATGAGGGCTTTAAATCTGAAAATTTCACTTCCGCATCAATTATCATTTCGGGCACAAGCTGTTCCATACTTATTGATGCTGCTACCACTTCTTCGAATTTCTCACAAAAAGCACTGACCTGTTCAGGATGCAGTGTCATACCGGCAGCTGCAAAGTGACCACCATATCCAATCAGGTGATCACGGCATGCATGTATTGCTTCATATAGGTTAAATCCTGCAACACTTCTGGCACTCCCTGCAACAACGTCGCCACTTTGTGTTAGTACAACTGTAGGACGGTAATAGCGATCGATAAGACGTGACGCAACTATACCAACCACGCCTTTGTGCCAGTGAGGCTGGAAAACAAAGGTGGATTTTCTTTCTGATCTGCGGATATCCTTTTCAATCATTTCCAGTGCTTCAACAGTAATGGACAGATCCGCTTCCTTACGGTCGTCATTATGCGAATGAAGCATGTTGGCAAAAGCAGTTGCTTTTGCCTGGTCTTTTTCAATAAAGAGTTGTACTGCTAGCTTGGCATCATCCATCCGACCGGCTGCATTTACCCTGGGGGCTATTACAAAAATTAAATTATTAATCTGTAAGTTTTGATCACCCAGTTTGGCAAGATCAATGAGTGCCTTAATTCCCGGGGAAGGATTTTCATTTACACGTTTAAGACCGAAATGGGCCAAAACTCTATTCTCTCCTGTTATCGGAACTATGTCTGCAGCAATGGCTGTAACTACCAGGTCGAGGTAACGAAGGTAATATTCATCACTCATACTTAGTTGCTTGCAGAGGGCGCTGATTAATTTTAATCCCACACCAGCACCACAAAGTTCTTTATAAGGATAAGGGCAATCAATCTGTTTGGGGTTCAGTATTGCTATTGCGGGGGGTAGTATGGGGTCGGGCATGTGATGGTCACAAATAATAAATTCGATGCCCTGGTCCAATGCATACTTGATAAGGTCAGTTGATTTGATTCCGCAATCAAGTGAAATGATCAGTGATGTGCCACTATCATGAGCATGATCAATTCCTTTTTTTGAGACGCCATAACCTTCTTTATAACGATGTGGGATATAGTAATCGACCCGGTCTGATTCGTATACCTGCTGAAGAAACTGAAATACAGAAGCAACTGCTGTTGTGCCATCAACATCATAATCTCCGTAAACCATGATACGTTCCCTGTTTTGCATGGCAGCAATGATCCTATCCACTGCCTTTTGCATATCCTTCATTAAAAACGGGTCATGCATGTGAGAAAGCTCAGGCCTGAAAAACTCTTTTGCCGAGTTGAAATCAATAATTCCCCTTTGCACCAATAATTTGCAAATAGTGCTGTGTATCCCTAGTTTATCCTGAAGGTCGTTAATGAGGGTTGGATTCGCTTCCAACAATTTCCATCTCTTCTCCATGCCCGTGTTTTAGAATTTTCGGTCGGTAGTGAACCGTACAAGTTCCTCTAATGCGTTCCTGGTTTCGTTTTCCGGGAATTGGTACAATAAGGCCATTGCTTCATCCCGGTAAGTATTCATTTTTTCAGTGGCGTACCTGATTCCGCCGGCGTCAGTCACCATTCCTATGATTTCACGAACTTTTTTGGGGTTTTTGTTGTCATTTTTAATGACATTTATTATTCTACGGCGGGTGTTTTTATCAACCTGGTTGAGTGTATAAATTAAAGGTAAGGTAAGTTTCTTTTCCTTTATATCGTTTCCGGTCGGTTTGCCTACATCCGCAGTTCCATAATCGAAAAGATCATCCTTTATTTGAAAGGCAATGCCCACTTTCTCGCCAAAATTTCGCATTGTTTCTGCATGTGACTCATCTCCTTTTGCTGAAAATGCTCCAGCCGCACAGGCAGAAGCAAGCAGCGAAGCAGTTTTATTACTTATTATCTCAAAGTAAACCGGTTCCTCAAGATTTAAGGTGCGGGACTTTTCTATTTGCAGTAATTCACCTTCGCTCATTCTCCTTACTGCTTCTGATAGAAGTTGCAATACCCTGAAATCATTATTATCAAGGGAAAGCAAAAGTCCCTTAGCCAACAGATAATCCCCTATGAGAACAGAAACTTTAGCTTTCCACAGAGCATATGTAGAGAAAAAGCCCCGGCGCTCCATAGATTCATCAACCACATCATCATGTACGAGTGTGGCAGTATGGAGCAGTTCAACCAGGGAAGCTGCACGGTAAGTTGTTTCAGTAATGCCGCCGCAGAGCTTGGCCGTGAGTAATACGAACATTGGCCTGAGTTGTTTTCCTTTCCGCTTTACAATAAAGCTTGTAATCCGGTCCAGCATTGGGACCTTACTCTTGACAGCGTCCTTAAATCGGCTTTCGAACAGTTCCAGTTCTGCGTTTATTACTGATTGTGATAATTTCATGCTTGGGTATAACCCGGCCAAATTACTACAATGCCTTTCATTTCCAAGCAGCAAACCTAAGTTTAGGATGGTCTAATTATTGATTCTGTTGAGGTTAAATCAATTTTAGATATTGAAAATATTTGGTATTTACGTGCCAATTGATATTTTTGTGCTTATTTTGGAATAACGTATCCTGTCAATTCTTTAACCATTACTTATAAAATTCGATTATGTCAAGCAAAAAATACACTGCACTTCTTGGATTATTGTGCATGTTTGCGTCTAGCTCGTTTGCCCAGATTGGAACGAGTTATGATGTGCAAGACTCTTCTCTTATCCCCCGTAAAAGTTTACCCCAGCACAATGAGTTCATGAACAACACCTATCCTTTCCCTGCAAAACCACGTAACCAGTGGGAAGTAGGTTTGAAGGTAGGAGCTTTCGGTGTTAGTGGAGATGTACCTGCAGTTTGGCCACAACTTGGCTTTGGCGCTCATGTCAGGAAAGCACTTGGGTATGTTCTTTCTATGAGGTTGGAGTATAATTATGGAATTGGGAAGGGGCTTCACTGGTCTTCTGCTACCAACTACCAGAAAAACAATGCTTGGACAGACAATGGATATCTTCCCCGGCGGAGGGGCTCTGACGGGCAACTCACGGGAGGTGAGCAGATCTATTATAACTACAAAACGAATATTCAGGATCTGACACTCCAGGGTATCTTTACCTTAACAAACATTCGCTTTCATAAGGCAAAATCTAACCTGAACCTTTATGCTATTGCAGGTTTTGGTGGAATGATCTACGATACTAAGGTGAACGCTCTTAATGGAGATTCCAAATATGACTTTAGCGGTATTGATGGAGGTGTTTACAAAAATCGTAAGGATACAAAGAAAGCACTGCGTGACATGATGGATGATAGTTACGAAACAGATGCAGAGGGATATGATGATGCCCGTGCAAAAATCGGTGGTAAAACTTTCCGTCCTGTTTATAATGTGGGTTTCGGAATTGCTTACAAACTGAATGAGCGTTTCAACATTGCATTGGAGGAAAAAATCACTATGACCAAGGATGATCTTCTCGATGGTCAGCGTTGGCAGGAATCAGCCGCAGGTGATGCAGTTTTAACCCGGGATTACGATACTTATAATATGCTTTCCCTCGGTATCAATATGAATCTGGGTAGCAAGCGTACTGAGCCTTTATATTGGTTGAATCCTCTCGATTATGCTTACCAGGAACTCAATGCTCCAAAGCACATGAAGCTTCCAAAGCCAATTCTTGACGATGCTGATGGGGATGGTGTAACTGACCAGTTTGATCTTGAGCCAAATACTCCACAAGGAGCGCCTGTTGACAGTCATGGTGTAAGTAAGGATACAGATGGCGATGGTGTGCCTGACTTTAAAGATAAGGAACTCATTACACCAACACAATGTCAGCCTGTTGATGCTGATGGCATTGGTAAATGTCCGGAGCCTGCTTGTTGTAAAGAGCTGCGTGAAGGTGGTTTTGCACCGAAATCAGCTTGTAACATAGGTGATCTTCCAAGCATTAGTTTCACAGGACGTACCGTTACATTGAATAATGACGCTAAAGCTGTACTTGCAAGTGTTGCTGAGAAGATCAGGAACAACCCAAATTGTAAGATTGCGGTAATCGGATATGGTGAGTCAAGCAAGTCTGCACAGCAGCTAAGCTGGGATCGTGTAAATGCTGTGATTAACTATTTCGTAGAGAAAGAAGGTATTAGTGCTGACCGTTTCATCTTCAAATATGGCGAAGGTGGTGGAGATGCGAATACTGTAGATCTGCGAGATGGTACCACTGAAGAAGGACCAAATGCGGTACCTGCACCTCACCCGAACCTGAGAAGGAAAGGATAAAAGGTTAATTTTGAGATAATTAAGCCCCGCTTCGGCGGGGTTTTTTTATATTTGGAAAATCAGTTAACTTTGCAGGCCCTTTATGAGAGTATTCCTATTAGTATTAGTTATTGCCCTTTCCGGATTAGGTTGTTCCAAATTTGCAAAAGTGCAAAAAAGCACCGACTATGATTATAAACTACGGATGGCCGATCAGTATTATGCTAAGAAAAAATATCATCTTGCCCAGCAGCTTTACGAGGAGCTTTTTCCCTTATTAAAAGGCAATGAGAAGTTTGAAGATGTGTATTACAAGTTTGCCTATTGCGCTTATTATATGAGGGATTACCTTAATGCCGAGAATCTCTTTAAAGGTTTTACCGAAGTATTTCCGACCAGTAAGCGTGCTGAGGAAATGGAATATATGCGGGCTTATACTTATTATAGGCAATCCCCTAAAGTTGAGCTGGATCAAACTAATTCTCAAAAAGCCATTGGGCTTATGCAGGCCTTCATTAACACTCACCCGGGTTCTGAAAAAAATAAGGAAGCAAGTGAAATTATTGATAAGCTAAGGGTTAAGCTTGAAACCAAGGAATTGAAAAGTGCTGAATTATATTACAACCTTGGCCAGTTTAAGGCTGCAGCAATTGCCTTTGCCAATCTAATGGACAATTATCCTGATTCAGACAAAAGTGATTCATATAAACTAAATGTAATACGCTCATATTTTGAGTATGCCACATTGAGTATTGATGAGAAAAAAGCCGAACGCTTTGAAAAGGTTGTAGAAGAATGCAACGAGTTCAACGATCGGTTCCCGGAAAGTGAACTCCGTAAGGATGTAGAAAATTACCTAAATTTATCGCAAAACAATATTAAAGCAATCAAAAATGAGCAAGTTAAGACGTCAGCTTAGTTCCAACACCAGTAATGTAGCCGAGGCAAAGAACCTGTTAGAAATCAAGGGCAAAACTGGTAACCTGTATGAGTCAATTGCTGTTATTGCTAAGCGGGCAAATCAGATAAACATTGCATTAAAAGAAGAACTTCACAATAAACTTGAAGAGTTCGCAACACATACTGATAGTCTCGAAGAGATCCATGAAAATAAGGAACAGATTGAGATATCAAGGGCTTATGAACGTATGCCTAACCCTGCACTCCTCGCTACACAGGAGTTCATGGAGGAAAAAATTTATTATAGGAAAAATGAGGATAAACTATTCAGCTGATCCCATTAACATACCCAATAAGATTTCCATGGTGCCTGATATTTATATGTCAGGCACCTTCTTTTTTTAGCTCCTGAGGGAAAAACGCTAATTTTAATTCATGTTGCACGGAAAGAAAATTCTGCTGGGCATTTCAGGCAGTATTGCTGCTTACAAATCCATAACCCTTTTACGCCTACTTATTAGGAGTGGTGCAGAAGTGAAGGTATTGATGACTCCTGCTGCCCGCGATTTTATTACACCGCTCACCTTATCAACACTTTCCAAAAATCCTGTTGGCATTGAAATGTTTGATGAGAATGCCTGGGTAAATCATGTTATGTTGGGGAGATGGGCTGATCTGATGCTTATTGCTCCGTTAAGTTGTAATACCCTTGCAAAAATGGCAGGTGGCTTATGTGATAACCTACTTTTAGCCGTATATCTTTCAGCTACATGTCCGGTTTGGGTTGCTCCAGCTATGGATGATGATATGTGGAATCACCCAACTACAAAGCGAAATCTCTCCCTTTTGCAAGATTATGGGAATAAAATCATTCCTGCTGAAAAAGGCGAATTGGCCAGTGGACTCTTTGGGATGGGAAGAATGGCGGAGCCGGAAGAGATATTGGCACGTATTAACAAGTATTTTGATCAGGCTTCCCATCTGCGTAAAATGGAAAGAAATTCTTTATGGGGGAAAAAGGTACTTGTATCTGCAGGTCCCACTTTCGAGCCTATTGATCCGGTAAGGTTTATTGGCAACCATTCTTCAGGTAAAATGGGGATTGCACTGGCATCAGAGTTGGCATCACGTGGAGCAGATGTAAACTTAGTTATGGGGCCCGGCGTTGAAATTCCGGAATTAGGTGGAATAGATGTCACAAAAGTAAAGACAGCAGAAGAAATGTACCAGGCATGCATGGGTTTGTTTTCTGGTTCCGATATCGCAATTATGGCCGCAGCGGTTGCAGATTACACGCCTGTTGAAACTGCAGTTGAAAAGATTAAAAAGGAAAATGGGGAGATGACCATACAGCTAAAGAAAACACGGGATATCCTGAAAGAGCTTGGAAAGCAAAAAAGGGATGGACAGTACCTTGTAGGTTTTGCATTAGAAACAAATAATGAAAAACAATACGCACTGGGAAAGCTCAAATCCAAAAACGCAGATATGATTGTTCTGAACTCCCTGAATGATGCCGGTGCGGGTTTTGGTTATGATACCAATAAGGTGACAATTTTTGACAAAGAAGGGGGAGAATGGGCCTTCCCTCAAAAATCGAAAGCGGAAGTAGCTAGTGATATTGTTGATCTTATAATAGAGAAAAATGGGATCTAAGAAACTAATTATAATGATTGTTTGTGTCTTCTCGCTGATGTCTGTAAAGGCCCAGGAGTTACAGGCAAAAGTGGTGGTAATGGCCAACCAGGTAGGCAGCCAGGTGGATAGAAAAATATTTACAACCTTACAAAATGCCCTGAATAATTTTCTTAATAATAGAAAATGGTCACGGGATACCTATCAGCAAAACGAAAAGATCGCTTGTAATTTTCTTATTAATATCCTGGATGCAAAGGATGGGAATGTATTTCAGGCTACACTTACTATACAGGCTGCGCGACCAGTATATAATGCTGCTTACGTTTCTCCCCTGGTTAATTTCATTGACGAAAATCTATTGTTCAGGTATGTGGAGTTTCAACAACTTGAATTCAATGAGAACAGAGTAAGCGGTAATGACCCGCTGGTTTCCAATCTTACAGCAGTACTCGCTTTCTATGCAAATATAATTTTGGGGATGGATGGAGATTCGTTTGCCTTAAGAGGAGGAGATCAGTACTTTATTAAAGCCCAGAATATAGTTAATAACGCACCTGATAGTCGGGATATAATTGGGTGGAAGGCTTTTGATGGACAAAGAAACAGGTATTGGTTAATGGAAAATCTAACAGGAAATAGATATACAATGGTGCATGATGCCATTTATGGATATTTTCGGTTGGGTCTGGATCAATTTTATGAAAAGGAATTTGAAGCCAGGAAAGCAGTATTGACTTCTTTACAGCAATTGAATACTTTAAATAGTGATATTCCAAATTCAATGATCATTCCTTTTTTCTTTCAGGGAAGAACAACCGAATTAGCAAAGATGTTTCGTAAATCTCCCCCGGATGAAAAATCGGCAGCCCTTGATATATTATCGAGACTTGATATTACCAATGCCAATACCTACAAACAGGAATTGAAATGAGGAATGCTTGTGTTTTAGTTATCCTGACCATTTTCTTTTTGAACGCCTGCAAGGAAAAAAGAGAAGAGCAGATCGTTTTATCAAATAAACAGATCGTGCCAATAGTGTATGATCTTATGCTGACGGATGAATTCACAATGCAGATGAAAGGGAAGGATACAACTTACGATTTGAGTGTAAACAGGTCAGAAAAGTATGACCAGGTTTTCCGGCTTCATAAAATAGATTTCAAAACATTCTCAGATAGTTATAAATATTATCTTGGTCATCCCGGTGAGTTAAAAGTTGTTTTTGATTCTGTGGAGGCACTTGCCACCAGGCGGCGCCTTCAGATAATGAATCCATCAAAATCTCTTCCTGATTCTGCGGCCAGGGCTATTGAATTGAATTAAATCTTATGAATAAAGTATTTTTTTCTGCTAATGAGGCAATTGCTGATATTCAGGATAATGCTACTATTATGTTGGGAGGATTCGGCCTTTGTGGTATACCTGAATCCTGTATTAATGCTCTGGTAAAAAAGGGTATAAACGGTTTGACATGTATTTCAAATAATGCAGGGGTAGATGACTTTGGTCTGGGATTATTATTAAAGACCCGGCAGATAAGGAAGATGATGAGTTCTTATGTGGGTGAAAACGCTGAATTTGAACGGCAGTTATTAAATGGCGAATTAGAGGTTGATCTTATTCCACAAGGCACTTTGGCCACCCGCATTCAAATGGCGGGTATGGGTATTCCTGCATTCTTTACACCGGCAGGTTATGGAACTGAAATTGCTGAAGGGAAAGAGATAAGGGTTTTCAATGGTAAGCATTACCTTATGGAAGAAGCATTGTATGCTGATTTTGCAATTGTCAAAGCATGGAAAGGCGATCGTTTTGGAAATCTTCTTTTTAGAAAGACTACCAGGAATTTTTCAACTTCCATGGCTAAGGCGGGGAGAATAACAATTGCGGAAGTGGAAGAATTAGTGGAGCCGGGTGAATTGGATCCGGATATGATTCATGTACCAGGAATTTATGTACATCGTATTTTCCAGGCTTCCGGATATGAAAAGCGTATTGAGAAAAAGACAGTGCAATTAAGCAGACCTGAATAATAATATCCTTGAAATATGTTTACTAGTAAACAACAACTGATTGGAGGAATGGGGGTTGATCCGGAAATTGCAGCTTTTTTTGTTGATCGCAATGTGCCAAAAGATAATCGTTACTGGAAAGGAAGATATCTCTATATAGCAAGAGGAACCGGCTACCTTTTCATTCCTCTTTTTTTCGATCTCCAGTTCAGAGCTGGCATGGCTAAGGAGGATATTCTTGACCCCTCCTATGTGAGTATTATGGAAAAAATTCTGGATTATGCAGCAAAGTTTGAATTCGGAGAAATAAGTTTTACGGATCAGATCGCGGCAATACAGACTATGATTGAGCCTTTGGCTAAGCATACGTGGCTAATGAATGACCTCAGGGAATATTTTAAGGTGGAACCTCTGAAAGCAACCGGCAATCTGGGTCTGGAAAACAGCGCATTGAACAGGGGAGATGCTTTACTTTATTTGCTATGTGTTAATCAGGCTCCAACGGATCTGATTAAAAAAGTTATAGGGTATTGGTACTTGTTAGTTCCATCCTTTCTGCTTCTGGATGATATTATGGATTTTAACGAGGATAGAAAGCACCAGGAGGAAAACGCATTATCTTATTATGGTTATGATGCTGCGGGTGTGATCAAAGCTATAGAAACAGTGGAAAGAAACTTTAAATCACTTGAGGATATCAATCCATTATTAGGGGAATTCTTTCAATCAACCCTCGAGCATAAAAAGAAGACTCCTTATTTTCAGCATATACTAAATAATTAAATTATGGCCTTGGATAAATTTGGAATTGCCCGGCGGATTGCACAAGAATTGAGGGATGGGATGTATGTAAATCTGGGAATCGGTATTCCAACCCTGGTAGCTAATTATATACCCGAAGGAATGCATATTATGTTGCAAAGCGAGAATGGTATGCTGGGTATGGGGCCATATCCAAAAGAGGAGGAAATAGATGCTGATCTTATTAACGCTGGGAAGGAAACGGTTACTATTTTACCAGGTGGAGCCTTTTTTGATAGCGCAGAAAGCTTTGGAATGATTCGGGCCGGCAAGGTTGATTTGACGGTATTGGGTGCAATGGAAGTGAGTGATTCAGGTGATATTGCCAATTGGAAGATCCCGGGAAAGATGGTGAAAGGTATGGGAGGCGCAATGGATCTGGTGGCCAGCGCAAGAAATATTATTGTTGCTATGATGCATACTAATCCAAAAGGGGAATCGAAGCTGCTGCCCTCATGTTCTCTTCCTTTAACAGGAGTGGGTTGTGTAAAAAAAGTAGTAACTGAGCTTGGAGTGCTTGACATTACTCCAGATGGCTTTAAATTAATAGAAAGGGCTCCAGGCGTAACTGTTGAAGAGATAAAAGCTAAGACGGCAGGAAGGCTCATCATAGATGAGAACGTGCTTGAAATGGCACTCTAATCGATCAGGTTGTTCTTTACCGCATAGAAGACTAGTCCCGCAGTATTTTTTGTCCCGAATTTTTCCATTAAACGGTCTTTGATTGCTTCTACTGTACGAGGACTAACTTCCATTTTCTGAGCAATTTCCTGTGCAGTAAACTCCATGCAGATATATTTTATTACATCTCTCTCCCTTTCTGTCAGGGTAATTTCACTACTAAGCGATGGAACTACCTTTTGTTTGGAATGCGATTTTTTAAGCAGTATGCGGTTTACGAAGTTGTTTAAATAATACCCTTTTTCTGCAACTTCCATGATAGCTCTCCTGATTTCTGACGGATCAGCACTTTTGAGCAAGTAACCATTTGCTCCAATTTCCATAAGGTGGCTTACGAAACGTTCATCTTCGAACATGGTTAGAACTACAATATGGATGTGGGGGAATTGTTTAGCAATATATTTTGTGCTTTCAATACCATCTTTTTGAGGCATACGCAGATCCATTAGGATCACATCGGGTTCTGATTTTGTAAGTCCTTCAATAAGTTCCTGGCCATTTTCTGCTTCCTGAACGAATTTTATATTGGTAAAAGTGCGGAGTGAGAGTATAACACCTTTCCGGAAGATTTTGTGGTCATCAGCAATGGCTACTTTGATTACTCTCATAGGTATCGTGCAGTTCGGCTCCTAAAAGTACAGATTCCCCGCTAAGGCTGCAAGGAATTATCCTCCTTGTTAAGTTCAATAGTTACTTTGTAATAGGTTTGGGATGGATCCTTTTCAAAGAATATCCGTCCCTGTAATACTTTTAACCTGCTTTGAATGTTTTTAAGTCCAAGTCCGGCAGAACTATAATTCATACGTTCGAAATCAGCCTGGGTTATTCCTTTTCCATCATGATGCATTCGGATATAGAATTTGTTTCCATTCATGTTCTGAGTTAAATGAATGAAACTGGCATTACTATGCTTGAGAATGTTATTTATAAGTTCCTGTATAACCCTGAATACTATAAGCTCGTTATCTGTTGCGAGGCGTTCCCGGTAATCATGGAATCGACAACTTGCATTGATAGATCCGGATCCGCTTATTTTTTGAAATAGATCATTTACAGCCGATTCAAGTCCAAAGTTTTTAAGGGTAGGTGGCATCAGGCTATGAGAAATGTTCCTGATCAGTTGAATAGTGTCGTCAATGATCTGTTTGGCATTATAAATACTTTGTAATTGGGTTGTTTTATCGAGATTAACGAGATTTTCGTTGAGATAGAGTCTGGCAGTTGCAAGGAGTGGACCCGCATCATCATGTAAATCGGCGGCAATTCTTTGTCTTTCTTCTTCCTGAAGCCGTATAGATGCATTTAAGAGCATTTTCTGCTGTTCATGCTCCATTTTTTGCAGGGTCATCTGGTACCTGATCACCTTCCTTTGGTGGAAAATGATAAAGACGATCAATCCGATCGTCAGTGCCAGCATTCCAATTGTGCCAAAAAACAGCACTATCGAAACATTGGCATTTTGGTTACTTACCTGTAAAAAAAACATTTTATGGGCTAGGGTTTGGGTTAGTTAGTCAAGTTCTTTGAATAAGGAAAATTCTGTTTTTATTTCATTTTCAATATGGTAAGGGTTTTCTTTGGGTAAATAAAATGCAATAGAGAATAGAATGTTTTTTAAGATTATGCATACCCAATTGATAATCCAGTAGCTGTATTGTTCTTGTGAAGAGAGCTCGGAAAATTGAAGGAATAAAAAGAAGGTTCCAGCAAAATAGAGCATTATACCTACTACAATCCAAAAATTAGATTTACTGTAAATGAATGAAACTTCTGGATTTTGAATCTGCTCAAATAAATATAAAATACTGAATATTATTAACGTAATAGCACTGATACTAATTGGAATTGTGCTAAATATGTTCTGATTTTGAGTTCCCTTAAATAAAAAGAAGAAATCAATAAGAGAAACTATCAGAAAGATTGATATTCCAAAATAGATAGCCTTTCTATTGGATTTATTTTTAATTATGAGTAGGAAAAAGGCACTAAAGAATAAGAATTCTACAGTTGTAAATAATGATGAGAGAATAGATTCAACATGAAGACTGTTTGAATTTTGCTTGTTTTTTACAAAAGTTATAAGGATGTCATTAAGAATTGAATAAAACTGGTATAATGCAATAACCCTTACTGGTTGATTATTATTTCTTTTAAAGAAAATAACAAATACCAGTAAGGGTATAAAACTTGTTAAATATGTTCCGTAAAATAGAATACTATTCATGGGATTGATATCCCAAATATAGCAATACCAATGAGTTAATAAAATACAAATGACTAATTAAGCCCACCAATCAAGAGTAATCCCAGTTTCTTTGGTACCAGGTCTATTAATTCGATCGGCTACAATACCCTTTTCTTTGGTTAATTGACCTTCCGTAGAAATAGTAGTGTATTCAACAATAATATTTTCCTGTGCATCAATACCAACAAATACCAGGGTTTTATTGCCATCTTCATCAATAGCATTGTACATTCGAATTCCTACGCAACCAGGTTGAGAAAGAATTTTGTCTAAAATGTTACGACCAGCATAAAACCACTCTGTTTCATTTGGATTGTTATCCTGGAAATCCTTAACCATTTTGGCGCCCAGCTCTTGGCCAATATCTTCTCCAACAGCTGCCAGGTTAGCGGTCAAAATTTCATTTTGAGTCATAATAGTAAGTTTTAGTAAGAAGGGTTTGGTTTTCAGAATGTGAATAACCCGCAAAAAAAAACCAGTATCAATAGGGCTTATCATCAGGAAATTGTTATAAATTGACTAAAATTCAATGCCCTAGTGCATTTACGAAGATTTATTTCGTAAACATACGAACTAAAATTTAGTAAAACTACTATATAAATATAGTAAAAATACGGTCAATGAAATTGAATTTCAGCATGAATTATTTTTTTCATAATGGTTTCTGGGTATAAATAATAAGTTTTTAGTAGCTCTAACTTCTTCTTTAATACCATTTTAGCGGTTAGTTTTACGATAGTAATTTTCCCAGTCCATTCTTATTGATGCTATTTATTTGTTTCCGGAAAAGTGAAATTTTCGCGTGGAAATACGAGAATGTCCTTATTTGCGTTAAATGAACCAAAAGAAGATCCTAAAAAACTGCCTATACCTATGAGTACTGAGTTAAGTATCAAGATTAGTATTGCAGATGACCATAAGATTTTTAGGGACGGTATTCGTATGGCCCTTAAAGACAAAGATTATCTCAAAATATTATGGGAAGCAGAAGATGGGAAGGATCTTATGCACAAGATGCAGTTAAAAAAGCCTGATGTCTTATTAATGGATATTAGGATGCCAGAAATGGATGGTGTAAATGCGATTGGTTTATTACGTAAAGAGTATGATGATGTGAGAATCATTGTTCTTACGATGTATGATGATCAGGAAATGATCAGTAAGATGATGGAACTAGGTGCAAATGCATATTTGACAAAAACCACCGATCCTGAAGAGATATATCAAGCAATTTTAGCTTGTATGAATGAAGATTTCTATTTTAATGACTTAGTAAATAAAGCAGTATTATCAAAGCTTCAAACTAAAAAAGCAGTCAGACAATTTTATCCAAATCCCATAAAATTTTCAGAGAAAGAGGTTCGGATTTTAAAACTTTTGGCAGAAGACAAAACGACAGAAGAGATATCAAAGGAAGTATTTTTAAGCCCAAGGACAATTGAAACAATTCGTCAGAATATGAAGTCCAAGGTAGGGGCCAAAACTATTGCAGGATTAATTATGTATGGAATGAGAAATAAGATTATTGATTAGTAAAATATTATAAAATATTAGTTGGCACCTTAACAACAATGTTTGTACCAGTTCCTATAATTGATTTGATTTCCAAATCTCCATCTAACGCAGAAATTCTTTTTTTTATGTTTTTTAATCCGGAATGTAGATTATTTGGTGAATTATAATTATCTAATTCAAATCCAATTCCATTGTCCTTAAAGGAACATTCAATAAGATGGCCTCTGCATTTAATTTTAATTTCGACCTCAGATGCCTTGCCGTGTAACATTGCATTTTTTATTACTTCTTGAAAAATCCTATAAAGAACAATTTCGACTTCCTCACCAGGCCTTACAAAATCACCATCTGTATAAACGTAAATTTGAGTTCTATTCATTGAATTTATTCTCTCGCATTCAATCTCCATACTTCGCAGTAAACCAGTCTCCTTAATAAAATCTGCACCTAAACCTTTTGAAATATTGTTTAATTCCACTATGCCTCGAATTAAGAAATCTTGGGATAGTTTAAGATTATTATTTATTTGATTATTTTCCATTATTGCAATATCTAAGTTTAATTTTGATAAGGCTAATACCTGGTTAATGTTATCATGAATTTCTTTAGAGATTTTATCCATAGTGTCTTCTTGAGTTTTAATTTTGGATATTAAAACTTGTTTATCCTTTTCAATGATTAAATCTCCAATTAACTCAGTCATTTCAGACTTGTTTTTGATGTGTAGGATTATTAAGCGATATACAAAAAGTAGTAGAATTATTAAACTCACTACTGAGACTGAAATTGTCCAAGTAATAATTTGTGTTGTTGATATTTGCATATAAATGCTTTAATGAATATTAAATGCAAGCAGATATTTAAAATCACAAAAATGGTGAATAGAATCTGCGATAGTTCGTAATTGAGTTCTTCGATATTGCTTAATTTGAATAAGATCTCACTTATCCAATAAGGTATTGATGCAGTATAGCAGACAATAGTTCCCAATATTATCCAATAATGTGGTGTTGTACTTACATTGACATTGTTCTTGTGAGTAATTAAAAATTCTAAATACAAGTAGCAGTTGTATGATAAGTATATTCCAGTAATCAGCATTGGAAATAATGTGTAATCGTGTAGAAGTATATATGAACAGATAGGTGACAGGAAGCAAATTGCAACAATTCTAAGTGTGTATTTTTTTCTGCCAATTACAGATGAAATATATTGGGATATAAAAAAGATTTCACACCATGAAAAAATAATAATTATAATTTGAAAATAATTTGGATAACGGCCGATTAAATGATTTATCACTATTACCCCTGTAACAACTAAATCAATTATACAAAAAGGAAGTATGTAGGTTTTTTCTGGGGATTTCCCTTCCCTTAAAAGTCGTAACCCAACTAAACAAGTTGCTAAAATTACTACGAATTGAACTACCTGGAATTTTTGATATAGTTCCATGCCCTTGAATTTGACACAAATTAATACCTGTCAAATTCATTTAAAAGGGTGAAAACACCCAATTTCAGCTTCTAATGAGTAATCGTATGAAGATATCTTTCCACTCCATCAAAGGAATCGGTAAAAACTGCTAATTTTCTAATTACGTCTTCTACAATTGCATCGGGGCACGAGGCTCCACTTGTAATTAATATCCTAACCGGGCGGAGACTTGGTAAATAATTGGTCGAAACTAATTCCCTTTTAGTATGAAAATCAAAATGTTGGATCTCGTTTGGGGAGATTAATTTATCCGGGTTATTTATAAAGTAGGTGGGTAATTTCTTTTCGCATAACTCAACCAGGTGGGTAGTATTAGATGAATTGTATCCTCCCACAACTATGGCAAGATCAGCAGACGTTTCAAGCATTCCTGACACTGCCGTTTGATTGTCATTGGTTGCATAACATAGGGTATCACGGGTGTCAGCAAATCTTTGATTAATGGTGGAAGAATCTAGTTGATAATGTTCCATTACCAGCATTTTTAAATATTCCGCAATTTCCTGGGTATCGCTGGCAAGTTGCGTAGTCTGATTAACCACACCAAATCGGCCAAGATCTTTCGAAACATCAAAGCCCTCAGTATAGCGCCCCTTGAAAATCTCATAAAATGAATCAGGCGGTAATTCCCCCTTAATGAATCCACCCAGGATTTCAGCGTCGTGAAAGTCATTTAATATAACCGCGGGCGCATTGGCAGCAGCATGGGAAAATGTCGCACGGGTTTCTTCATGCATGGGTTTACCATGTATTATAATACTATATCCTTTAGAGGCGATCTGCTCACTTCGATTCCAAACCTTTTCAACGAAAGGACAGGTTGTATTATATTTTTCAGTTTGGATGCCCTTATCGCGAAGCATTTTTTCAATTGCCAGTGTGGTGCCAAATGCCGGAATCAGAACAATGTCATTTGCATTTATCTCATCGAACGGAATGATTTGTTTGCCGTAAGTGTCCTGAAGAAATTGAACTCCGTGCTTTTGTAAATCTGCATTTACCTGTGGATTGTGGATCATTTCACTTAACAGAAATATTCGCTTTCCGGGATTTTCATCTACCGTTCTGAAAGCAATCTCAATGGCGTTTTCCACTCCATAACAAAAGCCGAAATGACGTGCAAGGAAAACCTTTAAATTGCCCAGGTCAAGTTCTGTTGGGGTAAAATCTTTTTTTAACCGGTCTTCCAACTTTCTTTTCTCCTTCACGGCAGTTATCAAAGGACTACGGTATTTTACAGGCACATCAAATTGCTTCATTACTTCTCGATTGATGATCTTTTCACTTAAACAATTGCAAAGTTAGTTGGTTTGATCATGCAGTGCCTTTGCGATTTTTTATCTTATTTTCACCCCGCTCAACTCTCAAAACCTATATAAAAATGAGTAATGTTGTTTTCGAAGCACTGGATTGGGTCCGCTCTACAAATGTTTACGAGGTCAATCTCCGTCAATATACAAAGGAAGGCACCTTTGAAGCTTTTAGCCGTGAAATGCCCAGATTGAAAGAGATGGGTGTTGAAGTATTGTGGTTCATGCCCATAACACCAATCGCAACCGAGCAAAGAAAGGGAAGCCTCGGAAGTTATTATGCCTGTTGCGATTTTACCTCTACAAATCCAGAATATGGTTCTCTTGACGACTTCCGGAAAATGGTGGCGAAAGCCCATGAACTTGGATTAAAAGTTATAATTGATTGGGTAGCTAACCATACAGGTTGGGGGCATAGCTGGACGAAGACCAATCCGGATTTTTTCAAGATCAATGAACACGGCCATTTTTTTGACTCAAACGGATGGGATGATGTTATTGATCTTGATTTTAATAACAGGGATATGCGCCTGGCACTCATCGAAGCGATGCGGTTTTGGGTCAGGGAAACTGGTATTGATGGCTTTCGATGTGATATGGCAATGTTGGTGCCGCTGGATTTCTGGAAAGAAGCCCGCACGGAATTAGACAGGGAGCGAAAGTTGTTCTGGCTTGCAGAATGTGAAGAAGCTAATTATCATGAAGCATTTGACGCAACCTATACCTGGGAATGGATGCATAAAACGGCCGACTTTTGTAAGGGTAATACTGATGTTAATGGGTTGGACCACCTTCTTCATAAGTATGAACAACATTTTATTCCAGCTGCAGTGAGAATGTACTTCACAACAAACCATGATGAGAACAGCTGGAACGGAACTGAATATGAAAAATATGGAGAGGCAGCCCTGGCATTTGCTGTTTTCAGTGCTACCTGGAACGGAATTCCTATGATATACAGTGGACAGGAGTTGCCAAATAAAAAGAGACTAAAATTTTTCGATAAGGATACTATTGAGTGGAACGGCTCTTACCAATTACATGAATTTTATAAAGTGTTACTGAATTTGCGTAAAACAAATCCAGCATTAAGAGCCGGTGATAAAGAAGCTATTGCCCGACGAATATATACTGGTAGCAAAGAAGGATTGTTCTCCTTTATAAGAAAAAAAGGGAACAGAGAAGTGCTGGTTATACTTAATTTGTCTGCTTCCGATGCATCTGATATTTCGTTTAATAGGGAAGATGTAAGGGGTGAATTCACAAATGCATTTAGTGGAGATCTGCATGATTTTACCACCCAACCAACCATTAACCTCAAGGGGTGGCAATACCTCGTTTTTGTCAAATGATTTGGTTCAGCGAAATGAAAAAGCTACCTGAATTCAGGTAGCTTTTTATATTGGTTTTTCTGTTGTTAATCTAACTTCATTGGGTATCTGAAAACACCCTCATATCCGGGATACATTCCATCCAGCGTTACAGAGATTCCCGCCTTTTCCATTTCTAAACGAAAGTCATCTACAGTATTCACTTCTTTTCCATTCACCTTGAGGATCACAAAACCTTCTTCCATTCTGGTTTTAGAAAAGGCGCCATTTTCATCTATCGATTTCACGATCACCCCACCTTTGATTCCCATCTCTTTTGCAAGCTTTGCGTCTATAGTTGCCATTTCTGCGCCCAGTTTATCTAAAACGCTCGTCTTAACTACATCAGTTGTTCCGCTACTATTCCTCAAAATCACATCGCTTATCATTTCTTTTCCATCTCTGCGGAAGCCGATCTTTACCTTATCACCAGGCCTATAGGTAGCAATCTGACCCACCATCTCAGCTCCGGATCTTACAGGTACATTATTAATGCGAGTAATAAAATCACCTTTTTTAATACCTGATGCTGCCGCCGCACCATCTTTTGTAACATCCATTACAAAAACTCCTTCGCCAGATTTAATCCCCTCCTTGGTCTTTATTTCCTCGCTTAGATTATCAGGAGCATAGTTAATACCAAGATAAGCACGCTGAACTGTTCCAAATTTCATAAGATCCGCTACAATCTTCTTAACCATATTAACCGGAATGGTAAAAGAATAGCCTGCATAAGATCCTGTTGGAGACGCAATAGCAGAATTAATTCCTATAAGTTGTCCGGCAGTATTAATGAGCGGTCCGCCACTATTACCTGGGTTCACTGCCGCATCTGTTTGGATGAAAGACTCAATAGGAGTGCGGCTCTGCCTGCGGTTAATTTCAAGGGTCCGGCTTTTCGCACTTACGATACCCGCAGTAACCGTTGTTTCCAGGTTCAGGGGATATCCTATCGCCAAAACCCACTGTCCAACTCTTACTTCATCCGAATTGCCATACATCAGGAATGGCAGCCCCTTTGCGTCTATCTTGATCAATGCAAGATCACTACTTGGATCAGATGCCACCAACTTGGCCTTGTAGGATTTCTTATCACTCATAGTTACAGTAATATCATCAGCTCCGTCTACCACATGGTTATTTGTTACGATATAACCATCATCACTTATAATGGCGCCTGACCCGGAAGCCATTTGTGGTAATGAACGGGGCGCCATGCCTTCATCCCAGTCGAATCCGAAAAGATCGAATAAGGGACTACGTTTGGGAAGATTGTTGCTGGCAGTACGAGTACTCTTTGTTTTAATGTGAACTGTTGCTGGTATAGCGCTTGCTGCTGCATCACTAAAGTCTGTGGGACTACCATTAATACCGTCAAAAAAACCTGCATAATTGACAGGAACACGATTGCTGTCTGATCCGATATAGGTATATGCTTCTTTGCTTACATATTTATTGTAAGCATACATACTCCCTATTGAAGTGGCTGCACTGATCAGGATAACCGGTAAAATTTGCTGCAATTTCATATGATGATCCTTAATTTTTTAACTTGATGGTCAAACAATATGCCTGACGCACTACAAAATAACGAAGGTGACAAGGTTTCAGTTGCATCGTAATCCAGTTTAACAATAGTTTTACTAAGACCTTCGTAGATGACACTCATAAAGTTACCAAAAATGCCATTGTGTTAACACCGTCGGCATAATCTTCCCATCCAGGGCATTGAGCAGTTCCAAAAGGGGTATGCCCATGTCCTACCAGGCATTGGACAGAAGGGTTACTCTTTAAGTTTTCCAGAACCTGTTCTTTATTTTCATAATGCTCATAATGTAGCTGGCTGATGGGGGAGTATAAGGAACTTGCTTCAACCAGTAATATAGAACCATTGGTCATATAGTATTTATTATTCAGCAATTGAATGGCCAGTTGGTAATCGTAATTATTCTTGTATTTATTGTGCTCAAAAAAATACAGGTATTTATTCATGGCACCTAAGAGAGGGATGAAATCGTAATTATGTGGCAGGTAAAGTTTGGTAACATTTCGGCAGCCCAATCCAAAGTACATGTTAATATCATCTGAAAGGAGATTGAGTTCCTCACTTGTCTCAGTGCCATCCAGAATTGCTGCTGAAGTTCGATTACGGCGAATTATATGCGGGTATTTGGAAAAATAATAATCGAAGTACCTGGATGTATTATCGCTTCCGGTAGCCAGGTAGGCATCACATCCTTTAAGCAATTCACCAAAGATTGTATTCTGCTTTACCTTATCCTCCCACTCATATAGTTTTTTTATAAGATGTTCCAAAAGGATATTGTCTTTTGAGCTTAACTTGATCATGGCGTTATGCCCACTCATGAAAACACATAACCAATCATGGAAACCTACCATAGGAATATTGCCTGCCATTACGATCCCAACTGTTTTGGGGGATTTCTGAAGATTGGGAAGCTCGTATTTAGAAGCAACCTCGTCAAGTTTGGCCCGGCAGAGGAAATTATTTGCAATATTAGTAGCCGATATGTCAACAAATTCTTTCGTAAACCACGCATTGCTCAGGGATGCTTTTTGTTTAATATCCTGCCATTCCGGCCCATCTGCCTTGATATATTTACCCAATTCTACCAATAAATCGATCCTGTGTTGTAAATTCAACATGTACCTCTTAATTTGCGTGCAAAGTTAACTTATACAACCCACTAAAAATTTCTACTCATGGCTATCAAAATAACAGAAGAATGTATCAACTGTGGTGCCTGTGAACCCGAATGTCCGAATAATGCTATTTATGAGGGTGGCGTTGAATGGGCGCTCAGCGATGGAACATCCGTTAAAGGCAGTTTTGCTTTAATGGATGGCACCGTTTTAGACGCAGATCAGCGCAATACCCCAATAAGTGTTGACACCTATTATATCGTGCCCAATAAATGCACAGAATGCCAGGGATTTCATGAGGAACCCCAGTGTGCTGCTGTTTGCCCGGTAGACTGTTGTGTTCCGGACGAAATGTATCGGGAAACAGTAGATGAACTGCTCGCTAAAAAAGAAAGGTTGCATCTTTAAAATTTCCGATTTTCACCGGGAAAATGTATCTTACAGGAACACAGTTTAATTGTAGCGAAAGCTACTTCGTATAGGTGGGTGATATTTCCCATCGTGTAACGGGTGAAGGATAAGATCCTTCACCTTTTTGTTAAAAACCAATTGATTATTAAATGAGCGAGAGACCAGTCATCGCCTTCCTTACCGGTGGATATTCCGGTGAGGCAGAGATCTCCTACAAATCAGCTATTACCATCGAAAAGAATATTGATACGGACAGATTTGAAGTTTACAAGATTGATATCCGCAGAGATGGATGGTGGCATACTGCCGCTAATGGTGAAGACATTCAGGTTGATCGGAATGATTTCAGCTTAAATTTCCATAATCAAAAGGTGGTGTTTGATGGAGTATTTATTGGCATCCACGGAACTCCGGGAGAAGATGGGAAATTACAAGGCTATTTTGACATGATCGGTCTGCCTTATACAACATGTGATGCTGCAAGTTCAGCCCTTACTTTTAATAAGAGGTACACTGTTGCAGTTGCAGCTTTTGCAGGTATTCACGTGGCAAGGTCACTGCACTTGTTTAGCAACCGCCATGCCTCCGCCGTTTCAATTGCTGCCCAGTTGAACCTCCCGGTTTTTGTTAAACCTAACAATGGTGGAAGCAGTATTGGTATGAGTAAAGTTAATAAGGCAGAAGATCTTCCTGAAGCACTTGAGAAAGCTTTTCTCGAAGACGACCAGGTACTGGTGGAGGAATTTATTGAAGGAAGGGAGTTTACAATTGGTGTTTTCCGGCATAAAGGGGATATAGTTACGCTGCCTTTCACAGAGGTAATTACCAAAAAGGAATTTTTTGATTTTGAAGCGAAGTATGAGGGATTAAGCGAAGAAATAACTCCTGCAGTTGTAAGCGATGATATTGCCGGGAAAGTACGTCAAACAGCAGCAAAAGTTTACCAGGTTTTTAATTGCAGCGGTGTAATACGCATTGATTTCATTTATAATGAAGCAATCGGGCAACCTTTCCTCCTGGAGATCAATACTGTTCCCGGACAAAGTGAAGCCAGCATCGTTCCTCAACAGGTTAATGCTATGGGCTGGACATTGCGTGATTTTTACTCAGCGCTCCTGGATGAAGCCTTGACGGGTAAATAATTTTCATTTTCTTTGAAATCCATTTCTTATTTTAAAAAGTAGCCTGTGTTTGCATCACTCTCAAAAAAATCTGTTTGGCTGAATCTGCTGATAGCCATATTAATCGTGGCAGGATTGATTCTCTTATTCTTTAACTCACTTGATTTTTTCACCAGGCATGGAGAGGAGGTAAATGTTCCATCTGTTACAGGTAAATCTTTTGAGGAAGCAAGAGACCAATTAGAATCTATTGGCTTTGAAGTGGTGATTCAGGATTCTGTATACCGCGATACCATAAATGCCAGGGCAGTAGTGAAACAGTTTCCTGAACCCGAGGCCAAAGTAAAAAAGAACAGAACTGTCTATTTAACGGTTAACAGAACAGTTCCACCTGATGTGGTGATGCCCAATCTGGTCGGGATGAGTGTGAGAAATGCAGCCATAGTTTTAAAGCAGTTTGGATTAAAAATGGGTGACACTACTTACAAACCTGATTTTGCCAAGAACTCTGTTCTTACCCAATTAAAAGATAAAGAAGAGATCAAGCCAGGAACCCGCTTACCCATGGGTACTCCCATCAATCTTGTTCTGGGTAGCGGATTATCGAATATTGATATGGGGGTTCCTGACCTTTTTGGAATGACATACACAGATGCAAAAGAAATTTTGAATGCTAGTGGAATTAGTTTTGGGGCAAGGGTTCTGGATGATGATGTTAAGGATACTGCCAATGCATTTATTTACCGGCAAAGCCCTGAACGGAATACTCCCGACCGGAGGGTGAACAGGATCAGGCCTGGACAAATGATTGATGTCTGGTTAAGTACGCAAAAACCTCAGCGTGATACCACAACCAGGGTAGCACCTGCTGTTGATAACAACTATTAAACATAACCCGTAAATTTCTGATTATGGACATTATTACTGTTGAGGAACTAAAAAGGCGCATGGATGCAGGGGAGAAGCTGAACATCATTGATGTGCGTGAACCCGAAGAATATGCAGAGTTCAATATTGGAGCAAAGCTTATCCCTTTGGGGAAGATCCAGTCAATGCAAATTGATGAATTAGAAGACCTGAAGAACGAAGAACTTATAATCCATTGCAGAAGTGGTAAAAGAAGTATGACGGCCTGCCTGTTTCTGGAAACAATGGGTTTCATTAATACAAAAAATCTTGCTGGAGGGATGCTTGAATGGCAGGAAAAGTTTTCTGGAAAGTAATTAGTTTTAGAAATAATAAAACAAAAGCGTGAGAGATATGAATCCTCACGCTTTTTTTTGTTACCTGCCGCCGGCAAATAAAAAGACCAGGTAAAAGATCAAAATAATGGCGACGTTCAGGGCGATGGTTTTTTTCATCAGGTACGGATTAAAGTATCTGACTATAATCCTAAATGATGCCAAAGATGGTTTTTACATATAGGAGATATACCGGTAATTCTACTTCGTAATTGTTACAATCGAATATTTACTCCCGCCATCCAGTTTATTCCCGCCATTGGGTAAACGTAGTTTTCCGTAAATAAGGTTTTGTCGTAAATATAGCTGAAAGTATAACCGTTTGGTTCGTATAGTTTATTGAACACATTATTTACTTGCAGCACCAAGCCCAGTTCATCCACGATCTTTCCTTTTATAGTATAACGGAATCGTAAATCCTGCGTGTAAAATGCCGCCAGACTTCGATCTGCTGATGAAGTATTATCAAGAAATTGTTTGCCTACATATTTCCCGATTATTGCTAATTCTGCATTTTTAAACGGAGTAACTAAAGCAGTTGCTGTTCCTATGACTCCTGGCGAAAAAGATATATCTGTTTTATCATAAGAATTTAGCTTTTGTATACCCTCATCATAATCATCAATATATTCAGTGAATCCAATCACTTTGTTTTCACTTAAAGTAAGATTACCAATCAAATGCAGCCAGCTGGTGGGTCTTGTGGCTCCCTGTAGTTCAATTCCAACCCTATAGCTCTGGTCAATATTTGATCTCGTGTATGCGCCAACGTCATTTATTTTTCCGGTAAGCACCAATTGATTCCTATATATCATATAAAAAAGATTAGCACCAAATGAATGATTGCCACTCTTACGTTCAAGTCCAACTTCAAAATCATGTAGTTGTTCTCTTTGAGGTTGTTGTTCTTCACCCGCTTCAAAATCGTCACGGTTTGGTTCCTTGTTGCCAACAGAATAGGAAGCAAAAACGTTCCAATTATTTCTGGAATAACTTATCCCGGCTTTCGGATTGAAGAAACTATATTTAGTGGAAGTGGTTATTCCCGGATTGTTACGAAAACCGGTTATATCATAACTCACATTGCGGTATTGCAAATCCAGAAAGCTATGCCAATTCATTCCCAGTTTTTGCTGCCATTTCCCAAAAAAATTAAAATCCTTTTTCAAGGCATCATTGTCATACCACCTATGATCTTTACTTATTGCGTTAGTTGCCCAAATCACTTTGCCGAAATGGTTGCCATCATACTTTGTATAAGCGCCGCCGAAAGTAAGTTGGGTTAATTTATGTTTGTACTGTAAGGAATAAGTTGCTCCATAAAAATGATTGTCGAGCCAAAGTTGACGTACCAGATCTGTTGTTTCCAGTTCTATTCCGCCTGCAACCGGATTCTCTAACCCATAATCGTTGTATGATTCTTCTGCTTTATATTGTTCGTAGTATCCTCTCCCACGTGTAAGAAAAGTTGCGAGATTGAGAGATAACTTTTCTGAAAAAGCATGATTAAAGAAAAGTTGATAATGATCCTGTTGGTAGTTGTCGGTTTCATTGTCATAAGGTTCTCCCGGCTTTTCAGTGCCTGCACTATTGAAGGTACGATTGGTTTTGGCCTCTGCCTGTGGAAGGCCATTCCAGGCTTGATAAGTTTTTTCTTTACCTGAAAACATATTGAAACGAATACTCGACTTATCGTTAAGATAAGCTCCTGAAACATAAAAGGAAGAAAGGTTAGAGCTTGCCCTGTCAATATAGCCATCACTTGTTATTCGTGAAAGGCGTGCGTCAATAGTGAAATGATCACTTAATAGACCACTGCCCGCCTTAACAGTATTTTTCCACGTGTTGAACGACCCATAACTATTATTAATTTCAGCATAGGCTTGTTCATTGAATTCATTGGTGCTGATATTTATACTGGCACCAAATGCCCCTGCTCCGTTACTGGATGTTCCCACACCCCTTTGAATTTGAATGCTGCTCACTGAGGAAGCAAAATCTGGCAGGTTCACCAGGAACAACCCCTGGCTTTCGGCATCGTTATAAGGAATTCCATTGAGAGTCATATTGATGCGTGTGGCATCGCTCCCCCTGATCCTGATACCCGTATATCCCACTCCATTTCCTGCATCTGAACTTACCACCACAGATGGGGTCTGGTTTAATAAGAAAGGTAGGTCCTGGCCCAGGTTCTGCTTTGAAAGTTCTCTTCCCGAAATGTTAGTGTGGGCAAACGGACTTCTATCTCCGGCTCTCACCGCCCTTACCTCAACAGGCTGTAAGAATAGATTGTGCCTTTCCATTAAAACAGTATCAACTTCATTACTAATGGTGATTTTAGTATTGCGGTAACCAATACTACTTAGTAATGCAAAGGTTGAATTTGTGGGAATTATTGCATTACCCTCAGCATCCGTCACCACGGTATTACCGTTCGGTAATTCAATTGTTACCCCGGTAAGAGGTTGTTTACTCTGTGCATCAATAACTGTAAGCTGGCGTTGTTGGGCCAGCAAGGGGAGAACTGACAATAAAGCGCAAATCCCCAAAAGCAATTTTTTCATTTGAAATTATTAGTTTGAAAAAATGATTTGTGAGAAATGCTGCGAAAGCAAAAGGAGGAATGAATAGATTTGAACCACCTTCCCTGCGCAGGCATTACCCTGTCCAGGTTCTACGGGTATTATCTCAGCATCCGGCAAGTATTACGTAGCCGGGAGCACCCCGAGGAATCTGTTGATTACGATAGTAACCGAAGCGAAATTAAGGTCATTTTTTTTAAATAAGCTGTAACTTTTTGGAATTGTGGTCCGTCTCACTCAAAATACCTTTTTATGAAGAAGATAATATTGATGGCTTTCATGGTTATGGCTGCAGCAGGTGCGTGGGCGCAAACAACCACTGTTAAGGATAGTAATGCCCGCACAAGAAATGTGAGTGGTTTTAAAGGAGTAAAGGTTTCAGCAGGCATCGAATTATTATTGCAACAGGGTGATAAAGATGCAGTTGCGGTGAGTAGCAGTAATCCTGAATATACCGATCGGATTACTACCGTGGTTGAAAATGGCGTGCTTAAAATAGGGATAGATAATAAGGGGCTGGACTGGAAATGGCGCAGGAATGTAAAATTCAAGGCCTATGTTTCTCTCCGCGAATTAGAAAGTTTGAGCGCTTCCTCCGGTTCAATGGTCAAAACGGGAAGTGCCATTACAGTGGATAAGCTCGAACTTGATGCCAGTTCGGGAGCAATAATCAATGCAGAATTTAAGGCAAAAACTATTAGTTCCGATAATAGCAGCGGAGCAATAACGGAATTAAAGGGCACTGTTGACCAGCTCAGTGTTGAAGCCAGTAGTGGAGCCATTTTTAAAGGATATGATATTTCCAGCTTGAATTGTTCAGCTGATGCCAGCAGTGGTGCACTTATTCATGTAAATGTGTCAAAAGAACTCAGTGCTGAGGCTAGCAGTGGTGGATTGGTAAACTACAAAGGAACCGGAATTATCAGGAAAGTGAGTACTTCAAGTGGTGGAAGTGTAAAATCTAAAAGCTAATTAAGCCTAAAATACTATCATGAAAACATTATTTCTTTCGCTGCTTGTAACATTTGCCTCATTGGCGGTGAAAGCACAGAAATTCATCGTAAATGACCCTAATGCCCAGGTTCGTACAGTAAGTAACTTCAAAGGCATAAAAGCGGATACCAATTTTGATGTATATATTACCCAGGGAGATGAAGATGCCGTTGCCGTAAGTGCTTCAAGCGCAAATCAACGAGATCGGATAATCACCAAGGTGGAAAATGGTATTTTGAAAATAGGATTTAATGGGAATGGATGGAAATGGACTGGAAACCAGAAACTAAAAGCATATGTTTCAGTTCGGCAACTGGAAATGATAAATGCTGATGGAGCCTGTGACGTAGAGTTGATGGGAGTAATTAAAGTTGAGAAAATGAGCATTAAAATGGACGGGGCAAGCGATATCTACGGTGAACTGAATGTTAGCGAATTAGAAATGGTTCTTGAAGGTGCAAGTGATAGCAGACTAAAAGGCAGGGCAGGCTCATTGTCAGTAAAACTGGATGGAGCAAGTAAGTTCAATTCTTATGGACTCATTACTGATTTTTGCGAAGTAGATGCAGGTGGTGCTTCAAAAATGGAGATCACCGTTAATAAAGAACTCACCGTGAGTGCAGATGGAGTGAGCAAGGTCGATTTTAAAGGGACGGGCATTATCCGAAATATGAGATCGAGCGGAAACGCAAAAATTACTAAGAAGGACTAACATTTAAAAAAAATATATTTCAATTTTATTTGGCAGGAAAGCTATTGCGCTGTACATTTGCAATCCAAATCGCGAAGTAGAGCAGCGGTAGCTCGTCGGGCTCATAACCCGAAGGTCGGAGGTTCGATCCCTCCCTTCGCAACAAAGAAAAAGCAGCTTTAAATCAGCTGCTTTTTTTATGCCCCTTCCCAAACCAATGGAAGAACTACCATAAAATTCTTTTGCCCTTCCATTACCTGGAAACCTTCGTGCCGAAGGTGAGTAATTTATACATCACTCCTTTTCTTGAAACAATGGCAGTGAAATTCTTCTCTTATATTCATTTTCTGATATTACCACTTTATTCTCTGTTTCTTATGAATTGCTGAATTGCAGGATTGAAACGGAATAAACCCTTATCTGAGGATATCCAGATATTCCCGGAAATTTCATTCGTTTGGCATTTAACCTGCATTTGACTACCTTTGCACCCTTTATTCCCTTGCGGCAATAGCAGCCACGCAGCGAATCTGATTACCTCCTCATGTATTCTTTAGCGTTATTCTATTGCCCGAAATAGCTAAAGATGAAAGTAGGATTCGTAAATATCTTCGGTAAACCAAATGCAGGAAAGAGCACATTGCTCAATGCCTTCATGGGCGAAAAACTCGCTATTGTTTCCCCTAAAGTGCAGACAACACGTCACCGTATTAAAGGAATACTGTCTGAGCCTGGTTACCAGGTTATCTTTTCTGATACCCCTGGTATCATAGAGCCCAAATATAAACTCCATCAGAAAATGATGCATGCTGTGAAGAGTGCATTGGAGGATGCGGATCTGGCTTTGTTGATGGTAGACATATATGACGACTGGGCCGAAAGCGACGCCATATTCTCGGCATTGAGATTAAGGGTTCCGGCATTACTGGTGCTGAACAAGATAGAAGGGTTATCGCCGGCAAGGGTGGAAGAAGCACGTCAATTTTTTTCCGGAAAACCTTATGTAAAAGAAATAGTTACCGTTTCAGCCCTGCATAAAACAGGGGTTGAAAAGTTGCTTCAGAAAATTCTTTCTTTTCTTCCCGAGGGCGAACCTTTCTTTGATGAAGAAAATCTTACGGACCTGCCTACCCGATTTTTTGTTGGCGAATTAATTCGCGAACAGATTTACCAACTTTATCAGGATGAGATTCCTTACCATACCGCTGTGCTTGTTCAGGAATTTAAAGAGAAATCTACCCTTATTAAGATCCAGGCCGATATTATCGTTCAGCGTGATACCCAGAAAGGGATCATATTAGGCGAAAAAGGAAAGGGTATTAAAGATCTTGGTACCAGGTCAAGGCAGGAAATTGAAAAATTTCTTGGTCAAAAGGTGTTCCTCGAGCTATTTGTAAAAGTGCGTCCCAAGTGGAGGGATAATGAACTATACCTTAGGGAGTACGGATACAATTAGATAAAGGAAAAAAATTAAATGTTGCATCAAACAAAAAAATATTGATATGGCTGGATATACAGTTGCAATTGTGGGAAGACCAAACGTTGGAAAAAGTACTTTTTTCAATCGTTTACTGGAACAAAGAAAGGCCATCGTGGATGATGTGAGCGGGGTAACTCGCGATCGTCAGTATGGTATTGCGGAATGGAATGGCAAGACATTCAATGTAATTGATACCGGTGGTTTTGTGCCTCGCAGCCAGGATGTATTTGAGCGGGAGATAAAAAAACAGGTACTTATTGCACTTGATGAGGCTGATGCGCTGATCTTCGTTACAGATGTTGCTACAGGAATTACCGACCTCGACGAATCAATGGCGGATGTTTTAAGAAGAACTACCAAGCCTGTATACCTTGCAGTAAACAAAGTTGATAATCCACAAAGACAGCTTGAAGCAAACGAGTTTTATAGTATGGGTTTTGAGGATATTTTCTTTATATCAGCTATAAGCGGTAGTGGATCTGGTGAAATCCTGGATGCGATAACCGAAAGGATCCCCGAAGATCGCTATGCGGAAAACGAAGGGGATAGTGTTCCTAAATTTGCTATAATTGGACAGCCTAACGTGGGCAAGAGCAGCCTCCTGAATGCTTTGGTGGGCCAGGAAAGAACCATTGTTAGTGAGATCGCCGGCACAACACGTGATACTATTCACACCCATTATAATCTATTCCAGAAAGAGTTTATTCTTATAGACACGGCTGGAATACGAAAGAAGCAAAAGGTACATGAAGACCTGGAATTCTATTCTGTAATTCGCGCTATCAAAGCCCTTGATGAAGCAGATGTATGCATGCTTGTACTGGATGCTGAAAAAGGAATTTCCGCACAGGACCTTAGTATTTTCAGCCTGGCAGCAAGGAAAGGAAAAGGAATCGTTTTACTTGTGAACAAATGGGACCTTGTGGCAAAAGAAACGAACACGGCCCGTGATTATGAAAAGCAACTCAAGGAAAGACTCGCTCCCTTTACAGATGTGCCGGTACTTTTTATTTCAGCTAAAGAGAAAACAAGGATTTTTAAAGCTATTGAAATTGCCCTCGATGTAGTGGAGAACCGTAAACGGAAAGTTCCGACATCACAGTTAAATGATGTTATGCTTAAAGCCGTAGCAGCTTATCATGCTCCTGTAGTAAGAGGAAACCCGGTTAGTATTAAGTACGCTACCCAGCTTCCAACGGTGGTTCCATCATTTGCTTTTTTCTGTAACTACCCCGATGACATTAAGGCTCCATATCGTAACTACCTGGAAAACAAGCTTCGGGAAAGTTTCAATTTTACCGGTGTGCCAGTAAGGATATTTTTCAGGAAAAAATAAAAAATATGGCCTGAAACTTGTAAGTGTGGCGGAAACAGGTAATTTTGCGCCTGTTTTATAAAACACATAAACGTCAAAGAAAATGAAAAAGGTATTTGCTGTTCTGGCTATCGCCGCTGCTTTCGCTGCCTGTAATGATGGTGCTGAAACAACTGAAGTTACTATCACTGATTCTTCTGCAATCAATGCAACTCTCGATTCTGCTGCTGCTACTGTAAATTCAGCTTCTGCTGCAATTGATTCAACTGTTAGTGCTGCTGTTGATACTATCAATGCAAAAGTTGATAGCCTGAAGAAATAATTCTTCCGGAATAGTATTGAATGGGGCCGTTTCCGGTTTTTTTATAAAACTGTAAACGGCCTCAACTTTTCCCTCCAATAGAGCTAAAAATAGGGACCAGATAGGGACCAGATAGGGACCCGGAGTAAGGTAGTACCTACCCTGCGCATTAGAGATATGTGTATTGCTCCCACCTAGTCATAAGCTACACTATTGCCGAATAAGCTCCGAAGGATACTAATACAATTGACGGCACCGTAAGGGCATCGTAATAGCATCGTGTCGGCACCGTAGACCAAATACCGTTTTTTAACCCTAACTGGTTACAGCTCTTGCCAGCTTTACCATTACCCGCTAATTTGCACCAAAGCAAAATGGTGTGTTATGAGAAGAAGTGTTTGGGTTTTGCTATTACTGCTTTCGGTGGAAGCAGTGGCACAAATCAGGTGGACAGGGATGGCGGGTAACGGTAGATGGGACGACCCTATCAATTGGGAGTCTGGCTTGGTTCCATCTATAACAGATGATGTGTTGCTAGATAACAGTCTCATTCCCGGCTCTTATAACATCCAGCTTTCTGACCAACAGGTATCAATCCGCTCATTGCAGATAATTGCTGATGCGGGCAATAGCATCACAGTTTTGTTGCCTCCAACCAATTTGCTTACCAGCAGCTCAGGAAGCCTCGAGCCAAGGGCTTTTTCAACTACCGGTACTGGGTATACTCTCCTAATTGGCTCAGGTGGAATTTTTATAAATGCAAGTAACAGCAGCAGCGGATATTCAATCAGAATAAATGATTCTTTAAGAATTGATAATGGTGGGAGATATGTTCACCGAACCAGAACAGGGCATGCAGACATTGTTCAGCAGCTTAGCAGGGATATCGGAACCGAACTGGGGATTTTCAGATTTGAGAATACGGATGCCGCTTCAACTATATCATTGAGCAACAGAATCTATGGCACCTTACAATTATCAGCAGCTGCAGCACCTAATGATACCACTTCCTATTCTTCTTCAGGAACAAATCCCTTAAGAATAAGAGGCAACCTGGAAATTGAATCAGGGGTATCATTTGCCATAAATTTTTCAGATACTATTAGCGTTGCAGGAGATCTTCAGCTTGATCATGCCGGCTTTAATATGGCCACCAGCACCCGTTCATGCGTGCTTGCACTTAAAGGAAATTGGCGCCAGCAAAACGCTATCATTTATGAATCAAATCTATCGGGAAGTACCGGCACTATATTATTGAATGGTGTGGTACCCCAGCATGTACAGGCTGGTGGTACTATAAGAGACAGTATTCGACTGGCTTTTATGAATAACAATTCAATTTTTATAGATGCTTTACCAGCACTGCCTTTCGAAGTTCATCTTATAAATGGCATAATCCAAATTGATGCTTCCGAGCAACTGATCCTGGAACGTACCGGGTATTTTCGGTCTGATAGCCTGAACCTTGGATCATACATTGATGGGTCTATCCTTAAAAGAAGCATTGAAGGCCAGGATTTTCGTTTTCCTACAGGTTCAAATGGCCAGCAAAGGTGGATTATTCTAAAAACAGGATACGGTGATTTTCTCGTTCGGTATTTCCGTGCAGACCCCTACACAATATCATCACTAATGGGGGATGGCCTGGATCATATTTCACAGGTGGAATACTGGGAAGTCAGTGGGGGTTCCGGATCAACAGCCTATGTAGAACTTTCTTTTGATGAAATATATAGCGGTGGAGTGTCAGATCTCGAAAGCCTTCGCGTGGCAGGTTCAAATGGAGGTGATTGGTTTAGTTTAGGTAATACTGCTACATCTGGACTGGCATTTTTATCTGGTTCTGTAACAAGTGAAGTTTTTGATAATGAGACTGTTCAATTCCTGACCCTTGCCAGTTTTCTGCCTGGCATGAACACCTTGCCTATAAAAATAAACAGGCAATGGATGGAACAAATAAATTCAAAGTGGATCTGCAAATGGGAGACCGGAATATCCACTGATAATTCATGGTTTGAAGTGGAATTGTCTCATGATGGTAATCTTTTCCAAAGCGTAGGAACTATACCGTCATACAAGCACCAGAATAATTATAAACTGAATTTGCCGATAGAGTGGGAGAGTGGCTACTGCAGGATAAAATCAATAGATAATAATGGTCAGTTAAGCTATGGAAAAGCTATGCAGTTTGGTACAGGTTATACAAACAACCAGGTGATTACTTTATCTTATAATCCTGCGCTATATTGTTTGCAATTTTATAGCCGGGGTCAACAATCATTAATGCTCGAAATATTCAATATAAGCGGTCAGCCTGTGTTAAGGGAATGGGTAAAGCTTCCTGGGGGTAACCATAACCATCATCTAACTCGGAAACTACCGGCAGGTATTTATATAATTCGGGTAATCAGTAACGAAACTGTCCTTCTTGTAAATCAGTTATTTCTTCAATAAATTGTTTACAGTTTTCCTGTATGAATTCAGATGAAGTCTGTCTTCAAGTATAAAACTATTTTCTTCCAGTTTTCCAATTACAGCCTCCAACTCCTCTTTATTGTCATATACCATTTGGCGAAAGGGGTTTTTATAATCTTTGGCTCTTGTGGCATGAATCTGATCAGAGACCTGCTTTCGGAATAGTATGCTATGTTGTAGTAATGCTCTTACCTCATTTGGATTCGAATTTAATTCAACACCATGCATTTGTTTGTACAAGGATATTGCATGTGCCAGTTTTTTCGCTGGATAATTAACGCCTTCCTTTTTGTAGAAATCATGAAGGCTTCCCCAACTATCAATAGCTCCCTTCCTGATTTGCTGCAGGCATTGGTTTACGATTTCTACTGGAATGAGTTGTCCCCCGATATTTTCCCATTCATTTATTTTCCCGGCTGCAGGAAGTTTTGCAACCATCCTGTTGAAGGTACTTAATGGATTAGCTTTAAATGCACCTATAATTTCTCTGGCTGCATAAAAATCAAGGAATGCTTTATACCACTGATAGGCCATTGCTGCTTTCTTTACAATAACCTGCCTGGTGCTGTTTTCTGCGTTAGGAAGAATGATCTCAAGATCATCCAGTTCCTCAGATCTTTCTGTAAGGAGTGCTTTCCCTTTTTTTCGCATGGAAGATTCCAAACCGGATTTTCCATTTTTGCGGAACCAGGCAATTCCGGTAATAGATTCTAATATGCCTAATGCCTTCCAGATATCATTTGCGGTATCAGGAGCCAGAAAATCATATTCAATTTCTTGCGTTTTGTCGGTACGCTGGTCACGGGCTACATATTTCCAGCTGTTCCGGGCAAGTGCATATAAATTGTATTGAAACCAATAGCCCGGAATAACCAATAGCCTGTCGTTTGAAACATCATTACTAACAAGGGAGAATGGAAGTTCAATATTGAGTTCGGCGGGAAAGTCCCCTTTCGCAATAATTGTAAATGCAGCAAACTTTGAATTGTGCTTAAGACTCACACAAAGGCCTGGCCAGAAACCGCGACCGGCTATAAGTTCTCCATCAGCGGCCCTGGAATTGTGATTGGATCCGATTGTAGCCCCGGCAGCCATATTGCTTTGTCCCATTATTAAGGCAGCACATAAAAATGAGTTATTATGGTGCTGTTCATGCGCGGGAAATATAAGAGAATTCAAAACTTCGCAACAAGATATGGTGGCGTTATTTCCCAGGTATGAATTGATGAGCCTTGCACCATATTTTAACTGGGAATGGCTTGCCATTACAAAACGTACCGCTTTTACCCCATAAAATATCCTGCATCCTACCCCAATTATGCCATTCACCAATTCACACCCCTCACCAACCTGGGTGCGGGCCTCGGGGGTAGAATTGAGCGTGATATTTTTTATTTTATTTGCTCCCTTTATGTATGCATCCGTGCCTATCATGGTGTCTTTGATGATCCGGCTATTCTTTATGACAGTACGGTCACCAACCATCCCGTAATATCCTCTGAGTGAATCGTATCGCTTAGAGGTAAAAGCTACAAATTGTTTCTGCAGCACTTCATCCTGCCTGTGCCGGCTCCATAGATAGGCATCGCCGGGTAGCATTCCATCAAAGGGCAAAATGCTTCGCCCCCCGTTTTCATTACATACTTCCAGCCATATTCTTGTTTTTTCATCTTCCCCATCCTTTAATATACCATTCCCGAATTTTGCATGACTTGTTGTGGCAAGCTCATTGATGTTAACAAGCATTACCTCATTTCCAATGATGTAATGAGATAAATAATTCACATTATCAACTACAACGTTATCGCCAAAATCACTGCTGGTAATAGTACTATTGTACAAACCAACAGGCATGCGGAGATTTTTAAATTCAAGACAATAAGGTTCCAGTTTACCAATTCTTACAAGGCCGAAAAACTTACAATTCTTAACGAGTTCGGGGTTGAATGCATCAGAAACAAGTATTTTGTTCCAGTCGTCACTCTGGTTGCGGTTCCTTACGAGTACTTCAATTTCGTAGGCATTGAGGTGGCGGTAATTGATTCCGCTGTTATTCTGCCTGTTGCGAAGGTAATATTCATCTTTTCCGGATGGTTGGAACTGTGGCTCAATAAAGCCATAACCTAGGGTCTGTATGGGGCTTTTTCTGATGATGTTCATAAAAAGATTTTTGGTAGATGGACATTATTCCACGGTTACGCTTTTAGCCAGGTTCCGCGGTTTGTCTACATCAAATCCTTTTGCGACACCAATATAATATGCAAGTAATTGCATGGGTATAACATTGATCATTGGCGCGATTAGTTCATCCGCATAAGGCACAATAATTGTGTCATCGGCCAAAGCATCAGCGGCATCATCTCCTTCACTTACCACGGCAATCACCTTACCCTTCCGCGCCTTGATCTCCTGCATATTACTCAATACTTTTTCATGGAAACTATCCTTTGTTGCTACAAAAACCACAGGAAGGTTTTCATCAACAAGTGCAATGGGACCATGCTTCATTTCTGCGGCCGGATATCCTTCCGCATGTATGTAAGAGATCTCTTTTAGCTTTAGAGCACCCTCCAGGGCGATGGGAAAGTTATAACCCCTGCCTAAATACAATGCATCTTTAGCATCCTGGTATTTAAGGGCGATCTCCCGGATCTTTTCATGTTGCAATAATGCTGCGGAAACCTTTTCGGGAACATCATTTAGCTCATTCAGCAAATGAATGAATCGTTTCTCACTAAGTGTTCCTTTCATCAAACCGATCTTCAGCGCCATCATGGTTAACACCGCAAGTTGCCCTGTGAAGGCCTTAGTACTTGCTACCCCAATTTCCGGGCCTGCATGTGTATAGGCGCCACCATGCGATGTGCGGGCAATTGATGATCCCACCACATTCACTACACCAAGAATGATGGCTCCATTCGACTTGGCACTTTCAATTGCAACCAGGGTATCTGCTGTTTCACCACTTTGCGAAATCGCTATGATTACGTCACCTTTGTTTACAATTGGATTCCGGTATCGAAACTCTGAAGCATATTCTACTTCAACTGGAATGCGGGTCACCTCTTCAAAAATATATTCAGCTACCAATCCGGCATGCCAGCTTGTTCCACAGGCAATGATAATTATCCGGTTTGCATTCACCAATTGGTCTGCATATTGTTGGATACCACTCATCGTTATGGTTCCATTATGGGCATCCAGGCGTCCTCGCAAACAATCAAATATGGTACTTGGTTGCTCAAATATCTCCTTCAACATGAAATGGTCGTAGCCTCCTTTCTCAATGGCTGCCAGTTCAAGATCGAGTTTGGTGATAAATGGAGTTATCTTTTCATTACCCAGATTCTTGAGTATGAGTTCGTCTTTTTTGATGATAGCAACTTCGTAATCGTTTACATACACAACTTCTTTGGTGTATTCAATTATTGGTGATGCATCAGATGCAAGGAAATGTTCTCCTTTGCCAATTCCTATGACAAGAGGTGATCCTTTGCGCGCTGCTATTAATGTATCCGGATTGTCAGCATCAAGTAACACGATCACATAGGCACCAACTACTCTTTTCAGGGCAATTCGAACTGCCTCCTCCAGGCTGCCCTCATTATTCAGATGGATATCCTCTATGAATTTGAGCAATACCTCCGTATCAGTATCACTGACAAATTCATATCCTTTACTTACAAGTTCTTTTTTGATCTGCACATAGTTCTCTATGATCCCATTATGGATCATAGATAACTTACCATTACCCGACAAATGCGGATGCGCATTTCTGTCACAAGGTTCACCATGCGTAGCCCAGCGCGTATGGCCAATACCAATATTAGAATGAAGATCCTTTCCAACCAGGGTTTCTTCCAGGTCAGCTACTTTGCCCTGTTTCTTGTATACTTTAAGACCACCATTTAATAATGCTACTCCCGCGCTGTCATAACCCCGGTATTCCAATCTCTTCAAGCCTTTCAAAATGACGGGATAAGCCTCGCGATGTCCGATATATGCAACAATTCCACACATAAATTCAATATTTCTTTTGTAATAGAAGGGTACTTAAATAATTGGCAAACTTAGGCAAAATAATTTAAGCAATCGATTGCGTAAGCTTGTAGGGGCTCCGATGATATACTCCAGACTTATAGCATAAGTCCCCGGAGAAAGAAGTATGCCACGGAGAAATATATTATCAATCCCGTTACATCTACCAATGTTGCTACAAATGGGGCTGACGATACCGCAGGATCGGCTCCCGCGCGTTTAAGAAATATTGGTAACATCGAACCACTTAATGTTCCCCATAGAATTACACCCATCAGCGAAACACCAACAGTAGCGCCGAGCATTAAATAATGCGATCCATAAACATCAGGGAAAAATTGCGACCATAACACTACCCTGAAAAATCCTATTATTCCCAATACTGATCCTAATAGTATACCGGAAATTATTTCCCGTCTTAAAACTCTCCACCAGTCACTAATGGTAATTTCGCCTACAGCCATTGCCTGAATAATAAGTGTGGAAGCCTGTGAGCCGCTATTCCCACCACTTGATATTATTAGTGGTACAAAAAGGGCCAATACCACAGCCTTTGCAATTTCATCTTCAAAATAGCCCATTGCCGTAGCTGTGAGCATCTCACCAATAAAGAGTACAACCATCCAGACAACCCGTTTCTTGAAGAGTTTTAATATTGGCATTTCAAGATAAGGTTCATCTAATGCTTCCGTACCTCCAATTCGTTGTATGTCTTCACTGAATTCTTCATTCGCTACCCATAATACATCATCAATGGTCACAATTCCCAACAAAATATTTTGATCGTCTACAACCGGTAAGGCCACCCTGTTATTCATACGGAATATCTGGTTGGCAACTTCCTGGTCGTCATTTACATTCAGAGCAATGAAGCGGTAGTCGATCACTTCACTAACAACTTTTTCAGGATTAGTCAGAATTACTTCCCTGATCCGCATGTCATCCACAAATTCTCCTTTATCATTCACAACATAGATAACATCAATTGTTTCAGAATCACGACCCACATCACGGATATGCTCAAGTACCTCTGCCATTGTCCAGTCACTATTCACAGCAATGTAATCAGGAGTCATCAGCCTCCCTACACTTCCTTCCGGATATCCAAGGAGGGAGAGCGTTATCCGGCGTTCTTCCGGATCAAGTGTTTTGATCAACTCTTTTACTACTTCGCTGGGTAACTCTTCCAGGAAAGCGGTTCGGTCATCGGCAGGGAGTTCATTTAATAGCTCCGCAGATTTTAAAGGGGGAAGTTCCTGGATCACATCCTTCTGAACAGAAAAATCAAGGATCTTAAATACACTGGCAGCACGATGTGTACTCATGTTGCCAATGATCTGACTGGCAAACTCATCATATTCATCAACCAGTTCCGCAACATCACTGATATTCTGGTTGTTTAGAAATTCCCGGATGCGCAATTTATCCTCAAGGTGGATGAGGTTTTCAAATTGCTCATTGAGCGATGGTGGAGTTTCCAATTCTTCGGTCATGCATCAAATTTACAGTTTAAATTGCATCATGATTTTGCCTTCCTTATTTGTTGCTCCAACCTCTTCGATGGGCCGGGGGGTGTTTTCTTCCGAAAACATTGCAGCGGGTACAGTAGTGGAGCAGAGTCCGGTTATCGTAATGTCAACTGCCGACCGGGCCTTGCTCGATCAGACCATCTTGCATGATTATATTTTTGAATGGGGCCCTGATCTTAACCAATGCTGTATGGCCTTGGGATATATTCCCCTTTATAATCACTCCTTCAATAGTAATTGTGAATATGAAATGGATTATGATTACAACCTGATTAAGGTCACAACTGTTCGCGACATTATGGCTGGCGAAGAATTGTTTATAAACTATAATGGTAATTGGGATGATCCAACCCCGTTGTGGTTTCCCGTATCCTGATCAACGCCCGGGTATATTGCTGATTAACAGATCTGCATTTCCGGTAAGAGTGGCCTGTACCTGTACATTGTCGCGGTTTATAATAAGGCCATTTAACCTAAGCTCACTGGTGTTCCCTTTCAGTCTTATGCCCGTTGTAATCTCCCTGTTGAATTGATCGTCTATTTTCTGTTTGTTTTTTAAGTATAGCTCGTTCACATTTATTTTTGCCTGCTTCCTCAAATTTTCGAGGATCTGGCGGTTGAAAAAGGTTTTACCAAGAACTAGTACAATACTGGAAGAATTAAGGTCATATTCCAGATCGGGCACGGTTAGTTGCTGAGTGCTCACCTCAAGATCTGGTGTGCCCTTTAGAAAGAGTGTACCTCTTTTTGTTCCGGTGAACGTTATTTTGAATTCCACCATATAGCCCTCCAAACCCTTTACCTGAACCTTTTCAATCCGGATTTTTTCTCCTTTAACTTCAAATGATCTGTCCCTTAATGTACGCGTCAATAAACTGTCAATAGTTTTGTAATCGTAGATAGCATTTGAAGTGAGTGCAAAACCATCACCAGTTGTATTGTTGGTTAAGGGAGGTAGGTGCTTCGTAACACTATGGTTTATACTGTCAGAGCTAATTTCCGGATAACAGGATACGCCAGCAGTAAATCTCAAAGTGTCTGCAGAAAAATTTATTGGTCCCATCCTGACGGCACTGGCATTTAGTTTCATAAAACCATAAGTTCCAAGCGGAATTTTCTTACCGGCTTTTTCTCCAATGGGTGTTAGGTAGTTGCTGAAATTCATCTCCTTTACAATCTTGTCAATATTAGTGCCGAACAGATTCACCGAAGCGGCAATACTATCCATGACCTCTGTTGTAACGTCGTTATTGAAAATAGTTACAAGACATTTATCAATAGGCACAACCTTCTCAGTTCTGGTGGTGCTCTGAAGCCTGTAATCTGGCGTGAACCGGAGATCAGAAATGAGATTGATATTCACTTTGCGCATAGGTTCATTACCAAATCCACAACTTCCATTTATCCATGGTGAAACAGATTGCCCCATTACGCAAACGGTTTTACTTCCTGCGATCTGGTAATTGCCGTTCATGGCAACGGATATCCTGTTGTTGATACAGCTAAATTGAAAAGTGGAGCGTACAAACCTGTATTTATACCTGAAATCACAACTGCTAATCATGTATTCCGGCCAGCCATCTGATCTTATCTCTTTTGGGGCAATACTTTCAGCCTGTTTGAGGAAAGGAGTTATCACTACTTTAACCGGAATGTTCAACACTGATTCAGTCAGGGGTGGTAATGACCTGGATGTAGGGATGGAGTTAGGGTTAACAGTGGTTTTTCGGGTACTGGTGCAGCCCACCGCGAGTGAGAATGTAAAAACTAAACATAAGGACCACCTGAAAGCCTTTAAATAATTCATAGTTTAGGAAAAGATTTCATTTACGTGCAGCTTAATATTCTGTGATAACTTTTCAGTAGGAACATCGTTGGCATCACCACCAAATGGATCTTCTATTTCTTCTGCGATCAACTCCAGACTTGCCAATACATAAAAGACGAATACTACAACCGGAATTACAAGATAACCCAGATTGAACACGAATCCAATTGGCAGCGTGATAACATAAATGAAAATAAATTTTTTAATGAATACACTATATGAGTAGGGGATAGGTGTATTTTTTATTCTTTCACATGCCCCACAAATATCTGTAAAGGAAGCAAGTTCATTGTTCAGCGTTATAAGTTGATCGCCACTGATCTGTTTATTTCGATATAGATCATGTGTTCGTTTAAGCATGAGTGATGCAACCTGGTTGGGCAGGTGTCGGCTTTGATCAATTTCGAGTTCAGGATGATCAATTTCGTCAAGTGCGAGCCTTGTTTTTTCTGAACGGAGATGATCCCGAAGCATACTTGCATACAGAGGGATAGACTTCCTGAAAAAGTTGCGATTAATGTTGTCGTCTACCCCCAGTATTGCATTCAGCTTGACAGCGAGATTTCGGGAATTGTTGGTTAGTGAACCCCAAAGCTTCCGCCCCTCCCACCAGCGATCATAGGCTGTATTCGTTCGAAATACCAATAACATTGAAATTGCAAAGCCCAACAGGTTGTGCATGATAGATACATTCTTGACCGTGCTGTTTTGTGAGAGCTTTAATATTTCCACTTCAATATAGGCCACTCCCCATGAATAGAGACTGATGACGATCATCATGGGGAATAACTTCCTGAATGTATCTGCTTTATGAAAATTGAAAAGGACTGAAAGCCAGTCTTTGGTATTGTAACTGATCATATAGAATTATACATTGTCCGAGAATCGGTATCCTCTTAAAAAATCACCTATTGGTAGTCGTTTTTTTCCCTGCAACTGGAGATCAGTCAGGTGCAGATAACCATCTGTGGCGGCAAATTTAAGGTAGGTTTTCCTGTCCGTTTCAAAACTCCCCGGAAGCCCGAGTGGATGTGTAAATTCTTTTGTTGCGGCAAAAATTTTAAGGGTCTTTCCTTCTAATTCTGTGAATGCCCCCGGATAGGGTGAAAGGCCACGAATTAAATTATGGCAATTTTCAATTGATTGTTTCCAGTTGATCCTGCAGGTTTCAGTGAAAATCCTTGGTGCATGATGCAACGAAATGTCCTCCCCGGTCTGGTCTGGCTGCGGTTTTTCTTTCAGTTCACCACTTGCAAGGCCTATAACTGTTTCCACCAACAATCGGGCTCCCAGTTCTTTCATCCGATCATGAACAGTTCCTGCGTTATCGTCCTCATTGATCGCTAATTTTTCCTGTAGCAGGATATTACCCGTATCTATTTCATGCTTTAGTTTAAATGTGGTAATACCAGTTATCTTTTCTCCATTGATTATTGCCCAGTTAATAGGGGCGGCACCCCGGTATTGTGGTAATAAAGAGCCGTGCACATTTACGGTTCCCATAGGAGCCATATTCCAGACTATTTCAGGAAGCATCCGGAAAGCCACTACTACCTGCAGATCAGCTTTCAACTGGCGGAGATTATCAATGAATTCGGGTGACCGTAGTTTTTCGGGCTGCAATACAGGAATATCTTTTGATTTCGCATATTTTTTCACTGCAGGTTCCTGCAACTGCATTCCCCTGCCTGCAGGCTTATCAGGCGCTGTTACCACTGCCACAACATTACATCCCGCCAAAACCAATGCGTTTAAGGAAGCAACAGCAAATTCAGGAGTACCCATGAAAATGATGCGAAGATCATGATAGTCCGTTTTTTGTGTTGTCTGATTACTCTTCATACAGCAAGTACTTTTTTCTGATAATTTTGAATTCCTTCAGCCCAGGTTCCCACGAACGCCTGATCTCAGCCATAGTTAACTGTTGTTTTACCTGTTCCATTAATTTTGCATTGCCTGATAATTTATTAAAGAAGTACTCTGTGGGTTTGGCCCCTTCCTTACCAATAAAAAACTTATTCTTCTCCGGGAAAAGTTTATATGCCTCGAGTAAATATTCAAGATGGATCTGATTGTTTATGGTTTCCAATACTTTATCCGGCGTTCCCGAAATATTCCAACCAAAACATAATTTATCCTTATGTTTCGGATCCTTGGCCCCCTCGCGTGAAACAGGCGTAAAACTATAAAGGTTTTTTGGAAGGTCGGGATGGCCGAAAACCTGGAATGGTTTATCTGTACCCCTTCCTTCGCTCAGAACCGTCCCTTCAAACAAACAGGTTGACGGATACCAGTAAATACTGGCCATATCGGGTAAGTTTGGCGAAGGCTTTACAGGTAATTTATATCTGCTACTGTGTGTATAGTTGATACAGGGTATTACAGTAAGCCTGAGCTTATTACCAGGAAATTCACTGCCGAGCCAATTTTCGCCTGCAAGCATTTTCGCATATTCTCCAATCGTCATCCCATACACGATTGGAACCGCCTGCATACCAACAAATGAACGGAATGGTTTTTCAAGAACCGGACCATCAATATAAAATCCATTCGGATTTGGCCTGTCCAATACAACTAATGGTTTATTGAACTGAACGGCACTTTCCATAAATTCTTCAAGGGATGATATGTAGGTATAAAACCGAACACCTATATCCTGGATATCAAATAAGAGGATGTCAACATCTTTCATGTCTTCTTCACTTGGCTTCCTCTTTTTTCCATACAGGGAGATGACCTGAATGCCTGTCTTCTTATCGACTGAATTATCCACCTTTTCCCCGGCATCTGCTGTACCGCGGAATCCATGTTCAGGCGCAAATATTTTAACGATATTCACCCCTATGTTTCGTAATTCATCTACCAGGTGTATACTGTCATTAACAACCGTGGTCTGGTTGGCAAATAGCGCTACCCTTTTCCCTGAAAGCAATGGGAGATAGACTTTAAAGTTCTCTGCTCCGGGTTGTATTCTGTTTTTGGAGTTAAAGACAGGCTCTGCATCTTTCGCGCTTTTATTATGGGAAGTCGATTTCTGAGCGCATGCAGAAGTCAATAATATTAATGCCCAGAGGCAGGTTAATAAACGCTGTTTCATGTTCCAAATATAAGCCTTCAGCAACGAGTCGCTATCTCCCAGTTTTCCCTTAACTTGCTGCCTGATTTGAACAATTTAAAAAAATCTTTTATGCAACAAGTACAATCCGGCGATACCGTTAAGGTTCATTACCATGGCCGCCTGACTGATGGAACTACTTTTGATAGTTCAGAGGGTCGTGATCCGTTGGAGTTTCAGGTGGGTAGTGGCCAGGTGATTGCCGGCTTCGACAACGGGGTGATGGGTATGGTTATTGGTGAGAAGAAAACAGTGCAGATTCCTGTTGATGATGCATATGGACCGAAAAATCCGGAAATGCTGATTGAGTTCCCACGCGAACAGGTTCCTGAGGATATGCCCCTTGAAGCTGGTATGCGCCTTAACCTCAACAATAGTCAGGGACAGGTTGTACCCGTAGTTATTACAGAAATCAGGGAAGAAGTGATTTTGCTTGACGCAAATCATCCCCTTGCCGGAGAAGACCTCACTTTCGATATTGAACTGGTTGAAATTATAGGTACTCCTTCAAAAATTATTATGCCTTGATTGGATATTCAGCTATAATTTTATATAAAGCAGAAACCCCGATAATTGTCGGGGTTTCTGCTTTATAGCTTACTGTAGGGATATTTCTTCCGCCCTTTTCCAGGCTAGTTTTTTGCCAAAACCCAGGCTGCTGTCGGTCATTTTAATTGTTTCGATTCTAATAGTAAAAACCTGGCCTGGTATTAATAGCCCTACGGGGTATTTTTTATGGTAAGATGAACTCGCTGTTATGGCGGAAATCCCATCTGCTGATATTACTGTTCCCGTAAATTGTATTCCCTTTGTTATTAGTTTATTCAATTTATCTGGCAGTATAGTTCCTGACACTATGGGATTATTCTGTATTGATATACCATGATAGGTATCCGGGGAAGATTTAAAATACAGGTATACATCGTCCGCATGTATTGCATAATAACAATTGAAACAATATGGCTTCCCATGCTGATCTATGCAACAGATACTTGCACAGGTTTGGTTTTCCATAAAATCTAAGATTTCCTTATACATTATCGTCTTTTTGCTTTTACAGATTTTCGAATGATCGCTTCTTCATAATCTTTCTTTTGCTGTGCGGTTACAGGTTTTACGGGTATTACGGGAGCAGGATGACCCATATCATCCAGCGCAACAAAAGTGAAATACGCCTCGCTGATAAGAATTTTTGTGGTGCCCGTAACTTTTTTAGCGAATGCATCCACCAACACCTCCATTGAACTACTAAATGCCCTTGTTATTCTTGCATTGATAATCAGAATATCGCCAATCTTAGCCGGGTGGCGAAACGCTACTTCATCAATAGATGCAGTAACACATATCTTACCTGCATGTGTTTGAGCACACACTGCAGCAGCTATATCCATCCATTCAACTAGTCTTCCTCCCTGAAGTATACCCATGGGATTGGTGTCATTTGGACAAACTACTTCTGTCTTTATGGTCTCAGACTGTGAGGGTGTTCTGGACTGTAGTTTTTTCATCAAAATATTTTTCTTTGATTATCTCCAGGAGCTCGCGTGCTTCAGCATAATCAAAGTCTTCGTGCTGATTTTTACGAATGCCAAAATCACTTAATTCCAGATGCAGATCGGCGCTTATATTGTGATTAGCAAGGCATGCCTTTGTACAGGCAAGCGGACAACCATCTATTGCAATAATATTTCTTCCTGATGCCGCCAGTCGAACAAGTTTTTTCACATTTCCCCCAACTCCAGCAATGCATGACATTTCTGCAAGTTGCTGACGATCTAATTGTAAGGCTAACCAGTTGCTCATTTGTGCTGCACTGGAACATCCACTGCAGGAATAAACCAGGGGTGAGAGATTCTTTTTTAATAGGCTCATAGATAGAATTATTCTGTAAAAATAATAATAAAGGATAAATATATCCTTAAATATTTGCTATTTTCTGGTACTAATACATACATTTGGAAAAAAAGGTCAATGTTTTCCAAGACCACTGAATATGCCCTCAGGGCTGCCATATACATTGCTCAAAAGAGTACAGCGGATAAAAAGCTAGGCATTGCCGAAATTGCTAAAGCTATTGATTCGCCTCAATCATTTACTGCCAAGATAATTCAGCAACTCACCCGTGGAAACACGCTGGTAAGCTCTGTTCGTGGCCCTAATGGGGGCTTTTTTATGACCGAAAAAGCTAAACGTTTACCTGTACGTGTAATCCTTGACCTTATGGGAGAGGATAGTAAATTCCAGACCTGTATTCTGGGCTTGAAGCAGTGCTCCGAACTTAAGCCTTGTCCCATGCATTTTGAGTACAAACCTATTAAAGAACAATTGATCAGTTTATTTGCCGACCGCTCCATTGAGAGCCTTGCAGAAGATATCAATAATGAGCATGCCTTTATAAACAGCCGAAATAAACGTGGCTAAAAAACACTATTTATTGCATGGTTTTTTGAAAATGGTAAACCGTTCCAAGCGTCACAATAACAATACAGCTTAAAATAGTATTGATCAAAGATCCCTCAAATCCAAAGTTGCCGCCTGTCAGCAATTGATTTGCTGAACTGGTATGTATCAACATTGAATTCAGCTCCAGTCCGCTTACTTCATATCCGAGAACAGGGCCCTGCAGGAAATTCCATGCAAAATGAAAAGCGATCCCAAACCATAGATTCCTTGTGTAAATGAAATTCAGGCCCAGTAAAATACCCGAAAGGAATATGTTTATCGTGGTTAACCAATTGGATCCGGGATTTCCTGAATGAAATATGGCAAAAACAATTGCAGAAACCAGAAGGCTTAAAAAGGGTTTCATGTTTTCAAGAAGGTTGGTAAGAATATACCCTCTGAATACCAATTCCTCTGAAATGGTCACCATCAACATTAGGCCTATTGCAAGAGCAAGATCATTACCATTAAATTGATAGTCCATCCATTCTATTTCACCCATGGCCGCTAAAATAAGAGTACCAACACCAAGCATAGCAATGGCCAAAACAATACCTGTGTAAAAATGTCTTTCATTCCCTTTCCAATGCCAGCCAAGGCTTGTGAAAGTTCGCCGGTCAACCACCCCCCGGAATACTATGACCAGTATAATGGTGGCAATGAAAATGACAGTGAACCTGCTGTATAACGACAATTCGAGTAAGCTTACAGCAAGCAAAGCAGAAAGGTAAAGAACCAAAAAAAAGGTAACCCGTAGAATTGGATGCGGCACCAATGGTGATCTGGTATCGGGCTTTGCCATCAAAAATGTAATTTGCCCGAAATTAGCATTAATGAGCAATTCCTATAAATATACTGTAACGGAACGCTTTTTGAATTATGTGACCATCGATACCCAGAGTGATCCGCATAGCACAACTTTTCCCAGTACAGAAAAGCAAAAGGATCTTGGTCGTATACTGGTCAAAGAATTGCTGGAAATAGGTATTAGCGATGCGCATTTGGATGAACACGGATATGTTTATGCGACAATTCCTGCAAATACGGATAAGGTGGTACCCGTATTATGCTTTTGTGCCCATATGGATACTGCTCCTGATTGCAGCGGAACCGGAGTGAAACCCATCCTGCATAAAAACTATACTGGTGCTGACATTATTTTGCCTGACGATGAAACGCAGGTGATCAGGATTAGTGATCATCCATATCTGAAAGAAAAGATAGGAGATGATATAATAACAGCCTCTGGTACCACTTTACTGGGTGCCGATGATAAGGCAGGTGTAGCCGTAATCATGGATCTTACAAACTATCTTATAACAAACCCACAGGTTAAGCATGGCGCTATACGAATATTGTTCACCCCCGATGAAGAAGTAGGAAGAGGAGTGGAGCATGTGGATATGGAAAAGCTAGGGGCGTCAATTGGTTATACCCTTGACGCAGGCCAGGCCGGTAGCCTGGAGGATGAGAACTTTTCGGCTGATGCTATGTCCATTCATTTTCACGGTATCAGTGCCCATCCGGGAACAGCAAAGGGCAAGATGGTAAATGCATTGAAGCTGGCAGGCACTTTCCTGGCAAACTTACCGAAGGAAAAACTGGCGCCAGAAGTAACTGAAGGCAGGGAAGGCTTTGTTCACCCCGTTCATATTAATGGTAATGCCGAGAAGGCAAGTGTTCAGTTTATTATCCGCGATTTTGAAACGTCAGGTTTGGGCGAATATGAATATATGTTACAACATATGGCCGATGAAGTAGTTAAAATGCACCCTGGTGCAAGCAGCACCTACGAAGTGCGCGAACAATATCGGAATATGAAGGAGGTTTTGCAGCATCACCCACAGGTTGTTGCTTATGCTGAAGAAGCAATTTTACGTAGCGGCCTTCAACCAATTAAACTACCTATCAGGGGGGGTACTGACGGCTCCAGGCTTTCATTTATGGGATTGCCATGCCCCAATCTTTTTACAGGTGAAATGGCGCTTCACAGCAAACATGAATTTGTAAGCGTGAGAGACATGGAACGCAGTGTTGATACCCTTGTTCATTTGGTGGAGTTATGGGAACAGCGGAGCTAAGCAATTCTTGACTATCTTGTAACCCAAAAACCGTAATAATGCTGGATTTAATTTTGTCCAATTGGTGGATCATTTTACTGGTATTGATCGTATTCATGGGATTGAAAACAGTCAACCAGGGAACAGTAGGAGTAGTTACAATGTTCGGAAAATACAGGAGAGTACTCCATCCAGGTCTTAGTCTGATCATCCCTTTCCTGGAAGTGATTTCCAAACGAATTTCCATCCAGAACAGATCTATTGAACTTGAATTCCAGGCAGTAACTGCCGATCAGGCCAATGTTTATTTCAAGAGTATGCTTCTTTTTGCTGTGCAGAATGAGCAGGATGAAACTATAAAAAAGGTAGCCTTTAAGTTTATTAGTGAACGTGAACTTATGCAGGCTCTTAGTCGTACCATTGAAGGAACGATCCGTTCTTTTGTGGCCACCAAAAGACAGGCAGAGATCCTCGGTCTTAGAAAGGAAATTGTTGAATACGTGAAAGATCAGATCGACCAGTTGCTGGAAGAATGGGGATACCACTTGCTTGATCTCCAGATTAATGATATAACATTTGACCAGGCTATCATGGATTCAATGAGCAAAGTAGTGGCTTCCAGTAACCTTAAAGCAGCGGCAGAAAATGAAGGCCAGGCAATGCTGATCACTAAAACAAAGAATGCAGAAGCAGAAGGTAATGCTATAAAGATAGCGGCTGAAGCTGAACGTGAGGCTGCCAGATTACGCGGACAGGGGGTGGCATTATTCCGGGAAGAAGTGGCCAAAGGTATGAGTGAAGCTGCCGACAGGATGCGCCAGGCTAACCTCGATACCAATGTAATTCTCTTTAGCATGTGGACTGAAGCAGTTAAGAACTTTGCTGAATATGGAAAAGGCAACGTTATTTTCCTGGATGGAAGTGCTGAAGGCATGGAAAAGACTATGAAACAAATCCAGGCTATGATGGTGAAGCAGGTGGGTGCCTGATGTGGAAAAGTGTATAATCTTTAGAAATCCTTAGCAAATAATAGACTTATTTTCACGTTTGACAAATCCGAAAACTACCATAGATGAATTTGTTCCTATTACAGATCACCGACACCGCAAGAAGATTAGCCGATAGTACAAGTGCAGCTGCCGCCGCTGGAACACCAGGGCAGGAATTAAACCTGATCAATCTCCTTTTCCAGGGGGGAGTGCTGATGATTCCATTATTCCTTTTATTGGTCCTGGCCATTTATTTTTTCTTTGAGCGTTATATAGCCATCAATAAGGCAAGTAAGATCGATGAGAATTTTATGAGTATCATTAAGGATCACATCCTGAGCGGAAATGTAGCTGCCGCCCGTTCGCTTGCCAAAAATACCTCCAATCCCGTTGCCCGAATTATTGATAAGGGCATTCAACGTATTGGCAAGCCCATTGACGCCATTGAAAAAAGTATGGAGAATGTTGGACGGCTGGAAATGTATAAAATGGAACGTAATCTTTCCGTCCTTTCTCTGATTTCTGGTATTGCTCCGATGTTCGGATTTCTCGGAACAATTGTAGGTATGGTTCAGTTATTCTATGGCATCTCTTCAACCGGGGAGTATACATTAAGTACAATTGCCAGCGGTATATATGTAAAGATGATTACATCCGCAACCGGGCTTATAATCGGACTGCTCGCTTATGTGGGCCATAGTTTCCTAAATGCGCAGGTTGATAAAACGGTTAATAAAATGGAAGTTGCCAGCGCCGATTTCATCGATACCCTGCAGGAACCAACAAGGTAGTCAGGTTCCTTTAATATTACCTAAGAAATGAATATAAAAAGACGACTTAGAGGCCATGCTGAAGTGCATACAGGGGCGCTGAATGATATCTTATTCATATTGTTACTATTTTTCCTGATTGTTTCTACACTAGCCAACCCCAATGTGATCAAACTTTCGCAACCCAAAGCTAAAAGCGATACAAAGGCCAAACAAACCGTGGTTGTATCCATTGATGCTAATAACCAGTTTTTTGTTGGTACCACCAAGGTTAGTGTTGAGGAACTTAAAGCCAGTCTCCAGCCTATTCTTGCTAAAGAATCTGATCAACCCTCAGTTGTTATAAATGCTGATAAAAACGTGCCTATAGAAAATGTAGTGGCAGTTATGCGCGTAGCGCGTGAACTTGGCGCCCGTTCAGTACTCGCCGTCGATAAAAGCGGCGCCCAGTAATTCCACTATATAAAAAAATCTCCTTCTATGGCCCACCATATTGTAAAGGTTTTACAGGCCAATTACATCAACCATGATGTGAAACGATTCATTGTTGAGAAGCCTGCTGGCTATTTTTTTCAACCAGGTCAGGGTTGTTATGTAGCTATCAATCACCCCGATTGGAAAGATAAATTCCGTCCATTCACTTTTACTTCTCTGGGCGACTGGCCCTATCTTGAATTTACCATAAAAATTTACGAAGAACATAGAGGAGTTACCAATGAATTAGGTAAGATCAATGCAGATGCCGAATTGATAATTCAGGATGCATTTGGTGTATTGCAGTATAAAGGTCCGGGCGTTTTCATTGCAGGAGGCACAGGCATAACTCCATTCATTTCCATTTTCCGGGCATTAAGAACTATGAACCTTATGACCAATAACATGCTCGTTTGGTCAAACAAAACATCCGATGATCTTTTCCTGGAGAAAGAACTGGAGGAAATGTTAGGCGATGATTTTATAAGGATATTTACGAGAGAGGGAGTCATTGGATTTATGGAACGACGCATTGATAAAAAAAAGCTGATCGATATAATTCAGGATTTTGGCCGTCATTTTTATGTATGCGGACCCAAGGATTTTGTTAGCCAGATCAGCGCACACCTGGTTAGTCTGGGAGCAAGAGCAGATTATATAGTTATAGACCAGAAATAGCTCTTATCATCCTTTCTTTACCCTGCATATCCTTCCGCGTTTCAATCTTCCTTAAACCAGATCGCAGGAAACATTCCCTGACATTTTCAGCTAAGTCCTCGTGGATTTCCACATATATCCGGGCGCCCGGGCTGGTATGTAACCGGGCAAACCGGGCAATTGCCTCATAAAATACCATCGGATCCTCATCTGGTACAAAAAGGGCCATTGATGGTTCGTAATCAACTACGTGGGTGGCCATCTCTGACCTTCCACTTTGTGGTATATAAGGTGGATTGCTGACCAGTACGTCGGCCTTTGGCAGTTTTAGCCACTCCGCTTCCTGAAGGAAATCAATATGGTGCCAATTCACTTTTAAACCAAGATCTGACGCATTTTTCCGGGCCACTTCAAGGGCACCCATACTTATATCACAACTATGAATAACCGCATTCGGTAGTTTTTTTGCAATGCTTAAGGGAATGCAACCGCTCCCACTTCCGATATCTAGTATAGTAGTGGAGAGTCCCGATTTTTCTTCCCTTACCACCCATTCTACCAGTTCTTCCGTTTCAGGCCGTGGTATCAAGACCCGCTCATCCACATAAAATCGCATATTTTGAAACCATGCCTCCCCCAGTACATACTGAATTGGTCGGTGCCTCAGTAATTGGGATAGCATCGCATTCAATGCAATTTGATTTTCCGGCGACAGGTCTGCAGTTTTCAGATTTAATAAAGCACGCTTAGGTAAGTCTGCGATTTTTTCAAGCAGCATGTCGGCAATTAACATGGCTTCCCGGTTGCCATATAACGGTGTAAGCTGTTCTATAATAGATTGTCGGACCTGCAAAATGCTCATTGCCAAAATTACTGTTCCCCACTTTAGTTATGGCTATAGATTTAATATTCTTAATTTCAATATATCCCATAGCCTTAATATTATAAAATGAACCCGAAAATAAACTTTATAACATTGGCGGTCGCAGATCTGCAAAAGTCATTCGATTTCTATAAAGAGGGTCTCGGATTCCCTGTTTCCGGGTATAAGGAAGGAGATGATCATATTGTGTTTGAAATGGAAGATAGCATAGGGCTGGTATTGTACAGAAGAGAAAAGTTCCTCCTCCTCACTAACAACCCAATTGAACAAGTGCGGTCAGCCGGTTTTATTCTGAGTCATTTTACAGGTAATCAGGAAGATGTTGATAGTTTACTTGCATCAGCCATAAAAGCGGGCGCAATTCTTGTAAAAGAAGCTAGAGAAGAAAGTTGGGGATATTCTGCCAGCTTTTCGGATCCTGACGGTCATTTATGGGAGATATGTTTTAATCCTAATATTCTTCCAGATGGCGATACCTTCTTTTAAGCGTATAATGATTTAACATATCAAAGTTTATGTAATGAAAAAGTTGCTTTTCGCCTTTCTGTTAATATCAGTCATCGCTTGCCAGAATAATACACCCAAAAAAGATAACCAGGTCGTATTTGATTCAATAATTTCAACTGCTCCATTATCTTCCTCATATTGTTATCAGAAAGCTTCAAATCGTGATACGGTAAGATTAGAATACTCACTCATGGGTGATTCTGTTAATGGATTTCTTTCGTATAATTTTTATGGTAAAGATAAAAGTAAGGGAACCATTAGTGGCCGGATGTTGGGCGATACACTACTGGCTATGTATACATTTTTTTCAGAAGGGATGACCTCTTTTCGTGAGGTGATCTTTCTTAAACAAGGAAACCAAATGATAGAAGGTTATGGGGAGATGAAAGAGAGGGAAGGAAAAATGTATTTCACAGATCGCCATCTGAACGAATTCGGGAAATTTAATGTTCTTGATGTTTGTGCTACTCACGAGAATGAAATAGTCTCTTCCGGAAGTGAATCCCTTTATCAATTTCAATGGCACATGTTTGAGCTGAAAGGTAAATTGGTTGATACGAGCGTTGTCAAAGGGGCCTATCTTTCATTTATTCCAGGAACAGTTGGTACTGTTAATGGAAATACCGGTTGTAATAGTCTGCGTGGCAGTTTTGAATTGGCCGCTGACCAAAGCATTAAATTTTCTCCCCTGATTATGACACGAAAGGCTTGTATCGGAATGAATATTGAAAATGATTTCCTTGAGGCCCTTTCTCAAATAACTAATTGGAAGATTCGGGACAACAAGCTTTTATTCTATTCCCGGGATACACTCCTGATAAGGTTCAATGCAGTTGCTCTGTCAGGTTCCTAGATCAGGCATCTTTGTCAAATGGGTATTCAATGCCGGTTTTATCACGGATATCGTCTAATACCTGCATTAATTGAAGACTATCATCCATTGAATGCAATAGAGAATCTTCCTTATTGAAAATGTAATTAGTAAATGTTTCAATTTCGTATTGAAATCCACGACCTTCCCAATCGAGAGAAACTGTCTCAGGTTCTCCCTCATTATATTCTATAACTATAGCTGGTGGTTTTTCATTCCATTGTTCCTCTAATATAATTCGACCCTTAGTTCCTGTGATCACAGCCGTATTTGCCGTTTTGGTAATAATGGATGATTCACAATAGGCAAACTTATTGCCAGGAAAGCGCAGAATAGCCTGGCAGTATTCATCAATATTATCATCTGTAAGTTTGGCAAATGCTTGTAATGATTCTGGTTCTCCAAATAATAATAAAGCCAGATATACAGGATATATTCCCAGGTCCATTAATGAACCGCCTCCAAGATTTTCGTTATAAAACCTGTTTTCCTTGTCCTTAGGCGCAACATAACTCATAGATGCATTAAGATGTATTGCATCACCAATTTTACCGGAAGCATACAGGTCAAGCATTTTATTGATGGATGGTAAGTAACGTATCCACATCCCTTCCATAACCCTGGTTTCATTGTTTCGCGATGCTTCAATTATTTCACTGACCTGGCCAGCATTCATGGCCAGTGGCTTTTCACATAATACCGGAATTTTATGCTCTAAGCATATTATGGTCTCCTTATGATGAAATGGATGGGGACTTGCAATATAAACTCCATCAATACCCCCTTCTTTTACCATTTCGTGTATGCTTTCATAGGCCCTCTCTGCCTGATGTTCTTTAGCAAAATTTCCAGCCGATTCCATAGAGGTACCCATCACAGCCACCACTTTATGATTTCTGCCATTCACAAGTTTCATATCTGCAACAAATGCCTTTGCGATTTCCCCTGTTCCTACTATACCCCATTTAAAATCATCCATAATAAAGATATTTCTTCTCCAAAATGCAAAATATCTGCCAGCACATACACAATATCATTAAGATGCGGATAAGCACTTGCATTATTGGTGGATTATGCTAATTTGGAGCCATAAAAGAATCTCATGGCAATATTTAAATCTGGCAACCCAACCCTTTCTGAGAAAAGATTCGATATGTCACTTACGGGTGATCTTTCTGATACGATGACCGAGAAGGGAACAATGAATAAATTTCTATTCCTGTTTTTTATGGTGATGGCTTCTGCCGTCTTTACCTGGAATGCATTCAACCAGGGCGTTAATGTATTCCCATGGATGATAGGCGCGGCTATAGGAGGATTGATTCTTGCCCTCATTATTTCATTCAAACCAAAACTCGGACCATATCTGGCTCCACCTTATGGACTTCTTCAAGGTGTTTTTGTTGGCGGATTAAGTGCAACTTTCAGTAATGCCTTTGCCTCAACAGCACCCGGTATTGTGATGCAGGCTGTTGCCCTAACATTCGGTACTGTACTGGCAATGTTCATTCTCTATCGTACTGGAATAATTAAGGCCACCCAGAAATTTAAATCCATCGTCTTTACAGCTACTGCCGGAATAGCAATATTTTACCTGATCGCTTTCGTGCTTCGTTTATTCAATATTAATATCGCATTTCTCCATGAAGGAAGTTTAATGGGCATAGGTTTTTCCTTATTGGTTGTAGCCATCGCCGCCCTAAACCTTATTCTCGATTTCGATATGATAGAAAACGGCGTTGCCAAAGGCGCTCCAAAGTATATGGAATGGTTCGCTGCATTCGGACTTCTGGTAACCATAGTGTGGCTTTATATTGAGATGTTGCGTTTATTGGGAAAGCTGAATAGCCGCGACTAACAATGAATTGGCTTATACTCATTATTGCCGGACTTTTTGAAGTTGGGTTCGCCGCATGCCTTGGAAAAGCCAGGGAAGCCAGCGGTAATGAAGCTGCCTTCTGGTACGGAGGCTTTGTTCTTTGTCTGGCAATCAGTATGATTCTATTGGTTAAAGTAACCGCCGTGTTGCCCATCGGAACAGCTTATGCAGTTTGGACAGGAATAGGGGCTGTAGGCACCGTAATTGTTGGTATAATCTTCTTTAAGGAACCTGCCGATTTCTGGCGTATTTTTTTTATTGTTACCCTTATTGCCTCTATCGTTGGCCTGAAAGCTGTATCTCATTGAGATACACATGGCACAGTTTTTTGATTAGACTATAGAAATTCGTAAATTATTAGTCCTCAAACAATTGTGTTATGAAAGCGATCTGGACAGGGTCCTTAGGCTTTGGCCTGGTTAATATACCGGTCAAAATGTACAGCGCCGTGGAAGAAAGCAATCTTGATTTTGATATGCTTGACAAAAAGGATCATGCCAATATCAGGTTTAAGCGGGTCAATGAAAAAACCGGAAAGGAAGTTGTTTGGGAGAATATCGTTCGGGGATTCATGCTCAATGATAAATATGTAGTACTTGATAAAGAAGATTTTGAAAAAGCCAGTCCGGAGAAAACAAAACATATAGGCATCTCTCAATTTGTGAAACTGGCAGAGATCGATCCCAATTATTTTGAGATGCCCTATTTTCTTGAACCTGATAAAACTGGTGTTCGCGCATATGCCTTACTAAGAGATGCCCTTAATAAATCGGGTAAAGCAGCAATAGGTAGCTTCGTCATGCATAACCGTGAACACCTTTGTGTGATAAAAGCCCAGGATAATGCCCTCGTGCTTAATCGCATCCGTTTTGAACAGGAGTTGCGCTCTTCAAAAGAATTAAAGATACCCGCAACAAAAGCTACCCCCGCTGAACTTAAGATGGCGCTCAGCCTTGTAGATCAACTCACCAAAAAATTTGATATAAGCTCCTTCAAAGATGAATACAGTGATAAACTGATGAAACTCATCAGGGCCAAATCAAAAGGAAAAGCAGTGAAAGTTCCGCAAATGAAGGTTGTACATTCCAACTCAAAAGATCTGATGGAACAACTAAAAGCGAGTTTATCAACTTCCAAACGTAAAGTTTCATGAGTCTGGCAACTTATAAGAAAAAGAGGGATTTTTCTCAAACCTCAGAACCAGCAGGTAAGAAACTGGGGGAAAGCTCTTTTCGTTTCGTAGTTCAAAAGCACCAGGCTTCGCGATTGCACTATGATTTCAGACTTGAACTGGGAGGTGTATTGAAAAGCTGGGCCGTGCCAAAAGGTCCCTCACTTGATCCCGCTGATAAAAGACTGGCCGTTCAAACAGAAGATCATCCAGTCGACTATATTGACTTTAAAGGAATAATTCCCAAAGGCAATTACGGCGCTGGTAAAGTTGAGATATGGGATAATGGAAAGTTTATGCCGGTAGATGGAAAACATCAAGCAATTTCTGAACGGGCAGCAATACTCGCGTTGAAAAAAGGGGAATTGAAAGTATTGTTGAAAGGAAAAAAATTAAAGGGTGAATTTGTGTTGGTAAGGATGAAGGATGAAAAGAACTGGCTTCTGATAAAGCATAAGGATGCAGAAAGCTCCGCCACAAAGGAAGAGGCCCCCGTAGCCAGCATCCGTCATGGTAAAGGAATAAAGTTAGAAGAACCTGTGAAGCCAATGCTGGCATCAATAGAGAAGATGCCTTTTGATGATAAGGATTGGATTTTTGAATTAAAATGGGATGGTTACAGGGCAATAGCTGAAATTAATAGTAAGGGCAACAGACTTTATTCCAGGAACGGGATTGATCTTCAACAACGTTTCCCTGCAGTACAGCAGCACCTTCAAAAGATTAAGCATGATTGTATACTTGATGGTGAAATTGTTTTATTGAACGAGCATAATTTGCCCGACTTTCAGAAACTGCAGAACTACGAATCAAATACTTCATTACCGCTGATCTTCTATGTTTTTGATATTCTGTCATTGTCAGGAAAGAATATGGAAGAACTGCCATTGATTGACCGGAAGAAAATCCTGAAAAAATTATTACCTAAAGATCCGGTTATAAAGTACTGTGATCATGTTGAAGAAAGGGGGATTGAGTTTTTTGAACTCGCCCGGCAAAAGGGACTGGAAGGTGTTATCGCAAAAAAAGCAGATAGCAGTTACAGTCGTGGTTATAGAAGTAAACAATGGTTAAAGATCAAGAACGTACAGAGTAGTGAGGCAGTGATTGTGGGATATACTGAACCCAAAGGGAGTCGTGAACATTTTGGCTCTCTTATACTCGCTGGTAAAAAAGGTAGAGCATGGCAATATCGTGGACATGTAGGAACTGGATTTAATGCAAACCTCCTGAAATCTATAAAAGCCAAACTTGCAAAATTGCATACTGATGTTTCACCCTTTAAAGAAAAAGTTCCTTTGAATGGAGTTGTTACCTGGGTGAAACCTAAATTGGTTGCGGATATCGGCTATACAGAATTAACCTCTGAAAACATTTTCCGTCATCCTGTTTTTCTTCGCCTGAGAAACGATAAGCCTGTAAAGGATCTTAATGAAGAAATTCTCCCTGAACAGCCGGTAGCAAAAGCGCATGGAGTTGCCCTCACAAATCAACAAAAGATATTCTGGCCCGATGAGGGGTATACTAAGGGTGATCTTATAAATTATTATGCAGCAGTTGCAGAATTTATTCTCCCCCATCTCAAAGACAGGCCTATGTCATTAAAACGAAATCCTAATGGAATAAAGGATGAGGGATTTTATCATAAGGACGCAGGTGAGAATGCACCATCTTTCGTAAAAGTGTTTCCGGTAAAGAGTGAAAGCAGTAATAAGGTGATCGATTATATAGTCTGTAATAATCAAAAGACCCTGCTGTACCTCGCTAACCTCGGATGTATTGAAATGAATCCATGGAACAGCCGAACCCAGAAACCAGATAATCCTACCTGGCTATCCATTGATATTGATCCCTCTGATAAAAACACGTTTAAAGAAGTAGTTGATGTGGCCCTGGTTGTAAAGGAAGTATGCGACAGTGCAAAGCTAACTTCATACTGCAAAACATCGGGTGCATCAGGTTTACATGTTTACATACCACTCAGGAACAAATACGATTTTGATACTGTCCGGAATTTTGCAAAACTGATTGCAAGCATGGTGCAGGAAAAATTATCCGATACAACCAGTATAGTTCGTTCTTTGAAAAAAAGAGGCAATAAAATATATATCGATTTTCTGCAAAACCGCTCTGGTCAAACATTAGCATCGGTTTATAGCCTGCGCCCTGTTAAAGGAGCACAAGTGTCAGCTGCGCTGGAATGGAAAGAGGTGAATCATGATTTGTCGCCTGCCGCATTTACCATACGCAGCATGCCTGCCCGGCTTGCTAAGAAAGGGGATCTTTTTGCTGGTGTTTTGACTGATTCAAATGATTTATTAAAAGCACTTCGTTTGCTTCAAAAATGATTAACTTTTAGTACAATATTTATGTATGTTCAGAAAGATCATTTTTATTCTTTTCTCCGTTTTTGTGCTGGCTGCGTCAGGCTACGCCCAAACAGATGAAAAAGCATACCAAAAACAGCGGCAAAAGATTGAACGCGCTGAAAGAAAGGCTAAAAAAGCTGAAAGAAAAGTAAAACGCGAAAATCGAAAGGTGCGTAAAGCAGAGAAAGAAATACGCAAACAAAAAAGGCAGGAGCAGCGTGACCTTAGGAAAGAAGAAAAACTAAAAGAGCAGGCAGCAAAAGCCGCGCCTTCTACAAACTAAGTAAACCGGCCTTATAAAGTGAGTTTATTGGTTTATTATCCCAGAATAGTTCGAAATCAGGTAACCCGGCCGCTTCGTAATTTTCACGGATTTCTTGTCTTGTCATAGCAGATGCCTCAGTGATTGAAAGCCTTGGCAATAATTTCGACAACCAAATGCCTTCGTCCTTTCCAATCCTTATAGTTTGGCTGCCCTTACGGGAATGAAATGTCAATTCTGCATTTTCCCACGACTGTCCTTTTTTTGTTTTTGTTACTATTTGTAACTGTGGTTGATGACCAATGAATATTATTTTAGCGGAAGGTTTATTTGATATAAGTTCTTCCTGCTCCAGTGCCTTTACTATATGCTCCGGTGCCACTGATGGTTTTGGGGTCTTAAAATCAAACCAGCGATGTAATGGATAGTCTATGCACGCACCATGCATATAATTCAACAAAGATTTTTTTAATCCATAGGCGAAGCTCGAATGATCAGCGCCGGTTGGATCCAGATGTTCAACATCATTATCGGCAAAACTTATTTCAGCAGCCTTCAGCGCCTTCACTTTAAATTTTTCCGGTTCTAGCCCCACCGGACTATGGGCTGTCATGGTGAATTGGTGCCAGAATGCACTTTGTAAAATTCCCGCCTCAAAGAACTGCCTGACCATTTCCAGCGAATCGATGGTTTCCTGTGCCGTTTGGGTAGGAAATCCATACATAAGGTATGCATGTACCATAATTCCGGCATCCGTGAAATGCTTGTTGACCCTTGCTACCTGGCCCACAGTGATACCTTTACGTATAAGTTGGAGTAATCTGTCGGATGCAACTTCCAGGCCACCTGACACGCCAATACATCCGGAAGCTTTGAGTAAATAACAAAGGTCGCGCGTAAAGCTTTTCTCAAACCTGATATTAGTCCACCAGCTTACAATCAGTTTCCTTCGAAGTATTTCAATCGCTAAGGCCCGCATGAGTGCGGGGGGAGCAGCTTCATCAACAAAATGGAATCCGTTGGTACCCGTCTGTGATATCATCTCTTCAATGCGGTCACATATCAGTGATGCCGTCAAGGGTTCATAGAGCCTGATATAATCCAGCGATATGTCGCAGAATGTACATTTCCCCCAATAACAACCATGAGCCATAGTAAGCTTGTTCCACCTGCCATCACTCCAGAGGCTATGCATCGGATTGATAATTTCAATAGCATTGATATAACTATTCAGCAGGAAATCGCTGTAATCAGGGGTGCCTACCTGGCCTTGTTTGTAATCAGAACAACTTCCATTATTTACATATGTTACCACACCGTCTTGTAAAAGGAATGTCCGTTTTAGTGATTCAACAGGGGTGTTATTCTCTATATGTTTTATCAACTGTTCAATGGGTGCCTCACCATCATCCAGTGTTATAAAATCAACGAATTCAAACACCCTTGCATCCGAAAGCGAACGGAGTTCCGTATTGGGGAAACCACCACCCATGCATACCTTGATCCCCGGATGATTTTTTTTGATCCATTGACCGCATCGTAATGCAGCATAAAGGTTTCCGGGAAAGGGTACTGATATCGCCACCAGCTTTGGAGCTAACTCCTTTACCTTCTCTTCAAGGCAGGAAATCAGCAATTGATCAATATAACTGAGGTTTTTTTGTAAAGCACTATATAGCTCATCAAATTTGTTGGCTGAACGTGCCAGCTTCTCCGCATAGCGGCTAAAGCCAAAATGTTCATCCACCGTTTCCCTGATAAGATCAGATAAATCTTCCAGGTACATGGTGGCCAGATGTTTTGCCTTGTCCTGCGTACCCATACTTCCAAATGCCCAAACCAGGTCTTCGAGTTGCTCAAACCTGCTTGCCTCTGGGAGGAAATCACGCTTGCTGATTAAATGAGCCAGCGTTGGATTCTTACCCTGTAAGAAAGCTACTACATTATCTATTGTTTGTATATAATCCTCTTTAAGCGCTATTATTCGTTTTACGTTTTCTGATAGATCCGTTTGATCATTATCTATCTTTTCAAATAGTTGCCGCAGACCATCTGATGAAAATATCGCAAGCGTTACCTCAATCCCCAGGTCCGACTGAAATGAACTGATACCTTTTGTATTTAAAAAACCTTTCAGGTATGCAGTTGCCGGGTAAGGTGTATTAAGCTGTGTGAATGGGGGAGTAATAAGGTAAACAGAAACAGGCAAATGAAGTGCTTTAGCCTGTAAAATTATGACAGAATAATTATCGATAATGGTATATTTATTCTTCGGCATGGGTGTTAACATAAAATTGCAAGCCAAATGAATCGAAGAGACTTAATCAGGCAAATGGTCTGGATGGGTGCGGGTATAGCCTTCCTTCCATCCTGTGTTTACAAGCAGGACCAGCTATCAATCCAACTGAAAAAAATTCAAATTACCCCCGCTCAGGAAAAGCTGCTCTTTTCCCTGGCTAATACAATTATTCCCCCTGGTGATTCTCCCGGTGCGGCCGATTTGGGAGCTCATTTATTTGCCTTGAAAATGGTTGATGATTGTTTCAATAAAGAAGATCAGGAAAAATTTGTGCGGGGACTGAAAGCTATGCAGGAGCATATCAAAAAAAATGGAGCAGACGTTCTGGAAGAAAAAGTGGAAGACGGAAAGCTCAGCCTATTGAAAACGGTTTCCCAAAAGTCTGACAACAACGAGATTCCGGGATTTCTTGATCCTTTCAGACGGTTGGTAGTTTTTGGCTATACACAATCCGAATATGTAATGACAAATCTTGTTCCCTATAAACTTATTCCCGGTAAATACCATGGCTGTGTACCGGTTACCACTTCAACAATAAAATCCTGATTATGGGAAACCTGAATTTGAAAGGCGTTAAAGAAAACACGTATGATGCAATAGTCATAGGTTCCGGAATAAGCGGGGGATGGGCTGCAAAGGAATTTTCAGAAAAAGGGTATAAAACACTCGTACTTGAGCGTGGCCCAGATGTTAAGCATCTGAAAGACTATCCAACAACCAATATGATGCCCTGGGAATTTGAGCATCGCGGACAGTTGACCACTGATATCATTGATGCAAACCCGGTTGTAAGTAAATGTTATGCCTTCCGGGAAGATGCAATGCACTTCTTTGTTAAGGATAACGATCATCCATATGTGCAGGATAAACCTTTTGATTGGATAAGGGGCTACCAGGTAGGAGGAAAATCTCTTCTTTGGGCAAGGCAGACACAGCGATGGAGTGATTACGATTTCGAAGGCCCTGCACGCGATGGCTTCGCGGTTGATTGGCCCATCAGATATAAAGACATTGCGCCATGGTATAGTTATGTTGAAAAGTTTGCCGGCATTTCCGGTAATAAAGACGGCATTGCAACCTTGCCGGATGGAGAATTTCTTCCGCCCATGGAATTAAATTGTGTGGAGCAGTACTTTAAAGAAAAGGTGGCTTCCCGGTACAACGACAGACATATAATAATCGGCAGGGCAGCACATATCACAGCTCCCCAACAAATTCATCTCGACCAGGGAAGGGCCCAGTGTCAGAACAGAAATCTTTGCCAGCGCGGATGTCCTTTCGGAGGCTATTTCAGTAGTAATTCCTCTACCATACCCTGGGCACTGAAAACAGGAAATATGACGCTTCAACCTAATTCGGTTGTTGAATCCATCATCTATGATGAAAAGTCAAATAAGGCTAGTGGTGTAAGAGTTATTGATACTGTTACAAAAAAGGCAACAGAATATTTTGCCTCCGTCATTTTTGTAAACGCGGCAGCCCTTAATACCAACCTGATTCTCCTGAACTCCACTTCATCCAGATTTCCGAATGGACTCGGAAATGATAATGGGTTATTAGGTAAATATGTTGCTTTCCATAATTACAGGGGTAGAGTTAATGCAGAGTATGATGGATTTAAGGATAAGAATAGCGAGGGAAGAAGACCTAATGGCGGATACATACCCCGTTTCAGGAATGTTCTTAAACAGGAAACCGGTTTCCTGAGAGGATATGCTGCCGGTTTTGGAGCATGGCGGTCAAACCAGCCTGCAAATGGTTGGGGCAATGAATTGAAATCAGCCCTTCTTAACCCTGAACCAGGACCATGGCAGGTGAACTCACATATTATGGGTGAAACAATTCCTAAAGAAGCAAACCGCGTTAGTCTTGATACAAGTAAAAAAGATGAATGGGGAATACCTCTTATGCATATCGATATGGCCTATGATAATAACGATGAGGATATGCTAAAGGATTATTTTGAGCAGGTATCTGAAATGTTTGCAGATGCAGGCTTTACAAATATCAAAACCCAGGATTCTAAACAGGCGCCGGGACTGGATATTCATGAAATGGGTGGAGTGCGCATGGGCCGTGATCCAAAAACATCCCTTCTCAATGAATGGAACCAGCTACATCAATGCAAAAATGTATATGTTACAGATGGGGCATGTATGACCTCAACGTCTACGCAGAATCCATCTCTTACTTATATGGCCCTTACAGCAAGAGCTGTTGATCATGCAGTTCGAACCATGAAAAAAGAAGGTTAGAAATAGCGTCCAATTAAGGGATGATCAATGATTATTTTTTTGATCTCAGCTGGATCTATAGACCCTTGTTTGGCATATACAATCTTTCCTCCAGGTTCCACAATGAGGGTATAAGGTAGTGCACCCGGCCATTTGGGATCGATGGCTTCTATGAGATGATATTTATCTTCTGCAGTATATTGATAATTACTTCCTGATGCCTGCTGTTTTTTCAGGAACTCCATCACTTTATCCTTTTTCAAAGGATCATCTGCGCTGATACTGATGAATTCAAAGTCGCGCCCTCTGTACATTCGGTGTATAGTAATGAAATCAGGAAATTCCCGAACACAGGGTCCGCACCAGGTAGCCCAAACATTGATCAGCCTGAGCTTTTTACTATCATTTTTCAAAAGCTCCCTGATACCGTTCACATCAATATCCTCAACCGTTACCGGCTCTTTTGCCCATTCTTCTTTTGCTTTCTCAAGCCAGTTTTCTTTTTCTGACCACTTGATGGAACAACCGAAAACTTTAGTTGTTTCCACTGCAGGCGCACGATCATTTATCAATGAATCAATAGCATCACGTGTGTCAAAGCTTGTTGGTGTTTTCGTTGGTTTTTCAACATTGTCGATCCGTCCCTGGTAGCGCAATTTTCTCTTCTCATCAAAAATAAAAACATGAGGAGTGGCCACAGGTCCATAAGCTTTTGATACAGCCTGGGTTTCACCGTCATATAAGTATGGAAAGTTGAATTTTTTCTGCGCTGCCCTCAACTTCATTTCCTCAAAACTATCATTGAGATCACTATAATCAAGTTCATTTAACCGGATGGCTTTAGGATCATTTGGTGAAATAGCAACAACTGCAACCGACTTGTCACGATAGTCTTCCGTTAGTTTTATCAACCTGTCTTCATAGGCCTGTGCGGTGGGACAATGATTGCAGGTGAATACAATCACAAGCAGTTTTGCTTTTTCAAAATTTGCCAGCGTATATGTTTTACCGTCAGTAGCCGGTAAACTAAATGAAGGGGCTGCCGCACCAATAGAAAGTGTTTTGGGTTCTTCAACGGCAAATGCATGAAAAAATGAACTTAATAAAAAAGCCAACACAAAAAATGGTGTACTTTTCATGTCTAAGATTTCCTAAAAGTTATCATTTTTATCTGTATTAACCTGCATTATGAAATATTGCCCGGCACTGTTGCTTACGCTAATTTCAATTTCTCTCACAACATCCGCACAAAAAAGAATTTCCCTGATTGATCCTCTTGCTACCAAAGAAACCAGGGCCCTTGCAGGAAACCTTCTAAGGCTCTCAAAGAATTCTATACTCTTCGGCCACCAGCATGCCACTGAATACGGACATGGCTGGCAGGGTGATGCTGACAGATCAGATGTTAAGACAATAACAGGATCACACCCCGCCGTTATAGGTGTTGATATTAGTGGTTTGTCAGGAAGGCCCAAAGATGAAATAGAGAAGAATAAAGCTGACCTGGTTAAGAATATAACTGATACCTATAACCGTGGTGGATTAAGCACAATATCCTGGCATTTCTCCAACCCGGCGTCAGGCGGTGGATTTTATTGGAAAGATTCTATATCCCTTCCTGCCGTAGCATTGATTATACCCGGAGGTTCGCATCACCAGCAGTATAAGGAGATATTGGCAACTATAGCAGATATGGCGAAATCACTTAAAGGGAAGGATGGTACCCTGGCGCCTGTAATTTTCAGACCCTATCATGAATTCGATGGCGATTGGTTCTGGTGGGGAGCTAAGCATTGCTCAAAAGAGGATTTCATAACATTATGGCAATTTACTGTGGGTTATTTGAGGGATACGCTTGATGTACACAATTTTATTTATGCCTTTTCTCCTGATAATAAATTCAACACCGAAGCGGAATTTCTGGAAAGATACCCTGGTGACCAATGGGTGGACCTGGTTGGTATGGACAATTATGCTGATTTCGGAAGGGATGGAAAATATGACCTGCTTTCAGGCATAAAAAAACTCAGGATCGTTTCGGAATATGCGCAGAAAGCAGGCAAACTGGCTGCATTTACAGAAACTGGTCTCGAAACTATTCCAAACCCAAAATGGTTTACCGATGTTCTTTTGAGAACAGTTATAACCAATGGCTTAAAACTTGCATACGTTCTGGTATGGCGAAATGATGCAACCAGTGCAACGCACTACTATGCGCCATTTCCCGGCCATCCCAGTGAGGCCGATTTTAAATTATTTTATGATCATCCCTTCACCCTTTTTGAGAAAGATCTGAAGGCATTATACAAATAAAGAGCATGGATGTATACCAGCAACAAATAATCGCTGAATTAGCCGTCTGGCAACACAAAATGCTAAAGCGACCCTCATTCCTGAACAGCATCTCTAAAAGGATGCAAAAGCGTATTAATGCCATAATCCCCGAAAAAGTCCACCAGGCAATTACCGCCACTATCAAACAGATGATCCGGGGAGTACTGTTTGGCTCAAAGCATACCACAAGCAGCCCCGAACCCTTTGATTCACTCATGTCGAGGGAGATGGCAGTAATGCAGAAAATTGAATTCTACCGCAATACAGCCGCCATTGAGGGAGGGGTTACCGGGGCCGGAGGCCTGTTGCTTGGATTGGCAGATTTCCCTATTCTTCTTGCCATCAAGATCAAATTGCTATTTGAGATCGCAGCCCTTTACGGGTTTGATATCAACGACTACAAGGAGCGGGTTTACCTGCTCCATATTTTTGAACTTGCCTTCTCCAGCCATGAACATCGGCGAAATGTATACCTGAAAATGGAAGACTGGGAGGAAAAAAAGAAACACCTTCCCGACGATATTCACCAGTTTGATTGGAGAAATTTCCAACAGGAGTATCGCGACTACCTTGATCTTGCTAAGATGGCCCAGCTGGTTCCTATCATTGGTGCGCCGGTGGGACTTATCGTCAACTATCGCCTCCTCAAAAAACTTGGAATAACCGCGATGAATGCATACCGAATGCGTATATTTTCGGTTAATGATCGCCTCCATCCATAAAATTCTTTTTTTTCAGCATGGCTTCTAACACTAGCTGCTCTTCCTCATCCGTCTCTGGGTTAATCATTTTCATTACCTCCATGTACTATATTTGTCTGGTACTATATGCACATTCATGAAAAATACATGCTCCGTTGTCTGCAACTGGCTGAACTGGGTTCAGGTAATGTAGCTCCTAATCCTATGGTTGGAGCGGTGCTTGTATTTAAGGACAGGATAATAGGTGAAGGATTTCATCGACAGTATGGAAGAGAGCATGCAGAGGTAAATTGCCTTGCATCCGTTAAGGAGGAAAACCGCTACCTCATCCCTGAAAGCACCATGTATGTTTCCCTTGAGCCTTGTGCCCATTATGGTAAAACTCCCCCTTGTGCAGATCTGTTGATCGCCAATAATATTCCTAAAGTGGTAATTGGAATAATTGATACCTTCGATAAGGTGAGTGGGAAAGGGGTGACGCGATTAAAAAATGCAGGGGTTGAGGTGATAACAGGCGTTTTGGAAGAGGCCTGTTATGCAATAAACAGGCGCTTCTTTATATTCCACCGTCATCAGCGTCCATTCATCATTCTAAAATGGGCGCAATCAGCAAATAATTGTATTGCCGGGGCAGGAAAACTCCCAATGCAGATCAGTAATGGATTTTCTGCACGCAGGGTTCATCGGTGGCGAAGCGAAGAATCAGCCATTATGGTCGGAACAAATACAGCACTTATTGATGACCCATCTCTCACAACCCGTTATTGGAAAGGAAACAATCCGGTAAGGATATTATTGGATATGCAGCTAAAAGTACCTGATAGCAGCGCTATCTTTTCGGCTGATAATTGGAAACCAGGTGACCTCCCTCGTACAATAATTTTTAATGAAAAGAAGGAGGATACAAAAGATCATCTCCTGTATATACGATTAGTGAATAATGATCACCTGATTCCCCAGCTCAATAAACACCTGTATACGCTCGGCATTCAATCATTACTGGTTGAAGGAGGAACACTTTTGATACAGTCATTTCTCGATGCCGGTATCTGGGATGAAGCAAGAATCATAACCAACCAATCACTTGTTATCGAAAACGGATACCCCGCCCCATCTTTAAATGGGGGCAAGCTTAAAACAAGTGAAACTTACGTAACAGATTTTCACACATGCTATTCCTCATAGGTAGCATAATTCTTAGCTCCTGGCTTATCCTCTCCTTTAAACTGGTGGAAAGGTTTGGTATCAATACATTTCAGGCAATAGTATTTAATTATATCACCTGCGTAATAACCGGCTCAATTGTAAATGGAGATACGCCATTCAGGCAATCCTTAATACATGAAAATTGGTTTCCATGGGCAATCCTGATGGGGAGCATGTTTATTTCGCTTTTTAACCTTATCGGATACACTGCCCAGCGTTCTGGTATTTCAGTTACTTCCGTTGCTTACAAATTATCGCTTGTTATTCCTTTTATTTTATCCATTTTTCTGTATGATGAAAAAGTAACTTTTTTGAAGGTAATGGGACTGGTATCCTGTATACCGGCTATTTACCTCGTTAACAGGCGCCAGGAAAACGCCATTCCCGGCTTTGGGTTAGCAATACTGCCAATTATACTGTTTATCGGAAGTGGATTATTGGATAGCCTTATTAAATACACGGAACAACGATTTCTTGATGGTAACAATAATGATGAATTTCTGATTACTGCTTTTGGTGCAGCCGCAACTATAGGCATTTTTATCATGATAATTCAGCTGATTGCCGGGAAGACATACCTTAGCTGGAAAGCTGTATTGGCAGGAATAGCGATCGGTATCCCAAATTATTTTTCTATATGGTGCCTGGTGAATGTGTTGAAAAAATTTGAAGGGAATAGTTCGGCCATAATACCGGTTAATAATATGGCGATCGTTGCGTTTTCCACCGTTGTAGCAGCATTATTATTCAAAGAAAAACTAAGCAGGACCAACTGGCTGGGCATTATTATTTCATTGGGCGCCATCGCCTTAATTGCTTTTGGATAACATGGATACTAAAACATATTATACTACGATAGATTCTAATGGCACCGCTGAATTTCGCGACAGAGGCTCCAAATTCATTGGTTATGCCTTTCCCGTTAATTCCGTTGATCAATTTAAAAAATCACTGGAGCTAATAAAGAAAGAACATCCAAAAGCAACCCATCACTGTTTTGCATACAGGATTGGTATTGATGGCAACAGTTTTCGCGTTAATGATGACGGTGAGCCCTCCGGTACTGCCGGCAAGCCTATACTCGGCCAGATCGATAGTAAAGAACTAACCAATGTTGGGGTGGTGGTAGTCCGTTATTTTGGTGGATCATTATTAGGTGTTCCCGGCCTGATCAACGCTTATAAAACCACTGCAACAGTAGTGTTACAGACGATCCCATTTGTGCAAAAACCCATTGAGGTCAAATACCGGCTTCAATTCGATTATACAACCATGAATGATGTAATGACCATCATCAAACAGTATAATTGCACCATTCTTTCGCAGGAAATCCAGCTATTCAGTCTCTTCACCATTGGTATTCCAATCAGCCGCCTTGATGAGGTACTTTACCGTTTTAGAGATATGCATACAGTGGAAACTACCAAATGTTGAAGCCCGCATCTGCATTAAATATTTAACTGCTAATTGTTAAAGAAATGTAAAAGCTCCTTAACTTACCCAACGGTTTTATAGCGCCTGGGGGTATTGTTTATACAATAAACATTATCATGAAAAAGCAATTATTAAGTATTTGTAGCCTGGCATTCCTATTGTTGGTTGCCTGTACTGCTGCAAAAGTTTCTGTACCCGATAATCTCCGGGCAGCCGCAACACCAATGAAAGTCTCCGGCCTCAATGGCTGGATGATTAACCAGCAGCTCAGTTTTGGGAATTATACCACCAGCTCCGTGAAGCGGGGATGGGATTTTTCCTCCGCCCTCCAACATAGTCATATCAGTTTTAAAATGGAAGACCAGATTGTAAAAGTGTTCAATATCGGCACAGACAACAGGTCTGTTAATGAGAGGAATAAATTCCAGTATACAATTCGCGAAGGAGCAAACAGCGCTGCCGTTTTCGCCATGGAAAAATTCAATGAGAAACAATTGGTTTACAAAACCGGCTTACCAATTCTGGGTGATGTAACACGCACTAAAAATGTACAGTATGCTTTTTCTGCAGCTATTGTATTGCTTGCCGATAACCAACCAGAACCGTGGCAGTTTGTAATGGTTCACCGCTACGATGCCGCCCGTGATACAGCACGCGGAATTTTTGACCAACCCTATGTTGAGGAAGATGGTTATGCAAGCAACGGCGATATGACCATACAAATAAGGCCACTCAGAATTCGTAACTATACCAATCCAAAAGGTAAGGATGTTAAAGTAGTGGGCGGATCATTATTTGCCGGTTATGAGTTGCTTGTAGAGAATGGTGTTATAGGAGTTGTGGATCTTCTCGACAACCAGGTGTGGATGGTCAATGATATGGATCTGGCCTACAAAATGGTTACAGCAGCCATATCTTCAGTGCTGATGTTAAAAAGAAAGCAGGACATCAACCAGGAGCAATAATCTACTTGAGCGATCAACTGACCATAGGAAGTATCATTGACGGCTGTATAGCAAACAACCGTAAGGCACAGGAACTGTTATACCGTCAGAACTATGCCTTTGCCATGATTATTGCCCAACGCTATTCGCGCGATGAAGCGGATGCCGCTGATATTCTCAGTCATGCTTTCGTGAAAGTTTTTAAAAGCATCAAAAGTTTTGATTCCTCAAAGGGTAGCTTTAAAACCTGGTTGAAAAGGATAGTGATAAATGAGGGACTTGATCATATTAAATCAAGAAAAAAATTCGGTGATGAAATAGAGCTCGAAATGGAATCAGTTGCTGCTCCCAATATCAACAATGCAGCTATTGAACAACTGGATGCCAAAGAGCTGATGACAATGATCCAGCAATTACCTCCCGCAACACACGCCGTTTTTGTTTTGTATGCTGTTGATGGTTATAACCACCGGGAGATTGCAGAGAAACTCTCCATCAGCGAAGGCACCAGTAAATGGCACCTGAGCGAAGCCCGTAAATTTCTGCAGCAAAAGATCCTTCACGAAAATTTTAAATGAGCCAGGCCACACCATATGAACAATTAATAGCCGCAAAGCTGGAACAACTTCCTCCACTACCCGAAATGGCGGATGCAATCTGGCTTCGTATTGAAAAAGAACTCGATAATTCACACTCTTCCGATGATGATGATTTTGGGGGTGATCCCGATCCTGGTCCCTTTTCCCCTACCGTACCTGACCTCTCCTGGGTTGGATGGTCTTTTCTCATAGTAGTAAGTTCTGTTATTCTGATTCTGATGTCCAGAAACAAGATTCTTTCTCCAACAACGATTCCTGCGCGTGATCCGATTAATAATTATGAAGAGGTTGATAGGAACAATTCAATTGTAAACAGAAATACCATTCCATTCCTATCTGACAGTGGTGATATTTTACTGAATAGGAGTGGGCCGGCTTATCAAATAGATACCATCCCTTCAATATCACAGGATCTGCTTTTACAACCGGATTCTTCATTGCGTAGTACAGATACCTTATCTGGTTTACCCGCCTCCGCATTAGCTGACTCAATGAATGAAGCTGGTATTGTTATTCCTACACCTGATACCATAAAAAATAATGCGCTGAATAATCCAGCCCGCGATTCTACGCGTGCAAGAAGAAAGCCCGCAGGCATCGTCGTAGATTCGGGGGGATACAGAATTGTTCCTAAAAAAGATTCTGGTTCTTAAATCGATCGCTCACTACCAGTTCTTTGGAACCAGGCGTATACGTGTAGAAACCCTCTCCCGTTTTTATACCTAATTTCTTTGCTGTGACCATATTGGTAAGCAGGGGACAGGGTGCATATTTGGGGTTGCCAAAACCATCCTGTAACACCTTGAGTATACTGTGACAAACATCAAGGCCAATAAAGTCTGCCAATTGAAGCGGCCCCATGGGATGGGCCATTCCTAGTTTCATAACCGTATCAATTTCCTCCACACCGGCTACTCCTTCATATAAACTGTAAATAGCTTCATTTATCATTGGCATCAGGATCCTGTTAGCAATGAAACCTGGATAATCATTTACCACACAGGGTATCTTATCCAATTGCCTGGAGAGGGCAACAATTGATTCCGTAACAGCTGCTTCTGTTGCATAACCATTTATGATCTCAACAAGCTTCATAAGGGGAACAGGATTCATAAAATGCATGCCTATCACTTTCTCCGGTCGGCTGGTAGCACTTGCTATTCGGGTTATTGATATAGAGGATGTATTGCTTGCAAGGATTGCCTCTTCCGGAGCTAACTCATCAAGCTCCTTAAATATCTTAAGCTTAAGTTCCGTGTTTTCTGTTGCCGCTTCCACAATAAGCGCAACATCATGTATACCTTCCTTTAGCGTATTATATGTATGCAGCCTGCCATATGCACTGTTTTTTTCATCTGCAGAAAGCGTCCCCTTAGTAACCTGGCGTTCCATATTCTTACTGATGGTCTGTAACGCTTTGGCCAACTGATCCTGGTTAACATCTACCAGGTTCACCTCAAATCCTTTTTGGGCAAATACATGTGCAATACCATTCCCCATAGTACCTGCACCAATCACAGCAATCTTATGAAACATAATTATTTTTTAAGGAACAAAACTAGCGCTACTTCTTGCTTTTAAAGTCACCTCTTTTCCAGGCCCTGATAAACTCTGCCCAGGCTACCGGATTCATGAGGTTGATAGGAGGGGTTTGACCCGCATATGAATACCGCTGGGCCTGTTTGCGTAAGGTGTAGTTGGCAGCCTCCCTGCCATCAGCTGGAAGAATATTCATCAAAGCCCTGCGGGTTTGCTCATCCGTATTACGGCGCGCAATTTCAAGATCGTCATCCGGGATCTGCGTATTCACAAAATCACGTTCGAATTGTTCGCGGGTTGGTCTGGGTCTGATAATTGTCGCAGGAAGATATTGTGTATCGGTAACCATCAATTGCACAACACTGTATTGGTTCCCTTCGATATCGCGTGGTACCTCAACCAATTTTGGTTTATAACCGATGCTGGTAAATTCGACCTTGTCACCCTTCATCACAACAATGGAGAATACACCCTGATCATTTGTTATTGTTCCTCTTCTTCCTCCCTTAATAGTAATACTAACAGAAGGTATTGCCTGCAGGCTGTCGGCAGTCATCACAACACCATATAATTGCACAACAGAATCTTTGATCTGTTCGAATTGCGCATTTGCCTGGCTACAAATAACAAAAAAACTTATTATGAAAAGAGGTATAATTCGCTTCATCGCTTCAAATATATAGACTCTTGCAAACCTGACTCAACATTTTACGGCTTGCATTGGTTAATTTTGCTCTAAAATTACCCTACAAAAGTCCAATAATGACGCAAGATCAAATATTACAGGCACTTAGAAATGTTCAGGAGCCCGACCTTGGTAGCGATATTGTTACATTGAACATGGTTAAAGACCTTTCCGTAAATGGCGATGATGTGAGCTTCACCATAGTTCTCACAACGCCCGCCTGCCCTATGAAAGACCTGATGAAAAATGCATCCATAAATGCAATCCGCCTCTTGGTAAACAAGGAGGCTAATGTTACCGTGAACTTTACTGCCAATACAAGTTCTGTAAGGAAAGACACCGGCGCTGTACTTCCTAAAGTCAAAAATATCATTGCCGTTGTGAGTGGAAAAGGTGGAGTGGGAAAAAGTACCGTTTCTGCCAACCTTGCCCTTGCCTTATCACAGGGCGGAGCAAAAGTAGGATTGATGGATGCAGATATTTATGGTCCATCTGTTCCCATAATGTTTGGCGTTCGCGGTGAAAGACCAAAGATGATGGATAATGGTGATAAAGGACTGATCGTTCCCCTTGAACGTTATGGCATCAAACTGATGAGTATTGGTTTGTTAGTAGATGAAAAAAATGCGGTTGTCTGGCGCGGACCAATGGCCAGCAGCGCAATCAGGCAATTTGTTACCGATGTGTTCTGGGATGAACTTGATTACCTTGTCATTGATATGCCACCGGGTACAGGCGATATTCACCTTACACTTATGCAAACCGTTCCTGTTACCGGTGTGGTGGTTGTTACCACTCCACAGGATGTAGCGCTCGCTGATGCAAAAAAAGGTATTGCCATGTTTGGACAGGCACAGATCAAAGTGCCTATCATAGGCATCGTTGAAAACATGAGCTATTTTACTCCAGCAGAACTTCCCGAAAACAAGTATTATATCTTCGGAAGGGAAGGAGGCAAAAGACTTGCTGAAGAATACGATATACCTTTCCTTGGCCAGATTCCGTTGGTTCAGAGCATTCGCGAAGGTGGTGATAAAGGCGTTCCCATCATGATGACAGATGATGCAGTTTCAAAAGCAGCATTTGAAGAATTTGCAGGGCTGGCAGCAAGGAGTATTGCTATGCGAAATGCAAATTTTGCAGCTACCAGGGTTGTTGAAGTAGTAGCATAGCAGCAATATTACCTTCCTCCAACAATGCTGAACTATGTACGTAAACCTCTTGATTTTACTTTTCATTACAATCCTTTCAGGTTGTAGCGCAACTAAAACGAATATGTCAAAAACACCTTTACCTTCTTTTGATATGGAAGGCCACAGAGGTGCAAGAGGACTGATGCCGGAGAACACAATTCCGGCTATGATGAAGGCCCTGGAGCTGGGAGTGACCACCCTTGAAATGGATGTTGTTATTACCGCTGATCGTAAGGTGATATTGTCGCATGAACCTTTTTTTAATCATGATATCAGCACCCACCCGGGTGTTGTTCCAATAACAGCGGAAAATGAAAAGCAATACAACATCTTCAAAATGTCGTATGCGGAAACCAGGATGATTGATGTTGGTTCAAAACAACACCCGCGGTTTCCACGCCAGAAGAATCTTCCTGCTACCAAACCATTACTATCAGAGGTGATCGATAGCGCCGAAGCGCATGCTAAACAAAATGGACGCTCCCTTCCTTTCTATAATATCGAGACAAAATTACAGCCATCATCAGACGGTATTTTTCATCCTTCTCCCACAGAATTTGTTGACCTTTTGATGGCAGTGATTAAGGAGAAGGAAATTACTGATCGCGTTATTATCCAATCCTTTGATTTTAGGACTTTAAAAGAAGTTCACAACCGCTATAAAGGAATTCGAACAGCAGCCCTTGTAGAAGGCACCGATAATAAATCCCCTGATCAGCAACTGGCCGAATTAGGATTTGTCCCTGATATTTATAGTCCGTATTTCCTGCTGGTAACACCATCGCTGATTAGTTTTTGCCATGAAAAGGGAATGAAAATTATTCCCTGGACGGTTAATGACAAGGAAACTATCCAGCGCTTGAAAACAATGGGGGTAGATGGAATCATAACCGATTATCCCGATCTTTTTGCTAACGAGTAAAATCATGCTATATGGATCTTTCATTAAGAGGTAGGACGGCACTGGTTTGTGGTAGTACCCAGGGTATTGGGCTGGCATCAGCCCTGGAACTTGCTGCGCTTGGTGCTAATTGCATACTGCTTGCCCGCAATGAAGCAAAACTCCGGGAGATTGTTGCTCAACTACCATCTTCAGAAAGCCAGCAACATTCCTATGCTGTAGCTGATTTTGCTGATCCTTCTTCCATCCGCAATGCCATCCGGAAAATCGTTTCTGAAAAGCACATAACCATACTGGTTAATAATACTGGCGGACCAGCAGCAGGGCCTATTATAAATGCAGAGCCGGATGCATTTATTACCGCCTTTACGCAACACCTGGTGGCCAACCAGATATTGGTGCAGGCTGTAGTACCTGCAATGAAGTTGGAAGGTTATGGACGTATCATCAATATTATTTCTACCTCGGTTAAGATCCCGCTGAATAATCTCGGCGTATCTAATACCACCAGAGGAGCAGTAGCTTCCTGGGCCAAAACGCTGGCCAATGAACTGGGTGGTTTCGGAATCACTGTGAACAATGTATTGCCCGGTTTTACAAGTACTGCCAGGCTCGAGAGCCTGGCAAATACGCTGGCTTCAAATAAAGGTATTTCGGTTGAGGAGCAATCCGCTGCCATGGCTGCAGAAGTGCCGGCAAAACGCTTCGGATCCGCCAGTGAGATCGCTGCTGTTGTTGCTTTCCTCGCGTCACCTGCCGCAGCTTATGTGAATGGAACCAGCATACCGGTAGATGGCGGAAGAACAGGAACTATTTAAGCATGAACCTAAAATCAACCGCCTTGAATAATTCCCTCGAATTTGCACGCACACTGGATGCAGCCGATCCCTTAAGAGCTGCCAGATCATCCTTTATCATTCCGGTTGAAAATGGAAGAGAACAGATCTATTTCCTCGGTAATTCGCTTGGCCTGCAACCAAAACGAACAGCTTCCTACATTGACAAAGTGATGCAACAGTGGAGCCGCCATGGAGTAGAAAGTTTTTTTATGGGCGACGACCCCTGGATCAATTATCATGGGCACCTGGTCAAACCATTGTCAAATATCCTTGGAACGCTTCCACAAGAGATCGTGGTGATGAACCAGCTCACCGTTAACCTGCACCTGATGATGGTGAGCTTTTATCGTCCGGAGGGGCAGAAAAGAAAGATCATCTGCGAAGCAAAAGCATTTCCTTCTGATCAGTATATGTTTGAATCGCATCTGAAGGCGCTGGGATTGGATCCGGATGATATTCTTATTGAAGTTGGCCCCCGCGAAGGTGAGCATATTATAAGAAATGAGGACATTATTTCGATGATTCACCAAACGGGTAATGATCTCGCCCTCGTATTATGGGGTGGCATCAATTATTATACCGGGCAGCTTTTTGACATGGCATCCATAACGGATGCAGCCCATTCAGTTGGTGCCAAAGCAGGATTCGATCTCGCCCATGCCGCGGGAAATGTAATGCTTCATCTGCATCAATGGAATGTTGACTTCGCCTGCTGGTGTTCATATAAGTACCTCAATGCGGGTCCGGGTGCAGTGGGTGCAGCGTATATCCATGAACGATACCATAACGACCAAAACATTCATCGTTTTGCAGGATGGTGGGGCTATGAAAAAGAGACCCGCTTCCTGATGAAGAAAGGTTTTGTTCCTATGCGGTCTGCCGAAGGTTGGCAGCTAAGTACGCCATCTCCAATAATGATGGCCTCTATGCGTGCCTCACTCGAAATATTTGAGGAGGCAGGCTTTGCAGCAGTTTATCAAAAAGGTCAGCTACTTAGCGATTACCTGCTTTTTTTACTTGACGATATTAATAAGTCATCCTCATCCATGATAGAAGTAATAACTCCATCATCCCATAATGAAAAAGGTTGCCAGATCTCAATGCTCATGCACAAAAATGGAAAGGAGATCTTCGGGAAACTTTCAAGGGAAGGCGTATATGCCGACTGGCGTGAGCCCAACGTTATCAGGGTTGCCCCCGTTCCCCTCTATAATAAGTTTGAAGAAGTGTGGCATTTTGCAGAAATTCTTCGTTCAACTATTTAACCTGATTACCTTCACGCTCATGAACCGCGCTCAACTCATTGAACAGATAAAGAGTAAAAAGTCATATCTCTGTGTAGGTCTCGATACCGACCTCTCAAAGATCCCCGCTCACCTTCAGAAACGTCCCGATGCCATTGTTGCTTTCAATAAAGCAATCATTGATGCTACCCGTGAATTTTGCATCAGTTATAAGATCAATACTGCATTCTATGAAGCAATGGGATTGAAGGGATGGGCCGCCATGGAAGAAACCGTTCATTATATTGGTGATTCCCATCTCACCATCGCTGATGCTAAAAGGGGGGATATCGGTAACACGAGCTCACAGTATGCCAAAGCATTTTTTGAATCACTACCTTTTGATGCTATTACAGTTGCACCCTATATGGGCTCGGATAGCGTTAAGCCCTTCCTTGAATATTCAGATAAATGGACCATCGTGCTGGGATTAACATCCAATATCGGCGCAAAGGATTTTGAACTGCAGAAAATGGATGATGAATTCCTCTACGAAAAAGTTTTACGTACCGTTTCAGGTTGGGGAAACCCTTCAAACCTGATGTTTGTAGTTGGCGCAACGAAAGCCGATGCTTTTACCAATATCCGCAAAATTCTTCCCGATCATTTTTTCCTGGTTCCCGGGGTAGGGGCCCAGGGCGGCAGCCTGAAAGAAATATCGGAGAAAGCAATGAACCCTGATTGTGGCCTCCTCGTTAATGCAAGCAGGGCTATCATCTATGCTTCTGAAAAGGAAGATTATGCTGTAGAAGCTGCCGCCATAGCCTCCCAATACCAACACGAAATGGCTTCCTACTTATAAATGCCAGTTCCACACACTTGATCGCTTTTTCCTACTTTAGCAATTCCAAAATTCAAGAAGCCATGGCCCAGGATCAATTTCAAAGTCCCGATTATTTAAAGTTAGACGACCTCTTAACAGAAGAACACCTGATGGTACGCGATGCGGTGAGAAATTATGTAAAGCAGGAGATCTCGCCCATCATCGAGGATTATGCCCAGCGAGCAGAATTTCCCCAGCAGATCGTTAAACAAATGGGTGAGCTCGGCGTATTTGGTCCCACCATCCCTGCAGAATATGGCGGCGGCGGACTTGATTATATTTCCTACGGACTCATGATGCAGGAACTGGAAAGAGGAGACAGTGGCGTCCGCTCAACAGCATCAGTACAGGGCTCACTGGTGATGTACCCTATCTACGAATTTGGCAGTGAAGAACAACGGCGGAAATTCCTTCCTAAACTTGCCAGTGGAGAATGGTTGGGTTGCTTTGGCCTCACCGAACCAGATCATGGAAGTAATCCGGCTGGTATGCTCACCAATATCAAAGATGCGGGTGATCATGTTATCCTGAATGGCGCAAAAATGTGGATCAGTAATGCACCCTTCGCACAGGTTGCAGTTGTATGGGCAAAAGATGAAGAAGGTAATATCAGGGGCATGATCGTAGAACGTGGTATGGAAGGTTTCAACACACCAACCACCAAAGGCAAGTGGAGCCTTCGTGCCTCCGCAACAGGTGAGTTGGTTTTCGATAATGTGAAGGTCCCTAAAGAAAATATCTTTCCGAATGTAAAATCAATGCGCGGTCCGCTTAGTTGCCTTACAAAGGCTCGTTTCGGAATAGCCTGGGGCACAATTGGTGCAGCAATGGATTGCTATGATACCGCCCTGCGTTATTCTAAAGAAAGAATTCAGTTCGATCGTCCCATCGGCGGTTTCCAGCTTCAGCAAAAGAAACTGGCTGAAATGATCACTGAAATCAGTAAGGCCCAATTATTGAACTGGCGTGTTGCAGTACTGATGAACGAGGGAAAAGTGACCCCCGCACAGGTTAGCATGGCAAAGCGAAACGGCTGCGAAGTTGCGCATAATGTTTGCCGTGATGCAAGGCAGATGCTTGGTGGCATGGGCATAACAGGCGAATATCCCGTGATGAGGCATATGATGAATATTGAAAGCGTGATCACTTATGAAGGTACGCACGACATTCATCTCCTGATTACGGGTATGGATGTAACCGGAATGAATGCCTTCACCTGATAGGGTTGGCAACAAATATTTATTATGAAGATCTACCTGATAGGATTTATGGGAAGCGGCAAATCATTCTGGGGCCGCAAACTTTCTGAAAGTATGAAGCTTCCCTTTTTTGACCTCGATGATATGATCGTACAACAGGAGAATAAACCTGTCACGGATATATTCATGGAAAAGGGTGAAGAATATTTCAGGGGAATCGAAAAAGAGATGTTGCATGATCTCACCGCTTCTCACGAAAACTTTATCATTTCCTGCGGAGGGGGCACTCCCTGTTTCTTTGGCAATATCGATTACATGAAATCAAATGGTAAGGTAATATGGCTGAACACCGCAGCTGATGTATTGATTGAACGCTTGCTGAAAGAAAAAAAACATCGCCCATTGCTTAGTGATATTCCCGATGAAGACATGAAGGCCTTCATCATGAAAAAACTGCATGACCGTAAACTTTATTATGAACAGGCGCATTTGTCTTTGCCTGAAGAAACACTTTCACTAAAACAAATTCAGGAGGCAGTAGAAAATGAGTAGATCCATCCTTTCAACGGCAGCAATTCTCGGCGCCCTTGCAGTTATTCTCGGCGCATTCGGAGCTCATGGACTTAAATCACTCGTACCTCCAGAATCTGTGTCCACTTTCGAAACTGGTGTGCGATATCATATGTACCATGTATTTGCACTATTGGCTACTGGACTATTATCTATCCATTACCCTGTACTGCCAATGAAAAGAGCCGCACAATGTTTTCTCGTGGGCATGCTGCTTTTCAGCGGATCGCTTTATCTTCTTACTTTACTTAAAGCCACCGATACCGTTGGACTATCCAGTATAGGTCTTATCACCCCGATTGGTGGATTATTCCTTGTTGCAGGTTGGTTATTTCTCTTCTGGGGATTATTGAAGCGGAACACTTAAGGTGATGGTGGTGCCATCATTGCTGCGAATGCCAAAATAGCCGTCAATGGTTTCCATGCGCTTTCGCATATTCGTCATACCACTGCTGAACTCCCTTATCTTATCCGGATTTATTCCTACACCATTATCATGGATCTGGATCACAAGATGAGGGCCAAGCCTGAAACTAATGGTGACTACAGTGGCATTGGCATGTTTAACGATATTGTTGAGTGACTCCTTAATGCACAAAAAAATATTTCGTCTTTTCTCACCGCTCATTTCAACAGCAGGCATATTATCCGGATAGTCCACCTTGCAGGTTATATCTGCATTGTCAAGAAATTCATATGCATATGATCGTACATAGGCAATCATATTGTCCACCGTATCATTTGAACTTTTCATTGTCCAGATAATGGTGTTCATTTTACTGATCAGCTCACTTGCTGAATTTGAAATTTTATCAATTTCAGGTAGAATGGGCTCTTTCATTTTTGTCTTCGCCAACTCACTTAACAAACGGATTGCCGTTACCCCAGACCCCAGTTCATCATGCATATCAGCGGAAATCCTGTTTCGTTCTTCCTGCTTTGCCGCCAGCACGGCCATCTTATTCTCAATGGCAGTTTTCTCATAATCCATCAGCAAACGTTCCTTTTCCCTCGCCCTTGCTGAAATATCCTGCTTATTCTTCACCGAAAGTGCCACCAGGAAAAAGACCAGCTCAAAAAGAATTCCCAGTTCATACCAGAATAAGGAGTCGTTGATCAGGGCCGACCGGGCGTCAGTGAAACGCTGGGAACTATTGATAAGAAAAAGTGAAAGCAGCCCGCCTGCAAAGAGAAACGAATGGCCGATTGCCAGGTAGCGAAGTATTGATTGTCGGTTAATGATAGAATAAGAAATCACAAAAACAGTACAGAATGACCAGGAATACTTAATGAGGTTCTCAATAAGGTTTTGTAATGGAAAATTGTTGGTGAAAAAATTCAGGTAGGTAAAGATTGCCATCCCAGCAATAGTTAAATATTGCAGGGCTTTCAGTACTAAATTAAGAGCCGGAAAATCTTCTCTTGCATTCACAAATTTGATAAGAAAGAGAAAATAAAAAATGGTTGCCGTTGCCTGCAGCATAAAGTCGGCATAACTTTCAAAAAAGAAATTTTCCACGGTGGGATATTTGTATAGAGCCGCCTTTAAAAAAAACATTATCCCAAGTAAAGTGCCATACGAAGCATAATAGATAAACTCAATGGAACGATTGGCAAAAAATTGTGCTAATGAGTAAATCATCATCATCAGCATAATACCACAAATGAGATAGGTTATGATCGCACTGATCCTGCGTTCATTCTGAATGGATGCGATCAGGGAAGGAAGATAAAAATCCTGCGATAACATCGGCCTCAGATTGTTTACTGTAGTTTTGATAAACTTCAGTCGCGCTATAAAAGTTGCTGATTCCCCACTATTCAGCTTTATTTCGCCAACAATTGGATTGAAATTATTTTCATTTCCAGGTCCGGATATGGCTGGTAAAGAATCTGATACTTCCCCGTTATCAATCAATTTATACAATATTATTTCTCTGAAATAAAACCCCGGAAGGAAAAATAGTCTGGTGCTGGTATCAGTATCATTTGTAATACGAAAACGGAGGTAAAAATTTCGATTGATATCTCTGGCGGGAATCTTACTCGCAAAACTTCGGTCAATGGTTTGGTTGATGGGTAAGCCTGTGAGTTGATTATTTCTCAAACCATCAGAGCTGTCAATATAGATCCTGCTCTCACCTTCAATGGGAACCGCCAGTTTGATCATGCTGGTAAGGATAGTTTCTGCTACGGGCACTATATCCTGCGCCTTTAGCAGGTCACCGGTTAGAATAGCTGAAATCATGAAAATTGTCCGGATAAGGCATCGGACCATCAAGGAAATTTGCATCGGTAAGGCTAATCTAAAAATCTAACCCAAAATACAATTTCTTTTGCACCCTACTGCCAATGTATATTTGTGTTTATGGCAAATAAGCTGAAGTCCAAGAAAAAACCATTACCCGATACTGTTGACCTCCGGCAGGATAAGGAGGAGAAGGTGGAAATGAAGTCACTGGTCAAAGACGAACGCACCCTGAAGATCACCGGTGCCATATTGTTATTGCTGGCCATATTTCTATTCATTGCCTTCACTTCCTATCTGTTTACCTGGCAGGAAGACCAGGATAAGGTGTTCAAAGGTGGGAGTGAATTTCTGTTTGCTGATAATATCAGGGTTTCTAATCTGCTGGGTCGCCTGGGCGCCTGGGTATCACATTTTTTCTTTTACAAAGGATTTGGAATTGCATCTTATTTTCTCTGCAGCCTTTTTTTTGTTAGCGGAGCCAATCTCCTCTTTGAGCGGAAAATATTTCGCCTCACCCGCAATATGAGATATGTTTTGGTGGGGTTGATATATTTCAGTGTTGCCCTTGCCTTTTTCTTTGGTGCAAGCGCATTTCCATGGGGTGGTGCAGTGGGTGCCATGGTGAGCGACTGGATGACAAAATTCCTCGGCACCATTGGTACCGCAGCTATATTACTGGCAGCCGGGGTTGCCTACTTCATCTGGAGATTCAACCCGGTATTTTCAGTTCCAAAAATACCGGCAAATCCTCTTCGTAAAAATAACGATCCCGCTCCTGATCTAACCGGCAACAAAGAAGAGGTTAATGAACCACGACTATTTATTGAAGAAAAGCTCGCTAAGAAAAATGGACTGAAAAAAAATGATGGTGGTATAGTAGTTATTCCGCCACCCGATCCCATAACATCTATTCCTCTGGAGGTTATCGAAAAAGAATCTAACGATTTTGAATTGCAGGACCAGGTAGAAGAAGATGAAACAATACCGGTTCCAGAACAAGAGCCGAAAATAGAGGAAGATGTGCATGCCTATGTTGAAATGCCTTCGCCACCAATTCGTCCTCAGGTTCCTCAGGTTGCTCAAGTTCCTGTTAGTGATCTTGAGCTTGAAATCAAAGCAATTCCGGAAGGGACTATTGAAGAAGAGATCAATGAAAAGATCCCTGAACTTCCTCCTTATGAACCTACCCTCGACCTCAGGGACTATAAATATCCGGGCATGGATCTGCTGGAAACCCATGGTAGTGAAAAAATAGTGCAGGACCCTGCCGAACTGGAAACCAATAAGAACCAGATTATCACAACACTGAAAAACTATGATATCCATATCCAGAAGATCAGTGCCACGGTTGGACCAACCGTAACCTTATATGAAATAGTTCCGGCAGCAGGGGTGCGCATATCAAGGATCAAGAACCTTGAAGATGATATAGCCCTTAGCCTTGCAGCGCTTGGTATCCGTATCATTGCGCCCATCCCCGGGAAAGGCACAATCGGTATCGAAGTGCCCAATGTGAAGAAAACAGTAGTGAGCATGAAGACCCTGCTTAACTCTGATAAATTCCAGAACGCCAATTTCAGTCTCCCTATCGCTATCGGCAAGAAGATCGACAATGAGAATTTTATTGTTGACCTCGCCGCCATGCCGCACCTGCTGATGGCAGGGGCAACGGGCCAGGGTAAATCAGTTGGACTAAACGCCATTCTTGTTTCCCTTCTTTACAAAAAACATCCTTCCCAACTGAAGTTTGTACTGGTGGATCCAAAGAAAGTGGAACTGAGCCTGTACCGAACCATCGAACGTCACTTCCTGGCTAAATTACCGGGAGAGGAAGAGGCTATCATCACCGATACAAAAAAGGTGATCAATACCCTCAATGCACTTTGTATTGAAATGGATAACCGCTATGATCTTTTAAAGGAAGCCGGTACCCGCAACATCAAGGAATACAATGAGAAGTTTGTTAAGCGCAAACTCAATCCGCAGAAAGGACACCAATTCCTTCCCTTTATTGTGCTGGTGATAGATGAGTTCGCTGATCTTATTATGACGGCGGGGAAAGAAGTAGAAATGCCAATAGCCCGACTTGCACAGCTTGCCCGTGCAGTAGGTATACACCTGATAATAGCCACGCAAAGACCTTCGGTAAATATAATTACCGGAACTATCAAGGCAAACTTCCCGGCACGTATCGCATTCAAAGTTTCTTCCAAAATTGACAGCCGAACCATTCTCGATGCCGGGGGTGCTGAACAACTGATAGGGAAGGGGGATATGCTGATCTCCTATAATGGTGAACTCACGCGTCTGCAATGTGCCTTCGTCGATACACCAGAGGTGGAAGGTGTTACTGAATTCATCGGCGATCAGCGTGGTTACCCCCAGGCTTTTCTGCTTCCTGAATATGTTGATGAAAAAGACCTCGAAGGAAAGGATTTTGACCTTGGCGATAAAGACCCGCTTTTTGAGGAAGCCGCCCGTTTGATCGTTTCCAACCAGGTGGGATCAACATCCCTGCTGCAAAGACGTATGAAACTGGGTTATAACCGGGCGGGGAGACTGATGGACCAGCTTGAAGCTGCCGGCGTGGTGGGGCCTAACCTGGGAAGCAAAGCAAGGGAAGTGATCATTAAAACAGAATCAGAACTTGATCAGTTCCTCTCCGAAAGGCTTTAACAATATTAATGACCAGCTCACCGGCTAAACATTAGAAAGCTTTGTTAAAGCGAACGATCTCTTTAAGCTTTGCTTACAACCAGGGGTCCAATCATTGCATCTGAAAGAATATATTTGCACCCGTTTTAATTAACTAACACATGAAAAGATTTTTAGCCCTTGCGGCATTGTTGATAGGTTCGTTTTCAATTTCTATGGCACAAACCAGCAGTGACCCCGCTGCCAAAACCGTGCTTGATAAAGTAAGTGCCAAATTCAAGACCTTTAATGCTGTACAATCGGGCTTTACCCTTCAGGTTGAAGATGGTAAGGGGAAAGTGCAGGGAGTTAAAAAAGGAACTGTATATATGAAAGGCGGCAAATACAGGGTTAGTGTCACCGGCCAGGAAATTTTCTGCGACGGAACCAATATCTGGACCTACGATAAAGCTGCTAATGAGGTTACAATCACCAAATTCGAACCTGGACAAAACACGCTCACTCCTCAGAAACTATTCACCAATTTCTATGATAAGGACTTTCTATACAAGATGAATGGTGAAAAAAAGATTGGCGCAAAAACCATCCAGGAAATTGAAATGACCCCTACTGATAAATCCAAGGCTTTTCATAAAGTATATGTTTATGTAGACAAGTCAACCAACACCATCTATTCTACTAAAGTGCTGGAGAAGAATGGCAACAAATACACATACACAGTGAACAGTCTCAATGGTAAAGCTGTAGTGCCCGATGCACAGTTCGTGTTTGATAAGAAGAAATATCCAGGTGTAGAGGAAGTGGATCTTCGATAAATGATATCGTTCACATTTACTTTAATTGCAGGACCCCATTGGGTCCTTTTTTATTTGTAGGATGGAAAAAATCAGGCCCTGATTTCACTGGGGAGTAGATTATACTCCTTCCTGAATGCAGCCGCAAAATTGCTGAGGTTTGAATAACCAATCTTTAATCCAACTTCTTTAACGGAGAAATCACCACTCAGGAGCATGTCCCTTGCAATGCTCATCCGCTGGCGCTGGTAATAAGCATAAATGCTTGTTCCATACACTTCCTTGAAAAGCTTTTTAAGTTTTGCCGAACTCATCGCAGCTTCCTGTGCCAGCTGGTCGATAGTAGGCGGGCGACTATTAACATCGCGCGTCAGTAATGATTCAACATGCATTAACTGGTGAACATCATGCCTTGAAATTTTAGGACTTGCCATCAGTGTTTTTGATTTTTCATAAAGCCTGGTGAAAAATCTTTCTATCAGCAGCAATATCCTGTTTTGAATGGTTGCTATATACAATGGACTCTCCGGATCTGATTGCATCATCTCATTAAAATACCTGCGGTATTCATTGTCGATTGGTTCAATAGTATAACTTCCCGTGCGCATATTGAGATATGCGGTCAGCACCTCTTCCGGATCATTGATGTTTAAATGTTCTGCCAGCCATTCTTTATTAAAAATGATATTGACTCCCTTGATATGGGTTCCCTTTCTTCCCAGGTACGATACATCAAACAATGTGCTGGTGAGATAAATTCCTGCATGTTGTTCATTGCGTGTATTTAGAACTTCACCGTCAATTTTTAAAACCATCTCATCTTCGATGCGGATATCTTCATAACGAAGAACATAATATTCTTCCGGTATTTTTTGCCTTTTCAGGAAGAACTGATCACGAAGGATATAATCAGATATTATTGCCTGCAGGCCACTTGGCAATTCAACACAGGTTGAAAATCCATCAGCAATATGAGGGGGGTATATAAGTGTACAGTTCTGCAATGAAGTACCCATTGCGGCCGCCAGGTCATTCATGATCTGCCGGTAATTATAGGAATTATACTCAAAGCTGAACACTGGCAAATGTTTAGAGTACCAAATTAATCAAAACTCTGCTATTCCAATCCCCATCGGTAAGTCTTAACAGTTAGTCCTGCCAGGTCAAGAATTCTATCCACCACGGTGGCAGCAACTTCCTCAACAGTGGTGGGCCTTGAATAAAATGAAGGAGTAGCGGGGCATATGATCCCACCCGCAAGTGTTATTGTCTCCATATTACGGATATGAACCAGGTTGTAGGGTGTTTCGCGTACAACACATATCAGTTTTCTTCGTTCTTTTAATATTACATCGGCTGCCCGGGTAATCAGGTCATTGGATATACCAGAGGCTATTCTCCCCATTGTGCCCACTGAACAGGGAACAATGATCATGGTGTTGTATTGACCTGAACCAGACGCAAAAGGAGCATTGAAATCCTTTTTATCGTAAAACCGGATGCCGCTGTAATTATTATAACTGTCATTGCCCAGTTCCGTTTGCCAAACTGTTCTGGCATTATCTGTCATAACGCAGGCGAGGCCCTGCCACTGGTCTTTCATCAAAACCAGCTTATCGAGTAATAACCTGGCATAGATGGAACCGCTGGCGCCTGTAACAGCTATAACAATTTTTTGCATCCGGATGTGTTATTTTTGAATACCAACAAAGTTAATCATGCATAAGTTTATCACCGTACTGTTATTCTTATTTAGTTCAATAGCTGCCATGCCGCAATCATCCAGATCTTCCACGGATAAGGATATGCGCTGGATGAGTCTCGAAGAGGTTGAAAAGGCAGCTAATGAATCGGCACGCCCCGTGCTGATAGATCTTTATACGGATTGGTGTGGCTGGTGTAAGGTAATGGACAAACGCACCTATAAAAATGAAAAAGTGGTTAGTTACCTGAAGGATAAATTTTATTCAGCCAAGATAAATGCGGAAAGCAAAGCGCCTTTTGTTTGGGGTGGACGCAGTTTTGCCTTCAATCCACAATACAAAACAAACGATTTTGCCCTGTTTCTCACTAATGGCCAGCTTTCTTACCCAACCACCGTCATCATACCTGCCCCCGGTGAGGCCCCTCAGGCTATCCCCGGTTTCCTGGCACCCAATGATTTTGAGCTGATTGTGAAGTATTTCGGTGAAGGAGCCTATAAAAAAATCCCTTTCCCCGATTACCAGAAAAGCTTCAAAGGCAGTTGGTGATTGGTTTTTGGAGGCATAAATTAAAATTTAACAAGGCTGCAACGTTCCTTTCAATAAAGCAGTCTAATAAGTAGGTTTTTCATAGGATATTGGATATTATTCGGACGGGATTTCTATCCTGTCCTTTTTTTCTCTCCCGGCTTCCAGGAAGCCTCCAATTGTCAGATAAGTGTCATCCCGACACAACACATCTCAGGAAAAGTACTTAGTGCCGGTTGATTGCCGTCAAAAAAGATTGCTATACCCCAAAAAAATATGACCCATGCAACCAATGTTACCCCATTAACATCTTATATTTGAATTTTCATAGGATAAGGTTTAATGGTTAATGGTATTTGATTAGTGCATCCCGCCGCAAGGCGGGATTTTTTTTTTGCCTGATAAAACCAGCATAAAAAAAGCCACCCGAAGGTGGCTTCCCATATAATATAGTTTTCATTTTTTCTACTACATCGCCTCCGCCATATCGGGTATCTCAGCAGCTTTATATTCTCCTGCATCCAGCTTTGCCTTTGTTTCCGTAAAAGCCTTCAGTGTGAGATCAATATCCTCCTGGTTATGTGCCGCCGTAGGAATAAGCCTGTATATGATCTGACCCTTTGGAATAACAGGGTATACAACTATAGAACAGAAGATATTATAGTTCTCCCTCAGATCCAGCACCATAGCCGTGGCCTCAGGCACATCCCCCTTCATATAAACCGGCGTAACCATTGTATTGGTCTTGCCCAGGTCAAATCCTTTTTCACGCAAACCGTTTTGTAATGCATTGGTAACCTCCCAGAGCTTTGTGCGAAGCTCGGGCATAGATTTTAACATTTCCATTCGCTTCAGCATACCTTCAACAACCACCATTGGAAGGCTCTTGGCAAAGATCTGTGAACGCACATTGTATCGCAGATATGCCAACACATCCTTTCTTCCGGAAATAAAAGCACCTATACTTCCCATAGACTTTACAAAAGTGGAGAAATACAGATCTATCTCATTCTGGCAACCCTGCTCCTCATCTGTTCCTGCACCTGTTGGTCCCATCGCCCCAAATCCATGCGCATCATCAATCAGGATCCGGAATTCATACTTCTTCTTGAGCTCCACAATTTCCTTAAGCTTACCCTGGTCACCACTCATTCCATAAACCCCCTCAGTGATCAGGAGTATTCCACCACCGCTCTTTTCAGCCATTTTAGTAGCGCGCTGCAACTGCTTCTCACAGTCTTCAATATCATTATGCTTGAAAGTGTAACTATAACCCATATGCATCCTGATTCCATCAACTATACAGGCATGGCACTCCGCATCATATACAATAACATCCCTTCTATTCACCAACGCATCTATACAACTCATGATACCCTGGTAGCCAAAGTTCAGTAGCATGGCATCTTCTCTTTTGGTAAAACTGCTCAGCACCTTCTCAAGCTGCTCATGGTAAACACTATTGCCACTCATCATCCTCGCGCCCATTGGATAACCAATTCCCCATTTTGCCGCAGCTTCTGTATCAGCTTTCCTCGTGTCAGGATGATTTGCTAATCCAAGATAATTGTTCAGGCTCCAAACGATCCGCTCCTTTCCCCTGAACATCATCCGGCTTCCTAATTCTCCCTCCAGCTTGGGGAAGGCAAAATAGCCATGGGCACGCTTCATGTGCTGACCTAATGGTCCACCATCTTTTACCAGTTTTTCGAAGATATCTGCCATAGATTATATATGATTGATGAGAAAAATTTTTGCAAAGGTAATTCATTTTCACCTTGGCATTATCAATTGGTTAAGACAGTCCTGATTCATTCCTACCGCTATCTTTGTAAAAAAACAGGACATGTTAGTACGCTTTCTTTCTTTGTTGATTTTTGCCCTTTCTTTTTCAGTTACACAAGCCCAGCAGCAGGCTTCGGGCTCAAAACCAAAACTAGTTGTTGGCCTGGTGGTTGACCAGATGAGGTGGGACTTTCTATATCGGTATAGCGATCGTTATAAAGCCGATGGTGGATTCAGGCGACTGCTCACCCAGGGCTTTTCCAATGAGAATACTTTCATCCCATATGCACCTACAGTGACCGCATGCGGCCACTCATCTATTTATACAGGTTCTGTTCCTGCTATCAACGGCATTACAGGAAATGCCTGGTATGATAAGAAAGCTGGTAAAGTAATGTATTGCACCGAAGATTCTACCGTTAAAACGGTGGGATCCACTACTGCCGCCGGACAAATGAGTCCGCGTAATATGTATAGTACAACCATAGGGGATGAACTTCGCCTTTTCACAAATTTCCGGTCTAAAGTAATCGGCATAGCAATAAAAGACAGGGGAGCGATCCTGCCCGCAGGTCATGCCGCCAATGGGGCTTACTGGTATGATAGCAGAACGGGTGATTGGATCACTTCAACCTATTATCGCAACGACCTGCCTACCTGGGTTCAGACTTTCAATAAGCAGAAGATCGTCGACAAATATTATGGTGAAGGATGGAAGACACTTTATCCGATTGAATCATATAAAAGCAGTACTGCACAGGGACAGCAATTTGAAGGAAAACCTTTTGGGGATAAATCCATCGGTTTTCCCTACGATCATAAAGAACTTATCGGAAAAAATTATGGCAGCATTGCGGTTACTCCTCACGGTAATACGATGACCCTTGAACTTGCCAAAGCTGCACTCACCGGTGAAAACCTTGGTAAAGGTGATGCTACTGATTTACTTGCCGTAAGCCTGTCATCGCCAGATTATATTGGTCATACATTTGGACCTAATTCCATAGCCGTGGAAGATTGTTATCTCCGGCTTGATAAGGACCTGGGAGATTTTCTGAATTTCCTCGACCAGCATGTCGGCAAAGGTAATTATCTTTTCTTCCTCTCCGCCGACCATGGCGTTGCAAATGTTCCGGGCTTCATGAAGGCAAATAAATTACCCGCTGGAACATTTGATGATATTGGTACCATGGACTCCTTGAACACCATGCTGAAAGAAAAATTCGGCGCTTCCAACATCATTCTCACAATGCTCAATTACCAGGTTCATCTTAATCACAAAATAATTGATAGTGTAAAACTCAATAAGGAAGATATCATCGAAGAAGTGATCAGTTTCCTTTCAAAAGAGGAAGCAATTTCGCGTGCCTTCGACCTCTCAGAACTGCAGGAAACAACGCTGCAAAGCACAATTAAAGAAATGATCTCCAATGGCTATATGCCTAATCGAAGTGGTGATGTACAATTCATTCTTCATCCGCAATATATTGATGGCGGAACAACAGGCACCACCCATGGCTTATGGAATCCATATGATTCTCATATTCCACTGGTATGGATGGGATGGAATATTAAAGCCGGTAAATCTAATGCTCCGGTCTATATGTCCGATATTGCACCAACTATTGCCGCTATGCTTCAAATCCAGATGCCGAACGGTTGTGTGGGTAAGCCTATTGAAGCCATTATTCGCTGATTAATATATTTGCTAAACTGGACCTATGAACATTTTATTCTCCGGAAGATTATTGATTTGCCTGTTTCTCGTATTTGGGCAAACCGTTTCTTCGTTTTCTCAAACTCCACTGAGTACAGAACTGCAGCCCGACCCTGCTGTAAGAATTGGTAAGCTTGAAAACGGCCTTACCTATTATATACGGCAGAATAAAAAACCTGAGCAAAAAGTGGAACTGAGGCTCGCCATCAATGCAGGCTCCATCAATGAAGATGATGACCAGCTTGGCCTCGCCCATATGGCTGAGCATATGGCATTTAACGGAACTAAGAATTTTAAAAAGAACGAGATCATTTCTTTCCTGCAGGATATAGGTGTTGGCTTTGGTAATGACCTCAATGCCTATACGAGTTTTGACGAAACGGTTTATATGCTGCCTATCCCAACTGATAAACCCGGCAACCTCGAGAAAGGATTCCAGGTATTGGAAGACTGGGCACACCAGGTCACTTATCTCGACGAGGATATCGAATCCGAAAGAGCAATTATTAAAGAGGAAGCAAGAACAGGAAAAGGCGCCACAGACAGAATGATGCGGCAGGTATATCCTAAACTCTTTGCAAATTCTAAATACGCTGACCGTTTACCCATAGGATCTGAAGAACTTATCAGCAGTTTTAAGCCTGATAAGATCCGTAAGTTTTATAAAGACTGGTACCGGCCAAACTTAATGGCAGTTGCCGTGGTAGGCGATGTTCATCCTGACACCGCACTCGCCATGATCAGGAAACATTTCAATAAACTTACAAACCCACCCTCTGAAAGAAAAAGAGAGACCATCCAGGTTCCTGCTTATTCAACAACAGAAGCACTGATTGTTACCGACAAAGAAGCAACCAACTATTCTGTAAATATTAATTATCCTATCAAACCTGCTGCACCACAAAAAACAGTGGGTGATTATCGCAACCAGTTGGTTCGCCAGATCTTCAGCTCAATCCTCAGCCAGCGTTTACAGGAACTCACCCAGCAGTCTGATCCTCCATTTGTTGGGGCAGGAGCAGGAGTTGGTGGTTTCGTAAGGGGATATGAAAGTTTTAGCGCAACGGCCTATGCCGGTACAGGTGATATTACAAAGGCATTGAATGCGGTAGTGGAAGAGATCGAACGCGTTAAACGATATGGATTTAACCCGGCAGAACTGGAGCGTTCAAAAAAAGCAATACTCACAAGTATCGAACGTGCCTATAATAATCGTGACAAGACTGAATCATCAGTTTATATCGATGAATACCTGAACCATTTCCTTGAAGGTGAATACATTCCCGGCATCGAAAAGGAATTTGCTATCAGCAATGAACTTATTCCGGGTATTGGCATTGAGGAAGTAAATGGTGTAGCAAAAGAACTCCTCACACAATCCAACCGTTTCTTTTTTGTAACCGGACCAGAAGTCTCGGGTGATAAAAAACTGCCTTCACCGCAGGACCTGATTGCATCTGTGAATGCAAAAGAGAAAGCCAATATTACGCCCTATACGGAGAAAGCAGTTGCTGCATCCATCATGACAAAAATGCCAAAAGCTGGTAAGCTCGTAAAGCGCGAATATGATAAGGCCATGGGCGTTACAAAACTTACCCTGAGCAATGGCGTTACTGTTTCACTGAAATCGACCGATTTTAAAAATGACCAGATACTCATGGGGGCTACCCGCAATGGAGGATTGAATTATTATGGACTTGCCGATAAATACAACGCACAGTTTGCTGTTCCCGTTGTTTCGGCTATGGGTGTGGGTGAGTTTAGTCCAACCGACCTCCGGAAAGCTCTTGCCGGCAAAACTGTATCCGTTACTCCCTCCATTGGAGAAATTACTGATGGCATCAGCGGAAGTTCCTCCAATAAGGATATTGAAACCATGCTCCAGCTTGTTCATCTCTATATGACAAGCCCCCGCAAGGATACAGCCCTTTTCAAATCTTTTGTGCAAAGAAACTCCTCGCAGTATGCAGCCCTGTCGGCCAATCCACAGGCAGCATTTCTTGATACAACAAACAATGCGTTATACGGCAACAATCCACTTGCACCCATTGTATTTCCTAAAGTGGAGAATTTTAAAAACCTGAACCTCGACAGGGCCTTATCAATTTATAAAGAACGCATCGGTGATGCTTCCCAAATGAATTTTGCTTTCACCGGCAGCTTCAATACAGATTCAATTATACCACTCCTTGAAACCTACCTTGGAAGTCTTCCTTCCAGTGGTAAAACCTTTGAGAAAAAGGATAATAAAGTGAGGCCGGTTAAAGGCGTGAAAAAACTCGTTGTAAATAAGGGCAAAGAAGAGAAAAGCCTTATTCTCGCTTTCTATACCGGCGAGATGCCCTATAGTGAAGAAATGGACATTAAGGCCCAGGCCATCAGCGAGATTCTCAGCATCAGGATCCTGGAAGAATTGCGTGAAAAGATCCAGGGCATCTATGGTGGTGCTTTTTATGGACAGTTTGATAAGTATCCTTATAGCAACTATAGTTTGATACTTCAGTTGCCTTGCGGACCGGAAAAAGTTGATACCCTGCTGAAAGCAATCGATGCAGAGATATCTCTTCTCGTCACCAAAGGTCCCGAACAGTCTTACCTCGACAAGGTTCGTAAGCAATGGATTGAGGAGCACAAGGTACAGCTAAAAGAGAATGCTACATGGCTGCGGGAGATCCTCGACCAGCAAAGTGAAAAGACCGATCCAAAATATTTTCTGGAGTACCAGCAGATCATTGAAAAGCTTACTGTAAACGATATAAGGGATGCTGCTCGTAAACTCCTGAACCGGGAGAATGTTTTTACAGCAGTCCTCATGCCTGAATTAAAAGTGGATCCAAAACCCGCAACCGATAAAAAAGCATTCTAGGGGAGGACGAATATGACTAAGCGATTTTTGGAGAATCTCTGGAAGCGGGCGAAACACTTGCCGGGCGGCACAGATTTTTTTCAGTATACCGGAAATAAAATTCAACATGCTGCACTGAAATTGACCAGGCAAACCCGCGTTGCCCATCCTTCAACAGTGATGCTCGAACTCAGTGCTCACTGCAATTTGAAATGTACAATTTGTCCGCGTGAATATGGCTATGGTGAAGAGATGGACATGGGATTGATGGAAGAAGAGAATGCTAAAAAAGTGATTGACGAACTGGTTCCTTATGTCGATTCCATTGGACTCACCGGCATGGGTGAAACACTGATGTATAAAAAGATCGAATCTATTGTTGAATACATTAAAGCAAAGAACGAAGGCATTATCATAAACATCTCAACCAACGCCGTACTTCCCAAAACAATTGAAAAGATTGGGGCGATGGCCGGTAAACTGGATACCATCCAGATCTCCATCGATGGTATTGATGATGTATATAATTCCATAAGGGTTCAGTCTGATTTTCAACTCTTCAAAAACAACGTAAGGCAGATAGCGGATATCTGCCGCAATACCTCCACAACTGTTATGCTGAACATGGTGGTGACGCAGGAGAACTTCTTTCACATGAAGGAAGTAGTTCTTTTCGCTGAAGAAATGGGGATAGGATTTGTAAACTATACCATATTCAATCTTGCCTGTATTTCCGGCGTTGATCTGTCATACTATGATTTTTACCAGGGAGAGGCCTTTCAAGCAGAAGTGAAGCGTTTGCAGGAACATAATACTGCCGTAGAAGTCACCTGGAGCGGACTCGGTTCTGATAAAGGATTCCAAAGCTGCAGCCTTCCCTGGAGTCATTTTTATGTTTGCTGGAATGGTGAGATGGCACCCTGCTGCGCTAAGCCCTTCCCCAAAGAATTGAGTTTCGGAAACGTCTTCAAAGAAGGATTGATGCCCGTCCTGAACAGCGAAGGCTTCCAGGACTTCCGAACAAAATGGCTAAAAAATGAGACCCCCGATTTCTGTCGCGGCTGCCATTACGTGGACTGCAAAAAAGTAAATATATAATCCCCACACCATTTCTCCCTTCCCAAAAAAAGAATGTACCACGAAAAATCCGCAGTACATTCCCAAGGCACCTCTTACCTCTTACCTCTTACCTGAATTCTTACCTCTTAACTGTTGCGGTTGATGCAATTCAGATCCCCAAACGCTTCTTCCAGTCTGCTTATAAAAGTATCCTGGCCCTTGCGTAACCAAACGCGTGGATCATAGTATTTTTTGTTCGGCTTATCAGCACCATCGGGGTTGCCGAGTTGTGCCTGCAGGTATGCTTCATTTTTCTGGTAGTACTTCAGAACACCTTCCCAGAATGCAAACTGGAGGTCAGTATCAATATTCATTTTGATAACGCCATAACCCAGTGCTTCCGCGATCTGCTCCTTCGGTGATCCGCTTCCACCATGGAATACAAAGTATACCGGCTTCTCTGCAGTTTTGTATTGCTCCTGGATATAAGTCTGGCTGTTCTGCAAGATTTCTGGACGCAGTTCAACATTACCCGGACTATAAACTCCATGCACATTTCCAAATGCAGCAGCTACTGTAAACAGGTTGCCGATCTTGCCCAGCTCTTCATACGCATAGGCCACGTGCTGTGGCTGTGTATAAAGTTTATCATTTTCAATACCGCTGTTGTCAACACCATCTTCCTCACCACCGGTTACGCCAAGTTCAATTTCTATACCCATGCCGAGCGGCTGCATGCGCTTGAAATATTCAACACTGGTCTGGATATTATCTTCTAGTGTTTCTTCAGAAAGATCCAGCATATGTGAACTGAAAAGTGGACGACCTTTTTCCTTATGGAACTCCTGACCTGCATCAATCAGCGCGCTGATCCATGGCAGCCATTTATGCGAAGCATGATCAGTATGCAAAATAACCGGCACACCATAATGTTTTGCAACATTGTGGATATGCAGGGCACCAGATATGGCACCTGAAATATTCGCCTGCATCTTATCGTTTGGCATTCCCTTACCGGCTATAAACTGCGCTCCTCCATTGGAGAACTGGATAATGACGGGTGAATTAACCTTGGCGGCTGTTTCAAGCGTAGCATTGATGGAATCGGTGCCGATCGTATTTACGGCAGGCATTGCAAATTTGTTTGCTTTGGCGTCCTTATAAAGGGCTTCTAATTCTTCGCCGAATAATACGCCGGCGCTGTACTTACTCATCTTGGTAAAATTGGTTGTTTAATGATGCGATAAGGCAAAGGCAATCGTAAAAGCGAGCGCTAATATACTGATAGTATTTCAATCAGCTATTTTCCCCTGTAGCCGGGGAATCATCAGCAGGTTTTTCCGCAGGCAAACCTTCAGGTGTTCCTTCACCAGCCGGCCCATGGTATTGCTTCGCAAAAGTCCGGGGTGGAAATTATGGAACTCACTCAGCTCCCGCGCAAGCTGCATCGTTTTTTCCGGGGTGGATATAGTATCGCGGATCATGATATCCAGCAGTTCTTTTACCCGGTATCGCGCGGAGGCCAGCCTGAAGGCGATCATGGTCCTTTCCTCCGTCTGGTACTGCTCAATAGAATCCTTGTTGAGGTATTTCAGGGTAACATCAACAAAGGGATTATTCTCCTTGAAATATTGCGGTAGATAAAGATTTTTCCGCCCCTCATACGATTGCTGGTCAAAATCAATTGCCCTGATCCGGTACTGGTAATCTTCAATATCAGGGGTAATATCTATCACCCAGTTATAGCTGCGCATATCTCCCAGCAGCCTCACAAAACAACGCTCATTGAATTTGACGAATTCCTTTGCCAGCCTGATCTTATTGGTATCCGGACGTTCCAGGTAATTGGCAGAGAACAGGTCGCCCGGTATCCCTGGAATATGCTCCTCCACCAGCGTTTCCTTGCTGATCAGGAATTTGATCCTGTTGGGGGAGAGCAAGTGCTCCAGTTCCAATCCATAGATCCGCGATGCATCCGCGATCTTGATATAATAGTGGTCGTAATTATCGTTGAATTTGTTCACGATCCGGATCCGGAATGGCTGCGAGTTACCAAAGCCACAGAAATCGATCCTCGCCACATCAAGATGCTTGCTGAAGGTCATATCACCTTCCGTCTTCAGATTAGCATAAATACCAATCAATCCCTCCCTGATATAATCCCATTCCCGCAGGTCATAGATAACCGTCTCCCAGGCAGTGTCATTGCCTTCTTTATCTTTCAGGGGGAGAGAATAAGTAAAGCGCTGAAGGTCGCGGTATTCAACCGGTAAGCGCACGCCACGACCATGCTGGTTGAGATATTCGCGCAGCCGTTCATTCACCTTGAACATCGGCTTCTTCTTCGATGGCCGGTGATTCTCTCCACTGGGGAGATTAGCGTCATAATACTGGATATACATTCTGACGGGAATATAATGAAAAATAGGCAGGGGCTTCCAGCAGCCGGCTTCCATACCAGCTGAAATAACTTCCATCTACCAGCAGTATGCGGGTTTCAGGGAGCTCCGCCTGCAGTGCTTCCAGGTGCTTTTGCCGGAATGGGTAAGGCTCGGAGGAAAGCAGTAAAAGCCGGCATTGCTTTTCTTTCAATTCTTGTATTGTGATTTCGGGGTACCGGCTTGTTGCTTTGTAAATATTCATGAATCCGCACCTCTCCATCATATCACTGATGAAGGTATCACCACCCGCCGCCATCCAGGGGTCTTTCCAGATCAGGTAGGCGGTTGCGGGCATATAATTAACCGGAATTAACTGACTGAACCTCTCCGTGATCAGCCTGGTCATTTCGAGTGCTGCCTCTGGCCGCCCTGTGATCTCTCCTAATGCGCCGATCATTTCAATGGCTGTAGGTAAATTATATACATCACTTATGTATACCGGTACATACTTGGATATCTCCTCAACATGTTCACGGATATTTTCTTCCTTATTGGCAATTACAAGATCAGGTTTAAGCGAAATGATCTTAAGGATGTCAGGATCTTTGGTGCCACCAATACGGGTTTTACCCTGGTGCCATATTTGGGGATGTATACAAAATCGGGTGATACCTACCACTTCATCGTTTAGCCCAAGGCTATAGAGCAACTCTGTTTGTGATGGTACCAGTGAAATAATTCGTTGGGGGATGGAATCTAGCTGGAGGCTGTTACCGGTTTGGTCGGTAATGAAAGTCATGCAGGTGTTTTGTCAAAAATACACCTGAAAGACCACTTTGGTCCTCCTGCCTTACAACTTGGACTAGAAGCAGGGCAGGAGGGTACCGGATTTTAAGTGGTTTTTAAGGACTTGGTCTTGGTCTTCACCAGAACATTGGATCTCTGAAACCATCCGTAGTAAGATTTGGACGTTGGTTACTGTACAATGGTTTTAGGCCATGGTTTCAGGGGTTTCTTCGTTCGGCATTCATTAGGATCTTGGTGCTGATTTTTCTACGGTCTTTCTTTAGGATTTAGGATGGTGCTGATTTCTTTTTTCGGTTTTTACGTAGGATTCATGGATCTGATGCTGATTTCGGTTTTTGGTCTTTCTAAGGATAAAGAAAAAAAAGGAAGTTGACTGATACTGGATTTTTGGTGATACTGTTTTTCTAAGGAATTGGTCTCTGGAATTTCTGGATCTTGGATATTTTGATGCTCTTCGTCAGGATATTGGAACGATTGAATGATCAATCAACTTCTGATACAAATGTAGTCGGCATAATATTGGTAGGCAAGAGCGCATTTGCTCATTTTTAACAGTTCGGTATTTACTGCAATTTTAGTAAGCTTACAGAATTATCTACCGGGAGTATACGTAGTTGAGCTTCGTAGATCTACGTGAATCGCAGGAGTATAAATAATCCGGATACTGCGAAAGCCTTACCCGGATTGAGTTTCATTGAAATTGATCTATTTACTTGCCCATGGCCTGAATCACATCGTACTTGGTCACAATGTGGAAATTACCCGCTTCGTCCTTGCTCAACACTGCGCCATTTTCGCGATTTATCAGTGTACTTAACTTCTCAACCGGGGTCAGAAAGTCCACAATTGGAAAGGCCGCTTCCATCACCGATCCAACTTTTTCATGCTTGATATCAGGATTCGAAAAAACTTTCTGGAATAATCCCCCTTCACTGATAGATCCCACAAATCCATTCCCGTTCAATACAGGTATATGCTCGATATCGTATTTACGCATAAGGTCCACCGCTTCGGCAACGGTATGCTCAGGGGCCAGACTTATCAACTTCTTATTGGTGCCCCTGCCGTTTACGATATCCTTAAAAGTTTTTACATCAAGGAATCCTCTTTCCTGCATCCACTGGTCATTATAGATCTTACCCACATAGCGGCTACCATGATCATGGAATATGCATACCACCACATCAGTTGGTTTAAGGCGGTCTTTCAGTTGCATCAATCCCTGTATACAACTTCCTGCACTATATCCGCAGAATAATCCTTCTTCTTTGGCAAGCTTACGCGCCATGATAGCGCCATCTTTATCAGTGACCTGTTCAAAATGATCGATCACACTCATATCATAATTCTGTGGTACGAAATCCTCCCCGAATCCCTCTGAAATATAAGGATGCACTTCCCCCATATCCACTTCACCGGTGCGGAAATATTTTGTGAGCAATGATCCATAAACATCCACTGCCCAGATCTGTATATCGGGGTTCATCTCCTTCAGGTATTGCGCAGTACCTGTTACCGTTCCACCGGTTCCTGCTGTGCAAACAAGATGCGTGATGGTGCCATCGGTTTGACGCCAGATCTCTGGCCCGGTTGTTTCATAATGTGCTAAACGATTGGCCAGGTTATCATACTGGTTGAAATGATAGGAATTGGGGATCTCCCTTGCAAGCCTTTGCGCAACTGAATAATAGGAGCGGGGATCGTCGGGTTCTACATTAGTGGGACAAACAATCACCTCTGCACCAACAGCTTTGAGGATATCCATTTTTTCCTTGCTCTGTTTATCGGTAGTGGTGAATATGCATTTGTATCCCTTCACCACTGCTGCCAGTGCCAATCCCATTCCGGTATTGCCACTGGTGCATTCGATAATGGTTCCACCCGGTTTGATCTTGCCTTCTTTTTCGGCTACCTCCACCATTTTCAGCGCCATGCGGTCTTTGATGGAGTTTCCCGGATTGAAATAATCTACCTTGGCGAGAATAGTGCCGGGCAGGTCTTTAGTAATTTTGTTCAGACGGATCAGCGGGGTATTGCCGATCGTTTCAAGTATATTATTTTTTATATCCATAGCAAGCTTTATTGCACGGTAAAGTTACAATTCTAGAAGGGAGCTTATGAAACTGTATTTTATTCCAGGTTTAGGTGCTGATAAAAGAGTGTTCCGCCATATCCATTTACCCGATGGATATGAGATGGTGCATATCGATTGGATTCCTCCCCACCCCACTGAAAGCCTGCATGATTATGCCATTCGGTTGGCAGAAAAAATTGATATGAATGAAAACTGGGGACTGGTGGGATTATCTTTCGGCGGCATGCTGGCTGCTGAAATAAGTCGACTCTTCAAACCAAAACATACCATCCTGATTGCGAGTATTTCATCACCCGCACAATTACCTTTCTATTATAAAATTGTAGCACCTTTAAAAGTCCATAAGATACTGCCGATCTCCCTTTTTAAAAATGCTTCCCTCGCCCGACGCATCTTCACCACCGAAACGGATGAGGATAAAGCACTGCTCAGAAAAATTATCAGCGAATCCGATCCTGCTTTTATCAGATGGGCATTGGGTGCAATACTTAGTTGGAAAGCTACTGACATCCCAGCCGATTGCCATCATATTCATGGCTCGGGTGATCACCTGCTTCCTGTGCGCTATGTGAAACCCACCCATACCATTCCCGGCGGCGGGCACCTGATGGTGATGAACAGGTCGGAAGAAGTGAATGGATTGCTGGCAAGGATACTGGAGGGATAGTCGCATCCCCTTATATTTGCGATCCGAAAAAATTGAAACAAACAAAAATGGAATCAAAATATATAGCGGTAATCGCTAAAAAACTTTCTCTTTCACTCAAGCAGGTTAACAATGTGTATGACCTGCAGGCCGAAGGAGCAACCGTTCCTTTTATGGCGCGATACAGAAAAGAAGCAACGGGCAACCTCGATGAAGTGGCCATCAATGATATCGTTGAAGAAGTAAAATATTATACTGAACTCCACAAAAGAAAAGATACTGTTCTCAAAACCATCGAAGGCCTCGGCAAACTGACCCCTGAATTGAAAAATCGTATCGAGGAATGCCTTGATGCTACCGCCCTGGAAGATATTTACCTTCCCTACAAACCCAAACGCAAAACACGCGCAACACAGGCCATTGAAAAGGGATTGGAACCCCTCGCCAAACTGATCTTTGAACAGGGCAATATCGACCTGCAAAAAGAAGCGGGTGCATTTTTGAATGAAGAGGTCAAAGAAATTAAAGATGCCCTGCAGGGTGCGCGCGATATCATTGCCGAATGGGTTGCAGAAAATGAACAGGCGCGTAATATTATCCGGAAACAATTCCAGGATGGAGCCATCCTTACGTCAAAAGTGTTGAGCTCAAAAAAGGAAGAAACAGAAGCTCAGAAATACCGTGATTATTTTGAGTTCAATGAAGCCCTGGCTAAATGTCCCTCCCATCGCATACTCGCCATCCGCCGCGGTGAAAAGGAAGGATTCCTTATCATGGATATCAATATTGATAAGGCAACTGGTGTCGACTCACTGGAAAGGATATTCGTAAAGAATAATACTGCGGCTGCTGCTGAAGTGAAAACTGCCATTACCGATAGTTTCGACAGGCTGCTAAAACCTTCTATCGAAAATGAGTTCCGCATGAACAGCAAAACTTCTGCCGATGAAGAGGCCATTCATGTGTTTGCAGAAAACCTGCGCCAGCTAATGCTGGCATCACCGCTTGGATCAAAAAGGGTGATGGCACTTGATCCCGGTTTCCGTACAGGTTGCAAACTGGTTTGCCTTGATGCACAGGGCGCACTTGTGTATAACACTGCCGTATACCCGCACCCGCCGCAGAACGACTGGCAGGGCAGCATCGCCACGATCCGTCAACTGGTTGATCGATATGATATAGAAGCTATTGGAATTGGAAATGGAACCGCCGGACGTGAAACAGAAACATTGGTACGGAGCATTGATTTTGGAAAGCCAGTGAGTGTTTTCCAGGTGAATGAAAGTGGTGCATCTATTTATTCGGCCTCGGATGTTGCGCGCGAAGAATTTCCTGACCAGGATGTTACTGTGCGCGGTGCCGTCAGCATCGGGAGGAGATTGCTTGATCCACTCAGCGAGCTCGTTAAGATTGATGCGAAATCAATAGGCGTGGGACAATACCAGCATGACGTTAACCAGACCCGGTTAAAGGAAAGCCTCGACCGCGTGGTTGAAAGTTGCGTGAACCATGTTGGTGTAGACCTCAATACTGCCAGCAAACATCTGCTCACTTATGTATCTGGATTGAGTGCAACACTTGCAAAAAATATTGTTGAGTACAGAACAAAAAATGGTGCATTCAATTCTAGGGATGAGGTGAAAAAGGTGAGCCTGATGGGCCCTAAAACCTATGAGCAGTGCGCGGGTTTCCTGCGCATCCGTGATGCCTCCAATCCGCTCGATAACAGTGCTGTTCACCCCGAGAGCTATCATGTGGTGGAAGCGATGGCAAAAGATCTTGGATGCTCGGTTACCGATCTTATCAAACAGGCTGAACTAAGAAAGCAGATCAACCGGAAAAAATATATTTCAGAATCGATCGGTGAATTCACCATTGAAGATATCCTTCGTGAACTCGAGAAGCCGGGCCGTGATCCCCGTGCCCCCATCGAGGAATTTCGTTTTGATGACACCATTAAAACAATTGAAGACGTGAAGCAGGGGATGGTGGTTCCCGGCGTTGTAACCAATATTACCAAGTTCGGCGTGTTTGTGGATATCGGCGTAAAGCAGGATGGACTGGTGCATGTATCCCAACTCAGCAATACCTATGTGAGTGATCCCTCCACAGTGGTGAAGCTCCAGCAAAAAGTAACTGTAACCGTCACCGAGGTGGATGTTGCCCGCAAGCGGATCGGCCTCTCCATGAAAGAGCATGCCCGTACCACGGCCGCCCCCGCTGCACCAAAGCCGGCTGCTCCCAAGGCGCCGAAAGCCGCCCCGGCCAATGAATTCCAGTCCAAGCTGATGGAACTGAAGAAGAAGTTCAAATAATTCCATTACCCATCTGACGCCTGTCAGGACAGGCGTCAGATGGGTAGGCCTCAGGTTCAGGCAACTTGAAGGAACCCTGTCTGACTTATGTCATGACAGGCGTCAGACGGGTAATCCCGGGAGGGGGAAAATACGGGGGTGCCATGTTCCTTTTCCGGGTATGACAGAGTGCAGCGCCGCTGTACTTTTGGGTCTCAACCTTTTACTATGAATCTGTTCAAATACCTGCCGCAATTGGTGATCAAATCGCTCAAAGCGCAGAATAGCGGCATTTCTGTTCCAGAATACCAGGATACAAGCTATAACCTCACCGCGCAGTTATATCCCATCATCCCCTTACTGCTGCTCCTGCTGCTCTTTGCAACGTTTTCTATTGTGGCCTTTATGCTGCACAAACAAAAGCAAACAAAAACAATGTAAGTTTATACCTGTTAAAAGGTATAAACAATGTCGCAGTTGCTCTTCCAGGATGGTCAGTTTTATCGCGATGATAAAATGGTGGTAGGGGCATCCAGTCGCGCCCTGAGATATGGTGACGGACTCTTCGAAACAATGAAGGTGAACCGCGATACCATCCAGCTCGGCGATTATCACATGCAACGCTTGTTTGATGCCCTTCACCTGCTGCAGTTTGAGCTTCCCACCCATATCAACCCATCTTATTTCCTGGATCGTATCCTTCAATTGGTGCATCGCAACGGCCATGGAAAACTCGCACGGATAAGGCTCATGGTCTTCCGCGGCAACGGCGGACTCTATGATTCCGAAAATCATTATCCCCACCACATCATCCAAAGCTGGAGCCTCCCCGAAGCCAATCATCACTGGAATGAAAATGGACTGGTAGTGGGTATCCACGATAAGGCAAGAAAATCGATAGATATTCTCGCCAACAGCAAAACCAATAATTACCTTCCGTATATAATGGGTGCCCTGGAGGCGAAAAATCAAAAATGGAATGATGCGCTTGTCCTTAATAATGCAGGAAGGATTTCTGATAGCACCATCGCAAACGTATTTCTGGTGTCGGGAAATAAGATCACAACCCCTGCACTCGAAGAAGGTTGCGTGGCTGGCATAATGCGCCGTTATCTTTTGGAAAAATTAAAAGCCAATAACAGGGATGTACAGGAAATAGCCATCCAACCCGCCGATCTCGAAAATGCTGATGAAGTTTTCCTGACCAATTCAACCTATGGCATCCGGTGGATAAAATCGATCGGTAACAAAAATTATACTGCTAACCTCTCCCTCGAATTATACCACCTCTTCATTAAACCTCTTTTCGGGATAACAGATTGAACCAACTGCACCATGCTTTGTTGTAAACAACAAAACAACTATGCATAAAGAGCCCCTCGCAATAATGTGGTTTCGCCGTGACCTCCGGCTCTCCGATAATGCAGCCTTATACCATGCCCTGAAATCGGGATATCCAGTTCTCCCCATCTTTATTTTTGATCGTAACATCCTCGGCGACCTCGAAGAAAAAGCAGATGCCCGCGTAAGCTTTATCCACCAGGCGCTCAGTAATATGCAGGACCAACTCCTGGCAATGGGTTCAACTATGGATGTCCGTTATGGAACCCCCGCTCAGGTGTTTAAAGACCTGCTCCAACAATATTCCATCCAGGCCGTTTTCACCAACCACGACTATGAGCAATATGCCCTCGACCGTGATACAGCAATTGAAACACAGTTAAAGGAAGCTGGAGCAAGCTTTCATCACTACAAAGACCAGGTGATCTTTGAAAAAAATGAAGTGATCAAAGATGATGGTCGCCCTTACACTGTGTTCACTCCCTATAGCAAACGATGGAAAGCAACCGTCAATGAATTCTATCTGCGCTCCTATCCAACACATGAATATGCAGCAGCCTTTTATAAACAGAAACCAATAGCCCTGCCATCGCTGGAGTCGATGGGATTTCAGCCCGTAAACATTGATTTCCCTACAACGGAACTAAATGAAACCCTGGTGAGAAAATATACGGAGCAGCGAAACTTCCCCGGCATCAGGAGCACGTCAAGGTTGGGAATTCATCTGCGTTTTGGAACGATCAGTATCCGCGAACTGGCCCGCAAAGTGCAGCCCCTCAATGAAACATTCTTCAACGAACTCATCTGGCGCGATTTCTACCACATGATCCTCCATCATTTTCCATATGTGAGCAGGGGCAGGGCTTTCAGGGCGGAGTATGATCTCATCCATTGGCGCAATAATGAAAATGAATTTGCACACTGGTGTAATGGTACAACGGGATATCCTATCGTGGATGCGGGGATGCGCGAACTCAATGAAACCGGCTTCATGCACAACCGCGTGAGAATGATCGTTGCCTCTTTTTTAACCAAGCACCTGCTGATCGACTGGCGTTGGGGCGAAGCTTATTTTGCCAAAAAACTACTCGATTATGATTTCGCAGCCAATAATGGGGGATGGCAGTGGGCGGCAGGAAGCGGTTGCGATGCAGCGCCATATTTCAGGATATTTAACCCATACCTGCAGACAGAAAAATTTGACCCCAAAGGCGTCTATATCAGGAAGTGGATCCCTGAATTTGATAGTCTCGAATACCCCTCACCGATAGTGGATCATGATGTTGCCAGGAAACGTTGCCTGCAGGTTTATTCGGCCGCGCTAAAGCCGGGTGGTCAAGCCCCGGAATAATCCTTAAAACCCATGAACAATCATTACATCTCCATATTCGCATACAGCGCAAGTAACTGTTCAACCGCCTTATTGCCAGCCTCACCCAATCCCAGCGAATAATTATTCACGTAAAGATTTATATGCTGCCGCATAACCTCCTCACTCATTTCCTGTGAATGCTCCCTGATAAAATCAGATAGCTGCGGATACTGCTTCCAGTTATATTCAATACTCGTTGTGATCAATCTCTCCAGTTGCAACGCAACATCTTCAGCAATGCTTTTTTTAATGACAATCCCACCCAGCGGAATGGGACAGTGCAGTTTTGCCTCCCAATTTTCGCCCAGGTCCATTATTTTATGCAAGCCTTTCTGCTGGTAGGTAAACCTGTTCTCATGAATGATAACTCCCGCATCAACCCTTCCATCTATAACAGCCTGTTCAATTTCATGAAACACCATGAACTCCTTATTCATCGCACCCGGAAAGGCAAGAGAAAATAGTAGATTCGCCGTCGTATGCCGGCCTGGAATCGCAATCCTCAAACCATCGATATCATTAAGCGGAATAGGTTTGCGCGATATCAACAGCGGTCCCACACCCGTTCCCAGCGCCCCACCTGATTGCAGTAGCCGGTATTGATCCAGCACCAGCGGCAGTACACCATAACTGATTTTGGTGCAATCGAGTTTCCCCTCTAACGCCCATTCATTCAGCGTCTGCACATCTTCCATATACAACCTGAAAGTAAAAGGATTTGCATCCAGCTTTCCATTCACCAGCGCATCAAAGATGAAGGTGTCATTGGGACAGGGAGAAAATCCTAAACTGAGTTCCATAATTAATAAATAAGATCCTACAATGATTCCAGTAACCTGATCAGCTCTTTATTGAGATTATTTATCGCAAGAGGGATATTCCATTTCTTCTTATTTCGTTCGCCCACATAATTTGAAACAGCCCTCACCTGCAAAAAACTGATATGCTCCATGATACATACATAATGCAGCGAAGCGCCCTCCATCGATTCGAGATCAGCCTTATACCGTGATACATAATGCGCCGCCCTTTTTTTACTGGTCGTTACCTCGTTCACGGTGATCCCATTTGCTTTTTTCAGTCTGGTCCTCTTGATCAATTCGGTATAGGGATTTGGCAGCACACCTTTCTTATATGGGATCTCATTTGCCAGCGCCAGTTTCATATCGAAAACATCCACAAAACCATTTTTCTCCTGCACGCCCTGGTCGGCCAACGCATCCTGCCTGATCGCAAAAACCGATCCCAGTTTAATAGAATCATCGAATGCCCCCGCCACACCTGCCTGTATCACCAGGTCGGGCCGCTTATGCTGCAGGTAGCGCGTGAGGCCATAAGTTGCCGCATTGCTGCCCACGCCGGTGATCAGAATATCCACATCAAAATCGATATGGTTCAGCTTCTCCGTCGTACTGAGATGGTCGGTAAAGGGATTGATTTCCATGGGGGTAGACGCTACCAGCAAACAATGCATAAATGATCAGTTTGGGGCAAATGTCGTAAATCCCACCAAATCAGGCAGATATTGTAATTTCGCTTTATCTGTTGCCATTTTTTTTGGATTCGCGAACAAACCGGCGACAGTCCTGTTAAACTTTGTACTATAAAACGCTAAACAACTTGGACGGCAGACTTCCGTTGCAGTTGCGGAGAGCGGTAATAATATTATATGGGAAATAAAGTAGCCGTTTTCCGGAAGGAACATTTTAATGCAGCACACAGACTCTACCATGCTGGTTGGGACGAAGCCAGGAACCTGGAGATGTTCGGTAAATGCAGTTACCCCAATTACCATGGACATAACTATAACCTCGAAGTTAAGGTGACCGGTATTCCGGATAAGGATACTGGTTATGTGATGGATATGAAACATCTCTCGGACCTTATTCATGCTGTTATCATCGAACGCTTCGATCATAAGAATCTCAATCTCGATACGGTTGAATTCAGCCAGTTAAATCCAACAGCTGAAAACATCGCGATTGTTATCTATGATCTGCTTCGGCCGCATATTGATGCACAGCACGACCTGATGATAAGGCTCTATGAAACAGAACGGAATTTTGTTGAGTACCCTGCTTCTTAAAATATTGGCTGATCATATTTAATTATAAAACACGGAAGATGGCATATCATAAGGTTGAACAATACGAGGACAAGATCACGTCGGGACTGATCGAGAATTATCGCGAATCACTTGAACTCTTAGGAGAGAATCCTGACAGGGAGGGATTGCAGAAAACACCGGAGCGTGTTGCCAAGGCCATGCAATATCTCACCCAGGGATACCAGATGGACGCAAAGGCAATTCTTGAATCGGCAAAATTTCATGAAGATGTTAGTGAGATGATCATCGTGAAGGATATAGAACTTTTCAGCATGTGCGAACATCACATGCTGCCCTTCTTTGGCAAGGCACATATTGCGTATATCCCTAACGGCTATATCACCGGCCTCAGCAAGATCGCCCGCGTGGTGGATGTTTACAGCAGGCGCCTGCAGGTGCAGGAAAGACTCACCCAGCAAATTCTTACCGCTATTAAAGAATCTCTTAATCCAATAGGCGTTGCCGTGGTAATTGAAGCCAAGCATCTATGCATGATGATGCGGGGCGTACAGAAGCAGAACTCCGTTACTACCACCTCCGCATTCTGGGGTGAATTTGAGAAGAATGAAACAAGAAGTGAGTTCACCAAACTGATCTCCTCGAGGCTTAGTTAGTACTTCTTAATAACTATATTTGCCGCCTAACAAGGATAATTATGAAGCATGCTTTTGTTTTTCCCGGTCAGGGTTCCCAGTTCCCGGGGATGGGAAAAGAGCATTATGAGAACAGTGCATTTGCCAAGAGAATATTTGAACAGGCTAACGAACTCCTCTCATTTCGGATCTCTGATATAATGTTTAACGGTACGGAAGAAGAACTTCGCCAGACCAACGTTACGCAGCCCGCAGTTTTCCTGCATTCGGTTATTGCTTACCGGGGTATAGGCCATGCAAAACCCGATATGGTTGCAGGCCATTCACTGGGTGAATTCTCCGCCCTCGTTGCCAATGGCACCCTAACTTTTGAAGACGCCCTCAAACTGGTTTCCCTTCGCGCCATCGCCATGCAGAAAGCCTGCGATATACAACCTTCTACCATGGCAGCAGTTCTTGCCCTCGCCGATGAAAAAGTGGAAGAGGTTTGTCGCCAGGTGCAGGAAGAAACCGGTGAAATTGTTGTACCCGCCAATTATAATTGTCCCGGCCAGCTGGTCATCAGCGGAACGGTCAAAGGCATTGATATCGCCTGTGAACGAATGAAAGCTGCCGGTGCCAAAAGAGCCCTGGTGTTGCCGGTTGGCGGCGCTTTCCATTCCCCACTCATGGCGCCCGCAAAAGAAGAACTCAAAGCTGCTATTGAAGCCACCAAATTTCAGCAGCCTTCCTGCGCCGTTTACCAGAATGTGGTTGCCCGCGCGGTGCTCGATAAAGATGAGATCAAACATAACCTTATCGAACAACTTACAGGTGCCGTGCGGTGGACGCAATCTGTTCAGTCGATGATTGCCGATGGTGCTTCCACCTTCACGGAATCTGGACCAGGAAAAGTTTTACAGGGACTGATCCTGAAAATCGATAAGTCTGTATCGGTTGATGGTGTTAGTTAGTATGATCAATTTATTTCCAACGAGCAATTGATCCACTCGGCATCAAAATGCGCCCCGTATTTCTTATAAAAATTGATCGCGGGCTCATTCCATTCCAGCACCTGCCACACAATACCATTGAAGCCCTTAAGCTTTGCTTCTTCAATGAGTTTGTCAAACAGTAGCTTCCCCAGTCCGCGTCCACGCATGGCCTCGGTCACGAGTATATCTTCCAGGTACATTCGTTGCCCCTTCCATGTACTGTAACGGATATAGTAAAGTGCAAAGCCCTGCACTATATTATCTTCCTCCGCCACAAAGGCCCACCACACCGGGTTTTCTCCAAACCCGCTCTCCGTAAAATGCTCAAGGCTCACCGTCACTTCCTGCGGCGCTTTTTCATAGGTTGCCAGTTCTTTTATCAGCTCAAGTAAACGCGCACAGTCTGCGGCTGTGGCATTGCGGATCTTTATCATTGGTATTTATTTCTTTGGTGCCTTGAAAACGCCGTTCGGCTGGATGGCATTCATACTGGTTACTTCGCCCTTATCATTCAGATCAAACTGGATATTAAATCCTTCCAGCGCCTTGATCTTGAACAGATCTTTTTTTACCGGCACCAGCTCGTAATCTGGTTGCCCCGGCACTAAAAGCATCAGCGTATTTTCTCCCCGCAGGTAAACGTTTGCAAGGATCCCCGGCAATTGATATTCGCCTAAATATTTCTGTAGCTCCGCCTTCGAAATTTCCATCGCCGGCGCCTCCCGCCTGAATACAATTTCCTTCACGCCCTGTTCCAATGCAACATCAAAGGATTCTATCTCACCACCATAATTAGTATTGAACTTGATCCTTGTAGCATTATCATCAGGGTTCTCCATGTCACGTACCTTATACACATCAAAATGGTAGTGCTCGAGATAACTGGTCTGCTTACCACCTGAATTGTAATCGAGCCATAACGTATCTCTTTCAAGTTTCACAGTCGCCGTTCCATAACCCGGATTTTCATATTTACCTGCATAGTCCGCCTTTGCATGAAGGGCTTTGGCATTGGACTTCCGGAGCAGACTGTCACTATTGGTTTTCTTCGTTGCAGCAGCAGCGGCCCTGCCTTTTGCACGGGCATCAAGTTGCAACTGGTTCCAGTTTCGGTTAGGTAACTTCAGCATCCTGTCGGCAATATAATTCCGCACCAGCGCTGTTACATTGCCATTGCTCGATACCACAAATATTCCAATGCTATCTGTTGGGAAAAAGCCCGTGCTGGTGATAAAGCCATCTATTCCTCCACCATGCTCAACGCGGTAATGGCCGCGGTAAGAACTGAGGAACCAACCTAGTCCATATGCCTCCATATGTATATCAGGATGTAATGCCGGTGGCAGCCCGCCTCCGTCCAATGCCATCTGCTGTGAAATGGCCTGCGATACATAGCCGGCTGGAATAATTTCCTTGCCTTTGTACTTACCTCCATTGATCCAGGTGATCAGCCATTTGGCCATATCATTGGCAGAGCTGTTGATAGAACCCGCCGGACCAATAGCATCTATATTGCGGTATGGTATAACCGAAATAATAGAATCCTTCTTTACCGTGAAAGCAGGGGAGCGGTCGGCAGACTTCTCCATATCCTTAACTGAAAAATTGGTAGTGCTCATTTCAAGTGGCTGCAAAATACGCTCACGTATATTCTGCTCCCAGCTTTTGCCGGTAAGCTTTTCTGCTACCATACCCTGCGCCAGGAACATGAAATTATTATACTGGAATGATTGCCTTAATTCCTTACTCGGCTCCTGGTATTTTATCCTTTTAAGTAATTCCATCCTGCTGGCCGACGATCCATACCAACTCATATCATGCCTTGGAAGTCCCGTGCGATGCGTCATCATATCCCGCAGCGTAACATGATTGTTCAGGTACTCATTGTGAAATCCTAATTCAGGGAGGTATTGCGTAGCGGGCTTGTCGAGCTCCAGCTTCCCTTCTTTTTCCAGCATCCCCAGCAGGGAGGCTGTGAAGGCTTTGGTGCAGGATCCTATGGCAAAGAGCGTATTGCCGGTTACCGGTAATTTTTTCTCCAGGTCACGAAATCCAAAACCTCCTGCATATACTACCTTATTCTTCTCTACAACGGCAATGCTCACCCCAGGAGCATACCAGTCCTTCAGTATTCGTTTCACTAAGGTGTCGAGTCCTTTTAAGCGGGGATCAGTTGTGCCCTGCGCAAACAATCCTGTGCCGATAAGGCAAAGAATTGCCGTCATGATTTTTTTCATATCAATGGTTTTGGTTTGGTTCTTTTTATGACTGAAGTGCATTATCAAGGTCCGTGATAATGTCCTCGATATTTTCAATGCCCACACTCATCCTTATCAGTCCATCCGTAATGCCGTATTTTTCTCTTTCTGCTTTTGGGATGCCCGCGTGCGACATAGATGCAGGGTGGGAGATAAGCGTATCAACCGTTCCAAGTGAAACAGCCCTTGTACAGATCTGCAGCCGGTTGATAAATCTTTTTCCTGCTTCTACACCTCCCTTCACTTCAAAGCTCAGCATACCGCCCGGGTGCTTCATCTGTTTCATGGCGACAGCATGGTCGGGGTGGGATGGCAGCCCTGTATACAGCACCTGCTCAATGGCGGCGTGTTTATCCAGGTGTTGCGCTACCGCCATGGCATTACTGCAGTGCCGCTCCATCCGCAGCTCCAGCGTGCGCATACCCTGCGTTAGCATGAAGGCATCGAAAGGATTGGAATTGCCACCCAGCAATACATACCATTTCCAGACCCTGCTATTCATTTTTTCAAGATCCTTTCCCAATAGAACACCACCAATGGCAGTGCCATGACCATTCAGGAATTTAGTGGTTGAATGAAAAACATAATCCACATCATAACGGAAAGGCTGTTGCAGGTAAGGCGTAGCAAATGTATTGTCAACGGTCACCAGTAGTTGATGTTGCTTTGCGATGCCAGATATCATTTCAAGGTCAACACATTGCAGCGTTGGATTGGCCGGCGTTTCTATATGCACAAGCTTTATCGCCTTATCAGCTTTGATGGCAGCCGCGGCCAGTTCAGGGTCACGCAGGTCGGTGATAACAGTTTCGATATTATTTTCAGCAAGCACTTTGGTGAGCAACTCCTGGGTGCCACCATACAAAGAATAATGCGTCAACACCTTATCGCCCGCCGACAAATTACTGAGAAACATGGTTGCCATGGCCGCCTGTCCGCTTGCATGTAGCAGTGCCTTAAGTTGCAATGGTTTGCCATCAGCTCCGGTAATGCCATGCGCTTCCAGGGCCGCGATCTTTTGCTCCGCCACTTTAAAAGATGGATTGCCCCACCGGCTATAGATCCTCGTCTTATCCTCACCAGCAAATCTTTCCATGCCCTGTTCTGCCGTATCGAAATAAAATGTGGAGCTCGCATAGATCGGGGTGAGGTGGGCATAATTTGGATCGGGTTCATTTCCGCCATGTACTGCTACCGTTCCTTTGCCTTTCAATTGAATATCTTTGTTGACCATTGCGCTGGGTTCTTTAATTTAGTGTTCGCCAAATTTAATCGAAATCAATGAAGCAGCTCCTCCAGGATTACGCAACTTACCACCATTGGGCCAATCAATTGCTGGGACAAAAAATAGCAGAACAGGATTCCGCACTCTGGACCCGCGAAATTCCAGTCAGTTTTCCTTCACTCCATAAAACGCTTACCCATATATGGGATGCCGACAGAGCCTGGTGGAACCGCCTGAAGAAGGAGCCCGATACCGGACCCTTCCCTGCTTTTGAAGGAGATATCGCCGAAGCCCTTGGACAACTGCTGGTGCAGAATGAACAACTGATCAAATGGATCGCCGACCAGGAAGAATCACAGTTAAATGCTACCCTCAAATATGTGAACTGGAAAGGCATTCCCTTCGAACAACCCATCGCACATGTATTATTGCACATCTTCAGTCATGGTAGCTACCACCGCGGACAACTGGTCAATATGCTTCGGGCACTGGGAGTGGAAAATATCCCCCAGACCGACTTCATCGTATGGGCAAGGATGAAATAGATTTTCCCATGGCGTCCCGGCCCGGCTTATCAAATTATTTCGTAAATTTTGATACGATTCAGCGGGATCATAAAACATGCAGAAAATGAAGCGCCTGTTTGTGGGATGGATGACGATGTTGGTGGGCCTGGTACTCACGCAAAAAGCCAGCGGACAGCGGTTCGACTGGCGTTCGAGAATTGATGAGGTGGTGCATCTTGCCGATAGCCTCTCCCTGCTTTCACAGCAAACTTTCCATATCAATAAGTTCACCAAGAATGATCGCTCCGTCAGGGAGACCTGGCATTATACATTGCATAATGGTCGCGTTATAATTTTTGAAGTTCATTATTTTGTTGACTCCACTGAATATATCGAAGTGTATTATCTCGACCGCGATCATGTTGTTTGCATGGAGCAGTATGCCATTCTGAATCCACACCTCGATGATGATCGGATACTCTGGGGAGAAGTGGGATTTTTCCAGGGCGATGCGCGTCGCCAATATGTTACCATGGGCAATCCCGATCATGAGACGGGTACCATGAGTGAGTGGAATGCACTGAACCGTTTTAAAGGCCGCTACCGCGAGCTCCTCGCCAACCGCCCCTTACTGGAAAAAGATCGCAAAGGCCCTATCTTTGGCCCATGACCGGAATTGATGCTGTTATTCTCGAGAAAGCAATTGTACATAAAGTAGGTAATCCAACCAGGGGAGAAGAGTTAAAGATCTCCGCCAATCCCCTCACTTTAAATGATGATATCGTAAGAGCACTTCTTACCCGATATTTCCTCAATCCCTTTAATGAAAATGAGCACTATCATTTTACGCATATCAGTGATATTGCCATGAATGAGGTCTACCATTATGTTGTCAATATTTTTGAAGACAGCAGCAACTTTCACCGCGAATCCGTTTTCCTTGCACAACTACTCTATAATAAATCGACCCATGCCCGGGTTAAGGAAGGTGAGCTCTACGTGGTATTGTTCGACAAGATTCCTTTTGAAGGTGAGTTGGTCCGTGCTGTTGGCATATTTAAATCGGAGACCAAGGATACCTATCTCAAAGTGTTCCAGCATGGCCAGGGATATGAGGTGGCTGCCGAAGACGGCATCAATATCAATAAACTCGATAAGGGCTGCCTGGTATTCCGCACCAACCAGGCCGATGGCTTCAAGGTTTGCATCATCGATAATACCAACAAACAGCAGGACGCACAATACTGGGTGAATGATTTCCTGCAGGTGAAGCCCTTTGCCGATAGTTATCATCATACCAACCAGGCACTGGGCCTTTGCAAGCTCTTCATTGAAAAGGAGTATGCAGAAAAATTTGATGTCTCAAAATCGGACCAGATAGATCTGCTGAATAAATCAATGGATTATTTCAAAACCCGCGACCAGTTCAACCTGAATGAATTTGCCGAAGAGGTGATCCACCATCCGGAGGTGGTAGATACCTTCATGAACTATAAACGCAATTTCGAAAGCAACCGCAATTACGCCATCGATGAATCATTCGATATCAATCTTGCAGCGGTAAAGAAGCAGGCCAAAGTCTTTAAGAGCATCCTCAAACTCGATAAGAACTTCCACATCTACATCCACGGCCGCCGCGACCTCATCGAACGCGGCTACGACGAACAAACCGGCCAGAAGTTTTATAAGCTGTATTATGAGGAAGAAAGCTGATAAAAAGAGTAAATTTGAGAATTAATAAGATGGTTATGTTTGGAGAAGCAAAAAAACTATACCTCATTGAGGAAATATTAAAGATCGAAAATGATGCGGTACTGGCAGAGGTTGAAACCGTAATAGCGAAAAGTAAACTGCATGCTGTAGGTCGTAAAAGTTTTGCTTCATTTGCCGAAATGTGGACCAAAGAAGAAGCTGATGAACTGGAAAAAAATATAGAAGAAGGATGTGAGCAAATTCATTCCGATGACTGGAAGTAAATGTCTGCTTGATACCAGCGTTATTATACACGCGTTTCGAGAGAATAATGCTGTCTCAATAAAGTTGGATGCTATTGCAGAAGTATATGTACCGTTAATAGTAATAGGTGAATTATTTTACGGAGCGTATAAATCGACTGATCCTGTTAAGCATATTGACAGAATACAAATTTTTTTAAGTAACTGTATCATTTTAAATCCGGATGGTGCCACGGCAGACATGTATGGTAGCATCAAAGCTGCTTTGATGAAAAAGGGTAAACCTATACCTGAAAATGATATCTGGATAGCCGCCATGGCGCTACAATATAATCTCCCGCTTTTTACTACCGACAAACATTTTGCTGAAGTGGAGACTCTTTCATTGTTTGGTTGATAGATTACATTATTTATTTTACCCAACATTATGCATGTCCGCTGGAAACAATCAGGAAGCGGTATAACCATTACCACCACCACCAACTATATGGGGGGGATGGTCTTCGAGTCACGCATCACCACACCGCTGGATGCCAGTCAGCCCGATTATACCCACCGG
>NZ_JPHF01000010.1 GCF_000814325.1 Flavihumibacter sp. ZG627 | reverse complement strand
GCGGGGATAAGTTCAAAAGCAATGGGGAAAATGGAGAATAAATACAAGTTCAATAAAGGTTCAGAGTTACAGTCAAAAGAGTTCTCTAATGGTGTAGGCTTAGATTGGTATAGTACTCAGTACAGGATGTATGATCCTCAAATCGGAAGATGGCATGTAATTGATCCCAAGCCTACTATGTCTGAAAGTCCGTATTCTGCGATGGGAAGTAATCCGATTTCATTTAATGATCCTTTGGGTGATACTATTCGTGTGGATAATTCCATTACTGGAAATAAACTTTTAAATTCTTCATTTAATGCTTTTACAAGAACAAAAGAGGGGAGAAAGTATTTATCTAAATATGCATCTAAAAATCAAACTATAGGCGGCCAGACTTTTAAAAAAGATGGCAAATACAGCAAAAAGGGAATTGACTTGAATTATAACGCCAAGTCTTTCGATAAAGACAAAGGCGGTGAAACCACCAAGTCTATTGATGCAGGTGGCAGGGGACAGATTACTATTTCTGTAAATTCAAATTTTTACGAGAAAACAACGGATGGCTTAGTCAATGAAGCAGTAAGTAAAATTGGTACTTTATTCCATGAGTCATTTATTCATGGAAGCTTACATACAGCAGACTTTTTAGACAACAAAAAGTTTGATTACAGCAACATTAATTCGGATGTGAAAAATGCAGTTGGTGACTCGCGACATTATCATCATTATAAGGTATTAAAGGACTATGTTAATAAAGGGTATAATAGCGGCAATTTGTGGCCACTTAATGCATTTAACGGGATGAAAGAAATAAATGACAAACTCAAAGTATTTCCATCAGACCAAGCATTGTTAATTGATATGTGGAATTATGATGGTGGTATTGAATTGGATGAAAATGGCAATAAAAAAAAATAGTAATGAAGCAGTCAATTATTGCATTTATTTTATTTTGTTCCTGTAATACGAGCGAAAAAGTTTATGCACCTAATTTTGAACAGATTGACTTTACCTATGACAGTGGGTGGAAGGTGGCGTACTCAATGAAAATTTACAAGGACGGTTCAGTTTACATTGGAGACGGCAGATGGAATAAAAAATATTTTTCGGCAACATTGCCTATAGAGAGAGTGAAATCTATGGATAGTCTTTTTACGAAAATTCCTTTTAGCCAGTACGACTCTAATTATAAAGAGGAAATTGAAGATCAATCATCATATAAGGTTATTATAATAAAACCAGATAATGATACTGTATCGGTTTTTGTATACGGGAAAAATGCTCCTTTGTTATTGGAAAACTTTTTTCACGAATTAAAGAATATACGGGAAACACTACAATTAGAGGCAAAGGATACAACTATTTCTTTTTTAAGTTTGCGAAACTTTTACCTACCCCCAATAAAATAGTGAATGTGCCCAACATATGTTGACAGTTGTTTAATATTTCTCAGTTGCCTCCAGAGCCGGGATTTTTGTTCTAAATACATCATTTAGTGTTTTATTTGTAAAGTTGAAGAGGTGTAAATTTCCCCAAAGTTTGGTTCCCTTTGACGATTACTTTTGAATAACGATGATGGACAATCTAATTATTTATCAGGTAACTTTATCCCAACCAACCTATACTGCTTTTACGATGCGAGCCTTTGACCGGTTAAAAAATAGGAGTTATGGCAGGTAAAGCTGGGGACAATAATGGAGTTGGTAAAGCAGTACTTGTTTTTATGTATAGGAGCATTGGTTTTGCTGGAAATGGGCAACCGAAGGTCTAAAAGGGAATTTGCAAGAGTGCCGCGAAAAAGTAAAAAAGCTGGTTACAATGTCTGTCTATTACCACACTAATATATTATACAATGTATAAGGCGTATCATATTTATTCTTCAAATTATATTCTTGGAATAAGATTTTTAGCAATAAATCTGAGAACCCTATATTAAATGCATTCCTCGCAGTTAGTTTATTGTGTTACATCAACCTTGTAAGTTTTTCATTGTTAATAGAAGCGTTATTCAGGATTACCATTTTGAATTTTGAAAATTATCATGGCTGGTATTGGATTGGAATTATCTTGGGTGTTATGCTAATAAATTACTTTTTATTAATCTTTAATGGTAAGCATAATAAAATCATTCAATATTTTAAAAATAATAAATCTATAAAAAAAGATTATGCAGTAATTAGTTATATCATATGCACAGCCGTTCTTCTACTTGCCATCTTTGTTTTGGTTTGATTCCCAAAGATGAAGATTAGTATAGGATGTCCTCTTACTTCTTACATTTCATAGCTCCATTTGATCCAAGTAGAGCTTGCAAGCTTTTTAGGCTTCCCCAAAGTTCGGTCGGCAAAGTTTGAACAGACAACAAATTTGATGTCCTGTTTTTATTAATTTAAAGTTGAGTGAAAGACCACTATGCCCGTTCGTGCGTATTGGTTCGACAATCCTTCGAGGGTCCTTCGAGCATCCTTCGAGCAGGGTTCGGAAAGCCTTAGAAACGGCTGGCATGCCGGTATATTTTTATCCGAATACTAATTGAGTTTCCATGGCCCATGATAGACAATAATACATTCATGAGGCAGGGGTTTCCAAATCAAACTGGACAAACAGGCATATGGTATACACAAACGCCATATTTGATGCACGAAGGTGATTCAAGTACTTACTGAACGCAATTCCCAAATCTTACCTCTTACCTCTTACCTCTTACATCTTACATGTCATAGTTCCACTTGATCCAAGTGGCTCCCCATGTGAACCCTCCCCCAAATGCAGCAAGCACCAAATTATCTCCCTTCTTTAATTCTTTTTCCCATTCCCATAAGCATAGCGGAATGGTGCCAGCAGTGGTATTACCATAGCGCTGGATGTTCACCATCACTTTTTCTTTGGGAAGGTTCATCCTTTCTGCCGTGGCATCAATGATCCGCAGATTGGCCTGGTGGGGTACCAGCCACGCGATATCATCTCCCGTCAGGTTATTCCTTTCCAGTAACTCCGCACTTACATCGGCCATCCCCTTCACCGCAAACTTGAAAACGGTCTTACCTTCCTGGTAGGCAAAATGTTCTTTATTGGTAACGGTCTCTATTGTTGCCGGACGCGCAGAGCCTCCCGCCTTCATATTTAAATAATGCCTTCCGCTGCCGTCTGTCCGCAAAATACTATCCAGCACCCCGCTTCCATCAGTAGCCGGCTCCAGCAACACGGCCCCGGCACCATCACCAAAAATCACACAGGTGTTCCGGTCCGAATAATCTATTATGGCACTCATCTTATCGGCTCCCACTACTACCACTTTTTTATATCGCCCGCTCTCAATATAGGCAGCGCCGGAAGTGAGTGCAAAAAGAAATCCCGAGCAGGCCGCACTAAGATCATATCCCCATGCATTTACCGCCCCGATCTTATCACATACAATATTCGCAGTGGCCGGAAAAACCATATCGGGTGTAACGGTTGCCACTATCATACAGTCTATCTCAACAGGATCAATCCCCCTTTTTTTACAGAGCTCTAAAACCGCTGGAACAGCCATGTCAGAAGTGGCCTTGCCTTCCCCTTTTAGTATTCGCCTTTCAGAGATACCGGTACGGGTGCGGATCCATTCATCATTGGTGTCAACCATCTTTTCAAGATCAAAGTTGGTAAGCTTGTCTTCTGGAACATATCCGCCAACTGCAGTGATGGCGGCAGTGATTTTATTAGTCATGCGTTTAATTTCGAAAGCGCAGCGAAATTACGGCTAATAGTTTATTTTGCAGCCATGATCGCTTATCTGAGGGGGAAATTCACACTTATAACCCCAACAACTGTACATATTGATGTGCAGGGTGTGGGATATGAAGTTTTTATTACATTAAATACATTTGCGGCTATAGAGGCACTTGAATCCGGACAATTGTTTACGTATCTTCATATCAGGGAAGATGCGCATATTGTTTACGGTTTTCACACAGTGGCAGAAAAAGAGATGTTTCTCCAACTGCTGGGAGTAAATGGTGTAGGTGCAGCAACAGCCCGGATGATGTTGTCATCCATGCAACCCGAAGAGATCATTCGCGCCATCACCCAGGGCAATGCCCGGCAACTTGAATCGGTGAAAGGTATAGGGCGAAAAACCGCGGAAAGGATAGTGCTTGAATTGCGTGATAAGGTAACCCGGCAATCGCTTGAAGCAAATATTTCAAATGCAGCAGGCAATACTGCCGAACAGGATGCGTTAATTGCCTTGGTAGCATTGGGGATCGCGAGACCCGCAGCAGAAATGGCATTGAAAAAAGCGATCAACTCCGGATCTGGTTCTGATAAAGTAGAAGAAATAATTAAATCAGCACTTAAAAACCTCTAAGCCTATAGCTGCACGTTTACCTAACTAATTACCTGGGAAAAAAGACTGTGGGCAATTTATTTCATCAACTTTTCAGGTTGGCATTCCTTATCCTGCTGGCTGCTGGTGGTGCTGTGCTGCCATCTGAGGCTGTTGCCTGGCAACAACCCGATACCGCCCGCAAAGCAATTGCCGATACTTCCAAAAAACCTTTGGCCGATTCCGCCATCCTTCCCCTGCGTGATACTATCCGCGGGGTCGATACCCTAAAATATCCTCTCCGCGACAGAAGAAGCGAAGACCTCTCTTCTCCCAACAGAAACCCGTTTGACCTTAAGGATCCCTCTAATATAAAACGCAGCGTTGAATATGATCCGGTAACCCGTCAGTATTATTTTGTTGAAAAGATCGGCGATAAATATTACCGCTCACCTACCTACATGAGCTTCGAGGAATACCTCCGCTTCCGCGCCCGCGAACAGGAAGAGGAATATTTCCGCGACCGTGCCGATGTGCTGAGCCAGCTTAACCGTAAACGAATCAAGCCAAAACTTACCGCCCACGAAACTTTCTTTAACAGGATCTTCGGTACCGGTAAAGTGGATATCCGTCCACAGGGTAATGTGGATATCATCGCCGGCTACCAGGGACAGAATATCAAAAACCCAACGCTTCCCGAACGCGCCCGCCGCAACGGGGGATTTGATTTTGATATGAATGCCAATCTTAGTGTGTTGGGTAACGTTGGTAGCAAACTTAAACTGCCCATCACCTATAATACCCTCGCCAACTTCGACTTCGAAAACCAGCTTAAACTAGATTATACCGGCGATGCCGATGAAATCATCAAACGTATTGAAGCGGGTAATATCTCCTTCTCCACCAAGGGATCTTTGATTCCCGGCGCTCAATCGCTGTTCGGTATCAAAACCCAGTTGCAGTTTGGTAAACTTTTCATCACCACGGCACTGGCTAACCAGCGGGCACAACGCCAGTCGATGGGACTGCTGGGCGGCGCTGCCACCACAAACTTTGAATTCCGTGCCAACGACTATGAAGAGAACAGGCACTTCCTGCTTTCACAGTTCTTCCGCAAAAATTATAATAAGGCCATGGGTAGCCTTCCCGCGGTTAATTCACTGGTGAACATTCTTCGTATAGAGGTGTGGGTTACCAACCGCACCGGCGTTACCACCGAAACCCGTGATATCGTTGCGCTGGCCGACCTCGGTGAAAGAAATCCTTATAACTTCCCCGACCCCGGCGGTGTTGATAGTCTGCCTTCCAACACGGTGAATGGCCTCTACCGCACCATCACCAGCGACCCCACCAGCAGGTTCTCGGCCCAGATAACCAATAAACTTCAAAGTCTTGGTTTAAGACCCGTGCAGGATTTTGAAAAGACCTTTGCCCGCAAGCTGGGTCCCAATGATTATTACTATAACCCACAGGTGGGTTTCATCTCCCTCAACCAGCCCCTGCAACCCGATGAAGTTCTCGGCGTCGCTTTCCAATACAACTATAATGGAAGGATACTCCAGGTGGGTGAGTTTTCTCAGGATGTTCCGCCTGATACTACCGCCATCATCGCAGGTAACCCCAAGGTGCTCTTCCTGAAATTACTGAAGGCCACTTCGCAGCGTACCACATTGCCGATCTGGGACCTGATGATGAAAAACGTTTATGCCCTGCGTACCCGCGAGGGTGGCTATATCTCCAGCGTGCAGCCCACCGATTTCAAGCTGAACGTCTTGTATGAAGAGCCGAGCCTGGGTACCAAACGCTATATTCCCGAAGGTCCAAAAACAGGTATCCCGCTTATCACCATCCTCAATCTCGACCGGCTTAATAATAACCGCGACCCACAACCCGATGGGGTATTCGATTATATTGAAGGCTATACCATGATCTCCAACCAGGCCAGGGTGATTTTTCCCCTGCTGGAGCCTTTCGGCCGCGACCTCGACAGTATTGCTTTCCAGGGTGTAACGCAGGACATCCGCGACAAATATGTATTTACCCCGCTCTACGATACCATTAAGGAAATCGCCAAAACCTTCGCCAACCTCGACCGCTTTATCATCAGCGGTACAGCCAAAGGACAGGCAAGTTCAGATATATCACTCGGGGCTTTCAATGTGCCGCAGGGATCGGTACAGGTGTCGGCAGGCGGAAGAATGCTGGTGGAGGGGATTGATTTCCTTGTAGATTATAATCTTGGCTCCGTCAAGATCATCAACCAGGCCATCCTCAATTCTGGCATCCCGGTGAATGTGCAATATGAGAACAGTGCCACTTTTGGAATACAACAGCGAAACTACCTCGGTCTCCGATGGGATTATATGGCTAAAAATACCGCCAAGGAATCGTTGACCTTTGGCGGACAGATGGTGCGATTGGGAGAGAGGCCCTATTTCACCAAGATGAACTATAATGAGGATCCCATACGCAACACCATGTATGGACTCGATTTCAGTTATCGTTCCGATTTCCCCAAACTTACCCGACTACTTGATAAACTGCCGTTCTATTCCACCAAGGAAATGAGTAGTATCATGGCCTATGGTGAAGGCGCTATCCTGAAACCGGGGCACCCGCCACAGATCGGAAAGGGAGATGAGGGACTTATATACATTGATGACTTTGAGGGAACAAGAAATAGTATCGACCTACGTTTTCCGTTGATCAGTTGGTCGCTGGCTTCCACGCCCCAGGGCAATGGACTCTTCCCCGAAGGCTCCTATAATGATTCACTTCCTTATGGATACAATCGCGCCAAGCTGGCCTGGTATAATATTGAACCCAATCTGCAGGACCGTCGCGCTCCCAATAACCCGGTTGCCGGCTACCAGGATTATAAAGACCCTCGTATTCAGGCCATCCTCCAGCAGAAACTATTTCCTGCCAAAACACCCGACTATGGACTTGCGCAGCTGATCACTTTTGATATGGCCTATTACCCAACAGAAAGAGGCCCCTATAATTTCGATGCCCGGGCAGGAAGTGTTGCGGCCAATGGCAAACTCCTGAATCCCAGCCAGCGTTGGGGTGGTATCATGCGCGGCCTCGACCAGGTTGACTTTGAAACCGGCAACGTGGAATTCATTGAGTTCTGGATGCAGGATCCCTTCCTGGTGCAGCCCAATAGTACCGGCGGACAGCTTTATTTCAACCTCGGAAATATTTCAGAAGATGTTCTCCGCGATGGCCGTCGCTTCTTTGAAAATGGACTTCCCACGCCCAATATACAGGCAGCGGTAGATTCCTCTTCGCGATGGGGTAATGTTCCCAATAACCCGATACAGGTTACTACTGCTTTCAGTAATGATCCCGCCGACCGTCCCTTTCAGGATGTTGGTTTTGATGGGTTGAATGATGATTCGGAAAGAAGAAAATTCAGCGCATACCTGTCGCAGTTAGCAGCAGTTGCAGGCACCGGCTCACCGGCTTACCAATCTGCACTTACTGACCCATCGAGTGATAACTTCCGCAACTACCGCGATGCAGAATATGACCGCACCCGCGCGGATATCCTCACCCGTTATAAGAACATCAATAACTCGCACGGTAACTCACCCATTGCCGATAATAATTCAACCACTACAACGGCCTTCACGCTATACCCCGACCAGGAAGACCTTAACCGCGATAACACCCTCAACGAACTGGAAGAATACTTCCAATACAAGGTTGACCTCACGCCTGAAAGAATGACCATCGGGCAGAATTATATCACTGATATGAGAGCCTTCGATATTGATGGCGTCAATCATAAATGGTTTCTTTTTCGCATACCCGTAGCCGAGTATGAGCAGAAAGTGGGTAATATCCCCGACTTTAAATCGATCCGTTTCCTTCGTATGTTCATGACCGGTTTCCAGGATTCTGTTATTACACGTTTTGCCAAGCTGGAACTAGTTCGTAACCAATGGCGCCGCTTCTCCTTTGAGCTCGATACAACCGGTATCTACAAGCCTTTGGCAACAAGCAATCCAACTTCGTTTAATGTGCTGGCGGTGAATGTGGAAGAGAACAGCGGACGTGCGCCGGTGAATTACCTGATACCTCCCGGCATTGAAAGGGTTCAGCAGCTCAGTAATAACAACGTCAATATCCTGCAGAACGAGCAGGCCATGAGTATGCAGATCTGCAACCTGGCTGGTGGTGATGGCAGGGGCGTATTCAAAACCCTTAACCTCGACCTTCGCCAGTATGGTGAACTGAAAATGTTTGCGCATACCGAAAGCGTTGAAGGCTACCCCGAGATCCGCGATGGTGATCTCTCTGCCGTTATCAGGATCGGAAATGATTTTGTAGGCAACTATTATGAAGTGCGCATACCCCTGAAGGTTACTCCATTTGGAAGATATACCGATCAGCAGAATGATATCGTGTGGCCCCTCGATAATGAATTGAGATTATCACTGCAGCGGCTTATCGACCTCAAAATAAGGCGTAACAATGTATCACAGCCAAACCTTTACTATAAGGAAACAGACGATGATGGAAAGAGCTATGCCATCTTCGGAAACCCCAACCTCGGTGAGGTAAGAGGTATGTTTGTGGGCGTTGTGAACAATACTACCGGTGATGCCTGTACGGAAGTTTGGTTCAATGAACTCCGCCTTTCTTCAATTGATGAAAAAGGCGGCTGGGCTGCCACTGGAAGGGTGGATGTTAAACTCGCCGACCTTGGTACACTTTCTCTTTCCGGTGCTGCAAGAAGTATAGGTTTCGGAAACCTCGAGATGCGGGCCAATGAAAGGGCAAGGGAAAACTTCACACAGTTTGATGTTGCCACCAACCTCGAGCTGGGTAAACTCCTTCCCGCCAAAGCAGGTATTTCTATTCCGGTGTATGCAGGCTATTCACAAACCATTCTTACTCCGGAATACGATCCCTATGATCTCGATGTAAAACTTAAAGCAAAACTGGATGCGGCAACTTCTTCAGAGCGTGATTCTATCCGCGCTGAGTCAGTTGATATCACCACCACCAAAACGGTGAACTTCACCAACGTCCGTAAGATCAATACCAGTGGTAAAAAGCAAAAGATCTACAGCATCGAAAATTTTGATGTCAGCTACTCGTATACCAAGATGGAGCGCAATAATCCGCTCATCGAATCAGAAGAGCTGACAAGGCATAGGGGAGGACTCGGTTATAATTTCGTTGCTACGCCTAAGTATTGGGAGCCTTTCAAGAAAGGCATGAAGGCTACCACCAAATGGCTCGACCTGGTAAAGGATTTCAACCTTAACTATGCGCCATCCCTGTTGAGTTTCCGGGCCGATGTAAACCGTCAGTTCGGTGCCATCAGGCCTCGTAACGTTGGTGGTCCCAAAGGCATCATCCCCGAAACCTATGACAAGTACTTTACATTCGATCGATATTATAATCTGCGCTGGGATCTGTCGCGATCACTCAACATTGACTTCACGGCAGTGAACAGGGCAAGGGTAGACGAAGATTCGGGTCGCCTCGACCAGGCCGAGAGGCGAAGGATGTGGCGTTTGTTCTGGCAGGGGGGAAGGAATGTGATGTATGACCAGAGCGCTAATATCACTTATACACTTCCAACCACCAAGCTGCCGCTGGTAGACTGGACCACCATCCGGCTAGGATATGTGGCGCGCTATAACTGGCTGGCTTCCTCACTTGATCCGTTTGCCAAGAGCCTCGGAAATTTTGTTGGCAATGCACAGGAGAAAAATGTGACGGGAGAGTTTGACTTTACCCGGCTCTATGCCAAGAGCAGGTTCTTAAGGGCGCTCGATTGGGATGCACCACCGCCGCCTCCAAAAGCGCCGGAACAACCCAAGGCACCTGGTGATACTACATCAACCGGTAAAAGGGAAAGGGTGAAACGTGATCCCAACCAATTACCGCAACTGAATGGTTTTGTAAAAGTGATCGGAAGAATTATCACCTCCGTTAAAAGAGTGAGCGTGCAATATGGTGAGGTGGGAACTACCTCTATTGCCGGCTATACCGACAGTACCAAAATACTTGGAATGAATCCGGGCTCCAATGCGCCGGGATGGGGATTTGTTTTCGGCAAACAACCTGATACCTCTTTTATCAATGATTTTGCCCGAAGGGGATTAATCACCCGAAACCCATTGCTCAACAACCTTAACCGGCAGGATTTCAACCAGCGACTCAGCATCACGGCCCAGTTGATCCCATTGCGTGATCTCACCATTGATATCAGCCTCGATAAAACTTTCGGAAAGAATTATTCCGAGCTCTATAAGGATACCGTGGGCAATGGAAACTTCGTTCGCCTGAGTCCATATGTTTCAGGAACCTTCAGCGTTTCCTTTATTTCTTTCCAGACCCTGTTCGGAAAGTTTGAGCCCAACGAGATCACCAATACCTTCAGGACCTTCCAGGAAAACCGGATCATTCTCTCCAGGCGCAATGCTGAAAGAAACCCATACTGGAAAGACCTTCCGGATAACGAAAAGTTTTTGTCCGATGGTTATTACACTGGCTATAGCAGGTATGCCCAGGATGTGCTGATCCCGGCATTCATTGCTGCCTATACCAAAAAGGATCCGCTCGATGTTGCCCTGATTGACCAGGAGAATGGTGACATCCGCTCCAACCCATTCAGGAAGATCATCCCGAAACCAAACTGGCGATTGACTTATACCGGACTCACCAAAATTCCGGCCCTCGAGAAACGATTCTCGAGCGTAACCATCACACATGCCTATAGCAGTACCCTGGGGATGAACAGCTTCAACAACAACCTGCTTTTCCAGGATCCCCTGAGTTATAATATGCCTGGCTTTATAGATACGGCCACCGGAAACTTCTTCCCTTATTTCCTGGTTCCGAATATCTCTATCCAGGAGGCGTTTGCTCCATTTATAGATATCGACCTGCAGTTCACCAACCAGCTGACCGCCCGTTTTGAATACAAGAAGAGCCGTCAGTTGAGTCTTAGCCTGGTCGATTTCCAGTTGAGTGAGGCGAGATCGGAGGAGTTTACAATCGGGGTGGGATGGCGTAAACGCGGACTTAACCTGCCCTTCAAAGTGAAACTGCCTGGCATGAAAGAGTCCTCCAAGGAGTTGTCGAATGACCTTAACCTCCGCCTTGACCTGAGTTTGCGTGATGATGCAACTGCCAATAGCCGGCTCGACCAGGAGGCTGCCCTGCCCACGGCGGGACAGAAAGTAATAACTATTTCTCCCTCAATAGATTATGTGCTGAATAATAGGATCAATCTGAGGCTCTTCTTTGACCAGCGACGCACCGAGCCCAAGGTCTCAACCTCCGCGCCCATTACGACCACCCGCGCCGGATTGCAGATTCGGGTTTCCCTTGCTCAATAGTATGAGCCAATTAGTATTAATGGTTTGATAGGGAAGTAGGCCTTGATGCCTTCCCGGTGCCTTCCCGGTTAAACCTAAGTGCCTTTTATGTCGGAGGATGGCCGGAGGATCCGCGGATGATGTTGGGTGGATGATCTCTACCCATCTGCCGCTTGTCAGGACAGGCGTCTGATGGGTTTATTTCTTAACTCGCTATAAATGAGACGATTACTTTAGAAAATCCGCCGATAATTTCTAGAATTGTTGCTTTTTCAGGGTACCTGTCTGACGTCTTTCCTGACATATGTCAGACGGGTAAAAGGCTCATTTGATTCCATTAATTGGCTCAAAGCATGTAATAATGGGCTCATTGGTTCATCGATTGGCTCATCGTTTTCCGACCACCTGTGGATCGCCGGGAGCGCTGGTTCGCTTGAAGAGCATTACATATCCACAGAGATCCTTTTTGGTTTTGTGGACCTGCACCGGCTTGATCATATGGAACTCGGAAGTGCCGGGAACATAAGTGAAGTTGATAATATTTCCATCTACATCGCCCCATAAGTTCTTCCTGTAGATGACTTGTTTCTCAGTATAATCATACATCCTCACCTCGTAGAGGCGGGCGCCAGGATCACCAATAAATACAAAACTGTACCATTCCCTGGAGTTGAGTGGAACGATAATGGGCATTTCAAATGCACTTTCCATCTGCATCGATGCTTCCCTTAAAAGGCTGAAGCCATGCGACTTATAATATTCTTTGAGACTATCGATCTGGTGGGTGTAATTATTGGTGGCACAGGAACGCTGCCGGATAATATTATCCTCTTTCTGTGCAAGTGCCGGCGCAGCAAACAGACTTGTTGCAAGTGCCAGCACTGAAAAAAGGATATGGGATGATTTCATAACAATTTTATAGTCACAAGAATTGTTCCAGTAACTGTATTCTAAACGCAAAAGGAGAAACTTTATGTTTGCCCCTCTACTATTAAAGCCGATTTAGTTATTTTTTAAAAGTGAGGTATGAATTTGCCTGGGCTGTTGCCATGATCACCAGGTCATTAATACATACATGGGGTGGGAGACTGGCGCAATACCATGCCGTGTCCGCTATGTCCTCCGCCCTTAATGGTTCATAACCAGTATAAACGGCGGCAGCTTTTTCGGTATCACCTTTAAAGCGGACAATAGAGAATTCGGTGTCGGCTGCACCCGGATGAATGGCGGTAACTTTAATTCCCAGCCTCAGCAGATCAATCCGCATGGCTTTAGAAATGGCATCCACAGCATGCTTGGATGCGCAGTAAACATTTCCCTTTTCATATACTTCCTTCCCTGCAATGGATCCGATATTAATGATATGGGCATTAGCCGACTGTTTCAGATGCGGTAAAACTGCCCGGCTCACATAGAGCAATCCCTTCAGGTTGGTATCGATCATGGTTTCCCAGTCATCCATATCGGCCTCATCAAAATAATCGCGGCCCAATGCCAGTCCCGCATTATTGATGAGTAAATCAATCTTCGCAAATTCACCTGGGATACTATCCACAGCCTGCTTTACTTCATTTTTATTCCGCACATCAAAAACAAGTGGCAGGCATTTTACAGAATAGGTATCCCTGATCTGCTGGCAGAGGAAATCAAGTTTTTCTGCTCTTCTTCCCGTTACTATGAGATCATATCCACCTGCTGCAAACTTCTCGGCACAGGCCTTACCAAAGCCGGCAGTGGCGCCGGTTATCATCGCGATTTTTGACATACGCAATATTAAGCAGCATTCATGATTGAACAATAATCCGATGGAAGTTCGCTAGCGGATCAACACCATCGTACCCTTTTTGAAGATTGTTTTACCGGTAAAATCCGTACCCTGAACCATCCACACATAGGTGCCGGTTCCCTGAGCATTTCCATTGATATTTCCATCCCAGCCCCGGTTGGCTTCCCGGGTAGAGAATACCAGTTGCCCCCAGCGATTATACACCCGGAAATAATCAAACCTTGCTATACCCACCGGGCGTGGACGAAAGACAGTATTTGAACTGCCACCGGGAGTAAACGCATTCGGAACAAAAATATCAGGGTTGGTCCGGAACAAGGTTATATTAATGGTGTCATAAGAAAAGCAATCCTCCGGCGTGGAAACCCTGAGTACATAGGTCTGGTTCTGCGAAAGGTTTGCTATGGGATTGGGTATATTGGTGAAGTTGAGTCCCGTTGATGGTTCCCATACATAAATATCTGCACCGGTACCCTGCAACTGCAGCGGCTGCCCCACCACTATAGCTGTATCATTGCCCGCAAATGCCTGCACCAGCGGCCTTACGCCCACCACCACAGTATCGATTCCGGGTTTGGGGCATCCCTTGTTATCGGTTACCGTCAGCACATAGGATGTTGTAGTTAAAGGGAAGGCTATGGGACTTAAAGTTTCAGGTGCTATCAATGTATTTTGGGGGCTCCAGCTAAATGATGATCCATTGATGGTGGCATTCAACTGGATAGAATCTTCATAACAGATGATGATATCTTCTCCGGCAAATGCCCCCGGATAGGGCACGGTGCGGATATTGATATTCCCTGTTTTAGTACACTTTCCTATACTGGCTGTAACAGCATAGGTTGTTGTAGCGGTGGGTGTTGCAATAGGATTGGAAACAGTGGGATCATTCAGCGATTCTGCCGGAGTCCACTGGTATTTTAATCCATCCCCAAAAGCTTGTAGCGGTATTGGATCGGTGAGACAAATAGTTGTGTCGGCTGAAGCAGACAAGGTAACCTCATTCACTACCCGAACCCTTATTGAATCACGGGTGATACATCCATTGTCTTCCAGGTCAACAATATAAGTTGTTGTAGTTTTCGGGTATACCAATGGGTTAGCAATATTCCGGTTGGAAATATTTGTGGCGGGGCTCCAGGTAAACCGGGGAGCAAGGCTTCCGGGCGAATTGGCCTGCAGTTGTAAACTATCGATACTACAGATGAGCGTATCGCGGAAGGGAAGTTCAAGAGCGGGCTTGTCGAGCACATCCACCGTTCCGGTGAAGATCTTCTGGCATCCCTTATTGGTTTCAACCGTCAGCCTTACAGTTTTAACTCCAAGGGAATTATAAAGATAGCTGGGGTTCTGCAGGGTGGAAACATCGAGTGGAGTGGTTTCATCACCAAACTCCCATGACCATTTATTCACTGTTCCGTAGCGCGTATTTGATGTATCGCGGAAATTAAAAGGCGTAAAAAGACAGGCTCCCGTATAAGTGAATCCGGGGAAGAAACCCGGGTAAACTTTCGCGAGGGTAAATGCAGAATCAAGGCATTGCCCCCCTGGCAGCATCACCATCAGCTTAACCCTATAGGTTCCTGTATCAGCATAAAGGTGCCGAACATTTCCGAGGGCAGCTGTGGATGTGTCTGTCTTGGTTCCATCACCGAAATCCCATACATGGATGGATCCGGACGGATTTACCTGGCCATTCTGAAAGCTGACATTGAAATCATCGCAGAATTTATAATCGGGATTAAGTACGGCTTTCAGGGGATTACAATCCGATACTTTAAGGTGAATATCCTTACGATGTACATTAATGAGTTTTCCCCTCCTGTATTCACTGATACAAACCGTTACCACATACTGTCCAACTACATCGGGGGCAAGACCTGTAATGATTCCGGTAAACCGGTTAATACTTACCGATGATCCAAGTGGACTGGTGCCGGGATAATTAACCTGGTAGGGTAATCCCCGGTAAGGCGGAGGCGCTGCAGGGTTAGGGGCGGGACAAGTATAGCAATCTTCAGCCTGAGTTCTTCCCCCCCCATCATAAGCTGAGCATAACTGGTAGGTTAGTGAATCGCCGTCATTGACGTCCCTTGCAGAAAAATCAAATTCAAATCCGGAGCCAGCGCAGATGGCTACAGCATCATTTCCCGAGATCTCCGGACTGCTATTATGCTCATTGGCGGCAAGTGTATTGGTACCGGGAATTTCAGCAAGATAAGTTGCTCCTGTTGCGGCACTGTTTCCGGAGATATTTTCAATACCTGCGATTCTGCAGCATCGCTGGAAAGAAATTATATATCCATCCGGGTCATCCTGCAGATCGATGGTAGTGCGATAAAACCGAAGGTTATAACAGATATCGGTGGGTGGATTGGTAATACAGGGATTTGAATTGGGATCATAGCCAATCCTGCTTTCAGAAATAAAGGGTGCAATAAATGCTGCCCGTAGTTGTGAGTTATTGCTTTTGCGGAAAACAGTGAAAGGAGCCGACCCATCAAACTGTCCCTGGCTGTTCTGGAAGCAGTCGATAAATAATTTTAGCGTAACCTCATACCGGGAACTGTTAGGCGTGCTACCTGCACCGAGGTATTTATAGGTAAGTTCGCCGCCCCTGATATGGTTGGCTTGGGATACAGTACCCGCGGACAGTAAGATTATAAGTAGCAGCCAGAATGTTTTCATTAGATGCGATTATGCCCGCCCATATGCAAATCATTCATGAATTTTTGAATGGCAGCAGTGAACTTTTCGGTTTCCTCCAGCATACCCATATGGCCAGAATGCTGAAGTATATAAATATAAGACAATTCAGGAAGATGAACCTGTTGCATGGTATCGGCAAAAGGTACTGCCTGGTCCTCTTTCCCAACGATAAAAAGGACAGGAATAGTTGCCTTTTTCAATATTTCTGTTCTATCGGGTCTTGCTTTCATCGCTTCTAAAAACGCTGCCAGGCTCTCCGGAAGTATATAAGTGTTATCATTTATGATCTTATCTATGGTTTTTACCATAGTTTCCCTGTTAGCCGGGGCAAAGAGATTGACAGTAGCCGTTTGAAGAAAGGCTGCTGATCCATTTTCCCGGATAAAGTTGATGCTCTTGGTTCTTGCCTCCTTTTTGGCCTCAGGATCTGCAAAACCTGTTGAATGGAGCAGTCCAAATCCCATGAGCCGTTCCGGGTATTTTTCTGCAAAGGCAAGGGTAACATAACCACCCATAGAATGACCCAGCATTACGATAGACTCTATTTTTTCCTTCTCCAGAATTTCCAGGATCTCATCAGCCATTGATTCCATTGTCAAAGAAGATTGCATGGGCGACTGGCCGGTACCCGGAAGCTCAGGTATTATAAGCTGGTAATTATCTTTTAATGCTGTTATCTGCTTTTCCCAAATGCGACTGTCTTCACCAAAGCCATGTATAAGCATTAGCGGTTGTCCCTCGCCGGTAATAGTATAATGCATCATAGTGCTGGTTTTTTTCTTTTTTTCTTCAGGCTCATTAAGATCAACACAAGTACGCCTGCAACCATGAATTTTGAAATAAGATCACCAGTGCGCGAAAAAAAGCTCATCTCCCTCCGCAGGGTCACCACTTCCTTAATGGCAATGGCCTTATCCCAGGGTTGTTGTTGTAATATACGGCCATATGGATCAATAAAGGCACTGATTCCTGTATTTGCACTTCTTGCTATCCATCGCCGGTTTTCTATTGCCCGAAGTCTTGCATAGAGGAGGTGTTGCTTATGTCCGGATGTATTTCCCCACCAGCCATCATTGGTGATGATGCCAATTATATTGGCACCATTACGCATGAAGCCAGTCATGAAATCACCATAGATGCTTTCATAACAAATGGCAGGTGCAATGGCATATCCATTACCCACATGGCGGAGCACGGTTCTTTCTTCCTGCCTTGCATAGCCACCTGTTGTTCCACCAAATTGTTCCAGCAGTGGGCCAAGGAAATTCAGGAAGGGGGGAAGCAGTTCAACACCAGGTACCAGTTTTGATTTATGGTATCGGGATAGAATGCCGGATGAGTCGAGCAGCATGGCGCTATTGTAGGAATCATACCATAGTTCGGTATCGCGGATATGCCTTGAATATTTTGATTGCTCTCCGCTTCGATAAATCTTATATCCTTCCAATCCGCTTAATAAAACAAGCTTTGGATTTTTTCCCAGGAAATCCCATAGTGGTTTCAGTAAATAATTGTTTCGGATACTATCTTCTTCAATTCCATTGGGCAGGTTGATGGCGGTTTCGGGCCAGACAAGTAACCGGGTATTACTGTCAATTTGTGAAGCTGAAAGTTGCAGGAGTGTGGCCAGTTGTTCGTCCTGCGTGCCTGCCGTAAATTTTTTATAGGGATCGATATTCGGTTGAACCACTACAACATTATGGAGGGGTTCATTATGTTTACGTGCATCATCAGCCAGCCTTGCATCCTTTTTTTGACTGGATGTGCTCACCAGCACCGAAATGAGTATGGGTAAACCTATGCCCGCCAACAGCGTAATAGAAATTGCCCGGCGATTAATTATTTGCAGACTACCGGTTCTGTATAGCTGCTTAAACAAAAGCACATTTAACGATAATATCCAGAGTGAGCCACCGCTGGTTCCGGTGAATTCATACCATTGGATCCAGGAGGGTTGGGCAGCAAATACATTACCCAGTGTGAGCCAGGGCCAGCTAAGATCCCAGTTCAGGTGTACGTATTCAAAGGTCATCCAACAGGCTATAAAAGCCCAGTGGCCGTAGCGGCTACCAAATCTTTTATCTGCCCAGTAAAATGCCAGCCATGGAATACTCATGAGTACCGTATTCACAATAATGGCAGCTATAGAACCCGGACCGGTAGAATTCCAGATCCACCAGGTGGTGAGTGCATTCCAGGTCATCATTGATAATGCACACCAACCAACAAAAGCCCATTTTCGTGGCTGTTGATCAGCCAGCATGAACAGGGGTATGAACGCAATGAAAATTAAAAAAGTAGTTGGTAGGGGAGGCCATGCTGCAGCCAGTAATATTCCGGATGCCAATGATAAAATGAGGGGATGTATTTTTTTCAAGATCTATTAAAATGAATTGGAGAAATGTACGGAAAGGTTCTCAAAAATAACCCATCTGTTCATTTCTCCAAATCTCTCTCCATCCCTCCATCTCTCCAATTCCCTCCATCCCTCCATCCCTCCATCCCTCCATCCCTCCAAATCATTTCCTCGTATAGTTCGGCGCCTCCTTCGTAATATCTACATCATGCGCATGGCTTTCTTTCATTCCCGCATTGGTGATCTTGGTAAACTTCGCCTCAGCTTTGAGTGTTTCAATATCTTTTGCTCCGCAATAGCCCATTCCAGCCCTGAGTCCACCAACAAACTGCGCTACTACCTCGCGAAGGTTGCCCTTGAAAGCAACCCTTCCCTCAATACCTTCCGGTACCAGCTTTTTGATATCATCTTCCACATCCTGGAAATAACGGTCGCTTGATCCCTGCGACATGGCACCTATCGATCCCATTCCACGGTATTCCTTGAACTTGCGGCCTTCATAAATAATGGTATCACCCGGACTCTCTTCCACGCCTGCGAATACGCTTCCCATCATTACACAATCGGCCCCTGCGGCAAGTGCTTTAACCATGTCACCGGTATAACGTATACCGCCATCCGCAATTATGGGAATACCCAATGGCTTGAGTGCACTATAGGCTTCCATGATAGCCGTGAGCTGGGGAACGCCGGCGCCAGCCACAATACGTGTTGTACAAATAGAACCTGGTCCAATCCCGATCTTAACACAGTCAGCCCCAGCTTCTACCAACGCTCTTGCACCATCAGCGGTACCCACGTTTCCTGCTATAACCTGGAGACCCTTAAAATTCTTTTTTACATTCTTCACTGCTTCCATCACGCCCTTTGAATGACCATGCGCGCTGTCGAGTGTTACGATATCTACACCAACATGTTGAAGGGCAGCAACACGATCAAGCATGTCTTTTGTTATACCAATAGCAGCTCCGGCAAGTAACCTGCCGAATTCATCTTTATTGGCATTCGGAAAACTGGTGAGTTGAAGAATATCACGATAGGTGATGAGTCCGGCGAGTGTACCATCCTTTCGTACCACCGGAAGTTTTTCGATCTTATATTGTTGCAGAATTTTCTCTGCCTTCTTCATTGTAGTGCCTTCGGGAGCGGTTATCAGCTTTTCGCTGGTCATCACTTCACTTACCTTCTTCGATTTGGTATTCTCAAAACGGAGATCACGGTTGGTGAGGATACCAACCAGTTTATTGTTCTTATCTACTATGGGTATACCACCGATCTTGTTCTCTTTCATAAGGCGAAGGGCATCGCCAATGGTTGATTCGGCAAGTAATGTAACGGGGTCGAGGATCATTCCGCTCTCACTGCGTTTTACCTTACGAACCTGCTCCGCCTGCCTTTCAATGCTCATGTTTTTATGCAACATTCCAATACCGCCTTCGCGGGCCAGGGCAATTGCCAGGTTGGCTTCGGTAACGGTATCCATGGCTGCACTTAACATCGGGATGTTAAGACTTATGGTTTTTGTAAGTCGGCTTTGGATATTTACTTCACGGGGTAACACCTGCGAAAATGCAGGAACCAGTAACACATCATCGAAGGTGAGGCCTTCTCCAAAAAATTTATGGGATAAATCTATCTTACGGGTGGTGCTCTTTCTTGTTGCCATGTGCAAAGATATGGCAGCAGGTAAATTAGTGCCAAATTTTTGTATAACCTCCTCTAAACCATCCTGTATTGCTTACCCGGAAGGCTTTTGATGATGTTCCTGATTTCAAGATTAAGGATAGCACTTGCAGCTGCACCTGAATTCAGTCCACTCCGGAGATATAGTTCATCAATAGCAAGTTGTCCATGGATACCCAGCAGATTTACAATAGTTGCTTCAGCTGTATTTAATTCGCCAAAGAAGGAAAGCTGGTTGTTTTTCCGGTTAGGATCCTTTGGTATTTCCCATTGCATTTCTTCCAGCAGGTTATCTGCATCAAGAACGATGGTGGCACTTTTCCTGCGAAGCAACATATTGCAGCCTACATTTTTATGATCAGTTGTGCGGCCGGGAAATACAAACACCGGATGGTTATAACTTGCTGCAATGGATGCTGTGATCATACTACCTCCTTTAAGACCTGTTTCAACCACAACAATGGCATCGCATATACCTGCCACGATGCGGTTGCGGATAGGGAAGTTATGACGGTCGGGTTTGGTGCCAATTATGAATTCCGTTACCAGCGCGCCCTTACCTCTCAACATTTCCCTCGCCATGGAAGTATGCTCGCTGGGATAGATGGTATTCAGTCCATGTGCCAGCACACCAATGGTAGGAATATCATATTTAATGGCATTCCGATGTGCCAGTCCATCTATTCCATAGGCCATGCCGCTTACAATGGTGATATCCTTATCACGAAGATCTCGGATCAGTTTCTCCGTCACCTGCCTTCCATATTCACTATGGCTCCGGGTTCCGATAACCGCCACTTTTTTTGGAGCATTGAGAGAGATATTCCCCTTATAAAATAGCAGGGTAGGAGGATCATAGCAGTCTAAAAGTCTTTTCGGGTAGGCCTCATCGTTTAAGAAGATCATCGACAGCTTATACTGTTCCACATCATTCAGTATCTTCTCGCATGTCCTGAAATCGCGGAATCTACTCAACGATCTCGCAATGCCAGTTCCAACACCTTCTACCAATTCAAGGTCGGCAGCACTTGCTTTGAATACTTCAGTAGCTGATTTGAACTTTTCGATCAGCGCTTTAGCGATTACACAACCAACATGCGGCACCCGTGTAAGTGCCACCTGGTACAACCTCTCATCGTCCATTTCTTCTTTTCAATGAAAATAGACTTTGCGTGGGAGCTATACCAGCGTGAAATAACGGTATTTACATTACTGGGAAATTACCTTCAGTTCTGTTCGGCGGTTAAGTGCGCGTCCCTCTTCGGTATTGTTATCCGCTACAGGTACCGTTGCGCCAAAACCTTTGTGGGTAAGTCGTTTTGCATCTACTCCATTTTTTACCAGGAAATTCACCACAGAATGAGCCCTGTCATTCGACAGCTTCAAATTGTCCGCGGCCTTCCCAACATTGTCGGTATGTCCATTGAGCTGGATACTTAATGACGGATTTTCTTTTAACAACTGAACGATCCGTTCAAGCTCAACCTCGGAGTTGCTGCCCAGTGATGCACTATTGGTTTCAAAGAAAATATTCTTCAATACGATGGTTGCATTTGCAGTGATGGGTTTTAGTAGAATATCGATATTATAGGTGGAGTCGGGCGACTTCTGGCTTAATGAGAAATTCTCCGAATAGAATAAGTATCCCTTACGGTTAACATTAAACGCATAGTCGCGGCCAATAGGAAGGGTAATAAGATAATTGCCCGTTTCATCGGTTTGTACCTTGCTGATCATCTGTCGGGTAAGGATATCTGTTAGTTCAACAGCAGATGGCAGTCCATCTTTAGTTTTTTCATCCATAACCCTGCCTTTGATCCAGAGCGTTTTCACGGGCCGCACATCATTGCGCATGGTGAAAGTGTAGAGGTCGAGCCCCCCTTTGCTATCCGCACGGTCGCTTGCATAATAAGCCGTGCTACCATCGGCAGTAATTACAAGGCTGCCTTCGTTTTCTATGGTATTAATAGGGTAGCCAAGGTTGCGGGGAAGACTGAAACTTCCTTTCGGACCTTTACGCGCCATGAAAAGATCATCTCCACCATAGCCCTGCAATCCATTGGAGGTGAAATAAAGACTTTGATTATCGGCGTGGATAAAGGGGCAGCTCTCATCACCACTGGTGTTGATCTCTGGTCCAAGATTTTCGGGTTCACTCCACTTACCGTCAGTGCCGAGATGGGTCACCCAGATATCATTTCCCCCAAATCCACCCTGGCGCCTGCTGGCGAAGTAGAGATCCCTTTTATCGGGCGAGAGGCTGGGCGCTGAGTCCCAGAATTCTGAATTCACTTTACTTCCGAGGTTAAGGGGTTCACTCCATCCCTGGGGAGTTAGATAGGAAATATAGAGATCGCAACTTCCCAGTCCATCCGGAAAATTACATCCTGTAAACACCAGCCACTGGCCATCCTGCGAAATAGATTGTGCGCCTTCATTGAGGTTGGAATTGATCATACCGGTTAGTCCGCTACTCCGGTTCCATTTCCCACCTTCGATGCGGGTTTCATAGAAATCCTCATTATAATTATTAACGCGGCGGGTGAAGATCAGCTGGCTGTTATCGATGGTGAGGGTGGGATAATATTCTGACACGGCACTGTTCACACTATCGCCGAGGTTAATGGGAGTGAAATTGTAATTCGCTATATCCGGATTCTTTGCCTGTTCCAATGCAAAAAGGTAACAGCGCCGGCGGTAGGAGGAGGCCCGCTGACTACTTTCATTCAGATCGTTAACCATCATGAAGCTGTTCACGGCTTTCAGGGCATCTTTAAAGCGGCCCTTTCCGGCAAGATTGATGGAGTAGGGAAGGTTATAATCGCGGAAGTAGTTTGAATCAATTGATTTTGCCCTTTCATAATGCAGGATAGCATTATCATAGTCTTTCATTTCACCGTACATGCCGGCAATAGAAAGCCAGGCATCCGCAAATGATGGATCTATCTTAACGGCATCTTTAAGGAGTCTTATACCTTCCGGAAAATTATCATTCTCGGCCTGTTGCATCGCCTGCTGGTAAAGTTTAGCAGCCTTAGCATTTATCTTATCGGGATTGTATTGTTGTGCATTAAGCGGGAGGGTGCAGGTTATAGCAATGGCTATTGTAATAAAAATGGCTATTCGTTTCAGCATAGATTTTAAACTGGTGATACTACAACGAAAGTTAGGCCATTATATTAGAGGAAAATGTGAAAAAACTGCCTTCTCAGGGCACATTGATGTACTTATGGCTCTGGATGCTGAGTTCCCAACGGGGGTGCGCTTTGATATAATCAATGATCAGGGGCAGCATTTGTTCCTTTTTTCCCCATTCGGGCTGGAGGTAAAGTTTGCAGGCAGGCTTTACGTCGGCTGCCCATTTTTCTGCCCAATCAAAATCCGTTTTATTAAATACAACTACTTTAAGTTCATCGGCAGTCTGTACCACTTCAGGTAGGGGAAATTTAAATTTTTTGGGTGAAAGGCATATCCAGTCCCAGTTTCCACTGAGATCGCTACTTCCCGACGTTTCAATATTGGTCTCAAATCCAGCCTCCTGCAACGCACTTGTAAGGTTGTTCAGATTGTGTAATAATGGCTCACCACCGGTGATCACTGCAAGCCTGCCTGGGTAGGCCTTTGCATTTTCCACGATCTCTTCAACAGATTGTTTGGGATGAAGAGATTCATCCCAGCTTTCTTTCACATCGCACCAGCTGCAACCAACATCACAGCCACCGAGCCTGATAAAATAGGCTGCCCGGCCCTGGTGAAAACCTTCCCCCTGGAGGGTATAAAATGATTCCATTACCGGCAAACGCAACATCACTCAATTTTTAAATTTCTACTTCCTCAAATCTTACCTCTTACCTCTTAAATCTTACCTGTATTCAGTTTTTATCAACACAGGCCTTAAAAGTGTTCTTCATCAGGGCCGCAATGGTCATGGGACCAACCCCTCCCGGAACAGGCGTAATATAACTGCATTTTGGAGCTACCGTCGCAAATTCAACATCGCCTTTCAGGGCGAAGCCTGATTTCTTGGAGGCATCCGCCACACGGGTAATACCAACATCAATTACGATAGCACCTTCTTTCACCATATCGGCTTTTACAAATTCTGGTATGCCAAGGGCAGCTATAATTATATCGGCGCTTCTGCAAAGCTCAGCAAGATTCTTTGTATGCGAATGTGTAATAGTGACGGTGCAATTACCCGGATCAGCACTTTGGCTCAAAAGAATACTCATCGGCCGGCCAACTATATTGCTGCGACCAATAACTACGGCGTGCATGCCTTTGGTATTGATCTTATAATGTTGCATCATCAATATGATACCATACGGTGTAGCGGGAATGAATGTATCGAGCCCCTGTACCATCCGGCCAACATTCACCGGGTGAAATCCATCCACATCTTTCGAAGGAAGTATTGTATTGATCACTTTTTCGTCAGAAATATGCTTGGGAAGTGGTAATTGAACAAGTATCCCATCAATATCGGGGTCTTCGTTAAGTTCTTCAATAACGGATAAGAGCTTGTTCTCACTGATCTCGTCTTCCAGCCTGATAAGCGTTGATTTGTAGCCAATCTCCTGGCAGGCCTTCACTTTGGCGGCCACGTAGGTTTCGCTGGCACCATTGGATCCAACCAAAACAGCGGCCAGGTGGGGTATCTTTTTTCCTTCTGTTACCAGCTGTGCCACCTTGATTTTTAATTCGTCTTTGGTCGCTTTTGAAACCAGTTGTCCATCTAAAATTTGCATGGCGCAAAGGTAATGTGCGGTTTATTCAGGGAAAAATGGATTTTTTTTAATGTTGAAGACAGCATTCTGTTAAATTTATTGTCTAATAAATGGTACTATCAGCTCCACAAGCAAGGATTAGAACATTTCCCCTGAGTAAAGACAAATGGCCAATTCGTTTTACCACACTTCCTGAATCTCTTACCGTAGATACTTTTCTTATTGGGTTAATGTGACCCGCCACTTAAAAAATGATATATATGAGAAAAACATCCCTGATGTTTACACTATTGCTATTGGTGGCATTGGTGTATGGACAGGTCCGGCAAATTACCGGGCAAGTGAAAGATGCAAGCGGTAATCCCATACCATTTGCTTCGGTCAAGATAAAAGGTACTAACACAGGTATTGCGGCCGACCAGAATGGAAATTTTACAATTAGTGCGGAAAAAGGTAATGTATTGGAGATCACAGCTGCCAGTTACGAGCGTTTTGAGGTTACTGTAGCTGACCAGGATATTATATCGGTAACACTTGTATCGCAGGATAACCTGAGTGAAGTAGTTGTTACTGCGCTGGGAGTTCGGCGAGCCAAAAACACCCTTCCCTATGCGGCACAACAAATAAAAGGGGATGAAGTAAATAATACTCGTATCGCCAATGTTGCTGCTGCATTATCCGGCAAAGTTTCCGGGGTAGAGATCCGCCAGGGTAACGGTATAGGTGGTTCTACTAATGTTGTGATCCGTGGAACAAAATCACTTACCAATACCAACCAGGCACTTTTTGTAGTGGATGGTGTGCCTATTAATAACGCCACCGGTAACTCAACCAACCAGATGACTGGTAGGGGGGGCGTGGATTATGGAAATGCTGCAGCCGATATAAATCCGGATGATATTGAATCTATCAACATCCTGAAAGGGGCTGCCGCCTCAGCACTTTATGGCTCACGTGCAGCCAATGGCGTGATCATGATCACAACCAAAAAAAGCAGAAGAGGATTAGGAATAACCATTAACTCAGGGGTCACTTTCGGTTCAATAGATAAAGAGACATTTGCCAAGTACCAGAATCAATATGGAGCTGGTTATTCGGCAGCTTATGGCTCACCGGCCGAGAACCCGGGCTTCTTTTATTTTGATGTGGATGGGGATGGCCAGGATGACCTGGTTGTTCCTACCAGTGAAGATGCTTCCTACGGCGACAAATTTAATCCAGACCTGATGGTATTCCATTGGGATGCTTTCGACCCTACCTCCCCCTATTATAAAAAGCCCAAACCCTGGGTAGCAGCGCAAAACACACCTGAAACTTTCTTCGAGAAACCCATTTCCAACAACAACAGCATCATGCTTGATGGTGCCAATGATAAAGGAAATTTTAAGGTTGGTTATACAAGGAGCCAGGAGAAGGGTATACTGCCAAATAGTGAAGTAATAAAGAATATAATAAACTTCGGTGCAGGTTATGAAATAGCAAAGGGCCTGACTGCCACAACAAATGTGAACGTCTCAAAAGTTGAGGGCCTGGGAAGATATGGTACCGGTTATTCAGGAAAGAATGTAAACCAGAACTTCCGGCAGTGGTACCAAACGAATGTTGACAATATAGAACAAAAAGAAGCTTACTTCCGTACCCGAAAAAATATCACCTGGAACTGGCAGGATCCTTCAACTGCTGCAGGAACACGTCCCATTTATACTGACAACTTTTACTTCATGCGGTATGAAAGCTTTAATAATGACGAGCGTAACCGCGTATTCGGAAATATTTCGCTGAATTACCAGGCCACGGAATGGTTGAGTTTTCTGGGAAGAATCTCTACTGACATTTATGATGAGCTGAGGGAAGACAGAACAGCAGTGGGTAGTGTAGATGTACCAGGATACACTCGTGCTAACAGGCATTTCCAGGAAACCAATTATGATCTGATGGCAAATTTTAATAAGGATCTTAATGATGATTTTAACTTGCAGGCATTGCTTGGCACGAATATGAGGCGGTCGAGGTTTGAATCAATTATTGCATCAACAAATGGAGGGTTGGCGGTACCGGGATTATATTCCATCAGCAACTCATTAAATCCTGTGAATGCACCTACCGAATCATATCAGCCCGTTGCAGTAGACGGTTATTTTGGTGGGATCACTATCGGTTATCGGAATTTTCTGACACTTGATGGAACATATCGTTATGATCGCTCTTCTACTCTGCCTATCGGCAATAATGAATATGGATATTTCTCTGTTTCCGGAAGTTGGTTGTTTTCCGAAAATCTGAAAGATGTAAGCTGGCTATCTTATGGAAAACTTCGTGCAAACTATGCGGAAGTAGGTAATGATGCCCCATGGGGTGCTGTAGCCGATGTGTATAGTAAGCCAAACCCATTCGGAAATACAATCCTGTTTACACTGCCTGATTCAAAGAATAATAATGAACTGCTTCCTGAGAGAACCAATAGTAAGGAAATAGGACTTGAAATGGCTTTCTTCGGTAACCGCCTTGGCTTTGATGCGAGCTATTATATCACCAATACTATTAACCAGCTTATTCCGGTTGCTGTTTCCAATGCAAGTGGATATAGCAGCAAATGGCAGAATGCCGGTGATGTACAGAACAAGGGAATTGAATTATCTCTTTTTGGCACGCCTGTTAAAACAAGGGATTTCAGTTGGACTACAAATATTAACTGGACCAGAAACAGGAATGAAGTGACTGCCCTGTTTGGTGAAAGTAAAAACCTGCAGATAGCTACATTCCAGGGAGGTGTTTCAATAAATGCAACATTGAATGAGCCATATGGTGCAATCATGGGCCGAACATGGGTGTACCATGAAAATGGCGGAAAGCTTGTAAGGGATAATGGTCGTTATGCTCTTTCTTCATCAACCAATAATGTTATCGGTAATATGAACCCCGATTGGATAGGAGGAATTTACAACACTTTCAAATATAAAGATCTCTCGCTTGGATTTTTGATCGATGTTCGTCATGGTGGAGATCTTTTCTCACTTGATCTTTATTATGGACTTGCAACGGGTATCTATCCGGAAACAGTTGGTCTTAATGACTTAGGCAATCCATCCCGAAATTCTTTAGAAGATGGTGGTGGTATTATTGTTCCTGGAGTTACTGCCGATGGCAAAGCGAACACGCTCCGCGTACCGAATGATTATGGAACCTACGGATATGCATACAATCCGGCAGCAGCATTTATCTATGATGCCAGCTATGTTAAGTTAAGGGAGTTAAATCTAACATATTCACTACCACCTTCGCTGCTCGACAGGCTGGATCCTTTTAAGGGTATAGAGTTTTCCCTGATTGGAAGGAATCTCTGGATCATCCACAAGAATCTGCCTTATGCAGATCCCGAGGAAAATCTTTCTGCAGGAAATGCACAAGGATACCAGAGTGGAGCCTATCCAACCACAAGGCAAATTGGACTAAACCTTAAACTGAAATTCTAAAAGATGAATGTTATGAAAAATTATCTGATAATAACCGCAATAACATTAATGACGATGATCTCCTGTACAAAGGATATCTCCAGATTTAATGAAGAAAAGAAATTGCCGGCAGTAGTGCCCGCAGAAACCTTGTTTTCCAATGGTTTGGTAAACCTTACCACGGCACTCGCAACTCCGAATGTGAACCTGAATGTTTTCAGGTTTACTGTACAACATTGGGCTGCAACTACTTACCAGGACGAGCCTAATTACGACTTCTTTACAAGGAATATTCCCCAAGCGTGGTGGACAAGAATGTATCGTGATGTTCTGTCAGACCTTAAGGAGTCAAAGAAGATAATTACTGCTACTGAACCCGGTGTGGTTTCAGAAGCAACTCTAAAGAACCAGGCTGCTATTGTTGACCTGATGGAAGTTTATGTTTACTCCATACTGGTAAATACATTTGGTGACGTTCCATATTCTGAGTCAAATGATTTTAATAATCTTTTTCCGGCATATGATGATGCGAAGGAGATCTATGATGATCTATTTGTTAGGATAGATAATAGTATAGCATCCTTAAGTACGGAGGGTGAAGGTTTTAGTGCAAAAGCCGACCTCATCTATAAAGGAGATGTAAGCAGCTGGATCAAATTTGCCAACACCCTTAAAATGCGGCTGGCCATGACTGTTGCAGATGTTGATGATACTGCAAAACAAAAATTTGAAGAGGCTGAAGAGAATGGATTTACCAGTTCGGCAGATAATGCAGCCTTCCAGTTTCTGTCTGCATCTCCCAATACAAACCCCATTTGGGTTGACCTTGTACAAAGTGGGAGAGCAGATATGGTTGCCGGAAAACCTTTGCTCGATAAAATGGTTGAATTGAATGATCCAAGGTTAGAGGCTTTCTTTGATCCAAATAATGATGGAAAATATGTTGGCGGAATTATTGGGGAAAACAATGCTTATGCAACCGTTGCCCGGCCAAGTGAGTTAATAAAAGATCCTGCACTTCCTCATTTGTTGCTTGATTATGTTGAGGCTGAGTTTCTTAGGGCAGAAGCTGCTGCAAGAGGATGGGATGTTGCGGGTACTGCAGCTGAGCATTATGCAAATGCTATACGTGCTTCTATTATTTATTGGGGAGGTACTGAAGCGGAAGCCACAGCATACCTGGCACAACCATCAGTTGCGTATGCATCTGCACCAGGTGAGTGGAAAGCCAAAATTGGTTTGCAAAAATGGATAGCCCTTCACAACCGTCCATACATTGGTTGGGTGGAATTACGCAGGCTGGATTTCCCGCTTCTAAGTCCTCCTGCAGAACCTGAATCTGGTTTCCCGAACAGACTAACCTATCCAATCAATGAACAGACACTCAATCCCGATAGCTATGCTTCCGCTTCTTCAGCCATTGGAGGTGATGAAGTAGAGACAAAACTTTTCTGGGATATTTATTAATGTTTACCACCCTATTTTAAAGACCCCGCTTATTTACTGGCCTCGCATCTGCGGGGCCAGAATTGTTTTTATAACGGTCATGATTACCGTTAAAACACGCTTGACTACATAACTGAATCTTTGGATCTTGCCCTTGTATGAAGTGTGCGTGTGTGTGTATGTTGTTATGGCTGCTGTGTGCCGGTTTACAAGCCCAGGACCTTTTTGATAGATCCTCCGCTGCGGCTGGTGCATGGAGCCATAACTTTTTAAACCCGGAAGCCGCGTTGATAAATCCTGCCGCCTTAGCGGCTGAAGCGGATTTGGTTCTAAGGATTGTGACAACAAAACCCTATATGATACCCGGCTTGTCGGCCAGCAGGATCAGTGCACTTAGCAGTATAATGAAGAATATTTCAATTGCAGCAGGCATTAGCAATTTGGCAAATCCTGATTTCAGGGAGATGAAATTTTATTTGGCAAGCGGCAGGAAATTAGGTGAAGATTATTGTGTCGGTATTTCTTTAGATGTTTTAAACAGCAAAGCAAGAGGCTATGCCGGGTTGAAGAACTACCGGGCCTTGGCTTCAGTAGCCAGGAATGTGAATGCACTGCAAACAGCTATATCTGTTTTCTTTGAAAGCGATGAAACAAAAAGCAGCAACTTTTATCCTGGAGTTATTGCGGGTATAGGAAAAGAATGGGCCCCCTCATTTTATACTGACCTGGCACTAATTATATCAGAAAGAACACCTGTTGTAAATACTTCTCTGCAGTATATGGCCATGTCAAAACTACTGCTGGCAATCAGGGTGATCAGCAGTCCTATGCGTCTTGATTTTGAATCAGGTTGGATCTATCAAAAGCTTAGGCTGAGCGTGTTGGGAGCCTGGCACCCACAACTTGGCTGGTCACCCGGATTTGCACTTCAGTATTCACCCGCTATAAAGGAATTAAGATGATAAGGTTGATACTAAGTTGCATGCTCATATTATTTTCAACTATATCATTTACGCAAGAGGGAAGCGAGGCTGATCCACTTGCCCTTGAAGCAATGGCAGAGCTAACTGAATCGGATATAGAGAATAATGATTTGCAATTAGATCTTCAGCATCTGGTGGCGCATCCACTTTCCATAAACAGAATAGATGGACCATTACTTGCCGGGATATTTCGGTTAACCCCTCTCCAGGTAGCCTCTTTCCTCAATTACCGGGAGGTTTTTGGTTCTATCCGAAGTAAATATGAATTGCAGGCAATTCCCCACTGGTCGCCGGACCTTATCAGGCAAATTGGGAAATTCTTTCGTTTTTCGGATGAGGATGCAGGTGATGGGAACATTATTAATTTACTTAAACGTGGCGATCACCAGCTGCTTATGAGAACAAGTGGACTGGTAGAAAGGCTAAAGGGGACAACCCCAGACAGTATGGGTGTAAAAGTATACCCTGGTAGTCCGCAACGTATTTTCTTCAGGCACACATACCAATATAAGCAACACTTATGGTATGGCTTTACAGGTGATAAAGATGCCGGCGAAACCCTGATAACAAAAGGTTCTTCTCTTCCCGATTTTACCAGTTTCCATTTTTTTGTTCGCAGGAAAGGTTTAATTAAAACAATAGCAGTGGGAGATTACACCGTAAATATTGGGCAGGGATTGGTTCAGTGGCAAGGCCTTGCTTTTGGTAAAACAAGTGAGGCTATGGCTGTTTACCGGCAGGGGAATACACTACAGCCTTACCGATCAGGAGGCGAGTTTAATTTTCACAGAGGCAGTGCTCTTCAATTGCAAAAGAATCGATATGAGCTTACGGTTTTCGGTTCATTAAGAAAGCTTTCGGGAAGTCTCCTGGCTGATTCTGGTAACATAATTGGTTTTAGTAGCATCAATGAATCCGGATATCATCGCACCCCCGGAGAAAGGACAGGGAGAAAACAGATTTCGCAAATGACTTATGGAGCGCTCATCCAATACCTGGGAGCACGATTTCGGGGAGGCATCAGCATGATAAGATATAATTTTTCTTTCCCATTAATTCCCAGAGATGCGCCTTATAACCTATTCAAAATGAGGGGAACAAACTGGTGGAATGCAGGCATGCATTACAGCCTCAGCATCCGAAACTTATTTGTTTTCGGGGAAGCGGCAACCTGTAAAACCGGGCTTGCAATGATCCAGGGATTGGTAATAAACCTGAATCAAAAAGCTGATATGGCTATTGTTTACCGTAACCTTCATCCGGGCTATCAAAGCTTGTATGCGCGTACGTTTTCAGAAAATACAAATGTCAGCAATGAAGTAGGTACATATATGGGTCTAACCCTTCTGCCACACCCTTCCTGGAAGGTGCAGGCATATGTTGACTTTTACCGGTTTCCATGGCTTCGGTTCCGGGCCGATGCTCCGGGCAATGGTTCAGAATGGCTACTGCAGTTTACTTATACCAAAAGAAAAAAATGGGAGGGAATACTTCGGTTGCGGAGTAGTTCAAAGCAGGAAAATGAAACAGGCCGGGTCATCAATCAAATTGTGCCGAAGGTGAATAAAAATGCAAGGATACATTTTGAAAAGATAGTCAACACTCAATGGGTATTTGCCGCCAGGTTAGACAAGGTTTGGTTTGAAAAATCATCAAAACAGAACCAGGGCTTTGCCTTTTACGGGGATGCGCGATTTCAGCCTAAACCAAGTTCTCATGTTATTTCCGCAAGATTACATTATTTCAATACCGATGGTTATGATGCCCGTATTTATGCCTACGAGCGTGATCTGCTATATTCATTTTCTATTCCGGCCTTTTATGATAAGGGCTGGAGATATTACTTTCAGCTCCAGGGGAAGCTTCGCAGGGATATGATTCTGAAAGGTCTCAAAATTCAATGGTGGGTGCGTTGGGCTCAAACAATTTACAATAACAGGGAAACAGTGGGCTCAGGCTATGACGAGATCATAGGTAACCGGCGTTCTGAATGGAAATGCCAGTTAATGCTCAGTCGTTAACCAAACAAGAATGCTTTTTATTAGCTTTGGACATTAAATCGATTATATGGAGAACAGCAATAATAATCCTGCCAACCAACTGAACATTGAAATATCCGAAGAAGTAGCAGAAGGGGAATATGCAAATCTTGCCATCATTACACATTCTCACGCAGAATTTGTTATCGACTTTGTAAATGTAATGCCCGGTACTCCCAAGAGCAGGGTTAAATCCAGGATCATTCTCACTCCGCAGCATGCCAAAAGATTCATGAAGGCCCTTATAGAAAATATTGACCGTTTTGAAGATGTGAATGGTGAGATCAAAGACCTTGAAGAGGTTCAGATCCCAATGAATTTCGGGGGTCCAGCTGCACAGGCTTAGTGGTCATAAAAGACCCTCATCCGCAAAACTGAAATAGCCTTCAGTACTCACTATAATATGGTCCATGACCTTGATATCAAGGAGTTTTGCGGCTTCCCGAATTTTGTAGGTAAGTTCTTCATCGGCTTTGCTGGGCTTCAGGTTGCCCGAGGGATGGTTATGACTTAATATCAGTGCTACGGCTTCCTGTTCAATTGCTTTTTTCATAATTATCCGCGGGTCGGCCACTGTTCCGGTAATTCCCCCGGAGCTTATAATTTCTGAATGACGGATCTTATTGGCACGGTTGAGAAATAGTACCACAAAAACTTCATGTCGGTAGTCCTGGAATAGCTGTTGCAGGTAAAGCGCAACATCCCTGCTGCTGGTTATGATGGGGCAGTCGAGTGCCAGTGCAGCCTGCCTTCGCCGGCCAAGTTCCATGGCTGCAGTGATGATCACTGCCTTTGCTTCCCCGATTCCCTTTACTTTCATCAGGTCAAAAACAGATAATTTGCCCAGTTCCTGGAGGTTGTTTCTACACAACTGCATCAGGTCGCGGGCCAGGTCAAGGGCAGAACGATCGCGATTGCCATTATTCAGGAGAATGGCAAGCAATTCTGCATCGCTGAGTGATATGGGACTTTTACTAAGTAGTTTTTCCCTTGGTCTATCGTCTTTTGCCCATGATTTAATTGAGTAGTTCCGCTCTTGCATGAGGTAAGATTAATCAATAATTTTATGCCAGAAAACAGGGTTTTAACCCAATATCCAAACTGATCCTTTTGAAAAACTTTTAAAATCAATGTCCATGAACGCCCGTACATTCAACCTCTTAGGAGGCTTCCAATCGATGTTATTCTGCATTGGGATTTATGTGGTTGCGCTTTTCTTTTCCATCTTTATCTGTTCTGCTATTTTTAAGGCTGTAAGTAGCCGTAAAGTTGCTGATATTGGTGCTGTGAAAGGGATTCAGCCATCTGCCACTGCCCATGCCCTGGTAGCATCCAGGTAAAGCAGAAGATTAAAATAGTAGAAGGTTGTACCATTGGTATGACCTTTTTTGTTTTAAGGGACTTTCTTTTTCTGCCAATGTTTATCTTCGCCGCACCAACTCTACATCTATGACCGCAAAAATCTTCTCCGGTACCGGCTCCCAATACCTGGCAGAAAAGATCGCCAACAGCTATGGAATTCCGATGGGTAAGATCAATATCCAGAAATTCAGCGATGGAGAGATCCAGCCTGTATACCAGGAAAGTATCAGGGGAGATGTAGTATTCCTGGTGCAGAGCACATTTTCGCCCTCAGACAACCTCATGGAGTTATTGCTAATGATAGACGCTGCCCGCAGGGCATCGGCTTATAAGGTGATAGCTGTTATTCCATATTATGGTTATGCTCGGCAGGATAGAAAGGATAAACCCCGTGTTGCAATTGGTAGTAAGTTGATTGCCAATATGTTAACTGCTGCAGGCGCCGATAGGGTAATTACTATGGATCTACACGCCCCGCAGATCCAGGGATATTTCGACATACCTGTGGATCACCTCGACAGTTCTGTAATTTTTATACCATATATAGAGCAACTAAAACTGGAAAACCTTACCTTTGCGGCCCCTGACGTAGGAAGTGCCAATAGAATCAGGGAAATAGCAAGTTACTTCAATGCCGAAATGGTGATCTGTGACAAGCACAGAAAGCGGGCAAATGAGATAGCAAGCATGGTGGTGATAGGAGATGTTACTGATCGGAATGTGATATTGATAGATGATATCTGTGATACGGGGGGTACGCTCGCAAAAAGTGCCGGTTTGCTTATGGAGAAGGGCGCTACCACGGTAAGGGCAATGTGTACGCATCCAGTTCTGAGTGGTAAGGCGTATGAAAATATTGCCAACAGCGTGCTCGAAGAACTAGTGGTTTGTGATACCATTCCGTTGAAACAGGATGTAGAGAAGATAAAGGTGTTATCAGTGGCAGATCTTTTTGGAAAGGCATTGAGAAATGCATTTGAGCAGAGAAGTATTACCAGTCTTTTCATTCATTCGCAAAGGCGCGAGCAGGAAAAGATCAAGGAAGAACAATGAAATAAGCTTTTTTAAAAACAAACAATAATGAAAACAATTACAATCGAAGGACAACTCAGGACCGAAACCGGGAAAAAAGCCACCCGCCAACTTCGCTCTGAGGAGAAAGTGCCAGGTGTAATTTACGGCGGTGAGAAAGAAATTAATTTCGTAGCACCAGCAAAGGCCTTCAAGGCACTGGTATATACTGCAGAATTTCTACTTGCAGAAGTAAAGATCGATGGCAAGTCTTACAAATGTATCCTGAAGGATATGCAGTTTGACAAGGTTTCTGATCTGCTTACACATGTTGATCTTCAGGAGCTGGTTGAAGACAAAAAAGTTGTTGCCTCACTTCCCCTTCACCTAACAGGTTCCCCTGCTGGTGTAAAAGCTGGTGGTAAGCTGGTAACAAAGATCAAGGCATTGAAAGTGAAAACCCTTCCGAAATACCTGAAGGAAAGTATTGAACTCGATATCACCAACCTCGAACTGAATCAAAACATTCGTGTTGAAGATGTAAAAGCAGATAATATGGAGATCATGATATCTCCACGTATTCCCATTGCATCAATAGTTATGACACGTCAGCTTAAGCAGGAAGAAGCTGATAAAGAAAAAACTGCTAAGAAATAAACTGGCGATCAGTACAGAAAAATGAAAAAGTGAAAGTATTACCTTTCACTTTTTCATTTTTACAACTTTTGCAATCACCGTAGATTTGATTCCTGATGAACAAATACCTTATTGTAGGTCTTGGGAATATCGGAGATGAATATGCCCAGACCCGGCATAATATCGGTTATGACATTGTAGAATCCCTTGTGCAAAAGCATGGGGGCCAATTCAGGGCCGACCGACTTGCCGATGTTGCTGAAATAAAAATAAAGGGAAAACAGTTGCTGGTTATAAAGCCTACTACTTATATGAACCTGAGTGGTAAAGCTGTGAAATACTGGCGCGATAAGGAAAAGATCCCAAATGAAAATATCCTTGTACTGGTTGATGACCTGGCATTGCCACTTGACCGGCTGCGAATAAGGGGGAGTGGGAGCGATGGCGGTCATAACGGATTAAAGAGCATACAGGAATCTCTGGAAACAGTAGATTATCCGAAGCTTCGTTTTGGTATTGGAAGCAATTACCCCAAAGGGCGGCAGGCTGATTTTGTACTTGGCAAATGGAAAGGTGATGAATGGCCGCTGGTATTACTTAAGATCACAAAAAGTGTTGAACTGATAGAGCAGTTTGTAATGGCCGGACTTTCAACTGCAATGAATCAGTTTAACAATGTGCTATTCAAGTTATGATTATTGATTATGAATGGTTATTTTCGCAATCCACGGATACCCCGCAAGCAGTTCAATAGCCCTATGTAATGCCAGGACCATATGGTCATTATAATTCTATGATTGTTCAATCATTAAACCCTCTTGAATATGAAAATATTCTGCATAGGCCGTAACTATGTGGCACACGCCAAAGAACTGGGCAACGATGTGCCAGATGAGCCCGTAATTTTTATGAAACCTAAAAGTGCCCTGCTCCAGGCACATACCCCTTTTTATTATCCCGAATTTACCAATGAACTCCATTATGAAGCTGAACTGGTGCTTCGCATCAGTAAGAACGGTAAGTATATACAAGACCGTTATGCCAGCAAATATTACGATGCGGTTACCGTAGGTATAGATTTCACCGCACGTGATATCCAGAATGAGCTCAAAGAAAAGGGCCTCCCCTGGGAAAAGGCAAAAGCCTGGGATAATTCAGCAGTGATCGGTAAATGGGTTCCACTAACAGAAATTAAGGGTAAAAAAGAGATTCACTTTAGTCTTCAGAAAAATAAGGAAGTGGTTCAGGAAGGAAACTCATCCCTTATGATCTTTAATTTTGATACTATTGTAGCACAGATCTCTAATTATTTCTCGGTTAACATCGGTGACCTTATTTTTACCGGAACCCCTGCCGGCGTAGGCGAATGCGTGGTAGGAGATGAACTGGAAGGTTTTTTGGAAGGGAAGTCTATGTTCAATATAGAGATAAAATAAATTCAGGTACAAATATTATAAAACTGCCTCGGGGCAGTTTTATTTTTGCCCTCCCGGTAATACTAACGGTTGTTCGTTTATATTTGCCACCGATTGTTACAGTTATGAATGGAATTGAACTCGACCTGTTGAAGAAGACCTTTCGGCATATGAGTCTGGCCTATTATATGACTGAGACCTATGAACAGAACCGGTCAGTTTGTAAGTATGTGCATTCTACCTCCCGCGGGCATGAGGCCATTCAACTTGCCATGGCAGGTTTTCTGAAGAAAGGCGACTATGTGAGTCCATATTACCGCGATGAAAGCATGCTGCTGGGTTTAGGCTTTACACCTTACGAACTGATGCTTCAATTACTCGCCAGGGCCGATGATCCATTCACGGGAGGGAGGGAATACTATTCACATCCCAACTACCGCGATGGTCAAAAGCCAACTATCATTCATCAGAGCAGTGCCACCGGCATGCAGGTGATACCCACCACCGGTATAGCACAAGGGATTAAATACCTTGAGGAACATCTTCCCACGAAACTGATCCGAACTCCCGAAGGAAGTTTACCCATAGTGGTTTGTTCTCTTGGAGACGCCAGCATTACAGAAGGTGAAGTAAGTGAGGCCTTCCAGTTTGCCATTCTCAAACAACTTCCCATCATCTATCTGGTTCAGGACAATAGCTGGGGCATAAGTGCCACAGCAGAGGAAACCAGGGGAATGGATGCATATGACTATGCCGCTGGTTTTCCAGGGCTTGATCGCATAAGGGTTGATGGTAGTGATTTTGAGGAAAGCTATAATTCGCTGGCAGCTGTTGTAGAAACTGTACGTCAGGAAAGGAGACCCTTCCTGGTTCAGGCACTTGTTCCTCTTTTGGGCCATCATACAAGTGGTGTAAGAAAGGAGTTTTACCGCCAGCCGGCGGAGTTGGCTGGTCAGGCCATGCGTGATCCTTATCTGAAACTCCGTTCTTCACTGCTCGACAAAGGATTGGCAGAGGAGGAACTTAATAGTATCGCGGCAGAGGCGGAGCAGCAGGTAAGAATTGATTTTCAAAAGGCAGTGCAGGCTTCAGAACCTGATGCTGATACGGTTTCTGACCATGTATTTGTACCTGCAACGGTAACGGTTGAATCAGGAACCCGCGAACCAAAAGGCCGTGACCGTATCATGATGGTAGATGCAGCACTTTTCGCTATCCGGGAAATAATGGAGGATGATCCGACGGCCATTTTATATGGACAGGACGTAGGCAGGCGACTGGGTGGGGTCTTTCGTGAAGCAGCTACACTGGCGGAGCAGTTTGGCGATCACAGGGTTTTTAACACTGCGATCCAGGAAGCATATATTATTGGATCAACTGTAGGACTGAGTGCAGTGGGATTGAAGCCAATTGTGGAAGTTCAATTCGCAGATTATATTTATCCAGCCCTTAATCAATTGGTGACGGAGATCTCAAAATCATGCTATCTGAGTTGTGGCAAATTTCCTGTACAGGCCCTGATACGAGTGCCAGTAGGTGCATACGGTGGGGGAGGCCCATATCACAGCGGAAGTATTGAATCAACCCTTCTCACAATTAAAGGAATTAAGATTGTATATCCCTCCAATGCTGCGGATATGAAGGGATTGATGAAAGCTGCATTCCTTGATCCTAATCCTGTTATAATGCTGGAACATAAAGGCTTGTATTGGAGCAAGGTGCCTGGCACAGACGGTGCCCGCTGCATTGAGCCATCCGAAGACTATCTGCTTCCGCTTGGAAAAGCGGCAGTTGCATTAGAAGCATTCCGGACAAGAGTTGAAGAGGGTGATTCGGTTTGTATCATTACCTATGGCATGGGTGTACACTGGGCCAAAGCCGCTGCTGCTATATTCCCCGGACAGGTTGAAGTGGTAGACCTCCGCACACTGTTTCCACTTGATGAGGAATTGGTTTATGAAACAGTCCGAAAGCATGGAAAATGTATTGTGCTTACCGAAGAACAACAAAACAATTCCTTTGCCGAAGCCCTTGCAGGCCGGATCTCATTTAATTGTTTTCAGTGGCTGGATGCCCCTGTTGAAGTAATGGGTGCATTAAACCTGCCTGCCGTACCTATGAATACAATACTTGAAGCAGCTATGTTGCCCAGTGCCCCCAAACTCTCCCAGCGGATACGGATTATGCTTGAAAATTAGCCAGCTCCTAACCCTCCATCATTTATTAAATCCATTCCTCCTCACACATTACCCGGTTGGTGTATATTATGTTTTTGCTGCAAGTATTTGGTTGGAAATTTACCTCCGAAGTTTTTCGTAATTAAACCAAAACCAAACCTTATCGGATGAAAAACAAAATGCTTAAAGGCGCCCACCTTTCAGAACGAAAGTCGAGGGAGATCGTTAACCTGTTTTGTGAAGACCTGACCGCAACCCAGATTGCAGAGATCACAGGCGTTAGTCGCGTTACAATAAACGCATACCTCAAAATGATCCGGACGAAATTGGCGCACCACTGCGACAGTACATTTCCATCGCATCAATTACCGGAGAATTACCTTCTCTCTGGTCAGCAACCGGGAGATTTTCCTAAAACAACTTATTACGGGTTTACAAGATGGAATGGTCAGGTATATTCTGCAGGTCTGTCTGATCTTGACAGAGACAGTCTTATACAGTGGCAACAACCCGCCCATGCGGAGGCAGGACCCATGGCCACTATTCATGCAGTTGCTGATTTTTCAAACTGGCGGCTATACCGGCGGGATGCCGGTAATAATGGCAGGCATTTCAGCGATGAGATATCCGGCTTCTGGGGACTTACCCGAAACCGTCTGCTGAAATTTCGCGGACTTAACAGGAATACCCTTTACCTCCATATTAAGGAGTGTGAATACAGATATAACAACAGGCATGGCAATATAGAAATGAGTCTTTTACAAATGATCAACAAGACGCCACTGCAAACTTTGCAATTGCAATCCTGAACTTTTTATTTTCTCATGTGTGTGTAACGCGGGTAGTGTCTACTACCTGCTTTTTTTATGACAAAAATCATAGGAACATCATAGCAGGAATCATAATGTATGTGTGACATGCGCAATATTTTCGGGTAATTATTCAACCCCCAAAATAACAATAGTATGAAATTGACAAACTGGTGCATCGCTTCCTGTGCGATGCTGTTTTTCTTAACTGCCTGCAATAATAATGCAACAGAAACCAAGGCAACAGAATCCGCTGTTGAATCAGGTGCTATTATAGCCGGACAATCTGCCGTACAGGATGATGTATCACAAAAGGATATTGTCAAAGTTGCTATCGGAAGTGCAGATCATACCACGCTGGTTAAAGCTGTTCAAGCTGCTGGCCTGGTAGATGTTCTCTCCAATGCTGGCCCTTTTACAGTGTTTGCTCCAACTAATGCTGCTTTTGATAAACTTCCTGCTGGTACCGTTGAGGGATTGTTGAAAGCTGATAAGAAAGCTGACCTGGAAAATATTCTGCAGTATCATGTTTATGTTGGCGTAATCAAAACAGATTATATGTCTGATGGCCAGGTACTTGGTCAGGCCAATGGAGGTAAGATCAATATCAGTGTTAAAGATGGTAAGATAATGGTGAATGGAAAAGCAACAATTCTGGCATCAGTTCCTGCAAGTAATGGCATCATCCATGTGATTGATGAGGTTTTATTACCTCAATAAAAATCCTTTAAAAGGTTTGAAGTTTTCTTCAAACCTTTTTTATTTAATCGATATTGGCGGGATGGAGAATTTTTAATTCCATTACCGTTGCAATTGACTGCGCCCTCTGAATAATCAAATCTGTATTCGGGCCACTGAATAAGCTGTTTGCCGTATTGCTGAATATCATTAACCATTGCTCAAAATGTTCTTTTTTCAGTGGTGAAAGGTGATGCAGGTTTTTATGAATGGCCATAGGATTACCATTGTAAACACCGGTATAAAAAAGTATGTTCTCCCAGAAGTCATACATGGTAGGGAGGTGTTTCTCCCAGTTCACCTTTACTACATCATTAAAGAAATAATCAATCACAGGATCTTCCTTCACTATTTTATAAAAGCTGTTAATCAACAGTTCAATGTCTTTCCTGCCGGTGATATCTTTTTTCATAAGCTACTAAAGATCTTTGTTCTTGAATTTTCTGATGGCAATAAATGAAGGTATAACCATCCAGACCACCATAACCAGGGATGCAAATAATAACCCAAGATTGCTCCCGAAGAAATCTCTGAAAAGTGCTCCGGTAAAGCCCATCATTGCTGATATATCAAGTTGCAATAACAATAGAATTCGCCCCAGATCGATGGGATTGAGTGCACTGAGAGCAATCATTGCCGTCTCCATTGGATAGTCGGCAAACTGGAAGAGTATTAGTAATACCAGGCCATCATAGATAAAGGAAAAATAAAACCATAGCAGCAGTGCCAAACCAATGCCTTTTGCTTTATCACGGGTAATAACAGCCGATAATAATGCGAGTGAAGCAAATACAATACTAAGAGCCCCTGCGGTCATCAGTAATGTCATGCCCGTTGGTCCCGGGTCGTATAACAAGACAGGTATACCTAAACCCACAGTGGTGGCCAGGAGTAATGATCCGATTAGTCCAAGATATATCCCGAATAATAGTTTGGTTCTTTTTATGGGTTGAGCTACTAATAATTCAATGAATTCGCTTGAATTATACAGGTAAATGGTACAGAAAATAATGCTGATCAGGGGTACAATGATGAGGGTGATATTGAGAAGCCCCAACACTGCCTTGGAAGGATTATCTTCCAGCATGAAAAGGCTCAGTGATACGATGAAAAGCAGCGCCGTATATGCAATGATGATCCTGTTCTTGAGGATATCGATCAATATATATTTAATGATTTTTTTCATAGAATTATTTTACCTGTTCTCTCATGATCTTTGCAATCACCTTATTCAATTTTTCTTCTCCTGTGTCTTTTCGCAGATTTGCAACGGAACTATGCAGTTTTAGTGATCCATCCTGGAGGTAAATGATCTCCGTTACAAGATCATCAAGATCACTCAATACATGAGATGTAACCAGTGTGAGTTTTCCTCTTGACTTTTCTTTCATTATCTTTTCCTTTAGCACTTCGCTTGATATAGGATCAAGGCCAGCTGTTGGTTCATCAAGTATAAGAATGGCGGGATCGAAAATAAAAGCCAGGCATGCACTTACTTTCTGCCGGGTGCCGCCGGAAAGGGTCCTCATTTTCTTCTTATAAAGAGCGGGTAATCCGAATGCCTCAACCAACTCCATATCAAGCCCAGACTTCTTACCGCGGATATCCTTTACCATATCAATTACCTGCTCAATGGTCATATTATCAGGAAACCTGCTGATCTGGGGCATATAACCAATATGTTCGCGATATTGGCAATCGCGTGCAATGTTTTTTTCATTAACGGTTATAAATCCACTATCCGGAATAACCATTCCCAGCAGGCATTTAATGAAAGTAGTTTTCCCGGAACCATTAGGACCGATAAGGGCAATGGTTTGTGATTTATTGCAATTAACGGAAATGTCATTCAATACCCGAAGCTTTCCAAATTGCTTATTTACGTTTGTAGCGATAATCATAACGGTAATGGTTTCATCAATGGATATTCATCCTTAAGATTTTCGGGTGTGAGACCAGGCATTACTTTTTCTGCTTTTTCCAGCAGGCCAACCACCGGACTCCTGAACAGCATCATAGCCGTTGCATTTCTTTCCACGATCATGGCATATACACTTAAGGGCCTATAGGGAACATCGCCGATCTTATTGCGATTGAGATCGTACCCTTCATACTTGTCCCAGAAATTGCCATTAAAAGTATTCAGCACCAACGAACCATTGGTTGCTATATCAAAACTATTGCCGGAGAAATTATTCTTTTCAATGGTGTTATCATCACAACTTGCCTGGATCCTTATGGCATAGCCATTGTTGCTAAATCTGTTTCTTCTTATGAGTGTCCGGCTGCTTCCTTCCATATAAATGGCAACGGTATTTTTATAGTAGAGGTTGCCTTCTGCATGGCTATCAGAAATGTCTTTCAGTAGGATACCAAAAGAAGCACTTCCCCAGTTTTCACGGAATTCATTATTAAGCATAATGACGCGACGGCTGTGCATTACTGCTACTCCTGATCCATTATTGTTGAAGATATTATCCAGATAGGTGTCGTCATTGGAAAACATAAAGTGCAGCCCATATCTTATATTCTTATGGCTGTTATTTTTCATGATCAGCGTGTGCGTTACAAACTCAAAATAAATACCATCCCTGTGCCCGCTTATATTGTTATTGTAAATAACGAGGCTGTCGCTTTTCCAGCCATGGATTCCATTACCGCTTTCCAGTTCACTTATGCCATTACTACTGATTGTATTATTGGCTATATAAGCTTTTGATGCATGCTGGCAGTAGATTCCAAAAAAATTATTCAGCAGTTTGTTGTTACGGATACCTACACCACTTGCATTTATAATTCGAATAGCGGCAAGTTCATTCATGCTTGAGTAGCCTGAATTAATGATAGTAAATCCTTCTATTACCACATTGTGAGCTGTGATGGATATTACTTCATATTTCTTCTCGCCATCAAGTACTGGATTTCCAATGCCCATCAATACGATGGATTTGTCGATAACTATGCCCTTCTCTTTATATGTGCCGGCTAATACGCGAATCAGATCGCCGTCATGAGCCTGTTCAATGATAGCCTTGATAGATTGACCCGGTTGCACAGTAAAAGTTCTTGCATATGCTGATGGACAATTTAACAGCAGCATATAACCTATCGTGATGATAAGAAATTTAAACATTATGGTACAATTGTTTTCCATTCCACAGCCATAGATTTATTGTCTTTGATAAATGCATCTCTGTCCGCCACAGAGGCAAAAGCTGCAACATCCCCACCCATCGGACCACGTAGATTCCCGCCTTTTGCAAATGCAGCGGATGCAGGTGATAGTAATTTTCCTGATCCTGTAAAATCGCTGATATAAATTGATCCCTCATTAATCTCTGTACCGGGATTTGCTTTTTTATACTCCAGAAGGCAGGTAAGGTCATCAAAGAAAAATACCTTTCCTTTTGTAGTTACCAGTTCTGTTCCATATTTATTATCCATGATAGTCATCCTGCAATGATCGCAAGCTGCTTAACCAAATGGGATCTCTTTGGGGCCGGTTTGGCATGAGGACAATAGGAGCATGGGCAGAATCAATAATGCCGTGAATGCTCTCGGGGGAGATTTTTTTATAATATGACGAAGTTCGAGCCACATTCCAAAAATCAATGCGAGTCCTACGCCCACAAAAATCCATCCACCTGTATCCGGCATACTGTAGGCACCAAAGTTGAGCAGTTGTTTATATCCTATCAACGGAGGCTGGTAGCTTTGTCCGGGTACTTTTATTGCTGCTGTAGGATCCAGGTTATGACCGTAATTATGAAGCCAGATATAGAAGTCAGCCATTGCAACAACTCCAAAAGCAAGTATGAAACCAAACCAGGTATAAAAGAACCATTTGCGGTTTATGACGGCAGCCAGTATTCCGAAGAATGCAAGTGATCCTATTAGCCAGGGTAAAACAGTAAATTCAATGAAATCTTTTTCAGCGATATGTTTCATCCCTATATAATGATTCAATCCATTTATTATATCAATATCTCCGCCTAATTTGTTAGGGTAAATCTGAAGAAAAAGTCCCTCCGGATATTGCGGCGCCATCAGGTCAATACGCCACATTGGAAGGAAGATTACCGCCCCCAGGGCAATAGCCGCAACCACGCAGATTATTCGGGTTACTGGGTTTAGCTTATTGATCATGATCATACTATTAGTGAGATAAAAAAAGAGGTCTGCCGGTGGCGGCAGACCTTTGAGCTATGGCTTTATTTTTTGGTGCTGTCGCTGTTACTGTTGTTCCCTGGCGCTTTTGGGTCAGAGCTATTCTTACCTAAACTAAATGTTAGAGGAACATTACTTCCTTTTGGACTCACTCTCACATATCCCTGCATTTCCTGGTGCAATGCACTACAGAAATCTGTACAGTATATAGGCCAGATTCCAACTTTTTCAGGAACCCATTTCAAGGTTTGTGTTTCGCCCGGCATAATGAGTAGTTCTGCATTTTTTGCACCTTTCACAGCAAAACCATGTGGAACATCCCAGTCCTGCTCCAGGTTGGTAACGTGGAAATAAACCTCGTCGCCCACATATATTCCTTCAATATTATCGGGGGAGAAATGTGACCTTATAGCAGTTAGATAAATATGAACTTTATTGCCCTCCCGCACTACCTTAGATTCTTTCTCTCCTTTAGCTGCATAAGGGTGTTTGTTTTCTTCGATCTTAAAGATTTTAATTGAATTAGGTCGGATAACATCAGCATGGGCCGATTGCGCATAGTGAGGTTCACCAATAGTTGGGAAGTCATTGATAAGCTGCATCTTATCTCCGCTTATATCATATATCTGTGCTGCCTGTGCAAGTTCAGGGCCTGTTGGCAGGTAGCGGTCTTTGGTGATCTTATTGTAGGCTACTACATATTTTCCATTTGGCTTACGGGTGTCACCACCAGGAACGCTAAGGTGTCCGATTGAATAATAAGTTGGAACGCGATCCAATACTTTAAGATCTTTTACATTCCATTTCACTATCTCTGAAGAAACAAAGAATGAAGTATAGGCATTACCCCTTTCGTCAAACTCTGTATGCAATGGTCCAAGTCCGGGTTTCTGAACTTCACCATGCAGGGCAGATTCATACTTGATTACAGGTATACCATCGTATTCACCTTCGAAATCTTTTGCAGCAATTGCTTTCTGCATTTTACTAAATGAGAATACAGGAATCAGGGCAGCAAGTTTACCGCTTCCCACAATGTATTCACCAGTTGGATCAACGTCGCAACCATGGGGTGATTTAGGGCAGGGAATCATATAAACGATGTCCTTAAGCGCAACTGCATCAAGTGTCATCACTTCTGTAAGCATTTCATGTTTGCCACTATGTGTACTCTCATCCCATGTATTGCGGCTATAGCTAGCTTTCTGCTTAACGCCTTTGCCTGCTTTCAGATATTCTTCTGCTTTTTTCCAGTTCACTGCCATGATAAAATCTTTATCGCGCTGAGAAGCATTCACTTCTAGTAGTGTATTTGCCTGCTCACTGTTATAGCAGCTGAAGAAGAACCATCCATGGCTTGGTCCTTTACCCGCATGGCTTAGGTCAAAGTTTACACCTGGCAGAATTAACTGGAAGGCGATATCCATTTTACCACTTGTTTTATCAACACTGATGAAGGATACAGTACCCTTAAAATTCTGTTTGTAAGAACTGATGGGTACATCACCATTTGAATTGTCGAGTGGAACACTGAACCTCGTGCCAGCAATAACGTACTCAGTATTTTCAGTAATAAAAGGGGAGGAGTGGTTACCAGCACTGTTTGGAATCTCGATGATTTCTGCAGTACGGAATGTTTTCAGGTCGATGCGGGCAATACGTGGTGTATTGTTGGCATTACCGAAAACCCAGCGTCCATCTATCTCTCCATTGGTCTGGGAGAGTTCAGTATGGTGGAGGTCATCCCATGGAACGAAACCATGTGAGGTTGTAAGCATCGCTTTTGTTTCTTCACTATAACCCCATCCTTTTTCAGGATCAACAGAAAAAACGGGGATTACACGGAACAGACGGCCCGAAGGAAGACCATAAACACTAAGTTGACCACTGAAACCACCGGAAACGAAATTGTAAAATTCATCATACTTTCCAGGTGCTACAAAAGCTTTGGCGGCTGCATCACCACTAACAGCACTACCTGTGTTCTTCGGTTTACAAGCATTGAAACTAAAGGCTGCAAAACAGACCAGTAGTCCGATGCCTAATTTTGAAAGATTGTTCATTGTTGGGTTGTTTTTAGGCTTTATTATTTTATTCCATCATTCTGCCTCATGAATTCATATACATGACGGGCATCATCATCGCTTAAATTTTGATTGGGCATACGTACCAGACAAATCTCTAATTGTGCCTGAGCCTTAGGATCTGTATTCAGCATCTCATCAACGTTAGTGGTGAAATTCATGATCCAGGCTGCTGTATTTCTTTTTGTAACATCTTTCCAGCCCGGACCTACAAGCCTTTCATCTGTTAGCTTATGGCAGGAAGAACATTTAACTTCATAAACAGATTTCCCTTTCTCTGCCATGGCAGCATCTAATGTAGCTGGAATCTGTACGTCTTTGAATTTACCTACACCATCCGGAGACGCGGCTGCTTCCGGTTTTGAGTCTGTTGTTTCGGAATTTTCTGACTGCTGGTCTTCTTGCTGTGCACCACCGCAGGCAAATAAAAGCGCGGAAAATGCAGCGAGGAGGAGGAGCTTTTTCATAATTGCAATTTTTTTGTGAATGTTACAGACACAAGATTAGCACGAAGCGGAGAGCGTAAATATGATTAAGGTCATATTCTTTCAATAAAGGGTGCCAGTTGATGAAACTCATTGAGCATAATGATACAGGTCATCCGGACTGTTTACCTGAGTCATGTTCATTAGTATTGATTATCAATATTATTGCTTAAATTATAGTTGAATTTGTCACAAAAAAAACCTTATATGACGATTGCAAAACCAACCGTTGAAGAAGATATTCTTCTCAGCTGGGGCGCAGCTTATAAAAAAGTCAATAAAGGCGATATCATCTTTATGGAAGGTGGACAGTCCTGTTTTTATTACCAACTCGTAAAAGGGAGAGTTCGGTGGGTAAACATTAATGAAGATGGTCGGGAGTTTATCCAGGTTATGATAGAAGAAGGTGAAAGTTTTGGGGAGTTACCACTGTTTGATGAGATGCCATATGCGGCTACTGCAATTGCTGATGAAGACTCAATTGTCCTTCGTTTGTGCAAATCTCATTTTCACCAGATGGTCCGCTCCAGCTATGATATTCATTTTAATTTTACCCGCCTTTTAGTAGAAAGATTAAGATTTAAATTCCTTACGCTGAAAGAAATCGCTTATAATAATCCTGAACAACGCATTTCAAACCTTCTCAGATATTACAAACGTAATACTAGTATAGGCGATAAACTGGTTAAACTTCAATATACTCGTCAGCAGATAGCTGATATGACTGGTTTAAGGGTGGAAACAGTTATCCGAACCATCCGTAACCTCCATGAGAGGGGTGCCCTTAAAATTCAAAGGGGCAAAGTTTTCTTTTAAAAATGATTCAAATCATCTTCTGCAGTGGTGCGAATGTTTTGTTTTGTAAAAAAATAAGGAATGAATCCAATCGGCAAGAAATGGTGCAGGATAGCTTTGTTCAATCTTTTATTGGTAGCCACAGCAGGGGTGCTGCTTCGGCTTAAAATATTAACCCCTCTTACCTGGCTGAACCATAAATATATGCTTCATGCTCATTCCCATTTTGCATTTGCCGGATGGGTGAGTCTGTTTTTAATGGCAGCCATGATCGGTAATCTCCCGGAAAAATATTCTAAAGGTTATGAACGCATTCTCATAGCCTATACCATTACAGCCTATGGTATGCTCTTCAGTTTTCCTTTCCAGGGATATGGGGCAGTATCAATATTCTTTTCCACCCTGTCCGTATTAGTAAGCTGGTGGTTTGCCATAAGGCTATGGAAAAGTATATCTGATGAAAATATATGTCCGGTAATTGTGTCCAATACAAAATGGTCACTTGCTTTCCTTATTCTTTCGGCAGTCGGAACATTTTACCTGGCCTGGTTAATGGCCAATAAAGTGGATAATCCTTCCCTTTACTTTGGAGCAGTTTATTTTTATCTGCATTTTCAATATAACGGGTGGTTTTTCTTTTCCATTACTGCACTTTTTCTCAGCAGGGTTTCTCCAGCTTACAGGCAAAAGCTTAAAAGACCCCTACAGATTCTAGCCTTAGCCTGCATTCCGGCGTTTTTTCTTTCTGCTTTATGGATGCGTCTCCCTTCCTGGATGTATTATACAGCTGGAGCAGCTGCCATTGTTCAACTATTTGCATTTGGGCAACTTCTCCTTCTTTTAGTTCGCGATGCACGCAATCATATTGCTGATAAGGTAGTTCAAACCATCTGGGGATTGTCTTTGTTAGCTCTGGCTATAAAATTCCTGTTGCAATCACTTTCAGTATTTCCATCACTCAGTAAATATGCTTTCGCTTACCGTCCTGTGGTTATCGGATATCTCCATCTTGTATTACTTGGTTTTGTGTCGCTTTTTCAAATTGGATGGCTCATAAAACAGGGTTGCCTGCCTTCAGGTAATCAGAAAATACCTGCCTCAGTATGGGCATTCATTACAGGCTTTATACTTACGGAAGGTACACTGATGGCACAGGGAATCAGTTCAATGTTTTTTGTTGCCATCCCACACACCAATGAAATGTTACTGGTTGCTGCTCTCTTTCTGTTTGCAGGCATAGCGTGGATGAACCGGCAGGTATGGTGGAGAACAAATAATTCTTTATAAACCATGCGCCCTTTTTAGTTTACTCTCACCAAATCTTAATTTAATGCTGTCAATAGCCTGGTAAAGTCGGATCATTTCCTGTGTATCATCAAAAAGGCTTATCTGGTAATTTCCCGGTATCAGGTGTGTGAAACGGATGCCCAGAAGGCGCACCAGTAAACGCCTGTCATAGAGTTGCTCAAAAAGGGTTTTTGCAGTTTGAAGCAGAAGATGATCTGCACCTGTATAGGGGATACTGCTTTGTTTTGTTACCGTGTCGAAATTAGCATACCGCAATTTAACAGTAACAGATCCAGTCAATTTGCCCTGCTTTCTTAGTTCAAATGCTATACTCTCAGTCATGCGTACTAGTTGCGCATGAAGGAAATGAATATCTATAGTATCTGCCTGGAATGTCTGTTCTGTGGAAATGGATTTTTGCTCGCGGTAAGGCATAACCGGTGAATCATCTATGCCATTTGCCCTCCGCCATAGTTCGGTCCCGTTTTTTCCTAAAAGATTATGCATCATCAGGGAAGGGATCTCACTTAATGTTTTTACTGTTTCAACCCCCATCCCTTCCAGTAAAAGTGCTGTCTCCTTACCGATACCCGGAATCTTATTGATGGAAAGGGGGGCAAGGAAAAGTTTCTCATTCCCAAAAGGTATTTCCAGTTGACCATTTGGTTTTACTTCATTGGTAGCAACCTTGCTCACCAGTTTATTACTGGCCAGCGCATAAGAGATGGGTAAGCCACTGTCTTTTGCTATTGACTTTTTCAGATCGGCAGTGAATAAACTGCAGCTATGATATTTATCCATGCCACTCATATCAATATAAAATTCATCGATAGATGATTTCTCGAATACCGGTACTTTTTCAGCAATAATCTCCGTTACAAGCTTTGAATAACGGCTATAGTCTTCCATATCACCACTAATGATCATTGCTTGTGGACAGAGGCGCCTGGCAAGCTTCATCGGCATGGCACTATGAATCCCAAATCGCCTTGCCTCGTAACTGCAGGCTGCAACAACTCCACGATCACTGGAACCGCCAACAATTAGCGGTTTGCCTTTCAGTACCGGATTTTTCAGACATTCAACAGATACAAAAAAAGAATCAAGATCCAGATGGGCAATATGTCTTTCACTCTTGATCAGCATTTGATTTTCTTTTTCTGAGTCCCAGTTTCTGCATATGGTTTACTTCCAGATTAAAGACACCGAAATCCTCCACCACTTTTCCGGTGAGTTCATAGAATCCATGTCCCACTAAAGGGAATCGCTGCAGGCAATCAGGGAAATGTATCGTATCAATCCAATCCAGTTTCGAATCAATGAATGTTCCAAAACACATCGTCTCCCCTTTGATTGTACGGACGGGTTTATAGGTGATCAGGTATCCCAGCATACTTACCTGTTTGCCTTTATGCAAATGGATAATGCCGGCTGCTGTATACTGAGCAGGATCAGCATCTGCCATTGGAAAAGGATTGAGTAAAGGGAAATCCATTAATTCCATCTGGTCATACAATGTTTCAAGTGGGTAAGTAGGCAGGTGTGGTAAACTGAATTGGAGCGGAGCTTCCTGGAATAGTTTTGTTCCGGCAATTTGTTTTTGTTTCTGATGGCCCCGGAGCATGTTGGCTTCCCATAATAATTGTTTTTTTGTTTTACCGGTAAAGCGGAAGGCATCGATCCGAATAAGAATATTAAGGCTTTCTTTTCCGATACTTGTTCTGTCAATCAGGTCCTGCAAATGCAGATAGGGGCCATTCGTATTCCGTTCATGTATCAATTGTTCGGCTATGGATTGTTCCAGCGATTTGAGATGTATAAATCCCGTATATACATCATTGCCCCTGATATGGGTAAGCCAGTTGCTATTATTTATGCAGGGAGCATGAATATGGGCGCCTGTTTTATGCAGTTCATAGAAATATAGTTCCCTGCTGTAAAATCCTCCGAAATTATTGATCACCGCTACCATGAATTCTTTAGGATACCAAGTTTTCAAATAAAGGCTTTGGTAACTTTCAACAGCAAAGGATGCAGAGTGAGCCTTTGAAAAACTATATCCTCCAAAGCTTTCTATCTGCCGCCATACTTCTTTGCTGATAGTATCCGGATAGCCACGCTCAGTACAGTTTTCAAAGAACTTCTCACGGATCCGCATCATTTCTTTATTACCCCTGTACTTCCCACTCATGGCCCGTCGCAGGATATCAGCCTCTCCCATATCCAATCCGGCAAAATGATGGGCCACCTTTATAACGTCTTCCTGGAAAACCATTACACCATAGGTCTCCTCCAGTAATTCTTTCATGATGGGATGTATGTATTCAAAGCAATCTGGATTATGATACCTTTCAATATAGGCCTTCATCATACCGCTGCTCGATACACCAGGTCTTATGATTGAACTGGCGGCTACAAGGGTTATATAATCATCGCATTCCAGTTTCCTGAGTAACTGGCGCATGGCCGGACTCTCTATATAAAAGCATCCGATAGTATCTACGTTTCTTATCTGGCTTTTTACCTTAGGATCCTTTTTGAATTTTTCTATCTCATGGATATTAATACTTACCTGTTGGTTTTCCTGAACCAGCCGGAGGGTCTCTTTGATATGACCGAGCCCACGCTGACTAAGGATATCTAATTTGTATAATCCAACCTTTTCTGCAATGAACATGTCAATTTGTGTTGTAGGAAAACCCTTTGGAGGCATATACACAGCAGTGTACCGGTAAACAGATGCTTCGCTTATCAGCATGCCGCCGGGGTGTATACTCAGGTGGTTGGGAAAATTTACCAGGAGCTGCCCATAGAAAAGAATCAGTTGCTGTATAGAATCATCTGCCTTTCGGTTTGAAAAAGAATGCGACCTCGCGTAACCTTTCACTGCCAGTTGGTCTATCTCAGTTTTAGGAAGACCAAACACTTTTCCCAATTCCCTTACCAGTGCATTGTATTGAAAAGTTGTTACCATACCCAGCAGGGCAACTTGTTTTTTTCCGTAACGCTTAAATACATAATCGATCACATCATCTCTGTCGAGCCACGAAAAATCAATATCAAAATCGGGTGGAGAGGTTCGGTATGGATTAAGAAATCTTTCAAAATAAAGGTCCAGTTCAATTGGATCCACATCCGTTATCTGAAGGCAATATGCAACAATAGAATTGGCGCCACTGCCCCGACCAACATAATAATATCCCTTGCTCTGTGCGTAACGTATTATATCCCATGTAATAATGAAATATGCATTGAACCCCAGCTGGTCAATAATAGCAAGTTCTTTTTCTACTCTTTCCCTTGCTTTTTTATTACGCGTGCCATATCGACTAATACATCCGTCATAGGCAAGCTTAGCCAGGAAAATGCGATCATCATCTGCTGTTGCACTGAATGTTTTTTTGTTCTTGTCAGTATGCAATTCCATTTCAATATTACAGGCGTCACAGAGACGAAGGGTATTGCTAATGATAAAAGGATATTTTGAAAAAGCCGACATAAGATCTGCTGTGCTGATAAACATCTCCTGTATGCTGCCTTGTTGATGCACCTGCAATTTTGATAGCAGTACATTATTGTCAATTGCCCTTAATAAACGGTGAGCATTAAAATGCTTCTTACTCTGAAAACTTACCGGGTGCAGAACAACCAGCTTATGACTGAAAACTTTAAGAGGGAAACTAAATAATTTAGTAATATGATGCGGACTAATCCCAATATATTCATGAAGGCATAATTTTTCAGGTGGTTTTTGAGCAAGGGGGTAGATGATGAATAAGCCGGAGCTAACCCCCAGAAAAGGAGAATCTTCTGCGTCTTCCGGAAAGGGGAGACCTGTCTGAAGGTAATAGGACAGAAAGGCGTTTATGTTTTCAACCCCTTGGATATTGGATGCCAGTAATATATAACAGACCTTATTTTGATTTCTGATTTCTGCGCCCAGTATGGGTTTTATGTTATTGTTGATGCAAAAGTTATAGAAATCCCATGCATCAGCGCTGTTATTTATATTGGTGATAGCCATAGTGGTAATTCCCATTTCCACAGCGGTGTTTACTAATTCTTCCGTGGAAAATGTGCCATAACGAAGGCTGAAATATGTTTTGCAGTTGAGATACATCTGGCCCGTTTAGTTGGGCTGTAAAGGTACACTATATGCTAAATATATTAGTAAATAAACTTGGTATTATAAAGCAATATGACTTATGACCTCCATTGCTGGTATCTCCTGATGGCCGCCTCAACAGTGGGCAGAATATTTGCTTTCCCAATAAGAAAAACCAACCTTGATTGCCTTAATTCCTTCATAACCTGTTCACTGTGAACTTCCGCAAGAATCAGTTTTGTTCCCCTGCTGCTGGCCGACTTGTGAACATCTTTAAGAATATTAATACCTGTGGCATCTATGATAGGAACGTTTCGCATCCTGATGATCAATGCAAGGGGAGGATTCTCAATAACCCTGATTGCGTCTTTGAATTTATAGGCAGCACCAAAAAAAAGAGGACCGTTGATCTCAAATAATTCCACTCCCTTAGGCAACTGAAACGCGTCGGTTTTTGCCGTTTCATCACCATGGTTCAATTGAACAAAATCATTGGTAATAGATGCCACTGAACTGAACTGTGTCATTTTCCGCATGAATAGAAATGCTGCCAGTACCATTCCGATTTCTATTGCTACTGTTAGGTCAACCAACACCGTGAGCAGAAAGGTTGTGATCAATACAATCGCATCGCTTTTGGATCCCCGCGCAATTGATAAAAAGTTTTTCCATTCACTCATATTGTAAGCTACCGTTACAAGTATACCCGCAAGTGTAGCCATGGGTATCAATGCAGCCCACCTGCCAACGAAAAGAACAATGATCAATAGTGTAAGGGAGTGTATCATGCCGGCAACCGGAGTACGGCCGCCATTCTTGACATTTGTTGCTGTGCGTGCAATTGCTCCTGTGGCCGGTATCCCCCCGAAGAGTGCGGAAAGGATATTACCACCTCCCTGGGCAATGAGTTCAGTATTACTGCGATGGTTGCCACCCGTCATACCATCAGCAACAACCGCAGAAAGCAATGACTCAATTGCCCCCAGCAATGCAATGGTGAAAGCAGGACGTATCAGATTTTGAATAGTTGCCCACTCAATAAGAGGCAACCCCGGTGCAGGCAATGAAAATGAAATATTTCCAAAACGACTGCCAATTGTATCAGTCGGAAATGATAAAAAAGAAGTGGCTGCTGTTGTGATAATGATGGCTACGAGTGATCCGGGAATCTTGTAGGTTATCTTAGGCCAGTAAATTATTATAAGGATGGTGAGCATTGAAATAACAACAGCATAAATATTAATGGCTGAGAATGCTTTTGAGTAGGTCATCCATTTTGTAAGAAAATCTGCCGGCACAGCTCCCATCTCTAAACCGAAAAAGTCTTTGATCACTGATGAGAAAATAATAAGTGCTATACCTGTTGTGAAACCTGTGATCAGCGGATAGGGAATATATTTAATGAGGGTTCCCATTTTGGCGAAACCCATTATCAGTAAAATTAATCCAGCTATAAAAGTGGCAATGATTAGGCCGTTCACTCCATATTGTGCAACGATTCCATATACCACTACAATGAATGCTCCTGTGGGTCCGCCAATCTGTACCCTGCTTCCGCCGAGCAGCGAAATAATAAATCCGGCAACAATGGCCGTGATAATACCTTTTTCCGGTGATACTCCCGACGCAATGGCGAAGGCGATGGCCAGTGGAAGGGCAACTATGCCTACAATGATGCCTGCTGTTAGGTCTTTGCTGAATTGCTGCCTGTCGTATTGCTGCAATGTGTCCAGCAATTTCGGTCTGAACATAAAGTATAGATTATAATCGGAGATATTACCCGCGGGTTATTGTACCGGCAGAAGGGTCATCTTCATCAGGTTCACATATTCGCCAGCGGATCTTATATTACTGCATTCCTGTGGGTCAAGTGCTCTTTCATGTGTTTTGTCAAGTTCCTGCAAAAGCTTTTCTATGAATCGCATGGTAATATGACCATGTACGTTATGATATTGCAGGCTTTTTAGAGCTGCATCAATATATCTTCTGATTTCTTCCTCAGATCGGCTAAGAAGGATCTTGTTTATCAGGTTGCACCTGTACTCATTAAGATTCCTCGGCTTTGGCATTGTCAGGTTTTAAATTTTGATCCAACATTTCAGGTAGTCATTCACATCCGTATTCACTACATGAAAGTCGGGTGGTATTTCAGTTTCCAGACTGTGGTAGGTAACAAGCCTTGTTCCTTTGGGAACATTATACAATTGCTTGCAGAGGTAATGACTATAATATTCAAACAGTTCAACAGAGTGCTCTACATCCTTATCGATCTTCTCGGTACATGCAAGATTCTCATAGAACGAATTATAAAAATAAAAATGGTCATACTGCCGGAAGTTGATCTGGGTAAAATTAGCATTTATGAAACTTACATTATCCTGTCCGGTTTGCTTCAGGGCAGCATTGGCATAATCTACAAGATATGCTCTTTGTTCCACACCTGTAAACTGGAGTTTGGGTTGATAAAAAGCGGCGGCCAGGCAGAACTTTCCTGCACCGCTTCCGATATCAAGTATTTTTGCCCCGGGTTCTGTTGCCAGGAAACCACTTGCTTTCTTAGCGACCAGTAATGGTGTCCAATGTCTTCTTGCCATATCCCGGATAGCCTGGGGATAAAGTTCATGACAGGTGGCGTCTGACTGGAACCATTTATCTATTTCCCGATCTGTGGAAGATTGCAGGTACATTTGATAAAGTTAAGGCCTGCATTTTTTGCGAGGATTGATAATTATCACTTTTGAAATTAGTCAATGAGTATCAGGCATTTATTTCCGGTTCAAAGCTGGGATTTCCAGTCCGGATCTATCATTTCGAACCTTCCCCCAAAGGAATGGTCACTTCTCTCTGCACATATGGTTGAGGCTCAATACAATAAGGGGGATATTCTTTTCAGGGAGGGATTTTATCCCACTGGTATCTTCTTTATCCGTAAAGGGATGGCTAAGAAATACCGGATCAATAAGGAGGGGCAGGAACAAATCATTTATGTTGCCAGCCAGGGTGAACTGTTGGGATATCATGCTGTTTTGGCGGAGGATCGTTATCCTGATTCCTGTGCGCTTCTTGAAGATAGTGTAGTGGGATTTATTCCAAGGGAAGATTTCCTGAAAACGATTGATTATTCTCCCTTACTTAGCAAGCGTTTACTCAAAACTTTGAGTCATGAATTTGCTGTTCTTGCCAATAACATTACTTTCTTCAGTCAAAGTTCCGTTCGTGAAAGAACTGCCCTCCAACTTGTGGTATTGAGGGAAAAGTATAAAACAATGAATAATAAGAACGGACCGGTGGAAATATCTATGTCAAGGGAAAATCTTTCTAACCTGGTTGGTAGTGCCCGTGAAAATGTTGTGAGGGTATTGTCTGAATTTAAGGAAGCAGAACTTATTACCACCAATGGCAGAAAAATTGTTATCCTGGATGTTGCGGGATTAATTAAAATAGCAAATTTCCGTTGAGATCAAAAATTGGTTTAAAGTATTAAATATTGGGTAAATGGTTCCAGTCTTTGGAATAGGGTTTGATTAATTCTGTTGCAGCACGCGGTCCCCAACTGCTTTGTTCATAAAATTTGAGATCTTTTCCCTGTTGTTTTTTCCAGGTATCAAGAATAGGCATCACCAGTTTCCAGGCTGCTTCCACCTGGTCGCCCCGCATGAACAGGGTTGCATCTCCTTTTAATACATCAAGAATCAATGCCTCATAAGCCTCAGGTATTGCTTCTTCATGAGACTCTTTATAGGTAAAATCCATTTCTACTGGCTTAAGTTTCATTTGTAATCCCGGAACCTTGCTTTCAAAAAGAAGACTGATCTCAAGCTCAGGTTGGATACTTATCGTTAATCGGTTTGGTACTACATCACCCTTAAATATCTTATTCGGACTATCCTTGAATTGAATGATGATTACTGTGGATTGCCTTTGCATACCTTTTCCGGTTCTTAAGAAAAAGGGAACATTTTTCCAACGTGCGTTATCAATATATAACCTCGCTGCAACAAAGGTTTCAGTATAAGAACGGGAGGGTACATGTTCTTCTTTCCTGTAACCCTTGTACTGGCCACGTATAACATTTTTTGAAACTGCTGAAGGCGTGAAGGGCCGCACTTGTTTGATCACTGCAGTTTTGGCATTCCTGATGGTTTCCGCTTCATATTTAACAGGGCATTCCATTGCGGTTATACATAAGAGTTGTAACAGGTGATTTTGAACCATATCGCGCAATGCACCACTGCCATCATAATATCCTCCCCTGCTACCTACAGTAACTTTTTCCGCTACAGTGATCTCAACATGGTCAATATATTTATTATTCCATAGCGGCTCAAAAACATAATTGGCGAACCTGAAGGCCATGATATTCTGTACGGTTTCTTTTCCCAGGTAATGATCGATGCGGTAAAGCTGTTTCTCCGTGAACCGTTTGCGAAGGAATCTGTTGAGTTTCTTTGCTGTTTCCAGATCGGTTCCAAAAGGTTTCTCAATAATAATTCTATCTAAGTTATCCTGGTTTGCCAGTTTAAAACGATATAAAGAATCCGAGAGTATTTCTATAAAGCGGGGAGCCACGGCGTAGTAGAATATCCTGATACCCCGCTTTTTGTTTTGAAGGTCAACATTATCTAATACTCTCTTCAATTCCAGATAAGTATCCTCCTTCAGGAAATCACCGCTTATATAGGTGATCCTGCTTGTAAAAGTTTGCCATAAATTGATATCAGGCGGACCTGTCCTGGAAAATTCAACAACTCCTGATAGGAGTTCTTCCAGGAACACGTCCCGCTCAATAGATATATAATCAATACAAAAAATCCTGAATGTTTTGGGAAGGTGTTGGTTAATGAAAAGATGGTATAGAGCGGGAATTAGTTTACGTCGGGTCAGATCACCTTTTGCACCAAAAATTACGCAAACGGCCGAAGCTTCCTTTTTTGGGGTCATACCTGGCTTTTAACTGATCAATATATTCTATCTCGGCGATTATGCAAACGATTGACTTACAATTCATGCAATATTCCTGCCGTTTCATCCTGCTGCGGTTTAATGGAAGAGGAGTAGTTCCGGAATTTTGTACCAAGTATTTATCTATGGCTTATAAAGGAAACAGAATATATAATATCTACACTGGTCAGCATATTGTTTTTTTGCAAACAGCAGAGGAAACAAATGGAAGGCGCTAATACAAGGAGATCTTTGTGTGCGGATGAATGATAAATTTGAATATTATCCGGAAGGATCCATTGAAACAGTGGTTCATTGGGAAGTACATCCTGCATTGCGTACAGAATATTTCATGGAGAATGTTTTTGGAATGATCAATAATGCCCATACCAGTAGAAAAGGGACGGTGGGGTTTCTCCGGCGTATTGCTATACCCTCGCATTTTCGCAATGAGTTTCGCTTACAGAAACTTCCGCTTTCTGCCCTGAACCTGCTTTACCATCTCTGTTTACTGGTTCTTGGTGTTTTAAGAGTGCGCGGATCTTATAAGGAATTGGTGGATTAACACCAGCCTTCTGTCCCTTTATTGGGAAGCCTTGTCGTGCTGCTTTATGTTCTCTCGGGGTTTACTAAAAAGAATGGCCGAAACCTTTTTGATAACAGGTTTCGGCCTTGGTAGCGAGGAGCGGACTTGAACCGCCGACCTTCGGGTTATGAATCCGATGCTCTAACCAGCTGAGCTACCTCGCCAAACGGAGCGCAAAAATATAGAAACTGGTCTAAATGATGAAAAAAATCTCCTAATACCTGTCTGACATATGTCAGGACGGATGTCAGATGGTAGTGTATTCCTGTAGCGCTTTTTCCAGGCAGTCCATAGCTGCATGGATCTCTTCTACTTTTAATACATATGCCAGTCGAACCTGGTTTTTTCCCAATCCCGGTGTCCCATAAAATCCGGTCGCAGGCGCCAGCATAACGGTTTGACCATTCCAGGAAAAGCTCTCTAATAACCATTGGCAGAATTTGTCGGCATCATCAATGGGTAGCTGTGCGATTGCATAGAATGCACCGCCTGGGTTTGGACAAAAAACTCCTGTCATTGCGTTCAATCTTGAGACCAGCGCATCGCGCCTGCGCATGTATTCTGCTTTGGTTCCGTCAAAATAATGGGGAGGTAAATCAATGGCAGCTTCTGCAGCAATTTGTGCCAGTCCTGGCGGACTCAACCTCGCCTGGGCAAATTTCATAGCAGCATCAAGTAATTCCTGATTCCGTGTAACAAAGGCACCAATACGAGCCCCGCATGCACTATATCGTTTGGAGATCGTGTCCATTAACACGATATGATCATCCACTCCTTCCAGTCGCATGGCGCTGAAATGTTCTCCACTATAGCAGAACTCACGATAAGCCTCGTCGGCAAAAAGAAAAAGATTATGATTAAGGATAATTTGTTTTAGAATTTCGAGTTCTTCCCTGCTATATAAATAACCTGTTGGATTATTTGGATTACATACCATGATGGCTTTGGTACGAGGGCCGATTGCCTTTTCGAATTCTTCCATAGCAGGAAGGGCAAACCCGTTTTCAATAAAGGATGGGATAGGTTTTACAACCACGCCAGCGGCAACGGCGAAACCATTATAGTTAGCATAGAATGGCTCAGGAATGATGATCTCATCACCCGGATCAAGACAAGCCATAAAACCGAATAGTATTGCTTCAGACCCTCCCGTAGTGATTATGATCTGGTTATGATTCACTCTTATGCCCGCCGTTCTGTAATACTCTACCAACTTACGTCGATAGCTCTCATTGCCCGCACTATGACTGTATTCCAAAACCTTAAAATCTGCATGCCTCACAGCTTCCATCATTTCGGGAGGCGTTTCAATATCGGGCTGACCGATATTCAGATGATAAACTCGTATGCCTTTTTTCTTGGCAGTTTCCGCATAAGGAACAAGTTTGCGGATAGGAGATGGCGGCATTGCTGAACCGCGTTTGCTAATCACTAACATGGCGCAAAGATAAAGGGCCCACCTCAATCATTTCCATTCACGTTTCCGTTCTTATCAATTTCGCTCATGAGTTTTTCCCGCATTGCCTGCAGTTTCACTCTCTCCGTTTCGCTGATCACAGGGTATGCTGGGTCAATTTTATCAAACTCACGCGAAATGATCGCTGCCAGGCAAAGGCGGGTGAACCACTTATCATCTGCAGGCAAAACATACCAGGGTGCATTATCTTTTGAGGTTGCACCCAGCATGGCGCTATATGCATTCATATAATCTTCCCAATGTGCTCTTTCTTCAACATCGGCAGAAGCAAATTTCCAGTTCTTTTCCGGGTCATCAATTCTTTCCAGGAATCGCTTCTTTTGTTCTTTTTTAGAAACATGGAGAAAGAATTTAAGTACTATCGTGCCATTCTGCGTGAGGTTCTTTTCAAAACGGTTGATCTGTTTAAATCTTCTTTCCCAGAATTCATCATTGATATCTTCCACTGAATTAATACCGGGCAGATTCTCATTGAGAATATATTCAGGATGTACCCTTGTTACAAGTACGTTTTCATAATGTGAACGGTTGAAAATTCCTATTTCACCTCTCGGGGGAAGTACTTTATAATGCCTCCAGAGGAAGTCATGGTCAAGTTCGTCGCGGGAAGGCGTTTTGAAACTGTGCACTTTAACGCCCTGGGGGTTCAGGCCAGACATAACATGTTTAATTGCACTGTCTTTTCCGGCAGCATCCATTGCCTGCAAAACAATCAGAATACTATGGCGGTTATGGGCATATAATTTATCCTGCATTTTGGCCAGGTTTTCAATACCTGCCTGCAACAGTTCAGCGCCTTCCTCTTTGCTGAAAATTTTATGATCATAGTCCGTTTCGAAATCTTTTTTAAGGGAGACCTTTTGATTTGGTTTAACCATTAAGGAATCGAGGTATTGGAAAAAAGGTTTGATATCCATGATCATGATTTTATGCTCCAATGTAAATAAAATTGGCTTAATGGTGCCGTCACGATCCCGATACGGTGCCCTCAGTTGTGTTGATATCCTTCGGAACTTCTTATGATGCATATATGTTTACCCGGACTAGCTGCTATCTCATCTCTACCCGCCACCCTAGCAACAGCCATACTTCTGGTCCCCATCTGGTCCCCATCTGGTCCCTATTTTTTACCTCCTGAGTACGGATACATTTTCAAATCGGGGGGGCGCTCTTACCCATAATCAGTGGTATAAAATAGAGAGAGGCCGTCTCAATTTACTGAGACGGCCTCTTGAGTATCTGGTGGAAGAAATTATTTGCTCCCTTTTTTATCTTTTTCAGCTTCAAACTTTGCGTAGTCCTCCGCTTTCAAAACCTCACCGCTGATGCGGAGTTCAACAGGTTTGTCAACGCCCGCCACAGTTACAAACACAGTTTTGTCAAACGGACCAGGAGCAGCAGCATTGAAACCAGCTGTGATCTTGTTCGTTTTACCACCAGCTACAGGCTGCTGAGGCCAGGTTGGGGTGGTACAGCCACAACTCGCAGATGCCTTCTGAATAACTACCGGCTGAGATGATACATTGGTAAATTCAAAGTTGTAGTTAACAGGTACTCCTTGTTTGATCTTGCCAAAATTGTGTTTGGTCTGGGCAAACTTTACCAATTCTTCAGCACTCTTTGCCTGCGCGAAAATGGCCGCACTGATAATAACCGCAAAAAGAGTAAGCGCTATTTTTTTCATAATTGATCGATTTAATCTTTATTGTTTGTTTGTTTTAATAATTGTACAGATGTATTAACAGGTACTGAAGGCATAGGTTTACCTACTTCACCCTTAACATAGATGGTTTTTGTTTTCCCGGAGTTGTAAAAGATGGTCACAGATTTTTCAAAAGGCCCTTCCGAAGCCGCATTATAGCCAACCGTTATGCTGCTTTTTGCCCCGGGCGCTACCAGGTCTTTCGACCATACCGGAGTTGTACATCCACAACTAGCCGAAACATTTTCTATTTTAAGTGCTTCTTTGCCAGTATTGATAAATTCAAAAGTATAGGTTACAGGCCTGCCATGCCGTATAGATCCAAAATCATGAGAACTGGCAATGCTGATTACCTCCGGGGCCTTTGCGGCATCAGTTACCTGTCCATAGGAAACAGATAAACTCAGGGTCAGGGCTATCAGGAATGCAACTCTTTTCATTTACTCAGGTGTTCTGCCATAACAAATTTAATAATTGTGATTGACTTTGTCCAGTGACCAACCCAATTAATATTTTTTTGGCAAAACATTAAATATTTATTTCTAAGGAATTAATTAATAACAATTTATCTACCCGTTAGGTATCTATGAGGGAAAACCGACTAACGATTGTTCGCTTCCGGCCAATTTCTCTTAGTTTTGTTCGATGGAAAATCTCATGGAAAACGAATTGCTGGATTCTGAAAAGTTAAGCTTCGATCGCTTCCGCGATGAAGTACTCCGTGATTACCAAATGGCCTGTGAGAGCCGCGAAGCCAGCCTTATGGGCCGCAAGGAAGTTCTTACCGGCAAAGCCAAGTTTGGGATTTTTGGTGATGGTAAAGAAATAGCCCAGATAGCTACCGCTAAATTTTTCCGAAACGGAGATTGGCGGGCGGGATATTATCGCGACCAGACTTTTGTTTTCGCAAGTAAGCTTGCTACCATCGAACAGTTTTTTGCCCAGCTCTATGCTAATCCCGACGTTAACCTGGATCCCCATAGTGCGGGCAGGCAGATGAATTCCCACTTTTGTACGCCCAATACAAATGAGGAGGGCGACTGGGTGAATCTTTCCAGACAGAAAAACATTTCCAGTGATATAGCCCCCACGGCAGGGCAGATGCCGCGTGCGTTGGGGCTGGCATTTGCATCCAAGGTTTTCCGTAAAGTGGATTCATTGAAGGCTTTCCCGGAACTTTCAGACAACGGCAATGAAATTTGCTTTTGCACTATCGGCGATGCTTCCACATCGGAAGGGCATTTCTGGGAAGCTGTTAATGCTGCCGGGGTAATGCAGATTCCGCTTGCCATTTTCGTGTGGGATGACGGTTATGGAATTTCCGTACCAAAGAAATTACAAACTACAAAAGGCTCTATTTCTGAGGTACTGAAAGGCTTTCAACAGCGGGAAGGAACAAATGGAATTGATATTTATAAACTTAAGGGATGGGATTATGCGAGTATGATTGAGTTGATGGAACCTGCCATTCAGAAAATAAGGGACACACATATTCCGGCGATTTTTCATATTGAAGAGATCACCCAGCCTCAGGGCCATTCCACCTCGGGTAGCCATGAGCGCTATAAAAGTCCTGAGCGCCTTGAATGGGAGCGGTCCTTCGATTGCATCAAAAAATTTAAAGAATGGATACTCGAGAACACACTCAGTAGTGAGGAAGAGTTAAACGATATTGAATTAAAGGCAAAGGAATTTGTACGTGATTGCCGCAACAAGGCATGGTTAGCCTACCAGCAACCAATCCGTGAACAGGTGAACCGAACTACTGAACTGGCTGCTTCAGTTATTAAGCAACTGCCTGTACAGTCAACAGCAATGCAACAATTGGTTCAGAAACTCACTATGGAGAAAGAACCTACCAGAAGGGATATAATGCTGACACTGCACAGGCTTCTGGGCCTGGCGGGCAGGCATTCGGGTGCAAATGAGATGCAGGAATATTATAAGCAGCTTAAGAAAGAAAACGAAGCGCTCTACAGTACCTATTTGTACAATGAAGGTTCTAAAGGAACATTACATGTGGAGGCCCGCGCGGCAACCTATGTTGATGATGCGCCTCTGCTTAATGGTTATGAGATCCTGAACAGATATTTCGACAAGCTTTTCGCCACCAATCCAAAGGTGCTAGCATTTGGTGAAGATGTGGGTTATATAGGTGATGTGAACCAGGGTTTTGCCGGATTGCAGGCAAAGCATGGTGAATTTCGTATTTCAGATACAGGCATAAGAGAGCTCACAATAATGGGACAGGGAATTGGTGCTGCCCTCCGTGGACTCCGTCCCATAGCCGAGATACAATATGTAGATTACCTGTTGTATGGACTTCAACCATTGAGCGATGATGTTGCCACCACACATTATCGCACAGCCGGGAAAATGAGTTGCCCGCTTATTGTAAGAACCCGTGGTCACCGCCTGGAAGGTATCTGGCACAGCGGATCTCCGATGGGTATGATCATAAATTCACTTCGTGGCATGTGGGTATGCGTACCACGCAATATGGTACAGGCGGTTGGTATGTACAATACATTACTTAAAGGAAATGATCCGGGCATTGTTATCGAATGCTTGAATGGCTACCGGCTGAAAGAAAAACTTCCCGATGATCTTCTCGGTTATACAGTACCGCTAGGCATACCGGAAGTGGTAAGAAAAGGTACAGATATCACGATTGTGTCATATGGCTCCACACTCAGGATTGTTCAGGAGGCAGCAATTTTATTAGCTTCTTCGGGTATTCAATGTGAAGTAGTTGATGTGCAGACATTATTACCTTTCGATATCAATCACCTTATACTAGAATCGTTGAAAAAAACCAGCAGAATACTTTTTGTGGATGAAGATGTTCCCGGTGGCGCTGCTTCATACATGTACAATAAGGTAATGGAAGAGCAGGGTGGATATCGCTGGCTGGATGTTGCACCCCGTACTTTATCGGCAAAGGCTCATCGACCAGCGTATGCGAGTGATGGTGATTATTTCAGCAAACCCAATACAGAAGATGTTGTAGATATAGTTCTGGAAATGATGGCCGAATAGATCTTCACCATATGGAACTCAACTTCTTAACCATTATTGATCTGATTGGCACATTTGCATTTGCCTTATCAGGTGCATTTGCTGCAATGGAAAAAAAGCTTGATCCATTTGGTGTTATAATCATGGCCTTTGTTCCTGCAATTGGTGGTGGTTCGGTGAGGGATATTTTGATAGGTGATCTGCCGGTTGCCTGGCTTTCTAATAATATTACCATTGGGATAATCATCGCAGCGGCTGTATCGGCCATGTTTTTTGGATCATTGCTCAGGAAATTTGATCCCCTTCTCGAGGCTTTTGATGCCCTGGGACTTGGACTATTCACCATCGTTGGTATCGAGAAAGGTATTTTGCACGGGTACCCTCCTGGTATTTGTATTTCACTCGGAATATTTACGGGATGCTTTGGTGGAGTGCTTCGCGATGTTATTTTGAATAATGTTCCCCTGCTTTTTCACAAAGAGATTTATGCCTCCGCCTGCATTCTGGGCGGCATAAGTTATTACCTGCTTTCCTGGATCGGCATTGACCAGGCTCTGGTAAATATATTTTGTATAGCCATCATCTTCGCAATAAGGATGATGGCGATTCGATACCATTGGAGTCTACCGGCTATATACCTTGATCGCTCCAATCGATAAACCGTTCCTGGAGATTCGGCGAGGGAAGCCAGCAACTTTCCTTTTTTCCAAACCACCTGTACCTGTTTTTTGCAATCAGGTCGTAAACAAAATTCCGGAGGAAGGAGGGTACGTACAATAATATTTTCGTCCATCCCCAACCCCTTAAGCGGTATAGCGTTTTAAGCGCGGCGGTTGAACGGGTATAGATTTTCCCTTCTTCATAAAGGATAAATGAGCCCGGTAATTTATTCTCAACTGAATATTCCTGTAACAGTTTACGTCCATAAGATGATTGTAAGGATGCAAAGCGGAACCGTGCAGCCGGATCATTCCTGATCACAAACTGCACGGAACTGTTACAAAGGTTACAGACCCCATCATATAGTATAACGGGAGAATTATTTAATCGTACTCTGGTCAACGTGGTCAATTAATTTCCAGATATCACTCCTTACCATTTTCCGCACCTGGTCAACTCTTTCACTCATAATAATGTAGTTGGAATTGTTTGGTATATAATTGAATGCTTCTTCATATTTTGGATCAAGAAGTGATTTCAGATTTTCAAAGAAATTAGCTGTTACAAAATCGTTTTCAGAATTGGCAGTAAAAGGAAGAATCTTCTCATACAATCCCCAGTCAGTAAGCGCTCCTAATTTTATTCTTTCCTGGTGGATAGGATAAAAGATTTCTCTTTCGGTTTTTATATATTCCGCCGTTTTTCCTGGCAGGGGCTTCATGTAATCGATCTGTACATATTTGCTCACAGGTGTTTTTGGATCAATACCTGCACGATGTGCATATACTTCATATTTAACTATCGAGCGGAACTCAAGCAACTTGCTGTTATAGCTTTCCCAGTTCATTTCCCTGGCTCCTGAAATAGCTTTTGCATAACGATCTTTCATTGATACCGGGTTATCTACCAGATCATTGAATTTGGATGAAACCGTAACAACTACGTAATCATATTTGTTTTCCATTTCAGGCGACATCAGTACCTGGTAAAAATACCATCCCAGAAGATCGCCATTTCTGACTGATTGCTCTACAACACGATGGGCATGGCTCCTGACCAGATTTGTGTATGCCTCTGACTTGCCTGGATTTACTTTATAAAAGGTAACACCGATATACACCTGTTGCCCGGGAGTTTGGGAGTGACTCTGTATTGGCATTAATAATAACAGGATCATTGCCAGCATAACCCAGCAACAATTATTAAGGATGGGCCTTAAATATCTTAAGGTTAAATTATTTGTTTGCCGGTCGGTCTCTGCCTTGCAACAAACTTGATGGTCTTTTACTAGCATATACAAAGATTAAGGGTGATTGGAATCTTTGGTTGCCGGTGCGGAATTAGTGGGGCGGAAGCGGGTGCGGATAATGGCGGTTGCACATGCACGAAATACATATACAAGTTAGCGTTATTGTTGAATATGGACAATAAAAAAACCTGCCTCTGAAAGCAGGTTTATCAAGAAATGAAAAATAAATATATCAGACCAGGTTATGGAAAACTTTCTGAACGTCTTCATCCTGTTCCAGTTTGTCGACCAGTTTCAAAACATCCTGTGCCTGCTCTTCATTTAATTCAACCGTGTTCTGCGGGATCCATTCCACCTCTGCAGATACTGGAGTGAGTCCTTTATCTTCCAGTGCCTTTTGCATCAATCCGAAATCAGTGAAGGCGCAACGTACCACTAAAACATTCTCACCATTTTCGCCTGTACCGTCACCCAGTTCTTCAAGTCCGAAATCTATAAGTTCCAATTCCATATCCTCGGCATTCAACCCCTCGGGTTTCAATTTGAATACCCCCATTTTTTTGAACTGGAAACTCACACTTCCACTGTTTCCCAGCGCACCGTTCCCCTTATTGAAAATTGACTTCACATTGGCAACAGTACGAACATGATTGTCGGTTGCTGTTTCCACTAATATTGCCACACCATGGGGGCCATAACCCTCATATAGTATCTCCTCATAGTTTTCCATGTCCTTACCCTGGGCCCGCTTGATAGCGGCTTCCACACGGTCCTTTGGCATGTTCACTGCCTTCGCGTTCTGCATACAACGCCGGAGTGCAGGATTCACATCAGGATCAGGTCCGCCTGCTTTAACGGCAATAGCGATCTCTTTTCCAATCCGTGTGAATTGCTTGGCCATCCTGTCCCACCTGGCAAACATGGTGGCTTTACGTACTTCGAATATCCTGCCCATATATAGATTGTGGTTTGTAATTGGGTGGCAAATTTAGCTTTTCGGGGTGGTAACACAAAAAAAGCGTCCCGGCCTCAAAAGAGTGGGACGCTTTTCGGGCAAAAGCCTTAGGGATTATTCAAAATCTGATGCTTTGGGAAGTATTTCACCCGGATGGTGACCGGGTTCTTTGAGTTTGCTATTTCTCTTGCTATATGTAAAGTAAACAACCAATCCGAGTACCATCCAGATCATTGCAACTGTTAGTGTTTGTTTATCGAGTGCAAAGATCATTGCACTACATACCAGTACACCGAGGATGGGAACCAATGGAACCCATGGGGTTTTGAATGGCCGTTTGATATTTGGTTCTGATTTACGCAGGATCCAAACGCCGGCACTCACCAGTACAAAAGCGAAAAGGGTTCCGAAACTGGTAAGATCTCCGGCCACATGCCCTGGAACAAAGGCCGCAAAGGCACCAACAAAGATCAAAAGGATCCAGTTGGCTTTGTATGGTGTTTTATATTTTGGATGCAGGTCGCCAAAAACTTTTGGGATCAATCCATCACCACTCATGGTATAAAAGATACGGCTCTGGCCCATCAGCATCACAAGTATAACCGATGAGAAACCTGCAAGGATGGCAACCGTAACGGCGGTTGCAAGCCATCCATAACCGGTCATGTAAGTGGAGATGGCATAGGCTACAGATGCTTCGCGCCCTTTAACCGGGTCAACAAAGTCAGTCCATGGCGCAACACCCGTCAACACATGTCCGAATAAAATATATAATATGGTACAAACCGCGAGTGATCCAAGGATACCGATAGGCATATCACGCGCCGGGTTTTTAGCTTCCTGGGCGGCAGTACTTACTGCATCGAATCCAATGAAGGCGAAGAATACAATGGCTGCTCCTCCCAGTACACCTCCCCATCCATGCCTGAATACACCGGAATAATCTGCAATAGTTTTACCAGCCTGGTCTTTAAAGGCAGCAGTACCTTCCGGAATCATATAGGGCGTATGGTTGTCAGGATTAATAAAGCTCCATCCCACAACAATAAAAATTAAAACGATAGCAACTTTGATGAATACGATAATAGCATTCACCATGGCCGATTCCTGTGTACCCTTTATAAGAAGGAGTGTGAGTAAAACCAGGATCACCAGGGCAGGTGCATTTAATATGCCCTGGTGCAAAACGCCGGAGGCATCAGTAAAACTTTCGAAAGGCGAGTGGCTCCATTCATATGGTATTCGCCCCCCTAGCAAAGTATTGAGGTATTCGCTCCAGGCAATGGATACAGTAGCGGCACCAAGGGCATATTCCATGATGAGGGCCCAGCCTATTATCCATGCAACAAGTTCTCCCATGGTAACATATGAATATGCATAGGCACTTCCTGCAATAGGGATCATCGCTGCAAATTCAGCGTAGCAAAGTCCGGCAAAAGCACAACCGATCGCGGCTATGATAAAGGAGATGGTAACTGCGGGCCCCGCAGCTTGTCCGGCGGCAGCAGCAGTTCGTACAAACAAACCGGCGCCAATAATGGCGCCTATTCCAAGGGCTACCAGGTTAGTAGCTCCTAGTGTTCGTTTCAACCCTTTTTCCGAATCAGCCGTGGCCAGCAGTTGAGTAAGAGATTTTTTTCTGAATAAGCTCATACAGTTAGTGTGATTTGTTTTATTGAAGCTGTTAAGAAGGGCGTAAAATAAATAATTATTCAATTCGCAGCCGCTAAACTTTGACGGGATGGTGTTTTCAGAGGATTATTTTGGTGGGGTCAGGATTTTTTTGAATTTTCGGCCTTCTTTTCACACACCACAAAACGGATAATGGTAAAACAAAACAGGTTAACCCTCTATATATTGGTAGCTATGGTATTGGGAGTAATGGTGGGCTATATTGTACACCACAATGCCAGCCCCGGATTCCTGACAAGTTTTGCCGATAATATAAAAATACTGACCACCATCTTTTTACGGATGGTACAAATGATCATTGCACCACTTGTTTTCTCTACATTGGTTGTGGGGATCGCCAAGTTGGGAGACCTGAAAGCGGTAGGCCGGGTGGGAGGCAAAGCCTTGCTTTGGTTTATTACAGCTTCACTGGCCAGCCTGCTGATCGGAATGCTGCTGGTGAACTTTTTTGAGCCCGGTTCGGTTATTGACCTCAGCAATGCCGATACCTCAGGTGCGCAGGACCTGATAGGAAAGACCAAGGTATTCTCCATTACTAATTTTGTGGAACATGTATTTCCTAAAAGCGTAGTGGAGGCGATGGCCACCAATGAAATTTTGCAGTTGGTGGTATTCAGTATTTTCTTTGGTATAGCAGCAACTTCAATTGGCGATTATGCAAAGCCGGTGATAAAGGCGCTCGATGGGGTTGCCCATATCATCCTGAAAATGGTGAATTATGTTATGGCATTTGCTCCTCTTGGAGTTTTTGGTGCCATCGCAGCAGTTATAGCCATAAAGGGGCTGGAAGTGTTCCGGTTTTATGGTCTGTACCTTTTTTATTTCATGATTGGTATAATTGTACTTTGGGCCATATTATTACTTGTTGGGTTCATGATCCTTAAAAACCGTATGCCGGTTTTACTACGTCGGATCGCCCAGCCGCTACTCATAGCATTCAGTACAACATCCAGCGAAGCTGTTTTTCCAAAACTAACTGAAGAACTTGAGCGTTTTGGTTGTAAGGATAAGATAGTTGCTTTCATTCTTCCCCTTGGTTATAGTTTTAACCTCGATGGAAGTATGATGTATATGACTTTTGCCAGTTTAGCAATTGCCCAGGCATATGGCATACATTTGGACCTTGGCACACAAATTACTATGCTGCTGGTATTGATGCTCACCAGCAAAGGTATAGCAGGTGTTCCAAGGGCATCACTGGTGGTGGTAACCGCCACGCTTGCCATGTTCAATATTCCGCCGGAAGGTATCGCACTAATATTGCCGATTGATCATTTCTGCGATATGTTCCGCAGTATGACAAATGTTCTTGGAAATGCACTTGCAACTACTGCTGTAAGTAAATGGGAAGGAGAGTTAGAGTCTTAAACAGAAGAAGAATAGATATGATACAACATTTTAAAGGGTTTCTGCTGGTACTGATTGGCTTCATGTTGTTTATGCCGGTCATTGCGCAGCAGGATGTGCGTGTAAGATTTCTTAACCAGTATGAAGGTCCTGTTTCGGAGTTCACATTGGAAACAACGACTGGCATTAAGGATTATGTTGCTGATAAGGAAGGATATGCATCCGTTTCTTTGCAACCGGGTGAGAAGGCTGTTGTTAAGGCAGTAGATCATGATTCTACCAGCTTCACCATCGATCAGTTACCTGAGAATAAAACAGTGGTCGTCAAAAAACATTTCTCCTGGAAAGACCTTCTCAATCCAATGTTCTATATTATTTATGGTGGCTTGTGGATGTTGTTACTGATTGTATTTGCCGAAACGGGATTGTTCGCTGGCTTCTTTTTGCCAGGCGACAGCCTGCTTTTTGTTGCCGGCATTTATAGCAGTCCGCTCGCCAATGAAGCATGGAAAATAATAGGTATGGATGGCAGAGGTAATGAATGGCTCGACCTTCTTCTCCTGATCGGCCTTATCTCCTTTGGAGGTATTATAGGCAATACGGTTGGATTCTGGTTTGGACGAAAAATTGGTCCATCCATGTTCAGGTGGAAGGATAATCTGTTATTCAAAAAACATTACCTGGAAGAAGCCCATGAGTTCTATGATAAGCATGGTGGTGGTGCAATTGTATTTGCCCGTTTCCTTCCGGTAGTGCGCACTTTTGCACCTATTATTGCCGGTATAGTGGGCATGGATAAGAAGAAATTCGCTTTCTATAATATTGTCGGATGTTTGGCCTGGGTGGTTAGTATGATAATGGGGGGACATTTCCTTCAGCTTTGGGTCAAGAATCAATTCGGCTTTGAGTTAAAAGAACATCTTGAAGTGATCATAATTGTGATTGTTCTGGTCACAACAGCTCCCGTTGCCTGGAAAGTAATCAGTGGCAAAAGAAAGAAAATGGCAAAAGAGAAAGCTGAAAATTAATCCTGCATACCAATGAACCAAACTGCTGCCCGATCAGGTTCTGTTTTCAATGTGGCTGTAATCGTTGCAGCATTGGGTTACTTCGTGGATATCTATGACCTGCTGCTTTTCAGCATCATCAGGGTTCCCAGCCTGCAGGAACTTGGATTATCAGAAGACCAGATTCGGGATGATGGATTGTACATCATTAATATGCAGATGATGGGTCTTCTCATCGGTGGTATTCTATGGGGTGTGCTTGCTGATAAAAAAGGAAGACTTAGTGTATTGTTTGCGTCCATCATTTTATACTCGCTGGGAAATATTGCGAATGGCTTTGTTCAAAACGTTGATCAGTATGCATGGGTAAGACTTATATCGGGTATCGGACTGGCGGGAGAGCTCGGTGCAGGTATCACGCTGGTGAGTGAATTATTGCCCAAAGACCGGAGAGGTGTAGGCACATCACTAGTAGCCGGTATTGGATTGTCTGGCGCTGTGCTGGCTTATATCATGAAAGAAAATTTCCATTGGCGAACCTGCTATTTTATAGGAGGAGCACTTGGATTCATGTTATTATTTCTTCGGATCAAAGTTGCCGAATCCGGAATGTTCAAGGATGTTAGGGACAGTAAAGTCAGCAAGGGTAATTTCCTGATGTTCTTCAACAATGCAGTTCGGTTTAAAAAGTATATGCTAAGCATACTGATAGGTTTGCCAACCTGGTTTGTGATTGGGATACTGGTCAGCTTTTCAAAAGAATTCGGAAAGCAAATGGGAGTAGTGGGTGATATAGATCCGGGTAAATCTATCATGTATGCCTATGCGGCTATTTCTTTGGGTGATATTGCCGTGGGACTGGTAAGCCAGGTTCTAAAAAGCAGGAAGAAGGCACTCTTTATATTTTATGGTCTAACGATAATAGGAATGATCTGGTTCTTCAACCTGCAACAGGCTACAGTACAGGAATTATATTGGGCATGCGCATTGCTGGGATTTGGTACTGGCTTCTGGGCAATATTTGTTACAATGGCTGCTGAACAGTTTGGAACCAATCTCAGAGCTACTGCAGCTACAACTGTTCCTAATATGGTTAGGGGTTCCCTGAACCTGATTGCTTTATTATTTACAGGACTACAGGTAAGTTATAGTTATGTTCAAAGCGGTATCATTACGGCAGTTGTGATCATGGTTATCACATTTGTGGCAGCTGCATATACCCGTGAAACATTTGGCAAAGACCTTAATTATGTAGAAGAATAGTCTCCAAAAAAAGCCCTGCATGAAAGTCCTCATTATACGCTTTTCATCTATTGGTGACATAGTACTAACAACACCGGTTATACGCTGTGTAAAAAAGCAACTGGCAGGGGTTGAACTGCATTATCTCACCAAGAAAGCATTCCTACCGGTATTAATAGCTAATCCATATATTGATAAGCTTCATGTTCTCAACGATAATCTCGATAACACAATTGAGGAACTGAAAGCAGAGAAATTTGATCATATAATAGATCTCCATCACAATCTCAGGACCCTGAAGGTTAAGCGGGCACTAAAATGCAAAGCACATAGTTTCAATAAGCTCAATATCCAGAAATGGATGATGACTAACCTGAAGCTGAACCTCCTGCCCTCAATCCATATTGCTGATCGGTATTTAAAGACGGTGGAACATCTTGGAGTTAAAAATGATGGGGCCGGGTTGGATTATTACATTCCTGCTGATGAACAGATTTCCCAGAATGATATTCCTGCTTCCCATCAGCTCGGATATATAGCCATTGTAGTGGGTGCCGCACATTCCACCAAGAGATTACCGCTCGACAGGTTGAAAGAACTGGTGCAAATGATAGATCATCCTATTGTTTTACTGGGAGGAAAGGAAGATCGGATCATGGGTGAAGTATTGGCCGAAACTGACCCCGTTAAAATATACAATGCATGTGGTAAGTTTAGCCTCAATGAATCGGCCCATCTTGTGCAGCAGGCTAAATTACTGATCACGCATGATACCGGGCTGATGCATATTGGTGCTGCCTTCAATAAAAAGATCATTACTGTATGGGGTAATACAATCCCCCAATTTGGGATGTATCCCTACTTTGGAAATGCTGTCCGTAATGCAGCAGGAATGTATGATAGTTTTGAAGTAAAGGGACTAAGATGCCGTCCCTGCTCCAAGATCGGATATGAAAAATGCCCCAAAGGTCATTTCAACTGTATGATGAAAATTGACCTCGGGGGCATTAAAGCGGCAGCCCAGCGTATGCTTTCAGCTACCTGATTATTTGGCGAAATTACCGGTCCATTCACCGGCGCTGTCAAAATGATTGAAGCCTACCATTGAATCCTCACAATAAAATGTGCGGGTCCATTCATCCTGCAGATTGAAATAATTGAAGGTATTGGAACTGGTCTTAACCAGGTATCCTCGCCATACTCCTTTATCATCAAAATCGAGGATCACAAACTGGTTTGCTATTACCATGTATCCCGTTAGCTTACTGTCTTTGTCAAACATGTAATATCCGAGCCAGTTATTATTGCTCAGCGGATGAAGGCTGAACGTATACATCGGATTGATACTGTGGTTGTATAGCGGACTGAAATCTTTGTTGAACTTCGGATTTATAACCTTGTTTTTTTCAGGGTTAATACCCTCGTTCATAGCCGGATTAATATTCCAGTTGTGCTTTGGGTTAATACGAAAATTCTTTCCTGGGTTGATACGCGGGTTCGCGTATGGACTGATGGTTTGATTTACAAGAGGGTCTCTTTCTTTTGGAAGTTCGAGGTCTTGTGCGGTAGCGATCAATCCGGTGAGCAGCAATACTACGGTTAGTAAGGGCTTGTTCATACTCTTTTTGTTTGAATAGGTTTCAGAAATAAATGCCTTTGAGGCGTTTGGTAAAGCGGGCCGGAGGCCTTGAGGAGCTTTAAATAGGTATGGGACAAGCGTACTGAGTACAAATCTAATCGTTTCCTTTAGTCATCAAAATAGTTTGCCGGTTTTTTTCGATAAAAAGCACAAAAAAACCGGCGAATGCCGGTTTTTTACCATTACAGGCTTTTATTATAAGGTCTTTAATACATCATTCATAGTCCTTACGGCCTCAGCACTCTTTTGGAATAATGCCTTTTCTGCATCGTTAAGATCAAAATCAACAATTTTCTCCCATCCGTTTTTGCCAATTACGACTGGTACTCCCAGGCAAATATCTTTCTGTCCGTATTCACCATCAAGCTGTACGCAGCAGGTGAATAATTTTTTCTCATCACGAAGAATGCTTTCAACAAGTGCTGCTCCGGCTGCACCCGGGGCATACCAGGCAGATGTTCCTATAAGCTTGGTAAGCGTAGCGCCACCTACCATTGTATCAGCAATAACCTGCTGCTGCTCTTCTTCACTGAGGAATTTGGTTACCGGAATAGAATTCCAGGTAGCAAAGCGAATAAGCGGGATCATTGTTGTATCACCATGGCCACCCACAACAAGTGCATTCAGGTCGGCTGGTGAACAACCCAAACGCTGGCTGAGCTGGTATTTGAAGCGGGCGCTGTCAAGCGTACCACCCATGCCGATGATGCGGTTTTTTGGAATCCCCGATGATGTTATGGCAAGCTGTGTCATTGTATCCATCGGATTACTGATCACGATGATAATTGCCTCAGGAGAATATTTTAAAATGTTCTCACAAACGGTTTTCACAATACCTGCATTGGTGCCGATCAATTCTTCCCTTGTCATTCCTGGCTTACGTGGAATACCTGAAGTGATCACTACTACATCACTACCGGCAGTTTTGCTGTAATCATTGGTAGAGCCAATAATACGCGTATCAAATCCAAGCAGCGCGGCTGTCTGCATCATGTCCTGGGCCTTGCCTTCTGCAAGTCCTTCCTTGATATCAAGCAATACCAGCTCCTCGCAAAGTTCTTTGCGGGCAATGTTATCGGCACAGGTTGCGCCTACGGCTCCGGCACCTACTACAGTAACTTTCATTTGGAAAAATTTATATGTGATATGATTTATTTGCGCAGCAAAGGTAGGGGGGAAGCTTCAATTATTTTTATGAAAGGCACTACTGTTCCAATGTGGAAAGTATCCTGGCAACAGGGGTTGTATTTTCAAACGTTTCGATGAGTTTGCCTTTTCGGTCATATAAAGCAATGAAGGGAAGATTCGACAACCGGTAATAGGTGGGGAGGAAATATTTCTCATCACGGCCTATATATAGGTTCTTCCAGGTTTCAAGGCCATACTGCTTGTAAAACTCCTGAAGCTGCTCCATGGGTTGGTAGGTGGCCATCACCAGGTTATGTTTTTCAATATCTTTTTTTACATTGTTCATCTGGTTGAACTGTTCAATACAATGATGGCAATCAGGACTAAAAAATATCACTATGGTTGCTTTTCGTTTTGCCATATCATCCCTTTTTATCAGATTGTCATTCACTCCTTTTAATTCAAACGGAGGGAGAACCGGAAATCTTTTATAAGGCGGGGGAAGACTATCGTTAGCCTGGGCAACTGTATTGGGACTGTATAATAGAACTACTATAAAAAATGCCAGACATGACCATACCCTGAATTGGGTTGCTTTCAGAAAGTATACAGAGAGTTTCATGCCTTAAAAATAGCGAGGAGCAACCCTTTCCAACCCTCTTTTTATTTTATTTAACAAGAAATATTTGAAATGCTACGATTATTTCGTAGATTTACGAAAAGTTCGTAGAAATGGAAAGATTAACTGTTCAGGAGGAGGAGGCCATGCAGGCAGTATGGCTGACCGGTGAGGGAAATGTAAAATCATTTCTTGAGAAAATGGAAGAACCTCTACCTCCTTATACTACACTTGCATCTACTATCAAGAATCTGGAGAAAAAGGGATACCTGCAAAGCCGGCAGGTAGGTAATATGTATATGTACCGGCCAACAATAACCGAATCACAGTATAAACAGGGATACATGAATAATTTCATCCAGGATTATTTTGACAACTCTTACAAGGCCATGGTGAATTTTTTCGTTGAGCAGAAACAACTTAGTAAAGATGAGTTGCAGGAAATTCTGGAAATGATTGAAAGAAAAAAATAAACCAACCCCATAAGCCATCCCCATGCCGGCAATACTTGTTTATATCCTGAAGATGTCCATAAGCCTCGCGGCTGTCTATATCTTTTATTTCCTGCTTTTGCGACAGATGACGTTCTATCAATGGAACAGGTGGTACCTTCTGGTATATGCCCTGATGTGTTTCCTGTTGCCATTTATGGATATATACTGGTGGCTTGACAGTTCACCGCAGGATAGTAGTTTTCTTCAATATATGCCTGCTATTGGTGATTTCCCGGCTACTGAAACTGCATTACAGCAAAATCCCCTGTACAATTGGAAATGGTTGACAATATTGATTGGTGTGGGTGTGGGTGTTATGTTTGTGCGACTTATTATTCAATATGCATCGCTCCTAAGGATGCATTCACGGGCAAAGCTTTTTGTGGATGGCAATGTCAGATTGTATGAAGTAAAAGAGGCAATCGTTCCTTTCTCATTTGGCGCGGCTGTATATATTAATCCATCCCAGCATGAAGAGGTTGAACTGAAAGAGATCATTCGCCATGAAATGGTGCATGTGCGCCAGCATCATACTGTTGATGTGATATTATCTGAGTTGCTGGTGGTTTTATGCTGGTTCAATCCCTTTGCCTGGTTACTTAGAAAAGCTATTCGTCAGAACCTTGAATTTATTGCCGACAGGCAGGTACTGGTGAATGGCGTTGACCGTACACAATATCAATATCTTCTTTTAAAGGTGGTGGGGCAACGTCATTTCAGCATGGCCAGCCACCTTAATATTTCAGCATTAAAAAACAGGATTGCCATGATGAACAAGATCAGAACAGCCAGGTTACACCTGGTAAAATTTGCCTTTGCAGTTCCGGTAATAGCGGTATTATTACTGGCCTTCCGCAAACAGGAAGATAATAAGAAGGAAAACGAAGTTGTAGGAATGTCTGGGATGAATTTTATTCCGGGATATACTTTTAATGATGTAGTTCCCCAATTTGCTACAGATACTGTTCCTGAAAAAAGAAAGGTTTGGAAAAATGGACTTAATGAAAAGGGATACTATGTAACAATTGCCGACAACCATGGAGAGTGCATCGTTATTGTAAAAGACAATAATAAAAAGCTGATAAAGGCAGTGCAATTAACTGAGTGGAATGCCAGTAAGTCTTATGAAGCACAGTATGGTGAAATTCCACCACCGCCCCCACCTGCACCTGCTGCGCCCCCGGCTCCTCCGGCAGTAAAAGGACAGATAGCGCCACCGGCACCTCCCGCGCCTCCCGCGCCTCCCGCTCCACCTGCACTACCTGACCTACCGGATAATGTTAACATAGTTGTCCAGACCAACAAAATCAACCAGGAACCTATGGTCATAGCAGGTAACAGGAAAATGACCATGGCCATGCTTCGGCAGATTCCACCTTCTCAGATTGAATCTATGAATGTATTGAAAGGTAAAACAGCCACCGATAAATACGGCCAGCAAGGACAGTTTGGCGTAATTGAGGTAAGCCTTCGTGAGGGCGGTGATATTCCGGCCAACGTACTTTATATAGTGGATGGAAAAGAAGCAACACGCGAACAGGTTAATGCACTTTCTAATGATGAGATCAGGGATATGAAAGTATTAAAGGGAGATGCGGCAGTTGAGAAATACGGAGAGAAGGGACGCAACGGTGTTGTAGAGATATACAAACAAAAGGTGATACGTGTTGAATTATGGAATCCATTGAGCATGATAGATAAGAAAGACAACTGCTAGGGCCTGCCGTAAATAACGCTCCTGTTTCATTGCCCTTTTACCGAATTACAGTAATTTTGCCCCCTCAAATCTATTTTGCATTCAGAAAATTGTAATTCGTTATGGCAAATACATCGGACATCAGCCGGGGCCTTATCATTAAGCTTGATGGCAGCCTTTATAAAATCGTTGAATTCGGGGAAAACAAGACAGCACGTGCAGCCGCAAAGGTATGGGCTAAATTAAAGGGAGTTGATAATAACCGTTCCATTGAACAAACCTGGAACAGCGGTGATACTATTTACCCTATCCGCGTTGAAAGAAAGAATTTCCAGTTTCTTTATAAAGATGATTCAGGATATAATTTCATGGATAATGAAACTTTCGAACAAATCATTGCGCAGGAAACATTGGTAGATGCTCCACAGTTCCTTAAAGATGGCCAGGAAGTTTCTGTTCTGGTAAATACAGAAACGGATACTCCGATGAGTATTGAACTTCCTGACAAGATCGTTTTGAAAGTTACCTACAGCGAACCTGGAATGCGTGGAGATACAGCAACAAGAACTTTAAAACCTGCCACTGTAGAGACCGGAGCAACAGTTATGGTTCCTCTTTTTGTGAACGAAGGGGAATTAATCAGGGTCAATACCAAGACAGGAGATTATGTTGAAAGGGTAAAAGAATAATAAGATATACAGCCCCTCTTCGGAGGGGTTTTCTTTTAGGTAATCTTTTTCCCTATCTTAGCCGCCAAAATAATCACCAACGGTAAATTCAGTACAATGGATTTCAAACAAATTCAGGAGTTGATCCGACTGATCAACAAATCGAACATCGGTGAATTGAGTATTGAGGAGAAGGGGTTCAAGGTTACGATTAAGCAAAAACAAGACAACATTCAGCAGGTGATGGCTGCACCGGTTTATGCGCAGGCACCATCGGCACCTGTAGCGGCAGCTGCTGCTACACCTCAATCCGCATCATCATCATCGCCAGTAGCAGAGAAACCTAAGGCATCAGAAGCCACTCCCTCCAACCTGGTCACTATCAAAAGTCCGATGATCGGAACTTTCTACCGTAGACCTTCACCTGACAAACCACTTTTGGTTGAAGTGGGGGACGAAGTGTCTGAGGGTAAAGTTGTTTGCATCATTGAGGCAATGAAACTTTTTAATGAAATTGAAAGTGAAGTAAAAGGTAAGATCGTAAAGGTTCTTGCTGAAGATGCTTCGCCGGTTGAATATGACCAGCCGCTGTTCCTTGTTGAGCCTGCTTAAATCAATGGTTAAGTTCCACCAAACCAAAATGGAAGATGTTTAAAAAAGTATTAATCGCCAATCGTGGCGAGATTGCGCTTCGCGTGATCCGTACCTGTCGGGAGATGGGGATCAAAACGATAGCTGTTTATTCTACTGCTGATAAAGATAGTCTACATGTAAAATTTGCCGATGAGGCAGTTTGTCTCGGCCGCCCTCAAAGCGCTGATTCATATCTGAACATCCCTCACCTGATGGCAGCTGCAGAAATAACCAATGCTGATGCTATTCATCCGGGATATGGTTTCCTGGCAGAAAATGCTCGTTTTGCAGAGATATGCGGCGAGCATAATATCAAATTTATTGGTCCCACGCCCGACCAGATCAGGGCCATGGGTGATAAGATCACCGCCAAGGAAACTATGATCAAAGCCGGAGTTCCGGTTATACCTGGTAGTGAGGGCCTATTGGAGAGTCTTGACCAATCCTATACGGTAGCTGAAAATATGGGCTACCCGGTCATCATCAAAGCAACTGCAGGTGGTGGCGGTAAAGGTATGCGCGTAGTTTGGGCGAAAGAAGAGATGGAGCGGGCATATAATAATGCCAAAGCGGAGGCACTGGCCTCATTCAAGAATGATGGTATCTACATGGAGAAATTCGTGGAAGATCCCCGTCATATTGAAATTCAGGTTGCGGGTGACCGTTATGGTAAGGTATGCCACCTCAGTGAGCGTGATTGCTCTATCCAGCGCCGGCACCAGAAGCTGGTTGAAGAATCACCTTCGCCATTCATGACACCCGACCTTCGTTTTGCAATGGGAGAGGCAGCCAAGAAGGCAGCTGAGGCTATCAGCTATGAAGGCGTTGGTACAATCGAATTCCTGGTGGATAAGCACCGCAATTTTTATTTCATGGAAATGAATACCCGTATCCAGGTTGAACACTGCGTTACGGAAGAGGTGATAAATTTTGATCTTATCAAAGAACAGATCAAAATAGCAATGGGAGAGCCCATCAGCGGAAGGGATTATGAACCACAAATGCATGCCATCGAATGCCGGATAAACGCTGAAGATCCATATAATGATTTCCGTCCAAGTCCGGGTAAGATTACAACACTTCATACCCCCGGTGGTCATGGTGTGCGGGTAGATAGCCATGTATACGCAGGATATACCATTCCGCCTTACTATGATTCAATGATAGGAAAGCTCATTACGGTTGCACGAACAAGAGATGAAGCGATCAATACCATGTATCGTGCTTTGAGTGAATATGTGATTGAAGGCGTTAAGACAACTATTCCGTTTCACCTGCAACTGATGCAGAACGAAGATTTCAGAAGCGGAAATTTCACTACCAAGTTCTTAGAAACTTTCAAGATGAAATAGATCATGCGAATAATTAGAAGGCCGTCTCATTAGAGACGGCCTTTTTTATTATTTCCATAAACCTTCCAGCAACAACTCGTTGAAATTAACGAGTGATCTTAACTTCAGGTCAGCAGCTCCCCATTTGAGTTCATTATACTGATCGGTTGCAGGCACTACCACACATTTCATTTTGGCGGCCTTAGCTGCAATCATACCATTGAATGAATCTTCAAAGCAAACACTGTGAAATGATTTAACACCCAGTTGATATGCGCACTCTAGAAATACCTGTGGGTGAGGTTTGCCAAAAGGAAGTTCGCCAGCAGAAGTGATATTATCAAGATAGGGCCCAATGCCTAATTTCTCCACTACCATATTGATAAGGCGCATTGGAGAAGAGGATGCAAGCCCGATCCGAAAATCTTTCTGAAGAAAAAAATTAATGATATGCTCAACCCCTGGCATGGGAAGACCGGAAGCTTTTATTTTTTGCAAAGCTGCTTCTTCAATATTTTGAATGGCTGTTGTTGCATGTGCATGATCTACCCCGAAATAGTTGAACCAATGGTCTATCCATTCAATAGTTCTTAAGCCTGTACTGGAATGGTATTGTTCAGCACTCAGTCTGATACCGAAACCAGAAAGCGTTTCAATGCCTGCTTCCTGCCAGTAGGGCTCGGAATCTATCAGCAGACCATCCATATCCAAAATGACGGCTTTCTTTGACATCTGCAAATATACATTTGGAGCAACCAATATTCGATGGTATCTATCACCAAATATGTATATTGCGGCACAGTTTGTTAGTGAATCAACAACCCCTGCATGAGTGAACTGATCGATAGATTAAAACAAATAAGGCTGGTTCGTAAGCTTGTATATGCGGTGGTAGGAATTGTTTCCTATCCCGGACTTTGCTGGGTGAACAAGATAAAGATTACCGGAACCGAGAACATAGAAAATCTTCCCCGGAAGAACGTTTTGTTCGTCAGTAATCACCAGACCTATTTTGCGGATGTAATAACGTTCCTTCATATTTTCTGCGCTGTTAAATGGGGTAAACGTAATGAGCTGGGTATTCCATATTACCTCCTCAATCCATATACAAATGTGTATTATGTGGCCGCGGAAGAAACAATGAAAGGTTCCTGGGTCAGCAAATTTTTTATACTGGCCGGCGCACTAACAGTGAAGCGTACATGGAGACAGGGCGCCACGGAAGTAAGACGTGGTCTAGACCCATCCGATACAAGAAAAATAGAACGGGCACTAAGTAATAGTTGGGTTATCACTTTCCCACAGGGTACTACAAGACCATTTGCTCCAGGCAGAAAAGGTACGGCCTTGATTATAAAGAAAAATCGTCCCATCATAGTGCCTGTTGTGATCAACGGATTCTGGCGTGCTTTTAATAAGAAGGGACTGAGTTTTAAAAAGAAGGGCTCTTTACTTACAGTGAATTTTAAGGAGCCACTTCAGATCGATTATGATGCCTCACCCGATATGATCCTGGAACAGCTCATGGACTCAATTGAACAAAGCCGCAAATTCATGATGAAAGTGCCTCACCTTGCCGCTACTTTCCAGGATAAACCTGAAAGGATGAAATCCTGAAATGCTTTTATAAATTAAATAGAGCTTTTAACTCCGTTGCATCATGTGGTTTCATTTTGCCACCTAGTATAAGCCGCAGCTGCCTTCTTCTTAAAGCACCTTCATACAATTCCGTTTCTTCTTTTGATTCAGGTACTAATACCGGAACAGGCCTCGGCTTACGATTTGGATCGAGTGCAACAAAAGTATAATATGCCTCATTGCTTTTGTATTTATACTGGTGGGTGAAATCTTCGCCCCAAACCCTGAGATGAACTTCCATTGATGTGTTGAAGGCGCGGGTCACCTTTGCCTCAATGTTTACAACATTGCCAAGTTTTATAGGTGCCTCGAAGGAAATATTATCTACTGATGCGGTAACTACCGGTGCATTGCAATGCTTGCCGGCAGCAAGGGCTGCAGCTATATCCATCCAGTACATAAGTCTGCCCCCCATAAGATTGCCAAACAGGTTTGTGTCATTGGGTAAAACCAACTCCGTCATTACAACAAAACTTTCAGAAGGCTTTCTATGGTCCATATAGTTCATTTTTTGAAGGTGCAAGCTACATTGTTTTGGGCAATCACTCTTTACACCCTGATCATTTCAAGTGTTTCCAGAAAAGAAGGGTCAACATCTGCTCCAATGCCATTGCCATCCGGAAGTTCCACCATAAAACCATTATACTTCACTCCACCAGTTACCGGATCAGTTTTATGGCCCAGCAGGCAGGTATCCATATCATAAAAACAAACATTTTCTGATGCGGTTGCAAAATGTGCGAAGGCAGTTAATGCAACCCTGCTTTCAAGCATTCCACCCATCATGCAGGGTATTAAATTTTCTTCACAAACTTTATTTATAGCGATCGCTTCCAATATACCTCCGCTCTTGGCAAATTTGATGTTCACGTAACTGCAGGCATTGGCATTGATGAGTCGACCCGCATCATGATGATCATAAACACTTTCATCAGCCATAATAGGGATGGTACTCAGCTTCTTTAATTCCGGAAGCAAGGCGTCGTTCCAGGTTCGCATAGGCTGTTCACAGAATTGTACATCATATTCAGCCATGGCCACCAGCGCCCTGGTGGCAGCAGTTGGTTCCCATCCCTGGTTTGCATCTATGCGGAGTTGAATTGCTGGTCCGGCTACCTCACGGATGGCCCTCACTCTTTCAATATCCGTATCGGGATCCCTGCCAAGTTTGATCTTGATAATACGAACGCCACGATTAATAAAATCCGTTGCCTGCAATGCCATGTTTTGAGGATCACTGATTCCAATGGTGAGATCCGTTTCCATAAGCTTTAAAGATTTTCCACCCAACAATTGGTATAGTGGTTTGGAAGCGGCTTTGGCGGCAAGATCATATAAAGCCATATCAAAGGCGCTCTTTATGGTTGAATTGCCGGCAGTGAACCAATGCAGCTCTTCCATCCTTTCTTCTATCTGTAAAGCGTTCCGTCCTTTCCATAATGAAGCAAAATCTTTCGCCATCACAAAACAGGTGTTTTGTGTTTCTCCAACAATCATTGGGAATGCTGAACATTCTCCCACTCCATAGATTCCCTCATCAGTATGGATACGGATGAAAATGTTCTGCGCATGCTCCATTGTGCCGGTGGCAATGGTGAAAGGATGCATCGGAATACTGTAACGGTAGATATCGGTATGTGTAATCTTCATGCTAAGGAATGAATACACAAAATAAACCAATCCCATTAGTCTGAACAACAAAAGCGTCGGGTCATTGTTGATAGCTATAAATTTTACATGGAATCTTTAAAGGGAAAGAACGTACTACTTATCGGCGCAACCGGGGGTATTGGAGCACATACGGCCAGGTTACTTGCATCCAGCGGCGCAAACCTTTTTCTTACTGCAAGAAATGCGGATAAACTAAATGCGCTGGCATCAGATTGTAAACTCGCTGAAAAATATATTGCCGTTGCCGACCTCACCCGGATAAAGGAAGTTAATGCACTTCACCAACGTTTTTTTGATGTATTCGATCGTATCGATATTCTGGTGAATGCCTCAGGTATTGGAATTATCAAGACCATAGATAATCTTTCGGAAGAAGAGTTAAGAAGATCGCTTGACACTAATCTCATTGGACCGTTTCTGATATTACAATCTTTTCTCCCTGATTTTAAGAACCAGAAAAAAGGGCTGATCATTCATATCCCCGGCGTATTGGGTAAAACACCGATGGCGGGAGCAGCCGCATACAGTGCATCCAAGTATGGTTTGGTAGGGATGTTACAAAGTATACGGGAAGAAGTAAAACGTACAGAGATCAGGTTTACAAATATTTTCCTTGGTGGCGTTGATACTGCCTTCTGGGATAATATTGACCTGCGTGTACAGCGTGAAAAGATGGTACAGGCAGAAGAAGCTGCAAGGGCAATCTGGTTCCTTTGCCAGCAGCCCCTGAGCGGTGTTGTTAGTGAAATGGTGTTACAGCCTTTCAATCACCAGGCTATATGATCAAACTCAGCTCTTTGTATTTGTAATGCCCACATATTTCTCCTTATTTTTGCGGCCATAATTGCGCGCCATGGATCCAAAACCCCTGATTTCTTTCGACAATACTGAGAACGCATTTGCCTATAAATCTGAGAAGTCGCTTCGTAAAGCAAGTTTCCTTTTTACCAGCATGGGATTCCAGACGCTGGTGAAGTTGGGAACCAGTATAACTCCATGGGCTATCCGGGCCGGATTGCCAATCAGGGGACTGATAAGAAATACCATTTTTGAACAATTTGTGGGTGGCGAAACACTGGAAGAAACCGCGCCTGTTGTGAATACCATGGCCAGATACCATGTGCAGGTAATTCTCGATTATGGTGTGGAAGGGGGAGATTATGGTGAGGAAGGATTGGATCACGCGGGGGAAGAATTCATGAAGGTTATAAGGTATGCAGCAACGCAACCTAATATACCCTTCATGAGTATAAAGGTAACCGGACTCGCACGTACCGGCCTCCTGGAAAAACTTGATGCGGCATCAGCTACCAAAAGCGGTTTTGAAGGAAGAGTACATACAGAAGTACTTACAGATAACGAAAAGAAAGAATGGGATAAAGTAGTAGGGCGGATGGATAGAATCTGTAGCCTGGCTGCCGAATTAAATGTTGGCGTGCTGATAGATGCAGAGGAAAGTTGGATACAGGATCCTGTTGACGCATTAACGATGCAGATGATGGCAAAGTACAACAAAGAGGTTGCGGTAGTGTACAACACCATGCAACTTTACAGGATAGATCGCTTACAGTTTCTCAAAGACAGTTATAATGCCGCAGAGCAGCAGGGTTTTGTGCTGGGAGCAAAACTGGTAAGAGGTGCATACATGGAAAAGGAAAGAGAACGTGCCGCTGAAATGTTGTACTCATCACCCATCCAGCCTAATAAGGAAGCATGCGACCGTGATTATAATCTCGCCGTCGAATTTTGTGTTGAACATGTAGAAAGGATAGCCGTTATAGTTGCTTCACATAATGAATTCAGTAATTTATATACTACTCAGTTAATGGAGCGTAAGGCACTTGCACACAATCATGACCATATTCATTTTTCCCAATTGTACGGCATGAGTGATAATATTACTTTCAACCTGGCAAAGGCCGGCTATGCCGTTAGTAAATACCTCCCATTCGGACCCATTCAGGATGTTATCCCTTACCTCATGCGCCGGGCGCAGGAAAACAGTTCTGTTGCCGGACATACCGGCCGTGAGCTTGGACTCATTAAAAAAGAACTTGCAAGAAGAAAGTCCGCCGGCTGAGTTTATTCACATAATTTGATTTTGGTATTATTGTTGTTTTAAATGATCTGTTAGAACGGATCATTTTTTTTGCCCTTCCTATTCCCCAGCCGTATTTACTATAGCCAAATAATCACCGGAAAGCCTTGCTGCATGAGTATAATGCTACGCTAAACTGTCTCTATGTCTTTTCATTTACTGGTTTCCACATTTGAGGTTGGACGATTTTTACAGATCGTTGGCCTGATAAGCCTGCCTATAATCCTGTTAACACTTGGTATGATATGCTGGCTACATTACCGCAACAAAAAGCAATCCATAGCCATGGCTGAAGATGCGGATCCGCCACCTGCTCTTATTCTTCAGGAACCATCAACAATTATTCCTCTTGAAGGCCAGCCTCCTTACATACGTAATAACACCCTGGTGCATTTATACAATAACCGGCAACGGCTTCAAAGCAGCCTCTCCATGTATGAAGATCTTCAGAACAGATATGAAGTTCTCCAGCAATCTTATGATTCACTGGTGCATACAAACAATAACAATGAAATCAAAAACAATCATATGGAAAATGAAGTAAAATCAACAGAAACAGATCACCGTTACCTGGAAGATATGCTGCATGAGAAACAGCTGCAGATTGAATTTCTGCAGAACCAGCTCAGCCAGCGAATCCGGAACTTCCACGAGCTGGAAGCACGCGACAGGGAGATTGTTCATCAGGCTTCACAGGCTGATTCAAGGGCAAATGAATTATTACAGCAAACAGAATTATTAAGAGAAGAGCTACGTCAACTGCAGAGTAACCAGGAATCGTTGAGAATTGCGGAAGAGAAAATAATAAACCAGGAGGAGATTATTCGTCTCCAGGAAAATGCATTGGAGGAGATGAGCAGGAAATTAAAACAGAAACAAGAAATGCTCAGTACTATTCATGCACAACTTTCAAATGTATTAGAGGAAGAGAATACGGTGATTCGATTAAGCCAGCCAATAGTGCAGCCTGAAAATAATATGGTTGCGGTAGGAGCCTGAGCAGTAAGTATATTTTTACCAGTTGATCAGGGATACTATCTTTTCAAGATATAATTTATCGGTTTCATCAAACTGGTCTAATTCGCTGCTGTCAACATCAAGCACACCAACAACCGTTCCATTATGCATTAGCGGAACCACGATCTCCGACCTGGAAAGGCTGCTGCAGGCAATATGCCCCGGGAACAGTTCCACATCAGGAACCACCAGGGTAGTTGCCTGCTGCCAGCTGCTGCCACATACGCCACGACCCTTTCTGATTCTTGTACAGGCAACGGGGCCCTGGAAAGGTCCCAATACAAGCTCATCCACTTTTACCAGATAAAATCCCACCCAGAACCATCCGAACTGCTCTTTCAGCGCAGCAGAAATATTGGCCAGGTTGGCGATCAGGTCGGTTTCGCCTTCCAGGAGTCCAATGATCTGGGGAAGTAGCGATTCGTACTGTTCCTTTTTAGTTCCTTTGAGTATTAATAGGTCTTCTGCCATGGTACAAAAATAAGCAATTCACATACTGCTCACAGTCATCATTTGCTCAAATCAACAATCCCTCATTTCCTTAACTTGCAGCCATGCAACAATACCTCGATCTGTTAACGCATATCCTCAATAACGGCACCCGGAAATCTGATCGCACCGGCACGGGTACAATAAGTTGCTTCGGATACCAGATGCGTTTTAACCTGCAGGATGGATTTCCTTTGGTGACTACAAAAAAAGTTCATCTGCGGAGTATTATCCATGAATTGCTCTGGTTCCTTAATGGTTCTACCAATACCGCCTATCTGAAAGAAAACGGCGTAAGTATCTGGGATGAATGGGCTGATGAAAATGGTGACCTCGGACCTGTTTATGGTAAGCAATGGCGGAGCTGGGAAGGAAAGGAGGGAAAAGTTATTGACCAGATTGCAGATGTGGTGAAGCAACTTCGTACAAATCCTGATAGCCGCAGGATGATCGTCAGTGCCTGGAATGTTGGAGAGCTTTCGGAAATGGCCCTGATGCCCTGTCATACCATTTTCCAGTTTTATGTAGCCGAAGGCAGGCTTAGCTGCCAGTTATACCAGCGCTCTGCCGATACATTCCTGGGAGTGCCGTTCAACATTGCATCCTATGCATTATTAACCCTGATGATGGCGCAGGTATGTGACCTTGAGCCCGGTGAATTCATACATACTTTTGGCGACGTACATATTTATAACAACCATCTTGATCAGGTTAATCTTCAGTTGTCACGCAAGCCCTATCCTCTTCCTAAAATGAATCTGAACAAAGAGGTGAAAGATATTTTTTCCTTCCGCTATGAAGATTTTGAGCTGCTGGATTATCATTGTCACCCCGGCATTAAAGCTCCGGTTGCTGTGTAACCATTTTTATAAAAAAGGCAGTGAATAATTCAACACCACAAATGCTATCCCGCAACCACCTCCCTGCAGGCCTTACCGTCAATATTGTTGTTGCCGTTAGTGATAACCAGGTTATAGGAAAGGACAATAAATTGTTATGGCATTTACCAAATGACCTTAAGTTTTTTAAAAACACTACCTGGGGTATGCCGGTGATCATGGGAAGGAAAACATTTGAAAGCGTTGGCAAGCCTCTGCCCGGCCGAACTAATATTGTTGTAACTAATAAAGAGGGTTGGACTGCCGAAGGCACTACTACAGCCAATAGCCTTCATGCCGCGCTGGAAGCCGCAGCGTCAACCGATGCACTGGAGGTTTATATTATCGGCGGAGGGGAAATTTACCGGCAATCACTACCCATATGCCACAGGGTTTATTTAACCCGCGTGCATACAACTATTGATGGGGATACCTCTTTTCCTGAACTACCAGAGGGAGAGTGGAAGATGCATTCCAGACTTGATTTTACAGCAGATGAACGTCATGCCTTTTCATACAGTTTCGAGATCTGGGAAAGGAAGCAGTAATAAAATGACTACAAGTAAACCCTATAGTTTTCCTGCTATCGCAGTACGGTACATTCGTTATTTGATCCGCGCAGGAAATGGCAAAGGTCATGGTATACATTCACCCTTTGTGTTCAGCTTTATCCGCGATGTTTTAAATGATAACAGAAAATACAATTGTTATGGGCGGATCGAATTGATCAGGAGCAGATTATTGAATGATCAAAGGCAACTTGTTGTGGAAGACCTGGGTGCGGGCGCGGGAAGGGGAGGGGGTAGGGAGAGAAGCATTGTCTCCATCGCAAAAAACGCAGCTAAACCTCCTCGGCTTGCAAAACTCTTATTTCGCGTGGTTAATTATTTTCAGCCATCCTTAATGATAGAGTTAGGTACTTCTTTAGGCATTACCACTGCCTACCTGGCGTCTGGAAATATAAATGGAAAGTTATATACACTGGAAGGCGCACCTGCTATAGCAGCTGCTGCAAAACAAAACCTCGATGAAGCTGGAGTTTCCAATGTAGAACAGATCAGTGGTAATTTTGATGATACGCTTGCTCCTTTGTTGAACAGAATAGGAACTGTGGATTTCGCTTATATAGATGGCAATCACCGCTATGAACCAACTATGCGGTATTTCAGGCAGTTACTGGCCTCTTCAAACTATAACAGTATAATTGTTCTCGATGATATTCACTGGAGTAAGGAGATGGAAACCGCCTGGAATGATATCCGCAATCATGCTGGTGTCAGTTGTACAATAGATCTTTTTTTCCTGGGCTTTGTTTTTTTCAGACCCGAATTCAAATCGAAGCAACATTTCATTATACGTTTCTGAGAAATAATATTCTCACGTTTCCTGTTATGCGCAATAACACTTAAATTGTCAGCGTAAACAATAACTGACCGCATGATCATTGGCGTACTGAAAGAGCCTTCTTTTGAAGCCAGAGTTTCTCTTCTGCCTGAAGCCGTTTCAGCACTTATAAAACAAGGGAATGAGTTATGGGTTGAAAAGGGTGCTGGAGAATCTGCCTTCGCTTCCGATGATCAATACTTGCAGGCAGGGGCATTGCTGAAAAGCAGGACAGAAATATATGATGCACAACTTCTGCTTTGCATTCATCCCCCTGAAGAAGGATTTGCTTCCCTGAAATCGGGTACTGCGGTTATTGGTATATTCCAGCCTTTATACCGAACCGACCTCATTCAGCAATGGGCTGATTCCGGGATCACCTGTTTCAGCCTCGACATGCTTCCTCGTACAACCCGTGCACAAAGCATGGATGTGCTGAGCTCGCAGGCAAATATTGCGGGCTATAAGGCCGTACTGCTTGGTGCCTATACTTATGGACGATATTTCCCCATGCTGATGACTGCCGCCGGAAGTATAGCACCTGCTAAGCTTTTGGTTTTGGGTGCAGGTGTTGCCGGCCTCCAGGCTATTGCCACTGCAAGAAGACTTGGAGCAGTTGTGGAAGTGTTTGATACAAGACCCGCAGTGAAAGAAGAAGTGATGAGCCTCGGTGCAAAATTTGTGGAGGTAGAAGGTGCAGCCGATGCCAGCAAGGCCGGTGGATACGCTGTTGAACAGGATGAAGATTTTCAGCAAAGACAAAAACAGCGAATCGCCGAAAGCATTGCTAAAGCTGATATAGTTATCACTACCGCACAAATACCTGGTAAGAAAGCCCCTCAATTGATAACAAAGGAAATGTTAGAATCCATGCGCGCCGGATCAGTAATCATTGACCTGGCAGCGGCATCAGGAGGAAATACTGCACTTACAGTTAACAACTCTACGGTTGTTCATAATGGTGTTACCATAATCGGTAACTCCAATCTTCCTTCCACCATGTCATCGGATGCCAGTAAATTATATGGAAAGAATTTGATGAATTTTATCAAGCTGATATCTGCCAAAGATGGTAGCCTATTCCTGAATTGGGAAGATGACCTGGTGAAAGGATCCTGCATACTCTTCGAAGGAAATATCACCAACGAACGATTAAAATCTTCAGCCTGATAGATAGGGCGCTTAATTAATTAAATGTATATGGAAACCCTACTTCAAAAAATTGCACTTCACCAGGAATATATATACATAGTTATATTGATGATCTTTCTTGGAATCGAAGTCATCGGCAGAGTGCCAAGCGTGCTGCATACCCCGCTCATGAGTGGCGCCAATGCTATCCATGGTGTGGTTATCATAGGTGCCATCATCGTTATGGGAAAGGCTGAATCGGATAACTATATCGCACTGATACTGGGCTTCCTCGCAGTTATCCTCGGAACACTCAACGTTGTTGGTGGTTTTGTTGTGACCGACCGGATGCTGGAAATGTTCAAACATAAAAAATGATCCATGGCGTTTTCTGTTCTTACAATAATATATCTTCTTGCTTCAGTTAGTTTTATAACAGGACTAAAAATGCTGTCAAACCCATCCACAGCACGGAGGGGTAATCTGATAGCAGCAGCCGGTATGGCGCTTGCTATATTCGGAACCATCTTTCTTTATACAGATGATACCGGAACAAAGCTTGGAAATTATAGCTGGATATTTGCCGCACTCTTCATTGGCTCTGTAGTTGGTACTATGGCTGCACGCAAGGTCAAAATGACTGCGATGCCTGAGATGGTTTCATTATTCAATGGAATGGGCGGTGCCTGCGCTGCACTGATCTCAATTGTGGAATTTAACCATCTCTCTCATGAGATCTACCAGTCGGCCGGCATTACACTTAATGATATTTTTCCTGCCAGCGCAAGTTATTCTGCCTGGTTTTCCGAAATGGCGATCATACTGGCCGGATTGGTTATTGGTGCCATATCATTTGCCGGAAGTATGATCGCATGGGCTAAACTGAATGGAAGGATCAATGATTTTTCATTTAAGGGACAGCATATTTTTAATATAGTTTTGTTCGTGGTAGTTCTGGGTCTTGCAGGTTGGATGGCGGGTGTTTACCAGAACGCAAACAATATGGTATTCTATCTTATCCTTGTTCTTTCCCTTCTCTATGGTGTCTTTTTTGTTTTACCCATTGGAGGTGCTGATATGCCCGTGGTAATTTCACTGCTCAATTCTTTTACCGGCGTGGCTGCAGCATGCGGCGGTTTCCTGTATAACAATAAAGCCATGCTCACAGGTGGGATCCTGGTTGGTGCAGCAGGTACATTACTAACCATCCTAATGTGCAAGGCAATGAACAGGTCACTGCTGAATGTATTGATCGGCTCATTTGGTGCCTCTGCAGCTGGCACAGCAAAAAGCCAGGTGCAGGGAAACTTTAAAGAGATCAACCTGAGTGATGCGGCCATTCTCCTTAGTTATGCCAACAGGGTTATGATAGTGCCGGGTTACGGCCTCGCCGTTGCCCAGGCACAACATAGTTGCCACGAACTGGAAAAACTACTGGCATCAAGAGGTGTAGATGTGAAGTATGCCATCCACCCGGTTGCTGGCAGAATGCCCGGCCATATGAATGTTCTCCTTGCTGAAGCCGATGTTGCCTACGAGCAATTGCATGAAATGGAAGAAGCAAATGAAGAATTTCCAACAACTGATGTTGTGCTGGTTCTGGGTGCAAACGACGTGGTGAATCCAGCTGCAAAATCAGATCCGGGTTCACCCATTTATGGCATGCCCATCCTGGAAGTGGAACTTGCAAAAACATGTATCGTTAATAAGAGAAGTATGAAACCGGGCTATGCAGGAATTGAGAATGAACTTTTCTTCCGCCCCCGCACATCCATGTTATTCGGAGATGCTAAAAAAGTATTACAGGATCTTACGGCAGAGATCAAGAATCTCTAAACCTCGTAAATTCGTATTCTTAACAAATTCGCTTGATAATTTCACCTTCTATTTGCAAGGCTTTTGAAAATGCTCCTGGCTTTAATGCAGATGCTTTTTGCAATATACATGCCTCGGATGAACAGATCAGTTCTATCAGGATCAATCCCGCCAAATTAAATGATCTTTCTGATCTAAGTTTTTCTGTTGAATCTCCTGTGCCATGGTGCAACAACGGATGGTATCTTAATGAACGTCCTTTTTATACTTTCGATCCATTATTACATGCAGGTGCTTACTATGTGCAGGAAGCAAGTAGTATGTTTCTTGAACAGGCATTGAAGCAAACCCTCGATTGCTCAGTACCATTGAAAGTACTTGACCTCTGTGCCGCACCCGGTGGCAAGTCGACCCATATCCAGTCAGTACTGTCGCCCGGTTCGGTATTGGTGAGTAATGAAGTGATCCGTTCGCGGGCTGCTATCCTTGAAGAGAATATCACCAAATGGGGTGGTGCGAATGTGATTGTTACCAACAATGACCCTCGCGATTTTTCCAGGTTTAATGCACTGTTTCACGCAATTGTAGTAGATGCACCCTGCAGCGGTAGCGGAATGTTCAGAAAAGATGCATCGGCTGCTGAAAACTGGAGTGCAGACCTCGTGGCGCTATGCAGCCAGCGCCAGCAACGTATACTTGCCGATATATGGCCATCATTAAAAGAAGATGGAATACTTGTTTATGCTACCTGTTCTTATTCGGTTGAAGAGGATGAAATGATCGCAGATTTCATCATAGAGGAATTAAATGCCGAATCAATTCCCTTATCAATTGAAAGCGATTGGAATATCGTTAGTTCCAACAGCCCCAAACATAATGCGACAGGTTACAGGTTCTATCCCTATAACTTAAAAGGAGAAGGATTTTACCTGGGAGTTTTTAAAAAAACATCAGGCGGCGATACATTCAGAAAGAAGCCAGCCGCACCTAAATGGGAAACGCTTGCTAAAAGCAGTTATCCAATACTGGAGAGATGGCTATCTGTGAAGGATATGCGATTTATTTCAATCAACGATTCCATTCTGGCCTTAACCCAACCGATGGAAGAAACCCTTCTTCAGCTTCAAAGTCTATATATAAAAAGGGCCGGCATTACAATGGGTAAGATGGTAGGCAAAGAACTTATCCCGGATCATTCTCTTGCACTCAGCACGCTGGCAAACCCCTCGATTTCCTCAATAGAACTTGATCGGGACCTTGCTTTACAGTTCCTGAGAAAGGAAGAGATCCGGGTTGGCGACGTCCCTAAAGGCTGGACTATTACACGCTACAAAAATCATCCTATGGGCTGGATTAAGGTGCTCACCAACCGCATTAATAATTATTATCCTAAGGAATGGCGGATATTAAAACCAGCTTAACGCCAATTTGGCTTCAATTTTGCCGATAATCCTGCATATTTGCAAGGCTTAAATTTCATTTCCTATGCTTCCAAAACCGTTATTCTATACTATTGCACTCTTGTTTTCTATTCCGGTTTTTGCTCAACCTGATCTAATGGTACAAAAATCTGGAAACAGTCTCTTCGTTCAGCATAAGGTTGAGCCAAAAGAAACATGGTATAGCCTCGGCCGACTGTATAATCTTAGTCCCCGTGATATCGCACCCCTCAATAATACTGATATAACAAAGGGACTTTCAATTGGACAACTTGTAAAAGTGCCATTGGTAGCATCTAATTTTTCACAGAACGATCGTAAAGCAGCTGATGAAGTACTTGTTCCTGTTTACTACCTTGTGAAGGAAGGAGAGTGGATGTTCCGGATCAGCACCAATAATAATAAGGTTCCTATAGAGCAGTTGGAGAAATGGAATAAATTAGACCGTAACCATGTGAAGGCGGGAATGAAACTTATAGTGGGTCACCTGAAGGTGAAACGCGATCAATCAGCTCTCGCAACAACTGATTATACGCCGCGAAAGGAGAATGCAGTAACTACTTCTCCTAAAGCACCGGTTGCACCACCCCGTGAAACGAAAGAGATCGTATCAGTTGATACCGATAAAAAGCAGCCTGTCTCTAATCCGGAACCTGCACCGGTTTTGAAACGCGAGGATAATGCTGCAGGTGGCGGGGCAGCAATTGATTTTAACGGTGGATATTTCCGCCGGCAGTATGAAGACGGGGCGAAATCAATACAGGGAGCAGGCAATATTTTCCGTAGTACAAGTGGTTGGAAGGACGGTAAATATTATGCCCTGATGGATAATGTTGCTGTTGGAACCATTGTACTGGTAACCAACAGAACAACTAACCGCTCGGTGTATGCGAAAGTGTTGGGAAATCTTTCTGATATAAAAGAGAATGCCGGACTGATAATCCGGATAAGTAATGCAGCAGCGGCAGAGTTGGGATCAGGAGAATCCAGATTCACTGCCGAAGTGAAATATTAAGCATAAAAAAAGCCCGGCAGTGCCGGACTTTTTTTTATTGGAAGATCAGATCTTATTTCATATCCAGTTTAATTGTATCAACAACAGTGATCTGACCCAAAGTTATTGCAACGTTTTTCTCTGCCATCTCATAGGTTTCAGGGCCATAATAATGGAACTGATAATCGCCTGATGGTATATCGTAGAACTGGTAATTTCCCTGGTCCGTAGATGTGGTAGCAACGGTATCAGAACCTTTCAAAGCATATATGGTAGTAAGAACTGTACCGGGATCAACATAACCTTTCGCGATGCCTCCTGATGGAACAAAAGAAATTACCCTTATTACCGGCTTCAGGTTGAACTTTCCACTGTTGCCAGCTTCCACCACCGACTTAGCTGCGTCGAAATCGAGGATCAGTCTGTAAAGAACACCTCCCTGAAGATCATTCTTGATCTGCACCTTCAGGCCAGATTGCTGTGCACTTGGCGTTGAAAGGTCTTTCCTGGTTCCGTCTTTCATAATGAGATAATTGTCATCACCAAGGATAAGCCTGAGCTGATCAAGCCGGCCGGCAGGAATAGTTGCATCAGCTAATAATGTGTCCTTTCCGTTTGTAAGTTCCAGAAGGTTATAAACCCCTGGGTAAATATTCTGCAATGTTTGCCATTCTCCCGTTTCAGAAGAATTGATCTGGATCTCTTTAATGTCAACCCAAACCTCGGCAATATTGGGGTTTGGAGCATCCGTCAGTCGAATCTCCAGCCGGGCCTGCTCCGGATCACCGTCGTTGTTTTGGTTACAGGCTGTAAAAGTCAATGCAGCGATACCAGCTGCCAGGGCAAAAAGTCTTGTTTTCATAAGTGAATGTTTTGTACATCCCTTTATATTCAAAGACTGTTCCAGTTAATTAGATTTTTATAGAATTGCGGTCAACCACACTCGTTATAAAGTAGATTTACTAACTCTTTGACAACCTTTTCCAATAATTTTCTGTTTATCATGTATTTTTGTATGAAAATCAAGGATCTGTTATTAATTAAAAGATCTGTTAAAACGATTCAAAACCAGCTATTATGAGAAAAATACTACTCTCGGCAATATTGCCATTGTTATCAATGATCGCCTTTTCACAAGAGGGCGGTAATGATTCCCACCTGGGTATAAAACTTGGTACAAATCTGTCCACTATTAAAATGACAGGTGATCAACCAGTGGGTATTGAATCAGATTTTATGTTCCGTCCCATGGGTGGATTATTTGCGAACCTTCCGGTAAGCAGCCGTTTGGCCATTCAACCCGAAATCCTTTACTCAGTGATGGGTGCCAAAATCAAAGATGCCGGAAAAGATATCAATCAAAGATTCCAGGAACTATCCGTCCCGGTTTTACTTAAATATTGGGTCAGCGATAAAGTCAGCTTTTTGGCTGGTCCGCAGATGGACCTTCTTATGAGTTCAAGGGGCGAGGTCAACAATGAGACAACCAACAATATTGATGATCTGAATCGCTCCAATTTTTCTGCCACGGGTGGATTAGAAGTATGGCCTCATCAAAAATGGGTGCTTGGTGTTCGCTATATTTATGGACTTACCAATATGAGGAGGGATGGCGATCCGTTTGAGTGGAAAGACCGGGCGCTTAACTTTTCTCTTGGATATAAGTTTGGTGCAAAGGCTGAACCAAAAGTTATTCCCCCACCACCTCCGCCACCAGTTGTTGACACCGATAAGGATGGCATCAATGATCCTGAAGATAAATGCCCAACAGAACCAGGTACTGCAAAATATGAGGGCTGTCCGGTTCCTGACTCTGATAAGGATGGCATCAACGATGAAGAAGATAAATGCCCTTCAGTTCCGGGCATAGCAAAATACAATGGCTGCCCCATTCCAGATACTGACAAGGATGGCGTAAATGATGAAGAAGATAAATGTGTTGATGTTGCCGGCTTAGCGCGTTACCAGGGTTGTCCAATTCCCGATAGGGACAATGATGGTGTTAATGATGAAGAAGACCGTTGCCCCGACCTTGCAGGACCATCTGAAAACGGCGGATGCCCAATGCTGGAAGCTTCAAAATTCAATGCTTCCAATGTTCAGTTCGTAACAGGTAGTTCAACCCTCACTGCCACGGCAAGAAAGGAGCTCGACAAAGCTGCAAGAATTCTTAATGAGCAATATCCGCAGTTGAAAGTGGAGATCGCCGGTCATACCGATAATACCGGGAAACCCGAAAAGAACCAGGTCCTGAGTGAAAAGCGTGCTGCTTCAGTGAAAGCCTACCTCGTTAAGAAAGGTATTACGGAAGACAGGCTGAGCACAATTGGACTGGGCCAGGATCAACCAATTGCTGATAATGAAACTGCTGCGGGACGCACAAAGAACCGTCGCGTGGAGTTCAAGGTTAGCCAGTAATTTTTCATACATAACTATATGAAAGGCCGGCGCTGCCGGCCTTTTTTTATGTCCATCTATAAAAGTACAAGAAATAATATTGCCGTTACAGTCATAATTGTCAGGGTAAAGAAGCCCACAATATTGGTTAAACGATCATTTGTATACCTGCCCATAATCAACTTGTTATTGCAGATATGCAGAATGATTCCAATCAGGATAGGTGCCACTATGCCATATAAAACCGCGGTATAAAGAAGTGCTTTAACCGGGTTGATATCAAGTGCCTGTATCAATAATCCCAATACAAGTGAAACCGCCATAGTGAAGTAAAATCCCTTTGCTTCATGAAATTTTTTATCGAGCCCCTCCTCCCAGTTAAATGCTTCTGCCATCATATAACTTAATGAGCCCGCAAGAATGGGGATGGCTAAGAGTCCGGTTCCAATCACCCCCATCGCAAAAAGTATATAGCTTGTTTTCCCTGCAAGGGGCTCAAGAGCTTTAGCAGCTTCCTCTACCGTATTCACTTTATGAATGCCCGCGCTGAATAATACATTGGCCGCCGCCAGAATAATAAAATAGAAAACAATATTGGTGAATAACATTCCCCCTTTTATATCGTATTGCATTGCAGTGATCGATCTCTTATCAACGATAATATGTTGCTCCCTTACCTCTTCAACTTCCATGGAGGTTTGCCAGAAAAACAGGTAAGGCGAAATAGTTGTACCCAGTATCGCAACAATGGCCATCAGGTAATCGGCATTCATTTGTATTTTGGGAATAAAAGTGCTGTAAAGAGCAGCCTGCCAGTTTGTATGGGTAATGAATGGAATAAAAATATAAGTGAACAATGAAATACAAAGCCATTTCAGCACAGCACTGATTCTTTTATAGTTCCATTTGATGATACTATATATGAGTAAAATGGTAAAAAGCACCGAGAAGAACCATCCGGGGAGTTCGGGAAAAAGAAGGTTTGCCACTGCGCCCATTCCAGCGATATCGGCACCAATATTTAAAATTACGGAAGGGAAACTTATTGCAATTACAAGTATAAGTACCGGCCTGGGATAAAAGCGCTTAATAATACCCGTAAGTCCCATCTTTGTTACCATTCCAATTCTTGCACACATCTCCTGGATAGCTGCAATCAGGGGATAAGTTACTATGGCAGTCCAGAGTAGTGAAGTTCCAAACTGTGCGCCAGCTTGTGTGTAGGTAGCTATTCCCGATGGGTCATCATCACTGGCACCTGTAATAAGACTGGGACCAAGTGCCTTGCGGATATAATTTATCCGCTTCACTTTTCTTCTTTTTCTCATGTTCGGTCGGCTTTCACCCAGCCCGCACGTATCGCAAAAAGAACGAGGCCAACCCTGCTCTTCACCTGTAACTTTTCAAAAAGAGCTTCCCTGTAACCATCAATGGTTCGCTCGCTGAGTTTCATGGAATTCGCGATCTCTTTATAGGTCATTTCAGAGGCAGCATATTTAAGGAATTCCATCTCACGCTCGGTAAGCCTTACCAATTGATCAGGATTCTTTTCTTCTTTATGTATCGTGTGTATCAATTTGCCCGTAACAAAATCTGAATAATAAAATCCGCGTTCGAGGATCTCTGTCATGGCACGCTGAAGTTCTGACTGGGTGCAGTCTTTCAGCAGGTAACCGCGGCAGCCTGACCTGATCATCTGTATAACAGAAGTTTCATCATCATTCATACTCAAGGCCAGCAACCGTATATTTGGATAAGTCTCCGAAAGCTGCCTTGCTGTTGCCACACCATTCATCTCCGGCATATTAATATCGAGGATAGCGATATCAGGAAGGGTAGGAGAATTGGCAAGTTTATCCAATAATACCTTTCCATTACTTCCTATGAGAATAACTTCAAATCCAGGTATATCATTTATAAGGTGTGAAAGCGACTCGGCAACTAAACGGTGATCATCGGCGATAGCAACCATATACCGCGATGCTGATTTATTGAGTGACATGTTCTGTTATTTTTGGAAGTCTGATGGTTATAATTGTGCCCATACCCGGACTGCTATCAATATTTATTTCTGCTCCCACAAGTGCGGCCCGCTTCTGCAGGTTACGGAGGCCTGATCCTGCATCTTCAATTGTGCGGGAATAGTTATCGCCGGGACTAAATCCTTTTCCATTATCACTGATCCTGAGTTGAAAATCCAATGCTGTATAAACCATTGAAATGCTGATCTCGGTGGCTGCCGCATGTTTCAGGATATTATTCAATATCTCCTGAACCATCCTGAAAATTACTATCTCTTTTTTGGAATCTATATTGAAATCTTCACCCTGGGTATGGAACTGGCAATTGATCATGGCCGTTTGCTCAATACGCTGCAGTTCAAAACGTATTGATTCGCGAAGGCCATAGGAGGTTAGCATGTCAGAATTTAAGCCCTTCGAAAGCATCCTGATATATTTTATAACATCTGCCAGAATCTGGTTGGTATCGGTGATGCGCTTTACTGGTGCCTGACCGTCAAGTTCTTTTTCAAGTATGTTGAGATTGATCCTGGCCACACTGAGAAGCTGACCCATATTATCATGGATCTCCTGGCTCACATCTCGCAGGGTCTGGTCCCTGCTTTCAATTTGTGTGGTTAGCACCTCTTTCTCATAGGCCTCTTTTAGCTGCTGCTGTTCATGATCCTGCCTGATCCTTCTTTTCTGACTACTGAATATAAAATACACAACAAACCCACTCAACGCCAGCATAATTATTACCGCCGCAGCAAGGGTGTAAATGATCTCAAATTCGGTAGGCTTCATGAAACATATTTATCCTGTTACCCTTTTCTTCTGTAATGTAAAATTAATTATAAATGAAAGGTAAAAGAGCCATTCACTAACTATCAGAATTGGGATCACCTTAACCTGCCCCTCAGGACTCAGAAAGTTATGAATGCCCATAGAAAGAAAGGAAGAAATAGAATTGATCAGGATGCCCATTGCAATCCAGAAACTGTACTGGTGGATGGTCTCCTGCCAGTTGTTGCGATCAAACAGCCGGGCTATATAAAACAGGATCTGGATGATCAGTAAGAGACAGGTTAAAACTATTATGATCGTATTAAGGCTGGTGGTGGGAGGTTGAAGATAACATCCATTCAAAATTGCGGCGATATATACAAAACCTATCGATAATTTAAGGGCATTCTTCAATCTCCCCATTTCACCCAGTAATGCAATTGTCAGCAAAGCATAGTATATGGGACGGTAAGTATGATAGTAAAGAAAATTATTTTCGTAGATACGAGCCATCAAAGCATCCATGATTTCACCCGGCAATGCTACAAGCAGAAAAATTAGAAACAACCTGTTGGCATTGCTAAGATTTTCCTCACGAATAAAACCCACGATCAGTGCTATTACGATGAGCGCTAATTTTACAAGGGTTCCGATCACATATATATTCATTGTTCTTGAAGCTTAAGGGAAATTACTCATTTCCGCAGATGGTGGGGCATGGATAATATACCATATAGATAACATCAGCAAAAGCATCAGATCTTTTGTAATTGAGTTGCTGACGTGATCCATAAATAATGAAAACAGGACTCCTGAATTCAGGGTGCTTTCCATAATAAATTGATATGCCTGAAATACCCTCCTGCCTGATCAGCGAGTCGAGAACAACATTAGGAATAAACATCCCCCTTTTAAACTTACTGCGGAATAAAGGCTTCTTTTCATAATTCCTTATATACGCTGATGCGGTAGAATCTGAGATCTGGACTGCCTGGTATTTTCCTTCGTCAACGATCTTGTTGATGGAAGTGCAGGAAGCTAGTACTATCATACCTGCAAACAGATATAGCATAAAATTTTTCATGGCAACTGGTTTAGGTTAATGTGTATTATAAATATAACTAAATGGTCATGGAAAAACCAGGGTTTGTTGTTCACGCCCCCTGGTTATATGAAAAGTAAGCACACATACTACTTCATTCTTTCCTCTTGATCTTGATATGCTGTTGCCGCTTGTGATAAAGTACCACAAGCATGGTCACCAGCGTCAGCAATGCCATAATCAGCATCAGCCAGGGAAGTGTTTCGATGGAAAGGCTAAGCAATTTTTCCATACAACTGATTTGAACTATTTATAATAGAGGCCGGTATGGCTGTGGCGCCACGAGGCTACCACAACCGTGACCGACCGAACCCGTTTCTTTGGTGAAAGTAGTTCACCCGCTATCCCCGGAAAAGGGGAGATTCCTCGTTTTGGCACGGGAAAAACCCCGTATGCCTGATTTAATAATCACAAAAAAAAGGTCTGCCATTGGCAGACCGGGGCTAAAATAGGTGCGAGGGAATAAAAGCCCATTTGATAAGGTAATGGTTAGTGGTATCTGAGGTAAACATCCCAACACTGTAAATCTAAGACCATTATCCAGGGTAATAACGGGCGTTAATCACGTTGGCAGGGGGGTATTTTCCCCGTAACATAAAAAAGCCGCTGTATGTTTTACAGCGGCTTCTATAGTTTGCTAAATGGAGATTAACTGACGAACTGGTTACGAATGATATTCAATGCAGCTCCTGCTTTGAACCATTCTATCTGCTGGTCATTATAACTATGATTGGCCAGTATCGTATCAGAACTTCCATCCGCATGATTTAAAACGATCTGCAGCGGCTCACCTGGTGAGAAAGTAGTGAGACCAATGATATCTATACTATCATCTTCCAGGATCTTGTCGTAATCCGATTTCTCCGCAAATGTCAGGGCTAGCATTCCCTGCTTTTTGAGGTTGGTTTCGTGTATACGTGCAAAGCTCTTCACCAACACAGCTCTAACACCAAGATGGCGAGGTTCCATGGCCGCATGCTCGCGACTGGAACCTTCTCCATAGTTCTCATCACCTACAACTATAGATCCTATACCCGCTGCTTTATACGCACGTTGTGTTCCAGGCACTGCACCATAATCTCCCGTCAACTGGTTCTTCACATTATCAGTTTTCTCATTGAAGAAATTCACCGCTCCAATAAGAAGGTTGTTACTGATATTATCCAGATGGCCCCTGAACTTAAGCCATGGACCCGCCATTGAAATATGATCGGTTGTACATTTCCCTTTTGCCTTGATGAGCAATTTCAATCCCTTCAGGTCTGTTCCTTCCCAAGCCGGGAATGGATCAAGCAATTGAAGTCGCTTTGACGCCGGATCAACTTTTACCTGTACCCCGCTACCATCGGCTGCTGGTGCCTGGTAGCCTGCATCTTCCACATCAAAACCTTTTGCAGGAAGTTCATCCCCCGTTGGTGGATCAAGTTTTACCTGCTCACCTTTATCATTAGTTAAAGTATCTGTAAGTGGATTGAATGAGAGATCACCTGCAATTGCCAGAGCCGTTACGATTTCCGGTGAAGCGACAAATGCATAAGTATTAGGATTACCATCAGCCCTCTTTGCAAAGTTCCTGTTGAAAGAATGCACTATGGTATTCTTCTCCTGCTTTTCTGCACCCATGCGATCCCACATTCCGATACAGGGGCCGCATGCATTAGCGAATACTTTGGCGCCAATGCCATTGAATATATCCAGGAATCCATCGCGCTCAATAGTATAACGTACCTGTTCAGAACCAGGGGTTATCATGAACTCGGCTTTTGTCTTCAGGCCTTTTTCATTCACCTGTTTCGCCAGGCTTACTGCTCTACTGATATCTTCATAAGATGAGTTGGTACAGGAACCTATAAGTCCTACTTCAACTTTGGTAGGCCAGCCGTTTTTTGCAGCCTCCTCCTTCATCTGAGAGATCGGTGTTGCGAGGTCGGGCGTGAAAGGACCATTCAAATGTGGCTCCAGTTCACTAAGGTTGATCTCGATCACCTGGTCAAAATATTGTTCCGGATTGGCATACACTTCAGCATCTGCTGTAAGGTGTTCGCGGATACTATCTGCCAGTGTAGCAACTTCCGCACGGCCCGTTGCTTTCAGGTACCTGCTCATGCTGTCATCATATCCAAAGGTGGAAGTGGTTGCACCGATCTCCGCACCCATATTACAAATTGTTCCTTTACCGGTACAACTCATGCTGGTAGCGCCTTCACCAAAATATTCCACCACCGCACCAGTACCGCCTTTCACGGTAAGGATACCCGCAACCTTAAGGATCACATCTTTAGGGGCCGTCCAGCCATTGAGTTTGCCGGTAAGCTTTACCCCGATCAGTTTAGGCATTTTCAATTCCCAGGCAAGTCCGCTCATCACATCACAGGCATCTGCACCACCAACTCCTATCGCGATCATTCCCAGTCCACCCGCATTCACGGTATGACTATCGGTTCCGATCATCATTCCACCAGGAAAGGCATAATTCTCCAGAACAACCTGGTGAATGATTCCTGCTCCTGGCTTCCAGAAGCCAATTCCATATTTGTTTGAAACGGAGGCAAGGAAATCATACACTTCACTACTCTCATGCACGGCACGGTCGAGGTCAACTTTACTATTGTCCTTGGCCACAATCAGGTGATCACAATGCACGGTGGAAGGAACCGCAACCGTTGTTCTGCCCGCCTGCATAAACTGCAACAGCGCCATCTGGGCCGTCGCATCCTGCATGGCTACACGGTCAGGGGCAAAATCCACATAGCTTTTTCCCCTTTCAAAAGACTCAGTGGCGTCTCCCTGCCAGAGGTGGGCATACAATATCTTTTCTGTTAATGTGAGTGGACGACCAACAACCTTACGGGCAGCACTAACGCGGCCGGGGAAGCTGGCATACACTTTTCTGATCATCTCTAGGTCGAAAACCATAACGATGTATGTTTGAGGTTTGATTTATTGAGGTTCGAATCCTGGCCTCAACTTTTCCCTGTTTGGGGAACAGGGCCAGGGGAAAACCATGGGCACCGCGAAATTACCGATAAAACCGCTTTCTTTATAACCTTTTCGACTGCTAAATTGTTGAAATTGTCTAATTTGGTATTATGAAGAACTTCAAACACTTTATTGAGTGGCACGTGTTTGGTGTTTGCTCTTATCTGGGCGACAAGATGGGTATAGCACCAGCTACCATCCGAAAACACTTCATGTATATTTCCCTTCTCACCATGGGATCTCCCATCGTGTTCTATCTGTTCACCGCCTTCTGGCTGAACATCCGGCAATATATATATGACGGAAGAAGAAATCCGCTTCGGAATTTCTAATATCAACGCCTGAAATAGTATCCTATTCCAACACCCGCCTGCGCTGTTCGCATCTTAGGCTTGGTGTCACCGTTGGTTATACTTACCAATCCATAATGATATCCTGCATCTATAAAGAAACCGTTGCTGAAATGATATCCAAGAATGCCGCTCACAGATACATTCACCGGATTATATTGCGTCATGCTGAATACGAGTGGGTCAGTTCCTTCAGAGGTTTTAACTGATCCCGAAAATGCATATCCCAACGCCGGACCAAATTCTGTATACAGCCCCCGGTGATGTACACGCCCCAGTTCAATATGGAAGAGCATGGGGATCTCAATATAATGTAAACGATAGGTTTCTGTACCTCCATTTGTTTCACCAGGCAACTTAAGTCCGCTGGTAGAATACTGTAGCCTTGGGGCGAAATAAAGACGGTTATCAAAATCAGCTTTCATTCCTATCGAAGCAGTAAAACCCTGTACAGATGTTCCATTGGTTGTATTGCCATTGTCCTTGTCAAACATTTTGCCAGAACTCATCTGCCATCCTGCTCTTACATTCCATCTGGTTGATTGAGCATGGGTACTACCCGCAATTAATATAACGGTTGCCGCTGCTAAAATTCGTTTCCTCATTGATTGTTTTGATTATTTAGAATCCTTCCGCTGCATCATCACCCCGCCTGTCACCTACAGCTTCTATAGTTCCGTCATCTAATATTTTTATCACTTCAGTTCTTCCGATTTGTCCCCTTCGCTTGATTTCATATCCCATTTTTTCAAGGGCTGCACTGACCTCCAATGGAAAATCTTTTTCCAGGAAAAGGATATCGGGCAACCACTGCATATGAAATTTAGGTTTGTTAACTGCATCGAATGTACTCATATTGAAATCGATCATATTCACCAGTGTCTGATAAACCGATGTTGTGATGGTAGTACCTCCCGGAGTTCCCGCTACAATATGGGGCTTACCGTTTTTAAGCACAATAGTAGGTGTCATTGAACTTAGCATGCGTTTGCCGGGCACAATCGCATTGGCCTCACCGCCAATGGCACCGAACATATTTGGTACTCCCGGCTTTACACTAAAATCATCCATCTCATTGTTCAAGAGAAAACCAGCTCCGCCAACAACAGTACAGGCGCCATATCCACCATTTAGTGTAGTGGTTATTGACACAGCATTTCCTGTATTGTCAACAATGCTGAGGTGAGTTGTTTCTTCACTTTCCTTTTCTACTGATCCTTCCCTGATAGCCTTGCTATTGCCCGCAGTATCAGGCTTGTATAAACGCAATCTCTCCTTTATATAGGCATCGCTGGTTAATTTTGCCACCGGCACTTTATAATAATCCTCATCTCCTAAATAAAATGCACGGTCGGCATAGGCAAGCCTTTCGATCTCCGTCATCAGTTGTACCGCCTTTAACGAATGGAATCCATATTCAGCAATCGGAAACTGTTCGGTCATCTTCAGCATCATGGGTAATAATACCCCACCACTAGATGGAAGCGGCATCGTTACCACATCATATCCTTTGTATTTAAACGCTGACGGATTCCTGCTCACCGCCTTATAATCTCTGAGGTCTTTGCGGCTGATAATTCCGCCACCTCTTTTCATTTCTGCCACCAGCAGCTTAGCTGTTTTGCCGGCGTAAAATCCTTTCATCCCACGCTTACTTATACGTCTCAGTGTATTGGCAAGATCTTTCTGCACCAGTGTATCACCGGCCTTCCAGGGATTATTTTTCGTGAAAACAGTTGTAGTGGTATTGTATTTAAGGAAGTTTTCCCGCTCACTGTTAAGTCCCTCTGCTTCTTCTTCAGTTATGGAATATCCTTTCTCCGCCAGTTCAATTGCTGGCGCGATCAGATCACGGAAGGGCAGGCGGGCATATGTATGCGCAGTAAACAATCCGGCAACCGAACCGGGAACGCCTGCCGCCAGATGACCATACTGACTTTTATCAAGGTCAGCATTGCCTGCAGAATCGAGGTACATATCACGATGGGCCCTGCCCGGAGCTTTCTCCCTGAAATCAAGGGTGATATTCCTTCCATCATTCAGGTGTGCTACCATGAAACCACCCCCGCCAATATTGCCCGCAGCCGGATAAACAACCGCCAGGGCAAGCTTTGTTGCAATAGCGGCATCAATGGCATTGCCACCTTTCTTCAGGATCATCACGCCCACTTTACTGGCAAGCGGATGTGCCGATACCACTGCTCCATTCCTGCCCCTGAATGTTTTTTGTATTGAATAGTTATAGGGATCCAACTCCTGGGCCACAACCACATTAACCAGTAACAGTCCATAAATAACCGGAAGAAAATATTTCATGCACCTTATTATGGGCTAAAAATAATGATTCTTTTCACCTGTTGTTTAAATAGCCGCATCAGTTTACCCGTCAAATGAAATTCCTTAGCTTCACAACTCTTTTTACAATTAATATGTTTGAACGCAATATGAAAAGGATCATCCTGATGATGGCCGCCGCAGTGGGAAGCGCCGTGGCCATGGCGCAGTTACAATCGCCCGACCAATTCCTGGGCTATAAAATTGGTACCCGCTATACCCCGCACTATCGTATTGTACAGTATTACCAGCATGTGGCAAAAGAAATGCCCGCACAGGTTAAGCTGGAACAATATGGTGAATCTACCGAAGGCCGGCCATTGTTGCTCGCCACAGTAGGATCAGCCGAAAATATTGCAAACATTGAGCAGGTACGGATGAATAACCTGAGGCTTGCCAATGCAGCGCGCGACAGGATGGCTGCAAATGAAAATGGTCCGGCCATTGTTTGGCTGAGTTATAATGTACATGGTAATGAAACTTCCTCCTCCGAAGCTTCCATGATGACCATCTATGAATTACTCAATCCTGCAAATGCACAATCAAAAGAATGGCTGAAGAATACTGTTGTTCTCATCGACCCCTGCCTGAATCCGGATGGGCGCGACCGTTATGTTAACTGGTATACCAGCGTGCTGGGAAAAAATGTGAACCCGCAACCCATCGCAAGAGAACACCGCGAGCCATGGCCCGGCGGCAGGAGCAACCATTATAATTTTGACCTGAACCGCGACTGGGCATGGCAAAGCCAGGTAGAAAGCCGCCACCGCATTAAGAAATACAATGAATGGCTTCCCCACGTTCATGTTGATTTTCATGAGCAGGGTATAAATGAACCCTACTATTTCGCACCGGCAGCCGAACCGTTTCATGAGGTCATTAGTAAATGGCAGCGCGAATTCCAGACCATGATCGGCAGAAACCACGCGAAGTATTTTGATAAGAATGGCTGGCTGTATTTTACAAGAGAAAGATTCGACCTTTTTTATCCTTCTTACGGTGATACCTATCCCACCTATAGCGGATCGATCGGTATGACCTATGAGCAGGGGGGAATCAGGGCCGGACTTGGAATAATAAATGAAGACGGCGATACCCTAACACTTGTTGACAGGGCCCTCCATCATCATACAACGGGTATGAGCACGGTAGAAATAACCTCGCAGAATGCAGCCCGCGTGGTGAAAGAGTTCCGCAGCTATTTCAATAATGCCATCAATAATCCCATCGGCGAATTCAAATCATGGGTGATAAAGAATGATGGAACAGACCGCATCACAAGATTGAAAGAGCTTCTCGATCGTAACCAGATAGACTGGTCATGGGCCAACGGCGGAAACCTCAGCGGATTGAATTATCTCACTGGTAAATCAGAATCATTCAAGGCAGAAAAAGGGGATATCGTTATCAACGTTAACCAGCCCAAAGGCAATTTTATAAAAGTGTTGTTTGAAAGAACATCCAAATTAAGCGATTCCGCCACCTATGATATCACTGCATGGTCGGTACCTTTTGCGTATGGATTGAAAACATATGGTGTCGCCAATTATATTACTGCGGTAAATAAAACAGCAACAGAAAACACGGCAGCCACTTTCACCGATAACGCGTATGCTTATGCGGTTAAATGGGATGGACTCAACAGCGCGCGCCTGCTGTCAGAAGTATTGCAGAAAGGGATCAGGGTTCGCTATGCCGAACAACCATTCCATATTGGGACGGAACAGTTTGAAAAAGGTACCCTGCTGGTAACCCAGGCAGCAAATACAGGAAAGCCTGTAAGGCAGGTACTGGAGGCAGCTGCTAAGAATACCGGTACAAAAATATTTCCTGTTGCATCCGGATTTGTTGACAAAGGCTATGATTTTGGATCTGATCGCGTTCGTATAATCAATGCACCCAAGGTGGCCATGTTATATGGTGAAAATATTTCTTCCCTGGCCATGGGTGAACTCTGGCATTTCTTTGATCAGCAACTGGAATATCCTGTTACGCTAACCAGCGCCAATGATTTCATACGCGAAGGAATGAATAAGTATAATGTGCTTATCCTCCCCGATGGTATGTATGATTTCTTCAGCAAAAAAGAAACCAATGAGGAACTTAAAGCCTGGGTAAGAAGGGGTGGAAAGATCATCGCTCTCGAGAATGCTGTAGCACAAATGGCAAAAACAGACTGGGGTATAAAGCTGAAAGAAGATGAGGACGATAAAAAAGATCACGATAAAAAAGCAGATTACAGTCTCCTGCGTAAATATGAAAACCGCGAGCGCGACGATCTGAAAAACAGCATGCCCGGATCAATATTCAAAGTTGAACTCGACCATACACATCCACTGGGCTTTGGCTATCCTGATTTTTATTACACATTAAAGCAGGACGGCAATATCTATGAGTATATAAAAGAAGACGGATGGAATGTGGGGGTTATCAAGAAAGACAATTATGTAAGCGGATTCACCGGCAGTGTTCTGAAAGAAAAGTTAAAGGATGGCTTATTGATAGGTGCACAGGATATGGGAAGGGGACAGGTTGTTTATCTTGCTGATAACCCCATATTCAGGAGCTTCTGGGAAAATGGTAAACTGCTGCTTTGCAATGCCGTATTCCTGGTTGGTCAGTAACTAAATACACGATAAGAAATCATGATCAAAAGGATACTCCCCCTGCTGTTATTCATAGCAGCAGTAAATGGATTGAATGCCCAGACTCCGCAGATTCCCACGGCAGCAGACATACTCCTGTCAATGCAGAAACTTAAAGTGCTGGGCTCAGTACTCTATGTGGCAGCACATCCGGATGATGAGAATACCCGTCTCCTTGCGTGGCTTGCTAAAGAAAGAAAATTCCGTACCGGGTACCTCTCCATAACAAGAGGGGATGGGGGGCAAAACCTCATAGGAACTGAGCAGGGTGTATCACTCGGCCTGGTAAGAACACAGGAATTACTGGCAGCACGTCGTATTGATGGCGCCGAACAATTCTTTACCAGTGCCTACGATTTCGGATTTTCAAAATCTACTGACGAAGCATTGCGGGTATGGAAGAAAGAAAAAATACTGAGCGATGTTGTTTGGGTGATCCGGAAATTCAGACCCGATGTCATTATCACCCGTTTTCCACCCGACGACAGGGCAGGGCATGGACATCATTCGGCTTCTGCAGTGCTGGCTATTGAAGCTTTCAAGGCGGCTGCTGATCCAAAAAGATTTCCGGAGCAGTTACAGTTTCACAAACCCTGGCAGGCGAAGAGAATACTATGGAATACCTACAATTTCGGTAATACCAATACACAGCGCGAAGACCAGTTCAAACAGGATGTAGGCAGCTTTAATCCGCTCCTTGGAAAAGGATATGGTGAACTGGCGGCAGAGAGCAGAAGCCAGCACAAGAGCCAGGGATTTGGTGTTCCCCGCCAACGCGGTCCACTCTTTGAATATTTCTCCCACACCGATGGAGCAGTTCTTCAGTCTGACCTCGCCGATGGTGTTATCCTCGACTGGAACAGGATTGGTTTACCTGAAGTAAACAACAGGATCGATGCCATTGTCAATAATTTTAAACCACTGGATCCTTCCCAAAGTGTTAATTCCCTGATTGACCTGCGCATTTTAATTAAGCAAAAGGCTAACGACGAATACTGGAAGTCTGTTAAGGTGAAAGAGATCGATGCCCTCATCCAGGCCTGCATGGGAATCTATTTTGAAGCAGTTACCAACCAGCAGGTTGCTGTAACAGGAGACTCCATTAGAATAACGCTGAACTTTATCAACAGGAGTGCCATCCCTGCTCAAAAGATCGGTGTATCAGTTTTTGACTCCTCATTTACACTTGCACCATCAGCCAGCAATAACCAGTTGATCAGTACCAGTTTCAACCAGTATGTCAAATATGATTTCATGAGCGACCAGCCCTACTGGTTACGCGAGCAGATGGATACCGGCAGCTTCAATGTTAAGACTAACCTGCTGATAGGTGAGCCCCAGAATATCGCCAACGATATATCAGTTAATTTTAGCGTTGGTGCCGTAAACCTGACTACGAAATACCCCCTTCTCTATAAATTCACTGACCCGGTAAAGGGTGAAATATACCAGCCGGTTTTCACCGTGCCGCAAGTGGTTGCCGGCGTTCAACCCGCAGTGGTGCTGAGTAATCTGCAGCCCCGTTATCCACAATATGTACAACTCTCCTATAAGAGTTATTCGCAGAGTGACACGGCAGAATCAAATATTCGGTTTGAAATGCAGAATGGAAAATCACTGCGCGAAAAGAATATGCCGATCAAATTGCCGCTGGTAAAGAATACCATGCAATCAATAACCTTCCCACTCGATTCTCTTATAGGTGATCAAAAGCCTAACCTGGTTTATCCCTGGCTTGAGATCAGGGGCAAAGGCAAAAAGACCGGCTTCAATAATGCCATGAAAATTATTGAATACGATCATATCCCCACCATCCATTATTTTTTCCCAACCAGTGTTCGTGTGATCAATGAAGAGATAAAAACGGTTGGGAAAAGAATAGGATATATACCCGGATCGGGAGATGGGGTAATGGATGCTTTGAAACAAATGGGCTTTCTTGTTGACATCCTCGATGAGGCATCACTGGCTTCGGCTGACCTGAGCCGTTATGATGCCATCATTACCGGCGTGCGTGCATACAATGTTCGAGAATCACTCAATAACCATTATGATAAGCTGATGGCATATATCAATAATGGCGGTAACCTCATTGTGCAGTATAATACCTCCAACCAGCTGGGGCCCGTAAAGGCCAAGATCGGTCCTTATCCCTTTGATATTTCCAGAACACGTATCACCGATGAGAAGGCGGTAATCAAATTTGAACAACCTTCACACCAGGTTATGGAGTTCCCGAATAAGATCACGGATAAAGATTTTGAAGGCTGGGTACAGGAACGGAGCATTTACCATGCTTCCAATTGGGATAAGCGATACGAGACTATCTTTAGTATCAGTGACCCGGGTGAAAAGCCTGATTCAGGAAGCCTGATCATGGCCAGATATGGAAAAGGTAATTTTGTATATACCGGATTGGTATTTTTCAGGCAGTTGCCTGCAGGTGTGCCCGGAGCTTACCGCTTACTGGCAAACCTGGTGGCACTCAATCAAAAGAAAGGATTCTAAATGGCAGCCAATAATAATACCCGCAGAGATATGGGGATCATCATTTGTGTGATACTCGGATTAGTGATCGGAGCCTTCATTAAACGGGTGCATATCGGACTCATTATAGGATTGGCGATCGGATTATTAACAGCCGGACTCGTTTCCGGCAGAAAAAGATCTTAGCCATGTCAGAAGATAAAGTGCCTCTCTTTAAAACCTGGACTCACTGGTACATTTTTGTACTGGTATTCCTGCTATTGCTGATCATAGGCTTTCATTTTTTTACCCAATACTTCTCATGAGTTATATCGACTGGATAGTGCTGATAGCAACTCTCATAGGTATCATCTCCTATGGATTATACCGGAGCAAAACCAGTAAAGATCTCGATGGCTATTTTCTGAGTAACAGAAGCATGCCATGGTACCTGGTGCTTTTGAGTATTATGGGTACACAGGCGAGTGCAATTACCTTTCTTTCAGCACCCGGACAAGCTTTCACCGACGGCATGCGATTCGTGCAGTATTATTTCGGATTGCCGCTCGCAATGATCATCATCTCCATTTTCTTTGTCCCAATATTTCATAAGCTCAAAGTATTTACCGCCTATGAATTCCTGGAGAAGCGCTTCGATAAAAAAACAAGAACATTCACTTCTTTTCTCTTCCTTATAAGCCGTGGACTATCAACCGGCATCAGTATTTATGCCCCGGCCATTATATTATCATCATTGATGGGATGGAATATTTACTGGACCAATATTTTTATGGGTGGTCTCCTCATCATCTATACCGTTAGTGGAGGAGCTAAAGCTGTTGCTTATACGCAGCAGCTCCAACTGATCATCATCTTCACCGGAATGTTCATTGCCGCATATATGATGGTGCATCTCCTTCCCGACGGTATCGGTTTTATTGATTCACTGAAAGTGAGTGGTAAACTGGGAAGGCTGAATGTGATCACCAGCGGCGTCAATGAAAATGGCTTTGCCTGGACCGATCGCTATAATATCTGGAATGGTATAATCGGGGGATTCTTCCTTCAGCTTTCTTATTTCGGCACCGACCAAAGCCAGGTGGGACGATACCTCACCGCCAAAAGCCTCTCTGAGAGCAGGGTTGGACTACTCATGAACGGCATCGTGAAAGTGCCCATGCAGTTCGCAATCCTGCTGATCGGTGCCCTTGTATTCACCTTTTACCAATTCAATCCGGCTCCCGTTTTCTTTAATAAGGCAGTGGCAGGAAATGTAGTGGATAGTGCAGCTAATCAACAACTGAAGGCCATTGAGTCCACCTTTAAAGAACAGTCAGCAACGCAATCACGGCTTGTAAACGCATTTGCCAAAGCACCGGAGAACCAGCTGATCATTGATTCGATGCAGGCCAACCAGGCACTTGTGAATGGCACAAGGGCAGAGTATAAACTGGCCCTGAAACAAGCCATGCCGCTTGCTGATACTAATGATACCAACTATATATTCCTGCGATTTGTGGTGGACCATATGCCTGTAGGGTTAGTGGGACTACTCATTGCCGTTATATTTCTTGCCGCCTGGGGAAGTATCGCCGCCGCACTAAATTCACTCGCCTCCAGCACCATGTGCGATATCCATAAACAATATGCGGGAACCCCTCGCACAGAATTACAGGAATACAAGATATCAAAATGGTATACGCTGGCATGGGGAGTATTCTGCATATTCGTAGCACAGTTCGCAACCGATATGGGAAGCCTCATAGAAGCGGTGAATGTGCTGGGATCACTTTTCTATGGTGTAATACTCGGTATATTCCTGGTGGCATTCTTTTTTAAGAAGGTAGGTGGCGATGCAACCTTCTGGAGTGCCGTCATCACGGAAACCATCATCATCCTCCTCTTCTGGAAATCGGATATCGCCTTCCTCTGGCTCAATGTAGTAGGAGCGATGGTGCTGATTCTCCTGGCTTTACTGATCAATGCAACGATCGGATCACGAAAGAGGTCAACAGTATAAAATATTATCGGCATATAATCCCGCTGACTTCCGGCCCTATATCAGCTGAATAGGCTGTAGGCTTAGTTTTGAAAAACTCAGTTGAGTGAAACAAAAAAAAATCCGGCAATCATTTGGTGCCGGATTATTGTTTAGATCAATCCTTTTGGTCGGGATCTGATTATTTAAGTGTTGCAAGCAATTTCTCATTCAATGCAACATAGTCATCGTTCTTTGCTTTCTTTGCCAGTTCAATTGACTTATTTGCTGTAGCGATCGCTTCCTGCTTCTTACCCAGTTTTGCAAGGGCATTGGCTTTCTGGTGGTAGATCCAGAATGCATTCGGATTCTGCTCAATGGCTTTGTCGAGCCAACCCACTGCCTTGTTAAGATCCTTACCATTTTCCATATAGTACATCGCTGCACCAAAATATGGACGGTTATCCTTGTTCATCAGGTTATCGATCTGGCTCATGATCTTCTCTTCAATATTGGCCTTAACGGGAACGGCTACGCCAACATTCGCCCAGATGATCTCGAGGTCCATAGAAGATGCTTTCACGTTATCGAAAACGATCATAAAGTTCTCAACATTAAAAGGCAATGTCTCGGCCTTTGCAGTGATGCGGGCTACATCCTGGTCTTGCTTGTAATCGGCCGGACTGGTAACATCAGTTTGCTTGGAGATGATGATGGTCCACTCTGATTGTCCGGGTATTGTAAGCAATCCGTATTTACCTGCTGGTACCGCCTTATCGCCAACAGTAACATCTTCACCGAATGTGATGGTGGTGGCAGCATTTGCTCCGGTGCGCCATACTTTTCCAAATGGAACCAGGTCGCCGAAGATCTTACGGCCACGCACAGCCGGGCGAGAATAATTCACTTCTACATTAGAAAGGGCAAACTCCTGTTTGATAGTAGTTGCCGGACTAGGGGCCGGCGTACGAAGTTGCTGCGCTTCAACCGCCTGCAAAGTGCAGAAGGCAAGTGTGAAGGCTAAAATCGCTTTTTTCATATTGGTTAATTTTGAGGTGATAAAGATAACAGCTAATAAGCTTAATTGTTTATGAAGTTGGATTTCAGGTTCTGGGAAATTACTAACGGCGGAAGGAAGGATGGAAATCGTGCAGGGTCTTTCTCAGGAACTCACGGTCAAGATGGGTGTAGATCTCAGTGGTGGTAATGCTTTCATGACCCAGCATTTCCTGAACCGCTCTCAGGTCGGCACCTCCCTCCACCAAATGGGTGGCAAAAGAATGCCGGAATGTATGCGGCGAAACGGTCTTGGTAATGCCCGCCACCTTCGCCAGATCTTTGATCATCAGGAAGATCATCACCCTCGTTAGCTGGTCTCCCCGCCGGTTAAGAAATAATATATCCTCCTTACCGGGCTTGATGGTCATAAATCTTCTCGTGTGTTCACGGTATATCCCTATCTGCTGAACGGCATTATCACCAATTGGTACAAGTCTTTCTTTATCACCTTTTCCCGTTACCCGTATAAAACCACTTTCTAAAAAAAGACAGGAAATTTTCAGTCCAACTACCTCGCTCACCCGAAGTCCGCAGCTATACATGGTCTCCAGTATCGCCTTGTTGCGTTCGCCCTCAGGCTTGCTCCTGTCGATAGCTCCTATAAGCATCTCTATCTCCTCAAAACTAAGGGTGTCGGGTAACATCCTTTTCAACTTTGGACTCTCCAGCAAAACCGTCGGATCTTCTCTGCTGATCTGCTCCACCAGGCAGTACTTATAAAAACTTCTGATGCCCGATAATATCCTTGCCTGCGATGCCTGCGTCATACCCAGTTCACCTACCCACCGGATGAACTGCTGCAGGTGCTCCATCTGCAATTGATCCGGATTGTACATCCACCCCTGTAACTGTAAATATTGCGTGAGCTTTTCCAGATCATGGAGGTAGGCTTCCACGGAATGGTCTGATAATGATTTCTCCAGCCTCAGCCATGCCTTAAATCCTTTTTTATAGGGTGCCCACATTTTCTTCTCCGATTCTTTTGGAAAGCAATTTAACGCATTGAAACCTTTATATTGCGCTTTCTTAAAATCAGTATGGAGAGCATGATCGCAGCAATTAATACCCGTGCCGTTAACCTCAGGAAGTTTAAAAAACAACTGCTTACCACGAAGAGTAAATTTCGTCGCTTCCTTACTAAACTGGAAGCAAAAAGACCCAGGGGATTAGACCAGATCACACCCATACTCGAAAAAGAAGTTTGGGAAGAAATCGATTGCCTTACCTGCGCCAACTGCTGTAAGACCATGAGCCCCACCTTCAATAAAAAAGATATCACACGCATCTCCGCTCACCTCGGAATGACGGAAGCGGCTTTTAAAGATAAATGGCTCTACCTCGAGAAAAAAGACAACGACTGGATGAATCGCAAACAGCCCTGCCAGTTCCTGAACCTCCAGACTAATATGTGCAACATATATGAAGTGAGACCAGCCGATTGTGCCGGCTTTCCCCATCTTTCAAAAAAAAAATATGTGGACTATGTGCATGTGCATAAACAGAATATACAGTATTGTCCCGCCACACACAGAATGGTCGAAAAAATGAAAGCAGTTATTCCCGTTTAAAAGAATAGCGCTCCCTTTTATCCGCATCTATCAGGAAATATCTTCCAGCAGCTGAATATTATGTCCCCCCGGTGCATAGATGATGCTGACAATATCAAACTGCACCCTTCGCCATTGAGGAAAGGTTTCGAGATAAGCCTCCGCGGCTGTCTTTATATTCTTTAGTTTTTTTCTTGTCACCTGTTCTTCCGGCATACCAAAGCCATGGCCCCTTCTTGTTTTGACTTCAATGAAATGCAGGATATTATCAAGGGAAGCAATGATATCAATTTCTTTACGGCCATATTTCCAGTTGCAGGCCAGGATGGTATAGCCTCTTTGTGAAAGCCATTCGGCTGCGAGCTTTTCACCACTCCGGCCAGTATCGAGGTGAATCCGCATAGTTTAATGATTTGCAGTATTTTCGACCCGCATATGAAAAATCAAAATAAAGTATTTGTGCTGGAAGGGAAAGTTCAGCACTATCAATGGGGTGGTTTCACCTACCTGCCTGAATTGCTGGGAATTGACAACCCGAAGGGCGAACCTTTCGCGGAATACTGGCTGGGCGCACATTCACAGGCTCCATCCCTGATAAAAAATGATGGATCATTGGCAGAGCTTATTGCTAATGATCCTGCTGTGCTGGGAGAAAAGGTGAAAAACACCTTTGGAACATTGCCCTACCTGCTGAAGATCCTCGATGTAAAAGACATGCTCAGCATACAGGTGCATCCCTCAAAGGAGATGGCCGTCAAAGGATTTGCTGCAGAGAATGCGGCAGGCATACAGCCTACTGCTTCCAACAGGAATTATAAGGACGATAACCACAAGCCCGAGCTGATGGTGGCGCTGGGTGATTTCTGGCTATTGCATGGTTTCAGGCCGGTGCAATCCATGCATAAAATGCTCGACTCCATTCCTGAGTTGCAATTCCTGCTGGAGGTTTTTGGGGATGGCGACTATAAAGAATTGTATAAAGAGGTAATGGAGATGTCGCAGGAGGAAGTGAATCGCAGGCTTGGTCCATTGTTGGAGAGGATAGTTCCGGTTTACGAAGCAGGAAAGCTTCAAAAGTCCGCCCCCGATTTCTGGGCTGCACGGGCAGCCCTCACCTTTAAAAACGGGGAGGATATCGATCGCGGAATATTTTCTGTTTACCTGCTGAACCTGGTATTTCTGCAGAAAGGGGAGGCCATCTTCCAGGATGCTGGAATTCTGCATGCCTATCTGGAGGGACAGAATGTAGAGATCATGGCCAATTCGGATAATGTTTTAAGAGGCGGACTCACACCCAAACATATTGATGTTCCCGAGTTATTGAAGCATGTTTCTTTTCATGCAGTGGAGCCGAAAGTGATAGTGGGCACAACGCTGAATGGTTTCGAGAAGAAGTTCTTCAGCCCTGCTGCCGATTTTGAACTCAGCCAGCTCCTTATTGAGAAGGATAGCAGCAAGAGCCTTTACACCCCAACCACCGATATACTGATTGTTTTGGAGGGTAAGCTGGTAGCAGAGGAAGAAAACGCGGGAAGCCAGAACCCCATAATTGTGGATAAAGGGGGTAGCCTGCTGCTAACGGCAGAGGCCCGGATAAGGCTGGAATCCCCAACAGGAGCGGTTTTATACCGCGCCACGGTACCATCCTGAGGGCCCTGAAAAACTTTAATGGCCCGAGCCCTCTTTTATTTTATTTTTGCCATCTATCTTCACTCATTATGAAACTGAACAGATCTATAATCATTTCACTCGTTTTGCTGATTATTGTAGCGGCTCTATACCGTATCATCCCTTCCCGTCCCCTTGGTTTTGCTCCCCATATTGCCATGGCATTGTTTGGCGGCGCTATGCTTAAAGACAGGAAATGGGCATTCGCATTACCCATATTCTCCATGTTCCTGAGTGATGCCCTCTATGAAGTATTGTACAGAAATGGACTATCTGATATCTCCGGATTCTACGAAGGACAGATCACAAATTATATTCTCTTCATGGGACTCACACTTATCGGATTCATGATCCGCAAGGTGAATGTTATCAATGTTGCCGCCGCATCACTCGCTGCACCAACAGTTTATTTCCTTGTTTCTAACTTCCTTGTATGGATCTCAGGCGGTGGTTTTAACCGTCCCAAAACTTTCGGCGGACTCATACATTGCTATACCGATGCACTTCCATTCTACACCGGTAGCCTTGCCGCTACTGCTGTTTTCAGCCTGGTACTTTTTGGGGGATATTATTTTGTAAGCAAACAATCCAAAGCAAGTCTCGCTTAATATTATTTTACCGACCAATCATAAAAAAAGATCCCGCACTAAATGCGGGATCTTTTTTTATACTTAAACCTGTCCAAATTTTATGGAAGCAAAGTTCCGTTCTCAACATAATGCGTAAGCGTATTGCCGCCCGAAAAGATTGTCCAGTTATTCAGATCAAAACTTCCATTGCCGTTTGCTGATCCCGCAATTCTATAACCTGACACAGCCGATTGATTACGATTCCAGGTAAGGGGAGTTTTTGCTACGCAGGTTTCAGGCCCTGTAGATGCGTTCCAGAGGAAATAGGCCGAATTGGTTCCGAATACTTTTGCTATTCCATTTGCTTCAATGGCTACTGCAGTTTGCTCATCTACACCTATTCCTCTTACAGTTGGCATAGCCCTGTCTTTCATCATGCGTGCAAGCCAGCTTATCTGCCTGCCCATGCGGGTGCGCTGAGAATAATGTGAATCTGTAATGGTATTCGCCAGAATAGGTGCCTGTATAAAATCCGCATGACCAAGTGTGTTATACCGATGGTAGGGATCACCCAATGCCTGCACCGATGTTACCGAGCCGGTAGATGCACTATAATAACTGCTGCCAAGAATTGCCAATCCCGCACTGGTACCACCCACCGGAACCTTCTTGGTATTGATGAGATAGTTGATAGCATCTTCCGTTGGAGTATCCTTCCAATAGCTTACATAATTCCACTGGTCACCACCAGCAATGAAAAGCATTTCTGCATTTCTTATCTTCTGCGCTACCCCGGCATCCATGGCTTTTGTTCTGCTGTCAAGCATTATCGTTTCAACTGAATTGACGGTACCCAATCCAAACATATAACTGTTATACCCATCCGCACCGGAAGACCTTATCACCACAACATCTCCGCCGCCGCTTTTGCCTATCATCCACTGGATGGCAGCATCTACATCTGTGCTTCCACCCATCAGCAATAATCCTCCCGTGGTAGTTGTTTGAACGTCGGCTGCATCACCTGTTAAATAGGTTACGATGCCTCCGCTGCCACCTCCTCCTGCCTTAGCCATTTGAATGGGATCTAATGTTGCAGTATCTGTTTTTTCCTGCGTCTTTGCACAGGAGCTCAGAATAGTGAGCGCAATAATTGTTGGGATAAAGGCTGACTTCATAGTGCTGGTTTTTTGTATAATATAGTAAAATAATCTTATGCCATAACCGCTACCATACCCAATGCCTCTCTCGCGAGTTCCTTACTACCGTCTATCTCTACCCGCTCCATTGCTTCGAGGGGATTGATTGCCCTTGTAAATAATTGCCACGCGAGTTCTGCTGGTATGCGGATGCTGGCAGTAGCAATCCTGCCTGCATCATTGGTTTCCTTTTCGCTAACACCAGCAATAGTATTTCTATCATCACCAGCTTCATACTCTTCAATTAGTTTCCAGCCCTCAACTGTTTTTTTCCAATTCCAACGGAGCAGACTAGCCGAAATTATCTCCATCTTTAAAAGAGAACCTTCCCCAGCTTTGCTGTTTCTTAATGCATGGGGCATTCCCATTAATAATGTGCTGATAAATGGATCGAATAATTCGGGCACCATCAGTGGTTCCGGCATGCCAAGTGCAGTTCTGATCTGCTGCTGGTGATGCCATTTTTCTGTGTACTCCCTCGCAACATGAAACCAGTTCAGTGATCTTGTTTCACCTGCCCAACTCACCGTAAAGATCGCTTCAGCCATTGGATCAAGCGATGCCATGCAGGCCCAGTATTCCGGACCTGTTTTTTCCAACTGTTCTATCAGCAACGCAGTACTCACACGCTTGTAAGCTGCAACCCAGTCTGCATTTAAATTGTTGAGATAATTCACCAGGTCACTATAACTATTGATACCCGCAGGCGGCTCACCAAAATGCCCATCTCTCAGCATGGAAATGGTCCGTATATTTCCATCAAGTAAGTGCGCCGCCACATCTTTCACGGTCCACTTCCTCGCCAGCGTAAACCGCTTCCAGTCTTCTTCAGCGCAGGATCGCAGGCATTCTATAAGTAGCTTGTCCAATACAGGGAAGAGGGCAACAGTATGGATCATCGGCTATTGTTTTAGATTGAAATGATCAGAGTAACTGGTCGGGATAATTGGTTGCTGGGATGGCAGTGTTTTTATTAAAGAGATATCTGTTCTTCCATGCTGCAAAAGCCGCGGCCAGTGTAAGGAAGAATAGTATGCTTAGTCCGGAGGCAACACTGTATTGTTCTGCTACCAGTCCTATCATCGACGGACCAGCAAGAAATCCTATCAGCCCACCACTGGCTACTGCCGAGATACCCGTTACAGCGCTTACTCCCGGTACCCTGGTCGCCGCGCTGAAAAGCACCGGCACAATGCAGGAGAATCCAAGCCCTATTAATGTAAATCCTGTTATAGCAACGGGTATCGACTTAAATGCAATGGTCAGCAGAAATCCTATACCTGCAATGATACTACCGGCAATGGTTATCCGTTTACTCCCCACCCTCGGTATCCAGTTATCACCATTGAACCTGCCAATGGCCATGGCAATGGAGAAGCCTGCAAATCCCAATCCTGCGATGGCCTTGCTTCCTTCCAATGATTCCTTAAGATAAATAGCACTCCAGTCGGCCACACAGCCTTCGCCCATAAAAGTGACGAAGCAAATAAATGCGAGTCCCAGTACACTACCCGTCGGAAGCCGGAAGCCCTGGTCCGATTCAATGATCTGCCGGTAGGAGAGGTAGTGGTTACGCATCAGCAATATGCTTACCATCAGTGCCGCTGCTACCAATAGTATCTGCTGATAGGCTGTCATCTGCATGCTGTAAAAGAATGCCGCCAGGCCGGCACTGAAGCCTCCTCCCAAACTATACATTCCGTGAGACGTACTCATGATATGCCTGCTATGTTTTTTCTCCAGCAGGTCAACAACTGCGTTGGTGGAAACGCCATTCAGAAAGCCGATGAGTCCGGTTGCATAAAGCGCTATCCACAACATCACCGCACTGTTAGCTGTTACCTGGGCAATGAAGGCAACACAATATAGCAGGTGCCCGATCACCAGCCATTTACCAACTGCGATCCTGCGAAACACCGAAGAAGAAATGGCCACGCCGGTTAAGGCACCCACGGGTGCTAACAGCAATGATAGTCCCAGTGTTGCGTCGGTTAGATTTAATCTTGTTTTGATCTGCGGAATAGCGGCCACCCATATCCCTAATAATATACTGGCTATTGCAAAAAGGAACCCGATGCTGATGCTGGGTCTATGCCGGAAATAGGAGATGGTATTCTGGAGCATATATATACGCTAAGGTCAGGGATTTTCTGACTCATACACCTCATCCACTTCTAATCCTGGCCCGTCGGCTGCCGCCGTGGCAAGAATATCACATCGGTTATTGTAGGGATTGTCAGCATGTCCTTTCACCCAAACAAACTTTATCTGGTGCTGCATGGCGAGGCGGTAATAATGTTCCCAGAGGTCGCGGTTCTTTTTGCCACCCTTAAATCCGGTGGCGATCCAGTTCTTCAGCCAGCCTTGTTCAACAGCTTTTACAACATACTGGCTATCGCTGTATATAGTGATTTTTAATCCTGTCTTTGTTAGTGCTTCCAATCCCGCAATCACCGCCATCAGCTCCATGCGGTTATTGGTTGTTTTGCGAAATCCACCCGAGAGTTCTTTCTCCCTGCTTCCCCATTTCAGTATAGTTCCATATCCACCTCTTCCCGGATTTCCCCTGCTAGCCCCATCCGTGTATATAACTAAGCCTTCTTTCATCCTGCAAATTAAAAGACTTTTTCCATCCCTCCATCCCTCCATCCCTCCACTACACCTGAAACACCCCCACACTCATATTCCCCACCACCGGGTTATGATTCGCCGCATGTATCCCTTCCGCAATCACCCGCCGCGTTTGCAGCGGATCTATTATTTCGTCTACCCAAAGACGTGATGCAGCATAATATGGACTGGTTTGCTTTTCATAGCTGCCCTTGATCTCATTGAGTAGTCGCTGCTCGTCTTCCGGCGCTACTTCCTGTCCCTTGGCTTTCATCGCAGCAACCTGTATCTGCAAAAGTGTTTTGGCAGCCTGGTCACCGCCCATCACTGCAATACGCGCACTAGGCCATGCATAAATGAATCGCGGGTCATAGGCCTTTCCACACATGGCGTAATTACCCGCGCCATAAGAGTTGCCGAGTACAATAGTGATCTTCGGAACAACAGAATTGGCAACGGCATTCACCATTTTTGCTCCATCTTTAATAATACCTGAATGCTCACTTCTCGAGCCAACCATAAAGCCGGTTACATCCTGTAAAAAAACCAGCGGTATTCTTTTCTGGTTGCAGTTGAGAATGAAACGCGCGGCCTTGTCGGCACTGTCGTTATAGATAACACCACCCATCTGCATCTCGCCCTTCTTGGTTTTTAAGACAAGACGCTGGTTGGCTACAATACCAACAGCCCATCCCTCAATACGCGCATAACCGCAAACGATAGTCTTACCATAATCAGCTTTGAACTCATCAAACGTGGAGCCATCAACTATGCATTCAATGATCTCCTTCATATCATAGGGCCTGGTATTGCCCTCGGGGAAAATGGTATAGATATCTTTCGGATCTCGACTTGGAGCAACTGTAGCGATGCGGTCGAAACCCGCTGTGGGTTTATGTCCCAGCCTGCTCACAATTCGCTTCACCTGCCTGAGACAATCCTGCTCTGTATCAAATTTATAATCGGCGATACCACTGATAGCATTATGCGTAACAGCACCGCCAAGGGTTTCTGCATCAACATCTTCACCTACGGCAGCTTTCACCAGGTATGGACCGGCAAGAAATATCGAGCCCTTGCCTTCCACCATCAGCGTTTCATCGCTCATAATGGGGAGGTAGGCTCCTCCCGCCACACAGGCACCCATAACCGCAGCGATCTGCGTGATACCCATGGCACTCATCCTTGCATTGTTGCGGAACACACGGCCAAAATGTTCTTTGTCGGGGAAGATCTCATCCTGCATAGGCAGAAATACACCGGCACTATCAACCAGGTAAATTACCGGCAGATGGTTCTCCATGGCGATCTCCTGCAGCCTTAAATTTTTCTTTCCGGTGATGGGAAACCAGGCCCCCGCCTTAACGGTCTGGTCGTTGGCCAGTATCACACACTGCCTTCCACTTACATAGCCGATGCCCGCAACAGTTCCACCAGCCGGGCATCCGCCCTGTTCTTCATACTGCTCATAACCGGCGAAGGCTCCCAGCTCAATAAAGCTTGCCATATCATCCACCAGAAATTCAATGCGCTCCCTGGCAGTTAGTTTTTCGCGCTCATGCTGCCTGGCAATGGCTTTCTTTCCGCCCCCCTCATAGATCTTTTCCAGCCGCTGCTTCATTTCTGCCAGGCTAAGTTTCATCGAATCTTCATTGCGGTTCTTTTCTATATTCATGTAAGCAAGTATAAGGATGCAAAATAAGCAGATCTGTTTCTACAAACAAACAACTGTTAGTATTTGGTAATTGGCCCGAACATTCTTTTATTGCCGTTAGTTTTACATTCAACTCGTCGGGCCAATGAATCAAAGATACCGTTACATAGGATTGTTCTCACTGGTAGGAATTGCCTTTTTGATCAAGCTGTTTTCCCTTTTTCCCAAAGCGGTGGAGAAATATTATTCCACCGGCGCTTATCCCATCATCTCTCGTGTATTGCGCTGGCTGTTTGGATGGATGCCTTTCAGTTTCGGCGACCTGGTTTATGCCGTGGCGGTTATTTTTATGGGGATAGCCCTCTATAAGCTGATCCGCGCCTTTGTTCGCAAAACCGTTACCAATGCATGGCTGCTGCGCAACGGCGTTCGCTTCATGACCCTCTGGCTCTGGATCTATATCATCTTTAACCTGTTCTGGGGATTGAATTATAACCGCCTCGGCATTGCCCAGCAATCCCAGCTCCAGGTTACCCGCTACCGCACCTATGAACTCGATACCCTTGTGGTGACACTTATCACCCGCATGAACAGTCTGCATGCCGCTTCCGTGGAAGAAAGAAATCCCCTCCACCATAAACGTACCCTCTTCACCAGGGCTTTCAACGCCTACCAGGTGCCCTCGCGGAATACGCCTTACCTGCGCTACGGCGGACAATCAGTTAAACCATCCCTCTATAGTTATATCGGCAACTATCTTGGCTTCACGGGTTATTATAATCCCTTTACCGGCGAAGCACAGGTGAATACCACCGTTCCGGTTTTTGTTCAGCCCTTCACCACCTGCCATGAAATTGGCCACCAGCTTGGCTATGCCAAAGAGAACGAAGCAAATATGGCCGGCTTCCTCACCGCCAAACACAGTGAGAGCGCGGCTTTCAGGTACTCTGCCTATTTCGATCTCTACCTCTATGCTATCCGCGATCTCTACCTGCGCGACTCGGTAAGAAGCCGGGTGCTTCAGGAAAGGATCTCGCCGGGCGTGAAGGCCGATCTCAAGTTCCTGCGCGACTTTAACCGCCGCCATGTTGGTCTCCTGGAACCCGCCGTGCGCAGCCTCTATGCCCAGTTTTTAGTGGCTAATAATCAGCCCCACGGACTCATGAGTTACAACCAGGTTGTAGCCCTGGTGATCGCCTATATGAGAAAATATGGGATTGAAGGTTTATAATTTACCACTCAAATAAAGTTTGCCTCTGTACACAGGATTTTCAGCATATTGGCGGACAATTTTAACTTGTATGAGAAAAAACAGCATTCTGCTGATGTTCGCCCTTGCACTGGCCACAGGAGCCATGGCGCAAAAGAAGAACAGAAAGCAAAAACAGCCCGCGCCTGTTGCCGCGGACACAGCTAAAAAGGCCGCCCCGGCCGCTCCCGCCAAGGCTTCTATTAAAGACAAAGTGAAGTCAAGCAAGAAGATCGACGGGATGTTCACCCTCTACCAGGATACCGTTACCGGCAGCGTGCAGATGTACCTGAGAAAAGACCAGCTCGGAAAAGAATATATCTACCAGAGCTTTTCCATGGGCGGACCAACAGCATTATTCCTTCACCAGAACATGCTTCGCGAGACCTTCCCCTTCAAAGTGCAGAAGGCCTACGATAAGCTGGAGTTCATGCAGCTCAATACCAATTTCTATTACGATAAAAACAATGCCGTTAGCAAAGCTGCCAATGTGGATGTAAGCGATGCGGTTTTCTTCGCGGAGAAATTCACCGTGGAAGACAGTCTCGGTTACCTTATTTCAGTTGATGGTTTGTTGCTGGGCGATAAACTCGACCAGGTTAAACCTACCATGCCGCCAACTCTTCCCCCGGGCGCTGTATTCAACCTCGGAAACCTGAACCCCGCCAAATCTAAATATAGTATGGTGCGCAGCTTCCCTAATAATACAGATGTATTGGTGGAACTGGCATACGACAATCCAAACCCAATGAACCGCGGTGGAAAAGATATCACCGACGCGCGTTTTGTTCGTGTGAAAATGCAGCACTCATTCCTGGCTATGCCCGAAAATGATTACCGCGCCAGAAGAGATGATCCAAGGGTTGGATATTTCGGCGGACAGGTTGATGACCTTACATCACTTTCCTTTACTCCCTTCAAAGATTTTATCAGCCGCTGGCATCTTGTAAAGAAAGATCCATCTGCTGCCATCAGCGAGCCCGTTGAACCGATCGTTTGGTGGATCGAGAATACAACGCCAGTTGAATTCAGGCAAACCATCAAAGAAGCAGGAGAGAAGTGGAATGAAGCTTTTGAGAAAGCCGGTTTCCGCAATGCTGTTGTGATGAAGATCATGCCCGATGATGCTGATTGGGATCCTGCTGATATCCGCTATAATGTTATCCGCTGGGTGAGCAGTGCCAATCCCCCTTATGGAGCCATCGGACCAAGCTTCTTTAATCCACGCACCGGACAGATCCTCGGTTCTGATATCACGGTAGAGTGGAGGAGTGGCGCCGGTACGCCAAATTTTGATGAGCTGTTCAACGGCGGATTATCATCTGCAGCAGTTACAATGCCATGGGATAATCCTGCTGAAGCAGTTAAGCCTCCGGTAACAAATGGTTTTGGTCATAAGCACCTTGCAACCTGTGCAATGGCAAATGAACTCGCCATTCAATTCCAGACCGGACTTGCAGCAGTTGAAATTCTTGATGATGCACCTGCTAATGGAAAAGCAGCAGGTGAGATCAGTGAGATGCACAAGCAGTTTCTCTATTACCTGATCATGCATGAAATGGGTCATACACTTGGACTCAACCACAACATGAAGGCAAGCCAGATGTTGAGTCCGGAGCAGCTCCACGACAAGGAGATCACATCAAAGATCGGTTCGCTGGGTTCCGTGATGGACTATCCCTCTATCAACGTTAACAGCAACCGTGCCAGGCAGGGTGATTACTATACAACAAAAGCTGGTCCATATGATATATGGGCTATCGAATATGGTTATAAGCCATTCTCTGCTACTGAAGAAGAGAGCGCTCTCGCGGCTATCCTTAGCCGCAGTACCGATCCTCAGCTCGCCTTCGGTAATGATGCCGATGATATGCGTGGCTCAGGTGGTATCGACCCAAGGGTAATGGTGAATGATAACAGTAATGACATGATTGCATATGCAGAGGACAGGTTCAGGTTGGTGAACACCATGATCCCCAAACTGAAATCACGCTTTGCACGTCCTGACCAGAGCTGGAATGAACTCCGTACCCGTTACCTGATGTTACAGGGACAGCGTTCACAAATGGCGAATGCGGTTAGCCGTTATATTGGAGGTGTGTATGTAGATAGAAGTTATCCCGGACAAAAAAGCAAGAGCAATCCTTTCACGGTAGTTCCTGTTGAGTACCAGAAGAAGGCGATGGCTTTGCTTACGAAGTATCTCTATTCTCCAAATGCATTCCAGGCCGATGCACAGTTATTCCCTTACCTGCAAGCGCAGCGTCGTGGATTCTCTTTCTTTGGTGTTGGCGAAGATTTCAAAGCACAGAATGTTGCACAGCAGGTACAGATGCCTTCATTGGGACATATCCTTCATCCCAATACCCTGGCGCGTATCAACAACAGCTCACTCTATGGAAATACCTATAGTGTTGCTGATGTAATGGGCGACCTGGCAAAAGGAATTTTCAGTGAAGACCTGAAAGGAAATGTGAATCTTTATCGCCAGAACCTGCAGACAGAATTTGTAAAAGGTGCTGCAGCAATAGTTGATGCAAAAGCTGGTTATGATAATTCCTCAAAGGCAGCCGCGCTGTTAACCCTGAAGAAAGTCAAGTCCATGCTTGCCGGTGCTATCAGTACAAATGAGCAGACAAAAGCACACAGGATGAACCTGGTATTTATCATTGACAATGCACTTGATCCTAAATAAGGTGATGGTGTAGATGAAAGAATAAATGAAGAAGCCGTCTCATTTGAGGCGGCTTCTTTGTTTATTCGTAGATATCTTTTCTGTGTCCGAGGCTAATTATGTCAATGGTGAGTAATACGAAATCCATCCCTCCCTTGTAATTTTTTATAGCCTACAGGTCTGGGATTTTTTGCAAGACTAAGAATTGCAGCTTTTATTTTCGAATAATATGGTTCATTTATTTTTTCTAATGCCTTCTGAACAGTTTTTTCAATCCTGAGCTTATACATTCTTTTTCCTTTTTGCTTCAATTTTTTTAAAGGCAGTATCAGCATCAGTAAACTCCTGTTTTCTTTTTTTAGCAGCATCATAGCGTTTAATGTCTTCCAACTCTTCCAGTTCTTCCATGAGTGCATCAAACTGCTTTGCAGGCAGGACTACTAATTTTTTGCCGGCAGTATCTTTTATGTATTGTGGGTTTAAAGTGATTATATTATTATGTTTTGGAAAGCTCGGTGTTACCTAAACAAATTTACCTCAATAAAAGGTAATAATAGGTATACTCCTTCAAAACGCATTCTTCCACATCATACTCTCAATAGGCTTGTCTGGCTGCCCACTATACTTCGCATTTTTCTTCTGGTTGTACTTCACCTCAATTTCACCATCCACAGGGAAATAAATTAACTGCCCGATCGGCATCCCCTTATAAACCTTCACCGGTTGCTTAACCGAAATTTCGAGGGTCCAGTGCCCGCAGAAACCAACATCTCCCTTACCCGCGGTAGCATGTATGTCGATACCCAGCCGGCCGGTAGATGATTTCCCTTCCAGGAAAGGCACATGCGCATGCGTTTCAGTATACTCTTTCGTTACCCCCAGGTAAAAGATATGCGGGTATAATACAAACCCATCTTCAGGTATCTCAAAATATTCGATCTGGTTATGTTTTTTGGCATCGAGGATATGCTCCTTATAAGTGGCAAGCCATTTGCCCAGATGTACATCATAGGAGTTGCTTCCAAGGCATTCACGCTGGTAGGGTTCGATCTTAATGGTTCCTTTTTCAAATTCTTCCAGAATACGGGTGTCCGACAGAATCATGTGCTTCGCTTATTTTATATTTGATGATCAGTGCCCTTTGAAACGGGTCCTGCAATGTTACCTTCAAAATCGCAACCTTGGCCTTATTTTATCAACATAATATCAACCATTCCACCCGGCTGGCTATTTGGCGCATTGAAGAACCTGAAGAATTTTTCCTGGAGCGCGTTCCGCTGAAAAAAGATGTTACCCATCCCTATAAACGCCTGCAGCACCTGGCCGGCCGCTACCTGCTGCTGGAATTGTTCAATGATTTCCCGCTTTCCGAGATCATGGTCGCCGATACCCGCAAGCCCTATCTGCCGGGAGAAAAATACCATTTCTCCATCTCCCATTGCGGCAATTTCGCGGCGGCCGCGGCCAGCAGTGAAAAAAGAGTGGGGATAGATATCGAACTGGTAACACCCCGCATTGAAAGGATCTCGCATAAGTTCCTGACAGAAAAAGAGCAGGACTTCCTCCGTGAATGGGAATTGTTCGACCGCCTGCAGTTAGAACTGGTTACCACTCTCTGGAGCGCCAAAGAAGCAGTATTCAAATGGTATGGTAATGGAAAAGTTGATTTCCGCGAGCATATCAAACTCGCCGGACCGCTTCATTATACCGCCAGCGAATGGATGCACCTGCCTTTCAGTTTTGAAAAGGAAGCACCGGTTGATCTCAACATTCAAGCAAAGATCTTTGAACACCTGGTGCTTGCCTTTACGGTATCATAAATTCGGAATACATATTATTCAGGAAGCTCAAGGGGATCATCATCCGCCAGACTAAGATTCACCATATCAGCACCGGCGATCCCTTCAATACTTCCTTTCACATGGGCCGCATTCAATAATACTTTTTCGAGCTGCTTCTCCCGCGCCTTCCAGAGTTTTTCCATGGCATCCCTCTCACGTTGTATGCTGAGCTTCATGCTGAGAAAACCTTCGCGGATGGCCTTCCACTGTTCACTGAATTCATTGCTGGTGAGATAATCATAGAGCATATGCATCTTATCTCCCTTATTCTCCTGGTTGCGCGCGGCATTTGAAATTTTGATGATGCTATCCCTCAATACCTGCACCAGAGGCTTCACTTCAGCAAAGCTGCAGATCCAGATGCCATTCCTCTCCCCAAACTGGTCCATATCGGCAGGCATGTTCTGCGTTACAAGAATGGCCATATCGGCGCCCTGGCTTCTGCAATCGGCCTTTAGTTTTTCTATCCAGTCCTGTGAGAAAACTTTTGTTCGCTTGCTTTCAAAAATGATACTTCCACATTCCTGTCCAAACTGGTTGCGGATAGTAAGGATACAATCTGCTCCTCTCACACCTTTCCCCACCTCGGAAACCATATCAAAAGGAAAGCAGGTGCGAAGCATCTCTTCCAGCGCAAGCTCCATCACTTCACCCTGTAACTGCATACTGCCCTGTTCTGCCTTGCGGCGCATTTCCTCTGCCAGCTTTTTCTGGTCTTCCAATTGTTTCTCCAGCTCTTTCAGCCGAAGCTGAAACTCAGTTTCCTTAGCAATATTTTTCTGCTCTTCTATCTTCCTTATCTCATCAGAAAGCTTTCCTCTTTCCTCCTGCAGCTTGGTATGCAAAACGATTTCAAGCTCAGCTTCCTTGTTTTTTAGTTCCTGCTCCTTGCGAAGAAAATCGAGTTCCTTCTTCCTCGACTCACGAAGTTTTTCTTCATTGTCGCGGTTGGTATCCTGCAATATTTTTAACTGGTTCTCAAAATCAGCATGCATGCTTTTGCGTATGGATTCTTCCAGTTGCTGGTTCTGTTTTTTTAATTCCTGGTCGAGCTGGCTCCTGTAAGCAGCTTCCTGGCTGCGCTTGAAAACCTCAAAAGCTTCATCTTTTTTTCGAAGCTCTTCTTCCTTCTGGTTCCTGTATTCGATCATCTTTTCCCGCAGTTCCTGCTTCTCCTTTTCTATCGCCTCCTTGAGCTCATCATTGAGCGCCTCTTCCAGCGGAAATTCATGTCCGCAGTTGGGACATTTGATATTTGTAGCCATTCCTTGAGATTTATGGCAATTTAAGGGATGAGCGCCGAAGCATTAACAATTTCATATCATTCTTTAACCGCGCTATAGTAAAAGATTAACAGATGTATCGGTAATTTTAGATCTAAAGCAAAACCTATGAATCGTTTTTTACTAACTCTCTTTGCCGCAATCAGCTTAGCGCTGCCCACCATGGCACAGGACGATGCCTGGAAGCCGGGTGAAAAGATCAATTACACGGTATTTTATAGTGTGATGGGATTATATGTAAACGCCGGTACAGCCAGCTTCACCACTTCCAGCGCCGTGCATGAAGATCGTAATGTATACCATGTTGTAGGAGAGGGAAGAACCAATCCAAGCTACGACTGGATCTTTAAGGTGCGCGATCGTTATGAAACATTCATCGACCAGGAAAGTAAGAAGCCGGTGAAGTTTATCCGCAATGTTCATGAGGGCAACTACAAGCGTTATGAGGAAGTTATTTTCGATCATGGCGAGAAGGCAGCCGTTACCAAAAAAGGTATCTATAAAATTCCTCATGAGGTGCAGGATGTGGTGAGTTCACTCTACTACGCGCGCAATCTCGATTACGATAAATTCAAACCCAACGATAAGATCCGTTTCAACATGTTCCTCGGTGATGAAGTATATGATATGTATATCCGTTATGTAGGAAAGGAAACGATCAAGACCAAGTTCGGAACCTACCGCGCAATTAAACTCAAGCCCTTGCTGATTAAAGGAAATGTGTTTGAAGGGGGAGAGAAAATGACGGTATGGGTAAGCGATGATGCCAACCATATTCCGGTTCGCATAGAAAGTGATCTCAGTGTTGGAAAAGTTAAGGTGGACCTTAATAACCATAAAAACCTGAAGTACCCGCTTACATCGCTTGCAACCAAATAATCAGAGGTGATGGCCAATCCATCCCTATTTTCGAAAAGAGAAGGCTTCGGCCTTCTTTTTTTGTGCCCATTTGCTTATGAGGCCTAATCAAACTTGGCTATCTCTCCAAAATGCTATAATATGAAGATCAATTTTTAAAAAGGGGACATGAGCAAGATTCGTGTATTAGTTGTTGGATGCGGAAACATGGGAACCGCCCACGCAATAGCCTATCATAATAATGATGCCTTCGAGATCTGCGGCATCGTGTCTAGAGGAAACAGCAAGCATATACTCAATGAAAAGCTGGGCAATGCCTATGATGTATATGATGATTATTTTACAGCGCTTGAAGCATCCTCTCCTGATGCGGTCTGTATATCCACCTATCCCGATACCCATGAAAGCTATGCAATAGCTGCATTGGAAAAGTATCTGCATGTGTTCATCGAAAAGCCATTGGCCGACACCGTTGAAGGGGCAGAGCGGGTAGTGGAGACAGCGAAAAGAAAAGACAGAAAACTGGTAACTGGATACATTCTTCGTCACCATCCATCCTGGCAGTATTTTATCAAAGCAGCACATGAGTTGGGCAAACCGCTGGTGATGCGTATGAACCTCAACCAGCAGAGCAATGGTAAGAAATGGGCCGTGCATAAGAACCTGCTGGAGAGTTTGAGTCCCATCGTGGACTGTGGCGTTCACTATATTGATGTGATGTGCCAGATGACAAGATCGAGGCCGGTGCAGGTGAGTGCCATAGGAGCGCGATTAAGCGATGATATCCCCGCCGACAATTACAACTATGGACAATTACAGATCCGCTTTGAAGATGGCTCTGTGGGATGGTATGAAGCAGGCTGGGGACCAATGATAAGTGAGACGGCATTTTTTGTAAAGGATGTTATCGGTCCGATGGGATCAGCCTCCATTGTTGCTAAGCAGGCCGCTGCGGCCGGCAAATCAGATGATATCGATTCACATACAAAAACAGAATCCATACTCATCCACCAAGCTGCATTGGATGCTGATGGAAACTATATCCGCGAAGATGAATGGGTTGACCTCAGAGATGAACCCGATCACCAGGAATTATGCAATCGCCAGCAGGCATATTTCCTGCGCACCATCCGCGAGAACATCGATCTTTCCGATCATATGCTGGATGCTGTAAATAGTTTGCGGATTGCATTCGCCTGTGATGAATCTGTCAGAACCGGTAAAGTGGTCATGCTCCCATAATACAATTTCATGAAGCGATCATTCAGCATCCATCCGTTCATTGCCTTTCTGCTGGTATCCGTTGCCGTGGGAATCATATTCGGACTGCCACTGAAATCAATTGCCGGCAGTCTCGAAAAAGGAATAGGCGATATCATGTCGGCACTGGTGATACTGCTGGTTTGCGGCGCCATGTTTGGAAAGATCATCGCAGAATCAGGCGCTGCACAAAGAATAGCATCAGCGATGATTGCTGCAGTTGGCGTTAAGCATATACAATGGGCCATGATGGCCATAGGGTTTATCATCGGTATTCCACTTTTCTATGGAGTAGGATTTGTGTTACTGGTGCCCCTGCTTTTTTCGGTATGCTATAGCTCAAAAATCTCTCCTGTATATGCAGGCCTGCCTATGCTTGCGGCATTATCGGTTACTCACGGCTTTCTGCCACCACATCCTTCTCCCAGCGCACTGGTGGTGCAGTTTGGTGCTGATATGTCGCTCACGCTGATACTGGGCTTGATTATAGCGATCCCGGCTATTCTGGTGGCCGGACCGCTACTCGCCCGCTTCCTGAAAAATATGGACTCAAAGCCGCTGGCAGCCTTCGTTATAGAAGAAAGACCTGCCACCGAACTGCCCGGTATTTTCAATAGTTTCTTTACCGCCCTGCTGCCGGTATTATTATTGGTGACAGCAGCTTTACTTACATTCCTCTGGCCCGTGAAAGGGGCTGCCATTGATGTTGTAGCATTTCTCGGATCACCCTCCATCGTGTTATTGTTTTCACTTGTTTATGCAGGCATTGCATTGGGCATTTCAAGAGGCATGAGCATGTCAACACTTACCGCCCATTGCATCAGCGCTGTAGTAAGTATCGCACCGATATTACTTATCATCGCCGGTTCGGGCGCACTCAAGCAGGTGCTTACAGATACAGGTCTTAGTCAGTCAATTGCCACCGCATTAAATAAACTGCCGTTGAACCCATTGGTATTGGGATGGTTGATGGCCGCGATCCTCCGCGCCGTCATCGGATCAGCCACGGTGGCTGGATTAACAACGGCCGGCATCATGACCAGCTATGCAACTGAAAGTCTGTCGTCTCCAAGCTTCATGGTACTGGCCGTGGGCGCGGGCAGCCTGGCTTTCAGTCATGTTAACGATGCAGGCTTCTGGATGTATAAAGAATACTTTAACCTTACCATGAAACAAACGCTGTTGAGTTGGTCGGTGATGGAAACGATCGTTGCCATCGTTGGACTGATTGGCGTATTGATCCTGAATTTTATCTTACATTAAATATCGTTTATGCAAATCATTAATGCCGACAACCAGTTAGAATCACTGGGATTAACATTACCACCCCCGCCTAAGCCGCTGGGTGTTTATAAGCCCTGCCTGGTGGATGGAGAATACCTTTATGTATCGGGCCACGGAACCGTGCAGGCCGATGGCAGTCTGATCATTGGCAGGGTAGGAGACACCATCAGTATGGAAGAAGGCAAACTCGCGGCAAGGCAGGTAGGTTTGGCCATACTTTCCACCATCAAAGCCAACCTTGGAAGTTTGAATAGAGTGAAAAGAGTGATCAAGGTATTAGGGATGGTGAACTGTGTACCTGAATTTGAAAAGCATCCTTTCATCATCAATGGCTGCAGTGAACTCTTCGCCGAAATCTGGGGAGAAGAGAATGGCATCGGCGTACGCAGTGCAGTGGGGATGGGATCACTCCCCGATAATATTCCCGTTGAGATAGAAGCACTCTTTGAATTGCATTAAACTTAAAACTATGGAGCAGCATCCACAGCCCTGGTATGCGATTGACGACGTTGAAGCTATTGATTCCCCTACACTGCTTATTTACCCTGATCGGGTAAAAAAGAATATCGCCACGCTAATTGAAATGGCCGGCGGAGTGCAGAGACTACGTCCACATGTAAAAACAAGTAAATCGGCCGATGCCTGCAAACTGATGCTGGAAGCCGGCATCACCAGATTTAAATGTGCCACCATTGCCGAGGCCGAAATGCTTGCTGCCATTGGTGCTCCTGATGTACTGCTCGCTTACCAACCTGTAGGGCCCAAGATCGATAGACTGCTCAAACTCGCCCTAACCTACACCAACACACGCTTTAGTTGCCTAATTGACAACTCCGAATCCCTTGCATCCCTGGCGGCCGTCGCTAAAGCTTTGGCCGCCGAAGCTTCTGGGACTGTGGCAGCCGAAGCTTCAGCGAAGGCTGCCAGGCATACGAACAGTTTAGCACACCCCTTCCACATCTACCTCGACCTCAACGTCGGCATGAACCGCACCGGCATCACCCCTGGCGATCAAGCATTTGAACTATACATGGCAGCAAGAGAAATGAAAGGTATCAAACCCGTTGGGCTCCATGCCTACGATGGCCATATCCATGATGCATCACTTGCAATCAGGAAGGAACGCTGTGCTGCTGCCTTTGAACCCGTTTACAAATTGCTGGAAAGGATCGGAGAGCAGGTTGAAGACTATCCTGAATTGATTGCCGGAGGAACACCTTCTTTCCCCTATCATCTTGAAGAGGGGAGGGCAATTTGCAGTCCGGGTACATTTATATACTGGGACAAAGCCTATCTCGAAAAATTCACCGAGCAGCCATTTCTTCCCGCTGCTATAATTCTTACACGGGTAGTATCTAAGCCTGGTCCCAATCTCTTATGCCTTGACCTTGGTCATAAATCCATTGCCGCAGAAAATGAAATCGCGCGGCGTGTAGGATTTTTGAATGATGCAGACCTGAAACCAGTTAGCCAGAGCGAAGAACATATGGTTGTGACTTCGGCTGATGCCGATCGTTATAAGGTGGGAGATTGCCTGTATACGCTGGCATATCATATTTGTCCATCTGTTGCTCTCTATCGCGAAGCAACAATAATCATTGACAATAAGGTTGCCGGCGTTTGGAAGACCACAGCCCGCGACAGGACTATCACGCTATAAATCTTTTCTATGTTCATACTCGATGCACATCTCGACCTGTCCATGAATGCGATGGAATGGAACCGCAATCTCCGGCTGCCGGTGGAGCAGATCAATGCCCGGGAAAAGCATCTCACGGACAAGCCTGACCGCGGAAAGGCAGTGGTGTCTTTACCCGAGCTGAGAAAGGGGAATATCGGCCTGGTGGTAGCCACGCAGATCGCGCGATATGTTGCGCCCGATAATAAATTGCCGGGATGGCATTCGCCCGAACAAGCATGGGCCCAAACACAGGGACAGCTTGCCTGGTACAAGGCCATGGAAGCAGCAGGTGAAATGATACAGGTGAAAGACCGCGAAAGCCTTGAATCACATCTTCGGTTATGGATGGATGATAGTGAGAACAATTCGAAGCCCATAGGCTATATCCTAAGCCTCGAAGGCGCTGACTCACTGGTGGATATTTCATATTTGGAGAAAGCTTACCAGGATGGATTGAGAGCAGTGGGACCAGCACATTATGGTCCTGGACGATATGCCCAGGGCACGGATGCCACCGGCCCTTTAAGCAGTGCCGGCAGGGAATTATTAAAAGAGATGGAGCGCCTCAATATCATTTTAGATGCAACGCATTTATGTGACGATAGTTTCTGGGAAGCCCTGGAAAATTTCAATGGACATGTATGGGCCAGTCACAATAATTGCCGTGCCCTGGTAGATCATAACCGCCAGTACAGTGATGACCAGATCAAAGCATTGATCGAAAGAGGCGCCGTTATTGGCGGCGCCATGGATGCATGGATGATGGTGCCCGGCTGGGTGCGAGGCAAATCGAATCCCGTCAGCATGGGCTGTAATCTTGAAACGCTGATCGATCATATGGATCATATCTGCCAGCTGGCAGGAAATAGTTTACATGTAGGCATTGGATCAGATCTCGATGGCGCATTTGGGAAAGAGCAATGCCCCTATGATGTAGAGAGCATTTCGGATATCAGTAAGCTGGAAGGCTTGTTAAGGGCTCGTGGCTATGCTGATACCGATATCACCAATATCATGCACGGTAACTGGATCAGATTTTTGAAGAATGCGTGGTGAGCATTGGTTTATCGACTAGTCATCACCCAATCCGGCGCTCTTAGGTTTGCCAGTTTGCTTTTCCTGTCTTATCCGGTAACTGATCGTGAAATTTATCTGCCTTCTCCTGAATTGAAAATCACCCTCCGAATAAAAATTCGGCCCATTGGTAATTGATCGCATCCGCCTTGTATTGAACAGATCCAACACATTCAGGTTGGCAGTTCCTTTCCCTTTGAAGATATCTTTACTCGCCGACAGGTCAGCATAATATAAAGCTTTTCTTTTTCCCTGGGCAGTTTTTTGAGGAGCTTCATAATTTGTTCTTAGCTGCAGATCAATATTTTTGGGTAGCATAAACCGCGAGGTCTGGCGGGCAAACCAACTATAGGTATTCGCTTTATAACCCTGCATTATGTTGGTGCCGTCGATAGCTGCATGAAAGAAATTAGCATTGAAATCAAGCTTCCACCATTTCCAGGGTGAGTAAGCGCTGGTAAATTCAAACCCGAATGCATCTTCCGATAAAAGATTTTCCGGCCTTGTAACTGAATTGCCTTCATCAGATACAATTCTGATACGGTCGATTTTACCTTTAGTGCTGCGGTAGTAAATGGAAGAGGTGAATGATCCTTTGTTGAAAGATTTGATATGACCAACCTCCATCACATTGCTGAATTCGGGATCGAGGTCGGGATTGCCGCTGAAGAAATTGCGGCTGTCGGAAAAAGTTACAAAGGGACTCAGATCATTATAAAAAGGTCTTCTCACCCTGCGACTATAACTCAACTGTATTCCATGTTCGTTCTTCAGTTCAAAGGTTATATGTGCACTAGGGAAGAGGTTCACATAATCGCGGGGATTTGTCTCGTTTGTTTTCCGAAGTATGGTGGTTACATCTGTCCACTCAGCACGCAGGCCTCCCTGGTAGGATATGTTGTTGGTTTTGTTTCCAAGTATACCATAAGCAGCATGGATGTTTTCATCATAGCCGAAAATATTGTCGAGCCCGGGTAGCGGCACAAAATTGCCGGAAGCATCCCTTTCAGTAACAATATAATCATTCACCATATTGCGGAAGCTACTCCTGGCGCCGGTTTCAAATTTTCCTTCTTCACCAATTGGTTTTATATAGTCGAGCTGGAACAGCCATTGTTTTTCAAACTCATCATTTAAAGATTTTTGAAGGATGGCTTTGGAAGGGTTCTCCGTGCCGTTATGATCAAAGAAGCTCTGTGTGAATGTTTGATCGGAATTCTCCCAATAGTCTAGGTATTTTACCTCCGCGATCAGCTCATTCCCTTTCCCTGCAAATGATTTTTTATAGCTAAGGGAATATTCCGAATTCGGTTCTGTTTCATCCTCCTCTTGCCGGCGTTTGCTGGTACCAGTTAGGGTGGACTTTGTAAACAGGTAATCTTCATAACGGATATCGGTCAGTCTGTTTCCCTTGCTGCGGCGATATAGGTAGGAGCCGGTGAGAATACTTTTCTCTGTAAAATAATAATCAAGTCCGCCGCGGATATTGTTATTGAAACCGGTAAGGGTGCCATTATTTTTTTGTTGAAGAAGGAAGGTGGTATCATTGGCATATACTTCCTGGTAGAGAGAACCTACGTTGGGTTGTTTGCGGTAAGCGATACCATAATTGATAAAGAAATTCATTTTCTTCCTGCGATAATTGAAGTTCAGGGCAGCTCCGAGGTTGGTGGGTGTACCGCTAACAAGTTCCACTGTTCCGTTAAAGCCTTCTTTCCTGTCTTTCTTTAGGATAATATTAATGATACCGGCCATGCCTTCCGCTTCATAGCGGGCCGATGGATTGGTAATAATTTCCACCCTGTCAACCATGCTGGCCTGCAGCTGCTGTAAGCCGCTACCGCCTTTAATACTCACCAGTCCTGATGGTTTACCATCGATGAGTATCCTAACATTGTCACTACCCCGCAATTTTACGTTACCCTCCGGATCCACTGAAACAGATGGGATATTCGTCAAAATATCCGATGCAGAACCGCCAGCATTGGCGAGGTCGCGGCCTACGTTGAATATTTTTTTATCCAGTGCAAGCTGCATAGAACTTTTTTCAGCCTGAACCACCACTTCATCCAGGAGGCCTGCAGTTTGCAATAAAGGGATGGTGCCAAAATCATAGATGGGATCTTCTTTTGAAAGAAGAAACCTTTTTGAACGGTACGATATATATCCCATGAAATCAATAACTGCATAGTAGGAGCCGTAGGGAAGGGGAATGGTAAATTGGCCTGAATCGCCAGCCAGCGTGCCTTCCACCTGTTTTTCATCGGCAATGCTAAAAATGATGATGCTTGCTGAGGCAAGCGCAGAAGCGGAGATAGAATCAACGACTTTTCCTTTCACTGATGCTGCTGGCTGCTGCTGGGCAATGGTGTTTGTTGAAGTCACAGATACAACGAGAAGGAAGAGCAGGGCTTTCATTGAATTGAACGTATGGTAATAAATGTATCTCATTATTTGCAAGGAAAGAACATGTTAGTAAGGTAACTATCATCTCTTCTGCAAATGCCAGTCGCGATTTGAAAAAAGGAATTGAGTTATGAAGGTTGGTCACATCCAGGTAATCTTCTAAAAAGAATTTCTATGTTCTTTTTCTATTTCAAGATATGATTTCATCCATTCAAATTTACTAAACCCTTAAGTAATTCCTTAGGGCTTCACCCACTATCTGGTTCCAGCCTTCCTGGTAGTTCTCGGGGGCAAAAGCAGAACCGCCATCAGCAAGGTTTTCAATTCCTTCATGGGTGAGTCTAATGATGGTGTTATCACCCTCAGGAATCAATTCCCAGGTGAGCAGGGAGGATCCCTTGCTGTGATTGGGATGGGTCCAGGTATGCTGCAACAACTTCATTGGCACTACGCGGGTAATGGTGCAGCGGTGTAGGTACTGACACTCTTCGCCGGGCTCATAGAACTCAAATACAGCCCCTTCTTCGGCCTTAAAGCCGGGGATGGTAAAATACCATTGCTTCATGGCCTCGGGGTCGGTAATGGCCTTCCAGATAGTTACTGCAGGCACTCCAAATTTTTGTTCAATGATGATAGGCATTATGTGACTTTATGGGTGTTTAAAGCTCAGAAATTGCCTGTTAAGCCTTATCTAATTTAATTAATCTATTTAAATGGATCGTTCCGGTATAGCAGGAGGGTTATTCGGGATAATTTTCAGTGCTGTGGACGCTTTGAGGACTACTCATTGACTACTAAAAGACGCTTCAAAGACGCTTCAAAGACATTTCAAAGACGCTTCAAAGACTTTTCTGACACGCTTCTGAGTCGCTTAGAGAAAGCTTAGAGAAAGCTCAGAGAAGGCTTAGAGAAAGCTTAGAGAAAGCTTAGAGAAGGCTTCAAACACCGCTCATATGCCGCTTGTCTGGTCCAAAAAAACATTACCCCTGTTTATAATCAGGCGGGGGGTGTAAGTACCGGAAATATTGGTGTAAAGGCCTTTTGCATTAACAACCAAAGATTCTATTTTTATAAATCTAAGAGTCAGTTATGGAGAAAATGCCGGTTGTAATAGATTATCTGAAACGCGCTGCTGTTTTTGATTATGCAAAGATTGAAGAGTATTGCAGTGTACCCGCTGCACTGATAATTGATGCAGTGAATGGAAATAATAAATTGGATGAGATCCAGGTTAGAAGACTTGAATGGTTTTTAGGAATGCTAGGTATTGATTTCAGGATTGTGGAGAAGCTGGATGGAGGGAAGAATACATAGATCACCTATTGGCCATGGGATTTTACTTTGGCTATTAATGTTGCCATCAGGTCATCAAAGGATATTTTAAGTCCGTTGGTAGTAATACTTAAAGGAGTTCCATACATGTTATAATTCATCTGCATCATCTTTCGTTTAAAACCACTTGTTTGCTTATCAATATATTCCTGTGGATTTTTTACATGAAGCATTATGAGCTTTTGACGGTGCATTTCCATTACCGAAATATCCTCCAGGTCAGACCATAATATTTGTCCGGCCGAAACACCACCAGAGTTGTCTGTAATCCCGGTGTTGTCTATAATTAAACCGGGTTTTTTGTCTGACAGTTTGCGAAAGAGAAGGAAAGCACATAGTCCGAAGAAAAATATCGAGGCATAGCCTACAAAGGCAAGTTTTGTTGGATTACCCCAATATGAATTGGAAATAGCAGGGGGTGATATTACAAACCATATTCCTATTGCAACGAATGCCAGTGATCCTACAAGCATTAAAAGTATTTTTTTCTTGCTTAGTTCGATCTCAATGATTTCTTCTGATGGCTCCATGGAAAGTTATTAGGGTTCTGTGGATTTATAAATATACATTTCCTGGAGGCTGTAAAATGAACTGT
>NZ_JPHF01000009.1 GCF_000814325.1 Flavihumibacter sp. ZG627 | reverse complement strand
TTGATGTGAGGTCTGCGTTGACTGCGGGGCTTGCACTAGTTGACAAGCATCCCTCATTGTGTGGCAGTCCGCACAGCAAGCCCACCCTAATTGCGCGGCCCACTACCTCCATTACCCTTATCGCGGTAAACAGTAGGCGAGATCCCAACCTTATTCTTGAAGACCGTAGAGAAATAAGCCGGTGAGGAAAACCCCGTCTTATAAGCTACCTCCGCAATCGTCATCTCCTCATGCTGCAGGTAATATCGCGCCTTCTGTATCCGCATTTGCAGAATATATTCATTGATATTGGTATCCATCAAGGCCTTAACCTTGCGATACAACTGCACCTTAGAAATAGCCATCTCCTTACAGATGTCTTCAATAGTAAACGCATCATTGGAAATATTCGCCTCCACAATAGACGCAAAGGTTGAAACAAAACGACGGTCAGTTTTATTTGCTCCCGGCGTCCGGATCTCAGCAGGAAGCGCCGCCGTAAAATGCTCCTTCAACTTATTCCGGTTGGCTAGCAAACTGCTCAGGGTCTGCTGTAGCAACGGAAAATCGAAAGGCTTGGTAATATAAGCATCCGCCATACTTTTCAATCCCTCCATTTGCTGTGAAGTGGCAGTGCGTGCGGTTAACAGTATCACCGGAATATGCGCGGTTCTTACATCTGTTTTCAACTGGTTGGTTAAATTTATTCCATCCCTGCCCGGCATCATCACATCGCAGATAATGATATCAGGCAGATTATCCATGGCCTGCTGCAATCCACTGTTACCATCCCCCGCCTCCAGTACCTCATAACTTCCCTCAAGCCGCTGCCGCAAAAACTGCCGCATCTCCGGATTGTCTTCTATCACCAGCAGGCTGGGCTTCTCATCATGAGCTATAACATCCTGGCCTCCCTCATCCCCTGTTGTAGCCGCCCCCGCGGCACGATCATCCACCTCCGATTGAAAATATTTCTGCTCATCCAACAGCCAGTCGCTTTCCAGATGATCAGCACTGATCTCCTCAGGTTGGAAATGACGATTACCAAGCGGAAGCCTCACCGTAAACACCGCTCCTTTCCCCTTTTCACTCTGCACACTGATGCGGCCATGGTGTAACTCCACCAGCTCTTTACTGAGCGCCAGTCCCAGTCCCGACCCCTTATGCGTATCATGATCGCCCTGGTAGAAGATCTCAAACAGGTGCTGCTGCGTTTCAGTACTCATCCCCAAACCCGTATCCCTCACCTCCACCACCGCCTCATTGGCAGCAACATCTTTCTCTATCTGCAAAGTGATCGACCCGTTCTCCTCGGTGAACTTGAACGCATTCGATAAAAGATTGAATAACACCTTATCCATCATACTCTCATCGATCCAAACCGGCAGACTCCGCTCTGCTGTCAGCAAACGGCAATCGATATGCTTGCGCCGCGCGATCTCCTGGAATAGCTGAACCACCTCATTGGCAAACAATACCAGGTCAGTTTCCACCGCCCGCACCTGCATCTTATTGAACTCGATCCTCCGCAGGTCAATAAGTTGATTCACCAGCCTCAGCAGCCTCACCACATTTTTGCGCATCATGCTCAACTGCTGCCGCAGCGGCGACGGCAGCTTCCTGTTTTCGAGCATCTCCTCCAGCGGTCCCAGTATCAGCGTTAGCGGCGTCCGGAACTCATGCGAAATATTGGTGAAGAAATTGATCCGCGCCTCATTGGCCTCGGTTGCCCTGGCCGACATCTCCACAAGCTGCTCACTCTGCTTGCTGATCTCCTCATTCTTGCGGGCTAGCTGGCGGTTGATCTTTTTATTGAGCTGCCGCAGGTACCAGAGCAGTCCGGCAAATAATACTACCAGACTCAGGGTCACCATCAGTATATATACAAAGGTGCGCTGGGTATTGTAGGTGCGCCTTTGCTCAGCCATCATGTCCTGCTGCTTTTCTATATCATTCTGCTGGCTGAGGATCTTGTCACTCTGTAGCTTCATCATCCGCACATTACTGGAGTCCACCACCAGTGTAGGCAGTATTGTGCGTTTAGGTAATCCCTGCTTTTTGAGTAGCTGCACCGCATTGCGGATGGCTTCAACACCACCGGTGGAGTAGAGCATGGACGCTTCCAGCCTTCCGTCGGCCACCATATCCATTCCCATTCCCTGCACGGGCAGGGCATCTACCCCGATGAACTTTATATCGGTTATCCCTAACTGCCGCGCCGCCTCATAGGCGCCCATGGCCATAACATCATTGTGCGCATATACGAGCTGGGTTTGCGGCAGACTCTCCCTCAGACTGTCAATACCCCGCTGTGCCGGCGGCCTGATCCAGCCACCATTAAACGTGTGGATGATCTTCATTTCCGGCCATTCCCGGATGGCATCTTCAAATCCCTTCCTCCTCCCGATGGCGGGCGATGATTTGGGCAGTCCCGTTATCTGGATAATATTCCCCCTGCCTTTCAGCAGACTGGCGGCATGCTGACCGGCGATCCGTCCTACCTCGTAGTTATCGGCACCTATAAAATTGGTATAGCTGGGCCGCGCGATCTCCCGGTCAATAACTATCACGGGTATCCCTTTTTCATAAACCTCCTCCACAATCGCAGTGAGCGGTTCTATCTCATTGGGCGATATCAGCAAAAGGTCGATCCCATCGGCCAGCAACTCCTTCACCTGTTTCACCTGCAGCTCACTATTATCATCGGCCTGCTTATAGATCAGCTCCATATCCTGGTGGAAGGCCAGCTCACGCTTCATCTCCTGCAGCATATATTTCCTCCACTCATCGGCATCCCCGCATTGGGAAAACCCAATACGGAATAGTTTCTCCTCACCTCTTTCTGAGCAGGAAATAAAGAGACTGCATCCTATTATAATACAGAAAAGAAGCTTTGGCCCCCTGAGCCATGGCATAGCAATATTCATATGGCATCAATTGCACCTTTAAATTATTGTATCATTTCATATTCTATCCATTTCATTGGAAGATTAGATGCCCAAAATGAAACAAATCTTAAAATTCCGGTTACAATTCTGGAAGCGTGCCTTCTATTCTAAAACTATTTTGAGCAACATCCCCCTCACTATCAATGCTTTACAAAAAATATTCCATTTGGAAGAATTTCAGAAGCTTTTGAAATGCTATCCTCCCCCTTCCGCCATAGTGAAACGGTAGTTTGCTTCAAATTGCTTGTCACATGAACAGAAAAGTTTTGTTATGGAGCGTCGTCGTGGCGCTGGGAGGTTTCCTCTTCGGATTCGATACCGCGGTGATCTCCGGCGCGGAACAGTCGATCCAGACCTATTGGAGCCTCAGCGCCTTTGAACACGGACTTACCGTTTCCATTGCGCTGATCGGTACCATCCTGGGCGCCCTGCTTGGCAGGTTCCCCTCTGAGAAACTGGGCCGTAAAAAGACCCTGATCCTGATCGCCGTTCTTTACCTTCTTTCCTCCATCGGAACTGCTCTCGCCACCAACTGGTATATCTTCCTTCTCTTCCGTCTCCTGGGGGGTATCGGCGTGGGCGCCTCTTCCGTAACGGCTCCTATTTATATTTCGGAGATCTCACCTGCCAAAAGCCGGGGTAAGCTGGTGGCCATGTTCCAGTTCAATATCGTTCTCGGTATCCTGGTCTCCTATCTTACCAACTACCTCATCGGTATGGAAGGCGAAAATTCCTGGCGCTGGATGCTGGGGGTTCAGGTAGTCCCCTCACTAATATTCCTCCTGATGCTTCGACTGGTTCCTGAGAGTCCGCGCTGGCTGATCCTCAAGAAGAACCGAATCGCCGAAGCGGAAGAGGTGCTGAAAATTATCAATCCCGAAGGCTATAAAGAAGACGTAAACATGATCCGCCAGGATGCTGTTCAGGTGGCAGGAGAAGAGGATAATACTTCCCTATTCACTCGCAAGAACCGCTTTCCGGTATTCCTCGCCGTTAGCTTCGCCGTTTTCAACCAGGTATCGGGCATCAACGCCATCATCTATTATGCCCCCCGCATTTTCGAGATGACCGGCCTCGGCAAGCAATCCTCCCTTTTATCCAGCGTAGGCATCGGCGCCGTTAACCTGCTCTTCACCCTGATAGCCCTCAACTTCATCGACCGTTTCGGGAGGAGAACACTGATGATGATCGGGTCATTCGGACTTATACTTACCCTCGGACTGGTATCCCGCGCTTTTTACCTCAATGATTTCGGCGGACTCATGATCACCGTTCTCCTGCTTGTATATATCGCCTTCTTCGCTTTCTCCCAGGGGGCTGTGATCTGGGTATTCATCTCTGAAATTTTCCCCAACCAGGTGAGGGCAAAGGGACAAACACTCGGCAGCCTCACGCATTGGGTTATGGCAGCCATTGTGGCCTTCTCTTTTCCCATGCTGGCAGAAAGCCTGGGTGGGGGTAACACCTTTTTATTCTTCTGTATCATGATGGTGGTGCAACTGCTCTTCGTCTGGAAGCTGATGCCTGAAACCAAGGGCAAGAGCCTTGAGCAACTGGAACACTCTATCGTGATGCATTAACCGCTTTTCTCAAATCTTAAAACGACTGCCATGAATACACCTGTTAACAACAAACTGGTTTGCTTTGGGGAGATCCTCTGGGATATACTTCCCACGGGTGCCAAACCCGGTGGTGCTCCCATGAATGTTGCCTATCACCTGAATAAGTTAGGGATGGTACCGGTCATGATCACCCGAATTGGTCTCGATGACTGGGGTAAGCGTTTACTCCAGCTCATGCAGGATCAGGAAATCAGCACCGATTATTTCCAGCTTGATGCCAACCTGCCTACCGGTACGGTCATCGCCACCATCGGTGAACACCATGAGGTGAGCTATGATATCGTGAAGCCGGTTGCCTGGGATAATATCCATTGGGATGATCGCTTTGAGGCCCTGCTTCATGACGCGCGCTTCTTTGTATATGGCAGTCTCGCCACCCGCAGCAGCACATCCCGCAATACCCTTTACCGCCTGCTGGAGATAGCGCCATTCAAAGTGCTGGATATAAATCTTCGTCCGCCGCATTACAACCGCCGCGTCATTGAAAGACTCTTACAGCAGGCCGATTTCCTCAAGCTCAATCTCGCCGAGCTGGAGCTTATCACCGGCTGGTTCAGCAAGTATCCTTCAGCAGCTGATCGAATTAAACTGATACAGGATCGCTTCCATATTCCTTCGGTTGTGGTTACCCGTGGTAGTGAAGGTGCCATGTTCAATTTCAACGGACATCTATACCAGCACCCCGGCTTTAAAGTGGAGGTTGCTGATACGGTGGGAAGCGGAGATGCATTTTTTGCCGGACTGCTTTCTCAGTACGCCAATGGTGCAAAACCAGATGAGATGCTGATTACAGCCAGCGCCCTGGGTGCATTGGTAGCCAGCTACAGCGGCCCTTGTCCCGATTACCAGCTGGAAGAGATCAACCAGCTTATCTACCAACAGGCTTTGAGCAACTGATCACCATATAAGAACCCAAACAGAAACCGCTAATTATTTAAAAAACGATTTTATGAGAAAATTGCTATTGCTAATCCCCATGTTGCTGCTCCTGGCATCTACCTATGCCCAGCAGAAAAAAATAACCGGAACGGTTACCAGCAAAATCGACAAGTCCCCGCTGCAGGGTGCTTCTGTACAGGTGAAGAATCGCGCTACCACCACTGATGCCAATGGGAAATTTTCCATTGATGCCAGTGCAGGTGAGTCGATCACCATTTCTTATTCGGGAATGGCCGCAGTTACCATTCCGGTCACCGATAATATGGCAGACCTCTCTGTTGAAATGGAGGGCTCCGCCAAAGTAGAGGAAGTAGTTGTTGTAACCGGTTATACCACCCAGCGAAAGCGTGATCTTACCGGCGCCGTTGCCGTGGTGGATATGACGCCTGTTAAGAATAACAGCTCCGGTAATGCCATGCAGGCGCTGCAGGGCAGGGTGGCCGGACTCTACATCGAAAAAGACGGATCGGTGAACGGACGTAGTTCGCGTATACTTATCCGTGGTTCCAATACACTCGGTAATACTGATCCGCTTTATGTGATCGATGGTATCCCTACCACAAGACCTGAAGTATTTCAGAATCTCGACCCTGCCGTCATCGCTTCCATGCAGGTATTGAAAGATGCCTCTGCCGCTTCTATTTATGGAGCAAGGGCATCCAACGGAGTTATTGTTGTTACTACTAAAAACGGTGGTAATACCGACGGTAAAGTGAACTTCCAGTTCAACAGCAGTGTATCAGCACAATCAGAAAAACATGCCCGTTTTAAGATGCTGAACGCGGTAGACAGAGGCCGCGCTTTATGGCAGGCATCCGTGAATGATCGCCAGGATCCCGCAGCCGCTTATGGTGAGATCTATGCTTTCAACTGGAACAACGATTATGATAATCCTGTTCTCAACAGTGTTAGCGTGCAGCCCTTTGTTGGTGGTGATCCCAATACTCCGGCCGGCAATACCGATTGGCAGGATGTGATGTATAAAACAGGTATCGTTACCAGTAATAGTTTAACTGTTTCTGCAGGTAACCGCAATTCATCTCTGGAAGTGAACCTCCAGCATTTCAAGAATACCGGTATGTTACGCTACACTGATTACGAGCGTATTGCCGGTAGCATCAATGCTATTACGCGTGCCTTTGATAACAGGGTAAGTTTCGGCATGAATATGCGTGTTGCCAACTCCAATGAAACCCTCACCAGCAGGGATATTGGTGGTGCCTCAACAACTTCACTCGCCGTTTTCCAGGTGCCTACCATTCCTGTTTACCAGAAAGATGGCGTCACATTTGCCGGCGCATCGGGTGGTGGTTACTCCGACCGTAACAACCCGCTGCACATGCAGTATCTGTCGCGCTGGGATAATGCCAACCGCGTATCTGCCTTTGGTAGTGCCTTCGTGGAGATCCAACCCATTAAGAACCTGTTTTTCAAATCAACGCTGGGCGCTGATTATGCCACCTTCCTGAACAAGATCATCCTACCCACTTTCACAGAAGGAGCTTTCAACAGAACCACCAATAGTTTATCGCACGACCAGAATAAATTCCTCAGTTATACTTTCTCTAATACCGCCCGTTATAACTGGAACCTTGGTACTGATCACAGCTTTAAGTTTCTGGCGGGAACAGAATTCATCAAAACAAATCTCGATTTCCAGTTTACCCGTAAAGAAAACTTTGCCATACAAACAGAAGACTATTTCACGATGAGTGCCGGAACGGGTAATACCACTGTTGCCGGTGGATCAACCGGTAACAGGTTGTTCTCACTCTTCGGACGGGTAGATTATGGTTTTGATGACAGGTACCTCGCTTCGTTTACTATTCGCCGTGATGGTTCATCGCGCTTTGGTGCCGACAACCGCTATGGTATTTTTCCCGCCGCTTCACTGGGATGGAGAATTGACCGCGAAGCATTCATGGCCGATAGCAAATTGTTCTCTGAACTGAAACTCCGCGTGGCCGCCGGCCGCGTGGGTAACCAGGAGATCGGTGACCTGAGCCGCTTCGGTTTGTTTGATACCCGTTATGGTACCGTGCTTTCTCAGTTGGTTGGTGGATTCTGGGAGCAGTATATGAATATCGGTACCGCCTATGCGCTAAGTGGTGGTAACACCGGCGTTCTTCCTTCCGGTTTCGTGCAAACACAGGCTGCCAATTCTCAGCTTCGCTGGGAAACAACAGAAGAGGTTAACGCAGGTGTTGACTTCGCGCTGCTGGAGAATAAGATCTTCGGATCATTTGATTATTTCTCGCGTAATACAACCGGTATCCTGATCACGCCACCTATTGCATCAGCACTAGGAGAAGGTCAGCAGAAGACCGTGAATGGTGCTTCTAAATCTAATAAGGGATGGGAATTCGTGATCGGCTACAGGGGTGAGAGAAAGGGTGACTTCACCTATAATGTTCAACTGAATTTTGCCCACTTCCGTGATAAGATCACCGATCTGCCAGAAGTTGTTCGTCCGGCTTATCCGGGTAACCTTGTGAACACGATCATCGGTCATTCGCAGTTTGATATTTTCGGTTACAAAACCGCCGGACTTTTCCAGAGCCAGAGCGAAGTTGATAAAGCGCCTACGCAGATAGGTGCTGGTCCGGGAAGGATCCGTTACGTTGATATCAATGGCGACAACGTGATCAACGACCTCGACCGTACCTGGATCGGCACGCAGTTGCCCGACCTTGAATATGGTATGCGGATCGATATGAATTACAAGAATTTTGATCTCTCTGTTTTCGGATCAGGCGTTGCCGGCAGGGAAGGGTTTGATGTGTACACCGTATTCAATAACCTGATGAGGGGAAGAGAAAATGTTGGTCCGGGTGTATTCAATGGATGGACTCCCACCAACACAAATACCAATGTGCCGGCATTAACATTGAAGGACAATAACAGCGAGGGCCGCACCTCCGATTATTTTATCGTGAGCACTTCCTATTTCAAAATGAGGAACGTTCAGTTGGGATATACGCTTCAGCAAAAATCGATCTTCTCAAGGCTTCGCTTTTTCCTGATGGGAGAGAATCTTTTCCTCATCAAGAGTAAAGATCATCTGAGTCCCGACCCCGAGAGAATTGATCTGGGCCCCATTCCCATTCCGCGCACATTCACTTTTGGAGTAAACGCTTCTTTCTGACCCACTAAAAAAAACGAACAATGAAACGTCAATATATAACCGCATTTTTCGCTTTAGCACTGATCTGTTTTGGCAGTTGTAAAAAGCAGTTGGAATATACACCAACAGGTGTTTTGTCATCACAGGATCTTACCTCCCCAACAGCAGTGGAGGGACTGGTAACGGCCGCCTATGCTGCCATTGGAAACGGAGATATGATAGGACCCATCTATAGTATGTGGGTGTACGGAAGTGTACGCTCCGATGACTCTTATAAAGGTGGGGGTGGTACCGGTGATGTATTTGAGATAGACGCGCTGGAACATTACAATACCGTTGTACCAACTTTTGATGCCTTTATTTCAAGGAGCTGGAAGAATCTCTACAAATCTATTTCGCGGGCCAATGTTGCAATCCGCGCCGTAAATGGACTTGCAGATGCCGATTTCCCGCAGAAGCAATCAAGGCTTGCAGAGTTGAGGTTCCTTCGTGCACACAGTTATTTCACGTTGAAGAGTCTCTACAAGAACATCCCCATCTTCGATGAAAATGCAACTGCTGAGGAGATCCTGGCGGTATCAAACGATCTGGGCTGGGAAGAATCCTGGAATAAGATCGCTGCCGATTTGGAATATGCCATTAATAATCTCCCCGAAACACAGCAGCAACTTGGAAGGCCAAATAAATTTGCTGCCCAGGCATATCTGGCCAAGCTACGTTTGTTCCAGGCCTACCAGCAGGATGAGCAGCACCGCGTGGTGAGCATCAATCAGCAAAGGCTGCAGGAGGTGGTTGATCTTACCCAATCGGTTATTGAATCAGGCAAGTATGCATTGAATGCTGATATCGCAGATAACTTCTTACCCGAAACCGAGAATAGTCCCGAATCCATTTTTGCCATCCAGTTTTCTATCAATGATGGTACTACATCCGGCAGACTTAATTATGAAGACGGACTTAATTATCCGCATGGTGCACCGCAGTATGGCTGTTGCGGATTCAATGCCGGTACACAGAACCTCGTGAACGCACATACAACTGATGATAAGGGACTGCCGAATATGACAGGTTTCAACAATGGCATTGCCGATCTTTCAAAAGTAACGGTGGATGTAAGGCTTGATCATACAGTGGGTATAGACGGACATGTGTACAAGTATGATAATACAAAGCTCTTCAGCAATAGCTGGGTGCGTGATGCGGGGGTGTATGGAAACTTCCACACTATGCGCAGCCAGCAACTGGCAACCAGTCCATCTTATTTTAAGAACGGACCATTCATGGGTGTGGCGAAGAACCAGGACATCCTTAGATTTGATGAAGTGTTGCTGATGCAGGCAGAAGCATATATTGAACTGGGCCAGCATGATAAAGCGCTTCCCCTCATCAACCAGATCAGGGCAAGGGCAGCGGCAAGTACATCAAGGTTGAAAAAGCTGGATGGAAGTTTCGCATCTAATTATAACGTTAAGCAATATCCGTCAACAGGGTGGACACAGGACTATGCTCGTCTTGCATTGCAGTGGGAGAGAAGACTGGAGTTTGCGACGGAGGGACATCGTTTCTTTGACCTGGTGCGTTGGGGTATTGCCGAGCCGACCCTTAACCAGTACATAAATGTGGAGAAAATGCGGAGGCCATACCTTTCTACGGCGAAGTTTACGGCCGGTCGCGACGAATACCTTCCTATTCCGCAGTCAGAAATTACTTTTACCAAAGGGTTGTATATTCAGAATCCGGGCTATTGATGAATTGATGTTCCGATTCTACTCACAATAAAATAAAGCAGATCCACATGAAAATATTTTATGGTTTGATGGCAACAGTTGTGGTCGGTTCACTGCTTGGTTGCGGGCCCTCCGGGGTGCCGCAATCGGCGGGTGAGCCACACCGTCCACAGATACATTTTAGTCCCGCCGAGAAATGGATGAATGATCCCAATGGAATGGTCTATTTCAATAACCAGTATCATTTGTTCTACCAGTATTATCCGGACAGTACGGTATGGGGGCCCATGCATTGGGCGCACGCCACCAGCAAAGACCTTGTGCATTGGGATCACCAGCCGGTGGCGCTCTATCCTGATAGTCTGGGTTGGATCTTTTCAGGATCTGCTGTGGCCGATGTAAATAATACTTCCGGTTTTGGAAAGGATGGTAAAACACCGCTGGTAGCTATTTTTACGCACCACAATTCTCCCATGGAGAAGACTGGCAGCAGTGTATTCCAGTACCAGAGTTTGGCTTATAGTCTGGATGAGGGCAAGACATGGGAAAAATATGCTGCTAATCCTGTTCTTAAAAATCCCGGTATCCGCGATTTCCGTGATCCCAAGGTGATGTGGTATGAGGCGGGGAAAAAGTGGATCATGACATTAGCAACCATGGATCGCATAACATTTTATTCTTCCCCTGATCTGAAGAACTGGACAAAGGAGTCGGAGTTTGGAAAGGAAGTTGGTGCGCATGGTGGTGTATGGGAATGCCCTGATCTTTTTTCGATGGAGCATGATGGTAAGCAGGTTTGGGTGTTGATTGTGAGTATTAATCCCGGTGGACCGAATGGTGGTTCTGCCACGCAGTATTTCACCGGCGATTTTGATGGCACTACTTTTACTCCGCACAATACGGATATTAAGTGGATCGATTATGGTCCGGATAACTATGCCGGAATAACCTGGTCCAATACGGGCGATCGGAAGGTCTTTATTGGTTGGATGAATAACTGGCAGTATGCCAATGTTGTTCCAACTGAAAAATGGCGTGGTGCAGCTACCCTTCCCCGTGAGCTTAGAATGGAGAAGGTTGGTGAGCAGTATTATGTGGCATCAAACCTGGTAAAAGAACTGGATGTATTGAATGAGAAGAAAACAAGTCTGGAGAATATAGATGCTACTGATCTTGATATTGACGATAAGTTTGGCAAACTTGCGGGCGCTGCAAAACTGGATATGGAGGCTTCTTCGGCTTCATCATTTACCATCACGCTTTCCAATAGCAAGGGAGAGAAACTACTGATCGGATATGACCAGAGCGCCAACAAATATTTTATTGATCGTACACTTTCGGGAAAGGTGTCCTTTGAAAAAGGATTTGCTGCAAGGCATACAGCCCCACGCATCAGTAAGGAGGCTGGAATGAATATGAGTCTGGTTATTGATGATGCTTCCGTTGAGTTGCTGGCCGACGATGGATTAACGGTGATGACGGCTGTGTTCTTCCCCAATGAGCGCTATACGGAAATGCAGATTAATTCACCGGACAAAACCATATTCAATAAGCTTGCGTTTACGCCTTTAAAGAGCATTCACTAAGTTGTTTTAGTGTTGCCTGAGGATCCCAAGATATTCGACCCAGGGACCTACTGCTGTTTTATACTGCACTGCCATTACTCTGGAACCACCCAGGTTGCCAGCAATTGGGCCAGTGTTACCTCGCCAAAGGCCGGATGAATACCGGTTTTGGCGAGGTCTGCTTGCCGGAGTTTTTTAGAGGAACTCCATGGATCTATCGACAGAGAAATTCATGATTTTATAGTATTTGAAGGGAGTTTAAATTTAGCGGAGCATCTCCTTAGGGAGGAATTTGCTTAGTATGGGCTTCTGTTTTTCTTCCACCACCACAAACTTCCATTTTTCACCGTCGGCAGAAGTTGCCACCACATCCTTAATGCTGAATATGGTAAAATAACCCGTTGCAGCATCATATCTTACATTGCTATCGCCGAATGTTTTTTCAAGATTTGCTTTGGTGAGGCTGGTGGTCATTTCTTTCTCTTCTTCTGAAACTGTTTCGCCATCCTCTTTTGGTATTATGAATTTCATACGAAGCAGGTTGGAATATTGTAATCGCGCATAGTCGTTTGCGTTGAATTTCCTGCTGTCTTCAATCTTTATGATTTTGGGAGAATCAATGGCAAATTCAATATCGGGATTATTGAAGGTTTTCTCCATCATCAGTACTAACTGATCCCTTGGAATTATTTTAAAGAAATCTTCAATGATATAATTACAAGCTCCCTTAAAATCTTTTTCTATGAGATGGTTGGTATAGGTGAGGAACTGCTTTTCGATCGTCTTTTTATACTGTTGCGAATAACCGGTAAAACTGGTAATGATTAACAGGGCTATCAGGGTAAGGCGCCTCATATGAATTGGTTTAAACTACCAATGTATAAAATCCTTTGGTATAATCAAATTCAGGCAGGAAAACACAGCCATCCAGCGCATATAGAGTCCTATCCCACTTGCGAATTGTAAGAAAATCCTGCAGTCGAAAAAGCAGGTTACCAGCTGCCGGAACTCGCAAGAAATAGAGGGTACCAGGTTCCATCCCCAGTACCATCCTCCTGTGTTTACAACTTCCTGAACTCCTGCATCAGCCGCTTAAGCGTGAGTGCATCAGATATTGTTTCTTTTTCAAGATCAGGCTTGTAATAACTGTCAAGGAAACGATCTGCACCCGACCAAACCGTTGCGATAATGCCCTCAAACCTTGGTTTCATTGCTTTTGTTGCCTGTTCGCGATAACGTTTCATATCCGCCACCTGTTGCAACGCCAGCTCAGGCTTGCGCCATGGACAGGTAGCTACTGAAAATCCTTTCATAGCAAAATAAACCGCAGTAGCATCTGGCCTTTCATAATGCCAGTCGCATATGAAAACGTCTTTCGGAATCATATCTATCGCCCGGTGCGTATTGTTCATACTGGCTTCCCACATACCGATACCCGTAGTCTTCCCATCTATCAAACGATCTCCCCAAATCATCAGCCGGCGGTTCTTGGCAGCAAGATGTTCGCGGATCTTCGTCACTTCATTCGCGAATAATTCGGCCTTATCCCTGCCACTGCAGCGTGGACATTTATCATCTCCAATATAGAAGACCTCATCCATACCGGCATGAAACCATTCCGCTTCAAAGGCATCCATTATCTCATCCGCCAATGCAAATACAACCTTGTGAACCCCCGGGTGGAGGGGACAATAACTTTTGCAATAGAGTCCATCTGCGTTAGGCCATCCCGTATAATTTTTGGTATCTACATGCGGTGTTTCGTCAAACTCAGGGTACACGCGTAGGAGCGCATTGGTCTTTGTTGCCCAACTCTGGTGACCCAATAAATTGATCTGTGGCGCGATCTTTATTCCATGCTTCTTTCCAACGGCAACAATTTTTTTCACATCGGCTTTTGTGAGCGGGAATGAATCCCTTAACTCGGGATGGCTTTCATACGCATAATTGAAATCCACCCGAAGTATGAGGAGATTGATGCGGCCCGGTGCCAGTTCCTGCTCTATGAATCGAACGAACTCATCCAGTCTTTTTGCTGAGGGCGCTGCAATTGCCAGTCCACGTACTGGCAATACACTATCAATAGCCTGTGGGGATGTTAGTGGCTTCTTATCAGCGGGCAATGTTTTCGTTTGTGCATTAGCGGTGAAAATAAACGGCAGCGTTAGCAACAATGCAAGAAGTAATTTGCTCATGATTAAAGATAATCATTACTGCCAACCACTTAAACAACAACAACATTTATTCACCTCTTGGCCTATAAATATCCTGAACCAGCATTCTTATAGTGTTCTTGCTTATATTTCTACCTGAGTCAGAAATTCCACCGCTTACGAAACCCATGCCAGTAGGAAGGTCCATTTCCTGGGTACCGGATCCCGCAATATAAAGGGAGATCTTTCCACCTTCCAGCACATAAACAGTATGATCCGGATGATCATGCAGTGACCATGATTCACCTGGCTTTACTGTAAACTCATACATCTTGATATTTAAACTGTCGGAAAGTTTTTTGATAGCTGCACCCCCAATCAGAACAGGGTCTTTGGCCGGATCGTAGGCCGGCATGGTGGAGGCTTTACTAGTTGAGGTTATAACGCTGGTGTCTGCATCTTTTTCAGCTGTTGTAGTAGTGGAATCGTTACAGCCTGCCAGGAATGAAACAGCAAGCATGGCCATTTTTCCAATGCCCTTTTTGATTAGGTTCATGATTTGTATTTTTAAAATTGAAGGATGTCAATTAAACAAACCAAGGTGCGGGAATTAAGAGGTATGAATCAGGCGGGTGCTGGATGTGCGATGAGGGTACTCTGTTAGTGATACTTAAAGTTCAGAACATTATTTGGAATGGCAAAGGTCTATTTCAAACCATCAAAGACAGAAATCGCTCCATATCATAGATAGTCGAATGTGTTGATGAAACGGCATCAAAACCACCTCCAACAACGATGCGGTCGGGATTGATCTGATATTGGGCGGCGTTTGATTTGATCCAATGGATGGCACGCTTAACATCATGTACCATACTCATAATATCTGTTTCAGGGGCCAGCCGGTAGGCAACATCCATAATAAGGTGACCCTGCGAAGCAAGGTGCCTGAAGAGTGGGCGTGTTCCCAGGTCCTCATCCAGAAAATAAAACGCGCTCCCATGTAGAAAAATAAATGCGAGTCCGGAGGGTTTTATTGTTTCAGACGGCCTCCAGAGATCACAATAAATTTTCCTTCCACTTTCCGTTATTGTTGCAAAGGGCAGGTCTTTCGTCAATCGTGGTTCAGCACCCCATGGCAGCATGAATATTTTTCGCGATGAAAGGAATAATTTCCGCTGTTCCGGTTTGATGCGGGTATCGTAATGGGTACCGAAGGCGCTTTCAAAGCCGGTTGAATCTTGAGGTGCGCGGGTGGTCAGAAGGAAATTTATGGAGTAGATCAAAACGTTATAGGAGGCAATAGTCAATAGGAAAGTAGCATGGAGCGCCCATCCTGTTATCAGGGAAAGGATACCTGTTAGGATGATGATGTAGGAAAGCGAGGATGCATAAAGTTTCAATAGGCAAGCACGCTTACATAAAATCACCTGCGCATCAGAGAGCGGTCTGCACTCCGCGCAGGTGATAGTTTAAAATATAGGATCAGGCTGTTTTCTTAAGCAGCTTTTCGAGTTGGTCGAGACCGGTTGTGAAACCTTGTTCGAAGCCCATTTCAACGATCTTCTGAAGATCAGCATCTGAGTCGAAGCGAACATCTACCGTAACAAGGGTGCCGTTTTCCGATTTGTCCAAACTGGTAGTCCAGTACATTTTTGGCATGTCGGTAGCATAATTCCCCTGCTCATCACAGAAAGCATCATCGCCTTCAAAAACTTTCAAGGGTTCTATCCGCGTATAATTCACCATGCACCATTGCCTGGATTGATCCGGACCCACCATGGCATAGAGCCAGCGGCCCCCAACACGGAAGTCCATACTCTTTGTTTCTGACCTCCATGGTTCCGGTGCCCACCACTGGTCGAGCAGGGCAGGTTCCGTCCAGGCTCTCCAAACCTGTTCTTTGCTGGCATCAAAATACCGGGTGATCCGGATGGTCTTGTTTGGCAGGTCTTTGACCACCTGCAGTTTATCTACGCTGATCATTTTTCGTGGATTTTATTTGGTTTAAAACAATGTCGAGTTTATCAAAACGCTTCTCCCAGGTATGCCGGAACTGCTCCATCCATTTATCGATCTCTTTCATTTTTTTAGCATTAAAATGATAATATATCTCCCTTCCCTGCTGTTCCTCTTTTAATAATCCGCATTCGGCCAGTACCCTGATATGTTTTGACACGGCCTGCCTGCTGCTGTTAAAGTTTTCAGCAATGGCATTGGGTGTCATCGCCTGTACGGCAAGCAGGGTAAGAATGGCCCGCCGGGTAGGGTCGGCTATGGCCTGGAATACATCACGCTTCATCTGTCTTCGGTTTTAGAGTTGTAGTTGCTGGTACTATACGCAACTATCTGGTTGCAAATATACACGCAACCATTCAGTTGCGCAAATTTATTTTTACCTTTCTTTCCATAAATTACGCAAACGTTCTCACTGCGGGAGGCTTCCTGACCCCGTTCCAATTATGTCATACATATTTTATATTCGGGCTATGGCCAGATTATATATAATTCTACTGATATTGCTTTCGGGCATTGGTCTCTTCTCCCAGACTAATCCAACAGCCCCGCGTTTCGGCACTTATTATCAGCAGCGCGAATCTCATTTCAATACGCTGACCGGTAATCACGGGGGTATTGTATTTGTTGGGAACAGTATTACTGACGGCGCAGAGTGGCACCAGCTTTTTCCCCATGTCAAGATCATGAATATGGGTATCAGTGGCGATATCAGCGCTGGTGTTTTAAATCGTGTGAGGTCGGTTATTGCCAGCAAGCCCGACAAGGTTTTTTTATCTATCGGGGTTAATGATCTGGCCCGGAATATCTCTGCCGACTCTGTCATCCGCAATATTTTCCATATTGCTGATAGCATAAGGATATTGTCTCCTGCCACTAAACTTTATGTGCAGGGACTGCTGCCGGTAAATGACAGTTTCCCCGGCTTTAAACAACATACTAACAAGGGAGCCACCATCATCCTTATCAATAAAGCATTGGCTGCCGGCGCTGAAAAACACGGCTTCAGCTATATTGATCTCCTCCCGCATTTTACCAACAAGGATGGCAAACTAGGCAGCCGGTTTACCAACGACGGCCTCCATCTTACCGGTGATGCATACCTGCTCTGGAAGCATATTCTCTGGCCCTATGTGTATGGCCTGCAGCAGCAGCCATCCCTTGTTCCCATGCCCCGCTCCGTTAACTGGCAGCAGGGTCGCTTCCCCATCTATCAACTGAAGAGAATAGTTGTTGGTCAGCAAGAATTGGTCAAAGAACTTGCCCCGCTGCAATCATTATTTCAAACGATGAAGCCGGCTACTATAATTGGTAATGAAACAGCTTCTGCTGAACCTTCCCTTCTTGTGCGATTATCGCCGCAAAGAAATGACAGCAGCGAAGCTTATACATTAACTGTAACGGATAACCGCATTTTGCTGGAGTCGCCTTCACCAGGGGGTATCTACTACGGAATGCAAACCCTGAAGCAACTGGCACGTGATGGCGCATATATCCCCAATTGCCATATTGTTGATTCGCCGGCTTATTCCTGGCGTGGTTTCATGGTTGATGTGGGAAGAAATTATCAATCGATGAAACTGCTGAAAGAGCAGATCGATATGATGGCCAGTTACAAAATGAATATCTTTCATTTTCACCTCACCGAAGATATTGCCTGGCGGATTGCGATCGACCGCTATCCCCAGCTTACAGCCGATAGCAATATGACCCGCGACCCGGGCATGTATTATTCAAAAGCTGAATTGAAGGAGCTGGTTGAGTATTGTGCCGACAGGCATATTTTATTAGTGCCGGAAATTGATATGCCCGGCCATAGTGCCGCTTTCGAAAGAGCCCTGCATACCAATATGCAAACGGAAAAAGGCATGAGCCATGTAAAGCTGATCCTGGAAGAACTGGTGGAGAGTTTCCACTTTCCCTATATGCATATTGGTGGTGATGAAGTGAAGATCACCAATGATCGATTCCTTCCGGAGATGGTCAAGCTGCTGGAGGAGAAAGGGGTAAAAACCATCGGCTGGAGCCCCGGGGGAAATGTACCCGCCAGCACCATCCGGCAATTATGGATGGGAGATGCGCCAATCGAAAAAGGCTACCGATATCTCGACTCACGCCATCTCTATCTCAACCATATCGATCCGCTGGAATCGGTGGTCACGATATTCCACCGTCAACTGGGTGATCGCCTCAAAGAAGACAACCAGATGATGGGTGCAATCTTATGTGTGTGGAACGACAGGCGCATTGCCCGCGAAGAAGATCACCTGCTCTTTAATGGCGTTTATCCATCTATGTTGGCCTTTGCTGAGCGCTCCTGGCGGGGTGGCGGCGAGAAAGGCTGGACCACCCGGATCGGTGATCCCAATTCAAAAAGAGCAGAGCATTTCTTTGCTTTTGAAAAGCGGCTGCTTGATCATAAGCAACAGTATTTTACTGAAATGCCCTTCCCTTACTGGAAGCAGGAAGGTTGGAAATGGGATCTCCGTGTAGAAAAAGATGGTAAACAAACGAAACTGGGAGAAGCACTCGGCGGCACTATCGTTCTTCGTCATTGGTGGACGCCTTTGATTGATGGCCATATTCCCAAACCGGAAGAAAATTCAACCGTTATCGCAACCACGCGTGTTTACAGTGTAGAGGACAAATCCGTACCATTTCTCATTGGCTTTGATAACCTCAGCAGGTCGATGGCCACTAATTCACCACCTGCTCAGCAGTGGGATTACAGGGGCTCTTCTATTTCCATCAATGGTAAGCTGATTCCCCCGCCGGTTTGGAGCAGGGCTGGACGAAAGGGATCTCTTGAATCACCCCTGGTTGATGAAGACTATTATTATCGTCCACCCATCATGGTTGATCTTAAAAAGGGTTGGAATGATATCCTGGTTAAACTGCCGGTCAAATCATTCAAGGGGTCCGACTGGCAGAACCCCGTAAAGTGGATGTTCACCTGTATAATCCCCACGCCTTAGTATAAGCGCAGTTTATAAAAAATGAAAAGAGCCGATGCCGGCTCTTTTCTTTGCACCTATATTTTGAACAGCTCTATTTTTTCTTTTTCTTCTTCTTTTTCTTTGATGATGGATCCTCTTTAACCGAGAGGTCTTTTATCCGGATATTCCGGAAATAGAGTATATCGCCATGGCCCAGGAAACCAATATGTCCGGCTTTGCGTTTGAGTCCGGGGTGATCACGATGATCCAATGTTCCACTGGCAGAAGCTTCTTCAAGATCACCTTCCAGTATAACGGTTCCGTTCAGGGTCACTTTGATCTTGTTGCCAATAAGGGATATCTCTTCCTCGTTCCATTCGCCAATCGGTTTCAGGTGGCCCTTTTTTGCTGTCATCACGCCATATACTGATCCATGGTACTGGTAAGGCTGCAGGTTGCGGTAGATCTCGGCATCATTATCCAGGATCTGCACTTCCATTCCCTCATAGGCAGCATCGCCTTCCAGCGGAGCGCGTATACCCACGCCATTGTTGGCACCGGGAGTAAGCCTGAATTCAAAGCGGTAGATGAAATCACTGTACTGGTCTTTGGTGAACAGGTTACCATCCCCTCCTTTTTTCGGGTAAACGGCCAGCTTACCATCCTCAACAACATAGGCGGTTTTATTACCGATCCATTCATCGAGATTGCTGCCATCAAACAGCACCTTGAATCCCTCCTGCTTTTCCGTCTCTGGCAGAACAAATGGCTTCACGATATCGTCCTCTTTGGGAAGGGTGGCCATATGCTTGCGAACCGCCGCTTTCAGGTATTCACTTTCATCACCCGAGATGGTTCCCATTGATTTCTCCAGCAATGCATGAACACGCTCACCTTTCAACTGGTTATTAGCCAGCGCGATATTCATAACGGATGATGCGGCAGCATTTTTCAGGGAGGCATTATCCAAAAATTCGGCTGTATAATACAGCGAAGGATAGGTCGGGATATTACCCAGCGCGCGCAGCAATCCAGCCTGCATGGGAACCGATGTTGCTTTTGGCATCAGCTCACGGATCATGCTGTACTTGCTTTCATCAGCTACTTTACTGTTGGAAAGCTGGCGGGTAAAGGAGCCTATAACAGCATTCATTAACGCCGGACTCAATTCTTTTTTGGAGAGGTTGAACAGTGTTTCAAGAGCTGCTCCTTCTTTCCAGTTGGCCATGGCCTGGATCATCGCCTGTTGGGCGGTAGGACTCGCCTTATCAAATCCGCCAGACAATTCCTCCAGGAGGGATGGCGTTCCGATGGCCGCCATCACGCGGTAGTAATTACTCTGCTGTTCGGCGCCTGCGCTGCGATAAGCTGCGAGGAGCTGGCTTGCCTGTTGGTTAGGGTCCGCGATGCCTTTGAGGGCACTGGTAACAATATCCTGCCTGCGCGCTAACTCATTGCCAGTAGCTTTGGCTGCCAGGAGTGGGAAGAGCTGGGGCAGTTGATCCTCCACTACCATTTTAGGCAATGCCGTGGCCGCCGCTTCTTTTAGTTCTGCTGATTCATTATTTAGCAAGGGTAAAACGGTTGGAACCTGCGCCGATACCGCCCTTTCTCCCAGTATACTGATGATTGCTGCCTTACCCGCCGGTGAAGCTGTTGCCATGGCCGAAGTTGCAGTTTCAACGGCAGCCTTGCCATCAGCCAGCAATAGCGCATTGCGGATAGCGTTGGCCTCTGTAGCATCGGCGGTTTGTAATAGCTTTCCCAAAACAGGTAAAGCCTTATTGGGGGCCAGCTTAACCGCCGCATTCATCACGCTGCTCCTAATGGCAGCATCTTTACTTTGAAGAAGCTGGAGTGCAGGGCTCGCCGCTGAAGCTATGCCTTTATCGGCCAAAGCATTTACCAGCTCCGCTTTGGCAGCGGGTGCCAGGGAAGGGAATGATTTTAACCATGCTGATGAGTTTGCTGCCGTGATGCCGGGTTTCGCAAATCGCAGTGCAGCCTGGCGATAGGCAATATTCTTATCCTTAAGCGCATTCAGCAAAACCTGTTGTGCACCGGCAGGGTATTTTTTTGTAAGCAATTCCAAAACAGCGATGCGGGTGGCAAGCTGTTCGGGTTGCTGCAGACTTACCAGCAGTCCGCTGAGCTTTTTGGTAGTGGTATTGCCCTCGGGTTGCTTTCCCAGCCATTGCAGGTAGGCCGCCGTTGCGCCATTATTGGTGAAACGGAATCCTTCCTTACGGGCCGCCGCGGCCAGCAGGCTTTCTGATGCCGGGTCGCCTATTGCTGCCAGGGCATAATACCCTGCCTTTTGAAGAACCGAGTCTGTCGGATTTGAACTAAGCAGTTGACGGATCGCGGGAGCAGCAGGCTGGTAGGCCGCATATCCCAAGGCCTTCACATGCGCAAGGCGACTGGCACCCGCTGCAGCACCCATGGCGCTATGGATGGTTTGCAGCGCCTCCGGACTGCCGATGATTGCAAGGCTTCTCGATACGGCATCAACCAATCGGTCATTACGTAACAGGCCCTGCAGGTAGGGGATGGCATCATTCTTACCCACCATTTCAAGCTGGGTGATGATGAACTGCTGGTCAACCGGGTCGGTCAACTGGCTGAGGCTCTTACCGTAACCGGTAGTGGCCATGCTCCGCCACTCTTCCCGGCCCTCCTGGGTTGCATAAAAACTGAAGCCACTGATAGCATAGTGGAGGCGGCTCTTATCGCCCCCCTGGTTCAATTGCTTTACCATCTCCACCAGTCCGTCGGTGCCCAGAGCAGCAACTTCTTTGGCATTATAAATAAGCTGTGCCGAATCATCGGCAGGGGTCTTAGCCAGCAGGTCGGCGATCCGGGTTGGGGTGGTCCGCTGCTGGTCGGTTTGTGCTATGGCAGGCGCGAAAAGGGCACCGGCCAGTATAAATGATAATATGATCTTTTTCATGATATTCTTTCGAAGTTGAATGGATTAAATAGACCAGGCGCCACGCATGGGTGGGTTCAGCAACCGGTTTGCCCCCTCGTCGTTTATGAATTCCTGCTGAACCGGGTCGAAATGGAGGGTGCGGCCCAGTTGCAGGGCCACCTTACCAATATTGATAATGGTACAGGAACGATGCCCATTCTCTTCATTAAGGGCAAACTTCTTACGGTTCTTAACGGCATCCACAAAGTTTGTTGTAACGGGTGCCGGGTCAGGGAATGCCGCGAGTTTCCTTTCAATATCAGGAATAGTGCAGTTGAATCCTTTATAGAGTTTTCCTTTTGGTCCCTCTACATAGGCCGCCCCTTCCAGGCTTCCATCTCCATCCAGAACAATCTGGCAGCCATCTGCATAGGTATAGGTAATGCGGCGCCAGGTACCTACGGCATCATCATGCTGCTGGGGGGCGTCCACTTCCACGCGGATGGGTGAGTCGTCATCCTTACCCAGGAAATACTGGATGGGATCAATATAATGCTGGCCCATATCGCCGAGTCCGCCACCATCATAATCCCAGTACCCCCTGAAGGTGGTATGGGTTCTGTGGGCGCTATAGGGCTTGAAAGGCGCAGGCCCCAGCCACATTTCGTAATCCAGTTCCTGCGGAACAGGATCCAAGGGCAGGTCAGTTTTTCCTACCCAGTAGAATTTCCAGTCGAACCCCGTATGCTTACTCACGGTCACCTTCAGTGGCCATCCGAGTAGTCCGCTGTCCACCAGTTTCTTGATGGGCTTAACGGTAGTATTCATTCCGTAGAAATTGTCTTCGAATCTGAACCAGGTATTGAGCCGGAAGATGCGGCCATGCTGTTTAACGGCTTCCACCACCCGCTTCCCTTCACCGATGGTTCGGGTCATGGGTTTTTCACACCATATATCCTTTCCTGCACGGGCGGCATCTGCCGCCATGATCCCATGCCAGTGCGGCGGGGTGGCTATATGCACGATATCTACCTCAGGCAGGTTGATCAGTTCGCGATAATCGCGGAATGTTTTGATCCCTTTTCCGCCGCCGAGGGCATCGAGGGCAAGTTTGATATGACGTGTATCTACATCACAAACGGCAACGGTGCGGGTACCGGCATATTCAAAATGGCCGCGCCCCATCGATCCCACACCAATCACACCCTTGGTAAGCGTATCGCTGGGGGCAAGGAAACCCCGGCCCAAAACATGGCGGGGAACAATCGTAAAGGCAGCAATGGTACCGACGGTATTCCTGAGGAATCGCCGCCGCGAATTGGTAAGTTGGCTTGACATATGTAAAGAATGATTTTGCGCGCTTAAGTTAAGAATTATTGCTTGTAACGCTGTTGGAAAACCGAATTGATTGCCGTAACTTATTACCATGAAGTACGCACTTCTTATTTTGTTACTCCAGCCCCTGACCCTGTTGGCCCAACAGTATCCCGTTTACACTTCATCATGGTATAGCGAAGACAACACAGTTAACCTCTATGCCATTGAATCAGAGCAGCAGGCGCTGGTTGGAAAACTGGGAGATGCAGCCCGGGCAATAAAAAAAATCCCCTTACAACAAATTGACAGCGAAGAATTATTATCAAGGGTTGAGGAAATGAAAGGATGGTATTCAAAATGTATTTCCAAACTTTCTATGTATAGCAGCAACCAGTATTCACCCCCTGTGCAGCAACTGGCAGCAGAGCTTACGGAAGAAACTGAAACCTACTTTCAGCAGTTGCTGGCCGACACATTGATCCAGGAAAGGATCAATTATGCCAGGAAGAAAATCCGTGAGCGCAATTTACCTCAACCACGCAAAGTGCGCGTTATCTGGCAATTCATGCCCTAGCCATTTCCGTTATCAGGTGCCTGCAATGGGCTTTTGCCTGCCTGTTGGTTCTTTTTGACGGGGCTGACGTTTTTCATTTCCAATGATTTTTATCACCGACTTAACTACTTCAATAACCGGTGCACCTATTCCGAGTTTCTGCGCATTGGAATTGGCAGGGGCAATCACCATACTGGCCGGGTCAAACATTACAAAGTTTGAACTATCTGGCAGTGGCTGTGCATTTTGCGGAACATAAACCTGTATCCTGGTTTTCTTGTAAGACTCAGGGTAATAGCGGAGGTAATATCCCTCCGGATGCTGGTACCACTGATTGAGTTTGAAGCTGGGGCGACTTATCTTTGATGGCTCCCTCAGCACCGCTATACGTTCATATGCTTCATATGATTGTGTGCCGATATCAAATAATTTGCGGATATCATTTCCGCCTGAAGATGGTATCATGGTAGCAACTGTTTTGACCATCCCCATCATACCACCATTCAACTCGAAAATTTGCTTTGAGTTAAGTAATTGCCTTCCGGTTGATTGTACATCGCCCGGAAGCTTACTGAATTCTTTTTTGCTCACCACTGCCCAGAGTAATAACTGGATATGCTTTTGATCGATGTTAGGTGCATCATAAGAGTTTCTTAAAATGGTCTCCACATATTCTTTTCTTCCACCTCCTGCGGCTGACAAAAAATAAGCGTCATTACGGGATGGATCCGGAGTGCCGGGTTCGAGACAATAAGATTTGAACTCGGCTTCATAAAATCCTGGAGTTAATGCAAAAGAGCCATCTTCAAAACGAGGCTGTTCAACCAGGGATAGGGCTGTTGAGTCAGTAACAGGAAGTTCTGAAACAATAACTGGTTCTGATGGATTGGTAGCAATTGATTGGGTAACTGGTTCCTGCTTTGTAACTGCGGCGCAGGCGGAAAGAAATACAACAAATACCAGTACATGGGGTAGATGTTTTAGCATGGGGTGCATTTAGGGTACAACAATAACGCTCCAACAAAATGGAAAATTATAATCGGCCATGCAAGAGATGGCCATGCAAACTATTGTTAATGTCGACCAACGGGCCTTTATACTGAAAAAATGACAAGAAATTCTGGCAAAGGCTTGTCATTTTTTCGGTTCTTTTTAGTTTGGTATTTTCTTTGTTCGCACTATAACAAAAAAAGGAGGTTTTATGACAACAGCAGTTGCAAAAAGACAAAACGGTAATCCGTCCGTTTCTTTTGGAAGTGTAGTTGATAACATCTTCCAGAACAGTCTCCGTCGTTTTTTTGACGACAGTTTCTTTGAGCAGGGGATGCCTCCGATGTCAAGTGGAAGCATACCTGTGAATGTAAAGGAAACAGAACAGCAGTATGAACTGGATCTTGTGGCCCCCGGATGTCGTAAGGAAGATTTTAATATTGACCTTAACGACAACATGCTCACCATTTCTTTTGAGCAGAAAGCTGAGAAGAAAGAGGAGAATGAAAATGCTGGCTGGGTTCGCAAAGAGTTCACACAGCGATCCTTTTCCCGCAGTTTTACGCTGAATGACATGGTTGATATCAACAGGATTTCAGCAACGTATACGGATGGGATCCTTCACCTCGTATTACCTAAAAACGAAAATTCAAAAAAGCTTTCCCGTAATATTGAAGTGAAGTAAATAATGAGGGTGGGAAATGTGATCCCACCCTTATTTTTCTGAAAAAAAGCCAGTTTGGAAACGCAATTTTATATCGTAATTAATCTCAAAACCAGCGAAGGACCGGAAAGCTTCGCCCGGTTTTATATTGGCAATAACCGGCACAATGCACAACAAATTTTCCGTCAGTTAAAAGGAATTGATGTGGATGAATCGAATGTGCTTTACCTGGAATTCCGGGAAACAGTTGCAGGCTTGCCGGTAAACATAGACATGATCACCTGCACCCTCGACCAGCTCTCCGAAAATTGCAGGATCATTACCAAAGAGGTGTTCCGTTTATTCAACCTGGAGGATTAATTCATTCATTTCAGGGAGCTTAATTAAATTATATTTGAAGCATAAGCTCCCCAAATGAAATCCCTGCATAGAAGATTTTTTCTAAAGACATCTGGCCTGGGACTTTTGCCCGCCATATTTCCTTTTACCAATGCAGCGGCGGCTGTTGCTGACAACAATTTATCGGCCCCCAAGCCTGAGAAGCTGATTAAGTTTTTCGGTGATGGAGAAATGTTTGAGCCCGGCGATTATATCGCTGAATTGGCGAAAGCGCATGCTTCCACCGCCCTTGTAAAAGACAGGTATGGAGTGGGAGGAGTAGTAACAGAACTCGAAAAGAAATTTATGGCGCTCACGGGTAAGGAGGCGGCAATTTTTATGCCCAGCGGTACCATGGCCAATCAATTGGCAATAGCTGTTTTGAGTGGTCAGAAATCAAAAATTTTATTACAGGAAACCAGCCATGTTTACCGGGATGAGGCAGATGCGGCCCAATCTGTTTTCGGCAAAAGATTGATACCATTGGCAAAGGGCGAAACATATTTTAACCTGGAGCAGTTAAAGGAAACAATATCTGCAATCAAAACTGATGAGGCCTATGGTGGAGAAATAGGCGCGCTGTCAATTGAAAATCCTGTCCGCAGAACGGATGGACGTGTGTTTCCGTTTGATGAGATAAAAAAAATAAGCAGCTATTGTCGCGACAATAATATCCCCCTACATCTTGATGGGGCAAGGCTTTTTATAGCGTCAGCCTGGAAAGGGATTCCGGTGAAAGAGTATTCCGCTTATTTTGATACTGTCTATATCTCCCTGTACAAATACTTTGGTGCGAGTGGCGGGGCTATATTGTGCGGGCCCAAAGCCATAATAGACCAGATGCCAGAGCTCATTAAGGTACATGGTGGAAATATTTATGGTAACTGGACGAATGCAGCGATGGCCCTGCACCGGCTTGAGGGTTTTGAAGCCCGCATGGAACAGACAATAACGAGAACGAAAGAGCTGACCGCTGAACTCAATAAGATAGCCGGTGTAAACGTTGCTCCATTGGATGGCGGCACCAATATTTACAAAATAACTTTATCAAAGAATCTGAATGGCCGGCACATGCGTAACCGCTTGTATAAAGAATTCAATATCCAGATGGGATTTCCTGAAGGAGCCAGCCAGGCGTTGATAACATTCAATGAGACCTTACTTTACCAGGATATATCATTCATTGGCAATGCTTTCCGTAAAAGCATCACGTGAATACTTGTAGCCCTCTTTTTTTCGTTTAATGAGCTATAAAAAGCCTTGTTCCCCTGATTTTTTTCTGCTGCTTAATAGGCCAGCTTGTTTTGTAAACAATTTTGGAGACCTGCTTTCCAATACTCCAGGAAGAACAGGATGAGAAGAGGAGGGCTTAAAATTTAATAATAAAATAACCCCAACTTAACATAAGCCTCCTGATGCTATAGTACCTTGAAAAGGAAAATCAGGATATGAAAGCGTTAGTAAACCAGGCAGGCTCAGTTCAGGCATTTGTGGAGCAGCATATCATTCTCGATCCTGTAGCGCATTCAACGGTGGGCATTATATTGGGGGATTGTGTTTTTGATTCACATGGTACTTATAAGGGTAAATGTTTTAATGGTGCCGTATATGGATTGAAAGGAGAAAAACTTGCTGAGATCGGAACAACAATGGCGAGTGATGCAGCTTCATTACAACAGGTTCGCAATTCGGGATGGGAGCTGGTTACTTCAATTCATGATCATAAATGCAGCTGGATAGAGCCAACAACAAAATGGTCGCGCCAGTCACTGATCTCCTATCTCAATAATTAAGTTTTGCGAATGATTTGATCATGACAAGCAAAAATATTCTCATCATCATCATTACCATCCTGGTAACGATAGTACTGGTTGTTGCGTTGATAATAAAGAACAAACGCGACAGGAAAAAGTATTTTGACTCGAGTCCTTCAGATGCTGTTGAAGAACAAAGGGAGGAACATCTTCATCACCGCGACAGGTTATGAGTATATAATACTCCATCTTTCATGACCAGTACGATCTTCCTTATTGCTGAAATGTTAATGGCTGGATTGCCTTCTACGGCAATGATGTCTGCCAATAAGCCAGTCCTGATTCTTCCAAGTTCATAATTAATACCGAACACGTCTGCATTTACGGATGTGGCCGACCGAAGCACATCAAGTGATTTCATACCATAGTCCACCATCAGTTCCATTTCACGGGCATTATCGCCATGGGTAAATACTCCAACATCTCCTCCCATAACTATAGTTACTCCTGATGCCAACGCGGCGGCAAAACTCTTTTGCTTTTCAATGATGCGCTGAGGGGCAGGTTCGCTTTTCTTCCAACCTTTGTATTCAGACAACGCTTCTCCGGCAGCAATGGTTGCGCAGAGAGCAACCCCTTTTGATTTCATCAATGCAAATACTTCAGGGGTGCCCTCATCACCATGCTCTATGGTAGATACACCAGCCATTGCGGCCCTGCGCATGGCCTCGGGAGTAGTAGCATGTACCACAACCTTGCGTCCGCTGCCCCCGGTTATTTCTACGGCTCTGGTAATTTCTTCCAGGGAGAATGTTGGCGCCGCTTCACCGTTTCTTCCCCAGCGATAGTCGCCATACAGCTTAATAAGATCCGCCCCGTTGCCGATCTGTGTTCTTATTTCCCTTGACAATTCTTCCATGCCTCCCACTTCAGCGGCACCTCTTAATAATTGCAGTTCGGTAACATCTGATTTCGGACCATAGCTGCCGGTCGCCACAATTGCTTTTGTTGCCACCAGCATACGGGGACCCTGTATTATACCCTTTTCAATAGCGTTTTTAAGTCCGGCATCATCGTATGCTGCTCCTTCCGTTCCAAGGTCGCGCACCGTTGTAAATCCCGCCATCAGTGTTGCTTTCGCATGCATCACTGCTCTCGCAGTTCTTTCTGCACGCGACTCTTTGAGTACCTGGTCATCCCAACTGGTTTCATCATAAGGATGTAAGAAGAGGTGGCTATGGCCCTCAATTAATCCGGGTAAAAGCGTTTTGCCCTTCAGGTTGATCCTGATTGCTTCGCGGGGTATATTGGTTATTACGCCAACCGCTTCAATTTTATTTCCGCGAACCAGTACCTGCCATCCCTCCTGCATTTGTTCGCCATCAAATACTCTGTCGGGTTCAAGAAGGTATATGCTTGCGGCCTTATTTGTTTGGGAATGAAGTGGTTTACCGGCAACCATCAGAATAAGCATGAATAAGGTGATAGCACGCATAAAAGGGGAGTTTATCAAACTTAATTAAAAACTAACCTTTTTTTTGTTCCGGGGTTGGAAAGATCCATAGTGATGGCATAGATTTTTGGTGAATGTATAGAACTAATACACTTCCATGGAAAATACTCCCAGCAATATTCCTCCGCAAATGAAGGGTCAGCATTCAGATAATTGCTACCAGGTGGAAACAGAATCAAATGAAGCAGCCAGGCATTTATTTTATATGTCGGCCCAGCGGCTGCTTGACGTGAATAATTGGGGAGAGATTGCAAAAGGGTCACCGGCAAGTTTTCAGTTAATAGATAGCGAAGGAAACGAAGTTCAGGGTAAGGCGATGAAAGGCCTCTTTTTTCAGATTAACCTGCCCGCACCCGGTAACGAGGCGGGAGAAGGATCAGATTATGTTGTGATCGAATCTATTGAGGACAATCTCTCAGATGATGAGACCCAGGAAAATTATATTTCTATGCGGGTAAGGCCTGCGCCTAAACCTGGGAGTAGTGAAGAAGAAGCTGCACATTTTTTTACTACTGCTGCAACCTCCAATTTTATTGTACATCGGAAAGCTAATATAGTGAGTGCCTGTGTGATGGGGAGGAATGAGGAGCCCAACAATGAGAATACCTCAATGGCAGATAAAATTCGCAATACGCTGGTTGCCACTGCTGCGGTACTTGGATTGGCCGACATGCAGTGGAAAGCGCTTGTAAAAGGAATTGTTGGCAATAATGATGATAAGGGCAAAGATTAGCCATATCGTAGAGTTGATTCCACAGCCTGTATTTATTTAACGGCATGGTATGGTTTGTGCCTGCAATAGTCAATTCGTACCCGTATTCCTAAATAAAATTATAATTATGAAAAAGCAATTTTTGATTCTGGCTACGGTTACAATCACCTTCTTATTCGCTGCCTGTGACAGTGGTACCAATACCTCTATAGAGGTTAGAGATTCATCCATGCACAATGGATCTACTATGCATACAGATACAATGATGATGAATGATACTTTAAGAACTGATACATTGATCCGCGATACTACAATCCGGAATTAATCAAAGAGAAGTAATTACCTCTTTTACATCCTTATTGTATTTATTCCGATAATCAATGGGATTTAGTCCGGTGAATTTTCGAAATACCTGGCGGAAGGCTTTGGTATCGGTGTACCCCACATCATACATCACTTCATTAATATTTTTACGGGTTGCTTCGAAGCTGCGCTTGGCAGCTTCGATCTTCACCCTTTGTATATATACAGCAATAGTATTTCCTGTAGCGTGTTTAAACCGTCGTTCAAGGCTTCGCCGGCCCAGGGCAACTTCGGTAGCCAGTTGTTCAACCGTGATCTTTTCCGTAAAGTTGGTTTCGATAAACTCCTGCGTTCGTTTTACCTCAACATCTTTATGGTCTTTCTGAGCCCTGAACATAGAGAAGGCTGCCTGGCTTTTTCTGTCGATATCAATCGCGAAATATTTTGCTGCAAGAATGGCTACCTCGCGGCTTGTGTATTTTTCCAGTATATGCAGAAGCAGGTTCCAACAGGAGTTTGCGCCACCACTTGAATACAATCCCCCTTCATCGGTTATTATATGCCCATCCATAATGGTGACATCGGGGTACATCTCCCGAAATTCCTGGTAGAAGGCCCAGTGAGTTGAGCAGCGTTTTCCATTTAATAGCCCGGTGGCTGCCAGTAGAAATGAGCCCACACAAAGCGATGCAATCTCTGCCCCGGATGAATAAATATCTTTGATCCATTCTACTTCCTGGCTGTTATTTTTGATGACTTCCTTAAAATCACCTAAGATAGCGGGGATAATTACAAGGTCCGTTTGCTTTACTTCAGAAAGCGATTTATCTGCATGAACAGAATAAATACCTCCATGCAATTTAACCTCCGGGCATCTCGCCACAAGCTCAACTTTAAATGCGGGATCATTACCTGATGCCGTCAGAAACTGGTTAGCAGTTGTGAATAGATAGCGCGGGTCAGCAACGGTTTCCATTACCGCTGATTCCGGCACCAGTATGGATATGGTTTTCATGTGATAAAGCTAATGAATAGGGCTGACGGAATCAACCCCTTTAAACGTCGTGATTTCAACCCTTTTCTCTGCGAAAAGCTTGCCATTTTTACACTGTAATCAATGAGCCTGATGAGTCAACTGATAACCTATCTTACCTTTAATGGCAACTGCCGGGACGCGATGGATTTTTACAAACAATGCCTTGGAGGTGAACTTTATCTTCAAACGGTTGGTGATACCCCGATGGCTGATCGTCTTCCGGAGGAGATCAGGGGCTGTATTCTCCATGCATTGCTTAAAAAGGGTAGTCTTGTATTAATGGGCACGGATATGGTAGGAGATGAAGTGCTTATACAGGGTAATTCAATATCCATTTTATTGGAATGCCGCAATCCATCACAGATGGTACGCTATTATAATAAACTGGCTGAAGATGGTCAACAAACACAACCTATTGAAAAGACTCACTGGGGTGCGTTATTTGGAGCGCTAACTGATAAGTTCGGTCATCACTGGTTGCTCAAATGTTCTGGCAGAGAATAATTAATACGTAAATATGAGAAAGTTAAAACTACAGGTACAGATGACCGTTGATGGCTTAATTGGTGGTATGCCAATATTCATTTTTGGCTGTGGTATTGTGTTACTCTGTTATGAATTAGTAAATCAAAATCCATTATAATATGAAAGAACTTTTCAAGCCAGGCTCATTGCATACTGATCTTGCCACATTGCTTTTGCGACTAATTGTAGGAGGCTTATTCATACGTTACGGGTGGATGAAAATCGTGAATTACGACCAGATCCTTCCAATGTTTGGTGATATTATTGGTATTGGCTCCAGACTATCATTCAACCTGGTGATATTTGCGGAATTTTTCTGTGCTATTCTGGTTGTGTTAGGCTTAGTTACACGATTGGCGATCATACCCATCTTCATAACTATGACGGTGGTTTTCTTTATAGCACATGCGAATGATCCATTTGATGCCAAAGCTATTGCCTTCGTTTATTGGCTTCTGTGCTTTGTGATCTTCATTCTGGGAAGTGGTAAATATTCTCTTGACAAGTATATCTTCAGGCAGCCGGATTAAGAAATCTCTTGTGTAACAATTAGCACATTCTGAATTGGTAAAGATTCCCAATTTACGGGAAGATTATTACCAATCATGATCCAGCAGAATACGATCAGGCAGGTATTACCCGGATTTGAACCGGAGTTGTACACAGAAATGTTTCGATATGGCCAGGTGACCACCCAGGCTGCCGGCACCACCTTTATCAATATCGGGGATCCAATAAAGTCAGTGATCCTTGTATTGGAGGGTATTGTAAAATTATATCAGCAGGATAATGAAGGGAATAAATTTTTCATGTACAGCATACAAGGTGGACAAGCCTGTGCGATTTCATTGGTAAGTGATTACCACGAGGAACTCAGCTCTGTTATGGCTTTAGCATACACAGATACAATGACACTCACCATTCCCCTGGAGCTTATGGATAAATGGCTAATGCAATATAAGAGCTGGCACTATTTTATATTGCGATCGTATCGCGATCGTTATGATGATTTACTACAAACCGTAAATGAGATCGCATTCCGGAATATGGATGAGCGTCTGGAATTCTATATCAGGCGTTATGTAAAACAATTTGGAAACCAGGTAAAATTAACGCACCAGGAGATCTCCAATGACCTTAATTCCTCCAGGGAAGTAATCAGCAGACTGCTGAAGAAAATGGAAAAGAATGGATGGATAATCATACATCGTAGTTATTTTGATTGGGTTAAGTGATTTTTGGCACAGAACAAGCCAATAGATAATAGCAATTTTACATCAGAAAAAAAACTATAAGCCATATGTTCTTCCAACACATTTATGACAAGAGTCTTGCACAGGCAAGTTATTTTATTGGATGTCAGAAAGCCGGCGTAGCCGCTGTAATTGATGCCAAGCGCGATGTAGATACCTACCTCGAAATTGCCAAACAAAACAACATGAAGATCACCCATATCTTCGAGACGCATATCCATGCTGATTTTCTTGCAGGGTCAAGGGAACTTGCTGCGTTAACTGGTGCTGATATGTACCTTTCTGCAGAGGGTGGTGAGGGATGGGAATATGAATTTGCCCATAAGCCTTTGAAAGATGGTGATGTTGTTATGGTGGGTAATCTTAAGATAGAGGTGATCCATACGCCAGGCCATACGCCTGAAAGCATCAGCTTCCTTTTAACGGATACGCCAGCCAGTGATGAGCCGGTGATGTTGTTTACAGGCGACTTTGTATTTGTAGGTGATATTGGCCGTCCCGACCTGCTGGAGAAAGCTGCAGGGATGAAGGGAACCCAGGATGTGGGCGCCCACCAGATGTTTAATTCCATAAAGAAATTCGATGCTCTCTCCGATTTCATCCAGGTATGGCCAGGCCATGGAGCAGGATCAGCCTGTGGTAAAGCGCTGGGTGCTGTTCCTAGTACAACTGTAGGATATGAAAAGGCACGGAACTGGGCCTTCCGATATGAAAATAATGAGCCTGGATTTGTAAAGTATTTGCTTGAGGGCCAGCCAGAACCACCGAAGTATTTTGCAATGATGAAGAAGCTGAATAAAGTTGATCGTCCTTTACTTACAGAGGTTCCTAAGCTTATACAACTGAATGCGGCCGAACTGAAAGAAGCGTTGGATAAGGGTATTAAGCTGATAGATACCCGTAATAAGTCTGAGTTTTCAGAAGGTTTCATTCCGGGTAGCATTAATATTCAGAACAACAATTCATTGAGTACCTGGGCGGGCTGGTTCCTGACTTATGAAGAACCATTTATTCTGCTTGCGGAAGAATCACAGCTGGATGAGCTCACCCGGAAACTGATGCGTATAGGCCTCGACAATATCTATGGTTATGTTCCTTCTGTAAAGGTTTGGGAAGAAACAGGTGGAAAGCTGGAGAAGGAAAATCGTATCAGTCTGGAGGAGTTCAAGTCATTAAAAGAAAGCAATGGTATCCAGGTTGTGGACCTGCGTGGTGCAACAGAATATGAAAGTGGCCATATAGCCGGAGCAGACAATGTGTTTGTTGGAACCATATTAAACAACCTCGATAAAGTAAGCAAAGACAGGAAAGTGGTGATACATTGTCAGGGAGGTGATCGTGCTGCCATTGGCTACTCAATACTTGCCGGCAAGGGATATAAGAATGTGGTGAATTTTTCTTCCGGTATCAATGAGTGGGTCAACCAGGGTAATCCGGTTGTAAGTTAATAGGGTTGATTTAGGTTTTTATAGGACGGGGCTGTCTCATTTAATGGGTCAGCCCTTTTTTGTTGATTATAATCATTGGCTGGTTGATAACTATCAGCATAATGGTATAGTGAACTTTGTAATTTCAGGAAACGCTTATTGATGACTTTCGAGTTCTCGCATCCATATGAATTTGAACCTGGATATTCGCGACCTGTTGCATATTTCTGTATGGAATATGCGATCCACCAAAGTTTTAAGATATATGCGGGTGGACTTGGTTTCCTGGCCGGTTCTCATATGCGTAGTGCCTTTGACCTTAAACAAAACATCGTGGGCATTGGCATATTATGGAAGTATGGATATTATGACCAGGTTCGGAAGGCCGATCAAACGATGGATATCCTCTTCCAGGAAAAAGTATATGGTTTTTTACAGAAGACAGGTATAAAATTCACCATAAATATATCGGGACATGAAGTTTGGGTAACTGCCTGGTATTTGTCACCTTCAGTATTTAATACTGTGCCAATGTTTTTCCTTAGTACCGACCTTCCGGAGAATGATTACCTGGCACAAACCACCTGCCACAAGTTGTATGATGCCAATCCTGAGGCCAAAATTGCAGCTGCAATTCTGCTCGGCGCCGGTGGAGCCCGTTTGCTGGAGATCCTCAATTGGGAGCCGGATATTTATCACCTGAATGAGTCGCATGCATTACCACTTGCCTTTTTTCTTTACCAGCGATACCGCAGCCGCGAAGAATTGAAGCGACACCTGGTATTCACGAACCATACACCCGAAGAAGCAGGCAACGTAAAATCTGATTTAATCTGGCTGGAGAAAATGGGTTTTCTCTGCGGAGTTCCCATTACTGAAGTAAGGATAATTACCCATACAGAAGGCGATACATTAGATCATACAGCTTCCATCTTACACCTGGCAGGCTTGGCGAATGGTGTATCAATACCACACCAGCAAACTATGCTCAAAATGTGGGCTAACCACAACGATATATGTTCTATCATCCCTATTACAAATGCCCAGCATTTCGGTTTCTGGGCTGATGAAGGAATGTATAAAGCACTTGAAGAAGGAGATGATGAGGCCTTATTGAGAAGAAAGAAGATTGCTAAAAGGGCTTTGTTTGAAGAAGTGTCTGACCAGAATGGAGAGATCTATGATGAAAACATTCTCACACTCGTGTTTGCAAAAAGGTTTACAGGGTATAAACGACCTGATCTTTTGTTTCATGATATGGACCGGTTTGAAAAACTTATCAGCAATCCGGATAGGCCCATACAGATCATTTGGGCAGGAAAGCCCTACCCACTTGATTACAGTTCCATAGGTGTATTTGACAAGATTGTCCATATCTGTAAATCTCATTCTAATTGCGCAATACTGGTTGGGTATGAAATGAAATTAAGTCGATTGTTGAAAGGTGGTGCCGATATCTGGCTGAATGTACCTCGCCTTCGTCACGAAGCATCCGGAACCAGCGGTATGACCGCTGCCATGAATGGTGCGGTTAATGTAGCCCTGCCCGATGGGTGGTTTCCGGAATTTGCCCGTGATAAAAAAAATTGTTTTGTCATCCCCTCCTGTAATCCCACTTTAAATGAACACCAGCAGGATGAATTAGATGCCACCTGCCTCTATGAACTCCTGGAAAAGGAAGTTATTCCACTTTATTACGATTACCCTCAAACCTGGTTGCAGATTATGAAAGAGGGAATGCGGGATATTTTTCCGCAGTTTGACAGTGCCCGACTTGCAAGGCAGTATTATACGGAATTATATAATCCCATAACTGTGTCATAAGCTCCCCAAGTACGGGAATTGAATGATCAGGGTAAAAAAAGGTTATGGGTAAAAATAAAAGCGGCGGTCTTTCCAAAACGTTCGCCTCAGTAGCTGATAAAGTTACTAGGGCTACCGGTAGTCCTATTGCATCAATTATTGCCATGTTAATAGTAATTGTCTGGGCTTTATTGGGTCCGGTTTTCAAATTTTCAGACACATGGCAGTTGGTAATAAATACAGGTACTACTATCATTACCTTTTTGATGGTATTCGTCATTCAGCAGTCTCAGAATAAGGACACACTTGCTTTACAATTAAAACTTAATGAACTGATTGCAAGCAGTGATAAAGCTAGCAATAAACTCATAGATATTGAAGAGCTAACGGAAGAGGATCTGATACGTATGCGTAAATATTACCAGCACCTCTTTGACAAAGCAAGGGAGCATGATAGTGCAAATGAATCTCATAGTATAGAAGAGGCTGAGGAGATTGCTCTACAGAAACAAAAGAGGGTAAAATGATGTATTAAAAGTAGATTCCATTACACGATTTAGAACGTGAAATTTTCATGATTACGGGGCAATCGTTTTGCATGGTAGTAATGCCATTAATTTTTAAACAAAAAAACGATTGTTATGAAACGAGAAAACTCAAGAAGCAATTACGGACGAAATGAGTCTTATGGTTCACACTATAATAATGACAGGGGATTTGGTTATGACAGGGAAGGTGAAGAAGATTATGATCGTCGGGACAGGTCTTATGATGATGACCGTTCATGGGAAGGACAAAGGAATCAGGGTCGCGACAGTTATATGAGTCGCCAGGATCGGGGTTATGATCGGGGCCGTGAAGGACGTGATTTTGGATCATATGGAGGAAATGATTATGGCCAGGGTTACGATCAGCGCGGCCATGAGCAACGTGGTTATGATCAGCGAGGATATGACCAGCGAGGATATGATGACCGTGGTTATAATCAGGGCGGGTACAATCGCGGTTATGGACAAGGTAACCAGCAGTCGTGGGGCCGTGGAATGGAGCAAGGATATAATTCCGGAAACTTTGGTGGAGGAATGCCATGGGATCAAAGTCAGCGCAATTTCCCACAAGGTGGATTCGGCAATCAGCAGCAATCTTACGGACAGGGAAGCTTTGGTGGTTACAATGAGCGTAATCCAGGATCTGGCCAACAGGCATGGAATCAGGGCCAGGAACACCAGTCATGGAACCAGGGTCAGGGACAGGGCCATCAGTCTTGGAATCAACAAGGTATGGGCCAACAGGGCTGGAACCAGGAGCATCATGGTCAGGGGCACCAGGGCTATGGCCAATCCAACCAGGGTTATGGCCAATCAAATCAGGGATACGGCCAGGGTAATCAGGGTTATGGATCGGGCAACCAGGGATCCAATCAATCTTATGGCCAGCAATGGAACCAGGGTCAGCAAAACTGGAACCAGGATCGTGAACAGTATGGCAACCAGGGTGATCAGAGAAATCAATCCTGGAACCAGGGAAACCAGGGTAACCAGGGAAGCCAGGGAAGCCAGGGAAGCCAGGGAAACCAGAGTAACCAGGCATGGAACCAAGGGCAATCCGGTGAGGAAAGATCATCGCAGCAGTTCTCTGGTCAGTATAGTAGCCAGGAAGATAAGTCTAAGCAGGATCCATGGAAACAAAGCTCACAGGAAGGCAATAAATCTGAAGCCGGCAAATCCACTTCAATGTCATCCATGAGCAATACTGATAAGAGAGACCAGTCTGAAGAAAATAAGGATGGTAATAAATCAAAAGATTCTTCTCTTGCTGAGAAGAACGCGAAGAAATAAACGTTCTGTTTGTTTCTGAAACCAAAGAGGCTGTCATTTGACAGCCTCTTCTGTTATCCACTATTACACCAAAACTACATGGGCCGGTTTTGCTTGTCTGTCATATTTGGGATCTTTTCTTCTGTAGTGGATGGCTGAGGGGCAGGATGATCAATCTCAGGTTCGTTATTCCCCCCGATATCATTATTTCCTGCACCTTCACCAATATCATCCTGGTCATCTTTATTAGTGATATCATTATCACGGTTTGTCACTGGACCCTGGCTATCATTACCGTTGGAACCACCCCCTTTACCTGGCCCGGGATCAGCGCTGAAATACATAATTGTTTTGTACATGGCATTCGTTTTAAAAGTTATGAATTCTGTTTCAACATCCATGCAAACAGGGTACCAGCCAATTCTATAATGCAGATGGCACGTTTTTTTAACCAGCTGGTTTAATGATGCATATGGTTAGAACAGAAATACCTCTAGTTGAAATAAAGGAACTGGGTAGGATACTAATAACCCGTTCCAAGACAATTGCTATTGCAGAAAGTGTAACTTCAGGATATATTCAAGCCTGGATCTCATCTGCAGATAAGGCCACAAGTTTTTTCCAGGGTGGTATTACCGTCTATAATAATAGCCAGAAGTTTAAACATCTTGGGATTGATCCAATAAAAGCAGATAAGGTGAATGGCGTAAGTGCAAAAATTGCAGAAAAAATGGCAATGGCTGCAGCAACAAATTTTGGAGCCGATTATGGTTGTGCTATAACAGGATACGCGGCCCCCGATCAGGAATTGGATATTGATCAGCCTTACGCCTGGTTAGCTATATGCACGCCCGACCAGGTTATACTACATAAAAGGCTTAAAGGATCAGAGGGAGAATTCCATGAGGTTCAGCAGGGATACGCGCGGCAGGCCATTGATCTGCTGTTAAAAACAATTATATGAAATTATTTCACCTATTTCTGTTATTCGTGTTGTTCAGCTTTTCGGTTTCGCTATCATCCTGTATAACCGAAGCAAACAAGGAAGAAGAAGTAATAGTTTCTTCTGAAAGCGACTCTCCTAAAATTGTTGAAGGAAAGGAAGTTCCTGAACCCAGACCTGACCCAAAAAATTCAACAGGAAATGATGTGTCAGAACCAGTTGTTGGAACAACGGCTACTAATGCGGCCCCATTCATTGAGAAGGCGTTAAGAAGCCATCAGCAGGACATACATATCGCGGGACTTGCGGAGAGTAAAGGAACGAATGCAGATATAAAAAATCTGGCACGTGCACTTAGGGTTGACCATCAGCAGTTGCTTGATGAGTTAAAAGCAATTAGTGGTAATGCGCCAAATGGGCCTGCACAGGGAAAGGAAGTATCGGAGCTGGAAAAGCTAAAAGAGGTTTCATTTGATGAGGCTTGGAAGAGTACCATGCTAAAGCAACAGGAAAGTTTAATCAATACCTACACAGTTCAACTTGGAAAGGAAAATGATCCGGTTTTACAAGCTCATCTCAATAAGGCTATCACCGTTCTTAGATCAAACAGGCAGAAAATGGTAGCGTTTCTAAGTAAGTGATCATCTTCATTTTTAAAGTTGATTTCTATCATTGTTTTGCAGAAAGTATTTTCATAGCTTGACTATCCTAAAATTAGTTCTATGGCAGCGCTAAACAAAGAGATCAGCAATCTTCATGACCTGCTAGATTATGATGCACGTAATCTTCTTAGCGGTGAGATGCAGTTAAAACAGGTCATCCACGATTGGACCAACCGGGCGAATACGTTCAAATTGAAAGAAGTACTTTCCAGATACCTCATTTTTATAGAGAAACATATCTTAGTGCTAACTGGTTTTTTTGCTGAAGAGAAAATGTTTTCCCAGGCTATAGCGAGTAAACCAATGCAGGCCTTTATTCAATCCTGCAACGAAAAACTACAACAATGTGCTGATCCTGAAGTGAGTGATGCCTGTTTGCTATCCTGTATCCAGGAAATTAATCATTATAAGATCAGTAGTTACGGAACTGCGGCTGCATTTGCCAATACATTGGGGATGGAAAAATTTGCTTCTGTGTTTCATGAAGCTGAAGTGAATGAAAAGCAGATTGATGACAGGCTATCACAGTTGGCAGAGCATGATATAAACATAAGGGCAAGGGCGCCAATTTCATTGCCTAACGTTTAGCTGGTCCATACAGGCAGCTACCACTTCGTGTACCTGTATGTTTTCCTTCATCAATAACCATTTGCCCATTCACCAATACATACCTGAATCCTTCTGAGAACTGATGAGGTTGTTCAAAGGTGGAACGATCCGTCACTTTTTCGGCATCAAAAACAACAATATCGGCAGCCATACCTTCCATTATAAGTCCGCGGTTTTTAAGGTTGAATTTCTGCGCTGCAAGGGAAGTCATCCGACGTATTGCTTCCTCAAGGCTTATGATCTTTTCTTCCCGTACATATTTTGCAAGTACCCTTGCGTTGCTGCCATACCCACGGGGATGCGGCATTCCCCGTCCACTTGATACACCAGCGTCGGCCCCAATCATATTGTGTGGATATTGCATGAAGTAGCGCACATCATTTTCATTCATGCTATGATAAATCATTTGTGCACCACCGGAATCGATCATATCTATAACTGTTAACACCTCTTGTTTTAATTTTGGTTTCCTGCCTTTAATTTTATTTATCTCTGTAATTGATTTTCCATTGTAACTACTATCGGCGGAGAAACGGGCCACAACTGCATGGCTATAATTTTTGTATTTATTTTTTTTCATCTGAGAAATCATATCGCTAACGATGCGCTCTTTAACAGCCGGATTGCCAAATCGTAAACGAATTGAGTCCAGTCCGCCATCCTGTGCCCAATCCGGTAACTGTGTATTCAGATTGGTACTGCTGGCTGTGTAGGGATACTGATCGATAGTAACATCATATCCCCCCTTTCTGGCCTCTTCGATATAAGACAATGTTTCACCCGAGCGGCCCCAGTTTGATCTTCCGCTCACTTTAAAATGTGAGATCTGAACAGGTATTGCAGCTTCTTTACCAATATTGATTGCCTCCCTGATGGCTTCAGCAACCTTATTTCCTTCGTTGCGTATATGAGAAGCATATACTCCTTTATGAGCTGCTGCTACTTTTGCCAGGCTAACCACTTCCTCGGTTTTGGAAAACATACCTGGAAGATATATCAGGCCTGTTGATAGTCCAACAGCTCCATCCTGCATTGCCTTTGCAACAATACTGTCCATTTTGCGCTGGTCAGATTCGGTAATAATTTTATTTTCCAACCCAACTGCTAAACGTCTGACTGTATTATGGCCTACCAGCGAGGCAATATTTAATGATGTTTTTATACTGTCGAGCGATGCGAAAAACTGTGAGAGATCATCCGCTGATCCCCCACAATTTCCTGTTATAATTGTTGTAACGCCATCATAGATAAAATTATCGGAGGTTGGGCGTTCAAGGATGCTTCCTTCCACATGACCATGAACATCAATGAAACCAGGGGCAACAATCAGTCCGGTTGCATCAATTGTTTTTGTTGCCTTTTCGGCAGCAAGATTTCCTATTCTGATGATCCTGTCATTCATTATTCCCACATCCCCCCTGAACCAGGCATTTCCGGTGCCATTAATTATTTTACCATTCCGGATAATGATGTCAAAAGGCTGGGCACTAAGGAATAGTGAATGCAGCAACAGAAGGGAAAGGAGTCTAACAGAAAGGAATACCTGCAATTTCATAATTCAGTTTGAAGAAAAGTTACGATATTATATTTCAACTTTTTAAAAGGGGAAACTGGTGTATTTTGGCATTTACTGGGAAAATATTAACTCCTGCCATTTTCCCTAAGGCTGTTCAGCAGAAAGTTTGTAGTTTGATAGCAGCACCCTCAAATGGTTGCCCTAACGATATGCGTTCGCAATTTTGGAATCTGTCCATTGCTACAGGTTTAATATTGGCGGCTTTGTTTGAGCCACATGATTTGATTTCCCAGCCATACCAGCCCAGCGCCGAAGTAATTGCGGCAAGGAAAGCGTTTCAGGCTGATAAATTCGGGATGTTCATTCATTGGGGTGCTTCTAGTGTACTGGGTGACGGGGAATGGGTGATGAACAACAGAAACATAAAGGTTCCGGAGTACCAGAAATTGCAACAGTTATTCTATCCCTCTCAGTTTGATGCTGCCACCTGGGTAGCAGCTGCCAAGGCTGCCGGTATGAAATACATCACTTTTATAACGCGGCATCATGATAGCTTCAGTAACTGGGATACTCAGTACAGCGATTGGAAAATTACCAATACACCCTATGGGCAGGATGTGCTGAAAGCCTTGTCTGATGAATGCCGGAAGGAAGGTATCAAACTTTATTTATATTATTCGCTGTTGGATTGGTATCGCACTGATTACCAGTACTGGACCGGCCGAACCGGCCAGGGAACGGGGCGCACAGAAAGGGGCAGTTGGGGCGATTATATCGAGTTCATGAAGAACCAGTTGACGGAGTTGCTAACTAATTATGGACCGATAGCCGGCATCTGGTTTGATGGCCATTGGGACCAGGTTAGCTTTAATGAAACTACTAAGAAATGGGAAGGTGATAGTAAAGTGGATTGGCAGTATGATGAGATATATTCCTTGATTCATCGTTTGCAGCCCGGAACTTTGATTGGTAATAATCATCATCTGGCGCCTATTGAGGGGGAAGATTTCCAGATGTTTGAACAGGATCTTCCCGGGCAGAACACAACCGGATGGGGTACTGATCCAAACAGTATTTCTGCTCTTCCGCTCGAAAGTTGCATAACTATGAATGGCTCTTGGGGTTTCAATATAACCGACCGGAATTATAAAAGCACAAGGGAAATGATTCAGTTGCTGGTAAAAGCTGCGGGACTTGATGCTAACATGCTTTTGAATGTTGGTCCCATGCCCAACGGTGTAATACAACCCGAGTTTATAAACAGGCTTGACTCCATTGGGAAATGGATGCAAGTAAATGCGGAAAGTATCCACGGTACTCGCGGTGCGGGTATAACTAAAGAAAGTTGGGGTACAGTAACAAGATCGACCGAGGCATTTTATTTTCATGTTCTTGACACCGCTGCCACCAAGATTCGACTGGAGAATTTTCCATACAAGAAACTAAAGTCACTAAAGCTGCTCGCAAACGGTAAATCCATCCCCTACGAACTCAAGAAAAAAGTATTGACAATTGGATTGGATGGCATCGAAAAAGATGCCTACGATACAGTGATAAAAATGATTTATGAATAGGCAGGCATAAAAACCGGAATATGAGATATACTCTTGCACTCGATCTTAAAGATGATCCTCAGGCCATTTCCGAATATGAGTCATATCACCAGGCAGTTTGGCCTGAGGTTCTGGACAGTCTACGGGATAGCGGTATTAAGGAAATGCGAATCTACCGCACGGGTAACAGGCTATTCATGATTATAGAGACAACTCCCGGTTTTTCTTTTGAGGCAAAAGCTGCTGCCGATGCCTCAAATAGCCGCGTGTGTGACTGGGAGGCTCTGATGGAAAGGTTTCAGCAGCGTCTTCCCTGGGCGGAGCCGGGCAAAAAATGGGTGCTGATGGAAGAGATATTCCAATTTCCAATGAACAGTTGAGCGGAGAATAGGTGCCAATTATTATCTTTAAGAATGATCATCATCCAGGCGGTGCATAAACTTTTGAATGCATCGCGCTTAAAAGCGCCATTATATATCTCAGAGTCATCCCCCGGACAGGAATTGCATACCTGGTATGCAAAACTGATCCGGACCTGCTTTCCTGGCAAGATGCTGGTATTGTACATGCACAAGCCATCCGGGTTAACGGTTATTGTTCATGGCAAAACATTGCAGGGAACACATTGTATGTTCAAAGAACGTTTGTTGCTCCTACTACGCCGAAACGGTTTTTCGGAACAATTCATTGACAGAGAACTGGGTTTGATTGATGATGGTTATGTTGTTGGCAAAACCAGTAGCAAACAGATGCTGGGCCGCATGAACCAGCTAACCTACATTATAGAAGAATATTGTGTGCGGTCACCTACTATTGAGGACCTTCCCCTTACCCGGCTTGAAGATCTTATAGCCGATAATATTTACCTGAATACAGAGAATAAAAAGTACGTAGATCCACTGGATTATTTTCGGGATCTGGGGGTGGTTTCACGTCACTGAGAGTAATTTTTCCCAAAATGTTTCGGCGTTCCCCCACCTTTGATCTACAATAAGGAGGCATGCTTATTTTAAGGTATATAGTAGTGATTTTAAACCTTAAAATTTAAGCATATGCAAAAGACTAAGAAGGCACCCGCCGCACCACGTAAAAAAATGACCAGTCAGCAAAAGGAAGATCTTAGTAAGGTCTTTGAAGATGGCCTGAAAGACATGTACTGGGCAGAAAAATACCTTGTGAAGGCACTGCCTAAATTGGCGAAAGCTTCAGAGGATGAAGAATTGGCAGGAGCTTTTGAAGACCATCTGGCTCAAACAGAAGAGCATGTGTCTAAGCTGGAGCAGGTTTTTGAACTTATTGGTAAAAAGGCCGTTGCTAAAAAATGTGACGCTATGGAAGGTCTCGGAAAAGAAGCAGAATCAGTAATGGAAGAGCATGAATCTGGTCCGGCCCGTGATGCAGCTCTTATTATGGCAGCACAAAAGGTTGAACACTATGAAATTGCATCTTACGGCTCGCTGGCTACATTTGCAAAAGTACTGGGCAACACTGAAGCACGTGATATCCTCGGAGGAATTCTTGACAATGAAAAAGATGCCGATAGCTTACTAAGCGAGATTGCAGAATCTATCAATGAAACAGCAGCTGAATAAAGACTTTTGACCCGCATGGAGCAGTCCTGAAGGTCGAATTCCAAAGCGCGCTCTCAATAGTTTTGTATTGAAGCGCGTTTTTTTATTCCATATTTCCGATAATCTTATTCACTTCGGTTTCTGTTGATCGAAGTTTTGCCTGGCAAAATTCAATGAGGTTAGCTGCGCGGTTTAACTTTTGAGCAAGCTGATCAACAGTAATCGTTTCATTTTCAATCTCCGTTGCAATCTCCTGTAATTCGGCATAGGCCGACTCATAGGTCAAATGGTTTTCCATCAGGTATTTTTTTGCTATTAACTGTAGTGCTTATTTCTGCATCCACCATAATAATGTCAACAAGATCACCCTTTTTAAAGTGTCTCCCACTCGAAACAAAATTATTATTGTGTCGTATTAGTGCAAAACCTCTCTGAAGTAGATTTTCAGGAGATGCCATACGGAAAAGCCTGATCATGTTATCAATATTGGATTGATGCAGTTTTATAAAATTCCGGTTATGAAGCCGGAGTGTACTGATCTTGTGGAATAATTCATTTTTTCTTGCTGAAATTAGTTGGACTGGCCTTTGGGCGAACATATTTTTCCATGTAATAAGTGATTGTTTGTGCTGGTAAAGCAGAGACTGAGACTGGAACAGTACAGCGGCCCGCAATTGTGTTAGTTCTTGCTTGCTTGCCGCCAACATTTGCTGGGCATAAATGATTGCAGACTGCTGACTTGTTAGTAATTCCTGTTCAAAGGTCCTGTTATGCTGGATGATATACTCAGCAACCTTAGTGGGTGTTTTGAGGGAAGTATGAGCCATCATATCCGTAATGCTCTCATTTTTCTGATGGCCAATGCCAGCAAGCACGGGGAATGGGCAGGCCGCAACAGCCGCAGCTATTTCATACCTGTCGAAAAGTAAAAGATCGGTACCGGAGCCCCCTCCCCGAATAATCACCACAGCATCGTAGTCCACTCCTTTTTGATGCGCAGCTTCTGCAACATCTTCTAGTGTGGCTGCCAGGGCGGGCGCATTCTGCTCACCCTGCACGGTGGTAAAAAAACCATCAATTATAAACTTATAATGAAATGGATTGTCTTCAAGGCTATGTAAGAAATCTTCATATCCCGCAGCATTTCGGGAACTCACGATAGCTATACGTTGGATAACAATGGGCATCTCCAGCTCCTGGTTAAAAGTCTGTACTTTGCCTTCACTGTTACGCCAAACATAATCTGGGTTTTCGTTAAGCAGTCTTTCAATTGTAGCTTGCCTTTGCTGTTCCTGCTTGCCCAGTGTAAAGCGGGGGTCAATATCCAGAAGGGTAAGTTTAAGTCCGTATACCGGATGGTAATCAACTGATACCTCAGCCAGCACTTCAATATCATTGGTGAAAATTTGCGCAGTCTCATTCTCAAATGCCTTTATTCTTGACGCCCCTGTACTCCATGCAACAGCGGAGATTTTTGTAATAATATTGCCATTACCGGATGCCGCTTTGGTTTGATTTTTCAAGTTCCTGCCTTCACGTTCAACCAGATCAAAATAATGAAATCCCTTCTGGCGATAAAAGCTGTGATTAATTACTTCCGCTATTACCCAAAATCTTTTATAAGCAAAACTATCCTGCAATGTTTCCTGGATGAGCAGGCTGAGTTGTGATAACAGTATGTTTGATGACATGCGTTAAAGATAAGAATTGTAAAGAGGCGTTAATGCAATTCTCCACATCGGCATTATCGAATTCCCATGATTCAACAGAGGACCCTTTAAAATTTACCACTTTAAATCTAGGAAGGCGGGAAATGGATATGATTGGCGTATTGAATTATCTGCGAATAAGTGTTAAAATGACAAATAATATTGATAATGATGACTTTAGGTGTTTCATTCATAGACGTATCTAACTAACAGATACAACTAGTAATGCTACCTCTTTAATAGATATGCATTATTGGTGAGTGTATCGGTTTAGGAAAGTAAGCCTAAAAAAATAATTTAAAATAATTTGGCTAAGTATTAATAAATGTCAAAAATACATTTATTTTAGTGCAAGGAAATCGTATTTCCTTATTTTGTTTTTTGCATTGTGAACCATTATTAAAAAAAACTTATGAGATTGCTTGTCACACGAAAATTTCGGTGCATACTGCTTTGCATCTCTCTCACTTTAACCTTTTTGCAGGTTTCCGCACAAACCACTCCAGTAACGGGAAGAGTCACCGATATAAAGGGTAATCCCATTGTTGGTGCAACTGTTTCACTTCAGGGTAATAGTGCGATGGTAATGACTGATCAGGATGGTCGATTTAGCATTGAAGCTAAAGAGAACGACATTCTACAATTAACCAATGTAGGTTTTAAGGAACAGCGCATTACCGTACGTGCTGGTCAGGCCATTCGCGTTTCTCTAGAAGAGGCAGTAGGCACACTGGATGATGTTGTCGTTGTAGGTTACGGTACACAGAAGAAAAAGGATCTTACAGGATCGGTTGGTGTTGTTAAAGTAGATGATGCCAAAAAAACGGCAACCTATGATGTGGCTAAAATGCTACAGGGTCAGGTATCAGGTGTAACTGTTCATGGTTCGGGAGAACCAGGTGGGTACGTACGTATCAAAATTCGAGGGGTGAGTTCCTTTGAGAACAATGATCCTCTTTTTGTGGTGGATGGTGTTCCGGTAACTGCTCCTTTTGATTTCAATCCCGGTGATATTGAAAGCGTTCAGATATTAAAGGATGCTTCGGCCGGTGCAATATATGGAGCACGCGCTGCAACAGGTGTAGTTATCATTACTACTAAAAAAGGCAGGGCCGGACAACTCAAAGTCAATTATAACGGATATGTGGGTGCACAATTCAATCCTAAAAAATTGTCAGTTACGGATCGGGTTGGATACCAGAAGATCGTTACTGCGGCAGAGCTGAATGCAGGACTTGGGATTGCACCCGCCAATGATCCATCCAGTGCAAGTTTTGTGGATGATGTTAACACCGACTGGCAGGAGGAAGGTTTTCAAACAGGGTTGATCCAGGATCATAATGTAGGTTTTTCTGGTGGAAGCGAAGCAGCAACCTATAGCGTTTCTCTTGGTTATTTCGACCAGCAGGGAACATATACTGGTCCACAGAAATACAATCGCTATACTCTTAATGCAAACCTTGGCGGTAAGAAGGGAATATTTTCCTATGGGGCGAAAATAGCCTATAGCCAGTCTGGAAAAGTAGCGCCTTTCAATGATATGGGCTCACGCGCTGTATTTGGTGGAATGGTCACCAGTCTGGTTACCGCTTTCCCAACTATTCCGGTTAAAGACCCGAATCATATTGGTGGATATGGTGGACCCGCAGAAACAATTTACAGGGGTATCATGCTGAATGTGATAGGTATGAATGCGTTGCTGGATAATGAGAACAACCGCTCCCGGATGCTTGGAAGCTTTTGGGGAGAGCTGGCATTGGCAAAGGGACTAAAATACAGACTCAACTTAAGTTATGATCGTACAGACTGGAAAGACAGTTGGTTCGAACCAGAGTTTGAAATGGGTACATACTATACCAATACATTATCGCTTCTTCGGGATAACCGCGGTATTAATAATACTTCACTTATCGAGAATCTGTTAACATACAAACTGGAGTTGAATAAGCATTCATTCGATCTCCTTGGAGGAATAACATATCAGTACGATCGCGGAGAAGGAATTTATGCCAGTGCGCGTGGTCTTACAATGCCCTACTATCCCAATTTTGAACAGGCGCCCGCTGAGGGAAAAACAGTTTCAAGTGGCTACCAGGAAAGCAATATCTTCTCCTATCTTGGAAGACTGAATTATAATTTCGATGATCGTTACCTGTTGACGCTGAATTTCAGAAGGGATGGTTCATCACGGTTCGCACCTGGTAATAACTTCGGTAATTTCGCCTCAGCTGCAAGCGCCTGGAACCTGCATAATGAGCAGTGGTTAAGTTTGCCCGATGCTATCAGTTCGCTGAAAATAAGGGGTGGCTATGGTGAACTTGGAAACCAGAATATTCCCAATTACGCCTATCAGGCTTTTGTGAATACCAATGCGTCTTATGTTTTTAACGGCGTTCTCGCACCGGGTACAACAACCGTAAATGTTGTTGACCCTTCATTGAAATGGGAAACGAAAGTTACCTCATATGTTGGTCTGGATGCGGGTTTAATGAATGAGAAGCTCACTTTCTCAGCTGAATATTATCGCAATACGAATAAGGACCTTCTCTTCCCCCTTCCTATACCATTAACGGTTGGATCATTCCCCTCAAATGTGATTTCCAATGCTGCGACTATGCGTAATAGTGGTTTAGAATTCAATCTTGGTTATCGCAGCCAGGTGGGGAAATTCAAATACAACCTGAATGCAAATATGCACACAGTGAAGAATGAAGTACTAAAGCTGGGTGATAATGATGACCCTATTTATGGTGCAGGCAGCAAAACAGAAGTTGGTCGTTCAGTAGGTGATATTTTTGTTTACCGTACTGCAGGACTCTTCAATAGTCAGGAAGATATTGCCAAGCATGCACAGCAGGTGAATGCGGCTCCCGGTGATGTTAGATTTGTGGATACTAATGGAGATAATGTGATCAATGACCTCGACAGGGTTTACCAGGGCAGTGCTATACCAAAATATTATTTCGGATTCAATGCCGGAGCCGGTTACGGAAACTTTGATTTTTCAATGTTTTGGCAGGGGCATGGAGGTAACAAGGTGGTTAATGGGATCTATCATGACCTTATGCTTGGTTTATATGCTAACTACCATACCGATTACCTGAATTACTGGACACCTCAAAATACGAATACAAATGTTCCTCGTCCGGTAATTGGAGATCCTAATGGCAACAACCGCTTGTCTGATCGCCATGTCGAAAGCGGCAATTATGTAAGGCTTCAGAATTTTCAGGTTGGATATTCACTCCCTGCTGGTATGCTGGGTAAAACCAAGATACTTAATTCACTACGCATTTATGTTTCTGGACAAAATGTTCTTACCATTTCTGATTACAAAGGATATGATCCGGATTTCATGAGCGATGGTCTCTATAGCAGGGGCTTTGATATTGGTTCATGGCCTAATCCAAGAACGTACATGTTTGGGGTGCAGGCAGGTTTTTAAGGTCGCTAAATTTCAAAAAAATCGAAATGAAAATGTCAACAATAAAAGTATACGCGGTAATGATTGCCGCAGCAACTATAGGGTTCACAGCCTGTGAGAAAAAGCTTGAACTCGTTAATCCTAATGCACCTACCTCAGCCAGTTTCTGGAAAACGGCAGATGATGCTGTTAAGGGAGTTAATGCTGCATACAGCAGCCTGATCATCGATGGAAGCTATATGCGTTCCACACCACTCATGATGGATACACGTGGCGACGATGCAAAAAGTAATAGTCCCTGGCTTCAGATGTACAATACCGGAAAATTTGCTCTTAACACTGCAGATGGCGCAATTTATGGCTGGTCTTACGGGGCCTTTTATGAAGGGGTGTCAAAGGCCAACCAGGTTTTACATTATGTTCCGCAAATCGAGATGGACGCGGAATTAAAGAACAGGATACTTGGACAAGCCCATTTCCTGCGTGGATTATATTTTTTCCATCTCGCAAATTTCTGGGGAAATGTTGCATATCCTACTGAGCTGCCAGCAAGTAAAGTTGCTTATTATATGGTTCAGGAAACCCCGGAAGCCGGTTGGGCTAAAGCAATGGCAGATTTTGATGCAGCGGCTGGTCTCTTACCCGTTAGTTATGATGGCGTACATGGTCCTGACCAGGGTAATAAAGGACGGGCCACCAAAGGTGCCGCACTGGCTTACCTGGGCAAGGCTCAGCTTTTTAATAAACTATGGCCAGAAGCGGCAGCAAGTTTCAAGGCTGTGATTGACCTTGGTATTTATGACCTCATGGATAATTATCGCGATAATTTCAGAGAGAATTCTGAAAATAATATCGAGTCAATTTTCGAAGTTCAGTTTGATGGAAGTGTTGGAGGAACAGAATTGGGCTGGGGCGGCACCCCATCCTCTTCCTGGGGTAAATACAGTGCAAGAGCAATAACCTATGGCCCCCGAGGATTTGGTTTTGTGGATGTTCAGCCAACAAGGGCTGCATTCAATGCTTTCAATGAAGAAAAGACAGTTGATGGCAAAGAAGATCCACGCTTGCGTGCCACAATGTTCTTTAATGCCCCAGGTGTTACATTATACGGACAGGAATTCTCGGTGGCCTATGCAAATAATCCCGCCGACCTCAATGATCTGTTCGTGCGTAAATATCAGAATGACGAAACCAAACCGAATGAATTTGACTGGCGTTCAGGCATGAATGAAAGACTCCTTCGCTATGCGGATGTATTACTCATGTATGCTGAGGCACTAAATGAAACTGGCGCAACTGCTGAGGCATACCAGTGGATCAAACTGGTTAGAGATCGGGTGGGTCTCCCAGATCTTTCGGATACAAAGCCCGCAATGACACAGGCGCAGATGCGTGAACAGATTGCGCACGAGAGATTATTGGAACTCAGTCTTGAAGGTAAACGGTTTGATGATATCAATCGTTGGGGGTGGCTTAAGGACCCAGTAAAACTGGCTATGCTAAAGGAAAGGGATCCCGAATTCAATTCATACCAACCGGGGCGCGAATACTTTCCAATTCCTCAGTCAGAGATCGAAATAAATAAAGGATGGATTCAAAATAGCAGTTATTAAATTTTTCTCATACAGCAAGCATCAGTCGTTTATTGGGAGTATGGCAGGAGGATTGTTCCCGATCCTCCTAACCCCTCCCTTCTTAAGTAATAATTATACAAAAGTGTATATTTAACAATTAATAAGCCACATAAAACATTTACATGAACATAACGATTGCCATCTTCTTTCGGCTGCTCATAAAATCAGCCCTTACATTAATTTTAATTTTTAATTCATTAAACGTATTGCAGGCACAGGTGGTGACTGTATCACTCCGTGCATCCGAAGCTCAGCATGTAATTGATAAGAATATTTACGGTCATTTTGCTGAACACCTGGGCACCTGTATTTATGGTGGGTTTTATGTTGGTGATACGAGTACACTTGTTCCACATTCTGAAGGCGTACGTAATGATGTTATTGAAGCGTTGAAAAAGTTGAAAGTGCCTGTACTTCGCTGGCCTGGTGGTTGTTTCGCTGATACTTATCATTGGAAGGATGGTGTTGGTCCCCGCGAAAAACGACCCACAATAGTTAACAGGTGGTGGGGAGGAGTTACAGAAGATAATAGTTTCGGTACGCATGATTTCCTGAATATGTGTGAGAAGATCGGCGCACAGCCTTACCTGGCCGGAAATATGGGGAGTGGTACAGTACAGGAAATGATCGACTGGGTTCAGTATGTAAATTTTGAAGGGGTAAGTCCAATGAGTAAATGGCGTAAAGAAAATGGCCGTGATAAACCATGGGACGTAAGTTATTGGGGCGTGGGAAATGAAGCGTGGGGATGCGGTGGTAACATGACTCCCGAGTATTATGCCAATGAGTACCGTAAGTATGCAACTTTCATGACGGATTGGGGCAATAACGATAAAATGTTTCGTATTGCTTCCGGTGCCAATTCAGGAGATTTGAAGTGGACTGAAGTTCTTATGCGCGATATCCCCCACCACATGTTAGAAGGGGTGGCACTTCACCATTATGCTGTAATCGATTGGGCCAAGAAAGGTCCCTCTATTGATTTTACTGAAGCGCATTATGCAGCTACAATGAAGTCAGCATTAAAGATGGAGGAATTGGTAACAAAGCATTCAGCGATAATGGATAAATATGATCCTAAGAAAAGAGTGGCACTGGTTGTTGATGAATGGGGAGGATGGTATGATGGCGATCCTGGTACTAACCCAGGGTTCCTGCAACAACAAAATACAATGCGTGATGCAATGATCGCAGGGGTAACACTAAACATTTTTAATAATCATGCAGACAGGGTGCGTATGGCAAATCTGGCACAGACCATTAATGTGCTACAGGCCGTAATACTTACTAATAAAGAAAAGATATTACTTACCCCAACATTTCATGTTATGGAAATGTACAATGTGCATCAGGACGCAACAATGATACCCGTGGATTTTGCTAGTCCCACTTACATCGCTGGCAAGGATACCATGAATGCCATTTCTGTTTCCGCATCAAAGAATAAGGCTGGCGTCACACATATATCTCTCGTTAATATTGATCCATCTAATGCCAGGGAGATTAACATTGGAATAGATGGCCTGTCAGTTAAGTCCGTTAAAGGACGTGTTCTTTCATCAGCAAAGATTCAGGATCATAACAGCTTTCAGCAAGCTGAAAAAGTGAAGCCAGCAGTTTATAATGGGGCTTCATTGAAAGGAAAACAAATAAATCTGAAAATGGCTCCTGCTTCTGTAGTGGTGCTTGAATTAAGGTAATGCTAATGTGGAGATATATATTTGAGTATACCCTGTCAATGGTGTTCGTAGCAGTTATGGCGGCCGGATGTTCCAAAACGGACTCCGGGCCAACCCCAGGGCCCGATCCCAATCCTGGGCCGGGTCCAAATCCTTCACCAGCCTTTGACATTAATTCAATCCGCGATAATTACGAGGATATTGCTGCCCCCGAAAAGTATTTGTTCTGGGGATCTCATAATGTTCATGATCCTTCCATTATTAAAAGCGGGGAATATTATTATGCATATAGTACGGATGTTGCATGGGGTCATGCTATCCGGGTGGGCTTACAGATTAGGCGCTCCAAAGACCTGGTGGAATGGAAAACAGTGGGCTGGGTATTTGAAGGTCTTCCTGCAAAAGGTGCTGCGTTTATAAGACAAAACAATAGCGAACCATTTGGATCACTCTGGGCGCCATATGTTTTGAAGGTAGGTAACGAATACCGGCTTTATTATTCTCTATCAAGTGCAAAGCCAAGGCTGAGTGTTATTGGTCTGGCTACCGCCTCCTCTCCCGAAGGGCCCTGGAAGGAAAAAGACCTTGTGGTTGTTTCCAGGGATGACCAGACTATACAGACGAATGCTATCGATCCTGCTGTAGTAGTTACCCCAACTGGTGAACATTGGTTTTATTATGGGTCCGCATGGGATGGTATTTATGCATTGTCGTTAGATCCGGTAACCGGTCTTGCAAAGTCGCCCGGATATAAAGGCAAGCGCATTGCAAATCGCGGATTTACAGGAGGAAAATATAATGGAAATATTGAAGGGCCGGAGGTTGTTTATAATACCCAATTAAAAAAGTATTATCTGTTTATTTCTTACGATTGGCTTGAAACAAAGTACAATGTACGGGTAGCAAAAGGCGATAATCCCGATGGTCCTTTTTATGATTATAATGGAAAGGATGTAAATATTAATGAGGATCATGGCCCTATGATTTTAGCCCCCTATCAGTTCAGGAACCATAGCGGTTACCAGGGTGTTGCTCATAATGCAGTTTTTGAGGATGGCACGGGTCAGTATTTTATTGCGCATCAGGCGAGGCCGGGGAATGGCAAATTCTTTATGAACCTGCATGTAAGAAAAATTTTCTGGACCCCCGATGGCTGGCCAGTAGTTTCTCCCGAACGATATGCATGGGAAGATAATAGTCTTGTTCCTGCCGCGGATATATCTGGTAATTATGAGCAGATCGTGATGGGCTATCGTGTTGTTCCCGGATATGCGGAAGAGCAGGTCTCTCCTGACTTCCAGGTGAGTGTTGATCTGATGATCAATGCTGACGGAAGTCTTAACAACAATGCTGGTACCTGGAATTATAACGCACCCTGGCTCGAACTCAAATGGAACAATGGCTACACCGATAGGGTAATGGTACAAAGAGGCCGTGATTGGGAAAATAAGAAAAACACTATCATATTCACCGGACTTAATAATGAAGGAGTTGCTGTTTGGGGAAAGAAAAAATGATCAATGATGTATAGGATTTTACTATTAGTTGCCTTGCTTTTTTCATTTAATGGAGCCATGCATGCGCAAGAGAATGCAGACATAGTAGTTAATGCAGAACATAAAATTGCACCAATACAACCTACTATGTGGGGAGTGTTTTTTGAAGACATTAATCTTGGCGCCGATGGAGGCATGTACGCAGAATTGGTGAAGAACCGTTCCTTTGAATTCACTAAACCATTGATGGGATGGAAATCAGAAGGCAAGGTGAAAGAGGGGAATTTCCTGGTCATTAACCGCGGATTTGAATCTGAAAAAAATCCCAGATTCTTACGTGTAAGCACTGAATCAGCAACAAAAGGAAGTCTGGGTATTACTAATGAGGGTTTCCGTGGTATGGGAATTAAAAAAGATCTCCAATATGATTTTTCTGTATGGTATCGCCAGCCTGTAAAAGGACTGATAATGCACCTTGAGCTCTTGAGTGACAATGGCGAAAATATTGGAAGCGCTGTGTTTACTCCTGAATCTACCAACGAATGGAAGCAGGGTGCAGTGAGTTTGAATGCTACTTCTACTGTTGCAAAAGGGCAATTCAGAATATGGTTCGAAGGCAATGGCCAGATAGATCTGGATATGATTTCTCTTTTTCCCACTGATACCTGGAAGGGACGCAAGGGGGGACTTCGCGCAGATATGGTACAGATGCTGGCTGATATGAAACCTGGCTTTATCCGCTTTCCGGGAGGATGCATTGTGGAAGGTCATGATCTTGGCGTAAGGTATCAATGGAAAAAAACGATCGGCCCAATTGAACAACGCCAGCAGATCATTAATCGGTGGAATACGGAATTCGCGCACAGGCCCACACCCGACTATTTTCAAACGTTTGGTCTAGGGTTTTTCGAATATTTTCAGATGGCGGAAGATATGGGTGCCGAGGCACTGCCTATCCTTAATTGTGGCATGGCCTGCCAGTTCAACACCGCTGAGGTGGTTCCCCTTCATCAACTGCAGCCCTATGTTCAGGATGCACTGGACCTTATTGAGTTTGCTAACGGGGATGCCACAACGTATTGGGGAAAGGTTCGCATCGCACTAGGACATCCTTCCCCCTTCAACCTGAAATATATTGGAGTCGGGAATGAAAATTGGGGGCCCCAGTATGTAGAAAGGCTAAAGATTTTTACGAAGGCAATTAAGGAAAAGTATCCATCTATTAAAATTGTGAACAGTTCCGGTACTGATCCTGAAGGTGAGCGATTCGAATACCTTAATAAGGAGCTTCGCAACATGGGTGCTGATATTATAGACGAACACTATTATCGTCGTCCGGAATGGTTTCTCAGTAACGCAGGCCGATATGATTCTTATAATCGTAAAGGTTCAAAAGTGTTTGCAGGTGAGTACGCTGCCCAAAGCGACAAAACGGTGAGCATCAATAACCGGAATAACTGGCTTACAGCAATGGCAGAAGCAGCGTTTCTTACTGGACTAGAAAGGAATGCTGAGGTGGTTCATATGGCTTCTTATGCTCCTTTATTTGCGCATGTAGATGGTTGGCAGTGGACACCTGATCTTATATGGGTGGATAACTTAAAAGTATATGGGACCCCCAATTATTATGTACAGAAGCTTTTTTCAACAAATCGTGGTACCCATGTTGTTGAAATCACAAAAAACCAACTGCCACTAACGGGTAAAGACAGTTTATATGCTTCCGCAGTGCTTGATGAAGATAAAGGTGAACTAATCTTGAAGATTGTGAATGCTTCGGGGAAACAAGTGGAAAGGAATTTGAAAATCAAGGGGGTGAAGCGAAAAGATGACTCTCTTAAAATGTTGGTTTTAAAAAGCGATGATCTAAATACTGTGAATTCTATTGATTCACCAATGACTGTGGCTCCTGTTGAATCTGTTATTAAAAGCAAAGGCTCTAAAATGAAGCTTCTTCTGGCACCACAATCGCTTACAGTAGTTCGCATTGCTTTGAAGAAGTGATTAATTCCAGGTACGCATAACTTTAAGATTAGCGAATAATTCATTCATGAGCCGTCTCAATATTTTAATCTTTACTTCTTTATTGCTTTTGTCTTGCATGGCTATGGCACAGCCTGCCATGCCCTCACAAATATCTGTGCATGATCCGGTGCTTATTAAAGAAAAGGGCAAATGGTATTTATTTGCAACTGGAATGGGAATCAGTGTATGGAGTTCAGCAGATATGAAGAACTGGAAGCCTGAAAAGCCGGTATTTTCCGAACCACCTCAATGGGCTGTCCAAACCATTCCAGGTTACCGCGGGCATACTTGGGCGCCGGATATAAGCTTTGATGGAAAGAACTATTTTCTGTATTACAGTGTATCTGCCTTTGGAAAGAACACATCGGCAATTGGTGTTGCAGTTAATAAAACACTGGATCCGTCATCTGCTGATTTTAAATGGATAGATAAGGGAAAGGTCATCCAATCTGTACCTGGTCGGGATATGTGGAATGCTATTGATCCCAATCTTATCCGAGATGATAATAGTCAACCCTGGCTGGTATTTGGCTCATTCTGGAATGGAATGAAACTGGTAAGACTTAATAATGACCAGGATGCCCCCGCAATTCCAGAACAATGGTTTACTGTGGCAGCAAGGCAGCGCAGTTATTATTTGCCCGATACTGCAGCCGGTGATGCCGCAATTGAAGCGCCATTTATCATAAAGAGAGATAATTATTATTATCTCTTCGTTTCATTTGATTATTGCTGCAGGGGTGAACGCAGTACTTATAAGATAGTTGTTGGAAGGTCCGAAAAACTTGAAGGTCCATATATGGATTGGGATGGCTTAGCCATGAACCTTGGAGGAGGAACCACTGTTTTTGAAGGCAACCGTCAATGGTATGGCGTAGGCCATAATGCTGTTGTATCGGAGGGAGGAAAGGATTATCTTGTTTGTCATGGGTACGATGCCAATGATAACGGCAGGCCAAAGCTAATAATTCACGAGATGCAATGGCGAAATGGATGGCCATTCGTGCCCCGCTAACCAAATAAAAATAAACGATGTTAATATGAAAATAATGACTTTATTACTTGCCGCAGGGGCCCTGGCATTAACTACTCCTTCCTGTAAAAATGAGGAGCAAAAAGAATCAGGAGAACAATTGATTAAGAAGGGATCTCCCGACCCCGGAATTCATAAAGCATCATGGGGAATGTTTGATAACAGGGAAGTAGATCTTTATACATTGATCAATAAAAATGGGACCTCAGTTAAGATTACCAATTACGGCGCGATTGTTACGGCATTTGAAACAAAAGATAAAACCGGAAATTATAGCAGTATTGTTGTGGGTTTTGATAGTTTGTCCCCCTATTTGCAAAGCCCACCCTATTTTGGCGCGATCATAGGCCGTTATGGAAACAGAATTGGGGGTGGAAAATTTACTATAGGAAAGGACACTTATACGCTTGCCACAAACGATGGAGAAAATCATCTCCATGGTGGTGAAAAGGGATTTGATAAAGTAGTTTGGGTGGCGGATGCTTTAGTTGACAGCATCCCATCAATTACGCTTCGGTATGAAAGCAAAGATGGAGAGGAGGGCTATCCGGGCAACCTTAAGGTAACAGTTATGTATACGTTGTCTGATAATGATGAATTACGGATTGTTTATGATGCAACAACGGATAAACCCACACCGGTGAATCTTACCAATCATAGTTATTTCAATCTTACTGGTGATGTAATGAAAACTATTTTGGATCACGAGCTCCAGATCGATGCGGTGGCTTATACACCAGTGGACAAAGGTCTCATACCAACCGGGGAAATACGTGCAGTAGCCGGAACACCCTTTGATTTTACAACCCCTACTACTATTGGGAGAAGGATAGCACAGGTTCCCGGAGGCTATGACCATAACTGGGTGCTCAATAATAAAGAGGGATCATTAGCACAGGTGGCAACACTTACTGATACATTGAGCGGACGCTACCTTCAGGTGCATACAACAGAACCAGGATTGCAATTCTATTCAGGCAATTTCCTTGATGGTAAATTTATCAATCATACTGGTAATCCGGTTAATCTTCATACGGCACTTTGTCTGGAAACACAACACTTTCCCGACTCTCCGAATAAGAAAGAATTTCCCTCAACTATTCTGCAACCCGGACAAAAATATCATACTGAAACAATATATAAAGCAGGACTTAAATAGAATTAATAACCAAACAGAAAACAGCGGCAGATGAAGTTTTTTATTGACACAGCAAACCTTGATCAGATAAGAGAGGCGAATGCATTAGGTATTCTGGATGGTGTAACAACCAACCCTTCCCTGATGGCTAAAGAAGGCATCAAAGGCAATGAGGCCGTTCTTCAACATTACAGAAATATTTGTGAGATTGTTGAAGGTGATATTAGTGCGGAAGTATTAGGGACAGATTTCAATACAATAATTGAGGAAGGAAAAGTGTTGGCCGCATTGCATCCAAACATCGTTGTAAAAGTGCCAATGATCAAAGATGGGGTGAAGGCCATCAAGTGGTTTACTGATAATGGCATCAAAACCAATTGTACTTTGATCTTTTCTGCCGGACAGGCGATACTTGCTGCAAAGGCGGGTGCCACTTATGTATCGCCTTTTATAGGGCGTATTGATGATAGTGGATGGGATGGGATGCAGCTTATCAGCCAGATCTCTTCTATATATGCGGTACAGGGATTTAAATCCCAGATACTGGCAGCATCAATACGTAATGCTAACCATATAATTGATTGCGCTGAAGCCGGTGCTCATGTGATCACCTCGCCCCTGGATCCTATCCTTGGCTTGCTTAAGCATCCACTTACAGATATCGGACTTGCGAAATTCCTGGAAGATGCAAAGAAAATGTAACTATGATCCTACTCCCGCAGTTTAAGGCTTACTTGTTTGATCTGAATGGTACCATGATAGATGATATGGCCTACCATGTGCAGGCCTGGTCATCAATACTTAATGATGATCTTGGAGCAGCTCTGGATTATGAGAGATTGAAAGCTGAAATGTATGGGAAAAATGAAGAGCTCCTGGTAAGGATCTTTGGCGAAGCTAGATTCAGCGATCTTGAAATGAAGGAGCTTTCTATGGAAAAGGAGAGACGTTACCAGTCGGCATTTTACCCAGCGCTTAAACTTATTGATGGTTTACCCCGTTTGCTTGATGAATTGAAACAAAAAGGAATAAAAATGGCGATTGGTTCAGCTGCTATCCCCTTTAATATTGATTTTGTACTGGACAACCTGCAAATCCGCCATTATTTTGATGTTGTTGTGAGTGCACACGATGTGATGGTAAGTAAACCTCATCCTGATACATACCTGAAATGTGCCTCCCAACTGGGATTAAGTGCCTCTGAATGTGTGGTTTTCGAAGACGCACCAAAAGGAGTTGAAGCAGCTCAGAATGCGGGGATGAAATGCGTGGTATTAACCACCATGCATGATGAAAGCGAATTCAGGAACTATAACAATATCATTCGATTTATAGCCGATTTTAATCAGCTATAACCACTCGCTGTATGGACTCTGCGACTCTATGGAAAGAAACTAATAAATAAATGTAAAATATACATTTAATATTAATTTAGTTGTATATTGGCACTGAATTGCATGTCATAATAAGAAGAATATGTCAGATTTGTTTGTCATTGGGGTTGATTACGGCACGGACTCAGTTCGGTCGGTAATTGTAGATACAGCCACTGGTGCTGAAGTTTCCTCTTCTGTATATTATTACCCCCGCTGGAGGGATGGTCTTTATTGTGATGCGGCATCAAGCCGTTTCCGTCAGCATCCTTTGGATTATATTGAAGGGTTGGAGGAAACGGTGAATGAATGCCTTCGTATTGCGGGAACTGCAGTTGCTTCAAGAGTAAAAGCCATTTCTGTTGATACAACAGGATCCACCCCGGTTGCTGTAGATCGCACGGGCACTCCTCTGGCCCTCAGCCCTGAATTTGAGAATAATCCCAACGCAATGTTCATTTTATGGAAAGACCATACTTCTGTTAGGGAAGCAGCGGAGATAAATGAACATGCATTGAAATTCGATATCAATTACCTCGACTTTGTTGGCGGAATTTATTCATCCGAATGGTTTTGGGCAAAATTGCTTCATATCCTTCGTACTGACCCGGCTGTTCGCGGTAGCTATTATTCCTGGGTTGAGCAATGTGATTGGATACCTTTTCTTTTAACAGGTGGCACTGATGTTACTCAGTTAAAGCGGGGTGTTTGTTCAGCAGGCCATAAAGCCCTTTGGGCAAAAGAATTTGATGGGCTACCTCCCGATAGTTTCTTTAGCTCCCTTGATCCTTTGCTTTCCGGATACAGATCACGATTATTTACAGAAACCTTTACCGCCGACAAGGCAGCAGGTAATCTTTCAATTGAATGGGCAGAGAAACTTGGATTATCAACTGATGTTATAATTGGTATAGGAGCTTTTGATGCGCATATGGGTGCCGTGGGTGGACAGATAGAACCTTATCATCTGAGTAAAGTGATGGGCACCTCTACCTGCGATATGTTGGTGGCGCCTATTGATGAAGTAGAGCATATCTTGGTAGAGGGTATTTGCGGGCAGGTGCCAGGTTCAGTTATCCCGGGCATGATGGGCATGGAGGCGGGCCAGTCGGCCTTTGGCGATACATATGCATGGTTTAGAAAAATGACCACACAATCCATCGGTAAAATGTTGCGTACATCATCGCATATTGATGCTGGTTTGGCTGCGATCCTGGAAGAAGAACTGAATGAACGATTCATAAAGGAAGTTTCGCAACAGGCCGCTGCATTGCCGCTGGATGAAAACGATGAACTGGCAATTGACTGGCTGAACGGACGTCGCACGCCGGATGCCAATCAACTCTTGAAGGCCACCATAACGGGGCTGCACCTGGGAACAGATGCTCCAAGGATACTTCGCTCGCTGATTGAAGCTACATGTTTTGGCGCAAGGGCAATCGTCGATCGTTTTAATGAACAGGGTGTTCCTGTGAAGGGGTTAATTGGATTAGGCGGTGTGGCAAGAAAGTCGCCCTATATTATGCAGGTGATGTCTGATGTTATGCAAATGCCTATACGAATTCATCGGTCAGAACAGACCTGTGCCGCGGGAGCTGCCATGTTTGCCGCTACTGCTGCAGGCATTTTTGGTAAAGTGGAAGATGCAATGGATATAATGGGGCAGGGATTTGATGCAGAATACTATCCTGATCCTAAGAATGCCAATCATTATGAAAGAAGGTACCAGCGTTACCTGGAACTGGGTAATTACATTGCAACCTACCAAACCATAAATACTGCAGAGACATCACCTGTTAATAATTAATGTAATTATCTATGTTTCATCAGATTCGACAAGAAGCCTTTGAGGCAAATATGCAGTTGCCCAGGCTCGGCCTGGTGCTTTTCACCTTTGGAAATGTAAGTGCTGCAGATAGGAGTCGGAGGGTTTTTGCGATCAAGCCAAGTGGCGTTCCTTATGATCAGCTAACTGCAGATGCAATGGTCATAGTGGATTTTGATGGTAAAGTAGTGGATGGTGATCTACGACCATCCTCTGATACTCAAACACATGCCGTATTATATAATCACTGGGAAGGTATAGGAGGAATAGCTCATACACATTCCACTTATGCTACCGCATGGGCGCAGGCACAAAGGGATATCCCAATTTTCGGAACTACGCATGCAGATCATACAACGGTTGATATTCCTTGTGCAGCTCCTATGCCTGATTCAATGATACAGGGCGATTATGAATACCAGACAGGTTTTCAGATAATGGAATGTTTCAAAGAACGCAATCTTGATTTTAAAGAAGTAGAAATGATACTGGTGGGTAACCATGCACCTTTTACCTGGGGTAAGAATGCAGCTAAGGCAGTTTATAACTGTGCTGTTCTTGAGACAGTGGCAAAAATGGCCCTATATACAGAACAAATCAATCCGAATGCAACAAGATTAAAAGATGCACTGATCAAAAAACACTATGACCGGAAACACGGCGATAATGCTTATTACGGCCAATAAATAATTTCGAATTACAACAAGCCATCAAAATATAATAAACATGGGTTCCCTCAAACATCTTGAGGTCTGGTTCCTTACAGGAAGCCAGCATCTTTACGGAGAAGAGACATTAAAACGGGTTGCTGAGCATTCGCAAACAATTACCAGATCACTTAGTGCTGCTACATCCATACCTGTTACAGTAGTGTATAAGCCGATTTTAACCACAACTGATGAAATATTTTCGATTTGCCAGGAAGTGAATAATGCAAAAAATTGTATCGGTGTGATCACCTGGATGCATACTTTCTCTCCATCCAAGATGTGGATCAGGGGGTTAAAAATATTGCAGAAGCCATTACTTCATCTGCACACCCAATTCAATCGGGATATACCATGGTCACAGATCGACATGGATTTTATGAACCTGAACCAGAGTGCTCATGGCGATCGTGAGTTCGGTTTCATGATGACCCGCATGCATATGCGCCGTAAAGTGGTTGTTGGCCATTGGGAAGATCCTGCAGTGCATGAACGCATCAATGTATGGGCAAGGGCTGCCGCCGGATGGGCCGATTGGCAGGGTGCAAAATTTGCCCGATTTGGAGACAACATGCGCCAAGTGGCAGTTACAGAAGGCGATAAAGTAGAGGCTGAACTAAAATTCGGTTATTCCGTCAACACTTATGGGATAGGTGACCTGGTAAAAGTTATTTCTGAAGTTTCAGATGCAGACATTGATCGGCTTTGCCAGGAATACGATGAACAGTACAAGCTGGTAGATGTATTAAGCAAAAATGGTTCGCAACGTTCCTCTCTGAAAGAAGCAGCCAGAATTGAAATTGGATTGCGGTATTTTCTTGAGCAGGGGGGCTTTAAAGGGTTTACAGATACTTTTGAAGACCTCCATGGAATGGTGCAGCTGCCCGGTATCGCCACACAGCGTCTGATGGCTGAAGGGTATGGCTTTGGAGGTGAGGGCGATTGGAAAACTGCAGCACTGGTACGCGCCATGAAGGTGATGGGAACCGGACTACAGGGAGGAAATTCTTTTATGGAAGATTATACTTATCATTTCGATCCGGCAAACCCTATGGTGCTTGGCTCACATATGCTGGAGATCTGCCCATCAATTGCTCATGGTAAGCCGGCATGCGCTGTTCATCCATTAGGAATTGGCGGGAAAGCTGACCCGGTAAGGTTGATCTTTAATGTAGATGGAGGTGCCGCCATTAATGCTTCTATTATTGATATGGGCAACAGATTCAGGTTGCTTGTAAATGAAGTGGAGGCCATCGCCCCGGTACATGATATTCCTAACCTCCCAGTAGCAAGGGTGTTGTGGAAACCACTGCCCGATATGCAAACAGGATGTGCGGCATGGATACTCGCTGGTGGCGCACACCATACCTGTTACAGCCAGAACCTCAGAACTGAACACCTTGAAGACTTCGCAGATATGAGCGGTATTGAGTATGTACTCATCGGAAAGAACACAAATCTTTATCAATTCAAGAATGAATTGCGCTGGAGTGATGTATATTTCCAAATCAATTCTTAACCATAAACAACGGGCTAGCTTGTCATGATTAACCAACTCTCAACTGCCGATATAATCGTCTTCCTCATCTATTTTGTTGTGGTGGCGGGATATGGAATCTGGATCTATAATCAAAAGAAAAAAGCTGTTACGGATACTAAGGATTTCTTCCTTGCTGAAGGATCTCTTACATGGTGGGCTATTGGGGCCTCCCTCATCGCATCCAATATTTCTGCCGAACAATTCATCGGTATGAGTGGAAACGGTTTCTTCGTTGGGATTGCAGTAGCAGCCTATGAATGGATCGCCGCATTGGCACTTATCATTATTGCGGTTTGGTTTATACCAATCTATCTTAAGAACAAGATATATACCATGCCTCAGTTCCTGAAGATCCGGTATAACGAAACGGTGGCATTGATTATGGCTATATTCTGGCTCTTCCTCTATGTATTTGTAAACCTGACCTCTATTCTTTATCTCGGCGCAATAGCCATTGACGGCTTGCTTGGCGGTCAATACCTCCATACTGTTATGGTGGCCCTGGCGATCTTCGCAATCATCATAACGCTGGGTGGAATGAAAGTGATTGGCTATACAGATGTTATCCAGGTTGGTGTGCTTATTATCGGTGGACTGGCAACTACCTATATGGCTTTAACACTGGTTAGTGAAAAATTTGGACTGGGGAGTGATGCTATCGCCGGATTTAAGGTGTTGATGCAGGATGCTCCTGACCATTTCCACATGATCCTCGATAAACCAACCGCCGACTCCCCCCAGGAACATATTGATAAATACCTTATCCTGCCCGGCATTCTGATGTATGCTGCCGGTCAATGGATCGTGAACCTTAATTACTGGGGATGTAACCAATACATCACACAACGTGCACTGGGTGCCGACCTTCATACAGCACGTACTGGTATTCTTTTCGCAGGATTCCTCAAGCTTATGATGCCGGTAATTGTAATGTTACCTGGAATTGCTGCTTATGTGTTGCATAAGAACGGGCATCTCCCCCAACTTACTGGTGGCATGGATGGCGCCTATTCCGCCGTGTTAAGCTTTCTTCCTTCTGGATTGAAAGGTTTGTCAGTAGCCGCATTAACCGCCGCAATCGTTGCTTCGCTTGCAGGCAAGGCAAACAGTATCTCAACCATTTTTACGCTCGATATTTATAAAAAATACATTAAGCGGGAAGCTGATGAAACCAAGATGGTATGGATCGGCAGGTTAACTGTTGTACTGTCAATGATAATTGCCGTGATGTTCACCTGGGAAGATACGCTGGGAATTGGTGGTGCAGGGGGGTTTACCTTTATCCAGAAATATACCGGATATATTAGTCCGGGTGTATTTGCCATCTTCACCCTGGGTATGTTCTGGAAAAGAACCACCGGGGCCGCTGCCGTTGCGGGTATCCTCTTCGGTTTCGCCTTTTGCGTATTCTTCAACGAGTTCGCCCCAACGCTTTTTGGGAATGACACTTTCTTCTATACAGCATATAGGAACAATGCCGGCGAGTACGAAATACCTTTCCTGATCAGTATGGGACTATCCTTCTTTTTTACCGTTGCTATTATGGTAGCAATGAGCTTTGCAGGTCCCAAAGTTCACCCAAAGGCCTTCCACCACGAGAAGGGAATGTTCAATGTGAAGCCGATTACCGTGGTTCAGATTGTAATTACCTTGCTTATCCTTATGGCACTGTATGTGAAATTCTGGTAACTTCGCGCATCAGAAATTATGGGAAGAATAGAATACAAAAATTACGACAGGTTCCTGCTGGCAGTGGATTGTATCATTTTCGGTTTCGATGGAACAGGCCTGAAAGCCTTGTTAGTGAAGCGTGGACTTGAGCCCGAAATAGGGAAGTGGTCACTTATGGGAGGATTTGCGGAAAAAGACGAAAGTGTTGACAGTGCGGCACAGCGTATATTATATAGGCTCACCGGACTGGAAAAGATCTACATGGAACAACTTCATTGTTTCGGTGATGTGGGAAGGGATCCGGGCGGACGAGTTGTATCAATAGCATATTTTGCCCTCATCAAGATTGATGAGTCAAGTACTGAACTGCTTAATTCTCATAACGCGAAGTGGTTTGACCTTAAAAAGTTGCCTTCGCTTGTATTTGATCATAAAGCAATGGTGAAACTGGCAAAGGAGCGCTTACAGCAGAAGGTTAGTAATCATCCAATCGGATTTGAGCTTCTGCCAAACAAATTCACGCTCCAACAGTTACAGGGGCTCTACGAAGCCATTTTCGAAACCGCTTTTGATAAACGCAATTTTACACGCAAAATATTATCGCTGGGAATTCTTCAACGCCTGGATGAAAAGGAAAAAGAATCTTCTAAAAAGGGTGCTTTTTATTACATATTCGATAAGAAAAAATACAAGCAACTCGAATCTGAGGGGATCAAGCTTATTTAAATAATTTATTCAAGACTGTGCCCGCAGTACTTGCAGAATTTTGCATCGGGATCATGTCCATAAGCCGAGCAGTTGGGGCATGCTGTGGTATTTGTTTCATCGCGACGGGCGCTTCTTGATAATTCTACTGTAACTATACCCGTGGGCACGGCAATAATTGCATAGCCCAGTAGCATAATAAAAGACGCGATCAGTTTTCCAACGGGAGTTATCGGCGAAATGTCTCCATAACCAACTGTTGTTATCGTTACAATTGCCCAGTAAACACTTTGAGGAATACTGCTGTATTTTTCATTTACCCCGCTTTCTACTACGTATATCAAGGCACCAAGGATAATACTTAACAGCACAACGAAACTTAGAAAAATGCTAATGCGCCGGGCACTTGCTTTCATTGCTAAAACAATCGTAGTGCCCTCACGTACAAACTGACTTAGTTTAAGAATTCGGAAAACCCGCATAAGCCTTAGTGCACGTATAGCCAGTAAAAAATGTGATCCGGGAATAAGAAGGCTCAGGTATGTTGGAAGAATTGACAAGAGATCAATGATCCCATAAAAACTGGTGATGTATTTTACCGGCCTCTTTACAGAGATCACTCTTAATACATATTCAATCGTAAAAAGTATTGTAACGATCCATTCGAGGGTAACTAATTCCTTTCCATATATAGCCTTTACTGACTTCATGCTTTCGAGCATTACTATAGCAAGGCTCAGTAAAATGAAAAACAGTAAAGCAAGGTCAAAAATGCGGCCAGCTTTCGTGTCGGCTTCAAAGATGATAGTGAAAAGTTTCTGTTTCCAGTTTTGTTGTACGGGGTTAAGCACGGTCTTTTGACTCATACAAACAATTTACGAAAATGCTTTATTTATCTAGCGTTTTACAATGTCGATGATCAATATCGGTGGATCAAAATACTGATCATTTTCAGGTTTGTTATAGATCTTCCTCATCACATCCATTCCACCAATGACCTTACCAAATGCTGCATAACCCTGGCCATCCGGATTGTTTTCGCCACCATAATCCAGTCCGGGCTGGTCTGCAATGCAAATGAAGAATTCAGAACTTGCGCTACCGGGTTGTTCCCTGGCGAGCGATAAGGTGCCGGCAAGATGCCGAAGTCCGGTCTGCTGAGTGGTTTCATGTTCCACCCTGGGAACTTCAGGACGTTTCTTTGTCCGGCTCCATAAACCACCCTGCAAGAGTTCTGCCTTGGGGGCATTGGATGGCTGGTTTGCATCATTGAGTACCCGGTAGAAACTGCTCCGTTTATATAAACCTTTATCAACGATCGCCAGAAAGGCGGCTGCAGATTTTGGTGCTTTGTCCGGAAATACAGCTACAGTTATGCTGCCTTCAGAGGTTTTAATAACACATTCTACCACCCCCTCAGGAGCCTTGTTCAACGAACATGCACAAAGGATAACCGAGCTAAGTAGTAACACTATATTTCTTTTCATATTTGCATTTTGTTGCACGGTATAAGGTACAGTTTATTACATTCATCGATATCTGATAAATTGAAATGAAATTATTTTCAGATTTATGTGTTTACAGTTTGTTAAACCGCTGGTAACATTCCATTCATTTTGCGAGGATAGTTTTGTGCTCTCAAATTTTCAACTAACTATTTATGAGAGTGCCGGTAAATTCTCGGGCTTATTGCCTGACAATGCTTCTGTTTCTATTATCACCCGTTTTACTTCTTGCACAGGATTTGATCACTGGTAAGATTTTGTCACAGACTGACTTTACCCCTTTAAGCGGGGTTTCAGTTACAATTAAGGGAAGCAATAAAGGGGTCGCATCAGGTACGGATGGTAAATTCCGTATACCAGCAAAAGTTGGCGATGTTTTGTTAATTAGTGGTATAGGCATTCGGCCCCTGGAGTACAATGTGAATAATAATGACGATATAATTTTGAATGTTATTACTACCACTAATTCATTAAATGAAGTAGTGGTAACGGCATTGGGTATCCGCAAAGAAAAAAGAAAACTAGGTTATGCTATCCAGGATGTAAAAGGCGAAGATCTTACTGTTGCCAGGGAATCGAATTTAGTAAACCAACTTGCTGGTAAAGTGGCGGGTGTTACAGTAGTTGGAAGTAATTCCGGCATCGGAGGTTCCGCTCGTGTTTCCATAAGAGGTGAAAGATCTGTTGATCTTAATAAAAATCAACCTCTCTATGTAATAGATGGAGTTCCTGTAAGTAATGCAATTGCAGGGGGATCTGGCCGGGGAAATACAGAGGTTGATTTTGGCAATGGTGCTTCCTTTCTTAATCCGGATGATATTGAATCAATGTCAGTATTGAAAGGGCCGGCAGCGTCTGCTTTATATGGATCACGAGCAGCCAATGGTGTTATCTTGATAAAGACAAAAGCGGGTCGTGTTCAAAAAGGTGTTGGAGTTGAAGTGAATTCTAATTTTACTGCAGAGAATGCCTTGAAGTTACCTGAGTATCAAACTGTTTATGGTCAGGGAAATGGTAATGGTGGTGACTTTGCCTTTGTAAATGGTGGGGGTGCTGGTTTAACCGATGGAACTGATGAAGGATGGGGACCGGCATTTAATGGACAGCTTTACCCTCAGTATAATTCTCCCCGTACACTTAATGGTCAGCCAATCGATTTCCTCGGTGGTGACCTGAATGCCCCTGTTGGTTCCGAAATAACACCTACACTTTGGCAGGCAGATAAGGACAACCTTAAAAACTTTCTTCAAACGGGAAGAACATTTACAAATAATGTTGCCTTAGTGGGAGGTAATAAAAATGGGGATTTTCGGCTTTCTTATACTAATCTTGATCAAACAGGAATTGTTCCAAATACTGATCTGAGACGTAATACTGTTTCCCTTTCCGGAGGATACAATTTTAATGATAAGTTGTCTGCACGAACTTTTGTAAGTTATATAAAGAGTGAAAGTGATAATCGCCCATCCATCAGCTATGGCACGGAAAGTATTATGTACTTGTTTAACAGCTGGTTACCTTCCTCAGTAAAAGTTTCGGATATGAAGAGGAGATATATGAAAGGAGCTGAAGGCCTAAGGCAGTTTGGATGGAACTATAACTACCACGATAATCCATATTTCACTATGTATGAGAATACAAATGGCCAATTCTATGATCGTATCATTGGAAATGTTATTCTCAAGTATGAATTTACAAACTGGCTCAATATACAAATGCGAACTGCCACTGATTGGAGTCAGGAACGACGTGAATACCGCAGGGCATTTAGTACACAACGTTTTCCATTTGGACAATATCGTGAAGTAAATATCACCAATGAAGAAAGAAACAGCGATCTCCTTCTTACTGCCGCTAAAGAATATGGAGATTTTAATCTTAGCGCAAGCGTAGGTGGCAACCAGATGAGGCAATCATCCCGTTTTCTGGAAGATGTAGCCGGGCAGCTTAATGTTCCTGGTGTTTATAATCTTACAAACAGCCGCATTCCCCTGGTTACTGATCAGCGAATCATTCAAAAACGTATAAACAGTGTATATGGTACAGCTTCCGTTGGATATAAGAATGTAATTTTCCTTGATGTTACTGGTCGTAATGACTGGAGTAGCGCCCTTACTCTTCCAGAATCATTAAAAGCGCTAGGTTCTGAGGATAATTCTTATTTCTACTCATCGTTTGCATTGAGTGCCATTCTTAGTGATATGGTTGCAATGCCTGACTTTATCAGCTTTGCAAAACTACGCAGTAGTTTCGCCCAGGTAGGTAATGATACTGATCCCTTCACCTTTACTCAATCTTACAACCCAAGTACACCTTTCGGCTCCTCACAAGTATATGGCGAAACAGACAGATTAGCTAACCTCAACCTTAAGCCCGAGATCAGTTCTGCTTTTGAATTTGGCGCTGATCTGCGTTTCCTGAACAGCAGAATAGGCCTTGATCTTACTTATTATACCAGCCGTACAAGAAACCAGATTTTAAATATTCCACTTTCTGGTACCAGCGGATATAATAGCAGGGCCATTAATGCCGGTGAAATTAAGAACTGGGGAGTAGAGGCTATGCTGAATATAATACCAATAAAGACTAAAAACTTTACCTGGACCACTGATCTGAATTTTTCTGCCAATAGAAGCGAAGTGGTAGAACTTCGGGATGGACTTACCAATTTCGTAATGGCGAGCAGGAGTGTAAGTATTGAAGCAAGAGTGGGTGAACGTATGGGCGATATGTACGGAATAGGTTTTGCGAGGGTACAGAACTCGGATGTTAATGCTCCTTTCTATGATGGCACAGGTAAGTATGTTGGACAAATGGTGTTTGGCTCTAACGGTAGGCCAGTACGTACAACCAACAGGATCAAACTGGGAAATTATAATCCCGACTGGATGATGGGCTTCCGAAACAGATTTAATTATAAAGGTGTGATCCTGGGTGTCTTATTTGATATCCGTCAGGGTGGTGTTCTTTATTCACATACCCAGACTGTTGGCCGTGAAGGTGGAATTATTACTGAAACATTGGAAGGCCGTGCAGATGGATATGATTTAAGCAAAGACGGTAATGGCGTTATAGGGCAGGGTGTTGTTGCCAATGCTGATGGCAGTTTCTCTCCTAATACTAAAAAGCTTACTGCGCGTGAGTGGCATTCAGCATGGACCGGAGGTCGTGGAATTGCAGAAGGTGTGATGTATGATGCTTCTTTCGTAAAGTTACGCGAATTGCAAATTGGTTTTAATATTCCAGACCATATATGGGGTAAACTACCATTTACTGGTTGTACAATATCACTGGTTGGTCGCAACTTGTTTGTATGGGATGATGTGCCTCATGTTGATCCGGAAAATATGAGTTATAGTGGGGGTACCGCGTTGCCAGGTATTGAATATCATGCAATTCCTTCTACACGTAGTTACGGCGTTAATCTCTCATTCAAACTCTGATCCTCTCAAAAAATTCAAAATTGTTTTATGAAGCTTATTAAATATATAGTACCTGTATTAATAGCCGCTGCATCTGTTGGCTGCACTAAGGATTTTGCAGACATTAATACAAACAAGAATGTGCCTACCGCTGTTAATCCTGACCTTTTATTAAGTGGAGTAATTCGAAACATGATGAATCGCCAGGTAAGTGAAGCCTGGAGCATCGGAAATATTGTTGCTCAATACCATGCTAAAATCCAGTTTGTAAATGAAGACCGCTATCTATGGGGTGAACAAAATGGCCTTTGGAATGATGTTTATGGTAATAACAGGAACCTGCAGAATATATTCTCTCTTGTTGGAAAGGATGAATCAAATGGATATAATGGTATTGCTCTGGTTTTGAAATCGTGGATGTTTGCACAGGCTACTGATGCATATGGTGATCTTCCCTATTTGGAGGCAGGTAAAGCAAAGTCCGAGGGAGTTTACGCACCAAAATATGATACCCAGGAATCGATCTATGAAGGCATCCTTTCAGACCTGGGAAAAGCCAATGATATTCTAGCTGTTAGTACCACAAGTATAGGAGGCGATATACTTTACGGAGGTGGTACTGCATCTTTGCTAAAATGGAGAAAACTGGCAAATTCATTAAGACTTAGATATCTGCTTAGATTATCTTCAAAGAAGGATGTGAAAGCCGAAATGCAGTCCATTTTAGATCAGCCGGGCAAATTCCCTCTTATTGAAAGTAATACTGATAATGCTGCTCTTAAATACCAGGCTCAGGCCCCAAACCAGTGGCCTCTGTACGGAACCAGGGTTGGATCGTTTGATGAGTTCAGGGTTAGTAAAACACTTGATGACCGCTTAACTGCTCTAAATGATCCGCGACTGTTGGTTTTTGGTCGACCTTCCCAGAAATCAATTGCAGCTGGTTCTCCCACAATAGAAGGAATACCAAATGGATTAGGTGATGTTGCAGCACTTAATTATAATGGTGGGCCGCAGGGAGTAAGCCGGGTGGGATATACATTTGCATGCCTGGTTTGTAATGATGCAGGACAGGCAGTACCGGTAGCAGATGCACCCCGTGCATTACTGATGACCTTTGCGGAACTTCAGTTTATCATGGCTGAAGCAAAGGAAAAAGGATTAATAACTACCGGGGAAGCAGCATCCTTTTACCACCAGGGCATACAGGCCAACATGGAGTTTTGGAAATCAATTGTACCTGCTGAGTATGGAATAAATGTTAGTGTGGGTGATGACTATTTTACTCAGGCTGGTGTGGCGTACACTGGAAACAGTGTAGAGAAATTATCAAAAATCGCCCTACAGAAGTGGGTAGCACTTTATTTCAATGGCTTGGAAAGTTGGTTTGAATGGCGCCGTACAGGGTTGCCCGAGATCATTCCTGGCCCGGATAACCTGAACGATAATAAAGTTCCCGTCAGATATATATATCCTCTTTCAGAACAATCTCTAAATTCAGTTAATCGTAAAGAGGCAGTTGATCGGCAAGGTGAGGACAACCAGAATACCCGCGTCTGGCTGATAAAATAAACTGACTTAGATTTAGACATAATCCCATTGCGAAACCTCCCTGGTGAAGTTTCGCAATCGGTTCTTTAAACGCGCTCAATATATTTTACTTGAAAGAGAATTTTTTTATAAAGATTAGTAAATGTATACTACTGCTTACCTTTTTCCATACATCCTATTCGCAGGAATCGAAAATGCTGGTAGTTCCGGGTTCTGACCAGTATTGCATCATTGATACTGCTGGCACCAGCGTTTTGCCTAGTGGCAGATGGGTAAGGCCTGCAGGGAAAACTATCCGTATAACCCATGATCCTTTCGGAATGGTCATCTCTCCAGATGGAAAGAAAGCAATAACCCTTCATAATGGTGTATTTACCATAATTGATCTGGCCAATATGAATTCAATCAGGGTACCCTCCTATGATGGGAAAGTTCTTTCCCCTCTTTCAAACGGATCTTTTCTTGGTGTCACTTTCGGGAAAGATACTCGTACCATTTATCTAAGCGGAGGCGATAATGGTTCTGTCATTGTATACGATATAGAACGCATGCAGCGAACTGATTCTATTTCTCTTAATGGCAGAATAAATGGAGTAAATTATGAGGATAGTTTTACCTCTGATATGATTTATAATGCTGAAGAAAATGAACTGCTGGTTCTTGACAGGGGTAATTTTCGAATGGTTCGAATTGATATTGCCTCAAGAAAATTGAAAGCATCTATTAATACCGGCCGACAGCCATTTGGCATCTCCCTTAGTCCTGATAGTAAACTAGCCTTTGTAGCCAATGTTGGGATGTATTCCTATCCATTGATTCAAGGAGCAACTCAGGCCAATTATGATTCTTTGTTAATCAATTGGCATCCTTATGGCGACAATACTAAGGAATCTATTGAAGGTACTGTCATCGATGGCAAAACAATCCCAGGCGTCGGAAGTCCCCATTCACCTGAAGCAATGAGTGTTTATGCAATTGACTTATCCAAAAACAAAGTGATTCACCAACTTAAGACCGGTATGCAACTGGGTCAGATGGTGGAAGATGCAGAAGTAGTTGGAGGTGCCAGTCCTAATTCAATTGCTGTTGGAAAAAAATATGCTTATGTTACAAATGCAACCAATGATAATATTGCAGTGATTGATTATCGATTGCACAAGATCGTAAAACATATTCCTATAAAGGTGGATAAAAGAATTGATCAATACCGGGGATTGCTACCATTTGGAATTTCTCTAAGTAAAGACGAGAGAACTTTATATGTTGCTTTGCTTGGCTTGAATGCGGTTGCTGTTATAGATGCGGAAAAATCAATTACAAAGGGACTGATTCCAACGGGATGGGGTCCAGCCAGAGTTAAGCTTTCCCCCAATGAAAAAGAACTTTATGTTATCAGCTGCCGGGGTTATGGAGCCGGACCTAATGGAGGAGAAAATTTTATCGCCCCAGTACAAGGTACTTATGTAGGAGATATACAGTTGGCTACCTTCCAGAAAATTCCCCTACCTAATGTTGCAACTTTAGCTCGGCATACGGAGCTTGTAAAAGCTAATACCTTCAGGGAAGTTAAAGCTGAACATTCTTCAAATCCGCTTCCTCCCCTTCCAGGTTTATATTCTTCTCCTATTAAACACATTGTCTACATCACAAAAGAAAATCGGACTTATGATGAGGTGTTAGGGCATATAAGTGGTGCTAAAGGAGATCCCACGCTGGCCCGATATGGCACTGGAGTTACATTTGCTGGAAAAACAGATACTATCAGTGGGGCTGATATAATGCCTAACCATTCTAAAATTTCTAAAGATTTTGCCTTCAGTGATAATTTCTATTGTGACAGTGATGCTTCAATTCATGGACATCATTGGATGATGGGGGTGATACCCAATGAATGGGTTGAGGCTAATTCCAGTGTCAGCAAGTCTGCAAAGATCTTTTCTAATGCCCCTGGCCGTCGATTCCCCGGCTCAACTGGAAGTATAGACCCCGAAGATTATGCTGAAATTGGCGGACTCTGGGAAGCACTTGAAAGGCATAAAGTTCCATTCTATAATTTTGGACAGGCAAATGAAACTGCACATGTTAGAGAGGAGTGGACTGACACACTTACAGGAGCTGCCCATGGTGTAATGGTGCCCATGCAGAAAGCATTATGGAGCAGGACCAGTCATAACTATGCCGGATACAACACAAACATTCCCGACCAGTTCCGTATGGAACAATTTGAAAAAGAGTTTACAAAAATGTGGCTCAAGGGCAATGATTCCATGCCGGCATTCATTTCTGTAATGATCCCAAATGATCACGGTGCAAAGCCACGGCCTGATGACGGATACCCCTTTGTGCATTCTTATATGGCCGATAATGATCTGGCAACAGGAAGAATTCTTCACTTCCTGTCCCGAACTCCATACTGGAAAAATATGCTTATAATTATTACGGAAGATGATCCACAGGGTGGGGTGGACCATATTGATGCACATCGTAGCCTGCTGATGATGGCTTCACCATATGTAAAGCGGGGTCATTTGTCAGTTCATCATAGTAATTTTGGATCTATTTTGAAAGTCATTTACAATATTCTTGGGATTCGTTATGTAAATCAGTATGACGTTACAGCTTCTCTTTTACAAGATTTTTTTACTGATAGCCCTGACTTTCGTCCTTATAATATGGTTTTGCCAGATAAGAGGGTTTTTGACCCGGAGAAAGCGATGCAACGTTATAACCGATCTATTGATTGGAGGAAAGTTTTACAAGGTCCAAAAATGGATAATGAAGAAGAACAGAGAACAGACCATTACGAGAAAATAAATCAATAACCATGAATCAGCTTTTACGGTTGACAATAGGTTGCCTGTTTGGTGGATTCCTTCCCTTTCTTGGTGCCACTGAACTTAAGTCACAAGTGCCTGGACTAAAGGAGGATCTGTCAGAAAAGCGGGTATTGCTTCCCAATGGATGGCACTTGTCGCCGGCAGGCCGGTCTTTGCCACTCGGCGATCTCCCCTTAAATCTTGCAGTCTCGGCATCTGGCAAATATCTGGCTGCTACAAATAATGGTCAGAGCGTTCAGAGCATCCAGCTGATTGATCCGATTAAGGAGCGTCTTTTGCATCATGTTGAGATTCCCAGATCATGGTATGGACTATGCTTTAGTGCAGACGAAAAATTTCTTTATGCCAGTGGTGGCAATGATAACTGGATCCTTAAATATGAGGTATCCAATAACATGCTCAAGCTGGTGGACAGTATTGTTTTGGGTAAAAAATGGCCTGAGCAAATATCACCGGCAGGCATAGCACTTCATACAAAGCGAAAAGAAATGTATGTGGTCACAAAGGAGAATAATAGCCTTTATGTCATTGATAATGGCAGCAAGTCGATTCGTAAAGTGATTCCGCTTGGTGCGGAAGCATATAGTTGTGTTATATCACCAGACCAGCGCTCTCTTTATATCTCTTTGTGGGGAGGGGCTAAAGTGCTTGAATATGATGTAAGGAAGCAGGAAATCAAAAGATCACTTGCCGTTGGGCAACACCCAAATGAATTGGTGCTCACCAGGAACGGCCAGTACATGTTTGTTGCTAACTCTAATGATAATAGCGTTTCAATAGTTGACATTAGATCCTGGAAACAGATCGAGGTGTTGAATGCAGCGCTTTACCCTGATGCGCCGGAAGGATCCACCACCAATGGTCTTGCTTTATCAGCTGATGAAAAGACATTGTATGTTGCAAATGCAGATAATAATTGTGTCGCAGTTTTTGATGTAGGTACTCCGGGAAATTCGCGTTCATCTGGATTTATACCTGTAGGTTGGTATCCTACCAATATCAAGGTGATCAATGACAAAATATTTGTGGCAAATGGAAAGGGCTTTTCTTCCTTTGCTAACCCCCGCGGCCCTAATCCGATCGCAAAAAAGCAAGCAGTTACTTATCAACAGGGTGATACCAGTACATCATCAAATGAAGTACAGTATATAGCAGGACTCATGAAAGGCACTTTGTCCATCATCGATCCACCGGATACCAAAGCAATAGGTATTTATTCACAGGCGGTTTACAAAAACACGCCTTACTCAAAAGAAGGGGAATTGCTGGCAGCGGGGGAAGAGGGAAATCCCATACCAAGGAAAGTGGGTGATTCTTCTCCCATCAAGCATGTTTTTTATATTATCAAAGAAAACAGAACCTATGACCAGGTGCTTGGTGATATGCCTGGCGGTAATGGAGATACTAGCCTTGTCTTATTTGGGGAACGCATCACACCCAATCAGCATAAACTTGCAAGAGAATTTGTTCTTCTTGATAATTTTTATGTAGACAGTGAGGTAAGTGCAGATGGGCATAACTGGAGCACGGCTGCCGGAGCCACTGATTACCTTGAAAAGACCTGGCCTACTAATTATGGGGGCCGGGGAGGATTTTATGATGGAGAGGGCAACCGCCCTATTGCAAATCCCACCAAAGGATTTATATGGGATTATTGTAAACGGGCAGGTGTAAGCTACCGAACTTATGGAGAATTTGCAGATGATTATAAAGCAAATATCCCGGTACTGGATGGCCATTTTTGTCCCTATTACACTAGTTGGGATGAAAGTGTTAGAGATACCACACGATTTAATCAGTGGAGGCGGGAGTTTGATTCACTTCTTGCAGCCAATGCAGTTCCACAATTCAATACCCTCAGGTTTATCAATGATCATACGGAGGGGCAGCGGATCGGCAGACCTACACCGTTTGCACATGTAGCTGACAATGATCTGGCTGTTGGGTTATTTGTTGAGCATTTATCAAAGAGTAGCATCTGGAAAGAATCTGTTGTATTCATTGTTGAAGATGACGCACAAAATGGACCCGACCATGTTGACGCCCACCGTACCACCGCATATCTTGCCGGTGGTTACATGAAGCGTGGTTTTATTGACCATTCTATGTACTCTACATCGTCTATGCTGCGGACTATAGAATTGATTCTGGGATTGCCTCCTATGAGCCAGTATGATGCTGCGGCTACTCCTATGTGGCGCTGTTTCAATAATTCACCCGACGTTAGAACATTTGTTTCTGTTCCTTCTAATATTGATCTGAATGATAAGAACACAGCAAATACGCCCAGTGCAATTAAAAGTATGTCCTTCGATTTTACAAAAGAAGATGCCATCCCGGACCTTGTGTTTAGTGAAGTAATCTGGAAAGCCGTCAAAGGTGAGAAAAGTGAAATGCCAGCACCAAGGAGAAGCGCATTTCTCCAGGTTAATGATGAAAAAGAAAAATGAAAAGGATCATACTAATTTGTGTCTTAAAGTTATTTGTTGCTGCCGCATATTCACAGGAAGATAGCACTGTGGGTCAGCTGAAAGAAGTGGTAATAACCGCACAAAGAAGATGGTTAGAAGCAATAAAAATTCCTTACCTGGTGGAAACAGTAATTGGCCGCGACATTGATGATTGGCAGCCAAGGACCACGCCTGAATCTTTGGTTGGACTGAATGGTGTTTTTTTACAAAAAACAAATCATGGGGGTGGTTCCCCGTTTGTTCGTGGACTTACCGGTAACCAATTATTATTATTAGTGGATGGAGTCAGGTTGAATAATTCCACATTTCGTTATGGCCCTAATCAATACCTCAATACAATCGATCCATATAATATAACCAGGATTGAAGTTGTAAAGGGTACAGGATCAGTTCAGTATGGTTCTGATGCATTAGGAGGTGTTATACAAGTTTTCACAAGGGAGCCGTATTTTCGGACTTTCCAGACCCTCCGTAAATGGCATGGTTCTGTTTTGGGAAAGATTATGAGTTCGGGTATGGAACAAACAGGTAGGGCATCCATGGAATATTCTGCTGATAAAGTAGCCGCAGTAGTTGGTCTAACCTATCGAAATTTTGGTGACGTTATCGGTGGAGATACAACAGGTAAACAATCACCTTCCGGTTATGATGAATTTGCATGGGATGCAAAAATTAAATTCTATTTATCAGATAGTTCCAGGCTTACAGTAGCACACCAGTTCCTAAAACAATCTTCCGTTCCACTATTTCATAAAGTGGCGTTGGAAAATTTCAGGACCAATCACACCGATCCCCAGCTAAGGTCACTCCAGTATGTAAAGCTTGATTTGGATGGCAGAACTCCGATTCTTAAAGCTTTATCCGTCACTGCATCTTTCCAGCACAATATTGAAGCACGTAAGAGCAATAAGATTGGCAGCAACACGATAAAGAATGAGCGGGATTTGGTAAATGTAATTGGGTTATCGGCGGATCTGTCAAGCGATCTGAAACCATGGTGGACAGCTAATTCAGGACTTGAATTATATTATGACCTGGTTTATAGTGAGCGTAATGAACATAACGATGATGGTTTAATAAAGGCTATGAGAGGATTATATCCGGATGATTCTCGTTATGGAAACTATTCCTTGTATAGCCTGCATCATTTTTCATGGAAAAAATTTTCCGCCGAAGTCGGTGGTCGTTTAAATATGTTTCGGATTAATATCACAGACACATCAATAGGCAATGTCTTCCTAACTCCTTCTGCTGTGGTGGGTAATTTTGCGATCATGTACCATCATAATGAAAAGCATAAATTTTTCTCTTCACTAAGCAAGGGGTACAGAGCACCAAATATTGATGATATGGGTACACTTGGGGTGATTGATTTTCGGTATGAATTACCAACAGCCTCGCTGCGCCCTGAACGGTCTATTAACATGGAACTAGGGTATAAATTCAATACCACTTTATTATCCGGTTATGCTACTTTATACCGTATGAATTTAAGAGATCTTATCACAAGAGTGAGGGTGCCGGGTGATTCGATCAATGGGTACCCTGTTTACCAGAAGGAAAACACTGAGAAAGGTCATATTGAGGGATCTGAAGCTGCTATTGAAATTCATCCGCCTGGTAAATTCCGCTTCGCTGGTAACATAGCATATAATTATGGAGAGAATAGTACACGCGCTGAACCAATGCGCCGCATTCCACCAATCCATGGAAGATTAATGGCGAATTACCGGTCATCAGGATGGTATGCAGCTGTTGAATGGCTATATGCAGGCAAACAGGATAGGTTGGCTCAAGGCGATAAGGATGATAACCGTATCCCGGCGAAAGGAACACCAGGTTGGAATGTATTTAATATTTATTCAGGTTATAAATGGCGGTGTATACAAATGAATGGGGGAATGCAAAACCTTATTAATAAGGACTATCGTACCCATGGGTCCGGTATAAATGGTGTCGGCAGGAGTTTTTGGATGAATATTATTTTTAAACTTTAATCTCTTCAGGTAATGTTATCACCAGAGGAAATCTGTTTCAGGATATTTAGCCTGTATGATCATTATGGGGCCGGTGAATATGCTGGTGAGAAAGTATCTCAACTGGAACATATGTGCCAATCCGCTGAACTTGCAATTAGAGAAGGTTGTGATGATGAAGTAGTTCTTGCAGCATTTCTTCACGATATTGGTCACTTGGTTCCCGTTAATGAACAGAATACCATGATCAGTGGTGATGGCAATAATTATGGGGTACTTGATCACGAAAAGATAGGGGCACAATGGTTGCGTGAGCTTGGTGTTGGAGAAAGAATATGCAGGTTAATTGAATCACATGTACAGGCCAAGCGTTATCTGACATATAAATATCCAAAGTACTATGCATATTTGTCTGACGCCAGTAAGAAAACATTAGCATTCCAGGGAGGTCGTATGGGCGAAGAAGAGGCTTCTGCATTTGAAAAAGACCCATTATTCACGTTATATATAAAAATGCGAAAATGGGATGAAGCTGCAAAAGTTCAAGATCATCCATTACCAGATCTCAGGATATTCAAAGAAATGCTGACAAATTACCTGCTTAGAAGATCGGTCGCCTATTAGCGTAATAGTTTTCTCTCTAACCAGTTGCGGAAATCAAGCATTGAACCGAAACTTCGATCTGCCTCAAATGGCGCAAGTTGTTCACTTGTATGCGTACCATTAGTTACACAGCAGGATAATAAGCAACCAGCATTTTTACCTGATTGAATATCAGATGGTGTGTCTCCGATATTAATTACTGTTTTCCGGTCGCTGATTGAAAGCGTCTGCATTGCTTTACGGATCATATCTGCATGTGGTCTTCCATTTGCTACCTCATCACTGGCCACTGAAAAGTCAACGATACCATTTTCCATCCATCCCAACTGATTGAGAATAATATCAGCAACTTTTCGGTAAAATCCGGTTGTAAGGGCAATATGAACTTTATTGGATTTAAGGAATTCAAATAACTCCATGCATCCTATGGTTGGAGTTACGCGATGGCTCATGTAATGCTCTTCAAGAATCTTCCGGAAAACTTCAAAAGACCGGTCAACCTTTCTCAGCCAGATTTCATTTCTGGCACCAATCATCTTTTCCCAGAATACTTCAAAAACATGCCTTTTGCCCCAGCCTTGTACGGCAAGGATTTCGGCATCAGTTATCTCCAGGCCTGTTTGTCTGGCTGCTTTTGAAAAGCACAATTCTACCTCATGATTATCTGTAACGGTAGTGCCTGCCATATCACAGATCACTAACCTGCAGTCCAGGATAATTTTCATTAATCAAATAGTTTATGAATGTTTGCTTCAGCCAAACCAGCACTAGCGGTCATTCCTTTTCCACCAATGGCCGTTATGATCAATACATTTTTATCTGCATATTCCATGAACAGATCATGGCCCCTTCTTTGTGAGTAGTATCCATTCCATTGCCGGGCAATATTCCAATGGGGAAACCGGAACATTCGCTGGGCCTCATGCAGGATAATATCATTGATAACCTGATTTATATCATATCCCAACTGATCTGCGTTCTTTGCTTCTGCATACTCGTGAGAATCGCCAATAATTATGCTGCCATCATTTGCTTGTTTGAACAGGATGTGAATTCCCCATTTTCTGCAGTTCTCATTGATCTCCGATGCATCAAGTTTTTTATATGATGGGCATTCGCGGAAACTTTCATAGCGCTTTATACTTAAACCGCTAAGTACTGAACCCGGTAGAGTAAAATCATTCATGGGAGATGTCCGCATCATCTGAAGTTTGGAAATTTCAATATCACTTTTATAGAACAGATGGGGATACAGCGTTTTGAAGTCACGACCGTTACAAATAAGCACATGGTCAGAACTGAACATCTCTCCACTGCCTGTTTCTACTATACAACGATCCCCTTTGTATACAACTGAACGTACAAAGGAAAGGGGTTTGTATTGAAGTAATAACTGCTCCTTCATAAATGCTATCAAGTGATGAATCATTCGGGTAGGCTCTACCGTTAATTCTTCTTCAAAGAATAATCCGCCCGTGCAATATGAAGCACGTAGTCCCTGATATTTTTCAAGACATGTTTCCTTATCATATATTGTTGATGAATAGCCGATTTTCTGATTAATAGCACCCAGTTCTTCAATCAACGTCATCTCAGTACTATCTGATGCCAGGTAAATAGTGCCATGCCGGCGAACAGTGATATCAAATTTTGCTTGAATTGACTGATAGATCTCAAGACTTCTTCGTCCATAATCCTGCCATTTACCCTGGCTCATTCCAGAAGGCACCACCTGTCCAAAATTCCTGACACTGGCTTCCTGCGGCTTGAAATCTTTTTCAAGGAGTAATACTTTCAATCCTTTCATAGAAGCATGATACGCATGAAAACATCCCAGTACCCCAGCACCGGTGATGATCAGATCAAAGTGTTGTATGGCCATAATTGTCAGGTGTTTTGGGCTGCATATTTATTATTAAAGTAATTCCAACTGAATAGTGTGATGAGTGTTCCAAGAATTCCGAATAGTATGCCTAAACCGATGAAGTAAGTAAGCCAGCCTGTTGTTGTATGGTTCAACTCTTTATTAAGAATCAGGAAGCAACTACCCAGATAAGCTATCGAATCCATAAGGTAAAAAAAGAATCCGGTGTTACCCCTCACCTTGAACGCTGCTACAAACCTCTCAAAGAAAAGGCATTGCAACGTGTTATAGCTGAGGTAAAGGCCAATAGTAAATAATACAAGAAGTGAAATGGGGTCTCCTTTGCCAAAATAAAGCATAACGGTGCAGATGGAAATAGCGAGGAAGCCACTAATAATAACCAGGTGCTGCCTAAGCAGGCTTCTGATATGGTTTCGCAGCCCTGAAAGGCTTATCAGGAAAATGAGCACCACCAAAGCAGATAAGGATTCCATTAGTGTGAATATAGATGGAGCCGAATTTGGCCTAATCGAATTAATAATTTCGACGGAGTAATTATCTTTTATCTCGCGCAAAATGGTCAATAGTAAATTAATGGATATTATGCATATCAGTCCAGGCATAAATAGCCTGAACAATTCCACCCGTTGATGGGCAGTGATGGGCGTGCGTATTCCACGTTCCTTTTTTTCTTCATCGGTGGGGGGGGGTACCTTATTCAGAAGCAGGAGAGAAACTATTAATAACGGGAAAAAAATACAACCCACTGCAAAAGGCATATTGATCTCTGGGATATTCCAGTTATAAATCAAGTAAAGGCCAATTGTTTTAATGACACCCGAACTGAAAATGAAGTTTATACTCAACATCAGTGCAATAAAATCGGTTTGCCGCCGTCCTTCAATGAAGCTGAATACAAGGCCCCAAATTAATCCTAACCCTAATCCGTTAATGAAAAGTAATAAAACATTATAAGGTAAAGGTATCAATGCCATTAGTAACAGGCTCAAATGTGCCATACTTATAAGTAATAGAATATATAAGGTCCGTTTGTCATTTTTGAGGGAGGCAATAAAGGGGATACCAATAAACTTGGCACTCATATAACCCAATACCTGGAAAATAATAAGTGCTGATTTGAAGGAGATACCCAAAGCTGATAATCCATCATATGTGCCTGCACCAATAGCTTTTCGATAACCATACATGCAGAAATAGGTTAAAAATGCAGCAAAGGCTGACAGGAGCATGTCCTTGCGGCTGTTCTGCTTTGCCCTCCTTAATAGCGTGGCTGTTGTAGGCATTGAATTGCCAAAGTAACACCCCACTATAAAGGCAATTTTAAACAATTGTTATCCTATTGATAACAGTTTTGCAATCTATCCACAGGTGTGAAAAAGTATTAACTCTTTCATAGCCGATTGAAGGTATTTTCGTTCCAGTTCATGCAATTAATTATTTCGGTGCGTCCGGCTCTGAGCTGGTTCGCTTAATAGGGAATCGTGTGCAAATCACGGGCTGACGGGCAACTGTAAGTAACCATGTTACAAGCCAGACACCTGCCGATACTATTTTTTGTTTGGGACCTTCCCGCGTAAGGTACAGGCAAGGTGTAAGCGTCACATCTCAGGACGCGCGTCCGAACTTAGGTCATGGCAATTGCCGATGACCAGGGGTTCCCCGACGCCACTCCCTTGTATTCAAACCGGTATTGAGAAAAAATTAAAATGATCGATATGTCGAATGAGAATGAATTGTTGCTAAGGGAAAACAAGGACCGTTTTGTGATCCTTCCTATCAACTACCCCAAGGTTTGGGAAATGTATAAGAAACATGAAGCCAGTTTCTGGACTGCAGAAGAGATTGATCTTAGTGCAGACCTGACCGACTGGGCCGCCCTTAATGATGGAGAGCGGCATTTCCTGAGTCATGTTCTTGCCTTCTTTGCTGCCAGTGATGGTATTGTAAATGAAAACCTGGCTGTGAACTTTATGAGTGAGGTTCAACTACCGGAAGCACGCTGCTTTTATGGTTTTCAGATCATGATGGAAAATATCCACTCCGAAACATATGCATTACTTATTGATACCTATGTAAAAGATCCTGTAGCAAAAGATAAACTCTTTCACGCTATCGATACAGTGCCTGCAGTTAAGAAAAAAGCTGAATGGGCTTTGCGTTGGATAGAGAATGGCTCTTTCTCTGAAAGACTGGTTGCATTCGCAGCGGTGGAAGGCATCTTCTTTAGTGGAAGTTTTTGTTCTATATTCTGGATGAAGAAAAGAGGATTAATGCCTGGTCTAACCTTCAGCAACGAGCTTATTAGCAGAGACGAGGGAATGCATTGCGAGTTTGCATGCCTTCTTTACAGTATGCTCTCACAAAAACTCTCACAGGAAGCTGTACACGCTATTATAAGCGATGCTGTAGCAATTGAAAAAGAATTTGTTACCGAGGCTTTGCCTGTTGACCTTATAGGGATGAATGCAAGACTTATGCAGCAGTATATTGAATTTGTAGCCGACCGCTGGCTGGGTGAACTGGGGTATACTAAACTCTACAATACCACAAATCCATTTGACTTCATGGAGATGATTTCGCTTCAAGGCAAAACCAATTTCTTTGAAAAGCGCGTGGGGGATTACCAAAAATCAGGTGTGATGACTGGTGCATCCGGACAAACATTCTCCCTTGAGGAAGACTTTTAAAACCATTGCCTACCTATAAATCATTGATATGTTTGTAATTAAAAGAAACGGTAGAAAAGAGGCCGTTAAGTTCGATAAAATAACAGCCCGTATACAAAAGCTATCCTATGGACTCAGCCCAATGGTCGATGTAATTGATATAGCCAAGAAGACAATTGAAGGTATTTATGATGGAGTTAGTACCACTGAACTCGATAACCTTGCTGCTGAAATGGCCGCAGCACTCACAACACGCCATCCGGATTACGCATTGCTGGCCTCGCGAATTGCCGTAAGCAACCTTCATAAGAATACGAAGAAATCCTTCTCGGAGACCATGCGTGCCTTGCACCAGTATGCCGATTCTGTCACAAATAAATCACTTCCCCTTGTGGCAGACGATGTGATGGAGATCATTGAGGCAAATGCTGAAATGCTCGATAGTACAATAATATATGATCGTGATTTTGGGTTTGATTATTTCGGATTTAAAACCCTTGAGAAATCATACCTGCTCCGTGTAAACGGCAAAGTGGCCGAGCGACCTCAACATCTTTATATGCGTGTTGCCATTGGTATCCATAAACATGATATGGAACAGGCAATAAAAACGTATCACCTTATGAGTGAAAGGTGGTTCACACACGCAACGCCAACTTTGTTTAATGCCGGAACTCCAAAGCCTCAATTGTCTAGTTGTTTCCTGCTGACGATGAAGGATGATAGTATTGATGGGATCTATGATACATTAAAACAAACTGCTAAAATTTCTCAAAGTGCAGGTGGTATTGGCCTCGCTATTCACAATATACGTGCAACGGGATCCTATATTGGCGGAACCAATGGAACAAGTAATGGCATAATCCCGATGTTGCGGGTTTTCAATGATACAGCAAGGTATGTTGACCAGGGAGGTGGAAAGCGTAAAGGCGCCTTCGCGATTTATCTTGAACCCTGGCATGCGGATGTTTTTTCCTTTCTTGACTTGCGAAAAAACCATGGCAAGGAAGAATTACGTGCCCGTGATCTTTTCTATGCACTTTGGATACCAGACTTGTTTATGAAACGGGTTGAGGAAAATGGTGACTGGACTTTATTTTGTCCTAATGAGGCACCAGGATTGCAGGATTGCTTTGGCGAGGCATTTGAGAAGTTGTATGAAAGATATGAACAAGAGGGCAGGGGCCGTAAGACCATCAAGGCACAGGAATTATGGTTCGCTGTACTCGATGCACAAATTGAAACCGGAACCCCATACCTGTTGTATAAAGATGCTGCTAACAGCAAGAGCAATCAACAGAACCTTGGTACTATAAAAAGCTCTAATCTTTGTACAGAGATCATGGAATATACAGATGCTAACGAAGTAGCTGTCTGTAACCTGGCTTCACTCGCCCTTCCGCGATTTGTACGTGAGGGTAAATTCGATTTCGAGAAATTATATGAAGTCACCTACCAGGTTGCTGTAAACCTTAACAGGGTCATCGATGTGAATTATTATCCAGTGGAGGAAGCGCGTCGTTCAAATATGCGTCACCGCCCAATAGGGCTGGGTGTTCAGGGATTAGCAGATGTTTTTATCCTGATGCGGCTCCCATTTGAATCTGAACTTGCTTCGATTCTTAATAAGAACATTTTCGAAACAATATATTTTGCAGCGATGACTGCAAGTAAGGATCTTGCTAAAGTTGAAGGGGCTTATGAAACCTTCGCAGGATCGCCTTTGTCAATGGGAATGTTTCAATTTGATCTCTGGGGTATAAAGGCATCTGATCGACATGACTGGGATGGTCTGCGTAAGGAAGTAATGGAATTTGGCGTTAGGAACTCCTTACTGGTTGCACCAATGCCAACGGCATCTACTTCGCAGATTCTTGGGAACAACGAATGTTTTGAGCCGTATACTTCTAATATTTATAGCAGGCGTGTTTTAAGTGGTGAGTTTGTAATAGTTAACAAGCATCTATTAAAAGACCTGATATCACTTGGCCTCTGGAATAATGAGATGAAGAACAATATCATCGCTGCGAATGGTTCAATTCAAGGTATCACCAGCATACCCGAAGATGTAAGGGCACTCTATAAAACTGTTTGGGAGATAAAACAACGGACACTCATTGATATGGCCGCTGACAGGGGTGCATACATTTGCCAGAGCCAGAGTTTGAATTTGTTCGTTAGCAATCCCACAGCCTCTAAGTTGACTTCCATGCATTTCTATGCCTGGAAAAAAGGCCTCAAAACCGGTATGTACTACCTGCGCACGCAGGCAGCCTCGCAGGCGGTACAGTTCACTGTCGAAAAGCAGGGAATAGTTAATGAAATTGCCCCGGTACCAATTGCTGAAGGTGCAGTGTGTACCATGGATGAGGGATGCATCAGCTGCGGTTCATAAATTACCGACGTTATAATACTTTAAGCGGCTTCCCCTGGAGGCTGCTTTTTTATATGGATGGTCCGAAACGCTAAACATGATCTGGTTTTGATAATAAATGTATAAATTACATTTATAAGAATCAATGCTTGTCATCATGAAACATCGTTTTCTTCTATCGCTTATAATATCAGGCTATTTCCTGCTTTTAGCAACTGATGCAAAAGCCAGTGCAGACACAAGTTTTCCATCAAAGGGTAATCCCATAATTACTCATAAATACACAGCCGATCCCGCGGCCCTTATTTATGGAAATAAAGTTTGGCTTTATGCAGGCCATGATGAAGCACCTCCACGTAAAGAAGGGTATGTGATGAATGAATGGTTATGTTTTTCTTCTTCTGATATGGTCTACTGGACTGAACATGCTGTGCCACTCAGGGCCAGGGATTTCAGCTGGGCAAAAGGAGATGCCTGGGCATCGCAGGTAATTGAACGTAATGGGAAATTTTATTGGTACGTAACGGTAGAGCATGGGAGCATTCCCGGAAAATCTATAGGTGTGGCAGTGGCGGATCGCCCGGATGGGCCATTCCGCGATGCTATAGGTAAAGCTTTAATAACGAATGACATGACAAAGGCTACCAGCATTTTCTGGGATGATATTGATCCCTCCGTAATAATTGATATAGACGGTCAGGCTTATCTTTTCTGGGGCAATACCAAATGCTACTATGCCCGCCTCAAACCTAATATGATAGAATTAGAAGGTGAGATCAAAACGGTTGATCTTCCATCGTTTACCGAGGCGCCATGGGTTCATCATAAAAATGGGTGGTACTATCTTTCCTATGCCTACCAGTTTCCCGAAAAGATTGCCTATGCAATGAGTCGTTCAGTTAATGGGCCATGGCAATTCAAAGGAATCCTGAATGAACTCGCTGGTAATTCAAATACCAATCACCAGGCTATCATCGATTTCAAGGGCAGCTCCTATTTTATCTATCATAACGGGGGAATACCAACGGAGGGCGGGAGTTTCCGCCGCTCAGTTTGTATCGACCGGTTATTTTACAATGAAGATGGTAGTATGAAAAGAGTGCAAATGACCTCAGAGGGAATCCAGTAATCTATATTACTTCGCAACCTCGATCTTAACTTTCTGTCCCTTCACCTTATGGTCTTTGATAAGATTAAGGGTATGGCTTGCTTTGGATTTTCTGATGGCAACATAAGAGGTGAAGTCCTTCACTTCTATCAACCCGATATCTTCTTTTTTCAGCTCCCCCTTTTGCGTAAGAAAGCCAACCAGGTCCACCTTATTTATCTTATTTTTCTTTCCCGCAGAAAAGTAAAAGGTTGTCCATTTAGGTTTTTCCGGTAGATCCTGTTTTTCCGGCAATTCTATTTCCAGAATATTCGGATCCACATATTCTGGTATTTCTTCTTCGGGTGAAACAATAAGTATAACGGTTCCGCTGGCTTCTTGCCTGGCCGTACGTCCATTTCGGTGCGTAAATGTCTCTTCTTTATCAGGAAGGTGGTAATGGATAATATATCTGATGTTTGGAATATCCAATCCTCTTGATGCAAGGTCAGTGGTCACCAGTACATTAGAACTCCCATTACGGAATTTATTTATAGCAGCATCCCTGTCGGGCTGTTCCAGTGCACCATGATAATAAACATTAACAATACCCTGTTCCTTTAGATAATTGCTAACCCTTTCCACGGCATCACGGTAGTTGCAGAAGATGATCGCTGAACGGTTGCCTACAAAGCAAAGCAAATGGAACAAAGTCTGCAATTTATCATTATCATCACTTTTTACGTATTGGTATGCCAGCATTTCAGGTACTTCACCAGTCAGGAAGTTTAGTTTAACCGCTTCCTTCATATTGATGAATTTTGGCATTTCATCCGAATCGGTTGCAGAAACCAGGATACGTTTCTTTATGGCGGGTAATGATCCCACCACAAAAGACATCTCTTCTTCAAACCCAAACTCAAGTGATTTGTCAAATTCATCAAGTACCAGTGTCTCAATAGTATCGGCAGTGATATTGCCCCTGCGAATATGATCCGCAAGCCTGCCAGGTGTTCCGATGATAAGCGCTGGTGCCTCCACAAGATTATTCTCCTCCGTTTCACGAAGATGACCGCCATAGCAGCAGGTTACTTTATAACCCGTACTCATAGTGCGGAATACCTGGTCAATCTGCAAGGCCAGTTCACGGGAAGGCACGATTATTAAAGCTTGTGTAGTTTTCTTTGAGTTATCCAGTAGTTCAAGGATTGGTAACAGGTAAGCCAGTGTTTTTCCGGAACCTGTAGCGGAAAGCAGCAGAACGTTATCATGTGCTTTATTTGCTTCAATGGAAGCGATCTGCATATCATTAAGCGCCTCAATCTTAAAGGCGCTAAGTATCTTCGGGAGTGAATAGTGTGTATTTTGCATCGGGCCAAAGGTACGTAATAGGAAAGTTACCTTGTAAGTGCCGTCTAAATGATGAAACCAGCTTCAATCCACGAAATAAAAGATACACTGCAAGCGCTTCCACCCGCAAAGGTGTCGGAGCTTTGTCTCCGCCTCGCCCGTTTCAAAAAGGAAAATAAAGAATTGCTGACCTATTTGCTTTTTGAAGCCGATAATCTTAACAGTTACCTTGCTGAGCTAAAGGCAGAAATGGCAGATTCGTTTTCAGAAATTAATAGCTCTCATGTGTATTATGCAAAAAAAACATTGCGAAAAATTCTGCGTGAAACCAGTAAGCAAGCCCGTTATATTGGAGATAAAGGAGCTGAGGCGGAGTTACTGATAACATATTGCCGCCTGATGAAAGATATGGGTCTACCCTTAAAAAAATATGCAGTACTCGAAAATATCTTTCAGTCACAACTTAAAAAAATAGGGAAACTGATCAATAGCCTGCATGAAGACCTTCAGTTTGAACTAAGGCGTGAGCTGAAATTATTGGAGGGATAATAGGTAATGATTTGATCAGCCTGTGAGATATGCCAGTCCGTTTGTTACAGGATCGCAAAGATCAGCAATACGATTAGACCTGAAAATTTTCTCATAAAGATCTCGTGCTGCTTTGTATTCATCGTGAATGGGACAGGGATGTGCAGCAGAACATTTAGTTAGTCCTAATCCACAGCCGGTAAATATTTGTCGCCCATCAATGGCCTCAACAATATTGATGATGGGTTGGTTGCGTTGCTGTTTGCTTATGAAGAAGCCGCCGGTTGGACCTTTCACACTATTTATCACACCCTGTCTTACCAGTGTCTGAAGCATTTTGCCCACCGTATGTTCGCTGGCATCAATATGTTCGGCAATCTCCCGGATACCCGATTTTTCCCCCGTTTCAAAACGTGCTGCCAGGTAAATTACTGCCTTGATCGCAGTCTTACAGGTATTTGTGAGCATTGATTGTGGTTATGGTCTGTTTAGAAATGCTTTTCCTGAATCAGAGATCCTTTCATAATTCCAGGGTGGGTCAAAAACCAGGTTCACCTTTACCTGCATATCACCAAAAGTTGTTTCCAGGCATTGCTTTACCCCATCTGTAATGGATTCTCCCATCGGACAAAACTGCGTGGTGAGTGTCATAGAAACAAAAATTTCTTTATCCTCCTCGCTGAAATCGATCTGGTATATCAGACCCAGATCTACAACGTTTAACCCAATCTCCGGATCGATCACTGCTTCCAGCGCGGCAAGCGCAATGGTGGCCTTCATGTGGTTATTGGAAATGATATTCATATAGCAGGCTTTCCTCTGTTAGGGTTATGAAAAAGTAAATGAAATACATTCCAATTGTAAAGTACCGCTGCCAATAATAATGAAATGGCTGAGATCCGAATGAGAATTGTATTTATAAAAAGAATACCTGTTATAAACCCCACAAAACCAAAGAGATAAAAAATACCCATCCCATTGAATACAGGTACACTAAATAGATCCTTGGGGTTTGGTGTTTTACCCATCCCCGAACGCGAATGATAAAATTTGTTCCATACTATAAATGGGACAGTTTTAAATGTCATGCCGAAAATGATAGCAGTAAGCCATCCGAAGAAGATGGAAACCCCATAAGCCATAATGATCCTGTTTGGTGCTTCACCCGTTACCAGCAGAAATGGAAGACATAACAGAAATAATACCGGCAACAACATCATCAATACGGAGAGCAGCGATATTTTCATGGGTTCATCAACTGCCTTCCTGATCCTATGTATGAATGCCATCCGGCAATAGTAGGCAAATGAGGCCAAACTCAGTGCCAGCGCAATCCCGGGGATGAAAAAATACACATTGCTAAAGTTATTTAGATGAACAAAAACAAAGCTGATAAGTGCGATATTTATTGCGCCAAAAATTATCCATAGCAACCGGTTATTACTGTATTTGGAAATCAGGAACATCGGAAGCAATCTTGATGCTACGCCAATTACAAGCAGAAGAAACCAGCCAACTATTCCGAGATGCGCATGCAGCGAAAGATAATGTAATGAATCTTTTGGAAGAATGGGACTCGTAAAATTAATGACAAGCAATAGTCCTATTATAGTTGTGGCAAACAACCATAGTGCAGCAGTTAACATAAATATGGCATGTATGTTCTCCTTTTTGCTGCCATTGATACCTGACACAAGATTGAAAACATAAACTGCTATAGATGCATTAACCAAAATGCCCCCGGCTAGTGCAGGCCAGCCCAGTTCAAATGCAAAGAAGCCGTATACAATAAGTGGAATGCCAATTGCTGCCAGATAGAAACTCACTACGGCCAGTTTGTGGCTGTAAAGCGGCGATTCAGTAAGAACCGGAACGAGTTGGTGGCTGGCTCCCAATATCATCATCGTTCCCCAGCCCAATGCCATTGCATGTGTAATGGCAAGGGTCCGGGGATTGAAATGATGCCCTGTAAACGCCTCCGGCGAATTACAAAGAAGCAATGTGGATACCAGTAATGACAAAGCTGCATACGCATAGAATGGCAAGACGACCTTTGACGAAGTGGGCTTGTGGATTGTATGGATGCCTGTTATCATAAAGATTCCCTGAATATCAGGAGATGCACTTCCTGTTGATTCAGCGTTTTTGTACGGTAATCAAATCCTCTTTCTGATAATTCAGGTAAAAGGAAAACGGGGATACGTTTGTGGTAAACATACAACGCATCACCGGGGGGAAGTGATTCAAGTGCTCCGAGGATGGTGTGCATTGGCTGAGGCATTTCGAGTTGACGCACATCCACAAATCTTATCCTGCCTTCAAAAAAGGATATCAACTCCTCCCAACCCGAATCCTCTGTTTTGATCGGTTCAGGCCTTGGATGTATCAGATTTTGGGGGATGAACCAGGTATGAATTTCTGATGCATCCACTGTTTCTACATATGAACTAAAGCCCTTTTTGTTAAGTAGCTTTATTAACGGGGTGGGTTCGAAACTATTAATGATCAGTAGAACCTGGTGTTTCTTAAGTGCAGCTATGCTAGCCATGATTTTCTCCAGTGGATCAGTTCCCCCGGCTAGCATAGCACGCACATCAAGCTGAACTATCTGGTCTTGCCCCAGGGTTTTTAAATATTCACGCGATTCATTATCTTCTTTCATAGAAAGATCCTTTTGCGGCTTGTTGCTAACTTCCCCGCCCTCAAAGCCAAGTGGTTTCATTTTTTCCAGGAAAAACTCAACCGTACACCCTCCTAGCTTACAGGCCATGGCAATACTTGTTCGGCCAGCCATCAGCTTACGCAGCAAAGGGTTGCGCAATTTCTGGAACGCCGGACTGATACTGATAATTGTTTCCAGGGCATCCTCATGGTGTTTCAGGATGCTTGCAATTTTTGTATCCGCATTTATGACCATGGTTATTCAAAGTATTGTGGGTAAAGGGTCGCATATTTTCTGAGCGTCTCCAAATGTTTTGCGCTTTCTTCAGTTGTTGCGGATGCTTTCAATGCCTTCACCTCACCCATGAATGGCTCAAGCCATGCATGCAGGGCATCGTGATCAGGCCCTTTCATTTTGCACTGTTTAACCAGTTGATTAACCCCCTCCTGCAATTCTGTTGCAGCTTCCTCGTAGGTAACTAAGGTAGTGGTTTCATTGGCGGGGTAACGGTCAAGTATCCTTTGGAGGCTGGTAACATTTGAATTGGTGCTATCATCTGAATTCCATTTTACTCCATTGTTTAGTGTGAGTTCGGGTATGACGGCATTATGAACCTCTGTTTCATGTGAAGGAGAATTGTTGCAGGAGAAGCAAAAGGCTGCTGTGATCATGAAGATCAGCAGCAGCCATTGTTGGCGTTTTCCAGGAGTTATCATTTTAATATTTTAATTCTTTTTCCAGTTTTAATGCTTTGGGGAAAAGAATATTATTCTCGAGATGAACATGGGTATGCAGGTCATCCTCAAACTCTTCCAGCAAACGATAGAGAAGACTGTAACTCGCACAGGCGTCTTCAGGAAGAGTATAATTCCTGCTAAGTTCTCTAATCTGCTCAAGGTTATGACCAACTGCTTCATGTTCCATTTCCATCATGTTTATTGGCTGCTGAACTGTAGTGAATGGTGACGGCGCTGGCGAGGCGGCACTCTTACTTTCAGCAACAAGTTCTTTTATATATGGGAACAGTACTTTCTCCTCCTTTATCATATGCGATGTGAGCTCAGCATTAATCTCCTCAACAAGGGTATGAATTGCCAGCAATTCAGGATGCCGGCTTCCATGAACCCTTGCAACTTTGGCAGCATAGGTCCTTAAATCCGGAAGGGTTTTAACGACATAGGAATGGTGCGTGTTTACAATATAATCTGCCAGGAAATCAATTGACCAGTCATTATAAGGCAATGGCCGTGATGTGGCAAGGTTCTGGTCTGCTGCCTGCAATTCCTGTTCAATTCTTGTTACATCCAGGCCTTTCTCGGCGCAGGCTTCTTTCACTGTCTTCTTGCCACCACAACAGAAATCAAGTCCGTATTTTTTGAATATCTGGGCCTTACGCAGATCTTTTGTCGCGATCTCTCCAAGGGTTTCCTCACCCTCATCATTCCTACGCTTACTTATTCTAACCTTCCACCACTCTGGGCCTTGCTCAAGATATTCCCAATTAAAGCAGTTGCCTCTTTCTCCCAGTAACTGATAGTATAAAGGTTTGGGGTCATGATCATTATGAATGGTTAAAGATTCTCCCGGCTCCAGTTCATCAAACCTCAAAAATATGGTTGGATGTTTTTGCCTTGGTTCAAGTTCTGTTACGTTAAGGATGTTTTCTTCGAGCGTTTGCATATCGAATATTTTAATGATTTATTCAGGGTCAAAAGTAAGAAATATTCTTTAATAAAAGTAATAAAGTACTTTTATACTGTATTATTTTACTTCCATATGACATTGGTGGAGGTAAGCTATTACTCAGAACAATTCCACGTGCTCCAATCACAGGAATTAGTAATTTCCCACCATGAAAGACTTCAAAAAGTATTATATCATCCCGGCATCACCGGTGGAGCTGTATGCTGCATTGACAAATCCGGCCACTATCCAGCTGTGGACCGGCGCACCGGCAATCATGACTACCGAGCCCGGATCAGAATTTTCCATGTGGGATGATAATATTGCCGGCAAAAACCTTGAGTTTGAGGAAGGAAAGAAGATTATTCAGCAGTGGTATTTCGGCGAAGAAGAAGAGCCCCCTTCGATAGTAACAATAAAATTACATGAGCATGCGCAAGGCAGTTCAGTAGAACTTAAGCATACCAATATCCCCGATGAGGCTTATGACGATATTACAGAAGGTTGGACAGATGTTTATTTTGCCGCGCTGTTGGAATTTTATACCCATTAGGCGATCTATTTCCGTTTTCCCCCTATAATTGGATCGCCATCCATACGAACAATAGTAGGAATAAACTTTCCAACAATATCCACTAATTGATGCTGGCTTTGCATCATCATTTCTTTATTCTTATAGGCATGAGGTACTTCATCCAGTCCCCCTCCGATCAATGTAACTTTGTGTGTATTATCCATTTCATTCCTGTCGATAATTGTCATGGCTTTACTTTAGTACTCCACCAATTGGAAGTCCATAACCCGAATGTGCATCGGGCAAAAGGGCTCCTGCAACAGTTATCGGCAACCTTGCGGCGAGGTACATGTGGTGCAAGGCAGCCTCCTCAATCTGATCCTTACCAAAAACTTCAAAGAGAGCAGCACTGCTGTTTCCCTTTCCTTTATAACCTTATCAAATCATTGTATCACGATCTTGCCAGTTCGTTGCATTATATTTCCCCCATGGATATGGTAAAAATAGATCCCTGCAGATAATCCGGCTGTATTGATATCCTGTATCCTCTCTGTTAATCTTATCTGTTTACAAATTCTTCCCTGTACATCATAGAGAGTCAATTCCAACTCATCAATTATATCTGTAAGAATGCGTAATGGTTGTCCTCTCCTTACCGGATTCGGGAATAGGAACAGGGGTTTCTCACTGAATTGGTAAACAGTTTCCGTATTAGTATAGAACTGCTGCCCATCATCGGTTATTATCACGCCCCGATAAAGATTTACACCATCACTGGCTGGAACAAAAAACCTGTTATCAGATAGAAAATTAGTCCCCGGATCAAAAATGGTTATGAAATCATTGCCATCAAATCTTTGTACCAGAATTTGTCGGACTCCATAAACGCTTCCAAGCGAAAAACTTATTATTGCTTCCCCAGGCTCGGATGCAATGGCTAGAAAGGATCGCAGGTAACATTCCAGCAACTGGTTCTTATAGTTTAATGTATAAGCTCTTCTTCCAACGATTCCATAAGGTAGAATAGGAGCTATAGTATAATATTCAGCGGGATTATTGATTTTGGGTAATACCAGAAAACTATCATTTACCACCCTGAAGGGCTGCATATACCTTCCCTCCAGCCGGAACAATTGGTATTGCTGAATATCAGGTGCTTTTTGCCAGTGTATCATAAATGAATCTGCACAATTAAAGCCTGTATTTATATGGAGTTCTCTTGAAAGACCAACCGTGTCTGAATAATATGCTTCAACTCCAGCCGTCATCCTTAACAGAATACTCCGATAAAGAGCCGGCGCTTCAAAGAAAAATTCTCCAGTGTTTATTGGTATATTATCCCCAATCCTTATCCACTGTTCCCCGCCATCAAAACTATATTCAAGTTGGCCACTTCCCTGAATAGATGATTCCCATCTGATCCTGTTTCTTGCACCACTTGTGAGGTTATCGCCACGTACAGGATATGTGAAGAGGAAAGAACCAGTTGTATCATGGTTCCACGAAAGTGCATAATCCTGTGACGAAGTTAAAAGCGAGTGCCCGCTTATCCTAATCTGGTAACTACCGGCAGGAGGTAACGGCAGTGATACCTGCTCTGAATTGTTTACACTATCACGACCCCTTATTGCGGCGCGCTCCAATGAATCAATTTTTGGTGCGGTGCTTAAAACCCACGACTGCCACAATTGCCCCGAAGCAATATTTATCAATTCAAGATCCAGATCATTCACCAACGCATGTGATGTGTTTTCTGCTGCGGCAGGGTCTGTCCAGCTAAGCGTAAGCTTCAGGTTCATTGCATTGGCAGGAACGGTGATTGTATGTGCCGATACACCATTCTTTGCAACAGTTCCCAGGAAATATTTCTCATCCTCCAGAATGCTGATCGCCTTTAGTGCATTTACGCTTCCAAACCCGGAACGGTAGTCTATGCCGGGTGCTCCAACATCATCCGCACTATTGAATAATATGGATCGTGTTAAAGAGGAAGGCGGCAACTCACCCTTACGCTTAGCATATTCCTGCTGAAGCAGAATGGATAATCCCGATACAATTGCTGCGGCGCCAGAACTTCCATCTTCCCCAAACGCAACAAGTTCAGGTTTAATGCGTCCGTCATGTGCCGGACCTTTTGAACTCTGCATAAGCACATTACCACTTGAATCCATGGCACCAATGCTGATACTGTTTTTACTCATTTTGAAGCTGCCTGTAAGATTTGCATAGCCGGCAATGCCTGCGTATATTCCTGTTGAAGAGCTGCTGTTCCCTGAATTTCCTGCGGAGAAAACATGTTGCAACCAGGGAATCGAAACAGATTGCTGGTCATATGCAGCAGCGTCGGCACCATAATAGTTCTCAATGCCTGTGCCATAGGAATGATTCTGGACAGTAATGCCAGTTTGCTGTATAGAATTGTTATTGTCAGGTAACAGATTCACAAAATCTGAAGAACTATAACCCGCAGCCCATGCCACACCTTTCCCGGTATAGAAACTGTTTCCGGCACCTGCTACAATGGTGGTCATGTTGGTGGCATGGGTGGAGGGTGTTGTTGCGGTTCCCTCACTTGCTACAAAACGATTGACAAGATCAAGGTCAGCGGTATCCATTAGATTTTCCTTAATGGACGCGATAAAGCCATTGCCGTTTAGATCGGGACGGTATCGATGCAAGGTATTTACCCTGTTGGCAGAGAGATCAAATCCTGTAAGCTCTCTTTCGGCATGGGGATGGTCTGCAATAGAGATGAAGGTTATATTGGCATCGGAGAGTGCCTGCTCACGGATCCACCGGAATGGAGCGACTAATACTATTGCATTCCCGAAAATTTTAATAAGCTTTATACCATTTGAAACTGGTTGCAGGTATCTGTCTCTGAATGCAGCCGTATCGCTAACCCTGAGCAATAACCTATTATTATAATTCTCCTTTGAATTTTGAAGAAAGCGCTCAAGCAGCGGTGGACTCATTTTCCAGTTGTCGTTAACCGGAAACACCAATCTTGCGTTTTCTTTTAGCTGGGCGTATTTTGCCTGGCTGCTGATAGATATTATAAAAATATCATGGGCTAGCTGACGAAGTACTGTTACTTCACCGGGAAGCTGGGATGACACCACAGCAAAATATTCCGTATCTGAATCAGTTAGCTGGGTATTTTTCGAGCCCTCAGCTATTTTTAAATAAGGAGCTAGAAGGGTTGTATCGGGTTTCTTCTTCTGTGCCAAAGTAGGGAAACAGTTGAAAACCAATAAGAACATGAGCGGGTAAGCCCGGGATGAAAATTTTAAAGCCATGGATCTGTTTACTATTCGACGCAACATTGTTGCATATTAGATTTGGAATATCAGTAAAAATAATATTAGTTTAATGGCGGAAAATAAGCTTTCCGGAATTTATCCACTTTCCAACTATTTAAACCAACACACATGTTAAAGCATTTTCGTACCATATCATCGGTTGCGTTACTGATGATGGTTTTTGTTTCCTGTAAAAAAGAAGCTGTCAACGAAACACAACAGCTGGAAGTTACTGATGAAGTTGTAGCCAGCATCAGTAAACTTGGTTTTTCTACCCATAATATTATGGCTGCTGAAGGTGGCTATGTTGTTGAGGGTGATATTTTCATTCCATCCAACGAGTTGAACCGCAGCCTTACTGGTGCAATTGTTCGCGTTGGTGAATCGGAGCAGTACCGCACTACTAATCTCGTTACGGGCTTACCAAGAGTAATCACTGTTTCGGTTGATTCCAAATTAAGTTCCAAATATGTAAATGCAACAGATCAAGCTATTTTAAGGTATAATGGTGAAAATTTGCAAATTACTTTTCAGCGTGTTGCCAGTGGAGGAAACATAGTTATTAAGTCAGCACCACGAAGTGCTCAGTACTTGGCATCAGCAGGGTTCCCAACTGCACAGGGAAATCCGCATAATTCAATTTTAGTAAATAACTGGTATATGGACCGTAATGGATGGGATGGCGGCACATTAGTGAGTGTGCTTGCTCATGAAATAGGCCATTGCATCGGCTTCCGTCACACAGATTATATGGACCGTTCTTATAGTTGCGGTGGTGGTCCCTCTAATGAAGGTGCTTCTACAGTGGGGGCGATACACATTCCAGGCACACCAACAGATCAGGATCCAAAGTCATGGATGCTGGCTTGTATTGGTAAAGGCGTAGATCGTCCATTTAATAACAACGACATAATTGCACTCAGTTATCTCTATTAATATCCCTAAGCTTATTTACCAGGCCGGCTCCTTTAGCCGGCTTTTTTTATAGAAAAGGTTCAGGTAAATCACCGGAATCTTTCATATGTTAACGCATTATTGTAAGCGAAATCATTCCAATTGCAAACTCTTAAGCACCTGCGGTTTTAAAAGCAGATTCTATATCATCCTTAATATCTTCAATATGCTCAATTCCTAAGGAAATTCGTAGCAGTCCCGGCTCCACACCAGCCGATTTCTGCTCCGCCTCAGTCAATTGTTCGTGTGTAGTAGTAGCCGGGTGAATTATTAGCGTTTTTGCATCTCCCACATTTGCCAGATGACTTATAAGCTCCAGGTTATTTACGAATTTGTCCGCCGCATCTTTTCCTCCCTTGATCTTAAACGACAATACTCCGCCAAATCCATTTCTCAGGTATTTTTTAGCCAATTCATGGTATTTACTGCTCTTCAATCCGGGATAATTCACATACTCCACCTGCGGATGTTTCTCAAGCCATTCAGCAAGTTCCAATGCATTGTCAACAGTTCGTTGTACACGAAGGCTTAGCGTTTCCAGTCCCTGCAGGAAAAGAAATGAATTGAATGGACTTACAGCCGGTCCTATACTGCGGAGCCCCGTTACCCTTGCACGAATTATAAAGGCGATGTTTCCAAATGGTCCATCCGTTCCAAATATGTCCCAGAACTTCATACCATGATAAGCTTCATCAGGCTCTGTGAAATATGGGAATTTGCCATTACCCCAGTTGAAGTTTCCACCATCAATTATGATTCCCCCGATACTGTTGCCATGACCGCCAATCCATTTAGTGGCAGATTCAACAATCACATTTGCGCCGAAATCTATCGGCCGGCAGAGAAAACCTGCTGCGCCAAAAGTGTTGTCAACAATAAGTGGAATATTATTCTTCTTAGCGATGTCAGATAATTTCTCAAAGTCAGGAATACTGAAACCAGGGTTGCCTATGGTTTCAACGTATAGTGCTTTGGTTCGCGCATCGATCTTGCTTTCAAAGTCAGCAGGATCATCTCCATTGGCAAACCTAACCTCAAAGCCTAACCGCTTGAAGGTTACCTTGAACTGGTTATAGGTTCCACCATATAGATAAGAGGAAGAAACAATATTATCGCCCTGCAGAAGTATGTTCTGTAATGCAATGAACTGCGCCGATTGTCCCGATGCCATGGCCAGGCCGGCAACACCTCCCTCAAGCGCCGCTACCCGTTTTTCAAACACATCAGTAGTGGGGTTCATCAGACGCGTATAAATATTACCAAACTCGCGAAGGCCAAATAGGTTTGCCGCATGTTCAGAACTGTCAAACACATATGAACTGGTCTGGTAAATTGGAACTGTCCTCGATTTGGTTACCGGGTCTGGTACCTGTCCTGCATGTACCTGCAGTGTCTCAAAACGTAAATTTTGCTTTGACATCTGAAATTGATTTTGCTTGATTTGTAGAAGGGAGGATCAATGTCTACAAATATAGTAGGAAAAATATCAACAGTCGAGTTTGGCAAATACAAAACCAGCTACAAATGCCTGGATAAAACCGTAAAGCAACCAGGTAAGGATCATCCTTACAGAAACATCTATGGCACTGAAAGTCAACCACAGAACCGGGATCAGGGCTACAATGCCATATACCAGCGCCACTTCGAAGGCCCTCAATAAGCAGGGGCCTGTAAATATTTCCTTATACCGTTCCCAGAACCAGAGCAGCGCAATGCTAATTACAATGGGGTGGCCATAATAGAGCCAGTCCATCCTGCCGGCCGGACGAAAAACCGGGCTGAGGTATTCCATCGTTACACCCGGGAATAAATAAATTGAGAGTTTCAACATTACAAAACTCATCACCAGCAATGCAATGGAAGAAATTGCAAGTGATATCAGTACTTTTTTCCAGTGTAGTTTGAACATGACTATGGGTGTTTATTAACCGGCCGCCCGAAGGCTTATTTTGAATTTTACCATTATATCTTCCTCTACTTTTATTAATCCCGCAAGTTTATTTGGAGGCTTTAACCTGAAATCGGAAAAACTGAGCTTCCTGATTCCGGAAAAACTAAGGTTATTGGGCGATGGATTACCCACCTCAAAAAGGATCTCAAATCGCTTAGTCACACCTGCCAGTTCCACTTCCACCACTCCCAATACTTTTTCGCCACTTTTTTTAAACCTGCCTACCTGGATCAGGTTGATTTTCATCTCCGGCTTTTCCTTTTCACGAAGCGTCCGCCACATTTCCTTTGTCATCACCTGCTGCTCACAATCAAACCAGCGGATCATTACTTTAAGTCCGCCTCCAAATGTGAATGCCGTATTCGGATTGTTATCCCGAAATATGGTTATAGTATCGCGATTGAGATATTGAACGGTCTGGCATTTAAAAGGAGCAACATTCGATTTTCCCTCAATGGTAAATACACTATTCTTGTCAATGATCCATCTTTCTGCAACCGGCTTTGATTCCGGAGTGAAGAATAAGTGGAACAATATGAAAAGAAGATTTGACATTAACTTGTCTTGTTGAATGTACCTGTTAAAAATAGGAAATGCCGGGTGATTCTACTACCCGGCATTTTTCCAAACACACATCAGAGAAAATATTAGAATCCGATTACTGCTTCAATTACATATCCATTGAATTTACCACCGTCCAGAATATCTCCTTCTTTCCAACCTTTGTACTTCTGGTTAACGATCTCACCTTTCAACAGGATGTTCTTAGTCAGGAACCAACCACCACCGAAAGCGGTACGATTGATCTTCACATTATCATCATATCCTGGAAGTTCTGAACTTACATTGTTGAATCTTGCACCGAGGAAAACATTCTCGCTCTTGCCTATGCGGTAGATAACATCAAGGGCAGTCTGGTTCATTTTACGCTTATCAGGGTCAGCAGCAGTTGCAGCATTGCCTTTTGCAGTTTCATAAGTACCAAACAGTTCCAGTCCTTTGTATTTACCAAATCCGTTCAGCATGATGGCGCGTACATTTCTGGTGAAACCAGGAGCGAAACGACCAGAACTGAATTTAGCTTTCAGGTCAGCACCTTTTGCTTCCATAACAGCCCAGTAGTTTGAACCTGTACGGTCACCTGCATAGAGAACGTTACGCTGACTCCTGTTGTTTATATAATATGAACCACTACCACGCAATCTGAAATCTTCAGTTACCTGCTTGTCAAATCCACCTTTCAGGAAAAGGGCAGGAAATTTTTTAGAATTATCATCAATATCAGTTGCCTGCTTGTTGATGGATGAGTTGATGGTACCGTTGGTAACACCCACCATACCGAACCAACCATTCTTCTTCAGGTAAACTTCTGCACCGATCTCCGTAGAGAACGCATCAACTATAAGGTTCTCGATGAAAGGGTTATAGATTGCATTACCACCATCTGTTCTGCGGAAATGCTGATCACCATAGTTGATCTCAAAGTGACCGATCTTGATTGTAGTGATATCCATCAAGTCACTCCAGAACTTACCTTTGAAAGGCAGCTTGTCGAACTGGATATAACCACCCTTAACCCAGAATTCATTGTGGTGACGTGATGACATATAATTTTCAAGAGCAACCCGGATACCATCTGCCAGTTGAAAGTCAATATTAAGGTTGGCTTGCGCAAGGTTGAAGCCAGGGCCCATTTGATAAAGAGGAATTTCACCTTTTGAGGCATTTTCATGGTTAAGGTTCTGGTACTGTTGTGTAAAACCTGCACCAAAACGTACACGTGGTCCTTCAAATGCTATGCTGTCTTCTTTAGAAGTTTCAAACCTGTTGATACCACGTTTATCATATGGCCTCCAGTTTGAAGGACGCCCATAGAATTCTTTTACTTCTTTGCCTGGTTCTTTAGTTGCTTCTTGTGTATCCTGGCCAAAGCTTATAATGGGAGCTGAAAGAAGAGCCGCGATGGCTATGATTTTTACTCTTCTGGCTGATAAAAGTTTCATAAGTAGTTACTTAAAAAATTTAATAAAGTATGTGTATGTTTTGTTTAGGGGGCTTTTAATACGAGATTGTATTTTACTGTTATACCATCGCCGGTTTTAATGGTTCCGAACACTGCGGTTGGGGGTTGAACTTTATAGTCTGTCATCTTCAGTGTATGCGCACCGGTAAAACTGATACTCTTGTCGGCATTCATTTTACCATGTGACACGAGTTCAACATCTTTTGATACACCGGAAATGGTCAGCTTACCCTTTGAAGTAATAATGAAGCCATTACCATTGGGTTTAATGCTGGATGAATTTGAGCTAAAACTGATATTTGGGTTTTTCGTTGTGTTAAGGGCTTTATATGTGTTTTTGTCCATCTGGTTGTGCTCACTCTTCAGGCTTTCTGCAGGAAGTACAAAACTAATAGCTCCAATTTCTTTAACACTAGCGCCATCCAGTGTAACGGTTGCGGTAACCTTTCCCTTTTGAGATTCCATCTTCCAGTCATGGATATTCGAGGTTCCTTCGATCACTGTTTTACTCATTGATCCCTGGTAGCTTGACTGGCCATTCACAGAAGAAAAAATCGACATTGAGGTGATAAATAAACCCAGCGGAAGCACCGCTTTCCTGATCAGGGTTTTTGTTAAGGCGTTCATTTTAATTCGTTTTATTCGTAATGCTTAATTGCTGGAACAAATCTATCCCAAGATTAATCCACCAGTTATGACAAGCAACCCCTGAGGATGTGACAGTTATCACTTAATTTCCTGATTATTGTTAGATAAGGTTATGACAGGGGGCTTTTGTTTTAATTGTGTACTTGATACACAAATAGTTATAAATCTGAAATTCCTGCCTTCTATTCACATACCGACTCCATCCAGTGGCATGGTTTCTGAATAATTTTCAAAAAAAACCATCAATTATGTCACATCAACAATACCAGCAATGCATTGAAGCTTGCCAGAACTGCGCAGTTGTATGTAATCATTGTGCTGTTTCCTGTTTACAGGAGGAAAATGTAAAGCATCTTACCGAGTGTATTGAACTCGATCTGGAATGTGCTATGATCTGTACAGCCGCTGCCCAGGTTATGAGCGTTAACGGTGTAATGTCTGAAGAACTTTGCAGGATCTGCGCCGATATCTGTAATCGTTGTGCCGATGAATGTGAGAAACATGCTGCCATGGGTATGGAGCATTGTAAGGAATGTGCAGCAGCCTGCAGGCGCTGCGCTGAAATCTGCATGGAAATGGCATAATAATAATACACTTATATATACGCAGGAGGTCGCCAAATATCAATTGGACGACCTCCTGTTTTATAGCCCTTGTCTATACTTTATACAATGTTTGGGTAAAAATTGCATCATCCTTGGGTTATTTTAGGCTATTGCTAGGGTTATCCTAGGCTTTTAAGTATCAAAAACCCTAGGATAACCCTAGGAAAACCCTAGGAAAGATAACAATTGTAACAACCAATGAACAGCTATTGGGTTGATAAGTGATGCTGTTTGAAAACAAAAGGGCCGACTCATACTGAATGAGACGGCCCTTTGTTAAGGGTGCAATTTGCTGACCCCTGTTATTTACCCAACATGTGTGCGGGGAGACATTGACTTAACGCCATTTTCAGATGTATTTCTAAATGGGTTGATTTGTTCAACCAGGCTTCTTCCCTTATCCTTAAGATCCTTAACCATTTTATCCTTATCCTGCTGGTTCATTCTTGAATACTTGTAGTAAGCATAGGCTGCGAGTCCCGCCAAAAGGAGGGAGGTATTACTTCTTCTCATGATTTAAATTTTAAAGTGAATAAAGTTTCAATCTATCACAGGAATTAAAATACCATGCCAGCGCTAATCTCGCATCAGGTGCTTATCAAACCCTCTTTCTACCAGTTGCTGGTATGCATCCCATATATCATCCGGGATGGGCTGTGGTACCTGGAAGCCTCTATCCGGGTAATACTTTATCCGCTGCAGGTCACCCACCATAATATGAATTACTTTTTCAAGGGGAAACTCTGTATTATGGTATTCATCAAATGATAATTGTGGGGAAGTGACCAGCAGATCTTTATCGGGCCAGTGCTTTTTAAAAGTAGCATAGCTCCGCCTTTCCATATATGGCTTCTGCACAACAATAAAGCTTTGTGGATCGAGTCCATTTTCTACTAACAGTCTTTTTGAAAACTGGATATTCTCACCAGTATTTGTTGATTTATTTTCAATAAGTATGGCCGAGGCAGGGACTCCACGACTCATTGCAATAGCTGCAAACTTATCAGCTTCCGGCTCAGTCCATATGCCCTGGGTGAGATTGCCGAGTCCCCCGGAGAACACGATAAACGGAGCCCATCCCTCTTCATAAAGATCACAGGCCCGGTCAGCAACCCTTAAGTCGTGGCTTCCCAAAGCCAGTATACAATCCGATTTAACCATTATATGGTTCAGCTGGTGGTAGTTCCACACCTTGCGGGCCAGTTCAAGTACTTCATCATTTATCATGGTTTAAACATAACAATACATTCGCTTAATTCCGCAATTGGTAAAGGATGGCCTGATAGAATTTTTGTGTTGATATAGTTTTGCCTTTAAATCTTATCGAGATGAGAATTAATATACTCTTATTGGGATTTATCCTGTAACAGATAATTGGTCATACCGATTCGGATGCAGGTGCTGAAGAAAATATTACTTTATCATGTAACCGTGGCTGGCGTTCAGAAAGCTCTTCAGGAGCAAAATGAAAATGATGGTTCAAGGTTAGAGTCGGATGGTAAAGGAGAAACAGTTAGGGTGGGGGAGAACTTAACCCGTGAGGACCGTGCTAAGAACAAGCTGGTGGAGTTTATTAAATGATAGATTGGTGTATGTACGAATAAAATACAATCCGCAGCCATAAAAAAAATCATGGCTGTCCATTAGCTTGGCCTTTTGCTTTATTTTCACACCATTAATGATATTGATTGTAGACGATAAGCAGGAGAACCTTTTTTCACTAAAGACGCTGCTTCAGATCCATGGATTTGAAGCGGATACGGCTGTTTCGGGAGAAGAAGCCCTGAGAAAGATTTTAAAAACAGAATATGAGCTTATCATATTAGACGTGCAGATGCCTGATATGGATGGCTTTGAAGTGGCGGAAGCTGTTAGCGGCTCAAGTAAGTACCGGGAAATTCCCATACTATTTCTTTCTGCTGTAAGCATCGATAAGCGTTTTATTATGAAAGGTTACCAATCGGGGGGAGTTGATTATGTAACAAAACCATTTGATCCGGATCTTCTCCTGCTGAAGGTTAAAACTTTCTGCCGGCTGTATCAGCAATCAAAGCTCCTGAATGATGCGCAGGCAACCCTTGAACATAAGGTTGAAGAGCGCACAAAGGAATTGGTAAGGATCAACAATGAACTTGAATTAAGAAATGCTGAATTACAGCAGTATGCATTCATTGCCTCTCATGACCTGCAGGAGCCTCTCCGGAAAATACAAACCTTCACAAGATTGGTAAAGGAGCAGGTTTCTGACCGCCGCGAATCGGTTCAATACCTGGAGAGGATCATAAATGCATCGGGTCGCATGCGCAATCTCATTGATGATCTCCTGAATTATTCACGGCTATCGGCGTTGCCGGTATTCTCCGAAATAGACCTTAATATGGTCCTGAATGATACTATCGCCGACCTCGAAGTATTGATCACCGAAAAGGGAGCAACCATCTATAAAGATAATCTCGTACATGCTGAAGTTAATCCGGGCCAGATGCGCCAGCTATTCCAGAACCTGCTGACCAACGCGCTTAAGTTTTCTAATCCAGGTACCCCGCCAGTTATAAATATTCGTTCCCAACTGGTTAATAGCCTTTCATTTGATGCGGTTCCCAATGAGAACGGTGAGTATATAAGGCTTACCATTGAAGACAATGGGATCGGCTTTGATGAGCAGTACCTTGGCAAGATCTTTACCATTTTCCAACGGCTCCATACAAAAGATCAGTATGATGGTACGGGCATTGGACTGGCCATTGTAAAGAAGATCGTGGAAAAACATAATGGTATTATCACGGCAACAAGTGATGAGGGGAAAGGCTCTGCTTTTATTATTATCATCCCACTGGTACAGCAAAAAATTAATAACGAATTAGCGGAGAATTTATAATATGACACTAATCCAATCTACTTTCAAGCGTAACCTGCTGATAGGCTTTGGCATTTCATTACTGCTGCTGGCCGTCAGTTCAATTGCATCTTTTATCAGTATCCGAAACCTGATGGACAGTGCCCGGCAGGTGGCACACACAAACCAGGTGCGGAAAACTATTGATGAAGTACTTATTGCTGCAAAAGAAGGAGAAGCCGGACAAAGAGGTTACCTGCTAACAGACGATAGCCGTTACATGAACCCTTACCGCGGGGCGCATGATCGGGCAAAGGATGCGTTACGCCGACTGGCTATTCTCATTTCAGATAACCCTGATCAGAAAGCAGAATTAGAAAAACTAAAGTCCCTGGCTGAAGAACGCTTTTCAAGGATGGAAATGGTCATTGATAAAAAACTGAAAACCGGTATTGTGCCAACTGATCTCTTCAAAGGGATGGTAATAATGGAAGAAATGGCAAGTGTTGTTCAGGTGATGAAAGACAGGGAGCAGGCATTGCTCGATGAGCGTACCAATAAAATGAATCGGTTTGCTGCGGCAACCCCGATGCTGATCATCGTTGCGGCAAGTCTTGCCATATTCGTCACAATATTTTCATTCTACCGGGTAATAAGTGATTTTGATTCGAGGGTGCAGATGCAGCAGGAGCTTATTAATAAAGACCAGGAAACAACTGAGAGGCTGGGTTTGATACAGGGCATTGCGGAAAAAATATCGGCAGGGAATTATACAGTGCGTGTTAATGGAGAGGGCCGCGACCTCCTTGGAAGCATATCGGGTTCACTGAATAAAATGGCTGAATCCCTTGAGTTCTCTTTTTCAAAATTGTCACAGAAAGAATGGCTTCAAAGGGGGATAGGTGAATTAAATGAAAAGCTGATTGGCGAAAAAGACCTGAATAATCTTTCTCATAATGTACTCGACTTCCTTTCATCTTATACTGATTCGCAGGTAGGGGCTTTTTACCTGGTAAATTCACAGGACAGCCTCTCCCTGGTAGCAAGCATGGGACTTAACCAGCAAGGCGTTCAACAGACAGTACAATTTGGAGAGGGCGTTGTGGGTATTGCCGCCCAGTCGGGTAAGATGCAGGTCATATCCGGACTGCAGGATTCTGAGATAGTGATAAGTTCTACATCAGCAAGCTTCCATCCCAACACAATTATAGCTTTCCCTGTTTATCATGAACAAAAGCTAAAAGCAGTCATTGAATTAGCTGCCATTAAAGAGTATCCCGAAGTAGTTAAAGAATTCCTGGGGGTTGCTCCTTTTAATATTGGGATGGCTATACATAGTGTACGTGACCATCTGAGGGTTCAGGAACTTCTTCACGAAACTCAAACCCAAGCCGAAGAGTTGCAGAGTCAGCATAGTGAATTGGAAAATATCAATGCCGAACTCCATGCACAATCAGAGAAACTGCAGGCTTCCGATGAAGAGTTGCGAGTTCAGCAGGAAGAGTTACAACAGGCCAACCTTGAATTGGAAGAGAGGAGCCGGTTGCTGGAGGAGAAGAATGAAATGATCATGGAGCGCAATATCGAAATTCAAATGAAGGCCGAGGAACTGGCAACAAGCTCAAGATATAAATCCGAATTTCTTGCCAATATGAGTCATGAATTGCGTACGCCACTTAACTCTATTCTGCTACTCTCCCGATTGCTTTCTGAAAATCATGAAGATAACCTATCTCCCGACCAGGTTGAATATGCAAAGGTGATACAATCATCAGGCAATGGTTTGCTTACTTTGATTGATGAGATCCTTGATCTTAGTAAGATCGAGTCAGGTAAAATGGAACTTGAGTATAATGATGTGAACATAAATGATCTGGTGGAGGATGTCAGTTCTATGTTTTCGACTTCGGCAACTGAGAAGGGTATCAGCTTTGACGTGAAAATCAATCCGGGTACGCCTTCATTGATAGAAACGGACCGGCTGCGTGTAGAACAGGTGCTTCGTAACCTGATCTCAAATGCCATGAAGTTTACCGCCTCAGGAGGCATCACTGTGGATGTATCTTCTTTTGACTCATCCATACTTTTTCGTGTGATTGATACCGGTATAGGTATACCAAAGGAAAAACAGGATACGATCTTTGAGGCCTTCCAGCAGGCCGACGGCTCTACCAGGCGCAAATTCGGAGGAACGGGGCTGGGACTATCCATAAGCCGCCAGCTTGCACGATTACTGGGAGGAGATGTAACAGTATCAAGTGAAGAAGGTAAGGGTAGTACTTTTAGCTTTATTGTTCCCCTTAAGAAAATGGAGAATAAAGAGCAAAGCAGGGATGAAAATGATTTTGCAATTCCGGCATACCATGAGCAAGCCAGTGAACCGGTTTCTTTTAAAGAGAAGGATGAGTTTATTGCCGATACAATACCCCAGGCTGTTCCCGATGATAGAAACAATATCAAAAAGGATGATCGTGTAATTCTGATAATAGAAGACGATACTGCATTCGCCAAATCCTTACTTGATTTCGCAAGGCGTAATAAATACAAAGCTATTGTTGCAGTTAGAGGAGATGAGGGTGTAGCGATGGCCAAAAAATATCTGCCGCTGGGAATATTACTTGATCTTCAATTACCCGTTAAAAGTGGCTGGGAAGTTATGGAAGAACTGAAATCAGACCCTGCAACAAGGCCCATCCCGGTTCACATGATGAGTTCATACCAGATGAAGACAAAAAGCATTTCTAAGGGCGCCATTGATTTCATAAACAAGCCCGTTGCCTTTGAAAAGATGAGTGATATCTTTAAAAAGATCGAACAGGCCCTTTCGCGCGAACCGAAAAAGGTTTTGATAGTTGAAGAGAACCATAAGCATGCAGAGGCACTTGCCTATTTTCTGGATACTTTTAACGTTGCATCTGAAATAAAGGACAGCATTGATGATGGAATCAAGGCATTGAATAACGATGATGTTGATTGTGTGATACTGGATATGGGCATACCATCCCGCCAATCGTATGAGACCCTGGAAGAAATAAAAAATTCGCCGGGTATGGAGCATCTTCCTATAATAATATTTACGGGCAAGAATCTGTCACATAGGGAGGAAATGCGGATCCGTCAATATGCCGATTCTATAGTTGTGAAAACAGCCCATTCGTACCAACGTATATTGGATGAGGTAACTCTTTTCCTGCACCTTGTAGACCAGAATAACAAGGAGGAAAAGCGCCCCAGGTACAGAAAAATGGGTGCGCTTGCAGATGTGCTGAAGGGGAAAAAAGTTTTGGTGGCTGATGATGACGTACGTAATATTTTCTCCCTTAGTAAATCATTAGAGCAATACGGGATGGAAGTGATTTCTGCGATTGATGGCAAGGAAGCGATGAAACAGCTTGAATCAAATGAAAAGATTGATATTGTGCTGATGGATATGATGATGCCCGAAATGGATGGCTATGAAACAACCCGGGCCATCAGGGAAAGAAAAGAATTCAGTAACCTTCCCGTTATTGCCGTTACAGCCAAGGCCATGACGGGCGATAGAGAAAAATGTATAGAAGCAGGGGCTTCTGATTATATCACCAAGCCGGTAGATGTTGATCAATTGGTATCACTCCTAAGGGTTTGGCTTTACACAAGTAGTTAAGATGAATAAAAAGCTTCAGGGCATTCTTATTATTGATGATGATAGCAGAAATATTTTTGCACTTTCTGCTGTTTTAAAAGCCCGTGGATATACATGCTATTCAGCCGCTGGTATGCAGGAGGGTTTCAATGTGCTGGCACAGAATGACTCCATTAAGATCATCCTTATGGATATGATGATGCCTGAAATGGATGGCTATGAAGCCATTCCCCGATTACGTGCAAACGCTGATTATGCTCATCTTCCTATTATTGCCGTTACAGCACAGGCAATGGCAGGCGATCGTGAGAAATGCCTTGCCGCGGGTGCCGATGACTATCTGTCAAAGCCAGTTAACATTGAGCATCTCGAGCATCTCTTAAATAAATACCTGGATGCGCGGCCTTAACAAGCATATTATTGGTGATGAGGAACTGGAGCAATTATTAAACGAATTGTTTCTTACTCATGGGTATGATTTCACTAATTACGCCCAGGCTTCCCTACGCAGGAGAGTCAATCGGCTGTTCATTGTTGACCGGATATCAAGTTTCGCAGAATTGTTCTATAAGGTGAAGACCGACAAACATTATGTTACGCATTTGGTTGAGGAGTTAACGGTGAATGTTACAGAGATGTTTCGCGACCCGCATGTTTACAAGATCCTGAGGGAGAAGATCATACCCGTACTGGCAACGCATCCGGTGATCCGTATCTGGCATGCAGGATGTTCTACCGGTGAAGAGGTCTATTCCATGGCCATATTATTGGATGAAGCCAATCTTTTGCATAAAAGCCTTTTATATGCCACCGATGTAAATCCTTCTGTGATCGAAAATATCCGAAAGGGTGTTTTCCCCCTTCACCATATGAAGCAATATTCGGAGAATTATATTCAGTCAGGAGGCAAACGTGATTTTTCTTCCTATTATACAGCAAAATATGATTGGGCCATATTTGACCAGAAGTTTAAAGCAAGAATGATCCCGGCAACGCATAACCTTGTATCAGATCGTTCTTTCAATGAGTTCCAGGTGATATTCTGCCGAAATGTTTTAATATATTTTGATAAAGACCTTCAGAATAAAGTGCTTGATCTTTTTGATGAGAGCCTTGAAAAGCTCGGTTACCTGGTTCTTGGCTCAAAGGAGAATATCAGGTTCTCACCTATTGTTTCTAAGTATGGTCAGACCGACCCACATGAAAAAATATGGAGGAAGCTAAAATCAGAAAAGTAGACGCCATCGTAATTGGTGGATCAGCAGGAAGCCTTGAGGTTATCCTGGCAATTGTTGCTGCTCTGCCTGCATCCACCAAAACAATCATTATCATTATTGTTCATCGCAAAAATGATGCTGAATCGCTATTGGAAAACCTTATTAAAAGCCGCACTTCCTTAAGAGTTCGGGAGGTAGAAGATAAAGACCCATTGCGGTATTCTACAATCTATATTGCACCTCCTGATTACCATCTTTTGTTTGAAAGCAGGAAGGAGTTTAGCCTCGACATGACTGCAAAAGTGCAGTATAGCCGACCCTCTATTGATGTGAGCTTTGAATCAGCGGCCACAATATTTAAGGATTCACTTGCCGGATTACTTCTCTCAGGTGCCAATGCAGACGGCACTGCTGGATTAATATCCATTGCTTCTAATGGCGGCATTGTTCTGGTGCAGGATCCTTCCTCCGCTGAAGTGGATTATATGCCACAACATGCCCTGGCAAATGCAAAAGTGGATTTTGTTGTAACCGCTAATGATCTTCCGGCTTTTATTGCCTCAATTTGCAAGTAAGAATGCTTTGGAGGCATTTTCTCCTGTTAGCAATTCATAACACTGCTTTACAATTTCCAGTTCTTCATTAGTAGGGATCACCATGATCTTTACCCTTGCATTTTCTTTATTGATTTCCCTGATTCCAGCCTGGGGCATTTCGTTTTTAACCTCATCCAAATCTATTCCAAGGAAATCGAGATTGCTGCATATCCTCTTTCTTATCTCGGTATCGTTTTCACCTACACCCGCAGTAAATACCAGCGCATCGAGGCCATTCAATACAGCCACATAGGCGCCTATCATTTTTTTGATGCGATAGGCATAAAGGTCATAGGCGAGGTCGGCTTCTTTATTACCAGCAGTTATTGACTTTCGGATATCCCGCATATCACTAAAGCCGGTCAATCCGAGCATGCCACTGGATTTATTCAGCAGGTTACTGACTTCCTGTGCACTGAATCCTAGTTGTTCAATAAGATGAAATATCACCGATGCATCAATATCACCCGAACGTGTTCCCATGATAAGTCCGCTTACCGGACCAAAACCCATGCTGGTATCAACCGATCGCCCTGATTCAACGGCGGACATGCTACATCCGTTGCCCAGATGAATAGTGATGATCTTTGCTGCCGGGTTGTTCAGCTTCTTCATGGCCTGCTCACTCACATACTTATGCGAAGTTCCGTGGAAGCCATAGGCACGTATTCTCTTCTCAGTATAGAATTTCGCGGGGATGGCATACCTGTAGGCCTTTTCAGGCATGGTCTGATGAAAGGCTGTATCAAAAACAGCGATCTGTTTTGCATTGGGAAAGATTTTTTCAGCCACTTCAATGCCAAGGTAATTGGCCGGATTATGCAAGGGAGCAAGGGAGAATAATTCTTTGATCTTTTCTTTTATGGGTTCTGAAATAATAGTGGTGGCCTTGAAGCTTTCTCCTCCATGTACTACCCTGTGCCCTACTGCATCGATCTCTTCAGGATTTGCAATAACACCGATCTGCGGGTCGGTCAGTAGTCGTGCAACTTCGTGTAAGCCAGCCTGGTGATCTGCCAGTGTGAGTGATTCCTTAGTAACCAACTCCTGCCCATGTTTCCATGTTTTATGTGTAATGGATGAGCCTTCGAGACCGATTCTTTCTACCAGCCCACTACAAACCGGATTCTCCTGGGGCATCCTGAATAATTGATATTTGATGGAACTACTACCTGAATTGATCACAAATATGTTCATCTTATTTACTTTATAATTTATACTTCCTGCGCCTGGATTGCGGTAATGATGACAGTGTTGAAAATATCATCTACTGTACAACCGCGGCTCAGATCATTGATGGGTTTATTCAGTCCCTGCAGCATTGGACCAATAGCCAATGCGCCTGTTTCCCTTTGAACAGCCTTATAGGTATTATTGCCCGTATTCAAATCGGGGAAGATCAGTACACTTGCCTGTCCGGCTACTTCAGAACCCGGTAGCTTCTGCCTGCCCACGCTGGGGTCCACCGCGGCATCATATTGGATTGGACCCTCCACTTTAAGGTCGGGCCGTTTCTGTTTAACTATAGCCGTCGCCTGTCTTACTTTCTCCACATCCGCGCCTTCACCCGAACTTCCTGATGAATAAGACAGCATGGCAATTCTTGGTTCGATCCCAAACCGCTGGCTGCTCTCTGCAGAGGAGATGGCTATCTCAGCAAGTTGCTCGGCAGTGGGATCAGGGTTAACAGCACAATCCCCAAATACAGAAACCCGGTCGGGCAGGCACATAAAAAATACGGATGATACAGTTGAGATGCCCGGCTTGGTTTTTACAAATTGCAAAGCGGGCCTGATAGTATGCTGGGTAGTGTGGATGGCTCCCGATACCATGCCATCGGCATGCCCTTTATACACCATCATCGTTCCGAAATAGGAAACATCGGTCATGAGATCATGGGCCATCTCCATGGTTACATTCTTGTTCTTACGCAATTCATAAAGTGTTTCTACATAACCTTCATAATGCTCTGAATGTGCTGGATTAATTATACGGATCTTTTGCAGATCAAGCGTTAATCCTAATCGCTTTACCGTTGCCGCAATCTCAGCAGGATCTCCCAGAATGGTGAGCTCTACCAGTTCCTGGTTGATTAATCTTGCAGCAGCTTTAATGATACGGTCATCATTTCCTTCCGGTAAAACAATATGTTTGATCTTGCTTTTGGCCCGTTTCGCAAGCTGGTACTGGAACATATGTGGTGTGATACCTTCGGGCTTGAAGGTGATGATCTTTTCATCAAGCGCCTTCACATCCACGTATTTTTCAAATGTGCTGATGGCCAACTGGATCTTCTTCTTATTGTCGGCCGTGATCCTTGAATTGATAGAACCAAGTTGAGTGGTTGTGCCAAATGTTCCTGTTTGTACTGATATGATGGGAAGTACTGATGGCAGGCCTTCCACAAGGCGAAGAACAGGTTTGTCGGGCTCAATACCAGCAGTTAGTACTATTCCCGCGATCTTTGGATAGTTCGCTGAGAGGTTTGCCTGGATGGCGCCTATAATTATGTCGCCCCGGTCGCCCGGTGTCACAATAAGGCAATTCTCGGTTATATAATTCAGGAAACTCGGTAGCTGCATCGCACCTGTTACAAAATTATCAACCTGATTATTAAGTTCGTTTTCACCCAGTATAAGTTTGCCCCCTATCTGTTCATAGATCTCTTTCATGGTTGGATTCTGCAGGTCCTTGTTTTCTGGTATCACTGCAAGAATGGTATCCTGGTTCAACTGTGTTGAAAGGAGATCATGTATATCATCAACCATTTCTTTTTTAACCTTATTGGCAACAACTGCCAGTACCTGAATGTCGCGGGTACGGAAATTCCGAAGGACTGTTTGAACCGAATTAATAAATTGTGCGGTGGATTTTCCTGATCCGGAAACAACGATGATCACTGCGGCATTGAGGTTCTTGGCTATGGTGATATTTGTTTCGAATTCAAAGGCCGTGCCTTCACCGAGGTAATCGCTTCCCTCAATAACGGTGAAATCATATCGCTCCTCCAGCTTCTTCACTTTGCGGATAACAGTCTCAATCAGCTCTCCTCTCGATTCGCTCTCCATCTGCCGCATGGCCTGCTGCCGGGTGAACGCATAGGTATCTTCATAAGGGATCTGTAATCCGAAATGATTAACCAGTGTTTCAATATCTATATCTTTCTTTTCTTTGGGATCATCATTAATGATCGGTTTAAAATATCCCACCTTACGGGCCTTGCCTAATAACATGTTCACCACCCCAAGGGCTACTATCGATTTTCCGCTATAGGGTTCTGCCGTAGCAATGAAAATTGTTCTGGTCATAAGTTATACCGTGGTATTTTGTGCAAAATTAATGTCGCTACACCGGTAAATTATCTAACATTCATCATGTGAGGAAATGAATAATGTTTGTGTTCGGATGTGGTGCACTGTTTTTAATCAGGTTTTTTATAGCGGGGTAGCTGTAATTTTCCGGTTTGGATAAGAGGTAAGAAAAATTTTCATATGAATCATCTGGTTGTATCAAGGGTCTTTAAATGGTCCTGTTTGCTAATAATGCTTGTATTTCTGTGCATTTCTATATCGGCACAAAATGGTTCCAAGTCAAATCTTTTACAACATGTCGATCCTTTTATCGGAACAGCCGGTCATGGCCATGTTTTTCTGGGTGCTAATATTCCCTATGGCGCTGTTCAGTTGGGTCCTTCCAATATTATGCAAACATGGGACAAATTCAACGGCTGGGATTGGTGCAGCGGATACAATTATATAAGTAAGGAGATTCTTGGCTTTACCCATACCCATCTCAGCGGAACCGGCATCGGTGATCTGAATGATATCCTGGTACTTCCCGCCAATGGGAAAGCCATGTTAAGGCCCGCCAGGTTCAATGACATGAATAGTGGTTATGGATCAGGTTTCTCCCACGAAAAGGAAAAATGCAGTCCCGGTTTCTATAGTGTTCATCTGGATAAATACAATGTAGATGCTCGTCTTACAACATCGGCAAGAGTCGGATTTCATGAGTACCGTTTCGGAAAAACAGATAATGCCCACCTCCTCGTTGATCTATCGTTCGGTATGGGATGGGATGCGGCAACTGATACTTATTTCCGTCAGCTGGATGACTCAACATTTCTGGGATATCGGTTTTCGAGTGGTTGGGCCAAAGACCAGCGGGTATTTTTTGCAATAAGGCTTTCAACAGGAGTTAAGCGTATGGAGCTTTATGAGGATACCCTAAAACTGGAGGAAACTGAGGTGCAAAGCAAGCGTTTGAAAGCATTGCTCTACCTGGATCTATCCAAAGATGCCATCGTGAAACTTAAAGTAGGATTGTCGCCGGTAAGCCCAGAAAATGCGCTAGCAAACATAGAGGTAGAGATTCCTCATTGGGATTTTGATAAAGCCCTCTCAGCAGCAGAAGAAAAATGGAATGGCGAGTTAAGTAAAATCGTTATAGACGCTGATGAGCCTGTAAAGAAGATATTTTACACATCGCTTTATCACACCCTTTTCTTTCCTGCAGTTTTTAATGATGTGACAAGAGAATACCGGGGGGCTGATAAAAAAGTTTATACCGATCCGGGATTCGATTATCATACCATTTATTCATTGTGGGATACCTACCGCGGATTGCATCCGCTCATGACCATCATTCATCCGGAGAAGGTGAATGATCAGATCCGCAGCTTCCTTGCAATTTACAAGCAACAGGGCAAGTTGCCTATATGGCACCTTCAGAGCAACGAAACCAATACCATGGTTGGATATCCGGCCGTGCCCATTATCGTTGATGCATACCGGAAAGGTTACCGCAATTATGATATCAATCTGGCCTATGAAGCCGTACGCCATTCAGCCATGCAACAAAGTGATGGTATTCAGTATGTGCAAAAGATGCAGTTTATTCCCGCCGATAGTGTTGTAGAATCTGTAGCCAAGGCACAGGAATACGCCATTTCAGATTGGTGTATTGCACAGATGGCAAAGGATATGGGAAAAATGGATGATCACAAATATTTCTGTGAACGCTCAAAATTATATACGCAGTATTTCGACCGTTCCACAGGCCATATGAGGGGAAGGCTATCCCTGGATCAGTGGCGAACTCCCTTTAATCCCTTTAATGCAGCGCACAGGCAGAATGATTACTGTGAGGGAAATGGCTGGCAATACACCTGGCTGGTGCCGCATGATGTATCCGGACTGATCAGTTTATTTGGAGGCGACAAACCTTTCCTGAATAAGTTGGATTCATTGTTCACGGTTCCGGCAGCAGGCCTTAATGCAGATGCTTCTCCTGATATTTCAGGAATGATCGGACAGTATGCACATGGTAACGAACCGAATCATCATATCCCTTATATGTATAATTATGCGGGGTACCCATGGAAGGGAGCAGATCGGATAAGACAGGTGATGGATACCTTTTATACCGACAAGCCCGATGGTATATGTGGTAATGAAGACGCTGGTGAGATGTCGGCCTGGTATGTACTTTCTGCTATTGGATTTTATCCTGTAAACCCAGCCAACGGGCAGTATGTATTTGGCTCACCCATCATTAAGGAAGCTACCATCAATGTTGGCCAGAACCGCCAATTCAATATCCGGGTATTAAACCAGGGCAGGAAAAATAACTATATTCAAAAGATACTGCTTAATGGCAGGCCGTATACAAAATCATATATACTTCACCGTGATATTGTTGCTGGAGGTAGTATGACCATCGAAATGGGCACAAGGCCATCAAAAACATTCGGACTCGCTGTTTCAGACCGGCCGAAGTAAAGCAAAACCGCCTCCGGGTATTAATGTAACATGCTATATGAATACGGAGATCATCATTTTCATTGCTGTATTATGTGCGGGTGTAATTGGATCTGTAGTATTCAGAAAACTTACGTTGCCGGCAGCCTCGACAGGTGCTGCAATTGCGGGCTGCATATTTGCAGGGGTAGGGTGGACAGGCATTTTCATAATGGGGAGTTTTTTTGTGCTGGCAGTGCTTGCAACATCCTGGAATCAGGATTTTAAGCAATCATTAGGGGTAGCAGAAAAAATACAGGGCCTAAGGACAATCTCGCAGGTTGCTGCTAATGGATTGGTTGCAGGGTTGCTTGGATTGATGGCATTTTGGATGGAAGAGTACCGTCCTCTATTACAACTATTGATTGCCGGTAGTTTTTCTTCCGCTACCGCCGATACCATTTCTTCAGAATTGGGCACGGTGTATGGGAAGAAATTCTATAATATACTATCGTTACGCAAAGATAAGCGAGGGGAGAACGGCGTAGTGAGTATCGAAGGGCTTGTATTCGGAATTATTGGCAGTAATATCATTGCGGCATTGTATGTAGCCAGCTTTGGCTGGAGTATCCATTTCCTTTGGATTATTATTGCAGGCACCCTGGGTAATCTCACTGATTCCATTCTGGGGGCTGCCCTTGAAAGAAGATCACTGATAGGAAATAACGCGGTCAATTTCCTCAATACAGTTGTTGGGGCTCTTACTGCAATGGTATTGTATTTGGCAAGTTAAGTCGGATGCTGTCAGAATTGTTCTTCCAGGGCCTTCAGGTTCTGGATGATAGCCATAAGTTGTGATTGTTCTTTGCGCAGGTTTTTCTTTCCCAGGTATAGATAGGCAAACAGCATCCATGCAGCATAAACAGCTACAAAAGTAATAATAATCATGACCGGCCTGCCCCTGAATATCTCAATGAAGTACATGCCCATTGCCAGCTTTAGTGCAATAAAGTATAGTGGCCAATTCCATTTAAGTTGCTTTTTCTGAAAGGCATAATGCCACCTGTAGGGGCGGCATCGGACTCAGCTAAACTGCTTAATCAATTCCGTCTTCTTTTTTTAAGATTGTTTATCTCTTCCCTGCTCGCTTTCTTAATGCTTATAGCAAAACCACCACTGGCAGCCATCTTTTGCTGCAGCTTTACCTTATTAGTTACAGCTAGTTTGCGGATATTATATTTCTGCGGATTGGTAATGTAATGGGCATCCTTCCCATCCTCATAAATGGTAGCAATATAATTTTCATTGGAGTCCAGAAAACCTAGCTCCACATTGGATGTCCTGGGGTTTTCATCTGTGATGCCACCAATGAACCAATCATCTTTTCCTTTTGCTTTTCTGGCTATAATAATATGATCACCTGGCTCCGCACTTAATATCCTGGTATCATCCCAATCGGCAGCCACGTCCTTGATGAACTGAAATGCATCCGGGAAACGCTCATAGTTCTCAATGATATCTGCCGCCATCTGCAGAGGACTATACATGGTAACATATAAAGCCATCTGTTTCACCAGGGTCGTCTTCACATAACGGGTATCGCCGGGCTGGTAATAGTCAAGACGGGTTTGGAAGATTCCGGGCGTATAGTCCATCGGGCCACCCATTAATCTCGTAAATGGAAGGATAGTGGTGTGGTCGGGATTATTACCGCCGAATGTTTCATATTCAGTGCCCCTTGCAGCCTCTGCGGCAATAGCATTGGGCCAGGTCCTGTTCAAACCCGTCGGGTGAACTGATTCGTGTGAATTCACCATGATTCCATATTGTGCTGCCTTGGTAATTGCCCTGTTGAAATGATCGATCATCCATTGGCTGTAATGGTGTTCACCCCGTGGAATAATATTGCCAACATACCCACTTTTCACCGCATTGTAACCATGGTTCACCATGAAACGATATGCAGTATCCATCCAGCGCTCATAATTGGTTACAGAGGAAGAGGTTTCGTGGTGCATAATGAGTCTCACTCCCTTTTGCTGCGCATAGGAATTGAGCAACGTTGGATTAAAATCAGGATAGGGAGTAACAAAGTCGAATACAAACTCCTTTGATTTGCCAAACCAGTCTTCCCAACCCTCATTCCATCCTTCAACCAACACCGCGTCAAAACCATGACGGGCCGCGAAGTCTATGTATTTTTTTACATTGGTATTATTGGCGGCATGTGTTTTATTGGGAGGTAAATTTTTGTAATCTGTGATTCCCAGGTGAACATTGTCAATGTCAGTGTAACTCCATGAACCCTGCCCGGGACAAAACATCTGCCACCATACCCCCACATATTTAACCGGTTTGATCCAATCTGTGTTTGCAATCTTGGATGGTTCATTCAGGTTGAGAATTAATTTGGAGGCAAGAATCTTTTCCGCCTTATCAGCCACAATTATAGTGCGCCATGGGGTGTTGAACGGAGTCTGTATATACCCTTTATTTCCTTGTGCATCAGGGGTGAGGTGCGATTTTAAGGTATAGCTTTTTGGATCAAGCTCAACATGCATGGCTGCATATCCAATAAGGGCCGCTTCATGAATATTGATATAAACACCATCACCTGATTTAAGCATCAGTGGTGTTTGTAATGCCATCGGAACAATAGTTTGAGAAGCATTGCCATCATAGCTTTTATCAAATAATGACGGAACTTCTGAAAGCTGGGAAGTTGTGTAATTATATTCCTCGGTGTCATAGTCGCCGGGTATCCACCATGCTTTATGGTCACCATTAAGCGAGAAACTTGTTTCCTCATCCTTAATTACGAAATAGTTGAGGTTTTTCTGCTGCGGAAATTCATAGCGGAAGCCAAGCCCATCATTAAAAAGCCGGAAGCGAACCAGCATTTCACGGTTATGCCTAGGTTGTGAAAGTTTAACGGATAACTCAGTATAGTTGTTAAGAATGGATTTTACCTCACCTAGCACCGGATTCCAGGTTTCGCTAAAACTGGAAGTTTGCTGATCCTTGCTTATAAATCCTGTCATAAAAGAAGGGCCATTTGCAATGGTCAATCCTAGTTTACTACTGTAGAGAACGGGTTTGCCCTTATAGGTAAGTGAATAGTAGGGGATGCTATCTTTTAATTCAAAAATACATTGTAACTGTCCATCAGGTGATTGAATAGTTTGGGCAAAAATATTGGTGATTAGCAACAGGGTTATTGCTAATAGGGCAAGTGTTTTTTTCATTTTAGCCATTTTATCCGGTGAGCAAAGGTTGAATGGCTAAGGTACATAGAATGTGTATTGGATACACTAAGCCTGCTTAATTTCTTCCTGTCTGGAACATTCTGCTTAGGTTAAAGCCGAACCGGATTTCGCCTTTCCAGAAATCATCTGTTGTGTCAGCCAGGTAAGCGCGTTCGTTCATCCCCAAAGCATTGCTGAAATGTAATTGGAAAACATGTCCGCCGGTTTCAATATCCAGCCCTATGCCCAGGGGTTGGTAATAGTCCTCTGCCTTCGAAAAATTGTGGTTGTAATCCAGTGTAAGCGCAAGTCGCTTTGTTAGTTTTAAACGGGCTCCTGCACCGAGAGCATAGATTGTATTGTCCATTATTCCATCATTCACATAATTCATATGCAGAAGGGTTTGGATTAGCTGTAATGAAAACCTGTTGCTGAATTTCCTGCCTAATAGTAGCTGCCCGTAATAAGACAAGCGATCACCTGCGTCAGCCTTATACCCGCTCAGGCTGATCTCGTCTGCAGTCCGGATCATTGCCCCGCCTGCAAGTACCAGCGAAAATGGGATGTTCTTATTACCGACCTGCTGTTGTACCGGCCGAAGCTTTAACAGAAGATCATACTCTTTGCGAAAGCTGCTTCTGCCAACCCCGATGGTAAAATTATCGGTTATTCCAAAGTCAAGCCCCATTCGCATGGATGCGTCATCAAGTCCAAAGAATTCCTTGATGCCATTGTTTACCTGGCCGAAACGATGAAGTATTCTCACATCGAAATTTCCTTTGTGTAACATTTCTACAGACTGTGATTGGATTACTCTTGTTGAATAGAATGCCTGGCTTATTTTTTCATTCTGCGGGATACTGTCAATCAATTCATCGATGGGAGAAATTTGATCCTGTGCCATCAGAATAGTATTGGTAGCCGGAAAGAGCACCAGTGATAAAATGAGCAGGAAGGCATTAATTGTTTTCATGTTTGTTGCAGTTAATGTAGATCGCCGGTATGAATATCTATCCTGATATTCTTATTAATATTATCGGCCACCAGGGCGGGAATACGGATCTTATAATCATCCACATTGATGGAAAATTCCGCCTGTGCTGAAACAATTCCTTTGTTTACCCTGATGCTGGCCGGTAATCTCACAGTTCTTGTTTCTCCGTGAATTGTGAGGGTTCCTTCCAGCTGCACATCATAATTTCCATCGGTTGTCCATTGTGGTGATCCGCTGCTGATTTTCCCTTTAAACTGTGCCTTCGGATAGCGATGACTTTCCACATAATTTTCATTGAAATGTTCCTGCATGAGCGTTTTCCTGAACTCGAAACCTCTCATTAGCACTGCAGCTTCAATTGTATTGTTGTCTATATCCAACAGGCAAACTCCCTGCCTGTTGGTTGCGGTTATCTTTTCGAGAGGCGCATCCGAATAAAAACCTATACTCGCGGTTCGGGTTATTAGTTTTTGACCATTCACCCAAAAGCTATTAAGGCATATGCATACGATAGTAGCTAATTGTTTCATGAGGTCAGTTTTTGTTTATTATAACACCATTGTTTAACTGAACATCAAGGAGATATCCAGTACAAACACCGCGTATTACAACATTTGCTTTTGTACCTTCATTGAGAATAAGTTTTTCACCTCCGGGTTTCAATGCGCAGCTTATCATCACAGGGTAGCTGGAATCACCTAGGATCATCAGATATTCTTCACTATTTATTTCTTTGACCGGACCCGAAACCTCGAGGATCTTACCCGTATAATTTTGCTCGGCCAGGGCTTCATTAAGATGGAATTCTTCTGCCAGTTTTTTAGCGCTCATCGAAAAATCTGCTTTCCTTTCAGTAAGGTCGGCTGGTAATTTTCTGTATTCGTATAATATATATCCCGCACCAATGGCAATAGCCATTAGCAATGGTATCATTATGGAAAGAAAGATTCGGGATCTGGGTTTTTGCATGAACGCTATTTCTGCTAATCCAATCGTATCAATAAACGATTGGGTTGCCTTGTCTCAAAAAAATCCTTTATTTAAATAGATCAAAATTATAACGTAATCCTGCCTGTAAACCTGCTGAACTAATCTCCACGCGGCCTTCCCCAATTCCATTTAAAGGAAAATTGTAGTATGGATTTAATTGGAGGACCAGCCTTGAGTTAATTTTTCTCTGATATCCCACTGATATTCCTGCACCTGTAACCGGATCAAATGATTTTGTGCGATATGTATATTCGGATTCAGCCGGAACGCCATACCGGGTATATTGGTATTTGTAGAATTCCTTTTGCATTATAGATGCCGTTATTCCCGCCATAATGAATATCGTATTGCGTTTTCGCTGAATAATATTCATGCCTATCTGTAGTGGGATCTCTATAATATTACAGTCGGCTTCAACATACTGAATCTTGAGGTTTTCATTATCATAATAAGATCCTGGTTTCGGATAATAATTTGAACCATCCGCACTATAAACTTTGTTTGTATTAATAACACCGGCTTGTATGAACATACTTCTTGATAGTTTCATTCCGATTCCCATGCCCATGCCGAACCGGAGCTTCCCTTTTCCATTAACCCCTGACACTTCAGGTGCTATACTTCCAAATAAATAAAATGGAAAGGCCTTTTGTGGCGCCTGCTTAGTTTTATCTGTTTTTTGGGAAAAAATATTTATGCCTGGGCCACCATTTATTTTTTCCGGGTATTCTATTGAGGATTTTTTTGAAAATGGTGTATACAATGTTACTGATGATGATATTATGGTTGAAAATTCATTATTAAATTGAGTATGTCTCAATTGAATATTATCGGTTGCTTCTGTTATTGCACGGTGATCAATTTCTCCAGGATTTCTTTTACCTGCTTGCTGAAATGTTATGTCTGTATTGGTCCTGTTTGATATCCCGAATTTTTTTCCATCATTAATTTTTGGCTCAAGTATAGCGTTGGCCTGCTTATACTCAGTTCCATTTATTGGACTTTCAGCTTGTTCTGGTTGGATCACACTATCAACATTCATTTTTCTTTTCTCTATTCCACTTATTTCCGTTGTCTCAGGATCTGTCTTTAATTTATCGGAATGAATTTTAGTATATGATTTAATGTCTGTAGAATCTTTTAAAGGAGTTGGTATTCCTGTTCTATAAAAGTATCCGCCTAATGCTATGCCAACTAAAACAGGGATCCACCACCAGAAAAAGAGCCTGCGCCTCTTTTTGTCCTCCGCTTCCAGGAGGGCATTCATTTTCTCCCACGCCTCGGGAGAGGCGGGTGGACCAGGTGATTCAGCGGCCTGGCGGAAAAGTTCGTCCATCTTATATTGCTCTTCTGCCATACGCGTCCTCTAACTTTTTTTCTTTAATGATCATCTTTTGAAGGTTCACCCTCGCTTTTGCAAGATTTGATTTGGAAGTTCCGGGTGATATATGCAGCAGTGCTCCAATCTCCTCATGAGTATATCCATCAATAACAAACAAGTTGAATACGAGGCGGTATGCTGTACTCAGCCTGCTTACCATAGCCATTAATTCTTTGTGTGATAAATTATGCATTGCAGTAGCCGGAACTGAGCCGCCATTCTGTAAACTGGTTACATCATTCAATTCAGTTGTAATCAGCCTTTGCCTACGTAGGTGGTCGATCGACGTGTTGATGAAAATTCTTCGGATCCATGCTTTCAGGGAATCGGTCAGGGTTTTATGCATGGGTTTGAAATGCCGGATCTCCCTGAATATTTTCAGAAATCCGTCATTGATCACTTCTACGGTCTCTTCTTCCTGTGATATAAAGCGGTGGCATACTGTAAACGCATAGCCATAGAATTGTTCGTAGAAACATTTCTGACTTTGGCGCTCCAGTGCAATACAACCCTTTATGAGGTCTTGTAAGAATTGCTCCGGTGTGTCGGCTAAATCCATGCTTGTAAAATATCAATACGGATCAAGCGATCATAGGGTTGCCTTCCTGTAAAATTAATATTTATTAGCAGATGCCGCCCCTTCTGACATTATAACTGCTTATGCCCGCTTGGTAATTGGCAGCAGGATATGAAAACATGTAAAGTGGCCGGGAACAGACTCCACGAAGATTGTCCCGTTGTGATTGGTAATGATTCGTCTGCAAATGGATAGTCCGATACCTGATCCCTGGTACACATCGCGTGCATGCAGTTTCCGGAATACTTCAAAAATCTGGTCGCGATATTCTGGTTCTATGCCAATTCCGTTGTCAATGAATCGAAAATGATGAAAGTTTTCATAAAATAATTCACTGCCCGTTAGTTCTTCTGCTTCCTTTCGCCCGGTGATTTCAGCAGTTATCGAAATCTCAGGAATACGGTTGGAAACTGTAAATTTTAAGGCATTACTGAACAAATTGTAAAACAGTTGATTCATTTGCAATCCTATAGCCTCTATTACCGGAAGTTTTCCTACCCGAACAATTGCATTCTTTTCAGAGATGGCCAGTTCAAAGTCGGTTATGACTTTATCAAGGGTGGACTGGATATCCACCCGTTGCATTAAATTGTCTGATTTGAGAAGACGGGAAAATTCAAGTAGGCTCTGGATCAGTGTCGACATCCTTTCTGCTGAATTATTGATCTTCTCGATCACGATACGCTGATCTTCGGGCGATCTTGTTTTATTTTTAAGCATATCGCTAAAGAGACGGATCTTCCTTAGTGGTTCCTGAAGATCATGGCTTGCAACATAGGCATATTGAGCCAGTTCTTCATTTGAACGCGATAACTGTATATTGGATTCAGCCAGATCCTCATTTGTTGCCTGGAGTTCCTCTATTGCTGCTGCCAGTTCTTCTGTTCGCTGGTATACCTCTGCCTCCAGGCTCCCCTGGATATCCCGCTGTCGGGTAACATCCTGGGCAGTTCCGGTAATTTTTAAAGCTTCGCCTACATCATTGAAAATTGTTTTTCCCTGGGCATGAAGAATCCTCCTCTCCCCGGTGATCCGGTTTAAAACCTGGTACTCATCCTCAAATAATCCACCCGATTCCTTACTAAGGGCAATGCCAATCCCTTTGATGATCCTCTCCTTATCTTCTTCTGCCACCGAATCAAAAGCCCGGGTTGCATTTATTTCCCTTTCATAGCCCATCCATACAGCTAACCTTTCCGACAAAAGGAAACTATTACTCATCACGTCAAAACTCCAGGTGCCTAAATCGGCCAGCTCTACGGCGCCTCTTAAAGCCATCTCGGCCTCTTCTACTTTCCTGCGGGCAAGAAATTGTTCAGTGATGTCTACTGCCATATTCAAAATTGCATAGACCTCACCCTGGATATTCTTCAAAGGCTTGTAGGTGAAATTGAAGTAGAAGCTGCTGAGTACTCCGTTCACTATCAGGTCGGCACGCTGCTCCTGTGCATGATAGGCTATTCCGGTAGACAGTACATTTTGTAGAAGATCAAAGAATGGTTGTCCCTCAAGTTCGGGTAGTGCAATGTCAAGAGGCATTCCGATGACAGACTTGCTTTTTCCCCAAAGCTGTATCATCTCATCATTGGCCATATCTATAATAAGCTCTCTTCCTCTGTAAACAGCAGTAGCAAAGGGAGCTTCTTCAATGAGTCCGCGAAATTTAGCTTCACTCTCTTCGATCGATTTCTTGGCCATTACCTGGCGGGTAACATCTGTGGCCAAAACCATAACACCTGTTATATTATTGAAAACATCCCGAATGGGTGTATATACAAAATCGAAATAGGATGCCTCTAAAATTCCTTTTCTTTCCAGCATTGCCAGAACACTGTACCCATAATAGGGTTCGCCGCTATCATATACATGTTGCAGCAGTTCCATGAATCCTTGTTCACGGATCTCAGGCAATGCATCCAGTAATTCAGTTCCCATTATCTTCCTGTCCTTACCCCAAACTTCCAGGATCCGCTCATTACAGATCTCTACGATCATTTCTCTTCCTTTCAACAGGCCGATAGCCATTGGTGCCTGCTCTACTATACTTCGAAACCTCGACTCACTCTGTTTTACTGCATCCCGCCCGCTGATCAGTTCATTGAGATCCATACAATATCCTACAAAACCAGCGTACTCACCATTATGCTGATAATACGGGTCGCCTGCAGCCCGGCACCAGATTATATTTCCATCTCCTTTCTTAATGCGGAAGGAAGCTTCATAGTGACTTCTATTGGTTACAGCATAATCAAATGCAACTGCAGTCTTGTCACGGTCTTCTTCAATGATAGCATTTGCCCAGCCATTACCCAGCAAATCTTTCATTTCCATTCCTGTCCATTCCTGCAGGGTCCTGTTGAGAAAAATTATATCACCGTCTTCGTCCGATAACCATAAGCCTGTTGGGGAACTGTCAAGGATGGCCACAAAAATAGAATCACGCTGCGCCAGCGTTTTACGGAGATCAGCTGATCCCTGATCGGAGACGTGTGTAGGAAAATATTTGTGCGGCTCCGGCTCAGGAATTTCAAAAACTACACCCGAAAACTCACTCACTTTTCCATCAGTATCAAATTTTATTTTGCCCCTCAGCTCCAGCATACATCTTTTCTGATCCTCTTTGCATTTCTCTGCGTATAATTGGAAATGAAAAATGTTGCTGCCATTCTGCGTGCAGAATTTTTCAAGTGTATCCTGAAATGCTTGGCGATAGCCGTGCTCAATAAGTAAAAGAAATTTTTCTATTGAAAGATCAACCCGAAAGGCCTGTCCAAATAAAACCGCGGCTTCGGAATTCAAAAGGATTACCCTATCACCGGGGTGATATTTCCATAAGCCTATTCCTCCTCCCGACAAAGCATTTTCAATAGTATCTATTTGAAACAATGCTTCCTGCTTTCCGCTCTCTTTATCCATACAACTATCCGAAACTTAAATTGGGTATATTATTATTTATGCAATATAGTCCAAATTATTACCACCAGTAATACAGTCCCTCCAGCCTGCCTGCTATAGATAAATAGGGCGACTCCTCTCAGAATAGCGGCTTAAGGAAACCTGAAAATATTTTCCCTGATTTAATAATTTTATTATCTCGGATATATCAAATATGGATATGTCAATTAAAAAAAAAGAGGATAATAAGCTGAACAGTGAGATTTTTACAGTATAGACAGGCCATCAGGGCATACAGGCAATACGCACAGAATCAGGTCAGGGATAATGGATTTGACATTATGATTGACCAGAGGCTGGTGATGAAATCATTGCTGGAGAATCCGGTCATCAAGCAGCAAGACCTGGCAGAAAGTGTCTTCAAAGACAATGCCTCCGTTACAAGGAACATTGAATTGTTGTAAAGAACGGATATCTCGAAAGGTCTGTTCACCAGACCGACTGGCGGATGACCCAAATAACAATTACTGCAAAAGGGGAAGAAGTGCTGAAAGCCTTACAACCGATAGTAGCTGGTAATAGAAGGAAAAGCCCTTCAGCATCTTGATGATTCGGCAATTGAACAAGCGAAGGTGTTGCTTGATAAGATAGCCGAAAACTGTAAACAATAAACCATGGTTCTTCGCGTTTGGAAAATCTGCTTATACCACGGAATCTTGTATAGTTATAAATAGTACAGCTAATTCAATCAATGACCGGCTAATTTCTCAAGAAGAGAAAGCATCTGAATCTCTGGTCGGCCAAATGGTAACTGTTTTAATTTAAATTTCTAAATATTTCGCTTCTTTAGCTCGCTTAATGCATAATCGCAGGCCCTTGCCGTTAGGGCCATATAGGTTAGGGAGGGGTTCACACAAGAGCCTGAACTCATGCAGGAACCATCTGTAATAAATACATTAGGAAGCTCGTGCATCTGGTTGAACGCATTTAAAACAGAACTGCGGGGATCGTGACCCATCCTAGCAGTACCCATTTCATGATTTGCATTCCCTGGAAAGGAAATGCTTCCATTCACTTTTACGTTGTAAAATCCAGCCATTTCCATCATCTCCTTTCCCCTCTCGCGAATATCAGCATGCATTTTATTTTCATTTTCCCTGAAGTTGCAGTCTATCGCAATCATGGGTCTTCCAAAACGGTCCTTGGTAGAATGATCAAGAGTGATACGGTTATCCTCATAAGGTAAACATTCGCCAAAAGCATAAAGACTCAACTGCCATCCTCCCGGAACCGACAAACTTTCTTTTAATTCCGCTCCTATTCCATCCGCTGCGCCTCTTCCCCGGTAAGCCCCACCACCAAAATGATATCCCCGCAGGAAATTCTTATTTTCTTCTGTGGCATTGCTGAAGCGGGGTATATAAATGCTCGTGGGCCTTCTGCCTGCATAATAACTATCCTCAAATCCCTCTATTGAACCAACTATGGAAATGCCCTTATGATGATCCATAAGGTTGCGACCAACCTGGTCACTGCCATTTCCCAGACCATTGGGAAAGCGACTTGAAATTGAATTCAAAAGTATAGCGGTGGTGGCTACTGTTGCTGCATTCAGGAAAATGATGCGCGCAGAAAACTCTTCAACGCTTCCGGTGTTCGTATCAATAACTTCCACACCACGCGCTCTTTGTTTTTTATCATCATAAACTACTTTGTTCACCAATGAAAAAGGCCTGATTGTTAGATTTCCTGTAGCATGCGCCGCAGGCAGAGTACTGGCATTGGTGCTGAAATAGGCGCCGTAGGGGCAACCGCGGTGGCAAAGATTCCTGGCCTGGCAAATACCCCTTCCCTTTACTGCCTGGGTAAGATTAGCCGTTCTGCCAATGATTACTTTTCTGTTTTTAAACCTGGCTTCTGTTTTCTCTTTAAAATACTTCTCCACCTTATTCATTTCAAATGGTGGTTGAAACGGTCCGTCGGGTAAATGCGGGATGCCATCACGATTTCCGCTCACGCCTATAAATGATTCAACATAATCATACCATGGCGCCAGGTCGGCATACCGTATTGGCCAGTCAACTCCATACCCATCCTTCGCATTGGCTTCAAAATCGAGGTCACTCCATCTGTAGCAGGCCCTCGCCCACAGCAACGACCGTCCTCCTATAATATCACCCCTGATCCAATCAAAGCGCTTGATTTCCTTATAGGGATTCTCTTTATCGTTAATGTAAAAATGTTTGTTGTCTTCCCTGATAGAATAATGTCGGCTCTGTATAGAATGTATTTCTTTATCGGCCGGCGTTAATTGTCCGCGGTGTGCAAAATCCCAGGGATCTTTGGTTGCCGTTGGATAATTTGGATGTTCAACCGGACTGCCCCGCTCAAGTAATAATACTTTTAGTCCTTTTTCGCAGAGCTCTTTTGCCGCCCAGCCCCCGCTGATGCCGGATCCTACAATGATGGCATCATAGCTGTTTTGAACTTTGCTCTTTGTATTGAGGTATAATGAATCTCCAGGCATAATTAATAGGGAAGATGATAAAATTTATTATTTGAAATGCTTCTTCATAACTACGGGATAATCAGCAAGAGCAAGCTCGGGCTCGGCAATTTCAGGATGCCATAACTTCTCCCACTCAAAACTGTAAAAACCATCATATCCATCCTTCTCCAAAATGGTGATGGCTGGTAATATTGGCACATCCCCCTTTCCCAGGAAAGTATACTGCAGTTTGGCTCCATCAAGTTTAGCATCCTTTACATGAACATGGCGGATATAAGGTTTCAATTCTTTATATACAACGGCAGGCGCTTCTTTGGTAATGGTCCACATATTGGAAACATCCCAAACCAAACCTGCATTTGGATTGTCCACCGCTTTCATTATGCGAACCAGATCGTTTGTACGCACAAGGTCGCCATGGGTTTCCATCAATACAGTAACCCCGCTACCAGCCGCATATTCTGCCAGTTCCTTTAATCCACCGCTGATCAATTTCATTGTTGCTTCATATTCCTGGTGCTTCGGGAAATTATTAGGAAATACCCTCACATATGGGCAATCAATTTGTGCCGCAAGATCAATGAATCTTCTCCCATCATCAAGCTGCTTTTTCCTCTCCGCCAAATCCGCATAATGCATAGTAGAGGAACTACCCAGTCCAACAAAACGCAGCCCCTTTTCCTTCATCCTGGCAAGTGTAGCAGCTCTTTTTACCGCAGTATTGAATATAGAACTCCTAACCAGGTCCATCTCCCTCTGTATACCCCTTACTTCAATTCCTGTATAGCCATGTGAGTGTGCGAAATCCGTGATCTTATTGAAATCCCAATCCGGGCAGCCCAAGGTTGAAAAGGCAAGTTTCGGTTGCTTTTTTCCACTGGCAAATAATGGTAGCGCCAGTGATCCCGCTAAAAGGCTAAGCCCTGTCCGGAGAAAGCGTTTTCGTGTATATCGTTGTTGTATGATCATATCACCCCGGTTTTGCTGAACCATAATGTTACTTAAATTGGCTGAAGGAGGGTACATTTGAACCTATATATTTTACAAATATGTCCGCTTCAATAAAGGGCCTCTTTATTTTGGGTCTGTATTCTCTGCTTTACACCTCACTTCTGGCGCAGGATACAGTGCAGCAGGTTGTACAGGGTCGTAGAAATTCCCCTGAAACTATCAATAAACCTTATCTCATTATTATTTCCGCAGATGGTTTCCGGTGGGATTATGCCCGTAAATACAATTGCGTCAACTTATTGGCACTTGCTGCTAAAGGCGTGGAAGCAAAATCAATGCAACCTGTCTATCCCTCCCTCACCTTTCCCAATCACTATTCTATAATAACAGGTATGTATCCCGTACATCATGGACTGGTGGATAATTCATTTTATGACTGTAAGAAACTAAAAATATATTCGGTAGGAAATAAAAAAGAAGTACGTGACAGCTCATGGTACTATGGCATCCCGCTATGGGAACTTGCAGAAAGAAATGGAATGCTTTCTGCAAGCTTCTATTGGGTGGGTTCCGAAAGTAGAATTAATGGGGTTGGACCAACCTATTTTTACAATTACAATGAAGCAATCCCGATTGACAGGCGTATTGAAGTGCTGCATGAGTGGCTTCTGCTGCCAGAAGATAAAAGACCACATTTGATCAGTTTTTATTTTCCGCAGGTCGATCATTATTCGCATTTGTATGGGATAGACTCAAAAGAGGCAATTGATGCAGTGAAATTCGTGGATGAATCAGTTGGAAAGATTGTTTCAACCTGCACAAACACCGGACTCGCAATCAATTTCATATTTGTTTCGGACCATGGCATGACAAATACAGATACGGCAAATGCGTTGCCCATACCCGCGAAGATTGATACATCCAGGTTTATTGTGCCAAGGGGAGATGCACTGGTGCATATATATTCAAAAAACGGTGACCGTACGGAGATTCGGAAACTTTACAAAAACCTGAAAAGGAATGCTTCAAAATTCACTGTATACCTGCCCAATAAAACACCCAAACACTGGCATTATCGTTCTGCTTCCGATCAGCACAACAGGCTCGGCGATATCCTTCTTGTTCCTCATCCTCCTTTAATGTTCAGCTTTACAGGAAGAACAACGATCGGTAAACATGGTTATGATATTCGCAACAGCGATATGCAGGCGAGTTTTTATGCATGGGGACCCGCATTTCGGAAAGGATTGACCATCCCTTCTTTTTCCAATGTACATGTATATCCCATGGCTGCCGAATTGTTGGGTTTGCCGGTTAGCCATAGTATTGATGGGCGGCTTAGGGTTTTAAAATCTATCCTCAATTCTCCCTGATCGCGCAGAGTTTGCGCGAATTGATTGATATTCATGAAAACATTTCCATGGATTGGTTGCTCCTTGCCCAAATCGTATATGTTCTCATACTGATCGTTGTTTGCGGAAAGATCATCTATGATACCCGAAGCAATGTTAAGACCCTGGCTTACCTGCTGGTTGCGATCTTTATTCCCATTATAGGTATGCTTTTCTATTTTACTATCGGCATCAATTACCGCAAGCACAAAATGTACAGCAAAAAGATCCTTGATGATAATGATCTTGCCAAACACCTTAAAGAGGATATCCTGCAAATATCAGAGAAGGCTTTTGCAAAAGGAGGTTCCGCCGTTCGGGATAATAAAGAACTTGCCGTACTTCTTCTTTCCGATATCAACAGCGCACTAACAGAAGGCAACCATGTAAAATTATTGGTGAATGGAGAAAAGAAATTCCCGGAAGTGATCAGTGCGCTTAAAGAAGCAAAGCACCATATCCATATTGAATATTATATCTATGATGATGATACTATCGGCAGGGAGATCGAACAGCTGCTGATTCAAAAGGCTAAAGAAGGAGTTGATGTAAGATTTATTTATGACGATTTTGGAAGTCGCTCCCTACGTAAAGGTATGGTGGGAAGGCTGGAAGAGGCGGGCGTAAAATCTTTCCCTTTTTACCGGATCCGGTTTATAGCACTGGCTAACCGGATCAACTACCGTAATCACAGGAAGATCATTGTGATTGATGGACAAACAGCCTTTATCGGTGGAATAAATGTCAGTGATAAGTATATCAATCAAAATGGAAATGGTAATACACTTTTCTGGCGCGATACCCATTTACGCATAGATGGTCCGGGTGTTTATTACCTGCAATATTTATTTCTTTGCGACTGGAATTTTTGCGCCGGTAGCAGACTTAAACCAGATACCAGTTTTTTCCCTTCTATGGATTCATTTCCCAAAAAAGGTAAGAAATTGGTGCAGATCGCTGCAAGCGGGCCCGATTCAGATATGCCCACCATTTTATTCTCGTTATTGCAGGCCATAAACCTGGCCGAAGAAGAGATCCTGATTACCACACCCTATTTTATTCCAGGTGAAAGCCTCATGGATGCCTTATGCATTGCTTCTTTGGGAGGATTATCTGTTAAGTTGCTTGTGCCGGGTGTTTCAGATTCCAAACTGGTGAATGCGGCTTCCAGTTCCTATTATGAGGAATTGCTGCATGCGGGGGTGGAGATCTATCTCTACCAAAAAGGCTTTGTACATGCCAAAACTTTGGTGGCCGATCGTAAAGTAGCAATTATTGGTACTGCAAATATGGATACCCGTAGCTTCGATCTTAACTTTGAGGTTAACGCGGTAGTGTATGATGAAGAACTCGCTAATGAACTGGCCGATGTATTTTACGATGACCTTAAAGATGCAGAGAAGATTGAGAAGGAATCCTGGAACCAACGGGGCAGAATAAAAAAACTTTCAGAACGAACTGCCCGGCTGGTGTCGCCCCTCTTATAAACTATCTGTTGATCAGATTAGGCGCAGCCATTGCATTCAATCAACGATACATTCAGTATGCTGCCGGTCCTACCATTGGCGGACTCTATTATGTAGCAATCACAGTAGATGGCTTGCTGAACAAGTAATCTGGATGGATTAGGCCGGGCCTGATTATTGTATTTCCATTTAAAAAATACTGGTTTATGAAAAATTCAAATTGGAAATACATTTTCGCCAGTACTGCACTGGCCTTAATTAGCTCCGGCCTTTTTGCGCAAGAGGTAGAAATTGATGCCGTAGAAGTTGAATCATTCTTTGAGCGCAACTGGATGTGGATAACAGCAGGTGTAGTTGCACTTCTGCTGATCATCTGGGCGGCTTCAAGTGGTAAAAAACCAACGAAAAAGACCACTACCACCACCACGGTTGAAAAAGATGATCTTGGAAACGTTACGCGGGTCGAAAAAACAACCGAAGTGAGATAATTCCTCGGGGTAATGCAGAATACGTCTGGTTTGATTAATGGTGGAATTAAATCAACAAATATTTAACCTGGTTTCCCTTTGAAAGCAACAATTCTGTATAATTAACTGGCATGAATATTTAAACAATTGGGTACCCGTCTAATGGGTGCCCAATTGTTTTATATATTAAAATCATTCTGTATGAGCAAGAATCAAATGGACAGTTTTGAAAACCTTTCTGACCAGGAAGCCCTGGTAAAACTGAAGGAAATTGCAGAAGACTGCCGTATGTGCATGTTTGTAACAAATCTTTCTTCTGTGCCTGCAGCATCACGTCCTATGAGTATTCAGGAAGTGGATGAAGAAGGTGCAATCTGGTTCATATCATCCGCCGACAGTGATAAGAATAAAGAAATTGCTACCGATAACAGGGTCCAACTCTACTTCCAGAATAATGGCAGTTCAGAATATCTTTCCATATATGGAGAAGCTTCCGTATTTACGGATAAAGCCACAATAGACAAATATTGGACTGAATTTGCCAATGCATGGTTCACAGGGAAAGATGATCCGAAAGTGACTATCATAAAGATAAGACCGGTCGATTGTTATTATTGGGATACAAAGAATGGAAAGTTTATTGCCTTCATGAAAAGATCTCTCGCAGCATTGACAGGTGCAGATGTGGATGATGATGGAATTGAAGGTAAACTTAAGATCTAAAATTCCCATGCACTCACATAGGCATTTTGTTCCTGCGTATAGTTGATCAAATCAGCATAAAAGGGAAAGCTTGCAAGAGTGGCACTATCGCCCACTATTACAAGTTTTTTCTTAGCTCTTGTCATCGCAACATTCATACGCCGCACTTCTGAAAGGAAACCAATAACAGATTCGGCATTAGACCTGGCCAGACTGATATAAATGATATCTCTTTCCTGTCCCTGGAAACTATCAATTGTGCTTATTGTCAACCTTTGAGAATAAGATGATAATATGCCGGATGAAGCTATCTGCTCCTTCAAAATTTCAACCTGATGCCTATACGGAGAAATTATTCCTATGCTCGGATAGGATGATTTTTTATAATACACATTCATCTCCTGGATATATAATGATAAATGTTTTACGACGAATGCAGCTTCTTCCGGATTAGAAATATTATTTCCTTCTTTACTCTCTTCAAACCCGCAGCCCGCCGTATCAATAAACTGCATCGGATTATCTCCCCGAAATAATATCTCCGAAGCAACTGAATCATCTGCTTCCAGTTTGTTGTCATAGAATTCTTTTGAAGGAAACCCTGCTATAGTTGCATGCATACGGTATTGCTTTTGCAGCAGTACCACTGCCTCAGAATGTATTTCTACTACCTTTTCCATCAATGTTGTATTCAGTCCATTTGATAGTTGTACCAACTTAATGGTTGGCGGCAACTGGTTATGATCACCCGCCATAACCAGTTTTTGTGCTTTCAGTATTGGTATCCAACAGGCGGGCTCAATTGCCTGTGCCGCCTCATCTATCACCACCGTTTGAAAGCGCCTTGACCGTATTGTGTAATGCGATGCTCCAACCAGCGTAGCAGTAATTACTTCAGCTTTTGATAGCAGGTCATCCGAAATATATTCTTCTAATCGTTCTATCTCCTGCTGAATAGCTCTTGCTTCTGAAAACAAAGCCTTCCGCTGTTCGCGTTCAGCCGCTCCAAAACTGCGCTTATAGGTATGTGCCATATCACGGTACTCAGCAGCCTGCTTTCGTAAGCGTTTAATATCACGACTACTATTGTGGGTGGCAATTTTTTCATCAAGCGTCAACCGGAGTAGTTTTTCCTGTACACGGGCAGGATTTCCGATTCTAACAATATTCAATCCCTCGTCTGAGAGTTTCTCACTTATCAGATCAACCGCCGCATTGCTCGGTGCCACAACCAGTACCTGCCCATTTTCACCCCTGGCCAGTGCCCTTATTGCCTGCACCAGGGTAGTGGTCTTACCCGTTCCGGGCGGACCATGAACAACTGCAATATCTCTGGCGGAAAGGATCTTCTCTACTGCCTTCAACTGGAATTCATTCAACCTACCGCTAAGTTTTGCCAGCAGTACGCCAAATTCAGGATCATGATGATATTCCGGCTGCTCCAATCCCATAAGTATACGAACCAGGCGACCCTCTTTATGCTTTTCCGACAACAGACTCGCCTGCTTCAGGGCCTGCTGCATTTCCTTATAGCTGTTCTCGTCAAATATGGCATCAATTCCCAGCTTCCCATCCCGGCTCCAATCGGGAAGCTCATCCACCCTTAAGGCTACCTTCATCCGGTTGCCGCTGATATAGGAAATGATGCCCTCCATCCGGTCATTTTGCACATCGTGATTGGAGAAAAACGCTACTGACATTCCAAAACGGAATTGGTGCTGGAGTTCCTGGTGCGATGTGCGCTCGATCTCAATAGTCAGGTAATCTCCCCTGCCCGGCTCAGTTCCTCTTAAAGCAATCGGAAACCATGTCATGCCATTCTCCCGCTTTTCGCTGATCCGCATATGCCGGGTTAGGGCTTCAAACTGCACACGATCTTCCTCCCGCTCATTGTCCAGCAATGCCTGCAACTGCCTGAAATATTCCATGCCCGCAATTTAAGGTGTCTGACACATGTTCGGAGGATGTTCGAACATGTTTCGTGTCCATTCTGCACTATTTCTGGTGAGCATACAGTTTACAGGAATATCGGATTTGCACTCCGTTCAAAGAATTCAGTGCCACAAATTGAAAATACGTTCAGGGGAGACCAAGTATATGCCTTATTCTTTTAGTGTGTAAATATGAATGGCGTATCCTAACGGGTACGCCCTTATCGCTTTAATAATCTAAACATTCCTTCCTCTTTATCTCTGGAAAAACCCAAAGGGAATGGATGCAAGTGCAATAAATATCCTCAATTGTTCGGGCGTCAATTCATGATAAGCATAAGCCTTAACCGGCCCGTCTTTTCCGATGGTCATCAATGCCGGGTATTCTTCGATGTAAAACATCTTTGCCTGCATTTCAGAAGATCCCTGCATCCGGAACTGTTTATCCTTCGTCCTGCCCCAAATGGTTAAACCGGTCCCCGCAGAGAAGTTTTTCCATTTATCATTTAACACCCCAATACTACTGCTGTCTTTTCCATTCCAGTATTGCGTCTGATTCTGGTGGCTTTTTGTTGACGGTTCATAGGAAAGAGTAAACCAGCCTATAGTATCCCGCCCAACCATGATAAACTGATTTTCATTGGGATCGGTATATCTTTCAGGAGCACCATATTCACCCGCTTCTGTAGATACAGATTGCGATCCGTCATCGTTCCTTGTTTTCTCCACTGTTCTATCTGCCGTTACAGTCTCCCTGTAATCAATAACACACTTTACTGTATCACTCCCTGCTATAAAGGGGAAAATAGCCCTGTAATCTGCCGACTTCGATTTGCTGATACCAACCCCTGTTATCAGGCTTATGGCACCAGAGGCAACATTACCGCCTCGGTTGGGCCGACGCCGCGTTTGTATTATCTTTTGGGGCAAAGCAGTTAATTCAAAGGAATCCAATTCTCTTATGACCCCGGCCGGAATTCCTTTTGCTGAATACATACAGGCTGGTTCAAGATAAAGTTCACGTAGAGCTATGTCCGCAGGCTGAAAAATCCATGATGCAATGCTGTCAAATGCGCTGATATATACTGCAGGGTGGGCCGGTAGTCTGGTAAGTATAATCTGTCCCGCGGATGCCTTATCGCGGTGAATATCTACTGTAAATGTTTTATCAAGGAGGGCGGATCCATTTACCCCATCCAGGATCCTGCACTTGATCTCTATGCTACTGGATTGAACAATATCGTTATCATTAAGACCGGGATGGAACTGGAAGCGTTCAAAAATCTGAAGAAAAAGATAAAGAGATGTTGGACTTTTCTCCGCTAACTCGGTTTTGAACTTTGGATACTCCTGGAAGGGATTCAATTTCTTAATGGTAAGGTTAAAAGCCGTCCTCCTGATCTGGTATTGATTCGTAATTGCTTTCGCAAAAATGCTTTCCACATGCTTCCTATAAGTTTCTTCCTGCAAGAGTATAACCGGCATTGAAGCGGGATTCTTGGCCCAATAATACTCAAATCGTTGAACCTTCATATTTCGTTCCTGCGCAATAATCGGGGATGTACTGCACAAAAACCAATAGAGAATGAAACAGTAAGAGTTAGCTATTAACCTTTGTGAGTAAGAATATGAGCTGCGCATATCAAAATTTTTTTAGTCCAAGTTTTTCAAGCAGATTATCTTTCTTCGACTTACTTACCGCAAGCTTTTCGCCGGTTCTTAAAACAACATTCCCCCCGTCGGTCCTAAGAAATTGCAGGATATAATTCAGATTAACCAGGGTTGAATGATGTATGCGTTGAAATATCTCAGCGGGCAGCAACTCTTCAATATCTCCCAATGTTTTGGAGATCAGCATGGCCTTCTTGTCTGCTATAAAAATCTTTGTATAGGCTCCTTCTGCATAGCAGTATACGATCGAAGATATATCTACAAATTCATAACCCTCCCGCTGCGGAAGCGCAATTTTTTGATTGCCCGAGGGCTTACGTATATTCTCCAGGAATGTATTTATATGCTGTAAACCATTCCCCGAATTCATTTTGTTTTCAACCTTTTTTACGGCTTCCTGTAAATCGGTAGAATCAATTGGTTTCAATAAGTAATCAATGGCACTTATCCGGAACGCCTTTGCCGCAAATTCATCGTGGGCAGTGGTGAAAATGATAGAGAAATTAACCTCCTCCAATATCTCCAGCATTTCAAATCCACTCATCCACGGCATCTGTACATCCAGAAAAACAAGATCAGGATGATGTTTTTTGATTGATAATATACCCTCCTTTCCGTTTGAACAGATGTCCACAATGGTCACTGATGGACAATATTTTTTCAAATCGTTCTGAAGCGATTTAAGGCAGTGTTGCTCATCATCTATAAGTATTGATCGTATCATTCTGATGGGTGCTATTATTCTTCTGCAAAGGATAAGACAACTTTGGTCCCTTCACTTTTGCCAGCCGCAGTTTCTTTGTCAGTAATACTGAGTCCACCTTTCCGGTGCTTCAATAAATTATCCAGTTTCAAACGAGAAGCTGTTAAGGCAATACCTTTACTCGTATGGGTGCCATTAGAAGGGGCTATATTTTGCGTGGATAATTTTCTCCCAATGCCATCATCCTCTACAATTATCTCTACTTCGTTGTTATTCTTCTCTACCTTCAAACTTATATGACCCTTGTTGTTTTTTGGAATTATACCATGCCAGATTGCGTTCTCAATAAAAGGCTGAATAATCAGCGCGGGTACCTGCACCGATTTGAGATCTATATTTTCCGCCACTTTCACTTCATAGGTAAATTTCTCATCAAACCGCATCGACTCAAGCTGGAGATAAAGCTTACAGGTTTCGATCTCATCATACAACGTGATCTCCTTCTTGTCAGCATTGTTGATCAACGTGCGCATCAGTTTTGAAAAAGTGGTCAGGTAAACGATACTTTCCTCTATGCGGTTTTCCTGTATAAGAGCTTTGATAGAATTCATGCTGTTAAAGATGAAATGTGGGTTCATCTGTGCACGCAATGCTTTGGATTCCTGTTCTGCCTTCTTCAGCTTATAGGCAGTTTTTAAACGCTCCTCTTTCCGCACCCTTCTTACATAATGAAAGAGAAAATAGATCAGCGTCCAACCTGATAAGGTCAGTAGTACCAGGAAAAGATTAAAGAAGAATTCTTCATTCAATTTTGGTAACCAGAACCCTTCCCCTCTTTTTTTGATGATCCATAGACCGATATTCACCATTATGGTCATCCACAGACCGGTTCCAATAATTGATACAGTAATATTGATTAATGCTAATTGTATAAGTTGCCTGGAGAACTTGTTTTTGAAAATGCCAAACGACTTAATGATTGTTTTAATAAGGTTGGTAGTGAGAATCCCTAATAAAATAACTGTTACTGCAATGGGGGAAAAATATTTACTGTCGTGGTAGATCCTGTCGTTAAAGAAGAAAAGTACCGCTGTAAATACGATCCAGCCTGTAAGCTGGTATTTCCAATAGAAGGATAATCTTTTCATGCCCTTATTAAGTTAGCAAGATTTACTGATTTGACCATTTCTCTCTTCAAGGTAATATTTACAATACCCTATGATACTATCCACTTGGTGGATATACATTCCGGGTTGATAATTGTCTCTTAAAGCATGATAACTGGATAACCACTCTCGTAAAACTTCCATTTCACCAATTCCCAATCCATCCGAGTGAGTTGTGTAATGAGGCTATCAGGCCGCTAACTGCTGCTTGACTTCCGCTTCTCCTGAACTTAGATTTGACTTCATCACCTGGTTTCTTATTTCATAACTCCTTAAACCTCCAACGATGAAATCGATACTATCAGTGCTGCTATTGCTCCTTCTGGAACCAGGATATGCACAAACATTGACTTCCGAAATGCCTCCCTGTAAAATTGAGCTGATCACCACCAGCGGAAATCGTTTCGTGGGATGGATAATAGTGGTGGAGGATAGTTTACTCCATGCTGATCCCTGTAAAAAGCGGGATAATAAAGGAGGTAATTCAAAGAAGCCAGCGAGCTTTTATTTTCATAGGATTAAAAGCATTAAAATCCTGCAGAAAAATGAAAAGTTTATTATCAATGGTGATCTTAAATCATTTGGCAAATTCAGGGACAGAATTTCAATGTTGCCCCCCGCCATAAGTTCCTCGGATTACCGCAGGAGATTGAATTTTATCGTATCGCCCCGAATGAAGAAAATTGATCCTTCATTCCTGAGCTTCCAGATGCAGGTAAGGTTGATGCGGATCTTTCATGGAAATAAACTTTACCTGGTTACCGCAGCCAGCTCAGCCAATGCTGTTAAAAAGATAAAAGCCACCCTGGATAAGGAGAAAGCAATGATCGGGAATATCTGGTTCGACAGTCATGGCAAATATGCCAGTCGGAAATCATTATTCTCTATTGGGCAGGAAGATTTTACTTATGCAGCAATCAAGGATAGCTTGGCCACCCACCATCTGAAAGAACTATCTCCCTATTGCGACACCACCACACAGGTTGGTATCGGTTCCTGCTACGGGGGTGCCAGTTTTACGCTCCCCGCCATAGAAGATTTCCCCGCGCACAAAATGAATGGCGACTCACTGATGATCGGTTTGAGCAGGCTCCTTGGCAATGCAACGGTATATGCCTGTGAAAGTTTTGTGATGACCGGACCGGGCCTCCTTAATGTCAACTACTCCTTATGCGGCACTCCTGCCCGGAAAAAATACAAAGACCCTCTTTACCGGCCTGTTTGGGAAAGGGCAGGCGAATGGAACAGGTATTCAGGTAAGAGTCGCAGTTTTGGTGAACCCGTATCAGTAACCCTTCGGCAGGATGGCACCATCGGTATTAAAGACCATCGTTACCTTCAGATTAAAAAGAATAAAGAGAAACTTACTAAAAAGCTTAAAAAATTTAGATCCGGAAATTATAATATAGCGCTGCTTTACAGGAATTAAGTTCATTACTGCCCCATCAATCTCTTCAACGCGGCAATCACAATTTCAGGTTTCTCGCGCTGTATAAAATGCCCTGACTCAACTACCTGCGCACGAACATTTGGCTGCTGCTTTGACCATTTCTGTAGTTCGGAAATCCATATCTTTTTGAGTGGCGTTTCGGATGCCGACCATTCCCTTAAACTACCCGCAATCAAAAGCTCGGTTTTCCCCTTATACAACTTATCCGACCTGGATGCCTGGTTCATCGCAGGCATCATCGCATCAAACTCATCCTGTGCAGCAATGTTGATGGCACTCCGGGTTATGACCAATCGCGTGAATTCATCGGGGTATTTCAAAGCCATCTGTGCATAACTTTCTTTTGTAGCAGGGTCCACCAGCAACAAACCCTTCGTTTCTGCAGGATACAACGCGGCAAAGGCCCGGGCAAATGCGCCACCCCAACTCCAACCCCCTACAATATATGGCCCACTAATGCCAGATTTGTTGAGTGCCTGGTGCAGTTCCTCCGCCACTCGGTTTGCAGTACGGCTCTGCGAACAGGCTTCCGAATCGCGGTAACCCGGTCGGTCATAGGTTATTACAATGGCCACCTTTGACAACTCCGGAACAATGCTGCTCCAGCAGCTATGATCACTGTTTCCGCCAGCCTCAAGCACTACCACCGGTCCCTTGTTACCCGTTTTATATAGTACCATCACATGGCCATCTATCTTAACCCTTAAAGTATCTGGCCGGTAAGTAAAGGCATCGATAATTCCCTGTATACGGCGCTTATGACTGGAGTCAATTTCAAGTGATTTTTTGTAATTCTCAGCAGCTGCCTCGTACTTGCCAATTCTTCCCAGCGCCTCCCCATAACTATCAAATACATTGGAAGAGTGAGGGAATAATTTCGTATTCAGTTCAAATAACTTCAACGCGCCCCCAGCATCCTTTTGTTCGCGCAGTCGTTCATATCCCCAGCGATTCAACAGGTACTCCGCAACCGCCATATCATACTCATTCCTCTGTGTTTCTGTAAGTGCCATAAAGCTATCACATGCAGCAATAACCGAACTCGCCCTTATCTGCTTACGTACAGCATTGGCAAATGTTTTCTTCTTAGACTCAAGCGGTAAATCATAAAGTACAGCAATGATATCACGGAAAAGGGGAGTAGTAGCACCCGTTGTATTATCCAGTACAACTATAAAATTATGCTCCTCCGGAAATCTTGCCAGTTCAGTGAGGAAACCATTGATTCCTCCGCTATGCCAGATCATGTTAATGAACTTAGAACTATCCTGCGTAGGGATCTTCTCAATAAACCAGCCATAACCCGATTTCATGCTTCCACCCATAGGAAGATATCCCATAAACATTTTCTGCTTGAGTGAATCACCCAACAATTTATTGCTATAAAGTGCCTGGTTCCATAGATGGAGATCTTCCACCGTTGAATAAAGCGAACCTGCTGAATAAGGCAGGGCCATATTCAGGAAAGCGGCATTCCTATAACCTTCCAGTTTCTGTTCATATCCACTTGCCCTGGCCTCAATCAGGTACTCATGCATGTCGTAACCGGTATTTTTCATACCCACAACATCCAGGACCTTTACCTGCAGCTGCTTCTCATAACTATTACCACTAACCGCTTCTATAATAGCCCCCAATATGAAGTATCCCGAATTACTGTAATTGAACCGGCTTCCTGGTTCAAATTCAAGGTCGCCACTGCAATAGGTTTTAATAAAGTCATGCACCCTGTAATATTTTCCTGAATTGGGAAAGAAGCTGTCATCGTCAGTATAATTCGGTATTCCCGATCCATGTGATAACAAATGGTGAATGGTTACCTTCTCACCCGTTTCTCTTCGGTAGTTGGGAAGATAATCTGTGATCTTTCCATCCAGTCGAACCTTTCCTTCTTCCACCAACTGCATGATCAGCATTGCAGTGAATTGCTTGGTTATAGATCCCAGCCTGAACCTTGTATTCGTGGTATTTGGAACATTCCATTCAAAGTTGGCCATTCCCACGGCCCCTTTGTAGATCACCTCATCTTTCTGCGCCACCAATACAGAACCATTAAATAGTCCCTCGTCAGAATAATATTTTACCAGTGCTGCGATTTTTTCCGGCTTCGATTGTGCTCTAATGGTTGATATAATGCTAATCGAAAGAAAGAAGAGGAGAAGAGTCTGTTTCATATTAGGGTTTAAAATAACGCATTTGAGAAGATAGAGCAACTACTGTGGTATATTTATTGAAGTATTGATCTTAAAATCTTTTGTATGAAGAATGTTATTTTCATTTTATCAGCCTTAGTTTTTTTCTCCTGCACTGAGCCTTCAACAAAGGACACGGCCGACAAAAAAATTGAAGAGGGACTTGAACAGATCAAAGAAGGGCTTGAAATGAAAGCCGATTCTGCCGGAGCATACCTGGAATCACAAAAGGCTAAAGCTGAAGCAGAGATCAATGCGCGGATGAAAGAATTGGATGCCCGGATCAACAAACTTGAAAAAGATGGTAGTAAGAAAAGCCGGGAAGCACGCGAAGAACTGGAAGAGGATCGCACTGAACTGGAAAAGAAACTCGATGAAATAAAGAACAGCTCTGAAACAACCTGGGAAAAAACAAAACAAAGTCTTGATACAACTTTCCGTAAGGCCGACAATAAATGGAAGGAGATAAAGGCCGATTTCAAGGATCTGTTCAATTAATCCGCAACAGCATTTCACCTGCACATCGTATTGGTTTTACCATATTGATTAACTTCCATGGTAGTACGCTTTACAATTAAACCAAAACGATGCAGGCTATTTTTGGAATTCTCTTTCATTTTATCGGGGGCTTCGCCTCAGGAAGTTTTTATGTTCCTTTTAAAAAAGTCCGCCAATGGTCATGGGAATCTTACTGGATCATCGGCGGACTTTTCTCCTGGCTTATAGTACCTCCCCTCGCAGCTCTGCTTACCGTACCTGGATTTGGTTCAATCATCAAAGAGGCAAGTTCGTCTACGCTGGGCTGGACTTATTTCTGGGGTGTACTCTGGGGTGTTGGCGGACTCACCTATGGTCTGGGAATCCGTTACCTTGGCATGTCGCTGGGTAACTCTGTTCTGCTTGGATTAACCGCTGCCCTCGGTTCTCTGCTCCCCGCCATTTATTACAACTACGCCCCAACTGAAGGCAAGATCACCTTCTCGCAGATGCTTGCTTCAAATGGCGGACAACTGGTACTTCTCGGAGTGCTGGTATGCCTCATAGGTATCGCCATCTGCGGTTATGCCGGAAGACGCAAGGAACTGAAGGCCTCTCTCGCCACCCGTGTTGAATCGCAGAAAGAATTCAACCTGAAAAAAGGACTCACCTTCGCCATCATTTCCGGAATACTCAGCGCCTGCTTCAACTACGGAATCGAAGCCGGTGATGAACTCTCTAAACTCTCCGTCAGCCGGGGTTTCAATCCTCTGTTCCAGAATAATGCTGCCTATGTGGTACTGCTATGGGGCGGACTCACCACCAATCTCATCTGGTGTGTATACCTGAATTTCAAAAACCGATCCTTTAAAGACTATACCGATAAATCTTCACCACTGGCCAATAACTACCTGTTCTCTGCACTGGCAGGAACTACCTGGTACCTTCAGTTCTTTTTCTATGGTATGGGCGAAAGCAAACTTGGTAATGGAGCCTCCTCCTGGATCCTTCATATGGCGTTCATAATCCTGGTCTCTAATTTCTGGGGACTGGCACTGAAAGAATGGAAAGGAGTGGATAAGAAAGTACTCGGGATTTTTGTCCTGGGTTTGCTGACCATCTTCCTTTCGGTAATACTGGTAGGTATTGGAAACTCCATGTCGGTGTGATGATTTTTATTTTAATAACTGATTGATAATTGAATATTATGGCAGAAGTTCTTAGGTCTTTCAAATACGTAAGTTATTTGTGGGAAGATGCAATAGCCGCTACCATGGAAGGTGATGAAGTCGCCTTACTGGTGTATCGTTCCAATCTCCTTGGCGCCGATCTTCGGCTCACTAACTATGGCGGAGGCAATACCTCTTGTAAAGCGATGGCTGCTGATCCACTCACGGGCAAACAGGTGGAAGTGATGTGGGTGAAAGGTTCGGGTGGTGACCTCGGTACCATGAAACGGAACGGACTGGCAGCACTTTACGTGGACCGCCTCCGCAGTTTAAAAGCTATCTATAAAGGCATTGAGCAAGAAGATGAAATGGTGGAACTGTTCAACCATTGTATCTATGACCTAAGCTCTAGGGCCCCATCCATCGATACCCCGCTTCATGGGTTTCTTCCCTTCAAGCATATTGATCACCTTCACCCCGATGCGGCTATTGCCATCGCCGCTGCAAAAGATGGTAAGCGGATAACACACGAACTATTTGGCGGAACCATCGGCTGGGTTGATTGGCAAAGGCCGGGTTTTGACCTTGGACTGAAATTAAAACAATGCCTCGATGAGAACCCGGGAATCAGGGGAATCATGTTGGGCTCTCATGGGCTTTTCACCTGGGGTGATACCGCCTACGAGAGTTATATCAATACCCTCGAAGTGATCGAACGTTGTTCTGAGTACATTGATTCCACCATTAAAAACCAAACTGCAGTGTTTGGCGGAGAAAGGATAGTATCACTCCCACCAGCTCAACGCAAGACCATTGCGGTAGCCATAGCGCCCATCCTGCGAGGACTATGTTCTTCCATGAACAGGATGATCGGTCATTTTACGGATGACGACAGAGTTCTCCAATTTATCAATAGTCATCACCTGAGCCGGCTGGCACCGATGGGAACCAGCTGTCCCGACCATTTTCTTAGAACCAAGATATCACCCCTGGTGCTGGAATTGTCGGGTGATGATTTTCACTCCCCCGCAGAGGAAATTAAGCATCGGATAACTCCTCATTTTGAAGATTACCGGCAGAAATATGCTGAGTACTACAACAGCTGCAAGCATGCTGATAGTCCCGCCATGCGCGACCCCACCCCTGTTGTCATCCTGGTTCCCGGCGTGGGCATGTTCACCTTTGCAAAAGACAAGCAGACCGCCCGCGTGGCCTCCGAATTTTATATCAATGCCATCAATGTAATGCGTGGTGCCGAAGCCATATCTGAATATACATCCCTGCCACACCAGGAAGCTTTCAATATTGAATACTGGCTTCTCGAAGAGGCAAAACTTCAGCGGATGCCCAGGCCTAAACCCCTCAGCGGAAAGATCGCCCTCGTAACGGGAAGTGCCGGAGGCATCGGAAAAGCCATCGCCAGAAAGTTTGCTGCCGAAGGCGCCTGCGTCATTCTCAACGATATCAACCAGGAAAGGCTTGATGGTGCAATAGCAGAATTCAATCGTGAATTTGGAAAAGATAATGTGGCATCCTGCACTTTGAATGTGACCGACGAAAATTCTATTGCAGCAGCCTTTGATGCTGCATCCCTCGCTTTCTGTGGGGTCGACATCGTGGTTAATAATGCTGGCATCAGCATCTCTAAACCAATAGAAGAGCATACCATCCAGGACCTCGACAGACTTTATGATATCCTTATAAAAGGCCAGTTTCTTGTTTCAAGGGCTGCACTTGCCGTTATGCGAAAACAGGAGATGGGAGGCGATATCATCAATGTGGTTTCTAAGAATGGGATCCTGGCAGGGCCAAATAATGCCGGTTACGGCAGCGCCAAAGCTGCACAGGCACACCTAAGCCGGTTGATGGCCGCTGAATTGGGTAAAGACAAGATCCGCGTTAATACGGTAAACCCCGATGCGGTGATCTCCGACAGTAATATCTGGAGTGGCGGATGGGCAGAAGGAAGGGCCAAAGCCTACGGCATCACCGTTGAAGAACTGCCGGCTTATTATGCCAAACGCACCTTGCTGAACGAAACCATCCTGCCCGATGATATCGCTAATGCCTGCTTTGCTTTTGTTGGTGGACTACTGAATAAGTCCACCGGTAACACACTGAATGTTGATGGCGGGGTAGCTGCCGCCTTCATACGTTGACCACAATATAAAAAGAACGATTCTATGCACTTAGATCTATCCCGCATCCAGGAATTGAACCAACCCCTGCTCGCGGAACATAAACGAAAATTCGAATTTCATGCGGCGGGCGCTGCCGGTATTGAAACTGTTATCCAAAAGCTAATGGCGTTCAATGTGGCTATCCCATCATGGGCGCTGGGAACAGGTGGCACCCGCTTTGGTAGATTCTCTGGTGCCGGTGAACCCGGAAACCTTGAAGAAAAACTGGATGATATCGGTTTGCTTCATGCCCTCAACCGAAGCAGCGGCGCCGTTTCACTTCATATCCCCTGGGATATTCCGGAAGATTATGCTGCTATCCGCACCAAAGCTGCCCAACTGGATCTCGCCTTCGATGCCGTCAACTCCAACACATTCCAGGACCAACCCGGCCAATCGCTCAGTTATAAGTTCGGCTCACTGCAGCATGTGGATGCCGCCGTAAGAAGACAGGCCATCGACCATAATATTGAAGTGATCCGCCATGGAATTGAGTTAGGCTCTAAGGCACTGACCGTTTGGCTCAGCGACGGAAGCTGCTTCCCCGGTCAACTGAACTTCCGACGGGCCTTCCAGAATACACTGGAGAGTCTTCAGGAGATCTATAAACAACTGCCGGCCGACTGGAAACTTTTTGTGGAATACAAAGCTTTTGAGCCGAATTTTTATTCGATGACAGTGGGCGACTGGGGCCAATCCCTGCTCTTCGCCAATAAATTGGGTCCACAGGCTTATACGCTGGTTGACCTTGGGCATCATCTTCCCAATGCCAATATCGAACAGATAGTGGCACTGCTCCTGATGGAAGGTAAACTTGCCGGCTTCCATTTCAACGACAGTAAATATGGTGATGATGACCTTACGGTTGGAAGTATCAGGCCCTACCAGCTCTTCCTTATTTTCAATGAACTGGTGGAGGGGATGGATGCCCGTGGAATGGACCATGCATCCGAACTGGGATGGATGATCGACGCTTCACACAATGTAAAGGACCCGCTGGAAGACCTGCTTCAATCAGTGGAAGCTATCCTCATTGCATATGCGCAGGCGCTGATACTTGACCGTAAAAAACTGGAGGAAGCACAGCAATCCAATGATGTGGTGAGAGCCCAGGAAATTTTGCAGCAGAGCTTCCGAACTGATGTGCGCCCGATAGTGGCGGAGGCGCGTTTTCGCAGTGGTGGCGCACTTGATCCGCTCGAAAGCTTCAGATCACTTAATATCAGGAAGGAACTGATCCGTGAAAGAGGTAGTAAAACCGTTGCAACCGGATTATAATGGAGGCGAAAGAAGTAATAGCAGTTTTAGATATCGGGAAGACCAACAAAAAGTTGATCCTGTTTGACCGTGACTACCAGCTTGTTTGGGAAAGGGAGGAACAACTGAAAGAAACAACCGATGCAGATGGTTTTCCCTGCGAAGATATCAAAGCATTATCCGGTTGGATGCTCTCATCATTGCAATCAATCCTGGATAATCCCGGTTATAATTTGCGGGCAATAAATTGCGCGGCCTATGGTGCCAGTTTCGTTTTGCTTGACGAGTCTGGACAGGTAATTGCACCCCTGTATAATTACCTGAAACCTTATCCTGAAGAATTACTTCAACAGTTTTATGATATCTATGGTGGCAGGTCAGAACTCTGCCGGGCAACAGCGTCACCGCCACTTGGAAGCCTGAACTCCGGTCTACAGCTTTACCGGCTTAAAATGGAAGATCCGGAATTGTTCAGCAGGCTGCATTATGCCCTGCATCTTCCACAGTATCTCGCATACCTTCTTACAGGCCATGCCTTTTCTGACATTACCAGCATTGGCTGCCATACACATCTCTGGAACTTTGATAAATCCGATTACCACAATTGGGTGTACCGCGAAGGCATAGATAAAAAGCTGGCACCAATTCATCAAAGCAGTGGAATTGCTGGTTATTACCAGGCGAAAATCCCTGTGGGAGTTGGACTACATGATAGTTCAGCTGCCCTTGTTCCATACCTGCAGACCTTACAGGAACCATTTGTTTTATTGTCGACCGGTACCTGGTGTATCAGTCTCAACCCCTTTAATGACAAGCCACTTACTGATGCGGAGCTGCAAAAGGACTGTCTTTGTTACCTTAGTTATGAAGGCCGGCAGGTTAAAGCTAGCAGGCTGTTCTTAGGTTACGAACACGAACAGGAGGTAAAAAAACTTGCCGCACAATTTGATAAACCTTTTGACCATTATAAGCATCTCCGATTTGATCCTGCACCAGATGGAGGCTATGAAAAAGCCTATCATCGGTTGGTGGGGGACATGGTACATAAACAAGTGGAAAGCACAAGCCTTGTTATTCAGGAGGGTAACGTTAATCGGATCTTTGTAGACGGCGGGTTCAGTGGAAACGACGTATATATGAAAATGCTGGCAGCAGCATTCTCTGCATATGAATTACGTACAGCGGAGGTAGCACAGGCCTCGGCCTTAGGTGCTGCAATGACTATGCATGATCATTGGAACACAACTCGGTAAGCCTCGATTTTTAGGTAGGGAATAAAGGACAGATGAATTAGGGCTGAAAAAGAATCTTCACGTTTGGCGAGTCTGAAAGATTGTGTGTTGTAGTGCCCTTCATCTGCTGCAAGAGCACC
>NZ_JPHF01000008.1 GCF_000814325.1 Flavihumibacter sp. ZG627 | reverse complement strand
GGTTTTTTCAGGACGAGTCATGGGTCTGGAAATTCCACTGAAGCTGACCACCTTATTCCGGGTCTGAATGACCACTATTAGTCGGGTACAAATTTCGAATCAATTCTCTTATGGCAGCGATTTTGTCTCCATTAATTTCTGTGATTAATTATTGACGGAAAATAATGATTATGCAGAGTGGAATTTCCACTTAAGAATAATGAAGGACTTTTTTTCGGCATCCCTCCAAACAGCAGAACAAGAATGAGATTACGAAATGGTGAGTGAAAGGGCTATGACCCGTTCGTGCTTATTGGTTCGACAATCCTTCGAGGGTCCTTCGAGCATCCTTCGAGCGGGGTTCGGAACGCCTTAGAATCGGATGGATTTGCGAGATATTTTAATCCAAATAATACTTGAGTTTCCATTGACCATGATAGAACAATTATACGTTACGGAGGCAGGGGTTTCCAAATCAAACTGGACAAACAGACAATTGATATACACAAACGCCATATTTGATGCACGAACCCCCGATTTAGTAACCCATTTTTTATTTTTACCCCCCCCCATCCCTCCCAATGAGCCAATCGGGGTGGTTGGTGAAGCCCCGGTGCCTTCTCGGTTGGGCCTCGGTTAAAATTATGCCGGAGGATCCCCGGAGGATCCCAGGTTGATCCCCGGTTGATGATTTTTCATAAAAAGGGGAGATGTGGCTGCACCCCGCCTATTTCCGGATATAATAAGGTTTGGCTATCTCAATTCGAGCTCAAAGATTCCATCACAAAAGTTGAAATTGAAAAGAATCCATTTACAAAAGAACCCGGTTAATTGGCTCATCCATTCAAATAATTGGCTCATCAGCCGGTGACAATCGGCTCATTTCCGAATAATTGGCTCGCGCGGTTTTTCTTTTAAAATTTCTCAGGATAAAGGCTCCGGCCTCGGCGCACTGCCCGCCGGACGTGAATTATCATCTGGTAATGGAATGAACTCCTCATTATCGGTAGGGGGCAGGAGTATCCTTCCCTGCTTCCAATCCTCCTTTGCCTGCTCTATCCTTTCTTTACGCGATGAAACAAAATTCCACCAGATAAACCGCTCTCCCAATGGCTCACCGCCCATCATCATCAGCGTGCTGCTGGTTATGGCACTTATCAAGGAATCGGCGCCTTTTGTGAATACCAGCATTTGTCCTTCCCGGTAGCTGACACCATTTACTTCCAGCACACCTTTCGCTATATAAATGCCCCTTTCTTCATGCTCAGGGGGTAATCCAAAACGGGCACCCTGCTCCAGCTCAACATGTAAATAGAATAGGGGAGAATGGGTGGTCACTTTACCCGCTAGTCCATAGGCATTGCCGGCTATTAATCGCATCCACACTCCCGTATCAGTGAACACAGGAAGTTGTTCCGGCTTATAGTTTGCAAACGATGGAGCTGATTCCTCATCTTTCTCCGGTAACGCCACCCATGTCTGGATCATCTCCAATGCCCCACCCGCCAAAGCAGCCGGATTTTCAAATCGTTCCGAATGTGCTATGCCACTGCCGGCAGTCATCCAGTTCACTTCCCCGGGTCGTATCACCTGCTCCACTCCAAGGCTATCGCGATGCGTTACCTGTCCATTGAACAGGTAGCTCACCGTTGATAACCCGATATGCGGATGCGGTTTTACATCAAGTGACGACCATGTTTTAGGAACCTCTGCCACCGGACCTGCATGGTCAAGGAAAATAAATGGTCCAACCATTCGACGCAGCCTGAAAGGAAGTATCCGCTTTACTTTCATGGCCTCGCTGATATTTGCAATGCGCGCTTTTATAACTATATCGAGCATGAGTTCATTTGGTTGTGGCTAAGGTACGATACAGCATTCTTAATAGTAAACTCTTCTGATCTAGTCAACATACATCTTAATCGCCAGTATAGGAATGCCAAATGATTTTGTTTCATCTCAATAATTATTGGGCAAATTAAAAAAATAGAGGCCGGTAATCTTACCGGCCTCCTTCAAGCATAATACAAACGACTGCTACTAAAAAAGAAAAGATTTATTCTAATGCGCCCATATTAGCCTCCAAAGGCCAACCAGGGTTTTGATAAATTACTGAACTATTTATATCACCCGCTGTGGTTGAAGCCTGCAGGAAATGGTTAATTGCTATTGGCTCCAGGTAATGAGCAAAGGCCCACTTATAACCATTAACCCAAAAATTGCTGGATGTAAGGTTCACACGATAAGGCCTTAGGTAATTGCTTTCAGTTTTCAGTGAAACGTTGGCGGTTTTACCGGGAGTGCCTGCTTCTATAAGCCTCGATTGTCCCGTTGCATCTTTATACCAGTCCTGCATCGGTCCCCACAATCGGAAGCCTTCAATGATATATGGACTGGTTTTTAGCTGGTCCATTGATCGCCAACGTTTGAGGTCGAAGTAACGAAGTCCTTCGGCAATAAGTTCCGACCTTCTTTCGCGGCGGATATTGTACAGGATTGGATCAGATAATATTTGTGCGGCGGAATATGCCCCGAAATCATTTAGTGCCTCTTTATTCATATCGGTAGCCGCCACGGTGATCATATAATCAGGGTTAATGCCTGCCCGGCTACGTATTGCTTTCCAATACTGATCGGCCTTGCTGTTAATAGTACCCTCTTTTAAGTAGGAGGCCTCAATATAGTTAAGGTAGGCTTCTGCAGCGCGGAATACAATACTGCCAGTGGTACCCACATTTCCTTCAGCCTGTGCCGATAGGTATGACATTCCTTTTTTCAGCGCGTACCCGGTAACGTAACGTGTTTCCGCCAGACCGATGATATCAGGATTTCCTTCCACAATTGGATTTCCACCGGCCATTTTATCAGTAAAGCGGAGGTCGCCCGGCACCTTCATGAACAGTTGCAAACGGTTATCCCTACCCGATTTAACATCGTTCACATATTCGTCGCCCTCATACCCTGATCCCACTGCATAAATAGGCAGGCCGTTGGCCATAAGGAAATTATCCACTAATCCACGGGTGAATCCGGTATTTCCACCATTCTGATTCACATAATGATTCACGTTATGGTTGATTGTTTTTGTAGCGTCATAAGCCCTCCATAACAATACTTCGGAGTACTTGCCTGCATTTATGTCGCCGAACATAGTGAAGTAGGGATTAGCCGATGAATTGTAGCCGTCTTCCTTAGTATTATTCACCAGTTGTATAGCATCAGCCACTTCAGCAGATGCTTCCATAGCTTCTGTGAGGAAGTGACTTATTTCAGCATCTATATTTATGCTGAAATTCTCCACCTTACCGTTACCTGGCCAGTTGGCACCTCCCGGAACTTGTGCCGTTCCTTTGTGGTATTTTAGCCAGGTGGCTTCATGGAGTGCAACCCTTGATTTAAAGAGCAGAGCGGCATATTTGTTCAAACGGTTTTTTGCCCCCTGTGGTGCGCTTACACCTAATAGTGAGATGGCAGAATCAAGATCACTAAGTATAAACCGCGCTACCTCATTACGTGGCCTTCGTTTGGATGCTTCAACCAGCAATTCCTTAACATCGGGTAAGGTTTGGCGTATGATCGGGTAATCACCATAGGCTTGAACTTTGTCGAAATATTCATATGCCCGAAGAAAATATCCCTCTCCTACATAATGGTCGATGGCTGATGCAGCACCTGTGAGCGTTCCTGCTTTCCAGCGGGGCACCACTGTTTCCAGGTAATAGTTCAGATGTCTGATATTACCAAAGTTCCAGCTGCCCCCGTCTTGTGGTACGCGCCATTCGCCGGGAACCCAACGGGTAGAAGCTCCGCTGCTGGCCTGGTTATCTGTATGATTGTCGATACTGAAAGTACCCGGCCCCCAGCCTCCATGAGTTGGGAAATTATAGCGGGCAACAGTGTAGGCCGCAAGGTCAGCTTCCCTTAAAAGAAACTGATCAGGAGTGATACTGGATAAAGGTGGTCGATCGGTGAATTTATTACAGGCGGCTGCTGAAATGGCCAGCAACATCACGATACCTGTCTTCCTGATATTGATCATTGATATTTTCATTTTCTGTTTCATTTTTCCTGGCATGATTAAAAGTTAACATTGAGGCCGCAGGACAATACCTTGGCCAGGGGGTAGGTTTTACCATCGTTCCAGCCACTAAGAGCAACAGTTTCCGGATCAAACGTGTCTATCATCTTGGTGATGGTGAAAAGGTTCTCTCCTGATAAGAATATCCTCAGGTTGCTTACACCAATCCGGCGTAACATATTCCTTGGCAATGTATACCCAACCTGTATATTCTTTACGCGCATATAGGCTGCATTCTGCAGGTAGCGGGTTTGGGTCTGCTGGTTTTTACCTGTATTGAAATAGGGCTTTGGAAAATATGAATTCGTATTTACACCTGCCACGCCTGCTTTTACCATGGTGGAGTTCTCATCCCTGAAATAATCCATATGGGTTTCGAAACCTGCGGACTGCCACATGCCTCCGCTTGCCCCCCAGAAATAGGGACCATTCGGCATCCAGTCGCGCTTACCAACTCCCTGGAGGAAAACTCTCAAATCAAAACCATTGTAATCAGCACCCAAATCAAAACTGTACCTGAACCTGGGTGCAGACGATCCGATAATTTTGCGGTCGCCGGGATTACTTAATGTATTTGCACCACCATCAACTTTACCATCACCGTTCAGGTCGGCGTACATGATATCACCAGCGCCCCAGTTACCACCAAGCGGCTGGGTCGTTTTTGCCAGATGTGCATCCATCTCCTCCTTCGTCTGCGCTATACCGATAGTAGTGAATCCCCAGATCTCTCCAACCATTCTACCTTCATACCAATTGGCAAGTGATCCGGAAGTATTGGGATAACGGGTGATCTTTTGCTGGTCATCGGCTAGTACTGCCCGAACAGAATAATTTAGTTTTCCGATATGGTCTTTCCAACTGGCCTCCAATTCAAAGCCATAAGATTCCATATCTGTATTATTGATCTGTGGCACTCCAGTGCCCAAAGTCACCGGCAACTCCGGTGCGGGCCCAACCATATCAAATGTTTTCCTTTTGAAGTAATCGAAATTCAGTTGCAACCTGTTATTGAGCATACCGAGGTCAAATCCATAATTCCAGGTCTGCACCCTTTCCCAGGTCAGGAAAGTTGAGATCAGTCCAGGTGCGCTGGCAGTATTGGGTCGTTCGCCGTTGATCAGCCATCCGCCATTGTTAACTCCAACCGGCATGGTGAGGTAAAAAGGATACCAGCTATTGGTATTCTGATTGCCCAGTTCACCAAATGACGCCCTCAGTTTAAACATATCAACTTTATCAACAAACCAGAACTTTTCTTCTGCAACATTCCATCCAATTGAGGCTGATGGAAAAAAGTTCCAGCGCTTATCACGCATATACCTACTCGTTCCATCATACCTTGAGTTGATCTCCAGAAGATAGCGGCTCTTGTAGTTATAGTTGATTCTTCCAAAGAAACCCGATGTTGCCCAATGCTGGTACTCGCCGCCAATGCCACGGTTCTCACCAACAGCAAGGTTCAGAACAGGTATGTCTGGATTTATCAATCCATTTCTGCTGGCACTGATTGTTTGATGCTTATTTAGCTCCGAATTGAAGCCAGCCATCACTTTAAAAGCATGATCCTGCTTCAGTTTGAATTCATAATCGGAATAGATATTCGTATTGAAATAATTGCCTTTACTGTTGTATTCACCAACCGAAGTATAGTTGGCAGAATTCCAACCAACAGAAAGAGGGAAAGGATTGCCATTCACATCATAGCTGTAAGCGGGCTGGTATGCCTGGTGCCAGTTGTTATTGGTGATACGGAAGTTTCCGTCAGCAACAATGTTCCATCCTTTCAGGGGAGTAATGACCAGTTGAGCCTGCTGGTAGAGCCAGTCGGTCTGATCTTTTGTTCGGCCTCCCTGCCTGAGTTGTGCGATCTCACTTGCATCGGACCAATTGCCGTTTGGATCTTTTGCCGGAACTGTTGGCCACCTGCGTGCAATGTTATGATAGAACAGATCGAACATATGTGTTGCTTTCTCATAGTCTTCGCGGATATAGCGGGAAGTATAATTCAGTTTTATGTATTCGTTCAACTTCATATTGAGCTTTCCCGTAAGAGTGTATCGCTGGAAACCATCATTGGCGTGGCGACTCAGGCCTTCCTGGTCGAGGTAACTGCCACTGAACAGGTAAGTGATCATTTCACTTCCACCATTCAGGTTAACCGCGTGCTGTTGAGAGAAAGCTGATGCTTTGTATTGCTCTTTGAACCAGTCTGTATTGGCATTTGAACCTGTATACATCTGCCATCTATCACCATTGGCATTTGGAACAGTTGCATAATCGATCTCACCATTCTGGTATTGCACAATCCTGTCCAGCACTTCCTGACCGAACTTAGGAGCTTCACCATCATTTGCTGCAGCCTCATTCCAATAGAGGGCAAACTTGTGTGAATCCAGCATTTCTGGCAGATTAAGGGGCTTTGTCCAGCGGAAATTGTTGTTATAATTGAGCGTTGGTTTACCCACTTTGCCCTTTTTGGTTGTAATCAGAATTACACCGAATGCGGCCCTTGACCCATACACCGCTGATGCAGATGCGTCCTTCAATACTGAAATGCTTTCAACATCCTGCATATTGATGGCATTGAGGTTGCCCTCCATGCCATCAATTAAAATCAACGGTGCAGAACTGGTGTTACCAATTGTTCCACCCCCGCGGATATTTATAGCCATGGTATTATTGAGTTCGCCGCCAAGTCCACCAACCTGTAGATTAAGTCCTGGGATCATGCCCTGCAGCGCCTGACCCATATTTTGTACGGGCCTGGCTTCAAGGGCCTTTGAATTGATGGTAGAAACAGCACCAGTAAGGTTTACTTTTTTCTGTGTGCCGTAAGCTACCACCACAACATCTTCCAGATTTGTATTTTGCTTATTGAGCGACAAGCTAATTTGCTTATCTGTGGCAGATACTTTAATGGAGGTTTTAGCAAACCCAACCGTCGAAAATTCCAACACCTCTCCCGGCTGCGCCTGGATGGTGAACCGTCCATCGGCATCAGTAGTGGTTCCTCTGCTGGTACCGGCCACGGTTACTGACACGCCCGAGAGAGGATTGCCCTCATCATCGGTGACCCTGCCGCTGATTTCTACAAGCAACACTTCATCCATATATCTGCCTGTTGGGGCAGCTATTGATGCAAAAGGCACAGTGATAATCAGAAGCGTAAGGAGTTTTAAAAAGAACAATGAATGGCGAAGCGTTCTTCCTGATAAACAGGAAGTCATGCAAAGAAAGTTTTGCATAATTTTGGTTACATTTTAAGTTATTAATGAATCAATCTTCCCGGATTGAAAATTTCAAAGCTTCTTAAAGTGATGCCATCTTGTTTTGCACAACAGGATGGTTTTTTATTTTAAGGAGCCGGATGAAAATAAAGTATTATGTACTACAATATTCTTTTTGATAAGAAAGTGTTAATACAGGGTAAAATTTAGTTAAGTAGGGCCTGAATGAGCTGATTAAATGCATTCAATTATTAAGCAATCAGATTAGTGTAGTCTGGTTATCAATGAATTATGCACATTAATAAACAAAAACAACTTTCTTAAAGAAGAAAGTTGTCTGATACATATTTGAGTCATATTTTATTTCTTGCCGCTTTCCGCCGACCTGATCACCGATCTGTCGAGGTACATTATCACTCTGTCGATCTTATCATTGGCATCAAAATGCATATCGGTGTGTATCCACTGGCTCATGCTGTTGCCTGATTTATATTTTGCATTCACCCTGTACCAGCTCATCAGCCATACACCCGGCGCTTCAATGCTCTGTGGTTGGTTAACCCTCACCGGTAGAAAGATGGCATCATGAAAGGTGATTGAATCGATCACTTCTGTCCTCCTTTTTTTCCAATAAGCAGTGATGGCCGGCTTTCCTACAATACTGTCTCCATTGTTCCAGGCATAGACTGCATTGTCGGCATAGTCTTTCATCCAGCCGTCAATATCTCCGCCCGATAGCGCAGCGATGGCATTTTTGCCCATATCAATGTACTTTGACTCCGCTACAATTTCTGCCGGCATCCTGGTAGCAGCGGTGGTAGTGGTAGTGGTGGTGGACTCATCTGCGTTTTCGGCAGCAGGCTTCTCATTGTTGCAGGAAATAAGGAACATGGCAATCATGCCCCATAGGAATAACTGTTTCATTATATGGTTATTTGGGTTAAAGAAACAATGTTGGGGGCAACGAAACTAAAGGAGGGTAGTAGAGGGGTAGGATCTTCTCTCTGAATTTAGTTACTTAAATTAGCTCTGGCAAAAATATCTGCGTTTGCATTTCCCAATCAAATTATCTGAATGTTAGCCAGGTCAATAATTTTCTTGTTGCTCTCCTTATCTGCTTGTCCGCTGTTTGCGCAGCAGAAATACATCATGACGGTTAGAGGTAAGGTTAAAGCCGACGCTATAGGAAGAACGCTCGCTCATGAACATATCGTCACCAATTTCATTGGGGCTGCCACTGTGGTGGATGTTCCGGGAGATGATAGTGTTGTGATCGCAAAAATCCTTCCCCAACTGCTTCGCCTCAAAGGCCAGGGTATCAACACGCTTATTGAATGCACGCCCAATTTTATCGGCAGGAATCCCGCCCTGCTGAAGAAGCTTTCGGAGCTCTCCGATCTTAATATTGTTACCAATACCGGACTCTATTCTGCGGTTGATAAAAAGTACCTGCCACCCTATGCCTTCACTGAAAATGCTGCGGGTATTGCTTCACGTTGGGAAGCAGAATGGACCAATGGTATCGGGGGTACAGGCATCAGGCCGGGCTTTATAAAACTCGGTGCCGGCAGTTCTGCCCTCGATTCAATTGAAGCAAAAATGCTGGCGGCGGCTATACTGCTAAGCAGGAAATCTTTACTGCCTATAGCCATTCACTCGGGGAGTGGACAGGCAGCCATTTCTGCGTTTGAGCAACTAAAGAAATCAAACTGGAAACCGGAGAAACTGATCTGGGTGCATGCACAAAATGGTACCGATGAAGAAAGGGCAATGCTGGCGAATGAAGGTGTGTGGATCAGTCTGGATGGGGTTAGTGAAAAATCATGGGAGCAATATGCAGGTATGATCCTTTTCCTCAAAAAAAGGAACATGCTTCATCGACTGCTGATTTCTCATGATGATGGATGGGCTGTACTTGAGAATGGCTCTTACAATAAACTGGATCTTTTCGAAAATGGTAATAGTATCCCTTATAGCACCCTGTTTACGAAACTACTCCCTGCCCTGAAAAAAGCGGGAGTAACAGAATCGGAAATTGATATGATCCTGCGAAATAATACCGGTGACTGTTTTTCTTTTTAAAGCGCAGAGAGCTTTACAGTTTTTTCCCTTTCGCAACAATATACCTGATCCATAAAAAATCATCGTAGATCTTCTTTACTGATTTTAAGGTGAAAATGGTTGCCTTTCGTTTCCCATATCCCTTCTCTGCTTCAAATACACTAAGCGCGCCGATGGTGCCATCAGCAACTGGCGCCAGCACGAGGCTGAATTCGTCTATAAGTCCGGCTTTCAGGAATGATCCATTCACATGGCCGCCACCATCAATGCGCACGGTCTTAATACCGAATAGCTTATTAAGTTTTTCTAAAACAAGTTTCAGATCCAGTTCTGCCTGGCCGCCAAAAATATAGGAAACATTTTTCTCCTGCAGGTGTGCGAGGTATGCAGATGAAACCTTTTCGGTGAGCACTTCAATTACATGCTCTGTTGAAACCATATTAGTATCCCAATAACATTTGCCGGAAGGATCAATCACCACCGCAAATTTCTTGGCGGGTTGTTTGGCAACAAAATCAACTTTGGGGATGCGGATACTCACACTCTTCTTCGCGGGAATTTTCTTGCTTGAAAATTCCTGCATCGTAACGCGACCTACCAGCCAGGCATCGGCCTTTATTTTTGCGGCCGGCTCTTCAAAATATTTATGGTGGTCTTTGAATCCCCAGATATCCTGTTTGATCTTTCCATCTACTGACCCAAGCATGTGACAAATAACGTATGGTTTCATAATCGGCTCTTGTTTTGAATAATTCTTTTTTTCACGATCTCCTTAACAACAGTTGCTGGCAAAGGATTTTCTGGTGTGAAGTGAATAGTAGTTCCTGAGGTCTTGTAAGGTTGCAATTCTTTTTCGAAGTCTTTCAATAGCTGTTTGTTTACAACAAAAAATGAACAGTGATCTTTAAAGGCTGCGAAATGTACCAATGCTCCATTGTATTTATAGCTGGGGATCTGATAACTGATTATTTCCTCTGCCTTTGGTGCAGCAGATCGTATTGTTTTACGCAATTTTTCCAGGGCGCTTCTGATTTCTGGTTCCTGCAATTCCAGGTACTCATCCACCGTTTTTGGCACAATACCCTTGAATCCTTTTCTCATAATTAAATTTACTTCTTCCTTCCCATTTCCAGCACCCCTAAATCAAAACGCCTCTGAAGCTCTTCACTGCTCCAAAGGCGTTCTCTCCCCAAATCTCTCCTCAAATCTTACCTCTTACCTCTTACTTCTTACCTGTCATAGACTCTAAGATAATCCACCTCGAAAGTAGCGTTCGTAAATGCGGGATCAACTGCTCCTGCAAAATTTCCGCCAACGGCCATGTTGATGAGGAAGAAGAAATTCTGATTGAAGGGAAGGGAAGAACTGTTGTTAACTGTATGGATCGGCTGGTCGTCAACAAGCATCTGGATAGTGCTTGCCGTCCATATCAATGTATACTTATGGAATTCGGTGGTTGCATTGGCGATGGTTCTGGTATTGCCATCAGCATTGCCCCCTGACCTGCCCGGGTAATGAAGTGTTGCATAGATCTTATTCAGGTCGCGACCAAGATGTTCCATGATATCTATCTCGCCACATGCGGGCCAGCTAACGGCATCAATATTATTCCCCAGCATCCAGAGTGCTGGCCATGTTCCAACACCTTCCGGCATTTTTGCACTGATCTCCACACGGCCATACTTCATACTGTATTTGCCCTTGCTCAGTAACCTCGCTGAGGTATAGGCGGCACCGCTGTAGTTTTCTTTTCTGGCTGTGATCTTTAGCTTGCCATCCTGCACCGAAACATTTTCCGCACGGTTGGTATAATACTGCAACTCTGCATTTCCCCAGCCATTGTCGCCCCTCCCTATATCATATCCCCATTTAGCGGGATCGGGTGCGCCATTGGTATTGAATTCGTCTGACCATAGCAGTTGGGGTTCGGCACTTCCTCCTGCAACGGTTACTGAAACCTGGGTTGATTTCGAAATACTCTGTCCGCTGGCATTACTCGCCTTAACCGTTACCACATAGGTATTGGTTCCTGGTTTTTTATATATATAGGAAGCGATGCCGTTTGTTGACACCAGGCTTTCTCCATCACCGAGATCGTACTGGTAGGTACTGGCATTAATGGCCGTGGATTTGAAATCTACTTTACCGCTGCCATCCATCGATACAGTGCTCTGTATAACCAGGTTGCTAGGGGCAACATTTGTTGGCGCAGCATCACCGTCTGATTTCTTGCAGCTTAAGAGCGCAAGAGCACATAGGATCGAAATTGTTATGCTCATAAGATTTCGCATTATTTATGATTTTACTTTTAATTTCTGGTACCATGCATTTCCATCAACTCCAATAGCTCGCAGGTGCATGGTGGTTTCTGTAATGGAAAGGATCTCATAGCTATTGCTGCCCGTGGCAAAATTAACGATACCATCACCCGGAACAATGAATTGTATGCCGGTTGAATTGCCGCTGTTTGATCCCGATGTTGCATCAGAAAATATCAGCGCTTTGGAGCCGGCAGTGTTAAGGTCATAACAGGCCTCGGGACCGCTGAATCCATAGGCGCCCACAGAAGCACCCTGCACAAAGCTCTGTCCCTTATTATCCAGTTCCATATAAACCCTGTTATTGGCATCTTTCGTAAAACGGATCTCATCGTCATAAAGGCAGCCAACACTTGCTTTTTCATTGGGCGCCGCCTGATACCAGATGGGTTCAAAATTATCTGCCGGTCCCACTCCAATATGACCAGTAGCCTCATTATCTGTTACCCATATTTTACTGTCATTATTGGTTAATGCCGTGAGTATGGCCACCGGTATCTCGAACACAACATTCACTTTGATCTTTTTACTGATGGTGGATACCACTCCAGCCGTTCCGATGGCATTTACCGTGATGGTATATTCATTGGTACCCGGAATGCCATACTTGTATTCTGTTGTTCCGGAAGGCACCATTTTCACAACCCCATCACCGAAATCGATCTGGTAAGTGAGTGTATTGCTCGCAGTTGATACAATGTTCACCAGTCCGGTTCCATTGCCATCAGGATTATTGGCATCGGTTCCGGCAATTGTTATATCGAGCGTTAAGGCATCGGGATTTTTAATTTCACCAAATGCATATTCTGTTTTCTGGCAGCTTAGCAGCAATACCTGCATCGCCATCAGCAGAATGAAAAGAAAAAAGATTTTATTTCGCATGACTGATTAGTTGAGATTAATTAAGCGTGATGTCATCAAAGAGATAGGTGTAGTTGGCGGATCCATCTCCAACAGCGCCAAGGTCAAAGATCAATACGATCTTATGGTATGAATTGGCTGTGTTGATAGCGCTGTAATCGAATGTCAGCTCTTCCCATTCGCCCGACTTTGTGGTGGCTACCTCTTTTTCGAAATTGATTCCACCATCATTCTGGTTCTCTACCTTGAGCAATAATTTTGCACCTGCTCTCGGCGAAAACACTTTCACCTTAAATGTTTTCTTCACGGAGAAATCAATGGCACTGCTTAGTGCGATCCAGCTTCCACCCCAGGGCTGTCCCGGATTCTTGATCATCCTGCCAACTGTATTACTGGTATTGATCCCTGATTTTTCAGGATTGCGGATTACGGTTACAGCCCCTCCGTCGAAATCATTGAATGTATAGGTGAGTGCTGCTGATTCAAAATCGAGTGGCAATCCCAAGCTGCCCGATGATCCGCCAGTTACAAAGGCAACATCATCCCAGTAGAATACCTTCCCGTTACCTGTGGTTCCAAAGTCGAAAAAGATGGACGCCTTGTCATAAGTGGTGGCTAGATTTAATGCCGCTGTTCCGGTTGCATGATTTTTGAAATCAAACACCAGCGTTTCCCAGGCATTGGCAACGGTTGTTCTCGTGATTGTTTCAACCGACAAGGTTGGGTCACGATGGTCTTCTATCTTCAATAAGACCGGTATATCTGCTGCGGGCGAATATACCCTAACACTCATCTTTGTGTTGGTAGCGGTAAGCGGAATAGCAGTTGCAAAGCCGGATGCTGTTCCAATGGTTGTTCCGGCCCATGTTTCTGCACCTGAAGGCTTGGTAGTGATCTTTACTTTATTGGCAGCATTGGTGGGATCAACACCATCAATTGTGCTGTTGTTTCCGAAATCAGTTACAGTATAGTTCACCGCTTCATCATCAAAGCTTACCGGTAAATTTATCTGCGCAGTTCCCGAGGGGAGACTATTGGTAAGGCGGATATCATCAAACAGGAAAGTAAAATTCGCTGATCCATCACCCACAGTTCCCAATTCAAAGATCAGCACGAGCTTCTGGTAACTATTGGCAGTATTGATTGTGCTGAAATCAAATGCAAGGTCTTCCCATCCATTGGCGATTGTGGTAGTTACTTCTTTTTCAAAATTGATACTACCATCGCTTATGTTCTCTGTTTTCAGTAAAACTTTTGCACCCACGCGCGGGGAATAAACTTTCATGCGGAATATCTTGTTGGCAGAAAAATCAATTGGCCTGCCCAGACTGATAACGCTTCCGCCCCATGGCTGTCCGGCATTCTTCACCATCCTTGCCACCTTTGCGGAACCATTGATTCCGCCGGCCTGCGGATTATCAATCACCGTTACATCTCCTCCATCGAAATTGATGAATGGATAGTTTGACGCTGCGCCTTCAAAATCAAGTGGGAGTAATAAAGGATTTTCTATGGTGATCAGTTTTTCTACTTCTGTTGTTGCAACCCCACCGCTTAATGCAACCACCCGGATGGTGTAACTGCCAACTGTTGAATAAACATGGCTGATGGTTTCATTTTCCATGAATGATGCAGGTTCTTCATCTGCTGTTTCGCCGAAGTAAACCTTGAAGAGTGTTTCGTAGTTTGCCTTTGCAGTCACATTTACCTGGAATGGATTTGCCTGATCAACAGATGCCGTCACTTCAAGATCAGTGGGCGCCTTAAAGGAAACAGTCAGCGTTTGTGTACTTTCTGTTGTAAGGCCGTTAATGCCAATCCCCAGGATCCTTACATCATAACTACCTTCGGGATAGGTATGACGGGTGTTTTTTCCCGGCAGTATTTTAACAGGTGCCGTAGTACCATCTCCCAGGTAAACCTGGTAGTAGGCAACGCCTTCACCATTGGGGGTGATGGTCACCAAACCTGTATTGTCCTGCGTTATATCAAATAGTGCCGACAGGTTGGCCGGGGCGGCAGCCTGGTCTGCAAAACCAGTATCATCAAAGCTTTGCTTACTGCAACTAACCATCAGGGTTAGTAGGAACAGCACAGCGTATATTTTTTTTAGCGTATTCATTGCTGATAGATTTAGGGATTAATAACCTGGATTTTGTTCCAGTCCGGAGATATCAATCTCCTGCTGCGGAAGGGGGAATAATTCATTCTTTCCTACAACAAAACCTGTAATTGCTGCTGCTGCCTTACCGGTGCGTACCAGGTCAAAGAACCTGTCGCCTTCCATGGCAAGCTCCAGTCGCCTTTCTTCCCAGATAGCCTCTGTAAGCGCCTGCCCTGATAATGTAATGTTATGCAACTGGTCTCCGAATGCACGTTCGCGTACCATATTCAGGTACTGCTGTGCTTTGGCAGTAACGGGCGAGGGTAAACGATTATACGCTTCCGCAGCCATCAACAATACTTCTGCATAACGGATGGTCCTGAAATTGTTCAGGTAGTTCAGCTCTACCTGCCCGGATGTTTCTCCCTTACGCGGCAGGTATTTTTTGTTGTAAAGTCCCGTGTTTTTATATGGTGCTACCAGGTAGGTAATATTGAATTGCGGATTGGCTGCTTTGTAAGCTTCAATATCGAGGATGGTGGCGTCTTTACGCTGGTCGCCTTCTTCAAATGCATCAGCCAGATCCTGGGTTGGGAGGTTGATACTCCAGCCCTGACCATAGGGACTTGATCCTGTAAGGTTTCTGATGCCGGCCGATTGTACCGCCAGGTTGCCTTGTCCCCTTCCCGGGTTCGACCAATCATAAAACGGACTCTTATTGGAATATTGGATCTCGAATACACTCTCAATTCCATTCTCTCCTGATTGCAGGAAAATATCATCCATATTTTCTACCAGGTCAAATGGCCAGTTCTCAACATTTTCAAGTACTGCCGCTGCTTCTTCAAATTTTTCCTGGTATATCAACACCTTGGCAAGAAGCGCTTTGGCGGCATAGAGCGTGATCCTTCCTTTTTCGGGATTGGTTTCCGGTAAGCTGGCAATAGCACTTGCAAGATCTTTTTCTATCTGTGTATACACTTCTGCCTTTGGACTTCTTGTCAGTTGCCTTGAATCAGATGCACCCAGCCGCCTGTCAACAAAAAGAGGCACATCCCCAAACATCCTGGTGAGCTCAAAATAGTAATAGGCTCTCAGGAAATATACCTCACCATACAGTGCATCTTTTCCACTGAAGTCAAGCTTTGTTTTATTCTCTTCAAGATAGTTGGCGCGATTGATTCCTTCATAGGCGGCTTTCCATGCCTCTGTGAGATAACTGTTAACAGGGTTTACCTGGTAATCATCTATCTGCTGCAGTCCCAATACATCCGTTGCATTTTCTCCTCCTGTAACGGCATTGTCTGAAGCGATATCACCGATCACGGTATTTGCCCATAACCATTGCAGTGGTGAATAAACACCGATCGTCATCTTCTGATAATCATCGGCCGTTTTGAAATAATCTTCGGCAGTGATCTGGAAATCCTCCTTGGGATCGTAGTCAACAAATTTGGTACAAGCCGGTGCCAGCAGAACCAGTATCGCCAGGGTTATTATATAGATAGTCTTTTTCATTGTTAAGTTTTGTTGCATTAAAGTTTAACGTCAATTCCGAACGACCATGTTCTTGCCTGTGGATAGATTCCACGATCAATTCCTGTGTCAAATATGCCGCCTGATATTTCAGGATCATATCCCGAATATTCCGTGAAAGTGAATGCATTCTTCACCTGGGCGTATATGCGCAACTTGCTTATTTTACTGTTCTTCAGTAAGGCTGACGGGAATGTATATCCCACCTGTATATCCTTGATCTTTACAAAAGATCCGTCTTCTATATAGCGGTCGGAAGCCCTTGTATTATTGTTAGCATCTACAAAACTGTAGCGCGGATATCTCGCATCATTGGTGCTGCCTTCGCCGGTCCACCTGCCTAATACCCCACGATATTTATTGGTCATGGCAAGGTTTCTTTCATAAGCGCGATAGATCTCATTTCCCACTGATGCATACACGAAGGAGCTGAAGTCAACGCCTTTATATTCCATCGATAATCCCCATCCCATCGTGAATTCAGGAAAAGGATCACCTATCTGGGTGCGGTCATTTGCATCTATCCTGCCATCTTTATTTAGATCAGCATACCTGATATCGCCAGGCTGTGCGCCGGGCTGCGCTGCATTGCTGCTAGCTTCTTCCTGGTTCTGGAATAATCCATTGGTCTTGTAACCATAGAAATAGCCGGGCGTGAATCCTTTTTCAAATCTTGTGATACTCTGGAAAGGAATACCATAACCTCCACCCGAAATGAGTCCGTTATTGGTTTCTGTTACCAGGTTTTTAGCCGTGGTGAAATTCACATAGGTATTCAGTTTCAGCTTCTTTGCAACAGTTTCTGAATAGCTCAGCGTGATATCAACCCCGCTTGTTTCTGTTGTACCTATATTGGCTGTTGGCAATGCCGCGGTTCCCAGGTAAAGTGAGAGTGTTGGCGTAAACAACAGTCCGCTGATATTTTTCTGATAGTAGTCGGCGCTGATAGAAAACTTATTATTCAGGATGGCCATGTCAAATCCAATATTCATCTGCTCCTGCTTTTCCCATGCCAGCGCGTCATTGCGGAAGCTGCTGATGGTAGCACCTATTGAGGTTGGGTTTTCTCCGAATGTATAGCCGGCATTTTGTCCGAGTCCATAGCTGTAAATAGCTGTGGATATTCTCTGGTACTGCGGACTCACATTCTCATTTCCTGTAGCGCCATAGCTTCCTCTTATCTTGAGATTGTTGATGATTGATGACTTGAAAAATGCTTCATTAGAAACCAGCCATCCCAATGAACCTGCATAGAAATTCGCGAATTTATTCTCCGGACCAAAAGCATAGGAGCCATCGCGTCTTGCGGTAAAGGAGGCCAGGTAGCGATTATCATAATCATAGTTAACCCTTCCGAAATAAGAGAGGTTTCTTCTTTCGTACTGGAATGAACCAACATCAAGTCCCGCCGCTGGTGCAGTACCTGTTGCAGAAGAGATATCGGCATAGTCCCATGAGTTGAAAGGAACATCCTGCCTTGAACCGTTCAGTGCATTACCGGTTGTTTTGGCAACGGAGAATCCGGCTACGATATCAAAGGCGTGAAGATCATTCAGGTTGAAAGTATAGTTTCCGAAATTCTCGAAGGTGTAGTTGAAATAGGTGTTCTTGTATTCCGCAACACTATTATGCGCCCCCGCCCTTGGTGATCCATCGGCATTGAGGGTGGAGTTGATATGAGAAGCGCCATAATAGGAGAGGGGGTTAAAGCTTTTCCCCACAACATTCGTGTAGGTATAACCGTAACGTGATGTGAGCTTCAGATTTTTCAGCAGGCTATACTGCATCTCCAGCTTACCGTACAATTTGTTGGTGGCAGACTCATTATAGCTGTCGGCCAGTTGGGTGAGCGGGTTGATGATTTCTGAAAGGATATAATTACTGGTAGAATATTTTCCATAACTGCCGGGTACAGTATTATATATGGGTAATGTGGGATCAAAATTGAGTGCGTTGGAGATGACCCCGTTGATGGCATTTTCCGGTATACCTGATCCCCTGATATTCACGAAGCTGGTATTGGCGGTAAATGTTAGTTTGGGCGAGAGGTTATAAGATATATTGGAGGTTCCGGTGAGGCGGTCGAAGTAAGATTTTTCGCCACCACCTACTATACCATCCTGCCCCAGGTAGGAAGCAGAGAGAAAATAGATGAGCTTATCACTACCCCCTCTTGCTGTAAGGGCATGCGATTGAAGCGGCGCCTTGTGGAATATTTCATTCTGCCAGTTGGTGCCCACTCCCAAAGAAGATATATCAGGGAAGATGAGTTCGCCGCCGGCAACCTTACTGCCTTCATTGGCAATGGCGGCATACTCAGTTGCATTGAGCACGCCGATGATATTCTGCACTTCCTGAATGCCATAGTTGCCATTATAGCCGAATTCGGTCTTCTGGTTCTTGCGGCCCGACTTGGTTGCAATTACAATAACTCCATTACCTCCCTTAACGCCATAAATGGATGTGGTGGCAGCATCTTTAAGGATATTGATAGATTCAATATCGGCGGCATTGATGGAGTTGAGATCGTCGAGGGTCTGGATGGCTCCATCCACTACTACAATGGGATCGGTTCCTGTATACGAAGGGATACCGCGGATCAGCACCGTGGGTTTGGCGCCGGGTGAACCGGGGGAGATCACTATTACTCCGGAGGCTCTTCCCTGCAGGGCATCTTCTGCCCGAACAGGTTTAAGTTTCTCGATCTCGGTGCCCTTGATGGTGGATATGGCCCCCGAAACCTTGGTTACTTTCTGAACTCCATAACCAACCACCACTACTTCATCCATCTGGCGGCCGGTTAGTTTCAGGACTATATTAAGGGTGGTGCCGGTAATGGCCACTTCCTGCTCCTCATAACTTAAAGAGGTGATCACCAGGGTGGTGGCTGTGGAGGGTACCGTGAGACTAAACTCCCCGGCAACATTGGTGGCGGTTCCAATATTGGTTCCTTTAACAAGGATGGAAGCATTGGCAACCGGGTCGCCTTTTTCATCACTCACCTTTCCCGAAACGGGATTTTGTGCCCAGGTGATTGCTGTAATGAACAGCAGGCAGGCAAAAAGGAAACTCCTTTGCAAGACATTTTTCATAAGCGCAAGCTTTAGTTTTTAGAATTCTTCCGGACCCAGATCCGGAGACATTAAAACTATAACTAAGAAAAGCCGGCTTAAAGAAATCGCCTACAACATGGCTACTACTTGTTTGATTAATCAGCTGATAATCAATAATTATCGACTACATCATTACTACATCATTTCTTATTATTAAGTTTATCGGATGAAATTAGGGCTCTACCTGCTGGCAATGATCCTGCTTTCCTTCCATGGGATGGCACAAAATACCATCGGCCTGCCCCAGATCATCAATTATAGCAAGACCGATTACCACGGCGGTACCCAAACCTGGGATATCAGGCAGGATAGTAGCGGTGTCCTGTTCTTCGCCAATAATGAGGGACTGATCACTTACGACGGTACCTACTGGAAGAACTTTCCCCTTCCCAATAAAACCATTATGCGCTCCCTGGCACTTGACCACCAGGGGAGGGTGTATACCGGCGGACAGGGAGAGATCGGTTTTTTCCAACCCGATAAGGCGGGCTTTCTCCTCTATGAATCCCTCCTTGAATTTATTCCGCCTGCCCAGAAGAATTTTGCGGATATCTGGGATATCGAGATCGTCAACGGCTCAGTTTTCTTCAGGGCCATGGACAGGATCTTTGAATGGAAGAACAACAGTATCCAGGCTTATCCGGCCACCACAGAGTGGGTGCTGCTGAAGAAGGCTGGCTCCCGCCTTTTTGCCCAGGATAAGCAAAACGGACTTTTCCAGTTCAGGAACCGTGAGTGGCAACCCCTGGCCAATAATGACCTGCTCCGTAATAAGAATATCCTCGGCATAGTAGATATCAGCGAAGACAGCCTGCTGCTGGTTACCCTTAATAGTGGCTTTTACCTGGTGCATGGTGATGCCATCAGTCCTTATAACCGCATCGGCTCCGCCACCATCAAAAGTGATATTTATGCTGTGGCCCAGCTGAATGAAAAGGAGTTCGTGATGGGAACCACTTCCGCCGGTTGTATTATAATGGACTTCCAGGGAAAGATCATCCAGCAGTTATCTCAAAAGGAGGGATTGCAGAATAATAATGTGCTCAGCGTTTTTCTCGACCGCGATAAGAATCTCTGGACCGGACTGAATAATGGAATCAGTTTCATCGCCTATAATGCGGCTATCAAATATATACGGCCTAATAAGGAGAATGAATTATCAGGATTTGGGGCACGTATCTATAAGAACAATTTGTATGTAGCATCATCGGATGGCGCTTATGCGGCACCACTTTTCTTTGACCAGAAAGACCTCAGTTTCAACCGGAGTGATTTCAGTTTTATTCCTAACAGTGCCGGCCAGTCGTGGCGATTGGATGAGGTAAACCAGCAACTCCTGCTTGCCCATAATGCAGGAACCTTTCTTATTAAGGATGCGCGGGCCATACCCATTGCACCTGAACCTTCCTGGCTTTTTGTTCCCACTTCACAGGTGGTGCCGGCATCCAATATTATTGTGGGCACTTACACCGGACTTAAATTGCTGGGCTTCTACGGAAACAATTTTATTGATAAGGGAAACCTGAAGGGCACCTATGAATCATTGCGATTCCTGGCTATTGATAACAATGGAATCATCTGGGCTTCACATCCCTACCGGGGAATTTACCTGCTTGAATTATCTACTGATAAAACAGCCTATAGCGCGCGGCTGTTAACCGAAAAAGATGGACTGCCTTCCACCCTCGGAAACCATGTTTTCAAAATAAAGAACCGGGTGGTTTTTGCCACTGAGAAAGGCGCATATGAATATGATGCGAAAACCGGGAAATTTCAACCTTCCCCTTTATTGAAACCTGTTCTCGGCTCAATGGAATTAAGATACCTCAATGAAGACCAGCAGGGTCGTATCTGGTTTTGTAGTGGAAAGAAACTCGGCGTGGTTGAATTCGATGAGACAGATGCAAGTTCAAAACATACCATTACCTATTTCCCCGAACTCTCCGGACAGGTACTGTCGGGCTTTGAGAATGTTTATCCCTATGACCCCAACAACATATTCATCGCTTCTGAAAAAGGGATCGTTCACCTCAACCTCGAGAAATACCTGCAATCCAGAAAAGATCCTGGGATAATCCTGGGTAGTATCAGGGCCTTCGGCAAATCTGACAGCGCCATTTTTGGGGGATATCTTCCTGATTCAGCCCAGCACCTGCTTTATGAAGACAAGAACGACCCAATGCATCTTCCCAGTGGTTATAACTCCCTTCATTTTGAGTACAGCAGTCCGGCTTTTGGCTTGCAGAATAATATTGAATACAGCTATAAACTGGAGGGCTTTGATGATGAGTGGAGTGCCTGGTTACCCAAAACAGAAAAGGATTATACCAACCTTGCCAATGGAAAATATTTTTTCAGGGTAAAGGCAAGAAGCAATCTTGGTGTTGAATCGGAAGCTATCACCTATACTTTTATAATTGACCCGCCATGGTATAAATCTGTATGGGCTTATCTTCTTTATTTAAGTTTATTGATATTACTGGTATACCTGATCAATAAATGGCAGGAGAAAAAACTACTACTGCAGAAACGTAAGTATGAAGAAAAGCAAAGACAGATCAACATACTTCACCAGCTCGAGATTGAAAAGAATGAAAAGGAGATCATCAAGCTGCAGAATGAAAAGCTTGCCAGTGAAATGATCTATAAGAACCGTGAACTGGCTGATACAACACTGCACCTGGTTGAACGTACGGATGCATTAACGAAGGTGAAAGGGGAGTTGCAGAAACTCTATAAGGATAGCGGAGACACCTATCCCATCAAGAAGACGCTTCAGTTGCTTAATGATATTGAAAAGAACAATGAGAACTGGGATAAGTTTGCCACTCACTTTGATGAGATCAATAACGACTTCCTAAAAAAACTAAAAACAAAATATCCGAAGCTCACCAATACAGATCTGAAAGTTTGTGCATACCTGCAGTTGAATCTTTCTTCAAAAGAAATAGCACAGCTGATGAATATTTCTGTGAGGGGTGTTGAGATCAGTCGCTACCGGCTTAGGAAAAAATTGCAGATCCCCACCGAACAAACATTAATTGATTTTCTGAATAATATTGACTAATTAGGCCCCTGCTCCCATTCTTCCCCTAAATCTTACCTCTTACTTCTTACCTCTTACCTGTTTCACCTCTTACTTCTTACTTCTTACCTGTATTAGCTTTCCCACTCAAGTTTGTAGTCGCCGATATGCTTCTCGCTTTCCTTTATCTTTCTTTTCTGCACAAAATAATTACGGAGCCCAATGGTCATGATCGTTACTGAAACTATCCAGCAGATCACTTCTACCAGTACTCCATACTTAATGATAAGCAGGTTGTTGAGGGTGAGTCCGGCCACAGCAAAATAAAGGGATGTCCTTATAAAAGCGAGCAGTGTTGTATTGTTGGTCATGATCGTCCGCTCCAATGCCAGCCGCTCTCTCAGTATAAGGTCTTTGTTAATATTGTTTACTGTTTTTGTATCCATGTTGGCGTTTAAAAGTTGTTTCAAAATTGTTGCAGGTAGCTTATCATTTTTTTTCTTGCGACTTCATCGGGACATTTACCATGACCCGCACCCATATTATCAGCAACATGGTTTGGATTGGATGTTCCCGGTATCACACAGTTAACGGCCGGATGCGAAATGATGTACTTCAGAAAATACTGTCCCCAGCTCCTGATATCAAATTCGGCTGCCGCTGGGGGTAGTGGCTTTCCTTTTACCAATCCAAACAATTCTCCTTTCTCAAATGGTTCATTGATTATGACAGCAACACCATTATCTTTTGCTGCGGCCAGTAATCTTTTTTCCGCATTGCGCTCGCGGATCGAATAGTTGAATTGAACGAAGTCAGGTTTTTCTTTTACAAGTATCCTTTCCAGATCTTCATGCGCCGAGTTGGTATAATGTGTTATCCCGATATACCTGATCCTGCCTTCCTCTTTCCATTTTCGCAGCGTAAGAAAATGTGTTTGCCAATCAACCAGGTTATGGATCTGCATCAGGTCCATCGTTTTCCTGCGCATCTTCTTCAGCGAAGCATTCATTTGGTCAATGCCCTCCTGCTTTCCTCTTGTCCACACCTTGGTGGCATAAAAGAAATCATTGGCATGCGCCGTTTCTGTTGTGAGATCACCGATCACTTCTTCCGACCTTGCATACATAGGCGATGAATCTATCAGTTTCCCGCCATGCCGAACCATTTCCTGCAACACCTGTTTCAACGGTGCTCTTACTGCTGCATCCCTGCCTACATCAAATTGCTGCCAGGTACCAAGACCCACCACCAGAAGTTTCTCGCCAGAAGAAGGAATGATTCTTTGCATCATGGATGATTGTACTGGATGGAATAAATATAGCTATTATCCCATCAGGTAAAAACAATGGTCTTGTTGCCGGAAACAAAAACCCTGTCTTCCAATACCATTTTCAATGCTTCTGCCAGCACAGCCTTCTCTACTTCATGACCCGCCTCGATCATATCGCGCAGGTTATCATCATGTTTTACCGGGATGATCTGTTGTGTGATGATAGGACCTTCATCAAGATCATTGTTCACTATATGCGCCGTTGCGCCAATTAATTTAACGCCTCTTTCAAATGCTTTCTTATAGGGATTGGCACCAACAAATGCAGGCAGGAAGCTGTGGTGTATATTGATGATGCGTTCATTGTATCGGGCTACAAAATCCGGACTTAATATGCGCATGAACTTTGCCAGTACTATGTAATCAGGTTGATACCCATCAAGTAATTCCATCACCTCTTCTTCAAATTGTTCCGTGCTTTTATCGGCATGACTGATCGTATGAAAGGGAATATTGAATTTATCTGTGAATGGTTGGAGGCTGTTATAATTTCCGATCACCGCCAGTATATTGGCATGCAGTTCATTGAAGTAATGACGCACCAGCAGGTCGCTCAAACAATGATGCTCCCGCGTTACCATGATAACTATATTCTTGAGTTTCCTCGGAATGATACTGATCTCTGCTTCCCCCGGAAGCACTTCTTTTAAAGCATCTTCCAGTGCCGGCGCATTTAATGTTCCCGATACTTCAAGTCTTAAGAAAAACATTCCCGTTTCCTGCTCCACAAATTCTTTCATCACCAGGATATTATGATCATTACGATGCATCACGCCTGATATGCCGGCGATCAATCCTTTTTTGTCACTACTTTTGATCCGTACCACGTGATTTTTATCCATCTCTTTTGTTTGCGCTACCAAATATAATGTGGTGCCTGCGCAATTCACAACGCCTTTTTCACAGTCCGTTCCCCTTGACCTTTCCCTGCCCTTTACCATGAAGTAAATTGCTCTACGATTCTTTTAATGTTTAAACCTTGTCTAATGAAAAAGATCATCTTCCTGCTTGCAGCTATGGCAGTTGTTATAGCGGCAGCAATTGTAGCCTGCCAGGATCTTGCCAGCAATGTTCCTACAGCAAAAAAAGAGATACCGGATTCGGCATTGATTGCGCGTGGTGATTACCTCGTAACCTCCATGCTGTGCGACGACTGTCATTCGCCTAAATCAATGGGACCAGAAGGGCCGGTCATCATCCCCGAACTCAGGCTTTCGGGTCATACTGCCGGCACTGTATTACCTGCATTCGACAGCAATGAAGTGAAGAAGGGATGGGTGCTTTTTAGTCCCGATTTCACCGCCATTGCCGGTCCATGGGGTGCATCCTTCGCGGGTAATATCACCAGCGATGCAACCGGTATCGGTAACTGGAGCTATGAGCAATTTAAGAGGGCTATCACACAGGGAAAGTATAAGGGACTTGAAACAGGAAGGCAGTTGCTTCCGCCCATGCCATGGCCTCAGTTCAGCAGTCTCCATGACGATGATATCAGGGCTATCTATGCTTTCCTGAAATCAACGCCCCCTGTTAAGAACATTGTTCCCGCTCCGAAAAAACTATCTCAACTGAATTAATTATTTATATCAATAACCATAATCATTAAACCTTTATCATGAATCAGAAATAAATGATCCTCGTAACCGGTGCCACAGGGGCGCAGGGAGGTAGTGTAGCGAAAGCCTTGCTGGAGCAGGGGAAATTTGGGGTTCGCGTGCTTACAAGAAACGCTGGCAGTGAAAAAGCATTGGAGCTTGCAGCAGCCGGTGCAGAAATTGTTACAGGCGATCTTGACGATAAGACCAGCCTGCTGCAGGCAAAGCAGGGCGTGTACGGTGTATTTGGACTCACCAATTTCTGGTAGCATTTTGGAAAAGAACTGGAACAGGGTAAAACCTGATTGATGCGGTGAGTGAATCAGGGGTGCAGCATTTTGTTTATAGCTCACTAGCCAATTATAAAAAACTTTCGGGTGGAGAATTATCAGTTCCGCATTGCGATATGAAGGCTGCGCTCTCAGATTATACCCGGTCAAAAAACCTTCCCGCTACTTTTGTTCAATATATTGGCAGAACCGTTGGTGTTGTTGGAGCCGATGATAGCTGCCATAAATATGCGGCTACAATGAGTAAGGTATTGGAGAGGGAGATAGTCTATAGTCATATACCCCGCGAAACATATGCTGCCTTTGGCTTTCCGGGTGCGGAGGAACTTGCCAAAATGTTTGATGTACAGCGGAGATTCATCCCCAGCCGTCGCCTCGATCTTATTGAAAGCTATGCCCTTAATGCTTCCATGCAGCCCTTTGAACAATGGCTGCGGAAAAATAAAGCACGCATGATTGCCCTGCTGGATGCAAAAGTTTTAGCAGAGAAATCGTTACTTTCATGCTGTTGACAAGCAGTCATTTTAACGATTAAAACTTAGGTTATGGACAAGAAAGATGACGATAAGTTTCCGGGCTACCCGCATTATCCTGAAAAAGAAGATATCTATAATAAGGAAGAGAAAATTGAACTCGACGAAAATGGTGAGCCTATAACCTCACCGGTAAAGGCGGAAGATTCTCTTGCTGATGATCTTGATATACCCGGCTCTGAACTTGATGATCGCGATGAAGCCATTGGTGAAGAGGATGAGGAGAATAATTATTATAGTCTTGGTGGCGACCGGCATGAAGACCTGGAAGAGAATGACCAGTAGTAATGATGGATCCGGAACACCGCTATTTCGTTTTGCACAAACCCCATGATATGGTTTCACAGTTCGTGAGTCCCGATGCTGTGAACCTGTTAACGCAAATAAATTTCAGCTTTCCCGATGGCACCCACGCCATCGGGCGGCTTGATAAAGATTCGGAAGGGCTTCTCCTGCTCACTACCGATAAACGTGTTACCAATCTTTTATTCAATAGCGCTAAGCTGCATAAGAGGACCTATCTGGTTCAGGTAAGGCATTTCCTTCCCGAAGAAAGGCTGGAAAAGATCCGCAATGGTGTTGGCATTTCCTCCACAGGCGGAAGCACCTATATTACAAGGCCCTGTGAGGTGAGCTATGCCGAAAGGCCCGATTGGCTTACACCAGGCGCCTGGGAAGTGAGGCCCGATCTGCCGCATGCATGGGCAAGCATTACCCTTACAGAAGGTAAATTCAGGCAGGTCAGGAAAATGTTTGATGCCGTAGGAAACAGGGTGATGAGACTGGTGCGTGTATCAATTGAAGATCTTGATATAACTAAACTGCCCCCGGGTGAAGTAAAGGAGTTATCAGCTTCCGAATTTTTCCGCGGACTGCATATCGACCCCGATAGGGACGCTTAGAATATCACTTCCATCATGGTGATGAGTTCCTTGCCGGTTTCCGCAACCTCTTCAACAGGTGCAGGTGACGATAACAGGCAAACAGATAATCCCTTCGCCAAGCAATCGCCGCTCACAAAAAACTATTGTGGCAATAGCAATCAGAAATGAGGAGAATTGATTGCTTTTTCATTTTGCTTCTATTACCACCCAAACATCCAAAAGATAAATCGCATGACATAGTAAATTCCGGCGAGTAGTAGTTTTCTCTGTATGAGTTGTTCCGATCAGCAGATTAAAATGACCTTCCATGTAGTATATTTCAGTACCATTTCAAGAAACACATACCATGACAGCCCGATTTGATACTATTCGCCGATATATTGGCTGGATAGCCAGGATACCCCGTGAAGAGTCTGAAGAAGAAACAAGAGATGAGATACTGGCCGAAGTAAAATTCAGGGGTGCTAATCTTTGGTTGCTGGTATTCACCATGTTTATTGCCTGCATCGGGCTGAACATGGATTCTGCTTATGCGGTTATAGGCGCCATGCTGATGTCGCCCCTTATGGCACCTGTCATCGGTCTCGGTTTCAGTATGGCCACCAACAACTGGAGCCTCCTCAAAGAATGCGGATGGAACTGGCTTATTGGTTTTGTGATCAGTCTGCTTTCCTCCACTTTATTTTTCCTGGTAACTCCTTTCAGCGAACCCACCAAGGCACTTGCAGCATTCAGCAATGCCACCATATTTGATGTGATGCTGGCTTTTTTTGGAGGATTGGCAGGCTTTATTGGCATCACCCGTTTGAGGGGAATTAAGGTGCTTGCGGGTGTTGCAGTGGCTACTGCCTGCATGCCGCCGCTATCTACTTCCGGGTATGGACTGGCAAACCTCCAATGGCATTATTTCTGGGGTGGTTCTTATTTCTATATAATCAACTGTATCTATATCGGGCTTGCCGTAATGCTGCTGGCGAAATACATGAAATATGCCAAAGTGGTCGCTTTCCGCCAGAAACCCATTAAGGCGCGTATCGTATATGTATTGGCTATCGCGAGTCTGATTCCCGCTTCCTATTTTGCCTGGCAGCTTGCCCAAACCCGCAAGGCGACCGGCCGGGTAGAGAAATTCATAAAAGAACAGATCACCCCGCTGGATGTTTCCATCCTGAAAACAGAGATGCAACTGGAAACCGCTCCAAAGAGAGTTGAAATATATCTTACCGGTCACCTGCCCTCTGCTGAAGCCGAGGTGGCCCTCTTGCGTAAAACACCCGATTATGGTATCCCGGATGTTGAATTCATCATCCATAAAACACCTGAACTGGAGAACCTCCAGGATGACCCGGCACTGATCCGCCAACTCACCATCAACCAGGAAAAAAAGCTGCTCAGGCAGGATAGTACCATCAGTTTACTGACCCGCCGGCTCGACAGTTTGACGGCCGCCCTAAAAAAATAATACCTTTGACCCTTCCAAAGAATAAAATTCATTATGGTAAAGGTTGGTCAGTACAATACGCTAAAAGTATTAAGGGCAGTTGATTTCGGGGTTTTCCTGGATGATGGTAATGAAGGCATCCTGTTGCCAAAAAGATTTGTTCCCCCCGGCATCAAACCGGGTGATGAGCTTACCGTTTTTGTTTATCATGATTCCGAAGACCGCATCATCGCCACCACCCAGAAGCCTTTTGGTGTTGTGGGGGATATCGTTCCGCTTAAAGTTGTTTCAGTAACCAACCAGGGTGCATTCCTCGACTGGGGACTCATGAAAGATATTTTCGTTCCCCGTACCAAACAGCTCATGCAGATGCGCGTGGGCGGCATCTACATCGTTAAGATCTATATCGATGAACAAACCGGCCGCGTTGCCGCCACCGAAAAAATAGAATCATTCCTCAGTAACGATACGCTTACCGTTAAAGAAAAAGACCTGGTAGACCTCATCGTTTATCGCCGCACCGATATTGGCTATGTGGTTATTATCAATGGGCTGCACACAGGGGTGCTGCATTTCAGTGATATCTACCGCGATATACATGTGGGGCTTCGGATGAAGGGATATATCAAAACCATCCGCGAAGAAAATAAGATCGACGTTGCCCTCGGTGAGCCTGGCTATGCAAGGGTTGGCGGAGAAGCTGGCAAGGTGCTCAGCCTGCTGGAAGCCAATGGCGGCTTCCTGCCTTACCATGATAAATCGGACCCCGACGATATCTATTCCTTCTTTTCCATGAGCAAAAAAACATTCAAGATGGCGGTAGGTACACTTTTCCGCCAGCGACTTATCAATATCAAAGAACACGGCATCGAACTGGTGAAACCATCCTGAGAATGCTTTCCTTTCGTCTCAGGATTTTGGGGGTTTGCCGCATTTTATCGCCCCAGGCTCTCCATTAAAGGCAAATGGCCTAATTTTCTTGCATGTTAAGGAAACCCTTTGGCCGCAAATGGATCCTGGTATCGTTGCAGATACTGGCATGGGTAGTGCTTTTCTCCCTGCCTTTCCTGCTCCGTCCAGCCATGGGTGACAGGCCCCCGGAAAAGAATAGTACTCCCGGTGGAACCATTTTTTATATTATCAACAACCTGTTCTGGGTGGGATTGTTCTACCTCAATGCGCTGGTACTGATCCCGAAATTGCTTTACCGTCAGAAATTCGGACAGTTTGCAATAGCTCTTGCCGCGCTTTTCCTCCTGTACCTCGGCATCGGATGGATGAATAACCAGATTTTCCTCAAAGGCCACCATTTCAATTTCCGCATCCATATTCTCTTTACATTCTTTATTTATGTTTTCATGATAGCCACGAGCACGGCTATCAGAATGGGGATTGACAGGATCAGGGCAGAGCGACTGGATGATGAGAAGATCAATGAGAATCTCAAAACAGAACTTACCCTGTTGCGATCGCAGGTGAGTCCGCATTTCATGTTCAATGTGCTGAACAATATGGTGGCATTGGCGAGAAAGAAATCAGACCTGCTCGAGCCCTCGCTGATAAAGCTCTCCTCCCTCATGCGCTACATGCTCTATGATATTGATGGCGAAAAAGTTTCTCTCGATAAAGAGATCGATTACCTCGGGAGTTATATAGATCTCCAGCGTCAGCGGGTTAGTAAAAATGTAATCATCAATGCCGACTTCAGTGATGTAGACCGCAGTTATGAAATTGAACCCATGCTGCTGATACCCTTTGTGGAGAACGCTTTCAAGCATGGAACGGGAATGGTGGAAAATGCTGCTATCAATATTGTGCTGAAGGCCCGCAACCATGAACTCAGCTTTATTGTGAGCAATAAGTTTCGCGAAGATGCCGCCGAAGTTAAAGACAAGACCTCGGGTATTGGCCTTACCAATGTGAAACGCCGACTTAACCTGCTTTACGGAAAAGATCATACATTGAATGTGGAGAAGCAGAACGACCAATTCATCATTCACCTCTCCCTTAAACTTCACTGATGCTGAGATGCATGGCTATAGACGATGAACCACTGGCACTTGAGCTGCTGGAGGATAATATCAGCAAGGTTCCCTTCCTTGAGCTGGTAGCCTCCTGCGAGCATCCGCTGGAAGCCATGAAAGTGCTGGAGAAAGAATCGGTTGACCTGATTTTTCTTGATATACAGATGCCGGGATTAACCGGACTCCAGTTTATCCAGAGCCTTGCGGTAAAGCCATTATTCATCCTGATCACTGCCTATGAAAAATATGCACTGGAGGGATATAATCTCGATGTGGTGGATTACCTCGTGAAGCCGGTACCCCTCGACCGTTTCATCAAAGCCTGCCATAAGGCGAGAGAACTCTTCGAACTCAGGAATAATAAAAATCTTACGCCGGCCTCACCAATAAGTTCTGCAACATCCGCACCCGGCTATTTCTTTGTAAATGTTGATTATAGTCTCCTTAAGATCACTTTCTCCGATATACTCTGGATCGAATCACTAAAAGATTATGCGAAGATCAATCTCAAGAGTTCTTCCAAGCCGGTAGTTACCCGTATGAGCATGAAGCAACTGGAAGAAACACTTCCCGCCGATAAATTCATAAGGGTGCATAAGTCATTCATTATTGCTAAAGACCAGGTGACTGCCATCCGCAAAAACAGTCTCTTCATCGGCACCATGGAAGTGCCGGTAGGAGAGAACTACCGCGAAACCATCGCCCAGATCACGGGTAAATCAGCTTAAGCTTTCCCTGAAAGAAGGTTAGGTCGCATCATTTTGGGTGATCGTCTCATTTCTCCCCGCCACGCCTCTTACCTGTATAGTTTTGTGTCATAATTATCAAGTAATGAGACAGCTATTATTCCTTATCTGCATTTCCATCCTTTCGGTTAGCGCTTTTGCGCAACCACCTGCCGGTCGCGCTCCCGGTGCTGGCATGCCCGGCGCCATGACCGGAACAGTGTATGGAAAGATCACCGACAGCGATGGTAAGCCCCTCGCAGATGTATCGGTTGTATTGCTGCAAAGCAAGAAAGATTCTGCATCCGGAAAACCAAAGGATATCCTTGTTGCAGGCCTTGCCACTAAAGCAAACGGCGATTTCAGTTTTGCTGACCTGCCTATGGCTGGTTCACTCAAGTTGAAGATATCTGCCCTCGGCTTTGCTGAACAGGAACAATCCATAAGCTTCGGAATGGGGGGAATAATGAAAGACCTCGGTAATATTAAACTGGATCGCCAGGCGCAGGAGCTTTCCGGCGTTACCGTTACTGCTGCCAAACCACTGATAAGAATGGATGGCGAGAAGAAGATCTTCAGCGTGGAGAAAGACCTGGTAAGTGCAGGCGGAACAGCGCTTGATATCATGAAGAATGTTCCATCCGTACAGGTAGATATCGATGGTAATGTTACCATGCGTAATGCACAGCCAACTATTTTCCTCGATGGCCGGCCTACAACGCTAACACTCGACCAGATACCTGCCAACTCTATTGAATCAGTTGAAGTGATCTCTAATCCATCTGCAAAATATGATGCCTCCGGGGGTAATGCTGGTATATTGAATATTGTTCTCAAGAAGAATAAAAAGACCGGCTATAACGGTAACCTGCAAACGGGAATCAATAAGTATGGTGCCATCACCGCGGGTGGTGATCTTAGTTTGCGCCAGCAGAAGTTCAACTTCAGTGCCAATGCGATGTACAACCAGAATAAAGGCAGAAGTACCGGGTCTACTGATCGCTTCAATTTTGCTGAAACACCTGTTACCAATATATTCCAGGATAACAGTGGTCGTAATGATGGCGCTTTTATGTTTGGCCGGCTGGGCTTCGATTATTTCGCTACCAACAGAACCACTATCTCTCTTGGTGCAGTAAAGGTGCGTGGCGAATTCAATCCCACAGAAATGATCAGTACAAGCACCGACTCATTGTATTCTTCCGGCACCACCAATAGCTACTCCGAAAGAAGTACAGCAAGCGGAAGAACTTTTAATGGCACCGGACTTCAACTGGGCATAAAACAACTCTTCCCCCGCGATGGTGAAGAGTGGACTGCCGATATCAATTATTTCGGTGGTAAGAACAATGGTAATTCACTTTTCCATACTGACAACTTTACGGCAAAAGGTGGGGCCGTTGCTGATTTCCAGGAGCAGAAAATGCTCAGTGAAGGCAACATGAATTTTATCACCCTGCAAACTGATTATGTTAGGCCATTGAAGGGAAAGGCAAAGATAGAAACCGGTTTGCGTGCGCAGCTTCGTAAAACAGAAAACAATATCGATAACTATTTACTCGATGTGGCTGCCAATGAATTTGTTCTTGCCCCGGATGCTACCAGCCATTATAAGAATACCGATAACGTGTATGCTGCTTATATTTCTGTATCCAATACCATTAAGAATTTCGGTTACCAGTTCGGACTTCGTGGTGAGAGTTCTTCCTATGAGGGTGAACTGGTAAAGAGTGGTGCAACTTTCAGCAATAAATACCCCATCAGTTTGTTCCCATCCCTTTCACTCAGCCAGAAACTTAATGACGATCAGCAGTTGCAGTTGAGTTATACCCGCAGGATCAACCGCCCGAATTTTTTCCAGTTGATTCCTTTCACCGATTATTCTGATCCCCTGAATATCACCCGGGGTAATAGTGCCCTTGTTCCTGAATTTACACAGAGCCTGGAGATGTCATGGACAAAAACATTTACCGGAAACCACAGCTTGCTGGCATCAACTTATTATAAGTACACCAACAACCTGATCACACGCTACCAGGATCTGCAGTATGATGAAGTACTTGGCAAAGAGGTACTGATCAACAGTTTTATCAATGCAAATAATAGTCGCAGTTACGGTATGGAATTCACGGCAGTTAATCCGCTTTCAAAGTGGTGGGATATGACAACAAACCTGAATCTGTACAATAGTAAGATCAATACCGACGAGGTTCAGGGTGCAGACCAGGATGCAATGTGGAGCCTGTTTGGAAAATGGAATAACACCTTCAAACTTCCAAAGTCAACGAGCATACAGTTAAGTGCTACCTATCAATCAAAAACCAACCTGCCTATCAACCAGAACAGCGGTTTCGGTCCGCCCATGATGCAGAGCCAGAGTGCTTCACAAGGATATATCAGTGCCAACTACGGAATAGATATCGCCATAAAGAAATCATTCCTGAAGAACAATGCAGCTTCTGCAACACTGAGCTTCAATGATATTTTCGGAACAAGGAAAATGAAGCAGTATTCATATAATGAATTTTTTAGTCAGCAGTATTTAAGGTTGAGAGATCCACAGATGATCCGCCTCACTTTTGGCTATCGTTTTGGTAAGATCGATGCCACACTTTTCAAGAAGAAGAATATGAAAGGTGATGCCATGCAGGGAGTAGAGATGTAATTACGCGGTTAATGCGCGATGCCAGTATCTTTGATGAATGAGCAGGTCAACACAGGCAAGACTGTTGCGGCAAACCCGCAGAATTCATCGGTGGACAGGCATCGCGCTTTTCCTGTTTTTTATTGTGATTGGAATTACGAGTGTGTTGTTGGGGTGGAAAAAGAATTCGGGCGGTTACCTGCTTGCCGCCACCAGCACCGGAAGCCAGATGAATGCTGCCAGTTGGTTATCGCTCGATAGCCTGCAGCGGCTCGCGGTTACACATCGCATCAATAAAGGTCATATTGAAGCCAACATTGATCGCCTTGATATAAGGCCCGATAAGGGCATTGCAAAAGTTCTCTTCAAAGACAGTTATGATGCGCTGCAACTCGATATGGCAACGGGACAGGTGCTGCTGGAAGAAAAGCGCAGGGCCGACTTTATTGAACATCTCCATGATGGCAGTATTGTAGATGAATTGCTGGGATTAAAATCGGGTGCTTTCAAACTGATCTATACTACTATCACGGGACTTGCATTATTAACGTTTTCCCTCACCGGTTTCTGGCTCTGGTATGGTCCGCGGCGGATGCGGCATAGTTCCTAATTATGTAACAATCATCCCATATACTGTAATGACCGCGGGCTCTTTTTGAGGGAACTTTGGGTCATGAAAAAGATTAACCTACATGTAACCGGCATGAGCTGCGCATCCTGTGCCATCAGTGTGGAAAGCATGGTGGCTGCACAGGGTGGAGTAGGCGCTGCTACAGTTAATTTCGCGGCGCAGCAGCTGCAGGTTGAATACGATCCCGCCCTTATCAACACCACCCGGATGCAGCAGGTGGTGCAATCCATCGGATATGATCTCATCATTGATACCGACAATGTTAGCGAAAAGCAGGAGGCAGCCCTTGCCAGTCATTACCAGGATCTTAAAAGGCGTACAACGAGGGCTGCTATCCTAACAACACCTGTTTTCATAATCGGGATGTTCTTTATGGATATGCCCTATGCCAATTATATCATGTGGGTGCTTAGTACCCCCGTGCTTTTTTATTATGGTGCTTCTTTTTTCAGGAATGCCTGGAAGCAGGCAAAGTTTGGCAAAGCCAATATGGATACCCTTGTTGCATTGAGTACAGGGGTGGCTTATGGCTTCAGTGTTTTCAATACGCTTATTCCTGAATTCTGGCACCAGCGCGCACTGCATCCCCATGTTTATTTTGAAGCAGCGGCGGTAGTGATCGTTTTCATTATGCTGGGTAAGCTGCTGGAAGAAAGGGCAAAAGGCAATACATCTTCCGCCATTAAAAAGCTCATGGCCCTGCAGCCTAAAACTGTTTGGGTTTTGCAGGATGGGGTGGAAAAGGAAATTCCGATTTCTTCTGTGCAGGTGAACGACCTGGTGCTTGTAAGGAGTGGAGAGAAGATTGCGGTGGATGGTATTGTGGAGAGTGGATCTTCCTATGTTGACGAATCAATGATTACCGGTGAGCCTGTTCCGGTGCATAAAGAAAAAGGGGTTGCAGTATTTGCAGGAACCATCAACCAGAAAGGAAGTTTCCGTTTCCGTGCCCAGAAAGTTGGTGCCGGAACAATGCTGGCCGGTATCATCCGGATGGTGCAGGAAGCACAGGGCTCTAAGGCACCGGTACAGAAATTGGTAGATAAGATCGCCGGCATTTTTGTTCCGGTAGTTATTGGAATAGCCTTGCTCACGCTGGTGGCCTGGCTGATGCTGGGGGGTGAAAATGCGCTTACTCACGGACTGATGGCAATGGTGACTGTGCTGGTTATCGCTTGTCCCTGTGCGTTAGGGTTAGCCACTCCTACCGCCATCATGGTTGGCATGGGAAAGGGTGCTGAAAACGGTATCCTTATCCGCGATGCCGATAGCCTGGAGAGGGCCCGTAAAGTAAATGCCCTGGTGCTTGATAAAACCGGAACCATTACTGAGGGCCGCCCGGAGTTGATGGCAATAAGCTGGGAGAAGGGTGTGGAGGAGAAGCGGGTTTTGCCTATCTTATACCAGCTCGAGAAGCGATCAGAACATCCGCTGGCAGAGGCTGTGGTGAAAGCACTTTCAGCTAAATGTGATGAGGTGGTTGATATCCAGGATTTTCATAGTATTACCGGTATGGGTGTGGAAGGAAGATCTGCCGGAAAAGAATACTGGGTGGGGAATAACAAGTTGGCGCAAATTAAAAAGGCTGCTATAAGTGAAATGCTCGATGAGCAGGCGGAGAAGGGTAGAAAAGCTGCCCATACAGTGATCTATTTCGGTGAAGAGAATAAGATACTGGCAATTCTTACGATCGCTGATAAAGTAAAGGCAACATCAGCGGAAGCGGTGAGCGCATTGCAGAACATGGGTATTGAAGTGCATATGTTCACCGGTGATAATGCGCATACGGCAGCAGCAGCAGCCCGCGAAGTGGGGATCCAATCATTCCGCTCAGAAGCCCTGCCCGATGATAAACAGGCATTTGTTGCCAAATTGCAGATGGAAGGTAAAGTGGTAGCCATGGTAGGAGATGGGATCAATGATTCACAGGCACTGGCGCAGGCAGATCTTGGTATCGCCATGGGAAAGGGATCTGATATCGCGATGGATGTTGCTAAAATGACACTGATATCTTCCGACCTGCTGCAGATCCCGAAAGCCCTGAAGCTTTCAGGAAAAACGGTGATGGCTATACGCCAGAATCTGTTCTGGGCTTTCATCTATAACCTGATAGGAATACCGGTTGCTGCCGGACTGCTCTATCCCGTTAATGGCTTCCTCCTGAATCCTATGATAGCAGGGGCTGCCATGGCACTCAGTTCTGTTAGTGTGGTGGTCAATAGTCTAAGACTGAAATGGAGTAAGCTTATATAATTTTCTAAAACATTGCAGATGAAACTTTATATCAGGAATATGGTTTGTAACCGCTGCAAGTATGTAGTGAAGACCGAACTTGAGAAACTGGGGGAAGAAGTGCTGGATATTGATCTCGGCGAAGTGGAACTTAAGGGCGAACCCGATGCCAGCCAGTTGGAATTGATTTCGAAGGTGCTTGCCGGTTTCGGATTTGCGTTGATCAATGATAAGGCATCCCGAACTATCGAAGCTATTAAAACAACCATAATTGAAGCGGTTAAGGATCCGGAATTACTTGAACAAAAGAAGCTTTCCGATATATTAACCACCAAACTTAACCGTGATTATTCCTCCCTCAGTAAGTTGTTTTCCGAAGTGGAAGGCATAACGTTGGAACAGTTTTTTATTCTGCAAAAGATAGAGCGGGCAAAAGAAATGTTGGTTTATGACGAGATGAGTCTTACCGAGATATCTTATGAATTAGGATACAGCAGTGTGGCGCATCTCAGCAGCCAGTTCAGGAAGGTAACCGGGTTAACCCCCAGCCATTTCCGGAAACTGCGGGTGAAGCCAAGGAAATCACTTGATGATCTTATTTAAAAATTAAATACGAAATATATGACACACCAGTATGAAGTAAGCGGCATCACCTGCGGGGGATGCATCAGTAATGTTACAAAAGCGTTGGAAGCTGTACCGGGGGTTACCGCGGTTAGGGTTCAGAAGGAAAGTCCACAGGCAACTGTTACCATGTCGGGACATATCCCCACAGAGCAGCTTGCCGAGGCGGTAAAATCCTATGGCAATTATATACTTACTGAGGCAGTGCCCGGTAAGGGTAATTAATGCTTCTTCTTTCTTTGTCCGGGAGCAAAAGGCTTAGCCGATTTGGTTCCATAAACCTTCTTGGCATGGCCGGGAGGCATATGGTAAAAATGCTTGCGGTGGGGCGGTCCTTTACGAACAATAACGGTGCGACTGCAGGAACTCAGGGCAACTGAGCCGATAATAGCAAGAGCCAGGATCGAACGGAACATCATAGGTATACAAATTGATCTCCAATATTAACGCAAAAAGAATCAGAAAAGTATAATACCCGTCTGACATATGTCCTGACATGTGTCAGACGGGTATCTTTGATTAGCTGTAAATCCGCTCGATTGCATCCTGGTATTTCTCCATGATCACTTTGCGCTTGAGGCTCATTTTGGGGGTGAGCTCACCGGTATCGATGCTCCAGTCGAGCCGCAGCAGTTCAAATTTCTTGATCTGCTCTACCTGGTTGAAGTACTTATTGAAATTTTCCACCAGGTCCTTATAAAGCTCCACCACTTTAGGATGGCGGATCATTTCATCATTGGTGGTATAGGCAATATTATTCTGGCGGCACCAGTCTTTCAGGTTAGGAAAGGAGGGTACAATAAGAGCACTTACAAATTTTTTATCGGCCCCAAGCACCATGAGCTGTTCCACGTACAGAGATTCTTTCAGCCTGTTCTCAATAGGTAGCGGTGCAACATATTTTCCCCCGCTGGTCTTGAACATTTCTTTCTTGCGGTCGGTGATCTTGAGGAATTTATTGTCCACCATCATGCCTATATCGCCGGTTGCAAACCATCCGTCTTTGATCACTTCTGCAGTAAGATCGGGGCGTTTGTAATAGCCCATCATGATATGCGGTCCCTTACTCAAAATCTCGCCGTCTTCGGCGATCTTCACTTCCACATCATCAAGTAACAATCCCACCGTACCAAATTTTCTTCCCGCCTCGGTATAGCGGTTCACCGATATAACGGGGGATGTTTCTGTTAGTCCATAGCCTTCGAGGATCGGAATTTTTGCGGCAGTAAATATCCTGATAAGCTTCACCTGGCAGGCAGCGCCACCACTCACGATGGCTTTGATATTTCCGCCGAGCGCCTCCCGCCATTTACTGAACACAAGTTTATTGGCCAGGGAAAGTTGTGCCTTGTACCATACTCCCTGGTTGGTATCGGGATTGTATTTGTCGGCCAGGTCGTGTGCCCAATAAAAAAGTTTTTTCTTGATGCCTTCCAGTTCCATGCCTTTCAACATGATCTTTTCATAGACCTTCTCCAGCAGTCGCGGTACCGTTGTAAAGAGGGATGGCTGCACTTCTTTCAGGTTATCGCCAATGGTCTCAAGGCTCTCCGCATAATAAATATGTGTTCCCGAGAACATATATATATAGGTGACCATCCTTTCGAAGATATGATTGAGCGGAAGGAAACTCAGCGAGCGCTGTCCCTTTACTCCTATCTCCGTGAAAACAGGATTAATGCTGCTCATCACATTGCTGAGAATATTATTGTGGGATAACATCACTCCTTTTGGCGTTCCCGTAGTGCCGGATGTATAGATAATGGTTGCGAGATCCTCCGATTTTATTTTATCTGCAATCCCTTTGATGCGGGCTTCTGCATCGGGTGAGGAGGCATGAAATACATCCTTCCAATGAGCCGCATTGGCAACATGTTCAAAAGTGAAAATATGTTTGAGGGATGGCACCCTCGATTGTACACTGAGTAATTTAAGGTAGAGGTCTTCATCATTCACAAAGGCGAGTTTCACCTGCGCATCATTCAGCACAAATTCCAGCTCCTTCACATTGATGGTGGGGTAGAAGGGCGTTAATACCGCACCGATCTGCTGTACGGCAAGGTCAACCATCATCCACTCGGGACGGTTCTTTGAGAGTATGGCAACTTTATCTCTTCCCTGCTCGGTCATATCACCGCAACTGATGCCCAGGTTAAGCAATCCCCCGCTTAGTTTATTCACCATCTCTGAAACCTCTTTCACGGAGTAGGTGCGCCACTGGCCATTTTCCTTAGCCGCCATCATTCCCTGGTCTGGGTTCTGCTCTAACTGGTATTCAATGCAATCAAAAAGTCTTTTTGGGTGGTCCATATGCAATCGATCGTTGATGAGAAGATTTACTGCTCAAATATATGCTTCCGCTAACAATTTAGGCATTCCACAGCAATCATGGCCGGGCATAAGCGAATAAAAAAAACCGGCAGGTTTACCCTGCCGGTTACATCCAACTCAAAACATCACTAGAAAAAAGCGAGTTATAATTTGTTGGCGTTAATGTTCAACTTGATATTCACCTCAGGACGGATCATTTTATCGCCCAGGCTCTTGTCGTTACCATAGAACATTCCCCACTGGGTGCGGTCAATATTGAAGCTGGCAGTTGCAGAAACTTTGTTGTCAGCAATTGCAACCTTTGCCGGGAAACTTACATTTTTGGTGCTATCCTTCAGGGTAAGGTTACCGCTGATTTTGTGGGTAGCGCTGCTGTCGTTGGCAATTGGTTCTACACCTGTGATCTCAAACTTAGCAGTAGGATATTTTGCTGCATCAAAGAAGTCGGCACTCTTCAGGTGACCTTCCAGTTTCTCTTTTCCTTCACCTGCTTTGAGGTCGTGGTTGTTCAGAGAATTGATATCGATGGTGAAATTTCCTGCCGCGATGTTGCCATCTGCAATGCTGAAATTACCATTAGTGATCTTGAAAGTTCCGTTGTGCTGACCAACCGGCTTGCTTCCCAGCCACTCAACTGCACTTGCAGTGGTGTCGATGGCGAATGATGCGCCGGCCGCTGCTGCTGCTTCCTGCTTTTCAGCAGTAGTTGCTTCGGCTGCTTCGGGTGTTGTGTTACAGGCTGTTGCGATTGCTGCAATGGCAGCTGCGAATAAGAATGCTTTTTTCATTGTGTGTATAAAATTTTCAGTTACGGAGGCAAATATAGGGCTTCTCTCTGGTTTAATGTTTAGACATTAAACTAAAGAAATGCTAAATAGATGGGAAGGCAGGTATTTACTGTGGGATTACTGCTAAATGCCCTTTTTGCAGACGCAATATTGGGGTGAGTTTTACCCAATATAGTTGCACTGTTGTTGCAAAAAAGTCTGAAACTCCCTGCCCGCGCGGCTTTTGCAAAATATGAGACAAGGTTTAGACAAGGATTAGACAACTATAAGACATATATAAAGGAAATAATGGGGGCAAAAACCATTATTTCAGGCCATGGTCATGGACATATATAATTGGACAATCACCTGTAATTCTGCCCTTCCGGAAGTTTGAAGACCCGTCCTTTCTGGAAATTGCTGAAGGCCTCATAGGCTTTCTGGTTGGCGAGAGTCCAGGCCTGGAACTCTGACAGGTTCTGCGCTGCCCCAAAGATCCACTGGTTATATGCATCAAACAATCCTTCCTGCAGCAGCTGGCGGTGATATTCAAATAACCTGTAGGGGTATTTCACCGGTTCCTTTTCAAACCAGTCGAGAATAAAACGGGTACGCATGATGGTGATGGACGGAGTTGTAATGCCCGAACCAACAACAGCAGCATGTTTATTCAGCAATCCCGTGAAAGCCATCTCAAAACCATTTGCTTTATCAGGGGCCTTCATCCCATTCATGTTGGTGTAATATTTCTTATAGGCATCCAGCAGCAGTTGTTTTATTTCGGGTGTTCTCCTGCTATAGCTCTCCAGGTTCAGGAAGATCTCACCATATAATAATGCCCATGTTTTATCGGTGCTTCGGTAATAATGTTTTGCTGCATTATAATAATTGCCGGAATAATTAGGATCTACCGCAATGCCTTTTTCCCATTGCTCTGCCGCCTCTTCATATTTCTTTCTTCCATACAACAGCTCGCCATATTCATTGTAGAGCACTCCACTTTTCGAATATGCTTCAATTCCTCTTTTATAGAGTCGCTCTGCCTCTTTAATTTCTTCAATTGCTCTGTAGGTGAGTCCAAGTAACTGGAAACTTCTGAGGTCAGCGCCAGGCTTATCAGTGAGCTGCCTGCCATACTGCATGGCATTACCATAATCGGCCGAGAGGTAATAATTGAAAAGCAGGTCATTCTGGATCTCCGTGTTAGCGGGATTTTGTTCCAGCGCTTTCTTAAAAACAAGGGTGGCATTGGCATAGTCGCCCGACTGCATAAATGTTCTCCCTTTCTGGTGCAGACTGGCAGCGTCATCCTGCGCCAGCGCAACCATTGAAGCAAGGAAAAAACTCATGGCCAGTATGATATTCTTCGGGATAAATTTCATTTACTCGTAGATTAAATGGGTAAGTAAACCATCACGGAGTTTTGGTTCAAACCAGGTGCTTTTCGGTGGCATAATATTGCCACTATCGGCAATATCAAAAAGCTGCTGGATGCTCACAGGGTGAAGGCTGAAAGCAACTTTCATCTCACCACTATCAACACGTTTTTCCAGTTCATGCAAGCCCCTGATGCCACCAACAAAATCGATTCTTTTATCTGTACGCTGGTCATGTATATCAAGTAATTTACTCAATATCTTATCTGATAATATAGTTACATCAAGAACACCAATTGGATCTTCTGAATAGCTGCCTTGCTTAGCGGTGAGTTTATGCCATTGTCCACCAAGATACATGCCGAATTCATGCAGGTGAGTAGGAGAGAAGGCAGAGGGCATTCTTTCCACTTCAAAATCTTCATAGAGGGCGCGGAGAAAATCAGCTTCCGAATGATTGTTCAGGTCTTTTACCACCCGGTTATAATCCATGATATGCAACTGTGCAGCCGGGAATAATGTTGTGAGGAAATAATTCGCATTATCGTGGTAGCCTGCATCCAGCGACTGGCGCACTTTTGCTGCAGAGGCAGCACGGTGATGGCCATCTGCTATATAGGTGAATGGCACACTACTATTGAACAGATCGCTGATGTGGCTGACGGTATTTTCATCATCTACAATCCACACGCGGTGACTGATACCATCTGCTGCAGTGAAATCATAAACGGGTGCAGATGTTTTCCATTTTTCAATCAGATCATTGAGTGCATCCACATCGCGGTATGCAAGGAATACATTACCTGTTTGTGCCCCGCTGGTGCGGATATGGTTGATGCGGTCCTGTTCTTTTTCTGGCCTCGTGTATTCATGCTTTTTGATGATATCCTTTTCATAATCATCAATGGACGAAACTGCTACCAACCCAGTCTGTTGCCTTCCCTGCATAACCAGTTCATAGATATAATAACAGGGCTTTTCTTCGCGGAGCAGAATACCTTCTTTCCTGAATGCTTCGAGGTTGGTCTTGGCCTTTTCATATACTTCAGGAACATGAATGTCGGCGATACCCGGAAGGTCGATCTCTGATTTGGTGACATGTAAAAAGCTATTGGGATTTGATGCTGCCTGCGCGGCTGCCTCGGCAGAATTCAAAACATCATAAGGTGGCGCTGCAACAGCTGCTGCTGCGTTGGGTTGTGGGCGTAATGCCCTGAATGGTTTTATTATTGCCATGATATCTTCAGTATATTTTTATCCGTTCTTGTTTGCAAAATCTTTCATAAGGTCGGTCAGTACAACTACACTTTCAAGAGGAAGTGCATTGTACATGCTCACGCGGAAACCTCCTACAGAGCGATGTCCTTTCACGCCATACATTCCATTTGTTTTACAGGTAGCGAGAAATGCTTTTTCCAGTTCAGCATCGGGCATGGTGAATACAGCATTCATCAAACTCCGGTCTTCAGTTGCCACGGGTAAATTGAAAAGCGGAATGGATTCCACTGTATCGTAAAGCAACTTTGCTTTCTGTTCATTAATTTCCTGGATTGCTTTTACCCCACCCAGCCCTTTAAGCCAGCGCAGCGTAAGCATACAAACATATACAGCAAATACAGGGGGTGTATTCAACATCGAGCCATTCTTTATATGCTCGCGGTAGTCCATCATGGTGGGGAGCTTTCTGCTAACCTTGTTGAGTATCTCATTATCAACGATCACCAGGTTAACTCCCGCCGCGCCAATATTTTTCTGTGCACCAGCATATATCAGAGAAAACCGGTTGAAATCCATAGTTGTACTAAGGATATCACTGCTCATGTCGGCTACAAGGGGTATACTTGTTTCCGGAATGGCATGCATCTGTGTACCCTCAACCGTATTGTTTGTTGTATAATGGAAATAGGAAGCATCTGATGGAATGGCATAACCCTTAGGGATATACGCATAATTCCTGTCTTTCGAACTGGCCACTACTTCAACGCTTCCATATAGTTTAGCTTCCTTGATTGCCTTTGTGCCCCATACCCCGCAATCGAGGTAAGCTGCTTTTGCATTATCATCGAGGAGGTTCATGGGAACCTGGAAAAACTGGGTGGATGCTCCTCCATGGAGAAACAACACTTCCTTATTACTATCCAACCCCATGAGTTCTTTTACAAGGCTCTGGGCCTCATCCATCACCGACTGAAATGCATCGGTACGATGACCGATCTCCAGGATGGAGAGCCCCATATTATTATAGTTAACGATTGCTTCACTTGCCTGCCTGAACACTTCTGCCGGCAGGATGGATGGTCCTGCATTGAAATTATGTACCACGTTGCTTGCGTTTGGTAAGAGCGCAATTTCCTTAAAAAATACCATATCCCGAAGCTCTAAAGCATTTCGGGTAATGATCAGTCGCAGGATTTGCCCTTGATAGGTTGATGGCGCCACTGCTGCTCGAGGCTATCAACAGCGGGATACATGCCAGGTGTTATCAAACTGTTCAGTTTTTTCAGGTCTGGTTGCCCGGCGTTCACCCAGGCGGTATACCATATACTTGCAACAGCATGAATGGCCTGCCGCATTCTTCTTTCCACCATCCCCCGCAGCACTGCATCATAGCGGCGACTATAGAAAGTTGAATACTGCCTTATCACCAGCTGGTTACGCCATTCCCAGGCATATTTTTTATCAGGAGATATTGTTGCCGATAATTGAGCTTCCATCCTTAATACAGAATCAACAGCATCGGCACTTTCCAGGACACATCGCCATATAAACTCAGCTGGCTTCTCTATATAGATAGCTTTACCTGTAAAGAGATCCCACTCATTATCGGCAAGCAATTCGGGCAGGCGGCTCTCCCAGAAAGCGTGTATGCCATGCTGGTTGGTATGTTGCCCGTTGTGGTTAGAACTGGTATGCAGGGGCACATGCGCATCACCGATATAATGACCCAGATCGGCAGCAATGCGTAGGATATTATTTGTTTCAGCATTCCGGAAGGCCTTGGTCAAAGAGCTCGTGAGCTGCAATATCCGCCAGGGAAGAATGCCATGTGCCTGCAGGCTATCCTCTGAATATTTAGCAACAGCCTCCTCCCACTTGCGGGGAAGTTCATTGAAAGGCCATTCACCATATTTATCAAGATCAATATAATGGCGGGGGGCTTCAGCTTTAAGGATATAACGGCGCTTGTCTGCATCAACGGCATGCTCCCGGAGGTACTCCAGCCGGGGCTTGAAGAGAACCAGCATTTCGGGTGGCAGGAGGTAGATGGCGTATTCATTGATACGCTTATGCCCGAAGAAACCCCAGCAATAAAGCTCTTTCACCGGAAGCAGTAAAGCCACCAGTAACAATATCCGAATCATAGATCATCAGCCCTTTTTAGCGGGCGGTCCTTCAGTATCATGTGCGGGTTCAGCCACTCCGCCCGATACCACATATTTCATGGCATCAGCAGCTTTTATATGTTCTAAAGGCCTAACCCTGCTGCGGGGAACAAGAAATGTTTGTCCCGCAAAGGAGTATGAAAGAGGAATATAAACAGTGATATAATCCTGGAAGCCGAATTCACTGGCATCTTCATCGGTTACAAATCCGATTTGGAAAACATCTTCCTGGTAAATGGAAACCGCCACGGCTTTATTGAATTTGCGTTTATTACCGGCAAAGGCTTCAAAAAAATCTTTTATTGAACTATAGATAAACTTAACGCCTGGCGCGCGTTCCAGCCAGTGATCAAAGAGGCTGAACAGGCGGCTGGTGATGAAATTGGTACTTAGGTATCCCAGAACAATAAGGCCTATAATGATGGCAATAAAGCCGAGTCCGTAATTACGTGTGATGATGTTACCTGCACTGTCGCGCACTTCAAAAATCGGGATCAGGTTATCGATGGAAGTAACAAACCAAAAGATAAGGTAGCCCGTTATCACCACAGGTGCAGTTACTAATACCCCCTGCAGGAAATACTGGAAAATTTTCCTCCACCTCCAGCCATCGGTTCTTACCGGTTGATTGTCCATACTGTAGTTTCAACTGCAAACCTACTAAATGCCATGCTATGCTTACATGATAATTTCACGGAAAACTGGCAGGTGTTTTGTCGGTTTTATTCAAATCCTTCACCGGGGGCTTTATTGTATTTATGTTATGAATTGCAGAAAATGATGATGGAAACTTTGGTAACGATAAAAGTTTCTATAGTTTTACGGCCCAATGACAGAAATCGATAACAGGGAGCGGATACTGGAAATGTCCAGGGATATGTTCATGCGCTATGGCATAAGGAGCGTTAGCATGGATGATATTGCCGGGGCGTTGGGGATGAGCAAGAAGACCATCTACCAGTATTATGCCGATAAGGATGAGTTGGTATTGGCGGTGATTCGTTACAAGACCTGTGAGTCGGAAGAATTGTGCAAGGTGGATAAGGAGAATGCATCCGACGCAATAGATGAAATGTTCCGTGCCATGGATATGGTGGAGCATATGTTCAGGACGATGAACCCGGCAGTGCTTTTTGACCTTCGAAAATATCATCCCGCCGCCTTTGGCATTCTGGAACAACATAAGCACGAATATCTCTACAATACTATCCGCAAAAATCTCGAGTGGGGCATCCGCGAAGAACTCTATCGCCCCGAGATCAATGTTGATATCATCGCAAGGTATCGGGTAGAAAGTATGTTGCTCCCATTTGACCCCTCTTTCTTAAGCAGGCAGAAAGCGAATCTTGCAGATGTGGAACAACAGGTGCTGGAACATTATCTCTTTGGCATCGTTACGTTGAAAGGTTATAAACTGGCTCTGAAGTATCAACAAAAAAGACGTAAACAAGCTCAAAAATGACAAAGCAAATGAAAAGAGTATGGTTGAGATTTCCGCTTATTACCGGGCTGATCTTTTCCATGATCACCGTGTACAGCCAGGACGAGAAAAAAGTTCATTCATTCACTATTAAGGATGCTGTCAGTTATGCAAAGCAGAACAGCAACCAGGTAAAGAAGGCGTTGGAAGATATCCGGATACAGGAGCAGGTGAACCGTGAGGTTACCTCCAACGCCCTCCCACAGATAACAGGATCGGCCGCGCTGAATTATTTCCCTCGTGTTCCAGTACAGAGCTTCCCCAACTTCATCGCCGCAGCAACTTATGGCGTACTGGAAGAGGAAGGCGTAAAAGATGGCGATGGTAATGCCATTGTATCACCCGGGGATTTTGGATTTGTACAGGCCCAGTTCGGAACAAAATGGAATGCGAGCCTTGGCCTGGCATTGAACCAGGTATTGTTTGACGGACAGGTGTTTGTAGGTCTTCAGGCACGTGATGCCGCCATGTCGCTGGCACGAAAAACCAGCGAGATCACAGAAGAAACAATCGCCATCAATGTCCACAAAATTTATTACCAGTTACTGATCGGACATCAGCAGATCGAATTGTATCATGCCAATATCCAGCGTTTTGAAAAGCTGTTGCATGATACAAGGGAGATTTACAAAAATGGTTTCGCGGAGAAGCTGGATGTTGATAAGGTGAGTGTTTCGCTTACTAACCTGAAAACGGATAGCCTCAAGCTCAATACACAATTGGCAAATGGATACCTCGGACTCAAAATGCTGATCGGTATGCCGCTTCGCGATAGTATTATTCTTGCAGAAGAACTCACGGAAGAACTCGTCAAGAACCAGATACTTGATACGGCGTATGACTATAAAGATCGTCGGGAGTACCAGTTGCTGGAGATCGGAAAAGAATTGAATGAGTTCAATGTGAGGAGATACAAACTGAGTTATATCCCCACGGTGGCTTTATACAGCCAGCTTAATACCCAGGCCTTGCGAAATGAATTCAATTTCTTTAAGTCGGGAGGAATGTGGTTTGCCAACAGCCTTGTAGGCCTTCAGATCAACGTTCCCATATTTGATGGGTTCCGCAAAAGTGCACAGATCGCCCAGGCTAAATCAGCGGTAAAAAAATCGGAGTATGATATGGAACTCCTGAAACTGAATATCGATTATGATGTGGCCTCTTCGCGTAACCGTTTCCGTGATGCCGTGCTGGCAGTGGATGCACAGAAAGATAATATGCAACTGGCAGAACAGGTTTTCGACCAAACCAAAAAGAAGTATGAACAGGGACTTGGTTCTAATACCGAGATCAATAATGCTCAAACAGAACTGAGGCTGGCCCAGACCAATTATTTCGCCGCGCTCTATGATGCAGCCATTGCAAAAGTTGATTACCTGAAGGCTGTAGGAAAAATCTATTAATTAAACCTGATCTATAAATAGCAAAAATGCAAACGAGAATAAAACAATTACTGACTGCAGCGATAGTGCTTTTGGCTATGGCCTGCGGAACGGGTAATGCCAATAAACAACTGGAATCGAAAAAAACTGAACTGACCAAATTAAAGGGAGAGCAGAAAAAGATCGATGAGAAGATCATTGTTCTGGAAAAGGAAATACTGGCGCTCGACCCGGCTTCCGCCGTGAAGGAGAAGCCGAAACTTGTTTCTCTCACTACATTATCAACCGCGCCGTTCACCCATTATATTGACCTGCAGGGAAAGATCGATGCGGAGAATGTTTCTTTTGTAACCCCCAGAGGAATGGGTGGACAGGTAAAGGCGATCTATGTTAAGACAGGCGATGTTGTTTCAAAAGGTAAACTTCTGTTGAAACTGGATGATGCTGTTATAAGGCAGCAGATCGAAACAGCAAAAACACAACTGGGCTTCGCGAAGAATTTATACCAGCGGCAGAAGAATCTTTGGGACCAGAACATTGGAACAGAAGTGCAGGTAATAACAGCAAGGAACAATGTTGACCAGGCCGAGCGGCAGATCGCCATACTGAATGAGCAATTATCAATGTCAAATGTTTATGCAAATGTTAGTGGCATTGCCGATGAAGTAAATATTAAGGTGGGTGAAACTTTTACCGGTTCTCCCATGAATGGCATTCGGATTGTTAATTCAAACAACCTCAAAGTTCTTGCACAGGTTCCGGAAAATTATCTCGACCGGGTTAAAGTGGGAAGTCCGGTGATTGTGACTTTGCCGGATATAGGAAAAACAATTACCAGTAAGGTAAGTGTTGCCGGAAAGCTCATTGATCCCAACAGCCGCTCCTTTTATATAGAAGCCAAAATGCCTGCAGATAAGAGTTTAAGACCAAACCAGATCGCTAAGGTGCGGATTGAAGATTATACTGTGAAAGATGCCCTGACCATTCCCGTGAATGTTTTACAGAATGATGAAAAGGGAAAATTTGTATTGGTGGCAGTAAATGAGAACGGACAACTGCGCGCAAGAAAGCGGGTGGTTACAATTGGTGAGCTTTATGGTGATCAGTTAGAAATACATACCGGCCTCAAGGCGAACGATGTGCTGATCACGGAAGGTTTCCAGAGTTTGTATGACGGCCAACTCATCAGTACAGAGGCCGGCAGGATTTAATGCTGATAGATGAACAGTATATGGCATCAGATCAGTAGCAAGCAATAATCAATAAACCAGCAACTATCCTTCCATGTTCGATAATATAAAACATACGTTCAAGCAATTTGGACCAACAACCTGGAGTATCCGCAACAAGACCTCCATCTACCTGATGATGGTATTTGTGAGTCTTGCGGGTGTGTTTCAGTTTGTTACTCTTCCAAAAGAACAGTTCCCAGATATTGTGATCCCTACCATTTATGTTCAAACCATTTATGTAGGTAATTCACCCAAAGACATAGAGAACCTGGTAAGTCGCCCAATTGAAAAACAGATCAAGGGAATAACCGGCGCCAAAATTAAAAAGACAACATCCACTTCGCAGCAGGACTTCAGTGCCATCATGGTGGAGTTTGATACGGATGTAAAAACTGATATTGCCCTTCAGAAAGTGAGGGATGCGGTTGATAAGGCAAAAAAGGACCTGCCTACTGATCTTACAGAAGAGCCTACTGTACTGGAAGTAAGTTTCTCCGAGCAGCCTATCATGTATGTGAACCTCAGTGGTGATTATGACCTGGTGCGTTTGAAAGAGTATGCAGATGAATTGCAGGACAGGCTCGAGGAACTGCCTCAGATAAACAGGGTTGACCTTGTAGGTGCACCGGAAAGGGAGTTCCAGATAAATGTTGATAATGCCCGCATGCAGGCATCCAACATTACATTCGACGATATAGCCAATGCAGTAGGAAGAGAGAATCTTGATATATCAGGAGGATTGCTGGAAGTGGGCAATATGAAGCGTAACCTGCAACTCAAGGGCCAGTTTAAAACCGCTTTTGATATACAGCAGGTTATCGTCCGAAATACAGGTGGTGCACCTATTTACCTAAAGGATATCGCATATATAGTTGACACGGTAAAAGAGAAAGAGAGCTATGCCAGGTTGAATGGTAAGAATGTAATTACACTTAATATCATCAAACGTGCAGGGGAGAACCTGATAGAAACATCAGATGATGTGAAGGCCATTGTTGAAGACCTGAAGCGAACACAATTTCCGAAGGATCTGAACATGGTTATTACGGGTGATCAGAGCAAGGCTACCCGTGTGTCATTCAATGACCTGGTGAATTCTATAGTTATCGGATTCGTGCTGGTACTGATAATCCTGATGTTTTTCATGGGTGTTCTCAATGCGTTCTTCGTAGCACTGAGTGTACCACTGAGTATGTTTGTTGCCTTTCTTTTCTTACCGGCAGCCGACCTTATTGTGGGAGGGCATGTTACACTCAACTTCATAGTTCTCTTCGCCTTACTTTTTGGCCTTGGTATTATTGTGGATGATGCTATTGTGGTCATCGAAAATACGCACCGCATATTTGTGGAGGGGCATGGAAAACTAAGTGCTGAAAAATCAGCAATGATGGCAGCAGGTGAGGTATTTGTTCCGGTACTTGCAGGAACGCTCACTACGCTGGCACCCTTTATACCACTGCTATTCTGGCCGGGTATCATTGGTAAATTCATGATCTACCTTCCCACGATGCTGATCTTTACATTGACTGCATCACTTGTTGTAGCGTTTATTATGAACCCTGTATTTGCAGTGGATTTCATGGTGCATGATGACAAGAAGGAACCAAAATCTGCGTTCTTCCGTAAGAAGGGATTCTGGATGACACTTGTTCTTAGCCTTGTACTTCTCACCTTAGGATTTACAATTGGCAAGGATGTACCCGGTGCTACCAATATGTATTTATTCTGGGGTAACCTCCTGTTGTTCTTTTTGATTCTTGGTGTTTTCAACAGGTTTGTACTGGAAGATGTTATTAACGGTTTCCAGAACAAGGCATTGCCATTGATAATGAGCCGTTATGAAACGCTGCTTCGCTGGTCGCTCACGGGCTGGAGACCAGTTAAACTACTGATTGCAACATTTGCCTTGCTGGTATTTTCTGTTTTCTTTTTCGTGATCAGGGATGTGCCGGTGGTATTCTTCCCGAGTGGCGATCCCAATTTCGTGTATGTATACCTGAAACTTCCTGTTGGTACTTCAGTGGAGTATACAGATTCAGTTACCCAAACGCTTGAGCAACGTGTATATAAAGTACTTGGAATGGAGAATGGAAAAGAGAATCCTATTGTTGAGTCGGTGATCTCCAACGTTGCTGTAGGGGCAAGTGATCCGATGAGTGGCGACAGGAGTACGCGTGCAGAGCTGGGTCGTATACAGGTGTCATTTGTTGAATTCGAAAAGCGTCATGGTGTATCAACCAAACCATTCCTTGATTCGATAAGGCAGGTGGTGAAAGGCATACCCGGTGCAGAGCTAAGTGTTGCACAGGAGCAGGGTGGTCCGCCAACTGATCCGCCCGTCAATATAGAGATCGCCAGTGAAAACTTTGATGACCTTATTAAGACTTCGGTTGGATTAAAGAACTACCTCGACTCGATCCAGGTGGCGGGTGTGGAAGAGTTGAAGATGGATGTTGATCTCACTAATCCGGAGATATCACTTACCATCAACCGCGAACGCGCATTGATTGAAGGTGTATCATCTGCTCAGGTGGGAATGCAGATTCGTACCGCATTGTTTGGGCGGGAAATATCGAAAATAAAAGATGGAGAGGATGAGTATAAAGTTCAGTTGCGTAACAATGTGTTGCAGCGGAATAATCTTACCGACCTGCTCAATATGAATATTGTATTCCGAGATTTTGCAAGCGGTGGAGCGATCAAGAAAATTCCGATCAGTTCACTTGTGACCGTGGATTACACAAGTACGCTGGGTAGTGTTAAAAGAAAGAACCAGAAGCGTGTGATAACACTACGTTCAAATGTATTGTCGGGTTATACGCCAACAGAAGTGAATGAGCGGATAAAAGGTCATATCGATAATTATAAGGTGACTGCTGAGAATGTAAGTATCAAACAGACCGGTGAAGGAGAGCAGCAGGCAGAAACCGGGGCCTTCCTGGGGAAGGCATTGGTGATTGCGCTTATGCTTATCCTGTTCATTCTTGTATTACAATTCAATTCGGTGAGTAAACCTGTGATCATTCTTACAGAGATAGTTTTTAGTGTGATCGGGGTGTTGCTGGGTTTTGGTATAACCAGGATGGAAGTTAGTGTGGTGATGACGGGAATAGGAATTGTGGGACTGGCAGGTATTGTAGTTAAGAACGGGATCCTCGTCATTGAGTTTGCAGATGAGCTTCGGTCAAGGGGAATGAAAACCAGGGATGCGGTGATACAGGCAGGGAAAACCCGTATCATACCGGTACTACTAACTGCCCTTGCGGCGATCCTCGCATTGATTCCATTAGCTGTTGGTTTCAATATCAATTTCATCACACTGTTTGCAGAACTGAATCCGCATATTTTCTTTGGAGGTGATAATGCCGTGTTCTGGAAGCCACTGAGCTGGACGATTATTTTTGGTCTTGCTTTTGCTTTCTTCATGACCCTTGTGATAGTGCCGGCGATGTATCTTATCTCCGAAAGATTGCGCCGCCCGATGCGTCGCCAGTATGGTGGAAAGTGGATCAGCATGTTGGGCATCCCGCCAATGACATTACTATTTATTCCATTGGTGTTTGTTACCATGTTCCGTCATTTGGCGAATGTTAGCAGACGACGCAGAAGGGTACCCGGTGAGCAGGGTAGCAGTGCATATGAACGATTTATTGGAAGCTGGTTTTAATAAAAGCGTTTCTTTTTAATAATTTTGAACAATGAGAAGTAATCACGAAATCGATTATCACATCCATGGTGAAGAGATGCAGTTCGTAGAAGTTGAACTGGATCCCAATGAAACCGCCATTGCAGAGAGCGGGAGCTTTATGATGATGGACGATGGCATACAGATGGCCACTATTTTCGGAGATGGATCCAAACAAAACACAGGCGGCATTCTGGGCAAGCTGGTAAGTGCAGGAAAGCGTATACTCACGGGAGAAAGTCTTTTCATGACAGCATTCACCAATGCTTCTGTAGGTAAGAAAAAAGTAAGTTTTGCTTCTCCTTATCCTGGAAAGATCATTCCACTTGATCTGTTACAGTTAGGCGGCAGGATCATCTGCCAGAAGGATGCATTTCTATGCGCTGCCAAAGGCGTAAGTGTGGGTATAGCTCTTCAAAGAAGGCTCGGTACCGGCATCTTTGGAGGTGAGGGTTTCATCATGCAAAAACTGGAAGGAGACGGGATGGCGTTTGTGCATGCGGGTGGTCATGTTTTTGCGCGTGAGTTAAAGGCGGGAGAAACCCTTAAGCTTGATACAGGTTGTGTTGTTGCCTATACGCAGACAATTGATTTTGATATTCAGTTTGTGGGAGGTATCCGGAATACCATCTTTGGTGGCGAAGGATTATTTTTCGCTACACTTAGAGGTCCCGGCACTGTGTGGATACAAACGTTGCCTATCAGCAGGCTTGCAAGCCGCATCATGCAATATGGAACTGCCACCAGGAAAGAGGAGGGAGGAATACTTGGCGGACTAGGCAATGTACTTGATGGTGATGGCTGGAGGTAAATTCTGTTATTTCCTGTCAACTGATAACAAATAATCTCTCACGCTTTCAAAAGCGGTCCACGGAATAAAATGCCCGCCGGAGATCCAGGCTGTATCAAGCTTTGCTGCTCCGGTGAGCATTTTCATTCCGAAATCTACATTGGATGGAGGAACCCATTTATCCTTGTCGCCATGTATAAAAAGCACGGGCGGACGTAGTGCTGAGAGCCTTGGTTTCATTATTTTCAAATCTTCCTTCAGGTAGATCAGTTCCTCATTGGATGGCCGGAAGGCTCCGGGTAAGAGCAGCTTTAATGGAGTACGCGCTACCACATAACGCCAACGCTCCGGCTTTTCCAGGGAAGGATCTATACTTCCTGAGATGATTACCAGTCCGTCAGAAATACCCGGACTATCAAGTTCAAGTTGCAATACAGTTGCCCCTCCCAGTGAATGCCCCACCAGCCAGAGTGGTTTACCATTTTTAAAGGATCTGATCAAAGGCAGCATCAGTGCGGATTGCTGTTGCTGGTTTATGGCTTTTCCGAAATTACTGTAACCGAATCCAGGCCTGTCAATACTTATCATCCTGAATTTTGACAACAGCAGGCTGTCGGCATGATAGGGCTCAAAGGCTGTCCAGGAGCCCGGTGTGCCATGTATGAAAACCAATGTAGGTAAAGTATCTGCACCCGATTGCACATAATGGACAGTATAGTCTCCCGACTTTACAGATCGGGTTTTCAATTCAATGCCTTTCTCCCTGAAATTGCCAATCATTTTTTTGTCGGGGGTTCTGAAAGTAAAGCAGCTTTGCGCTAACACGAGCCATAATACAAGTACCAGTATCAATATGGGAACTGTTCTCTTCATAAATACCTAAATTGTAAGATCAATTATAAGCAATGATCAATAGCATTAAATTAATCTTTTCCTTATTGATTGTGTTTGCATCAGGTACAGTGCAGGCACAAAAGAAAAAAGAAGCAAGTGGCCTCAGTGGTTTAAAACAGCAGGCGGTGAAAGATATTGATTCGCGGTATTTGCAGTATAAGGATATTGCTTTGGCTATCTGGGAGCATGCTGAGTTGGGGTATAAAGAGGTGAAGAGTTCCGCATTATTGCAGAAGGTATTATTGGAGAATGGATTTACAGTAGAAGCAGGTGTGGCTGGTATTCCAACGGCTTTTGTTGCTACTTATGGAAGCGGGCAGCCGGTGATTGGTATTCTGGCAGAGTTTGATGCATTACCGGGGTTATCACAGCAAGCAATACCCGAAAAATTACCTGCCCAGGGGAGGAGTGCGGGACATGGTTGTGGTCATAATCTTTTTGGAACGGCTTCCGTGGCAGCGGGTATTGAGTTGAAGCAGCTGATAGATCAATATAAATGGAAGGGCACCATTAAAGTTTATGGTACACCGGCTGAGGAGGGAGGGTCCGGGAAAGTGTATATGGTAAGGGAGGGATTGTTTAAAGGGGTTGATGCGGTGATCCACTGGCATCCGGGTGATGAAAATGCTGTTTGGCTGGAAGGCGCGCTGGCCAATAAATCGGCCAAGTTCAGGTTTTATGGAACAGCCTCGCATGCATCATCGGCACCAGATAAGGGCAGGTCGGCACTTGATGGGGTTGAGGCCATGAATAATATGGTGAACATGATGCGTGAGCATATTCCTTCATCAGCAAGGATTCATTATGTGATTACCCAGGGTGGCAAAGCGCCTAATGTAGTTCCAGAGTTTGCGGAGGTTTATTACTATTCGCGGCATCCCAACCGCGAAGTAGTTAAAGATATTTTTGACCGGATCGCCAAAGCAGCGGAGGGAGCTGCCTTAGGAACGGGAACCCGTACCGATCATGAAATAGTTGGGGGTACACATGATATCCTGCTGAATAAAGCATTGGCCGAGGTGATGCATAAGAATATGGTAATGGTGGGTGGTGTTCATTATTCAGCAGAAGAACAGGAATTTGCGCGTAAGCTTCAGGCAGGATTCGGTTTTGCCGCGCCGCCGGTTTCGGAAGCAGGAATTATAAAGCCATATGACCGGCCTTTATCTGAATCTATTGGTTCTACAGATGTGGGGGATGTAAGCTGGAATGTGCCAACTGTGGGTATGGCCGCGGCAACCTGGGTACCTGGCACCCCTGCTCATAGCTGGCAGGCGGTAGCATGTGGAGGTACGGAGATCGGCACGAAGGGAATGATGGTAGCAGCCAAGGCGATGACCCTGACTGCTATTGATCTATTTAATGACCCTGCCATGCTTAAGAAAGCCATGATTGAGTTTGAGCTGGCACGAGGAGAAAACTTCCAGTATACGCCATTGTTAGGGGACAGAAAGCCGGCATTGAATTACCGGGATTAAGTTTCCTTATGCTCCTCCTTCCTGTGGGCCCTCTGTTTTAGGGGGACGTGGTTGTTGCGGTCTTCCACCTTGCTGGAGCGGACGATTACCCGGACGTTGTTCGCGTGGTGGCCTTGATTGAGGATTTTGATCCTGACCAGGACCACCCTGTGGACGACCCTGTCTTTGCTGGGGTTGTTGACGGGGTTGACCATGTCCACCTTGCCCCTGTGGCCGCTGGTGACCACCTTGCCTTGGACCACCCTGAGAAGGACGATCTCCTCCTCCGGAACGATCACCTTGTGCAGTGGGATCCCCACCTTGCCTGTCGCCCGGGCCTGAAGGTCCACGCTGCTCGCGGGGTGGCAAACTACCGCCTTTAGGGCCTTGTGGACGTTGTTTCTGCTGTTGCTGCTGACGCCTCTTACGATCGTTCTTTTCGAGGCTGCGAAGGCTGATCTGGCCTACAACATCCACAAATTCCGGCTCCACCTCCTTAGGTTTGGAGCTGGTTACATCAACCGGCTCTAACTCATCGGGTATGATACCCTGCGCATTCAGCGACTGGATCTTCCTGACACGTTCTATAGTCAATGGGTATTGCTTATTGCTTTCAGGCAATACATACCACATCAGATTCTTGAAAATATCTTTTTTGATAAGGGTGGCAACACCACGGGCTACCTTGATATTGTCTGCCCTCTCAGGAAAGCCCTGCAAGGCATCAAGGTAGGTATCAAGCTCATAGTTAAGGCAACATTTCAGTCTGCCGCACTGTCCGCTCAGTTTAGTCTGGTTGATACTCAGGTTCTGGTACCTGGCGGCTGTGGTATTCACACTTTTAAAATCAGTAAGCCATGTGCTGCAGCAAAGTTCGCGGCCACAGGAGCCTATTCCACCTACCTTGGCTGCCTCCTGACGGGCACCGATCTGTCGCATCTCCACTTTAACCTTGAATTCGCCGGCATAGATCTTGATCAGCTCACGGAAATCAACCCGGTCGTCGGCTATATAGAAAAAAGTGGCTTTACGGCCGTCGGCCTGTATCTCCACCTCACTAACCTTCATCTCAAGTTTTAACTGCCGGGCAATGGCACGTGCACGGATTAGAGCTTCTGCCTCGCGGGCTTTGTTAATCCTAAGCAATTCAATATCGCGCTCATTTGACCTGCGCAACACCTTCTTCATCTCGGGGTCAAATTCATTTGCACCCCGCTTTTTGAGCTGAACACGCACAATTTCACCTGTCAGATTGATCTCACCTACATCAACTCCGCTCACGCCTTCCACCGTTACCTGCTCTCCCTTTTCAAAATGCTGGAGGGCGTTATTACGATAAAAATCTTTTCGGCTACCGTTATTGAATGATACTTCAACCACCCTACACGCGGATTCAGGATCTGCGAATGGTAGGTTTTGCAACCAATCGTAAGCATTCATCCTGTTACATCCCCCGGTAGAACATCCCCCGTTGCTTTTGCAACCATTTGGTGTTCCTGTTCCACAACTACTGCATCCCATATATAGATAAAAAAAAGAATGTGAATAAATTAGATTCTACAAATATAGGCGAAAACTACCACGGCTTCACTGTGGCTTTATCACGGAGAACATGGAAGAGCTTTAGACTGAGCGCATGGAAGAGAATTTTCGCATTGGCGTTGCGCTCAATATAATAAGAGGCTTTGTCGAGTTCTTCCACGATGGCCTCCTGCTGTGAAATATCGGCCATTTTATTGATCCTGAGTATAAAATCCTTCTCGGTAAAGGGAAGGCTTTGCGCCCATTCACTTTCCTCTCCCAATATCCTGATACGCACGGCCATTTCTACCAGGTGGTTGAAATAGCGCAGAAACTGCTTCTGCTTTTCCCTTCCCATCTTACTGGTTTCATCGATCCATTTCACCAATGCAATAGGCCCGTTTTTAAGAATAGCGTTCAGCCATTCCCGAATCAGTTGCAGCCAGTCTTCACCGGCATGATTGAGCTGCTGTAATGCCTCCCGGTAATTGCCGTCACTTATAGCAGCAAGTTGCCTTGCCTGTTCCTCATCAATACCTGCCTTTGCAACAAGCTGACCGGCGATAGATCTGTTATCAAGAGCGGGGATCTTGACCAACTGGCACCGTGATAAAATGGTTGGGAGGATCAATGATTCATTTTCCGCAACCAGAATGAACAGTGTATTAGGCGGTGGTTCTTCAATAAGTTTCAGGAGTTTATTGCCTTCTTTGCCCAGCATTTCAGGCATCCACATGATCAGTACCTTGTATTTGCTCTCAAAGGTCTTCAGGCTTAGCTTTCGGATGATATCATTGCACTCTTCTGCCGTGATGTTACCCTGCCTGTTCTCTGCATTGATGGATTGAAGCCAGTCGTACAGGTTTCCGTAAGGAAGCTGTTTGATAAATTCGCGCCATGCGATAATATAATCGGTGCTGGTTGGCTTATCGCCTGATTTTTTTGGAAGAACAGGGTAAGAATAATGTATGTCGGGATGAACAAGCGCGGCTGCTTTAGTACATGCAGAACATATGCCGCATGCATCAGAAAGTATTTCTATTGGTTGCTGCCTGCCAGGCTCCTCATCAAAAAGGGCAGGGGCAGACCCGAAAAGATCGGAAGAGATATCATTTCCGGTTAATGAACGCTGCACTTTTTCACAAACAATATATTGAGCAAAAGCAAGTGACAGAGGGAGGCCACCCGTACCTTCTTTAGCCAGAAATAAAAGAGCATGGCTCAGCCTGTTATGCTGAACCATGTCTGTTAATTGAGCTTTTATTTCATTTTGACCAATTACATCGGCAAATAACATGCGGCGAAGATACTAATTCAGGTACTTGGTGATCTCCGGATCGGTAGGTTTCACTTTACTTGGGAATACCGCTATTAGTTTTCCGTTCTCGTCAATAAGGAATTTGGTGAAATTCCATTTGATAGGATCTTCAACTCCCAGTTTGGCAGCTTCTTCGGTGAGGTATTTGAAAAGCGGGTGAATATCTCCACCTTTAACGGATACCTTTTCAGCCATCGGGAATTTTACCCCATAGTTCTTCTTACAAAATTCACCGATCTCCGCATTTGACCCGGGTTCCTGCTGTCCGAAATTGTTTGCCGGAAAGCCTATAACTGCAATCTTATTACCATATTTTTCATACAGCTCCTGGAGGTCTGAATATTGTTTTGTATAACCACATTTTGATGCAGTGTTTACTATCAGCATTTTCTTTCCTTTGAACTGGGCAAGATCAAGCGGCTTGCCATCAAGCGTATTTACCTTGAAATCATATATACCAGTGCTGGCCAGCACCATCAATGAAACAAGCAATGTTTTTAACATATGTGGAGTTTATAGATTGAATAACAAATATCTGAACTTATTGTTTTTCATAGGCACCTAAATCGGGTTGACCATTTTTCCTGTTCTTACCATCGAGGTCAACTATCAATGAGCTGTTGCTTCCTTTATCGATAGCAGGCGAGCCATCTGCTAACCTGAAATCATATGCATATTCTATGCCGCTATTATTTAAAAACTGCGGATCGGTATTAATCATATTAAGTACAGTAATATAAGATGGAATCACCACCATCTTCCAGAGTCCATCACTAAAGCTGACAAAATAAGATGCATCTCCCTCTTTTATGGCCACCACTTCATTTTCCACCGTACCCGCATCTCCCCAGAAGATTGTGTTGGTGAAATTTGCAGAAAGAGGTGACGTCAGCACCTGCTCATTTATCTTAATCATATTGCTTACAAGTAATACCGGATCTTTATGAACAGACCATATATTACTATAGCTCGCCAATGTGCAATGGTTGAATGAGTAGTTTCCACCATAAACAAGTTGTACATTCTTACCACAGTTGCTAATCAGGCAGTTGTTCAATTCTGCTGAGCTGTTAACAGCAAGAAGTCCCGCATCCCAGGCATTATTGATGATGCATTGGTTCATGGTAAGCTTTTTTCCCCCGCCAGCCTGTTGTCCCTCAGTTATAATTGCCTGGTATGCGTTATTAATTATCGCATATTCGAAAAGGTTATTATTGCTTTTAGGGCGGAGATAAATTCCTGGCCATGAAGCAGGGAAATTATTATAAGGCTCATCCAACCGGTCGCCGCTGAAGACCACGCGGTCTTTTGCAACACTATCACCATTCACTCTAATGCTGCCATCAACAAACATTACTGCATCGGCATGCAGGTAGATGCGGGTGCCTGCATTAATCTGAAGCGTAGCGTTTTCATTTATTGTTAGCGCACCTTGTATAACGTAAGGCAATTCATTGTTCCAACTGGTATTAGCAGTTATGATTCCATTGCGGATATACCTTGCGTTTTGTCCCCATGCATCTAATTGTACCCATTGAGCATTGCCATTCCAATTGATCTCGATACTGTCTTGTACAATAAAAGGTAATTGCTGTTGACCTGAAGGCAATGATGCATTTACAAAAACATGGATGCTGTCATTGGCACCCACTTCCATGTTAGTAATAGAGGGACCGGGTTCACCATTAACATTAATATTGAAAACAGAACTATTGCCGCCTGCCAGTCGGATGGAAGAAATGTTTAGTTTCTGATCGTTCTGGTTTTTGATCGTGAATTTTTGTGTAAAGGAACCTGTTGCTGTGAACAGGGTATCGAAATGGAGGGTATCGAGGCTGGTAGTTATCCTTGCACCCGGATCTGTCAGCAAGCTTTCCTTTGTACAGCCGAAAAGTGTAAGTAATGCTATATATATAAGTGGTGTAAAGAAAGTTCTCATTACATCAAAAATAATCCAGCTACCCAGATCTGCAGCAATTTTATTCAATGCGGAAGGGTATAGGCAAAACAGTAGATACTAAGTTTAAGTTCTGGCGTGCGGAGAAGTTGTTCGCCCATTGCTTCCAGCGTTGCGCCGGTTGTAACAACATCATCCACCAGAAGCACATGTTTACCGGTCAGTTTCTCCGGCTCACTCACCTCAAATACCTTTTGCATATTCTCCCACCTATCGCTTCGCTGCTGACTGGTTTGGGAAATGGTTTCATTGCGTCGAGATATAGCCGTTGTGAGCAAAGGGATCTTTAAAACGGTCTGCATTCCTTCACATAATAAGGCAGCCTGGTTGTATCCTCTTTGCTGTAACCGTTTTTTGTGCAAGGGCATTGGCAATAGCAGATCAATTTCTGGCAACCATGAAGCGCTGAGAAGCTGGTGCCCCATAAATTCACCTATCTGAACTGCCGTATCTCTGCGGTGTTTGTATTTAACCTGGTGCATGATCGACTGAACCCGGCTTTTTTTGGTGAAGAAGCAGCAGGCTGCGGCCTGCTGCATAGCTATACGTCCCCAGAAAATTTTTTCTACTGCATTACCGCTCTGCTTATGATAGCCGGTAAGCGGTAACTGGTGCAGGCATGAAGAGCAGACACCGGCATCCGCATGCAGCATATCAGAACCACAGGCGCTACAGGTATGTGGAAATATTAATTGGCCAAAGGCATTGAAGAGTAGTTGCAGTGATTTTACCATGATGCTGAAAGATAGTTTATCATGCTTTCAGCATCAAGGGTGTTATCACCGTTTAAAATAATATACGGTAAACATCCTCCACACGCGAAACTGCGATGATCTCCATGCGCGTATTGAACTTTGGAAGTCCCTTCTGGTTATAACGCGAGATGATCATTTTTTCAAATCCAAGCTTCTCAGCTTCGGCTATACGCTGTTCAATACGATTAACAGAACGGATCTCGCCACTGAGTCCAACTTCACCCGCCATGCAGATGGTATGTGGAATAGGAATATCGGTATAGGAACTTAATAAGGCAGCGAGTACAGCAAGGTCGATGGCCGGGTCCTCTACTTTAATACCGCCGGTGATGTTTAGAAATACATCTTTCATTCCAAACTGAAAGCCTCCTCTTTTTTCCAGGACGGCAAGCAGTAGTTGTGATCTCCTTAAATCGAAACCACTAACTGTGCGTTGAGGGGTACCATATACTGAAGGTGTTACCAATGCCTGCACTTCTATCAGGAAAGGTCGCATTCCTTCTATAGCGGCGGCAATTGCGATACCACTGAGTTGCTCTTCTTTCTGTGACAACAGAATATCGCTTGGATTCAAAACACCACTCATGCCACTGGCATTCATTTCATAGATACCCAATTCTGAAGTACTGCCGAAACGATTCTTGAGTGTACGTAGTATGCGATAGGCGTAATGGCGGTCGCCTTCAAACTGAAGTACTGTATCCACCATATGTTCAAGGATCTTGGGACCTGCAATGGTGCCGTCTTTGGTTATATGCCCGATCAGGAATACCGGTGTATTTGTTTCTTTGGCGAAACGCTGCATTTCGGCAGCACACTCCCGGATCTGAGAAACGCTTCCAGGTGATGATTCTATGAAAGAGGTATGCAAAGTTTGAATAGAATCGATAATAACAAGCTGAGGCTTTAGTTTTTTTATTTCCTGAAAGATGGCTTGTGTATTCGTTTCTGTGAGCAGAAAAAAATTATCACTCTCGAAGGGAAGTCGCTCCGCCCTCATACGGATCTGTTGTTCACTTTCTTCTCCACTGATATATAATAGTCGGGTAAGTTGAAGTTGTAAACCCACCTGTAGGAATAATGTTGATTTGCCGATGCCAGGTTCTCCGGCTACAAGAACAATGCTTCCTGTAACTATACCACCACCCAATACTCTGTTTAATTCAGGGTCCGGAGTTACGATCCTGGTTTCTTCCCCTGCTTCAATATCTTTTAATCTGGTAATACCTGAACGGGTGATCGAGCGTTCTTCTTTCCAGGGCGTTGCCGTTAGTTTGGTTTCTTTTTGCCTGATCTCTTCAACGAAAGAATTCCATTGCTGGCATGCCGGACATTTTCCTACCCACTTAGTGCTTTCGTATCCGCATTGCTGACAAAAAAACGATGACCTTGCTTTACTCATATGGCGAAGATAATGTGAAGGCAAAAAGAGGAATGAGAAATAAACCTAAAAACAAAACACATTTCAGATTAGAAAAAGTCCGGGAGATAAAAAGAAAATTTGCAGACAATAATTTATGATACGCGCATAAAATAAAACTGATTTTCTGAGTCATTTTCTGATAAAAATTCAAAAGAAATAAGAAGAAAAAAAACCGGATCAAAACAGCTCTTACCAGAAAGTAAAAAGGCCAGCATTTCTGCTGACCCTTTACTTACTAACCCATTAAATTCTTGCACTAAATTACGAATTAGGGTCACATTTCAAAATAAATTTTTGATGCTGTGAATAACTTTAGAGGGGGGAAGAATGTGTTCCAAACACCTCTTATTAGCTGTTTAAACAATTGATTATCAATAATATAAAAGTTATTTTCAAATTCTTTCCACAACCTAGGATATGCAATATTGTCAGGAATAAAAGCTTTAAATTAACATGTATGCCAAAACGGCTGAACACTTGTTAAAAAGGAGACTTTTCCGGTTTAATTTAGGATTTGGTTATAGCTTTGATGGTATGATAATTCACATTAATTAGCATGTATATGACTCCATCCATTATGATCGTTTCTTTGATTTTTGTGGGTATCAGTATGCTGGTATCTTTCGCCTTGAAAAGCAAGATCCGGAAGTACAGCCAGACACCCCTCCGGTCGGGATTTTCAGGTAAGGAGATAGCCGAAAGGATGCTTCGGGAGAACGGAATCACTGATGTTCAGGTAGTTCCGGCGCAGGGCTTCCTGAGCGATCACTATAATCCCACCACCAAAACCATCGCTTTAAGCCAGGATATATATGAGGGAAGGAATATTGCAGCTGCTGCGGTGGCGGCACATGAATGCGGGCATGCCGTTCAGCATGCAACTGCCTATACCTGGCTTCAGCTGCGCAGCAAGCTGGTTCCGGCCGTTCAGGTCAGCTCAAGCCTGGTACAGTGGGTGCTGCTGGCAGGTATTTTCATGATCAATACTTTTCCCAGTCTTTTATTGGGTGGAATTATCCTTTTCGGGGTAACAACCCTTTTCTCGTTGATTACCCTTCCGGTGGAGTTTGACGCCAGCAAACGTGCCCTTGCATGGCTCGACCGAACAGATATTACGACAGCTGAAGAACATCCTCAGGCAAAAGATGCACTTAAGTGGGCTGCTATGACCTATGTGGTTGCAGCTGTTGCATCTATCGTGACGCTGGTTCAGTATATCCTTATATATCAGGGCAGAAGTAGGGATTAATTCTGGTCTTTTAGATTTTTTTTATCCGGGCCTGATGCCCGGATTTTTTTTTAATTCAAAAAAGAAAAGTTTCGTTACGATATATCCGAAAAAGGATAAATGGTAACATCCTTTCATCATTTTATAAAGTTTCCATGTATTTAACTACTGAATTTACAAAAAAAAATATATAAAATACCCATCAAATTAAAATTTTACCCTGGAAGATTAAAAATTTACAGATTAATATTTGTTGTTAAAAAATCCATAATTTTATATGAATGGTTGTCGCACAGAAACAATGACAACAATTATTTAACCAAAACACACATTACTCATGAGAAGAAAGATTTTCCTGACGGGCATCTTGATGCTTTGCATTAAGCTTCTGATGGCCCAGACAGTGGAAGTCTCCGGGAGGGTGGTAGATGCCATTGGCAATCCCATTCCGGGGGTTTCAGTAACTGAACGAGGTTCCAGGAAGGGGACCTCTACAGATCTGAATGGAAATTTCAAGATTACGGTGAAATCGGGTACCGATCTTATTTTTTCCAGCGTAGGTTTTGACAGACAAACTGTATCTGTTTCCGGAAATTTCATGAACATTACAATGGTTGCCGGAAATGATGCCCTTAGCGAGGTAGTTGTAACTGCCCTGGGTATCAAAAAAGAAAAGAAGGCATTGGGGTATGCGGTAGCAACCGTTGATGACAAAGTTCTTGAGCTAAGGCCTGAAGGTGATGTAGGTCGACTACTCGCCGGAAAAGCACCCGGTGTGAACATTCTGGCATCCAGTGGTCTTTCCGGATCAGGTACCAGCATCAACATTCGGGGTATCAGCTCACTAACCGGGGGTAATCAGCCATTGTTCGTTGTGGATGGTGTTCCCTTTGACGCATCTACCAATTCACAGTATGGTTTTACCCAGAACAGTTCCACTTCAAGCCGATTCCTTGACCTCGATCCTAACAACATTGAGAATATCAGTGTTCTGAAGGGATTAAGTGCTTCCGTACTCTACGGTGAGCTTGGCAGAAATGGGGTAATTCTTGTAACCACCAAGAACGGTTCTGGTCGTAAACCAAAGAAAGGACTGGAGATTACTGCTTCGCAATCACTTTTTGTAAATGAAGTTGCCAACCTTCCTGAATACACCGATAACTGGGGTGCTGGTTTCGAGAATTCAGTAGGTGCAGCGTTCTACTCTAACTGGGGTGGCCGGCTAGAAGGACAAGAATATGCTCACCCTTATTCCAGAGCAGCACTAAATGCAGCTTTTCCTGAATATATAGGAGCAAAAGCTAAATATGTTCCATATAACAGTGTGGAAAATTTCTTCCGCCAGGGTCTTGTCAATACAACTGCCCTTAACGTAAGTGGTTCCGGAAACAACACTACATTCAATGCTAATTTTGGTTACCTCGATGACCTGGGTTTCACTCCCGGTAACAGGTTGATCCGTAATACACTTGGCATGGGTGGAACAGCCAAACTAAACAATAATTTCACAATCAGCGGAACTATCAACTTTGTGAAGTCTGACATGAAGACTCCGCCAAATGGAACATCTTTTGGTAGTGGTTCCGCTAGTGGTTCTGTATTTGGTGACCTCATTTATACTCCCCGTAATATTGATCTGATGGGCTGGCCTTATCAGAACCCGATTGACGGATCATCTGTTTACTATCGCGCTGGTAATGATATTCAAAATCCGAGGTGGACAGTTAACAATGCCTTTGTCGGAAATAAAGTTCAACGTACTTATGGTAACCTGATGCTTAAGTATGATATAATGAAAGGGTTGAATGTTTCTTATCGATTCGGATATGATAATTATAGTGAGAACCAGTTTTACTCTGTTAATAAAGGCGCAGCGGATGGATACCCGCTCGGTATTCATCAAACTACTGATGCAGTTAACCAGATACTTAACCATGATGTCATCGCCAATTTTGTACGTAATATCACTGATGATTTTGACCTTAACGTTGATGCGGGCATAAATTCTGTGGAACGCAGCTATTCTCAGAATGGACTTCGTTCAACCAACCAACTTGTATTCGGGCTTTTTGACCACGATAATTTCGTCAACTATACACCAGGCGGCCTTGATTATAAAGTAAAAAGCCAGTCGATCGGTGCCTTCGCCAATGCAACACTTGGATACCGCCAATATCTTTATCTTAACCTTGGCGGCCGTAATAGCTGGAGCTCTACCCTCGAAAAGGAAAATCGCTCACTTTTTTATCCTAGTGTTAGTCTTTCTTTCATTCCTACTTCAGCCTTTGGCGGTTTGCAGAATAGTAGCAGCATCAATTACCTCAAGTTTCGTGTAGGGCTCGCTACCTCAGCACGGTTCCCATCTCCTTACAATACCAGACCATCCCTGGTGATCGGATCACAGGCATTTGTTGACAGGGCAGGTAATGTCGTTAACACCAACCAGTTTAGTACACGTCTTCCAAATAGCGACCTTAAGCCAGAATTGCTTAAGGAATATGAAGCCGGTGTGGAAGCCCGCTTTTTTGACAGTCGTGTGAATGTTGACCTGACTTTGTACAAACGTATAACCGATGATCAGATACTAGACCGCGATCTGGATCCGTCAACAGGTTTTACTGTTACCAGTATCAATGCCGGTTCTTCAGAAAATAAAGGTATAGAACTGGGACTGGGATACAATGTTGTAAGGTCTCGTGATTGGAATCTGCAGCTCGATGGGGTGTTTACGCTTAATCGGGGTAAAGTGACTCAGCTACCTGAAGGAGTAGAGCGTCTTGTACTAACAGGATTTACAAACCTCGGAAATTTTGCGGTTGTTGGTGAACCTATCAATGTGATTATGGGTAGTTCCATTGTTCGCGAAGAGAAGAGTGGTGGTAAGTTGGTTGATCCAAGTGGCGACTATGCTGTGAATAATGAACTAACGATCATTGGTAATCCCAACCCCGATTATAAACTTTCAGGTATAGGTACCCTTAGCTGGAAGAGCCTTTCTTTTCGGATGCAGTGGGACTTTACTAAAGGCGGTGATATATACAGCCGTACTGCTGCAACTCTGCTTGCTCGTGGTATAACGAAGGATACTGATTTTGACCGTTACCAGACATTGATCCTTGCTGGTGTGGATGCTAATGGTGAACCGAATACAGTACAGTCAAGTGCTTCTGGTATTTTCTTCAACCAGTACCTAGGGGCTGACGAGACCAACATCTTTGATGCTACACTTTTAAGGCTTAGGGAAGCATCCCTTTCCTATAGTCTGGATGAAAAGATCCTGAAGAGGACACCTTTTGGCGCGATCTCCTTCACGCTATCAGGCCAGAATCTTTGGTATGATGCACCCAACCTGCCAAAGTATACTAACGTAGATCCTGAAACGAATAGTCTTGGTGTAAGTAACGGAGCGGGCTTTGAATTGCTTACAGGTCCTACTTCGAGAAGGTATGGTGCAAGTATTCGTGTATCCTTTTAATTAACACAAACTGAATCAAGATGAATTTTAAAAAGATAATTATACCGATCGTACTTCTGACCACACTTGGAGGGGGGTGTAGCAAGGTCGGGGATAAATTCGACGGATTACTGGATAATCCAAATAACCCCACGCCGGATGCAGCAAACGTTGATCTTTTCCTTAATCGCGTTGAGCTGGGCGTTCAATCCGTTTTCAATACTGCGGCTACAGTTGGGGGTAAGCTTACAAGGCACGAGATTTTTTACGGTCCTATCTACCAGAATGGTTATAGTCCCGAAGATTTCAATGGCATATGGAGTACAGCATACACCAGCGTATTGCAGAATGTAAACAACATGATCCCACTGGCCGAAAGCCAGAACCGTTTTGTTCATGTGGGCATTGGGAAAATCCTGAAAGCTTATACCATTGCAACTTTGGTGGATGTATTTGGAGATATTCCTTATTCGGAAGCAAACCTGGGTATTGATAATACTAATCCAAGTATTGATGGTGGCGCCTCTGTATATGCTGCTGCTTTGGTTCTTCTGGATGAAGCAATTGCTGATCTGACACAGAGAGCAGTTACTGCTACTCCGAATCCAACCAACGACCTTTTCTATGGAGGTAACCGTGCACGTTGGGTAACTGCGGCCAAAACAATTAAGCTGAGGTTATTACTGACATCAAGATTGGTGAATGCAACTGAAGCTAAGTCAGGAATTGAGGCTTTGATAACGGAAGGAAATCTTATCGATATGCCTGCAGAAGATTTTTCTTTCAAGTATGGCACCAAGCAGGATGCTCCAAATAGTCGGCATCCCAAGTATAACACCTATTATACAGCAACCGGGGCAGGTGATTATATTGGAACCTATTTCATGTGGGCAATGACGCAGGAAAAAGGTCTAGGTACATTCAGCGATCCCCGCACCCGTTATTATTTTTATCGTCAGAAGGTGAATCTGGGAGGAATTAATGAAGATAATCTGCCTTGTGCTGGTATAAATCCACCTGCACATTATGTATCCACCGACCAGCCTTATTGCTGGCTTTCAGCTGGTTTCTGGGGAAGGGATCATGGGGATAATAGTGGTATTCCGCCTGATGGTACATTCCGAACAGCATGGGGTATATATCCTGCTGGCGGACAATTTGATGCCAGCCAGAACAGCAGAGTTACAATTAACATGGGTGCCCAAGGTGCCGGAATAGCTCCAATGTGGATGTCATCATTCACTGATTTCGTGCTTGCAGAATCAGCACTAACTCTTGGAACAACGGGTGATCCCCGAGTATTACTGGAATCAGGAATCCGCAAATCAATTGCCACGGTGATTGCATATCCGGCTACTGTTGGTTATTCAGTTCCTGCTGATTTTGTTCCCACCGCAGCTGCTATTAATAATTATGTAAATAAAGTTCTTGAGTTATATGACGCGGCTGGTACTACTAAGGATAAACTGGAAGTTGTGTTAAAAGAATATTATCTGGCAGCATGGGGTAATGGACTGGAAGTTTATAACACTTACCGCAGAACTGGTATGCCTTCGAATATTCAGCCAACTTTGCAGGCGACACCTGGAAAATTCATGAGCTCATTCTGGTATCCTGCAGATTTTGTTAACCTGAACCAGAATGCAGATCAGAAACCGGGATTGGATTCGAAAGTATTCTGGGATACCTATGCCGGTGAACTTAAATAATCACTCAAACGAATCAGTATGAAAATATTAAAATCAACCATACTCTTTTTGCTCCTGGGTATGGTGGCCGCATTCAGCTCCTGTGAAAAAGTGGATGCCAACGGGCCACTCATCGATAACCTGGGCCAGGGATCCTATGTGACCCTGGAAGAAACGATCAACACTTATCTCAACTACAGTGACCTGGAAAATACAACTGTGAGCATCAAGGTCAAGGAATATGGAACTGCCGGGGTTGAGAAGGTTAACGTTTATGTGAGCACAAATAATTCCATCGACAAATCAACCTGGAAATCAGTTGCAGAATTCCCGATAGGTACTGATGGAACCGCAACATTGGTAGTTTCTGCAAAGGCGATTGCACAAGCATTGGGAATACCTGCTACAGATCTTGCACCAGGCAATTCTTATCCGCTGTTCAATGAAGTGATCAGTAAGGATGGTCGTGCATTTGGTATGTATAATATCAATGGTGATATGGAAGGTAGCCCCAACTACAATATGGCACTAAGGTGGAGTGCAAATGTTATCTGCCCGTTTGTTGCTGCTGATGCGGAAGGAACTTACAAGGTCACAAGGGATGATTGGGATGGTGCAGTAGGATCAACGGTTACAGCAACTGCAACAAACAATACATTAACAATGACTTATCTCTTCCCAGCTGCTTCTGCTCCTGGTAAAGAACCGGTGACCATAAAGATAGATCCGGCAACAGGTGCTGCAACAGTCGAAAAGCAGGTCTATGGAAGCTATGGATCCGGATATGAAAATTTCGCCGCGCAAGGTAGCGGTCTTGTATTCTCTTGCGCCGGAAAAATCACATTGCGAATTACACACTTGCTGGGATCTTCAGATTATGGTACTTATCCGATTGAATTCCAAAAGCAATAACCCTCTTTTTTTTCTCATGTACATCTAAAACCCTGGTAGTCTTACCGGGGTTTATTTTTTTGTAGAACAGCATTCCTGACTTTATTGCTGTCTAATTTCTATAGGTGGCTAATTTTTAACATATCCAGAAGGGTTAAACTCAAAAATAATATAGGATATACTATTTAAAATTAAAAATATACCATGGAAAGAAAATTAACCAACCTTTAACCGCCAATATCTTTGGCACAAATTAACAGATGTATATGGCTGCAATCAAAAAACTAACTGGCTTGATGTGGAGCTTGCTGCTCCTCACTGCACTTTCGGTGCAGGCCCAAACCCGGCAGATATCCGGAAAAGTATCTGATCAGAAGACTGGTTTACCGATCCCTGGTGCGTCGGTAACAGTGAAAGGAACCAATGTTGTAACGGCGACTGATGCAGACGGTAGTTTCAGTTTGCAGGTACCCCAGAATGCAACAACCCTGGTTTTCACATCCATTGGATATGGTCTGTTTGAGATGGCCATATCAGATATCATGAATGTTCAATTGAATGTTTCCGAAGGGAACCTGTCAGAGGTAATTGTAACGGGATATGGCTCCCAGATCAAAAAAGACCTGACTGGAAATATTGCCCGAATCAAGGCCAAGGATTTGGAAAATGTACCCCTTCCGAGTGTTGATGCTGCCCTCCAGGGTAGAGCAGCCGGGGTGTATGTTAACAGCCAGTCGGGTAAATTGGGACAGGCGGTAACAGTTAGGGTAAGGGGTAACTCTTCAATTAGTGCCAGTAGCCAGCCCCTTTACGTTCTGGATGGTGTGCCAATCACTACTGATGATCAAAGTACATATGGTGGAGCGATGAACCCCCTAGTTGATCTTAACCCCAATGATATCGAATCAGTAGAAGTATTGAAAGATGCAGCAGCTGGTGCCATCTACGGATCAAGGGCAGCTAATGGTGTAGTTCTGATAACAACCAAAAGAGGTAAGACTGGTAAGACCAATATCTCTGTAAACTTCCAGACTGGATTTTCAGAGGCAACCAACAGGGTTGGATTCCTGAATGCCAAGGAGTATGCAGATCTCTTCTTCCGCGCTGCAGCCTATTCTGATGAGCAGGAAAGTCTGGATCCTAATGATCCGGATAGCTATACCACTTACGCAAGGGGTTTCCTTGATTATTTCAGCTTTGGAGAGTGGAGTGAGACTTCCACTGCAAATTATGACTGGCAGGATAAGGCTTTCCAGAGAGGTGGGTTCAACCAGGCTGATGTTCAGCTAAGTGGTGGTACTGATAAGACCAAATTCTTCGCCTCACTTCAATACCTCGACCAGATTGGTACCATCGTTGGAAATGATCTGCGTAGGTTGTCAGGAAGGTTGACTGTTGATCATAAGGCAAATAACTGGCTTAATGTTGGATTTACAAGCAGCCTTGCCCGTACAACCACACATAGGTTGCCAGGTGATAACGCCTTCTCAAACCCATTACAGGCATCTGCCCTTCCTAATATCACTCCATTCATTGATCCGAATACAGGACTTATGGCTGGTACGCCTCCCGGAGATGTAAATATCCCGCTTTATTATAACCCATTGATACAGGTTGAATATGCGGATTTCATTCAGGAAGGTTATAGGAATTTCAGCAATGCATATGCTTCTGCTTCCATTTTGCCGGGATTAAGTTTCAAGACTGAATTCGGTCTGGACCTTCTTGCCCAGGATGAAGAATCCTACTACCAGACCCAAACTGTGCGAAATGTAAGTACTGCGGTTAATGGTTTGGGTGAGTATACAACAGCAATGGTGTTCAATTATAATACGAACAATTATTTCACTTATACAAAAGAGTTCGGAAAGAGCAATCTCGATGCGACTCTGGGTATGCAATTTCAGAAATCACTTTCTAAGTATGGCTTCACTGAAGGTCAGGATTTCCCTTCTAATTCTTACCAGAAGATCGCAAGTGCCGCCACAAAATCGGATGGTAGTACTTCTGAAACAGAGTACGCATTTCTTTCTTATTTTGCCCGTGCTAACTATAAGTATGATGATAAATACCTCCTTTCTTTAAGTATCAGGAGGGATGCTTCTTCCCGTTTCGGACGTAACTCCAGGAATGGTTATTTCCCAGCTGTTTCTGCGGGATGGATCCTCTCTAATGAGAAATTCATGTCAGATATTGACCTGATATCATTCCTGAAGATAAGGGGTAGTTATGGATCAGTAGGTAATGCTGAGATCGGCAACTTCCCACAGTTGGGTTTATTTACTGGTGATGCTGGATATGCAGGTTCAGCCGGTCAGCGTCCTTCACAGATCGCCAATCCCGACCTGAAATGGGAAACTACCGATCAGCTTGACCTTGGTATTGATTTTGGTTTGATCAATAACAGGATCAGTGGTGAAGTTGATTACTATGTTAAGAAAACATCTGGCCTTCTCCTGAATGTAAACGTTCCTGCCACCAGCGGATTTAACTCCCAGGTGAAGAACGTAGGTAAGCTGGAAAACAAAGGATGGGAATTTGTACTTAATACCCAGAACCTGATCGGTGAATTCAAGTGGTCTACTAATATCAACCTTGCCTTTAACAAAGGGAAAGTTGTAGATATCAACGGGCAGGTGATTGAAGGCGGAGTAGGTAGCATGAACAGGGTTATGGAAGGGCAGCCTGTAGGTGTTTTTTATACCGTAGAATATGCAGGCGTTGATCCAGATAACGGAGATGCGCTTTTCTATCTTAATACTGATAATAATGGTCAGCTGGATAAGACAACTGTTAACTCAAGAGGATATGGCCAGGCGCAGCGGATCGTTTCAGGTGACCCTAACCCAAATATGATCTTTGGTTTTACCAATAACTTCTCATACAAGGGGCTTGATCTTACAGTTTTCTTTAATGGTGTTACAGGTAATGAGGTTAATATTTATGGTATGGGTCGTTATTCTTCAGCGAGTTTCCGTTTTGAAGATAACCAGACTAAGGATCAGTTAGGTGCCTGGACCACTCCAGGTCAGGTAACTGATATTCCACAAGCAAGATTGTTCTACAACAATGGTGCGCAGATAAGCAGCCGTTATATTGTTGATGGTTCATTCATGAGGCTCAGGAATATCACACTTGGTTATAACCTTCCTTCTGCAATTACTAAGAAACTTAAGATCGAACGCTTGAGAGTATATGCAAGTGGACAAAACCTGCTGACTTTCACTAAGTATCCTTATTGGGATCCTGAAGTGAACTCAGATGATTTCGACTCAAATATTGCGAAAGGAAACGATTTCTATACGCCGCCACAGCCGAAGACTATACTCTTTGGTATTAACGTTGGGCTTTAATTTAATAGGCCCATTATTAACTTAATAATTGAATTTTATGCGGAGACTTATTTATATTTTTTTAGCAGTTTCAGCATTTACTGCTTGTGAAAAAAAGCTGGATATTGATCCCAACCAGAGTATCTCTCAGGAGAATGCACTCTTAACAGAAGGGGATGTAAAAGTTACCCTGATCGGTGCTTATGATGGTTTGCAGTCAACTACCCAGTATGGTGGTGATATAAATACTATCAGTACATTGATCGGGAATACCGAAGACATTCGCTTTACGGGCACCTTTGCTGGGTTGGCTGATATACATAAGCTCGAAATCACTGCCCCAAACCTTTATGCCACAACCACATGGGCTGGTGCTTACAATACTATCAACCGGGTGAACAATGTTTTGTCAGCCCTTGATAAGGTAACCTCCTCCCAGGAAGAGCGTGACCGTATAGAAGGAGAGGCCCGATTTATCAGGGGTTCTTTATACTTCGAGCTGGTTAAGCTTTATGCCAAAACATGGGGAAATGGGGATAATGGTACCAATCCTGGAGTTCCGTTGGTTTTAACTCCAACAACTGCCATCACGCCTGAAAGCTATCTTTCAAGGAGCAGTGTGGCCGCAGTGTATACCCAGATAATTGATGATCTGACCACTGCTGAAAACTTGCTTCCTGAAACCAATGGAATTTTTGCTGCAAAGGGTGCAGCTGCTGCGATGCTTTCAAGGGTGGCCTTAATGCAGGGTGATTACCCAACCGCAAGGGATGCCGCCAACAGGGTTATTGAAAGTGGTGTATACGACCTTGAAGAGAGTATTGAAGACCTCTGGTTTACTTTTATCAATAATGGTGGCGCAAATCCTGGGGAATATATTTTCTCAATGACAGTTACACAGCAGGATGGTGTAAATAACATGAATACCTTCTTTGGTATCAATACTTCAGCTGTTCCCGGTTCTGCAGGAAGGGGCGATATAAAAATTCTCCCTGCTCACCTTGATAAATATGAAGAAGGCGATAAAAGGGGTGAATTCTTCCAGCCGGTTGGTAATAATCTTTATACAAGGAAGCACCTCGATCGTTTAGGCAATGTGTTGGTTGTAAGGCTTGGTGAAATGTACCTTACAAGAGCAGAAGCCAACTTCCGCGAAGGAACTGAAGTGGGTGCAACACCTCTTAAGGATGTAAATACCATTCGCGAGCGCGCTGGTCTTTCACCTTTAGGTGCAGTAACACTCGCAATAATCCTTAAAGAAAGATACCTTGAACTTGCTTTTGAAGGTCAGGGTCTCCATGATGCTAAAAGAACCAGATCTGCCTGGTCTGGTACACCATGGGACTCACCATTACTGATATTGCCAATTCCTCAAAGGGAAATGGATGTGAACGAGAACCTGGTTCAAAATGAAGCATACCTATAACTTAGAAAGGATTTCATAAAAGAAAGGCTGCCACTGGCAGCCTTTCTTTTATGAATTATCAGAGCTTGATTTCCTCTTCATGTGAGTCAAAGAAATGAAACTCGGTAAGGTGATAATTGGTATTGGCAACGAGTTTGATCTGTTGTTTGAAATGGCGCTTCCATTTCCAAAGCTTACTGAAGATCCATCCCTTCGTGAGGTAGGCGTGCATTATGGGATGTACAACAACAGTAAGATTACGGTGCTTATGCGTGATGAGGTAGTTCAGGTTCTTTTCTATTTCATCTTCCAGTACTAGTGATGAAGAGATCTTACCTGTGCCGCTGCAACTCGGACATACCTCCTGAGTATTGATATTCAACTCCGGCTTCATCCTTTGCCGGGTGATCTGCATAAGACCGAATTTCGAGATCGGTAAAACGGCATGTTTCGCCCTGTCGGGTTTCATGAACGCCTCCATAGCATCAAGCAGCCGCTTCTTATTTTCAGGAAGCTTCATATCAATGAAATCTGCTACGATAATTCCACCAAGATCGCGTAGCCTGAGCTGTCTGGCAATTTCTTCTGCCGCCTCAAGGTTTGTTTCCAGCGCATTCTGTTCCTGGTTATTGCTTACGCTCTTATAGCCACTATTTATATCTATTACATGCAGTGCCTCGGTATGCTCAATGATGAGATAGGCTCCACTGGGCATGTTCACTGTTTTCCCAAATGCTGCTTTAACCTGTTTGGTAACTCCAAACTGGTCGAAAATTGGTGAGCCATTATGGTAGAAGGAAACGATATCAGCCTTATCGGGTGCTATACGTTGAATATATGTTTTGGTATCATTAAAGATATTCCTGTCATTAACAACGATGCGGTTAAAATCTTCGTTAAGCAGATCACGAAGCATGCTCGTAGTCTTGGTCTGCTCACTTAATATTTTTGCAGGCGCAACAGCTCCTTTAAGGTTTTGCTGGATGGTCTTCCAGGTTTCAACAAGTGCAAGCAGATCTTCATGAAGTTCAGCGGTATTCTTTCCCTCAGCGGCCGTACGTACAATTACACCAAAGTTCTTAGGTTTAATGGCTTCAATGATCTTTTGCAAACGTTTACGCTCATCCGATGAGTGAATCTTTCGTGATACTGCTACAACATCATTAAAAGGAGTGATCACAACAAAGCGGCCCGGCAAGGATACTTCGCAACTGAGTCGGGGACCTTTTGCGGCAATAGGTTCCTTAAGGATCTGCACAAGTACATTTGGTTTACCCCCTAATACTTCATTGATCTTGCCGGTTTTGATAATTTCGGCTTCCACATCAAATTTGCCAAAGTCGAATCCACCCGGAGTGGTGTCATTTATGGATTGCTGGGTAAACTTCAGGAGTGATTTGGCGTAGGGGCTGAGGTCTGTGTAGTGTAAAAAAGCATCCTTTTCGAATCCCACATCTACAAATGCGGCATTCAAACCAGGTATGAGTTTTCTTACCTTGCCTAAATATAGATCCCCCACAGCAAAGCTTGCATCTGCCTTTTCGTTGTGCAGTTCTACCAGCTTTTTGTCTTCCAGGAGAGCGATTTCAACACCCTGGGGTGCTGAATTAATAATTAATTCCTTGTTCAAGCGAGTAATCTTTTAACATCAGTCCAATCTCACCAAAAGGAAAACAGCTGAGTGGTTCTATACTTTACCGGTATCCGATTTTAGCAATAATCTGGAGGAAAGCCGGAAAATAAACGATTCAGCCAAAGGAAATAAAGCCGGAATAAATTTACATATTCCGGCTTAAAGAAGTTATGAAAAGAGAAGATATTACTTCTTCTTCTTATGACGATTCTTTCTCAGTCTCTTTTTACGCTTGTGCGTCGCAATCTTATGACGCTTTCTTTTTTTACCACAAGGCATCTTTGTCGAAATTTATATTGTTAACGATTCAATTTATTTTAAGTCCCGGATCCTTTTATTCAACTCATCTTTCAATGCCGGGTTGGCAACATGATCAGAAGCGTGTTCATACCAGCTGATTGCTTTCTGCTTATTTCCCATCCGTTCATACCCTTCTGCCAGCATCAACATAACTTCAAGGTCTGCCGGTTCTTTGGTCGCAACTTTTTCAAGCCTCTCAACTGCTTTATCAAACTGGCCCGACAGGATACCACCGATACCCAACATCTTATCAGCATATATAAATCCTGTATCGCGACGATTCACTTCAAGTATTTGCTGGATACCCTGCATCACAGCCTGGGGGTCTTCAGCGGGAGCACCAAATATATAAGTACTTCCGAGTCCAACTTTCAGAGAATCACTATCCGGATTCAGTACAATGGCCTTTTCAAAAAGCTCCTTACTCTGGCCTGCAAGCCAGGATTTAAGTTCAGGCTGCTCAACCCCTCTCAGGTTATCCAACAATAATTGGGCTGCAAAGGTGAGACTTTTTTCAGAATTTTCCAACTTAGCTGCTTCTGCCGTATAATAGGCAAAGGGAATAAAGGCCCTGGCTGAGTCGCTCCAGAAGGCTGCAAGCTGTTTGTAGGTGCGGATTTGCTGATCTTTCACATCACCTCTTACAACAGACTGCTTCAAACCATTCACGTAAGCCTGTTGCTGCTCGCTGAGCTTAGTTGTAGCCCCTTGGATAACTGTTTGAATATCAAAATTTTGTATAGAAGCAGTACTCGGCTTTGCCACAGGTTTTCCAGGAGGGGTAGTGCTGCCAAAGAAATAAATCAGCAGCAGAAGGAATACTCCGCCACTGATAACAAGGATTTGCTGTTTTTTCACCTTTCTGAGTTAAGGCAGCAAAATTACATCTCTTCGTCGGGGTTTGGTTGCCCTTCTTTGACTGTTTTAAGTTTTTTAACCTCCTGCACAAATTCTTTGGCAGGTTTGAAGGCCGGAATGAAGTGTTCCGGAATCTCAACCGCAACATTCTTTTTAATGTTGCGACCGATCTTTGCGGCGCGCTTTTTGGTAATAAAACTTCCAAATCCTCGGATATAGATGTTTTCGCCCTGCGCCAGTGTGTCTTTCACCTCTTTGAACATTGCTTCGAGGGTTACCAGTACATCCACCTTTGGGATGCCAGTTTTTTCTGCAATCTGGTTGATGAGGTCTGCCTTTCTCATATTTCCTGTTTTGAATCTTTTTACAGTGGAGGAATGCTGTTCTGAGAACCGGTATTCCCCAGCAACTAGGAATTTGTTTGTTAATATAAGCGAAACTTCTAAACCATGCAACTCTTATGCAATTTATTGATTTTGAATTAAATTGAATTATTTTTCCAACCTATCCTAAATATGGACCAACCATTCACCGATAAGCTGCTCCACTGGAATGCCAGCTCCAATAAAAGGGAGATGCCCTGGAAGGGAGAAAAGGATCCATATAAGATCTGGCTTAGTGAAATAATTCTTCAGCAAACCCGCGTTGAACAAGGGCTGAGCTACTTCCACCGTTTCATAGATACCTTTCCGACCATTACCGATATGGCCCTTGCAAAAGATGAGGAAATCTTCAAATTATGGGAGGGGTTAGGATATTACACCCGGGCACGCAACCTCATAGCCACCGCACGGTATATTGCTTTTGAACGTAAAGGCATATTCCCCGATTCTTATGAGGAGATCCTGAAACTCAAGGGTGTGGGACCGTATACTGCGTCAGCTATTGCGTCCTTTGCCTTTGGATTACCCTTTGCTGTATTGGATGGAAATGTATTCAGGGTCATTTCAAGGTATTTTGGAATAAGCACCCCAACTGATGGCCCGGAAGGAAAAAAACTCTACGCAAAACTTGCATCAGCACTTTTACATTTTGAGGATCCAGGCACCTATAACCAGGCAATCATGGATTTTGGAGCCACTATTTGCAAACCTACTCAACCACGCTGTGATATCTGCCCACAACAGCCCGATTGCCAGGCTTTCCTGAATAAAATGGTAGGAGAGTTGCCCATAAGGGCTAAATCCATCAGCCGGAAAACGCGATATTTTTATTATTTCATCCTGCATTGGAAAGGACACTATTATATCCGGCAAAGGATGGATTCTGATATCTGGAAACATCTTCATGAATGGGTGCTGGTTGAAACACCCGAAGCACTTGAAGAAGATAAATCAGTATTGAACCATCAGCTTGAGAAAATGGTGGGCCGCGTTAAGGGCAATATCACCGGCATCTCCAGGCAGATAACGCAACAACTTACCCATCAGAGCATTATCGGTAGATTTATTCGGGTTGACCTGGAATGTCCGCTGGAAACGGATTCAGGATACCAACTATTTTCAAAAGACGCTTTAGATAAGATCGCTTTCCCCCGTTTCATTACCCGACATATGGAGTCTGATCCTCTTTAATTTTTTTATAATCCTACTTAAACCAGTACTAAACAGTTGGGGCCTGAAAATGGCCTGATCTTTAATGTTAGAAATTGATCCGAATACCCTTAAAAAAAATTAATTTTAGATAGTTCTTATGGCCAACAGGCGAATCATAACCTCAAATGATATTTTATGAGAGGAGTAAACAGGGTGATGCTGATAGGAAATCTGGGGAAAGACCCGGATGTGCAATTTCTGGAAGGAAATATTGCGGTAGCGAAATTTTCACTTGCAACAACTGAAACCTACAAGGACAGGGCCGGCAAGCTGATATCCCAAACAGAGTGGCATACAGTGGTATTATGGCGGGGATTGGCAGAACTGGCACAGAAATACCTTCATAAAGGCAGTCTGGTTTACATTGAGGGTCGTCTCAGGACAAGGAGTTGGGAAGACAAAGAAGGTAATAAGAAATTTGCCACTGAAGTGGTGGGGGATAATCTCATCATGCTCGATAAAAGAAATGATATACATGGTCATGGACCAGGTGGAGCTGTACATGGGGAGGGGTTGGAAGGAATGAGTCATGAAGATGCACCACCGGAACCAAATCCTGACCTTCCATTCTGAATGAAGAAATTAGTTCATATTTGCATGGGCAGGCCTCCGCGACCTGCCTTTCGCTTAGGAGAACTGGATTGATAACAAAAAACAACCGCTTTGGATCAGGTTTCGGTAGATGCTTTTATTACATTGTTGTGGAGCCCTTTTTTCCTGGCTGCCAATCTGCAGGGTACCACCTTCCTGGTGATAGTTATACTAAGTTTACTGATCATTTCTTATTTTCTTTCCGGTGCTGTTGTAGCGTTTTTCAGTTTATCGCACCGCGATATCAATATGCTTAAAACCAAGCAGGGCGGTTCCTGGAAAAGGATCGTTAACCTACTTGAAGAACCCAAGCTATTACTGGGATCGCTGCGTATAGGCAACGCGCTTGTTAATATCACCATTATCATCCTTTCCAATTTTCTTATTGACCAGTTACTTCCTCTCAAGAATAGTTTCTGGCTGATAGATTTTTCCATTAAAGTTTTACTGGTAACATTTTTTCTGGTACTCTTTGGGGAGGTGCTTCCCAAAGTATATGCTGCACAAAACAATCTCAGATTTGCGCGTGATGCATCATACATGGTGGAGATCGTTCACCTGCTTTTTAAAAGGGCAAGCAGTTGGTTGATAGGAATGACAGATGGTATCGAAAGATCCTTTGGAACCGATTACGCAGGCAACCAGTTTGAGGAACTTGAAGAAGATAGCAACGCATCTGAAGAGGAGAAGAATATTCTGCGTGGTATTGCAAAGTTTGGGAATATAACCGTCAAACAAGTTATGCGCACAAGGCTTGATGTAAGCGGAATTGACTATAACACAAGCTTCAGAGAGCTTGTAAGACAGTTGGAGGAGTTGCATTACTCAAGGGTTCCGGTATATCGTAACAGCCTGGATGAAGTAATGGGACTGATCCACACCAAAGACATTCTTCCATACCTCGATGAGTCAGATTCATTCGAGTGGCATACACTTCTTCGCCAGCCCTATTTTGTTCATGAACAGAAAATGATTGAAGATCTGTTACAGGATTTTCGTGCTCGCCGTACCCACTTTGCAGTGGTGGTGGACGAATTCGGCGGAACAAGTGGTATAGTAACTCTCGAAGATATCATGGAAGAGATCATTGGAGATATCCGTGATGAATTTGATGATGAAGAAAGTGCGAACCGGAAATTAGATCAAAACAATTATATTTTTGAAGGACGAACCATGATCAATGATGTTTGCAAAGTGATAGGAGTACCGTTGAATACATTTGATGAGGTAAGGGGCGAAAGCGATTCACTAGCAGGATTGATCCTGGAGATCTATGGTAAGTTCCCGGCTGTTAATGAAGTGGTTGAAGTTGGTGATTTCCAGTTCACCATACTGGAGCTGGATCGTAACCGGATTCAGAAAGTAAAACTTACCATCACAACTGTATAATTTTATTAATTCTTTACATGAGATCTTCACGAGCCCACGTATATCTGTTTTGCCTGATCTTCTTCGCAGCAGCATTTGCCTTTTCCTGTAATAGTCCCTTCACTCCCAAGCCTCGTGGCTATTTTGCAATTTCTCTTCCTGAGCATAAGTACCAGGTTTTTGACCGCCCTGGATTTCCTTACACATTTGAATATCCTGTGTATGGTAAAATAACACAAGACAGTACTTACTTCGAGGAGCAACCCGAAAATCCTTACTGGATAAATATTGATATCCCTGAACTGGGTGGACGAATCTATATAAGTTATAATCGCATTGGTGGACAAGCACGCTATAAGGTGCAGAACAGTAAAGGAGAATATGTTGATTCCGTTGGCATAAACAGTTTTGAGAAACTTATCAGCGGCTCTTATACGCTTTCGTACAAGCATTCCTATAAAGCCAGTTCTATTGAAGACAGTGCATTTAGAACTGCAAATGGTATAGATGGAATTTTCTTTCGTATAGGAGGAAATACTGCAACAGCAAACCAGTTTCTACTAAGTGATTCTGTAAAACATTTTCTCCGTGGTGCCCTTTATTTTGATGCCACCCCAAATGAAGACTCATTACGTCCGGTCAATGTATTCCTGAAGCAGGACCTGCTTCATTTAGTGAATACATTGAAGTGGCGGGAATAGTATCGAATAAACAACACATAATATGAAAAGGATTGCCAGCCTTGTTGCGATGTTCTTAACATCCCTGTCAATGTATGCAATAGACCCAGCTGATACCCGAATGCTAACGCAGCCGGCAGTTGGAGCAGGAAAGATTGCATTTATTTATGCAGAAGACCTCTGGGTGGCAAACGCTGATGGCAGTTCTCCAAAAAGACTCACCATTGATCAGGGCATAGAATCCTTGCCTGCCTTTTCACCCGATGGCAAAACGATCGCTTTCTCGGCGCAGTACGATGGTAATATTGATGCTTATATCATATCATCGGAGGGAGGAATTCCAACACGACTTACCTGGCACCCGGGAGCGGATATGGTGAGGGGTTTTTCTCCGGATGGAAAAGAAGTTTTATTCCTGAGCCAACGGGCGGTTTTTACTAACAGACATGCACAATTATTTACCGTACCTGTTGACGGCGGACTGGTGAAGCAACTCGAGATTCCAAATGCCAATTACGCATCATGGTCCCCTGATGGTAACTGGCTGGCATATACGCCATTATTTGATGCATTTGCGCAATGGAAGAATTACCGCGGTGGCCGGATCGCAACTATATTGCTGTATTCGTTTAAAGATAAATCAGTAGTTAAGATACCACAGCCCGAAGGTGGTTGTAATGATGCAAGTCCATCATGGGTTAATGGAAAACTTTATTTCAGAAGCGATCGTAATGGCGAGTTTAACCTCTATTCTTATGATCTGAATACAAAATCAGTTGAACAGCTGACAGACTTCAAAGACTTCCCTATATTGAATCTTTCTGCAAACAAAGAGCGTGTTTTGTTTGAGCAGGGAGGCTACCTGCACCAGTTTGACCCTGGAGCAAAAATCAGCACAAAGCTGACCATCGGTATTGCAGCGGATCTGTTGGAATTGCGACCCAGATTTGCTAAGGGTACGCAATTCATCAGGGGTGTGGATATATCGCCATCCGGTTCCAGGGTTGCTGTTGATTTCAGGGGAGAGATCTTCACCCTTCCTGCGGAAAAAGGCGATCCTCGTAACCTGACGGAGAGCCCTGCCCATCATGAGAATAATCCTTCCTGGTCGCCCGATGGAAGATCCATTGCATATTTTTCGGATGCATCAGGAGAATACGAATTACATATCCGTTCACAGGATGGAAAAGGAGAGACAAGGAAAATAAAACTAAATGGAAATGGGTTTTATGCAAATGGAAACTGGTCGCCAGACAGTAAATATTTCTCCTATGTAGATAATGGCAGAAATCTTTACGTCCTGACAATAGCTTCGGGTAATATCCGAAAAATTGATACGGATGAAGTTTATCATCCAGGACCCTTCCGCGATATGTTTGGTGACTGGTCATCTGATTCAAAATGGATAGCCTATACAAAGATCAGCGCAACTAATTTCAGCACCATTCGTCTCTACTCAATTGAACAGGACAAATCCTTTCCTGTTTCAGATGGTTTGAGTGATGTTACTGAACCTGTTTTTGATCCCGCCGGAAAATATCTTTTCTTTTTTGCATCTACCAATGCAGGGCCGGTAGTGAATTGGTTTGATCAATCGAACCAGGATATGCGTGCTACTAAATCTATTTATCTCGCCACCTTACAAAAAGAAACAATTTCACCTTTTGCAAAAGAAAGCGATGAAGAAATGGGGGATCCAGCTAAGGCTGAAACTGCTCCGTCGGCAGAAAAAGATGCTAAAGACAGTAAAAAATCAAACGATAAGAAAGAGGCGGAACCAGCATCCAGGCCGGTGGCGCAGCTCAGGATCGATCTGGAAGGCATTCAAAACCGGATCATTGATATACCAGTATCTTCAGGTAATTATGGTAACCTTGGTATGGGCAAGGATAATGAGCTGCTCTATATAAAATACCAGGATGATTTCCAATCGGGATTGATGCATAAGTATGATATCAAAAAAAGAAAGGATACTGAAGTTGTTGAGATGATGGATTATGCATTATCAGCAGATGGTAAGAAAATGGTGTATGTGAAATCCAATGTCTGGACGATTGCCCCTTCAGGTGAAAAACCAGAAATGGGGAAGGGGGTATTGAATACCGCTGCTTTACAAGTTAAGATTGATCCGGTGAAGGAATGGAAACAGATATTTGAAGAGGCCTGGAGGGTTAACCGCGATTATTTTTATGACCCGGGTATGCATGGTGCTGATTGGAATGCAATCAGAGAGAAGTACAGGCCTTTCCTCGCACATTTATCAACAAGGTCTGATCTGAACCGGGTGATCCAATGGATGTGTAGTGAGCTGGCAGTGGGTCATCACAATGTTGGCGGGGGCGACAGGATAACTGTAAAAGAACAGATTCCTGGTGGATTACTGGGTGCCGATTTCACTATTGCAAATAACCGTTACAGGTTAAAGAAAATTTATGGAGGACTTAACTGGACTCCCAATCTTCGGTCACCATTAACAGAGCCGGGAGTGAATGCAAAAGAGGGAGATTATATTCTGGCTGTTAATGGTAAGGAGGTAGTTGCAACAGAAAGCATTTATAAATATTTTGAAGCTACAGCCGGCAAAATTGTTGAATTGACAATTGGTCCTAATCCCACAATGAACGGGTCACGTATTGTAAAGGTTGTTCCGGTTGCAAACGAACTTGAGTTAAGAAATCGTGATTGGGTAGAGGGAAATATACGCAAGGTAGCTGAAGCAACTAAGGGGCAGGTGGCATATGTGTATGTTCCCAATACAGCAGATGCAGGTCATGAATATTTTAAACGCTACTTTTTTCCCCAGGCAAACAGGAAAGCCATCATTATTGATGAAAGATTCAATGGTGGTGGTCAGTTGGCTGATTATTATATTGATATACTCAGGCGACCGCTGCAGGCGTATTGGCATACCCGTTACGGCCAGGATATTAAGAGTCCGACTGCCTCCATTCAGGGTCCGAAAGTCATGATCATTGATGAAACAGCCGGTTCTGGGGGTGATATGTTACCTTGGATGTTCCGCAAATTCAATTTAGGAACTCTGGTCGGGAAACGTACCTGGGGTGGATTGGTAGGAATTTTGGGCTTTCCCGTTCTCATGGATGGCGGAATGGTTACAGCACCAAATCTTGCCATCTGGACAAAAGATGGGTTTATTGTTGAGAATGTTGGAGTAGCGCCGGATATTGAAGTGGAGCAAACCCCTGCGGAAGTAATATCGGGTAAGGATCCCCAGTTGGAGAAGGCAATAGAGATTGCATTAAAGGAATTAGAAAAAAATCCTCCTGTTCAACCAAAACGACCAGCCTTTCCGGTAAGGGTCAGGAAATAATTAAAATGGGTATTGGAAATGCTTATTCAACAAGAGCAGAGTAAACCTGCACTTTGAATTTATCATGGATATCACCATGGCTATTGGGCCATTGGTTAATGAAAAGCTGAGCAATGATCCCATTTTCCGGGTCAATCCAATATGACGAGTTGAAAGCGCCTCCCCATTCAAGTGTGCCAGCAGGCAGCCCTAACCTGGCCGCTTCCTTAGGTGTATATATGCCGAAAGCTAAACTGAATTTATTGTTACCAACCATGAGGTCGCCAATCTGGTTCACAGACAACAATTTCACACTGTTATCACTTAAAAGGCGTTTTCCGTTATAGATGCCGCCATTGAGGACCATCTGCATGAAAATCGCATAATCGTTTGCGGTAGATGATAATCCTGCGCCACCTGCAAACATCTTTCCTTTCGAAAGGGGATAATCAGCATCCATTTCTGCTCCAGCCAATGGGATAGGTTCCGTGATCCTGTATAATTTTCCGGTTGAATCTTCCCCATGTAAAGCTACCAGTCTCTTATGCTTATCTGCGGGCAGGTAGAACCAGGTATCATTCATACCCAGCGGATCAAAAATATTCTTTCGGAAAAATTTATCAAGAGGCTCCTTGCTGATTACTTCAATCACACGTCCTAAAACGTCTATGTTGAGTCCATAGGTGAAACGCTCTCCTGGCTGGTGTTCAAGTGGCAGGCTTGCTATCCGGCGTACCTGGTCTTCCAATGTAATTCCCGATACACCCAGCCCCGCGTATACTCCTGCCTTTGCTGTGATCGCCTGGTATTCCTCTGATCCGATCTGCGCATAACCGATACCGGATGTATGTGTCAGGAGGTCGCGGATCGTGACCTCCCGTTTTGCCTTAATGGTTGTGAAACTGCTGTCGGCTTTATTGAATTTATCCAATACCATAATATTCGAAAATGCCGGGATATATTTTGAAAGCGGGTCATCTAGCAAAAGCTTGCCCTGCTCCATCAGCATCATTATACCTACACTGGTTATAGCCTTTGTTTGAGAGGCGATGCGGAATATATGATCGGTCCTGAGTTTCTCCTTTGATCTAATATCACTATAGCCAATTGCTTCATGATAAACAATATTTCCATCCTTCGCAACTATCATCACGGCCCCGGCGATCCACTGGCTATCTACATATTGTTTTACGATACTATTCAAACGGCTAAAACCTGCCTTGCTGAAAGACGAATATGTTGGATCAGCCTTAATAAGGCGTGAAGGTTGGGCGTAAATAATTTGTGCCAGCACCAGGGAGAATGCTAATGCGCTGAAGAATTTATTCATATAATGAAGCTTGCTTTAAATATAAATGCATTTTCTGAGATAGAAGATCTGGACTAATCTACCCTTTTGAAATATATAATTTAATTTTAAAAGATATACAAACCTTTAAAAGGTGAATCCAGGTTCATAACGATAGATGGTGATAAGCAAGAACCAATAAACCAATTCCAGTAAAAAGGAAATTGCTATGAGCGCTGCCGAACTGGAACAATATATCGGCGAATATGCCTTATCTCCTTCTAACAGAATTACGGTAACCACGGGAGGGAATACTTTCTTCCTGAAAGTTGTGGAGGCAAAGATCCAATTTTTGAAATCCGGGGATGACAAAGTGAATGCACTTTTGCTGCACCAGGTGTACAGAAGATGGGAGGGAAGAAGATCAAATAAGGTACCTTTGCCTAAAGGGAATGAAATGATCGTAATTGATAATACGCTGGTGAGTGATGAAGTGCTGGAGGAGAAATTTGTATGTGATCTTTCCAAATGCAAGGGTGGGTGCTGTGAGGACGGTGATACCGGTGCGCCCCTGGAAACAGGTGAGTTGGATATCATCAACGAAGTTTATCATATTGTTGAACCATACCTTACCAAAGAAGGTATAAACGAGATCAGCCGGCGAGGAAGGTACCAGTATGATTCTGAATTTGGCTGGGTTACACCTGCTGTAAATGGCGGCATGTGTGCTTATGGATACCACGATGCCACGGGCATACTCAAGTGTGCTTTTGAACAAGCTTACTATGATGGAAAGATCAGCTGGAAGAAACCAATAAGCTGCCATCTTTTTCCTATACGTATCAAAGTGGGAAAGGAGTATGACCTGGTAAATTATGAGCCGCGTGAATCACTTTGTGACCCGGCCTGTTACCTTGGCAAGAAACTCCGAGTTCCGGTTTATCAATTTCTAAAGGAGGCCATCATTCGTAAATATGGTGAGGAATATTATGAAGCCCTGGATGCATATTATCAATTGTATCATCCTTCCAATAAACCCTGAACATAATTCAGTATTTTCATTGGCCAAACCAGCGTATTATACATGAGTGATATAAAAGAAGAATTTCTCGCAAAGAGCAAAGTACGGGCACAAGACCTTGAACACAGGCGAAAAATCAATTTCAATATTGGTAAGTATAATGCTGTTGTACCAATGGGGAAGCAACAGTTCTCTGATCTTCACCTTGCACGGGAAAGGGCAAAAAATATCAAGTGGCGTGCTATAGAAACCCTCGATCAGCAACTGGAAAATTTTGAGACAGCATTTACTGCCCGCGGCGGCAAGGTAATCTGGGCAGAAGATGCTGCAGGGGCAAGGAAAGAAATTCTTAGGATCTGTCAGGAACGTAACTGCAAAACCCTGGTTAAGAGTAAGAGTATGGTAACGGAGGAAATCAAACTGAACGAATTTCTCCATGAAAATAAGATTGAAAGCGTAGAGACCGATCTGGGTGAATATATTCAACAGCTGGATGGCGAAGCACCATATCATATTGTTACCCCGGCAATGCATAAGAGTAAAGAAGATGTGGCTAAACTTTTTGCTGAAAAACTGGGCACAGATATAAACCTGACGCCGGAACAACTTACACTCGAAGCCAGGGCCCGTTTAAGGAAGAAATACGTGGAAGCCGAAGTTGGACTAACAGGTGCCAACTTCATCATCAGCGAAATTGGCGCCATCGCGCTAACTGAAAATGAAGGGAATGCCCGCCTCAGTTGCTCCTGGCCTAAAACGCATATAGTGGTGGTTGGCATTGAGAAAGTAATTCCCTCCATGCAGGACCTTGCCTTGTTCTGGCCATTGCTGGCCACTTATGGAACGGGACAACAACTCACTGTTTATAATACAATTGTTTCCGGACCCAGGCAGGCGGATGAAGTAGATGGTCCACAGGAAATGATCGTCATATTATTAGACAATGGACGTACCAATATCCTGGCAAATCCCAAATCACGCGAGAGCTTATATTGCATCCGTTGCGGTGCATGTTTAAATGCATGCCCTGTTTATAAAAATATCGGTGGACATAGTTACGGTACCACCTATAGCGGACCTATTGGAAGTGTAATAACCCCACATCTCAGAGGCCTGAACGAATGGAAGCATCTTAGTCATGCATCATCCTTATGTGGCAATTGTACAGAGGTATGTGCGGTGAAGATCAACCTGCATGAGTTGTTGCTTGAAAACCGCCATGAGGCAGTGGAAGAAGGGCACGCTACGTTTACAGAAAAGCTTGCCTGGAAAGGGTGGAAAATTGCCGTTATGAATAGGAAGTTGATGAATAAAGGGAATGCTACAATGAAAGACTGGATGATAAATAAAGTTTTCAAAGGTTGGACAACCCACAGGGCCGACTTAAAGTTTCCTCAAAAAAGTTTCAACCAACGCTGGCGCGAAAAAAACAAGTTGTCCTGAGTTCTATGTTAATATACGCTGAACAGCTAAGCTCCCGGTTGGAGTATATCGTTGATCTTGTCAATGCAGAACTCTTTTCAGAGCTGGCTGTAATAACTACAAGTCCTGATGTATTCCGCCATTATGATGGTATAAAAATAAATTACAGTCCGAAACCTGTTGCAGAAAAAGAGTTTCATATAATTCCCCACAACCTTCTATTTGAGCAAGATATCCGCGATCAGTCCCCCGTTTGTTTTGAATGGCAGGCCCAAAAAGCGTTTTTCAAAACTTCGGCTCCTAGTAATCCGGAACCCGATATTCCCTTTGATATTTTTGCAGCATGTTTTTATTTGGTAAGCCGATACGAGGAATACCTTCCCCATGAAAAAGATTCTTATGGCAGGTATCCTCATAACTCTTCATTGGCATACAAGGAAGGCTTTCTCCAGGATCCCCTTGTAGATAACTGGTTACTGCGCTTGCAGGAACTATTGCAATCCCGTTTCAGTGGTGTATTATTCAGACGCAGGAATTTTCGTTTTGTGCCCACTTATGATATTGATATCATGTACGCTTACAAAGGCAAAGGACTCAAACGAAATATTGGTGGGATATTCCGCAATATGATGCAAGGCCAATGGCCATTGGTGAAGCAGAGGATAGGCGTTTTGAGAGGTAAACAACACGATCCCCACGATGCCTATGAATGGTTAGATGCCTTGCACCTTTATTGCCGGGTGAAACCAATTTATTTTTTCCTGGTAGCACAACAACAGGAGGGTTATGACAGGAATCTGCCTACAGATCTTAAAGCATTCCAGGACCTTATAAAATATTATGCTACTGCTTATGAAGTGGGATTGCATCCTTCATGGCGAAGTAGTGTAGCAATGGGTGATAATATTCTTAAGGAAGAGAAAGAATGGATGGAAGTGATTACTGATATTCCAATTGTACAGAGCCGGCAGCATTATATAAAATTCGATTTACCTCATACATATGAGCGATTGATTCGGGCGGGTATTAAGCGCGACTATTCAATGGGCTATGGCAGTATCAATGGATTCAGGGCTTCTATAAGCAGCCCTTTCAGATGGTTTAATCTTAATAATAATACAGCTACAGATCTCGAGGTCTGGCCTTTTTGTTTTATGGATGCCAATGCGTTTTATGAACAAAAGCTTAGTCCCGGCCAGGCCTATACAGACCTGATGCGATACTATGCATCGGTAAAAAAAGTGAGGGGCACATTCATCACGATCTGGCACAATAACTTCCTGGGAACAGATCCGCTTTACAAAGGCTGGCGTGAACTCTACGAGATCTTTATGAAGGAAGACGCTTACTGGGATGCTGGCGCCTGAACGATTCATTTACCATATACACGCCAACAATCGCCACCAAACCACCGATGGTTATAAAGGCATTTAATTTTTCATCAAACAACCATGCACCAATCAATATGGCAACAATGGGATTTATATACGCATAAATAGATACCTGTTCTGTTGGCAGGTGTTGCAAGGCGTAGAGATATGCCATGAAAGCAAGTACCGACCCTGCTATGGCCAGGTATGCGATAGAAAGCCATGATTCGAGGGGTATCTGGCTTAGCGGTATATGATCTCCGGTTAAGCGTGTAATACCTGTCAATGCTATTCCGGAAATCAGCATCTGTAAACCAATGCTGAAGTAAGGATTAAATGATGCGGCCTGCTGCTTGGTATAGAGTGTTGCAAAGGCCCATGAAAGCGTTGCTGTAACGGAAAGGAATATCCCAAATCTAAAGTCTGCATTGAAAAAATCCTGTAAGTGGTCATAGAAAATGATACAGATTCCGACAAAGCCCATTATGAATCCAATAATAGCCTTTGTTGTGAGTTTTGATGTACCCGCGATCATCGCGATGATCACCAGCCATAATGGAAACACGGCTCCGATAATGGCACCAAGTCCGCTGGAAATATATTTTACTCCCCAGGTGGATAGTCCATTGCTCAACAAAAAATTCAGGATACTAAGTATAATCACCGGCCACCATTGTTTTCCTTTTGGGAAGGTCCTTCCTTTTGCTGCAAAGAATACCACATAAAGTAGCCCGCCGATTAATTGACGGATTCCAGCCAGTTGCAATGCGGGCATATGTTTTACTCCTGCCTTGGATGCCACCCAGGTGGTTCCCCAAAGAAAACTAACCAATGCCAGTGCAAGCAATGCCTTAGCATGGGTACCTTTTTTATGAAAGGTGAGTGGGTTGGCTTGCTTTATTCTGGATAACATTAGTGCTTAAAATGTCGCATTCCGGTCATCACCATTGCCAGCCCATGGGTTTTGCAATATTCAATGGAATCCTTGTCGCGAATAGATCCTCCTGGTTGAATGAAGGCCTCAATTCCCGCCGCATGGGCCATTTGAACACAATCATCAAAAGGGAAAAATGCATCGCTTGCCAGCACTGCACCCGAAAGGTCAAAATTGAATTGCCTTGATTTATCGATAGATTGACGCAATGAATCAATACGACTTGTTTGGCCGCATCCTTTACCTATCAATTGCTTGTTTTTAACCAATGCAATTGAATTGCTCTTAAGATGTTTACAAACCAGGTTGGCAAATACAAGATCGGCCTTTTCTGAAGCAGATGTTTCCCTTCCGCCGGCTTCTTCCCATTTCTCGAAATTGCCTTCATCATGTTGTTGCATCAATACACCATTCAGTAATGATTTGAACTGGTGTGTTGATTCCAGTTCTTTGTGCTGCTGTAAAAGGATACGGTTTTTCTTTGTTCGTAGAATATCCAGTGCAGATGCTTCAAAAGCAGGCGCAATCAACACTTCAAAGAAGATCTCATTGATGGCATTGGCTGTTGCACTGTCAATAGTTCCGTTGCAAACCAGAACTCCGCCAAAAGCGCTTTCGGGGTCACCTGCCAGCGCTGCATCCCATGCTGATTTAACTGAAGAACGGGTAGCAATGCCACATACATTGGTGTGTTTTATGATGGCGAAAGTGAATTCGGATTGAACATCACTGTTAGCCGGAAATTCTTTTAAAATCTGTACTGCGGAATCTACATCAACCAGGTTATTGTAAGAAAGTTCCTTGCCATTCAGCTGGTGGAACATATCATTGAGTTTACCGTAGAAAACACCCTGCTGGTGAGGGTTTTCGCCGTAACGCATGGCTTTTGCCTCAGGAACAGAGCTCAGAAAATAATTGTCGAAACCAGGAGTGAAATACTGGGAGATGGCAACATCATAGTGTGCACATACTTCAAAAGCCTTTGCAGCAAGGTGGCGTCTTTGTTCAAGGGTAGTACTTCCGTTCTGACTGCGGAGGATTTCTTCCAGAAATGAATAATCAGCTTTCGATGCTATCACAACCACATCACGATGGTTCTTTGCAGCACCCCTGATCATGGAGGGGCCACCGATATCTATCTTCTCAATTATGGATTGTTCTTCTTTTGTGTTGGCAACTGTTTCCTCAAAAGGATAAAGATCAACTATAACCAGGTCGAGCTCAGGAATATCAAATTCCTTCATCTCTTTCAGATCCTGTTCATTATTGCGGCGTCCAAGAATGCCTCCGAAAACTTTTGGATGAAGGGTCTTTACCCTGCCTCCTAGTATGGATGGGTAGCTGGTAACACTTTCAACCGGCACACAGGGAAGTTCAAGTTTCTCGATGAACTGTTGTGTTCCACCTGTTGAATAAATGGTAACACCTTGCTCATGGAGGAGGCGTACCAGGGGTTCGAGTCCGTCTTTATAAAAAACGGAAATCAATGCGGTCTGGATCTTCTTGGTCATACGATGGATTGACTTGTTAACAGTTGCGGCAAGCAGGCAGAAATTTCCGGTTGCCCGGGATTGAAGGCGCAAAGCTACGGTTTCAAAGGGAAAAAATGGGGCCGCTTACAGATCTATTATCAAAGCCCCGGCCTGCCAGGTATTATGGTGCCTGATTCCTGCTAACTCAAGCTGTTTACTCAATTCAGCCGCCCGCCATTCAGAAATGCTTCCGTCCATAATTACCAGGCAGCCAGGTGGAACTCTATCCATGAAACTGCTTATATTCCTGATATGTTTTCCCAATATCAAATAATCTACCCCAACATTCAATAATGGCATTACATCATTTAAGTTAACTGGTATACCTAAAATAAGCTTTCCTGATCTGATGATTTTCGCCCCCCTATAAATTGTCTTCTCCAAATGATAAAACCTTTGAGCATCCATCAGTGCGGGATGTATTGAACTATTTGGAGGATGGAACCTGGTACTCTCTAAACCCGTTATCAATTCGGTCATGGAATGTCCGGGAAAATGATAAATAAGAAAAAATTGCTGCTCCTTTCCCTCACACATGGATTTAAAATGCCATGCTCCAAAAAGAATAGTTCCGAGCAATGCCAATAACAAGTAAGGTTTATATCTAAGAACCAGAAATAGAGAGAAACTGGCAATGATAAAATATGCTGTCCATGTTTGCAGCGGATGCCATTGAAGGTTGTTGAGTACAGCTCCAGGCAGCGAATTTATATGGAGAATGGCCGCATCCATTAACCTGATCAGCAGTCCGGTTATTTCACCTGCTATGCTAACGGGAATATTCATTGAACTAAGTATCCATTGAATTATGGCAGTGATCAAAGCCATGCCAGATAATGGTACAGCGATCAGGTTTGCCACAAGAAAATACATTGGTGCCTGGTGGAACTGTCCGATACTGATTGGTAATGTAAGGATCTGGGCCGAAATTGTTACGGCTGTCAGTTGCCAGATTCCTTGCAGGAGTTTGTTACGGAATTCAACCAGGGGTTGAATTAACGGCTGGTATAGCACAATACTCAGCAGGGCAACAAAAGAAAGTTGAAAACCTGCATCCCATAGCCAGTATGGATTGAAGCATAATAAGGCGAAAGCTCCCAATGATAATGACTGAATAGCATCCATAGGTTTGTGAATCAACCTGGCAAAAAGTACAACACTGAACATGAATGCCGCCCTGGTGATAGACGCAGCCCCTCCGGCAATTCCGCTGAACCACCAGGTTATCGCCAGAATTATTACAGCTTTTAGCCAACGTGTAATGGGATATTTTTTTTCGGGTAACAGTAGGATATTTTGGAGCAACAGGAAGATCAACCCAAGATGCATTCCGGATACGGCAATTACATGCACTACACCCGTATTGGTATAAGCCTGGAGGAGATCTTTATCCATTTCATTACGATATCCAATAAGCAAAGCCATCGCAAGGCCTTGAGATACTTCCGGCACTGTTTGACGAATAGATCTTAGCGCTGAGATTTGTCCCATGGCCAATAGACGCGAAACGCTAAACCCCTTTTGCTTAGAAACAAGTTTTGTATCCCCTTCCGTTATATAAACCTGGTGATATATATTATTTCTCTGGCAATACCGGGCGTAATTGAAACTGCCCGGATTTCCCGAATGTTTGATTTTTTTGATGCGTTTGGCAGATATTAGCCATCGGTCGCCTGGGAAAAAATCAGCTGCCTGTTTGGAGGGCAGGTATATAATAATGGTTCCCGAAGCGGGTAATATCATCCCTTTGTTTGTTATACGATAATCAACCGAGAAAGTAAACCTCCCCGATTTTTTCCCGTGTGATGCTAATGTGGCGGGACTGCCCAGAACAGCAACTGTTTCAGGAAGGGCATGGCCAATCCAATCCGATCTGTTTGTTATACGGTTTTGCTGGAACAAAATGACACCCAGGCAGACAAACATGATATTTAGGATGAGTCCGAATAGCCAGTTCAGTTTATGTCTGATGGTAATGGATATAAAGCGGGTGCCAAAAAGGAAAGAAGCAGCTAAAAGAAAACTGAACCCTGCAAGAGGTGATGTTTTTGTTAGACCGCTCTCCTCAGAAAGCCAGTATGAAGCAAAAAGAATTCCTGCCACCAAGGGTGACAGGAATCTGAGAAAAGGAGCTTTTTTCCAGTATGGCGCTTGTTGAAGCATTCAAAAAATGTTGCAAACAAGCTAATAACCCAAATTTCTCCAGTCAAGCGTTAAAAAACGGTTTATCTGTAATTTCTGGTGATCATGCCGATATTTCCGACTCTTCATAAATAGTGAAAAACTCCTCTGCAGGCCGTCGCACTTTTGGCGCATTGGCCAGCATATCCTTATCGGCATCGCGGTAACCAAGGGCCAGAATCGTTACGGCAGAAAGACCCTTTTCTTCAAGTCCCAGAATCTCGTTAACCACCTTTGGATTAAAACCTTCCATCGGAGTACTGTCTACCTGCTCTAATGCAGCAGCAGCCGTTGCAAACCCCAACCCGATATAAGCCTGCCGGGCATTCCATTGGAATATTTCTTCCTGGGTTTTGCCCTTTATGCTACCCAGGATCATGTTGCGAAAATCTGACAATGATTCAACTGTAATGTTTCTTGTTGCTGCAATATTGTTCATATAACCTTCTACCTGCTGCTCAGTTAATGTATTCCATGCGGCAAATACAAGAATGGCGGCACTTTCTGTAACTTGTGGTTGGTTATAAATGGCCGGGGCCAGTTTTGCGCGCAACTCTTCATCTTCAATTACCAAAACATCATAAGGCTGAAGACCCAGTGAAGAAGGGGCAAGGCGTATTGCCTCCAGGATATTGTTTTTCTTATGATTATCAATGGGTTGTCCATTATATCTCTTGGCTGCATAACGCCAGTTAAAATCTTGTAAATAATTCATATCTGTAAATTTCATTGTGTTTGAATATATTAAAGTTCAAACATCGTTCCATATTCATTGAGAAATGAATTCATGACAAATGGACATAATTACTGAATAGTAGTAAAGAAAATCCCCGGCCTTGACCGGGGATTATTTATAAATCATATGCCATAAGGGCAATTGTTCTGTATTATTTGCTCAGGTACATCGACCGGTCTTTATATAGTTGTCTGAAATAAGGATCACGGAGATCTTTAATAAAGCGTATGGCTTCCCCTGTACTTTTCATTTCTGGCCCAAGTTCCTTATTAACTCCCGGGAACTTATTGAAACTGAATACTGGTTCCTTAATGGCAAATCCTTTAAGCTTCTTCTCAAATTTGAAATCCGTTAGCTTATTTACCCCGAGCATGATTTTGGTGGCGATGTTCAGGTATGGGATCTGGTATGCCTTCGCAATGAACGGGGTGGTTCTTGATGCCCTCGGGTTTGCCTCAATTACAAACACTTTACCATCTTTTATGGCAAACTGGATATTGATGAGTCCTTTAATGTTAAGTGCCCTTGCGATCTTCTCTGAATAATACTCCATAGTTGTAATAACCAATGGGGTGAGGTTGAAGGCCGGGAGTACTGCATTTGAATCGCCTGAGTGAATACCAGCCGGTTCAATATGTTCCATCACGCCCATTACATGGAAATTTTCCCCATCGAAAATGGCATCCACTTCCGCTTCCTGACAGCGATCTAGAAAGTGATCGATAAGTATCTTATTTCCTGGAATATGTTTCAGCAGGCTGACTACAGCTTTTTCGACCTCTTCATCATTGATCACGATTCGCATTCTTTGGCCACCCAAAACATATGAAGGACGAACCAGCACAGGATAACCAACGCGGTTAGCAACTTCCACAGCCTCATCAACATCGAAAGCGGTACCATATTCAGGATAAGGAATTTCCAGTTCTTTTAGCATATCGCTGAAACGGCCCCTGTCTTCGGCAATATCCATATTGTCGAACGAAGTACCAATGATCCTGATTCCTTTAGCGTGAAGACGCTCCGCCAGTTTAAGCGCTGTTTGTCCTCCAAGTTGTACTATCACCCCTTCAGGTTGTTCCAGTTCAACTATCTCCCAGAGGTGCTCCCAAAAAACCGGTTCAAAATATAATTTATCTGCTATATCGAAATCTGTCGACACTGTTTCAGGGTTACAATTGACCATAATTGCCTCATAACCAGCCTCCTTGATTGCAATCAATCCGTGTACACAGCAATAGTCGAATTCGATACCCTGTCCGATGCGGTTAGGTCCCGAACCCAGAACAATAACTTTTTTTCTATCGCTTCGCTTACTTTCATTTTGTCCACCTTCTTCAAAAGTACTGTAGAAATAAGGTGTTATTGCCTCGAATTCAGCACTGCAGGTGTCAACCATCTTATATGCCCTCCTGATACCGGCTGCCTTTCTCTTTTCATAAAGCTCATCTTCATGGCCATCATTCATGATGCGGCAGATCTGCTCATCACTGAATCCATGTTGTTTGGCCTGGCGAATCAAATCCAATGGGATATTAGCCAGTTTGTATTTGGCGATTTCCTTTTCTATATTCACGATCTTCTGGATCTCATAAAGGAACCAGCGATCGATACCATTGGTGACTTTAGAAATGGTATTGATACTTACACCAAGCATCAAAGCATCCTTAATCCGGAAAATTCTATCCCACTTGGGTACCTTAATATATTCTATCAGTTCTTCGGCATGCATCTGGCTTTTGCCATAATAGCCAAGTCCAACGGCATTGTTCTCCAGGCTCTGACAGGCTTTCTGGACAGCTTCCGTGAAGCTTCGTCCGATCCCCATCACTTCACCCACACTTTTCATCTGTAGTCCGAGGGTATCATCAGCTCCTTTGAATTTATCGAAATTCCAACGGGGTATTTTTACGATAACATAATCAAGCGCGGGTTCGAAATAAGCTGATGTGCTTTTAGTGATCTGGTTCTCTAATTCATCCAGGTTATAGCCGATAGCAAGCTTAGCAGCAATTTTTGCGATAGGATAACCAGTGGCTTTTGAGGCAAGGGCTGAGGAGCGGCTTACGCGGGGATTGATCTCAATGGCAATGATCTCTTCTGTAGCTGGATTAAGTGCAAACTGTACATTACATCCACCAGCAAAATTACCCAGATCACGCATCATTCTGATGGCAGTATTTCGCATCAGCTGGAATCCAGTGTCGGAAAGGGTCATGGCCGGTGCTACCGTGATGGAATCACCTGTATGAACTCCCATTGGATCAAAATTCTCAACAGTACAAATGATTACCACGTTATCATTGGCATCACGCAGGAGTTCAAGTTCAAATTCTTTCCAACCAAGTACTGCCGTTTCTACCAGAACCTCGTGAATGGGGGATGCCTGCAAACCCCGGTTAAGTGCCTCGTCAAGTTCCTCTTTGTCATGCACAAATCCACCTCCTGTTCCGCCGAGCGTGAAGGAAGGCCTGATCACGAGTGGAAAACCGATCTGTTGGGCAAATTCTTTTCCTTCAAGATAACTGTTGGCTGTTTTGGCTGTGGCCACAGGAACACCGAGTTCAATCATCCACTGCCGGAATTTTTCCCTGTCCTCTGCCTTATCAATAGCCTTAATGTCAACCCCAATTAACCTCACTCCATATTTTTCCCAAACGCCCAGGTCCTCAGCTTCTTTAGCAAGGTTGAGGGCTGTTTGTCCACCCATGGTGGGCAAAACAGCGTCAATCTGATTTTCCTCGAGGATCTCTTCAATACTTTCAACAGTAAGAGGTAATAGATAAACCTTGTCAGCCATCATTGGATCTGTCATGATGGTGGCCGGATTGCTGTTGATCAGGATCACCTTGATACCTTCTTCCCGCAAACTGCGGGCAGCCTGGGTACCAGAATAATCAAATTCACAAGCTTGACCGATAATAATTGGCCCTGAACCTATGATCAGGACGGATTTGATAGAAGTATCTTTAGGCATATTTGCGGAGAAATAAATTGCGCAAAAGTACGGTCCGGGAAGGAATTTGCCGGAAATAATTTGGGAGCACTAAAAAAAGGCCCTCACTAATGTGAAGGCCTCTTGTATATTTAGTGTTAATCATTAACTCTTGTGGTAAGCGGCCATCTCAATATCATCAAGCAATACCTTCCCTTTACGCTGCTCGGCTTTGCGGACCGCACGCGTCATTTTTTCATCCTGTTTTGAAAGTACTTTAAACAGGTATCTCTGCTTTGCTTCCTGACCTTTGAAAGCGCCAATTACTGAGCCTATCATCAAGGCTGCTATTATCACGGCTTTTTGTTGAAATCTGTTCATACCATTCTGTTTTACTGATTCCGCATATTGTTAAATGCTACATCCTCGCCTTATGTACTTAGACAATGCTATAACAACAAACGCTGTTTCATGTTTGCAAAATGCATACCCGAAAAGCAAGTTTATTTTTATTTAACAAGTTGTTTAAACAACCAATCTTTAAAATGCTAGCTGGAAACCCTGATCACTAATTAAAGTATCCACTAAAAGCATTGGAGTAAACTCTATGAATGGTCTTAGATTTGCAGCTTTGCTAATAAAAAAATAATGCTGATGTTGAGGCTTCTGGTTTGTTTCATATTGTTATCCGTTACCGTTACCGCCCAGTTTCCCGACCTTCCCGATTATCCTAAAGGATATTTTCGTAATCCGTTAAATGTTGAAATCAGTCTTAGCGGAAATTTTGGTGAACTCCGTCCAAACCATTACCACATGGGCCTCGACCTTAAAACCCTTCGTCGTGAAAATCTCCAGGTGTTTGCTGCTGCCGATGGTTATGTAAGCAGGATAAAGATTGAACCAGGTGGGTTTGGAAGGGCGATATATATCAATCATCCGAATGGAATCACTTCCGTTTATTGTCACCTGAATGATTTTAATCAATCACTAGAAAAATGGGTGAAGAACAAACAATATGAACTGGAATCATGGAGCCTGAATGAAGAAGTCCCAGCCGGAAATTTCCCCGTAAAAAAAGGGGAATTTCTTGCCTACAGCGGGAACACTGGTGGGTCGCAGGCCCCACATCTTCATTTTGAATTGCGTAGAACCAGTGACGAGGTTAACCTGAATCCTATGCTCTTTTCCTTTCCTATTACAGATAATACCAGGCCCGCCATATTGCGCTTAGCCATATATGATAGAACCAAAAGCATTTATGAACAATCACCCCGAATAGTGCCATTTGCTGCTAAGGCAACCGGATCATACTCCGCCGCTCCCATAACCGTTAATTCTCCGAGAGTGAGCCTGGGAATTACTTCATATGATACCCACACCGGCTCTACAAATCTCAATGGTATATATGAGGCTGTATTGTATGATAACAACAATCCCGTGGTTGGATTCCGCATGGATGCCATCAGCTATGATGCCACCCGCTACCTGAATGCGCATATTGATTACCGCACAAAATCCAATGGCGGTGCTTACCTGCAACATCTGAGTGAATTGCCGGGATACCTTCACTCAATCTATACAAAGTTTAAGGGGGATGGGGTATTGGATCTTTCTGACCAGCAGCCGCATGAAATTAAGATCGTTGTAAAAGATGCCTATGGAAACAGTTCCACCGCCATTACAACCATTAGGTATAATGGATCTCCTGTTGCCTACGCGCCACCCACCGGAAAAAGATTCTACCCCTTGATGGTTGATGTATTTGAATCAGACGATTGCGAGTTCATTATTGGCGAACGGACGCTTTATGATTCAGTAACAATTGCCCATAAGCGCAGCCTCAGTTCTTTACCTACAGTGATATCTGCAGTACATACCATCGGTGCAACCCATATCCCAATGCAGGATGCTATGGCCGTAAGGATCAAACCTATAAGTGAACCGGAACCCTCTCAACGCGAAAGAGTGGTGATGCAGCGCTTTGCCGGAACTAAAAAAGATGTAATGAAAGTGAGCTGGCAGAATGGCTGGGCGATGGCGGGATTTCGTGAATTTGGCAGCTTCCAGTTAGTGGTTGATAGTGAACCGCCCCAGATACTACCTGTAGGCTTCACTGATGGCGCCAACCTGGCAAAGTCTCCCCGCATATCTTTCACCGTTAAGGATAACTTCGATAAGTGGAAAGTACTTCGTACTGAATTAGATGGGAAATGGATCCGTTTCACCAATGATAAAGGGCGATATTTTCACTATCGGTTTGATGAAAATTGTGGAGAGGGAGATCATATACTCAAAGTAATCGCTATAGATGAAGCGGGTAACCAGGCAGAAAAAACTTTCCGATTTTCCAGATGAGAATTTAGATGTTACACTAACCAAACCCTTTCAAACCAATGACCCCTCTTAAACAAGGCGACAAAGCCCCTGCCTTCACTGCACAGGACCAGGATGGAAACACGATCAAACTTGCCGATTATAACGGAAAAAAACTCGTTATTTTCTTTTACCCGGCTGATATGACTCCAACCTGTACCGTTCAGGCTTGTAATATGCGCGATAATTATGCTCTCTTAAAACACCATGGACTTGAAGTTATAGGGATCAGTCCGGATACAATTGAAAGCCATAAGAAATTTGAAAGTCGCCACCAGTTGCCCTTTCCCTTGCTTGCTGACCCCGATAGGAAGATCATCGATAAATATGGCATATGGGGTGAAAAGCAGTTATACGGCAGGAAATATATGGGTCTCCATAGAACAAGCTTTGTGATTGATGAGAAGGGAAAGATATTGAAGGTATTTTTAAAGCCAAAGAGTAAGCAACATGCGGAAGAAATCATTGCTGCACTGGTAATTTGAGAACAAAACGAATGATCCCATTATTGTGAAATGAGCCAATTAAATCATGGAATGAGCCAATTTTTCCAGATAGATGAGCCATTTATTCTATTTAAAATGGATCCCGCATCTCTTAAATTAAGCTACTTCCGATTCATTAAACCTAAGCCTGTATTCAGTTTTACCTTGATTTTCTATTTTTTTATCTACCGGGCATCTACCGATCATCCTACGGGGATCCTCCGATATAGAAGGCATTTAGAAGGCACCGGGACTATATCATCAACCACTGTTGGCTGCCTCAATAAATATACTGACTAAATTCTGCTACTGACAGCCTGCAGGCCCGCAAAATAAACTGCGAATCCCTATTCAGGGTATTGCACCATTCAATTAATTGAATCAATTTTAGTAAATACAAAAATAGCAGTATGAAATCACTAATCCTGACAGGCAATTTATTGCTGATGGTATTGTATTACCTGCTGTCTACACCGGTCAAGAAGGATGTGGAAGTTAAAAAGATCGTTCCTGTTTTTTGTTCTCCCACTCTGGACTTTGCAAAACTAAATGCTGGTAAAGGCCCGTTAATTCCTGGCTTTACTAGTATCAGCTATGATATAACCTCCGGTTCAGATTCTGCAAAGATGTTTTTCAACCAAGGACTTTCATTGTTGTATGCGTTTAATCATGGTGAATCAGGCCGGTCATTTAAAACAGCTATCGAATTGGATAGTTCTGCTGCCATGCTTTATTGGGGATTGGCCATGGTACTTGGACCAAATTATAATGCGGCCCTCAACCCTGCAGCACTAAAAGATATAAATGAAGCAATCAGTACAGCTAAAAAACTGGCGGTGAATACTACGGAGAAGGAAAGGGAATTGGTGGATGCGATGGATGCAAGATTTCCTGAACAACCTGTAAGCGACATGACTCCTTTTAATGCTGCTTATGCATCGGCCATGGAGAAATTGCATTACAAATACGCAGACGATAAAGAGATCGCTGTATTATATATTGATGCACTGATGAATGAGCATCCATGGAATCTCTGGTTGAAGGATGGAACCGCACAACCATGGACGCCAAAGATCATCAGCACAATTGAAAAGGTATTGGAAAGCTGGCCAAATCATCCTGGTGCAATACATTATTATATACATGCCATAGAGGCTTCTAAAAATGCCGGTAAAGCAAGCGCGTATGCCGATAAGCTTCCTGCAATGATGCCTGGTGCCGGCCATCTTGTACATATGCCGAGTCATATTTATATCCGTACCGGCGAGTACCACAAAGGTGTATTAGTAAATGAGCAGGCAAGTGAGGCCGATAGTAATTATATCAGCCAGTGCAAGGCTTCCGGATTCTACCCGATGTTATTATATCCGCACAACATACATTTTCTCGCTGCCTGTGCTTTCCTGGAAGGCAATAGTAAAAAGGCGATGGAAAATGCATGGCGGGTTTCGGCTATTGCCGACCGTAAGTATATCCATGAGAATGTAACTGTTCAACATTTTTATAGCATCCCCTTTTTTGTTCTTATTCATCTTGGTCGTTGGGATGAGATCTTGAAGCTGGAAAAGCCGGGTGAGAAACTGATCTATCCAAAAGCCATCTGGCATTATGCCAGGGGCATGGCTTATGCTAATAAAAAAGAGATGGCATTGGCCAAAACAGAACTTGGGGAAGTAAAAAAAATACTGGGCGGGGAGGTACTTAAATCACAATTGATCTGGGATCTGAATACTGCAGCTGATATTGTATCTATTGCATCCAATGTGTTAGAAGGGGAGATCTATGCGCAGCAGAAAAATTATGCTAAGGCAATTCCATTATTGAGGAAGGCGGTAGCAATTGAGGACAAGCTCAATTATAATGAACCGCCGGATTGGTTTTTCTCTGTTCGGCTCACATTAGGATATTGGCTGGTTGAGGCAGGCAACCATAAAGAGGCGGAGTCCGTTTATAATGATGACTTGATGACTTTCCCCGAAAACGGATGGGCACTGAAGGGTTTGTACAATGCACAAATGGGCCAGGGTTTGAAGGAAGCTGCTGCGCAAACAAATATGAGATTTGAGAAAGCATGGAAATGGGCTGATATCGAGATAAAGTCATCATGGCATTTCAATTGAAATGTTGACTCTCCATATCACCTAAAACATCCATCATGAAAATGAAAATGACGGCAGGCATGCTGGGCATGCTGGCGCTAACAGTTATTATTTCCTGTAGCAAGAGTTCTGATGATCCGGACCCGGGAGGAGGTTCGGGTGGTAATAACGAATGTCCAACTGAAACTCCCAAATTTTCAACCAGTATCAGTAGCATAATTTCTTCCAGTTGTACAGCATCATCCTGCCATGGTGCCGGCAGCCTGAATGGTCCGGGGCCGCTTCTTACATATGATCAGATCTATGCAGCCAGAACAGCAATCCGCCAGGCTGTAGTAAGCAAAACGATGCCTAAGGAAGGAAGTCTTTCCAATGCCCAGATCCTGGCAATTTCCTGCTGGGTGCAGGCCGGGGCCCCGAATAATTAGGCTGCAGATTTAAGGAAAGATAGGCATAGGCCGGGATTGCATAATTCCGGCCCGATTGTATATTTATGCGGTGAACTACAGAATCAGGGAAAGATCATTTTGGGCCAGGCTTGCAGCCAGAAAAATGGGGTCTGAGAAAATGGCAATGGTGCTGGGTACAACCATTCACCTGCATAACACTAGTGTGGAGGAACTTCTTCGAAATCGGCGCTGGCTGCGGCATGAGCTGGCACATATCCGCCAGTTCAGGGAGCTCGGGTTCATCCGGTTTCTCTGGGAATACCTGGTTGAGTCAATGCGCAAAGGCTACTACCATAACCGCTTTGAAATAGAAGCAAGAGCAGCCGAAATTGATGAGAGTTATGATAGCTGGGTGTATGTTGGGGGAAATTCCACGCTGGGGTAATCAGGTGTCTGACACTTGTTAAGGGGATGTTCGAACATCCCATGCCCACTCGATTTCCCCTACTGCAAAACTTCTTTCGAATGTATCTTTTGTAAGCAACTCGCCATACCGGGTTACTCCCATGATGGTAGTTTCGAAGATTGCACTTTCTTTACGAAGGCGGGCAGTCATCCCACGCATAAAAAGAATATTGTTATAATCTTCCAAAATTTGGTCTGTATGGCCGTCCAACAATTGTTGCCAACGTTTTTCAAGAGCTTGAAATAGATCTGCCAAACAATCCATCAGGTCAAAGCTTTTTCCGGTGATTTGTTTCAGCGAAACCGGTTTTTTTGCCATCGGGTCAAATTCCACCTGGTTTATATTGATTCCTATTCCTACAATGGCAAACTGCCAGTTTGAGCCTGACCACAGGTTTTCGATCAGGATACCCCCTGCCTTTCTGTCACGCCAGTAAAGATCATTTGGCCATTTAAGTGAAACTTCATCACCGGCCAGGCTGCTGAACCAATCGGAGCAGGCGAGAGCCATTGCCATGCTAAGCAGGAAAGGGGCGTTGGGGTTCAGTTTAGCGCAATCAATCACGATGCTGACCATGATGTTTTCGCCCGGGTGTGTAACCCATTGCCGCCCGCGCTGGCCTTTTCCAGAAGTCTGCTCGAGCGCAAAAAACGCCTCCCCATGGCTTGCCAGTCGGGCATGAACCCGGCCCATGGCATAGTTGTTGGAGCTATCTACTGACTCCAGCACAGTGAGCGGTTGGCCGATATGTTGAACGGGCATGGCGTTGCGTAAAAGTTTAGTTACTTTTGATCGTGGCGAATGTAGTATTTTCAGTTTTTTGATCACTAAAAGAATAGATTATTGGAACCATTGTCATCTTTAGCTTCTCGTCAACGCAGCAGTGTGACCCGCTTATCCAAGAACGCTAAGATTCTCAAAACCATTATTAAGGCCGTACAGGACAAGAAAGGCGAGCATATAGTTTCGCTCGATCTCAGGAAGATCCATGAGGCTGTATCCGATTTTTTCATCATATGCCAGGCCAGTTCCACCACGCAGGTAAAAGCCATTGCCGATGAAATTGAACACCAGGTAAAGGAGGAAACGGGTGAGAATCCGTATCGCCATGAAGGCCAGCAGGCGGCACAATGGATCCTTATTGATTATGTGAATGTGGTCGTTCACATTATGCAACCGGAAACGCGCAAGTTCTATCGCCTGGAAGAAATGTGGAGCGATGCCCCCATGACCGAACACAATTTATAATAATAACAGGTCCTAATGAACAATGGGACCCATTTTGCATTAGTAATTCTTATAGTTTAATAATATATGTCACAGGAAGATTTGAAACCAAATGAAAGGGGGGGATTTAACAGGATGCGACCGAGACCGGATGGAAGCAATGACCCGCGAAAAGGCCCCAAATTCAATATTTATTGGATATGGGGTGCACTGGCGGTGATATTACTTGGATTTAACCTTTTCAGCACTTTTACACCAGAAGCCAAAAGAATCAATTTCGACATCTTCAAGATGGAGATGCTCTCAAAAGGCGATGTGGAGAAGATCGTGTTGATCAGCAATAAAAACCTTGTTCGCGTTTTTATTAAGAAAGACAGTCTAAAGAAAGATTATTATACTTCCAGGCTTCCCAAGAATTACAATGCTGCAACCGACAAGGGTCCACAGTTTGAGTTCACTATTGCAAAGCCTGAAATATTTACTGATGATCTGCGCGACTTCTATACCAAGAACCCTGAAGTAAAAGAGGTTCCGCGTATTGATGATACTGAGGGCGATTGGCTTGCACCGATCTTCCAATTCATTCTTCCCATTTTCGTTATCGTACTCATTTGGGTACTGCTTATGCGAAAGATGGGTGGCGGTGGCGGAGGTGGTGCTGGTCCGGGTGGTATCTTCAATATTGGAAAGTCAAAAGCACAATTGTTTGATAAGGGAACCAAGGTCAATATTACATTTAATGATGTAGCTGGATTGGATGAAGCGAAAGTTGAAGTGATGGAGATTGTTGACTTCCTGAAGAATCCAAAAAAATATACCAACCTCGGCGGTAAGATCCCCAAGGGAGCCTTACTGATTGGCCCTCCGGGAACCGGTAAGACCCTGCTAGCCAAAGCGGTAGCCGGTGAAGCGCAGGTTCCTTTCTTCAGCCTTAGTGGATCTGATTTCGTGGAAATGTTTGTGGGTGTTGGTGCAAGCCGTGTTCGTGACCTCTTCAAGCAGGCACGTGAGAAAGCACCATGTATCATTTTCATTGATGAGATCGATGCGATTGGCCGTGCGCGGGGAAAGAATGCGATCATGAGCAATGATGAGCGTGAAAGCACACTGAACCAGTTATTGGTTGAGATGGATGGATTCAGTGGAGAGAGTGGTATTATAGTTTTGGCTGCAACCAACAGGCCTGATGTATTGGATAGTGCGTTGCTTCGTCCCGGACGATTTGATCGCCAGATTTCCATCGATAAACCAGATGTAAAAGGCCGTGAAGCCATCTTCAAGGTGCACCTGAAACCCATAAAGGTTTCTGAACATGTAGATATACATAAGCTGGCAGAGCAAACGCCTGGATTTGCTGGTGCTGATATTGCCAACGTGTGTAATGAAGCAGCGCTTATTGCAGCAAGGAAAGGAAAGGAAGCTGTAGATATGAGTGATTTCCAGGATGCGGTAGATCGTGTGATAGGAGGACTTGAGAAGAAGAATAAGATCATTTCCCCTGATGAGAAAAAAATCATCGCTTACCATGAAGCAGGTCACGCCATTTGTGGCTGGTATCTCGAGCATGCATATCCGTTATTGAAAGTTACCATCGTTCCACGTGGTACTGCCGCCCTTGGTTATGCGCAGTATACACCTAAAGAACAGTATCTCTATAATACCGACCAGTTGCTCGACCAGATCTGTATGACACTTGGTGGAAGGGCTGCGGAAGATATATTCTTTGGAAAGATATCAACCGGTGCGCAGAATGATCTTCAGCAGATAACAAGAATGGCCTATTCTATGGTAACGGTTTATGGAATGAATGATAAGGTTGGAAATGTAAGCTTTTATGATCCGCAGCAGGAGAATAGTTTCACCAAACCATACTCAGAAGAAACTTCCAGGATCATTGATGAAGAGGTGAGGAATCTGATTGATGCTGCATATGAGCGCACCAAACAATTACTTACCGAGAGAAAAGCACAGGTTGAAATCCTTGCTGAGAAATTGCTTGACAAAGAGGTGCTCTTCCAGAGTGACGTAGAGCACCTGATAGGTAAGCGTCCTTATGAAGAGAAGAAAACACTTGATGTAGAAGAAACACCTTCCATCGTATAAGAAGCATATGAACATATCCGCTTCAAAAGAGAATATTTTAAAGAAGATAAGAAAGGCGTTGAGTGAATCAACGCCTCTTCCTTTTCCTTCAAGCGAAGGGAATACTTCTGTTTACCAGCCGCAGCGGGAAGAACTCGAGATGTTGTTTGCCGAAAACTTTACCAGGTTGCAGGGCAAATTCGTGTTCTGTATTGACCAGGGCGAACTTGTGTTCCAGTTAAAGTACCTGTTTGAACAGGCCAATCTCAAAAAGATCTACTGCCGGGAAACTGGTTTGCAAAAACTCTTTGCAGCGGAGAATAGTAATTTTTCCATTATTGATGATTTACCAGGGTGCGATGTAAGTATTACCGGTTGTGAATACCTGGTGGCGCGTACTGGTACTATAGTAATGAGTTCAGCACAGGAAAGCGGCAGAACAACCAGTGTGTATGCTCCTATCCATATTTGCATAGCTACTACCGATCAGCTTGTATATGATATCCGCGACGGCCTCAAAGGAATAAAGGAAAAGTATGGTCGCAATATCCCTTCGCTGATAACTTTTGCTTCTGGTCCAAGCCGCACCGCCGACATAGAAAAGACACTTGTTGTAGGTGTTCACGGTCCCAAAGAAGTTTACCTTTTTTTGGTCGATAAGTTATAGAACTGCTTCACAGCTTTGCCTATCTTTAGAACATGAACCTCCATCCATTATACCAGTTATTTGTGTATGGCTCCCTGCGCGAGGGATTCCGGCATCCGGCATATGAATATATCAAGCGTTATTTTGAGTTGGTTTCGCCAGCAACAGTGATGGGAATGCTTTATGATATGGGTGAATATCCTGCAGCCGTGGCCACGGATTCTGATGCGCGGATCGTGGGAGAGTTATACCGCATCCGCGAAGTTGATGAGTTTGAATGGGCGATGGCACAGCTTGATGATTATGAAGGTGTAGCTCCGGAAGATGGGGAACCTCAATTGTACCACCGCGAGAAAACTACTGTTATATTACCCAATGGAAGTACTACTGAAGCCTGGATTTACTGGTATTCTGGAGACGTGAGTGGCCGTCCGCGGGTAACTTCAGGCGATGTACTTGAATATCTTCGCGCCAAAGGAGGCCTCTGATATCTGTCTGACATGTGTCAGACAGCTTTCCCGCACGTATATTTGCACCCATGCAGTTAGCCGAGGGCAAAAAAATATATTTCCTTTCTGATTTCCATCTTGGGGCTCCTGACCATGCCAGCAGCCTGGTAAGGGAAAAAAAAATTGTTCGTTTCCTCGACAGTATTTCCCATGACGCGGCTATGATTCTGATAGTGGGTGATCTATTTGATTTCTGGTATGAATACAAATCAGTTGTGCCCAAAGGTTACGTTAGACTCCTGGGGAAACTGGCATGGCTAACTGATAATGGTATTCCTGTTCATTTTTTTGTAGGAAACCATGATATGTGGATGAACGGATACTTTGAAAAAGAACTGGGGATCCCGGTTTATTTTGAGGAGAAAGATTACGAAATAAATGGAAAAAAGTTTCTGGTAGGGCATGGCGATGGACTGGGCCCGGGTGACCGTGGGTACAAGTTCATCAAAAAGGTTTTTAGAAACCCGGTATGCCAGTGGTTTTTCGGGATCCTACATCCAACAATGGGAATCGGACTGGCAAATTTTTTAAGCAGACGCAGCAGGGCAGCAACGGGACAAACAGATGAAAAATTCCTTGGCGAAGACAATGAATGGCTGATCATTTACTGTAAGGAGATACTTCAGAAAAAAAACTATGATTATTTTGTTTTTGGACACAGGCATCTACCTCTTGATGTGAAGCTGGAGGGCGGCAGCAGGTATATAAACCTTGGCGATTGGTTACGTTACAATACCTATGCAATATTTGATGGCAATGAGCTTACGCTTAAAACCTATGAGCCATGAAATGTTTTTTCCTCTTTATAGCCGGCTTAATTTCAACAACGCTTTTTGCGCAGCAGGATACTGCAGGTAAAAGTCAGCAAAACGGACTTGTGCTGGTACGGACGATAGGAGAGAACCTGGCAGATTTTACGGTAGATAATCTTGGAAATTTTTATCTCCTGGATAAAAAAGGGCAGTTAAAGAAAAGGAGTGCTGATGGTGATTCCATTGCAGTGTACAATGATGTGCGACGTTATGGTAAAGTACATGCCATTGATGCTTCGAATCCGCTGAAGGTGCTTTTATATTTTCGTGATTTTGGAACAGTGGTTGTACTTGACAGATTTTTAAACAACAGGAATACCATTGATCTCAGAAAGCAGGATATATTCCAGGCAAGGGTTATTGGCCAGTCTTTCGATAATGGTCTTTGGGTTTATGATGAGTTGAATGGAAAATTGAAAAGGCTGGATGATAATGGAAATTTGGTAGCGGAAACAGTCGACTTCAGGGTGTTATCTGATGCACCACCCACGCCGTTATACATTGCTGATGCAAACCGGCTTGTATATCTTTATGATCCGGAGAAAGGGTTGATTATACTCGACTATTTTGGTACGGTCCGTAACCAGGTGGCATTGCTTGGGTGGACCGACTTCCAGGTAATTGGTGATGATGTGGTGGGTCGCAAAGGGACGATGCTTTTGCGATATACGCCAGGAACTCTGATGACTAAAGAACTGCTGCTTCCTGAACCTTTACATGGTGTTGATAAGATGCAGGTGGTGATGGATCATTTATATTGCCTGAAAGATGGCGTACTCTTTGTTTATTCCTTACAGAATCAGTAGCTGACATGAATGAAATTCTTGATTATGTGATCCTCGATAATACTGTAAGAGCCTATTTAATATGCTTTGGCACCATACTGTTTGTAATACTGCTAAAACGTTACCTGAGCAGGGTTTTATCGAAACTGCTGTTTAAGCTTATCAAGCAGCATTCCTGGAAAATTGACCAGAAAGCCTTCGTGGAACTTCTTTTGCAACCGATGCAGGTGTTCCTGGTGATTACCATAACCATGATAGCGCTGGATAAACTCAGGTATCCATCACAGTTAGAATTTGAGATCTATCATGTAAGCTTCCGTAAGATTGTTGATAGTGTTGCAAAAGGAATTTTTGTAGTGACGTTCATCTGGCTGATGCGACGGATCATTGATTTTATAGCGATGCTGATGGAACAGAGGGCAAACCTTACAGAAGATATGGCCGACAACCAGATGGTGGTCTTTTTTAAGGATTTCTTCAAAGCATTATTGATCATTCTCGGCATACTACTCGTTATCAAATTTTCTTTTGGGAAAGATATCACCACTTACCTGGCGGGACTTAGTATCGTAGCAGGTGCCCTAGCCCTTGCGGCCAGGGAGAGTCTGGAGAATCTTATCGCTTCCTTCATCATATTTTTTGATAAGCCCTTTCATGTGGGCGACCTGGTGAAGGTTCAGAACATTACAGGGACTGTTGAAAAGATCGGACTGCGAAGTACCAGGCTCAGAACTGATCAGAAGACTTTTGTAACTGTTCCGAATAAACAGATGGTGGACAGTATAATGGATAACCTGAGTCTTCGCACCCAAAGAAGGGCTGACCTGAATCTTGAATTGAGCCTCCAAACCAGCTCTCTGAAACTTGACCATGCCATTGCGGGCATCAAGCATATATTGACTCATCCCGCCATTGAATCATATACATGCTTTCTTAGCGATATCACTTCCAGTGCTTTCATCGTCCATATTGAATATTACGCCCCCATTATCCCGATCATGGAATTCAACCAGTTAAGGCAATTTATAAATCTTGAAGTATTAAGGCTTATGGAATCGCTGCAGGTTGATCTTGCGGGGGAGAATAAGGAAGTGTATCTTTCCAATAAGTGAGGCAAGTTCTTCAAACATCAATTGCGCGATGCAGCATAAAGCAGCTTGAAGTTTTATGGGTAATCTCTCTAGAGACTTGCTTTTAATTCAAGCAAAAAAGTCCGGAATTGCTGGAGAGATTGAATAACAGCGAACTGCTTTTCGGTCTTTTTCTTTTGTTGCTTCAGGTGGTCGCGGGCGCCCTCTAATGTGAATTTTCTAACCCTTATCAGGTGATAGATGAGATGTAGGGTCTTAACATCATCGGGACGAAAATACCTGTCGCCTTTCTTGTTCTTTTTGGGCTGCAGCATTCCATCAAACTCGTTGGTCCAGGTGCGTATAAGAGAAGGATTCATCCGGAACATATTGGCAACATCACCTATGCTATAGTATTGTTTGGAGAAAAGCTCTTCATCGGTTGGGATCTCAATCAGATCGGCTTCTGCGCTGATATCCTTCAGTGATTTACGCCCTCTTTTACCGGGAGTGGCAGATTTCCAGGCCTTTTCTTTTTCCTTTCGGCCGGGCTTTTTTCTGATAGTTAGAATAGTAGACTCATCTGTAACTGCAACCTTTGTCACAACTTTTTCAACATGCCGGCCATTTATGGGTTGATCCACCGACGGCGCTTTTGATTCGACCTTTTCCGATATCTCCGGCTCATCGAATCCAAAGTTCATGCTGATCTGTGGTTGTGGCTTCATGTATAGGTTAAAGATACGTGGAGTTCGTATCAATAATAGGGCCGGAAACAAAAAACAGGAAGGGAAAATTAGTCGAGGCTCTGGTTACTTGCCGCGGCCATTTTCAGCAGCCTGTCATACTGTTCGGGGGTGAGGTCATTATAGAAGAAATAAACAGGGTCGAGACGTTTACCGTTTTTATGCACTTCATAATGCAGGTGGGGACCTGTAGACTTACCTGTGCTGCCAACATAGCCTATGATCTCTCCCCGCTTGATACGCTGACCTGAGCGCCCTTTGATCTTATACATATGCCCATATAAGGATTCATAACCATAACCATGGTTGATGATCACATGGTTACCATATCCATTGCCTGTATTGCCGGCAAGTTTAACGGTTCCATTAGCAGTCGCATAAATAGGGGTGCCCTGAGGTGCGGCGAAATCGAGTCCCGCATGCATCTTCACCGTTTTGTAAACAGGATCGATACGGTATCCAAATCCTGATGCGATCCGGTTGAGATCTTTGTTACTAACAGGTTGGATGGCAGGGGTAGCGGCCAGCAGCACTTCTTTATTGCGGATAAAGCCCTGGATATCTTCATAAGAGCGGTTCTGGTAGGCGATGCGCTTGATAAGATTATTGATATTATCAACCACACCGGTATAGAGTGCATCGGCATCCATGGCCTGCACCATACGGATCTCCTTTGCCTTTTCCATTTCTTTTACGCGAGCAGAATCGGGTATAGGACTGGCTTCAAAAATTGAACGGTAAACCTCGTTGTCGCGCTTCTCCAGTTCGGCCATCTGTTGTTGCATCTTGTTGACCTCACGGTAAAGAAGATCATAATTCTCTCTCGATTTCTCATACTGCTGGCGAAGGATCTTTTCTTTAGGAGAATCGAGATACTGGAAGGCGATGGAAACAATGATCAGGGCTGTTACGAGAGAGGCGGCGATGAAACCCAATGCGCGCAGGAGTTTGACCCTGAGCGGGGTTTCCAGTTTTTCGTACCGGAGGGTATTGGGGTTGTAGTAATATTTGATCTTTTTCATATATGCCTGCAAAGCCCATTTCCTTAGCTTTGCACCACTTTACCGGCTATTTACAAATATAGCGGGCAGGGCACAATTTCACTCAAGAATCATTCCGAATTTATGCTGACAAGTGTTGAAATAAGAAAACAGTTTTTAGATTTTTTTGCCTCGAAGGGCCATACAATTGTACCATCTGCACCAATTGTAGTAAAGAACGATCCTACACTTTTGTTTACTAATGCGGGTATGAACCAGTTCAAGGATTATTTCCTGGGCGATAAGAAACCGCCCTACCTGCGTGCGGCTGATACACAAAAATGTCTTCGTGTAAGTGGTAAGCACAATGACCTGGAAGAAGTGGGTGTTGATACCTATCACCATACCATGTTTGAAATGCTGGGTAACTGGAGCTTCGGTGATTATTTTAAGAAAGAGGCGATCGCATGGAGTTGGGAATTGTTGACAGAAGTTTACAAGTTACCTAAAGATCGGTTATACGTCTCCGTTTTTGAGGGCGATCCAAAAGAGAATCTTCCGCCTTCTACTATCGCACTGGCCGAATGGAAAAAGCTTGTGGAAGACGACCATATCATATTTGGAAACAAGAAAGATAATTTCTGGGAAATGGGCGATACTGGCCCCTGTGGCCCATGTAGCGAGATCCATGTTGACTGCAGAAGCGATGAAGAACGTGCATCTATACCAGGCCGTGAACTTGTGAATAAGGATCATCCACAGGTGATCGAGATTTGGAATAATGTATTCATGCAGTACAACCGTAAGAAGGATGGGAGTCTGGAGCCATTACCGTCCACGCATGTAGATACCGGAATGGGTTTTGAGCGACTGGTACGTGTTTTACAGGGCAAGCAATCTAATTATGATACCGATGTATTTACCGGCACTATTGCAGCAACCGAAGAAATAACAGGTAAAAAATACGGGCAGTCTGATTCTAAGCCTGATATTGCCTTTCGTGTTATTGCGGATCATATCAGGGCAATAGGATTCACTATTGCTGATGGACAACTTCCCTCAAATACAGGAGCGGGATATGTGATAAGAAGAATCCTCAGAAGAGCGGTTCGTTATTACTATTCTTATCTTGATTATAAGCAGCCGCTTTTACATCAACTGATGCCGGTACTTGCAAAACAGTTTGCTACTGTATTTCCTGAACTACAAAGCCAGGTAGATTTCGTTACGAAAGTGGTGAAGGAAGAAGAAGATGCATTCCTTCGCACACTTGATAAGGGACTTAAAAAGATCGATGATATCATTCGAACAACCGAAACCGCTGGATCTGAAAAAGTGGGCGGATCTGCTGCATTTGAATTGTATGACACCTATGGTTTCCCCATTGACCTTACAAGATTAATTGCGCGCGAAAATAACCTGGAAGTAGATGAGGCGGGCTTTGAAAAAGAAATGACAAAGCAGAAAGACAGGAGCAGGGCCGCAACAGCTATTGATACCGAGGACTGGGTGGTGTTGAATGAAACTGCACACATGCAGTTTGTGGGTCATGATACTTTGGAAATTGAGTCAAAAGTCCTGAAATATCGCAAGGTAAAAGCAAAAGGCAAGGAAGCATTCCAACTTGTTTTATCGGTTACACCATTTTATGCTGAAAGTGGCGGACAGGTGGGAGATACGGGTGTGCTGATGTTTGAGGGGGAACCCATTCGTGTGGTCGATACCAAAAAAGAAAATGACCTGATCATCCATTTTGTAGAAAAGTTGCCGGTGAATATTTCCGGAATTGTAACCGCAAAAGTGGACCGCGATAAAAGAAATAAAACTGAAGCACATCACTCTGCAACACATCTGCTGCATGCAGCTCTGAGAAAAGTTTTGGGACCCCATGTGGCACAAAAAGGATCGCTGGTGAATGATGAACATTTACGCTTCGATTTCTCCCATTTCGCAAAAGTCAGCGATGATGAATTAGGGCGCATTGAAAGGATTGTGAATGAGAAGATACGTGAAAACATTCCCGTGAAAATTGAAGAGATGCCTAAAGATGAGGCAATAGCAATGGGCGCGATGGCATTATTTGGGGAGAAGTATAGTGATCTGGTAAGGGTAGTGATGATGGACAAAGATTATTCTATTGAGCTCTGTGGAGGAACACATGTGGATGCAACAGGAGAGATCGGTTTTTTAAAGATCAAGCATGAATCTGCTGTTGCTGCGGGCGTACGCAGACTGGAAGCAGTTGCGGGTATTGCTGCCGAAACTTGGGTGGGCGCGCAATTAGAGCAACTCCAGGCCGTGAAAGAATTATTGAAAAATCCGAAAGAATTACAGAAATCGATCGAGAATACCCTTGCCGATAATGCCGCTTTGAAGAAACAATTGGAGAGCCTTGAAAACAGGGCCCTGGTTGGGATAAGGAATGAATTATTGAAAAAGGATGAGATCATAAACGGGTTGAGTTTCATTGGTGATATTGTTGAAGTAAGCAATCCGGATGCGCTAAAAAAGCTCTGCTTTGATCTCAGGAATAATTTGAATGATTATGTAGCTGTGCTGGGTGCCAATATTGGTGGTAAGCCATTTGTGGCAATCGGAATTTCCGATGCGGTAGTGGTTGCAAGATCACTTGATGCCGGTAAACTTATCAAGGAGCATGTGGCTCCGCTGATAAAGGGGGGCGGTGGTGGACAAAAAAACCTCGCTACTGCCGGGGGACAGGAGGTAGGCGGACTGACGAAAGTGATAACGCGTATAAAGGGCCTGTTGAATAACTGATCCATATTTTAACGTTTCCGAAATATTTCGTAGTTCAGAAAATCACATTATATTTGAACTACGAAAAACGCCGTAAATGAAAAATATCTTTAAAAAACTAGTACTTCCGGCAGTTTGCCTGGGGATACTGACAGTAAGTGATACAGTGGCCTTTGGGCAGCAGAAAGAGAAACGTACAGAGAAGCGCACGGAGAAACTTGGTGAGTATGATCAGATCATTATCAAGCGCAAGGGGGGCGATGTGATGGAATTTTCTACCAAGGGTTCGAAAGGTGAAAAGGGTGAAAAAGGTGCGAAAGGGGCCAAGGGGAAAAAAGGCGAGGACATCAGGTTGGTGATCGAGATCAATGATGATAATCTCACCGTCAATGGAAAGCCGCTAGCTGAATTTGATGACAACCGGATCGCGATCATGAAAAAGAACATTATTGTTCGCGATGGTAATACCATGAGGATAACAATACCAAAGCCGCCACGATCACCATTCCAGGGTCAGCCAAGGCAAAACTGGAATTGGAATGATGATGGAGAAACACGTGTTTTTGAATTTAATATGAATGAGGCGCTTCTTGGGGTAGCTACCGATAAGTCGGATAATGGGGCAAAGATCATTGAGGTCAATAAGGAAACCGCCGCAGATAAGGCCGGATTAAAAGCAGGGGATATTATTATTAAGGTGAATGACAGTAAGATTGAAGGTCCGGAAGACCTTACCAAAGCGATCGGGAAATATAAGCCTGAAGATAAAGTAACTATAACGTATCTCCGTGATGGCAAGGAGAAAAAAGCCTCTGCTACGCTCGGAAAACGCGAAGGAGCCATGGCCTTTAATATGGAAAGAATGCAGGGGCTGGAGGGGCTACGTGGCCTTGATAAACTGGAGCGCCTCGAAGAGTTGGAACAATACAGGGGATTTGATAGAGAGGGTATGTCAAATCAGTTTGAATTCTTCCGTGGTGGCCAGCCTAAGCTGGGCATTCGGGCGCAGGATACAGAGGATGGAAAAGGAGTGAAGGTGCTTGGTGTAGATGAGGGTTCCGCTGCTGAAAAGGCTGGTATAAAGGAAGGAGATGTAATTACTTCTTTTGATGGGAAGGAAATAAACAGCGTGAATGAACTGGTAGATCTATCAAGAGCAGCCAGGGAGGCTAAGAAAATGTTGATGCCGCTGAAATATCTTCGTGAAGGGAAGGAGCAACAGGCGGAATTGAAGATACCTCGTAAACTAAGGACTGCAGAACTTTGATTTTTCAGAATCTATTCAAAAAGGTGAAAAAAAGGAGGTTCATCCCCCATTTTCACCTTTTTGCTTTTAGGGCAGCCACGGGTGGAGCTTTGCCCCTGATTGGGTACATTTGCTCTTTATGGAAACAAGCAGCAATAGAATGAAATCCCTGGAAGAAAAATATGAACTGGTGATAGGGTTGGAAGTGCATGCCCAACTTCAGACAAAAACAAAGCTATTCTGTGGCGACCTTGCCAGTTTCGGTGGCGATCCCAATACACATATAAGTGCGATTACGCTGGGCTACCCAGGCACTCTTCCAAAACTAAATCGGGAAGCTGTGGATTTTGCGATAAAGATGGGTATAGCATGTGACTCTGAGATAAGCCGAACCAACTGGTTTGCCAGAAAGCATTATTTCTACCCAGATCTTCCAAAAGGTTACCAGACTTCACAGCATATCAATAATATCTGCCAGGGTGGTGGAATAAAGATCAGCGTTGATGGAAAGGAGCGGGTTGTTCGTCTTCACCATATACACCTTGAAGAAGACGCGGGTAAAAGTATTCATGATGCTCATCCCCACAAAACCGCTATCGATCATAACCGGGCAGGAGTACCGTTGATTGAGATCGTTTCAGATCCCGATATGTATAGTGCCGAAGAAGCCTATGCCTATGTAACGGAGATACGCAAGTTGGTTCGTTTCCTTGGAATATGTGATGGCAATATGGAAGAGGGAAGCATGCGTTGTGATGCCAATGTATCCATCCGTTTGCGTGGTGAAGAGAAACTTGGTACCAAGGTAGAAGTAAAAAATCTTAATTCAATCCGCAATGTGAAACGTGCCATTGAATTTGAAGCTGCCCGAATGATGGAGATGGCCGAGGGAGGTGAAACCATCCTGCAACAGACAAGAAGTTTCGATGCGGATAATGGAACTACTTTCGCGTTGCGTTCCAAAGAAGAAGCCAATGATTACCGATATTTTCCTGATCCCGATCTTCCTCCATTCATCATAACGGAAGAGAAACTGGCCGCAATAAAAGCATCAATGCCGGAGTTGCCTGAAGCTATTCGACAGCGATATATTAGTAGCTACAAACTTACTCACTATGACGCTGAGCAGCTGAGTGATGAAAAGGAAATGGTGGATTATTTCGAGACAGTGGCCAGGCATACAAATCAATATAAATCTGTCGCAAACTGGCTGCTGGGGCCTATCAGAGGGTGGTTGAATGAAAATAATTTTTCGATAGATCAAATGCCAGTTACACCTGGTAGGCTTGCAGCATTAGTGGAACTGGTGTCATCGGGGCAGATTAGTTTTTCAACGGCTTCATCAAAGCTGTTACCAAAAATGATGGAGAACCCGGATAAAGCTCCGTACGCTATTGCTGCAGAACTTAATTTGTTACAGAATGCTGGCAGCAATGAGATTGAGGAATGGGTTACCGAGGTGCTGAATAAAATGCCGGATAAAGTTGCTGAGTACAGAAAAGGTAAAAAAGGTCTGATCGGGCTTTTTATGGGAGAGGTGAAAAAGATATCGCGGGGAAAAGCAGATCCGAAAATCACCACTTCCTTGCTGGAGAAAAAACTCAATGAAGCTGCAGTGAATTCCTGATGACTGACATGAGAAGGGTTTAAATAATTTATAAGAACAATAAGAAATGATGAAAACAAAAAAGCTGTTTTTAGTTGGCTTGATTGCACTGTTTGCTGTGCAGTGTAAAGATAAAGGTGCGGGTGGGTCATTTACGGTAAAAGTAAATTACAGCAATGCTGATAAGCTAACCCCGATCGACAAACGAAGAATGGTGTTGGAAGAAATCCCTTTTGGTGGAGATGGAGTTCCGTTGATTCTGGATTCAGCTACTGTGAAAGACATCAAAGGAACTGTAAGTCTTGATGGCAAAGCAAAAGAGGAGGGTATTTACCAGGTGGCAGTAGAGGAAGGGCCGGTACTGCTTATTGTAAATGATTCTGAGGACATGACAGTTAACCTTGACATGTCAAAGAAGGAGCAGTACTACACTATTGAAGGTTCGCCAGCAAGTAAGGAACTACAGGATTTTATACAGAAATACAGTGTTGAGAGTCAGGAGATCAATACTGTATTCATGCAGCTTGATAGTTTGAAACAATTTGGTGGATCAGATAGTCTTGTTTTGGCAAGCACCAACAGGAAGAATGAAATGATCAGTGCTCTTACCAGCTATATGAAGAATATGGTAAGCAGCACAAAAAGCCCTGCGGTAAGTTTATTTGCGTTGGGACTTTCTTCACGCATTATGCCGGCTAAGGATTTTGATTTGTTATTGAATGATGCCGTAAAGAAATTTCCGGAGCACAATATGGTGAAGACCCTGAAACAAACCTATGACATGCAACAGGCGCAAACTGCAGAGATGGAAAAGCAGAAAGCGGCTACAACCCTGATAGGAAAAGCAGCACCTGACCTTACCATGGCCGATGTTAATGGAAAGAATATTTCAATCTCAGATTTCAAGGGAAAGTATGTTCTGGTAGATTTCTGGGCGAGCTGGTGTGGCCCATGCCGTAATGAAAATCCAAATGTTGTGCGTGCCTACGATAAATTCCGCAGCAAGAATTTCACGATCCTTGGTGTATCACTTGATAAAGCAAAGGAGCCATGGGTAAAGGCAATTGCTGATGATAAGCTGGCCTGGTCACATATGAGCGACCTGAAATTCTGGGACAGTGAATCAGTTAAAGTTTATGGATTTGAGGGCATCCCCTATAATGTACTGATCGATCCGCAGGGGATAATTATTGCTGAGAACTTACGTGGATTTGATCTTGAGCAAAAACTTTCTGAGGTTCTTAAATAAGCATGTGATAAGTGTCCGTGTGATAAGTGTCTGACACATGTTCGGAGGATGTTCGAACAAGTTGCGAACATGTGTCAGACACCTGAAAACAAAGCGGCGGTCTCCAGGGAGGCCGCCGCTTTGTTTTTAATGGTCAAATCCATTAGTATCCATCATTCTGCTCAACCACACCAGCACTTGTTTGAACTTCCCTTAAAGGAATTGGCCAGAGGGCGCGGAATGGTTCAGTAATACCAAGCGAAGCGATCTTATTATAACGACGCAGATCAAACCAGCGATGACCTTCATGAGCCAATTCAACACGACGCTCATTTTCAATTGCTGTAACAAGGGCGGCTGTAGTTGCTGCGGTTGTTGCAGGCAATCCGGCGCGTGTTCTTACAACATTGAGATCGCTTTGTGCACCTGCAATATCCGGACTCGCCTTCCTTGCTCTTGCCTCAGCGCGAATCAGGTATACTTCTGCCAAACGAATAAGTATAACGTTGTCATCACCTGCAACACGAAATGCCTTCAGTGTTTTATTTGCAGGTATTCGCGGGTCGGAGGTGTTATCAAGAACACTCACGTTTACCATCTTTCTCTTATCATTTGCTTCATGTGCAGCAGCTAATCCCGGTGAAGAAGTAATTTCATTTCTGCCACCATTTGCACCCGGGAAATAAAAGAAGGCAATTGAGTTGGCATCATCAACATAGAAAGGCAATTCGAGGATGCTTTCTGGTGTAACATTTTTCTTAGACCAGAGACTCCTGTAATCATCTGCCAGTCCACCAAGTGGTGCTGCTTCATATTTTTCAATTACTGCTGTTGCGGCTTCTTCTGCAGCTGCGAAATTTTCGTTGTAGAGTTCAACTCTTGCTTTCAAAGCATTGGCTGCATTTACGTTAGCCCTTGCAATAGATACACCACTTAAATTCTCAATAGCAAAATTGAGGTCATCCATAATAAGTTGGTTTACTTCTGCTTCAGTTGCGCGGGCTTTTGGAGCTGCGTCTGATGGAGCAAGCGTTGGAACGGTGAATAATGGAACACCAACCCCACCTGATTTATTATATCCATTAGGTGATCCCCCAAAATAACGGAGGAGGTCATGGTAGAGCAGGGCTCTAAGAAAGCGTGCCTCTCCAATTGCTGACGATTTATTGAATGCAGGATCGGTTATCAGTTCAGCAGAAGCAATAATATTATTTGCTCTGTTGATGGCATTGTAAATGGCGTTCCACATATTGGATAACTCCACATTATCGGCCAGAATCTGCTTATTAAATATCTGTGCGAAACTTGGGAAAGTACCAGTGTGGTTAATATTATCTGCACCCATATCAGCAAAAGCCTGGTAGCGAAGCCCGTAATAACTACCACTTTGAAGGGCATCATAAATACCCCTGAGTCCAGCTTCTACACCCTGGCGGGTAGAGAAGGCCGTTGTTGCATCGAGGGAGCCTTGTGGTTCCTGGTCAAGGATTTTATCACAGGAGGCGGAGCCCATGAGCATTGCAGATATAACTGCTATTTGTAATGTTTTCATTTTTGTCAGCATTTAAATTAAAAGCTAAGGTTTACTCCAAAAGTGATGGTTTTGGCCTGAGGATAGGTGAGGAAATCTGTACCAGGAGCTGTGTTCGTGATACTGAAAGTGCTTACTTCAGGATCGAAACCCTGGTAGTCAGTCCATGTTTTCAGGTTTTCACCCTGAATAAAGATTCTTATGTTGTTCATTTTTATCCTTTTGGAAATTTCCTGTGGAAGATTGTAAAACAACTGAACGTTTTTAAGTCGCATGAATGATCCGTCTTCTAACCATCTTGTTGAGGTACGCCTGTTATTGCTTGGGTCGCCAAAAACTGCGCGAGGTAAAGTAGCAGATTCTCCTTTATCAGCGGTCCACCTGTTTTCTACAGTTGCAAGCTGACCGAAGATACTATTCATGCCTTCTCCAAATGCGCGGGTGTTATTATAGATCTCGTTACCTGATACGAATTGAAGGAAGAAATTAAGACCGATCCCTTTGTAGCTTAATTCGTTGATCATACCACCAAAGAAATCAGGTACTGCACTGCCAATAATCTTCTGATCAGCAGTAGTAATTCTGTTGTCGCCGTCAAGGTCAGCAAATTCGATATCACCGGGACGAGTAGCCGCTGAATGCACTGGTGCTGCTGCAATTTCTTCCTGTGATTGGAAAATACCTTTTACAACAAATCCACGGAATGAACCAAGGTCCTGGCCTTCTTCAACCCAGCTGGCAAAACCTGATGCAAATGGTGTTCCAGCAAGTTTTACTACTTTATTATCCGGGAAGGTGATATTGAAATTGGTTGTCCACCTGAAATCGCGACTATCAATGTTTGTTGAGTTCAAAGCAAACTCAAATCCTTTGTTTTGCAATGAACCAATGTTTTCATTGATAGTGGTGAAGCCCGATGATCCAACTAACGGACGGGCCAGCAGGAGTTCGCGGGTGTTCCTGATATAGTAATCAGCTGTGAGGTTGATCCTGTTATTTAAGAAACCCACATCTATACCAACGTTAGTTTGCTCAGAACTTTCCCAACCGAGGTTCGGGTTACCCAATTGTGAAGGTGCGAGACCAGCCGCCTGGGCATAGTTATTACCTGCTCCAACAAGTGGAAGGGATGCGAAATCGCCGATACTTGAGTTACCAGCTTCACCCCAGCTTGCGCGGAGTTTAAGATCGCTGATAACGTTGCTGTTCTTCAGGAAACCTTCTTCACTAATTCTCCATGCAACAGATGCTGCCGGGAATGTACCCCATCTTTTATCAGCACCAAATCTTGAAACACCATCACGACGGATGCTCGCAGTAACGAGGTATTTACCCTGGAAGCCATAGATAGCGCGAGCGAGGTATCCAACAATCCCATAGGAGGAACCATTTGATGTTGCAGCCACACGCTGAGAGCCCGCTGTTAGTCTGCGGATCGCATCTCCCGGAAAATTGGTAGCCTGTGCGAAGATGCTTTCAAATCTTGATTCCTGGAAGGAGGCCACCCCTGTTAAGGTCAGGTCATGATCATCACCAAATTGCTTTTTGAAGGTGAGGATATTTTCATTGGTGAGATTAAGATCTTCAGAATACCCTTCCCTTCCATCACCTCTTACACCTGCACCCTGGATATGTGTTGATGGGATGTATTGTTGTTCACGGAAGTTAAGATAATCGGCACCCACAACAGAACGAAAGGAGAGTGAGTTAGTGATCTGCCATTCACCATATGCATTTGCCAGGATACGATTATTGTTTACATCGTAAGTTGGTTCAACGGCATTGGCTATCGCATTTTCGATAGAGGCATTAGGATCTCTTCCATAAGTTCCATCCGCCTTATAAGCAGGGAAATGGGATCCATATAACAGAGCGGTACTAACAACACCATAAATGTTATTATCATTCTGGATACGGGTATTCTTTGATCTGCTCAATCCGATGCTGGTACCAACTTTAATCTTTTTGGAAAGATTATTGTCAATATTCATGCGGAGGTTATACCGTTTAAATCCTGATCCAATTACAATGCCTTCCTGGCTAAAATAAGCCCCTGAGATAAAAAATTTAGTATTCTCATTTCCTCCCTGAAGGTTCAGGTCATAAGATTGGATAGCACCACCTCTGAAGATCTCATCCTGCCAGTTAGTAGTGGGATAGGATGATGGATCACCATCGAGACCCGCCAATCCCAATTGACCAGGGGTAACAGTGGCACCAAAACGATTTCTGATCATTTCCTGGTTAAGCTGAACAAACTGGGGACCAGTTAAAACAGGAAGTTGCTTATACACTTCGGATATTCCATAATAGGAATTAATGTTAACCCTTGTTTTCCTGTTAGCACCTCTTTTAGTTGTGATAAGGACAACGCCATTAGCAGCTCGTGAACCATATATAGCCGTTGCTGCGGCGTCTTTTAAAACCTCGAAGGATTCAATTTCGCTTGGGTTGATGTCTGCCAAAGCGTTGAGTGTTTGTCCACCTACTCCTATCTGTGAGTAGTTGCCGATGTTGATGGGAATCCCATCAATCACATACAATGGTTGTGAACTGGCGTTGATGGAGCCTGTACCCCTGATATTGATATTGATTGAACCACCTGGCGTACCGGAACTCTGTGTAACGTTTACTCCGGCGGCTCTACCCCTGAGTGCCTGGTCTGGGCCCTGAATAGGAATGTTTTGAAGATCAGAACCTTTAACCTGTGAAACTGCGGTAGTCAGTTCCCTTTTTTTCTGGGTACCATAACCAACTACAACAACCTCAGCCAGGTTTTTGTCCCTTGTACTGAGGCTGATGGTAAATTCAGTACTGGTGCCAATTCTTTGTTCAATGTCACCAAAACCGACAGCTGAAATAACAATGTCCCGGGCATTTGAAGGAACAACAAAAGAAAATCTTCCGTCTTCACCGCTAGTGGTTCCGATACTTGTTCCTTTAACTACTACGGAAGCATTGGGAACTGGACTCCCTTTGTCATCTGTGACCCTTCCTGTAAGGGTTTTAGTCTGTGCCAATAGCTCCCCTGACAGGGCAACCATGCATAATAGCAGACATAGCAATTTTCTCATTTGCATTTAGTGTTTGTGTGTAAAATAAAAAACCTTACCTATATTGACAGGCCAGCGGTTTAAATGCTGCGTCCAGTTTTGATTTGCAAAAAAAATAACTATTTAATGACAAACATTATGGGATAAGGTTCAGGAAAGAGAAAAAATAGTATGTAATACTATGAATATTGCATGAAAAAAGTCATAGGCATTCCTTTTTTCTTAATGAATGATCGTATTAGGGAATAGCACATACTTAATTATGTTCAAAAATTTCGTGATCAAAGTCCAAAACTAAGACCAAATGAAAGAATGCGTGGTTTAGGAACTGTGTTCAGGTCAATACAACCATCACCATGCCCTGGATCTAACGCCTGAAAGTCAGTTCCACTATAATAATCAAGCTTAGCACGAGAAATAAATGTAAGCCCGGTCAACTGGCTTTATTTCCAAAGTGAAATTATTGATGATCCTGTGCTTGGTTAAATTGAACTGATTATTAGCAACAACAAAACCAATATTAGTGTAGTTGTTCTCGATAGAACGAAGGTTGGCATCCTGGCCAGGTGCAGCACCGTTTGGAGTTATATTATATCCCCCAAACTGTGGAAGATCAGGATTTCAGATACGTACCTTTGGTAGTGCTCTCATTGAGTTGGCAACTGCTCCTGATAATGCATTTGTACCTGTATTCTGATCGTTGTCCTCAGTGCGTGAAAGAGTAATATTATTACTGATCTTTTACCACTAGCTCACTTTATGTTCAAGGTTTGCCCTGATACCATAGCGCTTAACCTTATTGGTTATTACCATACCGCCCTGGTCAGGTTGGTTAGTTTTTTGGTTGTTTTTTACTTGAGAAATTGATCAGCAGTGCTGGCAGGAGAACAAGATTAGTGACGGTTGCTATTACCAGTGTAAGTGAAGTTAGCCATCCCAGGGATTGTGTTCCTCCGAAACCGCTGAAACAGAATATCACAAATCCGGCAATCAATACCATAGAGGTATAAATGATACTGATACCGGTTGAGTGAATGGTTTCGATAACTACCTGCTTTTGATCCTTATGAGATCTCTGTTCCTGCTTATAATTAACTAAAAATCTGATAGTTATGTCAATTGCAATTCCTAACGCAACACTGAAAATCAGCACCGTGGATGGCTTTAGTGCAATTCCAGCCCAGCCCATAACGCCAGCCGTAATAAGCAGGGGAATGATATTAGGAATGAGCGAGCAGAGTAATATTCTCAGTGATCGAAAAAGATAAAGCATGCAGAGAGCGATGAGGAGAAAGGCCCAGAAAATACTCTCTTTTAATCCATTTATTATGAATGTGCTTCCTTCTAGAAAAGTAATACTTCCTCCCGTGAGCGTTATTTTATAATCGCTGGTATCAAATAACTGTTGGGTTTTCTTTTCAATTTGTCCGAGGATTTCAGGTAATCGTTTACTGCCAACATCTTTCATGTTTACACTGATGCGGGTCTGCCGCTTATCCTCATCCATGAATGAATTGACAAGTTTCCCCAATTGGTTATTATCATTGTCTCCCCCTTTCATGTTAAGGTAGGGTGCAAGAAAGGCGATATCAAAACTATTCGGAAGTTGGTAGTTGCTGCTATCACCATCATAGTATGCCTGTTTAGCGAATTTCATTCCTTCCACGATGGAAAGAGGGCGGCTCATTTCTGGTTGGGCAGTAATATAGGCCGATAATGAATCAATATTTTCCAGGGTCTGAAGGGTATTCTTCCTGATACCATTCTTCTGTTTGGTATCTACAACAATTTCCAGTGGCATTACCCCTTTGAAATGCTCTTCAAAGAATTTAAGGTCAGTATATATCCGGTCGGTTTTGGGCAGGTCGTCAACAATGAACCCCTCCGAACGAATGCGGAACATTCCAAGAATAGCTAAAACGGTGATAAGGGCTGTTAGTCCATAAATTAATCTTCGATGGTTCAGGCTCCATATTTCAAGTTTGTCAAGAACTGCCAGCAGCCATTTATTATCGAGATACCTTGTATGTCGGGTTTTAGGGGAAGGCAGAAAACTTAGCACTACCGGAATAAAAATAAATGAGATAAAGAAAATCACCATTATGTTTAATCCCGCCACTACCCCGAACTCCTGGAGTATTGCGCTTTTGGTAAGTGCGAACACCGCAAAACCAATGGCCGCAGCAATATTGCAAAAAAGAGTTACTATGCCCATTTTGGCCACCATGGTGCGGATGGCCTCATTTTTAATACCAATTTCGTTCCATGCAACATGGTATTTGTTTAGAAAGTAAATACAGTTGGGTATCCCGATAACTACAATGAGGGGAGGAATTAATGCAGTAAGGAGGGTGATCTTGTAATTTAATAATTCAATGGTGCCAACGCTCCAAATCACTCCCATGATCACCACTCCCAGAGAAATCAGCATGGCGCTGATGCTTCTGAAAAAAGCCAGCAAAATGAGGGCAGATAATGTGAGCGAACCGATCAGTAACCAGCGCATTTCTTTCGCTATCCTGTCTGCCATCTGGGTGCGTATCAGCGGTAGTCCGCTATAATGTATGCTGATCTGGTGTTTACGGCCGAATGCATCAGTTTGCTCAAGGATATTAGATACCACTTTTGTTCGGCGCGGTGATGCCAGTACATCTTTATTGATGCGTACAGCCATCAAATAGGCATTGGAGGCTTCATTATAGAGTAGGCCCTTATAAAAGGGAAGGTTCCTGAATTTTGCCACCGAACTATCAATGGCGCCCTGAGGAAGGTTGCCATCAGCAAAGATCTTTTCTGCCACCAATTTCTCTGTGCTGTCATTTTTAGAGAGTGTTACGGCCCCCGGAATACTGAGAATGTCTTCTACTCCCTCAATTTTCTTAAGGTCAAGTTGCAACTGACGGTAATCATTGAAAACAGATTCCATGAATATTTTATCCGTCTGCACACCCACTACCAGCATGCTTCCATCTTCCCCAAACTGTTTCCTGAATTCCTGGTAGGCGAGGTATTTTGGATTATCAACAGGAATGGCTCTGGTAAATTCATAGCTCATCTGCACTTTGCTGGCATGGAATCCCATATATGCTGTTGCCGCCAGCAGGATTACCAATAATGCGATTCGGTATTTCAGAACGATGGATCCTAATTGTTGCCACATGCTATTGCTATTTAGCTGATAATTGCCCGCAAAGAAAACCATTTTAGCGCTAAGCACCTGATAAATCACCACCCCAAGCCGTTAACTTTGGGGTATATGCGTTTCTTTCTCTTTTGTGTTTCATTCCTTTTTTTGCTCGTTCCGCAGCTGTTTTGCCAGCCGATAGGAAGGTGGCAGGAGCACTTTCCCTTTGGGAACGCCATCGCCTTAACTTCGAATGCAGATAAACTTTTTGTGGCTACCCCCTATGCCCTTTTTAGTGTGGATGCATCCAAGGAGATGATCGAACGTTATAGCAAGGTAAGTGGACTAAGTGAAACCGGGATCTCTGCAATTTTCGGAAATACCCGGGAAGAGTTGGTAATAGCCTATAATAACAGCAATATTGATATTCTCAGAAAAGGTGGTATCACCAATATGAATGCCCTTGCGAGGGCTCCCATTAATGGTGACAAAACTATCTACCATATAAGCAGTGATGGAGATCGCGTTCTTTTATCAACAGGTTTTGCAGTGGTAGTCTTGAACATTAAAAAAAATGAAATAGGAGACACCTGGGTCATACGTAACGGGGGAGTATACACGAAAGTAAATGCTACTGCTTCTGATGAAAAATATTATTATGCTGCAACCACAGCCGGACTTAAACGTACTCTTAGGCAGGGAATTAACCAGGCTGATTACCGGAATTGGGAAATGCTCTCGGGAACCGGTGGGTTACCAGGCGGTTCAGCAGAGCGCGTATTTGTAATAGATGGTATACTTTATGTTCAGCATGGGCCAAACCTTTATATGTCTGAGAACTATTCTTCTCGACAAATTTATACGGATGACTGGTCATGGAATGCGGTCAATTATTCAGAAGGAAAGTTCATAATCAGTCAACAGAAAAGTGGAAGGGCAAGGGTAATTCTTCTTGATAAAAATGGTATCCTTCAAACAATAGCTGAAGGGGAATTGCTAACTGATCCGCGTGATGCGCTTATAATTGGTAGTACTATCTGGATAGCAGATTCAAAAGTTGGATTACTTGAATATAAGGATGGGCTTACCACTTCAATCATACCCAACTCCCCGCAAGGAATTCCCTCAGGTGAAATCTATGCTAACGGGGGAGAATGGTGGATGGGCAGGATCAATGGAATGGACCGGTTTTATGAAGGGAATTGGACGAATTATAACGCGGACGGACAAACGCTACCTACAAATACAGGTGCCATAACGCCTGTAATAAAAGATCGGGCGGAAAGGTTGTGGGCTGGGACAGAAAGAGGGGGTCTTATTTTTCGAAATGGTGAACAATTCACTATAATTAAGGAGCCTTTAATATCGCCTGATAAAAATGATCCACTGTCTTACCGGGTAACCGGACTGGCAGCAGATGCAGATAATAATTTGTGGATCAGTAATAGCGGAGTTGAAAACCAATTGGTGATGAGATATCCCGATGCCACCTATCGTAAATTTAAAGTGCCATTCACATTGAATGGTGATACTGTAGGGCGTATCCTGTTGGATGAGCATAACCAGAAGTGGATAATTTCACCGGGTGGCAATGGGCTGTTATGTTTTAATCACGGACTAACCATTGATAATACCGGCGATGACCAATGGAGATATTACCGTGCGGGTTCGGGCAATGGAAATCTTCCTTCAAATGAAGTTCTTAGTATTGCCCTTGATGATTTCGGTTTTATCTGGGTAGGTACTGCAGATGGTATCGCTATCATACAATGCACGGCGGAGGTATTTTCGAGCCAGGGCTGTGAGGCATTGATACCAGTAGTTCAGTCAGATAATTTTGCCGGATTTCTTTTCAAGGGAGAATCTGTGCAGGCAATTGCGGTGGATGGAGCCAATAGAAAATGGATAGGCACACGAAATGGTGTATGGCTTATAAGTGCTGATGGAGAAAAGACAATCCAACGTTTCACTACTTCAAACAGTCCGCTTCCGGATAATGATATAAAGTCTATAACTATCGATCATCGTGATGGAACTGTTCTATTTGCAACAGCAAATGGGTTGTGCTCATATAAAAGCGATGTTACAGGTGCGCAGGCATCGGGATCAGATGTTTTGGTATATCCAAATCCGGTTCCACCAGGATATAACGGAACTATAGCTATACGGGGAGTTCCTGCCAATGCTGTTGTAAAGATTACTGAACTAAATGGACGTCTTGTACAACAGGGAAAGGCATTGGGTACTCAATATACCTGGAATGGAAGGGACCTAAACGGAAGAAAAATTTCTACAGGAGTTTACCTGGTACTTGCAAGTAGTGAAAACCGGGCGCAACAAGTACTTACCAGGATCATATTCATTCAACGCTGACCATGAATTTCAACACCAGGGGAATTGTATTAAGAACTGTTAAGTATGGAGAAACCAGTGTGATCGTTTCCATATTTACTGAGTTATTTGGTGTACAAAGCTACCTGGTGAATGGGGTGAGAGCGGCTTCTAAAAAAGGCAATATAAGGGCAAATCTTTTTCAGCCCGGGGCCATTCTTGATATGGTGGTCTACCACAATGAGCTAAGGAATCTTCAAAGAATTAAGGAGTATCAATGGTCAGTTCTGTATGAACATATATTCTATGATATTTTCAAGGGGGCAGTTGCCATGTATATGATGGAACTGGTACAAAAATGCCTGAGGCAACCTGAGCCTAATCCCGATCTTTTTTATTTCACAGAAGATGCCATGATTCATCTGGATAAAGCGAATGCTGCTGTTGTGGCCAATTACCCATTATTTTTTGCATTGCACCTTGCCAATTTTTTCGGCTTCCGGATACCTGATGAGCATTGCGAAACGTTGAATATCCTCGATTTGCAGGAAGGGCTTTTTGTAAACCAGTTACCAGCACATCAAAATTACCTTGAAGGAGATTATAGTGCTGTAACAGCGCAGTTACTAAGGGTGATGCAACCTTATGAACTGGAGGACATAAAACTTCCGGTGACAGTTCGGAGAAAATTATTACAATCTTTTGAGGCTTATTATGTGCTGCATGTTCCTGAGTTCGGCCACCTTCGATCTCTGGCAGTTTTACAAGAAGTAATTGGTTCCTAAATCTTACCTCTTACCTCTTACATCTTAAGTGGTTTGGTTTCTTCATAGATCTGAACCAATCCCGGTTGCTTCCCTTTTTCAAAGCTCCCATAACGATCTTCTATACCGAGCGCCCTTGCTCCATTGATTGTTGCCCATTGTAAAGCGGTTTCAAGAGTGAGCTGTGGAAAGCCTTTTAATATGGTTTTTATTTCTTCGTATATGCTTAACTGGTGGTTTGATGCGAGGCTGTCAGTACCTAAAACTATTTCTGCATTATTTTCAAGAAAAAGTTCAACCGGTGGTAATGAGCCATTGATATATTGATTTGCATTTGGGCAGAGACAGAATATAGTTCTGTTCATCAATCCCTTTTTAACCAGTGAATCAATGTCTGCCTGACTGGTCAATACATTGTGCACGAGGATGGTTGAGGCGGCGCGGGTCAGCCATGGCAGTACCGCCTGAAGACTGCTGGAACCGGGAGGACTAAAAAAAGAAAGGTCAACACCAATGTACTCATAGAGCTTTCTCATTTCAGAGTTTCCGCTTTTAAAGAATTCATTTTCTGCCTCGCTTTCCTGGTTATGCATAGTGATGATCTGCCCTGCCGATTGTTCTGCCACCAATTCAAATAATTCGTGAGATACAGAATAGGGTGCATGTGGTACCATTGCAGAGGGGCCTGTTGGTGTAAAGGCCTCCAACAAAGCTTTTGCATTTTGAAATCGGCCTCCTGCCGCGGCGCCTGTAAATCCGCTTACCTCAATAAAATTGCGGTAAAACATTCCCCCTTTTAATTTCTGACTCAATGTATGATCAGTGTTACAGATATCGCCAACCGCTACAATTCCGGTAGAGAGCATCTCTGCTTCCGCTTTAGCAATAGCATCTGCAATTTGGTGGGGATGGTTATTCCTTTGTGACATGATGGCCAGCAGGAAGGGAACCATGCCTGTGCCGGGTGGAACAACTCCCTTTAAATGACTGAGCTCCAGGTGACAATGGCAGTTGATAAAGCCAGGGCTTAATATGCCTTTCAACTCTTTGATATCGGATCCGGCTTCCTCTTGCGGAATGATGGCCTCAATCAATCCCTTTTCATCAGTTACCAGCACTGAGCCGCGAGGAGCAAAACCATTTCCGGTAAAAAGCTGATCGGCCTTGAATTTTCGGTAGCCCATGCGGTTAATTGAGTTAATTTTGCCATCCTTTTGGGAAGGGCCATAAAAATACAGGAACTATGTTAGACAAACTGGAAGCGATCAAGGCAAGATTTGACGAGCTGGGTGTTGCTTTGACGAACCCGGCAATCGTTAGCGATAATAAACAGTTCAGCGCTCTGAGCAAGGAATATCGCAACCTGGAGAAGATCGTAAAGGAGTATGAAGCATATAAGACTGTTCTTGCCGACCTGGTAACGTACCGTGAGGCGCTGAATGGGGATGATGATGAACTGCGGGAGCTTGCCAAAGAGGAACTTCCTGTACTGGAGGAGCGTGAAGAGAACCTTGAATCTGCCATCCGCCAGATGCTGATCCCGAAAGATCCGCAGGATGAAAAAAATGCCATTCTCGAGATAAGGGCGGGAACCGGAGGTGATGAAGCTTCACTATTTGCTGGCACCCTCCTGAATATGTACCTGCGTTACTGCAATAGTAAGGGGTGGAAAACTGCCATCCTAAGTGAAAGTGAGGGCACCGTTGGAGGGTATAAGGAAGTGAACGTGGAAGTAATCGGCGATGATGTTTATGGAACTCTCAAGTTTGAAAGTGGGGTTCACCGGGTGCAGCGGGTTCCAGCTACTGAGGCAAGTGGAAGAGTGCACACTTCCGCGGCAACGGTGGCCGTAATGCCTGAGGCGGAAGAGCTGGATTTTGACTTAAGGGATGCCGATGTGAAGATGGAAACCTCTAGAAGTGGTGGAGCGGGTGGACAAAACGTAAATAAGGTGGAAACAAAGGTAATGCTGACCCATATCCCTACCGGCACAGTGGTAATTTGTCAGACGGAGAGAACGCAGCTGGCTAACCGGGAGAAAGCCATGCATATGATGCGGACAAAACTATATGAGGAGCAGGTTCGCAAACAGGAGGAGGAGATTTCCCGTCACAGGAAGAGTCTGGTAAGTTCGGGTGACCGGAGCGCAAAGATCAGGACTTACAATTTCCCTCAGGGCCGGGTAACCGATCACCGGATCAATTACACAGCTTATAACCTTGATGCTATTCTTAATGGGGAGATCCAAGAGTTCATTGACCAGCTCCAGTTTGCAGAAAATGCAGAGAAGATGACCAACCAGCAGTAAAGTCAATACATTAGAAAAATTATTACGGTAAAAATCAAAGGTTTGTGAGGGGCCATCTTTGTTTTCTGTTTTATAAGTGTAAAAATAACACTTACAGGTTTTACCCACGGATTGCGCTTATCCTACGGCTTTGCTGGAATCCAAAAAAAATCCAGTACTGCAGCGGATTTTACTTGTTAATTATTTTAGAATTCACTATCTTACTATTGTTCATAAGGGTTGTGTTCCATTACCTTTGTTGTTCAGAAGTTCATTGAGTGTATAAGCTTGGAAAGGTAGATTTTAAAGTTATTTAACTTTTAGCATCACACTATTGGCAATGGATTTGCGTTATATAAGTAGTTCAAACATGATTTAATTTTTTGACTTCTCACATAAGCAGTCAATTTTCTCATAAGCAGTTAGTTTTGGTTACGGCCCCTGTTTCCACAGGGGCCTTTCTTTTGGCGTAAATTAAGCTTCCAGAGCGATTTTCATCCAATCTTTATTATCCATATTTCTATTTGGTCATTAATTTTCAAAAAGAATATAATTCCATTATCGCAAGGATTCTATATACGGATTGTAGAATATGGGAAATAAAAAGGGGGATTATTTTACACGTTTAGTAGCTAAAAACTTTTTAAAAGAGTATCTGGCTGATAAAAAGCCTACGGCAGCCCCGAGGCAGTCGAATAGAAAGTCGAACCAGGAGAAATCACGATTTACAGAGGGTATCTTTTGAAGAAATTCGATCTGTAGGCCATGTGCCATGGCAATTATCAGTAGCAGCCATTCAGTTCCTTCCCTGCCTTTTAGCTTCAAATACATTATCCCTAGAAAAACCAACAGGAAATAAATGAAGAAATGGATGGCTTTATCCAGGTTGGGGATCTCAATAAGGGCTTTGGTCTCCAGTTTCTGATCGGGCATGAGGAGCAATACATTCATCAACAGGAACCAACCGAAGAAAGGGAAGGGAGAGCGGAATAGTCTCAAAAACATTGGCGCAAATTATATCTTTCCCAGAACATACATTGCTGTGAGGGTAGGGCTTTCACTTCCACCGGCTTTTTCAAGGGTGATTGCAAAAGCTTCAGCGCGGGGAATATTCTTCATGCGGTGCAGGCCATTTTCCTTATCCAGGGCTACCATGCCGGCATCAACGGGCTTACCATCTACAATAGCCCAGAGTTGGTATTGTTGCCCAGGTGCTGGCTTCGGAAGATTATTTACCATCAGGAATACATCTTTGGAATTATTATCCCAGTAGATAGTTCCGCGGCTATTGGTTTTGTTGACATCGGCCATAACGACCATCTTCATGTTTGGATCGCGGATGATGAGCAGGTCTTGCTCTGCAGTGCTGAGTTGGGTTTGAAGGGACTGGTTATTATTGGCCAATTGTTGTTGCTGCGCCAGGAGGTCATTATAAAGTGTGTCTGAATTTTTATACCTGTTATAGAGGTAAACATTGAGTGCGGCACTTCCTGCCAGTAATATAATGGATGCAGCTGCAAGATATTTTTTCCAGCCTGCTGCTTCGTTTTTATAAGCTGGAATAGTTGGGATTGGTGACGGATCTGATTGAAGTGATGGTTTGTTCAGGCTGTCATTTTCATATAAGGATTTAAAAACAGTTTCGCGGAGGGCAGGAGGAGGCGCAACGGCACCAGCCATGGCAGCAGCTTCCAGGCTGGCTTCAAAAGCATCTGCGGCTGCACGTACCTCAGGGTGTTCAAGACGCATGCGCTCAAACTCCTGCTGCTCAGCCGGGTCGGCGAGTCCGAGGATACAGCTTTCAATGCTGCCACTTGATATGTATTCCTGCACGTTCACGTCAATGTTTTTCTTAATTGCAGCAGGGCGGCACGGATCCTTGTCTTTACAGTTCCAAGGGGTATTCCAAGCATTCCTGCAATTTCTTCATGCGTATAACCTTTGAGGTAAGCCAGGTCAATAAGTACCCGGTGCTCTTCCTTCAGCTGTCCAATCATTTTGGAAAGCCCAATATTGTCAACCTGGATGCTCAGACTGCCATCAGGCTTTGTATGTACGTCGTTATCGAGTTCGCGGTTTTTCTGACTATTCTGAAATGCCTTTGAGCGGGTCATGTCAATCGCTGCATTCCTGGCGATATTCAGCATCCAGGTGAAGAGCCGCCCTTTAGATGAATCATAACTATCTATCCGTCGCCAGATATTCACAAACACTTCCTGCAATACATCGCTTGCTTGTTCCTGGTCGGGAATTATCTGCAGAATGATACCATTTAAGGCTGCGGAGTAATTATCATACAGATACCGGAATCCTGTTTCATCCTGCTGTTTAAGCAAAGCGATCAGTTCCGGTTCCTGGTATGTGAGCGTAGTTGACAATCAGTCTTTTTGTCGGGTAGTTTAACCAACCATTTGCTGGTAACCGGCAGCATCGAGCAAGCCTTCAACATCAGCGGGATTGTTAACCGTCATTTTTATCATCCAGCCCTCACCATAAGGATCTGAGTTTACCAGTTCAGGAGTTCCGGCCAGTGCGGGATTCACTTCATTGATGGTTCCTGATACAGGGAGGAATAGATCAGACACTGTCTTTACCGCTTCAACTGTTCCGAAAACAGCATCAGCATCGAGTGTTTTGCCAACTGTTTCGATTTCTACATAAACGATATCGCCAAGTTCGCCCTGGGCAAAATCCGTGATGCCGATTGTAGCGGTATTTCCATCCAGTTTAACCCATTCGTGGTCTTTGGTGTAGCGTAAAGAATCAGGAATATTCATGAGGTGAAATTTTGTATTGCAAATATGGGGGAAAAAGGTGAAACCGATGCGTCTGACATCTGTCATGACGGATGTCAGATGGGTAGATTAAAGTCGTTTAACGAGTCTCGCCTTTTTTATATAGACGGGATTTAATGGACGGTCACCTTTTCCTGTACCGGTTGTTGGAACGGATGCAATAGAATCTACTACAGGCAATCCCTCTAACACCTCCCCGAAAATGGTGTAGTTCTGGTCGAGGTGAGGCGCGCCACCAATAGTCTTATATACATCACGGTGTAAGGCTGGTATTTTACGACCCTTAAGCCGGTGGGTTTCTACAGAATCAAGTGCTGCATCAGTAAATGTGCGGCCCTGTACAATATAAAACTGGCTAGAGCTGCTTGCTTTGGATGGATTGACATCATCTCCAGTACGGGCAGCGGCAAGGGCTCCTTTGCGGTGGAACAATTCAGGTCGAAACTCTGCTGCGATGAGAGGCCCTGGTTTTGGAGCCCGGGCTGAATCGGGTCTTGTGGCAGGATTGCCGGCCTGAATCATGAACTGGTTTATAACCCGGTGAAACTGGATGCTGTCATAGAATCCGCTCTTCACAAGGCGGAGAAAGTTATCACGGTGGAGGGGTGTGGCGTCGTTGAGTCTGAGCCTTATATCGCCCTTGGATGTTTGAAGCAGAACATCCTTGTGATAATCTGAAGCGCTGAGCTTTTCAGAAAGTCTTGGGCTGCAGGCCAACAGGCTAATCGTTAGCAGAAAAGATAAGATATAATATTTCATATGTATTTAGAATCCAGTCTGGTCAAAATACAATAAAACATGATCTTTCAGAAAATTCTCCTGGGCAATCGGATCCAGTTCTGGGAGGGCCTTTAGTTGCCGGAAATGAGGCCAGCCATCTTCATCGAGTTTTTCCAGTTCGTAGTATCCACTTTGGGAAAGCAGTGAGCACACGGCAATATGCATCAGATCCTGTTTTTGTTCTTTTGTGAATTTTTCTCTTATATCCCCAAATTCCTGGATACCGACCAGGAATAAAATTGTTTCCATATCGGGTTTCTTGCTGAAACGCTCCATCATTTTCGCCTCGAGGTTCCACCAACGTACTTGCAGATCATCTTGTAGATTCATGCTGCAAAGATAACCGCTTGGTCCGCTTATCTTTGCGCCAAAATATTAAAGATGTTACAGGTGAATTTTATCCGCCAGCATGTGGAACTGGTGAAGGAAAGACTGGCGGTGAAGCATTTCGGTCAGCCTGAATTGGTGGATGAATTGTTACAACTTGATGAGCGTCGCCGCAAACTTCAGTTTGAACGCGACGAACTCCAGGGTAAGGTGAATGCTGCTTCAAAAGATATTGGTCTGTTAATGCGGGAGGGAAAGAAGGCCGAAGCTGAGTCGCTGAAAGCTGAAGTTGCCGCTATCAAAGGACGTATGGATGATGTTTCTGAGCTGGATGGTATAGAGCGATCCATTAATGATATCCTGGTACAATTGCCTAACCTGCCGTCGGTGCAGGTTCCCGCCGGACGTACACCTGCTGATAATGAAGTGGTTCGTGAAGGTGGTGAAACGCCGGTTTTACCCGCTGGTGCTGTTCCGCATTGGGACCTGGTAAAAAAATATGACCTCATCGATTTTGAATTGGGAAATAAAATAACCGGTAGCGGCTTCCCTGTATATAAAGGTAAAGGTGCCAAATTGCAACGGGCCCTGATCAGTTATTTTCTTGATTTCAATACCAGCGAGGGATACCTTGAAGTAATGCCACCGCATATGGTGAATGAAGCCTCTGCATACGGAACTGGCCAATTGCCAGATAAGGAGGGTCAGATGTATCATGCCGTGGCAGATAATTTTTATCTTATTCCAACTGCCGAAGTTCCGGTTACAAATATTTATCGCGACGAGATCGTGAAAGAATCTGAGCTGCCCATCATGATGACGGCCTATACTCCCTGTTTCCGTCGTGAGGCTGGTAGTTATGGAAAAGATGTAAGGGGATTGAACAGGCTGCACCAATTCGATAAAGTGGAGCTGGTACAGCTGGTACATCCTGATAAAAGTTATGATGTTCTGGAGGAGATGGTATTACATGTGGAGAAGCTTATAATTAGTCTCGGACTTCCTTATCGAATTCTTCGGTTATGCGGCGGCGATATGAGTTTCACTTCAGCACTCACCTATGATTTTGAAGTGTATAGCGCAGCCCAGGAGAAATGGCTGGAAGTGAGTTCCGTTTCCAATTTTGAAAATTACCAGACCAACAGGATGAAGATCCGTTTTAAGGATTCTACCGGCAAAATGCAATTGGTGCATTCCCTCAATGGCAGTTCCATGGCGCTTCCACGTATTGTTGCTGCACTTTTGGAAAATAATCAGACCGAAGACGGAATTGATCTCCCGGAGGTGCTTTGGGATTATTTCGGGGCGAAGAAGATATAGTGCTAGGCAATTGCTGACTTAACCTGTTGTTGTCCGAACATCCCCTTTACATGTGTCAGATACCTGTTACAATTTGCGCAACCAGATATTCCGGAAACTAACGGGGTTACCGTGATCCTGGAGCTGGATGCTTAGAGGGCCATGTTTTTTATAGCTTGGGGCACCGATATATTCAGTACGTCCCTTGAGCTCCACATTATTCTGTACAAGAACATTATTGTGCAATACTGTGATACGCGCAGCAGATTTAAGGCTTCCGTCATCGTTAAAGCGTGGCGCAGTAAATATCACATCATAGGTCTGCCATTCACCGGGCGCTTTGCTTGCATTCACTAGCGGAATATGTTGCTTATAAATGCTTCCTGCCTGACCGTTAGAATAGGTCACATTCTTATAATTGTCGAGAACCTGCAATTCATAATTCTCCATAAAAAATATTCCACTATTTCCGCGGCCCTGGCCTTCACTTTCAACTTTAGCAGGTGTGCGCCATTCGATATGCAGCTGGCAATCTTCAAAAACCTGTTTGGTTTTGATATCCCCTGTACCTCCTTTTACTGTGAGTATTCCATTGTCAACAGACCATCCCGGAGCACCGCCATTTCTGGCACTTACCCATTCATTAAGGTTTTTCCCATCAAATAAAATTATGGCATCTGAAGGGGCATGATGCATATTGCCGGGATCCACCATGGGTGGAACAGGCGTCCATACTTCGGTTGCTTTGGGATCGCCTTTTTGCTGGGCATTACTGATGGTTGTGAAGGCAAGAATGCTCGCCGCAGTAAGGAAAATAATTTTCATGTTTTGTTGCTTATTGATGGTCTTGTAAATTTAAGGAATCCGGAATTATCTAACGGATGAGGATGAAGTTGCCTTTTTTTACTATTTGCTTACCATTGAAGTCTTCCCCGCTAACAACAAAAGTATAATTGCCTGCAGGCTGGTCAATACCATTAATTGTACCATCCCATCCAGTGAATCCCAGCCCATCGAAGATTTTTTGTCCCACTCTGTTAAAAACACGGAAGTAATTCATTTTTCGCATACCCACGGCGAGATATCGGAAACGGTCATTGTGTCCGTCACTGTTTGGTGAGAATGCATTGGGAATATATATTTCAGGCCCTTTATATACTTTGATATTGATGGTATCTGTAGTAGCACATCCTGCAGGGGTGTACGCTGTCAGTACATAATTTGTTTCGCGGGTGAGTGTAGCAACCGGATCGGGGATATTTGGGTCAGATAATCCGGTGGCTGGCGACCAGGAATATAATACCCCGCCTGATGCATTCAATTGAAGAGGTTGGTTATCGGCAACCAGTGTATCATTTCCGGCAAATGCATTGGTGCTAAAGAAGGATGCTATATGGTCCACAGGTATACTGGCGCAACCATTAACTCCAATTCCTTTAACCGTGATAATATACTCACCCGGCAAACTTGGCTTAAAGGAATAATTTGCATCTCCAGGGGTAGTTGATGCGGGGGACCAATTCCAGGATTGTATGGGATTGCCAGGAGTTCCGCTGCTGGCTGTCAGTTGAAGGGTTTCTCCAATGCAGGAGTTACTTAGGGGAGTGATCTCAATTTCGGGCTGTGGCAATAATTTGATGGTTTTTGTAGTTACTTCAGAAATGCATCCTTCTTTCGTTTTAACTGAAAGGCTTATATCAACCGAAGATTGGCCGCTGATATTTTGCAGTGGTGGAATATTACCGGAATGCTTAACTCCATTGATAATCCAATCCCATTCAGAAATAGTTCCAAACTCAACTGAGGAGCGATCGAGAGGTTGAAAGTTTACTGATCCGCAGATAGTGTCAGGAACAAGGAAATCAGCAACTGGGATTGAGCCAATTGTGATCAGCTTTTTTGTAGTGTCTGACCAACAGCCATTATTGCCAAGAACAGTTGATGATACAGTATAATTTCCCGGTTGCGCATACGTGTGAGGGGGAGGATTACGGAGGTTAGAAGTTGTGCCGTCACCAAAATCCCAATGCCACTGAACGATGGTGCCGAAAGAGGTGGAGAGGTCAACGAACTCAATGGTTTGAGGAAAGCAAGTTTCTTCGGTAGGAGCCTGATTGAAGTTGGCTGTAAGCGAAGTACAGAACCGCTGGTGGTTTGTAGCGCCACCGGTTGCCCCTGTGAAGCCCCAGAAAACCATGGGATCATTGTTGAAAACATTACGAACCAGGTCAATGGTATCGGAAACGCGGAGTACCTCATCAATATAAGTTGTTAGCACCTTTGTATTGGCGTTCCACCGGATTTTCAATACATGCCATTTGCAGTCTTCTATATTTTCACTTAGGGCAGAAACAGGCACTGGTCCATCCAGGTTATTAGAACTTAAATGGTTGTTATCGCCATCACGTTGAATGCTGATATGGTCATAGGCAGGATCATTAAGGTTAGTGTTCTGCCAGGTATCAAGCGCAATACCTATTGACGGTCGTATGCCTTCAAAACCAAGTCCCTCGCCGGTCGTACCAACATTGGTACTGATAGGCTGCAATACGAAAACAATACCATCTGCTCCATTTGCATCGGTGCATCCCAGGTTTACATCAAAACTGAATTCAAACGGTTCATTAAGGTTGATCTTATTAATATTCCATACCGAGCCAGACCTTGTATTTTGCGCGGGTGTGAGGGTATAACAGTTGCAATTTTCCTTGAAAGCTGCACCATTGATATGATAGGGACTATCCACCACAGATTGTGTCATCCCGGAAGTAGCCAGTGACAGAATGAGCAGCAGGAGGATTAGTTTTTTCAAGCAGTCTGACAGTCTTAGAGGGTAACATAAAAAAACATCATTCCTCCTAAAGGGAATGATGTTTCTTATTCAATTGAATATAAAATTATTACCAGCCTTGTTTGGCAATACCAGCTTTGATTGCAGCAAGAGCTTTTTCCTCGCCCAACATGGTTGTGAGTTTATTGCCTTTGCCATCATTACCCTGGGCCATGTAACCGCCACGTGCGGTTTTAGTGATCACCGCATCTTTTATTTCAACACCCTTTTCTTTTGTTTTCACATTATATGCGGTCAGTTTGATATCAGCCATAACGAATTGTTTTTATGGTTAGTGAATAAATATTAATATTAGCTGGCATACAAGCTAGCCAAAAAATCTCAAAACAGGCGAATTCAATACCCTGAAATCGTCAAAAATTTATTTATATATCGATTTTGGCATATTTGGCGTGACTTTCAATGAACTGCCGGCGTGGTGCAACTTCATCACCCATAAGCATACTGAAGACCATATCGGCTTCAGCGGCACTTTCTATTGTTACTCTTTTCAATGTTCTTGTTGCCGGATTCATGGTGGTTTCCCAAAGCTGTGTTGCATTCATCTCACCAAGGCCCTTATAGCGTTGAACGTTTACACTGTCATCTTTTCCCCCACCAAGTTTAGCGACCCATTCCTTACGGTCATCCTCACCCCATGCATAGGCCTGGTCTTTACCCTTCTTAACAAGGTAGAGAGGCGGCTGTGCGATATATACATATCCCTGTTCCACCATCTCTTTCATATAACGGTATATGAATGTAAGGATCAGTGTTGCGATATGTGATCCGTCCACATCCGCATCGGTCATGATGATAAGTTTGTGGTAACGGAGTTTGGTTATGTTTAAAGCTTTGGGATCTTCAGGGGTACCAACCGTAACACCAAGGGCGGTATACATATTACGGATCTCTTCGTTTTCGTAGATCTTATGCTCAAGTGCTTTTTCAACGTTGAGGATCTTTCCACGGAGAGGAAGGATAGCCTGGAAGTTTCGATCACGGCCTTGCTTGGCAGTACCACCGGCCGAGTCTCCCTCTACCAGGTAAAGTTCACATTTTTCCGCATCCCTTTCAGAGCAGTCTGCAAGTTTACCGGGCAGTCCACCACCGCTCAGAACAGTTTTCCGCTGAACCATTTCCCTTGCTTTCTTGGCGGCTACACGTGCCTGTGCTGCAAGGACCACCTTGGAAATAACGTTCTTTGCTTCTTTAGGGTTTTCTTCAAGGTATGCTTCCAAAGCCCTGCTGACGGTGGTTTCCACTACGCCACTTACTTCGCTGTTCCCGAGTTTGGTCTTTGTTTGTCCCTCAAACTGAGGTTCAGGAACCTTTACGGAAATGATAGCGCTCAGGCCTTCCCGGAAGTCATCACCTTCAACTTCTACTTTGGCTTTTTCAAACAGACCTTCCTTATCACCATAGTTTTTAAACACACGGGTAAGCGCCCTTCTGAAGCCGGTTACATGGGTACCGCCTTCAATGGTATTGATATTGTTTACGTAGCTGAAGATGTGTTCCTTGAAATCATTATTGTAGCTCAACGCTACCTCTACCGCCACATGCGAGCCCTGGTCATAGCCATCAACATATAATGTTTTGGCGATAAGTGGTGTGCGGTTGGCATTTGCATCAAGCATTTCGACGAACTCTACAATTCCACCTTCACTATAAAATGTTTTGGAATAGGGCTTTCCTTCTTCATCGAGTTCGCGGAGGTCAGTTAAAATAATATTGATACGACGGTTAAGAAAAGCAAGCTCACGCAAACGACCTTCCAGGATCTCCCGGTTATATTCACTTACCGTGAAGATTGACATGTCGGGCCAGAAGTGAACGCGGGTGCCGGTTTCCTCAGATGTACCAATTTCTCGAACAGCATATTTAGGAACGCCAATAGAGTATTCCTGTTCAAATATTTTTCCTTCGCGTTGAACTGTTACCAGCAATTTGCTGGAAAGCGCGTTCACACAACTTACCCCCACACCATGTAGTCCCCCGGAAACCTTATAGGTATTCTTATCAAATTTTCCACCTGCATGCAGAACAGTCATAACCACTTCAAGTGCACTTCTTTTCTCTTTTGTGTGCATGGCGGTAGGGATACCCCTGCCATCATCCTGAACCGAAATGGAATTGTCTTCGTGGATATTGACAATAATGTTTTTGCAATAACCAGCCAGGGCCTCATCAATAGAGTTGTCAACAACTTCATAAACCAGGTGGTGCAGGCCCTTAACGCCGATATCGCCGATATACATCGCCGGGCGTTTTCTTACCGCTTCCAGTCCCTCCAGGACCTGGATACTATCTGCTTCATAACCGCCTTGGGTGGGAATTGTCTTTTCTTTTGTTTCCTGCAATTCTGTGCTCATATATGCTACTGTAGATCGCTTATTTGGTTTAAAAAGGACTATTTACAAATGTACGAAAAAAGGGGAGACGGAGCTGAATCTGAGTGGATTTGAGCTGAGTTTTGGGGTTTATAAGGGCTATTCAAGGCCCTTCGGTGAATAGGGACGATCTGCCTAAGAAATTACGGTTAAATGACAGTAGTGCTGGTCAATGGTGCCCCGCTGATTGAGGCATAAAGTGTACTTTTGCCGTCCATGCACCAGGCACCTGATATATTATCGCTGGCCCGAAAGGCGCCGGTTATGTTCAACGAGCTCGAATTACTGCAGTATCGGGAACAGCAGATTCCGGGTTCGGTACAATATACGATTCACCGTTATCGCCGGCAATCCCAATTTGAGGTTGATGATATGGGAATGCTGGTTTATCACCGGGTAGAAAAAAACAGTAAGGAGAATTACCTGGAACTTCGTTTCTGCATTTCCGGTAATACTTATTGCCGGCAAAAGGAAATTGAATGCGACAATTGCAGGTTCAGCCTTTCGAATAGTTGCGAGCAGAAATCACCCAGTGTGGATGTTTTGAGTTTCCTGTTCTCGCCCACTCATCTTTCGCAGTTCATAAATGGGGGGAAGATGAAATCGATGCCCGACGAAATTGTTCATTTCAGGCATGCATCTTCTTTCTCTAAAACGCTGACCTTATGTGGTAAAACGCGAACTGTACTGGAAGCGCTATTAAACCACAATTATTCAGGATCCATGGAGAATATCTTCCTGAATGCACAAATGCAGATGCTGTTACTTTACAGCCTCGAGTGCATGATTGGGGAGAAAGAGGAGATGGCGTTTACCTGTAAGTTCCTCGCTAATGAATCTGACCGCGAAAAGATCGAAAAGGCCCGTGAGATCCTCCTTCAACATATTGGTGAACCCATCACAATTAAGGAATTGAGCCGAAAAGTTGCTATTAATGAATGTTACCTCAAAAAAGGTTTCAAGGAGTTGTATGGTACTACGGTATTTGATTTCTACCAGAGCCAGCGCATGGAACATGCCCGCTACCTTCTTTATGAAAAAGGGTTGAGTGTAACCGAGGTTTCCATGATGCTCGGTTATTCATCCATTTCCCATTTTTCTACAGCCTTTAAAAAGCATACGGGAATAAAGCCCTGCGAGTTGCTATTGCGCTAGAAGGCTCATGATTGATCTAGTGCCCTCCACCCTGCGGACCCCTATATGCCATAATATCCCTGTCAAAGAGATAAAGTCCACTCTTATCGGCTCCTATCAGTTCAAGTTTTTCATTCAAAGTTCTTGCCATACGTTCTTCTTCCATTTGTTCAGTTACATACCATTGGAGGAAGTTATGTGTAGCATAGTCTTTTTCAGAAAGCGACTGGTGAACAATATCATTTATACTATCGCTCACTTTAAGTTCATGTTTAAGGAATTCTGCAAATGCAGTTTGCAGGCTTACGAATGTAAGGATGGGTTGTTCCAATGCAGGCACCACGCCAAATCCACCACGCTCATTAATAAATGCTATCAGTTTAAGCATGTGTACCCGCTCTTCATCGGATTGTTTATAGAAAAATGCGGCCACACCCTGTAAACCGGGTTGGATATCTGCCCAGGAGGCCATTGCCAGATAGGCCTGTGAAGACTCTGCTTCCATTTGCACCTGCTTATTAAGGGCATCCTGCATTGTTTTGGATAACATGGTTATGATTTTAAATGAATTTACGAAAAAATCTCTCGCACTTTTTTTCCAATTGCGTAACCATTTTCCCTTTTCGGGAAGTATTTGAGTTTTTTCATCATGAAATTTGCCTGCTCTTTATAAACAGGCAAACAATAAATATAATTTTCCGAAATATAGTAGGGTGACCTAAATTGTGATAATGAAGATATTTTTCAGACGCATCCATCTTTACCTCAGCCTGGCAGCAGGACTCATTATAATGGTTACCTGTTTTACGGGTGCTGTATTGGTATTTGAGAAGGAGTTGCAGCAGTTCTTCCATCGTGAGCGGTATTTTGTAGAAATACCTTCGGGGTCAACACAAGTTGCGGTTGCGAAGATGGTGGAGATGGTGGAAAAGCAGGTACCTGGCGCAGATATTAGTTCGGTAAAAATTTATACAGACCCATCACGCACAGCTGAATTAAATTATACAGTAGAGAAAGGTCAGCGCAGAACTGCATTTGTTAATCCATACAGCGCCCGGATTATTGAAATGTACAGCTACCAGGAAACATTTTTTTATACCATGTTCGCTTTGCATAGATGGATGCTGGGGGGTAATATAGGTAAAATGATTGTAGGAGTTAGTACTATCATCTTTCTTTTCATACTGATAACCGGTATAGTATTATGGTGGCCAAAAACAAGAGCTATACTACGCCAGCGTTTACGTATTAAACTGGATGCAGGTTGGAAAAGGGTGAATCATGACTTGCATATAGTAGTGGGTTTTTATTCAGCCATACTGCTTTTCGTATTTGCCTTTACCGGACTGGCATGGAGTTTTGAGTGGTTCAATAAAGGTATATATAAAGTTACCGGATCACCAATGCAGGGTGCTAAACCTCCGGTGAATGAATTTCGGGAAGGTGTTAATATGGCGGGCTTCGATAAGGTCCTGAGTTCTGCAAAAATTGCTGCTGCTGATGTTGAGTTTTATAATATCAGTGCTCCAAAAGATTCTGTTGCTTCATATGCGGTGAATGTATTGCCAAATGATGCTGCACATGAATCTGCAACCGATAATTATTATTTTGATCGGTATGGCGCTTCTGTAAATACAGTTGTTAGATGGGAAGACCGAAATCTGGGGCAGAGGGTTAGAGCGACATTTAAGCCCGTGCATGTGTCTTCCATTATTGGTATGCCTTCAAAGATCATCGGTTTTATTATTTGCCTGCTGGGTACAAGCTTCCCGGTTACCGGATTTATTATGTGGCTGAACCGGACAAGGAAAAAGAAAAAGCAGCCAGGTATGCTGGCTGCCGATATGGGAGAGCAGGAAGAAGCTGCATGATCATTTCATGATCTCTGCCAGACTTTCGCCAGCTGCTTTTATAGTATTATCAAGGTCTTCTGTGGTGAGTGCGTTGTTTAAGAACCATGCTTCGAAGGCAGAGGGCGGAAGATAAATTCCACGGTTGAGCATGGCATGGAAGAACTTAGCAAACAGCGCATTATTTGCAGCGGATGCAGAAGCAAAATCGTTTACGGGTTTTTCGCTGAAATGAATGCTAAGCATCGACCCGAAATGATTAATAACGAAGGGGTGTCCCCACGCCTCAAGTTCCTTTTCCAGACCTTTTTTGAGATAGGCTGTTTTTTGATCCAGCTCTTCATAAAGAGATGGGTTGCAGTTTAATTCAGAGAGCAGGGTAAATCCTGCAATCATTGCGATTGGATTACCGCTAAGTGTTCCTGCCTGGTAAACGGAGCCAAGTGGTGCAACTACCTGCATGATCTCTTTTTTGCCCCCAAAAGCGCCAACAGGCATACCCGCACCAATTACTTTTCCATAGGTAACAAGGTCAGCATCAATACCCAGTTTTTCCTGGGCTCCACCTTTGGCCAGTCTGAATCCGGTCATCACTTCATCAAAAATAAATATGATGCCTTCTTCATCACAGACCTTACGGAGTCCTTCCAGGAAACCCGGTGCAGGAAGGATACAACCCATGTTGCCTGCAACCGGTTCAACGATAATGGCGGCAATTTCTCCCTTATGACTGGCAGCAAGTTTTTTCACTGCATCAAGATCGTTGTATGCGCAGGTTAAAGTATCGGCGCTTACTCCCGCTGTAACACCGGGAACCGTCTGGATGTTAAAAGTAGCAACACCGCTTCCCGCTTTAACCAGGAATGAGTCAGCATGACCATGGTAGCAACCTTCGAACTTCAGGATCTTATTCCTTCCGGTATAACCTCGTGCAACTCGTATGGCGCTCATGCAGGCTTCGGTTCCGCTGCTTACCATTCTTATGAGGTCAACATTTGAGGTCATGCTACGGATAAGCTCCGCCATTTCTATTTCCAGTTGGGTAGGTGCACCATAGGATGTTGAGTATTCAGCATATTGCTGTATAGCTTTCACCACAGGAGCATAGGCGTGGCCCAAAATCATTGGTCCCCAGGACGCGATATAGTCAATATACCGGTTGCCGTCCACGTCATATAAATAGGCTCCTGCTGCCAGCTGTATGAACAGTGGAGTTCCTCCTACACTTTTAAAGGCGCGGACCGGCGAGTTGACGCCTCCGGGTATTGAACCCTGTGCACGCGCAAAAAGTGCAATGCTATTTGAGATATTATTAGTCATAGTATTTTATATTTCATCGCCGGCAAAATCATCAAAGGCTTTTATCTTTTTGGTTGCCTTAAATTCTATGATGCGGTAGCTTGCGAGGCCATTGATGCTGAATGGATCCTGGGATATGATCTTCTCGATCTCCCCTTTACTGGTAGCCCTTGCAAAGATGAGCCCGCCATCGCGTGGTTCTTTCCTGCCAGATGCCAGGAAATGTCCCGAATGATAATATTTTTCCAGGAAGGCCACATGTCCTGCCATGGCCGCATCAATTTCGGTTGCTGGTACCTTGTAGGTTAATTCAATGATAAACATGATGCCGTTGTTTTAATATGTTAACTGGTTGTTAGCCGATCAGCTTCACTGCGTCTTTTGCGAAATAAGTTGCGATAAGGTCGGCCCCTGCACGTTTGATGGATGTTAGTGTTTCAAGGATTGCCTTGTCTTCATTGATCCATCCCATTTTGGCGGCAGCCTTTATCATGGCATATTCCCCACTGATATTATAGGCACTAACAGGAACGGATACACTATTTTTTACTTCCCTTATTATATCAAGATAGGAAAGTGCCGGTTTTACCATAACAATATCAGCACCTTCTTCAATATCCATCAATGTTTCTTTAACCGCTTCAATCCGGTTGGCATAATCCATCTGGTATGTTTTCTTATCACCAAATCCGGGTGCGCTATCCAACGCATCACGGAATGGACCATAAAAGCATGAGGCATATTTTGCACTATAACTCATGATACCTGTATTAGTATGGCCTGCTGATTCCAGTCCCTGCCTGATAGCACCAATACGGCCATCCATCATATCAGAGGGTGCAACAAAATCGGCGCCAGCATCAGCATGTGAAATGCTCATTTTAACGAGTGCTTCAACAGTTGGGTCATTAACGATCTTTCCATTTTCCACAATCCCATCATGACCATAAGAGGAGAATGGGTCCAGTGCTACATCGGTCATCACGAGCATTTCAGGAACTGCATCTTTAATGGCTTTTATGCTTCTTTGCATAAGTCCATCAGGATTCCAGGCTTCTTTGCCGGTGTTATCTTTCAATTCATCCTTGCATTTAATAAATAGTAATACAGAACAGATACCCATCGACCATAATTCTTTCACTTCTTTTATTGTGTGATCAAGGCTATTGCGATAGTAACCGGGCATTGATGCGATTTCAGTTTTGATATCATTGCCCTCATCAATAAAAAGTGGTACTATAAAATCAGTGGCACTCAATGAAGTTTCAGCTACCATCGAACGTATGGCCGATGATTGCCGTAGTATCCTGTTTCTTCTTTGCAATATCATGATGCTTCAATTTTTATATTTCGGAACGGCGTTAAACCCAGTCCACCGGATGCAGGCAAGCTTGCAGTAATTTATCTTCTTCTGAACCTGGTTCAGGCTGGTAATTGTATTCAAAACGAACTGTTGGTGGGAGGCTCATCAGTATACTTTCTATACGTCCATTTGTTTTTAGTCCAAATAAGGTGCCCCTATCATGTACCAGGTTGAATTCAGTATACCGTCCGCGACGAATCTCCTGCCAGTGTTTTTGTTCCTCAGTAAACGGAAGCAATTTCCGCTTTTCAACAATTGGTATATAGGCTTCCATGAATGCGTCTCCACAGCGCTTTGCAAACTTTATCCACCAGTGGGCGTCACGCTCCTGGTTGGGCCGTTGGTAATCGTAAAATATCCCCCCGATTCCCCTTCTTTCTTCATTACGATGCCAGTTTACAAAATAGTTGTCACAGGTTTTCTTGAATGTAGGGAAAAAGACCGGATCGAAATCATCGCAGGCATTTTTATATGTTTGATGAAAATGCCGGGCATCTTCTTCAAAAAGATAATATGGAGTTAGGTCTGTGCCTCCACCAAACCATTGATCGATGATTTCATTATGTTCATTGTATAATTCGAACATCCGGTAATTACAATGAACAGTTGGAACAAAGGGATTCAGCGGATGGAGTACCAGGCTGAGTCCGCAGGCAAACCAATTGTCACCATTTATTTTAAGTTGGTTGCGCATTGCGTCCGTTACCTTACCATAAACAACGGAGGTATTTACGCCACCTTTTTCAAAAACTTTTCCGTTGCTGATCACACGTGTTCTGCCCCCGCCACCTTCCGGTCTTTCCCAGTTGTCTTCTATAAAATGTGCTTCGCCATCACTGGCTTCCACGACTGAGCAGATCCTGTTTTGAAGATCATGTATATAATTGGTAAAAACATCCTTTGGCAGCATGTTGAAAGGGGTTATGAATATTCTTTTACGGAGTCAACAAAAGCCCTTGCATGGTCAACGGGGATATTAGGAAGAATTCCATGGCCCAGGTTGGCAATATGACGATGACCACCAAATGCCTCGAGCATGGTCTTTACTTCCTGCTTTATAACAGGTATTGGTGCGGATAATTTTGCGGGGTCAAAGTTTCCCTGCAGAGTAACATCCGGTCCTGCAAACTGGCGGGCAAGTTTTGGTTTGATACACCAGTCGATCCCTAAACCATGAGCTCCTGTAGCAGCCATTTCTTCCAGAGCAAACCATGCACCTTTTGCAAAGATGATGGTTGGGACTTCATCTTTAAGGGCAGCCACAATCTGGCGGATGTACTGGAGGGAATAAGTTTCAAAATCTGCAGGACTCAACAGTCCGCCCCAGCTATCAAAGATCTGTATTATATCCGCCCCTGCTTTAACCTGTCCTTTCAGGTATGCAATGGTGGTGTCTGTAATCATCTGCAGCAATTTATGTGCAGTATCAGGTTGGGTGTAGCAGAAAGCTTTTGCCTCATCAAACGTTTTAGAACCTTTTCCCTGAACCATATAGCAGAGCAGCGTCCAGGGCGCACCTGCAAAACCAATCAGAGGAACCCTGCCATTCAATTCCTGTTTAATGAGTTGTATGGCATCAAATACATAATGGAGGCGATCATTTACATCAGGTACCATTACCCGCTGAAGGTCATTTATATTTTTGATAGGTTCCGGTAAGATGGGTCCTTTGCTTTCGATGAGCTGCACCTCAAGGCCCATTGCCTGGGGCACTACGAGGATATCAGAGAAAAGGATGGCGGCATCCACACCAACTATATCAACGGGTTGAAGTGTAATTTCAGTTGCGAGAGCTGGAGTCTGGCATCTTTCAAAAAAACCATATTTCTCGCGTAGCACCATGTATTGAGGTAAGTATCTTCCTGCCTGACGCATCATCCACACTGGAGTTCTTTCCGTCTGTTCGCCTCTAAGCGTTCTTAATATGAGATCGTTCTTTATTGACATCTTTGTTTTTTGATTAGTACCGTCCTAATATTTCAATTGCCTTTTCTGCCAATGCTTCTTTACCGGGTGCATCAGCGCTGATGATCCTGTTGGCACAATGTTTTTTGATGGCATCCGCTGTTGTGGAACCGATAGCAAAAGCCAGTGCATTGTCAGGAAGCTGGTTGGCGGAGAAAAAGCTCTCCACTGCAGAGGGACTGTAGAACAACACCCCTGAGAAGTTTTCGTTCAGTTTATGAGGAGTAGCAATTGTTTCATATACCACAATTTCTGTGACCAGAATACCAGCAGCAAAAAGCATATCAGGCAATTCGGGCCTTCGTTGATCGCCGCAGAAAAATATCACTTCTTCGGCCATCGCATCTTCTATGATTTTGTCGGCCAGGGCGATAGCATTTTCAGCTGTTCCGGCAATGCTCTCTTCGCCGAAGAATATTTCAACCAGTTCGCGGGTGGTATGGCCGATGCAATAGATTTGCCAGTCTGGTTGCTGTCCCTCCAATAATTCTGCTACTGCTTCCACTGCATTCATGCTGGTGAAAACAACAGTAGCGCTGAGAAGTAAGGACTGCTGTATTTCTTCTATTGTTTCGCGGGTCTGTATTGGCTGCGTTTCAATAAACGGAAGAACTGTAATGTCAACTCCTTTTAATGCTGCATTATCCAGTAGTTCTTTACGAAGTGGCCTTGTGCTCAGGAGTGTTGGTTTTATATCCATCAGTGTCCTGCTTTTTTTATTTGTTCAATGATGCGGCCGGCACCTTTTGCGAGAAGTGTATCGGCTGCACGTTTTCCCATACTTACACTTTCATCAGTAAGCGCTTCTTCAAATTCAATGTCAAGATGTTCTGATCCGTCAACAGAAAAAATATTACCCTGGAATTTTATTTTCTCTGCATCGATTGTTGCCAGAGCGCTTATTGGAGTAGAACATCCACCCATGAGTGTGCGAAGGAAGTCGCGTTCTATATGGGTGCATATGGATGTTGGTTCATGATTGAGCAATTTGCATGCTTCGTAGGAATAATGATCATCATCGCGGCATACGATCAGGATAGCCCCCTGTGCCGGTGCTGGTAACATCCAGTTTAGTGAAAGAGCAGATGGGGGGAGAAGATCTGTACGTTGCAGGCCTGCTGCTGCGAAGATTGCTCCGTCCCAGTTTTCTTCTGAAAGCTTCCTCAGGCGGGTATTAACATTACCGCGAAGGTTGGTTATTGAGTGATTAGGATAGCGATGCAACCATTGTGCTTTGCGCCGAATACTACTTGTGGCGATTAGGGCTACAGAATTTCGGTCGTCAAGAAATGCCGTGCCATTTTTTGGTACGATAATATCCATATAACTACCACGCTCAAGCGCTGCAACAGGAACAATTCCCTTTGCTGTTTGCGTGGGAACATCTTTCATAGAATGAACCGCAATGTCAAAGCGGTTACTTAAGAGGGCGGCATCGAGTGTTCTTGTAAACACGCCCTGTACGCCCATTTCATATAGCGGGGTTACGAGGTCAATATCGCCTTCACTTTTAAGGGGAACGAGTGAAGTAGTAAAACCTTTGGCTTCCAGTTGTTGTTGTACCTGTACAGCCTGCCATACGGCCAGTTGGCTGTCACGAGTTCCGATTCTGATAATTTTATTTGTCATCTTAATTTGCACGCACTGCAATGAAGTCATTGATGGCTTCCAGGTAATGACAGCCGCGTTCGTTCTTCACGCGCATTTTGGCTGCCATGGTATTCAATACCTTTTGAATCCTGTGCGAAGCATCTTCCGAAGGTACTGTAGTAGTAGTTGAATTATAGAGAAATTCAGGATTGCCTGTTGAGTGTATTTCTTCCAGTTTAAGCTTGACCTGAACCAGTACTGCCAGTTGCTTACGCATACGGCACCATTCCAGGAATTCTGCAGTCTGTTCTGCGATTATGGCCAAAGCTTTTGGTACTTCTGCCATTCGCTTCTGCAGGGTTTCATCCTTAAGAAGGGAAAGTTCATCTACGTTAAGTAATCTCTTGCCGGTTAATTCTGCCACTTCGGAGTGAACATTGTTTGGAATGGAAAGATCAATGATCCATTGCTGTTGCTTGCCGTTGAGATGAGCGGCGCGGATGATCGGTTCATCTGCGTTGGCAGCTACTATTATGATATCTGCATTTGAAACAGCGCTATAAAGTTCTTCAGAAGGGAGGCTTTCCAGGTTGAGTTCTGAAGCGAGGTCTACTGCTTTCTGATGCGTACGGTTAACCAGTGTGATATTTCGGCAGCCGAGGTAATCTATAAGATTGCGACAGGTATTCCTGCCAATTTTTCCCGTACCAATCAATAGCACATTTTTATCAGCAACATCGGCCACCTGTTCGCGAAGGAACTGAATGGCTGCGAAAGAAACGGAAACGGTTCCGCTGCTCAGTGCTGTATTGTTCTTGACGAGTTTGGATGTTTGGAGTACCTGGTTGAACAACCTCTCAATAAAAGGACCGATGCCATTTTGTGCCTTAGACTGTTTTACCGCCAGTTTAATCTGTCCCACAATTTCATAGTCGCCCAGTATCTGTGAGTCGAGGCCTGCTGCAACCTCGAACAGGTGCTGTGTGGCATCTTTACCTCTCAGGAGGTAAGCTATATTGCGGAATTCCTCTGCACTCTGGCCTGTTGCTTCGCAGAGCAATGATACCAGCAGGTCTATATCACGAGCAATTCCATAGACTTCAGTACGGTTGCAGGTGGAGAGAACGAAGATCTCGGCAATACCCCTGCGTTTGGCCTCTGTAATGATCCACTCGTAGTGTTCATTGTTTATAGCGAAACGGCTTCTCACGGCGGAATCAGACTTTTTATAGCTGATACCGGCCACGAAAAAATGCTGCAGGTCTTTTGGATAATCTCCCATAACGATTCTAAGCTTCTGTTACTGCGGGGTTTGCGGCACAAAAATAGTCCAACACAAGCTAACCGCCTTGGGTTAACTGTCAGTGAAATGTCATATTACCGTGACAATGCGCGCAATCGTCACTCAATTGTCATATTGGGATGATGGATTGAAGATTTTATGTAGCATGAAAATGGGTGATTAGTTTTACAACCTTTCCGGTGGGCAATCGTTTATTATCGATTGCAATCAATTAATTAGGTTTGTTACCGTTTACTTCTTTTTATTTCAATTTTCGTTCATATGAAACGTGGCATTATATTGATGAACCTGGGATCGCCAGACTCAACTTCGGTACGCGATGTTCGGAAATACCTGAACGAATTCCTGATGGACGAGCGGGTCATTGATATGAATTGGTTGGGCCGTTTATTGCTGGTTCGGGGTATTATTGTTCCGTTTCGCGCGCCGAAATCTGCAAAGGCCTATGCCTCTATCTGGACCCGGGAGGGATCTCCTTTGATCGTAATTACCAAGCAGTTACAAGCTGCCTTGCAGGAACAGGTTTCTGAGCCGGTGGCCATTGCAATGCGCTATGGTAGTCCATCCCCCCGCGATGCATATGAAGAACTATTGCAACGCATGCCTGGTCTCGAAGAAGTAATATTGATACCCATGTATCCTCATTATGCAATGAGCAGCTATGAGACTGCGGTTGAGTATGCGAAAGAGCAGCATTTACAGGGAGGGTATTCGTTCACTTTGGATATCATCCCACCATATTATGATGAGCCGCATTACCTCGAAGCATTGGCTGATAGTATTAAACCTTTTCTGGCTCAGGAATATGACCAGATACTTTTTTCCTATCATGGTATTCCGGAGCGCCATATTTTGAAAGGAGATATTACGGGCACGCACTGCCTGAAAGTTGCCAGTTGTTGTGAGGTTGATTCTCCTGCGCACAAACAATGTTATCGCCATCAATGCTGGTTTACCACAAAGAAGATGGTTGAATATCTTGGTATTCCGGAAGGCAAGTGGGGATTTAGTTTCCAGAGCCGGCTTGGGCGTGACCCCTGGTTACAGCCATATACCGCTAAAAGACTGGAAGAACTTCCGGGAGAGGGTGTGAAAAAATTGCTTGTTGTTTGTCCAGCCTTTGTGAGTGATTGCCTGGAGACACTGGAAGAGATTGCCGAGGAGGGTAAAGAAGAGTTCCTGCATGCAGGGGGAGAGGTGTTTACAATTATTCCATGCCTTAATCTGCATCCAATGTGGGTGAATACATTGGTGCGATATGTGGCAGAAGGAGTGGAAACCAGCAGCCATTCATGATGATCTATCCCTATATAAAAGCACTACATATCATCTTCGTGGTGACCTGGTTTGCAGGGTTGTTCTATATGCCCAGGCTTTTTATCTACAGTACTGAGGCTGGTGAAAAACCAGCGGAAGAGCGTGATATTTTGCGTGCGCAATTTGCTATCATGACCCGTAGGTTATGGTATGGGATCACCTGGCCTTCTGCAATTTTGACCCTGGTGCTGGGAATTGCGGTGATGTTCATGGGTAATTGGGATGCCATCCTTTTCAAACCGGAAGGCCGATGGTTCCTGATCAAATGGCTATTTGTACTGGGTTTGTATGCCTACCATTTTTCATTGCAGGTAATTGTAAAACAGGAGCTCGCGGGCATATTTAAATTTAGTTCCAACCAACTGCGCCTTTGGAATGAAGTGGCAACTGTTTTCCTTTTTGCGATAGTGATGCTTGTGATTGTGCGTACCAGCATGAGCCTTGTTTGGGGAATGGGCGGGCTGGCCGCATTAATTATTATTCTTCTCCTCGCAATCAGGATTTATAAGAAATTTCGATAATACGGGTAGCCTCAAATGCGACGGTTTTTGGGTTACCCGTCTGACGTCTGTCACGACGGATGTCAGACGGATAGGCTGAAAGTCCTCTCTGCCGGTTGTTGGCGGCGGAGGTGAAGGTCAAAAGCGCTGCAGACATTCCTGATGAAATGGTGCCCCAGCGAAGTAAGCTCCAGACCGGTCTCGTTCCATTTGAGGAGTCCATCTTTGGCCAGCGTACGCAATTGCGGAAAACTAAATTCCTCCAGTAAAGGCAGATCGGCAGGATCAAAGCGGGTCGCTCCTTTACAGCTTATATCCAATATGTATTTTTTGAAGGAAAGATCTTCTCCAGTAAGGAAATATCCCTTGGTTACTGCCAGGTGACCGTTATTGATAGCCTCATAATATTCGCGGATCGTTTTTTTGTTTTGCGCATAGGCATTGCCGGCATCACTGATAGCGGAAACGCCGAGGCCAATCATAAGGGTGCTGGATTGAGTTGTATAGCCCATGAAATTCCGGTGGAGCCTGGTTGAGCCGGTAAAACCATCGCCGGCACCGGAGTATCGTGCTTTATGAAGCTCATCGGTAGGCAAAGCAAAATGGTCCATCCCGATATCAGCATAGCCATTGGCAGTAAAGTGGAATTTGCCAAGGCGATACAATTGCATTTTCAGTGCCGCCGGAGGAAGGTCTTTCGTATCGAAGAGCCGCTGTCCGCGGCTATTCCAGGGAACATGGGCATAGCTGTAGAAAGCAACCCGGTCGGGCCGCAGGCTGATGGTTTGCAACAGGGTGCGTTCCATGCTTTCTATAGTTTGTTTAGGGAGCCCATATATCAGGTCAAAATTCACAGATGTATAGCCGATTTCTCGTGCCATTTTTGTCACCTTTACAACATTTTCAAAAGGCTGTATCCTATTAATAATGAACTGTACTTCCGGATCATTGTCCTGAACGCCAAAACTAACTCTGCGGAAGCCGAGATCGAAAAGCGTTTGCAGGTGTTCATTAGTAGTATTGTTGGGATGACCCTCAAAACTAAACTGGTGGTCAGGATGTATCTCGGCATATTGCAGAATTGTAGAGAGTAACTTGTTCAGGTTCTCCGGAGAGAAAAATGTTGGAGTACCTCCTCCAAGATGGAGTTCGCGGATTAAAGGCTTTGCTGGCATCAATCGCAGGTAGAGTCTCCATTCACGAACCAGTGCCTTTATGTAAACATCTTCCACACTGTGATTGGTAGTGATCTTCTTATTGCAGCCACAATATGTACAAAGCGATTCACAAAAGGGGAGATGAAGGTAAAGGCTGATTCCCTCCTTGCTGTTAAGTAAATTAAATTGTTCCGTGAATCCTGTTTCCCAGTGATCCCGTTTAATTGGCTCTTCCCAATTAGGTACGGTAGGATAAGATGTATATCGGGGTATCGGCTGGTTGTATTTTTCTAATAATCCCTGACTGATCATAATCTTTGTATTGGGTGCAAAGAAAAGCCTGAACAAAAACACCATTCATGACCTTCCTTTGGTTCATTAACTGATTTTAATCAGGTTTTCCTTCTATTGTCATAGTACTGTCATGAGGGTTAAGGGATTTGCTTCTAATGTCAGTAAACAGTCAGCAAGAGTGGTGCCCGGGCGATCGGGAAAAGTTCATTAATGCAGAAACAGAATGGAAGTATTGGATTTGCATATGCAAAAGGTCTTGGTGGGAAGCTTTTCGCAAATTAGGTGGACGAGCAGTTTGCGGGTGAACTAAATACAGAAATTGCCAGTAGTAATGGCAGGGGGATTGCTGGTTTTTGTAACGGCCGGAATAGAAATCGTTCTTTAAATTATTCGGTGGTTTTTTGTATTTGCAGAACTAAGTGGAAAGTTATAAAAAAGAGGAAGGGGGCTAGACAACCCCCTATTTTAACCCCTAAACCCTAAACCGTAGAAAAATTTACCAGTTATGTTGAATTATTTAATCATTTAGGCGACTATCTCAACATCAACTGAACATATATTACAAGAGTGACACTAGCACCCTATTATTGCGTTGCGTTTCTATTGAAAATAGTTTCAGAAATTATGCCAAACGCGAAAAATGTGGATAAGTCGGCCTTCCTTAATGCTTGATAGCTAGAATTTTAACAGAAGTTCTGGGCCTCTGGTAAATTCCCTGAGATCTTTCCCATAGGGCATGTGAAAGCAACTGCGATTTATCCTTACTAAATGCCATCCAAAAAACAACAAATTGTTGACTAGGTTTGTTCCCATTCATTATTCCAATGCCATTCCTGTGCCGGGTATAAAATATGGAATCCAATTAGAGGATAGTCATAGTGTGATACACGTCTTCTGAACCCGTGGAATTTCAGTAACTTCGCGTCTATTTCAAGGTTACGTTTTTCGTAAGTATATAAGAATCAGCGACTTAATTTATGGCAGCCAAGTATCGTGAATACCAGCAACTGAACCTACCTTCCATTGAATCAGAAATCCTGGGTAAATGGACCGAACACCAGGCCTTTGAGAAGAGTGTTAGTTTGCGTGAAGGCAAGGAACCTTTTGTTTTCTATGAAGGTCCCCCCAGCGCTAATGGAATGCCCGGAATACATCATGTGATTTCCCGTACACTTAAAGACCTGGTTTGTCGCTATAAGACCATGCAGGGATACCAGGTGAAACGGAAAGGTGGTTGGGATACACATGGACTTCCGATTGAGCTTGGCGTTGAAAAGGAACTGGGCATTACAAAGGAAGATATTGGTAAATCAATTAGTGTAGAGGAATACAATCAGAAATGCCGTGATGCTGTATTGAGGTTTAAGGATAAATGGGATGATCTGACAAGAAAGATGGGTTACTGGGTTGATTTGAATGATCCTTATATCACTTTCGAGAATAATTATATAGAGACTTTATGGTGGTTGCTCAAGCGACTGCATTCCAAAGGATTGTTATATAAAAGTGTTAGCATCCAGCCCTATTCGCCTGCGGCCGGAACCGGACTCAGCTCACATGAGTTAAACCAGCCGGGTACCTATAAGGATGTGAAAGATACATCGGTTGTGGCCATGTTTAAGGCCTTACGCGATGAACGATCAGAATTCCTTTTTGATGCAGCTTCAGAAGTTATAAACCCGAACCTTTATGCTGCCAGTATAATTGAAACTACAGAGATCTTTTTTCTTGCCTGGACAACCACTCCATGGACACTACCAAGTAACCTTGGATTAACTGTTGGTCCTAATATCGATTATGTATTAATAAAGACATTCAATCCATATACGCATCTTCCCATCCATGTTGTGCTGGCTAAGTCATTACTTGGAAAGTATTTCAAACCGGAAGGAGAGAATGGTGATTTTGATGGATATGGACCCGATACTAAACTTCTGCCTTGGAGACAGCTGAACGAGTTTAAGGGAAAAGTGCTTGAGCATTGCCGTTATGAACAATTGCTTCCCTATGAGGCCAACAGTGCCGATGTAGCCGGTGGTGATCCATTCAGGGTGCTTTTGGATACTTTTGTTACTACAGAAGACGGAACTGGTATCGTGCATACTGCCCCTGCTTTTGGTGCCGATGATTATAAGGTTGGAAAGAAATATGGTATCGGTATTCTGACAATGGTTGACAGGGAAGGAAAGTTTGTGGAAGGTCTGGGTGAATTCAGCAATCGCTATGTAAAAAATTATAAGGATGAGCCCGATTATGTAGATGTAAATATCGACATCAGTGTAAAGCTGAAAAAGGAAAACCGGGCCTTCAAGGTTGAGAAATACGAACACAGTTACCCCCATTGCTGGCGGACGGATAAACCAGTATTATATTATCCCCTTGATGCCTGGTTCATTAAGACCACAGCCATCAAGGACAGGATGGTGGAACTCAACAAAACCATCAACTGGAAGCCCAAAGCTACCGGTGAAGGACGTTTTGGCAACTGGCTTGAGAATATGGTGGACTGGAACCTGAGCCGAAGTCGTTATTGGGGAACCCCCCTTCCAATCTGGAGAACTGAAGACGGCAAAGAAGAGAAATGTATAGGTTCTATTGAAGAGCTAAAGATGGAGATCATCAAGGCCAGGGAGGTTTTAGGAGGAGAGGTGAACAAGAACTATTTACATGACAATGAACTGGATCTCCATAAACCCTATGTTGATGAGGTGGTATTAGTTAGTGATACGGGCAAGGTTATGCGACGCGAACCCGATCTGATCGATGTTTGGTTTGACAGTGGGGCGATGCCATACGCGCAGTGGGGGCTTGATCAATTAAAGGTTCGTGCCGGTGATGAAACACCTTTCAACGCGCCATTCGGACAAAATTTCCCTGCTGATTTCATATGCGAGGGTGTTGACCAGACCAGGGGATGGTTTTATACGCTGCATGCTTTGGCAGCGCTGCTATATGATAGTGTAGCATATAAGACTGTGGTTTCAAACGGTCTTGTGCTCGATAAGAATGGCAACAAGATGAGTAAACGCCTCGGCAATGTGGTGGATCCATTCAGTACAATTGAAAATTTTGGGGCTGATGCAACGAGGTGGTACCTTATAACAAATGCTTCTCCATGGGATAGTCTGAAGTTTGACCTTGAGGGAATCAGGGAAGTACAACGAAAGTTTTTTGGTACATTATATAATACCTATCAATTTTTTGTACTTTATGCTAATGTGGATGGTTTCTCCTTTAATGAGAAATATGTTCCATTGGAAGATCGTCCAGAGATAGACCGATGGATACTCTCCTCGCTTAATTCGCTGGTACGCGATGTAACTGCAGCGTTGAATGATTATGAACCAACCCAGGCGGGAAGGTTGGTAGAGGATTTTGTAGATGAACATCTCAGTAACTGGTATGTAAGATTATGCAGGAGAAGGTTTTGGAAAGGAGAATACTCTACCGACAAGATTGCTGCCTACCAGACACTTTATGAGTGCCTGGAAACCATCAGCAGGCTGATAGCGCCGGTATCACCATTTTTTGCCGACTGGCTTTTTACTAACCTGAATACTGTAACAGGACGATTTAAAGAGGGTTCCGTTCATCATACCGATTACCCGGTTTCAGATGCCGGATTGATCGATACCGCACTGGAGGAGAGGATGCAATTGGCCCAGGACAGTTCATCCCTTGTACTTTCACTACGTAAGAAAGTCAATATCAAGGTGAGGCAACCACTTCAAAGGATCCTGATCCCCGTATTAAACCCATCTATGAAGGACCAGCTTGAAAAAGTTGCGGATCTGATAAGGAGCGAGGTTAACGTAAAAGAGATCCAGTACCTTACTGATGCCGATGGTTTTATCAAGAAAAAGATCAAGCCGAATTTCCAGGCGTTAGGGAAAAGGCTGGGATCAAAAATGAAGGCTGTGACCGCGGCGATTGGTGCCCTCGATCAGGAAGCCATTTCCTTACTTGAAAAAGAAGGTTCATATTCTTTGGAAATTGATAGCGAACCCTTAATATTACAAATCCATGAGGTTGAAATCACCAGTGAGGATATTCCAGGTTGGATGGTGAGTTCAAAAGGAGCGTTGACAGTGGCGCTTGACGTTACTGTTACACCAGAGTTAGAGCAGGAAGGCAATGCCAGGGAATTGGTGAACAGGATCCAGAAAATCCGTAAGGACAATGGTTACGAGCTTACTGACAGGATACTCGTAAAGCTTTCACAGGCTGGTGTATTAGCAGAAAGTATCCGTCATTTCGGCCCATACATAAAGGAGGAAGTGTTAGCCGATGAGCTTGAAATGGTAGAGGAACTGGGAAATGGAATGGCGATAGAAGTTAATGATCAACCTGTAAGAGTTTGGGTAGACAAAGTAACCCGGACCCAATAAACAGAACATTCATCACCGGATAAAAGGAAGAAAATATGGCAACAAAGAAAAAGGCTGCCCCTGCCAAGGCTTCAGTAAATGCAAAAGCTTCTGCTGGCGCAGCGAAAAAAGTTGCTCCGGCAAAGAAAGCGGCCCCTACACCTGCGAAAAAGGCTGCAACGAAAGCTCCTGCCAAGTCTGCACCAGCTGCCAAAGTAACAAAAGCTGCTCCGGCCGCTAAAGGTGCCGCTGCAAAAGCACCTGCTAAAGCTGCACCTGCAAAGTCGGCCCCCGCTAAATCAGTTCCTTCAAAGGCTGCCCCATCCAAAGCAGCTCCTTCAAAGGCTGCTGTTAAAACGGCTGCTGCAAAGCCTGCTCCAACTCCTGCTCCAGCAAAAGGAAATGGTTCAAATGGTAAGGCTGTTGCTTCAAAAGCCACTGAAAATAAGAAAGCACCCGTAAAAGCTGCTGAACCTAAAGCTGAACCAGCTCCAAAGGCAGCACCTGCTCCTAAGGAGAAAAAAGAAAAACCGGTAAAGCCTCCTGTGATCAAGAAGGCCAATGCTCGTCAGATCAGGCAGTTTTTAAAGACTGGTCCGAACAAGCCGACGGTGAAAGATGATTCAAAGCAAACCACACCGATTCCCATTAAGAAACCTGCGCCACCACCAGAAAAAAGACCAACCAGGCTGGTGATGCCAGAAATTAAAACAAAAACCGTGAAGCCCTATAATCCCGATTTTACAAAGAGTGTTCTTGACCAGGAGGCACAGATACCAACCGGACCGTCTATGCGCTATAGTGATAATGAATTAGTTGAGTTTAAAGATCTGATCAATAAAAAGCTTGATGCCGCCAAGAAAGAACTTGCTTACCTGCAGGGACTAATCACCCGTAAGGATGAGATGGGAGGGGATGAGAGTGAGAGCCGTTACATGACAATGGAAGATGGTAGTGTAAGTATGGAACGCGAACAGTTGAGCCAGATGGCCAGCAGGCAAATAACCTTTATCGACCATCTCGAGAAGGCTTTAATGCGGATTGAGAATAAAACCTATGGTATTTGCCGGGTTACCGGTAAACTTATCGACAAGGCCCGCCTGCGTGCTGTTCCCCATGCTACATTGAGCATTGAGGCGAAGAATACGATGAATAAGTGATCATAATTTTGTTGAGAATAATAAAGGTCTCCTTCCGGGGACCTTTATCTTTTTGATGAGAATAACCATTTTGGGGGACAAGCAAGGTTAGTTCAAAACCTTAGTTTTACGCTTGTAAGTTTTAACCCCTAAACCAGGTCCCGGTTGCTGTGAAGGTGCATGCCGGGAAGAATCATTGAGACTGTCCACATAGGCAGTCTCTTTTTTTGCCACCCTCTCCCGTATTGCCTTTAGTTACTTATCTAAGTGTTTTTCTATATCAATATACTAAGAGGCAGGTCGCACCGTTATATGATAGATTTTCGATACCTGTACCCTGTCAAAAACGGCTGAGCCAAAACTGGTGTTTATGCCTGGAGCCCTAAACCTTCCTATTTATAGGGTAATCTTTTCATTTACAACAGTCTGGTGAAAACCATTATAACCAAATTCTATTTTGCATTGAGTCGGGTGGGCTCTATGCTTGAAAAACCAACACCGGATGATCCAAACTGTGGAAATACTTTTCATTTGGAAAGTGGGTAATAAGAAGAGGCTGGGTGTCATTCTTTTACTTGTTTTGATGATGCAGCTGCTAAGTGTGGCTGTATTTGCTATACCGGGTAAAACTTTATTTTTTACTCCTTCAGCATCTATAACCAGCGGCCCGGCTACAATCTGTACAGGCAGTTCCACAGACATTTCCTTGAATATAGTTGCTACAGGTGCATGGACACTTACACTTGATAATAGCGGCGGAAGCGTATCAGGAAACGGCTCCGGAAATTTTATCATCAGTGTTTCTCCTACCGTTTCAACAACCTACAAAATTGCTTCATTATCTGATGAGGAAGGAGCAGCAGCTGCGGGTGATCTTAGCGGTGAGGCTGTAATTACTGTTAATCAACATTCAACGCTTAATCGTACAAGCTTACCAGTTACAACTAACCAAACAATTTGTATTGGTTCCCCGATTACATTGATAAGTTACTTTGTTGGTGGGGGTGGAACGGGAGTTGAAATTGAAGATCTTCCTGTTGGGGTAAATTATACTATTAATAATGGTATTGTGTTTATTATGGGCACGCCCACCCTGCCTGGGAATTATACCTATACAGTTAGGACAATTGGTCCATGCAATCAGGCGCAGTTAACTGGTAATATAAATGTACGCGATAACAGTAGCATTGATTTATCATCGGCTATAGGTACAGAATCGCAGACATTATGTATTAATACTCCGATAACCAATATTACTTATGCAGTTGGTGGAACTGGTAATGATGCAACTGTCACGGGACTTCCTGCTGGTGTATCTGGTAATTACAGCGGAGGTGTTTTTACAATTAGTGGAACACCAACAGAATCCGGAACTTTCAACTACATAGTTACAACAGTTGGTCCTTGCGCAGAAGAAACGGTAAGCGGAACCATCACTGTTCAACCGAATTCATCGATCAGCCTCACATCAGCTGCAGCTACGGAAGCGCAGACACTATGTATTAATACGCCGATAACCAGTATTACTTATGCTGTTGGTGGAACTGGTAATGATGCAACTGTAACGGGACTTCCGGCAGGCGTGTCTGGTAATTATAGCGGAGGTGTTTACACAATCAGTGGAACGCCAACAGAATCCGGAACTTTCAATTATACTGTTACAACAGTTGGCCCATGTGCTGAAGCAACTGCAAATGGAACAATCACTGTTCAACCGAATTCAACAATCAACCTTACATCAGCTGCAGCAACGGAAGAACAGATACTATGTATTAATACTCCGATAACCAATATTTCTTATGCAGTTGGTGGAACTGGTAATGATGCAACTGTCACGGGACTTCCGGCAGGCGTGTCAGGTAATTATAGCGGAGGTGTTTTTACAATTAGTGGAACACCAACAGAATCCGGAACTTTCAACTACATAGTTACAACAGTTGGTCCTTGCGCAGAAGAAACGGTAAGCGGAACCATCACTGTTCAACCGAATTCATCAATCAGCCTCACATCAGCTGCAGTAACGGAATCGCAGACATTATGTATTAATACTCCGATAACCAATATTACTTATGCTGTAGGTGGAACGGCAACAGATGCAACAGTTATTGGCTTGCCCGATGGAGTTACCGGAACTTACATTGCTGGTGTTTTCACAATCAGTGGAACGCCAACAGAATCCGGAACTTTCATCTACATAGTTACAACAGTTGGTCCTTGCGCAGAAGAAACGGTAAGCGGAACCATCACTGTTCAACCGAATTCATCGATCAGCCTCACATCAGCTGCAGCTACGGAAGCGCAGACACTATGTATTAATACGCCGATAACCAATATTACTTATGCTGTAGGTGGAACGGCAACAGATGCAACTGTAACGGGACTTCCGACAGGTGTTTTAGGAAATTACAGTGCTGGAGTTTTCACCATCAGTGGAACACCATCGGTTACGGGAACATTTAATTATGTCGTTACTACAGTTGGCCCTTGCGCAGAAGCAATGGCAAATGGAACAATCACTGTGCAGCCT
>NZ_JPHF01000040.1 GCF_000814325.1 Flavihumibacter sp. ZG627 | reverse complement strand
CAACAGAATCCGGAACTTTCAATTATACTGTTACAACAGTTGGCCCATGTGCTGAAGCAACTGCAAATGGAACAATCACTGTTCAACCGAATTCAACAATCAACCTTACATCAGCTGCAGCAACGGAAGAACAGATACTATGTATTAATACTCCGATAACCAATATTTCTTATGCAGTTGGTGGAACTGGTAATGATGCAACTGTCACGGGACTTCCGGCAGGCGTGTCAGGTAATTATAGCGGAGGTGTTTTTACAATTAGTGGAACACCAACAGAATCCGGAACTTTCAACTACATAGTTACAACAGTTGGTCCTTGCGCAGAAGAAACGGTAAGCGGAACCATCACTGTTCAACCGAATTCATCAATCAGCCTCACATCAGCTGCAGTAACGGAATCGCAGACATTATGTATTAATACTCCGATAACCAATATTACTTATGCTGTAGGTGGAACGGCAACAGATGCAACAGTTATTGGCTTGCCCGATGGAGTTACCGGAACTTACATTGCTGGTGTTTTCACAATCAGTGGAACGCCAACAGAATCCGGAACTTTCATCTACATAGTTACAACAGTTGGTCCTTGCGCAGAAGAAACGGTAAGCGGAACCATCACTGTTCAACCGAATTCATCGATCAGCCTCACATCAGCTGCAGCTACGGAAGCGCAGACACTATGTATTAATACGCCGATAACCAATATTACTTATGCTGTAGGTGGAACGGCAACAGATGCAACTGTAACGGGACTTCCGACAGGTGTTTTAGGAAATTACAGTGCTGGAGTTTTCACCATCAGTGGAACACCATCGGTTACGGGAACATTTAATTATGTCGTTACTACAGTTGGCCCTTGCGCAGAAGCAATGGCAAATGGAACAATCACTGTGCAGCCTAATTCAACAATCAGTCTCACATCAGCTGCAGTAACAGAAGC
>NZ_JPHF01000001.1 GCF_000814325.1 Flavihumibacter sp. ZG627 | reverse complement strand
AACTTTGACCGTAATATCCACCTTGATATGTTCACTGATTGTAGATTGGGCAAGTGGTATTGCATTAGTTAGCTCACCGATAGTGGCAGATCCATGTTCCTTTAAATAAAATAGGATTGTTAGTCGTGCTGGATGACCAAGTATATCAAACACTGACGCCAGGTAGTTTACATTGTCCTCGTAAAATTCTGTTTTTGTAATTCCCATTGTTTTCTAATAAATAGTCAGGAAAATGGGGAAAAGATTGATGGCTATATACCGATCATTGATAGTTGAAAATTGCTGACATGGAAATCTTCTTGTGTTCAAATAGTACATTGATATACTGGGCCTGCCTCCCGGCAGGCCAGGGGTAACGGGGGGTTACGGTGTGCCTGTGAATTATTTAATGTTATTCTTCTCTTTATGTCTAATATTTATTGTGTCAATCTCGGTAAAATAGAAGCTGGTAAAGAGAAAAGTTTATTGATCGCAAATTGCCCCGTCTCGGTAATTTCAATCAATTCACTCCATCAAATAAGCCTTCATTCTACCAGAAAACGCTCTTTTTTTTTCTTTAAAAACACCCAATACATAGAAGCAATTAGAACGGAGGTAGAAGGATTAACCAGAAGATAAGAATTTTTGAAGCGGGGGAATAAGATGATTATATGATTGAATTTTTCGTGATTGAAAATAGCTACGTTCGTAGCGAGGTTCTCCTTCTGAAAAAGGAACAGCTCTCGCTCCAGGGCTTTTAGCGTTTCTCCAGGATGCTCGTAAGTTGCAGTATTGAGTAATTCTAACCTTTCACCAGTCTTTAGGTAACGCAGGTAAAGTGTAACAAATGTTTCATCTGCTTTCGGTTCTTCCAGGACTAATTCTAAGAACTTGTTAATCGCTGCTTCACGACTTTCAATAAGATTTGGCAAAGTGAAAAATTCTGAAAAAATCTGTCCTTCGCAGCTTTCGGTTACCACTTCATAGAAGATATTAGGTACAAGTATCAATTGCATAAAAATAAACCTAACACCAATCAAGGAAACGTCCAAAATTGCGGTTAGAGCTTCATCACTTTCATCTTTTCATCAAGCGTCTTCCAGTTTCTTACATGCTTGGACAGCTCCTTCCAGAACAACTTAGAATGATCTTTCACTTTTGTGTGTACCAGTTCATGAATAATGAGATAGTCAATAAGCGAAAACGGAAGCTTGATGGCATCAGTGTTCAATAAGATCTTATTCCTGGCAGTGCAGCTTCCCCAGCGACGGGTCATTTTGCGAAGTTGGACACCGTGACACCGTAATCCTGTTTTTGAAGTGAGTTTTTCAACCCTGGGTATAATTTTCTCTGTGGCTTTTTCTTTATAAAATTTTTGTAGGGCCAACTGAATTTCTTTCTGGTTTCCATCAAGGGATTTGACAGTAATGGTAAACCTGGAATAATTGAATTGAACCAGAGGGGTTTCTATTTTCCTGTCAACCAGAATTTGAACGTAATACGTTTTCCCCAGGTAAGGTAGCCTGGAACCAGTGACAATATCACCTTCATTCACGGTACCGACAACATCCAGTTTATCCAGGATCCATTTGGCTTTTTTGAGGATCATTTTGTCGGCAGCGGTATCGGAAACATGTTTCCCTTTCAACACCACCCCAGAATGCCGCTCAACGCTTATATAATGCGACTTAAGCCCCTCCCTGGGTTGGATAGAGTATTGGATCAACCTGGAACCATACCTCACACTACGCATCTTTATTTCTTTTTAATACATCTATTAATTCCTGCGCCTTCACCTTAGCGGCTGAACGTTCCATTTTGGTTTTCAAAAACCTTGTTAACTTATTCTCAATGTCTTTCTGAACCATGCTCTTTTCCTCCCAACCAACAATCCCCAGTTCTCCTGCAATTAAATCAAACAAGGTTCTGGTGGCATCTTCAGCATCACCATCAAAAACGATCTTCATTGAGTCATACACGGCTCGTTGGCACTCTGTAACAAAACCTTTTTGTTCACCCTCGGCTTGATGGTCTGCAATGTCGTCCTGTATGTCAGCATAAGCCTTGAGTAGTTCGGTTTGCGTGATCCGCTTTTGTTTATCCAACTTGAGCAGTTCTTCCAGGCGTTCAGCCAGGGGCTTGTAAAAGTCAGGATTCTTGTCCAGACCCACTTTGATCACATGCTTCAGATTATTGCGCATTTTCAACTCCCGGGTGGCAGGAGCTGCATTTTTGATTTCTTCCCTGAACTTCTCCCGATCAATGATGGACACAGGTTCTTTGAGCAGGTTTTCTACACCTTGCGATTTCAGGTGTTCATCAATGATCTCCTGGAGAAGTTGGCTTTCTTCTTTAGTCACTCTCAGTTCTTCATCATCAGGATACGCGTTCCTTGCCCTTAGCCTGATCTCATTGAATAGCCTAAAGTCATACAGGAACTTCATAGCCTTTGTATTGGGAAGCACAATGGCAATGGACTTATTGAAATCTTTAAGCAGCTCTTTGAACTTATCACGAAGGTCCTGGGGTTCGATGTATAACACAGCTTCTTCCATAAACTGGTCACGTTGGTATTTCCGATCCAGCTTTATGGGTTTGAAAAAATCAACCAGCTTGGTGTGGTTATGCTCCAGCCTGGGATATTCTTCTGTGATGTCTTTTACAATATCGCTTCGCTTAAGATCTCCACTAAAGATCTCCAGGGCCTGGATCAGGTATTCGGTGATACCGTAGTAATCCATGATGTACCCAGCTTGTTTTCCTTTACCACTTCGGTTTACCCTCGCAATTGCCTGAAGTAAATTGTGCTCTTTTAGTGGTTTATCCAGGTAGAGACAGGATGCAACAGGAACATCATAACCTGTTAGTAGCATGTCCGACACAATCAGGATGGCGGTATTATCATATTTTTTCTTTCCCGATTTCTCGCGCTCGTTGGGATCACCATATGGAAGTTTAAAATCGTCGGTAGTTGCCTTGATGTCTTCTGGTGCCACAACCCAAATGGGCTTTCGATCTTCTGGGTGCTCCTTATTCCAGGTCACCGTCTCATAATATTCCCTGGCTATATCATCACTCTTGGGTGAACCGATGCTCACCACAACCTTTATTTCAAAGTCGTGTAACCCTTCGTGTTTAAGCTGTTCGATTATTTGCTTATACCTAATGGCGGCAAATCTTCCATCAGTAACCAGTAATGCTTTATGTCCATTTGGATGGATCTTTTCGGAAAAGTGCTTTAATAAATGTTTTGAAATATCTGTCAGCCTCTCTGTTGATAGCTGATATTTCTTAAGTGCTTTATGCTTTAGAAGGTTTTTCTTTTCATCCGACTCATGACCAAATTTTGCTTCGAACTCGGCATCCAGTTCTTTCTTTTTGACATCGAGCTTCGCAATACCCTCATCATACAAAAGTTCAACGGTAGCGCCGTCCGCAACTGATTCTTTGATGGTGTATACATCCAGGTACTCCCCACCATAAAACTCGGCCAGCGTTGACTTTTCTTCCTTGGATAGTGGTGTTCCAGTAAAGGCGACAAACTTGGCGTGGGGAAGCACCGTTCGCATGAAGGAAGCCAGAAATCCATACTGGGATCGATGCGCTTCATCCACCAAAACATATAAGTTCTCTTTACTGGAGAGTTCCTCCAATACAATTTCTTCCCTATCTCGTTCTACCCATTTATTATCTACTAAAAGCTTAGTAATCTTAGTAAGAACACGATCCTTGATGGACTTTTCAATCAATAGGTTTTCGTGTTCATCCTGCGCTGTTTGGTCTTCTTCGCCAGCCGTTGCTTCAGCTTCTGTTTCCTGAAACTTTTGAAGGGTTGTAGTAATGATCCCGCCGTAATCATTCCGCAAAAGTTTATCCAGGTGCTTAACCGATGTTGCCTGGCTTACATTTTTAAAACCTATGTTGCGGAAAGTGCCAGTGATCTGCTGGTCCAGGTCTTTTCTATCAGTTAGAATCAGCACCGTGGGATTATTAAACCCAAATTCAGGAGCCTGAAGTTTACGGGTAACATAAGCCATTGTGATACTTTTCCCGCTGCCTTGGGTATGCCAGACAACACCACCTTCACCCTGCTGAAGTTTCTCAATCGTTTTATTTGTAGCCCTTATTTGTTGGTAGCGGGGAAGCTTCTTAATGGTGCGACCCTCTTCTAGTTCAAAGATCACAAAATGGCGAATCAGCTCAAGCAAATAATCCTTCTTAAATAGGCTGTAAATAAGTTTATCCTGCTCAGTTTTAATTTCTGCTGGAACTTCTCCCTTTTTGGTTTTGAAAACTGAATAAAACGCCTGTGGGGCATTTATACAGCCATATTTGCCGCCAACACCGTAGATGCCAGCCATGATCTGGTTGAAGTGGAAAAGCTTTTCAGAATTCGATTCGTAAAATCGAAGATCACTATAAGCTTTATCAAAAGCGTTTTGTGCACCTGGGGCCTTGCACTCAATAACTGCAAGAGGCAAGCCATTTACAAAAACAATGATGTCAGGTATGGAGTTCAGCGTACGTCCGTGACAACGAAGCTGGTTCACCACCAGGAAATCATTGTTGTCTGGATTTTGATAATCGATGAATGAAACAGGTATAAATTCTTCTTTGCCATTTACAACCTGTTTAACCGAATAAGTTGCACCACGAAGTAACTCCCAGATCTGCTGGTTTATTTCCATTAACGATGCTCCCTGGATGCTGGTGATCTTGTCAAATGCTTTTTGCAGATTAACAGTGCTGATCCAGGGATTGATTCGGGTAATGGCACTCATCAATCGATCCTTTAACACCACTTCCGTAATGTCGCTACGTTCGTCAGTTAGACAGCCATCATAATACTCGTAACCCAGCCTCTGGAACAGCTCAATGGCAGGTAGTTCGCTATGAAGGTATTCGGGTGAATGGCTCATAAAGCAGGTTGATAGACTTTAAATTTGTCAAGCGTAACAGTCCTCCCCAGGTAGAAAAGTGCAGATTCCAGCTCCCGCATGCTTACTGACGTATCACAGTTTACAGCCCATTTATTTAGCACCGTTCGGTACTCCAGGTATTGAGGAATATGTTTTTGGTTCAGGGCCGTTTTATAATGTGGCATCTTAGGAACGCTCAGATTGGGGTACTCTGAGGAGAAAAAGAAGGTCCAGCCACTCAGGACATTTCGGTCAATGATAGGAACGTGATCGGACGCTATAAAGTGAAGGACTTTAGAAACACCAACTAGGCTGTTATTGATAACGGGAATCAATTGCTTTAATAAGTCTGGCAGCAAATAAAAGTCTCCTTTTCGTAAGGACCTTAGCCTTTCCAATAGCTCTTCCTTGTCTAAAATGTAATTGACTTTTACAGTCGGGATGGTGGGCATCCAGGAGTAAGTGTAGGCAATGATGCGCAGAAAATCCTCAAAGCTGTCAAGGGGCGAACTTCTAAAAAGATCATAGGTTAACTGGTACCAGTTTGGCCCATCGATCAATTCATGAACAGTAGTATTATCGTCAGTGACCTTTAGAAGCCTTTGGTAAGCTTCTTGGTTAAGCTCAAGTAGGTTGTCGTATTTGTCTGACTGGCTCATGCAAGGACCTCGCTTTCAATTAGGTGGTTTACACGAAGTTTTCCTGTCAAAAGTTTTTGCATGAGACCTTTCTTCAAATTTACATAGAGGATTTTTTTGTCTTGAAGTATTGAGATTTTGTGGTCGACTTCCGTAAGAATGGATGCAATTTTCCTTTGTTCTTCCATTGGAGGTAAACCAATTTTGAAGTTGCTTATTGCTCTTGTGTCCAAAAATGGCTGTGCGTTACCTGTAAATAGTTTTTGTTGCTGATCAATTACAACACTACTGTTTAAATAGTAGAACAAATATCTCGGTATTACTTCACCGTTTACCCTAATTCTTGGCGCATTGTAACTGAATGGTAAGCCATGCCACTCCTCTGTAATATAGGTTGTAATTCCAGCAGTCGCTCCTGTGCCAGCAATCAAAATATCATTTGTTTGGAGGGTTAACTTTTGGGTTTCAGGAGTTTCTTTTATGTATTTTGGATCATATCTCTTAAAGTCATTAATCCGAATCAGTCTCACTCCATCTGCAGGACTATCCACATAGAGTAAATGCTGGGATGCAAGGCCCCTTTTTACGTCTGCAATGTCATCTAAAATAACAGGTTGCCAGCTCTCAGGTATCTCCCCCAACGGAGATTCTTTGAAATGCGTATGACCAATACCTTTGATGAGCAGCCTTTGCATCAGCCCTTTCTTCAGCTCCGTGGTTTGTGCAATCTGCTCTTCGATAACTTCGATCTTTTCATCAACAGTGAAGAGGATTTCGGCGCTTTTTTCTTGTTCATCTGGTGGAGGACATACGAAAAGAATCTTCTTAACTATCCCAGAACTTAAACCGTCCATGATCCCACCAACGGCTAATTTTTTTACTTGGTCAAGCACCAAAGGAGACGAAAACAGCTGAGTCAAAAAATCGGTTAACATTTTCTCTTCGTTTAACTGAAGGCGAAGAAGGTGTGAGTCCATTATTCCTTTTCTTATTCCCTTAGGTACAACCATACATTTTCCAATTGTACCCATCATTGATATGATGAAATCCCCTGGAAACAATTCACAGGTTTTAAGGCGCTCAAAGTGATCGTGAGATATAAATCTGTCACCGAAAGACATGTCTTTAGCAAAAATATTCTCCTGACCATACACCTTTATTCCATCTGGTACCATCGAATCTTTTTTAAGTTGGCTACCAAATGGACCAATTTTCATAGCGCCTTTTTTGTCAAGCAGAAAATCTTCCACATGACAAACATTCCAATCTTTAGGAATATCGCCTATTGGGGTTACTTTATATTCTCCACTCATATTCCCAGCTCATTTAAAAATGTAGCCAATCTTTCATCAATCTCTCTTTCCCTTTCTTCCAACTTCTCTAGCTCCGCCTTTACATGATGCAGGTGAATCTCTGCTTCCCGCTCACTGGCGTCAATGTAACGTGATATATTCAGGTTGTAGTCGTTGTCTGTGATTTCTTTTACATCCACCAGCCGTGCAAACTTTTCGCTTACGCCATCATGTGCCGTTTCCAGTGCAAAATGATCATAGGCTTCCACGATTTTTTTGATATGCGGCTCCAGCAATTCATTCTGGTTCTTTCCTTCTTTGTATTCTCCGCTGGCATCCACGATAATAACTTTGTTCTTAAGATGCTTGGGTTTACTCTTATTGATGATCCAGATGCTGGCGGGAATACCAGTGTTATAGAATAAGGCTGGCGGAAGTCCCACAATTCCCTCCACCAGATCCTCTTTCAATAGCTTCTCCCGAATGGTTCCTTCTGCACCACTTCGAAATAGCGTACCATGCGGTAGTACTACGCCAGCTTTGCCGTCCTGTTTCAAAACAGCGATCATGTGCTGGAGAAAAGCCAGATCAGCATAGCCACGAGGAGGAATGCCGTACTGGAATCTTCCGAATTTATCTACCACTACCTTGCTGTAATTGGGTGTGATCTTTTTTTCTTTTCCGCTGGCATCCAACTTTGTTTCCTGGCTAACTTCCGCGGGTGTCCACCAGGCATCCATAGAAAATGGAGGATTGGCGATCACGCGGTCAAACAACATCAAATCGTTTCGGTCATCTTTATGTTGGGGATTTACCAGGGTATCACCTTTGCGAAGATCCGCATCATTGTAATTGTGTAAGATCATGTTCATCTTACCGATGGCCCAGGTTCCAATATTCTTTTCCTGGCCATAAAGAGAAATGTTTACGTTGTTACCGACCTTCCCACCAGGTAGTTCAGAAACGTACTTGGCTGACTCAATGAGCATACCGCCAGATCCAAATGTGGGATCATACACCTTTTGACCCACCTGGGGTTTGATCAGTCGAACGATAGTGGTTACAACACCACGGGGAGAATAGAATTCTCCGCCCTTCTTGCCTGAATCATCAGCAAACTGTTTGATAAGGTATTCGTAAGCATCACCCAGGAGATCTGGGGTATACAGGTCCTGGTTTTTAAGGGAATATTGGTTGAAGTGACGTAACAACCTTTGCAATACATCGTCGCTGAGCTTCTCCTTGTCACCGAATTTGGTGGTGGAGAGTACACCTTCTAAACTGGTGTTTTCTCTTTCAATGGCAGCGAAGGCTTTATCCAGCGCAACACCAATATTTTCCGTATGCTTCTTTATTTCTTCCCAGCGGGCTTCTTTGGGGATAAAAAAGTAGGTTTCCTCTTCAGCATCGGGACGGCTAAGGCCGTCCCGGCTGATAAGGGTCTGGACCTCTTCCTCAAAAACGTCGTTGGCACGCTTGAGGAAAAGCAGTCCAAATATGTAGTTTTTAAAGTCTGAGCTATCAATGGAACCTCGTAGGATATTAGCACTATCCCAGAGCCAGCTTTCCAGGGTTTGGAGGTCAAGTTTTGGCATTTCTACAACACTTATTATTAGCTCGCAATATATCTAATTTGGCCATCTTTTACCAGTACCTTAGCCAACTTGGATCAATTGAGAAAACTGATCAGAAATTGAACAAAGTACTATGTGTTGCACCAAGTGCCCCTAAATCCTTTGCCAACGTGCATGCTTGCCAGGTTTCTTCGGATAATTTTCGGGGTGCTTTAATCAATAGATTTTCATTTATAAAATCCATTAGGTAGGGCTGTAATGCTTCACCCCAGCCACATGTTGGGAGGAAATCATCCAAAGTAAGAAGGATATTAGACTCAATTGTTTTGTAATCTTTGGATTTCGTTACTTTTCCTTCAGTTTCTCTCCATTTTACCCAAGCTCGTAGCTTGATGTCAGCATCTTCCTTGGTTAACGTTTTTTTCTTCTACAACCACAGAATCTAATTGTTCAACGGAAGTGTTTTGATTCCGACTTTTCTTTCTCGTTCTTATTTTTTCTGTTTTGGCAAGATGATTGGCAATGGTCTGTGCCTTACGTTTCACCTCTGATTTGTTGAGAATACCTGCCAAAACATCTTTATCAATTCTAAGTTTTCTGTAGGTGTGCGGTTTACCGTAATCGTCCAGGGTGGTTTTAGTGAACTTTTTAAGTATGCCTATTTCATCAAATTTGAATAAAGCTTCCTTAATTGTCGTCATACCCATATTTAGCTTTGCGCTTAAATTACTATTAGATTCAAAGCATACGGTACCTGGCCTTTGCCCGCTTATTATATAAGAAATTATAAATTTTTCAGCATGTGTGAATGCTGATGATTGCAATAACAAAAGGCTCATTTGGATAAAGGCTTTATCGCTAGGTATTTTCTTATTTGTGCGCATTTTTAATTTCTTTAAGCTTGTAATTTTATTCTCTGCTGTTTCTTAAAAAGTGATTTTCCAGGCCGAAAAAGGTGTGCATCCTGGTTAGAATTTGTCAATGTTCAAGCGGGAATAGCTTCAATACTAACGTATACCATGCCACTAATAAGAACAGTAATAATAATATTTATAAAATCAGGGTAATACCAGTTATTATAAAAGAAAATTTTGGTAAACAAATATTACCTGCCTGCAACTCCGCGCTATTTGAGGCGCGGGTCAAGATCAAGTAGTTGTCGAAGGCTTTTTCAATTTGTATATCTGGTCTAATCCTGAATCCACGTTTTCCCTTCAATGGCATTTTGTAGCCCTGAGACATCATCGTAAGGTAGAGTCGATTAATGGAGTTCATCGCCAATAACGAACCAGCCTTTCGGTATACATGGTCTATTTGCTAAGAACATATCCATGAAACTAATTTTACTCTTCGCAAGATTTTCAAGAAAAAATCCTGTTCTCCTTAATGCTTCAAATAGATCAATTTGATCTCTGGAAGCTATAATGATTTCAATAGCTCGATCAGTCTTTTTTAGTTCAAAACGTGTGATTTCCTTAGCCTTAAATTTCAATGTGGTCATTGTCTATCTTTTTGACGAACCTGGATTCTAGTCCAGTTTTATTGCTAGCTCGATTATTATGATCAGCATTTATTTGCGGCACAAAAGTTTTCTCAGAAATCTGAGCAACTAAATATTCTTTAACTTTTACACGGCTCTCGCAACCCTTGAAAGAGAATTTTAGGTTGGATACTAACTGATTCTCTCTAATTGTACTGTTATGGAGTTTATAATCATTTAGCGTTGCCTTGATTATAAATAAATACTCATACTCGCGAATGTGAATGATGGGATCATTGATTTCGACGATTACGCTTGCATAATTAACGTCGTCGTCAATTTTCACCAGGTTCTTTTTACTAGCAAGCCGCCTATACACTAACACTTGGTACAGGCATACTCCTTCATTAGCTGACCGAGTCAGCTTCGTAATTTTTGTTCTCATAATGAGATTGTTTGCAGCTGTAAACGACTGCTACGCCTTTTGCTTTGCCTCCATTTTTATGCACAGCAATTTATTATAGGTAAACCTGGAGAAGAAGATGTTACTCAGCGCCAGTCGAATGACCAGAATAGCTGTGGATAGATCGAACAAATAATTCCAGGCTCCCTTACAATAGTATCAAACGGGAATGACATCAACAAGCTTTTTTAGAAAAATATTTTCAAGATGGATTTGTTATGTAAGCATCTGTATTACCGCATTACAATATCATAGTTGAGGCAGATTTGCGGGCAAACTGATTTAATGAACGTAATTTCTTAGTGCTGTCTCTGGATTATTTCCCATTAGAAATGCTGTCATTACTGGTGTTAAGCCAGCTTCTATACATCGGCTACCAAAGCTATGTCTGCTCGCATAAAGAACGCGGTACTCTATCTGCAATCCTTCAAGAACTTTTCGAAAAACTCTTCTCTGGAACATCCGATCATCAATGGCCTTCCCCATGGGTGAAGTGAATACCAGCGCATCGTTAGCTTTATCTTTTATCAGAGATGCCAATATACCTTTCAGTTTGCCATCCAAAGGAAGGAAACGTTGCTTCCCATTCTTAGTTTCTTTCCTGATCCTGACTCCAGAATGAGAACCATTGATCGTACGAGCTAATGTTTCCTTTATTTCTACGGTGTTTGATTCCAGTTTGATGTGTTCAACACGTAGCCCTACGGCTTCCGCTGGACGTACACCCATTTGGAAAATAAAAAAAACAAAGGGGTAGTAAGTTGAATGCTTATAACGCGAACATTGGGGTAAAAACGTATCGTTCTCCAGAGCTTCCAGAATTTTACGCATTTTATCAAGAGTGAAAGGTTTCCGATTGGGTTTAATTTCTCTGGTCTGTTTGCGCGGTCGTACGTCCTCTAATGGATTATTATCAACTACCTTATTTCGAACTAACCAAGAAAAGAATGATTTCAATAACCGTAAGCGGGTTTTGTAGGTCTTTGGGCTAATCTTTTCTATTGAAAGCCTGGCTACAATTTCACTTATTAAAAAAACGCCCCAATGTTGCAGCATGCGTAGCGTTAGGCTATAATCCACACTGGCTTCAACATCTCTGTTTCTAATGTTTGTTACCCATTCAATAAATAATGTTGGTAAAGATTTCGATAAAGGCTTAGAAGAAAGTACAGCGACAGGCTTGTATTTTTTTAAAGTAGGATCAAATGCTTGGACAGCCATGTCTTGTTCGATTTGAATAGCAAGCTTTCGGGCCTGCAACAGATTTACGGAATTGTATGGACCACTGCATAGTGAATAGCGCTTGTTCAGATACCGCCATCGCAATCGAACGCGCTCTTTGTAGTTTGTAATGCTTACAGTACCCTTTAAATTTTTGTGACCCATTCGTGACCCATTTAAGGTGTATTTGGGTCACTTATTGTCTTCACTACCTAATACGAAAAAAGCCTAACACGTTATGTGTCAAGCTTTTTTTATGTCGGGAAGACAGGATTCGAACCTGCGACCCCCTGGTCCCAAACCAGGTGCGCTACCGGCCTGCGCTACTTCCCGGACCCCAGAAGCAGTTGTTGGTCTCCTTCTAAGAGGTTGCAAAGGTAGGGTTTCAGCCCATTCATCCAAAAAAAATCTGAAACCCTTTTAACCTCTCTATTCTACTGATATTATCCTGTACTCCAACTTGTTAACTTCTACTTTATCGCCAACTCTTTTACCCGTCAAAGCCTTGCCCAAGGGAGATTGAGGTGAAATCGAGATGATGGTTTGCACGGCAACATATGATCCTTCCTTAAACTTTGCTTCCTCTTCTATCTTTGAGCTAGTGCCAAACTTTGTTTCCTCGGCAATCTTTGATCCCTCATTAATTCTGTTTCCCGGAACCTTAATCTTCCCCACCGCCGCAGCCAGTAAAAACATCCCCCTATCCGTCCCTACCAAACTCCCCTTCCCCACCCTCTCTCCCCCATGCCCATAATCCAGCTTCTCCATCACCCCCAACTGCTCCATTGCGTCAGCCAACTGCCTCCTCGTATTTTCCTGCTCTATCTGCAGCATCGCCAAAGCCGTCTCATGTTTATCGCCGGCCGTACTCTTGGTTTCATTACTCGCACTCTCGCGCAGGTCGCCCAATATGGTCTGAAGATTCAAAACCTTCTCCCTTATCAATTGCAGAAATGCCCGGTATATGTTTTCCTTATTATGCATGGCGAAAGCAGCTTAAACTTCCTCCACCGCAACAGCATCGGGAACTTTCTTCTCCCTGAAAAAGAGCAGGAAATAGACCAGCACCGCAAAAGCAATCGCCGCCGGCACCAGCCAGATACTCCTCCAGTCATGTCCCTCGCCCTGCTGGTAGTAGGATGCCACAAATCCCGAAAACCAGGTTCCTATAAACATGCCCAACCCATAGGTAGCAAACGTAAACAAGCCCTGCGCCGAATTCTTGATCTTCTCCCCAGCCTTCTTCTCCGAATACATATAACCCGTCACAAAAAAGAAATCATAACAGACGCCGTGTAGTATAATGCCGGTATACAACATCCAGCTATTGGGATCGCCATAGCCATAGGCAAATAATACATACCTCACGATCCACGCAATGATGCCGATCATCAGCATATACTTCACCCCGATCCGGTTGATCAGAAACGGTATCGCCAGTATAAACAGTCCCTCCGATACCTGCCCCAATATCATCTTACCCGCCGAATTGGTCATGCCGATCTCATTCAGAAACGGATTCGCAAATCCATAATAAAAGGCCAGCGGAATACATACCAGCACCGCCGCTATAAAGAATACCAGGTAAGGCTTATCCCTGAACAATACAAAGGCATCACTGCCCAACGCCCGCGCGCCACTTACCGCAACACCTTTTCCCCTGGCCGGCGTATCGGGAAGGGAAAAACTATAGAGTCCCAACGCCGCCGAACACAGTGCCGCTAAAAAAAATGTATTGGCGCTTTTCTCAATGCCGAGATTGCCTACCAGCAGCCCCGCCACGATCCATCCCACCGTTCCAAATACCCTGATCCAGGGAAACTGTTTTCCCGGATCCGTCATCTGCGTAAAGGCAACATTATTACTCAGCGCAATGGTGGGCATATACATCAGCGAATACACCAGTATCACCCAATAAAACGCAGTATTGCCACTCACCTGCGTGGCCAGTACCAACAGCGCCGCCCCCACCAGGTGCAGCACCCCCATGATACGCTGCGCAGCAAAAAACCTGTCGGCCACCATGCCCACAAAAAAGGGGGATATCATCGTGGCGATGGCCAGCGCACTAAAGGCCGCACCAATCTGCACATCCGATGATCCCAGATTGCTTTTCATATAAGTGCCCATCGTTACATACCAGGCACTCCAGGTAAAATATTGCAGGAACATCATGATGGCCAGACTGGCCCCTATTGATCTTTTCATATTATAATTTCGAAATGAAAATATAAAATTAAATTCATGCACTATGACACTTATAATTATCGGAGTCATCCTCTTCCTCGCCTCCTTCGGCATCGCTAAATCGGAAGAACCTATCCGTCGCTTTGCCGGTACTCTCAGGTCCATTGCCCTCGGACTTTTCGCCATCGGCATCATCACGGCCTGTATCATCCAGATTGACGTGGGACAAATTGGCGTCAAAAAACTTTTCGGTAAAGTGCAGAAGGATGTTCTCACCAGCGGTCTCCATTTTATCAATCCGCTCCTTGAAATTGAAAGGCTCGATGTCAAGACCCTCAACTATACCATGAGCGGCATCCAGGACGAAGCGCAGAAGCCCGGCGATGATGCCATCCGTGTGCTCACTGCCGATGGTCTTGAAGTGACCATCGATCTCTCCGTGCTTTATCGCGTCATTCCTGTTGATGCTCCCATGCTGCTGCAGGAAACCGGGGCCGACTATGAAGACAAGATCGTCCGCCCTATAACGCGCACGCGTATCCGCGACAACGCCGTCTATTATGATGCCGTCGCCCTCTACTCCACCAAGCGTGATGAATTCCAGCAAAGGATCTTCAAGACCATCGAAACGGATTTCAAGAAAAGAGGTCTGCTGCTCGAAAACCTGCTGGTGCGCAATATCACCCTCCCTCAATCGGTAAAGGCTACCATCGAACAAAAGATCAATGCCGAACAGGATGCTCAGAAAATGCAGTTCGTGCTGCAGAAAGAAAGACAGGAAGCCGAGCGCAAACGTGTGGAGGCACAGGGTATCTCCGACTACCAGCGTATCATCAGTGAAAGTCTGACCGACAGGCAACTGCAATACGAAGGCATCAAGGCTCAACTGGAGATAGCTAAATCACAAAATGCAAAAGTGATCATCATGGGCAAAGGAAATACGCCCGTCATCCTCGACAGTAAAAATTAATTGCGCTATTGCGGTTGTTCGTGCCGGTTAGTTTCCGCTAATGGTTATCCCCAGCAACTTATAGAACTCCCGCAGTATGGCAGGATGCCCTGGCCATGCGGGTGAGGTGGTGAGATTACCATCGGTTATCGCATCCGTAACGGGGATCTCTTTATAGTTTCCTCCGGCCAGCGTTACCTCGGGGCCCACCGCCGCATAGGCCGTGAGGGTCCGTCCTTTTACAACACCGGCAGCAGTCAGTATTTGTAAACCATGACAGATAGCAGCAACGGGTTTATTCTTCTCGAAAAAATGCCTTGTATAGTCCAGCACTTTTTCATTCAGCCTTATATACTCCGGTGCCCTTCCCCCGCATACATAGAGCCCATCATAATCATCGAGGTTCACTTCATCAAAACTCTTGTTGAGGGTGAAATTATGTCCCCTCAATTCGGCATAGGTCTGAAATCCCACGAAATCATGGATAGCGGTCGCAATGTTTTCGCCCGCTTTCTTACCCGGACAAACAGCATGCACTTCCAATCCCACTGATAACAGCGCCTGGAAAGGAACCATCATCTCATAATCTTCCACGAAATCTCCGGTCAGCATTAAAATTTTCTTACTCATATTAATAGAATTATGGTTTATGAATTTGTCAGATCTGGTTATCGGCAGGTATCAGTTTTGTTAACAAAACAATTTGCCCGAGATGATAAGCATCGTGCTGTATCAGTCCCTCTATATGGTAATGCCAGCTGCGATTGCCATAATAGATTTTGTCGAGGTCCTTATCCTCCATCCCTTCCAGAAACATCATCCACTTCTTGTGCGCCTGCTCCAATGCCTTCAGCGATGCCTCCCAGGATGCATCGGATTTGTTTTCTACGGGAAGGAAAAAATTATGCTCGGGACTGGTTTCCTTTCCCACCGTTAAGCGGCGCAGCACCGCCTCCTTCCATGCCGCGAGATGGTTCACGATCTCCCAGATCGAATTCCGGTCGGGCCTGAGCTTCTTTGCCGCCAGACAGGCCGGCACCTGCCTCAATACCGGCAGCAGACTTACATCGAGCCATGGTTCGCCGTCATACATTTCCTGCATGCGTAACTTCAATCGTTGAACTTCTTTCATCCCTTTAAATTCGTGCTTTTTTCGCAATCCAGGCTCACAATGAAATCTATCATCTCCCTCCCTGACTTCCCTCATCTGCCGGACATATTCATTTCGCTACCTTAAAGAGTTAATAAATCATTACAGTGCTAATAAATAATTCATCATGAAAGAAACAATGAAAGCGCTTGTATATTTTGGTGACGGTAAAATTGAATACAAAGATGTTCCTGTTCCCGTTATCAACAAGCCAACCGACGCACTTGTCAGAATCCTGAAGACAACCATCTGCGGTACTGATCTCGGCATCATAAAAGGTAAAGTTCCAACCGTTAAACCCGGCACCATCCTGGGCCACGAAGGGGTGGGTATTGTGGAGGAAGTGGGTGCATCCGTTCGTAATTTTAAAAAAGGTGACCATGTTATCATTTCCTGCATCACCTCCGATGGCACCTGCGAATATTGCAAGCGGGGCCTATACGCCCACTGCGAAGATGGCGGATGGATCCTGGGCCACCTCATAAATGGAACCCAGGCAGAATACGTCAGCATCCCCCATGCGGACAATAGCCTGCACCATATTCCTGAGGGTTCCGACGAAGAAGCCCTGGTGATGTTAAGTGATATACTGCCCACCGGTTACGAGATCGGTGTCATAAACGGACGCGTTAAACCCGGCGACACAGTCGCAATCGTGGGATCGGGTCCTATCGGGATGGCCGCTTTGCTCACCGCCCAGTTTTATTCTCCCTCCCGTATTATCATGATCGACCTCGACGATAACCGCCTCGATATGGCCAGAAAATTCGGGGCAACCGAAACCATCAACTCCACCAGAGAGAATGTGGTGGAAAAGATCATGTCGTCCACCAGGGATGGAGTAGACGTGGCTATTGAAGCCGTGGGCATTCCCGATACTTTTAACTTCTGCCAGAAAATTATCCGTCCGGGTGGTAATATTGCCGTGATAGGGGTTCACGGGCACAGCGTTGATCTGCAACTGCAGGACCTGTGGATTCGTAATATCACCCTCACCACCGGACTGGTAAGTACCAATACTACCCCCATGCTGCTGAAGACGGTCAGCTCCGGCAAGTTGCAACCTAATAAACTGATCACCCACCACTTTGTACTGGATGATATGCTGGAAGCTTATAAAGTGTTTGGTGATGCTGGTAAGGAAAAGGCCATCAAAGTGATCATTGATGCGGAAGCTTCTCCGGTACTAAAGAATGTAAGGAGCGAAAAAGAAGAACTTACTCCGGCATAAGTTTATGTAGAGACTCAAAAAAAAGCAGGCTTCTCGCCTGCTTTTTGCATTCTCTTTCATTCCTGTACTTTCGTGCTTAATTTTCAGCCTGCATGTCACTTTACGTTAGTTCACTTAATTCCGGAAGCAACGGCAACTGCTACTACATCGGCAACGATGATGATGCCATCCTGGTTGATGCCGGCATCAGCTGCAAGGAGATCCTCAAACGCATGCAGCGCGCGGAACTTGACATCAATAAGGTGCGCGCGATTTTCATTTCACATGAACATTCCGATCATATAAGGGGATTAACGATCCTCTCTAAAAAGTTCTCCCTTCCTGTTTACATCAACAAGGGCACCATGCAAAACGGGCGATTATTCATCGCCCATGAACTGGTGAATGATTTCTGTGACGCCAGTCCTGTTGCCATCGGCAAGATGGTGATCCATGCTTTCCGCAAACACCATGATGCCGCCGACCCTTATAGTTTTGTTATTGAGCATGGCGGAACACGCGTGGGGGTATTCACCGATATCGGCCGCCCCTGCGATTCACTCACCCGGCATTTCAGTAACTGTCACGCCGCCTTCCTCGAATCGAATTATGATGAGGCCATGCTGGAGAATAGCAGTTATCCATGGCATTTGAAGAATCGTATCCGGGGTGGATTGGGACATCTCTCCAATAAGCAGGCGATGGAGCTTTTCCTGGCTTGCCGGCCAGATTTTATGAGCCATCTTTTTCTTTCCCATCTTTCGCAGAATAATAATTGTCCCGAGTTGGTGAAGGAGCTTTTTGAGTCCCAGGCTGATGGGATTGAGATCGTGGTGGCTTCCCGGCATGTGGAGACGCCGGTTTACCGGATCTGTGCGGCCGAGGGTCTTAGTGCGGCAGAACCTTTCACTACCGCCGAAAATATCAAAGCGACAGTTCCGGCGAGGATGGTGCCTTCCACCCAACTGCAGCTTTCTTTGTGATCAACGCAGGGGATACTCCAAACGCCAATGCTGCCTCAATGCCTTTAAAAACCCTTCTTTTATGCCTTCAAAAAACTTCTCAACGCCTTTGTACTCCCTACCTTAGAATGTTCGAAGTTAAGACGGAGGAAATCAGAACCTAAAGCGGTCTGAAGTCAGGGTAAGTCAGGTAAAGTCAGCAAAGGTCAGGTAAAGTCAGGGAAAGTCAGGTGAAGATCAGGGGATTGTCAGGAAAAAATCAGGTAATTGTCAGGGAAGGAAGCGAACATGTGAAGCTTTTTAATTATATTCAATCCGAGATTGTCAATATAATCAAAATATCCCAAAATGGCAAAAAAAAATTTCGATTCTTTCGGACTGCCGGAAAGAAAGCCACGCCGCCCTAAATTTGCCTCCCCACAGGCGGTACACCCCGATTTTGAAAAGCAGATCTCACGCACCGTTTTTGTCAATAACCTGGCGGCCGACCTCAACAGCATCATCAAGGAATATTTTGATCGTTATAAAATTTCTGATTTTTATCAGCGGGCGCAATCAAAAATGCGCAAAGAACCGCTGAATAACCCTTTTCTCCTCATCAGGCGGTTAAGAGAAATGGATATCCATCCACGATATCCCCTTGGCGCATTGGGATCACATAAACTGACCACCGCCATCCAGAAAAAGAAAGAGCTGCAAATCTCCGTGGGGGCAAATGCCTTTGAAACGAAGGCGCTTAGAAACCACAATAAAAGCTACTCGTTGAAACTGATCCTGATCTGCTGGCTGTATAATATAGATAAGCCTGTTCATTTCTGCCAGGATAGCGAATGGCTGCATTACACGGATAAGGATATGGTATTCGATTTTAATTTCACCCTCCCGAAGAATACAAGATTCTTTATGATATGCCTCTGGCATATGCAGGGCAATGATGAGATCCGCGACCTAAACATGCGGGCCAATGCCATGCGGATAATCAGGGTAGATTCCCTCGATGAAGAAGACGCGGCACTGGCAAAAGAAAGGGATGATGCTGCCAAATACAATGAGCCCAAAAAACCCAAACCTGATACCAGCATCATCCGCGTAAAGGCCCGTAAAGCCGATCCTAAATCTGATGCATAAACGCTAACCCTCTTTGAGCGTCGACAGGAAACTCACCAGGTCACGGATCTCTTTTTTACTCAGCACATACCTTAACTCTGGCATGCTCGAGGCAGCATTGGTGCGGGTTTCCACCTTATCTTTCGCGATGGTCATATTACCGCCCTCTCCCGATTTTATCACCAGGCTCTTCGCGTTTTCCTCCATCAGTATCCCCGAAACGGAACTGCTATCTTTCAGCTTAAGCGTTACCGCGCCATAACCCGGAGCAATACGCGCACTTGGCTTGATCAGTGCTTCCAATAACTGCTCCCTGCTCAGCCTGCTGGCGATGCCGTTTAACTTCGGCCCCGCATTGCCGCCGTAATCATCATAGGCATGGCATTTCATACACATGGCACTCTGGCTCCTGAAGAAGATCCTTCCCCCATGTTCCGCATTTCCGCCTACCAGACTACCCGCATAGGATGCCATCAATTCATCAGGCGATAGCTTCTTGCTGATGGCAGCATAGCGGTCTTTTAATACCGCGGAATGCGAACTGTCGATGGCCTCTGATAATTCTATATATACCTCCGGACTCAACTTCCCCGCTTCCATTTTCGCGAGCTGCTTATCAAATACAGCTTTGGTATCTCCCACCGGTAGCTTACCAAGCGTTAATAACGCCGCCTGCTTTTCTTCCGCCGATTTTGTATCAATAACATCTGCCAGCATCTCCACCATCATGGCAGTCGGGATTTCTGTTCTTCCTAACAGATCTATGCCGCTGATGCGAACCATCTTTTCTTTATCGGACAGTGCCTGCTTTATCGCCAATCCAACCTCTGCATATTTCATATCGGCCATTGCTTCCAATGATGCTTTCCTTACAGTTGGTTTGGGATCTTTTTTGAGCAATGCCAGCAGGTTAGGCTCTGCTGTTTTGATTCCGAGTCTGCTAATGGCTTTGATGGTTCCGATCTTTATCTGTTCATCTGTTTGCCCCAGCAAATTGATCAGCGTTTTTTCCACCACTGGTTTTACCTGCACCGAATCTCTTTCCACCTTTCCCCTCAGCCTTCCATCAACTCTATCAAGCACCGAAGGTCTGGCCCAGGTACCGATGGCCGCAATGGCTTCAATCCGCATGGGCGCCGGGTTTGCCGTGCCGGCAGCATAATTCACCAGGTTCTGCAAGGCCCCTTCTGTTCCCACCCGGAGGTTGGCATTGATCATCCGCCGCGTGAGCGCTTCGTTTTTAAAACTTGTCTTATTCAGGAGATCACCCAGGGCAGGCAGCGCCGCCTCAATGGATAGATCATCATTGATGGCCCTCGCTGCTTCTGTTACAATGAACTCATCTTTATCAAAGAGGAAATTTGCTACCCCTGGATTGCTCATCCTGCGCAGACTAACTACCGCGGCTATACGAAGTGCACGGGAGCTGTCCTTTGCCAGTGCAATGATCGGTTCTGCCTTACCGATACGTGATAAAGCCAGGCTGCCTGCATGTCTTAAATACGCATCCTCATCATTGTTTGCTTTCAGCATTTCTATGATAGGTTGGATGGCTGGCTCATAGGCGATCCGGCCCAGAGCTTCGGCAGCAAAGAAACGGGCTCGACTAAACGAATCTTTCAACAGTGGTAGCAACTTTTCTCCTGCCGGCTTATACCTGATATCACCCAGCCACTTGGCTACCTGTGCCCTGATCTCATCATCCGCATCAGTTAAATAGGGTAATAATATGGCTGCCTGCTCTGCATCTTTTCTTGCCAGCTGGCTGATGCCCCAGATGGCATGCACCCTCGCCAGTTGCTTTGCTTTCTGATGCAGGTGCTGCTGAAATATTCTGACCGATTTATTGCCTCTCTTCACCAGTTCAAACTGCGCTTTCATCCTTACACGCATATCTTCATTGGCGAGTAATTCGCCCAACTGCTCTGCCTTATAATCACTGAAATCTGCTGCAAGCAAGGTTTTGGTGAGCTTCCTCGCCGCTGATGCAGCTGCGCTCTTATCATCCAGTTTCCATATCCTTCCAAATACACCTGTCCCCCATCCGTCGATCCAGTCGGCCACATAGAGTGCGCCATCCGGACCAAAATCCAATCCCGTTGGTAATATGCCTCCCGCGATCTTCTTTGTTTCTCCCAATTCAAAACTGGCGCCTTTTGGCTTAAGTGTAAAACTATGCACGCCCGAACCCGCTGCATTGCCCACAAACTCGGCTACAAAAAAATGATTCTTGTAAGCAGGGCCCATTGCGGTACCTGGGTTATATACAAATCCCGCCGGACCGCTAACATAATTGCTGATGCAGGGCGTGATATAGGCCGCCTGTCCCTCAAACCTTGGCAGGTACATTTTCTCATCCATCCACACTTTATAGTTGTTGTTGAGCGGGTCATTGTATTTTCCATACTGCCAGTTCGATCGCCATCCCGCATCTGAACCATTCACGATATATACCAGCCTTTCTTTCTCTCCTGCATGATCGCCATCATTGTCTTCACTGATCAGGTTGCCATATTCATCAAAGGCAAATTCATGTGTGTTTCTGAGTCCCGCAGCAAATATTTCGAAATCCGTTCCATCCGGATTGGAACGCGCTATCACGCCGCTGTTGGGATATTCCCATTTCTGTCCATCAGGTCCCTGGCCGTTAAATCCGATATCACCGATCTGCCAGTAGATCTTTCCATCCGGACCCATTTCCACGCCCGACATCCCATGCCCGCTGAATCCTATATGTATTCCATAACCCGTGGAGATAGATGTTTTTTCATCGGCGATGCCATCACCATTTTTGTCGCGCATGCGCCAGAGATCCGGCGCCACGGCCACATAGAGATCATCACCGTCGGCCAGCACGCCACCACCCACATCGGTTACCTCATCATGGAAATCATCCACCACCAACTGCGAGCGGTCAGCCACGCCATCACCATTCATGTCTTCGAGCCTGAAAACATTTTCACGTTCTACGGTCATATCGCGCCAGTCGCGGGAGCTGTCACCATTCACATCGGTAAGCCATTGATTCCTGCTACTGTTCTCCGGGGCGAGTTCGGTACGGAGGAATTTTCGTTTATCCTCCACCGTTTGCAGACTGATGGAAGCGATCTCCCAGTCGCGGTGCGCCCTGATATCAAACTCAGAATTTACCTGGCGGTTTGTTTTATTGTAATAGAGCCTTCCATGGTCATCAATATCAATGGCTATAGGCGATACCACCAGTGAATCTATTCCCCATAAACTGATGGAGAGACCTTCTTCGAGCTGGGGCTTGATAACATTCCCGACTGAATCAGCAAAGCGCGCGGTATAGGCCGTATCATATTGGGAAGTTTGAACAACGGGCGCTTCATCGCGGCAGGAGACTATAGATAGTGATGCAAATAGAATGATGGATAGTAATCCGGATCTCATAATGGCAGTTTGTTTGCTTGATGGAATAAGTGTATAATTTATACTTTTTTTCCGAAAGCTGAAAACTGGTCAGAAAGGTAAGATCGCAATTATACTTTCCTAAGTTTGTTTTGGGGGTTTCTGTAAGTATTATGAACTGCATACACAATGACTTCCTGGTCTATAATTTCATAAACAACAACATAGGGATAACGTTTTAGCCTAACATCCCTAAGAACACCAAGAGGATCTTCTGCAATAAATCCATTTGCCATTGGATTTTCTGATAATTGCCGGTATCTGTTTAAAAGAGATTCCAAAAATCTTTCGCCTAACCCAGCTTGTTTCTCCTCGTAGTAGTTATATGCAGCAAGTGCATCTTCATGCGCTTCCTGCTTAATAAGAACCTGAAATCCCATTCTATTCCTTTTGCTTACGTATGGCCTCAAGAGATTCTTCGATCGTAAACGATTTACTCAGGCCTTGTAAATGTTGTTGCCTTCTGTGATGTAGTAAGGCAATATCTTCGGAAGTATAGCTCCAATCAATTTCATTTTCCAGCAATACATATATTGCCTGGAGCTTTTGCTCATCGGCAACATCAATGTAATGATGCAATTTATCACGTAAAGCTGAACTGTCCATATAGAGGATTTATTCAAATTTACCCTTTTTTGGGTGAATAATTAAACCGTATAAACACCTGAAAATGCAGAGAGCCTGCAATAAAATTGCAAGCTCTCGCTTTAATTTACCTTACAACACTGATCTTTTTGGTCTCAACTTTATTTCCATTTTGCAGCTGGCATAAATAAATTCCTGCCGGCAGGTACTGCTGATTATTATCCCTTCCATTCCAGTTGATGGTATGCATTCCGGGAGCATATATTCCATCGGCCACTGTTGCGATTGCCTGGCCTGATAAATTATAGATCTTCATCACAACACGGCTTCTTTCTGCCACCCTGAAATGTATTCTGGAACTTGTTGTTACAGGGTTGGGTGAAATGCTGAAACCTGAATTACTTTCCTGTGCCGGTACTTCCTTAACTGCCTTGGTTAGAACCTCCGGACAATTGCCAAGCACGCCTCCTCTTGCCACTAATTCATCAGCCGCTGTACGATCCACACAAACATTATTGCCGTTGAAGCAAAGCCTGATCTTTTCGTCCTTCCTGCCGTCATTGCCGCAGGTAAATTCGGGCACAGCAGCATATAAGGCTCTTGCCAGCGCATAGATATCTGCACCATGATAATTGGTAAGGATCACCAGGGTTAGTTTTTTATCAGGCTGGTAAAACATCACGGAACGATAGCCCGGGGCATTGCCATCGTGACCGATGAATTTTTCTTCCGCACTCATCTTGGTACTCTGCCAGATGCCATAGCCAAGTTTATCTCCTTCATCATCAGCAACCGGAGAAATGGAATTCAACATCTGGTCGAGCGTGGCTTTACTGGTAGCCCTCCCGCTGAATAATGCATTCCCCCATTCTGCCAGGTCCGCAATATTCGATACTATACCGCCGCCAGCAAATGCAGCGGAAACAATTCCCGTCATGGGGAACCTTGAAATATTCGTGTATGCATTGGGGAAAGTTGGCTGCCCCGTCAGCTGGAAGATGGGATTGAACGCGCTTATATTATCGTGTGGGGATGCCAGTAAGGTTCCTGCCGGCTGTGGCTCTTTCACACCCAGGTACATGGAACCCAATTGAAGCGGAGTGAAAAATCTTTCCCGATAATGTTGCTCCAGTGATTTTCCGGTAACAATTTCTACAATTGCTCCAAGGGTAATATAATTGGTGCTGGAATAAGTTCTGTCCAGGCCGGGCTGTTTTACCTGGTGAACAAAATACAGGATCTCAAAGGGTGTCCAGATATGTTGGGGCTGGAAGGCAATGGCCAGTTGAAACTGGAATTCACCGGTGTAATCTGAATAACCGCTTTCATGGGCAAGTAATTGACGAATAGTTACGGATGCATTGAGTCCGGCATTGATCTGCGCCAGGGGAAGGAAGTTGCTGACCGGGTCATCGAGATTGAGTTTGCCTTCATTTGCCAGCTCCAGCACCAGGGCCGACGTAAATGTTTTGGTGACGCTGTAAATCTGCGAAAGTGTGGCAGTGGTAAATGCAGTTCCACCAGGTTGCAGATTATTCTGCGCATCTACATTCCGGGCAGCATAGCCGGTGCTACCCTGCCAGAATGCCAGGCCATCAACTTTGATGGCGGCTGCTATTCCACCTACATAGGGATTGTCGGGATTGTTTTGAAATTCATCCAGCACCTCCTGAAGTTTTGCCTGCGCAGCGGGCGAAAAGCCCTGGCCGGATAGGGTGCAATGGATGGAGAGAAGCAATAGGAAAACAATGGAATGCTTTCCTGCAGATAGATTTACCTGTTTCATGACAGTTGGGTTTAAGTGAATAATTGTGTTTCCCCGATGATGTCAAGGTAACTACAGCAACTGCCGGATGGAATCAGGAATAGATGGTTGACGGGTGTCAGTTAATAAGACGCTACTGCGGGACAACGGAATGAAATGGGGTAAGTTATTTGATGAGAAGCACCAGTTACCAAATGGTATAAAAAGATCATCCCGCAAATTTGTATTTGCGGGATGATCTTAATTCCCATGTGTTTTTTTGGGCTTTCACACTATTTTTGTTCCGGTGTACACTATTGAGTGATCATCCACTATAGTTATAAAAAAATCCAACACGCTGAAAAGTTGCTACAGTGCTCAAGGAAGCCTTTTCTGTTTTGGATAACAATCCTCTTGAACTCTTTAATTTGCCAATATTTTTAACGCCATTTGATTTGTATTCATCGATAACATAAACTGTTTCCGCGTTAGCAATTATCCTTCTTCCGCAAGCAGGGTAAAATCTGCCATTAATTGAGTAGTTGCAATTTTATCCTACTTCAAAAACATCCATTTTCTATCTGTAGCGCCGACTAGATAGTAGATTACCAGCATTAAAATAATGGCTTCGCATAAAATTACTTTGAATCATTTCTATGGCTGGGGTATTATTTGTAAATTCTCCAAATGACGGACTTTATACCTTGGATCCCGGATTTTATATTTAATATTATTTCAATTGTCTGTACTGCCTTGGCTATCATTTTGCCAATGCGTTGGAAGATTTCTGAGCGGGATGTAAATATCAAAAACCCAAAGGTCGTTTCCATTCTTTTTTGTACAATAATTGTGTTACTATCTGGCTTCTGTAAAGATATTAATGCGCAAAGAGAATCAAACCTGAAGGAAAGTTTGGAAATCCAACATAGGATTGCTTCTGATTCAACCTTGAAGGCAAGGGACTCAATACATAAAATTGAACTGGCAAAAGCTCAAGCTGAAACTTTGAGAAACTTTGCAGAAGGTTTTGCCAGATATGGTTTAAAATATGATTCTACAAAAAATGAAATAAGTGCACTTATCAGAGATTCTGCAATTCGAAATGATAATTATTATGACCAAACCCCACCCTATTTTGGCTTTGCCCCTCATGTTGGTCATGAAATGCTTGATAGCAATGGAAGTGATTATTTTAAATTTGATGTTTTAGCAAAATTTGCAGCTGTACACGTAGTTGAATCTAGGTTAGATGCGCTTGTCAGGGATCAATTTGGTTACCATTATCGTGGGAACATGGTACTATACAAAAATGAAGTGTTTCCAGTGGATCAACAGCACGAAAAAATATTTTTAATTAAACGAATTCAAAATCAACCTCGTTGGAATTATTATTTTCATTTATCCGGAGAGTATACAAGCCTAGATAAGAAAAAAAAATATACTATGAATGATTTATATATGTATGACGTATTTGAAAAGGCATACCACCGACCGGATCCATCAACTAAACAAGAAATCCTAACTATTTTAAATAACTATAAATAAGGCCAGATTGAGACCTAGGCCGTTGCAAATTATTGGGGGAATGCTTCGAAATTTAGTATCAAAAATAAGACGTTATACAGGATTGCTGATTAGTAGCCACCTATTTGTAATTATTAAATGCTATGTAATAATATATTATTACATAGCATTTAATAATTCCTTTAACTCCTCTTCGATCTGCGGGCTATCTAAAAAACCCTGAATTATCTCATGAAATGAATGTTCAGGTAATGCACCCCAATATTCAATTAAGCTTTTATCATATAAGTCCATCAATTCATCAATCCCAAATGGAAAATATTCATTGCAATTTATGTATGTCTCGCGATTGAATGGATTTGCTGGATCACTAGGATCAATCAAAACTTGTGTAGATGCAGGAAATCGATTCTTTGCAATTATCCTTTTAACAGTTTGGTATTGGGAAGTACAACAAGATAAAACAACGATGTCGTCTGGTTGTACGACAATACATATGAAAAAGTGAGGTGTTATAGTATTTAACTCAGGAGTTGCGAACCGAAAAATTGCTTTTGCCACGATAGCTTCCAAAAATTGCGCCCTATTAATCAACTGTGGTGGCATCTTCAGAATAATGTTTCTTCAAAAAAATATCTTTAATATTTTCAAGCATTTCAGGATCTTCTTGAAATACTTTAGGATTCTCTACCGGATCAATAAAAAAATCTTCAATTTCCATTGGATACCTGGAAGGGTTACCTCTTTTTAATTCAAGCTCCCACTTTTTCCATTCTGGAAATCTGTGACTAAAATCACTTAGGTCAAATTGATCCATTTTCCCGTATTCAGCAATAATCATTTTCAAAACCTCAACATCAGTCTTGGAAAAAACTTTAGCGTTAAAATCACCAATAAGTCTATAATAATTTTTCCCTTCTTGCTTTATGAAATTATTTGAATATGCCGTTTCCTCATCACTTGCAAATGAACTTGCTTCAAGTATATCCCTTGTGTTAGACGCAATCGGTCCTAATTTTAAAGCAAAATAAGTATCGCCAGTTATTGTTCTGCCGTAACGTCTTAAATGAAGCCGATCAGCAAGCCAAATCAATTTAATTGCTTTCATTTTGTTCATTACCCCTTGTTCAGACAAAGCAATTAAAGCCAATGCTTGCACTGACTTTTTATAATTAAATCCTTTCACTTTTATTATTATTTAGAAAAGGTACATCTATAAAATCATAATATCAAATTGAGGTGCGAGTTGCATTATGTAAAAAAATAACCACATATTCTTACACTATAACAACTATAGAATTAAAAAAACGCAAACCCTAGTTAGATCTGCGTTTCGCGAATATTGAAGAATGACCGCCTTCGCTGTCTGCGTGCGCCAGAGCTTTAGCGGCGGCGCAAGCTTCGGCGGTCGCTGGCGGTGAGGGAGGGATTCGAACCCTCGGTACAAGTTTAAGCTCGTACAACGGTTTAGCAAACCGGCCCTTTCGGCCACTCAGGCACCTCACCTACCTGCCTTGAAACGGGTTCAAGGGGACGCAAAAATAGGGATTTAACTATTTATCTCCCAAAATTTTACGCTATATTTTTAGTGCTTTATCGGCATTGTAAATGCCGTCACCCGTATATGCAATTACAATGCCGCCAGCTGTACCTTCTGCTGCAACTCCATCACATTCTCCCTGAATACATTGTCTGTATCCATAAGATCCTTGACGGTCTGGCAGGAATGTATCACCGTAGTATGATCCCTTCCCCCAAAATGCTCGCCGATTGTTTTGAGTGAATTCTTAGTAAATGATTTTGCCAGGAACATAGTGATCTGGCGGGCCTGCACGATCTCGCGCTTCCGGGTCTTCTGCAATAATTTGTCGTAAGAAACATCGAAATAATCGCATACCATCTTCTGAATGGCTTCTATGGTGATCTCTTTTGAAGAGGTCTTCACGAAGTTACGGAGCACTTTCTTGGCCAAGTCTAGGTCTATTTCCCTTCGGTTAAGCGAAGACTGTGCCAAAAGTGATATCAGCGCCCCCTCCAGCTCCCGCACATTGCTGTTGATATTATACGCCAGGTACTTCACTACCTCCCTTGGCATATCCAACCCGTCATTCTTCATCTTCCGCTCCAATATATCTATACGGGTCTCATAATCAGGAACCTGCAGGTCGGCCGAAAGCCCCCACCTGAACCTGCTCAGCAAGCGCTCCTGTACTCCTTCAAGATCCTTGGGACTCTTATCTGAAGTTAGGATAAGCTGCTTGCCACTCTGGTGAAGATGGTTGAAGATCGCAAAGAAGGCATCCTGTGATTTCTCCGCCCGGTTGAAGAACTGTACATCATCAATGATGAGCACATCTATCAACTGGTAGAAATGAATAAAATCATTGATGGCATTATTGCGGCTATGATCTACAAACTGGTTGATGAACTTCTCCGAGCTCACATATAATACTACCTTGTTTGGATTGGATCGCTTTACATCGTTTCCGATGGCCTGGGCAAGATGCGTCTTACCCAATCCAACCCCTCCATATATCACCAGCGGATTAAAGGAATTGGCACCAGGCTTCTCCGCTACCGTTTTACCGGCCCTGCGGGCTACCCTGTTGCAATCTCCTTCTATATAGGCATCAAATGTATAGATAGGATTCAACTGCGGATCGATCTGCATTTTTTTCAGACCGGGAATAACAAAAGGATTCTTCACCGGATTGCTGATCACCAATGGAAAATCCATCTCATTGTTCGAATAAGTTTTATACCCGTGCGCGGGTATGTCCATCGTCAAAGGTTTATTCTTATGATTGCCACTATCAACCATGATCCGATATTCCAATTGCGCATCTTTACCCAAAACCCTGCGCAATGTTTTTGCTAACAGGTTAACGTAATGTTCTTCGAGATACTCATAAAAAAACTGACTGGGTACCTGGATCACTAATACGGTGCTCTTGAGTTCAACGGGCTTAATTGGCTCGAACCATGTTTTGAAATGCTGCCACTCCACGATATCCTTGATGATCTCCAGACAACTATTCCAGACTGTATCTAAGGTTTTGGTCATTTCTGAACGAGCAGTTTTAATAATGTGTTGCAAACTATTTCTCCGAATTTCATCCTCTACAACATACAAAAAATGTTATAGAAAAAAGTAACGTAGGGGGACGAATATCAAATATTTTCGTTGAAAAAAAAATTTTTTACTCACTTGTTTTTTTGCCAATAACAACAGTGTGCGAAGCCTCCAAATTTTTTCTTTTATTCCGCTGAAACGCAAAGTCCATGCGGCCTAGAACGATTCCACCCCACCCTACCTGGTTCACTATCACATCATCCCCGCTTTTATTTTTATACACAACAGGTGCATCAAAAAACGTATGTGTATGACCGCCTATTACTAAATCTATGTGGTCACTCTCCTTCGCAAACACTTCATCACTCACTTTATTATCTCTGTATTTTGCGCCAAGATGACTAAGACAGATCACCATATCACATCCCTCCTTCTTCTTAAGATGCTCCGCAACCCTTGTCGCCTCTTTCACCGGGTCGAGATATCGCGTTGCACCATATAAGTTTTCAGGCACAAGACCTTTCAACTCAATTCCTACACCCGTTATACCTACTTTTAATTTGCCTTTCTTAAATATCTTATAAGGTATCGCCTTATGCTCCATTGGAGTATGACTAAAATCATAATTACTCAGCAGCACCGGAAAATTTGCATGCATCAACTGATTGGCAAAGTTCTCAAGCCCCGCATCAAAATCATGATTGCCCATGGTACACGCATCATATCCCATCGCCGCCATTGCTTTCATCTCGGGCTCGCCCTTATAGAAATTAAAATAGGGTGTGCCCTGGAATATATCACCCGCATCCAATAATAATACCTGGCTTCCTTCTGCCCTCACCTGCTTTATCCGTTCAGCCCGCGCAGCCACACCCCCAAGACCCTGGTTGCGACCGCCATCCATCGGAAATGGTTCCAGCCTGCTATGTACATCATTGGTATGTAATATCACCAGCTTCTGCGCCGCTTCTTCCGCCATCACCTCACTCATCAATGAATTGCCCGCAACAAGCGCACCGGCCGTGAGTGCCGTCTTCTGTATAAAATTTCTTCTAGTCAGCATATTTAATCCTTGTTTCCGCTGGTCCGTTAATTTTTTCTCCTCTCTCTGCAAAAGCACTGAAATATTTTATCAGCGCATCTCTTAGAAGATAGCCCTTGTTCTCCTGCCTGATGGCTTTCAGCATTTCCATATCATCACCACCATTGGCTACATAATCTGAATTGGCCACCACATATGTTTTTGAAATATCAAATGGCTGTCCGCCGATCATTATATCCACCGCCTTCTTGTCTTTAATAGTATAGGTGATACCACTGGCAGGCCATCCATTTCTTTTGGCGATATTATCCATCATCTCTTTGAATACAGTGCCTGGCAGTCGCTGTATGATCAGCAGGTTGTCAAAGGGCATCAACTCATATACATTGCCGAGATGAACATCGCCCGGAAGCATCTGGTTAACCCTGATGCCGCCATAATTAATAAAGGCAACATCAACCGGTACTCCATACAAGCGGGTGGCCTCTGCTTTCACCGCATCGGTCATAAGATTGCCCAACCTGCTTTGCGGTAATGCCTTCTCATGAACTTCCCCCATCTGACCGATCACCTTCTTCATGCTTTGTCCCACTGTTGCTGAATAGGGCTCCAGCATCTGCTGCATTTCTTTTGAAGTTCCGGCAGCGGGTTTCACCTGCACTTTCTCATAAGCAACGCTGGCCGGCTGGTAATAGGTACTGCAGGAAACCAGGATTGCCGCCAACGGCATTATATATACGATAAATTTCTTACGGAGGGAATATTGCATACTCGTGTTAAAAGGTACAAATATTATGCTTATTATCTTTTTCCTGCCAACCAATTTCGCCGAAAGATTAATTTTGCTGTTTTAGGATAAATACCTAACCATGCAACAACAATTCACGATACAGGTGAGTCCTGCCGAAGCAGAGAACCACCAGCATATCAGCGCCTATCTTGCCACGGCGGCAGGAAAAAAACGGGAAGCAATTACAGGTTTCCATATACTCCGCAAATCGATCGATGCCCGCGGCCGGCAGGTTCGCATCAATCTTACCCTCAACGTTTTTATTGATGAGCCCTTCCACCAGCGCAGCATAAATACTATTTCTTTTCCTGATGTTCGGCAGGCGCGGCATGCTGTTATTATTGTTGGTGCCGGACCCTGCGGACTATTTGCTGCACTGCAGCTACTTGAAAAAGGTATCCGCCCCATCATCCTCGAAAGGGGAAAAGATGTAAGGGCAAGGCGTCGTGATCTTGCTGCACTCAATAAGGAGGGAGAGGTGAATCCCGACAGCAACTATTGTTTTGGAGAAGGCGGTGCCGGTACATATAGCGATGGAAAACTTTATACCCGCAGTAATAAACGTGGCAGTATCGACCGCATCCTTAACCTCTTTGTTCAGTTTGGTGCCGATGAGAGAATTCTCTATGAAGCCCATCCGCATATCGGCACTAATAAATTACCGAATATCATGGTGGCCATGCGCCAGCAAATACTGGCTGCCGGCGGGGAGTTCCATTTTGAACAAAAGGTGAGCGCTTTCAATATTAAAGAGGGAAGGATAACCGGTGTACTAACAGCTTCGGGCAACCGCTTTGATGCCGCTGCAGTGATCCTCGCCACTGGTCACTCCGCCCGCGATATTTTTCAATTGCTCCATCTGCAGCAGATACTCATCGAGGCCAAACCTTTTGCGCTGGGTGTTCGCATAGAACACCCGCAGGAGCTGATCGACAGTATCCAGTATCATTGTTCCACGCGCTCAGAATTTCTTCCCCCCGCCTCTTATAATCTTGTTCAGCAGGTAGGTGGCCGCGGCGTATTTTCTTTCTGTATGTGTCCCGGTGGTATCATTGCTCCCGCTGCCACCAGTCCCGGTGAACTGGTAGTTAATGGATGGAGCCCCTCTAAAAGAAATAACCCCTATGCAAACTCCGGCATGGTGGTTTCTATAGAGGAAAAGGATTATGGCAACCAGGCCGGAGCCCTCTCTGCCATGCATTTCCAGCAGCAGGTAGAGAAAAAGGCCTTTGATGCCGGCGGTGGAAAATTTGTTGCGCCGGCACTGCGAATGCCCGACTTCATCACCAGGAAAATCTCTTCCACCCTTCCCCCCTGCTCCTATTTACCCGGCGTGCATGCAGCACCGCTCTGGGATGTTCTCCCCGGCTTTGTTTACAAGAGCCTGGCAGAGGGTTTCAAAGCTTTCGGACAGAAGATGCGCGGCTACTATAGCCAGGAAGCCATCGTAGTGGCTACTGAATCAAGGACCTCTTCGCCTGTTCGCATTCCCCGACACCCGCTTTCATTAGAACACCCGCAAATAAAGGGATTGTATCCTGCTGGCGAAGGTGCCGGTTATGCAGGCGGTATCGTGAGCGCGGCCATGGACGGTGAAAAGATCGCCCTTCAACTGGTGGAATTATTCACCAGAAAAGATTCCTGACCATTTATGTAATATATCTTCCCAATCTGCATCTAACAGATTGTTCCTTTTACTTTTGAACCTAAACCTAGACTATGTCCTTACTGGAAGTTCGCAATCTCAAAAAATTTTATGCTACGCAAAAAGCGGTGGATGATATCAGCTTCTCCATCGAGCGTGGAACCATCTTTGGTTTACTTGGACCAAATGGCGCTGGTAAAACAACCCTGCTCCGCATGATCACCGGCATCTTCTATCCGGATGAGGGCTCTATCATCTTTGATGGCAAGCCTTTTCATGCTACCGATGATATCCTCAAGATCGGCTACATGCCAGAAGAGAGAGGTCTCTATAAAAAGATGAAGATCGGCGACCAGGCCGTATACCTGGCCCAGCTTAAGGGATTACCAAAAGCAGAAGCCATCGAAAAAGTTAAGCACTGGTTTGAAAAATTCGAGATGCAGAGCTGGTGGGGTAAGAAGGTGGAAGACCTCAGTAAGGGCATGGGACAAAAACTTCAGTTCGTCACCACCGTACTGCATGAACCCAAACTGATCATTCTCGATGAGCCCTTCAGCGGTCTCGATCCCGTGAACGCCAACCTTATCAAAGAAGAGATCTTCCAACTCGCTAAAAGAGGCGCTACCGTTATCTTCAGCACCCACCGCATGGAACAGGTGGAAGAGATCTGCGACCAGATCATCCTGGTAAACAAGGGAAAGAAGATACTGGATGGAAAAGTTGATGCCATTCGCCAGCAGTACAAGGAAAACCTCTTCAGGCTTACCACCGACGGTCCGCACCCCGTGAACGCAACAGAAGGATTTAAAATTCTGCAACAGGAGGGCGAAGAATGGGTGATACAGCTTCAACCACAGGCAAATACAAACGAAGTTCTGAAGCAACTGATAAATGCCGGTGTTCCCATCCGCGGATTCCAGGAAGAGCTGCCCACCCTGAATGATATCTTCATCAGGCTGGTAAAAGGAAGTCATGTAGCATCTAGAGAATTCCAGTCAACCAACGTTTAACACTAACCGAAATCCATGAACAAGATATTGATCATCATACAAAGGGAATTTTTAAGCAGGGTACAGAAAAAGACCTTCCTGCTTTCCACCATACTATTACCCGTCCTGATCTTTGGCTTTTATGCCATGATCATTTATTTCAGCGTGAAATCTGACGACAAACTTCATGTTGCCGTTGCCGGCAACAGCGGCCAGTTGAAAGAATACCTGAAAGACGACAGCAATCTTAAATTCAGTTTTCTCCCCAGCGCCGACGTGGCAGTTTTGCAGAAGGAAGTGAATGAAAAAAAATATACCGGCTATATTATTGTTCCCGATGGCTTCAAAGGCAATAAAGGCGATAGCCTGGTGTACTCCAGCAATTCTAGTGTTGGACTGATGACCCAGGATAAAATTGAAGACAAACTTAACGCTGCCCTTGATAAGGTGCGGCTCCAGCACCTGCTTGCTCCCGGCGTTACGGTTCAGCAGGTGGACAGCTCAAAGGCCGGCATCGATCTGAAGGTTTCAAAAGAAGGTGGTAAAACAGGTAATACAGGATTCGCCTATGGACTTGGTTTTATCAGCGGCATCCTGATCTATATGATACTATTTATTTATGGTGCCATGGTTATGCGCGGCGTGATGGAAGAGAAGACCAGTCGAATTGCCGAAGTGATGGTGAGCAGCGTAAAGCCCTTCCAGCTTATGATGGGAAAGATTCTGGGTATCGGCGCAGTGGGACTGGTTCAGTTTCTGATATGGGGAGTACTCATGATGGCCCTGCAGCTATTGCTTCCCGTTATCTTCCCCCAACTGCTCGACACAGCCGCATCGCAGGTAGGCGGCATGCAGGCTATGGGTGGTAATTCTAAACAATTGGAAATGGTGCGTTCTATCATGAACAACCTCAATGAAGTGAATATCGGAATGATACTGGTGCTCTTCATATTTTATTTCATGGGCGGTTACCTGCTTTATTCTTCCCTGTTTGCAGCAGTGGGTAGTGCCGTGAATGAAGATCCGCAGGATGCTCAGCAACTGATGCTGCCCATCACCATGCCCATCATCTTCTCTTTCGTGATCATGACACAGGCTATTAATAAACCTGATGGCGGACTCGCACTTTTCGGAAGTCTGTTTCCACTTTCATCACCTATCGTAATGATGGCCCGCCTTCCCTATGGCGTTCCGGGATGGCAGATCGCCCTCTCACTGGCTTTGCTGGTACTGGGTTTCCTCGGAACAACATGGCTTGCCGCAAGGATCTATCGTACCGCTATTTTGATGTATGGTAAGAAGCCCACGTGGAAGGAGATGTGGAAGTGGGCGGCAAGGGGGGAGTGATGGAGTGGTGGAGGGATGGAATGGAGGGATGGAGAGATGGAGGGATGGAAGAGACTAAGAAATGCAGATGTTTTTTATAGCGATTTTGGCTTCACAAGAAATTGAGGAGCAGGTCAGCCAATATAAACATTGGATGAAGGAGCACTATGGTTGTAAAGTGGCGATGAAATCACCCGCTCATATAACCCTGGTTGCTCCTTTTTCTACTGACGCCGATACTTTAAAAAACGTGGAGGCATTGCTGCAAAATTTTGTGCAGATACAAATTCCCTTGGAGATTGAAGTGGGTGGATTCGGCAGTTTTGATAAGAGAGTGATCTTCCTGAAAGTAAAAGAGAACCACTTACTCAATTCCTGTTATAATAAATTGAATCATGAAATGCATGCACAGTTACCCGAATTGATCAGGCTGGAGAAAAGACGTTTCCATCCGCATATTACAATTGCCAATCGCGATATACCTCTAAGCGGATTTAAAGATGCATTTGCTTATTTCAATAGCATTAACTACAACGCAAACTTTACTGCGCATAAAATTACATTGCTCCAACTGGAACCGGATAAGTGGAAGACGAAAGCTGATTTTTTATTGAAGGGAATTGATGGCTTATAAAATTCCATCGATCAGTCGCAATGCAGGATACTCCATCTCAATATCGGGAATGATACCTGATTTATCCATATACATATCTACATTGAGCTTATGCAGGAATCCTTCCTTAACGGCCACAGGCTCTTTGCGGATCATGCGATATCCTTTCTTCTCGAACTGCAGCGATACATCACCGGTAGGAACCTGCTTTAACCTGAAATAACCATCCGCATCTGTTGCCACTTCTACTGCTGCTCCTTTCCTGGATGCTGAACTGGCAGACACAACCACTCCCGCCACCGGCTTTTTTGTATTGCCATCAACTACATATCCATGAACCACTCCCTCATTTGGTTTGCCATTACCACCTGTTGCATAAACGCCCTGGCTAAGGAATAACAAACCTAACAGTCCCACGATGTTTCGAATTCTCATCAGCTCCGTTTTATTGATAGTTGAATGGCGTCCTCACAGCATCTTCAAAGCCTCTCCATAAATTTCGGATAATTTCTTTAGCCGGAAGAATATCTTTTACCAGCGCACTCACCTGCCCGATCTCCAGCTCTCCTTCCTGCAGATCACCTTCAAACATACCCTTCTTCGCCCTCGCCCTGCCCAACAATGTCTTCAGTTCCTCATCCGACGCGCCCCTTTGCTCTGCCTCAAATACTTCCTGGAAAAACTTATTCTTCATCAGCCTAACCGGCACCAGCTTTTTCATGCTCAGCATGGTATCGCCCTCACTGGTACTGATCACCGCTTTTTTGAAATCGGGGTGACTGGATGCTTCCTCGGAGGCAACAAATCTTGTTCCCACCTGAACACCATCTGCCCCAAGTACCATGGCGGCAAACATCTGTCGCCCGGTTGCTATTCCACCGGCGGCTATAACGGGTATCTTCACTGCCGATGCTACCGCAGGCACCAGCACAAAACTGGTGGTCTCCTCCCTACCATTATGTCCCCCCGCTTCAAAACCCTCCGCCACCACGGCATCACATCCCGCCGACTCTGCTTTCTGCGCAAACTTACTGCTGCTCACCACATGCACCACCGTGATACCTTTTTCTTTCAATATGGATGTCCATGTTTTGGGATTACCCGCAGAGGTAAAAACGATCTTCACACCCTCCGCAATAATGATCTGCATCAGCTTTTCTATATCGGGATAGAGCAGCGGCACATTCACCCCGAAAGGTTTGTCGGTAGCTTCTTTGCATTTGCGGATATGATGTATGAGCACATCAGGATACATACTGCCGGCACCAAGGAGTCCAAGCCCGCCGGCATTACTAACGGCAGAGGCTAATCGCCATCCGCTGGCCCAGATCATTCCGGCCTGGATGATCGGATATTCAATTCCGAAAAGGGAAACAATGCGGTTATTGGAAAGGTCCATGGTTGAAGGTTTGTCCACTATCTTTTTCCCAGGTCTATCTCGGTATTATCACCAATATTCAGACTCCTGCTCTCACCTCTTACCTCGGTATCAGACCCGATCAGCGAATGGGTAAGCACGATATCTTTCAGGTCGGCAAAACTTCCTATGATCGAATCCTTGATGATGGAATCTGTTATGGTAACACATTCGCCGATGGAAACATTGGGCCCAATGATACTATTGGTGATATCACATCCCGATGCAATACTTACAGGAGGGATGATGATGGTATTTTCAAACTGGTGCTCGGCCGAAATATTCTGACCCATCTTCCTGAGCAATGTGGCATTGCTTTCAAGGAGGGTTTCCTTCTTGCCACAGTCGAACCAGTTCTGCACTTTCACCGCCTTGATGAGTGTTCCCCCGCCGATCATGCACTCAAGGGCATCGGTGAGGTTGAACTCCCCATAAGAAGTGAGTCCCTGTTTGAGATTATTATCCAGGCATTCAAACATCAGCGGTGTTTCGCGGATACGATAGATACCTACCAGCGCCATATTAGACTTAGGGATCTGTGGTTTCTCCACCACCCGGGTGATGATACCGTCTTCACCGATCTCGGCAACCCCGAAATCGCGGGGGTCATCAACCCTTTTCACACAGAGCACACTCTGGCTGCTCTCAATAACACCACGAACATCATATTCACAGATACTATCGCCCAGCACAATGATCACCTCATCATCTGCCACTTTCTCACGGGTGAGGAGGATGGCATGGCCAATGCCAAGGCGGTCGTTCTGCTGTATAAAATGCGTCTTGAGATGAGGGTACTTCTCTTCTACGAAATCCTGGATCTTATCGCCCAGGTAGCCTATGATAAAGATGAATTCGTTAACGCCCGCATCAACCAGCTGGTCTATAATGATGCCCAGGATACTTTTTCCCGCGAGTGGAATAAGTGCCTTTGGCTGGGTATATGTATGGGGTCGCAACTTGGTGCCGGCACCGGCTACGGGAATGATCGCTTTCATGCGGAGGTAAAAATAGGAAAAAAATATCCAGCCATGAGCAAAATCAGTTGATCGCCTGACCATTGTAAGCATATTAAGGATCTTAATGATGCACCTTTACACTTCGTTGATAGTTGCAGTTGGTTAAATAAAAAGGCCATCCCTTTCGGGACGGCCTTTTGTCTTATTATTCTGCAGCGGATGCCGTATTTTTGCGCCAAATTTTTATTCATGCAACAAGATGCTGTAGTCTTTGATCTCATCCGCAAGGAACTGGAACGCCAACGTCATGGTATTGAGCTGATCGCTTCTGAAAACTTCACCTCCCTGCAGGTTATGCAGGCAATGGGAAGTGTTCTTACCAATAAATATGCTGAAGGTTATCCGGGACGGCGCTATTATGGCGGCTGCGAGATCGTTGACCAGACTGAGCAACTGGCTATCGACCGCATCAAAGAAGCCTTCGGTTGTGAATATGCGAATGTGCAACCCCATAGCGGCGCCCAGGCCAATGCCGCCGTTATGCTGGCCATCCTTCAACCCGGCGATAATATCCTGGGCCTCGACCTCAGCATGGGCGGTCACCTCACCCATGGATCAGCAGTGAACTTTTCCGGTAAACTCTACAATCCGCATTTCTATGGCGTGGTAAGAGAAACCGGGCTGGTGGATTATGATATGCTGGAGCAGCAGGCCCGCGCTGTAAAACCCAAACTGATCATCTGTGGTGCTTCTGCTTATAGCCGCGACTGGGATTATGCGCGCATCAGGAAAGTTGCCGATGAAGTTGGTGCATTTGTAATGTGCGATATGGCCCACCCCGCCGGACTCATCGCCAAAGGCCTGCTGAACTCGCCTTTTGAACATTGTCATTTTGTTACTTCCACTACCCATAAAACACTCCGCGGACCAAGAGGGGGTATCATCCTTATGCACAAGGATTTTGAAAACACACTTGGGCTCAAAGATGTAAAAGGCAATATCCGCCTGATGAGCAACCTGCTCGATATGGCTGTTTTCCCCGGCACCCAGGGTGGTCCGCTGGAACATGTTATTGCCGCTAAAGCTGTTGCCTTCGGTGAACTGCTCAGTGATGAATTCACCAGCTATGCAAAACAGATCGTGGAGAACGCGCAGGCCATGTCGACAGCACTGGTGAGCCGTGATTATAAGATCATCAGCGATGGAACCGATAACCACCTCATGCTGATAGATCTCCGCAATAAAAATATCAGTGGTAAAAAAGCCGAGCAGGCTCTCGGAAAGGCAGAGATCACCCTGAATAAGAATATGGTTCCCTTTGATGATAAAAGCGCCTTCGTTACCTCCGGTATTCGGGTAGGCGTACCTGCTATCACCAGCAGGGGCATGAAAGCAGAGCATATGGAGTTTGTGGTTGACGCTATCGACAGGGTATTGATGAACCCCGATGATGAAGCGCTGCTGGGCAATATCAGGATGGAAGTGACTGAATTCATGCAGCAGTTCCCCCTCTATCCTGAACTGGGCTGATCAATTCATCCCCGCAATTAATTAATTCATACAACAGAACCGCAGGTGCCTATAACTGCGGTTACTGGCATCCCGAATCTTATATCGAGGGTATTATGCAGCGTCAGCATTATAAGACCACGGCCCTGAGCAATGACCGGTATAATTATGCAGAGGTGGCCCTTTATTATTACCAGTTACAACAGCATATCCGCTGAAGGGCATTTTCTATATCTTTACGCCCAATAATAAAGACCTATGATTCAACGTGTACAAACGATCTGGCTGGCCGCGGCCGCCATTTGTGGTTTTGCCATGGCCAATACTCCTCTTTTTACTGCAACACTTGCCGACCAGTCAAAGCGAAGCATTCTTGCCGCAGAAAGCCTGCTGGCCTTTGCGCTGGCCGTAGGAATTGCTGTTCTTTCTACCGTGGCAATTTTCATGTACAAGAATCGTAAGACACAATATAAGATGGCGATCATAGGCGCGTTTCTCTCGGCCATAGTGATTGGATTACAGGTCTGGTACATCGAAGATTTTAAAAAAGAGAACGCCATCATTCAGGGAACTTATCAGTGGGGTGGATTATTACCCATCGCCATGATGATCTTTCTCTTCCTGGCATCAGGCGGTATTCGTAAAGATGAGAAGCTGATCAAAAGTCTCGATCGCCTCAGGTAATAGGATCTACCCTGCAATAAAAAATTTATCCCCCTTTGGAGGATTTCTTTGAGGCATTTCCGGTAATAACTTCCGTTAATGCGCAAAGGAATAATCATATTCGAAAGCGATACTGCCATCAGGAAAGTCTTTGATTCATTGCTTCTGGAAATGGAGGAATATGAATTGACAGGCCATTACAAAAGCTGCAAGGATATTTTTGTGATCACCCACATAAAGCAACCCGCCATTGTTCTGCTTGACCTCGACATGCATACAAAAGACATCATCACCAATATTCAGCAGATCAAAGATGCATGTCCCGATACTTCCATTATTAGTTTTTCATCTGTGGAAGAAGAAGATAAAATATTCCTCTGTCTATGCGCTGGGGCCAATGGGCATCTCAACAAATCAACAACACCGGATGCTTTGAACAGCGCCATGAAGATGGTGCTTGATGGTGGGGCCCCTATGAGCCAGACACTGGCCATAAAACTCTTCAATAGTTTCCAGGATGCAAACAAAAAAAACAGCTATAAACTTTCACACCACGAACACTGCATTCTTAAACTACTTTCAAGGGGCCACGGCAGCAAACAGATCGCTGAAGAACTGAATATGGCAATAGGATCAGTTCGTGTACACATAAAAAATATCTACCTGAAACTGCAGGTAACATCAGCAAAAGAAGCCATCGCCAGGGCTATTGAGGAAAAAATTATTTAAGCACTCACCTTTATGGGTTATTTTGATATGATAATTATATTGTATAACTTAGAAGTATTCCGAACCGTTTGATCCCTCAACAATATCCCTCCCTCTTTTTACTACCTTATCATTCATCTTTTTAAACCAAATGGTTATGAATCATTTTAATTTAAAGCCGTTTCTAATGCTTTTCTGCGGAGGAATTATGTTTGCTTCCTGCCAGAAAGAATCACTTGAAAGTTCAGTGCGGCTGTCAGAAGACGGCTCCCTCCTAAACCAGTCGGAAACTAAATCCAACACTTTCAAAGGGCCACAGGTTGACTGGGGTCATGGCCATGCAAGATCATGGATTACGCTTACCCACGACGGTGTTCCGGTTGAAATTGGTGTTGAAATAACCGGCGATGCCATCAATACCCTCGGCACAGATCCCGATGCTATTGAAAATCACCACACCACGGTTCTCCCTCTTCACCAGAAAGCTATTGCCGCCACTGCCTTTGAGCATATCGGCATCAACTGGAACCCGGAGGGTCACCTTCCCCCAGGAGTATTTACAGTTCCCCATTTTGATTTGCATTTTTATATGATCACCAATGAGGAAAGAATGGCTATCCCAACGTATGCTTCTGATCCAACAGGATTTGATGACCAGCCCGAGGGAGATTATGCGCCGCAACAATACTTTAATCCTCCTTTTGGCGGAACCGCTGAACCCCAGATGGGCGCACATTGGGTTCCGGTAAACCTGGGCGCTTTTTTACCTTTCAATAAAATCATGATCTATGGTTCCTATGCAGGAAAAGTGCATTTTATTGAGCCCATGATAACACTCGATTATCTTATGGCCAATAACAGTATGAACAATGTTTTCCCAACACCACTTGCGTACCCTGAACCGGGTTATTATCCATCTGCCTATAATATGTGGCATGATGAAAAGCATGATCGTTACTATGTTTCACTAAGCAACTTCATAAAATTCCCGCTTGAATAAGCGCAGATACCAGAACACCATTGACCTTTCTGATTTCAACTGGCATATGTTCCATATGCCAGTTTTTTTTTGCGCGGGGATCTCATCTTTAGAGAAACTGTCCGGTCTTACTTTCCTTAACTTTTTTTAATCCCGCCGGTAATCCGGCATACACAAGCGTTCCTCCACCGTCACCGGCTTCCGGACCAAGGTCAATCACCCAGTCGGCGCTTTTGATAACATCGGTATTATGTTCAATTACCAGTATGGTATGTCCCTGCTCTACCAATGCATTAAAGGAAGCCAGGAGTTTTTTGATATCATGAAAATGCAGTCCGGTAGTAGGCTCGTCAAATATAAAAAGTATATGCCCCTGCGCCCTTCCCCTTCCCAGGAAAGAGGCAAGCTTCACACGCTGCGCCTCTCCACCTGATAAGGTGTCCGACGATTGTCCAAGTTTCACATAACCCAACCCCACTTCACTTAGTGGCCTGATCTTATTTAATATATCTTTTTCATCGGCAAAAAATTCAAGCGCTTCTTCCACGCTCATCTCCAGCACCTCGTAAATATTCTTTTCTTTATACGTTACCTCAAGCACTTCTTCCTTAAACCTTTTTCCCCCACATACTTCGCAGGTAAGATGAACATCGGCGAGGAACTGCATTTCCACTACCTGTTCGCCTTCTCCTTTGCAGGCATCACACCTGCCTCCGTCAACGTTAAATGAAAAATGCTTGGGCAAAAAGCCCCGCGTTTTGCTGAGGCCCTGTGAAGAATAGAGATCGCGGATGCCATCCCATGCCTTGATATATGTTACCGGGTTACTGCGTGATGACTTACCGATGGGGTTCTGGTCTACCATCTCCACCTGTGTGATGAAATCAATATCGCCTTCTATTGATCGGTGCATACCCACTTTCTCAGCAGCCTCTCCTTTTATCTTCAGCAGGGCGGGATAGAGGATCTGTTTTACCAGGGTGGTCTTTCCGCTGCCACTAACCCCACTCACAACGGTGAAAACACCCAGCGGAATTTCAACATCAATATTCTGCAGGTTATGCTGACGCGCGCCTTTCACGGTAATCGACCGCCGCCATTTTCTAACTGCTGCAGGTGGCTCGATGGCCAGTTTGCCGGTAAGGTATTTACCGGTTAGGCTTTCCTTGTTTTTTACGATGGCATTATAATCGCCGGCGGCAACCACTTCGCCACCGAGGTGACTGGCGAGTGGACCCATATCTATTATATGGTCGGCTTCCCGCATCATCATTTCATCATGTTCCACCACCACTACCGTATTGCCAAGATCGCGAAGCGATTTCAGTACAGTGATAAGTCTTTCTGTATCCCTGGAATGCAACCCGATGGAGGGCTCATCCAGAATATACAATGAGTTGGTGAGATTGCTTCCCAGGCTGCGGGTTAGCTGTATACGCTGGCTTTCACCACCACTGAGTGAATTTGCTAGTCGCGACAGGGTGAGGTATCCAAGTCCAACATCCATCAGCGTGCCTACCCTTGTTTCAATCTCCAGCAATATCCTTTTTGCCACCTGCTTATCATAGTCGCTCAGTTCGAGTTCCTTAAACCACTGCTGCAGGTCGCGCACCGGCAATTCACAGAGTTCACCAATATGTTTTCCCCCAACTTTCACGTAGAGCGCTTCTTTACGAAGTCGGTAACCCTCACAGTCGGGGCAGGTAGTGCGGCCGCGGAAACGCGATAGTAGTACACGGTACTGAACTTTATAAAGATTCTGTTCTACCTCTTTAAAGAAATCATCTATTCCCAGGGCGGGACTAACGCCCTTCCATAAATGACGGTATTGTTCTTTGGTGAGATCGGCTATGGCTTTGTGAATAGGAAACCCGGTACTGCGGGCCGCCTTGATGAATTGTTCTTTCCACCATCCAAGTTTCTCTCCCTTCCAGGGGGCAACGGCGCCTTCGTATACACTTAACCGTTTATCGGGAATAACCAGGTCCTCATCTATGCCAAGCACTTGAGAAAACCCTTCACAGGTTGGGCAGGCACCAAATGGATTATTGAAAGAGAAAAGGTTGGGAACGGGTTCTTCAAAAACAAGTCCGTCAAGTTCAAACCTGTTACTGAATGGAAGAGATTCCTTTTCATTAATGCGTAGTAACATTTCACCTTCCCCCTCATAAAATGCTGTACTAACGGAGTCAGCCATACGATGCAGATCATCCTCTGTAAATTCTTTCACAACAAGCCTATCTACCAGCAGGAATGCCGGCTTCTTTGGTGTGGGATTCCATGGCTTCCCTGCCGCATAACTTTCCAGCAGATCTTCAATGCGAAGTACTTCACCATTATAAAGTCTGCTGAATCCTTTTTGTAAGAGAATGCTCAACTCCTCTTCCACTGACCTGTTATGGTGCTGGCGGAAAGGAACGAGTACCAATATCTTATCGCCTTCTTTTCCTCCCTGGATGGCCTTCACAACATCTGTTACATCATCCTTGCGCACTTCGCGGCCCGATACCGGTGATATTGTTTTTCCTGCCCTGGCGAATAGCAGCCGCAGGTAATCATATATCTCTGTCATGCTGCCAACTGTAGAGCGGGGTGTTCGGGTGATCACTTTTTGTTCGATGGCAATGGCGGGACAAAGACCTTTGATATAATCCACATCGGGCTTATTCATCCGCATCATGAACTGTCTTGCATATGCGCTCAGACTTTCGGCATAGCGGCGCTGCCCTTCTGCAAAAAGTGTATCGATGGTTAGAGATGATTTTCCTGAACCAGAAACGCCGGTCACAACAACCAGCTTATTACGCGGAATGGTAACGTCTATATTTTTAAGGTTGTGAACCCTTGCACCTTTAATGAATATATCATTGGTAGCTATAACGGGAGGTAACACTGCTTGCTTCATACTAGATCACAAAAGTATTGGAATAAACTATGCCTATGATAACAGCAGAAAAAGGGTTTGGTTATTTATTGTGCAGAAGCGAAAATTTAATTTAGTATGGCCGCAGAAAAAAAGTTTTCACAAAATCTTGTTTTATATAAAAAAATATTATCTTGGTATTCAATTACGTCCTATTAGAAAAACCTAAAACTCACGCCTATAGTACATCTACTACACTGACCGTATTTTTCCCTAGACAATTTCCCAATATCCCTTTTTTGCTTAAATCCTTTTAAAAACCGTAGAAGTTTATGAAATCACTTTCTATCAAAACAGACAATGAGCTGATCCATATGTTTATGGATGGCGACATGGGCGCACTGGAAACACTTATCCTGCGTCACAAAGACAAGCTTTACACATCCATCCTCTTCCTGGTTAAGGACAAATACCTTGCCGAAGATATCTTCCAGGATGTGCTTATCAAAATCATCGACACATTGCGTGTAGGCCGTTACACCGAAGAAGGAAAATTCCTTCCCTGGGCAATGCGTATTGCACACAATCTTTGTGTAGATCATTTCCGCAAGGTTAAACGCACTCCTGCTATTAAAACCAGTGATGAGCGTGATATCTTTGAAGTGATCAACTTCACTGAAGATGGAGCCGATGTTACCATGATGAAGCGACAGAGTCATGAACGCGTTCGCAAAATGCTGGACCTTCTTCCCGAAGATCAGCGCGAGGTGATCATACTGCGTCATTATGCTGAGCTTAGCTTCAAAGAAATAGCAGCACTCACCAATTGCAGCATCAACACTGCTCTCGGCCGTATGCGCTATGGATTGATCAATCTTCGAAAGATGATGGCTGAAAAAAATATTGCTCTTTAAAATATTGTCATTCTGTGGCTCCCTCTAACAAATCGATTCGCTTGCCCGTTAGAAGGTTGTTGCAGAATGACGCCTAATTAAAAAGCCCGCTCTCACCGAGCGGGCTTTTTTTATTCCATCTCTCCATCCCTCTATCTCTCCGCTCCCAATCCACACTTCAGCCATTCCAGATACTCCACCTCATCCGGCATATATCCCACCGGCTTATTGAGCAGCTTTTCATCACCATTCAAGATCACGTATAACGGCTGGGAGGCATTGCGGAAATTCTCCGTTTCCATGGTGGCAAACTTATCGCCGATAGTTATGATATTTTTCTTTTCCCCTTTCTCATTGGTATAAATGAATTGTTCGTCGTCCGGAAGTTTCTGACGGTCATCCACATACAGCGAAACAAGGATAAATTCTTTTTCGATCATCTCTTTCACTTCCGGCTTTGTCCACACATTCTCTTCCATCTTCCGGCAGTTAACGCATGCCCATCCCGTGAAATCGATCAGCAGTGGCTTGTTCTGCTCCTTTGCCATTTTTAATGCTTTCTCATAATCATTCACCACATTGGCCTCTACACCTTTTCCTTCCCCTTCTTCATGAGCATATAAACTATAATTCAATGGTGGAGGGAAGCCGCTTATCAGGGCCCTGTTTGCATATTTTGTATTAGTGAGTCCGGGTACCAGGTAAAGGGTGAACAATGTAAAGAATATGGCAGTAGCAATCCGCAGTTTGCCAGGTTTCTTAACTGGTCCCTCATGCTTGAAGCGTATCAGTCCAAACAGGTATAGACTAAGCGCAACGCCTATCAATATCCATATCGCGAAGAATGTTTCTCTTTTTAAGAGTCCCCAATGTTTTACCAGGTCGGCATTGGAGAGGAACTTAATAGCGAGGGCAAGTTCGAGGAAACCCAGCACCACTTTAACCGTGGTAAGCCATCCCCCTGATTTAGGTATCGCATTCAACCAGTTCGGGAAGAGGGCAAAGAGGGCGAAAGGTAGTGCAAGCGCCAGTCCGAATCCACCCATCCCCACGGTAAGCTGCATGGCGCCACCATCGGTAGAAAGTGATCCTGCCAGCAGCGATCCCAAAATGGGACCTGTACAACTGAAGGAGACCAGTGCCAGGGTTAGCGCCATAAAGAAAATGCCTAATGTACCGCCGATCCCTGCTTTATGATCAACCGAATTGGAGAAGCTGCTGGGCAGCGTGATCTCAAAAAGCCCGAAGAAAGAGAGGGCAAATACAACGAAGATCACAAAGAACAGGAGATTGAGCCAAACATTGGTGGAGATATTATTCAGGATCTCGGGGTTAAGGCTGTCGAGAAAATGAAAGGGTCCACTCAGTAAAATATAGATCAGGAAGATAAAGAAGCCATAGAGTAATGCATTGGCAATTCCTTTTTTACGGTCCTGAGATTTCTTGGTAAAAAATGAAACGGTGAGTGGGATCATGGGGAATACACAGGGGGTGAATAGGGCAATGAGTCCACCCAGAAAACCGAGTACAAAAATATTCAGCAGTCCCTTATCACCGCTCTCTTCCAATCCTGTTCCACCACAATCAGCAACCGGGTTCTCCAGGTCAATGGCAGTTCGCCTGATCTGGTTACTGGCTTCTGAAGATTCCTGCGGCCCCGCCGCCTTGCTGCTTATTGCCCCGCTTTCAGAAACAGTGAAACGGAATGGCGTTTCTTCCGGACCGGCAACTTCTTCTCCCTTTAAAGCCATATAGAGGATGCTGCCTTTGATATCCCTGCCCGGCTCTACACCCGAAACGGTCATCTCAAATATTGCTTCTCCTTCAAAATAGCGGATCTGCATATTGTCAAATAGGGGCTCGGCTTTCTCCACCAATTTTCCGCTCTCTTTTACCGCACTGGCTTTGCCGCTGAATGCTGAATCGGGAATGATCCTGGTATTAGGTTCATCATCGGTCATAGTGGTGGAAAACAGTTTCCATCCTGGTTGTATTGCCGCCCGAAAACGAAGGGTGTATTCGCCCTGAGCCGATCCGGCAGTGGCGTCATAGGTCCAGTTCACCACGGATGATGTTCCGGTGGCAACTTCCTGGGCTCCTGAAGACAGAAATGCGAAAAGAGAAAAAAGGGCGAGTAGAATTCGGCTATACATCAGAGTAGGGTTAGCAATTAAAAAAAAACAAACGAGTCCTGGTCAGAACTCGTTTCCATTATTTATACTATGAGGTTCATCCTCCTAAGGGAACTTTAAAATTCACAACGGCAGGAGGAAGACATTCTTTTTCATTACAAACCATGAACTCCACCTTACCGGCAAGGTTGGTCTTGGCCTTTCCCTTCACTTTCACCACCTGTATGAACTCAACCTTCTTCTCATAATAACGAACATCAGAATCAAAGGCTTCTTCAAACACTTTCTTCACTTTACCCTGCTCAGCAATTTTACCGTTAAGAGAAAGCAGTGGATTCTTGGTGAAATTAAAAGAAGTTGACACGGGCCCATCTCCACCGTCCTGCGCATAGATATGATAATTACCACCGATATCAGCGGTCATACGCACTTCATAGGTGTTTTCAGCGATCTTTTTCGTTTGGAAAGACCATTTTACCTGCTTATCGCTCTGGGCGAAAAGGGCTACGGTTACTACCAGGGCAAGGACTGTAACGAAGATTTTTTTCATGAAGCAAAAATCCATCAATTAGTTCTAATGAAAATCTAAAATTATCCAGTTTGCCTTACAGCTTTTGTTAAGAATGATCAGGCAGGTTGTTTGACCATCAGGAGCGCCTCCAGTATCAGCCTTCCGTCAATATTTCCGAGTTCAGCAGAGCAGGCTCTTTCGGGGTGAGGCATCATCCCGAATACATTACCGGCTTCATTCCTGATACCTGCTATATTCCGGCTCGCACCATTTGGATTGGCGTCGTCAGTTATCTCACCGTTTTCGTCACAATAGCGGAAGATAACCTGGTCGTTTGCCTCAAGCTTATCGAGCGTAGTTTCATCAGCATAATATCTTCCTTCGCCATGGGCAATGGGGATCATCAGGGGCTTATCAGTATCCAGGCCTTTGAGGTAAACATTCCTGCAAATGAATTGCTGGTTGGCATTCCTCAATAGCGCCCCTGGCAGCAGGTGTGCTTCGCAGAGAACCTGGAATCCATTGCATACGCCCAGTACCTTACCGCCGCGGTTGGCGAATTCGATCACTGATTCCATCATAGGACTGAACCTGGCAACAGCGCCACAGCGAAGATAATCGCCATAGGAGAAGCCTCCCGGCAGAACGATACAATCGTCTGTTGTAAACATGCTGAGGTCCTTATCCTTATGCCAGAGCATGATCACTTCCTGACCGAGGTCGTTCTGAAGCGCATCCTGCATATCGCGGTCACAGTTGGAACCAGGAAAAACTACTACACCGAATTTCATATATAATAGATCAAAAGGTGAAAATATGGATCTGTCAGGCCCGCAAAGTTAGTCCATTGACCGCAAATGCCCCTAGGTGAGGTGGGGGAAATAATTGACGATGATGGCAAAGGCAAAAATCACCCAGTGAACCACCAGCGGAAACCACTTGTTGCCGGGATAATAATAGGTGGCGGCATGAAAACAGGCGATGGGCGTTATGCATAAAAGCCAATGCTGGTAATTATTCCCGGGGTTTACAAGAATGATGAGTAGCCCTACCAGCAGCATGGAAAGCAGCAGACTCCAGCATTTTCTGACCTGGATTAGCATCTTGGTAAGATTATCCTGAACAAACCATGCGCCGGTGAGGAAAGGGGCCACCATAAACAATATACCACCGGTGACCCAGAGTGATGATGGTATCCTTGGCAGGTGAAAATTCACCATGGGCGCCAGGGCCCCCGGCTCCCATTGGTCGGTGAGGAACAGGATGATAAGCAGGAAATAATAGGGGGACAGGAACCCGATGATGGCTACCACCCACTCTCCGATGCGCATGGGCCGGGTGATGATGATGGCCAGTAAGATCAGGACAATATAGGCAACCGACGGTTTATAGATCAATGGCAATATGCCCACCAGCAAACTGATATTGAAAATGGCGGAAAGGGGCCTGTTATTATTATACCATCCCGACATTCCGTAAAAGATCCAGGTCAGCAGAAAATTGACGATCATGGTGCTGGAGAACTGGTTCCATTCGGGTAAAAGAGAACTTACCAGGAGGAAGGCCATCCCCACCAGGTAATTATGCCGGGGCAACAGCCTGATGGTATTGGCAATGCGATTCAGCAGACTGGCCTGCAGGAAAAGAAAAATAAATGCCAGCATCCCATAGAGAATACCTTCCTTCCCCCCTACAGGTGCCAGGATATTGAGTAAAAGCTTATAGAGATAGTTATCTTCCTCCTGCCGTAAAGGAGCAGGGTAATTCAGGAAAACCGGGAATTTCAGGATCAATGCATAGATCAGCAATACGAACGCGTTGGCCGGGTTCTTTTGCTTAAAGACTCCTATCACAATGGGTTAGTTTTTTAATAGTCAACCCTGGCAAAACACAGGTAATTCCTGTATAAACAAGGTATGATCATCTGCCTGGCACTAACCTGTTTGGCGAATCGTGGCATGAAATCGTACCCCTTGTCAAGGTTTTTCAACGTCGGATATCGTGTGATCTTACCTGTTGCATCAACACTTTGATCGGTCAGCACGAAAGTCCGCCTTTCGAAAGTATTAAAAAGAAAGTGTACTTCACCACCTGTATTCATATTTCCGTAAGAAATAAGGTTATCCGATTCATCATCAAACTGGTTCTTTGCAATCATGTTACTCCATTCCAACTTGCCATCACGATCAAAAGACAACAACATTACATTCTCTGCAAAGTAGCGTTGGGCGGTGGAATTGTTCCATCCATATCTTCCCCATGGCATCCGCCAGGGACTATAAAGAGGACTCCAGTAATTGTAATTCATGGGGCCCATCCATGGATTACCCCATCCCATATAATCCCACCGGTTGAAATTATTATAGCGAGATGTTGTATACAGAACCTCACTTACAATGGCAAAACCGCCATCCTTGCGGGTATAAATATTCTTGATGAAGAAATCATTGAAAGCCGTTTTCTTGTTGGTTTCACTGCCCTTTGCCAATACCCTTAACTCATCATTGAATACAATGGCCGTATCACTGATCTTCTGGTTACTGCGGGTATCCCAGTTCACAAAATAAAGTCCTTCCATATTCCCCCTTTTCTGACGCGAGAAGAATGAGGCCAAAAGAATACGGTGGTTATTATTATCAACTTTCAGAATGATATCATCCAGGATCTGCTTACCAATATCAACATTACGGATGCTGAATCCGAGTGAATCAGGATGCTTAACGAGCATATTCACCCCCGTGATAAAATCGCTGTTGTTGCCTGCACGGGTATATTTGGCTGTTACCAGTTCACCCGCATTGGTGAGATGGAAATCGGCAAAATTCTCATTCTTGCCTTCCATGTTCATCATGGTGAAATTCCTTGTGAGCAGGTTCATGGAGTCATCATAGAGAAATGAGGTGATGAAGAATTTCTTCGGATCACTGCTGTTCACTTTAAAAAGCATGATACGCTGCTTATCATCGCTATTGATCAGCGAATAGATCTTGTTATTGGAAGAGTAATTGACCTCAGTAGTATCCAGGGTTACCGGATTTGCCATGGGCCTTCCCTTTTCATTGATGGCCACATAATCACAATAGATGACCCGCTTTTTCTGGTACTGGTAAAACAGATAGATCTTGTCGGCAAAACTGATAAAGTCGAGGTTGATAACCCTGTCAGGCATAAAATCAAGGGGAACCCTTTCTGTGAGCTTCATGTCAGCATCATATAAACTGATGTCATGCTCATTCCGGTTATTTTTATATATAAGAAAGTTATTACCCAGTTTTCCGAGTATCTCAAAATTGGTGCGGCGGCTATCCTCTTTTTCAGGTTCAGAGTATATTACACGGGGAGCCTGGGCCTGCAGGATGGAACCAACAAGCAGGAATAAGCCCAGAACACTAAGCCTGATTTTCATGACGTACGCTTTTATTAAAGTTAATATCCTATAAATACATTACAGAGACAATTTTACGAACATGCTGGTTGGTTAAGGGGATAACATATACTCATTGTATCATATTTTTAACTATACCTTTGCAATGCGGCTACGGGAAACCGAGCTTTTTTTGTTTCTTACCTGCCGGGGCCTGCCTGGCAAAATTTGATCAACTGTGGGAAAAAATCTTAATAAGGTCTCAACGGCGGGATTATTGATTGCGCTTGGGATCATTTATGGTGATATTGGTACTTCACCCCTTTACGTTTACAACGCCATTATTTCCGGGAGAGAGGTAACTGATGATCTTATTATCGGATCATTATCCTGTATCATCTGGACGCTAACACTTATCACTACCGTAAAATATGTATGGCTCGTACTGAGGGCCGACAACCGGGGTGAAGGTGGAACCTTTGCACTCTATGCACTGGTAAGGCGACAAAAGAAATGGCTCGTTATACCAGCTATGATAGGTGGCGCCTCACTTTTAGCGGATGGTATCATTACCCCTCCCATGACCATCACCTCATCCATTGAGGGACTAAAAGAATTACCCATCTTTCATCACCTGCAGACCAACACAATTGTTTATATCGTTTTGGGGATCATCTCTGCTTTCTTTTTTATGCAGCAGTTTGGTACTGCCTCTATCGGAAAGATGTTTGGTCCCATCATGATGGTATGGTTTACCATGCTCGGCATATTAGGGGTGATGCATATCTCTGATGATTTTTCTATTCTTAAAGCGGTTAATCCCTACTATGCTATCGAGTTTCTGGCAACCTATCCCAAGGCCATCTGGCTGCTGGGCGCGGTTTTCCTCTGTACTACGGGGGCTGAAGCATTATATAGTGACCTTGGCCACTGCGGCCGCGATAATATCAGGGTCTCCTGGATCTATGTAAAGATCTGCCTGCTGCTGAACTATTTCGGACAGGGCGCATACCTGCTGGCAAACCGCACAGGCATCACCGTTACCCCCGACATGAAAGCCACCCTCGGTATCAATGCCTTCTATGACCTCATGCCACAGTGGTTCATCATTCCGGGTGTGATCATCGCTACCACGGCCGCCATCATCGCCAGCCAGGCAATGATCTCCGGTGCCTACACCCTGATAAGTGAGGCCATGCGCCTTAACCTCTGGCCTAAACTTAAGATCAGGTATCCCTCCGAAGAAAAAGGACAGCTCTTCATTCCGGGTATCAATACCATGATGTTCATAGGCTGTGTGGGCATAGTGCTGTATTTCAAAGAATCATCGCGGATGGAAGCAGCCTACGGACTGGCCATCATCGTTACCTTTATCAGCACCACTATGCTATTCGCCAATTACATGGTAGCCAAAAGAGTTCCATCATCCCTTATATATCTTTTTATAGTTGCCTATGTTGTGATCGAGATAACATTCCTGATAGCCCTGCTCGAGAAATTCACGCACGGTGGTTATATCACGCTCCTCATCGGCGCAGCCATGTTCATCGTGATGTATGTTTCTTACAGAAGCAGGAAGATCAAGAACCGCTATGTTGAATTTGTACGGATGGAACATTATGTTCCCATGATCCAGGAATTGAGCAACGACAAAACAGTTCCCAAACATGCCACTCACCTGGTGTATATGACCAGTGCCAATAACCCCAAGGAAATTGAGCATAAGATCATCTATTCAATATTGAATAAAAAACCCAAAAGAGCAGATATCTATTGGTTCATTCATGTGGACACATTAGATGATCCCTATACCTGTGAATATGTGGTTGACCATATCATCCCAAATGATATCATACGGGTTGAGTTCAGACTGGGCTTCAGGATGGAGCCCAAGATCAATCTCCTTTTCAGGAAAGTTGTGGAAGAACTGGTGACCAATAAAGAAGTGAATATCTATAGCCGTTATGAAAGTCTGGAGCGAAACAATGTAGTAGGCGATTTCCAGTTTATTGTTATGGAAAAATACCTGAGCCAGGATAATGAACTTCCATTCTTTGAGCGGATCATCATGAAGTTTTATTTCTGGTTAAAAGAGATCAGCCTTTCAGAGGAAAGAGGTTTTGGACTGGATCCCTCGAATGTTGTAGTGGAGAAATTCCCGCTGATAGTAGCACCTGTTACTTCAATCAGGCTGAAAAGGATCTTCCATGAAGAACACCACCAGTTTTGATAGCCCAGCTTAGTCCGGGTGAATTAAGTGACCTGCTTAGCAAGGGAGAAAAGATCATGACCTCAGGGGCGGGCCCGAAGAGTGGAAAAAATAATGTCCCTTTATCTCTATATAATTATTGGCATTGCGGCTTTGAGTATCCTTGGATATTTTCTGCAGGAAAGATTCATCTTCAAGCCGGAGAAACTTAAGCAGGATTTTCAGTTTGAGTATGATATCCCGTTTAAAGAATTGAATTTTGATATTGGCGTGGGTGTACGGATAAACGGTCTGCACTTTCAGCGTGAAAAGCCTCTTGGGCTTGTATTATACCTTCATGGCAATTCAAGAAGTATAAAGGGATGGGCAAAATATGCAAAGGATTTTTACCGCTATAACTATGATGTTGTTTTGGTTGATTACAGGGGCTTTGGTAAGAGCACGGGTAAACGTGGCGAGAAAGATATGTTACAGGATATCCAGTTTGTGTATGATACACTGGCAGCTGAATATCCCGAACATCATATAATCGTGTATGGAAGAAGTATCGGCAGTGGCTTTGCTGCCAAGATCGCATCAGATAATAAACCCCGCTACCTGATCCTGGATGCACCTTATTATAGTTTCAAAAAAGTGGTGGAACGATTTCTGCCTATTCTTCCGGTGAGCCTGGTTTTACGATACCATCTTCGAACCGACAAATGGATAAGACATGTTAACTGTCACACTTATATAATACATGGCACGCGCGACTGGCTCATCCCCTTATATCACAGTGAGAAGCTGCAGCGTATCAATCCATCGAAGATCACACTGATTCGCATTCATGGGGGTGGCCACAATAACCTCACTTCCTTTCCGGAATACCATAATTTTATAAGAGATATTCTGAAATACTAACCAATAAAACCCTGGCCATGAGCTTAAAGAATCTTCAAACAGAAATCGACGCGTCCTGGCTCTATCAGAAACTTGCGGAAAATGAAGAAGATGCCACCATTGCCAATGTGTTCAGGCAAATGAGTGAAATTGAAAACAGCCATGTGCTGGCTTTTGCAGCCCGTGAAAAGATTGACGCCGCTAAACTACCACCACCTTCCTGGCGTGCAAGAACAATCAACCGGATCGGCAGGATATTCGGCTATGAATATGTGTTGGGAGTATTGATGGATACAGAGAAAAGTATTTCCAACGCAATGATTGTTGCTAAGAAAAAAAATAAAAAGGAGATAACCGGCAGTGAAACATACCATGTAAAGATCCTTCGTTCATTACTGGAACAGGAAGGAAGGGTAACCGGTGCACAGTTTACCCGCTTTGAAAAAAAACACCGTTCTGTTGGTGGCAATGCTATCAGGGCGGGTGTGCTGGGAGGCAATGACGGATTGGTTTCCAATTTCAGTCTGGTGATGGGAATAGCAGGCGCTACCACCGGCCAGGATACAGTGCTGATGGCCGGATTGGCGGGACTACTGGCTGGTGCCTTATCAATGGCATTGGGTGAGTGGATCTCGGTAAAAAGTAGTCAGGAATTATATGAAAACCAGATGCAGCTCGAAATGGAAGAACTCGAAACCAATCCTGAAGGGGAGCGTAGAGAAATAGCCTTGATCTATATGGCAAAAGGTATTCCGGAGGAGCAGGCACATGAAATGGCTACAGAGATACTGAAAAACAAAGACCATGCACATGAATTGCTGGTACGTGAAGAGCTTGGAATTAATGCAGAAGAATTGAAAGGTTCTGCTGTGGAGGCTGCTTTATATTCCTTTGGACTATTCGCCGTTGGGGCCATAATACCTGTGATTCCTTTCTTCTTCCTTACCGGTATGAATGCTATATGGCTCAGTGTTACATTCAGCGCAATTGGCCTTTTCCTGATAGGAGCGGCCATTACCTTGTTTACCGGGAAGAATCTATGGTTTTCAGGATTCCGCCAGGTTTTGTTTGGACTTGCTGCGGCTGCCATAACTTTTGGTATTGGAAAACTCATCGGCGTTTCATTGGCAGGTTAACTAATTAATGGGCAGTTGCTTTAGCTTTGCTCCCATGAAATTATCACGCTGGATCAAGATCATCACCCTTATTTATGCACTACTGGGTATCGGCATCTTTTACCTGCAGGATAAATTCCTTTTCCATCCCGAGCCGCTGCTGAAAACGGATAATTATAATTTTGGTCTGCCGCATAAGGAAATCAATATACCCTTCGATCAAGAAAGCAATCTTAATATAATACAGTTCTTAGCAGATAGCAGCAAAGGAAACAAAGGCGTCATTCTCTATTTTCATGGTAACAGGAAAAACATATCCTGGTATGCGAAATACGTTCCCTCATTAACAGCAAAAGGTTATCAGGTATGGATGATAGATTATCCTGGTTTTGGCAAAAGCACCGGTCCGCTTACAGAAGAACGATTATATGAATATGCCGACCAGTTATTCCGGCTCGCCAAAAGCAACTATTCAGGAGATAGTATTATTCTTTATGGAAAGAGCATGGGCACTGGCATAGCAGCACAGGTTGCTGCCACCCATCATGCCAAATTATTGTTGCTGGAAACACCTTATTATAGCATCCATTCCCTCTTCAGTTATTATCTGCCTTTTTACCCGATCGGCAGGATGATCCACTATGAACTTCCCACTTATAAATACCTTCCCGAAGTACTGATGCCGGTCATTATTTTCCAGGGAACGGATGATGGTGTGGTACCTTATCGCAATGCAAAAAAACTAATACCATTGCTGAAACCCAAGGACCGATTTATTACTATAGAAGGCGGCACCCATAATGATCTCACCACCTATCCGGAATACAGGATGGTGATGGATTCGGTGTTGGGGGGCAATAGCCAATAGGCAATAGGTAATAGAAGAGATCCTTGGATTATTTTTCTGATAGAATGGATCCCTCCTCGTTTACAATTAGCGTATGGTTGACGCCTACTTTCAGTGCATAATTTTCTTTATCATGGCTTACGGGGAATCCATAACAGATAGGATAATCATATTCATCCAGCAAATCCTTAAAAATATCTTCTATATCTTTTCCAAATGGCCGGTCCGTATCCTTGTTATCGGTAAAGCCACCGAGAATAAGTGCTGAAAGATTCTCCAGCATTCCCGAGCGCTTAAGTTGAATCATCATCCGGTCAATATTGTATAATTGCTCTCCCACATCTTCCAGGAATAAAATCCGATCCTTTGTTTTATAGGCAGATCGCGTTCCGATCAGATGGCTTACCAGGGCAAGATTTCCTCCCACCAGTCTGCCGCTGGCTTTTCCCTTTTTGTCGTATGGATGGGGGGCTTTCCTGTAAACGGATTTTTCACCTCTTACAGCAGCAAGAAGACTCTGTACATAAGGATTCGCATACTCACCTTCATTGAAGGCTGCTGCCATGGGAGCATGCAGGCTCGCGATCTTTAATTGCCTGTTCACATGGGCATGGAGAACGGTAATATCACTGAAACCTATTATCCACTTGGGATGTTTGCGAAAGTTTTTAAACTGCAGTTGATCGATGATCCTTCCCATACCATACCCTCCCCTTCCGCAAAAGATTGCTTTTACAGAACTATCGTCCAGCATCGCCTGCAGATCTGCCAGCCTCTCAGCATCGGTACCGGAAAAATAATTCTCCGACTTGCTGTTCATGGTAGTCCCAAGCCTGATAGAATAGCCTTCCTGTTGCAATACATCTACAGCAGTCTGCCATTTTTCAGGAGGCATATAGCCGGCGGGACAAACCATTCCAATGGTATCACCTTTTTTTAGATATGGGGGGATGCGCATGCTGCAAAATAAAAATAAATCGCGAAGCCTCCGTAGGAATACTGATTACTGTTCGTCTAATGAGTAAGACAAGCTTATCTATATGAAGATTTTTATGATTCTGCTGACCGGGTTAACCTTATCGTTTTGTGCTTATTCGCAATCTACAGTAAAAGGAAAAATTCAGGATAGTACCGCCAGGACTGGCCTTTCTGGTGCAACAATCCAGTTACGTAATACCAGTTTTTCGAGAACTACCGTATCTGCAATATCAGGTGAATTCAGCTTTGCTGAAATTCCCGATGGGTCATATAAACTAACGGTCACCTTTGTGGGATTTGATAATTATGAAAAAACGATCACGCTACAGGGAAATAATATTGACCTCGGTAATATTGAACTGGGAAAATCGGGCAAAACCCTTACAGAGGTAGTGATCAAGGCAACCACCCCTCCTACCCAGCAAAAAGGCGATACGGTTCAATTTAATGCCAACCAGTTTAAAGTGAACCCTGATGCGAACGTGGAAGACCTGGTGAAAAAAATGCCAGGGATACAGATCGAAAATGGTGAAGTAAAAGCGCAGGGAGAAACAGTTCGAAAAGTAACTATTGATGGTCGTGAATTTTTTGGTGATGATGCTACCGCCGCACTTCGAAACCTGCCGGCAGAAGTTGTTGATAAGATACAGGTATTTGACAGGCTGAGCGACCAGGCACAACTCACAGGTGTTGATGATGGCAACAGTGTTAAAGCCATAAACGTTGTAACCAGGGAAGACCGGAGAAACGGACAGTTCGGACGGGTATATGCAGGATATGGTACTGATGACCGCTACCAGGCCGGCGGTGCGGTGAACTTCTTTAATAAAAACCGACGGATCTCTGTAGTTGGACTATTCAATAATATTAACCAGCAGAACTTCAGTTCTACGGATATGCTTGGTCTTTCAGGTGGCAATAGTGGAAGAGGCGGAGGAAGGGGCAGAGGTGGGTCAGGTAACTTCCAGACAGGCCAGCAGAACGGTATCACAAAAACAAATGCATTAGGGCTCAACTACAGCGATCTCTGGGGTAAAAAACTTGAAACCAGTGGAAGCTATTTCTTTAATAACAATACCAATAACAGAAGCCAGCGTACCAACAGGGAGCAGTTCAACACCAATGTTCCCAACAGTTTTTATTCAGAGAATTCTGAATCCATAAATACATCCACCAGCCACCGCTTCAACATGCGGATGCAATATAAAATTGACTCCCAGAAATCATTGATCATAACCCCCAGCCTTAGCTACCAGGAAAATGATATAAGATCCTATACAAGCGGTGAACAAAGGAACCTGGATGGTACTGTTACCAGCAGAACCGTTGATCCGAACAGGGTAAAAGGCAATGGTTATAATTTCAATAACAATATCTTTTACCGCCAGGCATTGGGTAAAACAAGAAGGAGTTTTGGAATTGGACTGACTACCGGATTCAGTAACCGCAACAGTACGCGTGACCAGCAAACGATCTCTACCTTTTTTAAGGCACTGACGCCTGAATATGACAGCACCTTCCAGCAATCCTTATCCGAAACAAGAAACCAGAATTACAGCGCCAATCTCGAATACTCAGAACCGATAGGTAAAAAAGGATCATTACAATTCCGCTACAATCCTGGTTTCTCCAAAAACGAAGCAGATACCCGGGCCTACCGCTTTGATGACAATGCAGGTAAGTACAGCATACTTGACACCTCCCTTTCTAATGTGTTCACCAATAATGTTACCACACAAAGAGGTGGTGTAAATTACCGGGTGGGCGACCGGCAGAGAATGTTTGCCATTGGTGTTGACCTGCAAAATACGGAGCTGGATAATGATCAGACCTATCCTGCAAAAGGAAATTTAAAGAAATCATTCAGCAATATTCTGCCGAACGCAATGTTCAGGGGAAAGATCGGACAAAAAAGCAACCTCATGATGTTCTACCGAGCTTCTACCAGCACCCCATCGGTAAACCAGTTACAGAACGTTATCAATATCAACAATGTACTATTTCCCACAACTGGTAATCCAAACCTCGACCAATCATATTCTAATACCCTCAGCACAAGATATACCTATTCGGATTCAAGAAAAGGAAACAGCTTTTTCTTCAACCTGTTTGCTACCAATACGATGGACTATGTAACAAATGCAACTTATACTGCAACTTCTGATTCTGTACTAACGCCAACATTCACACTAAAACAGGGATCTCGTCTTTCCAAGCCCGTAAACCTTGATGGGTTCTGGAACCTTCGGACTTTTGCCACCTACTCATTTCCTTTTAAATCTATAAAATCGAATCTTACTTTTAATGGTGGTTACAATTATGTGAAGACACCTGGACTGATAAACAATATTCTGAATGAAACCAGGAACTCAACTTTTAGCGGTGGTATAATCCTGGCGAGCAATATTAGTGAGTATGTTGATTTCAATATCAACTACAACGCAAGCAGGAGCATTGTAAAAAATGATCTTCAGCAGAACCTCAACAATAAGTATTTCTCACAGTCTGCAGGAGTAAGACTTAATCTCCTAAGCAAATCGGGATGGTATATAGATAACGAGTTGAACAATATGTTGTACCGGGGATTGACAGCTGAATTCAACCAGGATTTCTGGTTGTGGAATGCGGCTATTGGAAAGAAATTCCTGAAAGACCAGAAAGGAGATCTTCGGCTCTCCGTATTTGATCTGTTGAAACAGAACCGAAGTATCAGCAGAACCGTATCGAGTGATGGCATTGAAGACAATTGGACACAGGTGCTGCAGCAATATTTCATGCTAACCTTTTCTTACCGGCTGAGAAATTTTGGCAAGGCGCCGGCCCCTGCAGAAAGAAGAATGCAAAGACCTATGAATCCAATGGGTCCTGGTGCTCCTGGAGGTCCTGTTAGACCAGGTGGGGCGGGGCAAGCCAATAGCGACATCATTATGGAATGATGAAATACAGATCCGTAATTTTAGCAGGATAGTACCAGCGCAACAACATGGGATCATTCAACGAAACTGAATTCATCATAAGGCTGAAAAGGAAGGAGGAATCTGCTTTCAGGGAACTTGTGGATGGCTGGAAAGATAAGGTCTACAACACTGCGCTGGGGCTGTTACAGCATGCAGAAGACGCGGAAGACCTGAGCCAGGAAGTGTTCATGGCCGCCTGGAACTCTATAGATGGATTTCGTGCAGATGCATCTATCGGTACATGGCTTTACCGGATGACGGTGAATCGTTCACTGGACCTGATCAGAAAAAAGACCCGTAGAAACAGACTGGATTTTATCCGATCATTCTGGGCGGGGGGAGGTAAGGAGGAAAAAGAGGCATCTGATTTTTACCATCCCGGCGTGGCACTGGAAAAAAAACAGGATGCAACTTTACTGTTTAAAGCCATCCGGCAACTGCCCGAAAAGCAAATGGTGGTATTCAGTCTGCAGAAACTGGAAGGATTGGGAAATGAGCAAATAGCCCTAATACTGCAAACAACCATCGGTGCAGTGGAATCGTTACAGCAAAGGGCCAAAGCCAACCTGAGAAAGAAATTGATTGAATATTTTGAAATAAAATAAATGACCATGACATCCAAAGAGCATACTGAAAAAAGAGTGGAAGAGGTGCTCGGTAGTTTAGACAATGTTCTTAAAGCCGAAACAAAGGCACATTTCTATACCCGACTGAGAAGCAGGATGGGGAATGATGAAGGTGTATGGACAAACCTTGCTGCGTATATCAGCCGCCCAACTGTAGCACTAACCTTTATCGTTCTGTTGCTGGCAATCAATTTATTTATACTATTCAGCAATAAGGATACCCCTCCAGAGGATAGTGTTGATAATATGACCGCCCTGGCACAGGAATACCATTTTGAACGAAATTCCATGATTGACCAAAACACCATTCTGCCATGACCAGTATAAAAAATAAATCTCTTCTGTTTATAATTGGCGTATTGCTGATCTCTAATCTTGTGATGGTAGGTATGTATCTGTTCGGAACTAAGGAACGCCGACCAAGAGTAAGGACCCAAAGATCTCCCATTGAGTTCATGGTGAAAGAATTGTCACTCGATGATAAACAGGCTGCAGCATTTAAAGAAATGCTGGATACAGTAAAACAAAAGAATAAACCACTATTGGATTCCATGAGAACAAGCAGGGAATCCCTTTATAAAAATCTAAAAGCAGAACCTCAACCTGATTCAGTGATCCTTAGCTATGCAAATACAATTGGGAAAATAGAAACAGAACTCACCATCAATAATTATGAGCATTTCCGGAAACTGAGGGCTATGTGCAATCCGGAACAGCAACTGGAGTTGGACACACTCATTCAAAGGATGGGAAGGAGAACTGCAAGAAAAAAAGGCCAATGATTTTTCCCGGCTATTAACTACGCAGGAGACGTGCAGGCAAAAGAAACAAGGCTTTGATTGCTTCGAGTATGCCATCCACTGCTATCCCCAGAATCCGGAAAGGAATTAAGAGGATCCACACGATAGGATACATTATCAAAGCGACAATGGCCAATGGCCAGCAAAGTATAAAAAGGACAAGCCAAACTAATAGTGTCAGCATGCAATAAAAATAGCATAAAAATCATTCCTGAAGAACTGATCCTGTGGCATTAACATCCAGTTTAACCATAGCACCGCATTTCAGGGCAAAATTATTCTTCTGGTGGCCTACCGGGAATTCAAAACAAACCGGGTAATGGCAGTCAACAAGCTTCTCCATGATAATTTGGAAAATGTTCCTGTTGAATTCTTCTTCCGGATCTTCGGATGGCTTGAACTTAAATCCACCTATCACGAGGCCGGCAAGATGATCCAGCTTACCGCTTCTCTTCAGGTTCCAGAACATCCGGTCGATACTGTAGAGATATTCACCGGTATCTTCCAGGAAAAGAATCTTTCCTTTTGTAATGAGGTCAGAGCTTGATCCGGTGATTGATTCAATGGTCTTACAGTTTCCCCCAATCAGTTCTCCTTTCGCTTGTCCATAACGGTTATACTCAGAAGGGGGTACATTGAAATACATGCTTTTTCCCATGAGCAGATCACGGATCGATAATATGGAATCTTTCTGCAACTGGTCTGCCTCTTCCCATATATCAGGAAAGCTGTTACACATTTTGGAATGAATGGAAGCAACACGAACCACGGAGTTCAGGTGAGCATGCAGTACAGTTACATCGCTGAATCCGATAAGCCATTTAGGATGTCGGCGGAATCTGTTGAAATCAATATGATCTATGATCCGAACCAGGCCATACCCTCCTCTTGCACATAGTATTGCATTAACTGAATGATCGTCGAGCAAAGCCTGCAGATCTTCCAGTCTTTCCGTATCCGTCCCCCCCAAAGTACCGTCTCTCCTGCCAATTGAAGAACCCAGCTTCACTTTTAGTCCCCATAAAGAGATCTGCCTGATGGCGGGTTCAAGCTCTTCCAATGTGATATAGCCGGCGGGTGAGCTTATAGCTATGGTGTCTCCTGCTTTCAGGTAGGGCGGCCTTTTCAGGGCCAATGAATTGGGGTCGGGTTCTTTAATGCGGGTAGCAACAGGCAGCGATAAAGCTGCAAAAAAACCATTTCTGATAAATTCCTTTCTTTCCATAGTTAAATGATCCTGATGTTGAGTAAATTACTATAAATAATAAGCCATGAGGCCCGTTTTTCTATGTTTTCTGACCCTCTTCTCCTGCGTTCTCCAGGCGCAGCTGCTGAATGGAACATGGAAAGGGCTCGGGTGGACCTCCTGCGAGTCGGCTTATGTTGAACTTAAACTTGAACAGACCGATAATATAATCAAGGGTGAATCCCTATACATTTTCGCAGATAACCGTTTCCAGCGATATTCACTGGAAGGGAGTTATTCACCGCTTGATTCAGTAATAATTCTCAAAGAGATCAAACTGCTTGGGTCTATTAAACCTGCCATTGACGTGAATTGTTTTAGCATGTACAGTTTCCGTATTTCTGAATCAAGCCTGGGAACCCAACTCAGGGGATCAGCCGAAAACAAATCAAGAGGATTACTAAAGATCAAATGTGCAGATGCAGAATATGAATTAACGAAATTCATTCCTTCACCGATGCCTCTTCCTGGCAGTGCCGCTTTCAATGCCGACGCTGCTTACCTGAAAATGGCAATGGGCCGGTCAGATTTTACCATTCGCAGCCTTGAGATCGACAATGACAGCATCCTTGTAAAACTCTATGATAACGGGCAGGTTGATGGTGATACAGTTTCCCTGATCTTCAATGGCCAACCTATTGCAGTACGGGTTCCCATCACTGCATCTATGAGATCCTTTACCATTTATCCCGACAGGAACCTGGAGGTAAACAAACTTTCTTTCATAGCGCATAACCTTGGCAGTATTCCCCCCAATACGGGTACATTAAGCATGATCATTGATGGCAAACTGGTCCAGGTTTTTCTTTCGGCTGACCTTAGCCGTAATGCCACGATAGAGTTCCGATGGCCGGAGAAAGATTAGATCAGAGCTGAAATCCTAATCCCGACTGGGCGGCACGTTGGTATTTCCTCAGATCAAATTTGTAATAGTAGGGTGATTTATGTGCAACGCCTTCCTTTCTTTCCTCAAGCCTTTTAAGGATTCCAACACCCAGTATCTTACGTTGAAAATTCCTGCGATCGAGTTTGCGGCCAAGTATTGCTTCATATAATTTCTGCAGTTCCGGCATGGTGAACTTTTCCGGCAATAATTTATGTCCGATGGGATGATAATTAAGCTGCATGCGCAGGTAAGCAAGAGCCTCCTGTACAAGATTTGCGTGATCCATCATGAGGGGTGGAAGATTATATACATTGAACCATTCACATGAGGTAGAAAACTCGTCGCTGCTGGGATCCACCTTTTCAAAATCTACCAAAGCATAATAACCAACCGTTATGAAGCGCTCAAACAACCAGCTGCTCTCTGATTGGATACCATATTTCCTGAGGATCTTCTTATTCATTTTCTGGGTAGCCCTATTCGCATCTCCAAATACCCCGAACTGCTGAAGGAAAATATCTGAGAGGTTGGTCCGCTGTTTAAGGATGCGGTGGGCCGAGGCGGCCATGTCTTCGTTGAGCTTTATAAATCCACCCGGCAGGGCCCATCCTTCCGTATAATTGGCCTTTAGCAAAAGCACTTTGAGTTCACTTCCATGAAATCCAAAAATGATACAATCCACCGAAACATTCCGTAGATAGGTGTGGTGACCATTCTCAAAGAGATCCTTTATTTCATCTGTAAAAGCCATCGCCCAAAACTAGCAGATGAAACAGAAAAAATAAACTTTAATATCTGGTACGTAACTTTGCCCTCCCTTCCAAACGAAGACATTAAAGAAATTTAGCATGGAATCACCAAAAAGATATCTTATAACGGCTGCCCTCCCCTATGCAAATGGGTTAAAACACGTTGGCCATCTGGCCGGCTGTTATCTCCCGGCGGATATTTATGTCCGTTACCTGCGGGCGCAGAAAAGGGATGTTGCCTTTATCTGTGGAAGCGATGAGCATGGAACTGCCATCCCCATACAGGCGATGAAAGAGGGCACAACATCTCAGCATATTATTGATAAGTACCACGCCATAATTGAGGAAAATTTCGGCGAGCTTGGAATCTCTTTCGACATCTACCACAGAACAAGTTCTCAACTCCACCATGAAACGGCGCAGGAATTTTTCACTATGCTGAACAACGCCGGAGAACTGGAAACAAGGGAAACAGAACAATATTTTGATGAATCAGCTAAAACATTCCTGGCCGACCGTTACATTAAAGGCACCTGCCCGAATTGCGGGTTCAATGGGGCTTATGGTGACCAGTGTGAAAAATGTGGCACCAGCCTGAGTCCGGATGAATTGATCAACCCGGTAAGTACACTTAGTGGTGAAGCCCCTGTAAAAAAGAAAACAACACATTGGTATCTTCCACTCAACAGGCATGAGGAATTTCTGCGCAAGTGGATCATTGATGAACATGCTAACGACTGGAGAGCCAACGTGGTAGGCCAGTGCAAAAGTTGGATCGATGGCGGTCTACAACCCCGCGCGGTAACACGCGACCTCGACTGGGGTATAAAAGTGCCCTTGCCCAAAGCTGAAGGGAAGGTATTATATGTATGGTTTGATGCGCCTATTGGTTATATCAGTGCCACCAAACAATGGGCACTGAACAATGGCCGCGATTGGGAGCCTTACTGGTATGATAAAGAAACAAAACTTGTGCATTTCATTGGCAAGGATAATATCGTTTTCCATTGCATCATATTCCCGGTGATGCTAAAACTGCATGGAAATATCTTACCGGATAATGTTCCGAGTAACGAGTTCCTGAACCTGGAAGGTGATAAGATGAGTACCAGCAGGAACTGGAAACTGGATATGCAGGATTATATCAATGATTTTGTGAAAAAGGAAAATGGCGGTCCGCAGATGGCTGATGCATTGCGTTATTACCTCACGCAGATTGCGCCGGAAACCAAAGACAGCGAATTCACCTGGAAAGGATTTCAGGATGCGGTGAATAGTGAGTTGGTAGCCATCTTCGGAAATTTTGTGAACAGGGCTTTCGTGTTGATGCATAAGCTCACAAAAGGAAAAGTTCCCACACTTCATGCAGCCATACAGGATGAAACTGATAATCTAATGCTGGAAGAGATCAGGCAATCAAAACAAAGGATCGAACAATTGCTTGAAGGTTATAAGTTCAGGGAAGCGCAGTTTGAAGTGATCGATATGGCACGGAAAGGAAATAAATATATGCAGGAAAAAGAGCCCTGGATAAAAGCGAAGAAACTGACACAGGAAGGAGAAACCGAACCGGAAAGATTACAGCAGGAGATCGATAATTGTTTGCACATTAGTCTGCAGTTATGTGCCAACCTGGCCATTTACATAAATCCATTCCTTCCTAATACAGCACGTAAAATGCTGCATATGATGAAAGTGGTCGACAAAATGCTCGACTGGGAAAATGCAGGTAAAACCAAACTATTAAGTGTTGGTTATTCTTTACGTGCACCGGAATTATTATTCAGAAAAATTGAAGACGTGGAAATACAGGAACAAATTGAAAAGTTAAAGGCAAACAGCATGCCCCCTGATGCTGCAGGAAAGGGCGAAACCACAACTCCTGCTGAGAGTGAGGTTGCAAAAACAATAGTCGCACCTCAAAAAGCAGAGATCGTTTTTGATGATTTCGCTAAGATAGACCTGAAAGTTGGAACCATAGTAACAGCAGAAAAAGTAGAAAAAGCAGATAAATTGCTTAAGCTATCCATTGACCTGGGTTTTGAAACAAGAACCATAGTGAGTGGTATTGCCTTACATTTTAAGCCCGAAGAAATTGTGGGTAAGCAGGTAGTGGTTGTTGCCAACCTGGCCCCCAGAAAAATGCGGGGTATAGAAAGTAATGGAATGATACTTATGGCAGAAGACCAGCAGGGCAAGCTTCATTTTGTATCACCCGACACCGTTATAAACGCGGGTGCAGGAGTGAGTTAAGCGTTTCATTAACGCTTGTAAATTTTATTGTAATTTGTATCCATGGCCAGGCTTAGGAGGAAACAATGGATACTCTATGGTGTTGGGCTGTTGCTCCTCGGCCTTCTCTTATCAGTGGGATTACTTGTGAGATTGCGATCCGTAGCAGCAGCCAAGCAGTTAGTAAAAACCTTATCCGGTGGCGAATACGCCCTGGATGCCAGCGCTATCCGGGTAGATCCTACCAGAATGACGATAAAAGTTGCTCGCTTCGATATTCACCCTGTTCACCCTGCTACGGCTAATAATGAGTTTCGATTTATGGCCGATAGCATATCGCTTAATCTCCGCGATGTATTAAACCTATTATTGTTCAAACGGCTTAATGTTGAATCATTTGCATTAGTTCGTCCAACCCTTGAATTGCGTGTTTATGAAAAGGACAGTATCGGAAATCGTGTACCCATCCCCCTTCACCAACAAGTTTCAAAAATACAATCGGTTTTCTTTGAGGTATTGCAATCACTTGAAGTAAAGAATTGTGATATACGCCAGGCAACCATTGCCTATTACCCCGACCTTAACAATAACAGTAGCCGTTATTTCATCAACAATCTTCACCTCAATATCAATAATCTTCATCTCTTAAAGCGGGTCACAAACTGGAACAATAGCAACAATGAAGTGAATATCCGCTTTGAACTCCAAAATCCCCTTATTGAATATCCTGATACAACCATAAGAGTTAAACTGGATCAGTTGCTTTGGGATAATCAACAACGAAAATTTGAATTGAACGGACTGGGATTCCATAAAACAATAACAACAATAGGAGACAGTACGGGCTTCAGGCTGGAAGGAATTGAACTGGATTCACTGAACTGGAATAAACTACTAACGGAAGGGGTTGTGGAACTCGCCATGCTGAAAGCATCAAAAGGTTTCTTTTCAAGTAATGACTTCAGGATCCGTCGTAAAAAGGACTCTACTGATGAAAAAGAAGATGCCAATCTACTCGATATTATTGGACCTATTTATGTAAAACAGCTAAGTATAGACGATATTGAATTCATCGGCAATTCGCATACTCCAAGAGGAAAAGAAAGTTTCCGTGTGGAAGGCAATGCCTTTGATGTTACGGAACTGGTAGTAGACAAAAACATCCCAAATAAGATCGCGGTAAAGGAACTTCAGCTTAAAGTGAAGGCATACCTCGAATCTGACAGCAGCAAGAATTTTTCATCGGGCTTTGGTGAACTGAATATAAATAAGAATGACCTGGTACTATATGATTATTTTCTTCAGACCCGGCAGAAAAGCATGCTTGGAAATAACCGGATTGATGTAAAACGACTAACGCTCACGGATCTTTCCATACCTGAACTATTACAGGGAAGACTAAAAGCCGATGAATTGATTGTTTCCGGAGCAAATGTAAAATTGCAGCTACAGCAGAGAGAGAACAGGAATAACCGCGTACCATGGCGACGTATTCAACGTGCTATAGCACGAAAACTGGAAATAAATACTTTAAGGATATTGGATGCTGATCTGATGATAACAAAAGAAGACCAGCGATCGGCACTTGTAAAGGCAAATGCTTTTTCTGCAGTAATCAGTGGCAAAAATCTGTTGGATTCACGAACACTGGAAGCACTTATGAATGGCAACAACTCCATTGATCTGACATCATTGGAAATGCAGTTACCCGGAGGATGGGCCAGTATGAAAGGAGTGATTTACCGCAGACAATCTCTATCAGCCTCCTCGGCCCGTGGAAATATGAATAATGGAAATATTCAGTTTAATTTAAAAGATATAGTCGCGGAAAAAACAAATGCAGCGGGTATTATCAGAGGGTCAGAGAAAAACTGGCTGGAAGCATTGGAGATCGGATCGGGTAATATTGATATCACTGTCACCGAAGAAAAAAATTCCAGTGCCACCGGCAATACGCAATATTATACCAACAGGTTTCGGTCAGGTCCACTCAAATTAAAGATTGTTGGTAAGGGAATAAATGTGCTTGCCATAACTGATTCAGTTTCGGCCGAAGATCTGTATGAAGAAGCTGGCAATTTCTCCTGGAAGAATCTTTACCTGAAAGGTAGAACGCTAAACATTCAACTTGAAAATTTAAAAGGTTCTACCGGTGAATATGAGTTAGGTGGTAACAGTGAGAATAAAATCTTGAATGGCAACTGGGAAATTTTTACTGATAAAATCTATGCTTCTGTAAATCTTCCCAACACACGTGTACTACATAAGATAGAAACCAGTAAAGATATACCCCGACAGATTTCCAGATTAATATTTTCAAATCCCCGTGCCGAAATTCACCTTCTGCCGTTAACTGCGCCTACAGATAAAGAATCGTCATCTTCAGCAGTCCGGATACCGGCTATAATCCTTGAAGACCCAAAAATACTTTTAAGTCGTCATGAGGACGGCCAGGAAAAGCAGATAGCAAGTCTGGATGGCGGTTTGATAAATACTGCTACTCTTACACTTGTGGATGGTGAATGGAACTGCGAGAGTATTGATGCGAAGCTTCAGAATTTTAAAGCAAATCCCGGAAATTTTAAAGTTAATTTTCCCCTGTTGCATTTTAAAATGAATGATGCAGGAATACCAACTGGCGAACCATTTAAATCAACGCTGGGCTTTCTCGAGGTTGACAACGCCGCATTGCAGCACCACAAGGGAGCCAATAGCTTTACGCTTGAAGGAATCACAGGAAAGCTCAATAGTGATATGAGATTTAACTCCCATCGTGATTCAATGAAAGCCTTACTGGTAAGCTTGCCGAAAATTGAAGCTACCGTATCTCATTTCTCGCAAAAGAACAAAGATCGAATAACAGATCTAAGGGGATTAGAACTGGATCCCGCTAATGGAACGCTTCGTTTCGACAGTCTTTCGTGGAGCACTGAACTTACCCGGGATGAATTTTTTAGTAATCAACCATATCAAACCGATCTGATCCAATTAAGTAGTGGAAGTGGAGTGATCAATGGCCTGGAAATGCTGCCATCTTCAAATGACACTGTATGGAAAATGAATCGCCTTGATCTTACTAAGTTAAACCTGCAGGTAGACCGCGATAAAAGAGTTCCCCGCGATTCTGTCAGCTATCGCCCCCTGCTTGCAAGAACGCTGCAAAACATTCCATTTCTATTTGAACTTGACAGCATCACGCTGAAAAATTCACTGATAAGGTATAATGAGCTCTCAGAAAAAACAGGTGCTGAAGGAAGCATATTGTTTGCCGACATGGATGCAACAATCCTGAACATCCGGAATAATTCAATGAGGAAGGACGATAGTCTCAAAGTAATTGCCAATGCCAGGTTAATGGATGAGGGTCATATACGTTTCTATTTTAATCAGGCTTACTCCGATAGTTTGCAACGTTTTCAAATGCGTGCACATTTAGGGAAAATGGATCTTAAAAGTTTTACTCCGATGCTGAAACCGCTATTCGGTCTGGAGTTATTAAAAGGCCATGCCGACAGTGTAATTGTGGATGTTAATGGAGATGATCATTTGGCCATCGGAAAAATGCATCTCGACTACCGCAACCTTCGGATTCAGCTTAGCGGGGAAGACGGTAAAAGAAAGGGTGGATTAACCTTTCTTGCCAATACCATATTGCGGAATAAAAATGACAGAACCGCGGCCATTTTCCAGAAGAGAATGCGTGACCGATCTACTTTTAATTTCTGGGGTAAGATCGCTTTAAGTGGCCTGTTAGGCAATCTGGGTTTACAAAATAATGAGAGAAAAATCAGAGCCTATAAAAAGCAAAATTAAATGGCGACAGGCAGCATACTTTTATTAATAATTCTGGCAGCATTAGTTTTCATAGTACTGGCCTGTGCCGTTATGAAATGGCACCCAATGCTGGTTTTGTTAGTGACAGCCTTAGTAACCGGATTAGCCACGGGGCTGGGCCCTGATAAAACAATCACAACAATTTTTAATGGTGCGGGCGCTGTATTTGCGGCAATTGGATATATAATAGTAGCAGGTACTTTATTAGGCGAAGTCCTTGAAAAAACAGGCGGGGCTGCCGGGCTTGCCGATAAGTTAATGGGGAGTGTCAGTAAAAATAAAATCCTTCCTGCAACTGCTGCCATAGGGTTGCTGGTAGGTATTCCGGTTTTTTGTGATTCTGGTTTTATCGTACTAACGAGGCTTGTTCAAGCCATGGCTAATGTTACTGGTCATCCGGCAGGATCGATGCAGTTGGCATTGGCAACCGGACTCTATACGTCACATGTGATTATCCCTCCTACTCCCGGACCAATGGCTGCGGCAGGTAATCTGGGACTTTCGTCTTCACTCGGTTGGGTAATACTGTTAGGAATCGTTGTAAGTATACCAGCCATTTTCACTGGCTTATGGATGGTGAAAAAAATTGATTTTCCTATTGTTACTGATGCTCCTGATCACCGGCCGCAAAAGTCTAACCACAAGAATGCAGGAAAAGCATTGTTTGTTCTTTTACTTCCTTTACTACTTATTACTTCCGGAGTAATCATTCCAACATTAACCAGCAATGATGCATTAATAAAATCCAGTAAACTTCTGGGCCACCCCGCAATAGCTCTCTTCATCAGTGCCATCATCGCCATGGTGCTGCTCGGAGATAAACAAAGGCATGAATGGGCAGAATGGATCTCCACAGCTTTAGTTCAGTCAGGTCCAATCATTCTGATTACTACGGCAGGTGGTGCTTTCGGGGCTATTCTTAAAGCTACCGCCTTACAACAGGAGATAACAAGCTTTCTGGATGGTAGCAACATACCTGTAATTGCGATCTATCCCTTTGCTTTTTTATTAACAGCAATTTTCAAAACGGCGCAAGGTTCCTCCACAGCAGCAATGATCATCTGTTCGGCAATGATCTATCCAATACTTGGGGCCTTCGAATTGTCATTACAACAAAATGTTTTGGTTCTATTAAGTATATCGGGAGGGGCCATGGCTATCTGCCATGCTAACGACAGTTATTTTTGGGTAGTGAACCAATATGGCAAGATTCCTGTCAGAGATATGTATAGGTATTACTCTGTGGCTACCTTATTAATGGGACTATCAGTGATGCTCACCTGCATTTTATTACATTACCTTATTGACTGGTATCAGGCATCCTTATCATAATGACAAGATCCGTTACATTGGTTTGGGTAGCACCCGTTTTGAGCAGTCCGCCACAGGCATCAAAAAAATTATAGGCATCGTTGTTTTCAAGAAAATAACCAGGATCAAGGGCCTTCGCCTTTGATACCTGAAGAATATCAGTTGAAACCATAGCCCCGGCAGCATCTGTAGGACCATCTGTACCATCCGTTCCCGCAGCAAGCAGCACTGGCCAATGTTCGGTATTTTGTTCCTCCAGCCAAATAAATGCTGATAATGCAAATTCCTGGTTACGTCCCCCCTTTCCTTTGCCCTTTAACGTTACGGTAGTTTCACCACCCGCTAGATAGCAGGTTGGCTTATTTATAGATTTTGAATAGGCTTCAGTAAGAAACTTCCGGGCCATCTCCTTTGCTTCACCCGATAGCAGTTGAGGATATATCACAATATCATATCCTATTTCACGTGCCTTATTAGCCGCGGTTGTCAGGGCAATGCCATTGCTTGCAAGAACATGATGGCTTACATTCTTAAATATTCTATCCCCAGGCTTTGGTGTTTCTGCAATAAGACCTGCTATTCCATCATTCAGGCGTTTAAGTATTGATGCAGGCGTTTTGTGGTATAGGCCATAGTTTTGGATAATGGCTATAGCATCTGCGAAAGTGGTAGGATCTGCATGCGCCATACCGCTGGCTATCACGGCCGGATCATCACCGGGAACATCACTAAGCAGAATGCATTCAAGTTTTGCGGGATAAACTACTCCGGCAAGCTGGCCACCCTTAAGTAATGAAAGGTGCTTCCTGACAGTATTCAGCTCCTCAATTCCTGCTCCTGAACCTAATAATAAACTGAAAGTTGTCTGCAGATCTTCAAGGCTGATTCCATCAGGCAGATCTGATATCAATGCGGAAGCACCTCCACTCAATAAGAGGATAAAAAGATCGCCTTCACCCGCTTTTGAAGCAAGGGCTATTAATGCATCTGCGGCTTCTACACTCCTGTAATCAGGAACCGGGTGTGATGCTTCCAATACTTTCCAGGTAGAGCCTGGCAAACTATGATCATCTTTAGTAATAACCAATGCATCACTAACTAATTCTGCAAGAATTCTTTCTACTTCCAACGCCATGGCAGAGGCTGCTTTTCCTGCGGCAGCAACATATATTCTCCTAAAATCTCCATTATTATAATGGGATTCCCCTATTCTGAATCCACTATTATCTTTTTCAATAAAAAGAGGAATAAATACGGAAGGATGGACAGCCATATAGCCCTCCGTAAAAACCGATATAGCATCTCTGGCACCGTTCATTCGGGTAAATTTATAATAAAGCAATTCTAGTTTGAAATTTAAAAATACCTAACTTCGAACATATTAGTTGTTTAGCTAACTATTTTTTCCATATGAAAAGAAAGATCAAAAAAGTTGCCGTATTAGGAAGTGGTGTCATGGGATCCCGGATTGCCTGTCATTTTGCTGGAATTGGTTTGCAGGTTTTGTTACTTGACATGGTGCCAAAGGAAGCAGTTGACAGCAATGAGAAAGCAGCAAGAAATAAACTGGTAAATGATGCACTGCAGGCCGCCCTCAAAAGCAACCCGTCTCCTGTATATTCCAAAGATGTTGTAAAGCGGATAAGCACAGGCAACTTCACTGATAATATGAAAGAAATCGGTGGCTATGATTGGATCATAGAGGTAGTGGTTGAAAGACTCGATATAAAACAACAGATATTTGAACAGGTGGAACAATTCCGCAAGCCGGGTACCATCATTAGTTCCAATACATCGGGTATACCTATTCATATGATGGCTGAGGGAAGATCAGAAGACTTCCGGAAGCATTTTTGCGGAACACATTTTTTCAATCCGCCACGTTACCTGCGACTGCTGGAAATAATTCCCACCCCTCATACCAGCCAGGAAGTTGTTGATTTTCTGATGGATTTCGGAAGTCTTCAATTAGGAAAGACAACTGTTTTATGCAAAGACACCCCCGCATTTATTGCCAACAGAATTGGAGTATATGGAATCATGGCCATATTCGGCCTCGTTGAAAAGATCGGACTTACCATTGATGAAGTTGAGGCCTTAACGGGTCCGGTGATCGGGCGTCCGAAATCTGCTACTTTTCGCACGGCAGATGTTGTAGGAATTGATACACTTGTAAAAGTTGCTGCCGGGGTTGCTGATAATTGTCCCGATGATGAACAGCGTGCAGTTTTCAATATTCCTGCATGGCTCAACAAAATGGTCAGCAGTAATTGGTTGGGCGATAAAACCGGCCAGGGCTTCTTCAGGAAGACCAAAGGAGCCGATGGGGCAAAAGAGATCCTGACACTTAACCTGTCCACCATGGAATATGGTCCGCGCCAGAGACCAAAATTTGCAACGCTGGAAGCGGCTAAGCCAGTTGACGATCTGAAAACAAGGTTGTCTATGCTGGTGCAGGGAACTGATAAGGCGGGTGAATTTTACCGGCATTTCCATTATGGGTTATTTTCATATATATCACATCGCATTCCTGAAATTTCGGATGAATTGTACCGGGTTGATGACGCAATGATGGCTGGTTTTGGATGGGAGATCGGCGCTTTTGAAAGTTGGGATGTACTGGGAGTGGAAAAGACTGTCAAAAAGATGAAAGAGGCCGGTTATTCTGTTGCTGCCTGGATTGAAGATATGATTGCGTCAGGAGCCAAAACATTCTACAAGGTCGAAAATGGTAAGCGATTATATTATGATGTTTCATCCAGAGGATATAAATCACTTCCGGGAGGAGATGCATTTATTGTAATGAAGAATTTTGAAGGACAGACTGTATGGAAAAACAGTGCCTGCAGAACCTATCACCTGGGTGATGATGTGCTTGGGTTAGAGTGGTATACTAAAATGGGAAGCATAGGTGGGGAAGTACTGGAAGGCATCCAACGATCCATTGGCCTGGCAGAAGAAAAATACAAAGGGTTGGTCATAGCCAATGACACACCTAATTTCAGTGCAGGAGCAAATGTGGGTATGATTTTCATGCTTGCTATTGAACAGGAATATGATGAATTGGATATGGCAATACGCATGTTCCAGAATACAATGATGCGTGCACGATACTCTTCTGTTCCGGTGGTGGTAGCGCCACATGCCCTTACATTGGGAGGAGCCTGTGAACTTAGTCTGCATGCAGATAAGGTTTGCGCAGCTGCTGAAACTTATATTGGCCTTGTTGAACTGGGAGTGGGATTAATACCCGGAGGTGGCGGAACCAAAGAATTTGTGCTAAGGGCCGCGGATGAAATGCATGAAGATGAGCCTGAGAATATAACCCTGAAAAATCGCTTTTTATCAATCGCCACAGCAAAGGTAGCAACATCAGCACATGAGGCATTTGATATGGGTATTCTTCGTAAAGGAAATGACGAGATAGTTTATAACCAGGGAAGAAGAGTTGCAGAAGCAAAACGGTCGGTCTTGGAAATAAATGAAAGCGGCTACATTACTCCGGTACAACGAACAGATATCAGAGTGCTTGGCCGTTCATCCTTAGGCGCTTTATACGCGGGCATCAACGGGATGTGGCGTGCTAACTATGCTACAGATCATGACGCACTGGTAGCTCGCAAACTAGCTTATGTGATGTGTGGTGGTGATCTGAGTGAGCCAACTCTGGTGACAGAACAATACCTGCTTGACCTGGAGAGAGAAGCCTTCTTATCACTTTGCGGTGAGAAAAAAACTTTAGAGAGAATCCAGGGTGTTCTGAAAACAGGTAAACCTGTCAGAAATTAATTGCCAGCTTTTTTATGCCATTCATAAAAATGTTTTCTTGTCTGTGATACAAGGCATAAATTGATAAAAAAGAAATGCCTGTTCTGGAAATTGAAAATATCTCCAAATCATATGGCTCAATTAAGGCACTGCAAGGCGTTAGTCTGCAGGTGCCAAAAGGAAGTGTATTTGGAATACTCGGGCCCAATGGAAGCGGGAAGACTACTCTACTAAGTATCATCCTCAATGTGCTGAATCCGGATGCAGGAAATTTTTCCTGGTTTGGACAAGCCAGCAATAATGATCAGCGTAAAAAAATCGGATCTCTGCTCGAGACGCCTAATTTTTACCATTATCTCTCAGCAATAAACAATCTTAAGATCACACAAAGCATAAGCGGCAGAGGAAATCCGGAGGATATTGAAAAAGTATTGTATGCAGTTAATCTCCATGATCGACGTAACAGCCGCTTCAGCACGTATAGTTTGGGAATGAAACAAAGACTTGCTATAGCTGCGGCCCTCCTTGGAGATCCGGGAGTATTGGTTTTGGATGAGCCAACCAATGGGCTCGATCCGGTTGGTATAGCAGAAGTGAGGAGGCTTATCAGAGAACTACAGGAAAAAGGGCATACAATTATCATGGCCAGCCACCTACTTAATGAAGTGGAAAAAGTTTGTACGCATGTTGCTATTTTGAAAACGGGTAAAATCGTTTCAACCGGACCCGTGGATGAGGTCTTATCAGATGAAGATATAATTGAGATAGCTTCATCTGACAACAACTCACTAAAAGCAGTACTTGAACAATATAAAGATATTGTAAACATTAAGCGGGAAGGCCCTTACCTGCAGGTGTATTGTATGAGGGGAAAAATTAACCCGGCAGATTTAAACCAGTTTTGTTTTGAAAGAGGAATCGTTTTACATCACCTTTCTATACAAAAGAAAAAACTAGAAACCAGATTCTTTGAATTAACGGGAAATTGATCATCATGGTATCACTCTTAGGAACGGAATGGCTCAAAATAAACAAGTATCCAATATTTTGGTTATTGATTGGCTTATGTATACTATCCTATCCGGGAGTCAATTATATTTTTTTGAATATCTACCACACGATAAGCGAAAAAAAATCAGGTGCGGGACAGGTTTTTAAGATGTTCATTGGCAATCCCTTTAGTTTTCCCGGGGTATGGCGCACCACTGCTTACTTTTCATCAATGGTAGTATTTATTCCGGCGGTAGTGGTGATAATGCTTATTACAAATGAATATACTTACCGAACCAACAGGCAGAATATAATTGATGGGTGGAGCAGGAACCAGTTTATACTTGCCAAACTTCTGAATGTTGTATTGATAACAATAATTTTCACTATTCTTTATACGATTGTGACGATAATTATCGGCAATGCAAATACAAGTGATATCAGCTCAAACAAGTGGGAACAATCATCTTATATCGGGTTGTTTGCTCTGCAGACATTTTCACAGTTATCACTAGCATTTCTCGTTGGATTGGTTGTGAAAAAATCATTCATAGCAATGGCAATTTTTCTATTTTATTCCATTGTTGCCGAACCAATAGCTGTAAATCTCTTCAAGTATAAATTTCTGAAAAATGATATGGGCCAATTTTTCCCACTTGAAATTTCTGACCGGATCCTTCCTCCTCCTGCTTTCCTGAGCAGGTTTGATGAATCGGCCTACAAGGCAAGCCTGGAAGCTGTTTCAAACCATACAATATATACAGTGATATTAATATTGGTAACCTGGTTGCTTAATTATATAATTTATTTTAAAAGGGATCTCTAGATTGTCACAAACCCTTAGATCAGTGAATTTATTGCTGCATTTATATCAGGATATGCAAACTGGAAACCTGCCTTACTGATCTTTGATGCACTAACCGTGGTGCTTTTCAGGACTTCAATACTCATTTCTCCCAAAATAAGTTTAAGCATAAATACAGGCACATGAATTGGAACAAAGGCATTTCCTTTCATTTTCCTGGCAAGTAATAATGTAAGTTCTTTATTACTTACAGGATGAGGCGCTACTGCATTATAAACGCCTTTATAGTCGCGCTTTTCTATAACGTCGGCATACATACGTACCATATCATTAATATGGATCCAGCTGATCATCTGTTCACCACTACCAAGAATTGCTGCAATACCAAGCCGGATTGGCTTTATGAATTCTGCCATCGCGCCTCCATTTGCTGACAAAACAATTCCAGTCCTCAAAATAACCAGTCGCTTCCCCATATCTTCAACTGGAAGAACGCTACTCTCCCATTGACGCGCCGTATCGCCCAAAAAATCATTTGAGGAGGGATCTGTTTCGTTAAAGGGAAATTCATTAGGGATTGATGGATCCTTACCATACCAACCTATTGCAGAAGCACTAATAACGGACTGAACCTTATTAGGTGTTTCTCTTAATACACGGCAAATCAGCTCCCCGCTTTTAACCCTGCTATCCACAATTTCTCTCTTTCTACTAGTTGACCATCTTTTATCAGCAACGCCTGCCCCCGCCAGATGAACGATGTGATCGGCGGAAGAAAGCGCTTGTTTATCCATCTCGCCCTTTTCCACATCCCAGGAGGCATAACTCACCCCCTCCACCTTTTTATTTTTATATCGCGATGGCTCCCTTGTTAGTATGATCACTTTGTATTGTCTGCTGATCAAAAGTCCAGTCAGTGCTTTTCCAATAAGGCCTGTACCGCCGGTAATAAGGATGGTTTGCATATAATTATGGTGGTTGGGAATTAAAAAAGGCCCCTCGCAAAAGCGTGGGGCCGACTATCCATAAGGATAAACAACTAAAAACAAACTTTGTTTTCAAAGACGGAATACATGTGCTTAGTCCGGTTTTTTACCATCAAGGAAAGTATTGATGGTACTGATCTGGGTATTATTATGCTCATCTGTTTTCACAGTATAGTTGCTGTAGAAATTCTCAGCCGGTGAAACAGTGTTATAGAGTTCAAGATTGCGGCGGATATATGCTGGCACAGTGTCAAACTCATTGTTAGGGTCGGCTGCATTGATGTTGAATGACAGATTTCTTAGTTTCTGTATTCTTTCAGCGGCTTTCCTTTTTTGTTCATCCGCTTCGTCCGGCATTGCCGGCTCCTCAGCAGGAACATGTTCTTTAGGTTGAGCTGATGGTGCCCCTGGCTTATCCGCCGCAGGAGAATGATCCTTGATCACCAGTTGCATATCGAACGAGGGTTCTTCCTCTTTCTGTGGCAATGCCGGCAACTGTTGAGCAATTGGTTGTTCGTTCACAGGAGACGTGTATTGGGGCCTGGAATTTGTTTCCGGCCTGTTAGCCGGTTCTGCATAAATATTGGAAGGCTTGGCCAAGTATCCTCCGGATGCTGCAGACACCGAAGAATTATTTTCAACAAGTTTAAATTCGATCTTTTCTTCGTTTCCCTTTATTTCCTCTGACTCTTCATCTGAGAAAAATATTACCGGAACCTTATTCTCTTTAGGTTCCGAAATCTGAGGTTTTTCCTCTACCAACTTCGGTTGAAGGTCTTCTGCAAGGGTATCCTTAATTGCAGGCATGATTACAGAAGTTGTTCTTTCACCTTTGATCTTAACCGGATCTGATGCTGATTTCTCATCTGTAACAAAAGGCAGTACAGGCTGGTCATAAACCTTTGTTTCTTCAGTACGGGAAACCAATGTCATAACTATCTTCTCTTCTTTCTTCTGCTCCGGTTTTTTAACCTCTCTCTTATTAAATGGATCCTTGTATTCAAACCCCGTAGCAATGAGCGTTATACCAATCCTGTCACCTAATGAATTATCATAACCCAATCCAAGTATAACATCCGTGTCCTCACCTGCCTGATTCAATAAATAATTCTGAATGATATCCACTTCATCCATAGTGAACTCGTGTTCACCCTCTGCAGAATTGATATTTATAAGAATCCATCTCGCACCTCTGATATCATTATCATTAAGTAGTGGTGAATTAAGTGCTTCCTCAATGGCACGTTGAGCGCGATTCTCTCCATTAGATGCTGCATTTCCAAGTATGGCTACTCCGCCATTGCGCATTACTGTGCATACATCTGCAAAGTCAACATTGATCTGACCGGTACTGCTAATAACATCAGTGATACATTTTGCTGCTGTTGCCAATACATTGTCGGCTTTCTCAAATGCTTCCTTCATTTTCAGGTTACCATACTGATGACGGAGTTTGTCATTGCTGATAACAAGTAAGGTATCTACATTCTGTTTTAGTTGCTGAATACCCTCTTCGGCCTGGAGTTGCCGCTTCCTTCCTTCATAAGAAAATGGTGTGGTAACAATACCGACAGTAAGTACTCCAAGATCCTTACAAATCTTTGCGATGATAGGTGCACCTCCGGTACCTGTGCCACCGCCCATTCCGGCGGTAATAAATGCCATCTTGGTATTCACTTCCAGAATGCGCTTGATCTCTTCTAAACTTTCTTCAGTTGCCTGTTTGCCAATTTCAGGATTTGCGCCAGCTCCCAGGCCCTGGGTAAGATGCGGACCAAGCTGGATCTTATTGGGAACGTCGCTCAGCGCTATAGCCTGGGCGTCAGTATTGCATATGATGAAATTCACCCCGTCAATACTTTGACTAAACATATGGTTAACAGCATTGCTGCCACCACCTCCAACACCAATCACCTTAATGATGGATGATTTTTCTTTAGGTAAATCAAAGTGTATCATTTCACAATTATTAATGGGTTAATCGAAAATTAAAATGGATCAGGCGATATTATAGTTTATGATCTTCCTCTTCTTTAAAAAGATCAATCAGGTTGTCTTTGAACTTGTTCCAGAATCCATTTACATTTAATCCTGCCTTTCGCTTTCCGGTTGCCACTACTTCTTCAACTTTATCTTCCTGTCCATTTGCTGAATCTTCTTCTATGGCTTTTCGCAGATCATTTGGTATCTCAACTGCTTTGTAACGTTGATCAAACTGCTTACGATTTCTTTCATAATCATCGTATCCCTTAAGTATAAGACCTATGCAGGTAGCATATACAGGCTTGGTGAGTTCATCAATATGTCCGGATTTCAGATGCTCATTTGGATAACCAATACGCGCATTTAATCCGGTTACATATTCTGTTAATTGGATAAGATGCTTTAGTTGTGATCCTCCACCTGTAAGTACGATTCCACCATTGAGCATTCTACTATCCATACCCACCTGTTTAAGATGATAGGTCACAAAGTCCATGATCTCACTCATCCTTGCCTGGATAATATTTGCAAGATTCTTTACGCTGATCTCCTTAGGAGGCAGTCCGCGCATACCCGGTATTGTTATGAATGCATTCGCCTTTGCTTCATTAGCAAGAGCTGAGCCAAACTGGACTTTCATCTGCTCCGCCTGCGTTTTTAATACCCCCAGACCTGTTTTAATATCGTTAGTGATATTCTCGCCTCCGAAAGGTATAACTGCTGTATGCTTTAGAATGCCTTCATAGAACACAGCGAGGTCTGTAGTGCCGCCTCCAATATCTACGATGGCCACCCCGGCTTCAATATCTTCCTGCCCCATTACCGCTGCTGCAGAAGCAAGAGGCTGCAGCACGAGGTCTTTTGTATGTAATCCACTCTTCTCTACAGCCCTGTTAATATTTCGTATGGCATTCTTATCGCCTGTAATGATATGGAAATTAGCTCCCACCTTCACCCCACCATAACCTATGGGGTTAGGAATGTTTTGAAAATTATCTACCGTGAATTCCTGCGGTATCACATCAATGATCTGGTCGCCTGCAGGGATATAAGTTTTGTATTGGTCAGCAATCAACTGGTCAATCTCACGTTGGGAAATCTCTTCCTCAGTTGTCTGACGCACAATATCACCACGGGTCTGGAGACTCTTAATATGGTGGCCTGCAATACCAACATACACTTCACTTATTTCAAGATTAGGATTAGATGCGTAACAATTTTCAAGTGCCGCAGCTATAGCTTTTATTGTTTCATCAATATTTAATACCTGGCCATGTTTTACGCCGTTGCTGTTTGCACGACCAAATCCCAGAATCTCCAGTTTGCCAAACTCATTTTTGCGACCCGCAATGGCAGCGATCTTTGTCGTTCCAATATCGAGTCCAACAATAATGGGCTGTTCGTAATTCATGCTATGTTGTTTTTAGTTGTTTTGTTTATTCATTATCGCCTTGTGAATTGCAACAGGTTTCAATGCGGATTGGGCCGGAATAGTTTTTCTATGGGGATGGGATAGGTTGGCTGCAGTAGTTTCTGCGGCCTGCGCATTACTACTAACCGCTAAAGGTGCTGCACTAACATTAACCATCCATCTTTTTTTATCCACGGATGTGGATATTGCATTTCGTCTTTTACCAATTACCTGTTGATCATATTTCACATTGATTTCACTGTAATAATTGAATCCTGTTTTAACCATCACATTCCTGTAAAATATTTCCAGTTGCCGAAACTTTTTATCACTTTCCTTCCCATCCCCAAAGAGTATTATATGGTCCCCTATTAATGGTACCATTTCAAATTCATTCAAGGGAGTAACTGACACCTGGCTTATCTGGGCCGACCAAAATGAATCCTGGATCAAGGTTTTATTAATGGATAAAATATCAGCTAATAACGAACTATCAGTGTGCCGAGATAAATTCAGCTTAGGGGGTAATCCTGTGTAGACGGGCAATTTTATTGCAGGCCTTCCTTGTGATAAGGGAAGGTATGTACCACTCGTATCGAGGTAATAAGAGTTTCCCGCCTGAGTAAATATCCGGGCAATTGGTTCCTTCTGCTTTACAAGTACCTGCAGTACCCGGTCTTTATCAAAAAAAAGCTGGGCATCTTTCACCCATATATTTTTCCTGAGAATTGCCTCGAGCTTTCGTAAATCTATTTCTGCGACAGGCCTTCCTTTGATTGTCCCATTCCTCGAATCAATAAGAAGATTGAGAACTTGTTTACGATCAAGGAAAAGGAAATTTTCATCGTTCCGGATCTCTACTTCTATTCCTGCACAAGTAGCATCATTACTCGTATTGATTGCTGCCACCAGCACCACCACCAAAGAAATGGTGGCTACCAGCCAGAGAAAGGCAGCAATAATTTTTTTGATATTGATCCTGGATTTATTCATTTCAATTGAATAATTCTTTTATAGGTTTTACAAGCGTGTCAATATCACCTGCACCGGCGGTGATAATTAATCTATTAATATCATCATGCAAATAATTGCCGGCTAAATGGTTTAGTAGTTGCTCCTTATTTAAGAGTTTAACTTTTTCACTACTGATATTACGGCTAATTATTTCACTACTAACACCCTCGATCGGCATCTCCCTGGCAGGGTATATGGGTAGCAATATTACTTCATCTGCCAGATCAAGGCTTGCAGAAAATGCTTCAGCAAGATCCCTGGTTCTTGAATAAAGATGTGGCTGAAAGATCACGGTACACTTCCTGTCCGGGAATAAGGATTTCGCTCCACTGATAAGTACTTTGAGTTCTTCCGGATGATGTGCATAATCATCCACGAATACCATATCCTTAGTCTTTAATATATACTCGAATCGCCTTTTTACCCCTCTGAATGCCTCTATTGCATCTTTGATCTTTACTTGCTCAATCTCAAGGTTTCTCGCAATTGCAATCGAAACAACTGCATTTTCAACATTATGAAGGCCACCCATATTCAGGATGATCTCGTCAATAACTCCATCAGGAAAAACCACCGAGAAACGATAGCCCCCTTCCTGCATGATGATATTCTTTGCATAAATATCTGCTGACGGATCATTTAAGCTGTAGGTATAATGTTTGGTGGCAGACAGTGATTCGGATCTTGATAACCCGTATTTACTAAACAAAATACCCCCAGGTTTCAGCTTCCTGCCGAATTCAATGAACGCTTCCTGCACCGATTCCTCTGTTCCATAAATATCCAGGTGGTCAGCATCCATAGATGTGATCACGGCGATATCAGGACTTAATCTCAGGAAACTTCTGTCATACTCATCTGCTTCTATAACCGCAACATGGCGTGGATGACTCCAGAAATTAGTATTATAATTGACGGTAATACCTCCTAGAAAAGCATTACATCCATATCCCGTGTGACGTAACAAATGAGCTGTCATACTTGAGGTGGTGGTTTTGCCATGCGTTCCGGCTATACATATATTAAATGTATTATTACTGATAAGTCCCAGCACTTCACTCCTTTTCATCATTAACGTACCCATCTGCTGGAAGTGAACATATTCAATATGTTCTGATGGTACTGCTGGAGTGTAAATAACGAGGTCAGGACTTGCAGGTAATGCTGCAATATCTTCCTGGAAATGAATGTTGACACCTTCGTTCTCTAATTCAGCCGTAAGAGGAGTAGCTGTTTTATCATACCCACTAACCTTTTTACCAAGTGCATGAAAATAACGGGCAAGGGCACTCATCCCGATTCCACCTATTCCAAGGAAGTAAACTTCTTTTATGTCATTTAAATTGATCAAGATGAATTTTATGTTTTAAACAATTAAACTCAGAACTTCTTTTGCTATCACATCGTCTGCATCCATTATACCCAAAGGTGTGATATTTTCAATAAGCTTATTCTGCAATGCCTGGTCTTTAGCAAGTGCGATTACTGTTGGCACTAACTTTTGTGCAGCTTCTTTATCAGTAATCATGAGAGCTGCATTATTACTCACTAAATTCCTGGCATTCACGGTCTGGTGATCTTCTGCTGCATGTGGGTAGGGTACCAGTATAACAGGTTTATTTACTACACATATTTCAGCGATAGCCATTGCGCCTGCTCTTGAAATAATCAGATCGGCAGCCGCATAGGCGTTCTCCATACGTGAAATAAACTCATCCACCCAAATGCCTGTATGACCTGTTGCAGCTTCCTTTCCCCTTTGGGCATAAGGCTTACCTGTTTGCCAAATTAGCTGGAGATCATTTTTTTCAAATTCGGAAAGGCCTGCATCAATAGCTTCATTTATACTTTTCGCCCCAAGACTCCCCCCTATTGATAAAATAGTTTTTCTTTCAGGATCAAGTCCAAAGAAACGTAATGCATCATCACGTTTGATCGCAGCATGAACTATGGAAGCCCTTACGGGATTTCCAGTCACCTTGATCTTGTTTGCCGGAAAAAATTTATCCATCCCACCTGTTGCAACAAAAACCCGTGTGGCTTTCCTGCCTAATATCTGGTTAGATTTCCCTGCAAATGCATTAGCCTCGTGTAAAAATGTTGGAATCCTTTTTTGTTGGGCGTAACGCAAAACCGGGAAGCTTGAATATCCACCTACTCCAAAAACAGCATCGGGAATAAAATACCTGAATATGCTTCGAACCTGGAAAAAACTTCTAATCAGCTTAAATGGTAAGCTTATATTTTTTATCACTGAACTCCTGTTAAAGCCCGCAATATCCAAGCCCTTTATCTCATAGCCGGACTGAGGCACTTTTTCCATTTCCATCTTACCCTTTGCTCCAATAAAAAGTATCTCTACTGAGGGATCCTGTTTCTTCAGGGCATTCGCAATGGCAATTGCGGGAAATATATGTCCCCCGGTACCTCCACCTGCTATAATTATCCTCTTACCCATCAGCTTAATTCATTTTCGGGTGAAGATTGCACAGCTGGTTTAAGTTCACTTTTTTCAACATACCTCGACACGCTTAAAATCAAGCCTATTGCCACACAGGTAAACAGGAAAGAACTTCCGCCCATACTTAATAAAGGGAGAGTGACGCCGGTAACCGGGAATAAATTAACATTCACAGCCATATTCGCCATTGCCTGAATAACGAGGGTAAAACTTAACGCCAATGCGAGAAATGCTCCGAAGGCATATGGACATTTCCTAAATAACTGTATACTCCTGAAAAGGAATATCAGATATACAAACATTACAACAGCCCCACCTACAATCCCATATTCTTCAATTATAATCGCATAAATAAAATCAGAATAAGGATGGGGAAGGAAATTTCTTTGTTCGCTATTTCCGGGGCCTAGTCCAACAATTCCTCCCTTTGCAATTGCAATCTTAGCCTGGTTAACCTGATAATTATCTTCATCATCCTGAGAGTTGCCACCGTACATAAAAGTTTCAACTCTGTTCACCCAAGTATTGACTCTTGCTGTTAGCCTTGACCGGTTCTCTGCTTTTGCTTTTATACCATTACTGTTATGTTGGATGACTGCTGATAGGATCAACAGGAGAACAGGAATCATTGCAACCAACCCTGTCAGAAAAAGATGCTTCATTCTTACTCTTCCAATAAACAATAACATCATGCTGGTAGCGCCTGTTAGAAGAGCGGTCGAAAGATTGGCTGGCGCTATCAACAGGCATGTGATTACTATTGGGATAATCACTGGCACAAAACCTGTTTTGAAATCCTTTATAATGTTCTGCTTTTTACTGAGCATCCTGCTGAGATACATAAACAATGCAAGCTTTGCAAGGTCAGAGGTCTGGAAGGTCAGGTTAATTATAGGCAGCCTGATCCAACGACTCCCTTCATTAAGTTTAACTCCGAAGAACAATGTATATAAAAGTAGTGGTACCGTGATCCAAAAAAGCACCTGTGCTATTCTTGAAAACAGCGTATAATTTATAAGGTGAGCAAAATAAATCAACATCAGTCCAATTGCAATAAATACAACCTGCTTAAATAAATAAACCTCAGTATTACCCCGATACATTTTATATGCCAATGAGCCAGTAGAACTGTATACCACCAGTAATGACATCATGGCCAGGAGCACAACCAGTGTCCAGATTACTTTATCGCCACGTGTTTTATTAAGCAGATGGTTCATTCTTACTTATTTCAAATTGACAAGGTCATTAAAAGCATTATAATGCTTTCACAGCTTCCTTGAACTGATTACCCCGATCCTCATAATTTTTAAACAGGTCAAAACTGGCACAGGCCGGACTTAACAAAACAACATCGCCTTTGTCAGCAAGTTGAAAAGCGGAATGGACTGCTTCAGCTGCACTCGTTGTATTGACTATTACAGCAACATCATTCTGGAATGCCTGATGGATCTTAGTGTTATCAGTTCCCATACAAACAATGCCTTTTACTTTTTCTTTCACTAATTCAAGAATAAGCGAATAATCATTGCCCTTATCCACGCCCCCAAGAATCAGGATTACCGGAGCTGTCATGCTTTCCAAAGCATACCAGGTACTGTTAACATTGGTTGCTTTACTGTCGTTAATAAATTCAACACCCCTTACTGATGCAACATGTTCCATCCGGTGTTCCAATGCCTCAAAAGACTGAATCGCCTCCCGAATCTTGTTTTTCCGCAGTCCTATCACGGAGGCTGCTAGCCCTGCTGCCATGGTGTTGTATTGATTGTGTTTCCCCTTAAGAGCAAAATCATAAATGCTCATCTGCAATTTTTCATCGCCTGTAACTACGGTCATTTCCTGGTCTTTAATAAAAGCTCCCTGGAGTACTTCTTTTCTCATACTGAATGGTAATGGGTTAGATAGGATCGAAAATTCCTTTATATGTTTACTGGTAACTTCATCATCTTCACAATAAATAAAATGGTCAGTTGCTTGCTGGTTCATCGTTATCCGGAATTTACTCCTGATATAATTATTGAAGATGTAATCGTACCTGTCTAAATGGTCTTCTGTTATATTTGTAAGTATCGCTACATGCGGGCGAAAATGAACAATATCATCTAATTGAAAACTGCTGATCTCCGCTACATACCAGGGCTTGGGGTCTGTGGCCACTTGTCTTGCGAATGATGTTCCTATATTTCCAACCAACGCACAATCCAAATCCGCATGCCGGCATATATGAAAAGTCAAAGCGGTTGTAGTTGTTTTGCCATTACTTCCAGTGATAGCGATCACTTTACTATCTCCGATAAATCTGCTTGCCCATTCAATTTCACTGATCACCTCTATACCCTTCAACCGGATCTTTTTAACCAGTTCATTCTTTTCAGGAATACCAGGACTCTTAATGACTACGTGAGCATTCAGAATTCTTTCTTCACTATGTGATCCTTCCTCAAACTCGATAATTGCTGCAGAAAGTTCCTTCCGGTGTTCCTCTCTTAACTTGCCACCATCACTCACAAAACAGGGTAACCCATTTTGCTTTGCTAATAAAGCGGCCCCTACGCCACTTTCGCCTCCCCCTAATATGATAATTTCTTTACTCATTAATAAAATAATGGTTTTCCACGGATTGGGGGTTTTTCAAAAGCATAGGATCAACTGCACCACAAATTCTATTAACAGCAACGGTCGGTTTTTCAATACTACCTTAACGGATCTTCAATGTTACTATCGAAAAAATCACACATAATATGGTAACGATCCAAAATCTTGTAACGATTTTACTTTCATGATAACCCAACTTCTGGTAATGGTGATGAAGGGGACTCATAAGAAATATTCTTCGACCTTCTCCATATTTACGGCGGGTATATTTGAAATAACTTACCTGCGCCATAACACTTAAATTCTCTACAAGAAAAACACCACAAAAAATGGGGATCAGTAATTCTTTTCTCACAATGATCGCAAGAGCGGCAATGATTCCGCCAAGTGTAAGACTTCCGGTATCACCCATAAATACCTGGGCTGGATAAGCATTGTACCAGAGAAAGCCAACACATGCTCCTATCATGGCACCGATGAAAATAGACAGCTCCCCAAGATTGGGTATATACATGATATTCAAGTAGTCAGCAAGAAGCAGGTTGCCGCTTGCATATGCGAATACTCCCAGGCAAATCCCGATCAATGCACTCACCCCTGTAGCTAAACCGTCAAGCCCATCAGTGATATTTGCTCCATTTGACACTGCAGTTACAATAAAAATCACAATTAGTATATACAGAACAGGAGTAAATCCACGCAGTGCTTCGGGAAGCAGTTTTGCATAATTGAATTCATGTCCGGCAACAAAAGGAATTGTTGAAATGGGTTCATCAGCTTCAACAAAATAGCGTTCCTTTTCCTGGAACTTCACCGTTTTAACAGCTTCATTACTTCCGGGTATCCCTTTATATTCCCGCCATGCTTTTGTGTTTTCATTAAAAAGTAATGTCAATCCGATGATAAGACCCAAACCAACCTGACCTAATATCTTAAACCATCCAGCTAATCCATCTTTATCTCCTTTTCTATATGCCACACCTTGTTGTTGAGCTATCCGCTTTGCCCTTAGTTTAAGGTAATCATCAATAAATCCAACGATCCCCAGCCAGATAGTACTGAAAATCATGAGTCTTACATAAGCTTTATTTAAATCTGCCAATAATAGAGTTGGTAATAGTATGGCCAGTATAATGATAAGACCACCCATTGTTGGAGTGCCTTTCTTTTGTTGTTCACCCTGGAGCCCCAAATCACGTACACTCTCCCCCACCTGCTTATGTAATAAATAGTTTATTAGCTTTTTTCCAAAAACTGTTGTGATAATTAAAGATAAAATCACGGCCAGTAATACCCGGGAAGTGATGAACTGAAACAGTGCACTTCCCGGGAATTTGAAACCCATTTCCTTTAACCAATCAATTAAGTGGTACAGCATGATGGTTGTTTGTTTACTGGCTGCCGCGCGGTGTCCAGCCGTGCAGCGTTTTGTTTGTAACCGTCCTAAGAATTTCTGAAGGAGGAACAAAATCTTGAACGATCCAATGATCCTTCGTTTCTCTGTTCACAGCCCTCAATATTTTAAACCTATTCAATTTACTTTTCTAATTCCTCCATCACCTTCAACATTACTTCCCTGTCATCAAAATGATTTCTTACTCCCTTGACTTCCTGGTATTTCTCATGACCTTTACCAGCAATCAGAATTATATCACCAGGAGCAGCCATACTAAATGCGGCTTTAATCGCTTCATATCTATCTTCAATGGAAATAAATTTTCTCTTTGCAGCTGTATTCAATCCACTTTCCATGTCTTTGAGAATTAACCTCGGATCTTCATTCCGAGGATTATCAGAAGTAAAGATTGCCTTGTTACTATAATCGCATGCTACCTGGCCCATCAGAGGTCTTTTTGTCCGGTCTCTGTTACCTCCGCACCCCACAACTGTTATAACCCTTTCATTTCCACTTCGCAATTGATTAATAGCCTTTAGTACATTCTCCAGAGCATCCGGAGTATGTGCATAATCAACTATTCCTATTATTTTATCTATAGACGATATAACGTACTCAAATCTCCCTTCTGCACCACTCAATACACTAAGACATCGCAGTACTTCATTTTTATCTTCGTTCAGGCAAATTGCAGTCCCATATACTGCAAGCAGGTTATAGGCATTAAACTCACCAATCATCCTGAAATGAACTTCCTGATCATTAACCATCATGTTTAACCCCGTCAGACTATTCTCCAAGATTTTCCCTTTAAAATCTGCAATAGTCCGAAGGCTATAGTAAAATTTTGTTGCCAGGGTATTCTGCAACATCACTTCACCTCTTTTATCATCAAGATTTGAAATAGCAAATGCTGTAACAGGCAAATTGTCAAAAAACTTTTTCTTTACCCTTATATACTCATCAAAGGTGTTATGGTAATCAAGGTGATCATGTGAGATATTGGTAAATATTCCACCTGCAAACTGCAATCCTGCAATTCTATATTGGTGGACAGAATGTGAGCTAACTTCCATAAAAGCGAAGCTGCATCCTACCTTAGTCATTTTAAACAAGATCTCATTTATTCTGATTGCATCAGGTGTTGTATGAGTTGAGGCGACCGCTTCCCCCCCTATCAAATTATTCACAGTACTTATAAGTCCACAATCATATCCCAGCGCTGTAAAGAGCTTATATAACAAGGTTGCAACTGTAGTTTTTCCATTAGTGCCTGTTACACCAATCAGTTTCAATTTGCGTGACGGCTGATCATAAAAATGATGAGCCATCCATCCTACCGCCTCGCTACTATTATTAACCTCCACGTATGTAACATCAGGATGCAGTTCTTCCGGTAAATATTCGCAAACAATTGCAATAGCTCCATTATCTACAGCATTCCGGATAAAATTATGCCCATCCGATTCGGTTCCCTTTAAAGCAATAAAACAAGCTCCATTCACTACTTTTCTGGAATCGATTTGAAGTGAATTGATTTCAGTCTGCAAATCACCATTCACGGAACGAAGTTTAACCTGGTACAATATGTCTTGTAGTATGGCCATTAGTTCAGTTCGAGTGTTATGGAAAGATCTTTAGTTACAGGTTTTCCCGCATCTATAGATTGTACCTTTACTTTTCCAGTTCCTTTAGCCACTACTTTAATTTTCATTTCTTCAAGTACATAAAGGGCATCTCTTAAACCCATACCTCTTAAATCAGGTATAATTTTACCAGCAATCGGTTTATGATGAAGTACAGTCCTAAAATTCGTATCCATCTGAACTGATGCCCAATCTGCGTTTCCAACGCTATCCCGATATGGCAATTTCATCTTTCCAAGGATCGTCCGTAATTCACTGCTATTACCGGAAAAATAAAATGATGTACTATCCTGGGGCGGCAGCAATGCAGTTTTTACCGGAATTTGCTGTGCTTGCAATGCAAAAAGTTTATCTGCTACCTCTCTAAAAACTGGTCCTGCTACCGAGCCACCATAGTACACAGGTGCATGGGGCTTATTTACAATAACTACTATACAGCTGTACTTTGGATTTTCTGCTGGAAAATATCCGGCAAATGATGACTGATAGATATGGTCAGAGTATCCCCTGTTACCATTTGCTACCAGAGCAGTACCTGTTTTTCCTGCTATACTATAAAAAGGAGACTGCAAACTTTTCCCGGTACCATTCTTTACCACTCCTTCCAGACATGTGCGCAATTGGCTTAGGGTTGATTCACTTGCAATCTTTTCCACCATAATTTTCGGCTGATTTTCAATGAGCTTCAATCCATCCTTCTGGATTTCTTCTACCAGATAGGGCTGCATCATCGTTCCATTATTTGCAACAGCATTGTATAACATCAATGTCTGAAGCGGACTTACCAATACTTCATAACCAAAAGACATCCAGGGTAATGAAGTGGCGCTCCATGTTTTTGATTTTGGAGTTTTTATTACTGGTCGAGTTTCACCAACGAGATCTATACCAGATCCCTCATGCAATTTCAATTTCCGAAGATGATTAATATATTGCATGGGATTTTTCGCGTAATAGTTCATTGCCAGTTTCGCCATTCCCACATTACTACTTAGTTCGAAAGCCTGTTGCAAAGTAACCTCTGTTCTTTTATGTCTCTCGCTATCGTAAACCGTTCTCCTTCCAACTTTCCAAACCCCATTTTCAAGATTAACATGATTTCCAATATGGGCTTTCTTGTCTTCAAGAACTGCTAACATTGTTGCAAGCTTGAACGTAGACCCTGGTTCTGAAGCTCGTATTGCATAATTCAGGTCTTCCCAATATTCGCCTTCCTTTCTTTTCCCAAGATTAGCAATAGCTTTTATTTTACCTGTTGCTACTTCCATGACAATACATGTACCATTCACTGCCTCATTCTGCACCATCATTTTCATGAGTGCGTTTTCAGCTATGTCCTGAATGTTTACATCCAGGGTTGTTACCAGATCCCTTCCATTTTCGGGTTCTATTTCATATCCCTCAACTGGAACAGCCACTCCACCAGCAATAAACCTTACCAACTTTTTTCCAGTAGCTCCTCTTAATAGGCTATCGTAGGTACGCTCTAATCCAACATTCTGTGCATTTTCTCTTGCCAGGCCAATCGTCCTGTTTGCCAAAAGTCCAAAAGGATTTAAGCGCTTACTCTTTACTTCTGCAATAACCCCACTCTTATTTCGACCCTGCCTTACAAGGGGGAATTGACGTAATTGCTTATATTGACTAAAATCAATGTTCTTCTTCAATAAGAAGTATCGGTCTTTTTTCCGGAAACCCGCCTGTAGCAATTTCTTATACTCTGAAGTTGATCGGTCTGCAAACAGACCTGATAAAGAGAGACTCAGTGAATCAATGTTTTCCCTGAATCGCTTTCCATTTTTTTCACGAAGTCCTTCTGCACCAAAATCAATATATATATTGAAATACGGGATAGAGGTACTTAGCATGCTGCCATCGGAACTAAAAATAGTACCCCTGTCTGCTTCCAGGTTAATGATCCGGGTATGCAGACTATCACTTTTACTTCGCCAGTATTCACCTTCAGCATTTTGTATGTAAAGAGCCCTTCCCAGAACAGCTGCTGACAAAACCACCATACCAATGAAACACAGGTAAACTCTCCACAGTATGTCGCGTTTAACTTCCAATGCGGCAGCTGATTTATGATTATTTAATTTTCATTGTCTGTACTATCAATTATAACAACCGGCGGGGTGATCAATTCCTTCAAGCCCATGGGCTCCACAACCTTTGCGAGCTCTGACTGTTTGCTCCTAAACATTACTTCACTTTTCATGGTCTTGTACTCATATTGCAATTCTTTCAACTCCTTCCCCGTTTTGTTTATATCCTTTATCAACTTATCGGAATAATGACCATTATATATATAAACAACTGCAAGCATACTCAGAAAAAGGAAAAAGGGCAGGTTCCGGATAATGAATTGGTAGTTTATACCAAACCTTTTTTCTCTTTGGTTTTTCTCTTTTTCCATATCTAATAATTATGGATGGTTGTTCATTAGGACATTAACATTTCACCAAAACCCTTATTTTTATACTATAATTTTCTATTTCAACTCATTTAGATCCTTTCTGCAACCCTGAGTTTAGCACTCCGTGCCCTTGGATTTCGCTTCATTTCAGCATCAGAAGGCAAGATTGGTTTCTTCGTAATCACTTTCCACATTGAATGTTTCTTCTTGTTTTCAAAGGGATTATCATCTTCTTCAGGTTCAAAGATTCCATCACGGAAATAATTTTTCACAAGCCTGTCCTCCAGGGAATGGAAGGTTATTATTACCGCTCTTCCGCCTGGTCTTAAAACTAATGGCAGCTGTTGCAGAAGGTCTTTAAGTGAACCTAATTCATCATTAACTTCAATACGCAATGCCTGAAACACCTGGGCCAAATATTTATTTGGATTACCCTTAACTACAGGCTGCAACGCGGCTTTGAACTGACCAATCGTATTCAAAGGAACCTTCCCTCTCAATTCAACAATAGTGCGTGCCAGCGTCTTCGAATTTGTGACTTCACCATACTGCTCAAAAATTTTATGCAATTTCTGTTCAGTATAACTGGCAAGCACATCCGAGGCTTTAAGTGTACCACGCTGGTCCATCCTCATATCAAGCTCCGAATCGAATCTTATAGAGAACCCCCGTTGAGGCTCATCAAACTGGAAACTACTAACACCAAGATCCGCTAACACACCATGCACTGCATCTTGCCTGTGAAGGCGAAGGAACCTTTGCAGGTGCCTGAAGTTGTGGGGTACGAATACCACCCGGTCATCATCAGGCAAGTTGCGCTGTGCGTCAGCATCCTGGTCAAATGCGAAAAGTTTTCCAGTGGGTCCCAGATTCCTAAGTATTTCGGAGGAATGTCCGCCACCACCAAAAGTGCAATCAACATATACACCTTCACGCTGTATGGACAATGCATTTATACATTCTTTAAGCAATACCGGCACATGATAATCATTACCACGATGTGGAAAATGGTCACCAGCAGACAGACCTTCATCAGGTATGTGATTTTTTTTTGCCATTACATTCCCGCTTCATTAGCCTTTCCCATTACCTGTTGTGCCAGGTTACTAAAAGTTTCAGAAGAGAAGGATTCAAAGAACTTTTTATACTGACCCGCATCCCAAATTTCAATTTTGTTAAATGCAGAAACCAGAACTATATCTTTATCTAATGCTGCGTGCTCCTTCAGGTTTGGTGGTAATAAGATTCTTCCTGCTGTATCCGGTTCTACATCTGTTGCACCGTTCATGAAATACCTCCTGAATTCACGTACTTTCGGGTCAAAATCGTTCAACTTGCTTATCTCCGCATATATAGGCTCCCAACTTTGTATGGGGTATAAAGTCAGACACTTCTCAAACCCCCTGTTGATGACGAACTTCATCTCTCCATCAGGCATTTGCTTTTTAAGGCCTGCCGGGAGGAGGAAACGCCCTTTGGCGTCCAATGTAGCTTCGTATTCACCAAGAAAACCTTTCATTTATACGTTTATAACACCTTTCTGACATTTATTACCACAAAATAACACTTTTTCCCACTTACCATACAAGTTTTGGAATTTTAATTTTTTCCACATGGGAAAACTACGTTCAAACCCTTAGTAGTTGCACGTTGTAGCCAATTTTGCTGTTAAATTCTCAGAATTATTTGTGAGTTAAATGTGGATTGATGTTCATAACCTGTGGATAGGCTTTGAAACCCTTGTATGGTAGAGGTCTTACTAAACTGTTCCTCCTCTTTTTAATCATTATTTGATGCAACTTTGCAACTCATGAAGAATATCAAAAACCCATATACACTTCAAATTGCCGACTTCAGTTATGAACTAATAGATGACCGTATCGCGAAATTTCCTTTGGAAGAGCGAGATGCTTCACGTCTTCTTGTTTATCGTAAGGGTGAAATAACTGAATCAGTATATCGCGATTTAGCCGACGAAATTCCCGCAGGAAGCCTGTTGGTGTTTAACGATACCCGGGTGGTAAGAGCAAGACTTGTCTTTAAGAAAAATAATGGTCGCGATATTGAGATATTCTGCCTTGAACCTGATCAACGTTATACTGATATCAGCTCCGCCATGGCAGTTTCTGGTGAGGTGTACTGGAATTGTTTGGTTGGAGGTGCCAGCAAGTGGAAACAGGGAATGACTCTGGAAATGAAATTGGAACATGATGGAATTCCTGTGCTATTATCCGCATCTATTCATTCCAGGAATAATAACAGTTTTACCATCCATTTCTGCTGGAGCCCGGTCGAAATAACTTTCGCCGAAATCCTGAATATAGCAGGGAAGATGCCTATCCCCCCTTATTTGCACCGAAAAAGTGAAGATTCTGATACAACACGTTACCAGACTATCTTTGCGAATAAGGAAGGTTCTGTTGCTGCACCCACTGCTGGATTACATTTTACGGATCATGTTTTTGAAAGTCTCAGAGAAAAGGGAATCACTTCAACCTTTGTTACTTTACATGTTGGGGCGGGTACTTTCAAACCTGTGAAGTCGGAAATAATCGGCGACCATGAAATGCATGCGGAATTTATTGATGTTCAAAGGCAAATCCTTGAAGAGCTACTTCGGTTTGATGGGAATATTATTGCAGCCGGTACAACATCTATGAGAACACTGGAGAGCTTATATTGGATGGGTGTTAAAGTTGCTGTTTGCCCTGAGGCACACCTGGAAGATATATCTGTAAAACAATGGGATCCCTATATACAACAACTGGAAAATCACATTCCTCCAACTGAAGCAATTCTTCATCTTTTACGCTGGATGGATCGTAATAACCTAACCCGTATAATTTGTAAAACACAGATATTTATTGCACCTGGGTATAAAGTAAAAATGGTGAACGCACTTATCACTAATTTCCACCAGCCTCAATCAACGCTCTTACTCTTGGTGGCAGCACTTATAGGTGAAGATTGGAGAAAGGTTTATGATTATGCACTTGAAAATAGATATAGATTTCTTAGCTACGGGGATGGTTCTCTTCTTTGGGGTAACTAATTATGAAAATGGCATATCGATAATGAATGTAGTTCCTTTCCCAAGGGTGCTTTCCACCTTTATTTTTCCATTATGTGCATCTACAATATTTTTTACGTAACTCAATCCCAGGCCGAATCCTTTAACATTATGCAAATTACCGGTATGTACCCGGTAAAACTTTTCGAAGATCCTCTTGAGACTCTCCTTAGACATGCCAATACCGTTATCTTCAATTCGAATCTGCACTCCCTTGTTATTGCTACTGGTCTGGATTTTAAGTAATAGATTATCCTTTGAGTATTTAACAGCATTATCAACCAGATTATTGATAAGGTTGGTAAAATGAACTTCGTCAGCTATGATCTCGTCCTTTTTTGCATTTAATTGTACATCTACCTGCCCATTCCGGCTTTGCATTTGTAAATCGAAATTCTCCAAAACTTGTTCTATGATAGAATGAACCTTCACCGGCCTTCGGCTTAATTGAATTTCCTGTCTATCCATTAATGCAGCCTGGAGAATGGTTTCCACCTGCTTATTCATTCTCTTGTTTTCTTCTTTAATAATTCCGGTGAAATATTGCATTTTATCCTTATCGTTCGACACTTTTTCTGTTCTCAAAGCATCAACGGCTAATGAAATGGTAGCTAATGGTGTTTTAAACTCATGAGTCATATTATTGATGAAATCATTTTTGATTTCACTGAGTTTTTTCTGACGGAGGAGAGCACTAACAGTAACATAAAAGGCGGCAAGCAATATGAGGGTGAAAAGAATGGCTCCCGCCAACATCCACCTTAATTCCCGGAAAACAATATGCTTCACATTGGGCACCACTACCATCATTACTTCCTCAGGCACTAATCCCTCCAAATTACTACCCCCGGGTATTTGTAATGGATTTATAAATCTTAAGTTTCTAACAGTGTCATCCACCACGGCATCAAAATTTCGGGAGCGAAGTTCATCATATGTTAGAAATCCGGCATCGGAGGTAATTACGAATTCAAACTGTGTGTCCTGGAGCCCGAAAGCGTCAAAATTTTTACGCAACTTCTCCTCCACCTCAAAAGTTGTAAATTTCTCCGATATGGTTGATGGCTTCATCAACTCCATCATAAGTTGATCGGATGGCCATGTTATATTTGGTCGCATCCTCCGGTTCTTTAAGGAAGGCAATGTGCCTTTTTGTTCCATTAATTCCTGGCCAGTTGCATACATGGCCTTTACAACTCTTTCGGAAAGCTGGTCTTCCTTTATGACAAGCATAGAACGAAACCAGGATAGCTGTATCACTATGATACCTACCAAAGAAAGGGTAACCAATAAGATGATAAGGGGAAAGATCCGCTTCATTACAGCAAAAATAGCTTTGGTAAATATTTAATGTATTGCCTGCTGCCTCTAAACTTCTGAATTAACAGGAGTTTATAAGCATTTAAGCAACTTACTCTTTGATCAGGGTACCTGATTGTAAGAGTAAACATTTCTTGTCTTATTCCACAATATTCTATAAATTAATGCCATGACACAAATTTTACCAGCGCCGGGGGTGCTGCTAATTGCTGATCCATTCTTAAAAGACCCGAATTTTAAGAGGACGGTAATTCTTCTTTGTGAACACCAGGATGAAGGCAGTTTTGGGTTTGTACTCAACCGGACCTATTCTTACACGCTTGATCAACTCATGGCAAGTGCAGACGGCATGCCGCTAACAGTATATTATGGCGGTCCTGTTCAACCTGATACCATACATTTTCTCCACCAGTACCCCGATAAAATCCCAGGTGGTTTTGAGGTAACGGATGGAACATATTGGGGAGGTGATTTTGAAACTGCGATCTCACTTCTTAAAACTGGTGATATAGAATCTTCGAGCATCCGTTTTTTTATAGGATATTCCGGATGGTCTGAGGGTCAATTACAGGGAGAGCTTAAAGAAAAATCATGGATTACTTCAAAGGGCACCAGAAAGTTGATCTTCCATAAAGACATGAATGAGATATGGAAAGATGCCCTTATTGATCTGGGAGGAGATTATGAACAATTAATCAATTATCCGCTTGATCCCCAACTGAATTAACTAAAAACAAAAAACCAGGACATCCAATGGAGCCCGGTTTTTTGTTCCTCTTACTATACCCTACCAACTTCAGATCAACACTGGCTTTTACCTCTTCTGATTCAATTCCTCTGCCTTTCAGTTGACCCTTGTTCGTGATACAATTTTAAGAACATTTACAAATGAAAAAAACCGTTTTTTCACGGTTTTTAAATTGTCAAATCACGGTATCAACCTTCAAGTAATTAAAAACCCGCTGCGTTTGGACAGCGGGTCTGGTAATTTCTAAAGATCCTGGAATAGCTTCCTGTGGATAGGAGGATCAGTTATTTTATAGGGGACTACTAGCTTGGCACTGCACCTTCAACCAATACTGTAACCTTATTATGGAATACTTCCACAAAGCCACCCTGGATTAAAAATACAGCAATATCTGATTGGCCTTTATCCTTCAGCACTTTCAGCTTACCAGGTTTCAGCGCACTCACCATTGGCGCATGCTTTTCCAGCACTTCAAATAAACCATCCACACCTGGCAATTGTACCCCGTATACATCCCCGGAATATAGCTTACGCTCAGGTGTTAATATTTCAAGATTCATAAATCAATTTGTCGTTTTCTATTTGAGTGGCCTTCAAATAATATTATCCTTGTGCCTGTGCCATCAGTTTCTTTCCTTTCTCAATAGCATCTTCAATGGTTCCTACAAGGTTAAATGCTGCTTCCGGATATTCATCAACTTCACCGTCCATTATCATATTGAATCCCCGGATTGTATCCTCAATACTTACAAATACACCTTTAAGTCCCGTAAATTGTTCAGCAACAAAGAAGGGCTGACTCAAAAACCTTTGAACTTTCCGGGCGCGCTGCACTGTCATTTTATCTTCATCACTAAGTTCATCCATACCAAGGATAGCAATGATATCCTGTAATTCCTTATAGCGCTGAAGTATCAATTTAACCCTGTTGGCTGTATCATAATGTGATTCACCAACCACCAGTGGGGTAAGAATTCGGGAAGTTGAATCCAACGGATCAACAGCGGGATAGATACCAAGATCTGCAATCTTACGACTCAATACCGTTGTTGCATCCAGGTGAGCAAAAGTAGTTGCCGGGGCGGGATCGGTAAGATCATCAGCAGGCACATAAACAGCCTGTACCGAAGTAATAGAACCATTTTTTGTTGATGTAATCCTTTCCTGCATTAGACCCATTTCCGTTGCAAGCGTTGGTTGGTACCCCACAGCTGAAGGCATACGACCTAAAAGTGCCGATACTTCAGAACCCGCCTGGGTAAAACGGAAGATATTATCTACGAAGAATAAGATATCCTTTCCTTTTCCTGTACCATCTCCATCACGGAAATACTCAGCTATGGTTAATCCACTCAGCGCAACGCGTGCACGTGCTCCTGGAGGCTCATTCATTTGACCGAATACAAAAGTTGCTTTGGAATCCTTTAGATCATCCATATTTACTTTCTCAAGATCCCATCCACCCTCTTCCATGCTATGCTTAAATGCATCACCATATTTCATAATACCGGCCTCAATCATTTCGCGCATCAGGTCATTTCCTTCCCGGGTACGCTCACCTACACCAGCGAAAACAGAGAGACCTCCATGACCTTTTGCTATGTTGTTGATCAGCTCCTGGATCAACACCGTCTTACCTACACCCGCACCTCCAAATAAACCAATTTTACCGCCCTTGGCATATGGCTCAATAAGGTCAATTACCTTGATGCCGGTAAAAAGTATTTCAGTAGACGTACTGAGATTTTCAAACAAGGGTGGCTTATTGTGGATGGGCCGTCCATTACTTTTATCAATCGGGGGTAACCCATCAATGGGATCTCCGGTTACATTGAAGAGACGCCCATAGATACCTTCACCGATTGGCATAGCGATCGGTTTACCGGTGTCAACTACTTCCATGCCACGTACCAATCCTTCTGTACCATCCATGGCAATACAGCGAACGCTATCCTCTCCAAGATGCTGCTGGACTTCCAGAACCAGCGGTTCTGCATTCGGACGCTTAATTTCCAGTGCATTCAGAATTTCGGGCAATTTACCATCGAACTGCACGTCCAGTACGGCTCCGATGATTTGTTTGATCTTTCCTTTAGTTGACATATATGAAGACCTTTTTAGGTGAGGTTTTCGAATTTTGCCGCAAAGGTAAGGTATGGCAGGTAAAATCCATCAAATCAGAAAGGAAATTGGGCGAAAGAAAAACCTTCTCCCCATCAATTGGTTATTTTTGAATGAGAACTATTGATAATGAAGCGGATATTATCTGTATTAGCTTTTATATATGTCCATTTTTTATTTATTTCCGGATGTAGGAATGGCAATTCCCAGCAACCTGAAAAAACCTCCAGGGATACAGCAATTACCATAAAAAATGCTTTTTCAGGTCTCTTTTTTGATAGCCTGAGAATGGAAAACTACCTGAAACAGCGCGCAGTTCCTGATACAGCCAAACAACTTTTTCGAAATTTCTATATTCAAAGAAACTTCCAGTATGCCTGGTTTGACAGTTCTGGACTTGCTGAACAAGCTCAGAATTTCTGGAGCCTTCAATCAAATTATATAGACTATAGCGGTGACAGTGCTATTTATAATGTTTACCTGAACCGTTGGATGGATTCAATTAGTAGCAATGGCGTTAACTCATTGCCTGATTCTACCCGATTAGGCGTAGAATGGGGACTCACTTTTCAGTTTTTCCGTTACGCCAACCGAGCTTACAGCGGGCGACGTAGTCTGAGCGCGACCGATCTTGAGTGGTTTATCCCCCGCAAAAAAGCGAACCTCCTCTCTATGCTTGATACCCTGGTAAAAGAAAAAGGAAAGGAAATTAGTCGTTATGAACCAGTTAATCAGCAATATCAATTGCTCAGGAATCAATTGAAAAGATACTATGATATAGAGAGAGACAGTGCCTGGAACCCCATTCAAATCACCCAAAAAAAAATCAAGATTGGTGATAGTGGATTGATTATCAATAAAATTCGCAGACGCTTACTTCTTACTGGAGACCTGTATTATTCTGACACCATTACCTTATTTGACGATACTCTCCTTCTGGCAGTAAAAAGATTTCAAAGCCGTTATGGATTAGCAGCTGACGGAATTTTAGGTGCAAGTACGCTGAGAGAACTTAACAAACCAATTAACGACCGAATCAGACAGATTCTGGTAAATATGGAACGAATGCGTTGGGTTCCGGAACAACCTAGGGGTGATTATATTCTGGTGAATATCCCCGAATTTAAAGCGCATGTTTATGAAGCAGGAAAAAAGATATTTGACATGGAAGTAGTGGTGGGTACCACTAGTAACAATACAGTAATTTTTACCGGAAACCTTAAATATGTTGTATTTAGTCCTTACTGGAATATTCCCCCGGGAATCCTGAAAAACGAAGTATTGCCTGCAATCCGGAGAAATCCCTCCTATCTCGAACGAAACGATATGGAATGGTATAATGGTGGTATCCGGCAAAGGCCCGGAGAAAAAAATCCTCTGGGTCTCGTCAAATTCTTATTTCCCAATAACTATAACATCTATTTACATGACACACCGTCTAAAACCCTTTTTAAACAAACCAAAAGGGCATTTAGTCATGGTTGCATTAGGATTTCCGAACCTGTTCGCTTGGCCGAATGGTTGCTGAGAGCTGACAGTATATGGACTACGGAACGAATATTCTCGGCTATGCATTCAGGAAAAGAAAAATATGTAACCCTGAAACAGAGCGTACCTGTTTTCATTGGTTATTTCACAGCCTGGGTTGATGCTGATGGAAGGTTGAATTTTCGGGATGACATATATGGGCATGATAAGAAAATGATCAAAAAAATGTTTGATTAAGATTTTCTTTCAGTCAGTTTCTTGTTCTTTCTATTGGATAGTAATTTAAAAGCCAGCTGGGCGAGGGCAGTAACACCTGCAACCTTCCATCCCCCTGCAACTCCTGTAGCTGCTGCAGCCACACTGGCAAGTTTAGATGTTTTCTTTCGCGCCAGAAAGCCACCGGCAATAGCTGCACCAGCGCTTAATGCAAGTGCGGCGGTTTTTCCAGTGAGTAACGAGGGCATAACAGCCCCTGCCCCAGCCTTCACTGCCTCTGAAGGAAGTGACTTCAGGTTTTGCCTTATTTCATATTCCTGAACTTTGATTCTGTCGCGGAGCACCTTCTCAGCAGCTCTTAGATCCTGAAGATTATTTATACCTCCAAGATTACGCTGTGTGTTCTGTATCAACTTGTTCATGGTTGGAATGTTTATCGAATAGAATTTTCACCACAGTATTAGCAATGAAAGGGTCCAGAAATTTCTTACGAATAGCAATGACTATAACTAACAATATCACATAAATGCCCGTCACGATTCCAAAACCATAAAACAAACTTCCGGTTAGATCAGCAAAATAATAGCCCCCCATAATACTGATAAATATGAGTATTAAGAAGCATAGCATTAAAACAACCAGGAATATCACCATGGCGGAAGCTAACCTGGAAGCCTTCTCAGTTCCTTGTAACTTTAACAATAATAACCTGTTTTGCAGATAATCCTGAACAAGTTGTTCGGTCTTTTCAAAGTATCCGGTTTCCTTTTCCATAAAAAAGTATCAGGTTGTAGTAGAGGTATCTGTTTCCTTTCCAAAATCATTAGCCCATTTCTTTCCTTTTTCCACTGCCGACTCAATCTCCGACTCAAATTGCTTAACTTTTTCCTTAACATCCTCACCTGCATTAGCAGCAGCAGATTTAATTTCATCCACGATCTCCTTACCTTTATCCGTTGTGAGGAAATAGCCTAATGCCGCACCCGCGGCAGCTCCAAGCAATAAACCGGCTATAAATTTTGACTGATCATTCATGGCATAATATTTTACGGGTTAACTTGTTCCTAAAATTACAGCTAACTAACGGAAAACAGGCACCTATACCATGGAAATCAAATCTGATCATAAGATCAACAAATACTTTTTTCTCGGAATCATACTGATTTTTGCTTTTTTCCTGCTTTATAGCATGATTGAGTTTTTCACTGCTTTTCTGGCCTCCGTGATGTTATATGTACTCAGCAAGCCCGCCCTCGAATATCTTGTTAAAAGGAAAGGCTGGAGCAAAACATGGGCCGCCGTTCTGATTATTACGATCAGTGTGATTATCATATTAGCCCCGCTTACGTTGTTTGCCTCCATGGTGTATAATAAAATATCTGTTTTTGTAAATAATCCGGATATAATATTAAACACACTTAAAAGTTTTGACCAGCAGTTAAGCTCCAGGTTTGGTATTCGCTTGCTTTCAAATACCAACATGGCTAAGATTCAAACCACATCCACCAATCTGATGAGTGAGGTGCTAAATAATAGCCTCAATTTTTTCACCACCATATCGATGATGTATTTCTTCCTCTACTTCATGCTGATGAATGTAAACCGCATGGAAGCAGCAGTAGTTTTTTACCTTCCATTTCCACGCAGCAAGATCGAATTGTTTGGAAGAGAATTGGTGGCGCAAACTTTCTCTAATGCCGTGGGCGTTCCACTTATAGCTGTAGTTCAGGGACTCTGTGGATTTGCAGCTTACAAAATTACCGGCCTGCCGGAAGCAGGTTTCTGGGCAGTGGTAACAGGTTTTGCCTCTATTATTCCTATTGTCGGTACTGCACTTGTTTGGGTGCCTGCAGCCATTTACCAGTTGGCCACAAGCCATGCATGGGAAGGCATATTCATCATAGGTTGGGGCGCAATCATTCTGGGAAGTGCAGATAATGTTGTAAGGTTTCTTCTGGCAAAGAAAATGGCTGATACTCATCCCATTGTAACTGTACTCGGAGTAATAATGGGACTTAAATATTTCCAGATACCAGGACTTATATTTGGTCCTTTGCTAATATCTTATTTCATCATTCTCCTCAAAATATATTATTGGGAATATCAAACTATTTCTCCTGTAGTGAAACGAAAGAAGGCCAGGCCATTACGTTTTAATCTTCCTTTTCTGGGGCCAGAAAAGAAAGATCGCTATCGATCATAGAATTGATACACTATTTTTGCGGCAGTATGATCCAGAATATGCAGATCAAGCCCGTAGATTCACCCCAACTTCGTCGTCTTTTCCTTGAGATGCCTGCTCTATTATATAAAGGCAATCCTAATTATATCAGACCCCTTGATAAGGATATTGAAGCCGTATTTGACCCTTCCAGAAATAAGGCATTCAGGTTTGGAGAAGTGATCAGGTGGGTACTTTTCAACAATTCGGGAGAAGCCATTGGACGTATCGCAGCATTTGTAAATAGGAAATATAAAACAAGGGGGGATGATGTTCCAGTGGGAGGCTGCGGGTTCTTTGAATGTATCAATAACCAGGATGCTGCCAATCAATTGTTCGATACAGCAAAAAAATGGCTGTCAGACAAAGGCATGGAGGCTATGGACGGACCTATTAATTTTGGTGAAAGAGATAAATGGTGGGGACTGGTTATCCAGGGGTTTCAATCACCGCTATATTGCATGAATTATAATCCTCCTTATTATCAATCCCTGTTCGAGCATTATGGATTCCAACCATTCTTCTACCAGTATTGCTATGGCATGCATCCTAAAGAAACACTCGCCAAAAAATTCTTTGATAGGCATGCAGCATTGACAACTGACAGGGGTTTAAGTGCACATCATGCTGATAAGAAAAGACTTGATAAATTTGCCGCCGACTTCCATACAGTTTACAATAAGGCCTGGGCCGGACATGGCGGCAATAAAGAGTTAAGCCTGGAACAATGTAAAATGCTTTTTCGACAGATGAAACCAGTCATGGACGAAAAGGTAATATGGTTCGCCTATTATAATGACACGCCTATTGCCATGTTCATAAACCTTCCTGATCTTAACCAGTGGTTCAGATACCTTAATGGAAAGTTCGACTTCCTGCATAAGATCAAATTCCTGGTTCTGCGCGCAACGGTTAAGAATAAAAGATTTGCCGGACTGGCATTTGGTGTAGTTCCGGAATGGCATGGGAAAGGTGTTGATAGTTATATTGTTGTAGAAGCCGCAAAAATAATTCAGCACGACCTTGATTATGAAGAATATGAGATGCAGTGGATCGGTGATTTTAACCCTAAAATGATTGCCGTTGCCGAATCGATTACACCGGTGAAAAGTCGCATCCTCATCACATATCGTTACCTATTTGACAGGAATAAGGAATTCAGGCGACATCCTTTACTTTAATCAGATTTATTCCTGCCTTCCTCCCACATAGAGTGAAAGCAGGGTCAAAACATTTGCCTAATTTAGCCTCCTATGGATCAGTTTATAGTATCTGCCCGAAAATACCGTCCCCAGAACTTTTCAACCGTTGTGGGACAGCAGCATATTACAACTACATTAAAAAATGCTATCCGCAACCAACAACTAGCGCATGCTTTTTTGTTCTGTGGACCAAGAGGTGTTGGTAAAACCACCTGCGCCCGGATACTGGCTAAAACCATCAATTGCGAAAATCATTCAAATGATGGGGAAGCATGTAATACCTGCTCGTCCTGCAGTTCATTTAATGAGGGAAGTTCTTTGAATATCCATGAGCTCGATGCCGCCAGCAATAACTCTGTTGATGATATCCGTTCTCTTGTGGAGCAAGTTAGGTTTGCCCCACAAGCCGGAAAATACAAAGTATACATAGTGGATGAGGTCCATATGTTGAGTACAAGTGCTTTTAATGCATTTCTTAAAACACTGGAAGAACCACCTCCCTACGCAATCTTTATTCTGGCCACCACAGAAAAACATAAAATACTACCTACCATTCTGTCACGCTGCCAGATTTTCGATTTCAAAAGAATCACTATAAATGATACAGTTGAACACCTGCAGGAGATCTGTGATAAGGAAGCCATCCAGGCAGAACCTGCAGCACTTCAGGTAATTGCCCAGAAAAGTGAGGGTTGCATGCGTGATTCGCTTAGCATCCTTGATAAAATCGTCAGCTTCACAAATGGGGAGCTCACCTATAAGAACACCCTGGAACACCTGAATATCCTTGACGCCGAATATTATTTTCGAATGATGGACTACATGTTGGCTCAGGATCTCTCAGGCGCTATGCTTTTGTTTGATGATATAAATCGAAAAGGTTTTGAGGGAGACATGGTATTAAGCGGTTTCGCTGAGTTTATACGTAATCTTTTACTCAGTAAAGATTCAAAAGTTGCCTCATTGGTTGAAGTTGTTGAAACATTCCGAAATCGTTATATAGATATTGCCTCAAATCTCGAAGCAGGTTTTCTTGTAACTGCCCTCAACCTGTTAAATGAAGCGGAAATACATTACAAAGGTGCAAGGAATAAAAGGTTACATGTTGAGATGTTGCTCATAAGGCTTTGCTACCTTAAACAAGCCATTGAAGTGGTAAACGATGGATCCCGGAAAAAATTGACAGAATCAAAACCACTTAATTTTCGGTTACTGCAACCTGTTGTACGGAAGGAAGTTCAACCAAATAAAAAATCAGAAACAGTTACTACAGTAGGTGAGAAAGGGAATACAAATTCGGGGGCCCGATTAATCATTGATGAAGACATTATTTCAAAAACCCAAAATAGCACATTAAATATTGCTGTAAAAGATGGCGAACATAAAATTCCTGACCCAACCCTTGCATCCAGGCCTGCGCTGCAAGAGCCAGTTTCAAAGCCTTCAACCGGGAAACTTGGCTCGCTGGCGAGACTGCGCCAACAGGTTAGTAACACAAATCAGGGTGGTACAGCAATCAAATCCATCACTCTTACGGATGAATTATTAACACTTGCCTGGCAGGAATATATTGAACAACTTAAAACTCTTAGAAATCCGGCAGTGCAGAGTTTTGAACTGGCTGAGCTGCGACTGAATGATACCTCCAGTTTTACGGTAGTAGTGCCAAATAATCTACAGCAGAAATTTATTGATGGCGAAAGGATCCCACTTTCTGAATTTTTACAAACCAGATTCCATAATCGCAACCTTACATATCAACTAATTGTAGAACAACGGGAGGATCTATTAATAAAAATAGAAATCCCACCAAACTCCAGGGAAAGGTTTACGCAAATGGCAGCTCACTATCCATTAGTAAAGGAGCTCAAGGACAGGCTTAAACTGGAACTTGATTATTAAGTATTAAAGGAATTATCTTTACCCCCCATGAGTAACTCGCTTCCGCATGATACAATCCTGCCATATGGTGATAAAAACAGGAGTAAGAAAGACCAGGTGGCAGATATGTTCAATCAGATCGCATTCCGGTATGATTTCCTAAATCGTTTTCTTAGCGGCGGGATTGACATATACTGGAGAAAGAAAGCAATCAGTGAATTACGTACTCTTAAACCCAAAAAAGTACTTGATGTAGCAACTGGTACTGCAGATGTTGCACTCATGACTATGAAATATTTAACACCCGAAAAAATAATTGGCATAGATATTTCTACTGGAATGCTCGAACTCGGTAGGAAAAAAATTGCTAAAGCACTGTTAAACGATCGGATTGAGCTGTTGGAAGGAGATAGTGAAACAATAAACTTTCCCGACAACACGTTTGATGCCGTAACTGTGGCATTTGGCGTCCGCAATTTTGAACATCTTCATAAGGGGATTTCAGAAATGCTTCGCGTTTTGAAGCCAGGTGGCAAACTGGTTGTACTCGAATTTTCTAGGCCTAAATCAAAAGGATTCAAAGGATTATATAAAATCTACATGAACCTCGTTGCTCCAGGCATTGGAAAAATGGTATCAAAAAACAGGGTTGCATACCAATATCTTAATGATTCCGTGCAAGCTTTCCCCGAGGGAAATGATTTTTTGAAAATTTTACAGGAGACAGGTTTTACAAATACCTATCTTAAAACGCTGAGCTTAGGAATATGTACAATTTATTGCGGAACAAGATCATCAGAAATATAAACATACTCCTGGTCTTTTTGATCAGTACTTGTTTTTTTGCCAACACATCAACGGCACAACTACGGAATTCATTAAATCTTCCCGATAATGATGATAAATGGTACCATATAGGTATTGTAATCATGGGAACATCTAACAGGTTTCAAATCAGCCAGCATCCCCGCTTTCTGGAAAGCGACAGCGTTCTGGTAACAAATCCCAATAATAATTTCGGTTTTGGTATAGGCGGAATGCATACATTTCGTGTTAGTAACAGATTCGAAGCAAGAGTAGTATTTCCACAGCTTCTCTTCGTCAATAAATCAATTAACTACCATCTCAGATATCCTGAATCTTCAAACCAGGAAACAGAGGTAATGAACCAGAATGTTGAATCAATCCTTCTGGGCGTACCTGTGCAACTTAAACTTAAGTCAGACAGGATAGGAAACTTCAGGGTTTATATGATGGGGGGATTAAAGTTTGAAACTGATCTCAGTTCCAAAGCAAATGCACGCAATGCAGAAAACTTTGTAAAGCTTAAAAAATCTGATTATGGTATTGAAGCAGGAATTGGCTTCAATTTTTACAATAAAATGTTCATCCTTTCCCCGGAAATAAAGATCAGTAATGGCATAAGCGATGTTCATGCCCGTGATGCAAATCTTAAATTTTCCAATGTAATTGATCGGATCCAAAGTCGTCAGATAATTTTTTCTCTCATTTTTGAAGGCTGATATCAAACCTATAGAAATAGTTTTCAAGTTATCATCCTAATTACATAATTTGATGATATCAAATATACTGGTATAGCAATTGAATACCACCAGGGAATATGACCGTTGGCAAATTCCAACGGTTTTCCTTTCTGATGTAAATTTTAAATATTATGCTATTACCTATCAGCGACGATAACCACGATCGCCATATTACGCCATATATAACCTGGGCTTTAATCGCCATTAACATTTTTGTATTTATCTACTGGCAGGCATTTGGATCCGATCTGGGATTCACGTATGCCTTTTCAACTGTTCCTGCTGAAATACTGACCAACCGCGATTGGGTTACTGAATCGAAAATAATAAGAGATGTAGCTTCTGGCAAAAGCTTTGAAATGCCTGGGTTGCAGATAACACCTATTCCAGTATATCTCACCTTGATAACTTCAATGTTCATGCATGGCAGCCTTACACACATTGGTGGAAATATGTTATATCTCTGGGTTTTCGGCGATAATCTTGAAAACAGAATGGGACATTTACGCTACCTCGTTTTTTACCTCCTGACCGGAATTATTGCATCGCTTGCTCATGTTTTTTTTATACAATTCACGGGTGCCGACCCCTTAATTCCCAGTCTGGGTGCATCAGGCGCCATTTCTGGCATTATGGGAGGATATCTTTTGTTATATCCTAAGCGCAAAGTAAATGCGCTATTGGGATGGATCATAATTGCCATACCTAGTTGGGTGGCACTTGGCTTATGGATATTATTGCAGGTAGTTAGTGGCTTTGGAACAATTGGAGGTCATGGAGATGGTGTAGCTTATATGGCCCATATCGGGGGATTCGTAGCTGGTTTTATTCTGGTCAAAATTTTTGATAAGGGCAAACCAAAATCAATAGTTCCGAAGCAGAATAGAGGAGGGTTTCGCTAAAAGTTCACACCGCTGCTTATCCTGCTAAGCAGCTGCTGGTAAGTTTTCCGAACAAGGGTTTCAGCAAGCTGTTCCCTATTGGGTGGATAATCATCCCACCTATTACTTATTAAGGCAATATCCTGTGGGGTTAAGGCCCGCCGGTCGCCAGTGTAGGTAGCCCTTTCCTGAACCCACTCTATTCGATCAGAAAAACGATCATACAAAGAATTATTATTGGTTTCTCTATCATAAATCCGGCATTCCAGGGTAGCATAACTTGACATATATCTCCGACTAACCGTAACGGTTGCATAAACGGTTTGTGTAAGCTGTCGTGGAGGGTTTGTTTTGGTTTGTCCGGTAACAATCTCTTTTGAACGCTGGTACGACCTGGAATCTGTATGTACATTATCGATGAAAAGATCTGTAAAGTTCAAGTCCACTATTTTGTCTGGCACCAATTGCTGTGCGCGTAAATCATATTCAGTAAAGAACCTTGTATTTGCATAAGAACGGGCATTTAGATCGCGAACCATTTGCTGCTGCATCCAATCATTCTGGAATCCAAAATAACCATAGGTGTAACGATTGTAGTTCACGGGATTTACAAGAACCCTGGTAGTAGCTTTTTCTGCAGCTATTAATAGCATGTTGTCAACATCTTTATATCCTGGTGAGGCTTTTGATGCTTTTTGGAAATTATCATAGGCTTTCTGCGCATACTGTCTGGTATTGTATCCAAGGAAGGTCATACCCGCATTATAATAATCTTCCGCTGCAAGTTTATTGGCCCCCTGGATCATCAGACTGGGATCCCATGGATCCGGTAAAGCTGCATTTGCCCCGGGTGACGATTTTATCTTGTCATACATTTGTTTTAGCACCATCCATTCTTTTGCCATTTCAATATACTTGTCGCCCGGTGCTCCCTTCTGAACAAGGTTATCCGTGATAGATTTTCTTTTAATCCTTGCCGCCTCATACGCAGCTGGCAACAATTCCGCAGCATCTTTATCAGCCGGATTGTTTGTAAGCCTTTCAATCAGATCAAAAACTGTTTTATCTTCCATAGTATACCTTTTGGAAATCTTACGATTAGATCCACAGGCTATTATAAACATCATTGACGTTATAAAACATAGAAAGGCAATCGGTTTCATATGATGATAATTTTTCCTATACAATATAATAAAATGATGGCACAGATTTTTCGATTAGGTTTTATCTTTAAAGACTGCTCTTTCTGGCAGTTAAATGAATACCATGGTTTCAATAATTATTCCTGTCCTGAACGAAGGATCCACAATCCGAAAGGTGATCCGAATTATTCGGCAGACAACCCTACCAATAGAAATAATTGTAGTGGATGATAATTCATCTGACAATACGATTGCGGAAGCCATGAAAGAATCTGTAAGAATTGTTACCAGCAGCAGGCGGGGAAAAGGATTATCTATGCGGGAAGGCTTACTTGCAGCACGGCATGATGTAATTGTTTATCTCGACGGCGACATTACCACATACCCCTCTGATATTGTAGATCTCCTGGCCGGACCAATACTTCGCAATGAAGCTGATTTTGTAAAAAGCACATTCAAACGTCAGGCAGGCCGGGTTACCCAACTAGTTGCCAAGCCCCTATTGAGTATTTTATTCCCCGAACTAAGTCACCTGGAGCAGCCTCTCAGCGGGATGATCGCCGGAAAAAAATCCTACCTCGACCAGGTGCATTTTGAGAAAGATTACGGGGTCGATATTGGTTTGTTAATTGATATGCATCGAATGGGTGCTAGAATCGTGGAGGTGAATATTGGGAAAGTTCAAAATGCTATGCAGAATCTTGAACAACTTGGTAAAATGTCGAAAGAGGTCAGCCGCACTATCTTAAATAAAGCAAACGCCCTTGGGGATCATATCCTCGAAAAGATTGGCCAGATAGATTTAATTAACAGGCAAATGGAATCTGCGGTTCTTGAATCTATCGAAAAGATGGAGAAGATAGTCCTGTTTGAAATGGATCATGTAGTCTTAAGGGATAATTTTACTGATACGGCAGCTTCCCGAAAAGGATTATCTGAAGGACTGGGAACTGTACGGCTTTTATATAGTGAGCCTGAAGAAAGGATTCGGGCTACTGCAGCACTGTTTAGAGACAAAAGTTTACCCTGCCTGCTCGAAATAGTTGATTCAATGCCTCTGGTACCAGGCATCCGTGAACTACTTCGAGAATTAAAAAAACGTGGCTACTCCTGTGGATTGGTATCAGAACAATTTTCATTTGTTGCAAATCATTTAAAGAACACTTTGGGATTTGATTTTGTACTTAGTAACCAGATGAAATTAGAACATGGTTTGATAACTGGTGAAGTGGTTATAGCTCCCTTTTTTACTGCTCTCGATAATAAAAGCTCTTACCACAAATCATCAATGTTTTCCCATATCCATAAACGCCTCGAACCAATACGCGCCAATGTTATATATGTAACAGCAGATAAGAATGATCAGGAATGTCTTGAATTGGCGAGTATTGGATACTTTTTCGATGGTTCCGATATTCTGTCCATGCTTCACCATGCACCAGGCAAAAAGAATAATACGAGGTTTGGGCTCTCCTCTTTTCGGCGACAAAAGCCTTCTCAATATGTATTACCAATGCTGGTTTTAACTGCGGTGTCTGTGTTTACTTATTATACATTCCTCCAAAAGAATAAAAAAAACCCGCCATTGCAAGCGGGTTGATATACTTTATGGCTCACGTCCATTAAACCAACATGCGAAGTGGTTCTTCGAGTAAGGACTTTACTGTCTGGAGAAACGCAGAACCACTTGCCCCATCAACTACCCGGTGATCACAACTAAGGGTAACTTTCATCACGTTACCCGGAACAACATTTCCATCTTTTACAATGGGAACCTGCTGAATGGCACCAATAGCTAATATGCAACTATCCGGTGGATTGATTATGGCCGTGAATTCATCGATTCCAAACATTCCAAGATTACTTATAGTAAAAGTGCTTCCCTCCCAATCTGAAGGCTGTAGTTTTTTGCCTTTTGCACGAGTGGCAAAATCTTTCACTTCTGTGGCGATCTGCGCCAACCCTTTTGTATCTGCAAAACGAACAACCGGAACAAGAAGGCCTTCTTCAACAGCAACAGCCACCCCTACATTTACATGATGATTGGTGCGTATATTATCTCCAAGCCAACTGCTATTTACCACAGGATGTTGTTTCAGCGCCAGGGCAACGGCCTTTAATACCATGTCATTAAATGAAATCTTTACAGGTGCAACCTCATTTATCTGGGCCCGGCTTGCTACAGCCTTATCCATATTAATGGACATGGTAAGATAAAAATGGGGAGCAGAAAATTTGCTTTCTGCCAGGCGTCGGGCAATCACCTTTCGCATTTGTGAAACGGGTCGATCTTCAAAACTTACTTCTCCCCCACCTGCCGCAGCCGGCATGGATTTCGGTGCCTCAGCAGGAGCTGAACTTTTTTGAGAGGACGGCTTATACGATTCTATATCAGATCTTACAATCCTGCCACCATCTCCTGAACCCTGAATCTCATTCAGGCTTATGCCTTTATCTGCAGCAAGTTTTTTTGCAAGTGGTGAGGCCTTAACACGTCCATTAGTTGTTGATGGAGCTGCCTCATTAGAATTTGCCACAGGTGACGCAGCTGCTGTTGAGGAAGCTTCCGGAGCATTATTGGAAGCGGGCGCAGATACCTGTCCGCCACTGGCTGCAGCCTTAATAGCCTCCAGATCAACCTTTCCTTCCTCTCCTATTACACATAACAAGGAATTGACCGGAACCTTTGCACCCTTTTCAGCTCCGATATAGAGCATAGTGCCGTTCTTATAACTCTCGAGTTCCATTGTTGCCTTATCTGTCTCTACTTCTGCAAGGAGTTCTCCTTTCTTTACCGTATCTCCCACTTTCTTATGCCATTCAGCAATTACGCCCTCTGTCATGGTATCACTAAGCCTTGGCATAAGAATGACTTCCTCAATCTTACTAAGATCTAGTGCTACTGAAGCAGAGGAAACGTCTTGGGCAGTCGGGGCGGGCACTTCCTTAGCAGGAGCAGGTGTTGTTTTTTCGGTTACAGGAGATGCAGCAGGGGCAGATTCAGACCCGCCGCCATTGGCAGCAACGAGGCTCGAAATATCTTCACCGGGATTACCAATAATAGCCAGCAAATCATTGACCTGTAACTTCCCGCCTTTCTGAATCCCAATATGTAACAGGGTTCCATCTTTGTAACTCTCAAGGTCCATAGTTGCCTTATCGGTTTCAACCTCAGCCAGCAATTCACCTTTCTTCACGGAATCACCAATATTCTTATGCCAGGCTGCGATAACGCCTTCGGTCATAGTATCGCTCAATCGGGGCATCAATATCACTTCTGCCATTTGACTTATGAGTTTAGTTTTCGATTGCTTTTAAGAGGCCGAAATTAAGGAAAAAGACGCTTCCCCCATCTCCCTATCTTTGCCAAATGCATATCACAAAAGCCGTTTACCTGATCAGCAGTCCAGAAGTGGCGCAATGCCCGCCTCCCGATAAACCCGAATACGCATTTATTGGCAGGTCAAATGTGGGTAAATCATCACTGATTAATATGCTCTGCAAAAACCAGAAACTAGCAAAAACTTCCGGCACCCCAGGGAAAACACAACTTATCAATCATTTTGAGATAACCAGTGTTTCAAAGGAAGGAGCAAAGGACTTTAGCCATTGGTATCTGGTTGACCTTCCAGGTTATGGTTTTGCTAAAGTGTCACAATCTAACCGCCGTAAATGGGAGCAAATGATAGAAAATTACCTGCGTAAACGTGAAAACCTGTTAATGGTCTTCATACTTATTGATAGCAGGCATGAACCCCAAAAGCTTGATCTTGATTTTGTTAATCAGCTCGGAGAATGGGAAATCCCATTTACCCTGGTGTTCACCAAAGCAGATAAGGAAAACCAAAGAACAGTATCAAAAAATGTAAAATCCTTTCTGGAGGAGATGCGAAAAACATGGCAATTTCTGCCAGCAAACGTAGTTACTAGTGCTATAAAGCAAATGGGCAGAGACAAAATCCTTTCAATGATTGAGCAAACAAATCAACAGGTATCTGGTGAATAATTAAGCAAATTGATCAATTCACAACTTTGTTTGCGCAACTGCTACTTGCAAAAGCTTCGGGCTTGGCCTTGAAAGCAAATCCCATTCCCAGAATATAACCCATCGCTTCCTTCAGGGCATCATTACTCTTGAAATTTGGATTTGTATTTATATCCGCATGCACTTCCATGTCAACATTGTATTCGGTGAACAGGTTGCATAGCTCATAGGCAATCTCTATACTCCTGGCCACTTCAACCAGCATTCGTTCCTTAATAGAATACTTCTGCCTGGTTTTCTCGTTGTGAATGAACATGAATCCACCATGGCCTTCGCGTAGGAATACAATCACGGTTGCGAATTCGGTTTCGGCGCCTTTCACCTGCGAGTCTGTTCCAATACAAACTTTTAGATGATAACCATTTTCGGTTTCACGCCTGATGGCTTTTTCTACGGCGTCACGGATCGGAATATCGATCGGATCGCCATTAAATTTTCTCCATAACATAAAAATGGGTTTTACTAATTTAATGAAAAACCCCCTTAATACCTTTCTTTGCGCCTGTTATGGTTAAATTAATTTCTCACAAAAGTGAACAACTTTTACTAATACTGGCCTGAACTTAACATCACCAGTGTACATCCCTCCTGCGGATATATCTTATTCGCCATCGCCAATTCATACAATTCCTCATTTTCCGTACCCGGATTAAAAATGATTCTCCGGGGCTTTAATGAAAGAATGTAATCGTAGTATTCCTGTTGATTAGTGGGCGATAAATATAAAGTGACCGTGTCAATGCCATCAAAATCCTGCTTATCCTTATGGATCACCACATCACCTACTGTAACAGCTTTACGGCCAATGGCTTCAACAGGGTGGTTATATGCTCTGAGCTTTTTTATTGCAAGGTAACTATAACGGGATGGATTATCCGAAGCACCAAGAACCAGTGTTTTTTTTGTGTGCGACATAGATCAACTTGGTTTAATCCTAAATGTATTACAGGATCCTTATATATGCTGTAAAACAAGCAACATTCACTTCTTTTTTACCACTTATGGTGGTGGTGGACAATCCAGAAATTTGCTTCCTTTTGAGCCAGTCACCTTTTTACCGGGCCTGATATTTAATGTTATATATCCCCCACCATTGGCCATTTTGTCCTTTGAAAAGATATTGCCAAGGTTATGGAAACCTATCAGTAATGGACCAGCCTTAAAACCTGCCCCAACCCAAAATTGATTTTCATTATTCAGCAGCAGAGGCAGGTAAATACCCCACCTCCGGGTTTCCCAACGTGGTGTTATTCGAAATACATTCATATTCCTAAGGTAAAGTCTCTCCTTTCCCAGAACACCCCCAACATTCAGGCTAATTTCTCCATTCAGGTAAAATGCATCAAATAGATAGCGATCTGCATTCAATACTAGTCGCCCGGGGTGAAAAACATGAAAATCACCACCCAGGGGATTTAAAGTTGTAAATGTTGATATAGAATCATTTAACTGGGTAAGGCTACTAAACGCCGTATTGAGTTTAGAATCAAGTATGCTACCTGTAACCCCTTCAGAAGGCATTTTTCCAATTTTACTCTGGGAACCATAATTATATTTTGCCCATCCAGCATCTATAAGGGATGCGCCTAACTTCCAGTCATAGTCGTAATATGACTCCTCATCATCCATAACACCGGGATCGCCTCCCGGCTTCAAAACAATTTCAAATCCCGCGTCAAAAGAAAAACCGGTCCTCGTATTTTCTAACAGCTTGCCCGGGCTAGTACTGCCTTCCCCGTTTTCGGCCCATTCATTAAGGTTTGATGAATAACCATACAGGAAGTCCCCCCCTGCAACTTCATACCCGCCTGTATCGCGACGCCGGTGCTTAATGTCAATGATATCGGCCCGCCCTCCTGCAACACCTCTGTTCAACTTAAGAGTCAAGCCTGCATTGACACGCATGTCTGTATTTTCAATTACCGTTTGCGCATATGACCCGTAAAATTCTATAATACTGCTGCCGCGTAATTCAACATTAAATGACTCAGATTCTTCATTAATGGATAAAAAGCTGTTGAAGGTCTGAATACTATCCCGAAAATTATATACACTGGTGGAGCTGTTGCCGAAAGTCTTAAAATTAACTCCAAACGCCACAGCTTTTCTCTGATCAATTGCTATCCGCGTATTCACCAGGTTAATATTAGTTTGTTGATGAGCAAAACGCCTGTAATTGCCGCCGAGAATCTGGAATTTAGAATTTACCGGACTCCCCAACAGCGAATAATCGATTATCTTAATAGCATTCGTACTATACTTTGATTGGATACCGATCACCGTTATATCCCATGGATAGGGAACATTTACAATCGAAGCAGGGTTGTTGTGAACGCTAAGAGCGCCTGAATAGTTGGAACCCTGGACTGCATGGTAATCCTGGCCCAATGCGGCATGATTAAATGCAAACCAAACAAAAACCATGAATTTTATCCGCGATAAACTGATTCCTCTCATTTTTTAAAATTGCTTCCCATGCGTTTGCTTAACCAGGTAAGCTGCCAAACCAGGTAATTTGTCAGATAACCCTACCAAAAGCCGAGAAAGCACGGGATCACCAAAAAACTCCTGTATAATTCTTCCGGCCTTCAGCCTGATGCCAAAAGCGTGCCGCCATTGTTTTGAATATTGCTGTTCCATCACCTGCCGACTGATTTTCCCGTTTAAAAAAGCATCCACCTGTTGAAATAATAGTTTGCTGCCATGCAAGGCCATGCTCATGCCATTACCACATAAAGGTGTTATCATACCTGCTGCGTCACCAGCTAGCATAACATGTTGCTCAACCTGAGTTTTAGCTGCAAATGAAATATTTGAAATACTCAGGGGTTCTTTCCAGATCATTTCAGCCGAATCAAAAAGCTTGAGGATCAATGGATTGCGGCAGAGAATTCTTTCCTCCATCTGGCGAATCGAATTATTACTAAGGCCGAGGTTATTAGCATTTGTCAGGTAACATAAACAGTAATTACCCTCCTCAATGGCCGATACCCCACAATAACCGTCATTGAAATTATGCAGGGCGATAGTATCCTGTGGTTGAGTAATTCGAATATGATATTTTACTCCAATATAATTGCTCGATTTCCCTTGTCTATCCTGAGTAAAAGGTCTTTTCCATTTAAGGTCGAGCCTGCTTCTTTTTCCAAAACTTCCCACCACAACCTGACTACTGATCAGTTGTCCGGAAGTTTGCAGGTACATATTACCGTTATCGTACCATACATCCTGTACACGTGAGCCTTCCAATAACATTACTCCTGCTGATTTCGCGAAACCTGCCAGAATACCATCTAGGAGATGTCGACTTATTCCAAATCCACCTGGATTAAGCGGAATATTCACGATTTTGCCATTCGGGGAGCTTACAATCAATTTGCGGATCTCAGGTAATTGAAGCGATTTAAAAGGAACACCAAGCTGTTGTAAAAAGGGTCTGCTTTCCTCACTGATATATTCACCACATACCCTATGAAATGGATAATAATTTTTCTCCACCAGAACAACTGAATGTCCTGCCCTGGCCAGTTGAATAGCAGTTGATAAGCCGGCAAGTCCACCTCCCGCTACAGCCACATCAAAATATGTATGCTTAGTTGGGTTCATTATCATGTTTGAATGTGACTAACCAGCGGAAGGCCCATTGCCAACTTATCTCGGCCGAATAAATACCTGCACATTTCAAAAGGTTTTCCCATTCTTCTCTAAGGAAACCCCTGGCAACTGATAACGGGGCATCATTTTTCAAAAGATAGGATTTCGAGAATAATAAACTTAGCAACCTTATTGAGTAGTATGCCACAATATTGCGATGCAGATCATTGATAAAAAAACCAAGACTGCAATTATGCCGCATCCAATGAAGCTGTTCAACCAAATCTTCACTTTTGAAGTGATGACAAAATAAGGAGGAAAAAATAATATCCGGCTTCTGATCGAAAAAATGATCCCGATAATCATTACATATGAACCTTATCTCAGGATACCGGTCACAGGCAAATCTTATACATGAAATATTAACATCTATTCCTGTACAGAAAACCTTAATCCCTCTCTGTTTAGCCCAGTTGTTGATAGCTGCAAGGTTATCGCCACCTCCCGAGCCTATTTCATAAATCACCAATTCATTTTTCTTCCCCATTAAATACCTGATAGCCTTTTTATTGATTGAATGACCTCCTAGTAATTTATTAACTGTTTCAAGTTCAACCATGTTTTGCCGAATATCCTCAAAGGGGATATCAACGCCATCAAGCATTTCCGGTTGAAAGGATCGGTTGCGTATGTTCACGATACACCCGCCTCCAGCAAGCAACTTTCAATTGTGATGCCCGGGCCAAATGCGGTACCAATAATATTTCCATTAACCCCTTTTGCAAGCATTTCTTTAAGTACAAAAAGTATTGTAGGGGATGACATATTTCCATATGATTGTAATACCTGGTATCCTGCATCAAGAGATTCATTTGGCAGGCCAAGACTTTTACTAACCGACTGCAATATGCGTTTACCACCAGGATGAATACACCATGCATTAACATCATCCCGCGAAATTCCATACTTATCCAATGCACGATGCATAAAAGGTGCTATATCAGTTGATATAAGATCGGGAACATAACCACTAAGTGTCATAAGAAACCCTGTGGATGAAAGCTCCCAACTCATATCACGTTTTCCTTTTGGAATATATTCAGAGTAAAAATCGCGTATTGTTGTTCCCTTCATGTTTGTGGCACCACTTATCAGAACTGCTGCTGCTCCATCTCCAAAAAGTAAGGCGGATGAAATATTATCGGGAGTGGGAAGCTTTTGAAAATGAAGGGTACATAATTCTGTGCATACTAAAAGAACATTCGCCGTAGAGTCGGCATTACAAATCAGGTTAGCCTGGCGAAGCCCCTGCAATGCCGCATAACAACCCATAAAATTGATTGATGTTCGGTTAATCCATGAAGGCAGTTCAAGCAATTCAGCAATCTGGAGATCAAGACCCGGGGCACTCATGCCTGTACAGCTTACTGTAATTAAATGTGTGATCCCTGAACTCTCAATGTCAGTTTGAGATAAACAATTTTCAATAGCAGCAATCGACAGCTCAGGTGCATACTTTTGATACCACTTCATCCGCAATTCCAGGGAAGGAAAAGGTTCCAGTGCTTCTTCGGGACTATAAAACTCCCACCCCCCAGGCTGCCGTCCATAATCAGGAAGGATACTGTAACGCGCTTCTATCCCACTTTGTCCATAAAGAAATCTGAGCTTTCTTTCTTCTGATGCATCCAGTGCATATATGCGCTGCATGAATTTAAGAATGTCTGCCTGAGGATGACGGTGTTGGGGTACCGCTGTTCCAATAGAGATGATTTTAGCCAATTATTTTCCAGATTAGTATAATTAAGAAACCTGAATTGCCGCCAAAAGCAGCTACCCGGTTCATTTTCATCAGGTTTTCATAGTTGGCTTCGTTCTGATTTCGCCATACTTTTTTTGCCCAGGAAAAGAAGTTTATCTGCACTGGAAGAAAACAAACCAGCAACACAAGGAAACGATCTGCCTCCAACTGAAGTGCAAAATGCAATCCCAGAACCAGGAAAGCCAAAGTAAATAACAAACCGGATAGTATAAAAGTTCCTTTTATTCCTGCAAGCATGCTGATTGTGTATACTCCATCAAGTCCATCAGCATCATGTTGGTAAACCTGGGTGAGTGGGTAGGCCCCTCCCATGAGCAGGGTGGAGGCTAAACATGCGGTAAATGGCACATTCAATGATTGACTCGCATGTGACCCATGATAAACCATCCAGAACACCAGCGCTCCCTGGCATAAAATCACAACCAGAAATCCTAATATCGGATATCGCTTAAGCCTTACATTCCTGCTGCTGTAAGCTCTTGATGCTAGGATATAGACTAACAATACCGCAAATACCCAACCACTTACAAACAAAGAAAGAAGCAATGCCAGTGTATCCATTGCAAACACGATAATGAGAAGTTGGCGTGTTGGTTGCAAAGGTTTCTCTATACCACCAACCGGACCTTCATCGCGATCCATATAACTATTATAACCATTACTTGCAGGAAATACAAGTAAATGAAGGATAATAAGAAGCAATCCCGCCTTCAACCAATTTGTTTCCAGTGGCTGGCTTAAGGCAAACAGGGATACAGGGAGAAGAAAAAATGAAAACGGCAAGCGCAACAACTGTATCGTGGATGGTTGCAACATACTATCCATATTAATAGTCATACTCCCTTCGGAACATATTTAACCTTAAACCCACCGTGAACATACTACTGTTTCTTGTCAACCTGGCATCATCCGGAACGTCTACCTTCCTTAACATCAGGGATGCGTCAACGAAGAGGTTTTCCAATAATTCATAACCTAGCCACAACGAAGCATTCACACCGGTAAATTTTCGTCCCTCGCCAATAGACCATCCATAATCGCGAGGCCTGGTTATATATAGGCTATTGAGGTTGTTACCGAAATTTATACCGGCAGAATCTATCCCCTGTTTCCAGGCAATCAGCTTAGCCTGCAAATGCAACCTTGGATAGGGCTGGTAACGGGCCACTCCCACAAATTCAATAAAATTGGCACCCCTTGGATGTGCAAGAGGTTGATTATAATGCGTATAACTGGCAACAGAATCACGGAATGTATAAGTGAAAGGCCGTGCAACATTGACCTCACCTTGTATATCAAGGTTTTTGACTCCCAAAACATCAATATACTTTCCACCAAGTTGAAGCCCGAATTTATTTGCCCACCAGCCGTTGCCACCCTTAATCTCGCTTAGTTTAAATTCATCAAACAACACCTGACCATAGAACTGGAATTTTTTTGCCACATTGGCCTTGAAATCAAAACCTATATTGGCATTGTCCGGACTTCCATTCTGTTGCTCAATTGAGCGCAGGAAAATAATCGGATTCAGATAGGTGAAGTCGAAACGGTTTGCCCTACCGAAAATAACCGACTCAAACAAACCAACATTCAGCCATTTTGTTGCCTGCCAACTGAGATGATGCATGGCCGCATATTTCTTATCCAACAACTGATCTCCACTTCGTGCGGGATTGGTAGGTGTAAGTTCCATGAAGATATTCTGGTAATTAAGCTTCCAGATTCGGGTGTTCAGTTTCAGGAAAAGGGCATTATTCCCAAAGTCACTGAGAAACATACTACGATAACCGTTCCCAATAAAATTTTTATCGTACCCAAACTGTACGTTTATATATTTAGTGACCCCAAAAAAAACAGAACCCCTGGCATCAAAATAATCATATGCACTTGTTTTAAAGGGTTTGTAAAAACCAGCACCCGGCACAGCACGGAAACTATCTTCAAACTGACGAACGAAATAGGGCGGTCTTTCCTGGTTATCGGTCAGGTAAAAATCCAAGCCGATTTTTCTCGCTATAAGTCCACGGCCACGAAGTCCTTTACTATTCAAAAAAACTCTATCCTCTGTATCTGACTCTTTAGATTGCTGCTGCTGTATGACAGGGTTGATACTCAGAAAAAAATCTTTTTCATCAACCAGGGCAAAATCAGCCCGGGTTTTATAGAATGTATTAAACCATGGTCTTCTACTCACAAACCCATCCTTAGAACCTGTCACCCATTCCTGATTATTCATCAGGGCATTCTGTAAATTGAAAGCATCCACAGCGCCAAGTGCGGTGGTATCTACACTTTCCAACGCTGCGACCCACCCTCTCCTGTCAAAAGGTTTCAGATGCTGAAAACTTAGGGCGCTATCACGGAAACGAATCTCAAGGCGATCCATCAATTGCTGATGTTTGTGACCCTGTGGTAAGAGGGTCGACTGGGCCATCAACATCGAGGGCATCAATAAGCAGGTAGTGTAAAGCAGTCTTTTTATAACTTGCATTGGTTAGTCTGTTTTAATAGGATAATTAACAAATTATGCAAAAATACCTTATTAAGAATACGCAAATAGTAAATGAGGGGGTCGTTTATTCAGGAGATGTATTAATTAGTGGCGGACGTATCGAGAAGATAGGTGCCCAACTCAGCAGTCCTGGTGTAATTACCGAGATCAATGGGGAGAACCAATTCTTACTACCAGGCGTAATCGACGACCAGGTACATTTCCGTGAACCCGGACTCACCCACAAAGCCACAATCTACACCGAGGCAAAAGCTGCTGTGGCCGGTGGCGTTACCAGTTTCATGGAAATGCCAAATACACAACCCCCGGTTTTCACCCAGGAGTTACTGGAACAGAAATATATTATTGCCGCAGCAAATTCACTGGCCAACTATTCCTTTTTCATGGGCACTTCTAATGATAATATTGAAGAGATATTACGAACCAATGAAAAGAAGGAAGATGTATGTGGTGTTAAGATTTTCATGGGTTCTTCTACCGGAGGTTTGCTGGTTGATAACCCATTGTCACTCGAAAAGATCTTTTCCGAATCTGAATTGCTGATAGCTACTCACTGCGAGGACGAAAGAATAATTAAAAGAAATCTGGATTCTTTCATGAATAATGGAAGAGAACTTACTGCAGCTGACCACCCTCTTATAAGAAGTGAAGAGGCTTGCTTCGAATCCTCATTTTATGCAGTGCAGATTGCCAAAAAATTTAATACCAGATTACACATACTGCACATTACTACTGAAAAGGAACTACAGCTGTTCTCCAATATGCTTCCCCTGGAAGACAAACTTATTACGGCAGAAGTTTGTGTTCATCATCTCCATTTTAGCAGTGATGATTATGCGCAACTTGGAAACCTAATCAAATGCAATCCGGCTATAAAAGCACCTCATAACCGGTCTGCCTTATGGAAGGCCCTTCTGGATGGCCGCCTTGATATCATTGCTACTGATCATGCCCCTCATACATGGGCTGAAAAACAGGAAAACTACCTGCATGCTCATGCTGGTTTGCCATTGGTACAGCACTCATTACAGTTAATGCTATCCTATGTTGCAGAAGGCCGGATCACCATTGAACAGGTTGTGAATAAAATGAGTCACGCTCCCGCTAAATGCTTCAATGTACAAGACAGAGGATTTATAAGGGAAGGTTATTACGCAGATTTAGTTCTGGTTGACCGGAACCAATCCCATACGATAAATAAAGAAAATATCCTCTACAAATGCGGATGGAGCCCATTAGAAGGCATGACATTTTCTTCTGTTATTACAAATACTTTTGTTAACGGGCATCTTGTATATGGAAATGGGAAGTTTGATGAATCCTCTAAAGGTATGCGACTCAGGTTTGACCGCTAATTGCTATCTTAGAAATCTATGGAAATAGACAAGACTTCCTTACTCGACCTCAATATATTCCACCCGGATGAGGAGTCCTCGATTTTTCACCGGTTGAACTTTACGCGTACACTTGATGGTAAGGAGTGGCTTCGTAAAATGTTCCGCGAACCCTTCCATGATATTAATCAAATTCGGGAAACCCAAAATATATTGACCATCATCGGCCAAAAATTAGAAATCTGGCCCCAGAGTATCAGTAATGGTACTATCATGGTGATAGGCAAATTTTATGAATCACCCATCGATACAATACCCGGTGACCATAGCCTCATTAACGGTATAAGCTATAAGCTATTCCATAGTCCGGATTTCGCCATTGTCCGTTACAGTGTTGGCCACTTTGCTGATTTCATTCGTGGTTTTCAGGAACTTACTGCATTACTGGATTCCCCTGAAAGCCCTGCAAAACTCCGTGCACTGCTCGACAGAGCTGCTTATTTGCTGAAAAATGAGACCCTGCAGGAACTATCGCAACTCACCCCTGGTAAAAAATATGATTCAAGAGAAACAATCCGTTTTGGTTCTTACCTCCGGTATCGTTTTAAGAACCAGTCAGAAGAGCTTATCGAAATTTACAGCCGGATTGATGCCTGGTATAGCATGGCAACAGCCATGAAACATCTGGATCTCCATTTTCCGGAAATAAATCTCAGCGAACAGCCATATATAGAAGCAAAAGGTCTTTATCATATATTGTTACCACAGCCAGTTTCCTATGATCTTACCCTTGATGTTAAACACAATTTCCTTTTTCTCACAGGGGCAAACATGGCAGGGAAAAGCACCTTCATAAAATCAGTAGGTGCCTCAGTTTATCTTGCTCATCTTGGAATGGGCGTACCAGCACAAAAAATGTCGCTTTCATTGTTTGAAGGAATTCTCAGCAATATCAATGTAACGGACAATATTATAAAAGGAGAAAGCTATTTCTTTAATGAAGTACAAAGAATCAAAAACACCATTATTAAAATAAATGATGGCAGAAAATGGCTCGTGCTTATTGATGAACTCTTTAAAGGTACTAATGTACAGGATGCCATGAAATGTTCTCTTACGGTAGTTAGGGGGCTAATAAGAATTCCTAATTCACTTTTCATTCTATCTACCCACTTGTATGAGATCGGGGAAGAACTAAAACAATATCCAAATATTCTCTTCCGATTTTTTGAGACTGAGGTCCTCGATGACCAACTTTATTTCAGCTACCAACTACGTGAAGGAATCAGCAACGACAGGTTGGGATATTTAATCCTTAAACGGGAAAAGGTTGTGGAAATGCTCGACAGGATTCCGTGAAATCACCGTTTTACAGTTCAATGACTGACTGTAAATTTCCATCATGTTAGTGAAGACTTTTGGCAGTGCGGTTTATGGCATAGAAGCTATAACTATTTCAATTGAAGTTAATGTTACATTAGGAACCAACACCTTCATGGTGGGCCTTCCTGATAATGCAGTAAGGGAGAGCATGCTTCGCGTTGAAAGCGCCATTAAATCCAATGGATACTTCATGCCCCGAACCAAAGTGATCATCAGCCTCGCACCGGCTGATATCCGAAAATCGGGATCAGCATTTGACCTGCCTATCGCTATTGGTATTCTGGCAGCCACCGACCAGTTGGTTAATATTGCATCACTTAATCATTATGTACTAATGGGTGAGTTGGGACTTACGGGCTCAATTCAGCCTATCCGTGGCGCATTACCCATTGCCCTAACCACTCTCCGTGAATCATTCCGGGGCTTGGTTCTTCCAGAAACTAATGCTAATGAGGCAGCAGTTGTGAACGGGCTTGATGTTTTTGGCGTCAATCATTTGAATGAGGTTGTACGTTTATTGGAAAAGCCATCCGAATCCACGCCCATCCACCTCAGCACACTTGATGTTTTTTTGAATGCACAGCAGGAGAATGTTCCCGATTTCCAGGATGTAAAAGGACAGGAACATATTAAAAGAGCCCTCGAGATTGCAGCTGCCGGCGGACATAATGCAATCCTTATTGGCCCTCCAGGTTCAGGAAAAACCATGCTTGCTAAAAGACTCCCTTCAATTCTCCCCCCACTTTCCCTCGAGGAAGCTCTTGAAACTACAAGGGTCCATAGCGTTGCCGGAAAATTACCTGACCATTCCTCTCTCGTGAGTAAACGACCTTTCAGAAACCCTCACCATACCATTTCTCATATGGCCATGGCAGGTGGTGGCAGTATGCCGCAACCGGGTGAAATTTCGCTCGCACACAACGGCGTTTTATTTCTTGATGAACTTCCCGAATTTAACAGAACGGTACTGGAGGTGATGCGACAACCTATGGAAGAGAGGCGCTTAACCATCTCTCGCGCGCGGATGTCGCTTGAATTTCCGGCAAGTTTTATGCTGATTGCTTCCATGAACCCATGCCCTTGTGGATATTTTAATCATCCCCTTAAATCATGTTGCTGCCCGCCCGGTGCAGTACTTAAGTACCTTAATAAGATATCCGGACCATTGATGGACAGGATCGACCTGCATGTAGAAGTTACGCCGGTTGCCTTCGGCGATCTACAAACTGCAAAACAACAGGAGAGCTCGGGAACCGTCAGGCAGAGGGTAATAGCAGCCCGGCAACTCCAGGCAAAAAGGTTTTCTTCGTTTAATGGTATTTATTGCAATGCACAAATGACAAACCAGCTTTTAAAAGAGGTTTGCGAACTTGATAATTTAAGCCTTCAACTAGTGAAAAAAGCCATGGAAACACTTAGCCTATCTGCCAGGGCATATGAAAGGATTCTGAAGGTAAGCAGGACTATTGCAGACCTGGAGGGAAAAGAAAAAATCTATCCCGAGCATCTTGCAGAAGCCATACAATACCGGAGCCTTGACAGAGAAACATGGGGTCGTTAAACAAAACCGCTCTCATTGCGTTAGGAGAACTTCGATACTGCTAAGGTTGACATTGCAAGGTTTTATCTAATTTTAGTTTTAGCCACCACATTATGAAAATTCTGCTTCAATACCTCAAACCATATAAATGGCTTGTATTGCTTACCCTTTTACTTGCGGGCATCAATACAGGTTTCTCTCTTATTGATCCGATCATTTTTGGGAAGATGACCAAGATCGCTTTTGATTATAAAAATTACACCTGGCCAGAATTCGGCAAGGCAGTAGGATGGCTGCTACTATTGTCGATTTCGGTAGCCATGATCAGTCGAATTGCCAAAGCATTCCAGGATTATTTCTTTAATGTAATTACGCAGAAATTTGGTGCTAAAGTATTCACCGATGGACTGCAGCATGCAATGAAACTGCCATTCCATGAATTTGAAGATCAGCGCAGCGGCGAAACTTTAAGCATTCTTCAGAAAGTGGAAACAGATACTGAAAAGTTTATTTCCAATTTCATAAATATTCTCTTTGGCGTCATTATAGGAGTTTTATTTGTTGCAGCCTATTCTTTTACAATTCACTGGTCATTGCCCCTTGTTTATTTCAGTGGTATTCTGCTGCTTACATTTCTGACAAATATTCTTAGCCGAAAAATAAAAACCATCCAGAAAAATATCGTTTCCCAAACCACTTCTCTGGCAGGTACTACTACAGAATCACTCAGGAATATTGAACTTATTAAGAGCCTTGGATTAACCACACAGGAAGTAGCACGTCTTAATCGCAATACGTATAAGATCCTGGGACTTGAACTTACCAAGGTGAAAAGAGTCAGAAGCCTCAGCTTTGTTCAGGGTACATTTGTTAATACTTTAAGGCAGGTAATCCTTTTCCTTCTGATGTGGTTGATTTATCGGGAAAAAATGAATCCCGAAGAGCTGGTTACCATGCAAATATTTTCCTTTTTCGTTTTTGGTCCCTTACAGGAAATAGGAAATATAATCCTTTCTTACCGGGAGGCGGAAGCATCACTTAATAACTTTAAGACCCTGATGCAAAAGAAACCTGAAGCTCGCCCGGAACATCCCAAAGCGCTCGATGCCATAGCTACTCTCGCTTTCAGGAATGTAAGCTTCAAACATAAAACTGCACAACACCATGCCATACAGGATATCAGTTTTGAGGTAGCTAAAGGACAAACAATTGCTTTTGTTGGTCCGTCAGGTGCTGGTAAAACAACACTTGTTAAATTATTGGTAGGACTGTATCGTCCGCAGGGAGGATCTATTGAATACAATGGTATCAATGAAAACGAAATTGACTTTGAAGAGTTGAGAAAACAAATAGGTTTCGTTACCCAGGATACACAGCTATTTGCCGGCACCATAAAAGAAAACATTCTTTTTGTAAAACCTGGCGCAAGCGATGAAGATGTACAGGATGCGTTGGATAAAGCAAGTTGCCAGAATCTTTTATTGAGAGCCGAAAATGGCATTAATACTATGATAGGAGAAGGAGGACTAAAACTTAGTGGTGGCGAAAAACAACGACTTAGTATCGCACGCTCCCTTCTTCGCCAACCTGACCTGCTGATTTTTGATGAAGCCACTTCAGCACTTGATTCAATCACTGAAGAAGAAATCACACGTACAATCCGAAATATATCAGCACAAAGAAATCAGATCACCCTGATGATCGCTCACCGTTTATCTACTATCATGCATGCTGATCAAATTTATGTTTTGGAAAGAGGAGAAATTGTAGAAACAGGAACCCACAATAAACTGGTTTCAGACAAGGGACTTTACTACGCCATGTGGCGCCAGCAAATTGGGGAAAGAAAGGCTATCGGAACTGAGATGTCAGCATTATAGAGATCCTGAAAAAGGTATTTCCAGTTTGATACTGAAATTTCTTCCCATATTGAATACACCAGTACGTCCGGTTAATGGATTTTCAGCCGTATATTTTAACCTGTTTAAGTGATGCTGGTATGCTCTATCTGTCAGGTTCATAATATTGAAATAAATATTGGCGATACTTTTTTTCTTTGAAAGGATGGATGTGCTGAACCCTGCATTCAACAGTGAATAGCCTCCGGTAACTGTTTCCGTGTTGTAAACGCTAAATACTTCCGTCTGACAGAATGTATTGTCAAATTGTAATTTAAGGGAAAGGTTCCCGATGAGTTTTGATTCACCTTCAAAGTCTGCACGTATTTCAGATATCCAATGCGCTGCTGGCATAAATGGAATATTACGGTTACCATCAATGCCTTCACGAAATCTGCCTCTCACAAAGGAAATAGTATTTTCAAAATGTAACCAGTCCAGGGGGTGTGGATGTATGTCTATTACTGCCTCAAATCCGGTTAATGCTGCATCGCGCTGGTCAAACTTAAATGCCATATTATCATCCACTAGCGAATCGGATCCTCCCACAGCTTCAAGCTTTCGATAAAAAATGTAGTTATTTATACTATTATTAAATAAACTTGCAGAAACTGATATATGTTCAGAACTAAACTCTGTACCTAAATCTGTTTGTAAACTTGTTTCCGAAACCAGGCTAAGATTTCCATACTCATATCGATTGGTACCTTCATGACTACCATTCGAGGAGAGTTCAGGAATGCTGGGAGTCCTGAAACCGCGCGATAAATTGAACTTGAATGTAAATGCAGATGTTGGAAGATAACTTAGTCCGGCACTACCCGAAACGTTTGAAAAACTCCTTGTAAATGATTCAAACTTTAAATCATTCCCATCCTGGTAAGCCTTTGAGTTGGTATTCCTGTTATCAAAGCGTAGCCCCCCGCTGAAGCTGAATTTATCCAGATTCCTCTGCACAAAAGCAAATACTCCAGCATCTATAGTATTGTATTCCGGTATAAGAACTTCTTCACCTTTATTCTTATTCTCCTGGAACATACCATTTACTCCAACACTTGCATTCCACCCACTAAACTGCTTCACATGAACGATGGCAGAATAGGTTAGTGTATTAAGATCAAAATATAATTCTTTATCGGTTGGATTATCTGGATTGCCGAATTCCATACGCTGGTTTCTTTGATATCCTAGTTTAAAAGCAAGCCTGTTCTGCCTCACCTGAATGCTATTATCTGATGTGATCCTGAAATGTCTGATCTGCTGCATTGGCACCTGTGGATCAGTACTTTTGAAGTCCGATGGTCTTGCAACAGCCGCCACTCCTCCTGGCATTAATTTTAGAAAATTTCCTTTTTCATCCCGCTCCCCTTCTACCATTCCGAGCTTCTGGTTGAATTTACTGATCATTAAATGGCTATACCCCCAGTTACCATTATACCCGATGTACCCGCCAAAGTTCTTTTCATTGAATTTGGAGTTATAGACCTTACCATCATACTTGTTTTCATAATCCGCCGCAGCTTTTAATGATCCATATGCATTCCAGCTGAATCCGTTTTTATTTGACCCCAGATTAATATTTAATCCGCGTAGCCTGTTGTTGGTTTGGTAAGCGGAAGTCACAGAACCTTTAAACACCCCTTCCTGAACCGGAACATTGGTCAGTATATTGATCACTCCCGCCATGGCATCACTTCCATACATGAGTGAAGCGGGACCCTTTAAGATTTCAACCTTTTGAACACTGTACTCATCGATCTCAATACCGTGTTCATCCCCCCACTGCTGCCCCTCCTGCCTGGTACCATCATTGAGCACGATAACCCTGTTATACCCCAACCCACGGATTACTGGCTTTGAAACTGCCGGTCCAGTGCTTATCTGTGAAATCCCGGGTTTATTACTCAGCGCATCTATCAGGTTCGTGGATACTGTGCGATTAAGATCAACTTTTTTGACAATATTTACTGGCACGGGATTCCTTCTTGCCTGCGTTGCAGCACTTATTCCTGTAACTACTACTTCATCATTTTCTACCACCGATGGACTCAGCAAAAAATCCCTTATTGTACCGGGGGAAATAAAAATATACTCTGAAAAAGAAGCATAGCCAACATATGAAACCTCAAAGAGATGCCTGCCAGCAGCCACATTCCTAAATGAAAAAACGCCATTTTCATCAGTTACCACGCCGGTTCTGAGATCTGAAATAATAATAGATGCACCGGCCAGGGGTTTACCGCTGATTGCGTCCGTTACCTTGCCTGATACTGAATTCCGCAGTTGTGATCTAACAGTACTTATAATCAGGAAAATGGAAATAGTAAGCAACACGAGCCTTGGCATAATAATAATTTTGAAACTGCGTTGCAAATATAAGGGGATTTTACATTTTTGCAACCGCGATGCTTTTATTTTCCAAACCAAACTTTAAAAACACTTCCACCCTGATTTGCCCGTTGATATTGAATGGTTCCATTCAGTTCATTCACCAACCTCTTTACTATTGATAGTCCCAATCCACTGGAAGCCTCGCCATCAGTAGTACGGTTGCCAATATTTGCATAAGGGGTGAAAAGAAGATTTTGCTTCGCTTCCGGAATCCCTACTCCCTCATCTTCAACAATTAGCTCCACATGATCATCTGCATTTACCAGCTTAACATAAACAGATTTCCCAGGTTCAGTATATTTTATAGCATTCGATACCAGGTTCTCGATGATCCTGCGAAATATTGCCTGGTCTGTTAGCAGGAACACTCCCGAAACAATCTGAGGAAATTCCAGTTTTATCCCTTTAGCATCCGCCATATCCCGGAATTCACCAACCATCCAGTTGAGATAGGACGCAATATCTGTCTCCTCCAATTCAATTCTCTCTCTTTTAGAACCTTCCTTCTCCACCTCCAGGATATTACGAATAAGTTTCTCACCATCCTGGGCCGATGCGCGAATTCTTTCCAAGGCTTTTTGTTGGTCAGTTGTCAGATTATCTTCTTTAGCAAGCAGGTTACTCCACATACCAATGCTGGCCAAGGGTGAACCGAGATCGTGAGAGACTATACCGATAAGTGTGTTCTTTTCCTTATTGAGTATTGCCATTTTTTCTTTTTGTTTCTGGATCTGGATATTTACTTCCTGCAATCTTAAATTAGCCCTTCTATAGATCAATAAAGAGATACCCACCAGTAGCGCAATAATGAATGCCGCCAAAACCAGAAGGCTAAGGTTTTTATTTTTTAATTTCTCCCGGTCTACTTCCGATACAAGTAATTTATTTTTTTTTTCCCTGTCGCGGGCATTGAAGCGTTCCTGCATTTCAGCGATCGTCTTACTTGAAGTTTCATTCACTAAAGCAGTATCCAGCGTATACCACTTTTTCTGGAAAATATAGGCCTGTTTATACCGTCCCAATTTTTCATAAAGTTTGGTATAAAGTGAATAACTGTCTGCCTCCTTTTGACGGCTCTTAAGTTGCCGGGAAATTTCGAGAGCCATATCTAAATAATGGGTTGCAGAATCATATAATCCGGCTTCCAGATGACAATCAGCAATATTCAGGTTATCATACCAGAGATCAGATTTATTACCAGTGGAATCATGAAACTGTTTATTCAGACGAAAGTATTCTATCGCACGGGTAAAGTTCTTTTTACGGAAATAAACATTGCCAGTATTATTATAAATCACAGGAAGTGTTTGTTTAAGATTATACCGTTTGCTTAATTCCAATGCATTATTAAGAAAAAACAATGCACTATCGGGCTGATCCAGCTGGTTATAAATTGCTCCGATATTTGTATAACTGGATATTGTAGTATTAATTTCCCCCTGTTCAAAAGCAATTTTCAGGCATTGCAAGTAAACCTCACGTGCTTTTTGCGGTTGTTTGATTTCAGAATAAACAATGGCGATATCACTCAGAGCGGCGATCTCATATTCGCGGCTTTTCTCCACTCTTGCCAGGTCGAGAGTTACCAAATAGTAATTGATGGCTTCCTGATAATTACCTGAATACTCGCTGGCGAGGCCCCTCAATCGTTTTGCAAGTATTTGTCCCTTACTATATTGCAACTTTTCCGATTGCTCTTCAATGAACGCGGAATTGGCCAGTATTGAATCTACTCTGTCTTCTGAGATACCGAGCGATTTATCATACAATTGCTTTATGGTATTAGTATCTGCAATCTGTGAATATGCCCAATTAAAGAAGCAAAACAAAACCGATATCAGTAAAATATATCTCAATCTATCAGGTTGTTCCTTAGGGCAAATTTTACAAGACCCACCGTATTATGAACTCCTAATTTCGCAATAAGGTTTTTACGGTGGGTTTCTACAGTACTCACGCTAAGGAATAACCGTTGTGCTATCTCGGCATTGCTGTATTCCTTGCAAACCAGCTTTAACACTTCAATTTCGCGCCTGGAAAGTATCTCATCAACTTTTTTATCTTCAATAGTCAGGGTATTTCTAAAATCGTCATCGCTCATCACGTCAATTTCCTTGCTGAACCAAGTTCCGCCTTCAGCCACATTTTTAATTGCTCTAACGAGTTCTTCCACTGATGCAGTCTTCAGCACATAGCCCTGAACGCTATATTTGATTAACTTGTGTACGTAGCGCGTACCTCGCATAAGTGTTAGATATATTACCTTTTGTTTAGGCCTAATCTCCCTTATCTTTTTTATCAATTCTTCTTCATCCATATCAGGAAGATTAACATCAAGAAGGAGGATATCTTCTGCTGTAAGGTGATTAAGCTTATCCAGTAAACCTGATCCTGAACGACTGATGCCGGTAACTTCCACGGAAGGTTGCTTTTGCAATAGTAGCGAGAGGCCTTCCAAATACATTTCATGATCGTCTGTAATGAATACCCTGTTCATAGGATACAAAGAAACTATATTTTAATATGATCCGATCATCATAAAAAAACCGGGATTAACCCGGCCTGCTATGTTCTATACTTTTCAAAGGTTTTCAATTATACCTGCAATCCCCTGTCCTCCTCCTACGCACGCTGTAACCATACCATATTTTTTGTTTAACCTTTTCATATCCTGGGTTATCTGGATTGTCAGTTTAGCACCTGTACATCCTAAGGGATGACCCAGAGCAATGGCTCCCCCGTTTATATTAACAAAGGATGGATCAAGACCTGCTTCACGTATCACTGCTAATGCCTGCGACGCAAAGGCTTCATTTAATTCTACAAGGTCTACCTGAGACAAATTTATACCCGCTAGCTTTAATACCTTAGGGATGGCAGCAACCGGACCAATACCCATTATGCGGGGATGGACTCCTGCACTAGTACATGCTACCAAACGGGCGATAGGTTTCAGGCCCAGTTCTGTAACCATCCGCTCACTCATTACTACAACGAAAGCAGCCCCATCACTGGTTTGTGATGAATTACCAGCAGTTACAACGCCACCGGCTGCAAAAGCAGGCTTAAGTTTAGCCAGGGCATCTATGCTGGTATCGGCCCGTGGACCTTCATCGGTATCTACTATAAAATCTTTCTTCTGCTTCTTGCCCTTATTATCAAGATAAACCTGTTCCACTTTCATGGGTAAAATACCTGGCTTGAAATGACCTTCCTGTATAGCACGAATGGCTTTTTGATGGCTCTGGTAGGAGAATTCATCCTGCGCCTCGCGGCTGATGCCATATTCCTTTGCGACAGCCTCTGCGGTTAATCCCATACTGAGATAATAATCAGGCGTTTCACTGGCAACACTAAAAGCAGGAACAGTCTTCCAACCTGCGGTTGGTACAAGACTCATACTTTCCGTTCCACCTGCAACTATGCACTCTGCCTGCCCAGTCCGGATTTTGGCGGTAGCAATGGCGATTGTTTCAAGACCACTGGCGCAATAGCGGTTAACAGTCATTCCCGGAACTTCAATACCAAGTGCCCTAACCGATATCATCCTTCCAATCTGCAACCCCTGCTCAGCCTCCGGAACCGCATTGCCAACAATTAAATCATCTACCCGCTGTGGATCAAGCTGTGGTATAGTTGCCAAAAGGCCTTTTATCACATCCACCGCAAGATCGTCGGGCCTTACGAACCTGAATCCACCACGCTTTGCCTTGGTGACGGCAGTCCTGAATCCGGCTACTATATATGCTTCCTGCATGAAAAATATTTTATATGACTAGAAATAAGCTGCATCAGAGCTTTGCCCTAATAGTTGCATAGACAACCTTATTATTCAAATTTAAGTGGTTCTCACTTTCCATGAAAAATAATTTTTTGAAAAGCCCCTCCAAAGGTTTTTTTTTGACAATTATGTACTCAATCATCCGAAATATACTTTTCAGGTTATCTGCTGAAACAGCCCACTATTTTTCCATGAACATGCTCCAGCTGGCTTGTTCGCTTCCCTATATCCGCAAATACATCACCCGACGTTTTACAGCCCCGGGTGCCAGAACAATTGAGGCATTCGGATTATCTTTTAAAAACGGTGTGGGCCTTGCCGCAGGATTTGACAAAAATGCAAGGTACCTGCGGGAGCTTGAATCACTAGGCTTCGGATTTATTGAAATCGGTACCGTAACACCCCAACCCCAGGTAGGAAATGATCGTCCCCGCTTATTCCGTTTACCTAAAGATGAGGCGCTTATCAACAGGATGGGATTTAATAACGAAGGGGTGAAAGTTATTGCTGAAAGGCTGAAAAGTTGGAAGCTGGCGCATCCCGCCAACCTTCACCCAAAACTGATTATAGGGGGTAATATCGGAAAGAATAAACTGACACCAAATGAAGATGCATGGAAAGACTATGAAATCTGCTTTCGCGAACTGTTTGATGTTGTAGACTATTTTGTAGTAAACGTAAGTTCGCCTAATACACCCGGACTGAGGGAACTCCAGGAAAAGGACGCCTTACATAAAATTCTTTCCCACTTGCAAACCATAAACAACCAATACCCTCGCCCCAAACCATTATTGCTAAAAATAGCCCCCGATCTCACAATAGGCCAGGTGGATGATGTGATTGCCCTGGCTATAGAGCTACAATTGGGAGGACTTGTAGCAGCAAATACCACCATAAGAAGGGATGGCCTTCGCACAACTGACGCAGAGCTTGAAACGATAGGAGCAGGTGGACTAAGTGGCGCACCACTACGGGAAAGAGCAACCGAAATGGTCCGTTATATCCACCAGCGCTCGGATTCCCGCATCCCCGTTATTGCCAGCGGTGGCATCTTTACAGCGCAGGATGCAAAGGAAAAGCTGGATGCGGGTGCCTGTTTGGTACAAGTTTGGACAGGTTTCATTTATGTTGGTCCATCAATTGCAAAAGAGATCAGTGAACATATATAAAATATACAAACCTTAACCACTTTACTAATAAACCCCAGTTTCTTTAAATGGAACATTTATTCACGACCGAAAGCCTGATTAGTTTTCTTATCCTGGTAGTGCTGGAAGTGGTGCTGGGCATAGATAACGTGATTTTCGTAAGCATTATCATGAATCGGCTCAAGGAGGCGAAAGACCATAAAAAAGCCAGAAGGTTCTGGATGATCTCAGGTATCATTATGAGGAGCCTTTTATTATTAGGGTTGGGCTGGCTACTCGCACAAAAAGGGAAAGCGGTTTTCACCATTGCAGGCAAAGGCTTTGATCTTGCCAGTATTGTAATGCTTGCAGGGGGATTGTTCCTCATCTATAAATCGGTTAAGGAGATCCATCACAAATTGGAAGGTGATGATCCAAATGCAGCCGGTAACCAACAACCAAATCTCAGCTTCGGACAGGCCCTAGGGCAAATTTTATTGATCGATGCAGTTTTCTCTTTTGATAGTATCATCACTGCAGGGGGAACAGCCAAACATGTTGAAATTATGATTGCAGCCGTAGTTATTGCAATGACAGTCATGTTTCTTTTCAGTCCAAAAATTTCCGGATTTATACATAAACATCCAACCCTGAAAATGCTGGCGCTTTCGTTCCTTGTAATGATCGGATTAAGCCTGGTAATTGAAGGATGGGATAGCGAAGCGGCACATAACCTGGGAATGAAGAATTATATTTATTTCGGTATGGCATTCAGTTTCGCTGTAGAAATGCTGAATATGTTCATGCGCAAAAATGCTGTAGCAAAACCTGTTGTATTAAGGGAGCCTGTACTGGAAGATCCAAACATCGCTTCATCGCATCCCGATCATTATAATGATATGGCCCGTTAAAGAATATCATTAATTCACGAGTAAGAGAGTAGCGCCTACCATACCGGCGGTTTCGGTTCGCAATCTGGTTTCACCAAGAGCCACGGGTGAGAATCCATGTGCGAGGGCAAGGGCAATTTCAGCTTCCGTGAAATCACCTTCCGGACCAATTAACAGTATCTCTTTACCCTTAGCAGGGCCTTGTTTCCGAAGGGATTCTTTATTAGTTTCTATGCAGTGGGCAATCCATTTTTTATTATGATCACTTCCCTTTACTATCATATTAAATGGAACGGGGGCTGATAATTCCGGTAACCAAACCTGCTGACTCTGCAACATAGCACTCACAAGAATCTGGTGCAATCGGTCGTAACGAAAATTTTGCTTCTCCGTTCTCTGGCAAATAATTGGATAAATGTTTGCCACGCCGGTTTCTGTTGCTTTTTCAAGAAACCATTCGAATCTTGTATTATTCTTTACCAGTGAGATGGCAATACTTACAATTGCAGTCCGCCTTTCAAAAAAGGTCTGTTTTTCCACTTTAACTGATGCTCTTTTCTTATGAGCTTCCGCAACAGAAGCTGTTAGAAGCAAACCCTTGCCATCAGTAAGATGCAACTGCTCCCCTTCCTGCATTCTTAAAACAGAAACGATATGCCTGGAAGTAGGCTCATCCAGATCAATCAGGCTGCCACCATCATAAGCTGATAAATAAAAGAAGGGTAAGGCCATAATCAGAACGGAGTTTCATCATCTTCAAATGGCACATCATTCATTCGGCTGCCGATCTGACGGTATCCGCTGTTGTCTGCCGGAGCTCCTGCAGGCCCTATCGGCTTCCAGGAAGGGCCGCTACCCGCAGCACCTTCACCACCTTCTACTCCCTCATCTACAAATTTCTGAATATGAAGCTGGGCCCTGAGTTTAATTGTTTCGAGAGATCCGTTCCGGTGTTTTGCTATCCTCACATGGGTTTCACCTTTTACGCTTTCTCCATGTTCATTGGCATTCACATCATAATATTCAGGGCGATAAATGAACATAACCATATCAGCATCCTGTTCAATAGCCCCCGATTCACGGAGATCACTTAACTGAGGCATTTTATTACCTTCTTTTCGGGTTTCTACTGCCCTGCTCAACTGTGAAAGTGCAATAATAGGAACCTCCAGTTCTTTGGCTAGTTGCTTTAAAGAACGGGAAATCTGACTGATCTCTTGTTCGCGGTTGGTATTTCCTCCCGCACCACTCATTAGCTGCAGATAATCTATTATGATCAGGCCAAGGTCATGTTTGTTCTTTAACCTCCGGCATTTTGCCCTTAGTTCAAAAATATTAAGCGCTGCCGTGTCGTCAATAAAAATCTTCGCCTCAGAAAGCCGTTGGATCCCTTTGGCATAGAGCTGCTTCATTTCATACTCTTCCAGCTTTCCCCTGCTAATCTTTTCCAGCCATATTTCTGATTCGGCCGAAAGAATACGCTGCACCAATTGACCAGCACTCATCTCAAGGCTAAACACGGCCACTGCTGTGGGACGGACGGGGTGCAAAGCCGCATTACGCGCTAAGTTAAGTGCGAAGGCGGTTTTACCCACAGCAGGGCGTGCTGCGAGGATGATCAAATCAGTCTTTTGCCAACCGTATGTAACCTTATCTATGCTTGGGAAGCCGGATGGCACACCCGAAATATCTTCCTTCTGGTTGCGGAGATCCTCAATTCGCTTTACTGCTTTAACAAGCACCGAGTCAATAGAATTATAATCTTTACGAAGGTGATTATTCGTAATCTCGAAAAGCTTGCTCTCTGCAGAATCGAGTAGATCAAATACATCAGTAGAATCCTCATAGGCATCACTGATCACTTCCCCACTGATACGGATAAGTTCCCGCTGGATAAATTTCTGTAAAATGATACGCGCATGTGCATCAATATTGGCAGAAGAAACAACTGTATTCGTGAGTTTGGTAACATAATAAGGACCTCCCACCATATCCAGTTCTTCGCGTTTCCGAAGCTCTTCCACAACAGTTAGAATATCAATGGGTTGTGTTTTCTGTGAAAGTGCCTGCATGGCTTTAAATATGCGCTGATTAGCATCCACATAAAAGCATTCTGCCTTCAGTACCTCAACCACCGTGTCAAAAGCACTCTTCTCCAACATAATTGCTCCGAGTACAGCTTCCTCAAGATCTTTTGCCTGCGGAGGTACTTTGCCGTACATCATTGTACTCAGATCAATTGATCCTTTCCTGCGGTTTTTCCGGTCTTTATTGATATTAGTTAGATCCATTTATAGTAAACATGGGTGAAAAACGTTATAAAATATTTCCCTGAAATGGAGAAAATAATCCACAAAACGACATTACCAAAAGATTAATTAATTATGACGCGGGTGTTAACACCTATTCAGGAGGGCGAATATATCTCCAACCATAGCTTTTAAAAAAATTATTTGCAGCGTTAATTTATTCTATAGTAATTAAGGTGGTTATCCACAGCTTTTTGACGCTTATTCACCATCATCTCCAGGCTATCCACAATTTAAATAAGTTTTCCCAGCATTCTTTTACGAAATACACAGGGGTTGTGCATAAAGAATTTGCCACCTATACTTGGCTGTAATAATCTATCACCATGATGGGCTTTCAGGTCAAATGACATAGAATTCTATTTCTATTTTTCGCATGAAACATAGTGTCAGCTTACCTTTCAGAATTTGTGCATAATCAGTGAATAAGGCAGAATACTGTATGATGGCTACTAATAGCCTCTTAAAATCATACCGTTAAAACACCCATTCTTCCTGAGGAGTCTGTTTCACTATAGTTTCACGGCATGATTTTTTCTATAAGTGGGCTCTTTCCGCCACTTCATTCTCATTATGGCAGCTGTTACATCGCTTAACCAGGAATTCATAACTCTTTTTTGCTGCAACACTATCGCGGCGGCGGATGCTTCTTAACAGGCTTCCAATAGACCTTTCCATTTTTCTTTCATAGAATTCCCGGAAAGGCTCCTTCAAACGCTGGTGTTTTATGAAATCCTTGCTACATATCTTTAAAACGCTGTCCATACTTCTTGTCATATAGCCGGCTCCTTCCCAATCATTTTTTTGCAGATCGGTACCAATTGAACCCTGCAGTATTGCCAATACATCCATCTGCTCACTCAGGTCCTTGAAAGGCTCGCCAATAGGTTTTTCAGCCTGGCAACCATCTGCCAGCATCATCACTATGACAATTGTTCCCATCACCAATACTTTCATTGACGGCATTTTACTATAAAATTAATCGAGTACCAGGTAAATTTATTATGCTGAAATGCATAAACAACACAAGCCTGGGTAAACAGTTATATTTGCTGCCTAATATTTATACGATTCATGACAATTTCTTATAATTGGCTGGCTGAATATATCCCGGTAACGGTAGACCCGGAGCGCATGAGCAGAATACTTACGGCAATTGGATTGGAAGTAGAGAGCATGGAGCAATATGAATCCGTAAAGGGGGGATTGAAGGGTCTGGTGATAGGTAAGGTACTTACAAGTGAACCACATCCTAATGCGGATAAACTCAAATTAACGACAGTAGATATAGGGGGAAGTGCACCACTTCAGATCGTATGCGGAGCACCCAATGTGGAAGCCGGACAAATGGTTGTGGTGGCACCCGTGGGCACAACCATCTATCCAAGCTCAGGTGATCCGGTAACAATGAAGATTGCCAAAATCAGGGGAGTTGAAAGCCATGGTATGATTTGCGCCGAAGATGAAATTGGTCTGGGTACAGACCATGGCGGCATTATTGTTTTACCATCAACTCTTAAAACCGGCACAGCTGCCGCAACACATTTCCACACATACCAGGATATTATATTTGAAATCGGCCTTACCCCAAACAGGATGGATGCCATGAGTCACCTGGGTGTGGCAAAAGATGTTTGTGCCTATCTTACCCACCACGATAAAAAAGAGCTTCGTGTAAAACAACCATCCGTTAACACTTTCAAAGCGCAGAATAAATCATTACCTATTGCAGTCACAATTGAAGATAAGTTGGCTTGTAGGCGCTATGCCGGTGTTAGTATCACAGGGGTAAAAATAGCTGAATCGCCCCAGTGGCTTAAAGATAAACTGCAGGCCATTGACGTGCGGCCCATCAGCAACATTGTAGATATCACCAATTATGTTCTTCATGAAATGGGCCAACCCCTTCATGCCTTCGATGCGGATGCTATCAGGGGCAATAAAGTGATCGTCAAAACCCTTCCCGATCAAACCCATTTTGTTACCCTTGATGAAAAGGAAAGAAAGCTGCACGCCACAGACCTGATGATTTGCAATGAAGACGAACCCATGTGTATTGCGGGGGTATTCGGTGGTATTAAAAGTGGTGTAACAAACAAAACCCAGAATATTTTCCTCGAAAGTGCCTGGTTCAATCCTGCTTCCATCAGGAAAACCTCTTTCCGGCATTCACTTCGAACCGATGCGGCTACACGTTTTGAAAAGGGTGTGGATATTTCACAAACAGTTCAGGCATTGAAGCGCGCAGCCCTGTTGATAAAGGAGATCGCCGGAGGAACCATTTCATCTGATATAACAGATGTTTACCCCGAACCGGCAGTAAAGAATGAAGTCGCGATAAAATACCATTACCTTAAAAAACTGAGTGGCAAAAACTACCATCCCGATACGGTTAAGAAAATCCTTGAGGCGCTGGGCTTTGAATTATTAAAAGATGGCATTGACGAAATGAGGGTTTCCGTACCATTCAGCAAACCTGATATTAGTATTCCAGCCGATATTGTTGAGGAGATACTCAGGATCGATGGCCTCGACAATGTAGAAATACCACAGGCTATTACAATTACCCCCTCGGTTGAAGATGATATTGATGGAAAGCTGAGAGAGAAGATCGCCCAATACCTGGCGGGTGCCGGATTCCGTGAAATACTGACCAACTCCATTTCCAACAGCGCATATTTTACTGAACAACAAATGAGAGCTGCGGTCAAAATGCTTAACAACCTAAGCATTGAACTGGATGTACTCCGACCCGCAATGCTTGAAACTGGTCTGGAGGTTATTGCGCATAACCATAACAGGAAGAATACGGATATCAGTTTTTTTGAGTGGGGCAAAACATATAGAACTGAGAACGAAGGAAAATATATTGAAACGCCCCATTGCTGTATTTACCTGACCGGCAATTTTACTCCAACCTCCTGGCGTAGTATGGGTTCTGCCGCAGACATCTTTACGCTTAAAGGAATTGTTGAGAAGATTACCCTTATGGCAGGAGTTCCTTCCATCCGATTTGAACCCGGAGAAGCAGAAGGTTTGTCAGCCCCCCTTCATATCTATTCAGGAAATCAACTTATCGGAATAGCCGGACAGGTATCCAAAAAGAAGTCGAACCAGTTTGATATAAAGCAACCTGTATTTTTTGCAGACCTTTACTGGCAGGAACTTATGACGTTGGTTTTGCGCCAGAAGATCAGCTTTCGTGAATTACCAAAACAACAGCCTGTACAGCGCGACCTGGCCCTCGTGGTTCCAAAACAAACTGCTTATGGCGCTATAGATACTGTGATTCACTCACAAAGAATCGCGAAGCTTAAAAAACTGGAACTCTTTGATCTCTTTGAAAGCGATAAACTTGGAGCCGGGAAAAAATCATTGGCTGTTCGGTTTACTTTTCTGGACGAAGAAAAGACCATGACGGATAAGGAGATCGACTCCATGATGCAAAAGATCATAGGAGCAATTGAAAAAGAGATTGGCGCTGAGATCCGGAAATGAGCCTTGGTTCATTTCCTTACCTTTAATATATGCAGGAATTGCTTGACCATATCGCCAGAATCCAGGATAAACTGGGAGTTTTGCAGAAACAGTTCCTGCAAATTCAACGCGAAAATGAAAGGCTCCTTCAACAACACCAGAGCTTTGTTGAGAAAGACCGTTTACAGCAACATCGCCTGGAGGAATTGCAACAGCAACTTGACCTGTTAAAGGCTACCCGCGGTGCAGGTTCCAACGAAGTTGATAAGCAGGCGCTGGAGAAAAGAATCAATCAATACCTCAGGGAGATCGATAAATGTATCGCCCTGCTTAATGAATAACCATGTCTGACCAGCTTATACCGCTAAATATTGTAATTGGTGACAGGACCTATCGCATCAAAATCAGGGCCCAGGACGAAGAAGCGGTACGTAATACCATTAAGATCATTAACGATAAGGTTATTGAGTTCAAAACCCAATTCTCGGCGAAAGACATGCAGGACTATATTGCCATGGTGCTGGTATGGTATGCCACCGAACAAAGCCAGCTCACTAAAAGCACGCTGGAGAAACAATCCATCATTGACAAACTCACCCACCTCGAAGGGATGATTGACCGTACTGGTACCTGACCCGATGGTACTGCGAAATGCCATTCGCTTTTCTCCAATGAATTCGTATTTTCGCGAATTAGCATCTTACTCAATCACTTATGAGGTATGTGCAGAATATATATACGATTGTCAAAAGCATTAAAAAACAACTAAATGAACGACACCATAATGATATTGATCGCTGCCCTTGTTGCCCTGATTGTGGGCATAGTGGCAGGCAAATTCATTTTTAAAGCGAACACAGAACAGAAGATTAATGAAGCGGAGCAACAGGCTCAGAAAATCCTGAAAGACGCCCAGTCGCATGCGGAAACACTAAAAAAGGAAAAATTATTAGAGGCCAAAGAAAAATTCGTACAGTTAAAAGCTGATCATGACAGGGAGGTTCTGGATCGCAACCGCAAACTGGGGGACACAGAAAACAGGATCAAGCAAAAAGAGCAGTCAATAAATCAGAAAGAAACCAACCTCGACAAACAAATCAAGGAGAACGAAGCCATCAAAGAAAACCTGAATCGTCAGATTGAGTTGGTAAATTTCAAACGAACTGAGCTGGAAAAACACCAGGAGGAGCATATCCGGAGGCTGGAAAAAATCGCGGGATTAACGGCCGAAGAAGCGAAGACCCAATTAGTGGAGAGCCTGAAGCAGGAAGCCCATACCCAGGCCCTGGGTGTACAACAGGAAATAATTGATGATGCCAAGCAAAAAGCCAATAAAGAGGCCAGGAAAATCATTATCCAGACCATCCAGCGTACTGCTGCAGAACAGGCCATTGAAAACTCTATAACAGTATTCAATCTCGAAAGTGATGAAATCAAGGGTCAGATCATTGGCCGTGAAGGACGCAATATCCGTGCAATTGAAGCTGCAACAGGCGTTGACCTTGTTGTTGATGATACTCCCGAAGCAATTATCCTTTCATCTTTTGACCCACTTCGCCGTGAAATCGCCCGATTGAGCTTGCAGCGGCTGGTTACTGATGGTAGGATCCATCCCGCCCGTATTGAGGAGGTAGTTGAAAAAACACGTCGCCAGATCGAAGACCAGGTGATGGAGATCGGTGAGCGTACAGTAATTGAACTCGGTATCCATGGTTTGCATAAAGAGCTTGTGAGGATCGTGGGAAAGATGCGATTCCGCTCTTCCTATGGTCAGAACCTGCTCATGCACAGCCGGGAGGTTGCCAATTTATGTGGCATCATGGCTTCAGAATTGGGAATGAATCCCAAACTGGCTAAACGGGCAGGATTATTACACGATATTGGCAAGGTGCCTGATGAAGAATCAGAATTGAGCCATGCTTTACTTGGTGCAAAGCTGGCCGAAAAATATGGTGAAAACCCGGCTGTTGTGAATGCCATCGGAGCCCACCACGACGAAATGGAAATGCAGTATGTTATCAGCCCGATCATCCAGGCCTGTGATGCCATAAGCGGTGCTCGTCCGGGTGCCCGCAGGGAAATCATGCAGCAGTACCTGCAGCGCATTAAAGATCTTGAAAATATGGCGATGGCATATCCCGGGGTGGAAAAAGCATATGCCATCCAGGCTGGTCGCGAGTTGCGTGTAATTGTAGAGGCCGATAAGGTAACCGACAGTGATAGCGACAGGCTTAGCTTTGAAATAGCACAGAAGATCCAGACGGAAATGACTTTCCCAGGCCAGATCAGGGTTACGGTAATCCGGGAGAAAAGGGCTGTGAACGTTGCCAGGTAATATAAATCAGTAAGAGAAGACAGAAAATTCTTTTGGATATTCGATGTTTCCTCCTACCTTTGCCGTCCGATAAAATTAAGAATCATGAACGCAGTAGCATTTGTTCACGAGCAGTTAACACCGAAAAGAGAATTCCCGAAGTTCAAAGCCGGTGACAACGTTACCGTTAACTATAAGATCGTTGAAGGAAACAAAGAGCGTATCCAGAGCTTTAAGGGCGATGTGATCAAGCGCCAGGGCCAGGGCACAACCCAAACTTTTACTGTCCGTAAGATCTCTGACGGTGTAGGTGTGGAAAGAACCTTCCCACTCTTCTCACCAAATATTGACACCATTGTGCTTAATAAAGCAGGAAAGGTTCGACGCGCCAAACTTTACTTCCTTCGTGAGCGTAGCGGTAAGAGTGCACGTATTAAAGAAAAGAAAAGAGCAGTTATTGCGAAATAATTAACCTTCGGGTTATACCTAAGAGGCCGTCTCAAATTATTGAGGCGGCCTCTTTCTTTTTTCTGTGTTTCCAACTCTTTTTCATACACCAGGATAGAAATACACTTTCCCGTTTTTCCCGGAATTGATATGTCGTTTGGGTATTTTTCAGCTGTATTAACCTACTATATCCAATCCTCTATCCTAGGGTTATCCTAGGGTTATCCTAGGGTTTTAAGCCTACAAATACCCTGGGATAACCCTACCATAACCCAGGGATAACCCAACCATAATAATTTTTTTAGGCATGTTTCAACCAATCCTGGTAAATCCAGGGAATAGCACAGTGGTAACACTATTGGGGTATTTTGGTTAATAATGGAAGAGAAATGGACTCAGGACCGTAGCGCAGATTTATTGATTGCGGGGCATCCTGAACAATGTGACCAGAGATTAATTTTCAGACAGCCCGCATTATTTTAAATCAACGAAATCGTTTGCACATTTATGAATTGTTATTGAAACTATTGCCTTATTAATATCGTATCTTTACAAACAACTTAAATCATTTGGCATGGTACAAGCTAATCCATTTTTACTGATCTCAATGCCGGGCGGAAGCGAGCTGATCCTGATCGGTCTGGTTGTATTACTTTTGTTCGGTGGCAGGAAAATTCCTGAACTGATGCGCGGTCTGGGTCGTGGTATCCGTGAATTCCAGGACGCAAAAAACAATGTGAAGCAAGAGATTGAAGAAGGGATCAAGGAAAAAGAAAAAACTCCTTCCTCTCAACCTTAATTCAATTCGATGCCTGTTGTCCTAAGGTATTAATCCGGATCTACCCTTTAGTTGAACATTAGAAACGCAATGGTCTTGTTTGAATACGAATCAATAGCAGCATATCATAAAGAATTGAAAAATGGCTCCACTACCTGCTCTGCGGTAGTGGAGTTTTATTTGCAGCAAATCACCCGAAACAGACACCTGAATGCCTTCGTTGAAGTGTTTGAACTATCTGCCAGGGAGGAAGCAAGCCGGCTTGATAAAGAAATCGCAGCCACGGGCCATTTGTTACCCCTCCATGGAGTAGTGATTGGTATTAAGGATGTTCTATGCTACAAGGGTTTTCGCACCAGTGCCTCCTCCCGGATGCTGGAAAACTTTATAGCTCCCTATACGGCCAGTGCCGTGCAGAAACTTTTGGATGCCGGTGCAATCATAATTGGAACACTTAATTGTGATGAATTCGCCATGGGATCCTCAAATGAAAACTCCTGTTATGGTCCTGTTTTAAATGCGCTGGACAACAATCGTGTTCCGGGGGGCTCTTCAGGGGGGTCTGCTGTAGCCGTTCAGGCAAAGCTCTGTATGGTTACCCTTGGTACAGATACAGGAGGCTCAGTAAGGCAGCCAGCCGACTTCTGTGGGATCTTTGGACTCAAACCAACATATGGTCGTATTTCACGATACGGTCTGATTGCTTATGCATCTTCTTTTGATCAGATAGGCATTTTAGCCAACAATCTGCCTGATATTGGCCTCGTACTGGAAACTATCGCAGGGGCTGACGAATTCGATAGCACCGTTGCTGACAGACCGGTCCCATCCTATTTCTCCAATTTGTCAGGATTTGATGCTGACATTTCAAATAATGGTGGCAAATCCCTGGAACCGCTAAAGTTCGCATACTTCAAAGAGGCTGTTGAGCATCCATCCCTTGATCCCGAGATCAAAACCAGCCTGCTAAATTACTTTGAACGGCTCCGAAGGGAGGGCCATACGGTTACAGCAGTCGATTTTAGCTACCTTGATTATATCGTTCCAACTTACTATATTCTAACAACCGCAGAAGCATCTTCCAACCTCTCCCGCTTTGATGGTGTTCGATATGGTCGGCGTGAAGATGTTAAAGTAGCCGATTTATCAGAATTTTATGCACATAATAGGTCTGCCGGTTTCGGCTCCGAAGTAAAGCGAAGAATCATGCTGGGAAGCTTCGTTCTGAGTGCCGGATATTATGATGCTTACTTCACCAAGGCCCAACAGGTAAGGCGGGAGCTATACAAACAAACACAATTGATTTTCAAGGACTTCGACGTAATTCTTAGTCCAACTGCTCCCACTACAGCTTTCCGTTTCGGCGAAAAAACTGACGATCCTATCGAAATGTATCTTGGAGATATTTACACAGTTTTTGCCAATTTAACGGGCATTCCGGCCATTTCTCTCCCCATTTTTTGGCACAGTAATGGTATGCCATACGGCCTCCAGGCTATGACAAACCGATTTGAAGAATTATCTTTACTTAAGGTTTCAGAGTTACTGGTGCATTACAAGAATTAATCCTTCCGTTGAAAACCGGCCAAAGTCTCCTTTGAGAAGCTTTCATTAATTGTGAACGAAAATCTGGAACATGAAAAAATTTCTCATGTTAGGTGCCATCCTTGTGGTGTCACTTGGCTTCTCCGTTGCCCAGGAAACAACGAATCCTACCAGTGGTCCGGCAATAGCTGATACCACCGTTGAAAACGCTGCTGACAATACTTTGAAGGCAGCAACTCCTACCCAAAAGATCTCTGATCTTTTTGAAGAAGATGGAACAAATACTTCCAATGCTCCCAGGCTAAATCCCAGGGCAGTAAATTTTGTGGAAGATTACATTGAAAAAAACACCAAGTCATTACAGGATCTCAAATCATGGGCTCGTCCTTATTTTAATATGATGGATGGGGTTTTTCGTAAGCATGGTCTCCCGCGCGAATTAAAGTACCTGGCTGTTATCGAATCTAAATTGAAATCAGGAGCTGTATCCCATATGGGGGCGGTAGGCCCCTGGCAGTTTATGAAACCAACAGCTATTACAATGGGTCTGAAAGTAAATGGCAAGGTAGATGAAAGAAAAAATTATTTAAAGAGCACAAATGCTGCCGCTCTCTACCTGAAAGACCTGTACAAAATTTATGGCGACTGGCTCCTGGTAATTGCAGCATATAATGCCGGTCCGGGTAATGTTCAGAAAGCTATCGCTAGAAGCGGCAGCCGAAATTTCTGGGATCTTCAGTATTACCTTCCCGCTGAAACGCGTAACCACGTTAAAAAATTTATCGGTACGCACTATATTTTTGAAGGGCAGGGAGGGTTAACCACTCTTACGAAAGCAGAAACCAAGGCGCATTATGGCCCTCACCTTTATGCGTTCCATCGGAAAATAACAAAAGAAGAAGAAGATGGGTCTAAGAACCAACAGGTTTCCGGCAAGTATCAATCTGCCGTTATCGCTAAACACATCGTTATGGACCTGGGTGATTTCAACCGTTTCAATCCCGACTTTGATAAGGTAATGTCAAGCACTACCAACAGCTATGAAATGAAACTTCCGGTTGAAAAGATGGAGATGTTCAATGCAAGCAAGTATAATATTCTTCAGGAATCAGTACAGGTTCTACTGAGCAGCGCAGCTGTAATGAATGATGGATCGGCCACTAACAGAAAGCAAACTGGTATTCTTAAATAGTTATCCTGAATTTTAAGCTTAAAAGTGCTGGTATCATTCCAGCACTTTTTTTATTGCCATTGCTTTTAGCAGGCATTCTTCATATTCCTTTTCAGGGTCTGCGTACCAGGTGATGCCGGAACCAAAAAGACAGGAGAGGTATTGATTTTGATCATTATAGAGAATACTCCTTATAACAACATTAAAATCAGCATCGCCCGCAGGACTGCAATAACCAAGGGCACCTGAAAATAGTCCCCGACGCACCAACTCATATCGCTCAATAAGTTCAAGAACTTTACTCTTGGGAGCGCCGGTCATGGAACCCATCGGAAAACTGGCTTCAACAGCATCAATCCAATTCTTACCCGATGCAAGTTTTCCGCTGATAGTAGATATCATCTGGTGAACCTGCGGAAAACTGTAAACGCCGAATAGTTCATCAACCTGTACGGAGCCCGCATCACAAACCCGGGAGAGATCATTACGAACAAGATCAACAACCATTACATTTTCAGATCGTTCTTTGGGATTGGCGCTAAGTTCTTCTGCCAGATCCATGTCATGTTTTTCATTCAGGTGATCTCGCACTGCAGTTCCTTTGATGGGTTGGGAAATCACCCTTCCATCTTTTACACGCAGGTATCTTTCCGGACTGGCACAAAGCAAATGAAGACTATCAATCTTATAATAAGCTGAAAAGGGATTAGGTGAAACTTCTGCCAATTTTCTGAAAAGTAATACGGGATCAACCATTACATTTTCCGCAAAAAACTCCTGGCAAAAATTGATCTCATAACAATCACCCCTATGTATATGTGCTTTTAAGATTTCTACCCTGCTGATATAATCTTCACGACTCATGGCAGGAGAAAGAATGATTTTAGAATGGTTACCCGTTTTTATTTTTGTATTAAGGATATCACGAAACAGGCCGTCTTCATCTAATGAATAACTGCTGATCTTTACCTCGTTCCCGGAAACAAGAAGCAGATGTTCGGGAACAAAAAAATAGCAATCCGGGAAACCAAGAGGGTCGTATAATAATGAAGGAGAGTTGCAGGTTTCCTGTTTAAGATCAAATCCGAAATGACCAAAAAGCCAGTCACTTTGCTGCTTGCTGAAGGCTTGTAACATGCCAAAAGCATTGCCGGCAGAAAGTTTGATCCATTTCCAGGCACCACCAGCTACTAAACATTCAAAACTGCTCTGTATGCCGCCGTACTGATGGCTATCCATAAAACAACAAATGTTGAACTGGCTGACCCAATTCAACATCTGCAATTTTAAAGCTGGAGTTACGGTCAGGGCATAAGACTTAAACGACCGCCCGGCAGCATTACTCATAATAATAATTAAAAATCATCATCGTCATCATCAAAGCCGGAATCATTAAACAGGTCCAGTTCTTTGAATTCATCATCGATACCAAGATCCTCTTCATCCTTACCCCCTTTCTTGCCGGGAGCAGGACCTTTCTTGGTTTTTGATTTGGGAAGATCGAATTCTTCAAAATCCGGATCCCAGGTATCTTCTTCTTCTACCTTCTCCCAATCATCATCTTCTTCGATGGCCTCATCTTCATCTTCCTCATCCTCATCGGTTTTAGATTTTGAAGCTTTAGCTGATTTCCTGGCAGATGCTTTCGGAGTTTCCTCATCATCTTCAAGGTCATCATCCTCATCCTCTTCTTTCTTTTTAGATTTCGAAGATGCTTTCTTCACTGGCTCGTCTGCTTTTTCAGCAGGCGTGCGGGTAGTCTTTTTATTATCAGGTTTAGCAGCCATAACTCATAATGGATTACGGTGTAAAATTTCAAGGTTCTTTTTAAATGACCAAATTTTTAAAAAATATTTTTAAAACAGTTGGCCCTTATACAATTACAATCTGGTCGCGACCAGGTCCGTTAGAAATATGTGATACATCCACACCAATAAACTTGTTTATGTAATCTACGTATTCCTTCATTTTTACAGGTAAGTCAGCATGTTTTTTTACTTCAGTAGTATCAGTACTCCAACCCTGGAAGGAACGCAAAACTGGTTCTATCTGATGCCTTGTCATCTGGAAAGGTACACATTCGGATTCCTTTCCGTCAACCTTATATGCAGTACATACTTCCAGTGTTTCAAATTTATCGAGCACATCAGCTTTTGTCATGATCACCTTCGTGACACCATTGATCATGCAGGCATATTTCAGTGCAATCAGATCGATCCAGCCACAGCGGCGTGGGCGACCGGTTGTAGCTCCGAATTCATTGCCCAGTTTCCTTAATTCTTCACCCACCGCATCATGCAATTCTGTGGGGAATGGGCCACTGCCAACACGGGTACAATAGGCTTTTGTAACGCCCATAACATCCCTTATTTTCTGTGGTGCCACACCTAGCCCGTTACATACGCCTGAAGTAGTTGTATTGGAAGAAGTTACAAAAGGAAAAGTACCAAAATCAATATCCAGCATACTTCCCTGTGCGCCTTCTGCAAGAACTTTCTTACCGGCAACGATACTTTCATTGATGAAATATTCTCCATTTACAACATTGAGGCTACGGAGGAATTCAATCGCATCAAAAAATTCTTCTTCCCAAGGCGTGATATCTTCCTGGAAACCCATGCTGTCAAGCATCCGCTGGTGCTTGAGACGAAGACGGATATAAGAAGTGGTAAAGTTTTTATCAAGAAGGTCTCCTACTCTTAATCCGTTACGACCAGTTTTATCCATGTAAGCGGGACCAATACCTTTGAGGGTGGAACCGATCTTATCATTTCCCTTCTGCAATTCCGATGCTTTATCAAGGGCACGATGCGTAGGAAGGATTAAATGTGTGCGATGAGAAATAAACATGTTCTTGCGAACATCTACTCCAAAGCCGGCAACCGTTTCACATTCGCGTTTTAGCGTAACGGGGTCAAGAACAACTCCATTGCCTATCAGGTTAACGGTATGTGGATGAAAGACGCCTGATGGAATCTGGTGCAGTACAACTTTTTTGCCTTCTACATAGAGTGTATGCCCCGCATTGGGCCCTCCCTGGAAACGTGCAATGATATCATATTGGGGGGCAAAATAATCTACTATCTTACCCTTTCCCTCGTCGCCCCACTGGAGGCCTAAAATTGCGTCTACCATGTATTGATTTTTGAATGCTTGCTGATAATCAGGCTGCAAAAATAGGCGTAACGTAAGCAAATAAAAAACTCAATAATGCATGGGCTATAAAAAGGGGCGCCTCATTGGAGACACCCCTATTAAACCTAAACTCCAATCTTAAATTTTATTCACATGGATATACACTATCCCAGTCGGATTCTGCTTTTGGTATGGCAAATTGTGTATATACTGAATGGCTTGCTTTATCAAGGGGCAATTTTGCCAGTTTCTCATACCTTCTCATATCAAACCAACGATGGCCTTCCATGTACATCAGTTTGCGCTACAATCTATTCACTTGATAAGAATAAAAAAAAGGGACTCCTCCGGAAGTCCCTTTTCTGATATGCGAGTTTTTTAAATTTTAATCCACTTCGGTTAATGGTAATGGAAAGGCTGTCCATACATCATCACCGGTACGATCAATTGGCAACTCTGAGAGCCTGTCATACCTTCTCATATCAACCCACCTATGGCCCTCAAAGAAAAGGGAATAGCGGCGGTGGTAAAGGATCTCGTTGATTAGAGCTGCCTGGTTAAGCGCTCCTGCATAAACAGGAAGATTATGACCCTGCCTTATGATGTTAATGGCTTCTACCGCATCTTCAAAGCCAGCAGCACCAGATTGTACTTTTGCCTCTGCGTATAAAAGTATAAGCTCTTCATTTCTTATCATTGGAATGGGTGCTGTAGAACTGGTATACACCCAAACATCGCGGTCACCAGTTAGGTCACTGGAACTGGCGGGGTTTATTCGTTCAGTTGCCTTTCCTATCCTGTCATCACCTGGCTGCAAATCGTTATCGTAGGCAGGATGCGCAAGTCTTAGTTCTCCACCCTCATTCTGTCTCACAAAAGCCGGGTTAAGTACATCACCCGATGAAGTGGAATATACATGATAGGCACCCCCATAGAAATCACCATTCAGATCCAAAAAGGAATCCTCAAGTGCAGAAAGTACAGTTCCCCATTCTTCAGCATAAGCAGCTACCCGGGCAGCAAATGCGCGATTCAGTTCAAGCATGCTTACAGGGAAATCATTGATATTATATCCGGATGTTAGCTCATATGCTTCCACGCCTGCCTCAATATCAGCCTTGCCTTCATCAAGAAGAGCGGCAATGGCGGCAAGCGACTCATCATATCCAAGAATTGGTCCCAGATTATCCGGATCCGCAACATCCACCCGAATGCCATTAGTATAGGTCAGGTTAAGATTCAGCAATAACTGGTAGGCCTTAATGGTCTTTGCAAACCCTAAGTAACCTCTGCGTTCCTCCTCAGTAAGTAAAGAAGAATTGGTAGCTGCTTCGATGAGTATGTTACAATTTTTCACTACTCTGTACCTTGAACCCCAAGGGTTTGTCAGGTAAAAGGTGTTATTATCGAGTTGCGCATCACCTGCCCCGAGCAGATCCGACAGATATCTTGGATCCGCAGCAGTGAACCGATACATCTCCCTGCCGATCAGTCCAACAACATCAAGGTACATGACGGTATTGTTTCGCATTCCTGCCTCGATACCTGTTACAAGGTTATTTAATTCCGGTTTGCTGGCATTTTCAAGGAAATCTTCAATTGTCGGATTATTCAGGTTACCGATTTCCTTTTTACATCCTGGCAGTACCCAGCTTGCAACCAGGATGAAACATAATATTATTAGGTTCTTTTTCATGGTCATTTTTTTAGAAATCAATGGATAAGTGAAGAGTTGCACGTTTTGATGCCGGGAATGGCATTACCTCAACACCAGTTGAGAATCCGGAACCAAAATTGGATGTTTCAGGATCATAACTCTTATACCTTGTGCGGGTCCAGAAATTGTTGGCGGAAACACCAACGCGCATTCCTTTTATAAAACTAGCTGGAACAGGTATATTATAATAGAGTGCAATTTCCCTTAATCGCAGGTAGGATGCATCCTGAACAAAAACTCTTGCAGTACTTCCCAAGGCACCAATTCGGTCAAGCGCATCAGGTACACCATTGGGTTTGCCATCATCTCCTCCTGTTACATCATCATCATAATCCGGACTTGTTCCGCCCAAATCAGTTAGTAGTTCAGTAAGATTTATATTATCACCCCCCTGTTTCCAGTGGAGCAGGAAACGTAGGCTCAGGTTTTTGAACATCGTCAGCTCATTCCAGAAGTTCATCTGAAAATCAGGCTCCTGGTCACCTAACTTTCGGGCGGGACCATTATCAATGCCCACGATTTGGGTTGCAGATGCACCTTCTTCAATTCTGAATGTTCCCAGGGTATTTCCGAAGGCACCCAAAACTGTCGTGGGGATATCGAGGCGGGTAACCTTAGAGCGATTCTTCCAGAAATTGACTGTGGAATTCCACCTAAGGTTTGCTTTATTTACCACCAAAGCATTGAGTCCTAGTTCAAGACCACGGTTGCGGAGATCACCTGCATTTACCCATTCCGTGCTGAAACCAGAAGAAGGCTGGATAGTTCTTTGCAACAGGAAATCTTTTACAATTTTATTATAAACACTGAATTCCACGCTAAGCCTGTTGTCCAATATGGTGAAATCAAGGCCAGCTTCAAATTCAGTTTGCCGCTCGGGTTCAATAAGTGAATTACCCCTTTGTGTGCTAACAAGCGAGCCAGGCAGGCCATCTATATTGCTTACCAGAAGTGAAGAGAATTTGGAACCAAAAGCCGGGAAGTTTCCTGCTTCACCATATGCTGCCCTGATCTTAAGGTTATCAAAAAAACTGCTGTTAGTCAGTCCAAGTCGGGTAATATTCCACGATAAGCTTGCTTTCGGATAAGCGTAATATTTATCAGGGTCACCATTATTGGTGGATTTATCCATCCTCACACCGGCATTCAGGGTAATAGCATCAAACAGGCTCACTTCTTCCTGAATGAAGAAACCGTCATCTTTATTTTTGGTGCGGAATTGCGTGGCTGAAAGTGAACCAGCCTGATCAACATTAGACTGCCCGGAAATCACCTGCCTGGCAATGTTCAGGAGGTTATCAAATTCCCTTTTCTCCTGTGTTATACCCACTGAAGTGGTGAAACCCAGGTTATCATTGGGCATAAAACTATTCACCAGCGACAAAATATAGTTTGTATTCAGGTTATTCGCAAAACCCTGTATTGAAGTTCCTTTAGGAACTTGTTGGAATTGCATGGATGAAGGGAAAAGGGCATTTGTTTTGAGACTATAATAATCAACACCACCCCTGGCAATCATCCTTGTGTTGGATTTATCTGATTTATGCAATAATGCGTCAAGATTAACGCCTGTTACAAAACGACTGACCTTTTCATTATTGGTAATGAGGTCACGTGTTTCTATTGGATTGGATGCTCCATAGGGATTTCTCGGATAGTTACCATTTGCATCCGGGAACAGATAAGTAAAGCCAGGTGTTGAAGATAATGCAACTCCAAAAGTAACCCCGGCATTATCGTTCTGGGTAAGTCCACGGTCAGAGGAAGAGTTAACATAATTGGAACTAATTCCCACTTTTATATTTTCTGTTATACGATGATCGAGGTTGAGACGGATACTATTATTGCGATAGCCCGTTCTTTTGATAATTCCTTCTTCATCTTTTTGTGCAGCTGAAAAGTAGAAACTGGTCTTATCGCTACCTCCGGTCATGCTTAATGCCGTATTACGGGTAAGGCCGGTTTCACCATAGATCTCTTTTTCATAATCATATATTTTTCCAGCTGCAACTGCGGCCTGGTATTCTTCCAGGTTCCAGCCCATATCCTCAACACGTTCCTCAGTAAGTGTTCGGGCGCCAAGAAGCCTTCTTGCTTTTACTAAGCCAATGTCCTGCGATACATTGAACTTGGTCTTACCTTGTTTTCCTCTTTTAGTAGAAATCAGCACAACACCCGCAGCAGCCTTTGATCCATATATGGCTGCGGCAGATGCTCCTTTTAGAATCTCAATATTCTCAATGTCTTCAGGCCTGAGATCCGCAATACGATTTGATGGGTTATCCTGGTTGGAGGTATTTCCTGCACCGGAAGCTTCGGTCACAACATTCAATCCCCCCGGTGTAGAACTATTATCTACGAAAACGCCATCCACCACATAAAGCGGCTGGGTATTACCAAAAATGGAAGTGACCCCCCTTAGCTTCACAGAAATTCCTCCCCCGGGAGCCCCGGTGTTGGAGTTGATATAAGCCCCTGGGATCTTACCATTCAGGGCAGCATCAAGGGTTTGTGCCGGAGCAGTACCAGAGAGCTCTTTGCTACTGACTGTTGCTATGGCATTCGCAAGGTTTCTCCGTTTTACACTGGTGGCCAGACCTGTAACAACTACCTCATCCAGTTTACCGACGTCTTCGGTAAGCTGAATAGAAATATTGGTGAGATTTGATTCATTAAGGGTTAATGTTTGCGTTCTAAACCCTACAGATGAAATTTCCAATACACCTGATGATGAAGGAATGGTAAAACTAAAGCGGCCACTGGCATCGGTAGCCGTACCACCTGGAACATTCCTTAATTTAACTGAGGCACCCACTACCGGGCTATTTTTGCCATCGGTAACAGTACCGCTGACGGTTACCTGGGCCCAAAGCAAAACAGGGCAAACCAATGCCAAAAGCATTGGCAAAAAATGACCAAGCAATTTTCTCATAGCAAGCAATTTTGAATAATAAATATATGTAAAGGCACCGAAACCAGTGAGTTTGATGCTTCAAATTATTTTATTATTTAAACTAATGGCTTGAACCTGATGAGTTGAGCGGGAGTTCTGCATCAAATCGGTCAACTGTATGAATTCCGGTAAGCGCCTTTAGGCTTTTAACCAGCTCATCCAGTTCTTCCTTGTCATGAACAAAAACTTTAATGGCGCCCCTGAAGATGCCTTCCTTTGCTTCAATAGACAATGCACTTATATTAATCTTCATCTCACCTGAAATCAGGTTAGTGATCTTATTAACCACACCTACATCATCCAATCCAATAATATTAAGGCCTGTGAGGAAAGAAATCTCTTTGTTCTTCGCCCATTTTGTCTTTACCACCCTGTGGCCATAATTGGCCAGCAGTTTGGAAGCATTAGGGCAATTGGTGCGATGGATTGTCAGGCCTTTACCGGTTGTAACAAAGCCAAATACATCATCACCGGGAATAGGCTTACAGCAATTGGCAAGATGATACATTATCTTATCACTACTCTCACCAAATATTATCAGTTCAGCATCCTTTTTACCATACTCCGATGCACCCGTGTACTCCGGTTTCAACTCCATTACCGGGCGCTGTGGTTTGGGTGCTTCCAGTTTATCGCCCAGAACATGGAAATCTTTCAGCTCCTTAAGATCTATTGTTTTAGTTGCTACCTGGTAAAAGAAATCTAGTGTGGATGGTTGTTTATAGAAGTCTACCAGTATATCAATATTGTGGCTGTTATAACCAGCTCCCATGCCTTCTACCTTGCGTTGCACATAATATTTTCCATCCTCAGCAATTTTACGTTTCTCCTCCTTGAGAGCATCTTTTATTTTGGTGCGGGCCTTAGCCGTAACAACAAAATTCAACCAGTCTTCGGAAGGTTTTTGTTTATTGGAAGTGATGATCTCTATCTGGTCTCCGCTACGAAGCTTATGACTTAAAGGCACCAGTTTATGGTTCACTTTGGCGCCTATACATTTAGCTCCAACCGCCGAGTGGATTGAAAAGGCAAAATCCAGTGCAGTAGAACCTACCGGTAACATTTTTACATCCCCTTTTGGGGTATACACATAAATCTCTTCTGCGAGGAAACTAGTTTTGAAATCCTGCAGAAAATCAACAGAATCATTATCGGGAGACTGCAAAACTTCTCTTATCTGGTGAAACCATTTTTCAAAGCGGCTTTCATCGGCCTGTCCTTCTTTATATTTCCAATGTGCTGCAAGTCCTTTTTCTGCGATCTCATTCATCCGCTTGGTCCGGATCTGAACTTCCACCCATTTTCCCTGGGGTCCCATCACTGTTGTATGAAGTGCTTCATATCCATTACTTTTTGGATTGGAAAGCCAATCACGAAGACGTTCAGGAGAGGGAGTATATTCATCTGTTACCATGGAATATACTTTCCAGCATTCCTCCTTTTCGCGTTCCGGAGGCGAATTCAGGATCACACGAATGGCAAAGAGATCATAAACCTCATCGAAGCTCACACCCTTTTTCTTCATCTTATTCCAGATAGAATGAATACTTTTGGGTCTGCCATGGATCTCAAAATCAAATCCTGATTTTTCCATTTTCTCTCTCAGAGGCCGTATGAATTCATTTATATAGCGGGTACGCTCCCTCCTGGTTTCTGCAAGTTTTTTGGCAATTTCCTTATAGGTGTCCGGCTCCATGTATTTCATGGCCAGGTCTTCCATCTCGGTCTTGATATTGTAGAGCCCCATCCGGTGTGCCAGGGGAGCATAAACATAAACTGTTTCCGAGGATATCTTGAGTTGCTTCTCCCTTTTCATACTCTCCAGGGTCCGCATATTATGAAGGCGGTCAGAGAGTTTGATCAGGATAACACGAGGATCATCTGTGAGGGTTAGAAGTATCTTCTTGAAATTCTCCGCCTGCTGGGAGGCATTAACATCAATTACATTGGCAATTTTGGTAAGTCCATCCACAATACGAGCAATCTCCTGGCCAAATGTTCTTTCTATATCATCGAGGGTTATGTCAGTATCTTCAACTGTATCATGTAAAAGAGCGCAAATTGTAGAACGGACACCCAAACCGATCTCCTCCACGCAAATTCTCGCTACTGCCAGTGGGTGAAGGATATAAGGCTCCCCGCTTTTCCGGCGCATGGTCTTATGCGCATCGGCCGACATTGCGAAAGCTGTGCGAACCAATTCTTTATCCCTGGTCTTCAGTTTGGGTTTCAGGCACCTCAGCAGGGCACGGTATTCCCGCAGGATAAGTTTCTTTTCCTGGTCATCGGTAAGGTTGTATTTCGGGATCGCGGCTACTGTTTCCATTCTTTTCTGTTATCGTCTAAGACAGTATACGAATTTACAGAAAAGAAGGTGTTTTTAGTTTTTTCATCAAAACCCCTACATTTGCAAACCCCAAAGGTTTTGATTGGGGAATTAAGGCGGGCGTGGCGAAACTGGCAGACGCACCAGACTTAGGATCTGGCGCCGCAAGGCATGTAGGTTCGATTCCTATCGCCCGCACACTTAGAAACGGAAGACAGCAAAGAGAAGGACATCCCTGATCAGAACTGGCTTCCGTTTTTTTTATCGCATCCGCATCTAATTCGGGAATGCATCAGTTGATATACTGACATTTATCATTTTGACAACCGGCGGGATGATGTAATTTCATGCCATATAAAAATGCTAATATGAAATCAATCCTGGTTGCTTCAGATTTTTCTGCCCCTGCAAAAGATGCGGCCCTTTATGCGGCACAATTGGCAAAGACACTGGGAGCTGAATTAACACTTCTTCATGCTTACCTGCTTCCCACACCTGTGAGCGAAGTTCCTTATGTGATGGTTTCTGTTGAAGAACTTCAGAAAGATAATGAGCGGATGGCAAGCGAACTTGCCGGCAGCATCCAGGAAAAAACCGGTTTAACGCCCAGAGTGATGGTTAATATTGGGTTACCCGCAGACGAAGTGGTTTACCAGTCAAAGGAAATAGGTGCAGAATTAGTTGTTATCGGTATGCGTGGAGAAAACAAGGCCATTGATAAACTTATAGGAAGTACAACTGCGGCGGTTATCAGGAAATCACATATACCAGTTCTGGTAGTGCCGGAAGGAGCAAGCTATTCAGAATGGACATCAGTTGTGTATGCTACGGATTTCAGCTATACCATGAATCTCCGATGCCTGAATATGCTGGCCGAACTTGTCAAAAAACATCCTGGTGCAAAATTGAATATGGTAAATATCCAGCGCCCGGCTGAGATCATGTCGCCTGAACAGATCAGTGGAAAAGTTCGGCTTGAACCTATACTGGAACATCTTCAACATCAATATCATACGGTTGAACACAGCAGTGTGGAAGCGGGATTGGAGTCATTTCTTGAACAATACCCGAGCCAGCTGCTGGTAATGGTTGCCCATAAACATAGCTGGTGGGAGCGCCTTGTAAGCGGAAGTCATACACGTGAAATGGCCTATCGTTCTGATATCCCACTATTGGTTTTACAAGACAAGGATTGATAATATCGACCTTAGTGCCCGCCAAATTTCCCTTCGAGATTGCCAATTTCCATGCCGTACCTTCAAACAAATCCGTACCTTTGCCCCCCAAAAATAAAGGCAGCGGCATAACCGTTGGCCGTATTGTATCAAATTAAAATTGCAAAGCATGGCAACCGTTACGAGGGAAAATATTGGTCTCTTGAATGACAAGATCACCGTGAAAGTGGCAAAAGAAGATTATCTGCCATCCTTCGAAAAAGCATTGAAGAATTATAGCAAACAAGCAAATATACCCGGCTTCCGCAAGGGCATGGTTCCAACCAGTATGATCCGGAAGATGCATGGACAGTCCGTTTTCACAGACGAGGTTTTGCGCTCAGTTGAAAAACAGCTTAGCGATTACATGGTGAATGAGAAGCTAGAGATTTTCGCCCAGCCCTTACCACTGCCTGAAAATGACAGCCGTCAGCTGGATTTCAACAATCCGAATGAATATGCCTTTGCTTTTGAAGTTGGTCTTAAGCCTGATTTCAAAGTTGCCGATCTGGCATCTGCAAAACTGCCTTTCCACAAGATCATTATTACTGATGAAATGGTCAATGAGGAACTCGAGCGCCTGCAGTTGCGCAATGGCAATATGACCGAACCAGAAACTGTAACCGGTGATGATAATGTATTGAATATTACTTTTACTGAAACCGATTCAGAGGGTAATGTTTTGGAAGGTGGAGCAACTAAAGAGAACTCGGTCCTTGTTAAATATTTCTCAGAAAGCTTCCGCTCCAGCCTGATTGGGAAAAAGAAAGATGATCAGGTAAATGGACAGTTAAGCCAAGCTTTTGATGCTAAAGAAAGAGAGTGGATTCTGGGAGATTTGGGACTTTCAAAAGATGACCCAGCCGCTGCTGATAAATATTTCAACCTGCTGATCACAAAAGTAGGACTGGTTGAAAAAGCACCGCTGGACGAAAATTTATTCAAAACCGTTTTCCCTGGGAAAGATATTACTGACGAAGCTGCTTTTCGCTCAGCTTTAAAAGAAGATATCCAGCTTCAGTTTGATGCTCAAAGCAGAAACCAGCTTTTTGATGCCATCTACCATCACCTGATCGATCAAACTCAGATAAGTTTCCCGGAATCTTTCTTGAAACGCTGGATGCAAAATGGCGGAGATAAACCAAAGACTGAAGAAGAGGCCGAAAAAGAATATCCATCCTTCTCCAGTTCACTTAAATGGACCCTCATTGTTGATCAATTGGTAAAGGAAAATAATATCGAGGTAAAGCCCGAAGATATCAGGGAGTTTGCCAAGGCGCAACTCTTCAGCTACATGGGGAATATGAATATGGGACAATTAGATATTGAACAACCATGGGTCAATGATTATGTTGAACGTATGATGAAGGATCGTAAATTCATTGATGACAGCTTCCACCGCATTCAAACTGACAAACTTTTTGCAGTAGCAGAAAGTCTTGTGCAGAAAGATGAGAAGCCAATCTTACTGGAAGATTTCCAGAAGTTGCAGGCTCAACACCAGCATCATCACTAACATGAAGGAGGGAGCCCCTCTTATATATTATTCTAAATATTAATAGAGTGTCATTACTGACACTCTATTTTAATATGGTTTTGAATTTATCAGGCTTTCGACTGCCTACATTGCCACCAAGTCCTCTTTTGTCATATTTTCCTGGCATTTTTGTCATGATTTTCAATTGGAAAGGTATTTGCACCGCAGTTGTACCTTATTTTTATCAAAATAACCCGGAATTATGAGTTCAGAATTTGAAAAATACGCTGTCAAGCATCGGGGTATATCGAGCCTCACACTGCACGATTACCAGAAACACCAGGTCACTAATCTTACTCCCAATATCATCGAGGAACGTCCAATGAATATTGCTGTTATGGATGTATATAGCAGGCTCATGATGGATCGGATCATTTTTCTGGGATACCCAATTAATGATGAAGTGGCAAATATCGTTACAGCACAATTGTTGTTTCTTGAAAGTACTGACCGCACGAGAGATATACAGATGTATATAAATTGCCCGGGGGGAAGTGTATATGCCGGCCTCGGAATGTATGATACACTCCAATACATTACACCTGATGTGGCAACTATCTGCACTGGTATGGCGGCTTCAATGGGCGCTGTGCTGATGTGTGCGGGAACCAAAGGCAAACGGACAGCATTAAAACATAGCAGAATCATGATGCACCAGCCAAGCGGCGCTATTGGCGGTCAGGCATCGGATATAGAAATTACGGTTAATGAGATCCGAAAGCTGAAAAAGGAATTATATGAAATCATAGCCCATCATACTGGAAAACCACTGAAGCAAGTGGAGAAAGATTGCGATCGTGATTACTGGCTAACTTCCACCGAAGCTAAAGAATATGGACTTGTTGATGAAGTGCTGTTGGTGAATCCCAGGAAAGAACACCGCGACTAATTAATTCAGTCCAGGAATTGAGAAGTGCATAAAATGCATGAACATCAAAACTTAAAAATCAAATTTCAAACCTGATCATGTATAACGCCCAATACAATCACTTCCGAATGGAAGAAGAAGAAGAAAAACAAAGGGATGATAAGCGAGATGAACTCATGATGCTAAATAAGCGTCTGGAGAAATATTTCTTTGACCAGCGTGCTGTATATCTGTGGGGCCCTGTTGATGACAAATCGGCCCGTGAAGTTGTTACAAAAATGCTGTTACTAGATGCAGATAATAACAATGAAATAAAGTTTTATATCAATAGTCCGGGAGGCGTAGTAACAAGTGGGATGGTCATATATGACACTATGAAAATGCTAAAAAGCCCGGTTAGTACAATTTGTATGGGACTGGCAGCATCCATGGGATCTATATTACTGAGTGGCGGCGTAAAAGGCAGAAGGTTCATTTACCCACACGGAGAGGTCATGATACATCAACCCAGCCTTGGTGGTTATATGCAGGGAGTAAGTGCTGATTTGGAAATCCAGGCCAAACAAACAAGAAGAGTAAAAGAACTAGGCGCAAAGATCCTCGCTGAAAACTGCGGTAAAACAATGGCACAGATTATGAAGGATTTCGATCGAGACTACTGGATGGATGCCAAAGAAGCAATTGAATATGGTATTATTGATGGTATTATGGAGAAAGTCTAGTTGTTTTAACAGAAATTATACGGTAAAACCCGTAAAACTATATAGTAAAAAACCGTTCCTTCAGTCGGAACGGTTTTTTAATCTTTTACAATCTAATGGAATAGATAACTTTGCACTCTAGCAACAGCGCGTATGGCAAAAAATACTTTACATTGTTCTTTCTGCGGCCGAAGCCGTGATGAGGTGAAAATCCTTATTGCCGGGCAGGATGGACATATTTGCGAGAACTGTGTTGATCACGCTCGTGAGATCATCGAACAGGAATTATTGACCCGTAATGAAACTACAGGTACAGGGTTTAAACTCACTGTAAAAAAGCCTATTGAACTCAAACGTTTTCTCGATGAATATGTAATAGGACAGGATGATGCGAAGAAGGTTCTTGCAGTGGCAGTTTATAATCACTATAAGCGTTTACAACAAAAGCCCGCGGTTGAAGGAGATATTGAGATCGAGAAGAGCAATATTGTAATGGTAGGTGAAACCGGCACGGGTAAAACCCTTTTAGCAAAAACCATTGCAAAACTGCTGAATGTTCCTTTTGCAATTGTGGATGCGACCGTTTTTACAGAAGCAGGTTACGTTGGTGAAGATGTAGAAAGTATACTCACACGTCTTCTTCAGGTATGTAATTATGATGTTACTGCTGCGGAAAGAGGGATCGTCTATATTGACGAGCTCGATAAAATAGCTCGTAAGGGTGACAATCCTTCTATCACCCGTGATGTAAGCGGAGAAGGTGTACAGCAAGGTCTTTTAAAACTCCTGGAAGGTACTGATGTTCTTGTTCCACCACAGGGGGGACGGAAACATCCGGAACAAAAGCTTATAAAGATCAACACCCAGAATATTCTTTTTATCTGTGGCGGTGCTTTTGATGGAGTTGATAAACTTATAGCACGTAGAGTGAACACCAATGCTATTGGGTTTAATGTAAATAAGGAACAACAGGAGGCAGCAAAAAAGAATTTGTTGCAATATGTAAACGCACAGGATCTGAAACATTTTGGTCTGATACCAGAATTACTCGGCCGACTTCCTGTTGTGACATATTTAAATCCGCTTGATACCGAAACGCTACGTTCGATACTCACAGAACCAAAGAATGCATTGATCAAACAATACAAAAAACTATTTGAGATAGAAGGTATTGAGTTAAAAATCGATAATGATGTGCTTGATTTCATGGTATCAAAAGCAATGGAGTATAAGCTCGGTGCAAGGGGATTAAGATCTATCTGCGAAAGTATTCTTACGGATGCAATGTTTGAGCTCCCTTCAAGTAAGGAAACAAAATTCCATCTTACTTTGGAATATGCAGAAAAGAAATTTGATAAAAGTAAGATGAGCCTGTTGAAAGTAGCATAGCCAATAATTTCAAACAGAAAGTTATGAAGGAGCTAATAGAACAATTAAAAGCAGAGGGAATCACTGAAGACCAGGCTTATAAGGTAGTTGAGATAATAAAGAATTTCGCGAAAGAGAAGTTTCCCATTTTTGGAGGAGCTATCGACCGCCTTTTCGACAAATATAATACCCGCGATAAGGAAGCCGACGACTTCCTGGATTGATATGCATAAAAAATATATAAACCCCGCATAGCGGGGTTTCTTTTGGTTATGAATGTAAAATATTTATTACAAAATGTATATTATACTTTACATATTGTAAAATATTTTTTACTTTTATTCAAATATAACTCAAATGCTTACCCCTAAACTCCTTCCCAACCAATATAAGATTCTTGGTTGGTTCGTCTTGATCCCAGCGACCATATGCGGTATTATTCTGGCTTCCCTTGGATTTGACGCCAAATGGATTACGGCCCGCGTCTTTGCCATTTGGAACAAAGAATTGTTTACCAAAGACCAGGTATTCGCCTTTATAACAACTGATATAAGCAATACCATCATAGGTACTGTTTTTATTGTAGGTGGTATGCTTGTAGCATTTTCGAGTGAAAAACAGGAAGATGAATTTATTGCGAAACTCAGATTATCGAGTTGGATGTGGGCTGTTCTTGTCAATTATATCTTATTGATACTAGCTTTTATTTTCGTTTATGGAATGCCTTTCATGAATGTGATGATATATAACATGTTTACGATTCTGATACTTTTCATAATACGATTCAACTATCTTATTTACAGAACATCTAAAGCCCTGGCCGATGAAAAATAATATCAAGGTAGAAAGAGCTATGCTCGGGTTAACACAGGAGGAACTGGCTATAAAAGTATCTGTGAGCCGCCAAACCATTAACGCGATGGAAGCCAACAAGTATGTGCCGTCAACAGTGCTTGCATTAAAAATTGCAAGGGTGTTTAAAAAGCCTGTAGAGAGCATATTCTTTTTAGAGGAAAACGAATAGGCAGGACTCCCTTACTTATTTGATCGTTATCTATCATAAAAAAAATGCCGCACCAGGAATGATGCGGCTTCATTTATAGCAAGCAAACGAAAGAGACAATTAGTGAAGTACTTCCCGGGCAATTACGATTTTCTGAATCTCAGAAGTTCCTTCTCCGATGGTACATAATTTAGCGTCGCGATAAAATTTTTCCACAGGAAAATCTTTTGTATAACCATATCCCCCAAAGATCTGTACTGCCTCATTGGCCGCACGAACAGCAACTTCACTGGCATAATATTTAGCCATTGCAGCTTCCCTGGTCATTTTCATTCCCTTGTCCTTCATATCAGCAGCCTGATTAGTCAATAGTTCGGCTGCCATGATCTCTGTTGCCATATCGGCAAGTTTAAATGAAATTCCCTGGAAATTAGAGATTGGCTGATCAAACTGGTGCCTTTCTTTGGAATATTTGAGCGCCGCATCCAAAGCACCTTTTGCAATGCCTAATGAAAGGGCCGCTATAGAGATACGACCACCATCAAGTACTTTCATTGACTGCTTGAACCCGGCCCCGATTTCTCCAAGGCGGTTGGCGTCAGGAATCCTGCAATTATCAAATACCATCTCAGCTGTTTCACTTGCACGCATGCCCAGCTTATTTTCCTTTTTCCCACCACTGAAACCCGGTGTGCCCTTTTCAACGATGAACGCAGTGGCATTGTCTTTAGTACGAGGTTCACCCGTACGCGCAATTACCACTGCTATATCACCGCTTTTCCCATGTGTGATCCAATTCTTGGTGCCGTTAAGCAGCCAATCTTCGCCGTCACGAACGGCGGTAGTCTTCATATTGCCAGCATCACTGCCAGTATTTGCTTCTGTTAATCCCCAGGCTCCTATCCATTCTGCCGAGGCCAGTTTAGGTAGATATTTTTTCTTCTGCTCTTCATTTCCAAAAGCAAGAATATGACCTGTACATAATGAATTATGAGCGGCAAGGCTTAGGCCAACTGACCCACATACCTTTGCAATCTCCTGGATAATAGCGACATATTCAAAATAGCTCAAACCAGTTCCACCATAGGCTTCGGGTACAAGTACACCCATAAGTCCCAGTTTGCCCATGGCTTTAAAAACATCAACCGGAAAATGCTGGCTTTCATCCCATTCCATAACATGTGGTAAAATGTGTTGCTTTGCAAATTCCCTGGCCGTTTGTGCTACTTGCTCTGTCAGCTCCGATTGTTCAAAATTCATACTCTGTTCTACTGATTTCCCGCAAAGGATCCTCTTTGCAAATGCAATATAAGGTCTTTTTTAGTTCACTAACAAGTGTTAGTTAGGGAATTTTCAGGTATGGTCTTATCTTCTCAAACACTTTCTCCGAAATAAGGTGTATCCGCATGAGATCTTCAAGCTGCGTGAAAGGGCCATGAGCTTCCCGGTATTGAACAATGGTACTTGCTAATTGCTGACGTATATAGGGATGTTCTGCCAGTTCAGCTTTACCCGCCAAGTTGATTGAAATTTGTTTTATTTGTCCTTCCCCTGCTACAAGCAAAGGTTTTATGATCTGGAAAACTGAATCTGCAAGTCCATATACTTCTGCAATCTGATGTACAGAATTGAACCCGCCTAAACGCTGCCGGAAGTTTAATATCCGGCTCGTCAACTTCGGCCCGATACCAGGCAGGGCTAACCATTGCAAGCTATCCGCTGAATTAATATCAACCTTAAGAGTCGCAGAAGGTGGAACCGGAAAATTATTATTGTTCCAAACCTTGCCTGTCTTTATTGCAGCAGATTCATTGGATTGATCAACAGGCAATGGTTTTATCCTAACAAACGGTTGAAGCCGCATGGCAAGAGAAGGTGACAGACCAAAAATCCGGGATATATCTTCAGGTTTTCGAAATCGACCTCCCTTTTCACGGTACCGGATGATAGTGGAAGCTGTTTTGTCGCGAACACCTAAGGCAACCCAATCAGCATGACTTGCAGTATTGGGATCAAAAAGGAATAATTTTCCTGTATGATTCTCCCGGTCACCGATAGGCACGCCGGTTGAAAGGTCAGAAAGCTTTTTTCGTGGTGATCTGGACGAGTACTCAAAACTACTTGTACTATCAACCCTCCATCTGTCAATTAATGCCACCACAGAACTATCATCAATACTTATCGGAGTTTTTGGCTTGGGAAGAAAATCCGGAGCTATAAAAAGTATTAGTATCAGTGAAACCAAAACTAATACCCCAATTCTTTCCCTTGCAGAAAAAGTTAAGTATGCAATAATTAATTCCTTTATTTCAGGCTTCTTCATCAGCACAATCTAGAGGATTTCAAGAGGCCTGTCAACCGTCATTTAACGGTATTTCCTTTTGATAAAAAGATTATCAGCACTCTACCATTAATCCGTCATACGCAAGTTGCATTCCGGCTGGAAGTTCCTGGTTAATTACTGCATGCAGGCCTAATTGGTGACTGATATGTGTAAAATAAGCAATGGGCACATTAAGCGATTTCACCATCGATACAGCTTCTCCGAGGGTGAAGTGGGAAATATGTTTTTCATGCCGGAGAGCATTCAGAACTATATATTTACTTCCTTTTATTTTCTCCTGTTCTGCCAAATCAATTCGATTAGCATCAGTGATATAAGTAAAATTTCCAAATCTGAATCCAAGTACGGGCATTTGCATATGCCACACCAGGATGGGGATTATATCAATATCTCCAACGCTGAAAGGCTCAAGGTCGATGGCATGTATCTGTATGTCAGGAACACCTGGATATTTACTTTCCGCAAATGCATAAGGAAACTCTCGAATGATAGCCATTTGCGTCATTTCGTTTGCATAAATATTCATGGGTTTATGCGAAAAAAAATTATAGGCTCGAACATCGTCAAGCCCCGCTATATGATCCTTATGAGGGTGTGTAAATATGATGGCATCAAGATGTTTAACCTTTGCCCGCAACATCTGGTAACGGAAATCGGGTGTTGAATCTACCACAATTGTAGTGGTAGCCGATTGAACAAGTATGCTGGAACGAAGTCGGTTGTCGCGCTTATCCTGAGATGTACACACCTCACATTCACATGCGATCATAGGCACCCCGCTGCTGGTGCCGGAACCGAGGAATGTTATTTTAAGTGGCGACAAAAATGTTTGATTTGATTATTGTTCTGCGGGATTTTCACTATTGTCAGTAGGTTTGTTACCTGACTCTTCTGCAGCTACACGGGCTCGTTCCAATACTTCTTCATATGTTTTTCTCACTTCGGCACTCAATTCTTCCTTTGATATGCGGAGTTGTGGTATAATATCTAACATTGTATTGATCTTCCCTTCTAGCTGAAGAAACTTGTTCAACACCACCACTTTTTTTTGCTCCAGGATACAATATCCACTTTGAAAGGTTCCCCTTTCATAGCGCACTATATATGATGCTTCATCAAGTATTTGCTCAAGTTTATTGATGGTTGCCTGCGTATATTTCATGGTCAAAATGATGATCAAAGATAATGGACTGTCACATATTACTTACTCGACATCTTAATAACAGGCACGATCATTTCTTCCAGGCTGATTCCTCCATGCTGAAACGTATTGCGATAATAATTAACGTAATGATTATAATTGTTTGGGTAACAGAGATACCCATCTTCTTTTGCAAAAATATACGAGGAATTCACCGTGGGTACAGGTAGGCCCGCCTCACGGGGATCCCTAATTGCCATCACATCCCGGGCCTCATAATTGAGGTTACGTCCATGCTTGTACCTCAGGTTAGTGGTAGTTTGCTTGTCGCCCAAAACTTTATGTGGTGTATTCACCCGCACCGATCCATGGTCTGTGGCCAGTATGAGATTGAACTTTTTGTCTGCAATTTTCTTTAGTGCCTGGAAAAGTGGTGAATGCTCAAACCAGCTGGCAGTAATGCTTCTATAACTGATTTCATCACTGGCCAGCTCTTTCAAAACTTCCATTTCCGTGCGCGCATGGCTCAACATGTCAACAAAATTGTAAACAATAATATTGAGGTCATTACTCAGGAGATTATGCATGTTGTTAACCAGTTCGTTTCCTGCCTGGTGATTCACAACCTTTATGTAGGAGAACTTAATATCCTCTCTTTTCAGACGTTTGAGCTGAGCATGAAAAAAACTCTCCTCCTGCAAATTTTTCCCACCTTCATCTTCATCATTCCTCCATAACTGGGGAAATTGCTTTTCTATTTCAACGGGCATCAATCCCGCAAATATTGCATTACGCGCATACTGGGTGGCAGTTGGTAGTATACTGTAAAAACAATCCTCTTCCAGAATGCGGAAGTATTCGGAAAAAATAGGCTGGATGGCCTTCCATTGGTCGAACCGTAGATTATCTATCAACACAAAGAATGTAGGTATGCCAGGTTCTATATGCGGCAATACTTTAAACCGAAAAACTGTATTGGACATAATGGGTGACTCACTGGATTTGGGATTTACCCAGCTCAGATAGTTTTTTGATACGAATTTGCAGAACTCTGTATTGGCTTCCTGCTTCTGACTTTGCAGAACTTCCTGCATTTCAGGTGAATCGCTTTTCTCCATTTCAAGTTCCCAATAGACCAGTTTTTTATAGATATCCATCCAGTCATTATAATCAGGATTGGAATTGAGTGCCATAAAAAGGTTCCTGAACTGTTGCTGGTAGGCGAATGTGGTCTTCTCTGCAACCAGTCTTTTATTATCAAGAATTTTTTTCAGGCTAAGTAATACCTGGTTGGGATTCACAGGTTTGATCAGGTAATCACTTATTTGCGAACCAATGGCATCATCCATCAGGTTCTCCGTTTCATTCTTGGTGATGAGCACTACTGGTATCTGCTGGCTGATCTCTTTTATCTGCGCCAGTGTTTCCAGTCCGGTCATCCCGGGCATGGTTTCATCCATGAGGACAAGGTCAACCGGATTGGCTTTTACAAAGTCAATGGCATCGAAGCCATTGGTAAGGGTATGCACTACATAACCTTTTGTTTCCAGGAAAAGCTTCTGGCTTTGAAGGCTTTCCATTTCGTCGTCTACCCAGAGTATAGTTGCTAATGGCATGAATCCAAATGTAATTTATCTATTGCGGCTTCGTACTTTTGCCGGCTACTATTTAACGAATTTAACAAAACATGGAAGGTGATGCAGACAGGCAGGAAAATTGTGAATGACCCCGTGTATGGTTTCATAACCATCAATGATCCGCTTGTTTTCAGGGTCATCAGCCACAGGTATTACCAGCGGTTAAGGCGCATCCAGCAGATGGCTTTCGCCCAGCTCGTATACCCGGGGGCAGTGCACACCCGCCTTCATCACTCACTTGGGGCTTATCATTTGATGGGAAATGCACTGGCCGAACTTCGCAGCAAAGGCGTAGAGATAACTGCTGAAGAAGAAACTGCTGCCAGGATCGCTATTCTTCTTCATGATGTGGGTCATGGTCCCTACTCTCACGCACTCGAACAAACGCTTATAGAAGGAATTCACCATGAGCAGCTTTCAGTCCTTATCATGGAAGCTTTGAATATTGAAATGGATGGAGCCCTTTCACTTGCCATTTGCATCTTCAGGGGTAATTACCATAAACCATTTCTTCAACAGCTAATATCGGGTCAGCTCGATGTGGACCGGATGGACTACCTTACCCGCGACAGTTTTTTCACCGGTGTTTCAGAGGGTGTGATTGGATATGACCGCATCCTCAAGATGCTGGCAGTACATGAAGGTGAGTTGGTGGTGGAGGAAAAAGCTATTTATACAATTGAGAAATTCCTGGTATCACGCCGGCTGATGTACTGGCAGGTTTACTTGCATAAGACGGTACTTTGCGCAGAGAAAATGCTGGTAAATATTATCCGTCGTGCGCGTTACCTCATCAATAACGGCACCGCTGTAACAGCTCCTTCGGATGTCCTGGATTTTTTCCTTCAAAAGAAGTCGACCCCCGACCTATGTGAACAACTTGACCGCTTTTGCCAATTGGATGATTTCGATGTTATGGGGGCTATTAAAAGCTGGACTAACCATCCCGACAAAGTTTTGGCTGCTCTATGCCGGATGATCGTGGACCGCAGATTGCTAAAGGTCCGCTTACAGGCCGATCCTGTTTCAGACTCGATAATTCATGAGAAACGCAATGCCATTGCTGCATATGCCGGTATTTCTGTAGAGGACGCTTCTTACCTTGTATTTAGCGGGGAAGCCAGCAATACAACCTATGACCCTTCTGAAGAAAGGATAAATATTCTTTTTAAAAAAGGTAATGTCAGGGATATTTCACAGGTAGATAATGCGCTCATTCAGCACAATTTATCCCGCCCTGTTAAAAAATATTACTTTTGTTTCCTTAATCCGGAAACGGCATCCGGTTTATTTGATAGCATGCCGCATTAAATTAATATTATATGCAATTCAGTGCCGCGCAGATCGCTGTCCTGATCAATGGAAGAGTTGAAGGAAATGCCGACACCCAGGTTGGGTCATTCGGTAAAATTGAAGAGGCAGCTGAAGGGCAACTTTCGTTTTTGGCCAATCCAAAATACGAAGACTATTTATATAGCACATCGGCTTCCATCATTATCGTGAATGAAAGTCTTCAATTACGCCAACCGGTAACTACCACACTTATTAGGGTATCAGATGCCTATTCTGCTTTCGCCACCCTTCTCTCCAAGTACCAGGAGATGAAGACCATGCAGTTGGTAGGCAGGCAGGAACCCTGCTATGTTTCCCCCTCCGCTTCAATTGGCGAAGGTGTTTTCATTGGTGCCTTTACCTATATCGGGGAGAATGTGACTATTGGCAACCAGGCGAAAATCTATCCCAACACATATATTGGAAATAATGTAAGCATTGGGGATCGCAGTATTATTCATCCAGGTGTAAAAATATATTTCGATTGTAAAATAGGCCACCAGGTTACGATTCATGCCGGAACAGTAATTGGTAGCGACGGTTTTGGTTTTGCTCCCCAGCCAGATGGCAGCTTCAAAAAAGTACCACAGATAGGTAATGTTGTAATTGAAGACCGTGTAGAGATCGGCGCCAATGCTACCATCGACCGGGCAACGATCGGTAGTACCATCATTCGATCAGGGGCGAAGCTGGATAATCTTTTACAGATTGCACATAATGTTGAAGTGGGAAACAATACCGTAATTGCCGCGCAGGTGGGAGTTAGCGGAAGTACAAAAATCGGCAAGAACGTCATGATAGGCGGGCAGGCAGGCATAGTTGGACATATATCAATAGCAGATGGTTCCAAAATCAATGGACAAAGTGGAGTAAGTAAGTCTATCAAGGAACCTAATACCTCAGTAACCGGTTCCCCTGCATATGACTATACAAGTGCCCTCCGTAGCCAGGCACTAAGCCGGAATCTTCCCGAAATGGAGAAAAGACTCAAAGAACTGGAACAAATGATAAAGCAGATTTTAGCTGAAAGAACAGCAATATAGAAGAGTTGGAAACAATAAATTATACAAGAACCACATCACAGCATGCAAGCAAATTTCAATCCCGATAAACAACATACGGTAGGCGCAGAAATCAGTATATCAGGAACCGGCCTCCATACCGGTGTAAAAGTGGATATGACTTTTCGTCCCGCAGCACCGGGCTTCGGGCTACAATTCCAACGTATTGATCTTCCGGGACAACCAATTATAAAAGCTGATTGTGACTTAGTTACAGACACTTCAAGAGGAACTACAATCGAAGACAATGGAACAAAAGTCAGTACCGTAGAGCATGTACTGGCAGCATTGGTAGGCATGGGCGTTGATAACTGCCTGATCGAAATTAACGGTCCTGAAACCCCCATTATGGATGGTAGCAGCCAGCCTTTCGTGGAACTCTTGCAGGAAGTTGGTGTGCAGGAACAACCCGCCGCCAAAGCATGGTACAGCATTGATGAGAATATTTATTTTTACGACGAGCAGAAAAGGGTGGAAATGGTGGCCATGCCTTCCATGGACTACCAGATCACCACGCTCATCGATTTTAATTCACCTGTATTGGGTACCCAGCATGCTGGCCTCAAGAATATGCGTGAGTTTGTAAAGGAAATTAGTCCCTGCCGCACTTTTGTATTTCTTCATGAACTGGAAATGTTGCTGGATAACAACCTTATTAAAGGAGGCGACATAAACAATGCAATTGTGGTGGTTGACAAACCAGTCACCGAACAGGAAATGCAAAGGCTTGCGAAATCATTTGGTCGCGATAAAATGGAGGTTAAACATGAAGGCTACCTGAATAACCTGACACTTCGCTTTCCCAATGAACCGGCACGCCATAAACTGCTTGATGTAGTGGGTGATCTTGCTTTGATCGGTTATCCTGTAAAGGCACGCATCATTGCAAATCGTCCCGGGCACAGCACCAATGTAGAGTTTGCCCGTAAAATCAAACAATACATAAAGAAGAACCGTCATCTGAAAGATGTTCCGGTTTATGACTGCACCCAGCCCCCTATCTTCACTGCACAGCAAATAGAACAGACTCTCCCCCATCGTTATCCTTTCCTGCTGGTTGATAAGATCATCGAGTTAACAGACAAGGTTATAGTGGGAGTAAAAAACGTAACGTTTAATGAGCCTTTTTTCCAGGGTCATTTTCCTAATAACCCCGTGATGCCGGGCGTTCTGCTCTGTGAGGCACTTGCCCAAACCGGAGGGATTCTGGCTATAAATTCTATGCCGGGTGGTCAATACGATACATATTTCCTAAAGATCGACAACTGTAAATTCAAGCAGAAAATCGTGCCTGGTGATACCATGCTGCTGAAAATGGAACTAACTGCTCCTATTCGCAGGGGTATCTGTGAAATGCGCGGAACGGTATATGTTGGTAACAAGCTTTGTGCTGAAGCCGATATGGTAGCACAAGTCGTCAAAAGGGATTAGTGGAAGGAGCCAAAAGCGATAAATACCTTATTTACCCTATTTTTGCACGTCAGATTAAAAATCTGACGTTTTTTTTAATATGATTCATCCTCATACTTATATACATCCGAATGCACGCCTCGCCACCAACGTCAAGGTAGATCCCTTTACCGTGATCCACCAGGATGTTGAAATTGGGGAAGGCACCTGGATTGGGAGCAACGTTACGATCATGGAAGGGGCACGTATTGGCAAAAATTGCCGCATCTTTCCTGGTGCGGTATTAGCTGCCACTCCCCAGGATCTTAAGTTCGAAGGTGAATATTCCAATATCGAGATCGGTGATGGAACCACCATCCGCGAATTTGTTACCATCAACCGGGGAACCAAAGACAGGGGAAAGACATCCGTAGGCAAGAATTGCCTTATTATGGCCTATAGCCACCTGGCTCATGATTGTATGGTTGGGAATAATGTTATCATGAGTAATAATGTGCAGATGGCAGGTCACGTAACTGTTGGCGATTGGGCAATTATTGGAGGTGTAAGCGCAGTGCACCAGTTTGTTTCCATTGGCCAACATGCATTTGTTAGCGGGGGATCACTTGTAAGTAAAGATGTTCCACCATATATAAAAGCCGCCCGCACTCCCCTATCTTATGCGGGAGTAAATTCAGTGGGCCTTAAGCGTCGTGGTTTCAATATTGACCGCATCAATCATATTCTTGATATCTACCGGATACTTTATAATAAGGGTATGAATACCTCCCAGGCCCTGGAATATATCGAAGAAGAGTTCAGCGCCACAGATGAGCGGGATGAGATCGTGACCTTTGTTCGGGAGAGTGGCCGTGGCATCATCAAGCGCTTCACCAAAGGCAGCAGTGATGACGATATCTCTATCTGAGGCAGGTAAACGCTTCAACCGTGAATGGATCTTCCGGGGACTCAGCCATCGTTTTGAATCCGGCAGGTCTTACGCTATCACCGGACCAAATGGCTCAGGAAAATCAACATTATTACAGGTTATCGCCGGTGCTGTTGCTCCCTCAGCGGGAACAGTTACCTATCGCTCATCATCCAAAGACATAGATGCCGAGCACGCCTATCTACACCTCTCAATTGCGGCCCCTTATCTCGAACTTATTGAAGAAATGACCGCAACCGAACTATTGTATTTCCATCATGGCTTCAAACCACTCCTTCCCACACATTCCATTTCCTCTGTGTTGGAAATTGTAGGACTTGAAACAGCGGCGCATAAACAAATAAGGTATTATTCCTCGGGCATGAAGCAACGCATCAAACTCGCCCAGGCAATCTTTTCACAAACACCGGTTTTGCTTCTTGATGAGCCCTGCACCAATCTAGATGCAAATGGCATTGCCCTTTATCAGCGATTGATCTCAGAATATTGTAAGAACAGGCTGGTAATAGTTAGCAGCAATGACCCACAGGAATATGGCTTTTGCGGGGAAGAAATAAAGATCAGCGATTATAAAAAGTAAGTACTAAAAGATACCCCTCTTCATCTTCTGCTGGCAATCAATAAATTCAAATCAGTATACTTTAAATTAAAACGCTGGCTCAAATGGAAATGAGTAAGTGCCCCTTTGAACAGATATATTCCGCTTCTGAGATGAACTTTATGCCAAATGAGGTTTTCTATCCCCCCTTCTTCCGAGGCTTCAAGTAAAAGCGGCATAAGAACATTACTGATGGCATGGGAGGCCGTTCTGGCAAAACCCGAAGGGATATTCGGAACACAATAATGAATTACTCCATACTTCATGAAGATGGGCTGTTCGTGGCTTGTAATCTCAGAAGTTTCAAAACATCCACCACTATCAATGCTAACGTCAATGATCACACTGCCCGGTCGCATATTGCTGACCATTTCTTCCGTTACCACCACCGGAGCTCTTCCACTATTGCTACGCAGCGTTCCAACAGCTACTTCGCATGTCTTTAGTTGTTTAGCCAGTATTTTAGGTTCCAGCACAGAGGTCCAGAGCCTGTGACCTATATTATCCTGTAATTGCTTGAGGCGATAGACACTATTGTCGAACACCTTTACTGATGCGCCAAGCGCCATAGCGGCCCGGGCAGCATACTCTCCCACAATTCCGGCACCAAGAATTATAACTTTGGTAGGTGGAATACCGGTTATGCCTCCCAATAAAACACCCTTACCGTGATTGGCAGATCCCAAGTACTGTCCCGCAATCAGCATAACAGCACTTCCTGCAATCTCACTCATACTCCGAACAATCGGGAATGTACCGTTCTCATCTTTAAGATTTTCAAAAGAGAGTGCGGTTATACGTTTCTCCATCATCTTCTCCAACAACTCTGCTTTCAGCAAGCCTATATGCATAGGGCTTATAATGATATGATTGGGCTGAAGATGACAAATATCCTCTTCAATTACAGGAGCACTTTTTACCAAAATCGGAGCCTTGTAAACTTCTGCCTTATCATAAACGATCCTGGCCCCTGCTTCACTATAATCCTTGTCGCGATAATGCGCAGCATCGCCTGCATTGTGCTCAATTACTACCTGGTGACCATTGCTGACAAGCACCCCCACTGCATCCGGGGTAAGGGCAACACGGTTTTCCTGGAAAGCGATTTCCTTTGGAATACCAATATGCAGTTGAGCCCCTCGGGGCTTAACATCAAGTGTTTCTTCCAGCGTTTCATAACTGAAAGATGGGCTGATAAAAGGTTTCTGCTGCGCCATGTAATGGTTAAAGGGATGGGAAATTACAAATTAAAACGTTAGCAACCGACTACCGTCTTCCTGCCGTTCCAGGAATATCTTCATTGTCTCCTGTGGCAAAAGGTGGGGTATTTTTTCTGGCCATTCAACAAAGCACCAGTTTCCGCTATAAAGGCAGTCTTCAACACCTGCATCAATAGCCTCCTGCTCATCACGAAGACGGTAGCAATCGATATGGTATACCGGACCAGCCGTGGTGCCATATTCATTGATGATTGAAAAGGTGGGGCTACCCACTGCATCTTTTACACCTAGGACATCACAGAATGCGTGAACAAGAGTAGTTTTTCCTGCTCCCATTGATCCCCGGAGGGCTATTGTTCTTTTAGAACCGGCTTCCGAAATAAGCTTCAAAACAATACCGGGCAATTCGCCTAACGAAAACTTCAAATGCATTAAACAAAGTTAATTATTGAGAAGCTGCAACAGGGTATCTTTTTTATTACGGTGATGTACAAGGTTGCCATGTTCTCTTCCGTAAATTTGCAGGTGCAATCATAAAGAATTTAAGATGAAAGAGATGGAATCGGTTAATTGGAAGGTAGAGGGGATGTCATGTGCAAACTGTGCATTAAGTGTTTCTAAGTACCTGGAGAAAGAGGGCATGAAGAATGTAAAAGTAAACCCGATTGATGGTGATGTGCATTTTGAGATTGTTGAACTAGATGAAGGTGTTGCCAAATCGCTTACCCGGGGCATTGAATCACTGGGCTATAAAGTTGTGGATGAAAAGCTTGCCACCAGTTCCGCTACTTCAAGGCCACCAATGAATAAATACCTGCGGTATCTTTTGATCTGCCTGCCGTTCACCATCGTACTTATGCTGCATATGATACCTGGGCTCCATATTCACGGGCTGATGAAGCCCTGGGTTCAATTTGCACTTTGTTTACCGGTATATATAGTCGGGATGTCTTTCTTCGGACGGAGTGCTATAAAGAGCCTGGCGAGCGGAAGTCCAAATATGAATGTTCTGATCGCAATTGGTGCCACAGCTGCATTTGTATACAGCCTTATCGGAACACTTATGGGCCAGGGAGATCAATACCTTTTCTATGAGACCTCAGCAAGCATCATCACCCTTGTTTTTCTTGGCAACTACATGGAAGATGTATCCATACAAAGTACCCAGCGCGAATTAAATAAACTTGCAAAAAGCCAGAAGGTGATGGCTAATATGATTGCGTTTGATGACAGGCACCAGGAAATTATTTTTCCGATAGAGAATACACAACTAAAGAGCGGCGACCTGATATTGGTTAAAAATGGTGAACAGGTACCGGCGGATGCAAAGATCCTTTGGGGACAGGCTAGTGTAAGTGAGGCCATCGTTACCGGAGAAAGTCTACCGGTTGAAAAAAAAGCGAAGGACAAGCTGATAGGGGGCAGCCTTATTATCGATGGAACTGTAAAAGCGCAGGTGATCTCGGCTGCAGATCAATCTGTACTGGCCAATATAATAAACCTTGTGAAGAAAGCACAGGGAGACAAGCCTCCTGTTCAGAAACTTGCGGATCGCATCAGTGCCATTTTTGTACCGGTTGTGCTGGTTATTTCACTATTTACATTTGTGGGTAATTATATTTATCTCGAGGATTTCACTTCTGCGCTCATGCGAAGTATTGCAGTTCTTGTTGTGGCCTGTCCATGCGCTATGGGATTGGCAACACCTGCGGCTATTGCTGTGGGACTAGGTCGCGCTGCGAAGAATGGAATATTATTCCGGAATGCTAAATCATTAGAGGCATTCCGGGAAATAAGACAGGTGGTTTTTGATAAAACAGGTACGCTCACAACTGGCAATTTTGAATTGGGAGGATTCCAGGCGATGGATATTGATGAAGCAGAATTTAAGCGGATAGCATATTCACTCGAACGGTATTCAAACCATCCCATTGCACAATGTGTAACAAAAGCCTTCAAGAGTTCCACTGAGATACGCTGGGCAAAAATTGAGGAAGTAAAAGGCAGAGGTATGCATGCATTCAGTAAGGACGGCGATGAATACTGGGCATCCTCGTATGCGCTTGCAAATGAACACACTGATGAAGATCATCATAATGTTTATATCATTCGGAATAACCAGCTTATCGGATGGATCGATGTAAAAGACGAGATAAGAGAAGAAGCACGTACTGTAATCAATTATCTGCACTCAAAGAATGTAAAAACAATTTTGCTAAGTGGAGACAGGCAAAGAAAATCTGAAGAACTGGGTAAGACGTTAGGCATAGATACCGTGATAGCGGAGCGAACACCAGAAGAAAAATTACAGATCATTGAAAATCTGAATGAAGAAACCCCAACAGCCATGATTGGTGATGGAATCAATGACGCACCCGCCCTTGCAAAGGCAACAATAGGAGTATCATTAAGCGATGCATCACAGGTTGCAATGCAAACCGCTGATGTGGTGTTGATGAATCACGGATTGAAAAATCTTCCGCTTGCACTTGGATTAGGCAAGCATACACTAATTACCATTAAACAAAATCTTGCATGGGCTTTTGCCTATAATATAATTGCCATTCCTATTGCTGCCTTTGGTTACCTGACCCCTACTTTCGGGGCATTGGTAATGGGACTCAGTGATGTTGTATTGGCTATCAATTCCGTGCGATTATTTGTGAAGCGTGTATATTAGGCAGACGAAAGGATTTGGACAGTATCCATACCATATTAAAAAACTACTGGGGTTATGAAAATTTCAGGCCTTTACAGGAAGACATTATCAGGTCGGTACTCAATGGGTATGATACATTAGCCCTTCTTCCAACAGGTAGTGGCAAGTCGGTTTGCTACCAGGTGCCCGCCTTAGAAATGCCAGGAATATGCCTGGTTGTAAGTCCTCTCATAGCATTGATGAAAGACCAGGTGGGACAGTTGCAAAATAAAGGCATAACCTCCCTTGCCATCCATACCGGGATGTCATATAAAGAGGTGATGAAGACCATGGATATGGCCAATAACAGTAGGCTAAAACTCCTGTATGTTTCCCCGGAAAGGCTGCAGACAAAATTGTTTCGCGAATTCCTTCCCTCACTTCCCATATCACTGCTGGCAATTGATGAAGCTCATTGCGTATCTCAATGGGGTTATGACTTCCGCCCCAGTTATCTGCAGATCGCAGCCATGCGGGAGTATCTGCCAAAGGTTCCCGTGCTGGCTTTAACAGCTTCCGCGACACCTTTAGTGCAGGAGGATATCGCAACCCAATTACAGCTGCGGGATCCGGTAATCATTAAAGGTTCCTTTGCCCGCGAAGCGCTTTCTTATAGCTGCTTTGAAGAAGATAATAAATTGAAGCGACTCGCAAATATCATTGAAAATGTTCCTGGCTGCGCTATTGTTTATTGCAAGAGCCGTAAAAGAACTGTTGATGTATGCAGGCATTTACAGGAAAAGGGAATTACAGCCACCTATTATCATGCGGGATTAGACCAGGAGGAACGTTCAGAACGTCAGCGATTATGGACTACCAACCAGGTGAGGGTGATGGTAAGCACGAATGCGTTTGGCATGGGCATCGACAAACCAGATGTCAGAACAGTGATACATTATGATGTACCTGATTGCCTGGAGAATTATTACCAGGAGGCAGGCAGGGCTGGCAGAGACCGCGAAAAGGCTTATGCTGTTCTACTATATAATCTCCGTGAACTGGAAGAGTTGGAAATGCAGCTGGAGAAAAAATATCCCTCGCCGGAAACTATTCGTAAAGTTTACCAGGCTGTTGCGAATTTTCTTCAGCTTCCAACGGGCACCGGAGAGGGAAACACATTTGATTTTGACCTCACCATGTTTTGCCACAATTTCCAATTTGACCGTAGCACTACCATAAATGCCCTGCAAACCCTCCAGGCTGAAGGCTATTGTGCGCTGAACGAATCTGTTTATACACCTCCGCGGGTACAGTTCATCTGTGACCGACAATGGCTCGAAGCATACGAAAACCAACATCCTGACAAGGAAATGTTGATCAAGGCATTGCTTCGAAATTATGAAGGGATATTTTCCTATCCGGCGATTATCAGTGAATCGTACCTCGCTAAAATTTTGCGCGTGGACAAGATCGTTATATGCAACCAGCTTGTGGAGTTACATCAATACGGCCTTATACATTATTACCCGCAGAAAGATCAGCCGCAATTGTTATTACTGGCAGAAAGGATGAAGGCAGAGTATGTAGTCATCAACAAGCAGGCACTAGATAAAAGAAAAGCACTGGCCACAGAAAGAATTTCATCCCTCAAAAAATATATCAGTGGTGATGGCTGCAGAAGCCTTTATATAGGAAATTATTTTGGTGATGAAACAATGAAAGAATGTGGTATTTGTGATAACTGTATTGCTAAGAAAAAGCTCACTATTCCAGCAGCAAGAGTGTGTAAGGATATGCTTAGTCTGTTAAGTACAAATGAGCATACCTATGAAAGCTTAAAGAAGAGTCTTCCCTATGCATGCGATGAAAAGAATATATGGGACTGTATCCGAATTCTTGAAAGTGAAGCCCTGATAAGAGTTGAAACCAGCGGCATGATCAGAAAGACCTGAGTATCTTCAATTATTGTTGTTCCGGTGTTGATCAAGCTCACCAGAGGCTCCGTTTCCTGGTGGTTTTACCTCCAAGCCCAAGTGCGCCGAGTAAAGTTCTGGTTATAACACTTGCAGCGGTACGCCCTACCTGACGGGCAGCGGAGCTATCGAGCATTTCTTCAAGAACTGATTTATCTTCTTTGGTACGACGGCCAGAGGTCTTAGCTTTTTCTGTTCTTGCAGCTTCTTTTTCAGCTGCCTCTTTTTCAGCAACACCAGCTGCTTCTTCAAGCTTTGCTGTAAGCATTTCATAAGCACTCTCACTATCTGTTGACTGGTTATACTTCTTTGCCAGCTTGCTGCTGTTTACAAGATTACCAATTTTCTCTTCAGAAAGAATATCCATGCGGCTCCTGGGTGAAATAAGAAGAACATGCACCAGGGGTGTCGGAATGCCTTTTTCATTTAACATGGTAACAAGTGCTTCTCCAATTCCGAGTTGAGTGAGCAATTCATCTGTCTTGTAGAATTCTGTTTCCGGATAATTCTCGGCAGCCTGTTTAATAACCTTGCGATCTGCCGCGGTAAAGGCACGAAGAGCGTGCTGGATCTTCAGGCCTAGTTGGCCAAGAACATCTTTAGGTACATCCATTGGATTCTGCGTACAGAAAAAAATCCCTATGCCTTTGGATCGGATGAGTTTAATGATCGTTTCTATCTGCTGCAGCAGGGCATCGCTGGCCTCCTCAAAAATGAGGTGGGCTTCGTCTATAAAGATTACAAGCTTTGGTTTGTCCAGATCACCTTCTTCGGGGCATGAACCATACAATTCTGCCAGAAGTTGCAGCATGAAGGTGGAGAATAATTTAGGCCTGTCCTGCAGGTCTGTCACCCTAAGCACAGAGACCACTCCCCTCCCATCATCAGAAATCCGCATGAGATCATCTACTTCAAAACTTTTCTCGCCAAAAAATGTATCAGCACCCTGTTGTTGTAATTCAACTACTTTCCGCAATATGGTACCTGTGCTTGTTGAAGATATCTTTCCATAATCCTTTTCCAGCTCTGCCTTTCCTTCGTTGCTGATATATTGAAGCACTTTGATGAAATCTTTAAGATCAAGTAGGGGCAATTGATTGTCATCACACCATTTGAAAATCATCGCTACGAAACCTGCCTGGGTATCATTAAGCCCAAGAATCTTACTTAAAAGGACCGGGCCAAACTCACTAACGGTAGCCCTTAAGCGTACGCCGGGTTCACCACTCAATGACAATAATTCAACGGGATAAGCAACTGGCTGGTAAATCATGCCCAGGTGCTTGTAGCGTTCCCTGATCTTATCATTTTCAGCTCCGGGGGCAGCAATACCGCTGAGGTCTCCTTTTATATCCATCAGTAACACAGGTACGCTGTTATCGCTTAATACTTCGGCCAAAACCTGCAGTGTTTTTGTTTTACCAGTGCCTGTAGCGCCTGCTATAAGGCCGTGACGGTTCATCGTCTTCAGGGGCAGCAATACCTCTGCATCTGAAACGGGAAGTCCATTTAACATCCCTATACCAATTTTCGCGGCCTCACCTTTGAATGAATATCCCTTTTTTATTGATTCAGTAAAAACTGCAATGTCAGCCATGATTGTTGAATTTAATTACCAAAATAATAAAATAATGGCAGTAAACCCCGGAGCACAATAATGGTCGTATTATTGTAAATCGGGTGAAATTCGAATTAAAGCCATTTAACAAAAGATTATCCCGCATAGGTTTAGCGGTAGAAATGATTTAATTTTATTTTATCACCCATAAAATAATTGCTATGGAAGAAAAGAAAGCGAAAATACTATTGTGCGAAGATGATCAGAACCTTGGACTGGTCTTGAAAAATTACCTTGAGCTGAATGATTTTGATATTGTGCTTGAAAGAGATGGCAGGTTAGGACTGGCCGCATTTCAGCGTGAAAAGTTTGACCTTTGCCTGCTGGATGTCATGATGCCAAATATGGATGGTTTTACACTGGCAGAAGAAATTCGCGATATTGATCCTGATATTCCATTATTCTTTTTGAGTGCCAAAACAATGAAAGAAGACATTATCCAGGGCTATAAGTTGGGTGCGGACGACTATATCACCAAACCATTTGACAGTGAAGTGCTGTTGATGAAGATCAAGGCCATACTTAAGCGCAATGAGGAGTTGAATAAGGAACAGGAGAACAGGGAGTTCGACCTTGGCAGCTTTCATTTCAATCCAAAGCTTCGTGAACTCAGCCATGGTGGCCAGATGCAGACGCTTTCACCGAAAGAGAATGAATTATTAAAAATGCTTGCGGAACATATGAATGATCTTCTTCCCCGCGAGCAGGCCTTAAAAAAGATCTGGGGTAGTGACACTTATTTTAATGGCCGTAGTATGGACGTTTACATCGCTAAACTTCGCAAATACCTGAAGGAGGATACAAATATTGAGATTGTGAATATACATGGAAATGGTTTCCGGCTTGTGGTTCCACAGGACGTTGAGTAAAAGTATTCTGAAGATTTTCAATAAAAAACACCAGCGTGCCTGGTGTTTTTTTATTCCTCAAACATTAAATAAGTTCGGTCCATCCCCGCCCCTACTTCCCTGCTTGCCAAGATGTTCGTAAGCCTTGAAAGTAGCTTCGCGTCCTCTCGGTGTTCTTTGCAGAAAACCTTCCTGAATCAGAAAGGGTTCATATACTTCCTCAAGAGTTCCTGCCTCCTCACCAACAGCAGTTGCAATGGTGGTAATACCCACGGGGCCACCCTTGAATTTCTCTATGATGGTTGAAAGGATCCGGTTATCCATCTCATCCAGTCCGTGTTCATCAACATTCAATGCTTTCAGCGCATGCCTTGTAATGCCGATATCTATCTGGCTGTCATTCAATACCATGGCAAAATCCCGAACCCTGCGCAACAATCCGTTTGCAATTCGGGGAGTTCCCCTTGATCTACCCGCAATTTCTTTAGCTGCATCAACTGTGATAGGTGCATTCAATAAACTGGCAGAGCGGAGAATGATCCCTTCCAGTGTTGAAGCAGTATAATATTCTAACCTTGATTTGATTGCAAACCTCGATAATAGTGGGGCGGTAAGTAACCCGCTACGTGTAGTGGCTCCGATGAGGGTAAAGGGATTCAGGTTTATCTGGATGCTGCGTGCATTTGGGCCGCTGTCGATCATGATATCAATCCGATAATCTTCCATAGCTGCATAGAGGTATTCTTCCACAACAGTGCTTAACCTATGAATCTCATCAATGAACAATACATCGTTGGGTTGCAGGTTGGTCAGGAGTCCGGCCAAATCAGCAGGCTTTTCAATCACGGGGCCGGAAGTTTCCCTGATATGCGCTCCCATCTCATTGGCAACTATACGAGAAAGGGTGGTTTTTCCTAGTCCGGGAGGCCCATGGAACAAAATATGATCCAATGCTTCCCCCCTTATCTTCGCTGCTTTAATGAATATTTTAAGGTTATCAATGATTTGGGATTGCCCGGCAAAATCAGCAATTTCTTTTGGCCTTAAACTATTCTCAAACTCCTTTTCAACAGGGTTGAGTTGCATGGGATCTTGATGGAGATTTGGATTGCTCATGTTCAAATCAATATTAATACAATAATTTTATTTGCATATACAAATGAAAATATTGTATTTTTGTAATGATGAAGACGACAGAAAGCAGGTTTAGCAAATGCATGTATTTTTCGAGTGGTGCCCTTGCAAGAAAAATGGAGAAACTCGCGATTGAAAGCTGGAAGAAAATCGGTCTTTCTCCAAGTCATGCATATTTACTACTGATGGTTCTGGAAGATCCGGGAATGCAACCAGGAGCCTTGGCAGATGAGTTACAACTAAGTCCCAGTACCATCACGCGCCTTATTGAAAAACTTGAAGAGAAAAAACTGGTTATCCGAACTACCGAAGGAAAACTCACCAATGTATATCCAACCCCCAGGGCAAAGGAATTATTACCCCAGATGAAACAGTGCCTTGCTGATTTTAATGAACGTTTTGGATCAGTACTTGGAAAGGAAGAAAGCACAAGACTGATACAGAATATTAACCGTATTACCGACAAATTATAATATATTTTTTATCTATTCATTTGTATATACAAACATAAAACCATGAAATATGTTATTCTGGGTGGCGCCGGCCACATATCGAACCCCCTGGCTCTTCAATTACTTGCAGATGGTCATCAAGTAACTGTAATCGGACGCAATGCTGAAAACCTGTCCACCCTTGTTAGCAAAGGTGTAAAAGCAGCAATCGGGTCAGTAAATGATAAGGATTTCCTGGTACAAACATTCAGGGGAGCTGATGCCGTTTATACGATGGTTCCACCCACCATGGAACCGGAAGATTGGAAGTCCTATTTTGCCGAAGTGGGCAGTAAATATGCGGCAGCAATCCGTGAAGCCGGGGTAAGCAATGTTGTAAATCTCAGCAGCATTGGGGCACATAATCGCGATGGATGCGGACCCGTTTCCGGATTATTCAGGGTAGAGGAAGCATTAAATTCGTTGGAGGGAGTAAATATCCTTCACCTTCGGCCTTCTTACTTCTATTACAATTTCCTTTCTTCCATTCCAATGGTGAAAGGCATGCAGATCATAGGAAGTAATTTTGGCCATGAAACATTTGGTCTTGCAATTTCTGACACAGCTGATATTGCAGCAGAAGCTGCGAGAGCACTCCTTGACCTTGATTTCAAAGGCCATTCGCACCGTTACATCTACAGTGATGAAAGAACAACAGCTGAAATAGCAGCAGTTATAGGGGATGCAATTGGAAATAAAAATCTTCCATGGATTGCGTTTACTGATGATCAAATGTTAGATGGGTTATTAGCAGCAGGACTTCCCCGGGAAATTGCAAGTAATTATACTGAAATGGGTGCGGCAATCCGTTCAGGAAAGCTACAGGAGGATTTCAAGCTAAACCGGCCTGCTAATGCCGGAAAGGTTAAACTGGAAGATTTTGCCCGACAGTTCAAAGAAGCTTATGAAGCCTTATGATTTGAAATATAACCTGGTTCACAAAAAAGCCGTCTCTTCCGGAGACGGCTTAGTTTTTGTTTCAAGGTTTTTCATCTATTTTTCTCTGAGTTGTACAGAAATTCTTCTATCTGCCCTTCTTTCTTCATCAGTGGCATCTTCTGCGATTTTTGCGAGTTCTTCACCGTATCCTTCTGCCCCTTCCAACTGAGCAGCGTTAGCACCGCCTGCCTTTATTGCAGCAAGTACGGCATCTGCCCTCTCCTGGCTCAGCTTCTTATTGGCAGCATCGTCTCCAGTTTTATCAGTATATCCCCCGATCTTGATCTTTGCTTTGGGGTAAGCTTTCAGAATGGCAACAATATTATTTACCTGTGCCTGGCTTTCAGCTGTGAGCCTTGCGCTTCCCACTTCAAAATTTATATTGTCAAAATCAAACCACCGGTCTTTTCCCGCTGTGCAGGCTGCATCGTTCAGGCAGTTAACTAATTTATCTTCTATTCCTCCCCGGTATGCGTCTATCTCCGTATTATCTGCAAGTTTAACTTTTAAACTTTCGCGGGCTGGTGTAACAGGCGTTACTATAGTGGCTGTGGTATCGGGCACAGCAACAGGTGTTTCAGTTCTGACCTCCTCTTTATCAGCTCCATTACAACCTTTCATAAGATAAAGTAAAAGTGCAACGGCTGCGAGGCCTAGTAACAAAGGCATAAGCCATGAGCCTGATTTTTTTTCAGCATGAACAGTTTCCGTATGGGTATGCGTTGGGGCATGAGGCGCAGCATGCCTTTCGGTTTCACGTCCCCCAAATAAACCTGACAAATTTAATCCCCCGGGCAAGGCATTTTGAAAACTGCTTTTCTGACTGCTGAGCAGCGATAACAATCCTGAACCGGATATTCCATTATCACCGGCATGTTTTCCCAGCACCCCCAAAACCAGCGGAACGATCGAACCGAGAAGGGAAGCAGCGGAAGATCCCTTGATACCCGCAAATTGAGCGATCGCATTGGCGATTCCGCCAACTTTATCACCAAGTACAGCCGAAAGTAGTCCAGGTGATGATTCTGGTATACCTCCGCCGGCACTACTGAATGTATCGCCGAGGTTATTAAGGATTCCCGTGTTAAGAGCACGCTTGGCAAGGTCCATAATGGAGTCACCACCATCTATTTCTGCCTTACTGGTGATTCCTAAAAGTGTTGTGGGAATAAGACCCGATAGGGCTCTTTCAATAGAAGAATCTGATTCACCAAGATAAGAGGCTGCTTTGCCAACTGTGTGGGGCGTTAGAAATCCCTTAACCGCCTCAAGAATGTTAAATGCCATGGCTTCCAGTTTAATGATTGATTAATGAATAAATGCATAAACGATCAGGGGTTAACCAGGCCAGGTCTTTGACAGGATGCTACACAAATTATCGAAATTTTCAATTGTATGTATAGAGAAAAAAGAATATTTCATTACGGTTTTGCCTGACCGAATACCAGTAACCTGTTCAGTTGTAAAACAAGATCTGGATCTGGACAGTTCAACAACCATGCCTCCCGCTCTGAATATCGGCATACGCCGGGGTAATCGCCTACATGCATACCGATATCCTCAATGATCTGAAAATGCAGGTGTGGAGGCCATTCACCGTTTTCAGCAGGGTTGCCGAAATGCGCAACTACCTGGCCCCGGTTGATGTATTGTCCTGCTGTTAATTGCTGAATATCAGAAAGGGAAACATGCCCATATAGTGTATAAAACGGAAGAGCCTCCAGCTGGTGGAGTAAAACTACCGTGGCTCCATAATTACCCAATCCCTCGTTGTATCCGATACTATGTACCATACCCCCAAGGAAGGCATGAACAGGTGTTCCCTCCGCTCCCCAGATATCTGTTCCCAGGTGAAGTTGACGAGGTTCATCTCCTTCCGTAAATAGCTTGCTCCGGCTGTACATATGCCGCAACTCATTATAACCGCCTATCAGGAATGCAGCTTCCCGCTTATTGCGGAGATCTTCCATAAAACGGCAGAACGTTTCTGTATCATCTGTTATATCCTCAGGCAGATCTCCACCACTTCGAAGATCAACAGGCGCTATTGCTTGCCTTTTTGGATCAAAGGTTATTATCTGATGATACTCATGCTGATGGCGTTTCAACAATGCAGAAAGTGCTGTTACCATATCGGCAAAGATAACGCAACGGTTTGCTGTGGACATTTAAATAGAACTAAGATGCCCATAATAATCTAAAGCCTCGATGGAATACTTAAATTTAATTACCAACGCAACGATTGCTTATGACCATTCCAAAACCCCGTCTATCCTTCTGGCAGATAATCAATATGAATGTGGGATTCTTCGGAATCCAATACAGTTTCGGGCTGCAACAGACTGCCATTAATCCCCTATACACATTTCTTGATGCCCGACCCGAAGAGCTTCCTATTCTCAATCTTGCCGGGCCCATGACCGGATTGCTGATTCAACCTATCATCGGTGCTTTGAGCGACCGCACCTGGCATCCACGGTGGGGAAGGCGAAAGCCATATTTCCTGATTGGCGCCATCTTTTGCAGTCTTTGTCTTTTTGCGTTCCCCTTCAGCAGGGCTCTCTGGATGGCGGCGGGATTACTCTGGGTGCTGGACGCAGCCAACAATACTGCCATGGAACCATACCGGGCTTTCATTGCCGATAAACTTGATACCAAACAGCAACCCATGGGGTTTCTGACCCAAAGCTTCTTTACAGGACTCGGTATTACCCTGGCAAATTTATCGCTGGGCTTTTTCCGTGAATTGATTGATGGCAAATCAGCAGCCGGCATACCTTACTGGGTGTATGGCTCTTTTTTTGTGGGTGGAATAGCATCCATCCTTTCCGTGCTATGGTCAGTTATAAAAACACCCGAGATTCCACCCACCGCAGAAGAACTGCAGGAATTAAAGGCCAGAAAATCGGGTGTGCTTGAACCAATGAAAGAGATCATCCATGCTATTCGTGATATGCCTCCGGTAATGTGGCAACTTGCACTCATATATCTGTTCCAATGGTATGCGATGTTCTGCTATTGGCAATTCGTTTCCTTAAGTATTGCCAAATCAGTTTTCAATACCAGCGCAACGGGTGAATTATATGAAGAGGCTGTGGTACTAGCCGGAAAAGTAAACGGGTTCTATAATATCATCACATTTATTTCTGCATTTGGACTTGTATGGCTGGCTAACCGATTCAGTGCTAAACTCGTTCATATTCTATGTTTGCTGATGGCAGGGATAGCATTACTTGTATTCCCTCATATTACCGATAAGGACCTGTTATACGCACCTATGGTGGGTTTCGGCATCGCCTGGGCCAGTATGATGGGAGTACCCTATATTATGGTAGTTAGCAGTATACCAAAAGAACGATATGGTGTTTACATGGGCATTATCAATATGATGATTGTAATTCCTATGATCCTTCAAACGTTATCTTTTGGCTGGGTGTATAAAACCTTCCTGGGCAGCGATCCGGGTAAGGCAATAAGTTTTGCAGGTACTTTGCTACTGCTTGCCGCATTGGCCACAATTCGAATCAAGCCAAAAAATGTAGCGGGGGAAAAGATCATTCCCGCAGGAGGCGCACATTAAAGATAAATATGAACAACAGCGCATATAACTTATCGTTAGACCTTCTCCGGATGGCATCAACGCCATTCGGATTTGTAGCAAGCGTTCAGGAACACGATAATTATCGCCGGATCTGGACCCGTGATGGTACTATCAACAGCCTTGCTGCATTGCTCAGCGAAGATGCCGGTTTGATAGAAACGGCGAAGGCAACAATTGAAACGATATTTCTACATCAGCATCCGCATGGATTCATGCCATCTAATGTTACCCCTTCGGGCGGAGTGAGTTATGGAGGAACGGTAGGCAGGGCTGATAATCCCAGTTGGGCTGTAATCGGTCTCTGCCAATATTGCCTCCTGAAGAATGATTTCAACCTCGCCATTCGATTCAGGAGGGAGGTTGAAAAATGTTTTTCGGTCATGGATGCCTGGGAGTACAACGGGAAACACTTAATGTATGTTCCGCAAAGCGGCGACTGGGCCGATGAATATATCCAGCATGGTTATGTGCTTTTTAACCAATTGTTACGAATATGGGCATTAAGATCGGCTGCAAAAGTTTTCAATATGCCTTCCTGGCAACTAAAAGCAGATCAGATAACAGAAGTAGTACAAAACAACTTCTGGAATAATCAGCATTCTACTTCGCTTTACGCTCCTAACCTGGAGCATCAGTTAGAGCATGCGCCAATGGATTTCTGGTTCCTGGGCTTTAACCCTTCAAGAATTTATGCACAGTTTGACCTGCAGGCTAATCTGCTGATTTTATTATTAGGCATTGGTAACAAGGAACAGGATAATACATTAATAAGCCTGTTGAAAGGTTTCTATTCAAAGCACGGTAATATGCTTCCCTCCTTTTATCCAACCATAACAGAGGGCGATCCCGATATGAAGGAATTGGAAAACAATTATGCCTATAGCTTTCGGAATCTGCCGGGTGAATTCCATAATGGTGGCTTATGGGCTGTGTGGAATGGATGGCTGGCTGCCGCCTTGTGTATTATGGAGGAGGAGGATCTTGCTAAAAGCGTGACAGAAAAAATAGCGCTCGCCAATAGTCTTCACAATAATGAATTTAATGAATGCATACATGGGCAAACAGGCCAACCAATTGGTGTACCCCAATGTACGTGGAGTGCTGGTGGATATATTTTGGCAACTAATTACCTGGCAGGCAAAAGATTGATCATGCAGTCTTCCTGAAAACCAAGAAATAAATCGATATGCAAAGCAGCTTTGTATTGGCCATCGGTGAAGCATTGATAGATGCAGTTTCAACTGAATTTGTTGATGATCTCTCTGCTGCCCGACAGTTGGAAATTAAGCCAGGTGGTAGTCCGGCAAACTTCTGCCGATTTCTCCAACGGCTAGGAACACCTGCTAAACTGGTTGCAGCTATTGGCGAAGATGGGTTCTCAACGATCATATTGGATGACATGCAGTCAAAGGGCATTGACACCAAATATATACAGGTGATGAAAGAGCGTGCAACTACGCTTATTGTAGTAGGAAAGAGCAAAGGCACACCAGATTTCAGTGCCTACCGTGATGCTGATATGCATATTGGCATGGTTGATGATCAACTTATAAATGATTGCAGCATAATTCACAGCACGGCATTTGCACTTAGCAAATTGCCAGCACGCGAAAATATTCTCAGGGCCATGCATAAGGCCAAAGGAATGGGTAAGATGACCAGTATAGACTGGAACTATGCTGAAAAGATATGGGGTAAGCATAACAATGCCAACACCGTTTTTCAGCAACTTACAGAACTGCTTCCACTTCTAAAATTCAGCCTCGATGACGCTTCCCGTTTTACGGGCCGAGACCTGGATGCCAAATCTGCGATGGAATGGTTGAGTCAGTTCAACACAAGCGTTACCTGCCTCACTTGCGGCGCGGATGGTGTTTGGTTCAGGAACCAAAATATGGATTGGCAGCATGCTTCTGCCCCTCCTGTTGAGGTCAGGGATAGTACAGGAGCGGGAGATTCTTTCTGGGCAGGATTCATCCATGCCTATTTGAAGAATGCCTCCATTAATGAATGTATCAATAATGCAATTTCAACAGCCGCGAAACGACTTCAGGGCCAGTTATAATGATCAATCTGCAAAATGAGAATAATAAAATACCTGGTAGCATTTTTTAGCACCTTCGTGCTAGCCTTTCCAGTTTATTCGTTGGAGAAGATTGTGATCCATTCGAAAAATGCCAGTATACAACTTGTACTTCAAAACGATGGCGAAGGCAACTTCCATTATACTATCAATTATATGGGAGAAGAAATAATCGCCCCTTCACATATAGGATTCAGGCTTAATAAACCCGCTGTTTCACTTCAAAAATTTGACAGGTTGAGTATAGATACATCTTCAACAGAAGATAGCTGGGAAACTGTTTGGGGAGAGGAAAAAGTTGTTCGCAATAGTTATAAAGCAATAAAATATTCTATGCGTGATCGCCTTGGATCAGGCATACTGGTTAATCTTTATTTCAGGGTGTATAATGATGGGGTGGCTTTTAGATATGAATTTCCCGAGCAGCAGGCGTTTGCTCACTTTATAGTGGGGGATGAAAACACTACATTCAAAATGAATGGTAATCATACCGCATTCTGGATACCCGGTGACTATGACAGCAATGAATACCAGTATAATAAAACCAGGCTGGAAGATATTAATGCTTATACCGCCTCAGCAAAGGAACAAGATATTGCACTTAAAACTGTATATGACAGCAATGCCGTACAAACCCCACTCCTCTTAAAAACTGATGCAGGTGTATATATAAACATTCATGAAGCAGCTCTGATCAATTATCCGGTAATGCAGCTTCTACTAAACAAAACAGATCATTCACTTATTACACACCTGGTGCCTGATGCTGTTGGTAATAAAGCCTATCTCAAGACCCCTTTCCGTACCCCATGGCGCACTATAATCATCACCGGCAAAGCCACAGAGATGCTTTCATCCAGAATGATCATCAACTGCAATGAACCCTCTGTAATTAAAGACCCGTCCTGGATAAAACCTCAGAAATTTATGGGTATGTGGTGGGAGATGCATATTGGGAAAGCCAACTGGCAAAAGGCAGATGGAAAGCATGGAGCCAATACAGAAAATGTAAAAACCTATATCGACTTCGCATCGAAAAACGGATTTGATGGTGTGCTGGTGGAAGGCTGGAACGAAGGTTGGGAAGATTGGTTTGGAAATTGGAAGGAGAATGTCTTTGATTTTATAACTCCATACCCCGATTATGACATTAAAAGTTTAAGTGAATATGCGGCAGCAAAGGGAGTTAAATTGATAATGCACCACGAAACATCTGGTTCTGTAACCAATTATGAGCGTCATATGGATACAGCGTTCAGGTATATGCTCGCCCATGGTATCAATACCGTTAAAACAGGGTATGTTGGAAGAATCATCCCAAGAGGTGAATACCATGATGGACAGTGGATGGTGAATCATTTTCAAAGGGTTGCTGAAAAGGCAGCCCGTTATAAAATAATGATCGAAGCCCATGAATCTGTACGTCCAACTGGCCTTCACCGCACTTATCCAAACTGGCTGTCAAATGAGGCTGCAAGGGGAAATGAATTCAATAATGCACCAACGCTGGGGCTACATCCGGAGCATGAAACTATTCTGCCATTTACTAGGATGATGGGTGGACCAATGGATTACACGCCAGGTTTTTTCAGGTTCAGGCTTAATCAATATGATTCTTCCCGAACCACAAGGGTTCGAACCACACTCGCCAAACAATTGGCCAATTTTGTAATTATATACAGCCCTCTCCAGATGGCTGGCGACCTCCCAGAGAATTATGCATTATATCCTGATGCATTCCAATTTATCCGGGATGTTGCTGTAGACTGGGATGAAACTAAAATATTATCTGCTGAACCGGGTGATTATATAGTGATGGCGAGAAAAGCAAGGAATAAAGAGGAATGGTTTGCTGCAGCAGTTACGGATGAAAACAACCGGTCAGTTTCATTTAATTTTAAATTCCTGGAGCCCGGTATCAGGTATGAAGCAACGATCTACCGCGATGGTGAAGACGCCCATTGGGAAACAAACCCAACATCATACCGGATTGAAAAAAAGAAAATAACCAGCAAATCAGTATTGCCTGTTAAACTGGCTAAAGGAGGTGGTGCAGCCATACATATACGTCGCCTGTAATAATTATTCTTTAAGCCATTCCTTCATAGCAAGATAAACTCCGTTGGTCCAACCAAAGCCGTCCTGTGCTTTATATTCGCCTCCTCCAGCGGGCTTAGATAGATCTGCAACATTGTATTTCTCCATTAACTTTCCGGTTTCCTTATACACTTTTTCATTAAGCTGAAGCCATCTGTTCGCGATCTCTTTTGCAAGGCCAATTTGTCCACTGCGGGCCAAACCAGTTACAGCCATCCATTGCAGGGGAGCCCATCCATTAGGAGCATCCCATTGCTGGCCCGTATTGAATTCGCTGCATTGCAATCCACCCGGTTGCAACAGCTTTTTTTGAACCACCTCTGCAGCTTGTCTTGCCACTACACTAAGGTAGCCCTGGCGTTGCGGGAAAAAACAGAATGGGTAAAGTCCTGCAGGAGTAATAGTATTGGTCATCTTTTGCTTCCTGAAATTGTAATCAGTGTAAAATTTCATTTCATTGTTCCAGCAATACTGATCAATTGCCTGTCTTCTCTTCTCTGCATTGGATTCAAACATTGCAACCCCCTTCTCATTCTTTGAAATAAGCATAGCCCTTGCTATGACCTGTTCAGTTTTGTAAAGCAGACTGTTCAGATCAACCGGAATAATATCTGTTGTTTCAATGGTGCTTATATTTTTATTATCGGCAAACCACCTGCTGCTGTAATCCCATCCACTTGCAGCCCCTGCACGTAAATGACGGTATACATTCGGTTTATTCCGTTTTGACGAGATGGCTGTTTCAAGATCTTCCCTGTAACTTTCCTGGCGGGGGATAGATTTTTCATCCCAATACCTGTTCATTATGGTGCCGTCCTTCAATTTAACGACAGTTCCTGATGCATTGCCGGGTTCTAGTTTATCAGCCCCTTCCATCCAGTATTGATATTCTTTTTCTAGCTGGGGAAGATAAGTTACCATTACCTGGTCTCCCTTTACAGATGCGAGTAGTTCAACCATCATGGAGAAGAAGGGTGGTTGTGATCTGCTCAGATAATAAGAGCGATTACCATTTGGAATATGTCCGTAGGTATCAATAAGCCAGGCGAAGTTTTTTACCATACTTTCTATCATTTCATTTTCGCCACTCTCTTTAAGACCGAGCATGGTAAAATATGAATCCCAGTAATAGATCTCCCTAAAGCGACCGCCGGGTACGATATAGGCATGGGGTAATGGTAGAAGTGATGAACCTTTCACGGGTTGGTCGGGCTCCCTTCTCAAAACTTTCCAGAGACTTTTGATATGGGTACTGATATCTTCATTTGGGTCGCTTTTATAATTTCCTGCAGGATTTACAGGCAGATCAAAATTTTCTTTTACAAATAAATCCAGGGCAAATTTTATGGCGGGATTACGTTTTGCTGCAAGATAATCTTTGACAATCTCAGCGGGATCGCGACGCGGCACACAATCAACGAAAGTTTTGCCATCGGGAAAAATTCGCGCTTCCTGCACATCATTAAACAGTTCCCCATAAACTCTATCGGGAGTAGGTGGAATTGTATCCTGGCCCAATGATTCAAGATTAGCCATGATCACAAAACTCAATAGAAATTTCCGTACCATAGAAGATGGTTTATTTGACAGTATAGGTTTTCATCTGCGTTCCCACTCCTTTTAGGGTTAGCTGCTTCCAATGTTTAGGGAGTGCAGATTTAATTTGAACCAGCCCTTTGGAAGTTATCTCCAACCCCCCAAATCCCATAAGAACACTTTGTACGATACCTCCGGCTCCTGTAGCAAAATAAGGGTTGGTTCCACCCTTGGTTTCTGCAATCACCCGAAATGGTGGATTCAGGTTGGGAACATACGCATCCTGGAACCATTGATAGGCCTTTTCGCCATCTCCCAACCGTGCATAGAGAGTTGTGAATACAGCCTGTGTCATAGCCGGAGTTCCTTCATTGGGAACACGCTTTTCATAGTATTCAAGGTCTTTTCGTATTGCCTGTGGATTGGTAATTTCTTTCAATGGATAGGAAAGCAAATTTACATCTGCCTGCTTAATACCCTCACCTTTATATGTAGCGTGTTCCTGTGTTACCCCATCTTCAAATTTCAGGATTGGAATATTTGCGGCAACATGTTTCCAATCGGCATCAGGGGTTATACCCAGGATGATGGCAGCCTCGGTAGCGAAGTTAAGGTTGGCCTTTGCGGCAGCATTAGTGAAGGCATTATTGTCAACATTTTCGGCCCACTCATCAGCAGCAACAACGTTTCGGATATCATATTTTCCGGTTCCGTTTCGTTCTACTCTGCTTGCCCAAAAATCGGCGGTGGCAGAAAGAATGGGCCATCCTTTGTCCCTCAGCCACTGCTTGTCTTGCGTAACGCAATAATAATTCCACGCAGCAATAGCTACACAGGCAGTAATATGGTGTTCAAAAGGACCGCTCAATGCCCAAACGGGGGTTTCTTCCACGCCCGTTTCTGCACTTTCCCATGGATACATCGCTCCTTTGAAGCCTTTTGAAAAGGCGTTTCTTTTTGCAGCATCAAGCCTTTGGAACCGGTATTCTACCATACTCCTGGCAATAGAGGGTTTTAATACCAGCAGTGCCGGGTACATCCAGAGTTCTGTGTCCCAGAAAACATGGCCATTATATCCAAGTCCGCTGAGCCCCATTGGCGATGGCGAAAGCGCTGTACCCTCGCGCGTAAAAGAATAAAGATGATAGATCATGCTGCGGATATCCTGTTGTGCCTGCGGGTCGCCATCAATGATGATATCCGATTTCCAGAGTTCCTCCCAGGCAGCCTCATGAAAGCGAAGCAGCCGGTCGCGGCCCTCCAGCTTTGCATAAATTGTAAGTCGCTCTGCTTCATTAAGCGGATCATCGTGATGGGCTGATGTGATAGAGGATCCGGCAATTGAAAACCTGTAGGTTTGGCCAGCTTTCAACTTCCTGGTAAATTTCATCAGGTGCATATTATTATCCCACATCTCATGCACCACACGGGGTTCCTCGCCATGGTGCTCTTGAAAAAGAAAAGTATTTGAAGCACAGAGTTGGAGTTTACCGGTTGGGCTTTTAGCAGAGGAAGTGAGCAAACTTAAAACTACATGTGGCCTGTCGATTTCATTATAGTAATTCTGTACATCCCGTAGTGCATCCGGGGCTTCCATCACGCTTGCAGCATTGATACTAATATCCTGCTTAGGTGTTATACTAACGTCCATGAGTACCGTAAAAGGCAACTGCCGCAGTGAATAATAGCTATAGGTTATACTGGCCTTTTCGGCATAATCAAAGGAAGCGGTGAAGGAAGCTTTACGCATGTCGAGTTTCTGAGTAAAATTAGTGGCCGACTTTGTGTCCATGCGTTTCCCGTCAATATCCAGCGTCATGTTCAACAGATTGAAACTCCGGAGAAAATTACTCACGCGGCCCCGCCCATATTGATCATATGCACCGGCAAGCACCACATCTTTCACCTTAAAGGGTTCCGGTGCGGAAACGATGCCAATCATACCATTGGCAACTGTAATTCCATAATACTCTGTAGCATTGATTGTTCTGGCGGTAATTGACCATGGATCGGGCTCCTGGGCCATAACAGACAGGCTGCTGGCAAACAGCAAAGCTTTAACAGTGATTAATTTCAATAGTAATTGCATATGCAGCATATTTTAAAGAGAAGGAGTACTAAATTTACCAACAGATTACGATGTAATCCGGTTTTATGCGAAAAGAAAGAAAGTTATTATCCGTTATGATCCTGGGAATACTGAGCATGGTGCTCCTTCTTTCTGTGACCATCCCGATTAATTTTACTACCAGGGCCAGTGTACCTTATTCATTGCACAAGACCATGGAACAATTAACGAGTGCGGTTCAACTCCCACGGTGGTTTCTTCCCTTTGCAAACCAGGACAGTACAAGATACAACATCATAGCACTGCCTTCGCCCTCAATAACAGCCCCTGCTCACGAGCTCAAACTTATTTCTGCAACACCCTCAGAAGCTGTAATCTCTTTCAAGCATGAGGATGACAGGAGAAGGTTTCGATTTATTGCTTCACCCGATAGCAGAAAAAAGGGCGCTTCCGTGGTTAGCTTAACCCTTTCAAATACACTTTGGAAACAAATGCTTGATCAGGATGAGGTGGAAAAAGAAGTAATCAGGAGCCTGAAAAACCTTGAATCTTTTACTAATGACACGAGGCGTTTTTATGGTTACGAGATAAGGCGCGACAATGTTACGGATAGTAGTTTGTTATTTATTACCACCTCCATTGAGCCTACACAAAAAGCTGCTGCCTCACGCATTCTCTTTGATTCCTTATTGGTTTATGTTAAAAATAACCGGATCGCGCATAATGGTAAAAGGCTGTTTTATAGCCGGCCAATAAAAGCCGGCGAGTTACAAATCTTTGCAGGTCTTTCCGTCCAAAGCACCGTTACACCGAAGCCATCCGATGGTATCACAAAAAAAACCATTCCAACCGGCAGCAAATTGCTTGTAGCAAATTTCAAAGGTCCCTATAAGAATATTGAGACTGTTTACAGGGCCCTTGAAAAATACAGGAGTGATTATGCATTGGTGAGTACAACCATTCCTTTTGAAGATTTCCAGACAGCAGGTTATGGTTTTAATCCCGATGAAGTGGTTGAAATAAAGGTCTGCTACCCTATCAATTGATCTAGTATGCGTAAAAGGAACATCTTCATTCTTATATTAATTGGTCTTGGGTTCATCTGGGTTTTATTTTACCTGCCTGTATTTACCCATGTCGAAAAAAAGACATTCCCTTTAAAAACAGGCAGGCTGATGGAGCTATTGATAATGCCAGTCAATTATGATCGGTGGATGAACAAGACACTGCGTCAGATGTATCATGACAGAGTGCTAAATATTTCTACAATGGGTACCAGTATGGCTATATATACAATCAGGAAAAAAAGTAAAACCAAGAGGTTCCTCATAAGCGCTCAGCCAGCTAAAACCAGTGAAGCAAAAACAGATCTTCATTTATCATTTAAAGCGAGCTTATGGCAAAAAATGATTGGTTTTAATGAAGAACAGACGGCTATGGTGAATAGTTTCGGTAAACTTGAAAATCTGGTGAAAAGTCCGCTGGCATTTTATGGTTATGATATTCACGAGGCCAAAGTGCCTGACAGCACATTCCTCTACTACGCTATAACAACAACAAATAAGGACAGGCAGAAAACCATGCAAAAAATATTTGAAGTGCTGATTGATTATGCGGAGCAAAAAAATGCAGGCTTCAATGGTAAGAGGATCTTTCACTTTACACGCGAAGGTGATGATTCTATAAGATTGTATGGTAGCATCGGAATCAATCATCCTGAAACAATACCAAATAACAGTCCTTTCCCCTTAAAGAGAATGCCTTTTGGAAAGAACTTGTTGGTGACTCCTTTTGAAGGGCCCTATATGCGTGTTGAACAGGCATATGCCGCCATAGAACAATTCAAGCTCGACCATCAATATATAAGTATGGCCATTCCATATCACCGAATCACGGCACCTGAGTTGTCATTGGCAGATTCTACAATTACAAGACTTGAAGTATGTTACCCTGTTTACTGAACTTTGGAAGGGGAAATCCTGATAATGCGCAGGCTGTCATTGTTGAACGCAGCAACGATGTTTTTCCCCGTTACAGTATTGATGATTTGAAGATCTCTTATCTGGCCTTTTAACGCCAGGTTTTGAAGTTTTAATACCTGGAATTTACCTTGCCCCAGATTAAGAGACATAGTTCCATAATCTGCATCATAACGGCCCATTTCAATGTTTGCCCCATAAAAATTACCCCCAGTAAGAAGATCTGGTAATTTATCACCATTTATATCAATTATTGATGCTGCTCTACAAGGGGACCACTGCAATGGAGAATCCATAATTATTGGTCTGAATTTACCTTTACCCTCATTGATATAAAGGGTTGTTGCAAAATGATCTGCATGATGAACTATAGAGCTTTTGAGTTTCTCTACACTAAACAATTCTTCGAGGGTAGCTTTAGCGAAATTCTCAGCGTAGAGGAATTTTTTCTTTAGTACCGGTAATTGCTTTTCCAACTCAAACTTATTAGCAAATGGTTTTTCGAAGCCATCATGAAAATAGGTGAGAATAGTTTCTTTACGGCCATTGCCATCAAAATCATTATAGTACAATTTTACAGGGTGCTCTTTCTCTGCTTTCAATCTGCTGTTGAGGCCAAGATTGCCAGCGAGTACATCAATATCGCCATCTCCATCCGCATCAAAAGGAGTGACCATATTCCACCAACCATATTCATTACCCAGTTTCATTTTAAATAATCTTCCCTGCTTGTTTTCAAACCACGTAATTCGCTCCCATTCCATTGCCACCAGAAGATCCTCATCACCATCACTATCCATATCAATCCAACGTGCATCTGTTATCATACCGCAATTTGTGAGTTCCGGTGCAAGGGTGTTTGTAACATCTTTGAATCGTGAACCGCCATCATTCAACAGGAGATATGAACGCGGAATTTCACCATATGCAAAAGAAACAGCACGTCCGCTGATAATAAGATCGTTTAATCCATCTTTATTTATATCACACACCAGCACCCTTGACGAAGTAAGGTGAATATTTGGAAAAGCATTTACCGAGCGGTTAAGTTTCCCTTTTCCATCATTAAGGTAAAGTCGGGGAGCCAGCATTGGATCTTTAGCATAAAATTCATTCCCACCGCTAACCACAATGAGATCGGTGGCGCCATCACCATTCATGTCAGCCCAGGCAGCCCTAATATCCTCGAAAGCGCTATCAGCATCCAGGGCAGGTTGTACAGATACGTTAAACCTGCCATCCGGAAGCTGCATGTAAACCGATGGCCTTTTATTCCTTGCGTTTCCAATGAAAATATCTTCCCTCCCATCTCCATTCATATCGCCTACTGCCAGAGCGGGACCTTCTGTTGACAGCATATTTGGAGCAAGTGGTTCGCGGTTAAAATCCACATACCGGTTCTCTTCGTGTTTGAATTTAATACCTAATTCATTCTCAACAAATGTGAGTGAAGGAGGTTCCGGCTTGCCCTTTACGGAAAGGGAATGAAAGTCAAAAGCTGGCAGGTTAGGGCGCCAGTTAAATCGTGGCTGCTTAGCAAGGGTATCAATTTTAAATGGCTCATATGTTCCATCGGGCCATATTAAAAATGCTGAGTCAATAACCGATCGTCCTGCCGTAACCTGAAGAGGTATTTCCATAGAAGAAAGAAAGCCATGCACAGGCGATTTCTCAGTTGTAAGTATTTTATCACCCGAAAACATAACCACCCTTGCTCCCAATGCATTCAAGTTATTAGGGGAGCCCATTAAATGGAATTGCCAATTTTTATTTGTGCTATCGAAACTTGTGTTCTGATAAATTGTGGCAGGTGCGTCAATATTGTTTACGACTATATCGAGGTATCCATCATTGTTAAGGTCGGCATATATAGCACCATTAGAGAAGCCAGGTTTTTCATTTTCAATCTTTTTCTCCATATCAAGGAAACGAAGCTCCTTATCATTGATGTAAAATTTATTCATCAACCTGATCTGGGGAAATTTTTCGATTATAGCCATATCGCTTTCCTCCATTTTACCTGCACCAATTTTTTGCTGGATCTCCCCATTTGAAATATAATTGACATAATCAATATCATTTAACCGTTTAGGAATGCCATTTGAGATAAACAAATCTTTATACCCATCATTATCCATGTCAAACCAGAGTGGGGCCCATGACCAATCCGTAGCATGAATGCCACTGAATAAACCTATCTCACTAAAATGGCCATTTCCTCTGTTCAACTGAAGATTATTACGTGTAAACTGATATTGGTAACCATACTTAACTTTCATCTGTGCGAGATTGTATTCATCTTCACCCAAAGACCGTTTAAGAATCTTATAATCAGCTGGCAACATGTCTACTGAAAAAATTTCAGGAGATCCATCATTATTTATATCCGAGACATCTACGCCCATTGAAAACTGTGATGTATGCATGAGTGACTGTTCGGATTGTTCCATAAATCCACCTTTCCTGTCATTTATATACAGGTAATCATTTTCATGGAAATCATTTCCAATGTAGATGTCAGGATATCCATCCAGATTGATATCTGCTATTACCAGGCCCAGACCATATCCGATTGCTGAACTATTAATAGCTATCTCGCGGGTCATATCCCTGAATGTTCCCGAATCATTCCGATAGAATCTATCACCTGAAAGGGGATGATAAGTTCCCGTAAACAATTTTCTTTCACCGAAAGTTCCATTATGGTGCAATGAATGGTTCATCAGATACATGTCAAGGTCACCATCAAGGTCCTGGTCAAAAAACGCTGCCTGGGTACTGAAACCTGAAAAATCAAGTCCATATGCCGTTGCGCTATCAGAGAATATCGGAATACCATTGCGATTGCCTTTATTTACCAGTAGTTGGTTCCTGCTTTTCAATGGTCCAAAAGAGCCTACTCTGCATACATATATATCAAGTAGCCCATCATTATTAATATCTACAACTGAAACACCAGTTGACCAACCTCCGTCTTGTGGTATGCCTGCTAATGCAGTTATATCGCGGAAATTGAACTCACCATTATTCATGTAGAGCTTATTACCCTGTTGATTAGCTGCAAAAAAAAGGTCCACCATTCCGTCCTGGTTAAAGTCTCCGGCAGCTACCCCAGCTCCATTATAAAAATACATGTAATTGAACATGTTGAGTTCTGAGGATGGCTTGAGTGTATTTGAAAAGGATATGCCAGTTTGATCGGTTGAAAGTACTTTAAATAAATTGGTCTCATCTTGCTTCTTGCCGCAAGACAGAATGAGAGAAAGTAAAGAAAAAATGAAGAAATATGGATTGATCCTTTCCATGATAGTGGTCTATATTTTCGATTTGGTCCTTATAGTAAGTTGAACAGGTTTTTCATTGTTACGAAGAAGTATAAAGGAGGTTTTGCCTTTTTGATTTAAGGGAAGAATCTGCCTGATCACCCCTGTTACCTGAAGACCGGATTTCGCCGGGGACAACCAACTGAAACCTGCATTCCCATCATTGATAAGCACATGCCCATAGCTTGCATCCAGCCTTCCAAACTGGGGTTGTAAAAATGTATTGTTTCCCCCCATCAGCAAATCAATTTTTCCGTCACTGTTCAAATCAGTACAAACGATCGCATTTACGGGCGCCAGTTGAACCTGGTAGGGCATCTCCATAATTCTAAACCCTCCTTTGCCATCATTGATGGCTATGATGGACAAACTGTAATTAAACTCCTTCATCACAGCCTCTTTAATATCTTCAGCGTTAAAAAGATCCTGGATAGATTTGGTTGCATATTGTTCATGGCGAAGATTCTGCTTTTTTAATGATGGGATCTGATCGGTGAGTTCTCTTTTTAAGAAAACTGGCATATCCTTTCCGCCGATGCTTCTGGTAAATACTTTATCTACATTCCCATTTTTATCAAAATCACTACTCCATAGTTTAACAGGGTTGACACTGTCGGGCTTCAGGTAAAAATTACTTCCAAAATTCCCCATTATCAGATCCTGATCACCATCATTATCCAGGTCGGCCGTGGTAACTGTTTGCCACCATCCTGATAAATGTTCCAACCCCGTTAAAACAGGTTCAAGTTTATTATTGCGAATTCTATAAACGCTGGGCGACATCCATTCGCCTACAATTACAAGTTCCTTATTCCCCTCCTTATCAAGGTCAACCCATACGGCGGAGGTTACCATTCCACCTTTTACCAATGTTTTGTTCCAATCTGCTAATCGATCAATAAATTTCCCATTACCATCATTTATATACAAATAGCTATCTGCCGCAATTCCATATTGATAAGGTACAGACCTGCCACCTACAAAAAGATCAAGATCACCATCACTATCCACATCATTTGGAATTGCGACTGATATATTTACACTATTCCTCGAAAAGCTGTTTGTAGCAATCGTAAAATTAGCTTTCCCATCATTGAGGTAAAGCCTGTGCTGCAGTTCTTTACTATTAGGAGGATGATGATTACCTCCTGCACCAATGAAGAGATCATTATCACCATCACCATCGGCATCAAAGAAGCAGGCCACAGTTTCTTCTACGGAAACAAATTCTTCGGCACCCGCTATATTAACCAGCCGGAAACTATTATCACCCTGAATATATAAGCTACCTGTCTGTCCTTCTGCGCCACATATATATATATCTTCTTTGCCATCTCCATTAAGGTCTGCCACCGCAGCTTTAGGTCCTTCCCGTGAAAGCATAACCGGAATATTACGTTCATTATAAAAATCAATTTGATCATCTTCCTGGTGCGTTTTGAATACCGTACTATCAACATCAAATATTTGCGGAGATGATTTTTCTGATAGTGAAGTACCCTGGATAGCCTTTGAATTTTTCTTTACAACATGAAGTTTGTTTACTTCCGGCCTGATTATAACTGTTCTTTTTCTGTCAGGCCATGTAATAACTGCGGAATCCGGATTTGTAATGCCTAAGCCAAAACTCACTTTGTACTCAACAGAAGATTGAAATCCTCGTGTAGGTACCAGCTCGCGGCTCAGGATTTGATCACTAGTGAATAAGTTGATCTTGGCGCCGATGGCGAAGCGGTTCAAACTATCGCCCTCAAGGGAAAATGCTATATATGCATTCCCGTTTTGCTGACGGCTGTTATTCCGAAAAACGAATGATTCCTGGTTTACATTATTGACGATCAGATCAAGGTCACCATCATTGTCAAGATCACCATAGGCAGCACCATTAGAAAAGGAAGGTATCGCTATCCCCCATTCACCTGCCATATCGGTGAAATGTAATCGTCCGTTATTTCGATACATCTTATTCGGTATGGCCCTTGAAGGCATCTTTCCGATAATTCCTTCAATATCTTCTTTTTGCCCTGTAAGCACCATTTTCTGAATAATATCATTAGCAAAGAAGTCAATAAAATCCTGATCAGTCACATCATTATAAATTCCGTTACTTACATAGAGATCATTCCAGCCATCATTATCGGCATCAAATATCAATCCACCCCAACTCCAGTCAGATGCTGCTACACCACTGAAAAAAGCGGTTTCCATAAATTTGCCATTCTGGTTATTTACCTGGAGAGTATTTTGCATGAACTGGTTGTAAAATCCTGATCTTTCTTTAAGGCGTTGAACATCATAATGCTCAAATGCAGTGGTGGTTTTGAGGCGGGTTTCATCATCAGGTAGCATCTCTGTCACAAAAATATCGGGATAGCCATCGTTATTAATATCGGCCATATCCGCACCCATGGATGAATGGCTGATATGTTGCATCCAGCTTTCCAGCTCTTCTGTAAACCCTCCATTACGATTATTTATATACAGATAATCACGTTCAAAAAAATCATTGGAAACATATATATCGGGATATAGGTCACCGTTAACATCTCCTACTGTAACCCCAAGTCCGAAGCTTATCAAACTACCATAAATACCAGATGCTTCGCTAACATCAATAAATTTACCGTTATCGTTACGCAGCAGATAGGAGCCACCGCCTTTCAGGAAATCTGCAACCGGCCAATCTTTGGCACGCAGATCTCTTTTGTTGGAATAGTTTAGCGTATTAACAGGAATAAAACTATTGTTCAGGATATAACAATCGAGGTCACCATCAAGGTCATAATCAAAGAAAGCAGCGTGGGTAGTATAACCATCATTTGCCAGTCCGTATTCACGGGCAGACTCCTTGAAACTTCCGTTTTTCAGGTTTATGAATAAGGCGTTTTCCTGGCGCATGCCGCGCTGGTACCCGGCATTGCAAACATAGATATCAAGCCAGCCATCATTGTTGATGTCAACCATCACTACTCCAGTGCTCCACTTATTGCTTTCGGTAATTCCTGCTTTGTCCGATACATCTTCGAACTTCCAGTTACCCTTATTTATATAGAGTTTGTTACTGCCCATATTAGCAGTAAAGAACACATCAGCCAATCCATCATTATTTATATCTCCAATGGCGCATCCGCCGCCATTATAAAAATTCCTGTAGCTGAAAATATTGAAGTCGGTGGTATTACTCACCGTATTGGTAAAATTGATACCGGATTTTTCAACGAGTTCAAAAAGTGTTTGAGTGCTCTTCTTTTGCTTACATGCTGTGAGAGAAAGCACTATCATCAATGTACAACAATATCTACGCATAGGAGATCAATCTACAAATAAAAAGAGGTCATTTGTTACAATGACCTCTTGAATTTTATCCGATTATGTTTTTATTAGAATCCAGGATTCTGTGTGAGGTTCGGATTAACTGCGAGCTGCTCGTTTGGAATTGCAAACAGCAGGTATTTCGCATCGCTGGCTGGTTTTTCCTGCCACGCATCCAGGAACTTACCAAAACGGATCAGGTCATTACGACGCCATCCTTCCCAATACAATTCACGGCCTCTTTCGTCAATCAGATTGTCTAATGTAAGGGTAGTAAAATCATCCACACCACGCAAATTACGGATCTCATTTACGATATCCCTTGCAGCAGCCTCATTACCTGAACGGAGTAGCGCTTCAGCCTTCATCAACAATACATCAGCGTAACGAAATATTACATATTCATTATCTGACTGGTCGCCGCTTACATAATCAATAGGGTATTTCACTACACGGATACCTGTAATTTCAAGATTATCTCCAGTTTCAGTGAGTTTAACTTCCCTTGTGAAAGCCAGAGGTGCACCTTTTCTATCCTTAAGGGCAACATTGTTCTGATCAAACTGCTGACCTTCCAGGAATCCAACTTTTACTCCACCTACAGAAGTAATGCCGGGGTAACTCTGAACGAGACGATCATCATCTTCTTCAAATTTGTCATAGAAATCAGAAAGTGTTGCAAATCCATTCCATCCACTAGGATTCTGGTTATAATGTAATTGTGCAAACCAGCGGCTTCTTACGTTACCACCTCTAACCCCAGGTGTATTTTCCAATGCATAAATAATCTCCTTAGAAATGGCGGAGTTATTTGGTGCGAAGTTTTCGAAATAGCTTGCCTGCAGTGAGTACTTTGGATCAGTGGATGCAATGATCTCATCCGCAAGTGCTATAACACGGGCCATATCGGCATTATCGAAGTCGCCAGCTGCGGGCTGCTTGGTTCTGTCCTTATAGACGGCTTTGTTAAGATAAACCTTCATCATGAGGGCTTTAGCCGCATTCTTGTTTGCCTTGATCATAGGTCCGTTTGGCAAGCTGGCTACAGCGGCTTCAAGTTCAGCAATGATGAAGTTTGCAGCATCCACTCCTTTTTTGGTTTCAGGAAGGATAGTAAGATCTTCAAAATTTTCACCCTCTCTGAATGGAACCTGGTCCCATCCATCAAGTGTACAGAACATGGAGAGTGCGCGAATAAATCTTGCTTCCGCCTTTTGCTGCGCAGATGCAGCAGATAATGCAATCACGTTTGTTGAGAAATACTGAGTTTGCTGAAGTTCACGATAGGTATCACGAAGAAATCCATGGTCGGCATTCCAGCGGTGATTGTGAAGAACACGCCAAACCCCATTATCATCCCAGTCTGCACCACGTGTTGGTCCGATCACGGCATCGCCTGTATGCTCCTGGGCAGCCCAGAAGCGGCTCTGGTCCTGGAAGGGAGTATTCAATGCAGAATAGGCGCCCTGGAGGATAGATTGCGGATCAATATCGTCTTCCGCAACAGCACTAAGGCTGTCATCAAACTCTTCCTCCAGCTTTGTACAGGAGAAAAGCAATGTGGTAGAAAGAGTGGCTAAGATTAATATATTCTTGATTTTCATTTTGCTTTTGGTTTTCCGTTATAAAGTAAAGTTTACACCCAACAATATGGTACGTGCAGATGGGAACGGAGTATACTCGATTCCAAATGATGGAACGCCATCAATAGATTTGTCCGTATTCACTTCCGGATCGAAACCGCTGTAATTTGTGAACAGCAAAAGATTCTGGCCGGTGAGAGAAATATTCACATTCCTGAAGGTCTTACCAATTTTACCAAGGCTATAGTTCAATGTTGCGTTTGCAAGTTTCAGGTAGTCTCCTTTCTCCAGATAACGTGTAGAGGCAGCAACGGGGTTAGACTGGCTTTCGAGGTCAGCCGTAGATACCAGGTCTTTCGCAACATTCCTTGTTCCGAGGTTGCCAATTGGAAGTACAGTATTGGCAGTATTGTTGTAAATCTGGTGGCCATATGCGCCATTCAGGTTTACACCAAGAGACCATTTTTTCCAGGCAACATCAGTACTGATACCAAGAATGAAATCAGGGTTTGGATCTCCTGCATAAATCTGCTGGCCTTCATTACTATAATCACTCTGTCCGGTAGTTTTATTGATGCCCTGGTAGTCGCGCAGATAGAATACATTAAGTGGCTGACCATTTATGAGGCGCTGAATGGTAGTTCCGGAAATACCCTGTCCGTGCAAACCACCTGTTTCAATGATCTGGCTACCGAAGTTGGTGAGTTCATTTTTTTGGAAAGTTGCCACCACACCGAGGTTCCAGTTAAGGTCTGAGCTGCGGATAATGGCCGTGTTTAATGCAACTTCAATACCCTCATTGATGATATTACCTGGCAGGTTCACCCAATATTTACCAGCAGGGCCGGGTTGTGCAATGAACTGCTCAAAGAGAAAGTCCTCGGTATCTTTTTTGAAATAATCAATACTACCATATACCCTGTCATTGGCAAAACCAAAGTCAAGACCAATATTGGTTGTTACAGATGTTTCCCATTTCAATTTATCATTACCAAAGTTTGTTCTTTGCGCCTGTCCTGGAGCGGTGAAGCGATAACGGGTAAGGGAGGCGCCGGCAGGAAACTCCTGGTTACCAGTGATACCCCAACCAGCTCTTAATTTCAGTGTGTTGAAAACATTGCTGCCCTTCATGAATTCTTCATTAGTGATGTTCCAGGCAGCACCAAAGGAAGGGAAGTAACCATACTTATTATCAGAACCAAACTTACTTGATCCGTCAGCACGGAAAGTTGCAGTAAGCAGGTATTTATCATACATATTAAGGGTTGCCCTTGCGAAGTAAGATTGCAGCTCAGAGGTTGGATCAGCAAAAGAAAAGACGCTCCTGCTTGCATTTGTAGAGTACTGGAAATAATCGTAGTAATTCAGACCGAATTCATCAAAGTCCTGAGCAGCAAAGAAAAATCCTTTGTTTTGGAACTTCATGTATTCATGACCAACAAGTGCAGTTACACTAAAATTATCATTGATGTCTTTAGTGTAATTCAAAGTATTTGTGAATTGTGTAGTTACCAGCTGGTTATTGCTTGAGGCAGCAATACCTCTGTCAGTAACGTTCTGGATATTTATCCAATCCTTGATCTCCTGGTTACGGTTACCACTTGCATAACGAACGCTGAAGAGCATGCGATATTCAAAGTTGCTGTTAAAGCGGTAGAATGGTGAAATGCTTCCCAACACGTTCGTAAGGTTAGACAAATCATTATAGGCTTCAGACATTGCCAATGGGTTTACCGTTGTGGAACCAGCTTCCACGAATAAAGTGCCATCGGCGTTTCTGAGAGCGCGCGTAGGATTCCATTGCAAAGCCTGACCTACCATGCTTCCCTGGAAGCCTGCATCATTTGAGATCGGAGCTATATCTTCTACGTTATGGGAAGTAAGCAGGTTAACGTCTAGTCCAAGTTTTTTGCTTTCCAGAAATTTAAAACCAGCAGAAATATTACCGGTATACTTTCTGAATCGAGCTTTACGCATGATACCCTCCTGGTCCATGTATCCGAGAGATACACGATAACGGCCACGGTCATTACCACCTGCAATAGATGCGTTATAATTTTCAGTGATAGCCGTACGCGCAATAGCATCCATGGCATCAACATCATCTCCAAAATCACCCTGTGTAAGATTATACTTGTCAAGGGCGGCTCTATATTCACCGGCGTCAAGCACATCCAGTTTCTTCAACAGGTTACTGAAACCAACTGAAGTATTAAATGTTATTGATGGCTCCCCACTCAGTCCGCGCTTTGTGGTAATCAACACAACACCATTTGAACCACGTGATCCGTAAATGGCTGCAGCAGATGCATCTTTCAATACATCCATGGATGCGATATCATTCGGATTGATAAAGTTTAACGGGTTAGCCCCTGGTGTATTTCCAATTGCACCGGTTGCGCCGCTTCGGGCATTATTATTATCAAGAGGAACACCATCTACTACATACAAAGGCTGGTTACCAGCACGTACAGAGGCATTACCTCTAATACGAACGGTTGTAGCTCCACCGGGTTGACCACTGTTATTCAGAACCTGAACTCCAGCAACTTTACCTTGTATGAGTTGATCGGGAGCAGCCATTACTCCGCGGTTAAAATCTTTTTCTTTTACTGAGGCTACTGATCCGGTGAGGTCTTTTTTCCTTGCAGTACCATAACCTACAACAACTACTTCACTGAGAGCAGCATCTGAAGCAACCAGTCCAACCTCAATTTCACTTTTATTAGAAATATCAATTTCCTGGGTTGTAAAACCAACAGATGTAACAACCAGCCTTGAAGCATTAGCAGGCACACCCGCGAGACTGAAGGTTCCATCACTACCGGTTGAAGTGCCCCGGGTTGAGCCTTTTACAGTAACAGTTGCACCAATTAGTGGACTGCCATCTTTTGAATCTGTGATTTTTCCTGTAATAGTACGCTCCTGCGCCTGAATGGCTGAGCCTAAGAAAAGCAGTAGCAAGAGAGTTGATAACCCCCTCACCCAACGTGGCAATGCAGCAATCATAATTTTTAAATTTTAGTTTTGGTTTTCGTGACGGTTATGAAAGTCGTTTATTGAAGTGTATATTAGGCAGTCAGGCAAGGAAGAACGCTGCATTAAAAATGATCATACAACGAAAAACCTGGCAAGAAATCCGCAATCAAATTGATTCTTTTTTTTAATACTTTATTAACTTTTGTCCGGCAAACGGTTTCGCAAACGTTTGTTGTGTACAAGTTACATATTAGGACAATATTACTGAAATTTAACAATAAATTCCTTATTTGTGCCCAGACCAACAATTAAAGATATTGCTATACGCCTCAATATCAATCCCTCCACCGTTTCACGGGCTTTGAGAGGCCATCCTGACGTAAGTGCCCGCTTACGTGAATCGATCCGGGAAGTTGCTGATAAACTCGGGTACCGCCCAAATCATATGGCCATCAACCTGAGAAGGGGAAATAGCCATACAATTGGCCTTATAATTCCCGAGATCTCTCCCTTCTTTTTTCCGTCGGTGATCAGGGCGGTGGAAGAAGTGACCCACGAAAAGGGCTACAATCTCCTGATCCTACATTCCAATGACAGCATTGACAGGGAAATAGAAAATGCAGAGATCTGTGCCAATATGGGGGTGGATGGTGTTCTTGTGTCCCTTTCGCGTCAGAGCCATGATATAGAACATTTTCAGGAATTGGAAGCCACCGGTACACCCATTGTTTTTTTCGATAAGACGCTTCCAGGATCCATTGCCCATAAAGTAGTCATTCCAGGAGAGCAGGCATCCAGGATGGCCGTGGAAAAACTTTGGAAAGACCAACCCTCCAACACCCGGATCCTGGGAATTTTTGGCGACCCCCGTATGTCTATCACTGACGACCGCATAAAAGGCTTCCGGAATAAACTCTCAGAACATGGATATGCCCTCGGGGAATCAGATATAGTCTTTGCCACCAGTAAAGAGGAAGCAGGCAATTTGTTCCGTGAACAGTGGCAGGGTAATAACCGGCCCTCAACTCTTTTTGCCATGAGTGATGAGATCCTGGCAGGTATTATGCAAACCATATATGAATTTAAAATTCGTATACCGGAAGATCTGTATTTGATATCAATCAGCGATGGCGAGTTGCCTGGCTACCTTCCTTTCCGTATTCCTTATATACGAACCTCCGGATATGGGTTGGGAAGGGCTGCGGCCCTGCTGCTCCTCCAACTGATCATGAAAATGCCCCTTCTCCCTGATACCCATTTCCTTGATGTGGAGTTGGTTCAATGAACGCTGCATTACCAACTTTGCAGATAACAGGTTCGCAAAAGCCTCGAAATACAGGATCACATCTTCCCGCACGTTCCGCTTTAGCCACCGGAAACCGCCGGGAAGCCAATCTAATACCTCCCTGTCTTCGAGGTATTCGATATTATGGATATCGGTTGGTGTAAGACCTAATTGCTGTAAACGGGTCATTAATAGCCCTACTGGAGCGGAGGTAACCGGGCAATACTCCTCTGCCAGTTCGGTCCATTCACCAGTGCCATTATGGGCATGCCGGAGAATCTCTTCCTTACTGAGGTTCGTCACTACCTGCAGTAAATTGCCACAATTGCATCCACCATGATGCCCCCATGAATAATAAATACCGCTACGAAGCCGGTCCGCAGTTTGTCGCAATGCCCTTATCAACTCCTGGTTTGGAAATGCCATAATCCTGATTTTATATGAATTTCTGAAAGCCGGCCCTCGCCTGCTTCATTTGTTTAAGTATTGATTCTGCCATTCATAATCTTTTTAGAACGATTGTGAAAGCCCTGCACTTCATTGCACGGTTCACATATAACTTTAACGGTACTAAACAGCTGAAATATGAAATCGTCATTATCTGCCCTGCTTTTTTTTATGGCAATGGCATCTGCATTTGGTCAGGAAAATCCATTGTGGATGCGATACCCTGCTATTAGTCCGGATGGTAAAACAATTGCTTTTGGCTACAAAGGCGATATATACCGGGTTGATGCAAGTGGTGGTGTGGCCGTTCCACTCACCATTCATGAGGCACATGATATGATGCCGGTATGGAGCCGCGATGGAAAGACCATAGCTTTCTCTTCAGACCGGTATGGAAATTTTGATGTATTTACCATGCCTTCAACGGGGGGTACACCTACAAGGGTCACATGGCATAGCGCACCTGACTACCCCTATGACTTTACCCCTGATAATAAGGAAGTGGTTTTTGGAAGCGCACGGAATATTCCGGAAAAGAATATTCGTTTCTATAGTCCACGGCTTTTCATGAATCTCTATTCCGTTTCGGTTAAAGGTGGACGTAATAAGCTTATTTCATCCGCCGGAATGGAATTTGCCCGTTATAACAGTAAGGGAAACCAAATTGTATTCCAGGACAGGAAAGGTTATGAAGATGCCTGGCGCAAACATCACAACTCATCTGTAACCCGCGATATCTGGATCATGGAAACAGCAGGAAAAACCTTTCGTCAGATAAGTGGTTATGAAGGCGAAGACCGCGAACCTGTGTTTAGCAAGGATGACGAGTTTGTTTATTACCTGAGCGAAAAAAATGGTTCGCAGAATATTTATAAAACGCCTGTACGAAATAAAATGACAGAGCAGCAGGTTACCAAACTGCAAAGGCATCCTGTAAGACATCTCAGCATTGGAGGAGACAATACACTTTGCTTCACTTACGATGGTGAGATCTATACACTAAAAGAGGGTGGATTGCCCACCAAAGTTCCTATCCAGATATTCAATGATGGACGTGCAGGTGTGGAAAAAAATGTATCCATCAATGGTAATGTTACACAATTTGAACTATCACCCAATGGAAAAGAGATAGCCTTTGTTACACGCGGTGAGATCTTTGTAACGAGCGTGGAAGGAGTACAAACAAAAAGAATTACCAATACTCCCCAGCAGGAGAGAATGGTGCAGTGGAGCCCCGATGGAAGAAGCCTGATCTATGCTGCTGAACGAAATGATAACTGGGATATTTATAAGTCAACCATAAGCAGAAAAGAAGAACCCTATTTCTATGCATCAACAGTCATTACTGAGGAACCGTTGATTGCAACAGAGGAGGAAGAATACCAGCCCAAATTTTCGCCGGATGGAAAAGAGATCGCGTATGTGGCAGAGAGAAACATTTTGAAAGTGTATAATACGGTCAGCAGGAAAACCCGGACCTTGTTACCAGAGGGAAGGAACTATTCCTATTCGGATGGTGATTGGAACTTCAATTGGAGTCCGGATGGAAAGTGGATCATTTCCGATGATGGTGAAGGCAACTGGTTCACTGGTAATATGGCACTTATCAAGGCAGATGGCTCTAACGGTATCATGCACCCGCTGAAGAGCGGGTTTGGACAGGGCAATATGAAATGGTCACAGGATGGAAAGGTGCTCACATGGTTAAGTTCCAGAGAAGGGCGCAAATCGCTGGCCATGCAGGGAAGCCGTGAAGTAGATATTTATGCAGGCTTCCTTGACCAGGAGCTTTATGATAAATTCAAACTCAGCAAAGAAGAGTATGCACTCCTGAAAGAAAAAGAAGATAAAGAAAAAGAGGAAAAAGGTGAATCTGCAAACAATAACGAAAAGAAAGATAAAAATAAAAAGCAGGCTGATAAAGTTCTTTCCCCTGAAAAACCATCCTGGACGCCACTGGTTGATAACCTTGAGAACAGAGTGGAGAGACTCACCATAAATTCTTCCACTATTGCTGATTATGTAGTGAGTAATGATGGCAGTAAGATCTATTATCTTGCTTCTTTTGAAAAAGGTTATGACCTATGGGTAACTGAACCCCGCACCCGGGAAACTAAGATCCTGGCTAAACTTGGCGGAACACCGAGTGGCATCAGGGTTAGCAAGGATGGCAAATCATTATTTGTAACCAATAAAGGTTCCCTTGTAAAAGTTGATGATGCGGGTAAAGTAACGCCAATATCCATTAATGGCGAAATGGTACTCAATGCATACAAGGAGCGGGAATATATTTATGATCATACCTGGAGGCAGGTACAGAAAAAATTCTATGACCCTTCCATTCATGGTATCGACTGGAAAGGCTTAAAGACCGACTATGCAAAATTCCTTCCGCATGTAGCTAACAACTATGACTACCAGGAACTGTTGAGTGAATTATTAGGGGAATTGAACGCATCACATACTGGTGGCCGTTATTCACCACAGGTTCAGAATCCGGATGCCACTGCAGTTTTGGGTTTACTTTATGATGAAATTTCAACGGGCGATGGTCTGAAAGTTACAGAGGTTATTGAAGGCGGACCTCTTGATAAATCAACCAGTAAGCTAAGAGCAGGCATGGTGATTGAAAAGATGGATGGAGAAGCTATCAGCGATAAAAATGACTGGGCGGCCCTATTGAACCGCAAAGAAGGGAGAAACACACTGCTGCACATATATGATCCTTCAACAGGGAAGCGGTGGGAAGAAACGGTTAAGCCCATCAGTTTTAACGATGAAGCAACCCTCATGTATAAGCGCTGGGTGAAAAAGATGGATGAAATGGTCAACAAGTTAAGTGGTGGAAAAGTTGGTTATGTGCATGTACAGGGTATGAATGACGGAAGTTTCCGTAACACATTTGATGCTGTACTGGGAAAGAATTTTGACAAGGAGGCCTTGGTGGTTGATACACGTTTTAATGGTGGTGGCTGGCTTCATGACGACCTTTATACTTTTTTGAGCGGGAAAAAATACCTCGATTTCGCTCCACAGGGAAATCGCCTGAAAGATGGTGAACCGATGGGCCGATGGTCAAAACCAAGTTGCGTTGTGATGAGTGAAAGCAATTATAGTGATGCATTCATCTTCCCTTACGTTTATAAACAAAATGGAGTGGGTAAGTTGATAGGGATGCCTGTACCAGGAACAGGAACAGCCGTATGGTGGGAACAACAGATTGATCCAACCATAGTATTTGGCATTCCTATGGTTGCAACAATAGGCAAAGAAGGGCGCCCAACCGAAAACCTGCAATTAGAACCGGATATCCGGGTACCCTTATCATATGAAGATTTCCTGAATGGCCGCGATCCGCAGATCGAAACTGCAGTTAAGGAAATGTTGAAGACGGTGGAGGAGAACAAGGGGAAGAAAGGCTTCTAGGAGGTAAGAGGTAAGAGGTAAGAAGTAAGATTTGAAGACCGGGCAGATGTCCGGTCTTTTTTTTATGATATTGTTTATACTAGTTATCAGAAGCACTCGTTAGCTTAGCATGGAAACAATCGCAACATGAAGCAACTCTGCCTGGTCTTTTCACTAATGCTTATTACCACCCTTTGCAGCAATCTTTTTGCTCAGAATATTACGGGTGTGTGGAGGGGAAAGATCAATGGAAGCAATACAGAGATCAAGCTGATCAAAAGCGGTGATAACCTTGTGGGTGTTGCATATTATTATCACAACCGGAATGCTTTCAAAAGATACAGTATAAAAGGTCATTTTGATCCAGCTACTAATTCCGTGATATGGTGGGATGAAATGTTGCTGGAAGAAAAGGGTAAGAAAGGATTATTGCAGATCAGTGCCGACCCTGCCGCCCAACTGATGGTGGCTGATTTTAATTGTCCGGGTGGTGAAGAGATGTACCTTGATGGTGAAAGTTCCAACCGCGACAATAAATCCATTCGGAATGGTTCCGTTCAGTTGGAGAAAAGAAAAAAACCTTTATTCCCCGATGAATGGGATTTCATCATTGACAATTACCTGGTGGGAACAAATGATCCTGAATTAATTGACAGCATCAGCAATATGGGAATCGGGTCGAAGATACCGGAAGAACCTTCCCTTGATGCAGTCGCCATTAAACCCGGTACACAAAAAAATGATGGCACTGCACCTGTAGTCACAGCTCCGGCTTCATCAACACCTGCTGTTACAACACCGGCAGTAACTACAACAATAGTAAGCCCTCCCCCAACGGAAAAACCCGACACAGTTGAAACCCAGGTTGTGGCCGCACCTGCCAAACCAATACCATCGGTGAATGAAACGAAATTCACTACGCGTAAAAACGTACTGCAAACAGTTATTCCAATAACCGCCCAAACAATTGAACTGCGATTTTATGATAATGCCCAGGTAGATGGTGACTCCATTGCATTATTTCTTAATGGCAAATTATTGTTTCAACATATAAGGCTTACCGATCAGCCCTATACTATCAGATTGAATGCTGATGAACTTGGTGAAGACAATGAACTTGTTATGGTAGCAGAAAATTTGGGAAGCATTCCTCCGAACACTTCCCTGATGGTTGCAATTGTTGGTGACAAGCGATACGAGGCACGTCTCTTTGCCAATGAGCAAAGTAGTGCCATGGTAAGGATCATGCGACCAAAGCCAGGTGAACAATAATCAGCCCATTATTTCCTGATTTCGAATACCCTGTTAAATGGCGCATCCGTAGCTCTCCTGAAACGGGTGAATCCTGCTCCGCGGGCCACTTCTTCCAATGCAGAATCGGATGCCACAGTGCCCAGTACATAACCTCCTGAAGCCATTGCATTTGGAGAACAGCAGAGTACTGAGGCTCCGGAATAAACCCTGCCAACGGGGTTGAAATTTTCTTCAGCCTGTTTGCCTGCCATCGGTTCAATTACCATGATGGTACCATCATCATCAAGGCATTGATATGCATGTTTCAATGCGCCGATGGGGTCGCCCATGTCATGCAGGCAATCAAAATAACAGATCAGGTCAAAGGAATGATCAGGAAAATCCTGTGCGGAGGCGGTCTGGAACTTTACGTTGGGAATCTTCTCACCGGATGCATGGGCCTTAGCCTTTTCAATGGAAGGCCCATGATTGTCGTAGCCCGTGAAAACAGCATTGGGAAATGCCTTCGCCATGATCATGGTGGAAGCTCCATGGCCGCAACCAATGTCAGCAACCATAGCACCTTTCTGCAACTTTTCTACCACTCCATCCAATGCGGGGAGCCAGTCGTGCACCAGGTTTCCGGCATAACTTGGCCGGAAGAATCTTTCTGTTCCTTCAAAAAGATCATGGTGGTGTTCTCCCCAGAGCATACCTTCTCCGGTCTGGAAAATGGTGGTAATTCTCTCCTCTGCTTTCTGAAGGGAACTTACTACCTGGAACCCACCAGCCACATAGAATGGACTTTCAGAGTCTGTTAAAGCAATAGCATGCTCATCGGGGAGGGAATATTTGCCTGTTTCAGGATCATAATCAATGTAGCCACCAGCTGCCTGGTTTATCAGCCATTCCCGAACATAGCGTTCAGTGGTACCGGTCTTTTTTGCAAGGGTCTCAGAATTCATCGGGCCTTCAAAAGCCATGGCTTTGTAAAGGCCCAGTTTGTCGCCAATAAAACTCAGCGTAGTGCTGAATGCGGCGCCAAAATCGGATACAACTCTTTCTAAAAACTTCTCCATCCGGGCCTGGTTCAGCGCGGGAGAAGTTGACGTACTGGGGTTAACTTCGGCTGTTTCCATTTTAATGAATTTTTATAAAAAGAACTGCCTTAAAGTTACGCAATTTCAACCCCTTCTCTACACTACCACATTGATCATTTTGTTTTTTACATAGATTATCTTTTTCGCTGGTTTACCTTCCAGCCACTTAATGACGGTATTATCTGCCATCACAAGGCTCTCTACCTGTTGTTGGTCGGCGTCAAGCGCAATGGTAATTTCTGTCCTGGTTTTACCATTGATGGCAACCGGGTATGCCTTTGCTGATTCCTTTACAAACTCTTCTTTGAAGATGGGGAAGCTTGTATCCAGAACGCTTCCTTCATTCCCGATCTGATGCCATAGTTCTTCACTGATATGTGGTGCATAAGGAGTAAGCAGAATGAGTAATTGCTCCAGTACTGCTTTCTTACGACATTTCAGGTCATTGAGTTCATTAACACAGATCATGAAAGAACTCACAGCTGTATTGAAAGAAAATCTTTCTGTATCCTCTTCAATTTTCCGAATGGTCTTATGCAAAATCTTAAGCTCGGCAGCTGTTGGTTCGGTATCCGTAAGCATCGAGCCCTTTTCTTCGTCAAAAAAAAGTCTCCATAATTTTTTCAGGAAACGATGGACTCCTTCAATACCTTTTGTATCCCATGGTTTGCTGACTTCAACCGGCCCTAGGAACATTTCATACATACGGAAAGTATCTGCTCCAAATCTTTCAACGATATGATCCGGATTGACCGTATTGAATTTTGACTTGGACATCTTTTCCACTTCGCTACCGCAAATGTATCTACCATCTTCAAGTATGAATTCAGCAGCAGAACAATCGGGTCTCCAACTCCTGAATGCTTCTATATCAAGTTCATATCCATCAACAATATTGACATCAACATGGATCTTATCAACAGGTTTGCCCTGGTAAGTTTCTTCATTTCTGAGCAAGCCTTTCGAAATATATGTTTGAGATCCGTGGAGACGATATACAAAGCGGCTGCTGCCCTGTATCATTCCCTGGTTAACAAGTTTCCTGTATGGCTCATCAAATCCAAGATAACCCAGGTCATACAAGGCTTTGGTCCACATGCGGCTATAAAGGAGATGCCCCACGGCATGCTCTGTTCCTCCAATATATATATCAACCTGCCCCCAATAATCGCTGACTTTCCTATCGCAGAATGCAGCGTCATTATGAGGGTCCATATAACGCAGGAAATACCAGGAAGAGCCGGCATATCCGGGCATGGTATTGGTTTCTAGTTCCCTTTCTACCCATTCCGGAATATTGGCAAGCGGTCCTTCACCTTCCGGACCAGGCTTATAGCTATCAACATGGGGCAGTTCAAGGGGAAGTTCCGATTCGGGCAAAGCAATGGCCAGGCCATCCATCCACTTTATGGGGAATGGTTCACCCCAATAACGCTGGCGGCTGAATGCTGCATCGCGCATGCGGAAGTTAACTTTGCGTTTGCCGATTCCCATCAACTCTATCTTCTCATTTACGATCTGTATGGCTTCCCGCATCTGAACACCTGTAAGAAAATCACTGTTCACCAATACAGCATCCTTGGTTGGATTGGCTTCCTTTCCATCATAGAATTCTCCGATAATGTTAGTGATGGGTATATTGAAATGCTCGGCAAATTTATGGTCGCGCTCATCGCCGCAGGGCACTGCCATGATTGCGCCCGTGCCATAGCCGGCAAGTACATATTCTGATATCCAGATCGGGATCTCGCGGCCATTGAATGGATTGATAGCAAAGGAGCCAGTAAACACGCCGCTGATCTTTTTCTCAGCCATACGTTCACGCTCACTTCTACTTTTCACATAATCTAGATATGCATCAACATCGTTCGCCTGTTCCTTTGATTTCAGGGATTCCACGATCTCCAGTTCGGGTGCAACAACCATAAAATCAACGCCAAAAATGGTATCTGGACGGGTTGTATAAACCCTGAGTTTGGCGAATGGCGCATTACTTTCCGCTCCGGGAAGTTTTACTTCGAAATCAATTTCCGCACCATAGCTTTTACCGATCCAGTTGGTCTGCATTTCTTTCATAGCATCAGAGAAATCGATGCGTTCCAAACCTTCCAGCAGGCGATCAGCATATTCTGTGATACGGAGATACCATTGGCGAAGTTTTTTCTTTACCACCGGATGCCCTCCCCTTTCACTCAATCCATTGATCACTTCGTCATTGGCAAGTACAGTACCAAGCGCTTCGCACCAGTTAACCTCACCATACCCGCAATAAGCAAGGCGATAATGCATGAGAATTTCCTGCTGGTATTTCTCTGTAAATGCTTTCCATTCCGTTGCCGAAAAAACAATGGAAGGATCACCCGGACATATATGCGAAAAATTTCCTTCTTTCTCAAATATGGAAACAAGTTGTTCAATAGGCTCGGCGCGGGAAAGATGCCTGTTGTACCAGGATTTAAATAACTGAAGGAAGATCCACTGCGTCCAGCGGTAATATTCCGGTTCACAGGTTCTCACCTCGCGACTCCAATCGAAACAGAAACCTATATTATCAAGTTGCTTGCGGAAGGTTGCTATATTCTGTTCCGTACTCAGGGCGGGATGAACACCATGTTCAATTGCATATTGCTCTGCGGGAAGTCCGAATGCGTCATAACCCATAGGATGCAACACATTATACCCCTTAAGTCTCTTAAAGCGGCTGTAGATATCACTGGCAATATACCCGAGCGGGTGGCCTACATGTAACCCTGATCCACTTGGATAGGGAAACATGTCAAGCACATAACATTTCGGTTTATCCGAATTGTTGGATACCTGGTATGCATTGGATTCCTTCCATTGCTGCTGCCATTTTTTTTCGATCTGCCTGAAACTGTAGTCCATTGATTTGTTGCTCGTTGATTGGTATTCGGTAATTTCCGCAAATGTGAAAACCAGCCTAAAATTGAGGGGATGCTTTCAAACCCGCAATAATACTGCTGGTCACAATCGTTTAGTGGGGCACAAAAATACAAACTGAACCGGTAAAACCGCTATTTTTGTCCCCATTGATACGGTACTAACCCACTGAAAATTGAAAACATGACGCAAATCGGAAAATCATCCGCAAAACGTTCCCAACCATCTTACTTCATGTCCATCCTGGGCGTTTCGCTGGTGCTCTTCATTCTTGGTCTGCTTGGCTGGATCGTGATCAATGCCAACAAACTGGGACAATACTTCAAGGAAAATGTGGAGGTAAGGGTATACCTGCGCGAAAATATCAGCCCAAAAGACAGTATTGCGCTGGTACAATATATAGCGGACAAGCCTTACGTAAAGGAATACGAATACGTCACCAAAGACCTCGCCCGCGATAAGTTCATGGCTGATGGCAATGACGACTGGAAGAATATTCTTGATGCCAATCCACTGCCCGCCAGTATCGATTTCAAGCTTCGTAACCAATATGTGCATTCCGATTCTCTTTCAGCCATCGCTACTGACCTCGAGCAGAATATCGGGGTCAACGATGTGCAATACCCGAAATCACTGGTTGACAACCTTAACCAGAATGTTCAAAAGATCAGCCTTGTATTACTTATCATCGCGATTGTTTTGTGCATAGTAGTGATCGTACTTATTGATAATACCATCAGGCTTGCCATGTTCAGCAACAGGTTTCTCATCAAAACCATGCAGATGGTAGGTGCAACCCGTGGATTTATTGCAAAGCCAATGGATATGAGAGCGATCATTAATGGCCTTTTCGCAGGACTCATTGCTGTTGCTGGAATAATTGCCCTGATAGTTTTCGCCGAGAAACAGTTGCCAGAGCTTAAGGCCATGCGTGATATGACCTGGTTATTACTGCTTGGAGGAGGCATCATTATACTGGGTATCCTGATTTCTTTGCTAAGTACACATCGCAGCGTTATCAAGTATCTTAAGATGAAGCTGGATGACCTGTACTAAAGGTAAGAGGTAAGAGGTAAGAGGTAAGATTTGAGAGGTAAGATTTATATTACAATATTTAAAATAAGTTATGTCGAAGAAAGCCACCAAAACCATTCACACCCACACTTCTGAAAGCTTGTTTGGGAAAGAGAACTATATTTTCATGATCGCTGGAATTGCAGTAATTGCATTGGGAATGCTCCTGATGGCAGGTGGTAAAAGTTCAGATGCCGGTGTATTTGACCAGAAAGAGGTTTATAGCACCACAAGGATTACGATCGCACCAATCCTTATTTTGGCGGGCCTCGCCCTGGAAGTAGTAGCCATCTTCAGGAAGCCAAAAAAAGCCTGATTACCACATGAGTATTTTTGAAGCCGTCATCGTTGCCATCGTTGAAGGATTGACGGAGTTTCTGCCCGTGTCCTCTACCGGCCATATGATCATTGCCAGCACATTACTGGGCATACATAAAGAAGAATTTACCAAACTATTTGAAGTAGCCATACAATTGGGCGCAATACTGGCGGTTGTGGTGCTCTATTGGAAGAAGTTTGTTGATTTCAAAAGTTTCAGCTTTTACATCAAGCTTGTGATGGCAGTGATACCGGCATTGGTATTAGGCTTTCTTTTTTCGGACCAGATTGACGCCATGCTGGAGAGTCCGCTTACAGTGGCTATTTCACTGCTTGTGGGCGGAATTGTTCTCATCTTTATTGACAGGTATTTTCAACATCCGCTGATCAGGGAAGAAAAAGACATAAACATTGGCCGGGCTATGATCATAGGCACATGGCAATGTATAGCAATGATACCAGGTGTGAGCCGCAGTGCAGCATCTATCATTGGAGGTATGCAGCAAAAATTGTCAAGGAATCTTGCTGCAGAATTCTCTTTTTTCCTCGCTGTTCCAACCATGGCTGCCGCAACAGGATATTCACTTGTTCTTAAAAACTGGAAGACTGAAGGCGGCGGGGAACAGAAAGGTTATGAATTGCTATTAGCATCAACCGATAATCTGGTTGCATTCATTGTTGGAAATATCGTAGCCTTTGTTGTTGCATTACTGGCTATTAAATTCTTTATTGGCTTTCTTCAGAAACATGGATTCCGCTGGTTCGGTTACTACCGGATTGCAGCAGGGATAATTCTTCTTATATTGCTGTGGACGGGTATCATTTAACAAACCTCAAATATGGTTACTGCTCCCAAGAAAGTTATAAATGGTTGGGCAATGTATGATTGGGCGAACAGTGCCTATAACCTGGTTATCACATCCACCATTTTCCCTGCTTATTTTGTAGCCATCAGTAGTACCGGAAACGGAAATGGTGACCATAAAGTCAACTTCTTCGGGCGTGAATTTGTGAATACAGCCCTCATAGACTATGCACTTGCGGTGGTATTCCTGGTAGTGGCATTCAGTTCGCCTATACTTTCATCCATCGCAGATTATAAACGAAACAAAAAAAGTTACCTGCGGGCATTTTGTTTTCTTGGATCCGCAGCATGTGTATCACTATTTTTCTTTACTCCCACCCGCATCGAATACGGCATTATTATGTTTGCCATCGCAGCCCTCGGCTATTGGTCCAGTATCGTGTTCTACAATTCCTATTTACCAGATATAGCAGCGCCGGAAGACCAGGACAGGATCAGTGCCAAAGGATTTGCGCTGGGCTATATTGGAAGTGTATTACTGCAGATAATCTGTTTTGTGGTGATCTTAAAACCCGGTCTCTTCGGGCTGGATGAAACGGATAAAACCATCGGCGCAAGGATATCATTCCTCCTGGTAGGTCTATGGTGGTTTGGTTTTGCGCAGCTAACCCTTCGCGTAATGCCCGAAACCAGCAAGGAAGAAAGACAGGCTAAAAAGCATGTTCTGGTTAATGGTTTTCATGAGTTGCAACTGGTATGGAATCAATTAAAACATATGCCAGCCCTGCGACGATTCCTGTTTGCTTTTTTTCTATATAGTATGGGAGTGCAAACAGTAATGCTGGTAGCCGCCGGATTTGCCAAGAAGACCATATTCCCCAACCCGGATGACGAACCCAAATTACTGATCACCATTATTCTTATTCAATTGGTAGCCATGGTGGGAGCCATCATTATGAGCAGGCTTTCGAAATATATCGGCAACCTGAATGTACTTATACTTTCAGTAATACTCTGGATCGGAATCTGTGTGGGCGGATATTTTGTTCAGACTCATATGCAGTTTTATTTCCTGGCCAGCGGAGTGGGATTGGTAATGGGAGGAATACAGAGTATGAGCAGAAGTACCTATTCAAAATTGATCCCGGAAACAAAAGATACAACTTCCTTTTTCAGCTTTTACGATGTAACCGAAAAGATCGCAATCGTTATCGGGATCTTCACATTCGGCTATATGGAGGAACTAACCGGGAGTATGCGTAATTCAATTGTAGCGCTGGGTGTATTTTTTGTTTTAGGACTCTTTGCATTACTCTATACCAAAAAAGTTTATGAAAAGCATTATGCGTCTATACACCATTGATACGGGAAATTTCAAACTTGATGGAGGAGCCATGTTCGGGGTTGTTCCAAAATCTATCTGGAACAAACTCAACGCAGCAGACGAGAACAATCTTTGCATCTGGAGTATGCGATGCCTGCTGATAGAAGATGGCAAGAGATTGATTTTGGTTGATAATGGGATTGGTGATAAACAGGATGCCAGATTTCTTGGACATTACCATCTGCATGGTGATGCAACCCTCAACAAATCATTGGCAAAGCACGGATTTAACCGGGAAGATATTACTGATGTTATACTGACACATCTGCATTTTGATCATTGCGGCGGAAGTATACTTCGCGTGGGCGATAAATTATTACCCGCATTTCCAAATGCAGTTTACTGGAGTAATGAAGAACACTGGAACTGGGCTGTGGAGCCCAATGATCGCGAGAAAGCATCTTTTCTGAAGGAGAATATACTACCCATTAAAGAAAGCGGGCAACTACAATTCATTGAACTGCCTTATGCAAAAGGAAGTTCACAGAACAACTGGATGTCATCGCCACCGGAGAACATTTTGAAAACTTCTTTTAATGAAAATATTGATTTACGGTTTGTAAGCGGACATACCAATTCCATGATGCTGCCTCAAATCCGCTACAAGGAAAAGACCATTGTTTTTATGGCTGATCTCCTGCCCGCTGCCGCGCATATTCCGCTGCCATATGTGATGGCATATGACATGTTCCCTCTTACCACTCTTGCAGAAAAGAAATTATTTCTTGAAGAAGCCTTAAGGAATGATTATATCCTTTTCTTTGAACATGATCCGCAAATAGAATGTTGTACATTACAACTTACAGAGAAGGGTATACGCAGTAGAGATGTATTGGCACTCTCTGATCTGTGAATTAGCGAGGGAAAGAAAAAAGGATTCTCTGCCGCAGTTAATTTTTTGTGGCGATTAATTCAGCGATATTAAACTGCTGAGCGGGTAACGAAGGTTTTTATAATTCATCATATCCACTTTTACACTACCTACACTGATTGGACTTTCAATACGTAATGGAATCTTGTTTCCATCATCACTAACCCATACAACCATCTTCTCCCCCCCTTCAAAAATAGTTCCCTTAACCAGTAGGGGTTTGAATTTGATGGCGCGGAACTTTCCGTATTTTGTCTTAATGGTTTCCTTGCCCAGGTAACGGATATAAAGATTAAATGTCTCATTATCGAGGAACATATTGAAGTAGATCTTATCGCCGGGTTTGTATTTGTTGAAATCGATATTCCTTGCATAATAGATTGCACTCACAACGTCCTGCACACAATTTGGAACATTGAATGTGCCTTCATTGGAGATAGCCTTGTTTTTAGCATGGTCGAAATTCACCGTCTGGAATTTCTTATATCCACCTTCATCCACCTTACGGATAAAACGGTATGGCTGAAGGGAAGCCGTATCAATAAAAGATTCGTAGCGATCACGCACTTTGAAAAAGCTATCGTAGAAGCTATAGGTTTTCCCATCACCAATAAGATGATACACGGGCTTGCCATTGAGGTTAGTAAGGTTCACATTGAAACTTGCTTCACCCGCCCCGATGTATACTCCTGCAAGTGTATAGAAGACCTTATAAGTAGTAGACTCACCACCCTGGAAGGCAACATTACGAATACCACAGAATTCATTTACAGCATTCAGCTTAAGCGAAAAGAAAATGGCCAGTAAGGTAGCAGTTATGGTACTAAACTTCATTTCAAATTTCATTTTTCGGGATCTCCCCAACGGGGGTATCCTTTTTATTCATAGGATTAAAGATCTTGATCCGGATGATCAGTAAGCTGCCAATCAGTGCAGGTGTAACCAGGTTTATCAGCCATAGCGCGATAGAAGCAGTTACAATACCCAATGTATTTGTGCTGATCCATCCAAACAATTCAAGTGCCAGTTGTCCTCTCAATCCCAGTTCTGCCAGAGCAATAGTGGGAATAACTGCAAGCATCAGGAACTGCACGCTGATCATCCAGCTTGAAACCCAGATCAATGATGTTACTTCAAAGCTTTGGAGCAGTAATATATACTGAATCACAAATACTGTATAACGTATCATTGACCATCCGAGCACTCTTAACAAAATTCTAACCGGCAGGTGGTCAATCACCAGCAATGCTTTACCCCATTTATCAACACCCGGCAGGCGTTCAAAGAGCCTGACAAGCCAGCTGATGCGAAGGTATACTAACAATAACAAAATGGTTGTTGTTGATAATACAAGGCAAAGAACTCTTATCCATAATGCATTTGATGACCAATAAGCGGGAGGATGAATTTCCAGGGCCCCAAAGTATAATAACCAGAGCCCGGCTGTACCTGCCATCATAGTTACCAGTAACTGGCTGAAGCTGCCAATCAGCGTTAGTGAAACGGCCTGCAACCTTTTGTTGTCAGGAAGATAAAGAACACGGCCACCATATTCCCCGATCCTGTTAGGTGTATTCACGGCAAATGCAACACCAGCAAGTGTTGCCTTCAGGGCCCGCCATAAGGAAAGATGATGCAGTGGACGAAGCAGTTCGCGCCATTTCACTGCTTCAATACCCCAGTTTACGATCATTAAAAGAATTACGGCGATTATTCGTATTTGTCCACCGGCATTTAATGATGCCTTAATATTGATCCAGGCCTGTGGCAGATCAGGTTGTGAGATCACCTGGTTATAAATTGCCCAGGTGAGCCATAGGAATATTATTGGTCCCAGCCAGTAGTTGAGAAAGATTTTGATATTTTTGGTACTGATCATCCCCGATAAAAATAATCTCTTGTCAGTTAAGCCCTCTAAAATAATTCTTGGAATAGATCCTGGTACCATTGTGATGGGCTACGGTATTCTGGCCATCAATGGTCAGCAACTGGAGCTGGTTCATATGAATGTGCTGAAACTGAATGCAAAAAAGGACCAGCATGTAAGGCTGGAACTGATACATAGAAAAGTAGTGGAGTTGATAGCTGAATATAAACCAACTACTTTCGCTATTGAAGCACCATTTTTTGGTAAGAATGTTCAAAGTATGCTTAAGTTGGGGCGGGCACAGGGCGTGGCAATAGCGGCGGCCATACAGGCGGGACTGGAAGTATGCGAATACTCACCTAAAAAAGTAAAGCAATCCATCACCGGTAACGGAAATGCCGATAAGCACCAGGTATGGCAGATGTTACAGCGCATACTCACCATAACGGAAGTACCGGAATATATTGACGCATCTGATGCCCTTGCAGTTGCCATTTGTCATCATTACCAGACCAGTTCAGTAATACCAGCCCTTCAGTCAAAGGCAAAGGGCTGGGACGACTTTATAAGGCAGAATATTCATCGCCTCCGGCAGCCATAAATTTCTACCCTGCTAAACAATAGTATCGGCCAAGCCTTCATTCCCCGGCAGGTCAAATACTTTCATGGAGATGGTACTCCCCTTCCAGTGTTCATTATGTACAGTGGTGCAATATTCCCAGAAGACGCCCCTTTCAGAAAAGGCCTTTCCTTTTTCAACCAGATTACCATGGGGGTCAAAAATTGATATGGTAAGTTTAGCAACTGCAAAGTCATCCTGGGGAGTAATAAATATCTTGTCTCCGGGTTGGCCTTTGTAATTTTTGGTTTCGAAGCTCAGGATCCCCGGGGATTTGAGGAAATCCTTTATTGCAAGGTTATAAATGTTTTGCCATTTCTCCATTTTATTAGCATACCGAGCCCGAAGAGCAGGGGTACGCTTCACTTTTACGGCATATTTTACTGCCTTTTTGAATTTCAGACGGTTTTCCAGCTGTGCTTTTGACGGCTTTTTACCGGAGGGAGGAGGGGCTTTATAGATATGATTAGTTTTTCCCCGGCGGCGAAGGATATAACCTCCATCCACCTTTCCATAAAAGCCCTCCAAAATCGCATTGTTTGCATTTTTTGCCATAGAATATTGCTTTAAACATTAATAAAATAGCGGCTTTCAGCGTATGTTTCGAATATGCTTCGATTATACTGCGGCCAACGTATCGCCAACATCCGTCGGAATTACTCCTGGTTTGAAAATACAAGGCGCTGAAAACAACATGCTATATTATATATATATTTTATTCCATCCAATAAAATGTGGTGAACAGCAAAAAAAGCGATGTGAACAGCTAAAAAAGCGATGTGAACAGCAAAAAAGGGATATTATAAATTCCTGTAATAAGCCAGGATCTTTTCCTGTGCCGTCTTAAGTTCGTCTTCTGTTACAGTGATTTTGCCACGGGTGAAGTTGAGGTCGTCGGCATTATTGATGGGGACAAGATGGAGATGCGCATGTGGAACCTCAATGCCGATAATAGCAGAGCCTACGCGATTACAGGGAAAGGCCTGTTCTATGGCTTTGGCGATAGGTTTTGCGAATACAAGGATTTCACTAAGATAGGCATCCGGAACTTCGTAGAATTTATCCACTTCCATTTTAGGTACTACCAGAACATGCCCATGGGTTATGGGGAATACATCCAGAAAGGCGTAAAACTTGTCATTTTCGGCGATCTTATAGGAAGGGATCTCGCGGTTGATAATCTTTGAGAATATTGTCATCTTGCTGTGATTGCTTTCAAATCAGCACCTAATGACATCGTTATTTTAATTTCCTGGGTTTGCCAGGTATCGAAGAATGGTTGCCAGCGGCCCATGCTGTAGAACATATCAAACACTTCCCTTTCCAGGTTAGCTGTCCACAACTCGTCTTTCTCTTCCCACTCCACATTGGTTACCTTACCCGATGCATTGATGGTTAGTACAAAGTTATGGTGCCAGTTGGGAATGGCGTTCGATTTATAATAAGCTGCACTAAAATAATCTGCGAGTCGCTCTACCCCGAACATATAAACGGGTTCAATTTTAACTGCGTACCAGCGTTTCAATTCACGTATATCTGCCGCGGTAAAGCCAGCGGGAATATGATCCAGTTCAATATTGAAGTCATCCCCTTTATGGGCAAAGACGCCGTTAATTTGCTGGTTTTTATAATAATAAATGAATGGTTCCCGGTCATTCTTCCTTTCCAGCCGAACCAGTATTGTATCGCCATTATTAAAGAATACTCTTGGCCCACTCACCATATCATTATTAAAACTGCATTGCATCACAGCGTTGCCTTTCTTGTCGAAGAACAGCCATTCTCCCTGCTTGCGCCCCTGTTTATCGATCGCATTGAGGTGGAGCCCATTCCATTTAATAGTACGCTGTGCCTGGATGCTTACAGGTATTATCAACAGAATAAATAATATAACGCGTAACATGGGTGCAAAGCTATCCACCCAATGTTATCTCAAAATGAAGCCAATGTTACCGGATTATTAATAAATTGTTATCGGGAAATGGGGCAAAAAAAAGACGACCAGTTGGTGGTCGTCTTTAAGAAGAATTTTATGGCGTTTGGTTGGATCTATGCGGAAATGGCTTCCACTTTAAACTTGATGATACCGGCGGGTGCCTTCACTTCAGCTATTTCACCGATAGTTTTACCAAGTAATCCCTGGCCGATAGGTGAGGTGACAGATATTTTACCAGATTTAAGATCGGCTTCTTTCTCTGAAACGATCTGGTAGGTAACGGTTTTCTTAGTAGCCATATTTGATACAGTTACCTTGGTAAGGATCGATACTTTGCTGGTATCGATATCCGTGGCATCCAGGATACGGGCAAGGGCAAGATCGCTTTCCATTTTCTTGATCTTTGCTTCCAGCAAGCCCTGGGCTTCTTTTGCTGCATCATATTCTGCATTCTCTTTGAGGTCACCTTTTTCCCGTGCCTCGGCAATGGCTCTTGAGGCAGCGGGGCGCTCCACTCCTTTTAAGTGCTGGAGTTCTACCTTCATCTGCTCGAGGGTCTCTTTTGATACATAGATTACATCTGTCATAGTTAACCTCCTTTGGTTAAAGTAAAAAAAAGTACAACGCCTTCAGCTGATGCGAAAGCGTTGCACTTAATTGAATCAAAGATAGACAACTATGTTCTAACCACCAAGCAAGAGGGTTAAAAAAAGGGCCGTCTCCGGAGAGACGGCCCTTAAAATTATCTGGATAATCAACAGTTTGTAATAAATATTATTTATCCCACCAGATAAATGTGTAGTTATCATCCACACCTTGAGTAGCCACGGCAGCCTCATAGCTTTCGCGGTTAAGAGCACCTTCTTTGGTTGGATAACCCTGGCGTACAGGAATACCGCGTGTATCAACTGCGTCTTCAGCGGGCTCAAGAACAGGATAACCAGTTCTTCTCCAATCGTTCCAGGCTTCATAACCATTAAGGTAGTTATGAACCCATTTTTCAGTCATAATCTGCTCATATCCTGAAGCAGGAACATACGCTACCTCCGCCAAATAAGCAGTGAAATCAGCAAGGTTAAACACCCCATTCATTTCCCATGAGGCTTTAATTGCATCAGCATAGAACAAGGCAGCAGCAGCATCGCCACCCTCAATATAACCGATTTTAGCAGCTTCCGCTTGCATAAAAAGTACCTGGGGATAATTGAAAATCCTTGCTGGACTTGTTTTACCCCTGAATGCATCACCTACACGGCTGTAAGCACCCGGAATATTTTTAGCAGCACTGGATCCGTATAACAATCCTTTGTAAGGAGTTGCTCCTGCCAGTTCTTCAGCATATACTTCAATTCTCTTATCGCCTTTATCCAGCATGTAATTGGCTAAAACATCACTGATAGCGAAATCATTTCGATTGGAAATAGTATAGTTCTGATACCAGGGATTGAAATAAGCAGGATCATCGATATAGTTCCACTCTATATTTTCGTCATTGGAGCTGATCACACCCCCATCAGCAGTAATTGCCGCATTGTATTCTGCCTTTCCCTTCGCTGCATCAACTTTAGATAAACGAAGAGCCATCGACATTCTCAAAGTATTGGCAAATCTTTTCCATGCTTCCATATCACCACCAAGAAGCAGGTCGCCAGCAACGGGGTTTCCCCCATCAATTGATGAAACTGCTTCTGAAAGTTTTACAAAAACATCTGCATAAATACTTTCCTGGCTATCATAAACAGGCTTAAGATCATTAGATCCTTTAAGAGCATTCTTATAAGGAATTGCCCCCCAACGGTCAGTCATTTGAATATAAAGAAAAGACTGAAGTATTGTAGCTACTGCTTTCTGGTTAGCGTAGCTACCATTTCCCTCGGCTGCTGCTGGTGCTTGTGTTTCCACAAGGTTCAGGATCTGCTGTAAGTCATAAAGTGGTCCGGTATAAATGCCTGCCCAATCAAAGTTTTTACCAGTGTATAGGGAAGCTCCGGGATAGGGTCCTTCTGCAAGATATTGAACATAAAAATTCCCTGCATTGATAGAAAAGCTGCCGTCTTCAACACCTTGAAGAGCACTTGAAAGAAGGAATCGGGTTTGAAGGGCTAACGGACTGGGGTTAGCCGGGTTTACGTTGAAGCTTTCATCGTACTTTGAACAGGAAACTGCTCCGGTTACGAGGAAGGCACATAATAACGATTTATATAATGTATTCTTCATTTCTAATTTGGTTTTGATAGGTTAGAATGTAAGTTTCAGGCTTGCACCAATCTGGCGGGTTGCTGTCAACTGCCCACCTTCTGTCCATGATGATTCAAGCTCAGAAGGGTCAATTCCCAGATCTTTGGTTTCAGCATAAATCAACCATGCATTGCTAACAAATACGCTGAAGTTAGCATCCTTCACCATCACCTTTTTAGTAATGTTACTAGGAAGATTATAGCCAAGGCGAACTTCACGCAATTTTACGTAAGAGGCGTCATATACAAAGCTATTTGCATCACGTTGCAGGTTGGTATAGTAGTGCCGGCGAGCAGGAACATAAACAGTTCTGTCGCCACCATTTCCATCACTACCATCTACACGAACACCACCACCCAAACTTGGGAAAGAACGAATATCATTGCCTTTATCGTTCACACCAACAGTTTCAGCAGCAAGCCCGGTTCCTTCCAGGAACATTCTTGTGGTTGAATAAAACATACCGCCTTTCTGGAAATCAATAGAGAAAGAAAGATCAAAAGCCTTGTAACGGAAATTATTTACAAATCCTCCTGTGAATTCAGGAAGAACGTTTCCAATCTCCTGGTTGATGTCATACTGTGGAACACCATTTGTTCCAATGATAACTTTACCATTTTTGGGATCAATTCTGTACTTTCTTCCTACAAGTGTACCCCATTGCTTGCCTACCCTGTGCTCAAGGCGAGTATCATTCCAGGTAGTTGAATACAAATAAGTATTAAGGCCTTCGGCAAGTTCTACGATCTCACTCTTATTCTGTGCAAGGTTGAAGCTCACCTGCCATGCTTTGTTCCTGTCACTAAGGATATCACCAGTTAGTGTCAGATCCCATCCCTTTGCACGGATCAAACCAGCATTAACCTGTGCCTGGTTGAAACCACTTGTTGCCGACACGTCAACATTGATGATCTGGTCAGTATTGTCATTCTGGTACACCGTGAAGTCAACACCAAGCTTTCTGAACAATTTTAGTTCAAGACCAGCCTCATAAGATTTTGCAAGTGCAGGAGTTACCCGGCCGCTTCTGTAAATGTTTCCTGTAGTAACTATTGGTGTACCAGCAAATGGCGCACCACCAACAAGGTCGGTATTAACCTGTGCATAGTCGATATCAGATCCAACTGAAGCGTAGGCCAGACGTAATTTACCGAAGGTCAGCCAATCTTTAATATCTCCCTGCAATAAGTCAGAGAATACAAAACTGGTAGTAACAGAAGGGTAGAAATAAGAGTTGTTATCAAGTGGTAATGCAGAAGACCAGTCATTACGTGCTGTAACATCCAGGAAAAGGAAGTTCTTAAAGCCGAAAGAAGCTTTACCATACACACTTCTGACCATACGCTGATCAAGATCATTAAAATAATTTGCCTTTTCTTTTGAAGCACGGATATTAAACCAGTTTGGAACTGAAAGTCCGCCGTTGGTAGACATGCTCTGCCATTCTCTTTTACTTTTACGGATGTTTCCACCAATATAGCCATCAAAAGAAATATTACCGAACTTCTTCACATAACCAAGGTTTGTTTCATAGTTCATTTCATTGTTCTGGTCCTGGCTCTGTGAATATGCATCCAATTCGAGACCACCAGTTCCCCTTCTGAAATCGTTTACAGAATTGTACGAGCTTTTTCTGACATAGGAATACCATTTCAAGCCTTTCAGAATTTCAACTGTAAGTCCAACATTTCCTACGAGGCGGTGTGTTCTGCTGGTGCCATATGCTTCATTAGCTATAAAGAAAGGATTATCCCAGTATTGGGGAGTTGTAATTGCATTGATATCGCCGGTAGTATTAGGATCTCCGATGTTCCATGAATTAACACGACCATCTGGTTCACGGTAATTCTTCATGCCTTTGATATCTAACTGCCGCTGGAACCATTGGTTAAAGTTCTGCGTTACGTTCAAACCATCATTACGGTAAGTTTCAAATGGCTGACCAGTTCTTTCATCAAGGGTATACTGCATATCAGTTGATATAGAAACCCGGCTAGAAATGTCATAGATACCGTTCATACCCAACTGGTGAAGTTGACGCTTTGTATTAGGCAGGATTAGTTTTCTATCCTGGTTCAGGTATGACAATCGGAAAGTATGACTTGCGCCACTATTATTGAAAGCCACTGAATTGGTAAGATTTCGGCCAGTCTCAAAATAGTCTTTCACATTATTTGGTTGTGCCCTGATAACTTCTGTTTTACCAAAATTTTCTCCAGGATACCAGCTATACCACGGACGGTATTGGGTAGTACCATCAATCTTAGGCCCCCAACTTTCATCGGCACCATATTCCAGGATATTCTGACCATCCCATCCAGCCCATTCGGCAGGGTGAATACTAGGATCATACAAGAATTTGTACCAACCCTGGTCATCCATATAGCCACCATACTGGGCAGGATTACTAAGCGCAGAACTATAACCCCCTGCATAGGAGTTTTGGTACTCAGGAAGAATAGATACTTTTTCAAAACTGATACTACTCTTCACATCAATTGTAGATCCGGAATTACGTTTACCTTTTTTGGAGGTTAGAACTACAACACCCGCAGCACCACGCTGACCATAAAGAGCAGTTGCAGCGGCACCTTTCAGTACTGTAATGGACTCAACATTATCCATACTTACTGCATTCTGGTCAACAGGAGTTCCATCGAGGACATAAAGAGGTGTGGTAAGGCCCAATCCCTGCACACCACGGATCATAATATTGGCATTGTCGAAAGTAGAAGAAGGAGATCCAAGAAGTCTTACTCCGGCAACTTTACCTGCCAGAGCCGAACTTACATCCACATTATTGGAGAAAGTCAGGTTCTCGCCTGAAACTTCCTGGGCGGCATATCCCAGTGCTTTCTTCTCCCTTTTCAATCCAAGTGCAGTTACGATCACTTCACTCAGTGCAGCATCATTTTGCTGAACCTGAACGTTTAAAACAATTGCATCGCCGACAGTAACTTCTTTCGGCACGATGTCTGTTGAGGAAATAACAAGTATGTCACCAGGTTTAACAGAAATGGTATAATTACCGTTCTGGTCGGCTGAAACGCCTTGTTTACTTCCTTTCAATTTCACAGTGGCATAGGGAACAGGATTGCCTTTGTCATCCGTTACCCGACCACTTACAGTTTTTGCTTGCCCAAATGATAAGGCACAACATAGCATGCCCAGGGAAAGCAGTGATAAAATTTTTCTCATGTGCGGTTAATTTTTACGACGCCAATATAGTTTATGTTTTTTAAACTTAATTAAATGTTAAGATTGCCACGCGGTAAGAAATTATATATTTTTTTAGCTTATATAAAAAAATACAATTTTTACCATACTAACGGTTCAATATACTATAGGAATAATTTATTAACAACCACCTGTGCCATTTTCAGGTATGCTTCCTCGCTATACCCTGCTATATGAGGTGTTATAAGAACATTAGGCTGGCTGCAAAGCCAGGTTAGTTGTTGATATTCGAGTTCAGAATAGGATTCAAGTTTCTCATTTTCAAGCACATCGAGGCCCGCAGCGCGGATCTTACCCTTTTCGATGGCACGTATAAGCGCAGATGTATCTTGTACTTTACCCCGGCTGGTATTAAGAAATACAGGTTGAAGTTGAAGGCTGTCAAAAAAATCATCATCTGCCATATGAAATGTTTCGTCGGTAAGGGGAACATGCATGCTGATAACATTCGCATACCGGCAGATCTGCTGCAGGTTGGCCTCATGAATATAACCACGGGCAAAGTCATAACGATAACGATCATACGCCAACACTGTTACTCCAAAAGGTTCCAGAAGCCGTGCAAAAGCACCCCCCGTATTCCCGAAGCCGATAATCCCAACAGTTTTACCAGTCAGTTCAGTTCCCCTGTTTGCGTCACGAATCCATTTTCTTTCTTTCACTTCACATGCGCTACTGTTTATTTTGTTGAGCAGTGATAATAACATTCCCAGTTCATGTTCAGCAACTGCATTACGATTTCCTTCGGGGCTGCTAACGCATTTTATGCCTTTCGATTCTGCATAGCTAACATCTATAAGTTCCATGCCACTTCCAAGCCGGGCGATCCATCTTAGGTTTGGTGCAGCATCCAGTACATGTCTGTCTATCGTTAGCCGGGTGGTTACAACGAGGCCAATAACATCCTTCGCGATCTCTTTCAATTCATCATAAGAGATCGCAGGAAGGTAGAGTACTTCATAACCTTTCCCTTCCAGTGTTTCAGCCATCCATGGATGCACTTTAGCTGTTATCAGCACTTTAGCCATTGCCATTCATTTTGAAAGTTAGGGCCGCAAATTCAGCCACTGTAAGTTGTTCGGCCCGTTGGTTAAAAAAAGAATCAGCCAGCACCTCGGGAGGAAACAATCCCCGCACTGCATTTCGAAGCGTCTTACGTCGTTGATTAAATGCTGTTTTCACAAGTAGTGTAAAGTCCTTTCGGCTACGCATGAGAGGTATATCATCAACTGGTACAAGGCGAATTACACCGCTCATCACTTTAGGTGGCGGCATAAAACATTCAGGAGATACATCGAAAAGATAATCAACCCGGTAAAAGGCCTGGATCAATACACTAATAACTCCATACACCTTTGAGCCGGGTGCTGCTGCAACGCGCTGTGCCACTTCTTTCTGGAACATCCCTATAACTGTTTCCACCTGCCCATCCCATTCAAGGATCTTAAAAAGTATCTGTGTTGAGATATTGTAAGGGAAATTTCCCACTACGGTGAAGCTTCCTTCAAACGGCGGATCAATATCCAGAAAACTTTGATGGATGAGTTTACCTACAAGTGCCGGAAAGGTCTTTTGAAGGTATTGTACTTTCTCCGTATCCAACTCCACTGCTTTGAATTCTATACCGTCAATAGTTAGGAGGTGTTTGGTAAGCGCACCACCACCAGGGCCTACTTCCAGGAGCTTGGTAAATGGCCTTTCCAAAAGGGCAGCTACGATGTTGCGACAAATATTTTCATCGCGGAGGAAATGTTGACCCAGTGATTTTTTAAGTGTATACATAGCGCCCGCAAAAATACAGTATTGCCCGCGCCCCCCGAATATTGTATTTTTACACTTTCTTAATCAATGACCATGTCAACTATTCCCGATAATAACCGTCCCGTTATAGGTATCAGCTGTGGTGACCTCAATGGTATTGGCCTGGAGCTGATCCTTAAAACCATATCAAATAGCAGGCTTCTTGAAATATGTACCCCGGTTATTTTTGCCAGCAACAAAGCCATCAATTTTTACCGGAAGGCATTGCCTGAAAACAATTTAAACTTCCAGAGCTTAAAAGATTTCGGCCGCCTCAACCATAAGCAGGTGAACGTATTTAATTGCTGGGAAGAAGATGTAGCCATTACCCCGGGCCTACTAACGGAGGCAGGTGGAAAATTTGCTGTAATATCACTCACCAGTGCTGTGCAGGCTTTGAAAGAGGGACATATCGACGGATTGGTTACTGCTCCTATAAACAAAAAAAACACCCAGGGAGAATCCTTTCCTTTCACCGGCCATACCCCCTACCTGAAAGATGCTTTCAATGCGAGAGAAGTTCTTATGCTTATGGTTGCACCCAATATGCGGGTGGCGCTGTTAACTGAACATGTTCCTGTAACTGCAGTAGGACCATTCATCACAAAACAGAATATATTATCTAAACTAAGGCTGGTAGAGGATAGTATGCGTAAGGATTTTGGAATAGACAAACCAAAGATCGCAGTATTGGGACTTAATCCACATGCAGGCGATGAGGGATTGATCGGAAACGAAGAGGAGGAGATCATTAAACCTGCCATTAAGGAATTTAAACAACAGGGCAATAGTATAGTGCAGGGACCATTTTCCGCTGATGCATTTTTTGCACGTGGATACCACGAACGCTTTGATGCTGTGCTTGCAATGTATCATGACCAGGGACTAATTCCTTTTAAGTCACTTGCTCATGGAGAGGGGGTTAATTTTACTGCAGGACTCCCGGTAGTGCGTACATCACCTGATCACGGTACCGCTTTTGACATAGCAGGAAAGAATGTGGCAGATGAAAGTTCCATGTTCAGTGCCATTTTCACCTGTTTGGATATAATCCGCCAAAGGGAGGAATTCATAGCCAATCGCAGCAATCCACTGAAAAAAGTAAGCAACCGGTTTTTAGCCAACGCGGTGGATGAACGCATTGAAGAGGAGTGATGGAGGGATGGAGTGATGGAGGTTAGAATATCCCTTTGGGAAGGCCTTTATTGATGAGGTAACGATCATATGTAACGGATACGCGTCCTTTGCCATCACCGGCAGGTTTTTTAGCTGCGGCTTTTTTACTTCCTTCATATTCCATAGTAACCGCTTTAGGTAGCTTGTATGCATTGGTATTGAAAACAAAAAGAACCTTATCGGGCAAGCCCCAGGATAGATATTTTCCGTATTCCAAAAATGTTTCGTAAGTACCATTGTCTTTTGTGGTTGTAGTGGTTTTGTGTACCAACGCGGTTGATTCATCAACTACCAGGGTAGTTAACACCACATCACTATTTTCTGCCACTGGCAAAAGTTTCACAACGGCCATTTTCTTTTTATTGTAGGTTGTATAACCACCCGGCACAGCAACAAAGTCTTTTCCCGATAAAAGAGTATTGAGACTAACACTCATTCCACCTTTAGGAAAAATGGAAATACCATCGGCTTTGATTATTCTGAATTGGTCTGGTTGCCGGAAATAGACCTTCACTTTTGAATCGGGAATATTAATAAAGGATACATCAGTTACGAGGTTGCCTTCACCTACATAGTCATTTACCTTCTGAAGCTTTGTTTTAATTTCAGACAATAATCCATTTGCATCCTGCGCCAGCAAGTTACTGGTGCCCGATAATAACAGCATGACCAGCAGTATGGGAATAACCCGTTTAATATTAGTACAATGATGCAGAAGTACTGCAAGCGAAAATTTTATGGTAATAGCTTTCATTTCAGGATAGAATATCTTTTTTTCTAAAAATTATTACGGAGGCCACTACGAGGCCAACTATGTGTATGATCAAAATTCCTGCCGATTGCAGAACCTGCTGCCATGAAACGGGCTCATCAAAGAATCCTTTCCATCCGATCATATGTGTTGTAAACAGAAAAGGTTTGATTGCATTAAAAATTGGGATATCGAGAGTGCTCAGAATGGTGAACACAATAATCACACTCATCGTGGAAACAATAGGACCAATAGAATTTTCGGCAAATATCGAAAGCAGGAATGCCAGTGCTGCAACTGTTGTCATGGCAATTGCCGCAAACCCGAAAGCTGCAAAATAACGCCATAACACATCTGCTTTTGACAGCACCACAACTTCTTCGCTTTTGAGGATCATCAGATCACCTGTACCGAAAATCAGCACGGGCAGTAATAATGCAAGGAATGCCATCCATACCAGTAACATCATGGTATATATTGCGGATGCAAAGAATTTTGCAAGCATAAGGTTGGTGCGGCTCACTGGCTTGGTGATAAGAAGCCGTAGCGTTCCCATATTGGCCTCCCCTGCCACCTGGTCGCCAGCTACAAGAGCAATCAGCAAAGGCACATGGATCAGGAGTGTTTGGAGTATGATGAAACAGATCAGGTATCCATTCAAAACATTCCCCTGTATCTCAAAACTCTGCGTGAGGCTTTGAAGTCCAAATGCCATATAGTTTGCCCCATCAACATAGAATGCCAGTAAAATAAGCATTACAATAGCGCCGATTGCCACAAAACTGATATAGGTTCGTGGTCTGCGAAAAATCTTAAATAGTTCAATTTGTAAAAGCTGCAACATGTTGTTTTCCTGCGGTTAGGGATAAGAAATAATCTTCCAGTGTATTTGCCTTTCTTACGGAGAGTATGCTGATCTCATTTTTTACAAGAAACTGCACCAGCAGGGGAACATCTTCTGGTGGCATTTGCAGGGCCAACTGTGCATTATCCTCCCTTTCAAGGTTCTGGCCCCACCTGCTTTCAGAAAGCAGTTGCCAGGCTTTTTCCTGTTCAGCTACTTCGAGGTGCACCCTGTTGTTACCAGGATGAAATAATTCATCTACGTTACCCTCTACTATCTTTTTGCCCTTATCAATAATGATCATTCGGGTAGCAATCTGTTCGATCTCACTCAGAAGATGGGAAGAAACAAGCACTGTTTTTTTCAGATTGCGGCTCAGGCCGATTATAAGGTTGCGCATATCAGCAATACCCTGGGGATCGAGCCCGTTAGTAGGTTCATCAAGAATAACCAGCCGCGGATCATGAATCAATGCAACGGCAATACCTAACCGCTGTTTCATGCCCTGCGAATAAGTTTCCACACGACTATGAGCACGCTCTGCCAAACCCACCTGTTCAAGTTGATCCATCAAACTGCGATTGACAGGTTTTATACCGCTCATTCGGGCAAAAATGGAGAGGTTCTCATAGGCGCTGAGGTATTTGTAGAGGTCGGGTCTTTCAATTACTGCACCAATCTGCCGCAATATGGCGTGCCTTTTGGTGAGAAGTGATTTCCCAAGTAGTGTGATATTTCCGGAATCGGGTCTGATCAAAGAAAGCAGCATCCTTATGGTGGTGGATTTACCTGCCCCATTTTGTCCGAGGAATCCATAAACATCCCCCTCATATACAGTGAATGAGAGATCATCCACTGCCAGCAGGTCGCCGAAAGCCTTTACCAGGTTCTTTACTTCAATAACTGCACCCATCCGCAAAAAATTGATTACTGCCTATAACAGTAATTTGGAGGGATTGTTTTTAAAGCTTTACCTGATTTATGAATCCGTTTTGAGATAAGATTGAAGATTGGCAACATATTCAGCAAAAGCCTTTATGCCTTTTGGCGTGATCCTGCAAATGGTTTGCGGATAGTTTTCTTTGAATTGTTTTATGATCTCAATGTACCCCGCATCTTTCAGCTTGTTCATCTGTACGCTCAGGTTGCCAGCAGTGGCATTGGTTTTTTCACGGATAAATGTGAATTCCGCCTCCTTTACACTGATGAGCAGGGAAACAACAGCCAGCCGCAGTGGTGTGTGCAATATGGGGTCAAGGTCTTTAAACATTCCGGGATAACTCCTTTTTGGATTGATGCAGGAGAAGGTAACCGGGTACAAGGTAGCCCAGGAGAATAGCCAGGGCGCCGACCAACATTTCATACTTCATATCATCTATCCCAAACATCGCTATGCCTGCAAGCCAATTCAGGGCAGCGCCCACCATCAGAGGTTTGAACCTGAGTGCGCTGCCATGTATATACATCCAGAAAGCATAGAGAATGAAGAAGAACCCCCAGAAGTCGATATCACCCGGATTGTCAGCAACCTGGTAATAAAAATTGATGCCGGCTACCATTGAAAGAATACTGGCGAAAAATCCCACTCCCATCCTGTCCAGTAGGTCCTGTGCATAAGTCCGGTTCCGCTTATGACTTTTCTTCCTGTAGGAGGTAATGACCATAAGGATCACGCCAACCGGCAAGGCCAGGTTCCAGAACCAGAATGATCCTTTAAGGTTATATTCCAACATGAAGAAAGTTCCCAGCGAGGCAATGAACAGAATCCATCCCCAAACCCTCCACCCCAATCCATTCTCATTATGTTCTTCGCGGGCAGTCTGAATCATCTGGCTGATTAATGCAAGGCTTTCCGATTCTGACATTGTATTTGGTGGATCCGTATCCGGATTAATCAAATTGGTGGTTCTGTTACCAGGTATTTCGGGTTGAGACATTACAAGTGTTTTATTTGATGATGCTTGGATAAGTTCAATATTATCACTTCTTACTTACACTGTGATAAAAAGTATTCTGCAGCCGACTTTCCCCATGAAGGATGTATTTCTGAGGCAGGTTTAAACTGATCGAACATGGCGATAGCCTTTTCAAAGATCGGCGCTGCAACAGCCTTTCCGCCACCGAATTGTTCCGGAGTATAAAATTTGGATTGTGCTTCAAGGTAAACGGGGCGCGGATTGGCAGGGTCCTGTTGTTTTGCCTTCTCCATATGCCCTGAAGAAACCTGTCCATATTGCATCCATCTGCTCTGCGGATCAACCATCATCCGGCTCGATGCAATCATACTCCGGATAACTTCTGTTTCGCTGTTTGGGGCACCAGCAATGGTTTCCGCTTTGGTTATTAGGGCTTCCGCCTTATCGGCAAGTGGATCCACTTTTGATTTATCTTTCTCCATAAATCCATTCATCACCTGGCAATAAGCTGCGTAATAATAAGGAAGCCATTGTTCCTTTTCGGCGTCACCAATCCGTTCGAAACTATTTGCAAGGTCAGTAAATCCCCCGTTTTGCATGGCCCCGTCTAATTTGGCGATCTGCTGTACCATCGCTGTTTTATACTTATCAGATTGTGCCATCATTGATAATGTTGGGAGAAGCAGGGAGAGAAGCAGGAAACACTTTGTCATCATGTAAGATTTAAGAATTAAGAATTAAGATTTATGAATTAGAGATTGTTGTTGATTACATCTTCTGTCCGGTCTACACCGAGACTAATGAAGCAGCCAAGAAAAAAGAATTGGTTGGCAGGAGGGCGAACAGCCTGCTTTATACTACCATTATAGGAATAATTATAGTTATAGATCTGTTCCTGGTTGAGCACATTGGTAACAGATAAAACAAAAACCGTAAAAGCTTTTGCATTCTGCCGACCTATATTGGGGAGGTAATTAACACTTAAACTGAGGTTATTAAAGTCAATGGTTTCTCCGCGATCTGCTACTAACGTTTTGCCCTCATTTTCATTATAGCGGATATTATAATATGGCCTTCCGGTTGCATATGAATAAGAGGCATTGAACTGTGTTTTCAGTTTTGTGATGAATTTTTTTATAACCAATGAGGCAGTATGACTGGCTGCAAAATTTGGCTTTAGCAAACCCGGGTAATTGAGGTAATCCCTTTCTGTATCAAGGAAGGAATAAGAAATCCAATAATCGACCCCTTTAAATGTTTTTTTATCGCGCCAGAAAAGCTCAATCCCTTTCGCATATCCTTTTCCGTGATTTGATAATAACGGAACCGTCTTTACCAGGTCATCATACTTCTTGTAGAACGCTTCCACCCTGAAAACATTCAGCGCTGTAATTTTCTGGTAATTGGCTATATAATGTGTTGCCCTGGTATAATCAAGTTCCTGGTTAATAACCAACTGATTGCGTTCGGGTTTCTGGTAAAAGATTCCATAGGCAAGTGAAACCTGGCTTTTGGGTGCGAGTTTATAGGCTAGTGACACCCGCGGTACCAGATTTGATTTTTGCATCAAAGAGGAATGCTCCCATCTCGCTCCAAGTTTGGCAGCAATATTATTGGTGATATAAATATCGGTTTCCAGAAATCCTGCTTTGAAATGATCATTGATAGTGGTGCTACGACTACTTATTGAATCAGTAAAATTCAATTGATCCCGAAAATAGAGCCATTCACCACCAAACCGCAGTATGCTTAAACCCCATAGCCTTCTATCCAGTACTCCTTTAACCTGTGACAATTCTGCGCGGATATCGCCGTTAAAATTCTTTGACCGGTAAGGCATTTCCGTACTAAAAACCGGATCATTATTTTCGTCCTGTAACTGATTACTTATCTCATCAAGGTTATTGCTATAGGAACTGCCAAGGAAAAGTTTCCAATGACTGCCTATTTTTTCCTTCCACGATAAATTCGCATATAGATTGTTGTTAAAGAGACTAAATGAATTCTTAAGACGGGTAGAATCTATATCAGGAGATCTTAATCCTAACTGGTTAACCTGCCAGGTTCCATAGAATTTGAGAATACCGGTTTTCGATGTTTTAATCCTGAAATTTGCATCCCCATAATGTAAGACGGGGATTTTAAAATAATCAGGTCTTTGCTTCACCAACTCGAAATATGGAAGCAGGTTAGTGTAAGAATAGTTAGCGCCCCAGGTAAAGGTTTTCTCTTTATTGAGGTATTGATATCCGCCATTGACACCCACCGTGGATATTCCGATACTTGCAGCATTTTGTTCAGGCATGTCAATGGTTTCGAGTACGAGTGCTCCGGATAGTGCCTGTCCATAAAGAGCTGAATAACCACCCGAACTAAACACAGTGCCTTTGAACAGGAAAGGCGAGAACCGACCGCGTTGTGCAATATCGGGGACCGATGTAAAGAAGAAGTTGTTGACAAGGGTGCCGTCAATAAAAACCCGGGCTTCTTCACCACTGCCCCCCCTTACAAAAAGACCCTCCTTCTCCCCTACCTGCTGGGTACCCGGAAGGGTTCTTATCGCAGCAGTTACATCAGCATTGGCACTGGCCGTGGTAACGATATCAATGGAATTCAGAACGGTTGTTCTTTTGGAATCACTCGCTTCAAAACTCCCGGCTGTTATCACTACTGCTTTTAACTCATCGGCGGCTTCCCGAAGCTGTAATGGAAGGTCAAGAGGCTGCCCATTCAGCAACACTGCCTTTTCGAGTGGGTCATAGCCGATGGAACTGACCACCAGAAACATCTCGCCATTTTCGACTGTCATGAACTGAAAGGTTCCGGTTGAATCGCTTGTAGCTCCATCATAGGTTCCCTTAAGTGATATACTAGCACCCGGAACAGGTTTTCCCTTGTTGTCTTTCACCTTCCCCCGAATGGTGGTTTGGGCGGTTACAGAGCCCGCCAGCATTGAAACCAGGAATAATACCCACAATGTTCTCACCTTGCTTATTTTATTTCAAATATAAACCAGTTTATTATATAAACCAAATTGGATGAAAAAATGCCCGGTTAAGAATAACCAGGCCTTGTTGATCGTACCCTTTAAAACTGTCTTAAATAGTATATAGTCCTGTTCACCTGAACAGGTATTATTTATCTGAAACTTACATTGTATTATTAATCAGGAGCCAACTCACCAATATTTTATCTGGTTTCCATAATATTGGAGATGAGCTGGTAAATCGGAGAAATTGGATAAAGACGCGGAGTACAAATATCGTTACCGTATTTTACAATTTCAACATATATGCACATTAAAATTTTGTAACCGCCATTCCTTTATGTAAATCCATCTTATCGTCCCTGCTACATTCCATTTTCCTGACAACTTTCTCATTCCGGTCGTAAACCAAAAGCCTGTAGAACACATTCCCTCCTTCATTTACCCCAGAACGGTCGGCGTATCCATAAGTTGGTATTGTTGCAGGATCTTCCGCCATAAAAACCAGAGCGATGGTTTTGTACGACTTTCCATCAATACTACGCTCCAGTGCGAAATGACTTCCCCTTAAAATTGTAAACGCATCCCATTCCAGCATCACTTTATCCTTTTGCTTAATAGCCCGGAAAACTTTTTCATTATCATTCACATTTTCTGCCAAAGACACTGTTTGCGCAAGGAGCGATACCTGCATCAGCACCAGAACCATGGTCATCCACACTGTTCCCATTATGGGGAATTTCATATTGTACCTTTTCATCTCAGACATTTTATAATGCCGATGCAAATGGCAGGCCTAGAGCTTTGCTGGGTTCACTACATAATTTACGGCAAGTTGTTTTTCACAGCCTGTCCTGATCAGGTAGGTGCCTGCAGCGAGGTCAAACATTTCTACATCTATAATTTGCATTGCTTGTGGTTCTGTGATTCTACGCACCAGTTCACCAGCATTGTTATAAATCTCGATCACAACTTTTTTATCAACCCAGTTGTCGGGAATTGAAAACTGTAAACTATCGCCTGTAACCTGGGCGGGAATGGAGATCATGATCATTTGCGGAGCTGATTGAGGATCAATCTTTTTCACGGACGAGATCGTTTCCCTGCCATTCTGATGCTTTACCCGGAGACGATAGAATACAGGATTCATTTTATCTGCAATAAGGTCGTCATTATACGCGGAGGGTTCTGAAATATTAGTGCTGATACTTTGATCTACCACACTAACAGTATGGAATAATATGCCATCCAGACTTTTTTCGATAGTCACTTCCTGGATTGAATCATTGGCGGCAGCATTCCATTGAAGTGATACAAAACCTTGTTTAAGTAAGGCTTTAAAAGACATGCCGCCGGTTGTAAAAGCGGAAGCTGCTACTTTATTACTAACGCTATGGTCGAATGACTGCGCTGAAACTTTATTAGCTATAAATGAAGTGGCAATGATCAGGAATGCAGCAAATGTTGTTGCAAAACAGGAAACCATGGAGCCAGGGTACTTTAAATTCATAATCGATGATCAGAAGTAGTGTACGATGCTCACAGGCATTGGAAACGACCAGTATGTAATTCTTAGGATTGGGAGAGGGGGATATGGGGATCTTGAGCGGAGAAATTCAAAGGAGGATTGGAATAGTGCTAGGTAGCAGTACAAAGATGGCATGGATATCCGGAATATGCAAGCCGGCTTTCGTAGAATTCGACGAATGGACCGTATTTTATGCAAAAAGGTCAACAGATTGTATCCGTTGACCTTTTTGATATTTCTATTTTCTATTGCCTATTCCCTACTTCCTCACTTAAACTGGTTCATAATTCCCCTTGCGAGGTCAACCATTTTCCCAACGCCATCTTCAGGAAGGTTTCCTTTCTTGAACTCAGCCAGAACATTTGGAAGTTTGTTTTCCATTTCGAGGAGGAACTGGGCTTCAAATTCCTTAACACGGCGAACGGGAACATCACGAAGCAGACCCTGTGTTCCGAGGTAGATCATAGCAACCTGCTTTTCTACTGAGAAAGGTGAATACTGCGCCTGTTTCAGGATCTCCACATTACGGGCACCTTTATCAAGTACAACTTTGGTAGCGGCATCAAGGTCGCCCCCGAATTTTGAGAAGGCTTCCATTTCACGGTAAAGGGCCTGGTCAAGCTTAAGCGTACCGGCTACTTTTTTCATTGATTTGATCTGTGCGTTACCACCTACGCGGCTAACCGAGATACCAACGTTAATAGCGGGACGGATACCTGCGTTGAAGAGGTTTCCTTCCAGGAATATCTGGCCATCAGTGATGGAGATAACGTTAGTTGGAATATATGCCGAAACATCACCAGCCTGTGTTTCAATGATCGGAAGAGCTGTAAGGGAACCCCCGCCTTTAACCAGGTGTTTGATAGTATCAGGAAGATCGTTCATGTTACGAGCCACTTCATCCTTTCCGATGATCTTGGCAGCACGTTCCAGAAGACGGCTGTGAAGATAGAATACATCACCAGGATAAGCTTCGCGGCCCGGCGGACGGCGCAGCAGGAGTGATACTTCGCGGTAAGCCACAGCCTGCTTTGAAAGATCATCATAAATAATAAGGGCAGGGCGTCCGGTATCACGGAAAAATTCACCAATAGCGGCACCTGCAAAGGGGGCATAGAACTGCAGTGGAGCAGGATCTGAAGCCGATGCAGCTACGATAGTGGTATATTCCATTGCACCATGCTCTTCGAGGGTCTTCATCACACCGGCGATGGTGGACGCTTTCTGCCCGATAGCTACATATATGCAATAAACAGTTTTACCTGCTTTGAAGAATTCCTTCTGGTTAATGATGGTATCCACCGCGATGGCAGTTTTACCTGTCTGGCGGTCACCAATGATCAATTCACGCTGGCCGCGACCGATAGGGATCATTGCATCGATAGCTTTAATACCGGTTTGGAGTGGTTCTTTCACCGGCTCACGGAAAATAACCCCCGGGGCTTTACGCTCCAGCGGCATCTCGTACAATTCGCCTGCAATCGGACCCTTACCATCAATTGGCTGTCCAAGTGTATTGATAACCCTACCGGCAAGTCCATCTCCCACTTTAATGGAAGCGATCTTACCGGTACGTTTAACTTTATCGCCTTCTTTGATCTCGGAAGATTCACCCATCAATACCACACCCACATTATCCTCTTCCAGGTTCAATGCAATGGCTTTAACACCGTTGGCAAATTCAACCAGTTCACCTGCACGTACATTGTTCAGACCGTAAACACGGGCAATACCGTCACCCACCTGCAAAACGGTACCCACTTCTTCCAGGTCGGCAGAAGTGTTGAAGTTGCTAAGCTGCTGGCGCAGTATCGCTGATATTTCATCTGGTTTAATGTCTACCATATCGTTTTATTTAGACGTTTTTTTTATTTCTTATCTCAGTTTCTGAATATACATATTGTCCACAAACTGCTTTTTGATCACATCCAGGTCGTGGCGGATACTTGCATCATAAAGCTGGTCATCGAGTTGAACAACAAAGCCACCGAGGATTTCTTCTTTCACTTTTTCGTTGATCTGCAATTTTTTATTCTTGAACCTTTCTAGCTGACTGAAATTGTGGATGATCACTTCTTTAACTTCATCAGAAACTGGTACAGCAGTGGTAAGTTCAATGATCTGGATACCTTTCAGTTCGCGGTAAGCTTCATCAAATGCATTGAGAATATCTACAGTACCTACTTCTCTGCCTTTTGCAAAAAGCAGGTTGAAAAAGGATTCTGTGAGCGGGGAGATCTTTCCACTGAAAATGGCCTTGAATATGGCTATTTTCTTCTCATGCTTAATGACGGGACTCATCAGTACCTGGTTAAGTTCACCAGTAATGGCCGACCTTATGGAATCAGCATCCATTTTAACCGCTTCCACCTGGTTGGTTTCGACGGCAAGGTCCATCAGGGCCTTTGAGTATCTTTTGGCAACACGTGTATTACGCATGGGTCGCTTGTTCTAGTTGTTTCAATTAATTCCTTGCTGTTGTGCCAAGTTCGTTGGCGAGAGTCCGGATATAGCTTTCCTGTTCTGTTTTATTTGCAAGCTCGCGGCGGATAACCTTCTCCGTTACCTCTATGACCATGTTACCGATACTATTCTTCATATCAGTTAGTGCGGCATTCTTCTGTTGTTCTATAGATGCCTGTGCATCTGTAAGAATTTTTCCCGCTTCCAGCTTGGCCTGGTCTTTTGCCTCATTGATCATTCTATCGCGGATCTCTTTTGCCTCGCGCATCATCTGGGAACGTTCTTCCCGTGCCTGCTGCATAAGTGCTTCATTCTCGCTCTTCATCTGTGCCATCTCCACTTTTACACGCTCGGCAGTTGCAATTGAATCTGCAATATTTTTCTCCCTTTCAGACAAAGCTGACAATATGGGCTTCCAGGCAAATTTTTTCAGAATGAAGAACACGATAAGGAAGGCTACCAGTGTCCAGACAAAATACCCTAAAGCAGGCAGTAATAATTCCATGGTATTATATTAAATTATCTTAAATCTCAAATCTTACCTCTTACCTCTTACCTCTTACCTGTAAAGAAGGTCTGCACCCTCGGCCCTTTGCTCCGGATGCAGCACTTTTTTAAGGTGGATTACTTGGTCAATACGGCCAAGAGACCTGCGATTACAGCGAACAGGGCAACACCCTCGATAAACGCTGCAGTCAGGATCATGTTTCCACGAATGTCGTTAGCAGCTTCAGGCTGACGGGCAATTGATTCTACCGCACCTTTACCGATCTGACCGATACCGATACCAGCACCGATTGCGGCAAGTCCGGCTCCGATTGCACCACCCAACTGTGCCTGGCCTACTTCCAACAGGATGTTCATGATTGACATACACTTTGTGTTTTGATGTTTATAAAAAATCTTTATTCTAATTATTAATGTGCTTTCGCTGCTTCATGCCCGTGAGCATCTTCATGATGGTGTTCACCTTCAAATGCCTGACCGATGAAAACGGCAGTAAGGTTGGTGAAGATGAAGGCCTGGATAAAAGCAACCAGAACTTCGATCACATATATAAATACAGAAAATGCAATTGATACCGGTGAGAAGCCCCATCCTGCTACCGTACTCATCTGACCGAAAATAAAGATCAGCGACACAAAACTCAGGATCACGATGTGACCTGCAGTCATGTTCGCGAAAAGACGTATCATGAGGGCAGCGGGTTTAATGAAAACACCAAGCAGTTCAACCGGTATCAGGATCAGTTTCACCAGGAAGGGTACGCCCGGAGGCCAGAATATATGTCCCCAGAAATGACCGTTCGTGCTGAAAAGTATCACCACTAAAGATATAAGCGCCAGCAGGGCTGTAAAGGCAATATTGCCTGTTACGTTTGCAGCACCGGGTATTAGACCGAATATGTTATTGATTAGGATGAAAAAGAAAACCGTCAGTAGATAGGGAAGGTATTTTTTGTACTTAGCGCCGAGGTTGGGGCGGGCAACTTCATCGCGAACAAAGGTGATAACGGGTTCAATTGCATTCTGCAAACCAGTTGGTGCTTTGGTTGCGCCGTTTTGCTGGTATTTTTTTGCGATGCTGGTCATGAGCCAGATCAGGGTTATAACGGCAAGGAGCATCTGCACAACATTCTTGGTCATCGAAAAATCATAGACCTTAACCGATTCGTCAACTGTTCCATTTTCATTTACTGCAACTACATGGCCATGATCAAGTTTATATCCATTATAGGCCGACTCGCCGTGGTGAAAGTTGCCGGAGGAAAACATACACAGTCCACGTTGTGGAGAATAGAGTATTACCGGCAGGGGAAGCGTGACATGGGTATCACCTATTGTAAAAAAATGCCATTCATGTGCATCCGCAATATGATGGAGGATGGCTTCACCGGCATTGAATTCCGCTTTCGGGCCCTCACCCTCGCCTTCATTGGCGTGAACAGCCGTTCCCAATACCAATAAAACTGCGCTGAAAGCCGCTACCAGTAAAGATTTGATGCTATTTTTTGCCATGCCGATCCTAAATTTTGCGCAAAGATAGGGAGGAGTGGTTGAATGTAGAAAAATCTCAGGGAAATTGTTTGGATTCATCAATCCTGGATAGCCTTCATAAACTGGCTTTCATAGAGGGAATGGTAATAACCTCCTTTCTGCATCAGTTCTTCATGGTTACCTATCTCCCTTACCTCACCTTTATCGAGCACAATGATCTTATCTGCCTTACGGATAGTGCTCAGACGGTGGGCAATTACGATGGCCGTTCTGCCGGAGATGAGGGTTTCAATGGCATGCTGGATAAGTTTTTCGCTTTCAGTATCCACGCTGGAAGTTGCCTCATCGAGGATCAGTATACTGGGGTCATAGAGCAATGCCCGTATAAACGACAGCAATTGCCGCTGTCCTAATGAAAGGGTACTACCCCTCTCCATAACTTTATAGTCATAGCCACCGGGTAATTCCATAATGAAATCATGCATTCCTATCAGTTGGGCGGCCCTGATAACCTGCTCGCGACTAATTTCCGGATTACGCAGGGTAATATTGTCCATCACGGATCCGGAAAAAAGAAAGACGTCCTGTAGAACCACCCCCGTTTGGGCACGAAGTGAATCGAGGGAATAATCTTCAATGTTTACACTGTCAATACAGATCTGGCCTTTCTGAATATGATAAAGTCGGTTTATGAGACTTATAATAGAAGTTTTTCCGCTACCGGTATGTCCAACCAATGCTACAGTTTCGCCGGGTTGAACAGTAAAATGGAGGTCGCGAAGCACATACCGCTCCTCATTATAAGCAAACCATACATGGTCGAATTCTATTTTACCATTAACTTTTTTTGGGGCGAAGCTGCCCTCATTTTTTATATAATCATCATTATCTATCACCTTGAAAACCCTTTCGCTGGCTACCATACCCATCTGCAGCACATTGAATTTATCGGCTATAACCCGGAGGGGGCGGAATAAGAGGTTGAGATAGAGGATAAAGGCGATCATTTTCCCCGCCATTTCAGCTGCTTCCGATTCTGGCAATTGCATTGCCTTGCTGGCACCCCACCAAACCAGTAGCCCGGTAGATACTGCCAGAACTATTTCCACCACGGGAAAAAAAACTGAATAAGCGAAAATGGCGCGCACATTGGCACTACGATGTTCAGCGTTTATCTTTTTGAATTTTTTATACTCTCTCTCTTCCGCGGCAAAAGCCTGTACAACCTGGATGCCGGTCAAATGCTCCTGAACAAAGGCATTAAGTGCAGCTACGGCATTTCGCACCCTTATAAAGGAGCGGTTGACGCTTTCCTTGAATATATAGGTAGCAAGTATAAGGAAGGGGAATGGTGCCAGCGCAATCAGGGCAAGCTTCCAATCGACCCAGAACATAACGGCAAGAATAGATATAATGGAAAGAAGATCAGCGATGATGGGAATGAGACCATCAGCAAAAATATCATTGATCGATTCAATATCATTGATGGTACGGGTGGTGAGGGTACCAATCGGGGTCCTGTCGAACTGGGAAAGATTTAACCTTATAACGCGGTTAAAAACTGTTATCCGGAGGTCTTTAACAACTGATTGTCCAAGCCATGCCGTTGTGAAAGAAAATAAAAACCTGAATATTGTCTCCACAAGCAGGAAGGCCGCCTGGATAATGGTTATCCGGATCACCCAATCGAGCATTCCATTACGGATATAATCATTTACCGTGATCTGAATGAGGTAGGGTCTTACGGGCGACAATAATGCCAGCAAAATTGCCAGAGCCAGTGAAAGGAATACCTTCTTTTTATAAGGTGCAGCCAGTTGAAATACGCGTTTCAACAAGGCAACATCAAATATCTTCTTTGCGGCGGTAGATGACATCCGGCAAATATAGGAAACAGTAAACGGTAAGAAACTTACTCTTCTTCTTCCACGCCCCTGTAAGCCTTAATGAAGATAGCACCGAGATTTTTGTAAGGCGGTATATAGTCATCGAACCTTTCCTTAGACTCACCACTGAACAATTTGGAAAGGTCGTTCCACATGGGCATCCATTCAATATTCTGTCCATTTCTCAGATTGGTATTGATGGCGTTCAGTATCGGTTCATTAACTGTGCGCGTACCGATCTGCTTGGAAGAAATGATATGCGCATCTGAGCTTATGGTGAGAACATCATTAAGGTTATTGTATCCGCCGCAGGAACCCAATATCACAATACGGGCCGAAGGTGTTATTTGACCAAGTGATGATTTCACATGGTAGCTATGTCCGCGATGGATGAATATAGTAGGTTCCAGACCTTCTTTGTCGAGGTAAGCACGGAGCTTTTCCTGGGCTTTTGTATCCGGATCATCTTCACCGTAAAGAGGTTTATTGGCGAATATCCATACTGGTTTCCCCTTTGTATTCTTTATTGTTACAAAATCCGCATTTTCAGTAATGCTCCAGTCGTCTTTCCCCCTAAACATTCTCATGAAGTTGGCATAAGACATTTGTCCATCTTTATCATCATCCCCATAAAAGAAAACCTGCTGGATGATACGTCCGGATGAATCAGCCAGGCGATTATAATCAACGGTATAAACGGGAGGGATACCAAGCGCTTTGGAGAGGTCAATATTTGCGCTGGCGTCGGCCGATTCAAAAAGGGTCTTCTCTATGAAATAAACTTTCTGACCGTTAGGGTCACCGTTACGTTGAGCCCTGTCATAGTTCCATCTGGCCTCTTCCAGCATATTGGCAGCAAGCACTTTATTTTTTTCAAAGATGGAGCTATAGGCATCCGCAACGTCAACGGCGTCTTCTACGTTGTTCATATCCGTTGTTTTCTCAAGTCCGAACATGAACGATTTCATGAGCACGGTTGCATTTGAATCGGGCATAAGCTTAAGAAGGGTATCAAGCTCATTGTAAGCAGCGGCCATTTTGATGAACTTCCTGAAATAGTCGAAGTTCATGGTCATGAACAGGCTATCGGTGGGAACTCCTTTAAGTCGCTGGATGATCCTCTTGAACACACCGCGGTAGCTGGATGTATAAATTTCATCTTCACCCAATACACAGAGGTAATAAAGCTCATGTGGCGCCAGTGGTTCCAGGATCTTAAACCTCACTGCATCAGAGGCGCTGTGCAGCCCATTGATCTTGCTGATAAAATACTGGCGAGCCTTGTTATCCATTCTTTCCACCAGGGCTTTGCGCTCCATGGGGGTATCTTTTGACAGCATCCGGGAAGTATGGTGCATGCGGGTTTTGACCATGAGCTTATAATATTCAAGATCATTGTTTTTCACCTTGTCTATTTCATCGAAGGTCATTTTGCCCCGGTAGATATCATCAATAAAAGGGAAGTAAAGCTGACCACTCCTGCTTGAAGCCATTTCTGCAATCACCTTCACCACCGGATCGGGATGGATACGGATATACCTGGCCAGCGCATCATTGGCGGCCGCATAATCATATACCTTCCGGGGGTCACGCCGGGCTTCAGCAGCAATCAGGCTATCACGGGTCGGATAGGAAAAATTTGTTTTCAGGAAGGGCATTGTCCTTTCAGGATAGAGCTGGAGATATTTTACCTGAAGGATCGACTTGCTTGCGGGGATACCCTTGTTCTCAGGATAGCTAAAGCAATCAACGAGTATTTTACCGGCCCAGTAATGTGCATCTCTTACCACGGGGTCAATACCTTTATTCTCCCGGTCAAGTTCAAGTGCGGCAGCATAAGCATTAACCGTTTCAGGAGCCAGTGCTGCAGAAAAAGACCTCGATCGGGTACCCAAACCGATCTGGCGGGTCATTATTTCGAGTCCTTTAAGGTATTTGATCTTTTCATTGTCTTTGAGGAGGGTATCCAATTCAATGGATTGCTGCAATTCATCTACCTTATCAAGCATTGCGAAACGGACCTGCGCATTGAAAGCTTCGTCTTTTGAAAGAGGGATATAGCCCCTTACATGACTGCCGGGTTGTATAAAGAGCTTTTTCTGCTCCTTATCAATATTGTCATGGAAAAGCACCCTGCTCCTGTCGATTGAATAGAGGGGAGCAATGGTTTGTGCTTTCGCTACTGATGCAGCAATAATCAGTAAAAAGGGTAGCAGTTTATTCATAGCCTTAGGCCTTATGTTCAAAATTACACCATTGGATAAAGGGATAACGTTGTGTTAACCTTAAAATTGCCCTTAACAATTTCATAATCAGCATAACATCGCCCCCTCAGCCCCGAGGGTTAACTTTGCGTAAATAAATTGTTAATGGACACCAAGGGGAAAAAAATCCTGATCGCCGACGATGAACCCGATATCCTGGAGATCATACAATACAATCTTCAGGCCGAGGGTTATACAGTTTATACTGCCAAGGATGGAGATGAGGCATTACAAAGGGCAAAACAGGTGAATCCCGACCTGATCATTCTTGACATAATGATGCCCCGGAAAACGGGTACCGAAGTATGCTCCATACTTAGAACACAACCAGCTTTCAAGGATACGCTAATAATTTTCCTTACCGCATTGAACGACGAAAGTTCACAGGTACGCGGTTTCGACACCGGAGCCGATGACTATGTGAACAAGCCCATTAGTCCAAAGCTCCTGCTCAGCAGGGTAAATGCATTGTTTCGCAGGGTGGGAAAAAAAGAAGAAGCTGGTTCCAACGGAATTCTGACTGTGGGCAATGTGGTGATTGATCCGGTGAAATTCATTGTTGAAGTGGATAACAATGAAGTTAGTCTTGCTAAAAAAGAATTTGAACTCCTTTACCTTTTGGCGTCCCGGCCGGGCAGGGTATTTCTGCGAAACGAGATCCTTAACCAGGTTTGGGGAAATGATGTTATTGTAGGTGACCGAACAATTGATGTTCATATCCGTAAGATCAGGCAGAAGCTGGGCCTCGACTGCATTACCACGGTAAAAGGCGTGGGTTATAAGTTTGATCTCTAGCTGGGCGCAAGCGATGCTTTCGGCTTAAATTCGTATCATGTTCAATTTCAAGAGTCTTTCTCCCCGCCAGGTGTCAGCCGTGCTGGCTTTTGCTATTTCGCTGCTGGTGGCACTAGCCAATCTTGTGCTGGTAAAAAACTGGACAATAGCCATGGGTTCTTTTCTGGTTTTGTTCCTCGTTTCGTACCTGCTGATCTTTTATTTCCTGCAACAATTTATATATCGCCGGATAAAGCTGATCTACAAATTCATTTACCAGACCAAGGCATCCAAACGGGAAGAGTTTTATAATAAATATATCCTCCCGCAAAAAAGTATTGATGAGGTAAAGGAGGATGTGGAACAATGGGCCGAACAGAGAGAGGGAGAGATTGAGTTACTTCGTAAAAATGAAGCATTCCGAAAAGAGTTTTTACAGAACCTGGCACATGAATTCAAGACTCCGATCTTTGCCATCCAGGGATATGTTGATACCCTTCTGAGTGGGGCTATGGACAATCCCGATGTGAGGAAAAAATTCCTTCAGAACACCTCCCGAAATGTAGATAGATTGGTGAACCTGATGAATGACCTTGATGAAATCAGTCGGCTGGAGAGTGGAGAACAGATACTATACAAGCAATATTTCATCATCCAGACCCTCATAAGGGAGGTTATAGAATCCTTATCACTCAATCTGGTAACAAAACAGGTATCCGTCAGTATTAAAAAAGGATGTGAGGGTCCAACCTATGTATTTGCCGATAAGGAAAAGATCCGTCAGGTTTTGATTAACCTGATAGAAAACAGCGCCAAATACAGTAAGGCTGGGGGGTCTGTAATTGCCAGTGTATATACAACGGATGAGTTTAAGGTTTTAATAGAGATCAGTGATGATGGTATCGGCATTGAAGAAGAGCATCTGCCAAGGATCTTTGAAAGGTTTTACCGTACAGATAAAGCCCGGAGCCGCGATAAGGGCGGCACCGGGCTTGGCCTGGCGATCTGTAAACATATAATTGAAGCACATGGAGAATCCATGCATGTACGTAGCAAAACGGATGTGGGAACCACAATCGGTTTCACGTTATCATCCATCCGGGAAGAGGAAGGAAATCGCAATACTAATACTCACCAACCAATTCCATAGTCTTCCCCATGATTACTACTTCCCCCCCAGAAACTATTATGTTTCCAATCGAAGTAAATAGCATTGATAGGACCACTTGTTCTGTCGTCGAGTGATATGGAATAACCCATTCTTCTTAATTCCTGCTGAACCCAAACAGGGGTATTGTCGTGAAGGAGGATGCTGCCTGCACGGGGCTTTCGGTCGGCAGTTTTTTCACCGCCCAGAGATAGCCAAAGCTGATTACTGTTAATGTTAGCAGCTTCAGCAGCTTCCTGAACGTTCATTCCGAACTCCACCATGTTCAGGAAAAACTGAAGGAGGTTCTGGTCTTGTGTATCACCCCCCTGAACGGCAAAGGAGAGAAAGGGTTTGCCATCTTTCAGGGCCATGGATGGTGTAAGTGTAACGCGGGGTCTTTTACCGGGTTCAATAACATTGAACGGATTGAGGGTTGAATCGAGAACAAAGCTCTGGAGGCGCTGGCTCATCCCCACTCCTGTTTTACCTGCAATTGTTGCGGGAAGCCAGCCACCACTGGGTGTGATGGATACAACCCAACCATCTTTATCGGCCGCTTCCACTGATGTGGTACCGGCCCAGAGGCGTTCCATATAGGCGCTGTCAAGGGGCAGACTTTCAGCAGCATTTGTTGCGCCGGTACGATTATCATGCGCGGGCATAAAACCCGCTGGCCTGTTTGTGCTGGTCGTATCCAGTGAAAAACCTCTTTTCTTAAGCATTTCCCGATATGGGTTGGTGCCTCCCTGAAAGGGATAGGGATCTCCGGGCGATGCCTGGGCCATATTTCTGTCATTACTGACTTGGGCAGCCCTCATTCGAGCATAATCTTTACTAAGTAAGCCTTTCATAGGTTCAGCCGGGGGGAAATAGGGGTCGCCATAGTAGAAATCGCGGTCGGCGAAGGCCAGGTTCATAGCCTGGTAAATGGTATGAATATATCGGGCACTATTATAACCCATAGATTTCAGGTCGAAATTCTCCAGGATATTGAGGGCCTGAAGCAGCATGGGGCCCTGGGTCCATTGTTGTAATTTGTAAACATCAATTCCTTTATAAGACACTTTCATGGGTTCCTCTTCTATAGCTTTCCAGTTGGCGAGATCCTGGAGTGTAATAAGGCCACCCTGCTCCTGGGCTCCCCGCACAAATTCTGTAGCGATATCGCCCTTATAGAAGCGGTCGTTGGCAGCCATGATGGCATCTTTGCGATTCATTTTACGCTTAAGGGCCGAACGTTCTGCTTCCACCATTTTACGAAGCGTTTCGAGAAGGTCTTTTTGCACAAATATTTCACCTGCCGCGGGTGCCTCTCTTTTTTCTCCGGTATGAGGAAGGAAAACGGCTTTGCTATATGGCCATTGGCGGATCATTTCCTTCCCTCTTTCCATTTGATTGGCGGTCTGGGCTTCGATGGGATAACCAGCAGCAAGTTCCATTGCAGGTTTCAACACCTGCTCCAAGGTCATTGTGCCATAGTTGGCGAGCATAAGGCAAAGCCCTCCCACGGTGCCGGGAGTAGTTGCGGCAAGTGGTCCGTACTGCGGGGGAAATTCCATTCCTTTTTCATGGAAGAAAGCGGAGGTAGCACCTGTTGGAGCCACACCCAATGCATTGATGGCAATGACCTTTCCTGTTTTCGGGTTAAAGATCAGCGCCTGGGTTTCACCACCCCAGCTCAGTACATCCCACATTGTACAGGTAGCGGCCAGCATGGCGCAGGCGGCATCCACTGCATTACCACCCTGTTGGAATATCATTGCACCTGCTGTGGCAGCCAGCGGTTTTCCGGTAATTGCCATCCAGTTTTTGCCGTGCAGTACGGGCTTTTGGGTTTGGGCACCTGCTGAAAATAATGTTGCTAATAATACGAGCGTAACCAGGAGTCTTTTCATTAAAATATTGTTTGTAGGAAGTTAAGATAAATCGGCCTGCTTCTGCACCGGCTTTTTGTTGAAGAATCGGATCGAAATAAGTGTGGCCAGCAGTCCGCTCACTCCCGTGATCATCACCAGGTTGGTATAAAACTGCAGCCAGCTAAGTTCGATCTGAAGCACAGTTTTACTGAGTAGAACAGCCACACTGCCGAGATATCCGAAGGCATCGGCAAGATAAATCAGGAATCCAACGTTTCCGCTTATCCGAAAACTCGCGATGAATCTTTCAAAGAGGATACTGTTGAAAGGAATATAAACAAGGTAGAGGCCCATCCCAACACTGAGCATCCACCACCATGTGTTAATGATCTGCTGTTTATAAGCCAGCGTCATCAACAGGCTAAGCAGGAAGCCTACGGCCATAATAAGATGTGTGATGTTGAAGGCCCTCTTGTTATTACGAACCATAACCATTGAAGCGATTATCAGGAGCATCACCAGTGAGATGATAGTTTCCGTTTGCGCAAACACTGAGCTATTGAAAACATCACCTGATTCGCGCCACATATCGGCCATGAAACTGTCACGAACTTCGCGCAGGATGGTCACAAGAATATAAACCATTATAAGAAAAAAAAGACCGGTTCCATACTCACGCAGTAATTTTCTCCTATCTTCTTTTTTCATTGGAAGTCGCATAGTACGATGGGCGACGTCTTTCTCTGTGGGTGGCGGGAGTTTTTCTACCAGGTAAACAAATAACAATAACGGACCAGCGAAAATAGCGCCTGTTATAAAGGGCATCCAATATTCACTGACCTGCCAGGTGCTCATGGTAAATGCAGCAACAGATTTGGACAATCCGGATCCGAATATGAAACTCACAGCAAGGGCCGCACTAATAAGGTCGGTCATGCGACGGCCTTCAACATAAGAGAATACGATGCCCCAGAGCATACCTAGCGGAAAACCATTGAAAAAGAGGCACCAGAAATTATAAGGAGCCGGAAGCAATGCAAACGCCAACCAGGAGAACCAGGAAATACCGGTGAGTATCAGGATCAATTGTCCGCGTCCGATCCTTTTCATTTCAGCGATAAAACGGATACCGTAAAACTTACTTGCCATATAACCCATTACCTGGGTGATGACGAGCACAATCTTGTAATCAAGGCCAAAGAGAGAGTGACCGCTGTAAGCCGCTACGTTAAATGCTTTTCGAAATGAGAACAGGCAGGTATATAAACAGAAGGCTACCAGTGCCGCATAGAGAGCAGTTGACCATTCCTGTTTGGTGAATTTTATTTTCATGCTGTCTAACGAATATACGGATTGGAAAAAAAAGCCGGGATATAGACATATCCCGACTGACTGCATGAGAAAATATTTGCTAACACAACAACTAAACGAACAGGCACAAAAGTATTGCGGGTATATTATCAGCAAATGAAGTGAGGGTTACCCTATTATGAAAAATGCCCGGCAGGAGCCAGGCATTTTTTCTTTTGAGACAGTTTTATTAATATGAGTTTGTTTTTGGATTGAAGCTTGTCCAGCCCTGCAACCAGTTTGTTGTTCCGAAAGCACCTACATGTGTAGTTGGTGAAAAGAATGCTGCATCCAGTCCGGAGAAATCAGCTCCGGTTAAAGCAGGTGATCCGGCTTTAGGAAGAAAGTTTGGAGCGGTGAGGTTGAATGGATCAGTAAGCTGCACATCATCACGTGAAGCAAGGGTGCGAGAACCCTCTGATTCAGCTTTTGCCTTTACAAGGTCAGCAGTTGCAAAAACAGTTTCTGCACCACCGGCTACATTATAAGGCTTTGTGAATACTGCGACGATATTGTTTTTGAATTCTGACTGGCCATCCTTGTAGGCTTGGGCAGTAGCGGCTGTTTCCATTGAGAAACCAGCTTTACGGTGGCCAAGTAGGATAGAATTACGAAAAACGAAACGGGTTGCTTTTCTCCAACGGTTGCTGAATCCGTGGTTAGAATTTGAGCCGGTTGTGTCATATGGTCCAATCAGTGTAAAGTTTGAGAGAACCGGGCGGGTGAAAGGCTCTGCAGCATCGCCTGCACCATTGTTATCACACTCAATACCATTAGCCTGATCTGTATCAGCTGGCTTATCCCGCAGTGATACAGCATTTTGAATTTTGCCACTATAACCGAAATCAAAGTCAAAATCATCATCCATAGTACCAAGGGCAACCAGGTTCTTACAGTTTACAGTACCTCCAAAAAATTCGTATGCATCGTCACCGCCAAAGGAAACCTGCACATTTTCGATAATTGTACCAGAACCAACACCACCCAGTGTAAGGCCATTGATCTCAGATCCGGGTTCAGCGGCAATACCTGAAAACTCGATCCTAACGTACCTAAGGATACCACTATTGTCATTTGCCACCGTTCCACCGTAAGGGCGGTTAACACCACCTTCAATGATGGGAGCAGGTGAAGTTGGTCGGTTTGTTGGTGCATTACCAAGAATTATGATACCACCCCAGTCGCCCGGAGCCCGCTCACCAGCTGCCTTACCTGAGGTAAAAACGATTGGAGCATCTGCTTTACCATCTGCAATCAATTTTGAACCACGCTCAACAATTAGTGCACCTTTATCAGCAACATCACTTTTAATTACAGTACCTGGTTCAATGGTTAGTGTTGCTCCATTATTCACATAAACATATCCTTTTAAAGTCCAGGTGCCTTTTGTGAGCGTACGGCTCTGGTCAATAGTTCCATTAAGAATATTATCACCAGGAACTACTCCACCACCACCAGTATTGATATCATCGCCAACATCTACCTTGATGCAAGAAGTAATGGTTAATGCACTGAGCGCTACTACCGCAAATTGTTTTACCAATTTCATTTCTATTAAGTTTAAAATTTTCAGAGTTTGTTTGTTTGTTTATTTCTTAAGATCGAAGTCATAAGTAAATCCGATTGAGATGGTACTACCAGGCTTGTATCGACTGAATGTTCTGTCTTGGCCACCAAATTCCTTACTACCGCCACCAATATTTTCATAGAGATAAATATCATTATTAAGGATATCGGAGAAGGTAAGTTTTACTTCCCCTTTTTTGTTCATCACTCTTTTTGACAATTGAAAATCGAGAAGATGCCTGGGTCGCTCATAGATATCAGGAAACTCACTATTACCAACAAGGGCAAGTCTTGGTCCTATCCTGTTATAGAGAATCGTGGCATTAACTGCTTTATCTGATGAATACTGAATACCTGCATTTATGAGGTAAGGAGACTGTCCCTGGATGGGGCGATTGGAATTAACCGGCTGACCAGAAACATCATCGGGGAAGCTAACATCTGAAAAGAGGTATGTGAAGTTTCCGAAGGCAGTTACGTTGCTCCAGAAATCACTCTCAGCATTCAGGAAATCAAGGTTCTTACGAATTTCAAGTTCAGCGCCATAAGTATCGGCTTCTCCTGCGTTTTGATAGAAATACAAACGTCGGTCGGAATTGGATCCCGGGTCAAGTCTGAATTCGATTGGATTAGTGAACCTTTTATAGAAAGCTCCCACTGTGAATGCTTCACCGGCAGCGGGATATATTTCGTAACGAAGGTCGAGGTTAAGTATCTTTGTGCGTTTAAGATTCGGATTACCAGACACACCATAATTGGCCTCATAGTCGTAGAAGGCGAAGGGTGCGATTTCCCTGAATTCCGGACGCGCAACTGTCTGGAAAGCAGAGAAGCGTATATTATTCTTTGTATTCAGTGAATAAGTAAGGTTAACGGAGGGAAGGAAATCCCATGTTTCAGTATTCAGGTTTAGGCGTTTGGCTGTAACATCTTTGGTAGTAAGATACTGTTCGAAGAACTCCATCCTTGCACCCCAAACAAGGCGAATATTTTCGCTGAGTTTGTTATCGAACATTGCAAAACCTGAATTGATAGCTGAGATACCGAAATACTTATCCTGGTTATTGGTAAAGTCATCAACAATAAAACCATTAAGACCTATATTATCTTTCGCAAAAATCCTGTCATAGGTTTCATAAATGAGGTCATCATTGAAATTAGCCTGTGAGGCTTCCGTATATCGCAGGATACGGCTTTTAAAATCACGGAACCGTACAATAGTGGATCCGCCAATTTTAAAATTCTGCTTTTCATCAAAGAGATTAAATGGAATTGTTAGCGCTGCTGATCCACTCAGTGTATGGTCTTTGAGATCAGACCAGAAACGACGGGTATCATCCGTATCGATCTGGTATTCGCCGCCAGATGCTTTAGCATACTGCTGCGTACGAAGATCAGGTTGGTTTCTTGTAACTAAAGAATAACCCCCATTCCAGCGAAACTTCATCTTACCCAGATTAAGCTGGTGGTCACCTTCCAACTGTCCGCTGTAAAAACTTCGCTGGTTCATGAATGAAGAATAGAATCGGATATCCTGGTTCCGGTTATTATTAAAACCTTCGCGGGTAAAATAATTATCGTCGTAGAACTGGTTAAAGATATTCTTGAAGGATATCTTATTCTTCTTCTGAGAATAGGTGATATTGATTAAAGCTCCCAAATTGCTTTGATAGCGATTTTGCTGGTCATAGAAATTAAAGATCGGTTGTCCATCAGCTTGTGAGAAAGAGCGGTCAACATCATATTTCAATTGTGCGTTTCTATACATTACTGATGCTATAAAACCAAGCTTTGCATCGTTCTTTAAAACTTTTGTTGAACCGTAAGCAAGATTATAGGTCATAGTTGGCGCAGCTTTTCGCGTAACCTGGCCGTAGACATCATTATTTAGCAATTGAGAGGCAGTAATTTTATCAGCTGTGGAAAGAACCCTGTATGCTTGTGGTGTAGATGGGAATGCTGTCGGAAATTTACGGGTACCATCATCAAATCCAAGCCAATCGGTAGATCCACGTTCATTGCTGGTGAAATCTTTAAAGACTGAATTCGTATTAAAACCAAAAGAAACCCCGAGTGAAAGAAAATCTTTTGAAGGAACGTCTTTTGTTTGGACCTGGATAAGTCCACCTGCAAATTCACCTGTAAGTTCTGGTGTTGCTGTTTTATTGATAATAATATTATCAATCATGTTGGCAGGGATCACATCAAAGGAAAATGCCTTACGATCAGGTTCAGAAGAAGGCAACTGAGAGTTGTTGATGAATGCTGCGTTGTAGCGATCACTCAAACCACGTACAATTACAAATTTATTATCCTGAATAGAAGCGCCGCTTACACGTTTCAATACTTCACCTGTTGTACGGTCGGGCGTTCTTTTGATCAGGTCCGCAGCTATACCACTTGAAACGGCTGTGTTATTTCTTTGGAGGTTGATGAGGGCACTTGTGGTTTCCTTACGTACAGAACTCCTTACAATAACTTCACCCAGTTCTGATTTGGATTCCAGTACAACAGTGAACGTATTGTCAATTCCAGCTTTTACTTCAACTTCTTCGAGTGATTTTGTATTATATCCGGCACTGGAGATCTGGATGGTATATTTCTTTCCTACTTCAAGTAAAAAGGAAAAGCGGCCTTCAACATCTGCTGCGGCCTTTCGCTCTGTACCAAGTACGATAACGGTGGCACCCGGTACGGCCTCATTTTGAGTATTTATAACTTTACCACTGAGTTTAGCAGTTGATTGCGCGAAAGAATGAATGGTTGTAAGAACCATCGCTATCAACAGGAAGAGAAACTTTTTGCTCACAACTATGAGGGTTTATTTGACCGCAAAAGTAGCTTCGCAATGTTAACGACCTGTTACGGGAAGGTTAACGAATTGTATCGTGAATGTTACCGGAATATTAACAGGCTAGAATCGAAACTGAAGCCGGCAGGTGAATACATTGTCCTTCAAATTTTTAGAAAATCCTTCAAGAGATGTCTTTTCATTATTCACCAAATCATACCATAAAACCAGCTTGAGATTTTCATTGATATAATTCAGATATCCCAAACCAAGCGTTTTAAATTGAATATCAGCTGAATGAAAGTTGCCTGCACCCTCTTTAATATCCATACCCTGTACATCCGTATTAGGGTCATACCAATCATATTTTAAGCCAACCTGGTGATTGCCGATATTTTGTAATAAGTAGAAAAACGCCCCATCAAACCGACGGGTATAGATCGGGTCATTAATTAATGCACCAGGTGTTTCGCTTGAAATGGACGTGGCTGACTGTTTCCCTTTCCAGTATTCTGCTCTAAGAATTGTTCTATAAGGAGAAGAGTGATTCAAAACCAGCTGAATATCCGCACCTGCGTATTTGCGGGGAGCTTTACCGCCCATATTTCCTAAACTGGAATCAACAATAAAAACAGGTTGAGAATCTTTTCTCGACATACTATATATATATCTGGTGTTTTGAAGTATTCCCCCATTCAGGAAAGATATAGCAGCAGATATGCGCAGGCCGGGGAGAATATTTACTGGCTTAAAACCGGCCCGAGCTATAAAGTCCTTATAAGAATCATATTCAGCAGAGCCAGCGAGACCTTGTCCATTGAAAATACCTGCATCGATCTTTAACCATCTCAACGGGTGAGTTCTGACTCTTGGTTCAAAGGTCAACATTGCACCCAGATCCCGTTCCGTTTTCATAAGTATCTGGCTCATCCTCCCCCTTTCCGGTGCTTCGCGATCGGAGGAAGAGAGGTTTACTTCATATCCAAAAGGACGGGCGAACATCCCGCCCGTCAACGCCATCACATGCCATTTATTCTCAAACAAGCGACCCCAGAAGTCGCGGATATTGACACCTCTTTCCGTGCCATCAAATTGAAATGCGAATTGAAATGAAACTTCATCGCTTTGGTTAAACCTTGCATAGTCAAAGCGTATACGGCCTCTGCGAAGGGTAAAACGGTTATCAACATTTTTATTAAAAGCAGGACCTGCATAGGTGTTGGCCCCTTTCTCGCTTATAAACTGAAACTGGGGTTGCATATAACCGCTGATCCGGAGATAATTAAATTTCTGATAAAGTCCCAGCATGTCTTTCCCCATTTCCTTAGTTGTATCAACCATATCCATCAGGAGCTGGGACTTCGCAGTATTTGACAGTAAGACAATAATCAGGGTCAATATCGAAATCAGTAGTTTTTTCATGCCAGAAGCTCCACTTAACATAAATTTAATATAGCCGGCGAAGGTAAAATGAGAGACAGACAGGCTTGAAATGTCATTGTTAAGGAATTATTACCAAATCAATTTACAACGAGTTCCGCCACCAAACAGGTTAATTTTGCGCAAAATTCAGTTATGGCCATAGCAGCATTTCTTAAATTGTTCACTCCCAAGGACAAGGTTTTTTATTCTCTTTTCGAAGAAGTGGCCAATACGGTGGCCAAGATGGGGAAACTTATGAAAGAGGTGGTGAGTGAGTCGGATTTTGATAAGCGCGCCGCTCTCATTGCCCGGATGGAAGATTTTGAACATGTGAATGATGATCTTACCCACAAGATCTTCACCGAGTTAGGCCGCAACTTCATTACTCCTTTTGACCGTGAAGACATCCATTATCTGGCAACATCACTGGATGATATTGCTGACTATATATATGCATCTGCTAAAAAGATCAACTTTTACAAGGTAAACCCAAATGATCCGGGAATACAGAAGATGGCTGATCTGATTGAGCAAAGCGCTGACCAGATCCGCAATGCGGTGATAGAGTTGAGGAATATGAAGAACATGCGTCTCATCACAGACGCTCTTGTGAAAGTGAATAGTATTGAGAACCAGGCAGATGATATATTCGATCTGAGCATCGACAGGCTTTTTGAAACAGAGCCTGACGCAAAAGAGGTTATCAAAAAACGCGAGATCTACCAGGTAATGGAGATAGTTACCGATAAATGCGAAGATGCTGCCAATGTGATCGAAAGTATAATTATCAAGTACGCTTAATGGTTCCTGCATAAAAATACCACCATGACATTTTTAGTAGTAATCATCGTATTGGCCCTGATCTTCGATTACATCAACGGTTTCCACGATGCAGCCAATTCCATAGCCACTATTGTTTCCACTAAAGTACTTACACCCTTCCAGGCGGTACTTTGGGCAGCAGTTTTCAACTTTGCAGCATTCTTTATATCAAAATACCTGATAGGTGAATTCAAGATTGGTAATACCATCGCGAAATCTGTTCATGAGAATTTCATTACACTGGATGTGATCTTTGCTGGGTTAATTGCCGCTATCACCTGGAACCTGCTCACATGGTGGTTTGGAATCCCTTCTTCTTCTTCCCATACATTATTGGGAGGATTTATTGGTGCAGCAATGGCACATGCCGGGGGGCTCACGCAAAACGGCGAACATGTTATCAATTATGTTAAGGTTATACCTACATTCCTTTTCATTTTCCTTGCTCCTGTAATCGGAATGATCATCGCATACATTATTACAGTGATCATACTTAACGTATGCCGGAATGTTATGCCTTATAAGGCGGAAAAATGGTTTCGCCGACTCCAGCTTGTTTCTTCTGCCCTTTTCAGTTTGGGGCATGGTGGCAACGATGCACAGAAAGTAATGGGAATCATTGGCGCGGCTGTTATCTTTTTTGAAATGCAGAATGGAAATCCGAGCTATACAACACTTGACCCCTCACATCGTTTCACCCATTTTGTAGAGGACTATTGGTGGGTACCGGTAGCAAGTTTTACCGCTATAGCATTGGGAACACTTAGCGGCGGATGGAAGATCGTTAAGACCATGGGAACACGTATCACCAAGGTTACCCCGCTTGAAGGTGTGAGTGCGGAAACAGCAGGTGCCGCCACCCTTTATCTTGCAGAAGCTGCGGGTATACCAGTTAGTACAACTCATACAATTACCGGCGCTATCATCGGGGTGGGTGCCACCAAGCGATTAAGTGCCGTGCGTTGGGGTGTTACTATCAACCTCTTATGGGCATGGATCCTGACCATTCCGGTGAGCGCTTTCATTGCAGCCGTAGTTTATTATGTATTGAGAGCTATCTTTTAACCGATCAGAAATTATTGATATTCATTATAAACTAACAAGAGCCCGTCCTTACCCGACGGGTTTTTTATTATCTTGCCCCCTCATTTAAAACGACTATGAAAGGAATCATCCTGGCCGGCGGCTCCGGCACCCGCCTGCATCCAATAACTTATGCGATCAGTAAACAAATCATGCCGGTGTACGATAAGCCCATGATCTATTACCCACTTTCCACACTTATGCTGGCAGGTATCCATGATATCCTTATTATATCAACACCGCACGACCTGCCACTTTTCAAAAAATTGTTTGGCGATGGTAACCAGTTGGGATTGAATATTTCTTATGCCGAACAGGCTGTTCCGAACGGTCTGGCCCAGGCATTTGTAATTGGGGCCGATTTTATCGGTAATGACAAGGTAGCGCTTGTGTTGGGTGACAATATATTCTATGGAATGGGATTGGGGAAGCAACTGGCAAATAATACAGATCCGGATGGGGGAATCGTATATGCCTACCATGTGAGTGACCCCGAACGATATGGGGTGGTGGAATTCGATAAAGACAATAACGTAATCTCGATTGAGGAAAAACCTACGGCGCCTAAGAGTAACTTTGCAGTACCCGGACTTTATTTTTACGATAACGAGGTGATCGGGATCGCAAAAAATCTCAAGCCCAGTCCAAGAGGTGAATATGAGATCACGGATGTAAACCGCGAATACCTTAAGAGGGGTAAGTTGAAAGTTTCCATTATGGACCGTGGAACGGCGTGGCTTGATACCGGAACATTTGACTCACTTATGCAGGCTTCCCAGTTTGTGCAGGTCATAGAACAGCGTCAGGGAATTAAGATAGCCTGTGTGGAGGAGATCGCATGGAGAAAAGGATTTATTGATGATGAGGCGCTGAAAAAGATTGCACAGCCGCTTATTAAAAGCGGTTATGGAGAATATCTGCTGGGACTTATTCATGAAAAAAAATAAAACATGTTCGAACATATGTTCGAACGTTCATCGAACATGTGTCAGACACCTAAACACAAACTATGAGTAAAATTCTTGTTACCGGCGGATGTGGCTATATCGGGTCCCATACCCTGGTTGACCTGATCGGTAGCGGTTTCGAAGTGATATCTGTTGATAACAATTCCCGATCTTCTCCGCGGATACTGGAAGGGGTGGAAAAAATCACCGGCCAGAAAATAAAAAACTACAAAGTTGACCTGTGTAATTTCGATGATACGTTTGCGATATTCCAGGAAAACACAGATATAGCTGGTATCATTCATTTTGCTGCCTACAAAGCGGTGGGAGAATCGGTTGCAGAACCGGTAATGTATTTTGAGAATAATCTTGTAAGCCTGCTTAACCTGCTCAAATGCGTGCAGGAATTTAAGGTTCCTTATTTTGTATTTTCTTCATCCTGTACAGTGTATGGAAATCCGGATGTTATTCCTGTTACGGAAACCACTCCACCGAAGCCTGCTGAATCGCCTTATGGCTATACCAAACAAATGGGTGAGCAGATCATCAATGAGTTTGCAAAGGTGAACCCCACACAATGCATCTTACTAAGGTATTTCAATCCCGTAGGAGCACATCCCAGTATCCAGATCGGGGAACTGCCGATCGGGAAACCTGCAAACCTGGTGCCCGCCATTACGCAAACCGCTATTGGCAAACTCCCGCAGATGACCGTATTCGGAAATGATTATGATACCCGTGATGGAAGCTGCCTGCGTGATTTTATCCATGTCTCCGATATCGCCCATGCACATACACTTTCGTTACAATACCTTATGGATGGCAAGAGCCAGAAGCACTGTGATGTTTTCAATCTTGGAACAGGCAATGGAGTTACCGTTCTGGAAGCCATCCGGGCATTTGAAAAAGTTAGCGGTGCAGCGTTGAACTATGCCATTGGACCTCGCAGGCCCGGAGATGTTATTGCCATCTATGCAAACAATGAGTACGCCGTAAAAGAGTTGGGATGGGAGATCAAATATTCACTGGAAGACATGATGGAAACAGCCTGGAAATGGGAACAGCGATTAAAGGCAGATGAAACACTTTACCTCTTACAGAATGCCAATTTGAATTAACCTTACCTTTGCAGGGCAAAAACCAAAACTACATGTTAAAAGATATACAGGTAACCGGTAAAAAAGATACAAGAAGCGGATTTGGGGATGGGATGACAGAACTGGGAAGAAATAATCCTAATGTAGTGGCGCTCACTGCCGACCTGGCGGGTTCACTAAAGCTACAGACGTTTATAAAAGAAAATCCAGATCGCTTTATTCAGTGTGGTATTGCTGAAGCCAATATGATTGGTATTGCGGCGGGACTTACCATTGGCGGTAAGATACCTTTCACCACAACTTTTGCGAATTTCTCTACCGGTCGTGTATATGACCAGATCAGGCAGTCGGTTGCTTATAGTGGAAAGAATGTGAAGATATGCGCTTCCCATGCGGGACTTACGCTTGGTGAAGATGGCGCCACGCACCAGATCCTGGAAGATATAGGCATGATGAAAATGTTACCCGGTATGACGGTAATTGTGCCCTGTGATTATGCGCAAACCAAGGCAGCTACCCTGGCTATAGCTGAATATGAAGGTCCGGTTTACCTGCGTTTCGGAAGGCCGGTATGGCCCATCTTTACAGAGGGAATGCCATTTGAAATCGGAAAGGCGCAAGTGTTCAGTGAAGGATCTGATATAAGTATTTTTGCCTGCGGGCATATGGTATGGAATGCTATTGAAGCCGGCCGAATTCTGGAAGAAAAAGGTATAAGTGTAGAAGTGATCAATATACATACGATCAAACCACTTGATGAAGAAGCCATCATCAGATCACTGAAAAAAACAGGTTGTGCCGTTACGGTGGAAGAGCATAATGTGCTGGGTGGAATGGGTGATTGTGTTGCACAGGTTGCAGCGCGCCATAATCCTGTCCCCATCGAATATATCGGAACCAATGATACCTTTGGTGAAAGTGGTACACCGATGCAATTGCTCGAGAAATATGGATTGAGCACCGAGAATATTGTTGCAGCAGCAGAGAAAGTGATGGCAAGAAAATAAAAAAGGCAAAATATATTTTATAAAAGAAACAACCGGCAATCCGGTTGTTTCTTGTTTTTAAACTTTCCATTCTGGGTTCAGTCTTATCTTTAGCAACAAAACAAGGAGCATGTCGATGGCCATCGAAGACAATGAGTTGCTGATTATGTTCCGGGAACCAGCTTCCCGGGAAAAGGCTTATACCAGTATCATAAAAAAATACCAGGAACGACTTTACTGGCATGTGAGGCGTATGGTAGTAGGTCATGAAGATGCCAACGATGTGTTGCAGAATGTGTTCATAAGAGTTTGGAACGGACTGGAAAATTTCAGGGAAGATGCCAAGCTTTATACCTGGCTGTACCGCGTGGCAACCAATGAATGCCTGACTTTTTTAGACCAGCAGAAAAGAAAGGCAACGGTATCTTTTGATGATTCTGAGGAAGGTTTGGGTAACCAGATCAAGGCTGATAAAGATTTTGATCCAAAGCAGATCGAGTGGAAATTGCAACTGGCCATCCAGAAATTGCCGGAAAAGCAGCGGATCGTTTTCAATCTCCGGTATTATGATGAGATGCCATATGAAGAGATGAGCCGGGTGCTTGAAACATCAGAAGGAGCTTTAAAAGCATCTTATCACCACGCAGTAAAAAAAATTGAAGATTACCTGTTGAATCATTAAACCTCCACTACCAAAATAGGTCTAAAAGGCGATGATACCCGATAATACCATATATGAAGAGATAAAGGCCATCAGTGATCTGGTGGCAGGCATTCCACGCCAGCTTCCCTATAGGGTTCCACCCGGGTACTTCGAAAATTTTGCGGAGAGAATGCTATTTCTTGCAAAAAACCATGAAGGAATCGGTTTTGAAGCAGGAGAGCCCGATCCCGCTGCCGAGTTGCAGCAACTATCACCTTTACTGGCAGGTTTATCCAAAAAATCACCTTTCCGGGTACCAGAAGGTTATTTTGATCAGGTTGCGGGGGAGGTCAATGCGGGTGTTTCAGCTCTGGAGCAGGCAAATGAGATATTAGAGACCCTCTCCCCCACTCTGGAAGCAGCCCGTCACCTTCAACCTTACAAGGTGCCGGATGGCTATTTTGAACAGTTTCCCCAGCTAATGCTTGAAAAAGCTACGGGAGTGAAGGTTACAGGGAAAGATATAGTTAAGCAGGAGGCGAAAGTAGTGGGAATGGGGCGGTCATGGTTCAGGTATGCTGCCGCCGCCGCAATCACAGGTTTGATCCTGATAAGTGCCTGGTGGTACAATCAGAACAATGACAGCAGCACAGAAATTGCAGGTTCCGGAACAATTTCCGCACAATTGCAGGCAGAGATCGATCAACTCAGTGATGATGTGATTTTTGATTATGCCGATTCTCTTCAATCGGTTTATCTGGGAACGGCCACAGCCTCCAATGCGGATCTTAGCGAACCGGTATTTCACTACTTACTTAATGATGTAAGTGACGAAGCACTGCAACAATATTTAGCTGAGCAACCCGGAAAGACCCTATAAACCAAAAACAAAAGATCATGAAACATATTTATATATTATTTGTGCTGGCTCTCACTCTCTCCACTGCTGTATTGGCGCAACAACCCAGGGAGGGTGAAAGGCTGGAAGCGTTGAAGATCGCCTACCTTACCAAGAAGCTTAATCTCACTGCGGAAGAAGCACAGCAATTCTGGCCGGTTTACAATAACTATATCGCTGAAACAAAACAAGCGAGGAATTCATTTCGCAATGGAAATGAATTAGAGCGGGAAGAGAAGATACTTGCTGTGCGGAAAAAATACCAGCCGCAATTCAGTAAAGCCTTATCGCCCGACCGTGCCAACCAATTCTTTAAAGCGGAAAAGGATTTTTACGGCTATGTACAGAAAGAGTTGATGGAAAGACGCCAGCAGCGGCAGGACAACCGTCCGCGACGTAATGGAAATGATAATGAATAATAATCAGCCTATCGGTGTTTTGATATCATGATAGAATAGAAATTTCCATCCTGCAGGATGGCCTTCCTGCCACCATTGCTGCCTGAGTTCCATCGCCTTTTTTCCATCATAATCATATTTGGCTGCAAACCTGCTTTTCATCTGCTGCAATTGTGGTGCATTATCGCCCCCGAAAAAAACAGTTTCGCCGCCATCAACAATCCTGAAAACCTGGTGGTAAGGACAATGCCCTCCTACCAACTGGTATTGGATATATCCTCCAATCACACCGTCTCCATCAAGTAAAACGACGTTAGGAGATAACTTCAGACATTCCAGTTCTTCTGTAATATAAGAAGCGGAGTCTTTCTCAAAGGCATAGTCCAGTTCTTTTTGCTGAACATAATAGGTGGCATTCGGAAATGAAATCACATGTTTTCCATTGGAGTCAAAACGGCTCACGCCACCCGCATGATCTTTATGCAGATGGCTCATCAATACTTTGGTAACCTCGCCGGGATTGATCCCAGCATCCATCAGATTCAGGTGTAATTGTGGCACTCCATCTTTCTCGAAACCCAGGCCTGTATCCAACAGCAACACGTCTTCTCCCGTCACTACCACGAATGGCTGTATCTCCACCAGGAGGCTTCCCTTGGGCCTGTCCTGCAGCTCATGCGAACGCTCATCAAAAGGAACAAACTGCTTTGTGCCATCAATGGTGAAACTGCCTTCGGAAAGAGAGAGAATAGTCATGTAAGAGGTAAGATTTAAGATTTAAGATTTAACGAAGGACCATTTGGCGGTCGGCATCGAGCCTAACGAGAATGAATAATAATATTGTGAACGTAAGCAGTGATGTTCCACCATAACTGATAAATGGAAGTGGAATACCAATGACGGGTGCGAGGCCAATGGTCATGCAGATATTAATGGCGATATGAAAAAAGAAAATGGAAGCCACACCATATGCGTAACATCTGCTGAATACACTTCGCTGTCGTTCTGCAATGGTAATGATACGCATCAGCAGCAAAAAGTAAATTGATAGCAGGACCAGGCTTCCCAGAAAACCGAAACCTTCGCCTATTGTACAGAAAATAAAATCCGTTCGCTGCTCCGGAACAAAGTCATAGCGGGTCTGCGTTCCTTTCAGCAGGCCCTTACCGGCAAATCCGCCGGAGCCAATGGCAATCTTACTCTGCCGCACATTATAATCACCTCCATCATCCTTTTTCTTTGCATCAGGTGCCTGGGCAATTTCCATGGCCTCACTGGCATCTTTGGGAACATAATCTTTACCAATGGTGTCGTAAATTCTTTTTACCTGGTAAGGTTGCATTATATTATCAAAAATGTAGGGCACTGCGAAACGTTGTACACCAACCGCAACAAACCATATTCCCATTATTATCACCAGCAATTGTCTCTGCCTTTTGATCTGCCTTCGCATGATATATATGGCGATGGCTGCAGCGGCCGTAAGAATGATTGCCAGGATATTGGGATCAACGAGTAAGGTAGCCACCACCAGTGCAGCCAATGAGAATCCGATGATGAGGACAGCCGCTGGCAACCCCTCCCTGAACATCACGAGGAAGAATGAGAAATACACCAATGCAAGTCCGGTTTCCTGTTGGAGAATAGTTATGAATGCGGGAGTGACGGCTATTGCTGTAGCGATCAGTTGCGAACGCGTTTTGGAGAAATCAGTATCCACTCGACTCAGGTATTTTGCCAGTGCGAGGTTTACAAATACTTTGCAGAGTTCGGCAGGCTGTAGCTGAAATCCTCCGAAGCGCATAATGGATCTCGTTCCTTTCACTTCCGTATGAAAGGGAAACACCAATAGTAAGAGCAGGATTCCAAACGCATACCAGAGATTGGCCGTGGCCGTAAAGAATTTGCTGTCTGTAAGTAAAATGAAAACGGCCAGTACAGCACCAATGCCAACATACAATAGTTGGCGGCTATAATCGGTTTTGAGTGACAGGAAGGTCTGGATCACCGATTCCCCTTCTGTATAGGTAGTAGCGAAAATACTGAGTACACCGATGCTCACAAGCAGTATGTAAAGCCATACAACCAGCCAGTCGACACCTTTCGATATATCTGGTTTTCGTTGATTCATAACAGTTATACGGATGTAGATTTAATTTTTTGTTGCTGAGGAAGGATGGCCTCTAAACCTGTTCTTGTAGTTCTTGTTTCGGGCCTTGGAGCAGGTGATGGCAGCTTCTCATCTTTATAGCGCTTGAGACTGTCGGGTGTGGCCGAATGTTTGCGCATGAATTTACGGATAACACTTGTATCATTGGTACGCTTGAACCAGTTCCAGGCCCTGGTTGAATCTGCTTTATACTGCTCACGGATAATCCATGAAGGCATCAGGTCAGTAGATGCTATTCTTTCTACTTCTTTTACGCGCTCCGGCCTTAAGGTATCGTTAAGGTATTTCTCCATCATCAGCGCAGCAATTGGTCCGGCCCATGTACCTCCATATCCAGCGTTCTCAACTATAACTGCAATAGCGATCTTCGGATTTTCACGGGGGGCGAAACATACAAAAACAGAGTTGTCTTTAAGTTTGGTACGCTTGCCATCAATAACGCGGTAGTTTTCTGCAGTTCCTGTTTTTGCGCACACGTTGATACCAGGCAACTTTGCCATACGGGCCGTGCCTATTTCAACCACATCCTGCATGCCCGAAATAACTGCTTCATATGCATCGTCGGAAATACTGGTAAGTGGTGAGTGCTTTTTCCGGAAGGCATTCATGATTGTATCTTCAGGTGATTCTTCATCTATCTTCTCCACGAAATGCGGAGTAAAATAATAGCCTTTATTGGCTATGATACACATCGAATTGGCCAGCTGAAGCGGTGTTGCCAGCATCATATCCTGCCCTATACCCAGCGTTAGATTTGTACAGGAGCTCCAGGAGTTCCTGTAAACTTTATTGTATACCGAGCTGTCGGGGATATTACCCTTATCCTCGCTGGGGAGGTCAACCCCTACCCTAACCCCCAGGTCGAAATTGTTCATATAACCTTTCCATTTCTGGTATCCTTTCTTTACGCCTCCATGTCTGTTAGCGTCTACTGATAATCGGTAGATATGGGTAAAATAGGAGTTGCATGAATTCGCAATAGCGAGGCGAAGATTGGCGGCATGCCCCGGATTATTGTGGGTACATTTTACCGGTCTCGCACATCCATAGTAGGCGCCACTGCATCCTATGCCAAACGAAGGTGTGATAATACCTTCATCTAAAGCGACCAGTGCCCCCAGCGGCTTGAAGGTAGAGCCGGGTGGGTATTGACCCTTGATGGCACGGTTCAGCAAGGGGCTGCTGACATCGAGAAAAAGTTTATTAAAATTCTGTTGCTTCTCCGGACCGGTTAACATGTTCGGATCAAAGTTGGGGCCTGATACCATGGCGATGATGCCACCAGTTTTGGGCTCGATAGCCACTGCAGCTCCAACTTTTCCCTGCATCAGTTTTTCGGCCAGTTGCTGTACTTCAATATCAATATAAGTGCGCAGGTTTCTGCCGGCAATAGCGGCAGTATCAAAGGCGCCCTCTTCATATTTGCCCACCAGCCTGTTCTTGTTGTCTTTGATCATGTATTCAACACCTCGCCTTCCCATCAGTACATGCTCATAAAAAGATTCCAATCCAGTTTTACCTACATAGTCGCCCAACCTGTAGAAACCATCTGAACGCTTGATATTTCCTGAATCTGCTTCACCGATATAGCCCATTATATGTGCTGCAGCATTGAAGGGATAGGTACGTACCGGCCTTTCCACCAATGCGAAGCCGGGAAATTTGTAGATATTCTCTTCCAGCCTGGCATGAACCTGGGGAGGGAGGAGATCTTCGAATATACTTGGACGATAGCGTCCATTTTTTATGATGGCGGTGATAACTCTTTTACGGAATTCAGCCGTATCGATATCCAGCAGCTGGCAGAGATAGGTTGTATCCACACCTTTGATCTGTGTTGGTGTTACTTCCAGATCATACATGATAGTATTATTGAGGATAGCTTTTCCTTTTCTGTCATAAATGATTCCACGGTCGGGGTATTTTACCTTTGGATAAACAGCATTATTGAACGCAAGAGCCTGGTACTTATTAGAAAAAAGCTGGAGGTTGGTCAGCTGGGCAAGCATCACGACAAATACCCCCGCAATAATAAGGCGGATAACAGTTGAACGTGATTGGTTGAAAACAGACATGAGGGAGGTAAGAATTAAGAGGTAAGAGGTAAGAGTTGAGGTAAGATTTAAGAATTAAGATTTAAGATTTGACAAAATTAATCATGTGCACCCAAGTAAAGGTAAGTATGCAACAATAAAGAAAACTAACGATTTAATCCCCCACAAAACCGCAGTACATCCTCCACGTAATTCTTACCTCTTAAATCTTACTTCTTACCTACACGGCGTTGGTTCTGTACCTTTCTTTGCGGTAGAACAAAAGTTCAGTAATAAGTATAAGAAGGAGGCTTACGGCCGTTGTTGCAAATACTTTACCGAGGAAGTACCAGAAGTTGCCGAACTGCATCCATTCAAGGAAAACCAGGTAGCCATGGTGAAGAACGGTAAGCACCAGAACAAAAACCGAATAGGGTGCCCATCCCATACTGGCAGGAGAAGGCGCGCCATAGCTTTGTTCAGCACCTTCCTGGCGAATCAGCAGGTTTACGAGGAATGGTCTGATATAAGCAATGAATACACAGGCCGCAGCATGAAGCCCGGGAGTTACCAGGAAATAATCGAGCGATAGCCCGAACAGAAAGGCTACCACCATAAGCCAGGTACGGCCCATATTGAAAGGCAGCCAGAGAATGTATAAAAAATAGAGGTATGGAACCACAAACTGATGCAGCGGTGGAATCTTGTGCAGGACGAATACCTGCACGAGGATAAAAACAATAAAGCGGATAGTATTTTTTACCAGGTCACTCATTTGTTTTTCTTGTTGCTTTTTCGAGCGCTGTTTGTTCTTCCATTTGTTTATTCTGAACTACATATACATATTGTATCGTAGAAAAATTTGTAGCCGTGCGTAACCGGAGGTTGAGAAAATTAGTACTTGGATCACTGATGGCGGTATCAACAGTTCCGATCAGGATATTGGGTGGAAATATCGAGGACAGATCACTTGTTAGAACGGAATCCCCTTTATTGACCTTGATGTTCTTGGGGATGTTCCGCATCTGTACAAAGCGTGGGTTCACACCATCCCAGCTAACGGATCCACGTTCTTCAGATCCTTTGAGTTTACCATCCACTTTAAATTGCCTGCTGATCATGCTCATTACTGTGGCGAAATTATTGCTAACATTCACCACCCTGCCAACGATACCCCTTGATCCGATCACGGCCATATCAACTGCTACACCCTGGTTGGAGCCCCGATGCAGGGTAAAGAAATTGGTTTGCGTAGTAACAAAACTCCCAACTACACGGGCATCAAGATAAGTGTATTTCTGGTATGGCTTAAGACTGTCAACACGAATGGAATCCACCACGATCCTGCTGCTGGTATCGGCGGGCTGGTAATTAGACCGAAGCATCTCACGAAGGGAAACGTTTTCCTTCACGAGAACTTCGTTGGCTTTTTTAAGTTTGAAGTAGTATTCAACCGTATTATAGCGGTCATTGATGCTTCCCGTTATTTCACTGGCTACGCCCATGGCCGCCGCCTCATGAAATTTGTTATAACGGAAGAGAAAGGACAATGCAAGCACCTGCAGCGCCAGGAAAAAAATGAAATTGAAATAGCGCCGGATGAACAGAAAGATATTACGCATAGCAGCCTCCTCTTATCAAATTTATGCTTCTAACCCGCTCCTTTATCAGCGCATCACAAACGGATACCGGTCATAATTTTTAAGTGCGATCCCCGTTCCGCGAACAACGCTTTTCAGTGGATCGTCGGCCACATGCACCGGAAGTTTTATTTTCTGGCTAAGGCGTTTGTCGAGCCCTCTCAGCAAAGCTCCACCGCCTGTGATATAGAGCCCACGGCGATATATATCCGCTGCCAGTTCCGGTGGTGTGGTTTCCAGTGCCTTGAGGATGGCCTCCTCAATTTTGAAAATGCTTTTATCGAGTGCTTCGGCGATCTCCTGGTAGCTTACCATGATCTGTTTTGGAATTCCTGTAACCAGGTCGCGACCATTAACAGGAATATCGTCGGGTGGATTTTCGAGGTCCTTCATCGCGGCTCCGATCTGGATCTTGATCTGTTCTGCAGTCCTTTCACCGATCAGGAGACTATGGTAACGGCGAAGGGCTTCCATGATATCGGCTGTAAATTCATCACCGGCAATACGGATGCTTTGGTCACAAACGATACCTGCAAGCGCAATTACCGTGATACCCGTTGTACCACCACCAATATCAATGATCATGTTACCCACGGGTTCCTCCACATCAATACCTATACCCAGTGCAGCCGCCATTGGCTCATGGATAAGGTAAACTTCCTTGGCGCCTGCCTGTTCTGCGCTATCGCGTACAGCACGCTTTTCAACTTCCGTGATGGAAGAAGGAATGCATATCATCATGCGCCATGAAGGAGGAAAAAGAGGTTTTTTGGGGTAGATCATCTTGATCATCTCACGGATCATGAGCTCGGCAGCATTGAAATCAGCGATAACACCATCTTTGAGTGGCCTTACCGTCCGGATGCTTTCATGCGTCTTCTCGTGCATCATCAGGGCGCGCTTACCTACGGCAAGAACATTTTTCGGGTTGTTCCGGTCAAGTGCCACTATGGAAGGCTCGTTGACCACAATCTCGTCGTTATGTATGATAAGGGTATTAGCAGTACCCAGATCCATGGCGATTTCCTGGGTCAGAAAATTGAATAATCCCATTTTATGCGGTCAGATTTTTAGTCAGGATATAATGTGAGCAAAATTGGAGGAAATAATCCGATTTATCAAAGTAGTATTCATTGATTATCACCAATTTTTTCACAATTAGCCAACTATCGCAAAAGAAGTGCCGAAATAAGTTCGTAAAGGCTTTTTGCGCACATCAATTACTTTCGCCATATGTCAACCGGGAGTGTAAACATCAATCGAACAGTCTGGATTTTGGCGATGGTAAGCCTGTTCGCAGATTTTGCGAGTGAAATGCTTTACCCCATTGTGCCGGTATATCTCAAAGAAATCGGGTTTTCAATAGCACTGATAGGTGTTCTTGAAGGGATAGCAGAATTTGTGGTGGGACTAACAAAAGGTTATTTCGGAAACTTATCGGATCAACGAGGGCGGAGACTTCCCTTTGTACGCATGGGATATGCACTCAGTGCCATCTCAAAACCACTCATGGCTTTTTTCATATATCCCGTCTGGATATTTTTTGCAAGAACTATCGACCGGCTTGGCAAAGGTATGCGCAGTGCTGCCAGGGATGCAATATTGGCCGGGGAAAGTACCCCTCACACACGGGCGAGAGTTTTTGGGTTTCACCGGGGATGGGATACCGTTGGTGCAATTCTGGGCCCTTCCGCTGCCCTTGCCTTCCTGCATTTTTATCCCGGCGCTTACCGCCCCTTGTTCTTTTGGGCATTTATCCCAGGTGTTATTTCTGTTGCTTTACTATTCATGTTACATGAGAAAAAGATCATTAAACATGAAAAAGAAAAAACTCTGCATCCAAAAAAAGCCATCCCCTTCTTTTCCTTTTTTTCTTTCTGGCGAGAGGGAAGTCAACAATATCGCAGACTTGTTATTGGATTACTCCTGTTTGCGTTAGCCAATAGTTCCGATGCATTTCTTTTATTGCAGGCAAAAGCCATCACCGGATCCGATACTATAACTATCAGTGCTTATATCTTCTACAATATCATCTATGCAGCCGCTGCCTTTCCAATGGGAATGCTGGCAGACCGATGGGGATTGAAAAAAACTATTCTGGGGGGAATGACTTTATTTGTAGTTGTGTATTCAGGTTTTGCATATATGAGTTGGAATGGAGAGAAAAGCGATTATGTGATGCTGATCTTTATATTATTTCTCCTGTACGGTCTTTATGCCGCGGCCACCGAAGGCATTTCGAAAGCATTGATCAGCAACCTCGTTGATCGCAATAAAACAGCCACCGCACTTGGCTTATATGGGTCATTACAAAGTATCTGCACCTTATTATCCAGCAGCATGGCAGGTTTTATCTGGATGCTCCGGGGCGCCTCTTTCACATTCCTGGCAGCGGCGATACTGGCCATCTCATCTATAATTTGGTTGCTGCTGGTACCTGTAAGGAATGAATCATCCTCACATGACAGTTAACTTCGGTAAAGTATTTCCGAAACAATTTCACCTAACCCTATCCGGTATACTTTTATAATCCGCCATGCCCCGTATAAAGACTCAGCGGCTTATCAAGTTCGAGGGCAAGGACAGACATATATTCGTCTTTCACCGTTGCGGGTATATCAATGAATACCAGGCCGGGAACCTGGCTCCAGGAGATCTTTCCGACGATTTTGTGCTCCAGTGTTTGGCCTGATCCCACTACCCTTATTTTTTTGATCGTATTCTTCAAACCCTTGACCATCACCGATCCCGATGGCTTGCCCGTTAAGAAAAGATAAAGAACCGTGGAATCTTTAGAGATGGTGGAAGGCCCATAAAAATGACCCTGCGGCATTCCTCCCAGCGAACCAAATATTGCCTCTTCATGTTTTTTATTCCACCTGCCCAGTTCTTTAAGAACTGTAACTTGTTGCGGGGGAATTGTCCCATCTTCTTTAGGTCCGATATCGAGTAAGAGATTGCCACCGCTGCCGATGGCATCAGCAAAAATATGAATGATCTCAGAAGGCGTTTTCCAGTTGGTGTCAGTATGCTGGTAGCCCCAATTATTATTAATGGTCATACAAAGCTCCCACCATTTTCCTTTGGGCCGGGTGATAGGTGTATTCTGTTCAGGCGTGTCATAATCACCATAGCCTGCCAGTCTCGCATTAATGATGGCAGATGGTTTCTTACTCAGAATTGCTGAGCGTATACCCGAGGCATTCCATTCTGCTGCACTATGTTCCCAATCGCCATCGAACCACCACAGATCGGGACGGAACTGGCTAGATACTTCATTGATCTGTGCGAGATTAAAAGCAAGGAATCTATTCCATCTTAAAGAGTCTTCCTGCACTTTATAACGGGAGCTGTCGCGAAGAAAGCCAGGGTAATCAGGATGCGACCAATCGATCAAAGAAAAATAAGCCCCGCGTTTGATATTGCGTTTATCCAATGCTGCAAAAAATGGGGTGAGCAGATCGCGGCGGGCGCGCGTATCTTTCACAACATTATAATGATTTTGTTTGCTGGGCCATAAGGCAACACCATCATGGTGTTTGGTAGTGATGACAGCATAGCGGGCACCACTTTCGCGGATCAGTTCTGCCCACTGTTCCGGATCATAACGGGAGGCTGTGAAGCCGCCTAACTGCTTCATATAATCGCTGTGGCTGATCTTGCGATTGTGAAAGCTCCAGCTCTCATCAATACCATTCACTGCATAGATTCCCCAGTGGATGAATATGCCAAGTTTGGCATCAGCAAACCATTGCATCTTTGAGCTATCTGCACAAGGATCAGCCGTTTTTTCCCTTGCCACCTGCCCCTCAGTTTGCTGCACAACAACCCCTGTTTGCGCAGGTAATGTTGTAACTGCCATAACTGCTGTAAACAGAAGAATCGTAACCGAAAATTTCATAAGCAATCATTTAGTTTGTAACTGAAAAAGGCAGAAGTATCAGGAATGAGACAGAAAGCCCAAACGTTTTTCCGTTTCCTTATCAAGGGAAGGCAGGCGCCTGCGCTCTACCAAAAAGCTTGTCAGCTGGGCGATCTCCCTGAAGATATAATGTTTGTCAACCGCCCCTTTAAGATAATCCTTTCCTGTACTCCCACCAGTGCCCACCCGGGTTCCGATCATACGGTGTACCATATTCATATGCCGATATCGCCAGGTGCTGAGCTGCTCATCGATCTCGAGTAAAACATTAAGCAGTTGAAAGGGCTGCTGAAGCATGGGGTAACCGCGGTAGAGCATAATAAAAAGAGCTGCCCTGCATGCTCTTGGTGAGAGCTGTCGAATAGAACCAGAGGAATTTCCAGTAGCTGCATCCTCATTTGGAATGCTGGAGGTGGTATCAGTGTATTCTCCAAATACTGATTCAAAGCCCTGCAGATTTGCTAATTCTTTTTCAGTCAGGCTCGACCGGTAGACAGCTGAATAATCAGCAAACCAATCAGGTGACTGGTCAAGAAATGGCATTCGTTCGAGCCATTGATTAAGCAGACTTATGAGGGGTTGTTCAGATTCTACCTGTTTGATCAAAGCAACCTGCTCCGGACGTAATTGCGAAGTATAATACTCCTGTCCGTGGCGCTGCATGAATTGCAGTCCCAGCCTGGCTTCCAGCGCCTTGAATTGCCAGCTTTGGAAACCCGATGCCGGCCGGAGCATATCACGGAAATCAAGAAAATCCATGGGTGTCATTGTTTCCATAATATCGATCTGGTGTACCAATACTTTTAAAATGGTAACAGAACGCTGGAGCCTATGGACCACGATTTGTAATTCTGGTGAATTATCATTGAGTTCAGGCTGCTTCATTATGGTATTCACTGATTCCACCTCATACATCACCTGTTTGAACCATAATTCATAAGCCTGGTGGATAATGATGAATAACATTTCATCATGCGCGGGTTGCTGCAATAAATCACTTTCAGGTTGTTGTGCATTAAGAATCTTATCAAGCTGCAGGTAATCAGAATAATGAACGTTTTTCATGATCAGGACTTATTGCTTTCAGAAAACTCATACCCAATATCTTTCCGGAAATACATACCATCGAAAGATATTGTGTTCAGTGCCTGTTTTGACAAAGCAACTGCTTCTCCAACAGATTCACCATAAGAAGTAACGCAGAGTACACGACCGCCGGCAGTAAACACCTCTCCTTCTTTTTCTACAGTTCCTGCATGGAAGAGGAGACTGGCGGGAGGAAGCTGCGCATCAAGCCCCTTAATAAGTTTACCCTTTTCATAATCACCCGGATATCCTCCACTTACAGCCATAACGGTGCAGGCTACCCGCGGATCCTGTACTACAGTAACCTTATCCAATTCGCCATTGGCAGTAGCCAAAAGAAGTTCCACGAGGTCATTCTGCAGGCGGGGCATAACTACTTCCGTTTCGGGATCACCCATCCGGCAATTGTATTCAATAACAAAGGGTTCTTCATTTACCTTTATCAGTCCCACGAAAATGAAACCTTTATAATCAATACGTTCTTCCTGTAAGCCAGCCACCGTGGGCCTTACCACTCTTTCAATCACTTTTTTCATGAAAATATCATTGGCAAAAGGAACCGGACTAACAGCGCCCATGCCTCCTGTATTTAGTCCGGTATCAGCTTCTCCGATACGCTTATAATCCTTTGCATCGGGCAGCAATACATAGTTCTTGCCATCGGTGAGTACGAAGACGCTCATTTCTATTCCGCTTAAAAATTCTTCGATCACCACTTTTTTAGACGCATCCCCAAACTTTTCCTCTTTGATCATCTCTTCAAATTCCTTAGCAGCTTCATCGTGATCATTTAATATGAGAACACCTTTACCCGCGGCCAAGCCATCCGCTTTCAATACGATGGGAAGTGTATGCTGTTTAATATAAAGAAGACCTTCTTCAAAGCTGGCTGCATCAAATTCACGGTAAGCAGCGGTGGGTATTTTATGGCGATCCATGAATGCTTTGGCAAAGGCTTTTGATCCTTCTAATTGTGCACCATAGAGGGAGGGACCGATAATTGACATTAGTGCGCCGCTCTTAAGGGCCACCGGATGCATGCGGAAATAATCCACAATTCCCTTTACTAATGGTTCTTCCGGCCCAACAAGGATCATGTCAACGGATTCATCCATACAGAATTGGCGGATCTGCCGGAACTCCGTCAATTTCAGGTCAACATTGGTGCCGCACTGGGCTGTACCGGCATTACCCGGGGCAATGAATAAACGGTCGCAAAGCGGGCTCTTGGCCATTTTCCAGGCCATTGCATGCTCGCGGCCACCAGATCCGAGTAATAATATATTCATGATAATTCTTTCTTATATAAATGAGCCGGATCAACCAATCCGGCTGCGAAAATAGAGAAATGCGTTCAAAAGCTCATCCGGTAGCACTCATACGGATTTTATCCTTATTTTGGCCCATCCAAACAAAAGCTAATCATAAATTAACGATCCACTTATGAGCCAATCACAGCTTGCATCCCAATCAGGCCATCCCAAAGGGTTATATATTCTCTTCGCAACGGAAATGTGGGAACGTTTCAACTATTACGGCATGCGGGCCGTGCTGGTGCTATTCATGACCAAAGCGCTACTGTTTGACAAAGTGTTTGCCTCCAATCTTTATGGCTCTTATACCGGGCTCGTTTACCTCACCCCATTGATCGGTGGATATATTGCAGACCGTTACTGGGGAAATAAAAGATCGATCATAGCAGGCGGATTGCTGATGGCTATTGGCGAATTCATACTTTTTTTCTGCGGCTCACTATATAGCACAAACGAATCACTATCCTCCATATTCTTTTTCTCCGGACTCGGATTCATGATTGCCGGTAACGGTTTCTTTAAGCCAAATATCTCATCGCTGGTAGGACAACTTTACCCCAAAGGTGATCGCCGGACAGATGCCGCCTATACAATTTTTTATATGGGGATAAATGTGGGAGGTGCACTGGGACCAATTGTTTGTGCATTCCTGGGCGATACCGGCGACCCTGCAGATTTCAAATGGGCTTTCCTGGCAGGAGGAATTGCCATGTTGCTCAGTGTGGTGGTACAGCTTGCATTCCAAAATAAATATGTTGTAGCGCCAGACGGGCAACCCCTCGGACAGGTTCCTGCAGATGCGCCGAAAGCATTTTCCAACCCAATATTTGTTGGACTGGGACTGGCTATTTTATCGGCCCTTATGATCGGACTTTTGTATATAGATGCTAAAGTATTCAGCTTCCTCACCTATCTGTTGCTGGCATCTGTGATATTCATCGCGTTTTTCATTTTCTCTGATAAAACCATTAATAAATTTGAAAAGGACCGGATCATGGTGATATTCATCGTGGCTTTTTTCGTGATCTTTTTCTGGAGTGCTTTTGAACAGGCGGGAGCATCTCTCACTTTCTTTGCAGATGAACAGACTGACCGGGTATTGAATTGGAATATTCCCATGGGGCTGATATACGTTTTATCGGCTGCGCTTCTTTATTATACATTTACGCTATTCCAGAAAGTTTCGAAAGGACTCGCGGATGCATTTCATAAAAATCTCCGCATTACTGTTCAGGTGCTGCTGGCAATATTATTTATCACTGTACTGGTTGGAAACATTTTGCTGGCCATGAAAGGGCAGTCTTCCATTCTGATAGATGAAGTTCCTGCCAGCGCATTTGCGTCACTAAACTCTATATATGTTGTGGCTTTTGCGCCGGTATTTGCATGGCTCTGGATAAAACTTGGTAAAAACGAACCATCGTCACCAACAAAAATGGCATGGGGATTATTGCTACTAGCTCTTGGATATTTGTGGATCGCATTTGGCGTAAAAAATGTTGAACCTGGCATCAAGGTGAGTATGATGTGGTTGCTTGGAATGTATGCACTACATACATGGGGTGAACTCTGTTTGTCACCTATCGGGCTTAGCCTCGTGAATAAGCTGGCTCCCTTGAAATTTGCCTCCCTGCTGATGGCCGTTTGGTTTCTTGCCAATGCTGCCGCCAATAAATTTGCAGGTGTGCTGAGCGCCTTGTATCCCGATGGCAAAACAACCAGTTTCCTCGGTTATGAAATGAATGATAATTATGACTTCTTCATGCTCTTTGTGGGCATGGCGGGCTTCGCATCATTGATACTCTTCCTGCTCACCAAGAAGTTGCAGAAGATGATGCACCCCAAGGAGATGTAAGAGGGAAGAGGTAAGAGGTAAGATTTGTTGTGGTGGCAGGTGTGTTGAGTGAATGGAAAACGTTTGGAAGTGCTGCAGCAAAAATCTTACCTCTTAAATCTTACCTCTTAAATCTTACCTCTTAAATCTTACCTCTTAATTGAATTCTTACCTCTTCCCTCTTAAATGTTACCTGTGAGTCATCCGCGCGCACTACCATACCTCTTCTTCTCCGAAATGTGGGAACGTTTTGGTTATTACCTCATGATCGGAGTTTTTACGCTTTACCTTAAAGATGTAAAGACCGGGTATGGAATGACGGAAGCAGAATCTGCAGATCTATATGGCACTTTCATTGCCCTCGTTTTCCTTACGCCGTTTTTGGGAGGACTACTGGCCGACCGTTATTTTGGTTACCGCAAATCAATCATTGGCGGTGGATTGATGATGGCCGCAGGATATTGCCTCATGGCAATCCATAACACTGCAATGCTTTATACCAGTATGACACTTGTTATAGTAGGAAACGGATTCTTCAAACCCAATATCAGTACGCTGCTCGGTAACGTTTACTCAACCCCACAGTTTAAAGCGCAGAAAGATGAAGGTTATAATATCTTTTACATGGGTATCAACCTCGGTGCCTTTATATGTAACTTTTTCGGTGCCGCACTTTATATAATGCTTGGTTGGGGATATGCCTTTATAGCCGCGGGTATTGGAATGCTGGTTGGAGTAGTGGTATTTATCATTGGCACTAAACATTATAAAGCATTTGATATAAAAAAAGGCGTGGGCAAGGATGATATGTCCATCAGCCGGATCGTATTACTAATACTTTTGCCTTCTGTAACTGCGGGTATACTTGGATGGTTGCTTCCGGGCTCATTATTCGGATCTGACTCAACTGATGCATTCATCTTCGCCTGTATCCCGGTCCTTTATTTTTATGGTTCACTCTATTTTAAGGCCGAAGCCAGTGAGAAGCGACCTATAGCCGCGCTGCTGGCGATCTTTGCTGTTGTGATCTTGTTTTGGGCAGTATTCAAACAAAATGGATCGGCATTAACTACGTGGGCCGATCGTTATACCAACCGTTCACTGGAAGGTACCACGGCTAAGGTATTTGACAAGCTAAGTCTCGCTCAGACCATTCCCTATAAAAAAGACAGTGTTGCCCTCTACGATCAGCAGTTCCGCTTACAAAAGGAGAACGGCGTGATATTGAAAGAGTTTAACTACCATCCCTATTTCCGCAACCTGGCCGAAGTCCAGAAGCCCGACGAAGGTTCCAGCGTAAAAGTGTGGGCAACCAACCTGAGCCAGAGCATTAATCCCGGTTGGGTGATACTGCTGACCCCATTGATAGTTGCCTTATTTACGTGGATGCGTCAACGAAACCGTGAACCAAGCACAGCAACTAAGATCGCATGGGGATTATTTATCTCCGGACTTTCCGCGCTGGTAATGGTGGCAGCAGTTTATGCAAGCAATAATGGTGCAGAGAAAGCGAGCCTATGGTGGCTGGTAGCAGGATATGGTGTTATAACGGTGGGTGAACTATTTCTGAGTCCGATGGGATTGTCGATAGTAAGCAAATTGAGTCCGCCGCGTATAACATCCCTGATGATGGGAGGTTGGTTTCTGTCAACATCTATTGGAAACAAACTCTCGGGAGTACTCGCCACGATGTGGGATCAATACGAGCATAAGGCGAACTATTTCTGGTTGAATTTCGCACTGCTGATGGCCGCTGCCGCGATGTGCTTTGCTATGTTGAAATGGCTGAATGGGATCCTGGAAGGTAAGAGGTGAGAGGTAAGAGGTAAGATTTGAGGGAAGAGGGAAGAGGTGAGATTTGAGGTAAGAGGTAAGAGGTGAGATTTGGGTGAAAGAACGGGGTGAGGTGAAAGGATTTGATTTTAGATTGAGGAATGGATACAAATGAATTGAAGAGCAGAAGTGCGGGGTTTGCATTGCAAATATTAAAACTTGTCGATCAGTTACCTGTTTTGAAAAGTAATTATATTATCAGTAATCAAATTGGCAGATCGGCTACCGGCGTGGCTGCTAATTACAGAGCAGCATGTAAAGCAAGAAGATATAAAGAATTCGTTGCAAAACTGGGAACAGTTGTTGAAGAAGCAGATGAAACCTGTTACTGGCTGGAACTATTGGAACAACTAAATATGGAGAATGATGAAGTTGTTCGTCTGAAGATTGAATCGAATGAATTGGTTTCTATTTTTTCTGCTGCTCTATAAACTGCGAGGGCAAAACTCAACACAGGTAAGATGTAAGAGGTAAGAGTTCAGATAAGAGGTAAGATTGAAGAGGTAAGATTTGTTGTGGTGGCAGGTGTGTTATGTAAATGAAAATAGTTTGGAACTGCTCCAGCCTAATTCTTACCTCTTACCTCTTACATCTTACCTGTATTAGTTGTTTTTGAACGGGACGACCATTTCGAACGCGGGAATATCTACATCAAAGAATTTCCTGGTATCCATGTTTTCCATTTGGTAGGAACCAGACATGCGACCCATTTCGGAGCGGAGATTACAGCCGCTAACGTATTGGTAACGGTCACCGGGCGTGAGCATGGGTTGAACGCCAACTACACCCTCGCCTTCCACTTCACGATGGTCACCATTTGAGTCGAAGATATGCCAATGCCTGCGGTGAAGTTTCACCGAAAAATTATTGTGATTATCTATGGTAATCCGGTAGGCAAACATGAACTCGCCCGCTAATGGATTTGAATAATCGGGCTGGTAATAGGTTTCCACACTCACCTCAACCCCCTGTGTGGTAGTACTGTTCATTCCCAAAATTTGTTTAAAGGTATACAAAAACAACAGCAGCACGCAGTTTTTGTTCATTTTATGAACGTTCGTTCGTGACCCCGGCTTACCTTTGCGCCACCTGATAATTTCAATTTGTAAATAGTATTATATGAAAATAGCTGTAGCCAAAGGCGATGGTATCGGTCCCGAGATCATGCAGGCTGTATTGGATATTTTTACGGCCAATAAAGTTCCGATCGAATATGAATACGTTGATATGGGTAAATGGGTTTTCGACAAGGGCTATTCCAATGGAATGACCCCGGATGCCCAGCAGACCATTGAAGACCTGGGAATATTATTCAAAGGTCCCATGGAAACGCCCAAAGGCAAAGGCGTTAAAAGTGTGAACGTTACTGCGCGTAAAACATGGAACACCTATGCGAACAAGCGTGTTTTCCAGACCCTTCATGGTGTTGACACGGTTTTCAGTAAGGCAGGAATCCCCATCGATCTTACCATTGTACGTGAAAATATTGAGGACACTTATGGCGGTATTGAGCATATGCTTACGCATGATGTTGCGCTCAGCCGTCGTTTTATCACCCGACCAGGTTCCCTTCAGGTGATCAAATACGCATTCGAAATGGCCAGCAAGAACGGATCAAAACGTATCACCTGCGGTCATAAGGCCAATATCATGAAGATTACCGACGGCCTCTTCCTGGAGGTTTTTTATGAAGTGGCAAAAGAATACCCCCATCTTAAAGCAGACGATGTTATTGTTGATGATCTCTGTATGAAATTAGTTAGCCGTCCTCAGGAATTTGACGTGGTGGTTCTCACTAACCTGCAGGGAGATATTGTAAGTGATCTCTGCGCGGGACTGGTTGGCGGACTTGGATTTGCTCCTTCCGCAAACATCGGCGACCACATCTGTATTTTTGAAGCAGTACATGGAACCGCACCTGATATAGCCGGAAAGAACATTGCAAATCCAACGGCCCTCCTCTTAAGCGGTATCGCCATGCTGAGGCACCTGGGAATGATGGAAAATGCTGCCACAATTGAAAACGCACTGCTATTTACTCTGGAAAGTGGTGTACATACAGGTGATTTTGGAGATAGGAGTATTCCTTCAGTAAATACCACTGTATTTGCCAATGCGATCATTTCCAACCTTGGCAAAACACCAACACATGGTGCAAGACCGATGTTGCCCAACCAGCCTGCCACTCAAACAGTTTTCAAGCTGGAAGAAAACCCGATGATCATGTCAAAAGAACCCGAAGATGAGCTGATCGTGGGGGTAGATATGTTCATTGAAAGCAGTGAACAACCAATGGTGATCGCGGAAAAATGCCTGCTGCATGTTGGTGATATTTTTAAACTTGTAACCATCAGCAATCGCGGCACACAGGTATGGCCGAAAGGATCGGTATTTACAAATATGGTGAACCAGTACAGCGCCCGTTTTGAAAGTGTTGGTGGGGCTGCAGTAACACAAACCGACATCCTCGAACTGTATCGTGCACTGATGGCCGATTTCAAGATCTGTTCAACTGAATTATTAAATAAATGGGGCGATAAGAATGCTTATAGTCTGGCCCAGGGGCAATAAGCTAAAGGGGAAGGAAAATAATCCGGGCTCTGAATAAACGCAATGGAGCCCAATTATAAAAACAGTCGCTTATTTGCGGCTGTTTTTTTTATGTATATTACTCTTCCAGGAAACCATTCTATGTATAAAGCACGCCACCTCCCCTTTTTGTTTATTACCGGGTATAGTATGTTATGCCTCGCATTGTTCCTACTTGATTTGCGCGGTTCAGGAAACAATTACCTTCTCTTAATGGGACTCATCGGCATGATTCTTTCCATCAGCTTTTGCGTATTGTGCTGGATGGAAATTTCTGCTTCAACCAGGTTAAGCAAGGCAGAAAAGAACAGGTGGAAAATCGGGCTATTAATAATACCTGCCCTTGCCGGGGTATTATATATGATAAAAGGCCGTGCGAATGCGATTGACTAACCCAAACATAATTGAATTGTTTTATCAGTTTGCCATAATGTATATAGCAATGCCGTTAATTTATACTTAGAAAGGCAATTTCCGGGTTATGGCAAAGGAAACAAATGCTGTAGCCACCATAGTTACAACTGACAGCAGGAAAAGAAGTTTACCCCGTCTGATTACCTCCGGTTCTTTATCACGCCGCCCTTCAAACCAAATATATGCACTGTACATGGCTAACAGGGCTGCACAAACGAAAACAAGCTGATAGAGCCCCCAACTGGCTGCAGTAGCATCGAGGAGAAATAGTTTATGCAGATATAGATGATTCATTAGGAGGTGATGTGTTTTTAGTAAAGATGATTTTTTCTTGAGTGGATAAATTATGGTGAGGGTTGATCCTGATTCTATGGGAGTGGAACAACGCGGGGTCAGCTCAGAATTTCTTAGAGCGACTATATCCGTTTTTAAGAAGCCATTGCAAAACTTTATCACGCTGGTCGCCCTGCACAAGAGCTTCTCCATCTTTAACTGACCCGCCGGTACCGCAAAAGTTTTTGAGTTGTTTTCCCAGCATCTCCAGATCATGAGAGGAGCCGATAAAGCCTGTGATGAGCGTAACAGCCTTCCCCCCTCTTTGTTTGGTATCAAGTTTAATGCGCAACAATTGTTTATCGGAGGGGAGTGTTTCAGATTGTTCGGTTTCTTCAGGTTCAAACCGGAAACCGGGGTCAGTGGAAAAAACGAAACCGTTCTTATCAGATGATCGTTTCTTAGACATTTGAAATGGTATGATGGTCCAAAAGTATGAATCAGAAATCAAATGAAAACCGGGAGATCTTATTTTGCAAATGCGTCAACTTTAATTGGCGCGGTATTTTCAGGCTGGTTCTGAGAAGAGGCTCCATGCTGATTTGAAGTAGCATCATGAGGATGCTGGTGCTGATATGAAGGTGTATCATCCGTTCCGGCCTGCTTTTGCGCTGCGGTTTCTGCCAAAAGCTGACGGAACATTTTCTCTGCATTCTTTTCATTACCGATGAGGTCTTCCAGACTTATCTTATCGAGGAACCTGTCGATCTGGTTTTGTAGCACCCGCCACAACGACCTTGAACTGCATTCAGCAGAGTTTGTGCAAACGGTTAAAAGTCCGGCATGAAGTCCACAGTAACCATCATCAAACAAACTGCCACCAAGGGCTTTAAGAACAACGTTCACTGATATATCTTTCCGCGGTCGCGATAAAAAATATCCACCGATCTTTCCGGGAGTGCTTTTAATAAAACCTTCCTGCCTGAGCAACCTTGTGAGCTTGGCTACATAGTTCATGCTTAGGCCCTCCGCCTGGCTGAGCTGGGAAATAGTGAGACCCTCCGGCTCGGAGCAAGCGGCTATCCTGATCAGGATGCGCAATCCATATTCTTCCTGTGCGGTGATCTTCATTATTTTTTGTTTTACATAAAACCAAGCTCAAGCCTTGCAGCTTCAGACATCATGCTTTTATCCCATGGCGGGTTCCAGGTTACAGAAACATGAACATCATTCACCCCTTCAATTTCACGGACACGCTGGTCAACCTCAATAGGAATACTTTGTGCGGCAGGACAACTAGGCGCTGTCAGTGTCATTACCACCTGAACATTGTTAATAGGTAGAATTGACACTTCATAGATTAATCCCAATTCGTAAATACTCACCGGGATCTCCGGATCGTAGATGGTTTGGAGTACCTCAATAACTTTTTCTTTTAATTGTTCCTCTGTGTTCATACTATCCGCTTGATTTGTCCATTAATTTAAAGGCCATGGCATAACTCTTCATCTGCTTCACCATGGCAACAAGTCCATTAGAACGGGTTTGGGCAAGATGGGTGGTCATCCCGATTGCCTGAATAAAGCCAAGTTTTGCTTCAATGATATCATCCGCACGCTGCCCGCTCAATACCCTGATCAACATGCTGATCAAACCCTTTACAATCACTGAATCACTATCGGCCTGGTAATAGACCCTGTCAGCTTTTCTTTCCGCAACCAGCCATACCGTACTCTGGCAACCCCTTACACGGTTCTCATCAATTTTATGAACCGATGGCAGAACAGGAAGTTTTTTTCCCAGGTCAATGATATATTCATATTTATCATCCCAGCTATCGAAGAGACTGAACTCTTCTATTATTTCTTCTTCAATTATTTCTATTGTCTTTTCCGTCATCTGCTATTGTTTTCCTCAGGAAAGCTTCCTGATGGCATTTTCAAGGGCTACGATCATGCTATCAATTTCTTCTTTGGTATTATAGATGGCAAAGGATGCACGGATAGTTCCGGGAATCCCAAACCTGTTCATCAGCGGCTGAGTACAATGATGGCCTGTGCGCACTGCGATGCCACGATTATCGAGCATTATACCAATATCCTGCGGATGAATTCCATCAATCACAAACGATACCAGGCTTATTTTTTCTCTGGCCTCGCCGATTATTTTCAATCCAGGTATTGCCTGAAGTTTTTCGGTTGCATACAGCAGCAGTTCATCCTCCCATGCAGCAATATTCTCTTTGCCATAATGTTCTATAAAATGAATGGCATCCCTAAGTGCAACTGTATCGGCAATATTTGGTGTGCCCGCTTCAAATTTATAGGGAAGATCATTGTATGTGGTTTTTTCAAAACGCACTTCCCTTATCATCTCACCTCCTCCCTGGAATGGAGGCATACTTTCCAGAATAGCCTTCTTTCCATATAATACGCCTATGCCTGTTGGACCATATATCTTATGACCAGAGAAAGTAAAGAAGTCAGCATCCAGGTCCTGTACATCAATAGGGATATGCGCAGCCGATTGTGCCCCATCCACCAATACGAGAGCGCCATGCTTATGCGCCTTCTCAATGATCTGCTTAACCGGGTTGACAGTACCAAGTGCATTGGAAACATGTACTATAGATACTAACCTGGTGTTGGATGATAATAACTTTTCATATTCCTCCAGCAGAAGTTCTCCCGCATCATTGATTGGGATCACTTTCAACACAGCGCCTTTTTCCTCACATAAGATTTGCCATGGAACAATATTCGAATGATGTTCCATAGTGCTGATGATGATCTCATCACCTTCCTTGATCTGCTGGCGTCCCCATGAATAAGCAACGAGGTTTACACTTTCGGTTACACCACGTGTAAAAACGATCTCTTCTATGGAAGATGCATTCAGGAAATGCATCACCAGGTGGCGGGTAGCCTCATAAGCCGCAGTGGCCTCTTCTGCCAGTGTGTGAATGCCGCGATGTATATTGGCGTTGGTATGCGAATAGTAATTGATAAGTCCATGGATCACCTCCGCCGGTTTCTGTGTAGTGGCAGCATTGTCAAAATACACAAGCGGATGACCTTTCACTTCCCTTGTAAGAACCGGGAACTGTTTACGCACGGCAGCAACATCTATTGATTTCCGCTGCAATGTGCTATGCTTCAAAACGGTTGAATCAGTATTCATACTCTTTAAGTTCTAACCGATGATTGATCAGTTCTTCCATATAATTCCGCAATGCCAGTGGCTTGATCTGTTCCAGGATATCGGTGGCAAAGCCATGCAATAACAATGACCTCGCCATATCTTCCGAAATACCTCTCGAACGCAGGTAAAAGATCCCATCTTCATCGAGTTGTCCAATGGTACAACCATGTGAACATTTCACGTCATCCGCAAAAATCTCCAGCTGTGGTTTTGTATTGACACTTGCCTCGGGTGAGAGGAGGATGTTCTTATTAGACTGGTAGGCATTTGTTTTCTGCGCCTGCTGTCTTACGAAGATCTTCCCATTGAAAACGCCGGTGGATCGGTCAGACATTACACCCTTATAAAGTTCATTACTGAAACAATGTGGTTTTACATTATCCACCAGGGTGTGGTTATCAATATGATCGTCACCTTTAGGCATATAGAGGCCGTACATATGGCTTTCGCAATGTTCCGCATCGAGAACGATGTTCAGATTGTTCCGAACCAGTTTGCCGTCAAGACTGATGGTAACCACATGACTATTACTTTTTCCTACATGACGTATATGCGTGGTACTCACGATGCTACTGTTAGGCGCATCATGCTGTAACTTATAATATTCCAGGAATGCGGCTTCTTCAACCACTGCTTCCACAACCTGGCTCGTGAGGCAATCAACATTACCAATAGTGATATTGTTATCAATCACCTGCAAAACAGCCCTCGCGGCAAGGTGAATAAGGCAACGGGGCTGCAGGAACTGGTGCTGCTTGCGGGCATCCGCGATATTAATAATATAGAGAGGATGCTCAGGTACGGCAGACTTTTTAACGGAAACAAAAGCGCCATCACGAAGCCATGCAGTATTCAGGGCATGTAAACCATCTTCATGGTATTTGCTGCTATGGCCGAGATGAGCTTTTACAATAGGGGCATATTCATTTTCTGCAGCAATTGCCAGCGGTACTATTTCAATACCACTGGATCGTATAACCGAGAATGCGGCTGAATAGAGTCCGTTAATAAACACAAGTTCGTTGGCCTCCGCCTGCCCTGGCAGCCTGAGGGCATCGAGGTCTTCGCGTGTGAAGGGAAGATCAGCTCCCGAAACAGGGAGATTGAGTTGCTTGTTGAACAGGCTGCTCACGCGGGTATATTTCCATTCTTCATGACGGGTGGTGGGAATACCAGTTCGCCTGAATTTCTCCAGGGCACCACGACGGATTTCCCGGAGATTATCAGCCCCGTTCATCGATAGTTCCTTATCAAGCTGTTCGTATATGTTATCGATATTTTCCATTAAGTTTCTGATGTTTTTGTGATGCCGGTAAAGAGTAGTTGAAAGAAAATTTTAAACTGTGGCTGTTTCATTCTTGATGAAATCATAGCCCCTTTCCTCCAGTTCCAATGCAAGTTCCTTTGTACCGGAACGAACTATCTTTCCATTCCACAATACATGTACAAAATCAGGAACGATATAATCCAGCAAACGCTGGTAATGCGTTACCACCAATACAGCGTTATCTTCCCTGCGAAGGCTGTTCACACCATTTGCCACGATCCGGATGGCATCAATATCGAGACCTGAATCGGTTTCATCCAGGATCGCCAGCTTTGGTTCGAGCATAGCCATCTGGAACACTTCATTCCTTTTCTTTTCCCCCCCTGAAAAACCTTCATTCAGCGAACGACTCAACAATGTTTTATCAATGTTCACCAAAGCCATTTTCTCCTTCATCAATTTCAGGAATTGCACAGCATCCAAAGGATCCTGTCCGCGGTACTTACGTACTTCGTTCAAAGAAGTTTTCATGAAGTTGATGGTGCTTAATCCGGGTATCTCAACAGGATACTGGAACGCGAGAAACAGCCCTTCCCCTGCCCTTTCTTCGGGTTTGAGATCAAGCAGGTCCTTACCATTGAATTCCACCGACCCGCCTGTAACATCATAATGATCACGGCCCGCCAGAACAGAGGCCAGCGTACTTTTACCGGAACCATTGGGTCCCATGATCGCATGAACCTCCCCTGCTTTTATTTCGAGGTTAATTCCCTTCAGTATCTCACGGTCTTCAATATTCGCTGTCAGATTTTTTATGCTTAACATTATCAGTTTTTTTCTATTATTAATTTGTTCTCACGGGCATCATTACCCTACGCTGCCTTCAAGACTTATAGCCAGCAGTTTCTGTGCTTCAACGGCAAATTCCATCGGAAGCTGGTTCATCACTTCTTTTGCAAATCCGTTAATGATGAGTGCCACCGCAGTTTCTGTATCAATACCCCGCTGGTTGCAGTAGAAAAGCTGGTCTTCACCGATCTTGGAAGTGGTAGCCTCGTGTTCTACAATGGCAGAATTGTTTTTCACTTCTATATAAGGGAAGGTATGTGCTCCGCATTTATCACCCAGCAGGAGTGAATCACACTGTGAAAAATTCCGGGCATTGTAAGCATTCCTGCTAACGTGTACAAGTCCGCGGTAACTGTTATTGCTAAAGCCGGCAGAGATACCTTTAGATACGATCCTGCTTTTGGTATTTTTACCCAGGTGCATCATTTTCGTGCCGGTATCTGCCTGTTGGTGGTTATTGGTAACCGCAACGGAGTAAAATTCGCCGGTGGTATTATCGCCTTTCAAAATCACGCTGGGATATTTCCAGGTAATGGAAGAACCTGTTTCTACCTGGGTCCAGGAGATCTTTGAGTTATCACCTTTACAGATGCCACGCTTGGTAACGAAATTATAGATACCACCTTTGCCTTCCTTATCGCCAGGGTACCAGTTCTGTACGGTGGAATATTTTATTTCGGCATCTTTCATGGTGATCAGTTCCACCACCGCGGCATGCAACTGGTTTTCGTCGCGCATCGGCGCGGTGCAACCTTCAAGGTAACTCACATAGCTGCCCTCGTCGGCAATGATGAGGGTCCTTTCAAACTGACCGGTATTCTCGGCATTGATCCGGAAATAGGTGGAAAGCTCCATCGGGCAGCGAACGCCTTTGGGGATATAACAAAAGGAACCGTCACTGAAAACCGCCGAGTTGAGGGTGGCAAAAAAGTTATCCGTAATTGGAACCACCGAACCCAGGTATTCCTGTACCAGTTCGGGATGCTCGCGAATGGCTTCACTAATGGAACAGAAGATGATACCCTGCTCCTTTAGCTGGTCCTTGAAGGTGGTGGCAATCGATACACTGTCCATTACCACATCAACCGCTACTCCCGTTAGTCTTTTCTGTTCGTCGAGAGAGATCCCCAGCTTTTCAAAGGTTCTGCGAAGTTCGGGGTCAATTTCATCCAGACTACCCGGCGCTATCTTTTGTTTGGGGGAGGAATAGTAGATAATATCCTGATAGTCAATGCTATCATATTTGATATTAGCCCATTGAGGTTCCTTGTCCTTTATGGTTAGCCAGTGGCGGAAAGCTTTCAATCGCCAGTTTAACATCCATTCAGGTTCATTTTTCTTGGCCGAAATAAAGCGGACTGTGCTCTCATCCAGTCCCATCGGTGCCTCATCTGTTTCCATGGGGGTTACAAACCCATATTTATATTCTGTGAAAACATGAGGCGGAATAGTATTCAGTTCGTTTTCCATTATTTTTCCACTCATCTTGTTATTAATACAAAAAAGTACAAACAAAGTTCGGCATTATAGACGAGACGAAAAAACTGAAATGAAATCTTAACAGGATTTAGCGCATAACCGCTTTCAGACTGAGGTCCAGGCTCCGGGCCTGGTGAATGAGGGCGCCTACACTCACATAATCGACCCCTGTTGCGGCGTACTGAAGGAGGTTATCGAGGTTGATCCCACCGCTTGCTTCGGTTTCAAAACCGGGGGGAATGAGGGGAAGTGCTTCACGGATCATGGCGGGACTAAAATTATCAAGCATAATACGGAAGACCTTTCCTTGTCCAACGGAAACCACTTCCTTAACATCGTCCAGCGACCTTGTTTCTACTTCTATGTGCAGACCAGGTTTCTGGGTTTGTACATAATTAAAGGCTTTGTCGATAGCTTTTGTGATGCCGCCGCAGTAATCGATATGATTATCCTTGAGCATGATCATATCATACAGGGCGAAACGATGGTTTACACCGCCGCCAATGGCTACGGCCCATTTTTCGAGCAGGCGGAAATTGGGAGTGGTCTTCCGGGTATCAAGAACCCTGGTATGAAGGCCTTTTAACTGGTCGGTATATTTCCTGGTGAGGGTGGCTATTCCGCTCATGCGCTGCATACAGTTCAATACAAGCCTTTCGCACATAAGAATGGTATGCACATCCGCATCCACTTCAAAGGCAACTTCTCCATACTTCATGATTTCCCCATCCTTTTTGAAAGCACGGAAACTGATATCAGGTTGCATATGACGGAAAATACGTTCCGCCACCTCCATGCCTGCCAACACACCGTCCTCTTTTATCTTCAGCACAGCACTGCCTTTTTCGCCGGCCGGAATAGCGCTGAGGGTAGAATGGTCGCCATCACCTATATCTTCTGCCAAAGCATCGGTGATGAGTTTGTTAAGGAGTGCTTCAAATGCTATCATAAAACAAATCTAAGCATAAAAAAAGCCCACCATCGCTGGCGAGCCTTCTTACTATAAAACTATGGTTTCTCTTCTCTTTCTATATAGGAGTTCCCAATTACTCCTGCTGGAACCTAACCTCCTGCAGAAACTGCTTTTCGCCCTTCTGCTTCATAAATATGGTTGTACGGTACCGACCATTATTGGTGTTCAACATTCCGATGACAAAGTTGGAACCGCTGTTCTCACCCCGGTGTTTGGGCTCAAAAGACTTAACGCCGCCATTACTGCTGAAAAAATCCTTAATGATCATCTCTGCCTGGCTCCTGCTGTAGTTATCGCTGCGATCGGGCAGTGATATATCAACCCGACTGTCAAAAAATCTTGAAAGCATGTTGGCATTCCCTGATTTCAGAGCCACCACCACCGAATCCATTTCCGCTCCTTTATTGGTAAAAGAAACCAGGAGTGAACCTAATGCGATAAGGATAAGTGTAAAAATGTTTTTCATTCGTAGAATTTGATTGGTTTATAAGTTTTCACCAGGACTACGGATTGGGTTGGCCACCTCTCCATCCCCCAAAAGTGTGCCAACTGTCATTAAACCTTCTACCGGTCATCAAAACCCCAAAATAAACTAGATTTACAGGATAAAATCAAGCTGAACCCTTCAAACGATGAAAAAAGCGATCCTGATCATTATGGACGGATGGGGCCTCGGAAAAGTTGCTTCCAGTGATGCCATCCAGCATGCCAATGTACCTTTTGTGAGCAGCCTCTACCACCAATATCCCCATACAACGCTGGTAACCTGTGGTGAAGCAGTAGGTCTTCCCGACGGGCAGATGGGAAACAGTGAAGTGGGTCATCTTAATTTAGGAGCCGGCCGAATTGTATACCAGGAATTGCAACGAATCAATGTTGCCATCCGTGATGGCGAGTTACAGCAGCATCCTGTTCTGCTGCAGGCGATCCGCCATGCCAAAGCCACTGATACGGCCCTGCACCTGCTGGGACTGGTGAGCGATGGAGGAGTTCATTCCCATACCAATCACCTGAAGTCGATAATAAGCGTTTGCAAACAGGAGGGGCTCCAAAAAGTATTTATTCATGCCTTTACTGACGGCCGGGATACTGATCCAAAGAGTGGCCTGAATTATCTGACCAGTTTGCAGGGTCACCTCGACCAGAACACCGGAACCATTGCCACGGTGAGCGGGCGTTATTATGCTATGGACCGCGACAGGCGCTGGGAGCGCGTTAAACTGGCTTATGATGCCATGGTGAAGGGGCAGGGAGAAATAGCCACCAACGCACTTGCGGCTGTACAGGATTCTTATGACCGCAGCCTCACAGATGAATTTATATTGCCCACAGTCATTACCAATGAAGCAGGAATACCATTGGCAACCATTAAGAATGGTGATACGGCCATCTGTTTCAATTTCAGAACCGACCGCTGCAGGGAGATCACCGAAGTACTCACGCAAATGGATATGCCGGAGCATGGCATGAGGCACCTGGACCTCCATTATACCACCATGACAGAATACGACAAGACCTTCCGCAATGTGCATGTCATATTTGAAACGGATAACCTGAACAACACCTTAGGCGAAGTTCTGGCCAGGAATGGGAAAAAGCAGATCCGCATTGCGGAGACCGAGAAATATCCGCACGTAACATTTTTCTTCAGCGGCGGCCGCGAAAATCCATTTGATGGCGAGAGTCGGATCCTGATGCCATCCCCCAAAGTAGCCACCTACGATCTGCAACCCGAAATGAGTGCATTCGAGCTCACCAATGCGCTCCTGCCAGAATTAGAAGCAGAGAATGCTGATTTTGTTTGCCTGAATTATGCCAATGCAGATATGGTTGGACATACCGGTATTTTTTCAGCAGCCATCCGGGCGGTTGAAACGGTTGACCAATGTGTTCAGCAGGTGGTGACTAAAGCCCTTGATCATGGCTATACCGTTTTCCTGACAGCTGACCATGGCAATGCCGATTATATGATCAATGAAGATGGAAGTCCAAATACCGCGCATACCCTCAATGTGGTTCCACTTTTTATCATTGACAAAAACTGGCGCGGCACGGTGAACCCTGGTAAACTAGGGGATATAGCACCAACTATCCTTAAATTTATGGGATTACCGATTCCGGTGGAGATGACCGGAAATGTATTGGTTGAAAACTAATCACTCTTAATACCCATATAATATGATCAAAAAGATTTTTCTTTTCCTGCTGGTGGTTCTGTTGGTTTTGCAGGCATTCAGGCCTAAAAAAGACAATAACGGACCAACCGGACTGGCGGCCAATATCAACAATTTTGTTGAGGTGCCATCAGATGTTGACCAATTGCTGAAAACAAGCTGTTACGACTGCCATAGTAATAAGACCACTTATCCATGGTATTCAAATATTCAACCCATTGGCTGGTGGCTGGATGATCATGTGGATGAAGGAAAGAAGGAATTAAACTTTGATGATTACGGCAATTATAACCTTCGTCGCAAATACCATAAAATTGAAGAAGTAGCTGAAATGGTTGAAGAGGGTGAAATGCCCCTTCCCTCCTACACCATTATTCACACAAATACCAAACTTGATGAGGAACAGCAAAAACTAATAATTAGCTGGACCGATAAGGTAATGAATGATATGAAGGCAAAGTATCCTATAGATAGTCTGATCTTAAAGAAATAGCACCAATGCCAGTGCGCCATTATCTATTACATGCATTAATACTGCCCACAGGGTTGGTTATACTGGCCCCATTTTTATATTCCTTTTATTTCCAGGTACAACAATTTCTTATCAGGAAGGAGATGGAAAAAAAACTCCAGGGTGCGGAGATCGTAACCATTAAAATAAAAAAAGGCGCGCTGGTATGGTATAAAAAGGACAAAGAGATCATTATTGATGACCAGCTATTTGATGTGCTTTCAATCCGGGCTGATGGTGACATACTGTTGGTAAACGGGTTGTTCGATCCTAAGGAATCGAAATTGCAGATGAAAGCGATCAGGTTACTTGATAAAGAACAAAAAGAATCCGGAAGATCACTTTCCGGCATTGTGAAAATGTTTCAGATAGCGGCATTCCTACCACTAGATGAAAGGGATATTGAATTTGAAATTATATACAGAAAATCAAAACTGCCAACACTCACGGAAGCAATAGAACATTGTTTTATGGCAGTAGCCAGTCCCCCTCCGAAGTATGTATAACCGAAAAAATAAAATAAGGTTATAACATTCAAACTATTTCATGATAATATTCACCAATGCGGCAAACGCCAGCATTAAGCCATGCTATGCGCATATATTTATTATTGGGCTGCTAATGATTTTTAATCAGGCAGTATTTTCACAGGAGCCGGAAAAGGACAGTATTAAAGTTGCAGAACTTAACGAGGTCATCTTTTCATTCAATAAATGGGAGCAACAGTTGAATGAAGTGCCCAATAAGATCACGAAGATCTCACGTGCACAGATTATGTTCCGTCAACCCCAGACATCGGCAGATATGCTTGGGCAAACGGGAACAGTTTTCATACAGAAAAGCCAGCTGGGCGGGGGCAGTCCCATGATCAGGGGTTTCGCAACCAACAGGGTACTGCTTGTTGTAGATGGAGTACGGATGAACAATGCTATTTACCGCAGCGGTAATTTACAGAATGTGATAAGCATTGATCCTCTTGCCATTGAAGAAAGTGAAGTGGTGTTTGGTCCGGGCAGCCTGATCTACGGCTCCGACGCAATTGGCGGTGTGATGGATTTCCACAGCCTCGAACCCCGCTTCAGCAGTGATAGCATAACATTAGTACAGGCGGGTGCACTGGCACGTTATAGCAGCGCTAATCGCGAAAAAACCATCCATGCCGACCTGAATATAGGGGGCAGGAGAGTTTCATGGGTAAGTTCCATCACCTATAGTTCATTTGATGATCTGAAAATGGGCAAACACGGAGGACAGGACAACTACCTGCGCCCTGAATATATTCAGCGTATAGGCATGAGTGATAGTATCATAAAAAATGCCGACCCGCGGGTACAGAAATATACCGGCTACGAGCAGGTGAACATGCTGCAGAAAATAAAAATCCGTTTATCGGATAAGCTCATGATGCAGTATGGTTTCACCTATTCGGGTACGGGAAGCGCACCCAGGTATGACAGGCTGATCCAATACCGGGGAGGTAAGCTTCGCTTTGCGGAGTGGAACTATGGACCAATGCTATGGCGCATGCATAACCTTAACTTTTTACATGCCAAAAAAACAGCGCTTTATGATAATGCGCGACTTACAATAGCTTATCAAAATTATACAGAGAGCAGGATCGACCGGCAGCGTAACAGGGTGAACAGGAATATACAGACCGAGCAGGTCAAAGCATCCAGTATAAACTGGGATGCCGAAAAAAAACTGGGCCGGGGCCAGCTATTCTGGGGAGCCGAATATGTACATAACAATATTGGTTCTGCCGGGGAAATAATTGATATCAGTACCGGCAATAAAGAGCGGGCGGTAAGCAGGTATCCGGATGGTAGTAAATGGTTTTCTTCCGGACTGTATGGGAGCTACAAAATAAATATAAACAATGCATTTACGGCAAGTTCGGGTATACGCTATAGTTATACGGGGCTGGATGCTGATTTTGATGACAGTTATATTCCCTTCCCTTATGATAATACACGGTTACGAAAAGGGGCATTCACTATCAACACTGGGATTGTTTACCGGGCTGGCAATCACTGGCAATTCAATGCCAATATCGCGAGCGGATACCGCATGCCGAATATTGATGATATCGGTAAACTCTTTGAAAATGCACCGGGAAATATCACTGTTCCCAATCCAACCCTTAAACCCGAGTATGCCTGGAATTTTGAAACGGGAGTTGCCTACAGATCTGCCGGATTAAGAGTAGAGCTGACGGGTTTCCATACCCTTTTGGAGGATGCTATCGTGCGAAGACCATATTCTTTCAACGGGCAGGACAGCATTTTATTTGATGGTACAAAGAGTCGGGTGGAAGCATTGCAGAATGTTGCCCGAGCAACGGTCTGGGGATTGCAGCTAAGTACGTTGATACCTATATATGAGGGCTTCAGTGCGCGACTGAATGCCAACTATATAACCGGGAAAGAAACGGATGAAACTACGGGTGACGGAGAAGGGAGGCAAGTACCGTTGCGACATGCCCCGCCATTTTATGGCAACCTAGCTTTAGCCTATTTAAAAGGAAAGATCCAGTTAGAACTTAATACCATTTATAATAGCCGGATCACCAATAGTAAGCTGGCACCAACAGAAAAGACCAAAGCTGGAATCTACGCGGTTGACAGGGAGGGCAGGCCATTCTCACCAGACTGGTACACTGTTAATCTCAATGCCAGTTACCGGCTCAACAGCGCCTTCAGTATACAGGCCGCCTGGGAGAATATTACTAACCAGCGATACAGGCCTTATTCGTCGGGGTTGGTGGCGGCGGGCAGCCAGGTGGTCGTCGGGGTGAGGTATGGAAACAGGTAAGAGGTAAGAAGTAAGAGGTAAGATTTGGGGAAAAGAGGGATAGGACAACGTATTCCTTTTTTCCCTAACTTACGATAGCATAACCCCCACTATGACGGAAGAAATCCTTCTCAATGGATGTCTGAACAATGATCCGATGGCGCAGAAGGAACTGTACCAGAAATACAGTTCCCGAATGTTATCGGTATGTTACCGATTTGCACACAACCGCGAAGATGCGGAGGACATGATGCAGGAAGGTTTCATTAAAGTATTCTCACAGATCCATAGTTTCCGCGGCCATGGAGTCTTTGAAGGCTGGGTGCGGCGCATCATGGTTCACACCTGCATCAATCACCTGAAAAGAAATAAGAAATTTAACGAGAGCGTTGATATTATCCATGCCAATGGCGTACAGGTGAGGGAAGAATCTGTGCACTCAATTGTACAGGCTAAACAGGTAATAGAATGTATCCGTATGTTACCAATTGGTTACCGCACCGTTCTGAACCTCTATGCACTGGAAGGATATTCGCATAAAGAGATCGCTACTGTTCTTGATATTGAAGAAAGTACCAGCCGATCGCAATATACCCGTGCCCGGCAAATGCTGGAAGAGATTCTTGTGAGAAAAAAAATCCTTCAAAAACCTCAGGATAAAGTGTCTTTGTTAGCAGCGTTTGGACGCTAAAAAGACTCTATGTAAGGAAACAGGGCATATTAATGAAAACGCATCCCTAACCGGACGAAGATGGAGCAACAATTTTTTGAGAACGAATTTGAACAGTTTCTAAAGGAGAACGCCGATCAGCATAGGATGTACCCTTCTGATGGAGTATGGACGAATATTTATCGCCGTATGCATCCCGGAAGGAGACGTGTTGCTCTCGGCGCCCTACTCTTATTAGTTCTGTCGGGCATTGTGTGGTTAAGTACTACAGATGCGGTTGATCGTTCCCGTCGCCCTGCCAAAATCATTTCCAGCTCTCCAATCAGCGAACATTCACTTTATGGGGAAAGCTCCGGCGTAACCGTTCATGATATTATTGCAAAACTCAGGGCCAAGTCGCTGATCCCCCCTATGGCCATTGAGGCTCCAATAAGACTGACCCCGTTAAAGATAAAGGCTAATAAAGAAGGCAGCACGCTGATCGCATTTGACCCATCGGGAATAAGGGTTGGTCCTCTGGCCTTAGCACCCACACTGGCTGCCGCCAACCTGTTATTACAAGAGATCAACTCCACACAATACAGCCAGCTGATCGTTCATAATGGCACCTTGCCCGCCACTGGTATCCTGCCTGGCTCTAATACGGCCTTATATGCCCAGCAACCAGCATCAATTGCAAATGCTGGTTCCAGAAATGTAGTGAGCGGAGTGGTGAGTGCAAATGAAATAATTAAACCCGATGCCGGGAATGTATCTGAAGTAACACTGGCACCCAATGTTAATGCGCGGCTCGGAAAGGATGAAGGCAATCCGCCAACAACCACTTTTATTCCATTACCAGGTACGCCAAGTACCAGTTTGCAGGCATCATCAACTTCTATACCCGTGGTAGACAACAGGCTGATAAGATTTAGGATGCCAGCGCGCAGGAATTTCTCATTCCTGATGCATTTTGCCCCCAGCATTGGATACCGCAACCTGTTTGAAGGGAAATCAAGGACCACTTATGGCAACTCTCCCCTGATGGTTAGGCACCTGAATGTGAACCAGTTTGTTAACCACCAACCGGCCATTGGCTTTGAGCTGGGTGGTGCGTTCCGCTACCAGGCAAGCAAAGCATTCTCCATACGCTCAGGTTTACAACTTAACCTGACGCGCTATAAGATCGAAGCATTTTCTCATCTTCTTGAGAAAACAACCGTGGCATTGCAATCAGAATATGGATATCGCAGGGATACGCTTGTTGCAACGTCTAATGTGCGAAACCTGGCAGGCGATAATCCGCGTAGCATGCAGAACCAATACCTGCAGGTGACCATTCCGATCGCCGCGGAATTAAAGCTGATGGGCGACCAGAAACTGCAGGTGAACATTGCAGCCGGATTACAACCAAGTTATCTCCTCAACACCAATCAATACCTGCTGAGCAGCAACCTCTCCAATTATGTTAGGGAGCCATCATTGGTACGTCGCTGGAATATGGCAAGCAGTCTCGAGGCATTTGTTTCTTACCAGAGCGGTGATATCCGCTGGCAGGTGGGTCCGCAATTCCGGTATAATCTCTTCTCCACTTATAAAAAGGAATACCCCATCCGCGAAAACCTGATGGAATACGGTATGAAAATCGGGGTAAGCAAAACTTTGCGCTAATTTTGCCGCATGCAAAAAATCTTTATTCCTGCAGCCGCAGTAATGGCAACCCTCTTAGGTGCATGTAACAATACCGAAAAGAAAGATGCAGCGGCAGAAGAAAAATCCTATTTCCCTGTTAACGCATATATCAGTTCGGAGCTGAAAAAAATTGATTCATTGCAGCTTCCTGTTGTGCGCTATGAATCAGCATACGGAAAGACCGACACCCTGCCCATGACTACGGCAGAATGCAAAGCAATGGCAGAGGCATATCTCGACCAGGATATTACTGACCCTGCACTGCGCGATAAATATGAAGAGAGCAGTTTCGCGGATCAGTCGATACCCAGCATCAATTTCACCTATCTCACCAAAGACAGCAGTCTGCCTCTGAAGCGGGTTGATGTGGTGCTGAAACCTGATCCGGAAAGAACAGAAAAAGTGATCTCGGTTTTTATGGACAAGGTTTACCAGCGGGGAGACACCCTTATAAATGAAAAACTTTTCTGGAAGGCCGAACGTTATTACCAGTTTATCCGTACCCATCAACTACCCGGAGCAGAACCTGTACTCAGCCAGACCAAGGTTGTTTGGGATGGAACGGAATAGCCAGGAGAAGTGCCGATGACAAGCGCCAACTTTCAACATATCGCCCATACGATTCCACAGGCTCCCGGTATATACAAATATTTTGATGCCGGCAGCAATCTGCTGTATGTTGGTAAGGCTAAGAATCTCCGCAAGCGGGTAAGTTCCTATTTCACAAAAACATTCACCAGCTATAAAACGCACGAGCTGGTGCAGCGGATTGACCATATAGAATTTACGATCGTGGATTCGGAGCAGGATGCATTCCTGCTGGAAAATGCATTGATCAAACAGTTTCGTCCCCGTTTCAATATTGACCTTAAGGACGACAAGACATACCCCTTTCTGGTGATCAAGAAAGAACCCTTCCCCCGCGTATTCCTGACGAGAAGAAAGATCAATGACGGATCGGAATACCTGGGTCCGTTCACTTCCGTAGGTAAGGTGAGGGAGCTGCTCGACTTTATCCGTCATAATATTCCCTTGCGCACCTGCAAACTGAACCTAACGGAGAGCAATATCCGCAAGGGAAAATTTAAGGTTTGCCTTGAGTATCATTTAGGTAATTGTAAGGGCCCCTGTGAAGGATTTCAGTCGCTCACAGAATACCAGGAAAGTTTGCAGCAGGTAAAGAATCTCATGAAGGGAAACCTATCGCCCGTGATGCAACAGTTCCGCAAAGAGATGCAGCAGTATGCCATGGACCTTCAGTTTGAAAAGGCGGAGATGATGCGCAAGAAACTAGACCATCTTGAGCAATACCAGAGCCGCAGTGTGATCGTGAGCAAACATCTCGGCAATATTGATGTTTTCTCGCTGCTAAAAGATGGAGATATCGCCTATGTGAATTACCTCATGGTACAGAACGGCACCATTGTTCAGACACATACGATACAACTGGAAACCCATCTTGATGAAAGCGAGGAAGAAGTGCTGGCCTTCGCCATTGGGCAGATGCGCAGTACCTTCAACAGTATGGCTGATGAGATCATCGTGCCATTTGAACTGCCCGAACTGATTGGTGTAACATCATCGGATACAACATTGCGAATAACAATTCCAAGAGGTGGGGATAAGAAAAAACTACTGGATCTCTCCCTTAAGAACGTGAATTATTTCCAGGAGGAAATAAGGCGCAAGAAGACCCTTAACCTGGAGGGCCGCAGTGATATGGAAAAGAAAAAGGTGCTCTACCAGTTACAGGAAGCATTGGGTTTGCAGGAATTGCCATTGCATATCGAATGTTTTGATAACTCCAACTTCCAGGGCAGTTATCCGGTATCGGCGATGGTCTGCTTTCGGGATGGCATACCATCCAAAAAAGATTACCGGCACTATAATGTGAAGACGGTGAAGGGAATCAATGATTTCGCTACCATGAAGGAGGTCGTTTTCAGGCGCTACAGGCGACTACGTGACGAATCGGAACCATTTCCTCAACTGGTTATCATTGATGGCGGCAAGGGACAGCTGGGAGCTGCGATGGAAGCCATCCGGGAATTACAGCTGGTGGGCGAAATGACGGTGGTGGGATTGGCGAAAAATGAGGAGGAGATATTTTTCCCGGGAGATGCCGAGTCGGTTAAACTGCCTTATAACAGTGAGCCGCTCAAACTGATCAGGAGCATCCGGGATGAGGTGCATCGATTTGGAATCAGCTTTCACCGTCAGCAGAGAAGCAAGGGCACGTTCCGGAATGAATTACAGGAGATCAGGGGTATTGGGAAGGCCACAGCCGACCAGCTACTCAAAACCTTCCGGAGTGTAACGAATATTCGCGAACTAACGCTGGAAGCGCTGGCAGATACGGTGGGTACTGCCAAAGCAAAACTTGTATGGGATTATTTCCATAACGGTGACGGAGATGAGACTACTCATTAATATGCCATAAGTTCCTTATCTAACTATTACCCGGTTTATTCTGCCCCCTGATTGCGATTGGCTCCTACCCACCAGTGATATACTTGGACCATTTTACAGGCCGGATAGTCCGGTACGAACAAACCTTTTGATAGCTGGTGAGGCCGGGAGGCAACTGGATCTTACAGGAACCGTACTGCATAAAGATTGTATCAGCCCTTACAAAAATGCAAAAGTGGAACTCTGGCATTGTGATGCCAGCAGGATCCTTGACGTCAGGAATGCCGACACAGATAATTTGAAGGTGATCTTTAATTATGGATGAAGAATGATGTATTTGCGGACGGGTTCTTTGTGTTTGCGGGGAACAACCGGTTTGAATATCCATCATTGCCGCCGGGAGAATATGCAACACTTCAATTCAGGATACTTGAGGGAGGCAGCGTTGAAGTGAAATATGATTATGCGGATGGTGGCATAAAAATCAGTGATGTTTTTGTAAAGCAGTTAGTACTAAAAAAAACAAGGGGCCAGGATAGAAATCCAGCCCCGTTTTTAAAATCCAATATCCTATGAAAAACCATTACAAAGGTAAACCTATTTTTCACCTTTGCAATACCCTAAAGTGGGTATTTTTTAAATAACAAAAAGGCCCAACCGAAGTGGGGCCTTTGAACTTACTAAAAACTAAACTTAATATGACCAGAGATCTTGTTCGTAATTGAAGATCTTTTCTTTCATGTTATCACCTTCGAGCAGGCGCAGGATCGGATCTTTGATATAACCTGCGATCATTTGATCAGATGGGTTATCCATTGTTGATTTGATAATGCGGCTGGCGAACATGCGGCTTTCGAACAGTTCTTCCCAACTCATACGCGCACCGTAGTTCTTACCATTATAGGCTTCGTAACGAGCGAGCAGCGGACGCATGTCAGGATAGTAAACCCAGAACAGCGGGGTAACATCACGGAAGGATCCGTCGGAGTTCTTGATGGTCTTCAGTGGTGCGATGCCGAGGATACGAACATGCAGTCTTGAAGATTCTTTATCAAATACCACGTCTTCCTTCACCCAGTATTTCTCCACTTCTTCTGCGTTGAACATGTTGATGATGGTAGTATCTTTCATGATACCCAGGGAACCATCGGGATCCTTATCCCAGTCGGGGATAGATTCCACCTTTGGCTTACCAACCAGTTGCTCAGTGATTTCGCGCATGGTGATAGGCGTGGTAAAACGGTCATCGATCGGATTGAAAGCTGTGAGCTCTCCACTTTTCAATGCACCCAGGATAATGTTGATGAAACGCTGGTTACCATTGTCATCATCAGCCTTGTACAAGAAAGGAAGATTCATTTTTTCATGTATATCTATTTCCCTCCACAGGCGTTGACGATACACCGCATCATCCTCACGGATATGCTCATAGGTAAGCGGGATACGTTCCTTCACCAGGTTACGCTCAATAGCATTGTCGTTACGCAGTGATTTACGATTGGTACCCAGGTCGAGTTCCTGCTCCACTGGCGGCGCAGCTGGCACAGTGTCCTGTGCAGGAGCGGCTGTAAGTGCAGCGGCATTTCCGGTGTTACTTTTATTAGTACTTGCTTTCTTGGTAGTGGTACGCTTGGTTGAAGTTCTCTTCCGCTGCGCACTGGCGTCAGGGGCAAAAATTCCCATGGCTGCTACCAGTAAACAAATATGAATGATACGGTTTTTCATTTTATGCCTGTTTTAGTCAATGTCTTATTTCAAGTTAAAAAAGATACCTGGCAGTTCACGTACACGGCCATCAGGACCTTTTACGCGGATCTGGTCAAAATATACGGTTGTACCGGGAGCTGCACGTGAGATGATCTGCTGTGCACCACCTGACCAACGCGGACCCTGGTTGGCACTCTGCTGGTAAGTTTGGAACGCACCACCATTGGCACCGAGGGTATATCCTACCACTTCGAACTTGGCGTCAAATTCAGAATCGGTCAGCTTTGCCATCAGACCACCCATTGCTTTGAAGCTGGATGCTGACATAGAACCACCTCTTGACTGGCCTACATAAGCAGTAGGATCAGGAAGATTCTTACAACGCATTGCGAAAGAACTTGTTTTACCGTTCACGGTTACCTTGATTTCAGCGGGACCAACTTTGTTCGGCTTAAGGATATAACGGTCACCACCAGCCGGAGTTATAGAACCACCGGTGAAGGAAACGCTCATCTTCTCTTTACCAGCAGAACCGGCTGATACAGTTACCGGGTTTTCAACACCCTGGTACAGTACGTTCATCTTCTCGAGGAACACAGATGCACCGGAAGGAATACCAACAGTATACTTGATTGTTTTGTTGAGTGTAGCCGGAGTACCATCGGGCTTAACGAAGTTCACCACCACATTCACACTTTTCTCTCCTGCTCCGCTAACGGTAGTTTTGTACAACGCAGTACCTTCAGCACCAAGGGCAATAGGTGAACCGTTGATGGATACAGATGGCTTGGCTGCTTTTGAGAAAGCACCTACACCCGCTGTGATCTCCAGTTCCTGGCCTGGCATCAGGTAAGTTGAGTTTGTACCGGCGAAAGCCTGGAACTCATCGAACACTACTTCTACTTCACCGATTTCTTTGTGACAATAGTCAACCACTTGCGCTTCTGTATTCTTCACATCGTTCTGGAACTTGCTCAGAATGGTAAGGGCAGCGATGGTTGGCGTCATGCGGAAATAGGCGCTCTTCCAGTCTTTATTGGCAAGTGTACCAGTTTCAGACTTCGGAACACTCAGGTCGATAGGAAGGGTCTTGTCAAAAGTTGCCTTCATTTCAGGAACAACGTTTAACATGCTGTTTCTGTAATCAGTGAGCTTCTTCAGCAATTCTTCTCCTTTAGGACCTTCTACCAGCAAACGGGTAGAGGCGTCGAGGTTATCGATACTGTAAGTTTCTTCAGCAGTACCGATATTCTCTCCTTTTGATTCTTTTTTCAAATCTACTTTCAGTGCTTCGAGGTACTTACTCATGTCGTCAGACAATTTCTGTGCCTCCTGGGCCTTTGGATACCAGATTCCGGCTTTTTCAGCGGTCTTTGGATCTTTCAGCTTGGCTTCGAAAGACTTATAAGTAGCATCATTCTTAGTATCAACCACGCCACTGGCGGTGTTGATGGAATTATTAACTGTTTTGAAAGCGTTCAGGATCTCAGATGAAACGTTCAATGCAAGTAGTGCGGTAAGCACCAAATACATCATGTTGATCATCTTTTGCCTGGGCTCTTTAGGTAAGGCCATGGATCTGGGATTTAGTTTGTTACAAAGTTTTTCATAGTTTCCAGCGGGTAGCGGTTAAGCTCTACCCTGCATTGCGTTCAGCATATTACCATAGATCTGGTTGAGGTTACCCAGGTTCTTGGCCAGCATTGCAATCTGGTCTTGTGTTTTCTTAGCATCTTCCACGCTACCCTGCATTGCTTCAGAAGCCTGTGCGAGGTTACCATAGAATTTATTCATGGCCTTCAGGTGATTGTTAGTATCCTGCAACTCCAGCTCATAGATGGTGTTGAGAGAACCGAGGTTCTTGGTAAGGGTCTGTACCTGGCCATGGAACATTTTAGTTGATTCAGAAGCATCGTTGAAGCTCTGCATGGTAGCAGCACTCTTTACGTAAGCATCTTTCATTTGTCCCAGTGCACCGGCAGCTTCTTTAGTTTTCACTGCATAGTCATTAGTAGCAGCAACAACATCAGAAACATCCTTCATTTGGTTAACCGTAGTACCGAGTTTGTTGAAGCCATCGCTCAGGCGCTTCAGGTTTGTTGGAGTGATGTCAGCTTCCTGCATCATCTTATCCAGGTTCTGGAGAGCGGGGTTACCGGTATTTCCAGACATTTTAGGGAGCGCTTCAGCGAGAGCAGCCATTTCAGCACCTGGAGGCGGGAGAAATGCATATACCAGGAAGATGGCAGCTTCGGTTAACAGTCCAAGGGTAAGCATGATGTCGGCAAAAGGCTTGTGCAGGATTTTTGCCCAGGCACCAAAGATTACAACAGCGGCACCTACGCACACTATTATGTTAACGAGTCTTTCAGTAGATTTAGATGTACCAGCCATAGTTTTAAGATTTAAGATTTAAGAAGTAGGAGTTAAGAATTAAAAATTGGATTTTAAAATATGTAAGATTTTAGATTTAAGAAGTAAGATTTAGGGACAAAAGGATTCCTGTTGATTTTTAAGAATCAATCTGACACCGTAAATTTTTACTTTTTAAAGATTTTCTATAAGCTTATTTTTTGCCTTTTCCCTGCATTGGAGGAAGATCAATTGCTGTACGGAAACCAATGTACGACTTAGCCGTATCCTGGTATTCGTAAGAGCGGGTACCGGTTTGCAGGAAGTAACCAACGTCTTTCCAGCTACCACCACGGAGAACCTTACGTTTCATGCGGGGAGGATCAGAATCCTTTGCATTGTAACGGATATCGGGGTTCATATCGTGCTGGAAGTTGTAACCACCTTCATAATAAAGGGATGAGGTCCACTCAGCTACGTTACCGGACATATTGTACAGGCCGAAATCATTAGGCCAGTATGCGTCGGCACGAACGGTGTAGAATCCACCATCTTCAGGATAGTTACCACGGCCGGGTTTGAAGTTGGCCAGCAGGCATCCTTTCTTATTTCTCAGGTAGTAGTTACCCCAGGGGAACATTGATTGAGAGCGACCACCGCGGGCTGCATATTCCCACTCTGCTTCTGTAGGCAGGCGGAAATCAGACTCCTGGGCGCGCTTCTTGCTTTCCAGGAATGAATTCAGGTAGTGGGTTCTCCACTCGCAGAATGCAGTAGCCTGGTTCCAGTTCACACCTACTACCGGATAGTTTCCAAAAGCAGGGTGAGAGAAATAGCGTTTGGTCATCGGCTCATTATAAGAATAGGAGAAATCACGGATCCACACCAGCGTGTCGGGATAGATGCGAACATCTTTCTTCACGATGAACTGTGAACGGGATTTACCCTGGTTTTCTCTTTTAGAAGCTTCTTTGGTATCGAATGTTTCAGAATGGAATACCAGTTTGGAAGCATCCAGTTCTTTCTTTCCGAAAATCCTGTTTTCGGGAGAAATGATCAGCTGGTCGATCTTCTCAACAGTGGCCTTATCGCCCCATTTGATGGTCTTGGCCTTGCCCCAATCCACATAGTCGATACCATCCACATTCTTCACATAACCCATCAGCTTTGCGGCTGTAGAGTCACGTACCCAGTATACGAACTGGCGGTATTCGTTGTTGGTAATTTCAGTGGCATCCATCCAGAAACCATTGATAGATATCTGCTTATTCCTTGCGGTATAGGCAAAATTGACATCTTCATCACTTGGTCCCATGTGGAAGGTTCCAGGTGGTACATACACCATGCCCGGGGGCTTTGGCATACTGTACTTGTTACCCGGTGCGATACCGTGAAGTTGGCCGTCCTGGGGAACACCTGCTCCCTTTTTGTCGGACTTGCCAAACATGGAGCAGCTTGCCAGCATGGACATAGCAGCGACTGCACATAACGTGGACAGGTTTTTCATTTTCATAATATTAGAGGGTAGTGGGCAAATATAATGTTTGGTCAACATCAGCTTCTCTAGTTTATAGTTTATACGGATTTAGTCTCTCGACGGTTGTCCGTGTGTGAATTAACGGTCATTAATTACGGATTATTGTATTTCCGCCTGATTTTAATGCTAAATTTTAACGATTCTATCGCATCTCCTACCCTCATATCTCTTTTCATATATAATATATCTCCATCTATTCCCTATTGCCTCTCTACCATCACTCCATCCCTCCATCTCTCCCCCATCACTCCATTCCTCCATCTCTCCCCATCAACGCCAACATTTCCCTTACCGTAGCTACCGGTTGGGCGCAGCTATAGTTATGGCATACATGTATGGCAGTGTCGGGGGCGCTGAACTTGTGGCGCAGAAGCGGGTAAGCTTCGTTCTCGCGGGTGGTGGATTGTAATACGCGGAAAGGAATAAAATTAGCTAATATTTCGTTTCGCAATACATCCGCCCGGGGTCCGGCAACAACTATTTCTTCACAACCCCTTATAGACCGCATCAGTTCAACAGCCCAATAACCGAAAGAAGCCGGGTACCTGGTGACCACCCCTGCCATGGCATTGAGCATATTTTCCGCCGCCAGCTTCCATTCGGCACGGTCGAACACCAATCCCAGCCACTGGAGATTGAATGCCATCACCGCATTACCGGAAGGTTGTGCGCCATCATATATTTCGCGTTTGCGAACCACCACATCGTGCTGGCTTGCACCCGTATAATAAAACAAATGATTATCGTTGGTTCCGAACTCCCTCTTTATCATGGTCGTAAGCTCTGCTGCCCGCTCTATATATAAGGTATCACCCGTCAGCTCCTGCAAATAAATCAAAGCTTGTACCAAGTATGCGAGATCATCGAGGAAGGCAGGGTACTTTGCCTGCCCATCCTTATAGGTATGATAGAAATGATCATTTTCAGCAGCAAAAACCCGCAGCATCCATTCCATGTTCTCTATAGCCAATTGCCTGTATTCGCTGCTACCCGTAGCCCCTGCCGCTTTGCTAATGGCCATGTTCATCAATGCATTCCATGCAAGGATCTGTTTATCGTCGAGCGCCGGCCTTATACGGGTAGATCTTCTTTCCATGAGCCGGGAGATGATATTGTCAACTTTTGTTAAAGTTTCCTCAAGACTTAGGCCAAATGATTTTGCGAGCTCAGAAATCGTTTTTTCCCGGGTGAGGATATTTATACCCTCCCAGTTGCCTTCCCCGGAAATACCAAACCATTCCACAGCTATTGGGGCGTCGTTGCCCAGCACTTCTTCTATTTCGCCCTGTTCCCAAACATAGAATTTACCCTCTTCGCCTTCGGAGTCGGCATCGAGGGCGGCGTAAAATCCGCCTTCGGCACTCATAAGTTCGCGGCGGAGGAATTCTATGGTATGATCGATCACTCTTGCATATTCCCTGCCACGCTCGCTGTGGAGGCCGGCCAGCTGGCAGGCGTCTGCTAATACCGATATGAGGAGGGCCTGATCATAGAGCATTTTCTCAAAATGAGGAACCAGCCATTGGTTGTCGGTACTGTAACGTGCCAATCCGCCGCCGAGCTGGTCATAAATGCCGCCCTGGATCATTTTATCGATACTGAGGAAGGCTTGCTGGAGGGCTTCCTGTCTGGAAGGTTCATTAGGCTGCTCGGCTGTTGGTTTGATTGCGTCCATACCATATCTCAGCAGGAAGGCGATGATTCCGGTTTGCGGGAATTTAGGAGCGCGGCCGAAGCCGCCGTGCTGGCGGTCGGCGGACTTCAGGAGCTCCGCGGTTATTATATCGAGTTGGTGGGGGTGGAGAGATGGAGGGATGGAGGGATGGAGGGCGCTGGTGCTATCGGAGGCCACGGCGCCAATTTTATTACCCTCTTCCATATGATTGGTGAGGTTTTCTGCCTGCTCTATGATCTGCGGCCGCCGTTCGGTCCAGGCTCGCGATACACCCTCCAGGATCTCCGTCCAGCTGTTTCGGCCATGCGCAGGTTGTGGGGGAAAATATGTTCCGCCATAAAAAGGCTTTCCCTGCGGGGTCAGGAATACATTTAACGGCCAGCCGCCACTTCCCGTCATTGCGGTTACTGAATCCATATAAATATGATCGAGGTCGGGACGTTCTTCGCGGTCGATCTTGATATTGATGAAATGCTCATTCATAATGGCTGCAACCTTATCGTCTTCAAAGCTCTCTCGCTCCATTACATGGCACCAGTGACAGGCTGCATAGCCGATACTTACAAGTATGGGCTTATCCTGTGCCATTGCGGCTTCCAGCGCTTCATCGCCCCATGGATACCAATCCACGGGATTATGGGCATGCTGAAGCAGATAGGGACTGCTTTCCTTGGCAAGGCGGTTAGGCATCAATGTTGTTTAGTGACTGGAACTTCTGTTGGGTAGACGTAAACGATAGGCTTAGAAATAGAAGTTATTTGCAAAAAATAATAGTGGACAGTAAAGATATGGGAAAAGGGAAATATGGGAGAAAAAATGTTGTGGTGGGGAGATGGAGAGGGTACTATATTGAGAGCAATATTTACAAATCGAAAGTGGTAGGAAGGCGGGATGTAATTTATTGTTGATTGAAATAATTTACAAATTGAAAGTGGTAGGAAGGCGGGATGCTTTTTTTGCTGCTGGGATTAAATTACAAATTGAAAGTGGTAGGAAGGCGGGATGTAATTTATTGTTGATTGAAATAATTTACAAATTGAAAGTGGCCGGAAGCTGGGATGCTTTTTTGCTGCTGGGATTAAATTACAAATTGAAAGTAGCGGGAATGGAGGGATGGAGAGTTGGAGGGATGGAAAGCATCCATTTTGGCAAGAACCTTTTTCGAATTGACATTGCCTACTGCCTTTTGCCTACTGCCTTTTGGCAATTGACTTTTGGCAATTGCCTACTGCCTATTGGCTAATGACTTTTGCCTATTGGCTAATGACTTTTGTCTATTGGCTATTGACTTTTGCCTATTCCCTACTGCCTACTTCTTCTTATTCACTGTGCTAAGGAATTGCTCCAGGGCGGCTACCATGCTGGGGGCCTTGGGCTGGGGCGCCATGATGTCGAGCACAAGTCCATGTTCTTCGGCGGCGCGGGTAGTATTGCTACCGAAGGCTCCGATGCGCATCCCGTTCTGTTTGAATTGGGGAATGGCCTCGAAAAGGCTTTTTATGCCTGAGGGGGTAAAAAAGCAGATGATATCGTAATGTTTTCCTTCCAGGAGGGAGGTAACGTCATTGAACATCGTGCGGTACATCCAGGGAGTTGCGAACTCGCATTTATGGCTTTTCAGCCAGCTGACGATATCCCCATCCTGCTGGTTCTCTGAACAGGGATAGAGAAATTTTTCATTCTCCTTATGCTTATTGATCACATCGAACATGCTCTTATTGGTGCCATCGGCGCCATAGAACACTTTTCGCTTGCGGTAAAGGATGAACTTCTGGAGATAAAGCGCTACAGCCTCAGTGATACAGAAATATTTCGTATCCTGGCTAACACTTAGTTTCATTTCTTCACAGGTACGGAAAAAATGATCGATCGCGTTGCGGCTGGTGAAGATCACGGCTGAATACTGTGAAATATCGATTTTCTGCTTACGGAAGTCTTTGGCGGGAATGCCTTCAAGCCTGATAAAGGGGTGAAAGTCGAGAGTAACACCATACTTCCTGCCGAGCTCAAAGTAGGGGGACTTGTCGCTTTCAGGCCTTGGCTGGGTAATCAGGATTTTTTTTATTTGGGGAGCCGTTGCTCCTTTCTTAGCCTCGTTCTTTAGCATTTTTATCAAGCTAAATTTTCTTAAAGTTAATTAACCGCTACACAATTTTCAATAATCCCTTATAAATCAACAGTAAGGGTGCTAGTTCGAAGGCACAAAGGTAAAGAAAAAAGTGGAATCTGCTTGCTTTTACTTCCCGGTTTATATAACCATAAGAACTTAAGTAACGATACAGGAATATTCCTCCCACCAGCACGTAAGAAATGGTGAGGGCGATGATGGCACCGCTGGGCGACGCGAAGGCCAGTAAGAGCAGTAGCGGCAGCAGGAGGATACCCAGTACTTTATTGCAGAGGAAAACGATGAAGATATAGGTATCGGTAGTTTGCTCCATACCCAGGGTTAATCCCAATAGTTTGAGGATGAAGAATTTACCCAGGTAGATGATAGCTAATCCCGCCACACAATATCCAAAAAGAACCCAGAAATTCAGCTCCGCCGCGCCCGGTTGTTTACCGATGATAAAGCTGGCATATAATCCCCCTGCCAGAATAAACAATAGGTTCAGCAAGAGGGAAGCCAGGGGCGTTTGCAGAAGCTGCTCGCGGATCTGCTTTTGTTTTAGGGAAGCCCGGAAAAAGACTGTGAAGAGATTATTGAAATATCGTCCAAATCCAGCCCTTACCACCGCCAGTAATAAAAAAAGAGCAGCCAGCAGGTAAAAGAAATGCTCTTTGCCGGTATGTTTACGCAGTTGGATGGTACGATATACACCCTCCCCCAAAAAATTGAAGTAGGGATTTTCCTCCAACACTTTGTACACAGTTGATTCTTTGAAGTTGACCGGCTCAATAGGAATTTTGCTGATTGAATCCAGTTGAAGGGAATCAGTGCGAAATGAATCGATACGGCGCGCAACGTTTCTAAGAGAATCCTGCTTCAATAGTTTACTGGCCGCCAGCGAGTCGCGGACCGCAGATGAAGCGGTTCGGCTTTGCCTGTTTTGTGGCAATTTCGGTGCTGGCGGCGTTGCAGCCGCGGCGGGTGATTGCTGCCTGGTGACGGAATCCTGGGCCAGCAGTGCAGGAATTGAAATGATGAATACAAATATGAAAAGTAGAAGTAGGCGCATTGTTGATGGTTGCAAAAATAGGTAGCCACAACCGGCCGCAAATTATAATTTATCAACCGATCTTTAAGAACCATAAAAAACTTATCCCTTCGCTATGCAAACAAGCCATGCCAGCCATGAAAAGATCCGGAATATCCGGGAAGAGTTATTATCAGCCAACTGGTACAAGTTAAAAAAATACAGTTTCGATTATTTACAACATGATGGCACCTGGAAGGAGCAGCAGCGGGAAGCGTACGACCGGGGCAATGGTGCGGTAATTATGCTGTATAATAAAGAGAAGCAAACGGTGATCCTTACACGCCAGTTCAGGATGCCTACTTATGTAAATAGTAATCCGGATGGGATGCTGATCGAGGCCTGTGCCGGGTTACTGGATGCAGATAATCCGGAGGATTGTATCCGCCGCGAAACGGAGGAAGAAACGGGTTACCGCATTCATGATCTGAAGAAAATATATGAGGCATATATGTCGCCCGGTTCCGTCACTGAGATCCTCTATTTTTTTATTGCGGAATACGAGGCGGAAATGAAGGTGAATGAAGGTGGTGGCGCTGCTGATGAGCAGGAGAATATCGAGGTGCTGGAGATGCCATTTGAAAAGGCGATGGCCATGACAGAAAACGGAGAGATCAGGGATGCCAAGACGATCATGCTGCTTCAATACCTGCGCTTGAAAAATATTTTATGAAATGATCTTATTAAATGGTTTCAATTAGTTTAACTGCATTACCAGGACCGTCTTCCTCCTTCATTCGTTTCATTATTTCCATTGCGTTTTTAAAGAGTTGTGGACTATCCGTAATTCTTTTGTTTTTTGAATACGCAGGTTGGTAGTTATTTTTTTTAACGGAATTAAGTAAAGCAATTTTCATTCTTAAAAATAAGACAGGTAACCGAGATGGATCTTCGATTGGCGGAAGGCAAAATTCTCGCTCCCGCGCTTACCCACTGCCAGAGAAAGGTTGAAGAAGCCGGCGGTGGTTTCAAAGGCCATACCGATGCCCGTGCCGATGAATCGTTCCCTTGCGGAAAATTGTACGGAGCCAGGCGTGGTTGGTGAGCCGGGTGTGCCGGTTGACACAGCCGAATTGGCTTTGGTTCCGGTGAATCCAAGATCTGCAAATCCAAAAAAATAAGAGTTCATTCCAACCAGGTATCGGTACTCGATGCTATTTACGAGATAACGTGAAGCGAAAATACTTTCCTCATCAAATCCCCTCATGAGTTTATAACCGCCTATCTGGAAGAGTTCGTTGCGGAAGAGGGTTGGACTTTCCAGGAGGCCTGCGCTTGCCAATAGTTGCAGGGTAGATTGCCTTCCGAGGCGAAGGAATCGTGCAACGCGGCCCTGTAGCTTAAACTGGTAGCTCTTGAGTTTTATGGTATCGTATAGGGAGGCGAAGTTGAACGCCGGGTCTTTAAGATCGAGTACGGCGTTGCTGCGGCGAATGGTTCGGGTACCGGCGGATATGCTGCTGAACAGTTCCCATCCGCTTGTGGGATTGCGCCGGTAATTGGTGGTGGAGGTTTCGTAATCGACGCCTAGGTTCAGGATGCTGCGGTCAGCATCTGCGGGTAGCCGGCGGGTTTGGCGGATGCGTTGGGTATCGATATCGATCAGGTTGGTACGAAGCAGTTGGAGAAATATTTTTCCGGTTTGCCGGCTGGTAACAGCGTATTGGAGTCCCAGTTGCATATTGAGGTTAAGAAAGGAGCTGTCTTTTTTAAAGAGGTCAAAACGTGTGCTGATGCCGAATGCGCTTCCGAATAGGTAGGGCTGTTCGAAAAGCAGGTTGAGTCGCGGTGATTTTACCTGCAATTGTTGCCAGTTGAGTCCGATGGTTTCGCCATTGCCAAGTGCATTACGCAGGTTGAGGTTGGCCTCTCCCGTTACCTGGAATTTATTGCTGCCATCGGCATTGGTGCCGGGGAGAAGTCCCACCAGTACATTCACCTGGCTTGATTTCTTCGGTTCGAGAAAGAGATCGAGGATGGCGCCGTTTCCGCCGAAGCGTAGTTGCCAGGGCTGCGATTCCTGGAGGAAAGGAAGCTCGCGGAGCCGTAGACTGATGTTTTCAAAACGGTTGCGATTGTAGTTGCTACCGCGCGGGAGATCGAGGTAGCGTTGCAGGAAGTTTTCGGAGATAGTGGCGCTGCCTTTAACTACCAAACTATCCACTTTATAGGCCAGGCCTTTGTTTACGACAAGCACTCCGCTGATCTGGTGGTTGCTGTTTCCACTACCCTTTCGGATCAAATTTTCGCTAACCGGACCGCCTTCTGCCCCATTCATCAAAACTATACTATCCAGTTGCACTGTGGCGAAGGGGAAGCCGTTATCGGAGAGGTGATCGAGTAATTGTTGTTGAATCTGCTCAACCAGCGGGGCTTTGAACGGTTGTGATTTTTTGGGAAGGCGGATGCCTGCTGCCTGCAGTTCGGGTTCAGTGATACCGGTGACATGAATGCTGTTCCACTGATATTTTTCGCCGAGGAAGAGGTGGATAGTAGTTTGCGACGAGTCGGTAAGTATGCTGTCAACTGATGCCGTGGCAAATCCTTTTGCGGCCAGTGTTTCGGGTAGTTTCCGGATGAAGCGGATACAGTCTTCCCGGTTTTTGAAGCTACCATTGAGTTGGAGGGCAGCGATGGCGTTGCTGTCGGTATCTGCGGGCTTTATCTGGAGGAGGTATTGGGCCATGAGGGCGGGTGATGCCAGTAACAGGAGCATTAACAAGGCGAAATGGCGGTATGGCCCTACCTTTGCGGCTGAACAAACTGATGGAACATTTTGGCCGGAATTTACCTTCATATCCCTTTCTGCAGAAAAGCATGTCATTACTGCAATTTCCATTTTTCTACGCTATTGCAAAACAAGAACGGGATGGTGCAGGCTTTATTGAGGGAAATCGGGCAGGAAAGTGAGCGGTTAGCGGGTCAGCGGGTTGATACGATCTATTTTGGGGGTGGAACGCCGTCGCTGCTGACGGTTAGTGCAGCGAATATTGCGGCTCTTTCCGGCGGCACTGAAAATATTGCAAAAGCTTTAAGTGGTTCATCCGGGAATGAGGATTGGAGCGATGTTGCGGGTTCGCAAATCGGGGAGCTAAATCTTCTGATAGAGGCGATTCGCCAGAATTTTATCGTGGCTTCCGATGCCGAGATCACGCTGGAGGCCAATCCTGATGATATAAATGAAGAGATGCTGGAGGGGTGGAAGGCGGCTGGGGTAAACCGGTTGAGTATAGGAGTACAATCCTTCCGGGAGGAAGATCTGTTGTGGATGAACCGTGCTCATACGGCAGCAGAGGCTGAACGATGTATTCTGCTGGCCAAAGCTGCGGGGTTCCGGAATCTGACTATTGACCTGATCTATGGAACGCCGGGCTTAACGGATAGCGCCTGGGAAGCAAATGTGCATAAGGCTTTGGAATTGGGAGTGCCGCATCTCTCCTGTTATGCGCTAACAGTGGAGCCAAAAACGGCGCTGCATCATATGGTGAGCGTTAATAAAATGCCTGATACTGATCCGGAGCAGCAGAGCAGGCAGTTTTTATTGTTAATGGATTTGATGGAGGCTGCGGGTTACGAGCATTATGAGATCTCCAACTTTGCGCGGCCCGGATGGAGGAGCCGTCACAACAGTTCATACTGGCGGGGGGTGGAATACCTGGGTATTGGGCCTGGAGCGCATTCATATAGCAAGGGTTCCGGTGCCCCGCGCCGGCGCTGGAATATTGCGAATAATGCATTGTATATGCGATCATTTTCGGAGCATTCCTCCCTGCAAAATGAGGCAAAGGAGTTACCCGCCCATGAAAGAGGATTGCATGAAAGAGGATTGCATACTACTAAAGATGCAAAGCTGCACACTACTGATGAAATAAGACTGCAGACCCACCCCATCTATGAAGAGGAAATACTCACGCGCGAAAATCGGTTCAATGAATATGTGATGACTGCGCTTCGCACGATAGAAGGGGTTGATCTCGAATTTATCCGGGAGGAATTTGGAGGGGAGCGGGTGGAGACTTTAATTGCGGGAGCGGGTAAATTCAACGTGGAAGAGGAACGTTTAATGATAAACGAAAAGAGTGTACGCCTGACGAATAAGGGCAAATTATTTGCGGATGGAATTGCTGCGGAGTTGTTCATTTAAGTTGGTTTACAAATCGCCAATAGCCCGCAGGACCAGTACATTTCTCACGTGCCGTGAAAATTTACAAATCGCAAGTAGTTTCCAAAAAACTATCAATTTTCCTGGTGCATTCAATATTTACAAATCGCAAGTATCTCCCGAAACAGTCTATTTCGCATGAGCAGTAAAATCTTACAAACCGAATGCAGCCCACCACAAAAGTCCATTTTTCTTATGCAGACAAAACTTACAAACTGAAAGTATCTCCAAGGAACAGGTGATTCTCTTCTTGTTGTAAAAACTTACAAATCGCAAGTATCTCCCGAAACAGTCTATATCGCATGAGCAGTAAAATCTTATAAACCGAATGCAGCCCACCACAAAAGTCCATTTTTCTTATGCAGACAAAACTTACAAACTGAAAGTATCTCCAAGGAACAGGTGATTCTCTTCTTGTTGTAAAAACTTACAAATCGCAAGTATCTCCCGAAACAGTCTATATCGCATGAGCAGTAAAAACTTACAAACCGACTGCAGCCCACCACAAAAGTCCATTTTCTTAGTGAAGTCAAAACTTACAAACCGCCAGTAGGCCTTAGATCATCTTTTTAACAGTGCCGCAGGCAACGAATAAATTGAAATTTGTATCTTAATAGTGAATATGCCCCTCAGTTATACCATATATGGTTCGCTTGGCCTGGTTTTCCTCGCAGTGATATTATTACGTGATTGGCTGGTACAACGCAAACAACGCAATAGCGTTCATTAATCTTCCAGGCATTCACTTTCTTTCACCATAGCATTCATTACTCACTAAACATTCTGCCCTACTTGCGATTTGTAAAATATTTGCGCTAATCGAAAACTGTAGAGTAGTGCCGCCTACTTTTGATTTGTAAGCAATTTGAGACAGTCGCAAAGAGTGGTAGCCGATCCGCATACTTGCGATTTGTAAATTCTAAGGGCAAGTCAAAAACATAGGGAGCAGTTCCTCGTATTTGCGATTTGTAAGCAATTTGAGACAGTCGCAAAGAGTGGTAGCCGATCCGCATACTTGCGATTTGTAAATTCTAAGGGCAAGTCAAAAACATAGGGAGCAGTTCCTCGTATTTGCGATTTGTAAGCAATTTGAGACAGTCGCAAAGAGTGGTAGCAGATCCGCATACTTGCGATTTGTAAATTCTAAGGGCAAGTCAACAACATAGGGAGCAGTTCCTCGTACTTGCGATTTGTAAAAACAATGGCGCGAGTAGATTGCAGTATAGTAGTGCCGCATACTTGCGATTTGTAAATATCTAAGGGCACACGAAAAAAGTGGAGCCGTTTTGCAGACTTGCGATTTGTAAATCGGAACTGAGATTTAGGGTGGGGTATACGATATTCTCAGATCATTACCTTTTCGATCTGCCTGAAGCCCTGGCGCGGGGGGAGGTGCTGCCAGAGAATGCGGTAGATGGTTTCGGCGATGGGCATGTCCGCCGCCACAACCTGGTTTACCACATGAATGCAGCGGGCAGCATTATAGCCTTCCGCCACCATATTCATTTCGAGCTGTGCACTCATCACGGAATAACCTTTTCCGATCATATTTCCGAAGGTGCGGTTGCGGCTATGAAGGGAGTAACATGTTACCAGCAGATCACCCAGGTAAACGGAGGCGGCATAGTTGGCGTCCTTCTGGTGGGTAACGGGGTTCTCGAGACCGTGGATACCGACCTCCACCTTCCCCACCCCCATGCGGCGGAGGAAACCCGCCATCTCATCAGCGCAGTTGGCGATGAGTACACTGAGGAAATTATCACCATACTCGAGTCCATGTGCAATACCTGCTCCCAGTGCATAAATATTTTTCAGAACAGCAGCATACTGAACGCCGATAACATCACTATTCACGACCGTATTGATATAATAACACCGGAACTTCGCAGCGATCTCTTCTGCACGATCTTCCTGCAACCCGCTAAAGGTGAGATAACTCAACCGCTCACGCGCAACTTCTTCCGCATGGCAGGGACCCATCAGCGTATAATAATCGGAGAGCGGTAAAGCGAAGCGTTGGTTGAACCACTCATTGAGCAAAATATTCTGCTCGGGAAGCATGCCTTTAACCGCAGACACCACCCACTTACCGGTAAATGCATCAGCGGAGAGAGCGCCAAGCGTTTCTTCAATATATGCCGAAGGAACCGCGATCACCACACAGTCACTGTCACGCACAACCGCAGCAATATCCGTGCTGAGCTTTATGAGTGAAGTGTCAAAAGTGGCGGAAGACAAATACTGTGGATTATGCTTGCGTTCATAGAGATGCTCAAGTATAGCATCGTTACGAACCCACCAGTTCAATGTGTGCTTATTGTCTGTAACAATTTTGGCCAGCGCCGTAGCCCAGCTCCCGCTTCCAATTATTCCCAATCGCATTAAACTTCCCTTTACTGGTTTGTGGATCTTATTGTTTCTTGATCTGATAGTTTTTTGACCTGATCTTTCTATGGATCTGATCTCTTGTAGACTTTATCTTCTGAAGATCTGATATTCTGAGAATCTGATCTCTTGCTGACTTTATCTTCTGAAGATCTGTTATTCTGAAAATCTGATCTCTTGTAGACTTTATCTTCTGAAGATCTGATATTCTGAGAATCTGATCTCTTGCTGACTTTATCTTCTGAGAATCTGATATTCTGAAAATCTGATCTCTTGCTGACTTTATCTTCTGAGGATCCTATCTTCTGATGCTCTTTAATCTTTCTTTTTCTTTTCGAAGAGATCCTCTTTCTTCACCACCTGAACCTTATCATCATCTTTAAGCGTGCGGGAGATCAGTGAATATGGCCCGGTCACAACCTCATCGCCCGGCTTTAGTCCGGAGAGGATCTCAATATAATTGATGTCCTGTATATCGGTACGAACTTTTACCTTCTTAATAGTTGTTTTATCAGCCTGCAACACAAACACTACCTCATCGAGCTCGGCACTTAAGGATTTGCGCTCATCGGTCGCGTTATTATTTTCTTCTTCTACTTTCTCGGTTGAACTTTTCGCAGCAGTTACTGCCTTATCGGAATCCTTCTCGCGCGTTGTAACTGAATTAATGGGCGCAGCGATAACATCAATATGACGCTTGGTCTGGATATCAGCGCTGGCGCTCATTCCCGGGCGGAAAGGAAAAGCCTTGGGGCGGGAAGGATCGATAAGATCGGAATAACTTTCAGGAAGCAATCGGATGAAGACCTTGTAGTTGGTAACATCACTCACGGCAGCAGTTGCTGTACCCGCACCCGTGCTACTGCTCGCGATCTGTGTAACGATGCCCTTGAACTTTCTGGTATTGTATGCATCCACTTCCACCAGCGCAGAATCGCCCAGGTGAACCTTCGGAATATCATTTTCCCCCACATCTACCCTAACCTCGATCTTGCCCATATCGGCGATTCGCATCATCTCCGTCCCCGCCATCTGCGCTGTTCCCACCACGCGCTCTCCTTTCTTCACCGCAAGCAATGAAACCACACCGTCCATGGGAGCAAGAATAGTTGTTCGTCCAAGGTCTTTATTAGCGCGCTGGAGATTGGCCATTGCACTCTGCACGGAAGCCTGGTTGCCGCGGATACCCTGTAAACCCGCATTGTAATTGGCTTTGGCGGTATTATATGCATTCTCCGCCTGCTCAAATTCAGCCCGGGAGATCACTTTTTCATTCAATAATTGCTGCTGCCTTTTATACTGCGCCTCACTCTGGTTCAGTACACTTTTCAAGGCCTCCAGCTGCGCCTGGCTATTATCCACCTGGGCCTGTTGCTGGCGGACGGCGGCAGCTACCTGGTCGCGCTGCGTAACATAGATATCAGCGAAGATCCTCGCCAGCATCTGTCCGCGGCGAACACTATCGCCCTCTTCCACAGTAAGCTCAATAATTTCACCGGAGATATCGGAACTAACCTTCACTTCGATCTCGGGATATACCTTACCGCTGGCATTAACGGTTTCAATAATGGTTCGCTTCTCCACTTTTTCGGTTGTCACTTTTATGCCTTCTTTCTTGCCGATAATGCCGGCTTTCTTCATACCAAATAAAGCACCAACCAACACTACCACGCCAACTATAACCCAGATAAGTTTCTTATTCATACGATGTAAAATAATTCAATTTAATATTCCAATTTTTTCCTGGGGGATTTCCCGCGTTATTGGGGTTCCCTTGATTTTGGGGAGCCCCTTTGATTTGGAGGAGCCCCTTTGATTTTGGGGAGCCCCTTTGATTTTGGGGAGTACCCCTTATAATTTTATCCCCTGCCCTCTGTAGAACTCCAGCACCTTCATCCGGAAAACATAATCGAACTGCGCATTGGCCATATCGATCTTCGTGCGGTTGAGATTATTCTGTGAGGTGATCAGTTCAAGTGTACTTAGTAATCCGAGATCATAGCGCCTGCGGGCAAAATCATAGGCCTTCTGCGTGGCATTGAGACTGCTCTGGCTGGCATTGAAGCGCTGCATGGAAGATACCGCATTGGTATAGGCGCTGTAGATATCCTGCTTGAGGGTCTGGTTGCCCTGTTCAATGATCAGCTCCTGGTTTTTTACACTGAGCTTGGAACGCTCATAGGCCGTGCGTGCCTGGTAGCCGTTGAAGATCGGGATGCTCATGCCCACCACCACATTCTGGCGGAAGTTATTATTCATCTGTGTACCCCAGCCATTCCAGAGTTCACCGAAGCCTTTGTTGGCCTGGGTTATCTGCACATTCGGCGATTGGAGAAAAATGAGTTGTCCGTCAACGGTAACCGCCCCTGCGGATGGATTGGGATCACTATACCCGAGGAAATTAAATCCCGTGATTTTACGGTTTGTTGAGGCGAAGTTGGATGCGAGTCCGCCCGATCCGAAGATAGTGGGATACAATGCGGCCTTTGAAGCTTTCACCGCGTATTCGAGTGATTGTTTCCTAGTTTCATTAGCCTTTTGCGCAGGCTGGTTCTGCAGCGCCAGCGCATAAACAACCTCAGGCATCAGTTCGGCCATGGGCTCAACAGGGATCTGGTCCACCGGCGGAACAGCAATAGTGAAAGGAAGCGCCGCATCGAGGTTGAGCAGGGCTTTGAGGTTGAGGAGGTTCTGCTCGTAGGTAGCTTCAGCACCGATAAGGGTAGCCGAATCGCGGGCGAGCTGGGCTTCGAGATCAACCGCATTCAGTTCAGGAAGTGTTCCCGCATCAACGCGTTTGCGTGTATCCGTTAGCTGCCCCTTGCTCTGTTCCACCTGAACGGCGGAGATGTCGATCTGCACTTTGGAGAGCAGGGCCTGCAGGTAGGCGGTTGCCACATTCAGGGCGATATCATTGCGCACCTTGTCCACATCAGAGCCGGCGGCTTCGGCTTCGAGGCGGGCGGCGGTAATATTATTACTTATTCGGCCCCAGTTGTAGATGGTAACATCGGTACTGAACTGGAAGCCCTGGAAGAGGAGGCGCTGGTTGGTGAACTGGTTGGTGGTAGGGTCAATGGATCGACCAAACTGCAAACCGGTATTGGTGGAAAAATTTGCGTTGGGGTATTTGGAATATTTGTTCTGCTCATACTGCAGCACGGCGAGGCGCTTCTGGACATCCGACTGGCGAACAGAGATATTATTGGCGACGGCATAATCCACGCAACGGCGGAGGTCCCACACTTCGGGCTGCTGCTGTGCAAAGGCCGTGGGTAGGGATGTGACCAATAAAAATCCAATAGTAAAAAGCAATGAACAACGCTTTCTCAACAAGCTCATGAATAATGGTTAAGGGGCTAAAAATAAAGCTTTTGATCATGTTTAACTGACCGGTCATGTAATTATCGTGAAAACACCCAGTTACGTGAAAGCCTGCCGCAGGTCCTCAATAAGATAGTCGGCGGTTTCGAGACCTATATAGAGTCTGACCATGCGGTGTTCGCGGATGGTAGCATCAAAATGTTCGGGTTTTATACCGGCGCAACGTGGAATCACCAGGCTCTCATGACCACCCCAGCTAACGGCCAGCATGATATGCTTGAGAGATTCACAGAAGCGGACGATCTCGGCGCGCTCTTCGGTGCGGTACACAATGGTGAGCAGTCCGCAGGCACCAGAGAGCTGCTTTCGCGCCAGCTCAAACTGCGGAAAGGAAGGATCGAGCGGAAAGAGCAGTTCTTCCACCTTGGGATGCCCTTTGAGGAATTCGATGACGGTTCGGGTAGTGGCGCTGATCTGCTGGAGGCGCATGGGCAGGGTTCGCAGTCCGCGGATCAGCAGCCATGCGTTGAAAGGCTGTATACCACTACCGATATTCAGGTATTCGGAATCGAAGATCTTTTTCATCATGGCATGGGAGCCGCTGATAACGCCGGCTACCACATCTGAATGTCCGCCAATATATTTGGTAGCCGATTGAAGTGAAATATCGATCCCCAGCCGCGCCGGCTGCAGGTAAAGGGGAGTACAATAACTGTTATCGCAGATGGTGATGATCTGGGGAGATGGCTTATCTGATGGGGACTCGGATGCGCGGGTGGCATTGATCGATTTCACTAAAGCTGCCAGGCCTTCGAGGTCCTGCATGGCATAATCCCAGCTATTGGGACTCTCCAGGTAAATGAGCGCGGTATTGGGTCGGATGGCATCGCGAAAATTTTCCACTGACCGTCCATCAATATAGGTTGTCTTCACACCGAAACGGGGAAGGATGATATCGAACATTTTTTTCGCCCAGGTATAGGGGTTATCAACCGAGAGGATATGGTACCCCGATTTAACATTGGCCAGCACCGAGGCGAAGATGGCGGCGGCGCCGGAGTTGAATACAAGGGCATCTTCAGCGCCATCGAGGGCGGCCAGTTTTTTCCGGAGAATATCGACGGTGGGGTTTATTCCCCTGCTATAGAGGTATCCGCTCATTTCATCTTCAAAAGCGCGGCTCATATCCTCCACTTTGCGGAAAGCGAAGTTGCTGGTTTGCATAATGGGCGGCGCGATGGCGTTGAAGTATTGGGAGCGGTCTTCGGCGTAGGCATAAAGAATGTTGGAGAGATCCATATGGAGAGATTGAGTGATGGAGAGATGGAATGGAGAGATGGAGGGATGGAGGGATGGAGGCTAAGCTATTCCCTTTGAGGCTTTTTGCTTCCTTTGACTATGAGGAAATAGATAGCCAGAAAAACTGCGAACACCACCAGGCCGGTTATGGCCAGGCTTGGGGTATTCAGAAATATGCTGACCCCCACGAAGGCATAGGCGCTGATAAAGATCAGCGGCATGAGGGGGAATAATTTCATGGTATAGATACCGGTGCCGTTGAGGTGGCTGGTCCGCTTGCGCAATATGAAGATGGTGGCGGCAGAAGTGGCCATCCCGATGGAGTCGAGAAATATGGTGAAGCCAAGGATCTTATCGAAAGTGTTGGCAAAGAAAAGGACGATGATGCAGATGGCGGCAAAAACGCTGAGGCTAACCGTTAGCACATCACGCTTTTCGTCTTTTCTGGCGAAGGATTTTGGAAGGATCCCGTCTTTGCTCATGGCATACATCACGCGGGGATTGCTGAGCAGCAGCACATTCACGTAGGCGAGTACGGCCATAAAAAGCAGCAGGGTGAAAATGGTTTTTCCGGTAGGTCCGAACATCCGCTCGGCCACTACGGCAGCGATGCCCCGGGTGGTCTTGAGCTGTTCGAAACCTATTGCATGTACATATGCCATCTGCACCAGCAGGTAAAGACCGATGATCATGAGGATACCGATAAAGATGCCGCGGGGGATGGTCTTGCGCGGTTCATGTACTTCATCGCCAAAGTTGATGGTCTGCTGGTAACCCCCATAGGTAAACGAAACGGCGATAAGGGCGATGCCGAAAGACTTGATAATGTCCATGGTGGAATGGTCAGTGGGACTGGCAGCCGCGGTACTCGCCACCAGAGAATCGGCGCCGGGAAAGAAGAGGGCACCGATGAGTACCAGCACCATCCCGATCTTGATGATCATGAGGATGTTCTGGGTTCCGGAACTGAGGCGGAGGCCGGCAAGGTTCACAAAATAAAAAACCAGAATGGCGCCCATGGCGATGAAGGCCTTGGTGAAATCAGATGCGGGCTGGTCAAAAACCAGTTGGGCGATATATTCTGAGCCGATCAATGCCACACCCGATAAGGAGGCGGCATTGGAAATAAGAATGATGCAGTTGATGGCGAATGCAACGGAGGGATGGTAGCATTCGGCGAAGATCTTGTAGTAGCCACCGGTAACGGGGAAGCGCGATCCGATCTCGGCATAGGTAAGGGCGCCACAGAGGGCGATGATACCACCGGCAATCCAGGCGGCAAAATAAATGGTTGGTGTAAGCGCTGCCTGTGCCGAATCGGTGGCGGTGCGGAAGATGCCCATGCCGATCACCAATCCGACCGTGATCATGGTAAGGTCAAAAAGTTTCAGTTTGTTTCTTGCACTCATTGGTGGAAGATATTAAAATGTGGCGTTACTTGCGGGGATGAAGGCGATCAAAAATACTGCAGTCCTTTTGCTGGCCACCTGCTGCCTGGCAACCACTGCATCCATGGCCCAGGAGAAGCTCGACTCTGTAACAGTTACGGCCTTTGCGCGGCGCACGGTCATTAAGGATGCAGCGGCCTCGGTTGTGCTGGTTCGTGAACGCGACTGGCAAAGATTTTCACCCGCTTCTGCCCTACCGGCCATTAACCGTTTGCCGGGTGTGCGTATGGAGGAAAGATCGCCGGGAAGTTATCGGTTAGCCATCCGCGGTAGTTCACTGCGATCGCCATTTGGGGTGAGGAATATAAGGATGTATTATAACCAGATCCCTTTTACCGACCCGGGAGGAAATACTTACCTGAACCAGTTTGCGGTGGGCAATTTCAGCAATATAGAAATATTAAAAGGTCCGGGTAGCAGTCTCTATGGCGCAGGTACCGGCGGATTGTTATTAGCCAATACAGAAATTGCCGACAGCAGCAATCTATCCCTCCAGTATATGACGGGCTCCTATGGACTGCACCAGGTGGAGGCCAGGGCAACACTCTCCTCCAACAGGGCATTTAAACATTCAGTTTATGGTCACCACCAGCGTTCAGATGGTTACCGCGATCATACGAATATGAAAAGAACCGTGGCGGCTTATACGGGACGTTGGCAGCAAACGGCTGTGGCGGCGCTTGATATGGTGCTGCTCTATGGCGATCTCTGGTACCAGACACCGGGAGCGTTGAACCGGAATGAATTTGAGAAAGACCCGAGGCAGTCGAGGCCCGCAGCAGGAACCCTGCCTTCATCTGTGTCGGCCCGAGCAGCCATTGATCAGCGCACATTGTTCGGGGGATTGCACCAGGAGTTAAAGCCATTTTCGGGATCGAGTATTGATATCTCCCTGTATGGAGCAACAACCAGTGTAACCAATCCGGCGGTACGAAATTATGAGCGAAGAAAGGAACCACATTTTGGTGGCAGGATCGTATTCGGTTATACCATTCCGTTATTCCCTGAAACAACAGACGGAGCAGAGAATGGAGCAAAGTTACAATTCAATATTGGCGGCGAGTGGCAGCAGGGAAATTATTCGGTTAAGGTTTACCGTAATATAAATGGAGAACAGGGCGAACTGCAGACCGATGATCGGCTGAAACCCCGTACGGCGCTGTTGTTCGGGCAGGGGATACTGGACCTGCCGCGGGACTGGCAGTTGAGTGCGGGACTCAGTTATAATGCCAATACCGTGGAGATCAGGCGGGTGAGTGAAGAGCCTGCATTTGAATTCAACAGCAATTACCGGAAAGAGTGGATGCCGAGGGTTGCGCTAACAAAGAAACTTGGGGTACTCACTTTTTACAGTATGATCGCGAAGGGATTTTCGCCACCAACTACATCGGAGTTATTGCCCTCCACGAGTGTGATCAATACCAGCTTGCAGGCGGAAAGCGGCTGGAATTATGAAGTGGGATTGCGAGGAAGGATCCTGAAGCAGAAGCTCTATTTTGACCTTGATTTTTTTTATTACCGGTTGAGGGATGCCATAGTGCAAAGAAGAGATGCGAGCGGGGCGGACTATTTTGAAAATGCGGGCTCTACACGGCAGAAAGGATTTGAGGGATTCTTCTCCTACGGGCCAGTGGTGCTAATGCCAGCACAATCGATCAGTTTATCCACCTGGATGAGTTATACGCTGCATCCCTTCCGTTATGTGGACTATAAACAGGTGGAGAATGATTTTAGCGGAAACAGGCTTCCGGGAGTGGCGAAGCAAACATTGGCGGCGGGATTTGATGTTGACGGTAAGGGGGGAATGAATTTACATCTGGCATACCAGTATGTGGATCCCATCTGGCTCAATGATGCCAACAGTGAAAAGGCGAAGCAATATCATTTGCTGGGAATAAGGGGCGGCAGCAGGCTGTACCGCGGACTGAACTGGTTTGCAGGTGCGGATAATTTATTCAATACAACCTATAGTTTGGGAAATGATATCAATGCCTTTGGGGGGCGATATTATAACGTGGCGCCGGGGCGTAATTATTATGCTGGATTGCGGATACAATTGAAATAAGGAGTGCTATTGCGTGGCCAGCTATTTTTTTGTAAATTAATGCTTCGGATCCGCACCCGCTTTACGTTCTGCAAAAAACCTTAAAACATATATTATGACCACTGTTGCCATGCCAACCCTTTCACTTTACGAAAGGCTTGGAAAAAGAGAAAACATTGAAGCAATCGTTGAGGATATCGTAGCCGCACATATGATAAATCCTATCGTTAAAGCAAGATTCCTTCCCTACCTGGAACAGGGTGAGAAATTAGCACATACCAAATCATTGCTGGTTGAATTTCTATGTGCAGGAAGTGGCGGATCAGAGGCTTATACCGGCAGGGATATGCCGGCCACGCACAGAGGGATGAATATCAGTGAAACAGAATACATGGCAGTGATGGATGATATTATGGAAGTTCTTGCAAAACATAATATAGACGAGGAAACGCAAAAAGACATGTTGTTCATCGGATATTCTTTGCGCAAACAAATCATCGCACAATAATAGGTACATTCTTATATCTTCGCGCCGGAAACGGTTCCGCTTCGGCGGATTAAAAGGGAAGTCCGGTTAATTCCGGCGCTATCCCCGTAGCTGTAATGTGGAGAGATGGAGGGATGGAGAGATGGAGATAGAGAGATGGAGAGATTGAAAGTCCCGAAAATTTCACTGTTAGTTTAGAGACCACTATCCGCAGGAGCGGGTGGGAAGGTAACTGACAGACACGAGCCAGAAGACCTGCCGCGTCCATCAATCAACATTTTGCTTTCGGGAGAAAAGCAGGAATGGTAAACGCGCAGGCGATTTATAATTCCCACCACTTTCCGGAAGCAGTCACCCTAATCTTTTTTCAGACATGAAAAAACAATGGATCATGGTGGCTGCTACTATCATCAGCAGCCATGTCAGTACAAAACTGATGTCACAATCAACCAGCGAAAAGCAGGCCGACAGCAGCAGAACACTCGATGAAGTAATTGTAACTGCCAACAAGCAACCCCAGAAACAAAGCAGTACGGGCAAGGTGCTAACGGTCATCAACAGGCGAACTCTGGAAAACAATGCGGGCAGAACACTTTCACAGGTACTCAATGAACAGGCGGGACTCATCATCAATGGGGCACAGAATTCGCCCGGCACCAACCAGACCGTTTATTTAAGAGGTGCGGGAGCGGCCAATACACTGATCTTAGTGGATGGGATGCCGGTAACTGATGGGTCGGGGATAACGATCCAGTTTGACCTGAATCATATTTCCATTGACCAGGTGGAGCGGGTAGAGATCCTCAAAGGCGCGCAGAGTACCCTTTATGGGTCTGACGCAGTGGCGGGCGTGATCAATATCATTACCCGGAAAAACCAAAGCAATAAAGCGATCGGACTGAATGGACTTTTAGCAGCGGGCACGTATGGGACTTATAAAGGCAACCTTGGCTTATCAGGTGTGATTGATAAATTCAATTATTCGGTACAGTATAACCGATTGCAGTCGGAGGGATTTTCTTCGGCTAAGGATGAGGGTGGTGCCGGCAATTTCGATAAAGACGGGGTGAAGCAGGATATGGTGAATTTGGCTGCGGGCTATAAGTTTAGCGAGGCCTGGACAGTTAAGAGCTATTACCAGTTCAGCGAGTATGATGCCGACCTTGACGACAATGCGTTGGAAGACGACCGTAACAGTGGCGCCCAGCAGCGGCAGCAGGTAGCTGGCATACAGAGCAGTCACCAGTTAAAGAATGGCAACCTGGTATTCAATGCCAATTACAATACCGTTCGGAGGGTTTATGATGACCCGGTAAATATTCCGGCGGGCGCAAATGACTGGGACCCGTCGAGTGGTGACTATAAAGGTGGGGCACTATTTGCGGAGGCCTATATAAATACCAGTTTGCAGAAACATCTGGGACTGTTGGCGGGCATCGACTACCGTCGCAATACAGCCGATATAAATACCAGTTTCGGGAACCTGGGCAAGGACAGTCTGGAGGCGAGTATGATGAGTGCTTATGCCGCCTTTACGCTAAAGGGTTTTGAGAAATTTGGTGCGGAGTTGGGCGGAAGGTTTACGCAGCACCAGGATTTCGGGGATGCCTTTACCTATGCCTTCAACCCCTATGTTTACCTGGTGCCGCAGTTGAAGCTATATGCTTCGGTGGCAACGGCATTCAGGGCTCCATCGCTCTATCATTTAGCCTCAGAGTATGGCAATACGGCGCTGGAGCCCGAGAGAAGCAATCAATATGAGGGGGGACTACATTATACCAGCAATAACAAGATCATTTCCGCGCGGGTTACGGCATTCAGGCGAAAGATAAAAGACGTGATCGTATTTGCAGGACTGCCTGATCCGCCTTATGGGCAGTACAGGAATGCCGATAAGCAGGATGATAAGGGAGTAGAAACGGAGCTGAGGGTGCAGCCAAATGAGCGCTGGCAGCTAACGGCAAACCACAGTTGGCTGGATGGCAAAATAGAGACCAGGCTTGCCGGCAAGGATACCAGTTATTTCAATTTATACCGCCGTCCCAAGCACAGTATTAATATGGGAACCTCTTACCAGTTCAGTAAAAAGCTGCATGTGGGGCTGAGTTTACGCTGGGTAGATAAGCGGCAGGACACCTGGTATAATTCAGCCACCTGGAGCACGGAGATCAAGGAGCTGGATGCCTATTACAACCTCGACGCCTATGCGCGATACCAGTTAAATAAGCAGTTGGATGTATTTACCGATTTCAGGAATATCACCGACCGGAAATATGCCGATCTCTATGGGTATAACACGAGGCGGTTCAATATGATGGGGGGGGTGAGGGTGCAGCTGTAAAAAGAGGCACTCAAGGTAATTGGGTAGTTTAGATTTTAACCCGCCGGCAAATGCCGGCGGGTTAAAAATATAGGTATATTCCCCTATTAACCCCTAAACCTTCTCCCTGGTGGCAGAGAGGCATCTTGCTAAAATTGATTTTTTACGCGGCATTGCCATATTGATGGTATTTCTATTTCATGCCCAATTGGTATTGTTTCCCAGGAGTGATAATTTGTTGTATTCTGAAGATGGCACAATGAGTGGTAGTGCCTCTGATATTTTGCTAAAGTTTTCTCCTACCGCATTTGGATGGTCTGGCGTGCAATTGTTCCTGCTTATCAGTGGATACGTAATCCATAGAAACTTTTTAAACCATGGAAGTAATTTTCAGGCGGGCACCTATTTTAGTAAAAGATTCTGGCGGATATATCCGCCCTACATTATAACCCTTGCAGCTACAGTATTAATGATTGCGGGTTTGCGAGCTTATGTTCAAACATCTGAGGGATTTATAGACCTATTGCAACATGTTTTTCTGGTACATAATTTTTCAGAAAAGAATATTTATGGCATCAATCCCTCACTCTGGAGCCTTGCACTGGAGATGCAACTTTACCTTCTATACCCGATATTCCTGATTATCCGCAAATTAAAAGGAGTAGGTTTTGCATTCATTATAAGTATTCTATTGGCAATTGTACTTAAGGTTTTTGAAAACAGGTTAACCGATGGATATTATCATGCCAGTTATTATTTTTCTACGGGTGCGTTATGGTATAATTGGTGCGCCGGTGCGTTGATGGCGGAATATCATCTGTCTAAAAAACAACTTTTCAGCTCCTCCGCCGGCCTTGTTTCTATTGGTGCTATGATCATATACATGGGAAGCAGATATTTTGAATTCCATCCGAATTTAATGTTGTTTACTGCTGTCCTGTTCTGGACAGCCTTTATGGAATGGTATCTCTTAAAACCAATTCAAAAAACTACCGGGCTGGCATACAGGGCATTGGTCTCTATGGGCATATGTAGTTATAGCCTATACCTTATTCATCAACCAATAATTCATGAATTATTTACATTAAGCAAAAAAATGGGAGCTTTAGAAAGCGAGGTGAATTATTACGTATCCGGAATTATCCTTCTGCTTCTATCCTTTATAATAATTTATATCATTGCATGGATACTTTATAAATACATTGAGTTGCCCAGTATAAAGCTTGGTTCAAGATTAAGAAACAATAGTAGACCAGCGCCCCCACTACTTTAAAACACCCATAAAACCTTAATGCTTTTATGTAATTTTCCGGCATAATGCAGGAATTAATCAATGTTACAAGAACCCATCTTCCACCGCTGGAAGAATATGTAGCGCGGTTAGAAGAAATCTGGAGCAGGAATTGGGTGACCAATTATGGGCCGGTAGTTCAGGAATTAGAAGAGAAGCTGAAGCAATATTTTGGCGTTAAACATCTCTTTTATGTTGGCAATGGAACTATTGCTTTGCAGATAGCCATTAAAGCGGCAGGATTGAAAGATGAAATTATTACCACCCCATTTTCTTATGTAGCAACCACCTCTGCAATTGTGTGGGAAAATTGTATACCTGTATATGCAGATATTGAAGCCAACAGTTTATGCATTGATCCGGCAAAGTTGAGGTCAAAAATCAGTGCGAGAACCAGTGCAATTCTTGCAACCCATGTTTACGGAAATCCATGCGATACTCATGCGATAGAAAAAGTTGCAAAAGAGCACAATTTAAAGGTTATTTATGATGCAGCGCATTCATATGGAGTGGAGTACGAGGGTAAATCCCTTTTGCAATATGGAGACATTTCAACAATAAGTTTTCATGCCACCAAGTTGTTTCACACTATTGAAGGTGGTGCGATCATTACCAATGATGATGCACTAGCTGAGAAAATTTCATTGATGATGAATTTCGGGCATAGCGCACCAACACAATTCGACGAATTAGGAATCAATGGCAAGAATTCTGAAATACATGCAGCTATAGGTCTTTGTATGATGGACAGAATTCCTATGCTCATAGAAAAAAGGAAACTGATTTTTGCGATATATGATTCAATCATAAACTGGGAACAGTTGAGAAAACCAGTAATCAGAGAGAATACTCTTTATAACTACTCATACTACCCGGTAATTTTTAAGGATGAGCAAAGCTTGCTTAAAGTACAGGAAGCGCTTGGTGCAGAAAATATATTTCCAAGAAGGTATTTCTATCCATCCCTGACAAAACTACCCTATGTGACTGAACAACAGGCACCTGTTGCTGAAGATATTGCTAACAGGGTCTTATGTTTGCCGCTGTATCCGGAATTAGATAGAGAGAATATTTCCAGGATATGCAGGATCATAAATAACAATTGCTGATATGCGTATAGCCATCATGCAACCCTATGCCTTTCCTTACCTGGGTTATTTCCAGTTGATATCGGCTGTGGAGAAGTTTATATTTCTGGATGATGTAAGCTATATAAAAAAAGGGTGGATAAACAGGAACAGGATATTGTTGAATGGCAGGGAACATATGTTTACCATCCCTCTGCGTGATGCATCGCAGAACAAACTTATTTCGGAAACATTGATATCCTATGATCATAAGTGGAAGGAGAAATTATTAAGAACCCTTTATAACGCCTATCATAAGTCTCCCTATTATGATAGTATATATTCAATGATAGAATCATTGATCAATCAGCAGCATGTTGACATAAACAGTTTTGCGCAGAAAAGCACTATAGCAATAAGCAATTATCTAAACCTGCAAACGGTTTTCACAAACAGCAGCCAAAGCTATCCTCAATCAGCTTTACAGGGCCAGGAAAGAATCATTGATATATGCCGAACAGCAGGAGCAACTACCTATGTAAATTTATGGGGTGGAAGAGAATTGTACAAGCAGGAAAATTTTCGTCATAATGGTATAGTATTAGCATTCCTTGAGCCTCATTTTATCAATTATCCGCAGCCTGCTGAATCATTTGTTGCGGGGCTGTCTATCATTGATATCCTGATGAATAATTCCCCGGCATCGGCTGCTACCCTTCTCAAAAATTATACATTGCATTACGAATGATACAGGAATTAATACCATTGTGTGATAAGAAGGAATGGGAAGATCGTTTGCGCGAGGTGCCCCACTCCTTTTCCCATACATGGGAGAGCAATAATGCAATGCATCTCTCTACAGGATATAAAACCTTTCTATACCATTATGAGTCAGGAAATGAACATGTTATTTGTCCACTGGCCGAAAGAGAATTTAAGGGCTATATTGATATTGTGACCCCCTATGGCTTTTCCGGATTTACTGCAGGAAGTGCCTCACCGGAATTTTATAATTACTGGAAAATATTAATGACAGAAAAGGGATATATCTGCGCATATATAAACCAGGATCCCTTCCAGAAGTTTCCTCAACTTCCGATACAAGAGCATGCTGATAACCCACATTATGTATATGCAATAGAACTGGATAAAGAAGAAATTGAGGTATTCAATAATTTATCCCAGAACAGGAAGAGACAGTTAAAAAATTTCGTGCAGATAAAAGAGGAGATAATAAGCGACAAGAAAGTATTGGCAGAATTCTTCTTATCGAACTATTATGAATCAATGCTTTCCAAACAAGCGGCTCCTGTATATATTTTCTCTGCGGAGACGCTTCAAAGAATTATAGAATCAGACAATACAAGCATTTTCGGAATTATGAGTGGTTCTTCCATACTGGCTGTATCAGTATTTGCGGAAGGCAGCTGGAATGCAGATTACCTCTTCAATGTTTCAGTACCTGAGGGGAAGGCTTTTGGCGCCCACCTGATCTGGCAGGCGGTATTATACTATAAAGCAAAGGGAAAAAGATTACTTAACCTTGGAGGAGGCGTGGTACCGGGTGACAACCTGGAAGATTTTAAGATGCGGTTCGGGGGCATCCGAAAACCACTTCAGCCTTTGCGTGAAATATTTAATGCTGATATTTACAATAAATTGTGCATTGAGTGTGGGATGGCAGGGGAAAAATCAAATTATTTTCCTGCCTATCGAAGTTTGAAAAGAATATAAACGAGGATAAGTATCAAATATGTCGGACACAGTAATTAGGGTTGAAAATGTAAGTAAAAAATATACGTTGGGCGAAATTGGTTCAAACTACTTATCCAAGGACATTGGCCGACTGATTGACAATTTTTATAAGAGGTTGAAAAAAGAAGAATCCGAAACCTCTGAATTATGGGCATTGAAGAATATAAATTTTACTGTAGAGCAAGGGGAAATACTTGGATTAATCGGCAGCAATGGTGCCGGTAAATCAACCTTGCTGAAAATACTTTCACGGGTAACGGCCCCCAGTTCCGGTGTTTTAAAATTAAAAGGAAGAGTCTCCTCATTGTTAGAAGTAGGAACCGGGTTTCATGGAGAATTGACCGGCAGGGAAAATATATACCTGAATGGAGCAATTCTGGGTATGAGAAAGCATGAGATCAGGAAAAGATTTGATGACATTGTTGATTTTTCAGGAGTTGATAAATTTATTGACACTCCGGTAAAAAGGTATAGTTCAGGAATGTATGTGAGGCTTGCTTTTGCTGTTGGTGCATACCTGGAATCGGATATTCTTATCATTGACGAAGTTCTTGCAGTGGGTGATGCAGAATTCCAACAAAAATGCCTTGGCAGGATGAAAGACCTGTCAAGTGGACAAGGCAGAACAGTCCTCTTTGTAAGCCATAACATGCAGGCCGTTGCTTCTCTCTGTACAAGGGCCATCTGGATGGATCATGGGACTGTAAAAAAAGTTGGAGATCCCAGAAACCTGATAAATAGTTACCTGGCTGATAAGAAACAGATGAAACTTAAACAGGAATGGTCGAGAGAGGATGCACCTGGTAATGAGTATATACGTGTATTGTCGGTTGAATTAAAACCAGCAGTAGCATCAGATTATGACCTGATTGATGTAACCACACCTTTCACTGTTGAATTCAGTTTTGAAAATCTTTCCGGTGCTGATTCAATAAATGTGGACCTGCTTTTATTTACCCTTTCAGGCGAATGCATTTTTGATATTTACAGTAAGCCAGTTCAATTGAACAGCACCTTAATTAAGGGCGCTTGCCAGATTCCGGGAAATTTTCTAAACAATGGAACATTTTACTTTTCCCTTTATTTTGGAAAAGATGTTACGCAGGAGTTATTCTTCCTGGATAATTGCATTCAATTTGAAGTTGAGGATAAAAGGGATGTATCAACAGGATTTAATAAATGGATGGGTTATATCAGGCCCGATTTCCCATTGGTGCTATCTGAACAGGAATAGTAGTGCTTAATTATTGGGTTCTACAAATACATAGGCAGTATATTCATAAAGGCCATAATCATGCCTGAAAATAAAATGCCTGCTGAGTTCTGTGGTTAAGAATTGCGCCAGGATATCCATAGGAAGGTGAAATAAATCATTGCGTTCCCAATCCACATTTTTGGACATTACATTGAAAGCGATTGCTTTTTTAGTGTGCCTAAAAACCAATGGTAATAACTCTTTTAGATATACCCACATCTCATCAAAACTCAAGTCTAGTTTTTCCGTAAAGACACCATTCATAATAATATAGTCGTAAGATTCAAATTCGTTTGAATCCCTCAAAAAATCCCTACAAATAAAATCAAGGGTAGGGAATTTGGATCTGGCAACATCAATGAATTTAGGAGAAATGTCAAGCCCGGTATATTTAAAATTCACTAGACCTGAATCAACCAGGAACTGGTAAAACTGTGCAGTTCCGCATCCAAAATCCAGGATACTTATAGCTTTCTCTTCACTACTCTTCAACACACTACTCATTACTTTGTATCTCAGGTCGGCACCTGCTTTATCGGGCCAGTCCACGCCTTTATGAGAGTCGCCATACTTGGCAAGACAATTCTCATAATGTTTAACAATGCTCTGGTAGTCAGGCTTTTTTTCCATTATCCGTTTTTTTGATCTGGCCAAGAATCTTTCGGGGTATTAAACCTGCAAAATATCTTAGAGACTTTATAAAAAGATCGCGGTCATTCTTTGGAAATTTTGAGAAGGGGTACAAAATATACCAAAAATAAAAAGCTGCGTTTTTCCACCTGTCATATTCGATGCTTTTTAGAAGAGTTGTCTTGAATAAGGGAATTGTTTGGCTCCTGATGCTCTCATTTTTCTCCAATTTCAAACGGGCTATAATATTTCGATAGAACAAAGCCAATTGTGCAGTTTTATCATATTCAGGAATACCAGACCATGCCCCATTGTTGTGAATACGGTAAACCGCCATTACATCCCTGAAATATTTTGCCTTTCCCTTTAATAACAACAGGATATGCATTGCAAGATCCGGGAAAGGAAGATCTTTAAACCAGGCTGGTAATGGATGTGCAAGTACATTACGATGAATCACAGATACGGAGGGTGCGAGATTGTACTGAAAAAAGTCCTCTAATACATATGTATGAAGGGGTTCTTTTTGATGAGGATGCTGACTCGGGTAAATTTTATCAGTATCAGTTTCATGATAATTAATTGCATGAAAGGTGAGCATATAATCAGGATTTGCCTCCAGGAAATCTACCTGTTTCTGCAACTTGTCTTTATCTGTCCAGTAATCATCGCCATCAAGCCAGGCAATATATTTACCCCGGCAAAGCTCGTAAGAATCAAAAAACATCTGCATCATTCCGAGGTTAGCCTCGGGCAGGTATGCCTTTATAATATCAGGGTATTTTTCCTGATACGTCATTACAATTTGCCTTGTATTGTCTTCGGAAAAATCCTCCCCTATTACTATCTCATACTTATAGGTAGTGTGTTGCATAAGAACACTCTCAATAGCCTGTGCAATGAATTCACCATGATTGAATGTTGTTATCCATACGGTGATCATCGGAGGATTCGGGAGAATATCATTAATGCTTTCTACCATAATAGAGTCCGCGGCGGAATGTTTCATTTTTAATATACTGAATATCGTGCAGACCGGCTTTCTCCATGGCAGTTCTGTACTGTGCGTCTGTCCAAAGACCCATTTCGTGCCTTTCAGAGAACTGTTCTATAGAAGTTGGCGTACCGACCATATACTTTATATCAAAAACAGAAATATCATCATATCGCTCACTTATATACATCCAGGATATTTTCAATTCGTGCCGATCAACAAAATTAGCAGTGATTTTACCCAGCCAATAATCTTCGGGCCAAATCCAGGGTTCAAGAAGCAGGAGCCCGTTATTGTTAAGGTGGCGGGTCATGGATTGAAGTGAATCATTGAGGCCTGTTTCGGTTTTCACATACCCTATTGAACTAAATAAACAAGCTACCACGTCAAAGCTTTTATTCAGCTCAAAGGAACGCATATCACCTGTATGAAATGTTACGGCAGGACAATTCTTTTTGGCTATCTCCAGGAGTTCCCAATTTATATCAACTCCCTCTGCCTGGTACAAGTTTTGGAGATGTGAAAGATGCCTTCCTGTGCCACATCCTACATCAAGAAGTGATGAGGTACCAGGAGATTGATGTTGTATCAGTTCATGGAGATGCTTACAGATATTTTCATAATCAATGAAATGGTATAAGGCATCATAATATTCCGCTGTTTTTGTAAACATACAATTGATTTGAAGATCAGGTAAGAGGTTTTCGTTTCCTGTTCAGTGAAAAATATATTACACCAGATAAGGCTCCCAGCGCTTCTTTTATAATTGTTTTATGCCTTAGTCCGGGATTTCTGAATTTGCCTAACAACAACAATAAATAATTTCTTGTCATGCCTCTGAATACATGCCTTGCATAATTAAGTGCGGGTTCACTCTGGTGTTGTATCAGGGCCGCAGTTACATTACCTTTCATGTAATTAAACAGCTGCCTTTCGAGACCTTTCATATCACGTCGATGTTCATGATATACAATAGCAAGCGGCGAATACAGAATGTTTCCTCTGATGCGCAAAATTCGAAACCAAATTTCTGAATCACCGCTACAGCCAGCAGCTCCGGCATCCAGGCGCTCATCAAAATAATTTACTTTTTCCAGTATATCCTTTCTAAATGCCATATTTGCCCCAGCACCGATATTCCATACTTTAGGGCAATCCTTATCCTTAGGCTTAAGAAAACCAGAGGTATATTTTTTTTGTAAGTAGCCCTTGTTAAAACTCCAGAATTTTTCAAAGATAACCTGGCTTTCAGCCTCTAAGGAGGCGGGAAGAACGAGACCTGTTATAGCATCAACGGTATTGTCAAGAAATGCCTCCATGATTCGGTAAGTCCAAAATGGGTCAATAACAACATCATCATCAAGGTAAGCAATGATATTATTACCTGCATTTATAGCCCCTGTATTCCTTGCAATATCGAGGCCTGGCCTTTCCTCCCGAATATACCTGATGTCTCCTGTCAGATTTACAAGCCTTTCAGTACTATCATCTGAAGGGGCATTATCTACAATAATTATCTCACGAGGTTTACAATGTTGTTTAGCTAAACTATCAAGGCATTTAATGAGAATATTACTCCTGTTACGTGTACAAATGATTATACTGATATCTGCATAATCAGGTATATCACGCGGCAATAAATTTCCAAGTATAGTCCTCATGTTATATTCAAGGCTGTTAACATCTGAACTGAGAATTGCCTTCTGGATATTTACTATTGCCATTTGATCCTGAGAATATGAATCAAGAGTTGGTTGAATGTTCTTATAGATCAAACCTCTTAATTCATTTTTTTCTTCCATTCTCTCGAAGTAAAAATGGCCAAGTGGAATTTCCCGCCACCATATCACGAAGTATGCAGGGCTCTGCAATTGGTGAATAATGTCCAGGTATTTTTCCAGCTCAGCAAGATCGAGGTGTACAATTCTATATGGAAGAAATTTGCTCAATGGCTAATTGTCTTTTTAAGTTTTCTCGCCTTTTGCAACAGATCGATCTTCCATATCCAGAAAATCATATTAAATGACCGCATTAGAAGCCTGATATCCGGATAGAGTTTTAGCAATTCATATACCTGTATATAAACAACTGATTTCTTTTTTGTCCTTAACCACATGAATCGTGCTGCCTCAATAGCCCAAAAAGCATAATTTTTTCTTACGGTTAAATTTGCCTTTTTTCTTTCCTCCACAGGAAGCAAATTGCCAATGGATATGAATACTTTTTTAAGATCTGAAATGTTTCTACCACTTAGAAAACTGTGGCCCGAAATTGAGTTATAATGGGTTCTGTACTCAGCAAGAGACAATGGGGTATATGCAATAGGATACTTACTTGCAATGCGTGCCCACATCTCCCAATCCTCACCATAAATTACCCCATAAAAGGCACCGAGGTCTTCATAAACAGTTCGCTTTACCACCATACATACGTATTGCATCAGTTGCCCATGGGAGAGACGTTGAAGGCAATTTTCAATGATACAGGGGGAATCAGCTCTTCTGGTTTCCTGCTTGATCAGCGTACCATCAGCATTAATAAAATCCCAGTTTGAAAATGCTGCTCCTGCCTGGGGGAACATTTCAAACAGGTTTTCTATCTCTTTATAAAAACCGGGTTTTATCCTATCATCACCATGAAGTAAATGAATGTAATGTCCCTTTGCCCTGTTAATACAGGTCTCGAAATTTCTCAGACTACCAACATTCTGATTTTGCCTGAAATAAGTCACCCTTCCATTTCCGAGTTGCAATACCATGGCCTCGATATCCATATCAGTGCTTGCATCATCCACTACCTCAATCTGCAAAAATTCTTCTCCCGGATCCTGGTTCAAAACACTTAGAATAGCGTCCGGAATAAATTCACTACAGTTGTAAACGGGTATCATTACTGACCATAGAGGCCTGTTAATGCCTTCATTTAAAGGCAAAATAATAGGTGGTTCTAAAGGAATCCTTTCAGGCAAATTCTATAAAGCTTTAGATTTCGTAAATTTTATTAACTCTTATTATGGGTAGTATTCACCTGAACAAAATAGCTAAGTACAATTTTAGTTAAAAAGTAAAAAGTGGTTCGATTCCTGTCCATCAGGAATGATTTGTATGCAAGTTTTAAGTATTTGTCTTTGTCACCATAAAAGTTCCTAAGGGCAATTGATGCAAAGTGAGTAGAAAAATTATGCTTTGATTTATTCCGGATTTTCTTTCTTTTATTTAAGGGAAGGTATTGCTGGATGATTCCGATCAATTTATTGATGTCTGCTACACTTTGCCCCGATAACAATGCCTTGGTACTAATATTATTAAAATGAATCCTGTATTTGGCAAGACATTTAGGTGTATATGCTACAGGGTAATTTGCTGCTATACGGCACCACATTTCCCAATCTTCACCATAATGAGCTGCAAAAAAACCGCCAAGGTGTTCATAGACTGAACGACGAACAACAACAGAAGGTGGTTGTGGATAGTTAATTACTGCGACTTTTTCTAACCAATCCTCAATAATACCTGCTTTATCCATTATTGGACTAGCCAGTGAAGTGACCTGCGAATCTTTATTAATAAAGGAATAGCTACAAAAGGCGGAGCCCGCTTCAGGGAATTTCTCCATTACAGATCCCATTTCCTGGTAAAATCCTGGCGACACCAAATCATCGCCATGCAGTAAATGGATTAAATGTCCCCGAGACCTGTTAAGGCAGGTTTCAAAATTCCTTAAGCTTCCAACATTTTCCGGTTGACGGAAATAAGAAACCCTTCCCTTTCCTATAGTTTCAACCAGCTCCTTAATATTACCATCTGTGCTGGCATCATCCACCACTTCAATCTGCATTATATCTTCAGCTGGAGCTTGTTCAAGAACGCTTGCAATGGCCTGTTTCAGGAATTCCATGCAATTATATGCCGGTATCATGACCGACCACAATGGCCTGATTGTACCAGTAGGCACTGGCGTTATCACAGGAGGAGATTCAGGGATCCGATCATTCATTTTCATCCACAATAATTCAAATTTAAACTCATCTGATATCGGGCTCTACATTTAAATTAAAGGATTTTCACTGTAAAAGGAAGGATTTACAGCCGAATTATGCATTCGGAGGAATATGATGGATTATGGGTGGCCTCGCCAGGAATCGAACCTGGATCTGGAGCTTCGGAAACTCTTATACTATCCATTGTACTACGAGGCCGGTTGGATCATTTTATTAATCCTGCTGCATTGGTGGCAAATATTTTTACCGCAATGGCGAGCAAAACTACACCAAAAAACTTACGGATGGCCAGTAATCCGGCAGGACCGATGAGTTTTTCTATGTAATCCAATGACCTGAGTACTATATACACTACAACAAGATTTAATATGATGGCCATCGCCACTGTAAGCGTATTGTAGTTGGCTTGCAGTGAAATGATGGTGGTTAGTGTTCCCGAACCCGCGATCAGGGGAAATGCAATGGGCACTACAGTGCCCGACTTTATATCCCCATCTGATTTAAAAAATTCTATGCCAAGTACCATTTCAAGTCCAAGGATAAAGATCACAATGGAACCGCCCACAGCAAAAGAGCTGACGTCAAGGCCCAGGATCTGCAGGAATTTTTCGCCGGTGAGCAGGAATAATAGCATCAATCCACCTGAAATAAGTGTTGCCCTTAACTCATGGATGGCACCCATCCTGGTTTTGAGTGAGATCAGGAGGGGTATAGAGCCGAGAATATCAATGATGGCAAACAGCGTGAAGGTGACGGTGAGAAGTTCATTGATATTTATACTCATGCTGAATGGGTTGTGCATTTAGCTACACAGCCGTAATTTAAGGCAAATCTATATTACCCGCCGGGCGGCTCTTAAAAAGGGCATGGTAGGCAGACTGCTAATGAGCAGCAGCTCTTCTGGCAGATAAGAATGATTGTCGAGGAACCTGAATATGCGCTGGGCACTATTTCGTTCAAAAAGCCGGGTAAAGATCTTATCTCCCGGCAGGTCTTCATTCACCAGCACATCCAGCAACACGTTGTCATAGAAACGGAACCTTCCGCCATGTTGCTTAGGGGGGAAGGGATGCCCCTTCTTCAATAGTGAACGCAGAATGGCGGCACTATGTTGCTGAACAAACTGGAAGGTGTATCCACTGGAAGGCTTGGTTTGTCCACCGGCAGTTCCTATATAAACAATATTACCATCCCGCTCGGGAAATGTAAAACCCGTCATGGGAATCACCCCGAATTCTTCCTCTTTAATGGAATAATCATTGAGTTGCAGGTAGTCACTAATATAGTTCCTTAAGCCTTCATCGTATTGCTCTTGTTGCAGAAGGTTTTCAGTGAAAAGGGTGTATTCAATAAGGGCATGGGTTTCATCCAACGGCATGGTATAAACGAAAGTGGTTCCGTGCTCCTGGTTTACGCGGAAGTCCATCAGCGTATTAGAAGAGGGATCAAAAAAAGGTGCTGCCGTTTCTATGAACCAGCCTTTGAAATGTTGTTTCAGGTAATGGGTGCCGGGCTCCGCTTTTGGCTTGTCAAATGGGATGGAATTAAAAAGCCATTTACGGGCCCCGAAGCGCACCCCGTTATGCAATTCAACTACCCCTTTGCCTTTGAGATTGGTGATGCTGCTGATGGGTTCAAAGATGATACGAACATTCTCTTTTTTTACCAGGATGTTGAGACAATGCTGGTAAAGGTCGATGCCCCTGATCATCTTATACTGGTAGGGTGCGATGTTGAATTGCTTAGAAAACCCCTCGCCATGAAACCAGACCTTATCCCATCTTTTGTGTACAATTGAATCGAAGAAACCCTCTCCTTTTTCCCAGAAGCACCATGTGCGGTCGTTTACCTTCTTCTGGTCTTTGTCGACCAGCAGGTACCTGCAATCCTTAAACTCCTCGCTCTGGAGCATTCGCATGAGAAGGCTCAGAGAGGATAATCCGGCTCCGCAGAACACGTAATCATAATCGTGTGTGGAGTCGGGATCAAGAAGTTCGAAAAAATATTGTGGGGGCATAATCTTGTTTTGGCCTAGACAAGATAGGGAGATTATTTACCCCTGGAAAGGGTGTTTTCACGGTCTTTTTTGACCTTCTCCCAATATTTCTGGTGCACCATGAGCATGCCGAAAGATTCACCATGTTCTTTACCGATATGCTTATGGTGCATCTTGTGCGCCCAGCGGATGGCACGAACATAGATATTGTTAGAGCGACTCATAAATTTGAAGCGCTGGTGGATGATGATATCGTGTACGAGAAAATAGGCGAGTCCGTAAGACATGATGCCGAAGCCAACGGCCTGCAACCAGTAAAGGGGTTGAAGGGTACCATATAGTATCATCAGAAAGCTTGGAACGGCGAATATCACGAAGAACCAGTCGTTCTTCTCAAAAAAACCCGGCCCCTTTTTATGGTGATCTTCATGCAGGTACCAGAGAAACCCGTGCATTACGTAACGATGAGTTAACCAGGTTATGCCTTCCATCACTAAAAACGTTCCAACCACAATTCCTATATAAACTAGCCAATACATACTGCTGATTTTTTTCTCCATTCCTTCACCCTTGGAAATGCCAGGTGGAACCAGGCGGTATAGCGGGTGGGATGGTTTTGCAAAGATGATTCAATTTCTTCTATCGAAAGGTAACAATACTCATTTACTTCAACGGGATCCGGATTTACCAGTCCGCTGAATTCACCAACAAAAACATGGTCGAACTCATGTTCGGTAAGGCCATTATTAAAGCCGGCGCGGTAAATGAAATCGAAAGCTTTCTGCAGGGGTGTGGTAAAGCCCATTTCTTCCTGTAACCTGCGGAGGGCGGCCTCTTCTACAGCTTCACCCGGATAAGGATGGCTGCAGCAGGCATTGGTCCAGAGGCCTGCGCTATGGTATTTATCGAGGGCGCGTTGTTGCAAAAGCATTTGTCCACTGGCATTGAAGATGAATACACTGAATGCTCGGTGCAGGACACCCTGCTCATGAGCAGCCATTTTTTCCATTGTACCCAACTCATGATCCAATGCATCAACCAGAACCACATCCATATTTTTCACCAAATTCTCCAAAATAATTTTGTTTTTTTCTACTAAAATTTCTCTTCCATCCCTCCACCTCTCCATCTCTCCTCTATCCCTCCATCTCTCCATCCCTCCATCACATCATCCCCAGTTGCTGCTTCACCCCTGCCCTCAGCACGATCGCTGCCTTTCTATAATCCGGGACCCGAACCCTTTCCTGCATGATGCGTGCGGGCTTGATGCGTTTAATGCGGCGGAATAAGGAGAGATAATATTTATAGGCCACATACACACCAAATCGCGCTTTTACCGGCAATTGCATGATGCCATTATAGGCTTCATCAAAATCGGCCTGGATATCGGCTTCAATTTTTGTTTTATCACAGTCGGTGAAATTAGTAAAATCACAACCTGGAAAGTAAACCCTGTCGAGCTGCTTGAAATCAGCATTCAGGTCGCGCAGGAAATTCACTTTCTGGAAAGCAGCGCCCAAGGATCGTGCCGATCCTTTTAGTTTGTCGTAAAGCTGGCGGTCGCCCTCACAGAAAACATAGAGGCACATGAGTCCAACCACTTCTGCGGAACCATATATATAGTCGATATAGCCCTGGTGATCGTAGGCTTTTTTATCCAGATCCATTTCCATGCTACGGAAGAATGCATCAATAAGAGAATGGTCAATATTGTAGGCATTCACGGTAAGCTGGAAGCTATGGAGGATGGGATTAAGGCTGATCTTTCTTTCTATGGCATCATAGGTTTGTTGCTTGAATTCTGCCAGCAGCAGGCTTTTGTCGTGATCGTGGAATGTATCAACGATCTCATCAGCAAAGCGCACGAGTCCATAAATATTGAAGATAGGCTGGCGCAGATCGTGGTGCAACAGCTTGATGGCTGAAGAGAAAGAGGTACTGTAACGTTCTGTGGTAACGCGACTACAAACCTCAGAAACAGTATGGAACAATTGCATCATAAGCGTGGTTAGGCAGGTTTTAAGATAACTAAAAATTCTTAATCACTTCTTTGGCTACCAGTTCACCGCTGATGAGGCTGGGTGGAACACCCGGACCGGGAACCGTCAATTGGCCGGTGAAAAAGAGGTTATTTACCTTTTTACTCCGACATCCTGGCTTGAGGATGGCAGTTTGTTTAAGTGTATTAGCTAGTCCATAGGCATTTCCCTTAAACGAATTATAATCACGCACAAAATCAGATTGTGCAAAACTTCTTTTCAGAATTATAGCATCGCGAACAGATTGCCCAAGATGCTTTTCAAGTCGGCCAATGATAAGATCAAAATATTTTTCACGCACTTCTTCGGTGTCTCCGTTCAGTCCCGCCGCAACAGGCACCAGCAAAAAGAGGTTTTCGCAACCTTCAGGCGCAACGGTAGAATCAGAAACAGATGTTGCGCTCACATAGAACAAAGGGGCAGAAGGCCATTGCGGATCGGCATAGATCTCCCGGGCATGCTGGTGAAGAGAAGTATCGAAGAACAAACTATGGTGGTGGATCCCTTCGAGTTTTTTATTCAGTCCAACGTAGTAAAGCAAACAACTTGGTGCCATTACCCTGCTATCCCAGTACTGCTCTGAATAGGAGCGATGTGTTTCAGGGAGCAGTACGCTTTCGATATGGTGGTAGTCGGCCCCTCCTATAACGACATCGGCATCATAACGGCCACGGTCAGTGGAAACTGAGCGGGCAGTAGATGCATGCAATTCTATGGAGGTGACAGTTTCATTGAAAAGGAATTTGGCGCCCTGTTCTTTGGCGAGTTTGTACATGGCATCCACGATGCTGTACATACCGCCTTTGGGGTACCAGGTGCCGCCCACCACATCGGCATAATTCATCAGGCTGTAGAGGGCGGGAGTATCTTCGGGCATGGCGCCTAGGAATAGCACGGGGAACTCCATCAACTGCTTGAGTTTTGGATCTTTAAAGAATTTCTGTACATGCGCCTTCATGTTAGTGAAGACGTCGAGTTTGAAAACTCCTTTAACTATATCGAGGTCTATGAATTCGGTGAGCGATTGACCGGGTTTATGTACCAGCTTCTGCATACCTACGCGGTATTTGAAAGCCGCTTCTTCCATGAACTGCTCAAGCTTCGCACCTGCTCCAGCTTCAATACTTTCGAATAACTCTTTCAACGCAGGCAACCCCGCGGGAATATCCATCCCTCCATCTCTCCATCTCTCCTCTTCATCGCTCCAATACACACGATAAGAAGGATCCAGACGCTCGAGTGCATAATAGTCTGACACTTTTTTTCCGAACTGCTGGAAGAATCTTTCAAAAACATCGGGCATCCAGTACCAGGAAGGTCCCATGTCAAAGGTGAAGCCATCCTGTTTCCATTGGCGAGCCCGGCCACCCGGCTGGTCATTCTTTTCGATGACGGTTACATCCCATCCTGCTCTCGCCATAAATGCTGCGGCCGACATGCCAGCAAAACCAGAACCTATAATAATAACCTTTTTGCCCATAATCTGTTTAAATATCGCTACAATATAGTTAAACGTTTATGCTTTCAAAATAGTTCAAAAAAAGCTGCTGTTATAAAAATTGTTGATTAACAGATTGGAAAACGGTGCGGGCGGTTCGCCTATTTTTTACAGTTAGCCAGTGGGTAAACCGTTCAAATATATATTTATCGGCATTAAAGTGTAAAACGAGGCATATGAATTCAGATTGCGAGGAAGAGTATCTAGTTATATGAGGAGCAAAAAAAAGATAATTGAGAATTTCAATTAAATCATTCAGGCTTTTTTTATCTGAATAAACGGAATGGTTAGTGAGGCGGTCTAAAAATATTTCATGGAATTTTTGAAGGGAAGGGGAAAATCCAGCTTTGCCATCATATTTGAAGGAAAGAAACTTTCTATCAGGATCATAGAGCCCTGCATCAAACCCTTTTCTTTGCCGCATTGCTTCAACAAAAATGCTTTTCTGCAATGTGAAGGCGGGGTCAGTCCACCACATATCAAATAACAGGTGCACCAACCTTTCTGCCATTAATTCAGTGGACAGTAAAATGCTATCCAGAAATAAATATTGCACCTGGGCAGACGGGTTCTGACTGAACTTAAATTTATCTAGATAATTCTGAAATTGAAAGTCCAGTGCAGTAAGGGGCCTTGTTATTTTAGGGTCACTAATATATTGCATCAATTCAGCCGGTATCGGCATTTGCCGGAGGTTCTGAAACTGCAGTGGAAAAACAATTGGATTACAAAAATTAGATGCCATTAATTTATCAATCCTTTGCAAACTCATTAAAATTCAGGAATGCTAATATTATCATTTTATAAACTAGCTCTACGAAATGTCATAAAACCTTAATGGAAGTTATGTTCAACCATCCGACATAGATTACAACTTTGGGTTTATGAAAAGGGTTTTTGTAATAGTTGTCACCTACAACGGGATGCAATGGATTGACAAATGCCTTTCCAGTTTAGAGAACAGTTTGATACCGGTAGATATTATAGTAATTGACAATCATTCATTTGATCAAACCTGCCAGTATATCGAAGAAAATTATCCTGCCGTTCGCCTCATAAAATCTGAAAAGAATCTTGGCTTCGGGCAGGCGAACAATATAGGAATGAGCATGGCAATGGAAGAGAAAGCGGAGCTGGTTTTCCTTTTAAACCAGGATGCCTGGATTGCACCCGACACCATTAAACTTCTTTGTAAAAGCCTTGAGCTTCACAGCGAATTTGGAATAATGAGTCCTTATCATTTTAACGGCAATGGAACAGCAACGGATACAAATTTCAAGAGTTATATTGACAGGTACTCCAGAGAATATTCAGAAGGGATCTATGAAACCAGCTTTGTAAATGCTGCCGCCTGGATGTTAACTGCTGACTGCATACGTAAGACTGGTGAGTTTGACCCCATATTTTTTCATTATGGAGAGGATTGGAACTATGCACAACGTGTAATCTATAATAATTACAAGATAGGGATTTGCACTGACGCAGTAATATGGCACGACAGGGTTCAGGATGTTAAGGCTGAACTATCAAAGCAACAGAAAACTGATAGAATATTCACGCAATTCCTTGTTTATGCCTGTGATGTGAATCGGGATGGATGGATAAGATTTTGTACCCGGCGAATAGCCCGGCATATGGTTGCTTCATTCCAGGCAATAATTACAGGCAGAAAAGAGGATTATTACATTAACCTCAACCTGGCTAAAAAGATCGCCCTGAAATTACCACAAATAAGAAGAAGTCGTAAACTTTCGATTAATCATTAACCAAATAAGACATCAAAAAGCAATAAAGTGAAACGGCATTCAAAAGAATGCCGTTTCACTTTATTAAAACTTATCCGAAATACAGCATGATTAAAAAATTAGTTAGCGGCAATTGAAATCCATGAACCAGTTGTTGTCCAGGGATCAGTAGGAAGTACTGCACCGCGAACAGTTGTTCCAACAAAACCGAAAGAAGAAACATTCAGTCCACCGGAAAGTGCAGGTGAACCAGCAGTTGGCTTAAGACCACCATCAAGTTTGAATGCTGCAAAATTAGGCAGCGCACCATTTTGGTTAGTAGAATTTGCCAATACAGCAATGAGTGCATTGTCAGCAGTACCTATGATTGGGTTGCTTTCATCACTATCGATTACTACAGGGTTAGCTGAACTTGTCTGGAATATATTATTACGAACGAAAGAAGGAACTGGATCTGATGGGTTAACAAAAGAAGCGTTGGTTGTAGCTGTGGTACCGAGTGCTACAGGCAACGCCTGTGCGATGATCAATGAGTTCGCCAAAGCTATCCTACCCTGCTTTCTAACATAAACACCACCATCAAATGAACCGGTAACACCAGAGCGAACAGTTGTAGAAGCTGGTCCGATGAGGGTAGCATTAACAATCAATGGGTTTGTACGTGTGTTATTGAAAACAGTTGTAGTGGCATTATTATCCAGTTCAATCATTTCAGAACCAGAGTTATCAGCCAGATCAGTACGGTATGCAATGATAAACTGTAATCTTCCTGAATAAGCTTCATCAAAATCGAAATCATCATCCTTTGATCCAAAAGCAAGCAGATGGGAAGCATTGACAGTTCCGCCAAAGAATTCAAATGCATCATCACCAGAATGAGCAACCTGAACATGGTTAATAACCGTACCTGAACCTACACCACAAAGTGTAAGGCCATTCACTTCCTTATTTGCTGCCAGTACAGTACCACCAGCAAATTCGATCCTGTTATAGGTCATAGAACCACTGTTATCAGATGGATTTGTACCACCGTAATAATTCTTTGGATCATTAATAGCATCAAAAGCTTCGTAAATGTTTGTGGCTGCTCCGGTTCTTGTAATAATAGGAGCCTGTCCGAAGATTACAATACCACCCCAATCACCGAAATTACGCTGACCTGCTGCTTTGCTGGAAGTCCATACAATGGGAGAAGATGGCGTACCATTTGCAACCAATTTACCACCCTTCTCTACAACGAGAACGCCTTTGTTATTGGCGAGGTTCAGAAGGTCAGGAGTTGCTGCACCTGCAGAACCAATAATAGTTACTCCTGGATTAACTGTAAGTGTAGCACCAGGCTTAACATACACGATCCCTTTCAGGTAGGTTGTTTTGGTAACAGTTGTATTAACTGTGATATCCCCTACCAGGGTATCGGGAGTTGAAGCTGTACCCGGGATCAGCTCTTTTTTTAACTCAACATCCTGTTGCTTTGAACAAGATGCGGCAAAAAGGGCGCTCAATGCAGAAGCTGCAATGAAAAGCTTTTTCATTTTCTAGTTTTTAGTTTTTTGATTTGAACTCAGTGAAGATGTTTTCGAATAAGTAAGCAAACTTATACTTCCAGTATTAACAGGATTGAAACATAAGGTTATGTTAAAGAGAACTCATTGTTAAGGGAAAATAATAACGGATCAGTTATTATAATTTGTTTGCAGTGGTGTAAAATTTGTCCATCCATTTAGCCATCCTGCATCCCCGTTAGAACCAATGAAAGCAACCTTTTCGAAAAATACATTTGCGAATAAACCAGTAAAATCTGCTCCGCTCAAAAGTGGAGAACCAGTTGCAGGAAAAGGCTTTGGGGAAAAATCATAGTTGGTGAAATCTGTAAATAAAAATTCATTCATGGATGGAAAAATCCTGTTATGAAATTCATCCTTCATAACATGCACATACATATCATCTGAATCAAGCGGGGGAAACAAAGAAGGGGATAAAATAAAAACCCTGGCAGCATCTTCAGTATGGAAAATGCAATACATGCAGCCCGATTCTCCTGACGATACTTTAAGTGCAGCCTCTCTTTCATCCAGCAACCATCCTGTTTTCTGAAATCCGCTAAAGACAGCATTCCTTATAGAAAACGCCGCACCACCTGTAGTATGCAGTGCTCCTACCCTGTTACCCTGACCGTCAGGATAATAGGTGCTATAGGAAAGCGTATCACCATACCGATAAGATGTGCCCTGCTGGTTTCCGGGGCCCAGTATAGTCAGGTTTGAAATTAAGGGAAATGTACCCTGCCCAGATATTTTCAGTCCGGCAAAATCAGCTATATCCTTTGGAAAAAATGGATGCCGATACCCCAGGAGAAATTGCAACATCCCGTTGTATCCATTCTCGATATAAAAATCTGAATTACCAGACGCATAAGATAACAAATTGGAAGCATTTACATTGCCCCCGTTAAAACGGAAAGAAGGGCTGTTGATGGAGTAGCTTACCTGGATATGACTGAGCTTTGTTGATGCGGAAATATCATTTAAAACCAGTGAACCATTCATTGATCCGGAACCTGCAAATTCAATTCTTGTATATTGAATTATTCCGGAGCTTTCACCATTCACTCCATTACCGCTAACAGATATACCACCCCAACTATGTGGCTGGTAAGATACTCCCCCACCTGCCCCTCCCTGGTATGCAGAGCTGGTAAAAATTACCGGTTCAGCTTCCGTACCAACAGACTCAAACTTGCCACCTGCTTCGATATTGATAGTATACTGGTCTCTTATTTTCACGAGTGTACCGGCGTCTACTATGAGTGACTGGTTTCTTGCGCGGTTGATATGGGCAGCCAGTACATAAACAGTATCGGCGGATAGATGTATTGAATTATCTGCAAGCCGCGGATCCTGGGAATTGATCAGAATTTCCGGTTTTGCTTTCTGAACCAGCGCTCTTTCCTTTTTACATCCAATCATCATTACTGAAGTAAATAAAAGTAATAGCAGGTTTATTGTTGCCCTATTCATCAGAATGTATATGAAACGGTTAAAGAATAACTCCTTTGAGAAATGATATAGGAGGAAGCATTATCAATACCAGAAGAATATGTCAATTGTGGCTGGCCTTTAACCTGCACAGGGCGGATCAACTCATCCATTTTACCATTGCCATTCAGGTCCTGGTAGATAATCACCGGATCTTTTAACAGATTGATCAGGTTAAACTTCATATTAAGTTTATTGTCGAGAAAGGATTTCGTGAGCACGAAGTCAAGCTGGTTCCGGGCTTTAAGGTGATAAGCGGGAGTAACTGTAACTTTGCTGTCGAAAATATTAATCATTTCGAGGTTGGAGCCGAGCTCTGTAATATGATCACCGGTTCGGTTATAGGAACCAGTGAGTTCCATTGTATTTTTCAATAAGCGGATGCTGAGTCCGGCGTTCAGTATATAATCCGGTTGGCCCGTAAGCGGGTGCTCGGGTGTTGAATTGATATAGAAATTATTTAACGCGCCGGAAGGGACTTTAGATTTTAACAATGTTGCGTTGGCAAAAGCGTTTACATTCTCCAGCCATTTGGCAAAAGGCAGGAAATCCAGGGTCTTCCTGATCTCAGCCTCCAGCCCGCTAACTTCTGCCGTTCCAGTATTTACCGGTATACGAATATTTTCATTAAAAGGTCTTCCATACTCAATCGGGTTTTCCATGTTCTTATGGAAAGCAGATAGAGACAGTATTTCACCAGCGCTGGGAAACCATTCAAATTTCAGGTCGAAGTTATCAATGGAAGTGCTTTTAAGGCCTGAATTACCTCTTGAAAAAACCAGTGTCAGGAAATCATATCTTGGAAAATCAGCGAGATCTTTGAGCTCGGGACGAATAACCGTTTTAGAGTAAGAAGCCCTTACATTAATTTTCGGAACGGGACTCCAGATGATATTGATGGAAGGCAGAAAATTGAAGGTAGTGCGAGCGGCAAGGCTTGTATTCTGTAATTCAGGATCAGTGAAATTATCGAAGAACACAGGCGTATATACATTTACAAACTGCTGGTAATTTTCAAACCTTGCCCCCCAGATCACACGGAGCTTTGAACCCAGTTTTGATTCGATGCTACCGTAACCGGCCACAACGCTGCTACCTGCAGTATAATTACCAGCACCAGAAGCCATGGAGGCATTCACCAGTTCAATACGCCCACCATTCGGATGATAATTAGAAGGGGAAAGGATGCTGTCAACTGTTCCCTTCAGATTAGAAACAGGAAGAAAAATACCTTCTACATTTCGATCCCTGGTTTGGAAGAGTAGCCCCCCTTTGATAAGGTGTGTTGCCTTACCTGTGTTTAACGGCGTAACAATATTAAATGCACCTCCATAGATAAAATCATTGGCATCAGACCAAATCCTGCTTAGCCGCTTGAGAGAATTAGCTAGGTCGAAGTTACCGTCAACCTGTAAAATTTTTCCAGTTGAATCGGTATTAAATAAAAAATTCCTGGTATCCGGAGTTCGGGTATTGTTTCCAGTGAGGTTTACATTCCAGTCAATCCTGGTCTGGTTCTTCAGCCCGGTGCGGTGCTCACCACCGAGTACGCTGTTATACAAACGGCGCTGCTCAATAATATGCCTTATACCCACCTGGTTATACCCTTTAAAGTCAAACCCTTCGATCCTAAGGAATGGCATATCCATGAAGGTATTGTCATAAACCTGGCTAACCAGGTTCTTCAGACTGATCTTATTATTACCAAACCGATAGGCAATATTGAGGGCACCGCCAAGGTCAACGTGGTATTTATAGCGAATATTTTCCGAGTAATAATCCATGAGGCTGAAATGCAATTTTGTTGTGTCATTTCGCTCAAAATTCCAAAGAAGGTCAGGATCTTTCAGGCTTGTTTCATGTTCTATCAGTTCCGTTTTCCTTTGATTGAATGCTGCAACAATACCCAGTTCACTGTTATCCCTGAATTTAATGGTCTTACCAAATCCAACCTGGAAACTTTCATTAGGCATTGAGGCACCATAATTAACGGGAGCAAGGTTATTGTTCAGCATTTTTAAATACCTGAATTGTTCCTGCGTATTCAGTTCAACAAAAGGTATTCTGTACAGGGCCGTAGGAAATTCAGCAGGCAGGGCTCTTTTTTTTACGCCAAAACCAAGGAATTCCATGGATGCCCTTTCATCAGTATAAAAATCTTTCCCTATGGTTTCATCAGAAAAACCCAGTTGCAATGACACGGTGAAAAAATCACTGGCGGGGAAATCCTTCGTATTGATCTGAACAATGCCACCCGCAAAATTCCCCGGCATATCGGGAGTTGCGGTTTTATTTACTACAATATTATCGATGATGGCTGCCGGGATGAGGTCAAAGGCAAATGCATTCCTGTTGGTTTCCGTACTGGTCATTGGCACGCCATTGAGCATCGTTTGATTATACTGGTCGGCCAATCCCCTTACTACTACGAACCTGTTTCCCTGAACATTGACCCCTGTAACCCTCTTCAGTATTTGTCCGGCGTTATTATCAGGAGTTTTTTTTATTACTTCGGCTGATATACCATCGGAAGCTGCTGCACTACGTTTTTGTGCTGAATATACAGAAGCCTGGGCTTCTTTTTTTACACTTGAGGTAACCACCACCCCTTCCAACTCTTTGGTAGCGGTTTCCAGGAGAATATCCAACACAGTAGACTGGCCCGCTTTTACAATAATATCGGTGATTTCTTTTGATCTATGGCCAAGGTGAGAGAACTGGAGGGTATAGGTTCCTGCCGGCAACGATATCTGGTAACTGCCATCCATAACCGAACTACTTCCGTAGCGGGCATTTTTTACACTGATGCTTGCCCCTGAGATGGCTTCATTATTAGAGATATCCAGGATCTTACCGGTAATCTTACCCGTCGAAACCTGTGAAAAAGCTGCCAATGAGGTAAGTTGGGTAAAAAATAAAAGAGAAATCAGTCGTAGCATGATGCACAATTTTTATTCTGGCAGGTTATACCTGGTTTTTAAAGGAATCAGGTTTGTCCAATTGGCCAGCCAATTATTCTTTCCAATTGCGCCTACATGATCTACCACTTCAAAGAAAGGAACCTGGAAATAGCTGTCCTGGAAAGATGCCCCGGTAAATACGGGCGATGACAAGGCAGGTAAAGGCAGGAGGCCTTCTTCATACTTGTAGAGGTCTGTAAACTGAAATGCATCCCTGGTGAATAATATCCGGTTATTAAATTTTGGGCTCAATGCATAATTCCGGAAGTCGTTCAAAGAATAGGGTGGATAAACAAAGTCTTTAATAAAAAACATCCTGGCCTCATTGGAGCTATGGAAAACAGAATTTCCAATCACTGCTATTTCATAATGTACTGCGTATGCCGAATTAAAATCACCCAGGTACCAGGCTGAATGCGGGAATCCCATTAATACAGAATTCCTGATCTTATAGCTTCCGCTGTTAATGGCAATAAGAGCAGCGGATTCCTTTGTTGTATCAGCGTAATCAGGCGAGGACCCCGCCTGGCCATCCGGACCAATTACGGTAAGGTTGGAGATATGTGGTTCTGTTATAGGTTCTGCCACCGCATCGAATGGATTATTTTGTACCACCAGGCCACCGAGATAAGGATGGTTGCCGGTTTCAGCCTTTCCGAAAAAGGGGTGCCTGTATGCCAGCAGGTTTTGCATTTTGCCCCGGTATCCATTGGTAATGAAAAAATCAGCCGGGCCGCCACAGGCATAAGAGAAGAGGTTTCGTGCATCAAAGCTGCCACCAGTTATGGAGAAGCTGTTTCCACCCAATCCGCTGGCAAAATCAGGATTCGCATAACTTACCTGTATATTCTCCAGCAATGTGCGGCTTCCCACTGCATTTAACCGCAGCGAGGCAAATTCAATCCTTACAAAACTAAGCGAACCCGAAAAGTCAGTCAGATCACCATTCCTCCCCTGTGCATTATCAACAGATTTTCCCGTAATGGTTACTCCACCCCAATTCTTACTCTGGCTACCCACGATATCCCTGCTTGTGAAAACAACAGGATTCTCACGGGTACCATTTGCAATCAATACACCGCCCGGTTCAATAGTAAACCCAATATTTCCAACGGGATCCACTTTTATAAGTGTTCCCTGCTCAATCAGTAGTTGTTCACCATCAAGCCTCCTGAAAGAAGATGACAGTATATAAACGGTATCACTATCCAACTGAATAACCTGCTTTCTGCGGCTATCTTCTGCTGAATATGTATCGAGCAATATCTTTTCAGGCTTCGCGGTTGATGCTGGTTTTGAATCGGATTTATCGCAGGATACAAGTGATGACCCCACAAGTAATACCAGGATGATACCTGTTACTACTGATTTACCTCTGATTATCGTCATAGTCACTTAAATAAAAATGAAATAGAAAAATAGCCACTCATTTGTGTTCTGAACTGGCGAACTGTATTGTCGGTACCTGATTGATAATAGCCCGGGCCATGATCACCCTCCTTTAATATTAAAGCGTTATCAAACCTGCCATTGCCATTTAAGTCCTGGTAGCTTGTATAATCAGGTTCCAGAATATTATTGATGCCTGCAGCAAGCTGGATTTTTTGTTTCCAGATTTTATATGACAACGCTATATCCAGCTGTTCCATGGAACTGATCCTATAATCAGGAATCTCCGTAACCCGGTTACCATTCGCCAGTTCATAGCTGATACCAGAACCAACTGCAGATAGCTGATCGCCGGTGTGACTGAACATTACCGTTAGTTCCGGTAAGCCTTTTTTCTGAAAAACAATGCCACCATTCATACTCATCGCGGGTACCCCGGCAAGGTCATGTTCATGAATTTTGGGGGATGATCCAGTCTTGAGTGGGCCTGCTTGCACCTTTGCATCCAGGAAGTTAGCATTGCCAAAAATCAGTAAGGAAGCCCCAATATTCAGTTTGAAATTTGTCCTAAGCCCCTTAATAATGGCATCCGGCATATTCTGTGGGCTGCTACTCAATATTGCTTGTTCGCGGCCTGCCAAATGCGTCACAACATTCTCTACCGGTTGGTACATATTCTTTAATAATCCTGTCACAGAGATGGAGAGCATGCTAATTGGTTGCCAATGAAGATTGGCTTCTAAATGATCTGTTACCGATGAAACCAGAAATTGGTTTCCGGTTTGAACCATAAAACCGGCGGCATCAAAATAGCGGTAAAGAGATAGCTGGTCGGGCTCAACTCTTTGCGTTGTTCTAAAATAATTAGCCTGGAATTGCAGGTCAGTCAGTGGCAGCCAGGAAATTTTTACAGAAGGCAGCAGGTCAAAATCTGAAACGGTACCATTCTCATCCAGCGCCAGTATGCCGGGTTCTTTAAAACCCTCATAATACTGGTATTGAAAATTAGAAACGAGTTGGCTGAATGATTCTGCCCTTATTCCTGCTTCCAGGGAAACCTGTCTTAACACCTGCGATTTTATTGACAAAAAACTTGCACCCGTGTTTGCAGAGCCGGTATAGTTTCCGCGGTTTTTTGCATTCAGCAGGAAAGCTCCTGCCCCTGCACTTTGAATTGCATTGGTATAATATTCCGTAAGAGATAATCCGCCGGGGTAATATCTTGAAGGTGCGAGCAGATCCTCAACCGGGTAAAATCCCCTTCCCTGCACCTGGAAGAGATCAGCAGTGGAAGTAGTGGTAACGGAAGAAAGAAAAAGCCCGCCCCGGATGGAGCTCTTCCGGGAAAAAAATAAAAATGGAAGGGAAAGATCAAGTCCACCTGTAATTGCATGCTCCTCACGTTCACGCCATTGCCTGCTGCTGTTGGTGAAATATATATCATCCGCTCTTATTGGATCTGTCCGGAATGTTGCCAGTTCAAACTGTTCAGCACCAGATGTATCGCGCCTCATCAATAAATTCCTTTCATCGGGGTTCCTGAATCGCGAATAATTATACCCGGCGAACCAATCCATCATGAATTTTCCGTTAGTACCCATTGCATGATTGCCCGAAAGAACAGAATAAATTTCCTGTCGTTCCTCCTTCAGGAATAACATACCATCTCTTGCCAGGCTGTCTTCTGAGGGTTTGGAAACACTATATCTCCTGAAATAAGAATTACTAAGGGCAGTACCCAGATAGTTCTTCCAACTGATCCGGTTCTTCCTGAATTCAATGGCACCATTCAGGTGAATACCTGATTGTGCGTTTTGATAAAAAACAGAATCACGCGATTGCGCCCTTATCAGGATCCTGTCATCTGAAAAAGGAAAGGTATTAATGGCAATGGCTGGAATAAGCTGTGTGGTTATCTCATTCATTCTGCTATGCCGATTATGCATAATCAAAGCAGTGAAGCCTGCCCTTGTTCCTTTTTTTGTTTTGTAATGTTTTCCAAAACCAAAAACCAGATCATCATCAGGCTGGAATGAATTGTATTTAGTTGCCCGGGTATTATGGGGAAGTTTTTGAGCAAGGTCAACCTGCTCCTGCACGTTAAGAGAAGCATACCTGGGACGGGTGTAGCTGTCTGGAAATGATGCGGGGAGTTCAGCCTTTTTACCCAGGTAACCGAAATAAGCAGCACCTGTATGGTTTTCGGCAAGGAATTCATTTTTTGTATCGTTGAATGCTAATCCTGCATTCAGCCTGAGATAGAGAAAATTTTTATCGGGAATATCATTCATCTCCACTGAAACCGAGCCCCCTGAAAAATCTGATGGAGCGCCAACATCTCCACCATAACGAACAGATGCTTTTTTTATGAGTTCTGCAGGAAATTTTGATAATGGCCAGGCAGATAAGTGGCCAGAGAATGAACGCTGCGGAATACCATTAATAATCACCTGGTTATTATGCCCGCCTATACCCGCAATGTTCAGCTCATACAAATCATTCCGGAGTGGAACATTTGTTACTATCACTCCATTAAGTTTTCTTAAGACCCTTGTCAGGTCAAGGTCATTGCCATTTTGAATTTGCTTCCCTGCAACGGTATCATTAATAGAATAGCTGGCAGTATCTGTAAATGTTTGAGCAAAAACAGCAGAGTTAATGAGCATTATGACTGATACCCTTAAAACATCGGTAAGCATAATTAATGTTCTGGTCCGCGCCAAAGCTATAACGAGAAAAAACAAAGCATGTTAAGGAACCATTACCATCATATTATGAATTGTAACTTTTGAATTAACATTGGATCATTGCATTTCAGCGATTGCGCGTTCAAGAATGGGATCCCTTCCATTATACTCATCCACTGATGATATCTCTGCTACAATATCTGGCTCAATTCCATCTTCCACATATTCTTTCCTTACAGAAAGAGAGTGGGAAGAAGGGTAGCGCAGTATCCATCCATTGGCTAAGATAAATTCTTCGGGAAGCCCGGAACCACCTCCTGTTCTGTCGCCCAACAATTTTACACGTGGAAGTTCTGACATGTACAGAATAAATTCATTGCAGGCGCTGAAACATCTCCTATTAGTGAGAATGATGATCTTCCCGGTATATGGAAATCCTTTCTTTTCAACATGATAAGGTATTGGTTTCCCGAGATCATTATGCCCGGAACCAGATTTTTCCTGGGTATACTTAACCAGCGTAGTTGTATCAGCAAACCTGCTGAATAACCTGGCGGCATTATTCAGATTGCCGCCCATATTATGCCTGAGATCAAGGATGATTCCCCTTTGTGAGGATATTTTATCCATTAAATTATCAAGTTGCTCCTCCGTAAAATCATCATTGAAGGAAGCATACCGGATATAACTGACACCATCACCCGCTTTAAAAATGAATGGACCGATATTATCGATTTGATTACCAAGGTATTTAAGAAGAATATTCTGCCAATTGAAATTGGTTGAAAAGGAAGTATAGAACTGGTCGTATGCTGAAGTGCGAGAGCTTTTACTTAAAGCAACATGACCATCTTTCAATTCCATCAGCATTTCAGCGATCAGTTCAAACAATTCATTTTCCGTTAATCCTGACCGGATGCGGCTTTTATACGCATCATGAATTAATTGCCAGTCAATATTTTTTGTGCCGAAAAGGGAATACCTGGTATCGATCCTTTTCCATGCTTCCTCAAATACATAGCCTGAATCAACAGGTGGCTGCTCAAGGTCAAACTGCTTTGTACAGGAAATATTTGCGGATAGCAGAAATGCCAGCATGATAATGGATAAGCTATTCCAATAAGTATGTAAGGCCATTTTCATTTACCTGATATTTATAAAATAACCAATTCCCCCTGCCTGCAGCATCTGTCGTACTTCACCAGTATTACCATATCGCTGAAACTCAAACCGATAAAAGGCGCCAATACCCTGATTCCTGGAAATTCTTCTGGAAAGCTGAAGTGATTCTGTAATATTTCTGATGCCTGATTCGCCGGGCCAAAGGCCGACTTTTACAAGGTTATTCAAACTCCAGTTGCCGCCCTGAAAAAGAGAAGGGATAGAAAACTTCAAGGTTCCGTTCATTCTATAAGAAGTTTCCCCAGTGGATCCTTTATTTATCAATCCGGTGAAATCCGTTCTGTTATGAAATAACTGTAACCCTCCGCCAGCTTCTATAATGAACTGAGCCTCCGGTGCTGAAAATCTGTATAATAAAGAAGGAGAAAATACCAGCGATCTATTTTCAATTTTTATTTCTGCAGTTCTGTTTTCTTTAAAGGTAGCGGCCAGGAATTCTATATCGAGGTAAGTGGTTAGCCTGTTCTGCTGCCAGCCCAGTGCTACTGTAGCTCCAGCAGGAGCATGTGTAAAAACCAGGTTACTGATATCCGCATTTTTATAGCGCAAGTTACCGGTATAAGCGAATACACCTGCAGCCCAACGGGCATCTGAATTTGTATTCAATGATTGACAAAAAATAATGGAAGGCCAACATGCCAACACAAAAACAGTTATCAACATTTTATACATGAGCCAAACAGATTTCCATACAAATAAACCCTTTTAGAAGCTACAAATGCGGCTGAAAAAAAAGAAACATATTATGGTAACAGTCAGTTAACAATTAGTTAAACGGCACTATAGACCTTTCCTCCCTCGGATCAAAAAATAAAATTTCTAATAACCCACTATGCAACATAACCTGTACCAGGTAGGCATGAACGCATCCATGCTGGATGATAAGCCTACTGGCACAGGTATATTTACCATTAACCTGATCAACCAGCTCTCAGGCCTCTACCTGGCGGAAGGAAAAAAAACATTTACTGTTTTTACACCTACCACAAAAGAACTGACTGGTGAAATGAATATTATAAGGCTACCGAAATACCTGCAGTCATCAAGGTTTGGGAAAACTGCCGCAGTGAGCCGGTTCATCTGGAATAGTTTTATCTATCCATTCCAGGCAAGGAAATGTAACATTCTGTTTAGTCCAACCACGCATGGAAGTTTTATATCACCCAACCAGCTAATAACTATCCACGACCTTATTTCACTGCGGTATAATAACATCAGTAACCATCAACGATTTTATTTCAGGTGGTTATTGCCCATGCTGCTGAGAAAAGCCAGGCTGGTGATCACAGTGTCTGAAACATCCAGGAAAGACATTGTAGAATTGCTGGGTTGTCCTCAGAAAAAAATACATATCATTCACAATGGCTATGACAGCAGTAAATATTTTCCGGTTACAGAAAAAAGCCATGTAATTGAGCAACAATATGATGTGGCAAACTACCTGCTCGCTGTTGGACCCACCTATCCGCATAAAAATTTCGAAACTATCTTGTATGCCTACAAAAAGATGGGACCAGGAGACAGGAAGGCCCATCCATTATTAATTGCCGGCGGAAAAGAGCCTTATCTCTCTTCCATAAAAAAACTAAGTCATGATCTCCAACTGGATAATGATATAAAGTTTGCAGGCTATATACCTCTTGAGCTGATGCCAGCACTATACAGGGAAGCGAAAATGCTTCTGTTCCCCAGCCTCTATGAAGGCTTTGGTATTCCCTTGCTCGAAGCTATGGCCTGTGGCTGCCCGGTAGTATCGTCAAACACAACATCGATGCCGGAGGTTTGTGGAGATGCTGCGCTTTATTTTGAACCAACACAGGTTGAACTATTGAACCAGCATATTTATACCCTTTTGAATAATGAAGCCCGGCGAAATGAGCTAATTGTGCGGGGACTAATCCAGGCAAAAAAGTTTTCCTGGGAAAAATCGGCTCTATTGTTAAAAAATCTGCTTGATCAACCACACCAAAACTTATAGGCCATGTACGACTTAACCTGTTCAATCGTCTTATTCCACAATGATCCATCAGAGGTAAAAAAAGCAGTTGACAGTGTCATAAACAGCAACCTGCATGTAAAACTTTTTATTGTTGACAATTCCCGGGAAGATGATCTCCGATTTGAATTTAATTCATCTAAGGTGGAATATATTTTCACCGGTCGCAACCTGGGTTATGGAGCAGGGCATAATGTTGCCATTAAAAGAATAACCGGCAAGTCAAAATACCATCTCGTCTTAAACCCTGATGTGGAATTTGATCCGGCAATATTACCCGGGTTGTTTGCTTATATGGAACAATACACGCAAACCGGCCTGTTAATGCCCAAGGTGCTTTACAAGAATGGAGAAATACAATATCTGTGCAAACAACTGCCATCGCCTGCAGACCTTATCCTACGCCGTTTCATGCCCACTCCAATGAAGCAGTTATTCAGGGAAAAACTGGCAAGCTATGAGCTTAGGCATCTCGATTATAACAACTCCATGCAGGTACCCAATCTTTCCGGATGCTTTATGTTCATCCGCACGGAAGCCTTCAGCAAAGTAGGTTTGTTTGATGAACAATATTTTATGTACCTGGAAGACACTGACCTGTGCAGGCGAATCAATGAACAATACAATACAGTATACTATCCCCAGGAGACCATCATACATGGATATGCAAAGTCATCCTATAAAAACCTGAAACTTGCCACCTATCATGTGCAGAGCACGTTAAAATATTTCAATAAATGGGGCTGGTATAATGACCGGATGCGCAGCAGGATCAATAAATCACTCAATACAGCGAATATTTTCAGGATGCCTGTAGTTGAACACGATATAATCACCGCAAACTAATGGAAGCTGTTGCGGGAAAAGGAGTTTCTGTCATTCTCTGTTGTCATAATAGTGCCCATCGGTTAGCCAAAACCTTGGATGCACTCGCCAAACAGGAAGTGGAGCCACATATAGCCTGGGAACTTATCATTGTTGATAATGCCTCAACAGATAACACGGCAACCGAAGCCCGCCGGTTATGGGAAATGACTGGTAATCCCCAAAAAATAGAAATAGTTCAGGAAAAAAAGCCAGGGTTGATGTATGCCCGAACAAAAGGAATAAGGGAATCAAACTACGATTACCTCTTATTCTGTGATGACGATACCTGGTTTTGCCCGGTTTATATCAGTGTAATATTCCAGGCCCTGGAATCAGACCAGCATATTGCCGCTTGCGGAGGAGAAGGGATACCAGTATTTGAATCAAAAAAACCAGCCTGGTTTGATGATTACCAGGAAGCCTTTGCTATAGGGCACCAGGATCATGAACCAGAAGGTACAGGCATTTTCCAATTGTATGGAGCTGGTATGGGGATGCGTAAAACTATTTATCAAAAGCTTATGGATTCCGGCCATGAAACATATTTCAGAGGAAGAACGGGAAAAAAATTAAGTTCTTCAGAAGACACTGAATTGACCAATGCATTCGTGTTGATGGGATACAGATTGATTTATTTACCCTCCATTCATTTTTATCATTATATGCCCTCAGGAAGACTCACCAGAGAATACCTGAAAAATCTTTTTCACGCTTTTGGCACGGACGGCCCGGTTAGGAATCTTTATTATAGCCACCTGAGTAAAAGACCCTTTCACCGCAGGTTGAGCAATTGGAATTTCCACCTGACATTAAGCCTGTACAGGACAGTTAAATACCTTGCAAAACCACCCAAAAAAAATGGCAGATCCATTTATTTCCATTGGAACAAAGCCTATATAACGGAACTATTCCGCATCCGGAAAAAATATGCGGTGTTGAACAACAATATTGAAAGATTGAAATCACTACGCAGTAATTCATGAAAAAGTATTACGTAAGTGAATTCGAAAGCAAATCGGGCATAAGCAAATATGCGAAGGATTTTTATACCCTTGTATTAAAGGAAAGGGGCTATGAGCATATAGACAGCGCGGAATCAAGCATCTCAATATTATCCACCATCTCATCAAGAGACAGGGTACACCTGGAACTGGGAATATTCCAGCAGAATGAAATAGAATTACTTTTCCTGATGCTGAACGCAAATTACAGGAACGTCAGTATTACCCTTCATGATGCCCCGCTCGTAAGGTACCCTTATCACAGGTTTGGAAACAATTTGCTGAACAAATTTTCCAAGCTGATAGATATTATGGGCTATAATTCGCCGAAGCTTATACAGACATTGAAAAAGATCCGGAAAATTTATGTGCTTACCAGGAAAGGAATGAACGCAATGAGAAACCGATATGGATTGGACAATGTGTATTTCCTGCCGCATGTAATAGATCCCTGCGAAATAGATTTTGGAGAAGAAATAAATAACAACCTGATCTATCTTGGGTTTATTGGTAAGAACAAGGGTATTGAATATGGCCTGAAACTGCACCAGGAACTATTGAAGACTTATCCGGAAATAGGATTCTATGTTGCGGGAACTGCCATGGGAAAAGAGATTCAATATTACCAGGAATTACAGGCCAAATACTCCAGGAATGTACATTACCTGGGATATGTTTCAGAAACTGAATTGAATGAAGTTTACCGAAAGGCGGGGTTTGCAATACAATTATTCAAAAACTATCGATTCTTCTGGCCTGTTAGCGGGAGTGCTTTATATAGCATGAAGAAGGGCATGATCTTACTGACGAATAAAGTGAATGCCTTGCCTGAAATTGTGGATCATAATAAAACAGGATTTTATTTATCAGGGAAGATGGAACCCGATCTCAGGCTGATGAGGACAATCCTGGAAAACAAGAAGGGGTTGCAGGTGTTAAGGCAGAATATGAAGCAATATCTTTCTGAAAACCATTTTCCACAAATTGTTGGCTTACACTATACCGATTAATCGCTATGTTATTCTCCATACTCATAGCCCATTATAATAATGCAAAGTTCCTGGAAAACTGTCTGCAGTCGGTGATCAATCAAAGCAGCAATGATTGGGAAATAATACTTGTTGATGATGGTTCAACGGATCATTTTGAAGAGGTCATAGAAAGTTACAGTCACCTGGATAAACTGCATGTGTACCGGAACGAGTGCAACATGGGATGTGGTTATACAAAATGGAGATGTGCATCTCTGGCTAATGGAGAAATACTTGGGTTCCTTGATCCGGACGATGCGCTGGAACCGGAAGCCATTGAAATAATGAGCCGCTTACACCATGAAAACCCGGGATGCAGCCTAATACATTCCAGTCATTATGTATGCGACAGTGATATGCGCAAAAGGAGGGTATCTGAATACACCAGAGCCATCCCGGAAAATAGTTCCTACCTGTTACTCAGCGATGGCAGGGTACATCATTTTGCAAGCTTTAAATCATCCTGTTACAAGAATACAGAAGGTATCAGCAGGGAAATACAAAAAGCTGTTGACATGGACATGTATTATAAACTGGAAGAAACCGGAAATATCAAATTTGTAGACAAGCCGCTTTATCAGTACCGGATCCACAAAGGGGGTATCTCCACAATGGGAAAGGAAGCGGAAGCAAACAGGTGGCATTATGATATAATAGAAGCGGCCTGCCGCAGGAGAATAGCTCAATTGTTATATCAATCGGTTCCTGATAAGGTACTGCTCAAAAAATACAAGGCGCGTTATTATAAGATCAGGATCATTAACAGCTTCAGGAAAAAGGAATGGCGGAAAACTGCATTCAGCATCCTTCCATTTTTTCTGCATGGAGGTTTCCCCAATTTTATCAGTTATATGGGGAAACTGGTACGCAGCGGGCCGGCCGTTTTAAAAAGGACCTTTCATTACAATCATGAGATCAAGGTATAAAACTCATTGATCTTTTTTATATATCCTGATATAATCAACAACAAAACTATCGGGCAGCAAGGCTTTATCGAGAGGCCCCGCCACCTGTTCATTAACTTCCACGCTCAGGATCATGAACTGTTTCACTTTAGAGATCAGGTCCTTCCCGGTAAAAGTGAGCTTACCATCAACAAAAGTTGAATAAGAGGAATCAGTCCATTCAAGTCCAAATAGGTGGAAACCATCTTTTGTTTCGGCAAGTGGTGAATAAAATGGTCCATACACCTGGTGTGTTTCCGCATAACCACCCCAATGCAGCGAGTGTGAAACATGGGTTGGATTAGCCTGTCTGAAATATTCAAAAATATCTATCTCTACTCCATTAATTTCCGGAATACCATTTGTGGAATTAAGCGAAGATTGTAACCAAAAAGCCGGCCATATACCATTTGTTTTGGTAAGCCTGGCCCTGCATTCAAAATAACCATAACGGGTTTCAAAAATACCTTCAGTAGAAATCATACCTGCATAAACGGTATCTGCTTTCTGACTGGCAGAAATGATGAGCTGACCATTACCATTAACCGAAACGGCATCTGGACTATTCATTGCATCCCCTCTCCTTCCCACAGAACGGTGGCGCCAATTACCAGCGTCCAGTATATTTCCGTTAAACTCGTCACACCATACCAGCTTGTATCCTTTTACTGGTATATTTTTTGCAAACGAGGGATCTGACTGCAGAACGATAGAATTAATGAAGAATAATAAGGTCCAGATCATTCTTTAAAATTAGTGATTAATGATTCCGGACATTGTTATGATACTATTAAGCCGCAATGATTAATTAATAATCAAATCACCGGGAGATAACCCAATACCAGTGATTTTGGATTTACTTTTAACATCGTAAACCGAATGATATGTTACTAACAAATATTTTAATCTTTATTCTAAGTGCCATATTATCAGCAAGAGGAATAAAGAGTATCATCCGGATCTCCCATAAAAAACATTTATTCGACGAACCAACAGAAGCCCGTAAGCTACATAAATCAAAGACCCCTAATTTGGGAGGAGCGGCAATTATAGGGGCATGTATGATCGTAAGCAGCCTGCTGCCCATGGTGAACGGCATAAAAGATATAAGCTACCTGGCTACTGCATCCATGTGCATACTTATCCTTGGAATAACAGATGATCTTGAAGGAGTAAAACCAATTCATAAGCTTATAGTTCAGCTCGTCATTTCACTGATGCTTTCAATTGTTGCAGATATCAGGATCAATAGTCTTTACGGCATATTCGGAGTAAATGAGATAGGGTACACTGCGAGCATAATGCTAACAGCGTTATTTATAATTTCCGTTATCAACTCCATCAACCTGATCGATGGAATCAATTGGCTTGCCGGAAGCATTAGCCTGCTCATCTGCGGTGTTTATGCTTTTTTCTTTCACCTGTCAGGAGATGCCGGATATGGCTTACTCGCCATTTCCGTTGCAGGCTCCATCTGTGGTTTTCTCTGGTATAATAAAACACCGGCAAGGATATTTATGGGCGACACGGGCTCTTTATTCCTGGGACTTGCAGTAGCAATTTTCTCTATCCGATTCCTCGAACTCCACCGTGATGCAACTGTAGCTATGAATAACAGTGTGATCACCAATGCACCGGTCATAGTAATGGCCTTGCTAATAGTTCCCGCCTATGATACGATCAGGATATTTTTGCTCAGGTTAAGTCAGAAAAAATCGCCATTCAAGGCCGACAGAAATCATCTGCACCACCTGCTGGTTGATGAGCTTGGATTGGGACATATACATACCAGCATTATCCTGGTTATAACTACGGGCTTTATTTTCACTATTGCTACCAGCCTTAAGGGAGTTGGATTGGAATTACCCATCTATATCATACTGGTTATGGCAGGCTCACTAAACATGCTGTTAATTTTTGCCATAAGAATGAAAAGAAGAAACCAGAAAAAGTCTTACCAGCATAGTATGGATATCAAAGCGAAATTTCCCCCTCCTTTTCCACATGTATCAAAGATTGCCAATACAACAATAATTTCAAGACAAACAGAATCATTAAAGGAAATAGCAGAAAGTTAAAAAATAGCTGCTTATTGATGATATAAAAACCGTCGCGGAAGAATTGGAAAGGCAGTATGGAGCAAACAGAAATATAATAAACGGCAGCAAACCTGTTTGTTGCGGCGAGCCATTTTAAGAATTGCAGAACGAAGCCGGTGATGAACAAAAAGAAAAAGGATCCAATACTTCCAAAATTGATAATTATTGTACTCCACACGCTATCAGCACCCAGGGGGCTCACATAATCATAACCCATCTGTTTTGTTGAAACAACAAACTGGTTCAGGCTTATAACCGAGTTGGGAATTAGGTTCAGGAATGAAGTCAGGAAATTCCAGGGAAAATTAATCAATGGGATCTCATTCCTGTTAAGAAAGCTGGCGCTGCTGAACCAGGTAAAAACGGGTTCGGCAAGGAAGGAGTAGAGAGCACCATCCCAACGGAAAGAAGTATTGATACGCCAGAGTCCGAAGAAAGCAGCAACTACAAACCCGATAATAAGTACTGTAAAAATGTTTGAGGTGGTGAACCGCTTCAATGAAAAAGAGGTTTTAAATACAAGGAAAACTATCAGTGTTTGCACCACATACATTCTCCCCCCCATTGATAGGAGAAGCATACAGGTGAGGAATAATCCGGTGATAAAAAGCAGGGAAAGTTTCTGTTTGCAAACGAGTTGGTACACCATAAAGAAATTAAATACTACCAACAGGGTCGAGAATTTTCCCCTCACACCCACATCATAAGAACCGTAGCCCCCAAAAAGAGAATTTCTTCCTAACCAGGCAAACATAAACACTAATAAAAGCAGGGGAACTGCTATCCAGGCCACTGACCTGGTGAGCGCGTTGGAGGGAAACATTTCGATTGGCCGGGAGGCTGGAGCAATTAAACTAAAAACAAGATTGCCCAGCAAGAATGCAGGTAACCAGAGCAATGTAATCAGCGCATAAGAAGATAATTTTTCAGCAGGGAGCAGGTCAAAAAATCCGAAATAAAGTTCCATTCCAGGGAAGCCCTGAAAGAGTTTAAAGTGACCTACAATTATTGGTGTCAGGAAATAAAAGAAATAGCCAAAAAGAAATAAGACCCTATGATCTATTAGAAAATTCCTCTTCATCAGTATCGAAGGGTTTCATTGAGATGCAAATGAAAGCAATGATGGCTGATTATGCTCTCATTAATCTGTTTGTTAATACAATGATAACCTGTGTACATAGGAATTACACTCAATTTTGGCCTTGATTTAAGAACAACCGACCGATATGGATTTTAAACATTTTCTACTAGTTTTTGTACCCTTACAATTCTTTTTCATTTCACCTGCCGATGGTCAGTCGCGGAATTTCGGGGCAGAGGTGTTTGCCAATCCGAATGCAACATTTGAACCCAACATGCGAATTGCAACGCCGGTTAATTATCAGTTGGGTCCAGAAGATGAATTACTGATAGACATTTCAGGTTATTCAGAAGCCAGTTATAAGTTGAAAGTAAGTCCGGAGGGCTCGGTAAGGATTCCTGGAGTTGGCGCCATCCAGGTAAACGGACTAACGATGGAGCAGGCAAGAAGGGTAATCACTAAGAAGTTATCATCTACCATTTATACAAATATCCGCAGTGGACTTACAACGGTGGATATCAGCCTGGGCAATATCAGGAGTATAAAAGTTACCATAATCGGCGAAGCCACGCGGCCCGGCACTTATACCCTCCCATCGCTGGCAACAGTTTATAATGCTTTATATGCCTGTTCTGGTCCCGGTACAAATGGATCCTATCGTGATGTAGAACTAATCCGGAATAATACACGTATTGCGGTTGTGGATATTTATGAGTACCTGGCAAATGGCCAGAAGAAAAACGATATCCGCCTGATGGACCAGGATGTTATCAAGATCAACACCTATAAAGTAAGGGTGGAGTTGAGGGGGGAGATCAAAAAACCAGGACTCTATGATGTAAAAGAAGGAGAAAGTCTGGCGCATATACTTGACTATGCAGGAGGATTTACGGACAGCGCATATACGGCAAGGATCCAGGTTTACAGCAATACAACCAAAGAAAAAAAGATAGGCACCATAGAGGGGGACAAAGTGGCGCAAACCATACCACGGCGGGGAGACAGCTACCTGATAGGAAAGATATTGAATCGTTATGCAAACAGGATCAGTATCAACGGGGCTGTATACCGGCCGGGAGCATACGAATTGAAAGAAGGCATGACAATAAATATGCTGGTAAATGAAGCGGAGGGATTAAGAGATGATGCATTCAGCAGCAGGGTAATCATACACCGGTTAATGGAAGATCTGCGTCCACAAATAATTGCTGTTGACCTGGGTAAGATAAGAAGTAATGAGATTGCTGATATACCCTTAATGAAAGAAGACAGGGTTCATGTTTATTCTACCCTTGACCTGAAAGAAGGGCAGTATGTTAAGATCGGGGGAGAAGTATCCAAACCGGGCGATTATACTTTTGAAGAAGGCATGAGTTTACAGGACCTTGTATTACTCGCGGGTGGATTAAGAGAGGGAGCAGCTACCGAAAAAGTGGAGATATCGAGAAGGGTGCGAAATGCAGAACCGAATGGCCTGGAAACCGTAACAGCGGAGATATATGAGGAGCTCATTACACTGAATATGCGAAGCAATGGCGACAGCAGTTCGGCAAATTTTCTATTAAAACCCTTTGATGAAATTTCGGTGAGGCCTGCGCCCGGTTATTTTATTCAGAAGAATGCGGTAGTGGAAGGAGAAGTTGTTTATACAGGAAAGTATACCCTCAAAACCAAGAACGACAGGATATCAGACCTGGTGAAAAGAGCTGGGGGACTAACTCCTGAGGCTTACCAGAAAGGCGCTGTATTGGTAAGGACAAAGAATCTGAGTAAAACCGAGATAGACAATAGTGAACAGGGGATCACCAACCTGATGAAACAAAATATTGCATCAGGAACGCCGGAAGCGATACTTCAGAACCAGATAGCCAGCATTATATTCAAGCGATCGGAGAATGTGGGCATTGATCTCGAAAAAATAATGAAGGAGCCGGGTTCTGAATATGACCTGTTACTGAATGATGGCGATACATTAAGGATCCCGAAATTATTGCAGACGGTGAGGGTAAACGGAGAGGTATTATATCCAACATTGGTGAGGTATAATGATAAGTTCCGGTTCCGTGATTATATATCAGGTGCAGGAGGATTTACGGAGAGATCGGCCCGGAAAAAAGCCTATTCAGTATATGCGAATGGATCAGCGAGCAGTACCAAATCTTTTTTCTTCATCAGGAAATATCCCCGGGTGAGTGCAGGTGCCGACATATTTGTTCCCACCAGGCGTGAAAGGGAAAGGCTTCGGCCCATTGAAGCAGTCACCATAGGAACAGCACTGGTAACCATGCTTGCCATCCTATTAAACGTTGTGAAGTGAGCGAGCAGAAATCAACCCCCGTCGCAAATAACCAGGAAGACTTCTCTCCCAGGAAGTTTATCATACAATTGCAGGAAATTGCCGGCGTCATAAGAAAGAAAATATTGTATATACTCCTCACTGGGGTATTATTTTCACTTGCGATATGGGTGTATTATTCATTCAAAAAAGTTCAATACCATGCAGAGATCACCTTTGCCCTTGATGAAGGAGCTGCGCCGCAAGGCAGGAGTACGATGCAGACCCTTGGTGAGGAATTAGGGATGAATACAGGCACTATGGAAGCCGGGGGGGTATTCAGTAATGTAAAGAATATAATGGAGCTTTTACAATCACGGATGCTTGTGGAGAAGACCCTTCGAAGCGAACTGGTACTAAAGGGAAAGCCAACAACTTATGCGGATTTTTTTCTTGATTCGCTTGATTACCGCGAAGAATGGTTGAAAGGCAAAGCGCCGGTTCATTTCCGTAAAGGGCAGGATTCATTGAAGAATAAACAGGACAGTATTCCTGAAAATATGATCCTGCAACGCATGCATGATATAATCACCAAAAAGTTCATCACTATTGGCACCAAAGGATCAGGAACCACTATAGTTTCTGTTTCGCTCAAAACAAGCAATGAATTATTCAGTAAGCATTTTTTGGAGGCGTTAATGAATGAAGTTACCAGGTATTATATTGAAACGCGTACACAACGATCAAAGCTTACCCTTGCCTATATCCAGAAAAGAGTTGATTCTATGCGAAATGTTTTCAGCGGAACCCTGGCAAGCAGGGCAGTAATGGCGGATGCCAATATCAATCCGGGAAGACAAGCGGCTATTGTACCGGGGCAAAAAAAAGAAACAGATATACAGATCCTTAAAAATGTATATACAGAACTATTCAACAGCCTGGAATCGGCACGCACAAACCTGATGAGAAATACTCCGCTTTTTCAATACCTCGACATGCCAATATTGCCGCTAAAAACCACTCATTCCAGTAAAATGAAATATGCCCTGGTATTTTTTTTATTGGGCCTGTTTGTAAGCAGTGCCTGGTTCACAGGCAGTTTTATTTATCAAAAAATCATGCGGTCATAATATTAGCAAACCTATTAAATAACATTAAACAGAAGGCAATGATCAAAAGTATATTACGCAAAGTAAAAAACAAACTGATGCCACCTGCGCCTGCGGAGCATGAGCCATTAAATTTTGGTATTGAAACAGGAATAGGAACCAATATTGGCAAGCCAAGAAGATTGGAAGGGAAAGAATATATCAAAGTGGGAAACAACACCCATATTGGACCAAACATATGGCTTAGCGCATATGATAATTACCCCTATAGTAATCAAAAATTCAATCCGCAAATCAGCATTGGGAATGATGTTTTTATTGGGGCATATTCATCCATAACCAGTATAAACAAAGTGATCATTGAAGACAATGTAGAAACAGCTGATTTTCTTTATATCTCAGATCATACCCATAGTATTACTCCGGAAATGGGAGTACCGGTAAGGAAAAGGCGGTTAACTTCGAGGGGATATGTGAAGATCGGGGCCTATACCGGTATTGGCATCAATGTATGCATCTTACCTGGGGTCACCATCGGGAAGTATTGCATTATCGGGGCCCAATCAGTTGTTACCAGGTCATTTCCGGATTATTGCATGATCATGGGCAACCCGGCAATTTGTGTGAAACGTTATGATATGGAATTAAAAAAGTGGGTTGATCCGCCACCAGAAAAGAAAAGAGCCCGGCAAACAGAGGAGAGCAATTAATGCCGTTTATTGCGCATATTATAAATAGCAGCCTTGATTATCCGGGGGAAATAATAGCATCTCTGCCCCCAGTCGGCCACACTGAAATGCCATTTGAGTGTGGCCGGATCTAATTGCATTTTATCGCCCTTACGGAGCATGTCAATAGATAGATCCTGTAATTTTTTCAGACGCTCGTTGTAAGCATGAAGATTCACCAGGTTCAGGTCTTTATAGGGAGATTCAGACAAGATTGTACTGATTTTTCTACGTAACAACAATTCCTTCCTGTACATGATCAGCCTGCTTTTACTATAGCTTTCGGAGTGGTGGCGCATCAGGCATTTGGTACCAGGAGCATCATGGTAGTAAAAATGGCAACCGGCGATGGCCAACCGAAAACAGAAATCATAGTCTTCAACCCCTACAAGCAGTGAATCAAAGCTGAACTGTGCTGGCAGTGCCTGCTTCCGGAATAAAGCAGACCCTAATTCGAGGATATTATAGCGGGCAAATGCCTCCACTATTTCACTACCCTCACCCGAAAGCATAGGCATCCATTCCATTGAAGCTTTATCCCAACGATTATAGAAATTAATATGGGGTGATTCATTCGTAAAATAGCGGACCGATCCATATACAATATCCAGTTGGGGATTGTCTATAAACAGGCGTACCTGGGTTTCCAGTTTATATGGTTCCAGCAGATCATCCGCATCCAGAAACTGGATAAATGTTCCGTTTGCATTCTTAAGACCCAGGTTACGGGCTGCAGCCTGGCCGCTGTTATCTTGAAATATATAACGCACCCGTCTATCCGCATTCTCCAGCCGTGCAACTATAGTTGCTGTATCATCTGTTGAACCGTCGTCAATTACAAGGCATTCCCAATTTGCATAAGTCTGGCTTTGTATTGCCTGAATAGCATCAGTCAGGTAACGTCCATAATTATATGCGGGGATTATGATACTAACTAAATTCATGAATGCCTGAATAATGGTAATGAAAGTTGGTTAACCCTTCTGCTGATGAGGTGCTTTTGTTCTTCCAGGGAGTATTTCAGTCGCGTTTTTAAAGGCTCCTCTGCAAGCTGCCGTCTTATAAGCATTCGCCATTCGGGAATGAATTTTCTTAGTCCCTCTCCTGAACCAGTTTTGGAATTCGTATGAACACGGTAGTTTGACAAAACACCGGGAGTAACACGGAATTTGAATTTTTTACTAGCCCTAAGCCAGAGATCGAAATCCATGGAATAGTTAAGAGATTCATCCAGCCCCCCCAATTCTTCATACACTTCGCGGCGAAAAAACATAGAGGGTTGAGGTGGACAAAAATGAGGTTTCCAATATTTCAGCAGCGAGTGAAAATTGATATTCTCCGTAAATAATTCCTGGATGAGTTCACCTGATTCATTAATCATCCGTGATGCGCCACAAAAAAAATCAAATCCTTTATTGAGATAATTGATGGCAACATCATAGAAAACATGTTTTTCATAATAATCATCTGAATTGATCCAGGCGAGGATTTCGCCGCTTGCCTTACGAAAACCTTTATTGAGGGCATCTGACTGGCCCTTATCAGTTTCCGAAACCCAGTAAGTAAGTTTATCCGAATATGATTTTATTATGTCGATCGATCCATCAGCGCTACCCCCATCAATGATGATATATTCCAGGTTGGGATATTGCTGATCAAGCACTGAACGTATTGTTTGTTCAAGGTAGGAAGCCTGGTTATAACTTGGTGTAACAATGGTGATGCGTGGCCAATCTTGTTTCGCTTCAATCATGTATCAGGCTTTGATGAGGTCATGCACCAATTTCTTCAGACCCTGAGGGGATTTGGATTTAACCCGCCGGATCAGTTTTACATAGCCGGGAATTTTTGGGGCTACTAAGGCAGCTTCCAATTTTTCTTTCTCCTGTTTTTTTAATTGAAGCTTACGCTTGTATTCAACGAAGTAACAGGGCAATTTACGAAACAGCTCAAAACCCGCTTCTATCAAAGATTCCCGGTAAGTAGCATATAAATTAAGGAGGTCGGGTCTTTCGTCGGGCAGGAAACGATTATAATCATTATGGAGGTCAGGAACGTAAGGCGAAAATCCACTGAAATGGTAAAACACAAGGGGAAGTTGTGGATCCTCATCTATAAAAAACTTGTAGTCATTTTGTACAAGGAAACGTTCATGCAGGTTCCATGGAGCCATATTATAGCCCTTGTGACGTAATATATGAACCCTCTCAAAATAAACCGGAACAAGGTTTATCCAAAGCTGGTCTGTGAATAGTCCCTTTGCAGGATTATTGTAGCCTTTTTCATAAGTCCTTTCATTCCACCATCTCAGGAAAGCACTAACCCCCTCCGATCTTTGAACCGCCAGGAAACCCAGATTATACAAACCATAATTCAGGAAAAGAGGTTCATCGGGTGTGAAGCCATCCATTGGAAGAGGTGAAAGAATATGCGGTGTCAGGATGATATCATTCTCTGCAAATGCATCATCCAGCGCAGACATGGGGCTCAGCAGGAATGTATCCGGATCCATATAGATTACCCGGTTAGCGTTAATCATATCAAAGAAAAACCGGAAACAGGAAGGCTTAACGCAGGTATTCAATTCAACTATAGAGAATTTTTCTGCCAATAATTTAATGCCGGGTTCCACAGTTTCAATATCAATGATTTCTGCATGAATGGCCTCATAATCAAGTCCAGGCATTCTCTGATCAACCAGGCAGATAAAAAAATGATATTCGGGGTTAAAATTCCGTACAGATTCAGCCAGAACGGATGCCTGTGCGAGATAGTTATTTGAGCAAATGGTAAAGATGATTTTCATGAATTTTAATTAAACATTAAAGATCTTTTTCACCAGTTTTTTATGGAGTGGTAGCTGAATAACCGGGGAAGAAGATTTGGGAATTGAGTGTGAAAGCTGGTAGAGATCTGCCTTGCGGTTTGGAATGAATATTTCAGGGTGTGTAATATTATATATGGCCTGAAGAGGGATATTTGCATGCACGTCTTTCGCATTGCCGGTATTGGTACTATTGTTACCAAAGCCAATATTGGTTACCAGGTTATGGTTGGGAATAATGCAGAGGCCATTATTTATAATTATGGAAAAACCATATTGATAATCCCAGGTTTGCAGCACACCATCACGGGTAGCGCGGGCAGCATTCATAACCCAATTAGCAGTGTGTTCATCCGGAAAAACAGACAGCATCATATCTTCCTTTTCCACCTCAGCTAATTTTTCCATCCGGATATCGTAATTATTCCAGACCCTTCTCCAGCCAGCCCAACCCCAAACATTGGCCATGGACGAGAAATAATAAGAAGCATTTCCCCTGTTGATTCCCATCTGCAAATTAGATCCGCCAATATGCATAACCCGATGGTCGTCCCGAAATTTCTCGAGGAGCTGTGCACAAAAAGGGAAAAAGCTATCGTGGGGTAAACAGTCATCTTCAAGGATGATACCTTCGGGTTCATTTTCAAAGAACCAGGAGATGGCGGAGCTAACAGCCAATTTGCAACCGAGGTTTTGGTCAAGAAATCTTTTTTCAAGCCTGCAGGGCCAGTCTATACTGTCAGCAAGTTTACGAACTGCGTTGCAATCATCTCTTTCACCTTTTACTTCGGGTCGGGGGCCATCGGCTGCTATATAGAGCCTGTCGGGCGCAAATTTCCTGATGCACTCAAATACCCGGGCTGCAGTATCGAGCCGGTTAAAAACGATGAAGAGAACGGCAGGCTTTTTAGTATTCATATAAAATCGCGTTAGGTTGGAAGGCTTTTTTGACGAAGGCTGTCCTGATATTCAGTATGCCATTTGAGTGATCTCTTGAATGACCTTCATAGGTATCAAGTACAACCAGTTTGGTAGAAGATATCCACCTGTCAATCCACCGGTTATTTGCCCACAGACCGGTTTCAAGTTCATAATGTCCCCTTCTGATGGGAAGCGCCAACTCAAAAGAGAGCGTATGGGTGCCGGGTTCAAGGTCAAAAATTTGTCCGGCAAAGTCTGAACTACTAGAATGCAGCAAAACCTGGTCATCATCATATCGTAACATAAATTGCATTTCAGCATTCCTTATTTTTTCAAAGCACTGGAAGCTGATATTCAGCCTGAAATGTTCGCGGGTATAACATGTATGCTCACCCTTAGCGGATTGTCCGGATAACCACCAGCGGGTGAAATGCCCTGGCAAATTCTCAGGAATAGAAGACCTGATTCCCGACTCAGTATCCTGGTTATTACCCTGGTAGGTTTCCAGCACTTCATTAACATCACCCAAAGCTTTCACCATTCCGTTTTCGAGCAGCATTGCCTTATTACATAATTGTTTTACTGCTGAAACATTATGGCTGACAAACAAAATTGTACGGCCGTCCTGCCGGGCGATATCACCCATTTTAGCGATGCATTTTTTCTGGAACTCTGCATCACCCACGGCAAGTACTTCATCAATGATCAGAATCTCAGGTTCCAGGTGTGCAGCCACGGCAAATGCAAGGCGTACAAACATTCCTGAGCTATACCGTTTAACAGGGGTGTCGAGGTATTTTTCAATCCCGGAGAATTCAACTATCTCATCAAAGCGCAGCTTAATTTCCTGTTTCCGCATTCCCAGGATGGCTCCATTGAGAAATATATTCTCCCTGCCGCTAAGATCAGGATGAAAGCCGGTGCCTACTTCCAGTAAAGAAGCCACCCTTCCATCCACATTAATGGTACCAGTAGTAGGTTTCGTAATTTTTGACATCAGTTTTAGCAAGGTTGATTTACCTGCTCCATTCTTTCCAATAATTCCGAATACTTCCCCTTCATTAACACTAAAACCGACATCCTTTAAAGACCATACATAGCCGTTGGCGGGCATGGCTTTGCGATCATTCACTTCTGCCAGTTTCCTGTAGGGATCTTCTTTTCCGGAGAGGCGTACCAATACCCTTTGGAGATCATGGCTAAGCGAACCCGTATTGATCTCACCCAGTTTATACAGTTTGGACAAATTTTCAACCATGATCATTTCCCTACTCATAATTTCTCTTTAGATGCTATCAACAAAATTTTTCTCCACTGAATTAAAGACCACTATACCGATGAATAAAATCACCATAATGCAAGCCGCATCATACCCCAATAAGGCCCAACTGAAATAACCAGAGCCCCAGCATCCATACCTGAAAGCTTCAATGATTCCTGTAAGAGGATTCAGTTTAATAAGGTTAGCATATATGCTGTCGCCCAATTGATGGAGAGGGAAAATCACCGGAGAAAGAAACATCAATAACTGGATGGCGAAACTAACCAGGTGTAATAAATCCTTGTATTTGGTAGTGAGTGAAGAGATGATCAATCCACCCCCGAAACCAATAGCCATAACCATCAGGAGCAGTAGGGGAAACAATAGAATATAAGCATTGGGCACAAGTGACACACCCTGGAAGAAGTAGTAAAAATAAATTGCCAGGAAGAGGAACCCCTGTATAAAAAAGCGGACAAGATTTGTTATGATCAGTGAAACCGGAATGATGATCCGGGGAAAATATACTTTGGAAAGAATGGCTGTATTGTCTTTGAAAAAAGTGGAAGTGCGGATAATACATTCAGAGAAATAAGACCAGATGAGTAATCCGCTAAGGTAAAAAAGTGTGGGTGGGATATTACCGGTTGAGAATTTACCCAGTCGCGAAAAAACGATCATATAGACCAGTGCGGTGAGGAGGGGTTGAATAAAGAACCAAAGCGGACCAAAGATAGTTTGCTTATACACAGCGAGTATATCACGTCTTACGAGGATAAAAAGAAGGTCGCGGTAGTTCCAGATCTCTTTGAGGTCGAGATGAAATATATTATTCCGGGCAGAAATGGTTTCTCTCCATTTCCGGGGATGAGTGATATCAGACATAGTTTTTGTTTCGGTTGAAGGAAGCCAGCAGCAGGTATTTTGCCATCGACAGGAAATTGCGAACAGTAAAATAGCGGGTGAATGACCATGCCAGGAAATGCCTTGTGATGGTAAGCCAGCTATAATTCAGTTGGATAAGTTTTTGCAGGAAAACCTGGAGGGAATGCCAGTGATGCAGACGGAACTGACGCGGGTTGCCTCCCGCAATTGTAATTGGTAGGATCTTCTTCCATTTTCTGCTGATGATAATCGCGGTTTTTACCCACTCACGGTCGGGGTTACCCTCTGAGAAATGATGAAGGGTAATATCGAAGATCACATAGAGCGCATATTTCTGACCAACCTGTAAAGAGTAGTCAATATCATAGCCGTGAAAACCGGGGAAAGTTTGCTGATCAAATTTAAATTCATTCCAAACCTCTTTTCTCGTGCAGAGGAAGACTCCATCGAGGGCAACCACTCTTCTTTTTTTCTCAAATTGTAAGGAGCCTGTTGTTCGGAAATGCATAGCAGGCTGGGGATTGTGTTTAAAATGCTGGTATACGTTAATCTCGTTGCTGACGAGAGGAATAGACCAGGAACCAGGCACCAGGCTTTTGGCATCGCCGCCTGCGATGCCAACTATACCAATCTGATGATTGCTAAGATGGTTTATGACTAGTTGACCCCAACCTTTGGTATCGAACTTTACATCCTCGTGTATGAAGCATAGAAAAGGATAGCGACTCATTGCTGCCGCCTCATTGTACACCTGGGAGATACCTTTGTTCTGCCCGCGGTTGTCAATAGCGATCAGTTCATAGGGGAGTCCTACTGTTTGATGGATATTATCTCTCAGTGCAGACAGGCCGGCGGGATTTATGGAACAAATTATTATAGAAATAGCCTGCATAATGCTAACATATCAGGCCAAAGTTATCGGTAGTGGAATACCTGGGTATTACTAAGAGGTTATCAAATTATTATGGAGGGATGGAGGGGTGGATTAATAACGAGAGATCTGCGCCTTTAAGAGTTTGCGGGCGAAGTGGATCCTGGATTTGATGGTTCCGAGGGGTTCGCCGAGCATATCTGCAATTTCGTGGTATTTGAAACCATCGAAATAAAGCAGGAATGGGTTACGGAAAATTTCAGGAAGCTTGTGAACGGCTTCGTGGATCTCCTTTATTTTAAGATTGCTTTCGGCGGCGTTGGCTGCAACCACCTGGTTGTAGTCGAGGAGAAAGTCGTTGGGTGTATTATCGAATATTGTATTCTGTTTAGCCTTCCTGCGGTAGTTATTGATAAATATGTTCCGCATGATGGTATAGAGCCATGCCTTGATATTGGTGCCAACGTTATATTTTTCCTTATTGGCGATGGCGCGGTACATGGTTTCCTGGAACAGGTCTTGTGCGGCTTCGTTATCGCGGGTAAGGGTAATGGCAAAAGGACGAAGAAACTCCGCGTTGTTCACCAGCATCTCATTGAAGTCAGCTTTTGACATGGCTAATGTGTTTAAGTGTTAAGAGTCCAAATTTAAACAAAATTCTAAGTTTAACCAACGATTATCTTGCTAATAAATGTTAAAATTTATGCAAGTGCGGCTATAAACTCCATTACCGCAGGTAGTGACAGTTTAAAGGTGACTGATTCCGGTACTTTCTTTTTGTACTGTTGTGTAAGCAATCCGGATACCACCAGTTTATGTGATCCGCAGCGGTTATGGTAGTTGGTCAGGAAACGCTCAAAATTGAAGTTAGCAGCTACGGAAGTAAGATGGGTGTATAGGAAATCTGGTTGCTTGAGGTTAGCTACAAACTCCACGTCTTTCAGGGGCAGGTTGGCGCCCATATAGAGAACGTTTACACCTTTGCTTTTGAGCAGGTAGTAGGTAAAGAGGAGGCCGATCTCATGGTGTTCGCCTTCTGGCATGAAAAGGAGGACGGTTTTGTTGATACGTACGTGGGAGAAGGCGCCTTCGATTCCCACGATCAGTTTTTGGCGGATGATATTGGTTACGAGGTGTTCCTGGGCTGGATTGATATGGTTGGTCATCCACAGGATACCTATCTTTTCGAGGAAGGGGAAGATGACCTGGGTTATGGTTTTATCTACTCCGCGGGCGGTGATATAGGTATCGAGGACTGCTTCGAAGTCTTCGATATTCATATCCACCATATGCTGGATCAGTTCGTTGACGATGCGTTCCTGTTGGGCCTGGGCGTTTCCGATGGTGAGGATACGGTCGCGGATTTCGCCGGGGTGCATTTTATCGATATGGCTGATCTTGTAGCCGTACTTGTTGAGCAGGGCGATGTTGAGGATTGATTTCAGTTCATCGGTGCTGTAGTAACGGATATTGGTTTCGGTCCGCTGGGGTTTGAGGAAGTTGTATCGCTGCTCCCATATGCGGATGGTATGGGCCTTGATGCCGGAGAGGTTTTCAAGATCCTTAATAGTGAAGGCGTTCATGGTTGCAGATTTTGTGTTTAAATATCGTTAGTATGAAATTAAACAGAAATCTGTAGAAAAGGTTTGGATTTGGATTAAAAAATGGGGGATTGCGGGTGTTTTGGGGCTGTGTTTTTGATCCAGATGGGCTAAGAAAGTTGTTTCATTAGGAGTTTGTCTGAAATTTTGAGGCAACGGATCGGAAGAATGGGAAGGTTAGCAACAACTGATAAAAAGCGAAACCTGCGAACACGCCGATAAAGTTTGCGCCCATATCGCTCCATTCGAAGGATCGGCCGGTAAACTGCTGGAGGTATTCGGTTAATATTGAGAGCAGGGTAACCAGGAGGAACTGGCTAAGGGGGTTTTTCCAGATGGCGGTTGCCAGGAGGTAGCAAGCGCTGAATAGAGTGGTATGCATGAATACATCGTTGAACAGGAGATGGTTCCTGCTCAGGAATTTGGGTACTGCGGGGGTGAGGAAAAGAAAGAATACTGCGGCGATCACTACGCACCAGCCCATCCAGGGCTTCCAAAGGTTTTTCATGGGCCTGCATAGACAAGTGGCGTGCCAGAAACTGTGAAGGTTTTCTTTAGGTGGGGCTACTACAATGTGTGATGGGGAGCAGATCTTACAAATTGCAACTAGCGGGTGGGGCAACCAGAATGTGTGATGGGGAGCAGGTCTTACAAATTGCAACTAGCTGGGGTAGTATGCTCGAAAAAAGCAGGTTTTTTATAGACCTATATATGAATCAATAAAACCACATAATGTTCCATATATGAATCACTATACCAGTTGGTTTAATTTTCTGATGGATTTTACACTAAACCCGTTTTGTAAAAATCGGCAGGCATAGACTAAATCAAGTAGTGATGCTTTTGAGGGATTTGATTTTCTTTTTTAAAGGAAGCTTTCTGGGGATCTTTGATTTTACTACTGGAGTCTTATTAACTTTTTTACTAGTAGCAGGAATTGCAGTGATTTGGAATTGAATATTAAATGCTTCCTGAATTTTAGCAATTGTGAGGAGGTTGATCAATTTATCGCCACGAAATAATTGAGTGATAAAGCTAGGCGATGTTTGAAGGGCCTCCGCCAGTTCTTTCTTCTTAATAGGTTTGTCACCATAAAATTTCTGCAGTTCACTTAGAAACCGGAACATGATCATTTTGGCTTCATGCTCCAATTTTTCATGATTATTATCAAAAGAAAAGACGTCTTCAAACTCTTTTGAGACCTCAAATTTTTCTTTAAATTTCATACTCAAGCCCTCCTATTTCCTATAAATTAAAATTAAGCTATAGGTTAATTAAAAACAAGAGAAATCACTCCTTCTGATAGCGCGAGAGGCGCAGGTAGATCTCCCACATCCCGGCCTGGTCGAGCAGACTGCGCACTTCCTGCTGGCCGATGAGGTTGCGGACATTGCGCTCGCGGCGCCAAACGCGGTCGGCGTAGCGCTGCATGGCGTTCATGTATTGAGGATCGTTGTCGATGGCGTAGAGTTCTTCGTAGCCGCGGAGAAGCACAGCATTAAACCAATAAGTGGAATGAAAAATATCGTAACTAAAGAAATGTTCGAAGCTTGCACGGGCAAGTTGACGGGCTTCGGTTATATAAGCGTTATCGCTTGTTATGCGGAAGAGTTTTGCATTGGCCTGAATCATGATGCCCGTGTTATAAGAGTAGGTAGCAGTATCGATCTTATTTCCATCAGGCAGTTTGATATTATCCCAATAAACGCCCTTCGGACTGCGAAGCCAACGGTTCACCCATCTGTATAAGAGTTTTGCGGTATCGAGATAGGAAGATTTTCCGGTGGCTTCATAAAGCTGCAGGGCCAGCACAATACCCGGACCATTGGAACAGGTGTTCTTGGTGGAGCGATTGCCTTCTTTCCAATAGATACCGCCGCCGCTGGTGCTATCCCAGCCCGTCATCATATAACGATATATCTCTTTTGACATGTTGAGATACTGAGGGTTCTTGTTTTTCGCATAGGCATCCATGAGAGCGATGCCGATCCACTGGTTGTCGTCGTAAAAACGATCGCCTCCACCCATGCTGATCACATAGGAAGCATAGCCGGGAGCAGGTGGTCGGGTGTCGTAATATTGCTGGATCGACTTGAGGACCTGGTCCACCCTGGTAGTGGCATCTGGATTGACGGCTACTGGCTTTTCGGCATCCTTTGCGTCGGCCAGTTGCATGCACTGGATCAGCGCGCAGAGAGGCCAGAGATAAGAATAGGGTTTTTCATTGGCGGAGGGCGTATCGGTTTCGCGATAGAGTGCTACGGAAGGTTCATAAAATACCTGGCGAATATTGCCTTCCATGAGTAAAGCACGGGTACGGTTGGCGGGCTGTAAGCTTGATGGTGGAGTTTTTGAGGTGGATGGGGTTGATTGCGCTGAGGAATTTGCGCTGAAAATTTGAAGGAGCAGCAAACATGACAGCGTATTCCAAAATAATTTGGCGATCGCTGATTCAATTTTTGAGATCGTTGACCTAAGTAAAGGAAGGCTCGCTTTCATTTCCATTATTTGTTGCAAGGGGAAAGTGATTCTCATGTTCAGCACGGAAATTAGAGCAATTGTTTTGTTCAGCGGCGAAAAATGGAGAGATGAGATGGAGGGATGGAGAGGTGGAGGGATGGAATGGAGGGATGGAGAGATGGTGGGATGGAAGTCGTTTTGGAGCTGCGGAAATTTTTTACAAATCGAAAGTGGGGAACTACTCAGTAAATAAAATTTTACTTTACATATTTTGTAAAGATTTTGGTATCTTTAAGAATGGAAATAACCGATGTGCGTAGTGGGATGCAAAAAGCCATTATTATCAAGGAGGTTACAGAAGATGACTTTAAAATTATAACTAAAAAGCGATTCTCTTTTACGTGGAAGACATTTAAAAAAACAACCATTATTTATACGCTTCAAATTGATGGTGAAGAAGATATACTAGGGCTAATGGGTTTGATAGATTTGCCTGAAGAAAAAAGAATAGAAATTAAACTTCTAGCATGTTCTCTGGAAAATATAGGAAAAGAAAAACGTTATGATGGGATAGCTGGATGTTTAATTGCATTTGCCTGCCGACAGGCGGTTTCCAAATATCAGGATCATGCATGCATTTCTTTAATTCCCAAGACTATATTAACAAAGCACTATATGAAAAAATACTACATGCAGTCTGCAGGCCGGCAATTGTACCTCGAAGGAAATTCCCTATTAAAAATATTGAGAGAGTATATATGAAAAACAAAAAAATAAACTCAATTCAACACAGTGAACAGGAACTTGCGGAAGCTATTGTTTTTCCTGTATCACTTACTGTTGCCCAAAAGAAGGAATCAGCAGCACTACTTGCAACAGCAAGAGAAAAAAGTCAACAGGAAATGAGTTCCTCTGACAGGCAGGCGCTGCAAATTTTACATCTGAAATATCAGCTTGAGGATTATATCAGAGACGATAAATCTTTCAATCCTGATTTCAATTTTGGATATTTTCTTAAACAATATGTGAAAATCCTTAAACTTAAAAGAAAAGATTTTGCTAGTGAAATAAGTATTGATGAATCATTGTTAAGCCAGTTCATCAATATGCATCGCACACCTCCCGAATATATTATAGTACGCCTTGAAATTCATTCAAATAATAATATACCAGCAACCCATTGGTATAAATTAATTGAGAAAGAGAAAGTTCAGACCCTTAGGACCGATAAAGAATTAAGGAAAAAAGAAAGCAGGTTTGTGCGAAAAAAAATTGCGGGTTAACAACTTTTCGAAAAATGGAGGGATGGAGGGATGGAAGCCATTTCAAAAGAGCCTCGAATCCCAGAAATAATCTTCTGTTGTTACCAGCTTAACTTTTGATCTGAATTTTGGATGTTCAAAATTTATTAGATAGTTATATTCATGCGGCACAACGGCTGAAGGCACTTTTAAAATAAGCGTATCCTGGCGTTTAATCCAATCGGATCCAATTTTTTGTAATTGAGAATATGCACCCAGAGACCTCCAGTTATCCGGAAGAATATTGGCCGGAATAAGCCTGATAAATTGATCATCATCCGGGATATGTATTACCATTACCCTGAATGAATCATCAGGCCTGACAGCCCCTTTATGAACAATTAATTCAAGGGTAGAAAGCGATCGTGAAGAGGAAGTATAAATAACTGATTGCCCTTTAAAATTCCACCTGTTAGCATTTCCGGAGGCTATTAATGAACTGGAATAAATTTCCTTAGCGATTCTGAAAACTTCCATTGCTTACACATTATCACCAAATTCAATTGCCGTAAGTCGATCATCTATAAATTTTATTCCCGTGATTGTATTCAGGAATGATCCGGGAGTCTCATTGTCGAGGAAGAAATTTTTTGTATAAAGCCACTTATCAAATTCATCTTTCGATCCAAAAACACTAATGCCATGTTTGATTACAGTTAATAATAGCAGTACATGTTCTTTGATATTTTCTTTATACACAGCATCGGGTTTACGATAATCTCTGAAGGTACGAACGCTGAGGTTCAGCCATCCGGCAATGATATCATCATTGAGATGTGTAAGTTCTCTGAGGGCATTTAAATATTTCCAGTTAATATCCTTTTTGTGCAGTAAATACAAAATCTCACTATCGTTCAATTGTGCAGGTACATGCTTCATTACCCCATATTCCAACTCACTTGCTTTTACCATGGATTTAATTTATACTTCTAATTTACACTAAAAAGGCAATATTTCCTATTCATTGCGGCAATTTCGCCTGGGCGAAATAAAACACATCCCTGCATGGAGAAAAATGAGGAGGCGGAATGGAGAGATGGAGAGATGGAGAGATGGAAGTGGTTTTGGAGGTGCGGGAATTTTTTACAAATCGAAAGTGGGTCTTTTATTGTTTTCGATTTGTTCTTCAAACCATTGAAGGTAATTTTCAATCTGTGATACCAGATAATAAGGGAGATTCAACAATTGGACAATTTTGCCGGAGGGGGTTGTGATGGTTGAATGCAATATTTCACCGGCATATAATCGAACGGCAATATTGTGCGGAGCCTGGTCCATAAATAAAGCTAAGGAACGCATAGTTCCGGTAGCTCCTGATTTTACTTCAACCGGAATGAGTTTCTCCTTATAAAGGAATATGTAATCGACCTCTGCTATGGAAGTAGACTTTTCTCTTACTGAAGTGCATCCGGAACTTCCTGTATCTCATCAATATTTTAAAATATTTGTCACAGAATTAGGGCATTTTTCTACTTTTTTTGTATCAGAATTAGGGCAGTTAGATTAGATAAACAGCTATAAACAGGTGTAAAATAAAGCGCATCCCTGCATCGCAGATGCGCTTCTTTTTGACATTGCGAAGCTGCCTAAGTACTGTTCTTAATGCGGGCAATGGAACTGTGAATACGGACTTTCTGGATGGTGGAGTTTCCTGCGAGATCCCAGGCTTTGAAATGAAAGCTCGCGGCTGCCGAAAGGTTGTGGTTTTTGTGCAGCTTGTATTCCCATCTATCGATATCGGGATGGTAGTGGGCATCATTTTCTTCTAAGAGGAAACCGAAGACATTGATAACGCGGCACATGACCCGGGTAACGCAAACATTGTCGCTGGCCCTGATGAAGATGCTGTCACCTTTACGTCGATGGTAGCCGGAGATATCCCAGCCGTGAATACGCGGCGCCTGCATATAGTCTTTGATGGCCACTGTGTAAATTGTCTGGTCTTCCTTTGTGAATAACTGGTATGCCTGTTTAAGTGATGGATCGGATTCAACCGTTTTAGCAAAGTTTGCAGCTAAGCGGAATTTTTCCCGATTGTTCAATTGTTTATCTGTTGCCTGGTAATTGGTGAAATTGGGTTTACGTGTTACGAGTAATTTGTTTCGATGTTGGCGGAGAACAGCATTGGGAAGTTTTCCATCCATATACATCTGGAGGAGGATATCATTTTTTGTCATAGCGTGAGAATTTAAAATTGGTTTAAGAACTGGTTACAAAATCTGTTCGGATCTGATAGTTATATTTCCTGCAAGGTCTTCTGCACTTACCTGAATAGTTGTACCACGGAGTGAATTGTTTGGAATGCTGATAAAGTAGATCCAATAACAGAAACTGATATCTTCAACTGCATTTCCCTCTTCTAACAATTGACCATTAGCCAGGTGAATCGAAACTTTAACGCTGATCACTTTAAAATCATCAATCGCTTCAATTCTGATCATATCACCTGCCTTCCCCAAATAGCCAGAAGCATTTATTTCATTTATTTCAGGCGGCAAATAAGCGTCGCGGAAAGCTACATTACCAGCAGTCCTTCCTTTTCTCGCTTTAGTCGCGTATAATTCTTTAAGGTCTGGATTCTGCATTGCCCAGCCTGCGTACTTTGCTGCCTTGTAAAATGCATCCTGCCGAATAGATTCCTGAATGGTGGGCTTGCGGTTTTTACTTTTGGTTTTTGGTGCAGCGCAAACAATGGTTTTATTTCCACGTCTTTTAAAGACCAGGTTACCAACACGGCCCCTCATGCCGCTCATAATTGGATTGTTACAAATTGCCATTTTAAATAGTTTTTATTGGTGATTAAATTTTTAAAGAACCCCGGCCGGCGCGGCCGGGGTTTGAAAGGAATGGATGGTTATCCCTTCACCGCAATCTGGCTCACGGCAGAAGCTACTGTTGCTGCCACTCCGAGATAACCGGCTATCGTAGTAATGATAGCGGGTAAGGCTACGGGTGAGGCGAGCAGGGCACCGCTAACTGCCGCCAGGGCCAATGCGATGTTGCGCAGTTTTAGAAATAAGCCCGGAGTTGGTGCGGTAGCGCGTTCTACCAGGCTGAGTTTATCGATTTCGGATTGTTTCATACAGATTGAATTTTAAAGTGAATAATAATCCGGCAGCTTGTCGACCAGCAGCCAGATCGGTTTTTCAAGGGTACTGAGTTTAAAAACGAGGCCCATCAACTTTTTAAAGGCCTTAGCCGATGCGGTTCCTTTGCCGGGTGCTTCGAGTGTACTTACCGGGGCTATACAGCCCTTCAACTCTTTGGCCGCATCGTTGGCCTTATGGATCAGGATCAGCGTTCTACCCGGAACGGATTGCAACATCAGGTGCAGTTTGTGTCGTTTACTATAGCGGAAAACCAGTTTGAATTTCCCTTCAGGAATACATGACTCCATGCGGATATTATTCCGCCAGGGGAGTTCGATCGTATAACAAAGGGCTTTGCCGTTATGGCTAAGTATTCCGTTGGTGCCCGACTCATAGTACCTGCGTTGTAAATGCAGTTCCATGGTTAAAGCTGTTGATCAAGTGTGACCTGGTTACCGGGAATATCGGAGGCGCTTACCCGAATCAATGAACCAACCGTTGCAGGGTTCAACTGTGAGGTGGTATAAGTCCAGTCGATCAGATTCTGTTCCTGAATGGCCAGTCCCTGTTTCAGCAGGTTACCCTGCGGATCATAAATAGAGATGGTAACATTTGCAACAGAAAAATTATCCGTCACTTTAACCATAATCCTCTCCCCCACTGAACCACTATAAGCCTCTGCTCTGATATTTTCGATCACCGGCGCTTTAAATGCATCGGCAAAAGCAACGTTGGCAAAAGTCTGGTAAGGCTTGGCTGCTGCAGCATAGCGCGCTTTGAGTTCGGGATTATCTTTAACTCCTTTTGCAAAGAGTACACAATCCCTGAATTTCAAACGGGTGACTGCCTGTTGCTCGCTGGCTTTTAACAGTGGATTACTTGCCGGCATCTTTCCGAGATAGGTTCTACCACCTCTTGTACGCACGAGCATTTGTTTGCCGATTGCGCCGCCGAAGCCATTCATAAACATATTGGTTTTATTACGTGCCATTTTACTTAGTTTTTAAAAAAGGTTTGGATAAATTTTGATACCGTTTTTTTAAGAAATTAACCCTTGCTCTATCCTTGCTCCATCCTTGCTCTATCCTTGCTCCATCGCTGCTCTGATTTTTAAAGCGATTTTGCAATGATTCAGGATCGGGATTTTAAGAACTAAAGCAGATCAATTTCAGTTTGATGATTCAGCAACCCAGGCCTTTAATTCCTGCGGAGGGAACGAACCGGGGACGCACTTCCCGGTTCGCTGTGCGTCACCCCGCAGGAGAGGGCCGGAGCGGCCGGCTTCTTTAGAACACCACCATACTTTTCATCAACTCATTGTAATAAGCCCTGCCGATGGGAAGGCGCTTATCATTGACCTGTACATTATAGCCTTCAAAGAATTGAATATGGCTTCTGCCAATGATATAGCTCTTGTGGATCCTGATGAAAGCCTCGGCTGGTAATTTGTCGGCCAGATCTTCCAATGGTCTTCTGACCAGATGGGATTTTTTGGCTGTTGTATGAATGCGACAGTAATTGTTGGACGACTCTACCAGGAGTATGTCTTCCAGGGCCACCCTGTAACGGCGGTTGTTGTTTCTGATGTACAGTTCATGAAGTTGCATGGTTGGTTATTGATGGGGTTAAAGAATTAATCAACTATAAGAATGGAAGAAGTTGTTTCAAAATTTATGTGGTGAACGACATAAATATGTATGTGAACAACATAAAACGGATGGTGAACAACATTTCAGGATAGTGAAAAAATGGACAGAGCTTGCCCCCTTGCCTTTTGCAGATCGGATTTTTTAGGTCCGATTCTGCAATTAGCATTATCAATTTTGATATTTCGGGGAGTTTGGTTAGAAATTCAATGGTGTCCATTTACCATTGGCGAAGAGAGCAGACTGGCCTGGACTAAGTTGCCAGGAATCTTTACCTGCTTCAAAGCTGATATCGGCATTTAATGCATCGAGTCGTATAGAATCGCCTGCCATGGCCGCGTTGATGCGTGCAGTTCCTGAAGGAATGCGTACATTATACTCTTTAACGTTGATGTATAAACGCGCTTTATGAGAACCGCTTACATCAAACAATGCATCGCCTTTGAGGGTAACAATTCTGGTACTACGGAATTTCATCGGATAGTTGACAGAAGCATTTGGTGAGAGTTGAATTGTTGAGCTATCCGGGAGTATTACAGAAAGGTTACTATCGGCCGGTGCTGTTTTGGTGAACATCCTGAAATCCTTTGCTGCATTGCCTTCGCCTGCCATAATGATAGGATTGTTCTGTTGTTCCCATTGTACCGCGAGGTGAATAAGCCATGCAGAGAGGCAGAAGATGAAAAAGGCGGCAAGGTTGTATTCGAAAGTGCCGCGGGCAAACCATTTATTTGTTTTCTCTTCCAGGAATGCGAGGCTGGGGTCAGCGATACTCTTATCGATCCAACTTTCAAACATTTCCATATTGCGATCATTGGCAAGGATCCAATCATCGAGCTCTTCCATTTCAGCAATAGAAAGTGTATTACGAAAAAAGCAAGTCATCAGGTATCTTGCCCGGGCCGCAGGGGCCAGGTACCTGGAAATTGTTTCAAAGATTATTTGTGCCATAAGTTCCAAAGTTTTGTTTGCGCCAGACATTAGGCTTGGCCGCAACTATTTTTTTAAAATCATTGACAAGGTGAGATGCACTACAATAACCACAGAGCGGGGCTATATCATCAAGCTTCTTAGTTGTATGTGACAAATATTTTTTTGTGAGTTCAATGCGATGCTTTGACAGGAAATCCTTAATTGTCATATCCTCAAAATCACTGAACTCCTTCTGTATGGTAGTGGTGTTAACTCCCACCATTTTGGCTAATTCTTCGATGGTATAACGCTTCTCAAGATTAAAACGAATTATATGTTCAAGTTTCATTATCTCGTGATAATAACGACTTACTTTTGTATCCTTCAGTAGTGCATCTATATGTGCCATCAATAGATTTTGCAAAGTAGTATTATAGAATACGTACATGTGGTTACCCAGGTAATTATGAATGAATAATTCGTGAACCAACGCAGACATTGACGACGTGCTATAATAAATATTGTTGGTGGCAAGCGACTCGGCGTCAGGTATCATTTCATGAAGCAGTTGCAGATAGAAAACCAAAATTTCTGCACCCTCCTTTTCGCATGCCTGGAAAACATACTCACGTTGATTAGTTAAGATATAATTTCCAACTTTTAACTGTTGGGGCTCAGCATCAGGTTTCTTAATTTGCGCAGCACCACGAAAAAGATATTCTATACGAATACAATCGGGGATTTCCTCCACGCTAACATCTGCCGGACGGTAGTAGGCAAATTTCCGATAGCAGATTCCCGATACTTTTGAATGTATATTCTGAACTGCTATTTTACCATGGAAAGCGTCACCTAAAAAGTAATTACAACCCCTGATAAACAAATCTTTTAAATGTCTGGGATTAATTTGATCGAATGTTATTGGTTCCCTGGATTTGCGATAAAGTTTGAATAACACGATAAACAATTTAAGGGTGATAAATTGTTCATGGGGCAGGACTAAGAGGGAGGGGACGGAGTGGAAAACTGGAAAATCCAATTGGATAAATCACTAACGGTAATGATCAGGTAAACTTAAATACGGAGATTGAAAAAAGCAAATTCCGGATCAGGAAATACCCGATTATGCAAGTTTTATTGCCGATTTTGATATTGTTAATTAATAAAAGGGAGAAAAACACGGTATTTTTCAAGCTGGAGTAGCGTGATCAGGCAGGGGTTTAGCCGAATTAGCGTTCCAACATTAACAGCTTATTTGGAGCAAAGAGGGTGAAATAGCGTAATTTTGTGTTCTACGATTGCCTGCAGCCTTGCAGGCTATTTTTATGCCTGCAGCCTAACACACACACACAAAAGAAAAATGATGAAAACTAATAATCAGCAAATGCCTTACCGCAGTCTGCTAACTCCCAATAGCAGGAGAATGTATGTTGCGGGTGCTGTAAAAAACAAAGGCAAGGAAACTGAAAAGCAGGAATTCCGCAAAAAGATCTCTATTGCCAACTATTTTTCAGGTCCGAACTGTATTTTTCAGCCATAGGATTTTTAGTCCTTTCCCTTGAAAATACTGCCGATCTCTTTACCGATCTTCTGGATGGTTTCAATGCCCTTGCTTAGCGGTTCGGCATTGATGTCATCGTATTCCTCGAACTTATTACCCGAATCGTACTGACTTGGATAGACCAGCAGGCGGGAATTCTGTTCGAAATATTTTTCCAGCTTCTGGTAGATATTATCAATGGCCGGCTGGAAGGATACAGACCCTCTCCTGCCGGTAAAGATGACCATGATATCTTCTTGCCGGATACTGCGTGAAAGCACCAGGAAATCATCCCATTCGTCAAAATTCGTGAACGATATTAGTCCTGATTTCACCGAAATTATATAGTTGTTTACAGAGGCCTGGGTTTTAGTATTGCAATAGCATATAACGGGCACGGTCAGTTCTTTAGAGAGCCTCAGCAGCAGGTCGAGACAGGAAGAGAATCCCTTCTCTAATTCAACCATTGGTGGAAGGAATAGCAGTATACGCTTATGTGCTGCAAGCAGGTTATTAGTGCGGGTAATAAAAACGTTCTTATCGATATGCGATAAGAGCTGGTCTGTTCTTTCCCCAAAAAATATATCTACCAGGTTTTTCTTCACCGGCCAATCAAGCAATATCAGGCTTGCCATGATCTCCTTGGATGTCCGGATAATACCACTATTGATATTATGATCGATAGAGGCAATGATATTTATATTGGTTTCGGTAGCAGAAGCTATCTGGTATGTTTTTTCGAGTTTTTTCCTCGCCACCTGCAGGTTCTGTTCTGCCTCTTCATTATTCGGCACTACCGATAAGAGGGTGATGGGATTAGGCGATTTTTTATCCTTCAGCAATATTGCCAGTTCCAGCATTTGTTCCACTCTCTTAAAATCTTCCACCGGCAGCAGGATATGTTCTTCATTAAGGGGGGATTCCTGTGCATTAACCAGGTTGGTTTCCGAATCCATGACAATCTGCCGGGTAGCATTTTCCGTAGCAAAAGAGGCCACGAGGCAGGTGATGAGTATCAGGATGATGGTACCATTCAGGATATTTTCATCCAGTATGCCTTCACGGAAACCAACGAGGATGATTGCCAGTGTAGCTGCTGCATGGGCTGAGCTCAGTCCAAATATCAATTGCCGTTCCTGCCGCTTATAACGGAAGATCTTTTGTGTGGCGAAAGCTGCCAGCCATTTTCCCAGCAGGGCAGTAATGGTAAGCACGCCAGCTACTACCAGTGCTGTATAACCGCTGAATATCACACTTACATCAACCAGCATTCCGACGCTGATCAGGAAGAAGGGAATAAAAATAGCATTCCCGATGAATTCTATACGGTTCATCAATGCGGAGGAATGGGGGATCAGTTTGTTGAGTGCGAGTCCGGCCACGAAAGCCCCGATAATTGCTTCCACACCCGCCACTTCTGCGAGAAAGGCTGCGAAGAAAACCACCGAGAGTACAAAGATATAGTGGGAGGTTTTTTCGCTTTCCAGTTTACGGAAAAACCATTTGGCGATACGGGGAACCAGCAGAAACATGATGGCGGAAAAAATAGCGAGGGAGGTTCCCAGGCGAATCCAGAATTCCTGGTTCAGGTTGCCTTTGCTGGAGCCCATGATGATGGCCAGGATTATCAGCACAGCGGTATCGGTGAGGATGGTGCCTCCTACCGTGATGGCTACGGCGCTATGCTTGGCGATACCAAAACGCGTTACTATGGGATAGGCCACCAGGGTATGGGTAGCAAACATGCTGGCGGTGAGGAAGCTGGCTTCGGGACCATAACCAAGCACATAATAACAAACGGGGTAGCCAAGTGTGAGTGGGATAAAAAAGGTTAAGGCACCAAATACAAAACTTTTATTCTTGTGTTTCTGGAATTCATTAAGGTCGAGTTCAAGTCCGGCGATGAACATGATATAAAGCAGGCCGATGGTGGAGAAAAGGTCAACGGCGGAGTTCTTTGCGAGGATATTAAAGCCATGTGGACCAATCACCACGCCGGAAATAATAAGTCCGATTATACCCGGGATATTGATCTTACGGAGCAGTATAGGCGAGAGCAAAATGATGAGCAGGATCAGTGAAAATATCAGCACCGGGTTTGTGAGTGGCCGGTGAAATTCTTCCAATAGTTCCTTAAGAAAATTCTCGTTCATAGGAGCACAATTTAAAACTATTCTATTAAGGAGGGGGGGGCAATGAAGTTCTCATTTATTTAACAGGCAGATCAAATAAAAATTATAATCTTCATTAGTTAAACCTTATATATATGCGAATACTATTGATAGCAATTCTGTTCGGCTGCGCTATGCATGCGCAGGCACAAAATACTCCTGAACAATTTGAGCCGGGAATCATTTCAACGGGTGGTGAATTTGGCCTGACGATTTCGCCAGATTCCAGGATCGCACTCTGGGTTTATTCCGGCGGCGGGCGCGATACTTTGCAGATCATGCAATCGGAGAAATTTCGGGGCAGGTGGACCAAGCCTGTTGTGGCAAGTTTTTCTACCCGCAATGCAGAGTGGAAGGATATAGATCCCATGTTTAGTCCGGATGGTAAAACAGTTCTGTTTCAAAGCAACCGGCCAGTGGCGGGCAGGCCTGAGCGGAAGGGATTTGATATCTGGGCGGTGAAGAGAAACGGCAATGGCTGGACGGACCCTTATCATTTGGGAAATACCATCAATACAGATAGTTCCGAATCTTATGCTTCGATGGCTGGGAATGGAAATATCTATTTTATGAAATCGAATGAGGATGGTGTGGGGAGTTCTGATATTTATGTATCAGCATGGAAGGATGGCGAATACCAGCTACCGCAGAACCTGGGTGTGCCGATAAATACGAGCGGGCGGGAATCCAATCCTTACATATCGCCGGAGGAAGATTATCTGATCTATTTCTCTACCGATTCAAGTGGATATGGGGAGATAGATCTCTATATCAGTTTTCGCAAAGATGGAAGCTGGGGCAAGCCTTTAAACCTGGGTATGCCGATCAATTCAGCGGTAGCAGAATTTTGTCCCTTCGTGCATCAAAAGGAAAAGAGATTGTACTTCAGTCGGCAAACGCGCAATGGAAAACGGTTTACAGAGCAATTATACTCCGTGGATTTTGATGTTGAGAAGTACAGGAAATAGCGTGCGGTTTATAAAATATAGATGGTTGGCGGCACCAATTCCAAAACGATGATTACCTGGTAACCTATATGAGGCATTACAAAAGTAAAAACATCGCCTTCCATTGCACGGATATATTGCTTTATCATACCATTAGCAACAAGGAGCTCGTCTAAAAATGCTGGAGGTTTCATGATGCCGGGTACCATAATAGCAAGCGCTACCTGTTGCCGGAAGAAACAGAGTGTGAATTCAGGTTTAGCAATACCATTGGAAGCTTCAATTATTGTACTGTACAATTTATCTAAGACTATTTCCAGTTTCACGGGGTCACCCATCGCGTAACCGGCAACTCCCTTATAACTGATAGCCGGATCTATTGAATCGGGATAGAGGATATCGAGGGCGGAAACTATTTTTCCGAATTCCAGTACCACATTAATTTCTTCCAAATCAGGATCGGCATCTTCAACGGTACTGCTTACCCGCAATTGATCATTGTATAACGCTTTAAGGTCATCCAACTGGTGCTGCAGTTTAATGAGGCCCTGGTGGGGGATTTCACCGGCCAAGTGATTTGCATGTTCATAAATGGCATCTAACCTTGTCTGCATCTCTGTTTTTGCCAATTGAGCATGAAATACCGTTTGAAGGTAATAACTAATATACTGATCGAGTACCATGATGGTGGTAAGAAAAGCCTGGGGCTGACCATTAAAATTTGGGTCCAGCACCTCGATATTAGTTTCCAGCCAAATGTAGGTTCCATCATCGCCACGGAATCGGAAAATTATGCTGGGCTCGGCCGAGATGTCGCCCCGCAGGTTTCGGATCCACCAGGTTATAAGGTGCCGTTTATCGATCGGGTAAATACGATCCAATATTTGTTGGCCGCTCCAACCTGTCAACTGCAAACCCAACAGATCTTCCAGGTTACTGGAGATGTACACTACGCGCCCCTGCGCATCATGATAGGTGTTACAGGTATCAGGGTTGATATTGATTATAGGTTTGAGGATGGATTGATGCATACCCTAAAATAATAAATATTCGGTGATAGGTAAACGCAGACAAAAAATACAGTAGCTATGATCAGGGAAAATATTTTTTATAGGCAAGGATTGGCTTTTCGAAATAATTCCAGGAAAGCCATGAAAAGCCAAAAACAATGACGGCTTTTATCAGCGCACCTGCCGCCCAATGTAAGCCCGGTATATCGGGAACAAGCAGGTGAAATAAATATATGCCATAGCTTATTTTACCTGTTTCCAGCAGAAAAGGATTCTCCCAGAAAAAACTACTGCTTCTATTATAATCATTTCGGGATACAAGGAAGACGATCAATAATATGCCAACGAAAGAACCAAGCAATCTGCGTTGATTTATAAAAAAGTCAATAGACAGATAATTGCCAAATGACACCAATAGAAATAATACCAATGCCAACCAGGGTAGATAGTTTATTGGAGTTAATTCATTTCTTGAATTCTGATGGCGATACCAGGCAAATAATCCTCCCATAGCAAATGAATCCAGGCATGCAAAAGTTGATGCATCAAATATGTTATGATGTCTAGCCTGATATCTTACAAATACAGCCAATGCGGTCAATATTAAAGCAAGTAAGGGAAAGCTTCTTCCTTTGAAGAAAAACAATAACATGGGCCAAATAAGGTAGTATTGCTCTTCTACTGCAAGTGACCAAAAATGCGCAATTGTACTGGGCCAGTAGTCCAGTTGAATAACATGCCAGTTGGTGGTAAAGCTGATCAACCATTTCCAGGCAGATTGTTCAAAGGATGGTAAATATTTCATCAATAACCAGGTCAGGAATAAGGCAAGTGCATAGGCGGGCACTATCCTTAATATCCTCCGTGCAATAAAATTTCTATAATTCAACAATGAAACCCGACTAAAAATATCATTGTTACCAGTCAATTTTGAAAGTAGAATTCCTGTAATGAGAAAGCCACTCAGTGTAAAAAAAATATCTACACCCAATGATCCTAGTTGGAGTTTTCGAAGATGATGAGAAAGAGGGAGCCAATGCTGGAACATAACAAATGCTACAGCAAAAGCACGGATTGTATTTAGACTTTTAACATAGGATAAGTTTTCGACCATATAACCAGTATTCAGTTGGAAAGTTAACCGTTAACTGATTAACATCATTGTGGTGTGAGGTTTCTTTCTACTTTATTAGAGATGGATGGAATTGACATCAGGTATTTGTAGATAGCTGCTGCTTCCTTATCCGTTAGTTCTGGGTAAGGTTTCATGGGATATCGCAATGCGGCTTCGCCATCTTTGATTCCCGATTTAAGTGCTTTTACAAATTTTTCTTCCGACCAGTTACCGATACCGGTTGCCTTATCAGGAGTAAGGTTTGGTGTTGGCATTACTTTTCCCTCTTCGTTAAGCGGTTTATTACCCCCACCAAAATAGCCTTCACTGAGTTCCGGAACAAGGAAATCGTTTGTTTTAAAATCGGCTGAATGGCAGGAAAAACATTCCAGGTTTTTGCGAGATAGCCTCCCAGTTCAATGGCGTTGGATGTATCCGGCATTGGGATTGGCGCGGTTGGCATCGGGAATGGCTTGAAGATAGTATTGGTGAGAGCTTTTGTAAGGAATGAAGGCTTTGCTGGCTGGTCAGGAATATCAGCCGGTGCAACCATGCGATCGTTAGATTTAAGAAAGGCGATTATGGCATTGATATCCTGGTCAGCCATCAGGGGCAGTTTAGCCATATAAGGCGGTGCATATTTACCATCTCTTTTGATACCGGTTCTAAGCAGGAAGAGGATCTCCCCTTCTGTCCAGTCGCCTATGCCATAAGTTTTGTGCTGGGTAATGTTAGGCGCATGAATTTCACCAAATTCTTTAGGCGCATCAACCATCGGTCTGCCGGTTAATTGCCGGGTTTCGGGGTTGAGGTGGCAGCTTGCACATAACATGGATGCAAGTTTTTTCCCTCTGAGAAGGGAGGCGGAATCAGTATTGAGTGAAATGGCAGGTTTTTCAACCGGGTAAGATGGGATGCCTTTCACTTGTATAAACAGGAAAGCGGCCAGCAATATCAATACTATTGTTGCGCCGCCATAGATGAGAATCTTTCTCATAATCAGAGCTTGATGGTTTAGGAAGGGTTAATCCATAATATTACAAATTTATTTCAGATAAGAAAAGAGAATAAGAAGAGGATATTATATCAAGCTTGAATTAAGGAGTTTACCACTATCGAGAATTGGTTTGATACTTTCCACCAGGTGGGATGATTGCCTAAGGGCATCGAGATGGCGTTGGTGGTGGAGATCAGTTCCGAGGAAGGAGACCAGTTTATGTTTTGTGAGATACTGCGCCAGTTGAAGTGCTGGCTTGCCGTAGTAGCCAGTGAGGGAATTTAGGTTAACCTGCAACAGAACGCCCATGTCAGATATTTGCTGAAAAATTTCGGGTTGGGCAGCCAGGTAGTTATAACGTTCGGGATGAGCAAGAACAGGTTGGTAGCCCTGGATAAGAAGATCAAAGAAAACTGTTTTCCAATCGAATGGAAGGGCGACAAAAGAAAACTCTACCAGAACGTAATTATTATTAAGCGTCCTGAGTGGTGCTTTCTCTTTAAGAAGATTAGTGAAATGATCATCGATCATATATTCGGCGGCAGCATGCAGGGTAAATGAAACATTCACCAAAGAGGCGGCAACATTTAATCTTGAATGCGCATCGCCAATAGTATTATCATCATTCCGGTAAAGATCCCATAAGATGTGGGGAGTGGTAATAAAACTGCTGAAGCCGAGCTCTGTCAGTCCATTGATCAGATGCAAGGATGTTTCCGTATCAGGAGATCCGTCATCAATGCCGGGGAGCAGATGAGAATGCATGTCGATACCAATGACAGAGAGGTCAGGGATGAGGGGAAGCTTTTTTTTAAACAGGGAGAACATGGTGCCGGTCAGGCGTGTTGTTTTTTAAAATCAGCATACACAGCTTTAATGCCTTCTTCTAACCCTATTCTATGCTTCCAACCAAGCGTGTGTAATTTTTCGACATTCATCAACTTTCTTGGAGTACCATCTGGTTTGGAAAGATCATGTTCAATTGTTCCTTGATAGCCAACAACTTTCTGAACCAATAAAGCCAGTTCCTTAATGGAAATATCCTCACCAACTCCAATATTCAAAAGTCCCGGCTCGTTATAATTTTCCATAAGAAAATAGCATGCATCAGCAAGATCATCAGCGTGGAGGAATTCGCGTTTAGGTGTACCAGTTCCCCACATTGTTACTGTGGGTTGATTATTGATTTTTGCCTCATGAAATTTCCTGATAAGTGCAGGCAGTACATGAGAATTCTTTAGATCGTAATTATCGTTAGGGCCGTATAAATTGGTAGGCATAACGGAAATGAAATCACAACCATATTGAGAGCGGTATGCGTCACAAAGTTTGATCCCCGCAATTTTTGCAATAGCATAAGGCTCATTGGTAGGTTCCAACTCACCAGTAAGAAGGTATTCTTCTTTAAGGGGTTGCGGAGCCAGTTTCGGATAGATACAGGAGGAACCCAGGAACATGAGTTTTTTTACTCCTGAAGTGTAGGCAGAATGGATAACATTATTCTGGATCATCAGGTTGTCATAAAGGAACTCACCTCGATATATGTTATTAGCCATGATTCCTCCCACTTTAGCTGCGGCCAGAAATACATACTCGGGTTTTTCCTGTTCAAAAAAATCTGCTACTGCTTGCTGGTTACGGAGGTCTAATTCTGCAGAAGTACGCAAGATGAAGTTGGAAAATCCAGCTTCTTTCAATCTCCGGTGAATTGCAGAGCCCACCATACCTCTATGACCCGCTATATAAATTTTTGAAGAAACGTCAAACATATAATATGTTAATAGCTATTTTTTCCTAATACTCTTGCCTTAATTCTGCCCGCAAAGCCTCTAAGTCTTTTTATTGGGTTGGTTTCGAAATGATGATGAAGAATTTTGATTTCATCAAACTCTTTGTCAATTTTCAATTGCGGAAGCAGGTGAGGTCGTGCATTATACTTTTTATTCGGCACTTCCACCAGTTTGAGTCCGATTTTTTTTCCAAACTGATCCTTAAATAATAATTCATTAAAATGATGCTGGTCGCAAAAATAACCCGAGCGCATACGAGATGAATCCTCCTCCAATACCCTCTTAATCCACTCATTGATAAATGCTGTCATGATTGGAGATTTTGAGAAAGCAAATACACCAGTATTATAACAATCAGGATCAACATAATCTATGAACCTGGTATAGGCTTCGTTCCATTCACATAATACCCTGTTAGCAATCACGAGATCATAGTTCAGTAAGAAATCAAAGAGTTCATAAACCGACTCTTTGATTATAGTATCTGAATCCAGAAATAATGTATGATCAAAAGGCGAACGAGTTAAGGAACTAACTTTTGTTTTAAAAGGATTTCCCAGGTCAGGAATGATGATGATATCATCAAACTGCGAAGGCTTCCTGATATTATCCGGAGTAATTAATACAATAGGAACATTTTTATGATGCCGTCTGAATGTACGGGCAGAAAAAATTGCTTCATCAATGAAGCGCTTACCCTGAGCAAAATATAAAACGCCTCTTGTAATTATCCTTTTATTCACGGCTATTATTCAAATTGGTTTTTCACATAATAGCCGCTTTCTTTCAGGAGTTTTTCCTTTTTGAAACTTTCCACATCAGCAGCTACCATTTCTTTTACAAGGGCAGGGAGATCGTATTTAGGTTTCCAGCCCAATTGCGTATTGGCCTTGGTTGGATCACCAATCAATAACTCCACTTCAGTTGGACGATAATAGCGGGGATCAACAGCAACTACTTCTTTCCCAATTTCCAATTGATATTCAGGATTACTGCAAGAAACTACTAAAGCCACCTCGTTGGCATCCTTACCACGGAAGGCAAGTTCAATACCCACTTCTGCAAATGCCATCCTCACGAATTCTCTTACGGGTGTTGTAACCCCTGTAGCAATTACATAATCTTCTGGTTTTTCCTGCTGGAGGATAAGCCACATGGCTTCAACATAATCTTTGGCATGACCCCAGTCGCGCTGTGCGTCCAAATTTCCAAGGTAAATTTTATCCTGTAGTCCGAGTGCCATTTTGGCCACACCACGCGTGATCTTACGGGTCACAAATGTTTCACCACGGAGAGGTGATTCGTGGTTGAAGAGTATTCCATTTACTGCGAACATGCCGTAGGCTTCCCTATAGTTTACGGTTATCCAGTAAGCATACATTTTAGCAACAGCATAAGGCGAGCGCGGATAGAATGGAGTGGTTTCAGATTGTGGTACAGCCTGCACCAGACCATATAATTCAGAGGTTGAAGCCTGGTAAACTTTTGTCTTTTCTGTTAACCCTAATAAACGTACTGCTTCCAGGATTCTAAGCGTACCAATACCATCGGCATTGGCAGTGTATTCAGGTTCTTCGAAGCTCACATGCACATGGCTCATTGCCGCCAGGTTGTAGATCTCATCCGGTTGAGTTTCCTGGATGATGCGAATGAGGTTGGTGCTGTCGGTCAGATCACCATAATGTAATTTCAGCCGAACATCTTTATCATGTGGATCCTGGTAAAGGTGATCGATCCTGTCTGTATTAAAGAGGGATGCTCTACGCTTGATCCCATGAACGAAATAACCTTTTTCAAGTAACAACTCGGTCAGGTAGGCGCCATCCTGGCCCGTAATACCTGTAACTAAAGCAACTTTGGACATATTTAATATTTAAGAAAAAACTGAGATAACTTTCTAAAGGGTTTCAAAGGTATGGTAAAAAAATAAGGGGTAAGGCCGTTTACATCCCATGCACGCCTATCTTCCCTGTTGGCTTTCCACCTGTTACTAAAACTAGCGTTGCTGGCTCCGCCATTACGCATCTTAACGATCACTTCTGGCAAATAGGTAGCCGGTATATCATATCTGACCAGAAATCTCAACATCAACTCATAATCTGCCGCTGTTTTGAAGGAGAGATCAAACAATCCGGCCTCCTGGTATAATTCTCTTCTAACGAAAAATGTAGGATGTGGGGGCATCCAGCCATAATAAAAATTCTGGGAACTGTACTCCCCGGCTTTCCAATGCCGGATAACCTTATTTAGATTATCTGGCTTTACATATTGAAGATCAGCATAAACCGCCTGGGTTTCACTGTCTTCAAATAATTTGGATACCTGTTCTAGCACGCGATTGTGTGCATAGATATCATCAGAATTTAAAATTCCTACCACCTCACCGGAAGCCAATTGTATGCCTTTGTTCATTGCATCATAGATACCCTTATCAGGCTCAGATATTACTAATTTAACATGCGGAAATTTTGATACGATGTCTAATGTATTGTCGGTGGACATACCATCAATAATCAGATGTTCAATATCCGGATGTGTTTGCCTTCCTACACTGGTGAGGGTATCACGAATGGTTCCTGAACTGTTGAAGCTTGCAGTTATGATTGATATGGTCATATTATTTTCTTTCAACAACACAGTTTTCCAGTACAAGCATATCCATACTGGTTCGCAGATAGCAATCCAAAGCGTGTTCGGGTGAATTTACTATTGGTTCGTTCTCATTGAATGAGGTATTCAGCAGAATAGGCACGCCAGTTTTTTGACGAAATGCTTCAATTAATCCGTAATATTTCGGTGAGACTGATTTAAGTACTGATTGTAAACGCCCGGTTCCATCCACATGTGTAACTGCAGGGATAATTGAATGTTTCTCTTTCTTAATTGGAAAAACTTTTTCCATAAATGGAACCGGTTCATTCAATTCAAAGTATTCTCCTACATATTCCTGCAAGATTGATGGAGCAAATGGCCGGAAGCTTTCGCGTCTTTTGATCTTAGCATTCAGCAGATCTTTGGCATCAGCTCTGCGTGGATCAGCAAGAATTGAGCGAGCGCCCAGTGCACGAGGTCCAAATTCGGCCCTTCCACTGAACCAGCCAATTACGCCGGCATTTACAAGACGTTCAGAAACAACATCAAATAATTGCTCATCGGAATAGCGGGTATATGGAATATCACGCGATATAAGATAGGATTCTATCTCTTCATTTGAAAAACTGGAGCCTGTATAAGCAGACCAGATAGCCTCCTGCCGTGGTTGTTTTAATACTGCATTATTAACATAAAGGGCGGCTCCCATAGAAATGCCCGCATCATGGCCTGCCGAAGGAATATATACCTCTTTAAAGCCTGTATTGCTGGTGATTTTACCATTGGCCACAGAATTCTGTGCAACACCACCTGCAATGCAAACATTTTTCAATCCTGTTCTCTTTTGCAAATGATTAAGAATATGAAAGATCAATTCTTCGGTAATGCGTTGAACAGAAACTGCAAGGTCTTTATGGTATTGATTTAATGGTTCATCCTTCTTCCTTACCGCTCCAAATTTCTCAACCATATAATCACTGTACAATGGAGCTACTACCGGAATATGATCATCTCCATAGGAAACAATTCCACTTTTTGCTGATCTGAAATACGCCAGGTTAAGTTCGAACAAACCATTATCCTTAAAAACCAGTACATCTTTCAATTGATCAACATATAGAGGGTTACCGTAAGGGGCGAGGCCCATCACTTTATATTCATCACCATAAAAAGGGAACCCGAGCAATTGAGTAAACGCAGTATAAAACAATCCAACCGAATGAGGAAAATCAACAGAGTCAAGTACTTCAATGGTATTCCCTTTTCCAATACCGATCATTGTCGTAGTAAAATCACCTGAACCGTCAATGGATAATAATGCTGCTTCCTCAAATGGAGAAGCAAAAAAAGCGGATGCAAGATGACTACGGTGATGCTCCACCTGGTGAATTTTCTTTTTAATAAGCGCTTTTGAAACAGAGGGATCGATCTTATGAAATTCTTCTTCCAGGGAAGCAACTTTACGGGCATTTTTCAGACGGTCCAACACAGCATTCCAGCCACCACCCGGATTTTTAAGCAAATAAGCCACCTTACGGCCCAATTTAGCTTTTGGATCACGGCCAATAGCTATATGGTCAACGTCTTTCAGGGTAATCCCTGCTTCCTTAAGGCAAAATTGAACGGCGAGAGTAGGGAAGCCAGCCCAATGTTTTACTCGTGTAAATCTTTCTTCTTCGGTTGCAACGATCATCTTGCCATCTTTGAATATCGCCGCAGATGAATCGGCATGATAAGCGTTAAGTCCCAGTATATACATATCAGTTAAACAATTGTTTGTATTTATTAATAAGTTTCGTTGTGTCCTGTTGATCTTTTATATAATCCAATGCCCCCTGGCAATACATGTCAAAATCAGCCTGGTTCCAATCTACAGCATCCTGAAGTGCTTTCCTGAAGCAATCGGGATGGCTTATACTACAATCCCACCCTGCCTTTCTTTCGGCCAAATTCCGCCATGGGGTTTGATCACTTATCAAAACAGGTCTGCCATTGCCAAGTGATTCAGCAATAGCATGTCCATAATTTTCCCCTTTTGTAGGTAAAACGAACAAGTGATGACTGGAAATATGTTGTTCAAGTAAGGAATGCGGCATCTCCCCCATCATATTTACTTTCTTATCAGGTGGAAGAACACTGATAAGTTGCAAACATTGTTCCTCATAATCGGAGGATTCAGCCACACCAATTATGTTTAGCAACACCTCACCTTGAATGGCTGGTAATTGCCTTATCAGAAAATCGATATTCTTTATAGGGTGAATCCTACCAACTAATAGCAGCCTCACAAACCCTGTGTTCTTCTCCAATGGTTTAGGAGTGCTGTTTATGGGTGCAGGAAAATTTGGGGCTATCGTAACATCAGATTTTCCAAAAATTGAAGTTATTTCTTCTGCTTCTATCTGGTTGGTAGCGTGAAAATGAAGTGATCTGGAAACACCCAGGAGCCGGGCTATCAACAAAAATACTTTTTTCTTCAGCGGCTTGATTGCCAATGCGCTGGGTTTTAACATACCACGTGGCGACAATATTAGCTTTCCTGACAAGCCTATTTTTCTGGCAACCCTGAAAATATCGATGGTAAATATTTTTGAGAATGCACTATTCAAGTACAAATATTGCGGGCGAACAAATTCAAGCATTCCCCTAATATCTGCTAATCCCTGCTTCTCACTGGAAGCATACCAGACTTTTGCTCCTGTAGCATGTTCAATCCATTGATCTTTAATAATACCCGGTAATGGTTGGGGTTCATCGAGGTCACGATCACCAGTGAAAACATAAATATCATAGATGTTGTGCAAATGTGCTACCAGGTTAACACATGACCGGATAGGCCCGCCGGCTTTAAAAGCAGGATCATACCAATCTGTACAAACCAACAGGCGGGGCTTATGCATCGACGCCATTTTTTCCCATCCAATATTCAAGTATGACCAATAACCATATTTCCATCCAGTTTACCGAAGCATCACCCGCCTGGAAGGCTTTCCACTTTTTAGATAAGTAATCCGCATTGATAAATTTTCTATCGCATGCGTTCCTGATGTAAACATCACAGAAATCCCGGAGATCCTTTCTTAACCAGTGTTTCCATGGAAATGTAAATCCCTGCTTTTTCCTATGAACTATTTCTTCGGGCAAAAGTCCATTCAAAGATTCGACTAATAATTTTTTAGGGTAGAGGGGATTCTTTATTGAGTCGGGAAGCCGCAATACATATTCAATAAGTTCATGATCAAAGAAAGGTTCACGCACTTCCAATGAAACGGCCATGCTCATCTGGTCTGTATCTTTCAATAAGGTATTGCAAGTATATCCAAGATACTCTGCAATACTGACCTGGCTTAATAAGGGAAACCTGGCCAATTTGGTTTTTAATTTTGAAAGCAACTCCCGGGTTTCATCTGTAACCGATCTACCATTTGTAATAAGTAACTTATTGATCTCCCTGTCTGAAAGTATTTCTCTCAGTACCGGGTAAACAGAATCTATTCCTGTATCGGTCATTTGAAATAATGAATGCCATTTTTCATTTTTCAGGAATGAAGCCGATAGATTTCGTATCGGTAGGGACGCATTCCATAAACCAGATACACTATTTAGTTTTTTATACCTGGGAAAGAAGGGATAGCCTGCAAAAAGTTCATCGCCGCCTACACCAGATAATGCCACAGTTAATCCTGCCTCCTTTACTGCCTTTGATACAATATAGGTGTTGACTCCATCACCACTTGGTGTATCCATTGCATCCAATGCTGAAGGCAATGAATGGATCAGTGATTCAGGCTTTAAAAATATGGTGTGATGATCTGTATCAAATTTCTTAGCAACAATGTTTGCATAGGAAGATTCATCAAAGTCAGATTCACTAAAGGAAACATTAAACGTTACAGGCCTTGATTTTCCCACTTCCCGCATAAGTCCAACCACCGCACTTGAGTCAATACCCCCCGACAAAAAAGCACCGATAGGAACATCACTAATCAAACGTTGTTCCACAGCATTGGAAAGCAAGCTCCTGATGGTTTTATGAACGGCAACATGATCTGTTACCTCAATAGGAGTATTATTTTTTGTGATATCCCAATACTGACTTTTTTCAACCTGGCCATTTTTTATTTTAATGAAGTGGCCAGGAGCCAGTTGTTGAATATTTTTAATAATTGAATGTTCACCACCTGTTGATTGATATTTCAGAAAATGGAATACAGCCTGTAGATCCATTTCAGGAGGGCATTTGCCCGTTGCAAGAATTGATCGGATCTCAGAAGAAAAGAAAAAGGATTCACCATCATTATAATAATAAAGAGGCTTAACTCCCAGGCGATCGCGAACCAGGTAAAGAGCCTTCTCGTGCTGGTCCCAGGCGGCAAAGGCAAACATGCCTTTAAACTTAGAGACCCCATCAATCCCCCACTTCAAGAGCGCTTCTGCCAGTACTTCTGTGTCACCGCTAGTTCTCCAGTTAACGCCATCAATTTCATTTTTAACGGAATTAAAATTGAATAGCTCACCATTGAAGATAAGGTGCCATCTTCCCGCACTGTCAACAAATGGTTGGTTTGCTGAATCAGAAAGATCGATGATGGAAAGACGCCTATGTCCCAGCCCAACACAACCATCCTTGTACAGTCCATCTGCATCCGGCCCTCTATGAGCCATTGCATCTGTCATTTTTTTGACGAGATCCAAATCTGCTGAAACGTCTTTAAGGTTTATATAACCTGCAATGCCGCACATTTACGATGCAATTTCTTTATATAATTGAAAATATTGTTCTGCTATACGATCCGGATCAAATCGTTTGATGTTCTCAATACCTTTGCGCACAAGATCGTTCCTGAATTCATCGTCCTGGATCAACGTTTCAATCGCACTGCGGATACTACTTACATTGTATGGATCCACAAGAATGGCGGCGTTACCAGCCACTTCCGGCATTGAAAGAATATTACTACTGATGACCGGCCTTCCAGTAGCCTGGCCCTCAAGAATTGGCATTCCAAAACCTTCATATGTGGAAACAAGACTGATTATATCGGCCTCTGCGTACCTTTTTCTGATATCCTCATCAGACAGGCCCCATTCGTAAGTATAGGTGGTGCCCGTTTTTTCGAGCATATCTCTATACTCCTGGTTGTCCTTGCCAATAATATGGAGATGACAACCAAGACCCTGAATAGCATCGATCAAAAGGGGGATATTCTTATTAGGTGCTGTACCAACCTGTAGAATAACCGGCTTAATTTTATTAAACTCTTTGGCTACAGGTTGAAACAAAGGAGATATAGCAACCGGGATAACTTTAATCTTATCCGGATTACAAGCATGGTGTTTTAAAATTTCAGTCTTTGTAGATTCTGATATAGCCGTTATAAAGCGGGATCTCTTTTCAGGGATTGTTAGCCAGAATGTTTTCAGGATTTTATACCGAATGCCGGTATTGCTATTCAGGTGAACACAATCTAAAATTGTTTGAATGGTCTTATGCTTGTTTAAAAACAATCCAAGGTAATTAACATCCCCAGTGATATGATTCACCTGAGACTGTGCATTCCAGGCCTGGATACAATTAAACAACCGTTTAAACAAACCGGAACTTTCATACTTTGATTCTACGATTGTTGCATTAATTTTATCAGAAAGCCTTCTTCTTACGTCCTGAAAAATATATTCCACGCTATAATTTCCAACTGATCTTGGCTTTCTTTGAAAGAAAGCCACGCTAATTTTCTTCTTGTTATTTTCCATAATTCATTTGTTCCTCTTCTATTATCAGATCCAGCACTTCAAAAAAGCTCATCTGATAATTCCAGGACAATACATTCTTTGCCTTTTCATTGGATCCATAAATATCAAGGATTTCAGTGGGGCGAAAATACTTTGGATTTATCCTAATCAAATTGCGATCTAATTTCAATTTGTCAAACACATAGTGAACAATTTCCCGCAAGGTCAGTGACGTACCGGAGCAAATCACAAAATCTTCTGGTTTATCCTGTTGTAACATTAACCACATTGCTTCCACATATTTTTCGGACCATCCAAAATCACGTTTGATATCGAGGTTACCAAACTCAAGGAATTCTTCTTTACCATTGAGGATATCCAGTGCGCCGTGGATCAATTTCTTTATAAAGAAATTTTCACCCCTTAAATATGATTCATGGTTGAAAAGGATACCGCTGCAGGCATACATATTATATGATTCCCGGTAATTGATACATATATAATGCCCGGTAACTTTTGATATAGCGTATGGACTCAAGGGGTGGATAAGGGAGCTTTCCGTTATTGGCAGATCATTCACCAGTCCGAACATCTCACTGCTTGAAGCCTGGTAAAACCGGATGGCAGGATTGGAGAGTCGGATTGCCTCCAGAATATTCAGTACTGATCTTACATTAAACTCAATGGTACCGATAGGTTGTTGAAATGAAAGAGAAACCGAAGACTGAGCTGCCAGGTTATAAATTTCAGCTGGTTTATAGCTATTTAATATTGTCAATACCTGTGACAGATCACCTAAATCGCCTTCCACAAGGGTTATTTTTCCAATGAGGCCGAGGTATTTTAAGCGGCTAAGATTGGATCCATACTGTGATCGAATGATACCAATCACATTATACCCCTTTTCAAGTAAGAGCCTGGACAAATATGCCCCATCCTGCCCGGTGATACCAGTTATAATTGCCGTTTTCAATATTCTGATTATTTAAAAATGGAATGCCTGTTTAAGATTTCTATCTTCCTTCACAGGCTCCGTCTTCTTCAAAACTGAAGGAGTGAGTAATCGTGGAAATATTTTGAATAAGAAGTATAGGAAAAAAGATGCTTTGAATAATGAGTTTAAAATTTGCAACGTGTCGTTTTCCGCTGAATAAGTTACCTGATAAAACAGAACAGGTATCCAAAGTATTAACAACGGATATTTTTTTGCCAATACAAATACCCTGCTATAAAACCACCTTATAAAAAACCCTAACACTACCATATAAAAAATTCCGCCTGTTACACCGAAGCTGCCGTAAGCTTCACCCATTGGTCCCACATTTGTGGACCATCCCCTTATCCTGAATCCTGCATAATAATCCATATTAAACTGGCCACCTGCTTTTGGTTTATCAGGCCAAAGGAGGCGAGGAACAAGTGATGAGAGAATAACAGTTTTAAGCCTTTGACCTTCATCAAAAGGTTTTATAGCAGGAAATCTTCGCATAACCAAAGCAACATTGTAACCCTGGTTAGCTCTTGTGTATACAGGGAAAAAGCCCTTCACGTCAAATAAGGCTTCCCTTTTCTGAAGGTTTTGTAAAAAAAGATCAGCGAAAAGTGCCACCTCACCCGAGGCACCTATATTCCATGTCCTTTCCCGGTATACTCTTTTTGTATTTTGTAGCACTACAAATAAAAACAGGACAAGCAGAAATACAATTGTTTTTCTGAGGAGTGAGTAGCTGGCTCCATAAAGAACAATTGAAATCAAAGTCAAACCCATATACGCTACAATTGTAAACATTCCACTAATAATACCTCCATACAGAATTACAAGGCTAAAGAGGATTATAATCCATCTTCTTAAGGGAAATTGTTTATCAAAATACAGGTATAAAAAACCTGCAAAGGAAGCAAAGTAAAACAGGTTAGCAACAAACTGTAAAGGCCCAGGCAAAAAAGGAACAATTAAGGATATTAAAAAACCCACAATCATAAGAATTACGCCAAGCCTTCCCTTTCCTTCATAACCTTTTATTTGTTTGAAAATATTCCCAAGAAAATATCCTTCATCTGCATTTTTTGATTTTAATGGAATACATAACGCCCAACAAAATCCACTGACAGCAGGAAATGCATAATTGAAATACAACAATTCACTTACTGGCATATATTTTATCCAGAGACGAGCGAGGAAATTTTCAATAGTATAGAACTCATAGCCCACAATTGGCATAATAAGGCAGGTAAATACAGTGAAAAGCGCTATGATTTCCCTCAATACTATTCCTTTACCGAGCTTATCAAGGATCATAAGTAGTAAAGTACTTAAGAGCATAAAGCTCAATATCCTTTTGTCTATCTCTGTAAAGGATAAAAGAAAATATATCAATAATAATATAGAAGCTAAATGCCTTTTCATTTTCAGATGATCAATTTAGCCATTGACCGATAAGTTTTTCATATACTGATTCGTAATTATACCTGGGGAGATGAGAAAAGGGCCGGGGAGACAAAAAGGATATATAATTTTTATCCATTTCGGTTTTATCGGAAAAATCTACAGGTATTATCCTCGGATCTGTCTCATTTTTCATATAAGCATAAGCACCCTCTAGTTCTTTAGGAAACCACACTTCCAGGCCACAGGAATAATACTCAAAAAGTTTGTTAGGTGCATTATAAGTAAAATTCAGGTTCTCTGGTTTATACCATATCAAGCCAATTTGAAAGTCGGATGTGATAGCTGGAATGTCATTATACGGTATAAATCCTTTGAAACTAACGTTTTTAATTCCCATTGAAACACAATACTCTTTAATATCAATGCTATTTTGTTGGGAATAAATTGTCAAAGACAGATCAGGTTTTGTCATCATCCAGGAAAAAAATTCTTTTATATACATGCTCTTCAAATCAAGAGCACCAATATATAGAAACCGGGTAGGCATCGCTTCTGGTTGAGGTTTAGGAGAGATATTAGCCCAATGCGAGGACGGAAAATTCTCCAAAATTCTAAATTTCAAAGAAGGGGGTAATGCATTCTCTTTAATGAAATAATCAAGCCTCAGTTGGTTAGTATGGGAGATCCATTCTGCTCTTTGATATAACCTCCTTTCAAATTTTCGAAGATATGATTGAAATCCAGTTGCAGCATACTCTTTGTCAGTCATCAACTCATGGTAATGAATGAATAGTTTCGGCCGAAAAATTAAACAGTAGAGATAAACCGGGACAACTGAAATGGTTTCATAATACATTAATACATGTGGACGGATTCTAAACAATTGAATCAAAATGGTAGCATTTAACCAGATATAATTCAAAAGTTTTAAGAAACCAGTGGCGTCGGAACGAAAAGCATATGAAGCAATATTCTCACCGCCATTGTTACCTGTATGTGTATTTTCGCCTGTTGTAAAAATAAATAGTTCAATACTTTCCCTAAAATGTGACCTGACATATTCATATAAATTAATCACAGGAGGAAACTTATATGATGGATTAATATGTACAATGACTGCTTTCTTCTTACTCACTTCATCCTCATTTTAACTAAAGCGTCATTTAATATTTGGCGATACTCGAAGTTTCCACTAATAATTTTTTGGTAGCCATTGTTAGTCCGCTTCAACAATTGCTGTTTGTCATTTAACAGGTCAGGCAGCATTCCCGCCAATTTATCGGGGTCTGAAAAATAAATTACATCCTCGTCAGTAAAAATATTTCTGATTTCCGCGTTGTCTTCAGTAATCAAAGCAGTACCGCAGGCTGGAATCTCTATGGTTCTGGTTGTATGGAGCTCTGGAAATTTCCTTGAAAGCAATCCGAGAGCTGCACAGGAAGACGATATAAACTCCCCATATGAAGAACCAAATAATCCGGTTCCAGAATATCTCAAATTCTGATACTTTTTCATTCTTTCTGCAAACTTATGCCATCCAACTCCTGCCAGTTTAACAGTAATTCCTTCTTGTAACAAACGATCTATAACCTGTGCTCTCCAGGGTTCATACAATCCAACAAATGCGACTCCCTCTTTATCAGAAAAATCGTGTCGCGGAAAATGTGTGTTTTTATCATATCCCTGGGGGTAGAATAAAACATTACTGCCACCTGCTTTTTTATATGCCTCTAACTCAAATGATTTTGTAGTTAAGCAGAAATCGTAGGTTGGCAACGCATTATAGAAAAGAGGTGATCGATTGGCCATGAATGCTGTATCTGGCGTTGAATGAACCAGTACTGCACCAGACTTCTTTAAGCTTTGTAAAATTGAAGGCTCAATGAAAACACCCTTATCCACCCATACGAGATCATAGTTGTCTGCTGAAGATATCTGTGACCTGATATATTTATTAATATTCCAAATAAGGGGTCCAAGATAAAATCTCCAGCCTATTGATCTGAAAAGCCTGTTTGTTTCAAGAATTGGGATATTTATGTTTATTGCCTTAAAAGTAGAAGGATTCAATATTTCCTTTATCGCCAATCCACGCATTCTGGAGGTAGAACCAACTTCAAAATGACCTATAAATAATATGTTCATTAAAAGCAGCTATCAAGTTTTCTTGCATAGGACATGGGATCAAACACAGATCGGCCCAGTTCTTTAAATTCACTTATTTGAGACTGAATTTTATCAAAATTAGTTTTTACAAATAGGAGTCTATTAGCAATTTGTACATTAATATCATTACCTGCCATGTCAACTACCGAATCACTCATTCCCAACATACTGGCCATTTCTCCAATTCCACCTCCATTCAATCCAATAAAAGGGATTTCTTCATTCAACGCTTCCAAAAATATTCTTCCAAGAGGTTCATTCTCTGACAAATGCAACACTGTTTGGAGGTTATTATAAATCGAAAAGGAATCCGAAACATATCCGTGAAAACTTACCGCTCCGGTAGACGAAAGTAAGTTTACCAATCCTGATTTACTAAAATCGTCACAGATATCACCAAAGAAGTGAAATTGAAACTGGTCTAGTTTGTCTTGTCTTTGCAGCTCTTCAATAATTCCTGGAAGCCTAAAAGATCCTTTTGTGGATGTGACGCGGCCAATAATACCAACATTAAATTTCCCTTCGTTAAAATAGTGCCTGGCAGAATTTTCCCTTTTTCCAAAATTATAGGGATCGTAAATCATTAAAGATGGAACGGGAAGCATTCTTTCTATAAACTGCGATATGGTAATAGCTTTCAATTTGTTCCTGAAAGTGGAAGACCAACGATTTTCTGCTGCATCTTCGGTAAGACGAACATGAATTACAAAAGATTTTGAAGGGAAAAACAATTTCAACAGGCCGAAATACCTGATATGGCCAGCCTCGTTTAAATAAACACCATCATATTTTCCTGTAAACAGAATTTTTGCAATCGATAAATATAATGCAGGAATTGCGTTACTATTAAATCCCTTTATTTGGAAGTTGTCAAATTCTCTTTCTACCAGTTTAATATAGAAAGGTGAATTGTATGGAACAAATACCAATCCACTTAGGCTAGTCACATTCAGATAATCGAACAGAACCTGTTCACTTCCATAAAAATTTCCAGAGGGGCTAATTATAATAATCCGTTTTCTATCCAACAGTACATTATTAATTTCCAGACAATAATTTTCTAAGTCTTAGAGTATTATAAAATCCAATCACAGAACTCACGCGAACAAAGGAGGAGCCACCAACAGAAATCATTGGTTTCAAGCGCCATTCCTGTAATTTATTTCGTGCAGTATTTGCCAAATCAGGATATAGATTATTATAATGGTAAATAAACGAGCTATAGATATATGATAGTGCCTTATATACGCGCTCAGACTTCTCAATTTTAAAAATCTCCGATTCCAGCGAGGTGTATGATCTAAGAAGCGAACTGACTATTTCCCTATTTCTTGGTTTATGTGTTATGCTATTATTTACACCTGATCGGTAATAAACCAGAGAATTTTCTGCAAACAAAACACCAGAAGATCTTAACATCACCCTTCCAAAAAATTCACCATCCTGGTTTATGCGTAATGATGTATTCCAGGGACCCACTTCAAGAATTATTTCACGAGGGGCTAACCATACGGATGTTTGCATCATTTCCTGGTGACTCCATAAGTCAAGCAATAAATCTGCAGGTTTATCATATGACTTATAAGTATGTTGAAAAGATGGATTGGGATAATCGTGATCATTGTAAAAGCGAACCCATTTACAAGAGGAAATAGCTCTACCAGATGATCCCAAAAGTGAAATTTGCTCTTCTAATTTTTTAGCGGAGAGGAGGTCGTCTCCATCCAGGTATTGAATATAATCTCCTGAACTTTGGCTAAATGCAAGGTTGCGAGCATTACATGCACCTTGATTTATTGTACTTAGTACTTTGACCTTGTCAGATTCAAACTGCCTTGCAATGCCAAGGCTACTATCAGTTGATCCATCATCAACAATAATTAATTCAATATTCTTCCAGGTTTGATTTAATGCCGACTCAATGGTTTGCCTTAAATATTTTTCCGAATTGTAAACCGGGATTAAAATTGAGACTTTAGGCGCCATTATTTGCAGGTTGATCAAACTCCTTTAACTGCTTAGCGGGAACACCCGCCCAAAGTGTAGCTGCCGGTACAGGCTTGGTAACAACAGCACCGGTTGCAACGATTGAATTCTTTCCTATAGTGACACCTGGCAAAATGGTAACATTAGAGCCAATCCAGCATCCATCTTCTATTATAACTGATTTTGTAACAGGATCACCTTTCCAGGGAGCTACAAGTTCAGATTGAGAATAATCATGATCATGGGTATAAATGGTGGTCCTTGGACCAATTGCAACATTTTTGCCGATTTCAACATTAGCACTAAGATCAATAATGCAAAAATCACCTACCCTGGTATTGGCTCCTACCTTTAAGCCGCCATGACAGCCCGGTTCTCTTGAAAAAATCTGACAATTTGATGCAATTGCCACATTATAATCGATCAGCCAGTTACTATGAACATGACAGATAGTGTTTTCATAAATTATACTATCCTTACCCAGCGTAAAAGCATTACCTGAAACTACTGATATTTCGACATTACCACCCACAACTGATCTTTCCAAAAGAGAAATATTTCCACCCTTTTCGCATTTTAATCTTGCACCTGAGCCTAAAAGTGCCTGATCCTTTACTATGATTTCTCCTTTCCCTTCAACAATCAATGGAAATTCAATTTTGCAATTATGTCCGAATTGTATCCGAGAAGCATTGACTAACCAATAAACGTTTCTGATTAGTTTATTAAATATGCCAATAAAAAAAAGTAAAATAAATTTCATCGAATTTTCAACAACTTAATTTGAGATTTCATTTAAACTTCTATTTAGCGAACTCATTAAATTCCTTGCTTTGTTTAGCTCAATTTTTCTGATTGCAAATGGCCTGGATAAAAACCTTTTGATAATAATTTTCCGAATATCAGTTAATAATTTTTTACGTTCAGCTATCTGAAGGGGACAATCATCAGAGGTGAGGAATATTACCCTAACATCAAGGTAATCCATAAAGAAGTTATTATAACTTTTCATTTCCTGCTCCGAATGCTTCCGATACCAGACCATACCATGAGGCATTAAAAGAACATTGTTCTTTTGAGCTAACTTATGCCACATTTCAAAATCCCCGACCATTCTTCTACCAGAGAATCCTCCATTGGATTCAAATACATCTTTCCGTATTATGGATGATAAAGGTGCTTTATTAAACAAGCCTGTTCCAAAATAGTGATACCGATAGGCTTCAGCAGGTGTCAATAATATGGGGAAAATCGCATCATTATTTTGTTCAAGCGAACAAAGTCCCCATCCGGCAGTGGGGTGTTCTTCCATCATTTTAACCAATAATTCAAGGCCCCAGGGATAAATCAAATCATCGGCATCAACATATTTAAGATATTTCCCTGACGCGAGTGATGCCGCTTTATTTCTGTTTGGATAATCTCCGAGATTTGTTTCATTCCTGACAACGATCAATCTTTTATCCTTATGGGCATAATCATTACAAATGTCAAGGGTGTTATCGGTAGATTGATCATCAGTTATTATCAGTTCAAAATCATTAAATGTGGAGTTCAGCACGCTTTCAATCGCCGTTCCAATATATTTTTCCCTGTTGAATGCGGTCATAAGCACACTAACTACAGGCTCTTTCATTTCTGCTCCATTATAGGTTTTACTGCTTGCGGCACTTTACCACAAATTATATCATGCACTTCAGACAATTTATCTACCCCTTCATTCAGTGCAGATAAAAAAGTTTGATTTGATTTAAAAAGTGCCTTTTGAATCTTTAAATTATAAGAGAGCCAATTAAATTTCTCCTTAAATGCAATCCTATTATTAGTGGCTAAGCTCTTAAATAGTTTCAGGATTTCCATCATCCTGTTATAGGTGTCAGGAAGATCGGGGATAACACCAAAATATTTATAGAAGTGGTATTTTATAGTAAAATTTCTAGCGAATAAATAGTCCGGGGTTTCGTAATGATAATGCTCCACCTGAGCGGTTGGATTATATACGATTTTAAAGCCAGATAAAAGTGCATCCTTTGCCCATAGGGCATCTTCTGCGAAATTCACTTCTCTGAAAGGAAGCTTAATTAGCACATCCCGCCTGTAAATTGCGTTAACATCATCCCATCTGCAAAGTTTCAATTGATCCTCAGGAGATAAGTTTAAAAAATCTTCGGAATTTTTGAACCATATTTCCCTTATAAGCGGAGTGGAAATGGGGTTATACCACTGAACCGGGTTTTTATCTATATCATGAGGCACGATCTGCTGACCGCAAACTGCCACTACATCCTCATTTACAAAGCCTTCAAGCAATTCCTCCAGCCAATACCTACCTTTTGGCCTGGCGTCCTGAACAGTCATAACAATAAACTCGCCCTTTGCCAGACTTACTCCAAAATTGCGTGTGGCACCATGATTAAATTCCTGGGGAGGAATTTGTACCAGCTGAACAGGAAATTTGCTTAGTATGTCAAAAGTTCGATCTGTTGAACCAGAATCAATTACAATCACTTCACATTTATCGGCAATACTCTGGTTATAGATTGCAGTTAACGTATCATCTAACCAGGGGTCGCCATTTTTTACAGGCAAGATTATGGAAATCAATGGCCTGGAAATCATTTAATATGTTTTAGAGCTTTGCATGTTGCTTCCAAATAGGATCTACCCCACTTCTGACAAGGCTCAAGATGATTTCCTTCTGCCCATTCATTCCATGCATTTATGAAAATGAAATTCTCCTCAGATGATGGTGGAGTAAATTTATTTAAAATATCCACTAACCAATTATAATACAATTCGGGGTCAGAATCTTCAAAAATAAAGGCGCCTTTTTTCCGTCTCGCTGTATTATCCCACATCGGAGTAATCGAAGGGAAAAAATTATAAGCTGGAAAAGATGATTCCTTCATTAATACCACATAATCCTTGTAACTAAGAATCCGGTGTTCATTATCGGGAAATCCCTTTGAAAACAAACCCGAAAAATACTTATTCATTTTGCGGGTGGATTTCTGAGGGAGATTGACATAAAAATTGGGCTGAAAATCGATAGCAACATCAAATCCCATAGAATTGGGATCCTCTTTCAACTGGAAACCTTGCATGTACCCAATATAAAGCTCCACTCCCTTTTTAAGTGCTTCGGTGCGCCAGGTTTCAATAGTTGCCTTAATGTCTGGAAATAAGGAAGGACGATAAATCGCAAAGAAGGGCTTATTAAAAACGCTGATATAATCAGGATGCGAAAAAACATTATCCAAAAGATAATTGATGTGCGCAATGTCGTCCGTAATAGAATACTCCTGTTTGATAAGAATTTCTGTATCGTCACCATTCCAACGGCGGCTCCAGTTTTCATTAGCCCAACAATACATAAACGGCATTCCTATACCTGATCCTTGCGTCAAAAGATCAAGGGGCTGATGCATCAGTCGTTTGCCATTAAACCAATAATGGTAATAACAGAATCCATAAATACCATAAGCCTTAGCCAATTCAGCCTGTGCAATCAGTGAGTCTTTCAAACGAAGATCATAGAAACCCAGATCTGAGGGTAAGTGTGGTTGGTAATGACCAGGAAACTGGGGTTGTGCCCTGGTTACATTTGTCCACTCAGTAAAACCCTTTCCCCACCATTCGTCATTTTCAACAAAAGGATGAAATTGAGGCAGATGGATTGCAATTGGGCGAATAGCAGAATTACTCGACATATCAATTAACCTTAAACGCTTCTAATATATCCTTTCCAAATCCGCGGATATTTTTATTATAATCAGTTACAATTTTATTTGTCTTGCCGTTGAGAACTATTTGCATCTTTTCTGCAAGGTCAGCCTCATTGTATGGATCAAAGAACAAAACATTATCATTCATCTGTTCCCTATGAACTGGTATATCTGATAGAAGAATAAATTGATTCAATGCTTTAACATCTTCCACTGTGGTACTCCAACCTTCAAAAAGCGAAGGCTGTATATAGCTTATACTATTAGCCCCTAAACATAATTGTTCATCACGATCAATAAATCCCAGGAATTTTACAATATCAGTAAGACTATTTTCTTCTACAAAGCTTTTCAGTTGATCAAAATAATCGGGATTACGAAAATCATAATTCTTTCCTGTAAATACAATCTGGAAAGAATGAGAACCACTGTCTTTTAAGCGTTTTAATGCTTTCAGAACCAACCAATGATTTTTATGTTGCCAGAATTGATTAGAACAAATAAAATATGGATTCACTATTCCGTATTTTTCCTTTAAGACCTTTATATCACGGCCAGAAAAATCAGGAAGTGTAGAAGCAAATCTTAAGACGCTAATGCTGCATTTATAGTCTGGAAAGTAAGTTTGAAAATCATTCTTTGCGTCATAACTACTTAAGATCAGTACTGCATCAGAAAGCTTTGCAACTTTAGCCGGGAGAGAACTACGATTTTGAGCCTCCTCTTCTGTAAAAAAATGGGGCATGCGACATTGCTGAAAATCATGAACCCAAAAAAAATGGCGAGGAATAAAAGAAAATCTATTATTTCCTTCGAAAATACAGTTTACCCCCTTTAATTTTTTACGGAGATAATACTCACCCTTCCCAAAGAAACTGGCAAACCGATTAGAAATACGCTCCCAAAAACTATAAAGATCGGGACTGTCAGGGATAAAATTTATATACGGATAATTGATATTCTTTATAAGCTCAAGACCTTCCATCCTACTATGAACCAAATATATTTCCGGTTTTTCTACATCATCTAATGAATTTATTGCTGAAATGATATTTGCAACATAGTAGGCACCTGCTATCCAATTCTCAGAATAGTAATATGTCAGGGCAATTTTTTTTCTGTCACCCATTTATAATAATTAATTAAACCTTGCTCTAAAGAAAAATCGGGGAAAAAGCCAATCTCAGAAAGAATTGAAATATCCGCTTTCCAATTCACTGGATCACCAACTTTTGCTGCACCCAAAAATTGAACCTCGAAGTCACATGATGAAACTTTTACAAAAGTCTCAACTGCATTTTTAATAGTTGTTTCAATACCGGAAGCTATATTGACAGCCTGTCCATAAAATTTCGATTTGAGGATAATAAGATGAATTGCCTTTAGCAAATCATTGATATAAATAAAATCTCTTGTTTCCATACCAGTACCAAACATACTCACTACACCATCCTGGGAATTTAAAATCTTCTTTTGCAGATCCCAGAATAATTGCTTTTTCAAACCTTCACCATAAGCAGAAAAAATTCGCAGACTTATTGTCTCAATTGAAAACATTTGGTGGAACTCTCTACAAATAAATTCACTGTACAACTTATGAAACCCATAGGGCGAAAGGGGATTTAGTGCTGAAGTTTCAGTAACAGGCAAACTTGCAGGATTGCCGTATACTGCGGCACTACTTAGGTTAATAAATCTGCAGCTGGCATTATGCTTTCTTATCGCTTCTAAAATTGCGAATACGTTGGCAGTATTCAATGAAAAATCCAAGGATGGATACTCAAATGACAACTGTACATTAGCAGCTCCTGTTGCATTAATACAGACATCGAACTTCTCTTTTATAAAAATTGAAGAAAACTCTGGTAATTCAGGATTAATCAGAAAATACTTTCCTTCCTGTTTTAGGATTATATCACCCCCATAAACATCATAGCCAAGTTCCCTAAAATAACGAACCGCATTTGATCCTATGAATCCTTCAGAACCTAGGATGAGTATTTTCATTTATTTCTGTTTGATTATTACACCCTGACCCGTAGGCAAGGATAAAATATTAACAGACTTCTCCTTTGCCCATGTATCGAATGCTTTCTTTTGCTCAATGTGTGGTGCAAAACCATAATCATCGAGCATAACAATACCTCCGGGAACAATTTTGTCCCAGAAATAATTAATCGCGGCAATCTCGGGAGCAGTAACATTCATGTCAATGGAGAGATAAGCAATTTTTTCACTTTTACAATGTACTAAGGTATCTGGTACTATACCTTTTACTACTTCCACATTGAAAGGCGCAAATGTATTTTTCACCTGCTCATACACATCTTCATAATGGTTGTAATGCTTATAAAAGCCAAGCTCCTTTTCTTTGGAGGTTAATTGATTCTGAACTAAGCCTCCAAAAGTATCGAACAAATAAAACTTCTTGTCCAGGCTGGGAAAATCAATATAATCGATAATTGCTCTTGCATAAGCTCCAGTATTAACGCCGCATTCAACAAAATCACCCTCTAAATGCTTTACAAAATCGGCGAACCAACAAACAATGTATACCCGCCATTGCAAAGTAAACCCTGCCCAAGGTTTAGTTGCGGCAGCAGCCGCATATGCCTTAGCAAATCTGGGCTCATTGATAAAGTCGCAATTATTGCTAGTAACGAGACAGTCTGTTTGGTATGTAATTGGTCCTAGGAATACATCGGGAACTCCAACTTCTTTAGAATGGATAAGTTTCTTTGTATAGCCAATCTCTCCGTAATTTTTAAATGCCCACTTTAATTTTCTAAAATTATCAATTATAACGTTGCTCATTAAGAAGTCTTTTTAATAAATTTTGCTGGATTACCACCTATTATCGAATAGTCACTAAAGCTTTCAGTCACAACACTACCTGCACCAACTACACACCCCTCACCGAGTGTTACACCCTTCATTATTATTGAATTAAATCCTATCCAGGATTTATTGCCTATTAAAACAGGCTTCGTTTTAACATTTCTCCAATCTTTATGCTTCCATCCCATCTTCCATTGTAAAACATCCAATTCCCTTTCTTTTGATAGTAATGAATGAGCATTAGTATCAATTACTGTACAATCCCAAGAAAACATCACATCATCACCAATATTGATATTCTCATAACAGTACAAACTTGTGCCGCCTATATAAGTGCGATCCCCAATTGATATTTTGGACCGATTATTATATAAAATGAATTTTCCATTAATTAGACAATCATCTCCAATTACAACATTCAAAGTACCATCCGATGGGCCATAAATAATTATATCCAGATTAGAGATATCAGAATTATGGCCTACAACTAGATTGCCACTCTTTTTCAGTAGGTCAATCTTTGTGGGTTTTGGCTTCCTTAATCTATTAAAGAACCTATTAAACATCAGGTGGAATATTTTAAATTCAATATTACTTGGCCATAATCGATCCCTTCAAATTTTGACATTGGTGTACCTGTATCATTTATTCTAATTGGGCATATGTTCTCAATTAAATCATATACAGTTCTATCAATTTTGAAAATAGCCAACCGGAAATAATAACTATTTGGCGCGATTAATGATTCAGGATACTCGACTTTAAAAGATACTCGAGAAGTATCTTCATTAAGTACAAACTTAGATAACTCAATAACGTCAGTTGAAATATAATATCCAAGTTTATCTTGAAGAGTAATGGATATTAGGGAGTTTGAATCATAATGTTCCATTTCAATATCAACTTCCAGAGAAATAGATTCATCAAAACGAAAATTGTCAGAAGAATCACCATTAGTGTTTCGGGTTAATATTTTCGAAAAATAGATTTTCTTATTCTTCGCATTATTACTGTAAATATATTCATTGATCCCATGTGCACTATTTGAAGTCATATACTTATCGATAATGCTATTAATCGATCCATATGCTTTTACAGTGCCATTTTCCATCAATAATCCAGTATTACACAATTGGGATATTATACCCATTTGATGGCTTACAAAAAGTACTGTTCTACCTTCATTGGTACTCACATCTTTCATCTTTCCTAAACATTTCTTCTGAAAATCAGCATCACCGACAGCAAGGACCTCGTCAATAATTAGTATTTCTGTGTCGAGATGTGCTGCTACAGCAAATGCCAATCGTACATACATGCCTGAAGAATACCTTTTAACCGGTGTATCTATATATCTTTCAACTCCACTAAATGAAACAATCTCATCAAATTTCCTTGATATTTCTCCCCGAGTCATACCAAGAATTGCACCATTCAAGAAAATATTATCTCTTCCAGTTAATTCCGGATGAAAGCCGGTCCCAACCTCCAGCAAACTAGCCATACGACCTTGTGCTTTAATAATTCCAGTGGTAGGTGCTGTAACTCTGGAAAGAAGTTTCAACAATGTTGATTTACCTGCGCCATTTTTTCCGATGATTCCTAATACTTCACCTTTGGGTACATCAAAACTTACATCCTTTAATGCCCAAACCAAACCGCCACCCTTGGTATCTCTTTTGTTTTCTTCTCCTAATTTTTGAAAAGGATCTTCCTTACCCCTTACTTTAGCCCACCACCGATTCAGATCGTGACTGATTGTTCCCGTTCCAATTTCACCCAAACGATAAAGTTTGGATAAGTTTTCTACAGATATTGCTAATTCTGACATCTCAATTTTTAATACAGATTCTTTAAAATCCTTTTCTCTATTGTTACTAAAAAACTTTTATCGTAATGACTCCTTGATTCTATTAACTCCAAACACTTTATGCCAAAAGGGCCTCAATGAATTTTTTAGATATTCTACTATTTGATGGGGTGCTTTATAAAACATATTAACCATGCTACCAGAAATTCCAGCATGGATCCCTTTAATAAACCATAGTCTGAGTTTGAAAACCTCGGAGCGGTATTTATAGAATTGGGTATTGATTCCATCAAAATGTACAATCAGTGGTGTGGAAATCAGTAAATCAGTTACATATGGCACAGGAGGTTGCAGATTATTCCATAGCCGTGCCTTGCCACTTAATACATTAGATCTAACATTTTCAAAAAACATTAGATCGCCCTTACTAAATGCATCATTTTCCAGTGGAATAATATTTTCCCTGGCCATACCAATTCCAATCAAAGGTTCTTCATTAAATGTTTTTCTCAACCTTATCAAACCAAGTTGATCATAAGAATTGGCGTACTCGCGCGCATGATTAATAATACGTGAAGCAAGTTCAAAATCATCATAATAATATAATGATCCGGTAATGATTGGAAAGTAAGAAATTCCCACATTCTCTAATAATCTAGGAATACTTCTGCAATAGCCTATTCCTTCTCCGGTTATGTGTTGTTTGCCAAAAGCAGCAAATCCTTTACCCTTCAGCTTATTGAAAAGGTTGGTCAAATCACCATAAATTATACAATCCGCATCCAGGAAAAGAACTTCCCCATCTTTCAAATGGTTGATAAGTTCAAATTTTGAAAGAAACCCATTTGAATTGTGCTTAGAAATATCAATAACCTGGATCCTTGACTCTATTTTTTTATCAACGAGATGTGGGTTGTCTGTTAATATGACAAAATTTATGTCCTTATTCTTATTCCAATAAATAAAACTAATAGCAAGATTTTCAGCGATTTTAATATAATACGCATTGCCTGTGGCAATTGTAACTACATATTTCATTTATTTTTTCCTTTTCAAAGCGGTGGCAACCATTCCATCAAACTGTATCCATAAAACTCTTCTCAACCTTGTTAAAAATAACCACGCCAAAAACTAATAAGATAACAGCCACTAATGAAGAGTAGCCAAGATGCATCCAGCTAAAAGAGCCAGATCCTGTGAATCCATATCTAAATGTTTCAATTAAGGATGTAAATGGATTTACCACGAGAAACCATCTCATTTTTTCAGATGCCATAGATAATGGATATACCACCGGTGTTGCAAACATGAGTAGTTGTACGCCAAATGCCAATAAGAATCGGAGATCGCGATATTTAGTGGTTAATGAAGAAAAGATAATCCCAAATCCCAACCCCAGCAATGCCATTATCAACACAAGGTATGGCAATAAGAAAATTGCAAATGTTACCTGAACCTGGCCATTTACAAAATAATATAACCAGACCATCAGAAACAGCGAGAACTGAATTCCAAATCTCACGAAATTGGAGATTACTATCGATAATGGAATAATAAGCCTGGGAAAGTATACTTTACCAAATATGCTCGCATTAGCGATAAAGGTATCGGATGTTTTGAGCAAACATTCTGAGATATAAGACCAACAAGTAACACCAGCTAAGTAAAAAAGAATAGGAGGAACACCATCTGTACTAAGGTTAGCTATCCTGCCGAAGATCAGGAAATACATCAGTGTGGTCAGAAGGGGTTGTATAAAGAACCAAATGGGTCCAAGTATAGTTTGCTTGTAGAATGCAACAAAATCCCTTTTAACCAATAAAAACAACAGGTCGCGGTATTTCCATAATTCTTTGAGGTCAATATCTAATAAACTAGTATGAGGTTTAATTACTGTGGACCAATGAATATCTTTTGTTTCCATGCTTTCGCTGCTATTATTTTTTTCTACCCAGGGAGAATAATTTGAAGAACCTATTTGGCATACTACCCGCTTTTTCATGAAAATAATCATTCATATTATTGCGAGTACCATATCCGTAGCCATATCCATAGCCATAATAACTACCGTAACCAGATTTGATGGTAACATCGTTAATAACAACACTAACCAACGGAAGTTTTTTCTCCTTATAAATGGCATCTATCATTTCAACCTGCTTCTTCAATGTATAATTATGCCTGACTATGTAAATAGAAGCATTGGCATGAACGCCTAAAGACATTGCATCACTAACCAGGCCCACAGGTGCTGAGTCGATTACTATTGCATCAAATTTCTTCCTCAATTCAACAAATAGTTCTTCTACTCGTTCATCAAGGAGCATTTCAGCGGGGTTGGGAGGAACAGGACCACAAGGAACAACATATAAACCCTCAACATCGGGAACGGGATGAAGAATATCCTCCAATCGCATATCAGATACTATATAATTGGAAATGCCCCTTCTTTCCAACATGCCTAATCCCTTAAGTATTTTTGGCTTACGGATATCCATTTCCAATATGACCGTTTTCTTACCACTAAGTGCAAGCACTGCACCTAAATTAGTGCTGATGAATGATTTACCCTCTCCGCTGAATGAAGAGGTAACCAGGATCACAGGCTTCTCATTTTTGGGAAGTATATACTGAAGATTTGATCGTATAATCCTGAATTGTTCAGCTATATAACTCCGGTTATTATCCTTTACAATAAGAGATTGTACATCATCTTCCACATGACCAACCTCCCCTAAAATCGGAATATCTGTTACCTTAGTTATATCAGCCCTTCCAGATACTTTGTCATTCAGTAATTCAATAAGGAATACAATAGCCGCAGGAATTCCCAAGCCTAGCAAAATCGCAAGGAGGTAAATAGATTTTTTGTTGGGTGATACAATGCCATTGGTGGAAGCAGGTTCCAAAATCTTAATATCTGAAATTGTAGAAGCAGATGAAATAGCTGTTTCCAGTTTCTTTTGAAGGAGAAAGGAATAGAGTTCCTGTAAAATCGCCTGACGTCTGGTAACCTCCAGTAATTGTTTTTCCTTGCTTGGCAATGATCTGAAACTTTGATCAGCTTTCTCGCTTACTGAAGCCAATGAATTATAACTAAGTCCAATTGCATTCCTTACATTCTCCAGGTTCTGAGTAATATCCTGCCTTATTTTCTCAATACCGGTTTCCAGACTAACAACCAGGGGGTTTTGCGTTGTGGTTGATTTTAATGCAACCTCACGCTGCAATTGTAATTCATTAAAATTGTTAATTTGTTGAATCAGTGATGGCTCTTCTATACCCAAATTTGATGGAACAAGCTTATGTGTATTGATTGGATCGGTAATATAATTTTTCAAATAGCTAATGATTTTCATTTTAACCTGGAGTTCATTCATCCGGGATTGTGAATCATTGTATTCGCTATATGCCTTTTCTGATTGTAATTCTGCGTTGACTATCCTGTTATCTTCTCTGAATTTTTGAAGATTACGTTCAACCCCTCCTAATTCCCTTTGCAGGGTATCTAACTGGTCATCAATAAATTCCAGAGTATTAAAAGCAATCTGCTTTTTATCTTCAAAACTCGATTGCTGGTACTCTTTCATGTATTGGTTAACAATATCCAATCCATTTTTAATGTTCTCTGTATTATAATTTACATTCAAAACACTGGTGCCTTCAAGAATGCCCAGATTAATAGCATAAGTAAATCCCCATGCTACATCATTTTCATTATACCATGAGAGTAGAAATTGTTTTCCTATTTCAGTAGTAGGTATGGAAGAAAAAGGAAGTAATCGAAACACCATATCGCCCGTTTTAACCTGCTGGCCAAAACTATACTCATCCGTTTTTTCTCCAATTGTAAATTTGTTATCAGATACGATCGTTATCAAATAGCTCTTAGATTTTGCAGAATCTCCTGCAGTTTCAATTAACCATTGAAAAGGAAGATCTGTGGAATGACTCTGGGATGTTCTGATGTTTCCTTTAATTGCATATTGTTTTTGCAACTCAAGTTTCCTGACCACCCGCATTGCCATGGTACTTGACTTTATGACCTGGATCTCATTATTGAGATTGTTACTGTTATCTGGTAATTCCAGGATATTAGCAAACTTATCTCCTGATTGCCCATAGGGATTCCTTTCATTCACCAATAATTTACCTGAGACACTATAAATCGGGGTAGTATAACGCAGTTTTACCCAGGCAAGTGTAAGGGCTAAACCTAGCGATAATATTACCCAGGGGAGGTAATATAAATAACGAAGTAATAGCTCCTTTGGGGTTAAGGTAAAATTCTTCTTACCGTGGCTTGAGTCGTCAATCATTTATCAATTATTATCGGAACAGGGTTACTAATATGGCAATAGTGGATACCAAAGTTGCAAAGGTTGTGACCAATGTTAATTTCCGCATGTTTTCCTGGTCAGTTGCAGTTTGCTTTTTTGTATTCGACTCAACCATCACAATATCATTCTGTTGTAGGAAATAATATGGCGACTGAAAGATGTTCGTATTTCTCAGATCAAGCCTCCCAAATTCCCGGACACCATTTGATTCCCTGATCACCAGTACATTCTCTTTCCGTCCATACATGGTTACATCCCCTGCCAAACCAATGACTTCAAGAATGCTAATCTTTTCCGTTGGCATGATGATAACGCCTGGTTTTTGTACTTCACCTATTACAGTGATTCTTGGATTCAAAAATCTGACATCGGTAAATGGATTCATCAGGTAAGGTTTCAGCTTATCTGATATATGAATAGCGAGTTCGTTGCGAGTCATACCTGCAGCCTGAATTGCACCAATTGTTTGAATCCTGATCATCCCTTGTTGATCGACCTGGTACCCCCCGGCATTTGCGCCTGCGGTTGAAGTACCTGTGGTTACCCTTGCCGTTTGCTGATTAAAAATTAAGGTTGCTTCAGGATTATCACTATACACTGTAATAGATAATTGGTCTCCCTTTTGAATAACAGCTTCAGGAAACTTTACTTGTTTATTAGGCAGGGTATCGAGCGTTCCATTGTTCAGGTACAACATATCCTTTTTTGCCTGCTTTGATGCCCTGCATGAAAACAATGATACCAGCATTACTATCGCTATGAAACGGAAAGTAATTTTATGAAGAATATTAATCATGTAAAGATTCATTTTTTGGTAATATTTCCACCTGGTCTTTATTGACCGTAGCCACCAGATAGAATCCCAGACTTTTTATTTCCAATATTATACTTTTATTCCTGTCCTCTACAACCCTGCCTTTCTGATGCATTAAAAGGCCCGATTTTATCCTGATCAGATCACCTGGTTCAAAGCTATCGCGTGTTTCAACCTTGATATCACTGTATTCGTTCAGGAACATTTTCAAATTAATAATATCTGAATCCGGAATTCTGGCTGGCTTTCCCAGCCAATAAACAAAATTCACAATACCATCCACAAACCTCACTTTCGGGAGATCGGCTTCTAATACTCTTACAAACACATAGCTTTTAAATAAGGGCTCCTCCACTGTTTTAAAACGATCACTCCATTTCTTCTTGACTTTGTTAAGCGGACAATAGGACTCGAACCCTTTATGGCGCATTAACTCAAAAACTTTCTTTTCCCATCTGGGTTTAGTATATACAGCGTACCAATGCATATTATCACTCGTCATGCTCTCAATTCATTAATAAAATAAGCATTTTAAATAGCTTCGCCTCCTCAGTCCCAGGCCCTCCTGTCGAGTTATTTGCGGCAACCCTCTGAAACAATCGTGCCGAAATGGTTCTGTTTAATTGATATTCAAGTATTTGAATATTAAACAGATCATATGAAATTATCTTCAATTCTATTACAGCGTGTTATCCAGCCACTATCATATTTTCTGCTGACCCTTTAAAAGCGAAGAAGGCAGGGTAGGGAATTTCCCTCCGATGCCTTCGATTTATATTAATTTTAAACTTATATGAAAAACTAAGACAGTCAATGCCAACACCACAAAAAATCGGATTTAAAGTAACACCAATGCCAAAACATTTGCAGACAAATATAGGGTAATTGACAGTTATGCTCCAGATCACCATACTTAGAGGAATGCTATGTTTCGGTCAGGTTTTTATAAAAAGAACGTGCCAGCTATCAGAAAATGCAAATATCATAAAATAGCCTCTTAGTTGAACATTCATCGAAAAAGACGGGTGAATTAATAGAATGTTCTTATTTAGTATTTTATTTCTAAAGACTAATTTTCGGTTTTTAAGGTCTTCTACAAAACCAATATTTATGATAAAACAGTTGATTATTGCTGTACTCTTTCTGCCTATTCTCACTAATGCACAGATAAATGTGAGAGACTTGGGTGCTCGCGGTAATGGAAGCGCAGATGACAGTTATATTATTCAGAAGGCTATTGATTCTGCAATTAAGTCAGGGAAATCAGTAATTATACCAAAAGGGAGGTACAAAATAGAGAAGCCACTGGTGGTTTCAAATTGGGATGGGAAAGATTACAAAGCTGTTTTTATTAAAATTATTGGCGAGTCAACCATGTGGGATATGGGAGATATGAGTGTAATTCAGGCGAGTTTTAAGGATGCTCCTGCCTTATCTATTCAAAAAGGGAAAGGGTGTATCATTTCAGGTATATTTTTTCAGGGGGCTTACCAGGTACCAAAAATCTCCTTATCTGATCTTTATCGATCCACCCTGGAGGAATATGGAGACCGAACTTGTCGCGACAGCCGTTATTCGCCCTATTGTGCCATTGCCATTGATCCATTTTCATCCACACTACCACCTGATGGAGGCTACCCAAGCCTAAAGAAATTTTACAGAGGTTCTGGATCAAGGGGCGGTTCAACAGGCATAAGGATTGAGGATTGCAGTTTTGATAAATTCACAATCGGTGCAATTACTTCTCCAAATGGTTCTACACAAAATGCAGAGCTGATAACTTTTCAAAACATCCGTATCGGAAGTTGCAAAATTGGAATAGCAGGTTGCCAGGACCAGGAAAAATTAAATCGGGTCATTAATCTCGGTGCATGGGGTACAACACATACCGTATTTGCCTTCAATAAATATGGAGCTGCCAGGCCGGGACATTGGACTATTGATGGGGTAAATATTGCGGGTGAAGTAGTACAGATCGTTTACAGGGTTTCACATGGCTGGTTTCCCCTATTCATGAAGAATATATATGCTGAAAGCGTGTTACGTATTGGGCATTGGCAATCTGCTGTAGGGGATTGCCTTTCGGAGTTTGTCATTGATTTCCGTTATCCTGAAGACATTGGTTTTTTGCCTGATAATCATTTGTCGGGCGGTGGGGTAGCATTGAAAAATGGCTCACTCAGGTATTACGGAAAAAATTATCCAATTATTCTTTTAGGTTCAGAGCGGGATTATTCTGTTCAGGATGTTGAGGTTTCCACAACATTAGGCGTAAAACCTGCCTTCCTTTCTACAAGGGTTCAAAATGCAATAAAAAATAAAGAATCTATTATAATACAAGATGTTACCGTAAATAAACAGGGTAATTCGGTAGAGATTCAGCGACCCCATCCCAAAGCTATTGTTGGTAAAATGGTTGTTTTCCTCAATGCCAGCAACTCAAATTTTGTGGGTACGGGTGTAATTGAATCAATTAGTAAATCGGGTTTCAAAATCAAATGGGCAAGTCCAATTGTAACTGACAAGGCACGTTACAGAATCAGTATAATTGACTAATTTCCCGATACTGTCATCATTTACACCTAACTAACCGATTGTGAACCAACGATTCTACTCCCTTGATGTCTTCCGCGGGGCTACCGTGGCTTTTATGATCTTAGTTAATAATCCTGGTACCTGGAGCGCCATTTTTGGTCCCCTGAAACATGCTCCATGGCATGGATGTACCCCTACGGACCTGGTTTTCCCCTTTTTTCTTTTTGCAGTGGGTAATGCAATAGCGTTTGTTCTGCCCAAACTTGAAAAAATGGGACAGGCCGCGGCGGTTGCCAAAATTGTCAAAAGAGGTGTCCTGATATTCCTGATAGGGCTTTTTCTTAACTGGTTTCCCTTTGTGCGGTGGGAGGAGGGGCAATTAGTGGGTAAATCATTCCACGATCTGAGGATTTTTGGGGTTTTACAACGGATCGCACTTGCTTATACATTCGCCGCCCTGATCATATTCTTCTTCAAAACCAGGGGTGCATTCTATATGGCGGCCCTGCTACTGCTGGGTTACTGGGTTATAACGGCTATGGCGGGGGACCCGGCCGACCCTTATAGCCTCGAAGGGTTTTGGGGCACCCATCTAGACCGCGCTTTGCTTGGTGAAAATCATCTGTATAAAGGAGAGGGAGTAGCTTTTGACCCGGAAGGGCTTGCGAGCACTATTCCGAGTATTGCGCAGGTGATCTTTGGGTTTTTGGTGGGGGATTATATTAGGACGAAGGGATTGGGCTTTGGAGCCAAGGTGTCTGACGGAACGTCAGACACCACGAGGGGGGACACCGGCGGATTGGTTGCAAACCTTTTCGTTGCGGGGGTGGTGCTGTGGCTGGCGGGAATGGCCTGGGGTTTATCATTTCCGATCAATAAGAAAATATGGACAAGCTCTTATACGCTTTATACCTGTGGATTGGCCACTATTGTGTTGGCGACCCTTATTCAGCTTATTGAATACCGGGGTTGGAGAGGTGGATGGAGCAGGTTTTTTGATGTATTCGGTAAAAACCCACTCTTTATATATGTACTGAGTGGACTGATACCAAAATCGCTTGCATTGATCCGCATACCCAATGGTACCAATACAGAAGGGGAACCGAAATTTACCAGTCCGCTGGGCTGGTTTTATGAATATGTCTGCAAGCCCATCAGCGAAAAACCGGAAACCGGTTCACTTATTTACGCGGTAACATTTGTGGTGTTTTTATGGGTAATTGCATGGTGGATGAACAATAAAAAAATATATGTACGGGTGTAGATTCGTAATAATCAGGTTTACCTTAGCGCGCTTTATAAGTCCATAAAGTCACGCATTGAATGTTATTCAATTCTTTACATTTCGCTATATTTTTACCGATCGTTTTTCTTCTCTATTGGGGAGTTACCGGCGAAAGACTTAAAATTCAAAATGCCATACTGTTAATCGCCAGTTTATATTTCTATGGGGCATGGGATTTTAGATTTCTGTTTTTACTCACCTTTTCCATTTTCCTGGACTACTATACCGGTATAAAAATTTACCAATCAAAGGAAATATCAAAGAAAAAATTCTGGTTATGGCTCAGTATTATTATTAACCTCGGATTCCTGGGCTTGTTTAAATATTATAACTTCTTCGTTGAATCACTTTCGGATGCACTTGTACTGGCAGGTATTAAACTCAACACTAGTACTCTAAACGTCATCCTACCGATTGGAATATCATTCTACACATTTCATGGGTTATCTTATATAATAGACATATATAAGGGTAGAATAGAACCAGAGAAAAATTTTATTGATTATTCTCTCTTTGTAAGTTTCTTCCCATTATTAGTGGCTGGACCCATTGAAAGAGCCACACACTTGCTTCCTCAAATAAAAAAAGAACGAGTATTTAACTATCCTCTTGCAGTTGATGGCTTGAAACAAATTTTATGGGGCCTTTTTAAGAAAATTGTAATAGCCGATAACTGCGCGATTTATGCGGATGAAATATTCAACAATTCGGAATCCCTGTCTGGAAGCACGCTATTATTAGGGGCCTTATTTTTCACCATCCAGATTTACGGTGACTTTTCAGGTTATTCCGACATTGCCCTGGGAACCGCACGTCTCTTTGGATTTGACCTGTTACGAAATTTTGCTTTTCCATACTTCTCCCGTGACATTGCAGAGTTTTGGAGACGTTGGCATATCAGCTTATCTACATGGTTTAGGGATTATCTATATATACCCTTAGGAGGAAGCAAGGGCGGAAACTGGATGCGTGTAAGAAATACTTTTATAATATTTATTGTCAGTGGTTTTTGGCATGGGGCCAATTGGACTTTTATTGGTTGGGGATTTTTAAATGCATTGTTCATTATCCCATCAATATTAAAGAAAACAAACAGGACAAATTTGAATATAGTTGCCCAGGGAAAAATCCTCCCATCGCCCCGGGAATTTTTTCAAATGGCAATGACTTTTTCACTTACAGTTTTTGCCTGGATTTTCTTCCGGGCTGAAAACATAAGCCATGCATTTAGTATTATTTCAGAAATTATATCTACATCACTCTTTCAGCTACCTTATTTTCCAGAAATTGGTTCAACAGGTCCGCTATTTATTCTAACTATATTTTTTTTCCTTGTTGAGTGGGTAGGAAGAGAACACCAACATGCACTCCAGGCATTTAAACATCCTGACAGAAAAGTTGCCCGTTGGGCATTTTATTATATCATCTTCTTTATAACAATCTTTTATGCAAGTTCTGCAAGTGAAAAACAGTTCATATATTTTCAATTTTGAGTAATGCGTTTATTTCTGAAATACGTAAGCGTTTTTGTTCTTGGAATAATATTAATTGTAGTTATTCTTCAATGCCTTATTTCTTATCGAATTGAAGGAAAAACGCTTACAGGACACGACAATTTAGACCTTACAAAAAATATAAATGCCGATTTATTATTTCTCGGAAGTTCAAGAACATGGGCTCATTTTGATCCGATTTTTTTTGATTCAACATTTAATCTGAAAAGTGCAAATATTGGTGTAGATGGTCATTCTGAATTATCCATGGCAACCACAAGATTGAATCATTACTTGCAAAACAACCAGCCTCCCAGGTTTATTATATTAAATATCGACCCATTTATTTATAAAGGATCAGTACACAATAACACCAATTTTTTATACAAGGATGTTTTTGCCAGATATGCATTTTTGCCAAAAGAAGAAAACAAACAGATAGTTGACTATTTTCAATTCACCCAGCCTGAGAAATATATACCATTATTGTCCGTCTTCAGATACAATTTATTATGGGATATCCTGAAATTGAAACCAGGATCTACCCCATATGAAAAGTATGGATTTGCATTTCATAATGAGCAATGGGACACATTATACTGGCCTCCGTCCAAAGAAAACATGAAATTCTATTTTAAACCAGCTCACATACCTGCTTTAAAAGCTGAGCTTTCGGGGATAAACCTGTTTTGTAAGTCAAAAGGGATTAAACTATTATGTATTCAAACCCCGGTATATAAAGTAATTTATGATTCTTCCGCTTTCAACCAGACGGGACAGATGTGCAAGGAAAGTGGAATTCCTTTTATCGATACAAACCAGGAATCTATAATTAATAATATTCAATTCTTTTACAACTCAAATCATTTAAACAGAAGAGGCATAGATGAAATGAACAAAATCCTTGCGAATAATCAAATGCTACATAAGTTCTTAGCCCCATAAAGATTAGTCTTCTAGTTCAGTTTCACCTCACTTGTATCGCCCGGCAGCATGGGCAGGCGGTAATTGCCTGTATCTATATTTACTTTTGGAAAAGTCTGCTGCAGCGCAGGCCAATCGGTGGTTTTGATAGTTGTTTTGTAAAGGTAGAGTTCGCGGAGATGTGTCAAAGCCTTTATGGATTGAAGTCCCGCCACCGTAATGGCCGTCGCTGAAAGATTGAGCGAGCGAAGCTGCTTTAGCTGCTGCAACGCGTTAAGGTCCGCATCAGTTATACTACTGCCGCTGAGCGAAAGTTTGCGGAGATTCACCAGTGTGGAGAGGCTTTTAATGGTTTGAGGACTTAGCTTCATATCATCGAGTTTCAGCCAGACCAATTGCGGCTTCAGTTCTTCCAGGGTTTGAAAGATAGAATCATCGGTCCGCTGTGCGGAAAGAAAACTCACCGAGAGGTAATTGCTGTTCTGTGCAAGGGGCAGTACCATTACGCCCGCATCGCGAAGACGTTCTACCGCTGTAGCTGGCGCCGGAGCCACGGGTTCAGATGGCAACAGGTCTGAAACACTGGCTTCGGGGCCACCGGCAGACTTTCCAGATGCTAAAGCTTTTAAAACTGTTTTCATCTTGCCATCCTGCTCCATCTCCCCTACTTTTTTATTGAAGGGAGCACCGCTCCTTACCCACCAATGCAGGAGCGAGATCTCTTCCTGCGTAAGCTGACTTTTTGCCTTGGGAGGCATATGCTTTTTCGCCTCCAGGGGAAGCAGCAATCTTTTTATCATTTCGCCCTCACTGTTTTCTCCGTCTTTCGGGTCGGGCAATATGGGGCCATCTTCTCCTCCTTCGAGGATCCATTCCTCCCCATCGAGGCGGAGCCCGCCTTTCTGTTTTGAATCGCCATGACAACCTACACAGCGGGCTTCGAATATCGGCTGTACCAGTCCGTTATAGACTGCCATCTGCTGTATATTGGGTACTGAATCGAGCACAGGACCGGTCTCAACCGCTCCACCCAACCCCTCTGTGAGATAGCCCTCACCATGGGTCAGTGTTCCGCCAAAATGCCCCGTGATGGTGATCAGCAAAACCAATAAAATAGTCCCCCAGCGGGAGGAGCTGCTTCCTTTTTTATGGAGGCTGAAGAGGATACCAGCCATAACGGTGGTGCCTATCCCAAGCCATTGATGGTAGAGCACGAGGTCCTCATCATAATCTGTTGCACCCGAGAGCAGGAAACCGCTGATACTGGAAAGCAGGGCGCTGATAAAACCGATCAATAACATCAGTGGAACAACAGAACGTAGCTGTGCATAATCCGGACGCATGGCCAGCAGATCAAAGAAACAGGCAAGCAATAAGATCCCGATGGGCAGGTGCACCAGCAGCGGATGAAAACGGCCAATGAATTCCAGCATATTATAGATAGCGTTTACGGATCTCGTTCATCATGTGTACGTTGATGGCCCATTGGTCGGCCACGGGCTGCTGGGTATGGGGCATCACGGGCATATAGGTTGGCGGACCGAATTCGGTGAGGAAGGTAATGTTTTGCCCGGCCTTTTTCCTGCGCTCCACGATCTTGTCCCACCATTTGAAATGTTGTTCCACCACATGCACCCATTCTTTGGCGCGGGGATCATTCACCTGCGGACCTTCGGGATGGCCCACACGTGCATGCACATGCGAACTTTTATCCAGCGCCATGGAGATGGTTTCTTCCTGGTCGCCCAACATGCTTTCATGCACATTACACCAGTGTGAAATATCGAGGGTCAGTTCCATCTGAGGGTGTTTTTCCATATAGGCGCGGGCGATATTGGCGGCGAAAAGAATCCGTCCGCGGTGGGTTTCCTGGTAGATGGGAATACCTGTTTTTGCGGAGCGCTCCAGTGCATAATCGATGAAGCGGCGATTGCTGTTGTAGTTAAAATGATCGCGGCCGGCGTGGCAATTGACATAGAGCGGTTTGATGTCTTTATGTTCGGTTGAGCTTGCTACGCTGTCGGTGAATGTTTTCAGGTGTTCTTCCACGTTAGTCTGCCATCCCCCGCATAAAAATCCGGCTGAGAGGCCATGTTTCTGAACGGCTTCGGCGATCTCCTGCTGCTGCTTTGCCTCGCCCGGCCACCATACTTCGATGCCATCATAGCCTTCTTTTTTTGCGGCGGCGCAGAAGGCGTCCATGGTTCCGGTGAATCCCCAGTTGGTGGCGAGGATGATGAGTTTGGATTTGGCGGCGGCGCGGTTGGGGGTTAGAAAACTGTCTTTAACGGTCCAGACGCCGGCAGTGGCGAGGGTGGTGTTTTTTAGGAAGTTGCGTCGGTTCATATGGTTTCTTATAATTCTTAAATCTTAATTCTTACATCTTACATGGAGGCAAGGTGTCTGACATGTTTTTCGTGGACTTCGTCCACAAAAAACGTGTCAAGACACCACTTGGGAGATCACCTTACCACCCACGTCCGTTAAGCGGAAGGGGCGGCCCTGGAAGGGGTAGGTGAATTCTTCGTGGTTGAAGCCGAGCTGGTGGAGGATGGTGGCCTGGATATCGTAGGCTTCCACTTTTCCGCTGACGGCACTGTAGCCGATCTCGTCGGTTTCGCCGTGGGTATAGCCTTTTTTGATTCCGCCACCGGCCATCCAGATGGTGAATGCCTCAGTGTGGTGATCGCGTCCTTTGAAAGGGTTCTGGGCTCCGTTCCGGTTTTCCATCATGGGGGTGCGACCAAATTCGCCGCCCCAAACCACGAGGGTTTCTTCGAGGAGTCCGCGTTGCTTGAGATCGAGCAGCAGGGCTGTCATGGCCTTGTCAACACTTCGGTATTTGTTGATGATACCGAGGTTGAGGGCATTGCCGGCATTATCGCCATGGGCATCCCAGCCCCAGTCGAACAGTTGCACATATCGAACACCTTTCTCCACCAGTTTCCGTGCCAGCAGGGCATTATTGGCGAAGCAGCTCTTGCCCGGCTGCGTGCCATACATCTCGTGGATATAGTCGGGTTCGTTATTGATATTCATTACTTCCGGGGCGCTGATCTGCATCCTATAAGCCATTTCGTACTGGGATATGCGGCTCAGGATCTCCGGGTCATTGTATTCGTTGTATTCCTGCAGGTTGGCGGCGTTGATAGCATCGATGGATGCTTTCCGGAGGTCGCGGTTCATGCCGGCGGGGTCGTTGATAAAGAGAACGGGATCCCCTTCGCTGCGGCACTGCACGCCCTGGTAAACACTGGGGAGGAAGCCACTGCCCCAAACGCTTTTTCCTGCATCGGGGAAGCTGCCGCCGGAGGTGAGCACTACAAATCCGGGGAGGTTCTGGTTCTCCGTTCCGAGTCCGTAGGTGACCCAGCTACCCATGGAAGGGCGGCCGAGGCGCGGACTGCCGGTATGCATCAGCAACTGCGCGGGGGCATGGTTGAACTGGTCGGTGGTAACGGCTTTGAGGAAGCTGACCTCATCGGCTACGGTGGAAAAATGCGGCAGGTGTTCGCTGATCCATGCCCTGCTTTCGCCATGCTGTGCAAATTTGGCCTGCGGACCCAGCATTTTGGGGACGCCGCGGATGAAAGCGAATTGTTTGCCGGCCAGCAGGCTGGGGGGACAATCCTGTCCATCCATTTTTGCGAGTTCGGGTTTAAAGTCGAACAGCTCCAGTTGCGAGGGAGCCCCGGCCATATGGAGATAGATGACGCTGCGGGCTTTCCCCAGGAATGGAGGGCTCTTCGGCAGCAGCGGGTGTGCCGGGTCGAAGGCTACCTGCGAGAGGGGATTGGTTTTACTTGCGGCGTTTCCGCATCCCCAGGCGCCGAGGAGGGAGCCGATGGCGAGGGATCCCAGTCCCATGGCGCTTTCCTTGAGGAAATGCCGCCGGGTATGGTTTCGCAGTTCGGCTGCTTCGGCCTCTTTGAGGAGGCGCTGGGCGTGGTCGTGTTTATGGGTCATTATTAATTTTTCGTTTTTATGCGTCTGACACACGTCAGACGGGGTTGGTTTCCATCTTCGCTCTTCGGAGCCGTCTGACGCATGTCAGACGCAGGGCGCGGGGCCCTCCCCTTTGGATCAGTTTTTCATAATCACTTCGTCGAGGTTCATCATGGCGCCGGCTACCACCACCAGAGCGGCGGCGCCAGGGTTATTGAACTCGTCGTCGATCCCTACCATTTCGCAGGTGGCCTGCGGGTCGGCGCGGAATGTGCGGAGTGATTTATCATATAGGTCCATCATAAGTTTTGCTTTCTCTGCTGGCAGGGGCTTGAAGGTGAGCCATTGGTAGCCGGTGCCGATCTGTTGCTGGGTCCCGCCGCCGGACTGTTGCATTCGGCGGGCGAAATGGCGGCTCATATCTACATAGGCGCTGTCGTTCAGCGTCACCAGGGCCTGCAGAGGGGTGTTTGTGGGGATGCGCCTTGCATTGCAGACCACCCGCTGTGCTGCGTCGAAGCTTATCAGGCTCGGGTAAGGCGATGTTCTTTTCCAGTAGGTGTAGATGGCGCGACGGTATTGGTCGCCACCGCTGCTTTTCTCCCAGCGGGCACCGTTATATGGACTCAGCCAGATACCGTCGGGCTGCCAGGGCATTACGCCTTTGCCGAACATGGTTGTGTCGATGAGGCCGCTCACGAAGAGGTGCTGGTCGCGGATCTGTTCTGCGCTTAGTCGGGTGCGTGGTCCGCGCGAATAGAATTTATTAAAGGGGTCGCCCTCATCTTTCCCAAAGCGGGATTGCTGGCGGTAGGTGGCGCTCATAACCATTTCTCTGAGCAAGCTTTTGAGGCTCCAGTTGTATTGGTGCATGAGTTTCCAGGAGAGGTGGTCGAGCAGTTCGCGGTGGGTGGGTGCTATACCCTGGGTTCCCATGTCTTCAAGAGTCTCCACGATGCCGCTGCCGAAGAGTTGCTCCCAGAGCCGGTTCACGATGGTTCGAGATACCAAGGGATGGCGTTTGTCGGTCATCCATTTTGCCATGCCGAGGCGGTTGGGTGGCAGGTTTTCGAGTCCTTTGATCTGGAGGGAATTAGGTACTGCGGGTTGAACCTCCTTGCCGGGGGTCATGCGGTTTCCGCGTTCGAAGAGGTTGGTGGTGCGATGCAGGTTAGCGGGGTTCTCGAGCAGTATTGGGGTACCGGGAACATAGGCGGTGAGCAGATCGCGGTAGAGTTTCTTGTTGGACTCATATCCTTCCCTGCCTTTTCCGGGGAATGCCGGGGTGAAGGCAATCCAGTTGAAGACTATGGCGAAGTCGGCTCCGTCGTTGAATGTTTTGGGTAGGCTCGGGTTGTCGTAGGAGACAAAGATATCGTGCACGCTGAGTTTCTTGCCTGCACCGGTTTTCCTTCCATCTCTCCATCCCTCCATCTCTCCTGCCTCCAACGCGACCGCAAACTCAGCAAACTGCCATTTCTCATTAGCCGGCACTTTTTCCCTTACTACAATGGGGCCGTTGGCTGAATCGATCCTAACGGTGAGGACGCCGCCTTTTTTATTGGAGTAAAACTGCCAGGTCATGGTTTCCGCGTCGCTGAGGTCAACGCTTTTGAATTTTGCGATGGCGTTATTGCGTACGAGAAGCGCATAGTTGTTACCGCCAATGACGGCGTTCTTTATACATTCTGCTGTTGTGGAGTTGATGGCGGGTTGGTAGAAGCGGAGCATTCTTTCCACTGCTGCTGCATCAGCGACCTTTTCACCTTCCCTTATCCACGCTAAAATATTCTCCAGCTGCTCCTCCTGTTTGGTCTCCAGTTGCCTTAGCCATGGATATTCTCCCGGCACGTCTTCATCGCGGGTATTATTGAAATAGGCAACAAATTTATAGTACTCATCATGGCGGAAGGGATCGTAGGGATGGCTATGGCATTGCACGCAGCTGAAGGTGGTTCCCATGGTTGCTTCCCAGGTTGTGTTGACGCGATCCATTACTGCGGCGATGCGGAATTCTTCGTTATCGGTTCCGCCTTCATCGTTGGTCATGGAGTTGCGGTGGAAGGCGGTGGCGATATATTGATCTTTTGTGGGTGATGGAAGAAGGTCGCCCGCCATTTGCTCGGTAAGGAATTGGTCGTAAGGCATGTCGTTATTAAAGGCGCGGATCACCCAGTCGCGGTATGGCCATATATCGCGATGGCCGTCGGATTCATAACCTTTTGTGTCGGCGTAACGGGCGAGGTCAAGCCATACGGATGCCCATCTTTCGCCGAAGCGGGGCGATGCGAGAAGGCTGTCAACGAGTGCCTGGTAGGCTTGCTGGCTGCCGTCACTTTGCAGGAATTTTTTGCTGATATGATCTTCGGGATATATGCCGATGAGGTCGAGGCTCACGCGCCGGAGGATGGTTGGTTTATCTGCCGGGGCGGAAGGTTTGAGGTCTTGTTCTTCAAGTTTGGCGCGAATGAATGCGTCGATCTCCAAATCCGCCGCTTCCGGAACAATTTGTTTTTGCACGGGCAGGTAAGCCCAGTGATCGCCCCATTTAGCGCCCTGTTTGATCCAGTTTTTGAGGATGCGGATCTCTTCTTTTGAAAGGGGTTCGTGCTGGTAGGGCATTCTTTCTTCGGGGTCGTCGTGGGTGATGCGACGGATCATCTCGCTGGCGGATGGATCACCCGGAACGATGGCGGGTTTTCCCGATTCTGTTTTCGCGAGTGCGTCTTCGCGGAAGAGAAGGCTGAATCCGGATTTTGCCTGCACGCCGCCGTGACAGGAGATGCATTTCTTATTCAGTATAGGTTTTACATCGGCGCTATAATCAACTTCATTGTTGCTGCCGAAGCTTATGAAGCCGGCACTGGCGATGAGGATGGCGAGCAATGCAAGCAGCATCCACTTTTTATTATTGGCGAGCAGTTTCGTCATATCGTTTGGGCCCGGATTAAAGTTAGGGTATTTGAATTAATGGATAATTCGTGGGTTGCGGAGTTCCGCGGTTCCGGGATTCAGGGGTTGCTAGCTATTGAAAATATCAGGGGAACATAGCTTCTGCGAGTGCAACGCTTTCCGGTTTGCCCACATCCACGAGACGGTCGCCACTATGATCATAACCCATGATACGGTGATCGTTTGCGAGATCGAGGTACGTATCAACAATGGAGAATTTTCCTGTATGTCGCATGAGTCCGAATATGCGCGGATCAAATACGACTACGCAACTATAAGCTTTTTGAACAAGAGCGGAAATGTTTGCGGGTGCGGCACCGGAAGGCCAGCGGTACTGACCAGTTGCTGTATTAACCCAGCCGCGTAAACGATTTTCCGCATCAAATAAAAAGTTGCGGGAAGTGAGCCGGTCGGTTACGCCAAAACTTACGAGCGCTTCCTGCTCCTTATGAAAGGCGATCAGTTTATTGAGATCAAGGTCGGTGAGGATATCGGCGTTGATGGTTACAAAGAGTTCGGAATTTGCGGCAGGGCTTTCCAAAAACGGTCGCGCCTTTAGAAGTCCGCCGCCAGTTTCCAGCAGTTCTTCACGCTCATCGCTGATAATGATCTTAGACCCCCATCCCCCCGAACGATCCAACGCCTCTATCACCTGGTCAGCAAAATGATGCACATTCACCACCACCTCGGTAATCCCAAATCGCTGGAAATATTCAATATTGCGCTGCAGTAAACTCTTTCCATTCACCATCGCCAATGCCTTGGGATGCTTGTCGGTCCAGGGTTTGAAACGCGTGCCGAGGCCGGCGGAAAAAAGCATCCCTTTCATTTAAGATTTAAGATTTAAGATTTAAGAGGTAAGATTTAAGGTAAGAGGTTAGAGGTAAGAGGTAAGATTTGGGGACCCTAACCAGTGTTGATCCAATTTTTTTCTTCCTGCATCAGGTGCCGCAACTCGATTCGGACACCGAACTTATTTTTCAGATGACGCGCTAGCGCCTCGGCAGCATAAACAGAACGGTGCTGTCCGCCGGTACAACCGAAATTCACCTGCAGACTCTCAAATCCCCTTTTAATATAATCGGTGACCGTAATATCCACGAGATCGAAAACCGAATTGAGGTAATCAGGCATCACGGTCCGCTGCTCCAGGTAATCACGAACAGCTTTGTCGCGGCCGGTTTGAGTTTTGTACTCGGCGATCCTTCCCGGATTAAGAATTCCCCGACAATCGAACACAAATCCCCCCCCGTTTTCAGTTGGATCAGGAGGAATACCTTTTTTATAAGAGAATGAATGGATCCGCACCACCAGCGGCGTGGACTCATCGGCGCGGAGCGGCTCAAACTTTGCCATCACCTCATCACTGGTGCAATACTGCAGACATTTGTCGAACTCGGGAACGGCAATGCCCATACGCCGGCTATCGGTAAAAGCCGCCAGGTTCTTCAGCGCCAGCGGAATACTCGAAAGGAACTGCGCCTTGCGCTGAAAAAATCCGCGGAAGCCATAAGCTCCCAACACCTGCAGTAACCTGATCAATACATACCCATTGTACTGCGCCGTGAAAAGTGCCGGATCCAGCGGATGCGGCAAATGCTGCGACACCTCCCCTATATAATATTCCAGCAGACTGTTCTTCCAATCTTCCGGAAGCTCGGCCCTCGCCTGCCAGAGCAGGGAAGCCACATCATATTGCAATGCTCCCCGCATGCCTCCCTGGTAATCGATGAAATGGACCTGGCCATCATTGGTAACCATGATATTCCGGCTCTGGAAATCGCGGAACATGAAATGCTTGTTCTCCGTATGCGTGAGGTAGGTACTCAGCGCTTCGAAATCGTTGAGCAAAGCCTGCTTGTCGTACGGAAACTTCAGCGTATCGAGAAAATAATATTTAAAGTATAAGAGATCACTTAGTATGGCCTGCTTGCCGAATTCATGCGCGGTAAGACACATTTCATAATTGATCTGCGCACCTCCCCGAACCTGCAGGTGCGCCAGTTTAGAAAGGCTCTCCTGGAAAAGCGCATATACCTCGGCGCTATATCCCTGCTGTTCCAGCAGGTTGAGGAGGGAGGTATCGCCAAAATCTTCCTGCAGGTAAGTATCACCCGCATCGTTAACCGCTACCACATTGGCCACGGGACATCCGGCAGAACGAAGCGATTCGGTAAAGGAAAGAAAGGTCTGGTTTTCGCGCAGGTTGTTATTATAGGTTGCAATGCAGGAATGCTTGCAGGAGGAGATGCCGTTATAGGCGGGACCGGGGTCGGTTACTATTGCGGGTGGGGTCGCGGTGATTCCGTTGCCTGTGGCGCTGGCATTAGCCGCGCGTGCGTGGATCCTGAAATACAGGCGATCACTACCGCTCTGCGGTAACTTGGTGATCTCCGCGGCCTCGGTACCGGTATAATTTCGCCAGAGCGCTGCTACATGTTCAATTATTCTTTCCATATAAGTGGCGTCAAATATAAGGGAAAGGCGGCCCCTTAATGGCTTTTACCTGATTTTCTGTAAATTCACTAAAACCACCCAACTGCATGAAACCAACCAGACTACTGCTGTATAACAGCTTCATGGCATTATTATGCCTGCTCAGCTTCCCCGTTTTTTCCCAAACCGTCATTAGCGGTACAATTACCGATAGCAAATCGGGTGCCCCGTTGCCCGGCGTGTCGGTGAAAGTGCGGGCCACCAGGGCAGGGACTTCCACCAACGAGGCCGGCCAGTTCAGCGTAACGGCATCCCCCAAAGATGTGCTGGATATCACGATGATCGGCTACGCTCCGCTGACGGTGACCGTGGGTAATGAAACATCCCTGAGTATTTCGCTGGAACCAACCATTACCGACCTCAGCGGCGTAGTGCTGGTAGGCACCCGGCGCGCTGGCAGAGTGAAGATCGAAACACCGGTGCCGGTGGATGTGGTGAATGTTGGACAAGTATCGTTGCCTACGGCGAGAATGGACCTGACTTCCATCATTAATTATTCGGCGCCCTCCTTCAACTATAACAAACAGAGCGGTAGCGATGGTGCCGACCATATTGACCTGGCAACATTGCGGGGTCTCGGTCCGGACCAGACACTGGTTCTGGTGAACGGTAAGCGCCGCCACCAGACTGCTTTTGTTGCAGTATTTGGCGCCCGCGGCAGGGGTAACTCAGGGACCGATCTCAGTGCTTTTCCCATCAATGCTATTGAACGCGTGGAGATATTGCGGGACGGCGCCTCTGCTCAGTATGGTTCCGATGCCATTGCCGGTGTAATCAACCTGGTGCTGAAAAAATCTACCGGCGAGCTGACGGGTAATGCAGGCTGGTCGGCCTACTATGATGATGAATTCAATCCCGCGCAGAAACCCGATCTCGGACAATATGTTTATAAGGGAAAGATCGACGGTAATGCTTTTAATGCCAATCTTAATTATGGTGTTGCGCTGAAGGATAATGGCTTTATCAATTTTACCGGCAACTTTCTGGCCACCGGGAAAACATTCCGTCAAACACTGGTTACCGAAGAGTTCGCCAAGGACTGGCTTCCCACCAATATTTATCGCCGCGCGCATGGGGATGGCTCGATGCTGGGGGGCGGAATTTTTTACAATGCGGAAGTACCCAAGGCCCTGGGCAATGCAACTTTCTACAGTTTGGGTGGCTATAATGCCAAGGCTTCCGATGCCTATGCGTTTACCAGGAACTGGTCGGCCCGGCCCGATCGTTTTCCTACCGACGAAAATGGGGATATGATTTTTGTGGATGGCATCATGAAGGAAACATCCGATGGTGAAACCTATTTTAACCCTCATATACAAACGAAGATCAAGGATGCCAGTGTTGCTGCGGGATTACGTGGGATGGCGGGTTCCTGGAACTGGGATTTGAGTAATAGTTTCGGTATGAATGATTTTCATTTCTATGGCGACCGCACTTTTAATGCTTCTCTCGGTGCGGGACAAACGAAGTTTGATGATGGCGGATTTAATTTCCGTCAGAATACTGCCAATCTTGATTTCACGCGTGCCTTTAACGATGTGGCGGCGGGCATGAACCTCTCTTTTGGAGCGGAATATCGTCGCGAGCGCTATAAGATATTTGCCGGGGAGGAAGCATCCTATCGCAACTACGATCCTACGGGTGAAAAGGCGGGCGGTGCGCAGGGTTTTCCGGGCTACCAGCCTGCGGATGAGGTGAATGCGACAAGATCGGTAGTAGGTGTTTTTGCGGATGCAGAATTCGATATCAGCACCAAATGGCTGGTAGGCTTGGCCGCCCGTTTTGAGAACTACAGCGATTTTGGCGAGACCATAAATTTCAAACTGGCATCGAGGTATAAGGTGAGTCCGGCCGTGAATATCAGGGGTTCTTTCAGCACGGGATTCCGCGCGCCATCATTGCAACAGATGAACTTCTCTTCCACCTTCACCACGGTGCAGGGAACCGAGATCAAGGAAGTGAAGATCGCTCCCAACTATTCGGAGGTGACGCGTGCTGCGGGTATTCCGGAGTTGAAGGAAGAGAATTCGCTGAATGCCTCACTTGGATTTACCGCGAAACTGGGATCTGCATTATCGCTCACTATTGATGGCTATTGGGTTCAGGTAAAAGACAGGGTGGTGCTCAGCGGACAATTCAGTGCTGATGATGAAGGCATTGACCCGGCCCTTCGGGCAGAGATGATCCGCCTGGATGTTGCGCTGGCGCAGTTCTTTGCGAACGCGGTGAATACTACCAACAAAGGCATTGATGTGGTGCTGGAATATAATAAGAGTTTTGGATCGAGGAGTATAAAGGCCTTGCTGACGGGAAATATTCAGGATATGACCATTGACCAGGTGAATGTTCCCGGCAAACTCAGCGGAACACCTGAACTGCGTGCAACTTTTCTTACCGATCGTGAGCAGGCGTTCATTTTAGCTTCTGCGCCTAACAGTAAGTTCGGGCTGGTGTTGGAACATAACTGGGCGAAGTTCGGTATTGGTAGTCGCATCACTTATTTCGGTAAGCAGACTTTGCTGGGATATGGGGATGGGACGGCAGAAGATTTCAATCCCCCTTTCAATCGTGGTGATCTCTATGCATATGTTCCGGCCGACGATGATGGCCGCCCGGTGCGCGATCAGTATGTGTATAGCGGGAAAGCTGTTGCCGACATTTATATGAGTTACCAGCTCAGCAAGAATTTCGGGCTCTACTGGGGCGTGGACAATATTTTCAACACCCATCCCGATATGAGTTTTGCTCCGGGAGCAAAATGGTGGGCATTCAACAATGAAACCGGCGGTCCCTGGGATGCTGTGCAGATGGGCGCTAATGGACGCAGGGGATTTGTGCGGTTGGGCTTTAAGTTTTAACAACCCATCTGACGCCTGTCCTGACAGGCGTCAGATGGGTTGTGGGTTATCTCCTGCTGAGCCAGTAAACGGGGAGGCCGACCAGGGTGATGAGGACGCCGAGCAGGGAGTTGATGATGGGGACGTTCCCTGCGCGGTAGTTGGCAATATCGGTGTAGAGTGTGGTGACAAGGTATAGGGCGGTGAAGAGAACAAAAATCGCGGGGATGATGGGATAGCCGGGCACTTTGTAAACGCGGGGGAGATCGGGCTTTTTCCAGCGCAGGATGAAGAGTCCGAGTCCGCCCATGCCATAGAAAAACCAGGATACAAAGATGAGCATATCGGTGAGCATATCGAAGGAGCCGGAGATCACCATGGCTGAGGCCCAGATGGCGTTCAGCCAGAGGGCATTGCCGGGAGTTTTGTAATCGGGCTGAACCTTCGCTGCGTGGGAGAACCATTTACTTTCTTCGCCGAGAGAAAAGGTGAGTCGGGCCGTAGCAAAGATGTTCGCATTCAGGGACCCGAAGGTGGAGAAGATAACCATCAGCGTTATGAGGCTTCCGCCTATTGCGCCCCATACCATTTCGGCCGTATCGGAGGCAACGAAAGAAGACTGCTTCATTTGCTCCGCGGGTAATACATAAATATAGGCGAGGTTGAGCAGCAGGTAAATGACCATGCAGGCACCCAAGCCAAGCAGCAGGCTCTTCGGAATATTGCGTTGGGGATCCTTTATTTCACCCGCCACGGTATTGATATTATTCCAGCCATCATAGGCCCAGAATGCTCCCGATAAGGCAGCCATATAGGCACCGATATAACTCATTTCAAAATTCCGATCTACCAATTGAGCCAGGTGGGTAAAAGATCCCTTGCCGCTGGTGAAGATGCCGCCTATCAAAAGCAGAATCGCCAAAGCCTTTAGAGCAGTTAAGAACCGTTGCAAGGCGCCACCCCCGTGAACAGTGCGATAATTTATAGCGGTTAAAATCAGGATCAGCAGTATGGTGAGTGCCTTAACGCCTGCATTGGCGAGTGGGAACACGTAGCCGATAAAGGGAATATAGAAGCGGATAGCCTTCTCCGTTATGGCATCGAAGCGTGGGAGAGCAATGAAATAATTTGTGTATTCAGCACAGATATAGGCGATGGAAGCATTGCCAGCAGTATTGATGACCGCGAAGGCTGCCCAGCCATAGAGAAAGGCAAATGTTTTGCCATACATTTTCTGGAAGAAGATAAAGGGGCCACCAGTTTCAGGATATAAGGAAGCCACTTCGGCATTACTGAGCGCACCGAAAATAGTAACCAATCCAGCCACCACCCAAACGGATAAAAGCAACCAGGGAGAACCCAGTTGTCCAAGCATGAGGGATGGCTTCATGAAAACGCCTGAACCAATTACGGTTCCCACCACGAGGGCAATTGCCGTTCTGGAATTTATGGTGCGGAGGAGTTTGCTCATCTCATGAATGATGCGATGAGCGAATGAAAATGATGTGTTCCTTTTTCGTGTTTTACGCTGTAGCGGCCATGTTCATAAAAGCGGGAACGGATACCTTTCTGTACCATCTGCACTACTTCTTCGTCTTCGTGTTCAACCGTATCGAGTCCGCTGCCTGCGCCGGTTCCCAATTTGCTTTCATCATACACGTAACTCAGAAATAAAACTTTGCAAGTATCAGCGCTTAGGGGTTGCACCAGGTTGAATGATAATCCCCATGGATAAAAATTGAACATCATGTTGGGAAAGACCCAGAAATAATATGCAGACACCTGTTTTCCGAAATCGGGTGAATTAGCGGGCAGGTCAAAACAGCTATCACCTTTCTTGCCGATGCCCAGTTGGAGGTTTGAATATTTATAGACTTCGGTGGTATATTCTCCGAAGTCGAGCACGGCATTGAGTGTGGCATGCACGAAAGGAATATGAAAACCTTCGAGATAGTTTTCACAATAGAGTGCCCAATTTGCTTTGACCAGGTAATCGCTGGAAAGATCGGGACGATACTGTATCTTATCCATAGGCAGCCATCCCACCCGGTTGATCATTTCGCTGAACATCGTTTCTGCAGGTATGGCTTCAGGTATGGCAGTAGGTGTAGGATTATTTTCATCGATGGATTCGGTACCTGCCTTGCGCGCACCTTGCAGCGACGTGAAAAGCAGTTTACCCCATTGGAAAAGAGGAAGTTTTTTGAGGTTATCCTCTTCCGTAGGAAAATTCTCGACTTCCCTGAATTCGGGCATGGAGCGGAATTGTCCGTCGAGGTCAAAAAGCCGACCATGGTATTTGCAGCGCAGCTGGTTATTGCGGCAGGGCTCATATACCATCAGGTTTCCGCGGTGGGTACAAACATTAGAGAGGCAATGCAACTGACCATTCTTATCGCGGGTCAATAAGAGTGGTTCATTGAGATAGCCATCCAATAAGGTAAAAGGGTAACAATCACCGGGCTCTTTTACCAGGTCGGTGGTGCCGATAAATTGCCAGGTGGGCGCAAAGATCAGTTCCCTTGCATCATCAAAATGCCGTTGGTTAATATAAAAATCCTTAGAAATAGTTTTAGCCTTAGCGATATCGGGGTCTACTGAAAATTGGGGCATGCGTTTGATGCTTTACCCGTAGAAATTACGGGAAAATATCAAAAGATGCTCAGTTGCTGCCCGGGTTTACGAAAGGAGTCCGTATCCAATTCCCAGCGATCCTGGTTGAGTCCGTAGAGTTTACTGAAGGTTTTAAATTGCTGGCGCACCATTTCCGCTGCTTTTCCTTCGCCCCGCATGCGGGTACCGAAGCGGCTGTCGTTCACCTTTCCACCATGACCGTCTTCTATACTATGCCAGACCTTATCGGCACGATCAGGAAATGTTGTATAGAGCCAGTTATGGAAGATCAGTTTCACGGCACCGTTGAGTCGCACGAAAGTATATCCGGAAAACTTTGCACCAGCTTCAGCGGCGGCTTCCAGTATTGCGGGGAGTTCATGATCATTCAAACCAGGTATCATTGGTCCAAGCATAACACCTGTGCGAACACCCGCATCACTGAGTTCTCTTATAACACGAAGGCGCTGTTGGGCAGTTGTGGTTCTTGGCTCCATTGCCCGCCGGAGGGATTCATCCATACTGGTAATCGAAACGATGACAGATGCGAGGTTTCGTTTACCCATGGAAGATAGGATGTCTTTATCGCGCAATACACCGGCGTTCTTTGTTATTATACCGATGGGCTGGTTGAACTCATTACACACTTCCAGGAGGCGCCTGGTGATACGGTATTTTTTTTCAGCCGGCTGGTAGCAGTCAGTATTACCACTGATGGAGATGGGCTTGCATTCCCAGGATGCTCGCATCAGGAATTTCCTCAATAACTCCGGAGCATTTTTCTTGACAATGATATTGCGTTCAAAATCCACTCCTGCACTATAACCCCAATACTCATGCGAATTACGGGCATAACAGTAAATGCAACCATGTTCACAACCCTGGTAGGGATTCATGCTGTAGAACATATTTACATCTGGCGAATCAACCTTATTGACCAGCGCCTTCCCTTCCTGTTCAATATATTTTGTAACAGGATCAGCTTCACTCCAGTCATCAACTGATTCGATATGTTCCCTGCTTGCCGAATGCTTATCAAAACGGTTGGCAGTATTTATTTGCGCACCTCTTCCCTTCATATATAATATTTTATTCCTCACACGCTGGTGAAAGTTGCCAACTGCCTATTCACTTTTGCCTATTGCCTTTTTTCTACGCAAACAACATCCCCTGCTTCACCCCTACCGGCATGTCTTTTAATTCCATTCGCTGCAAAATTTGCCAGTGCTGTTCACCTGATTTTCTTTTCAGCAACAGACAGGCATCTACCATGAATTGAGCATTGAAATGGCGATATGCATATTGCTGCCATGCTTTCTCATAAATACCCGGAGGCAATTTGGCAGCAATGATCAACTGTTGTTCCAGTGGGAAAAAAGGATTGTGACTGGTATCGGGCCGGAGCAGGTGTTGCATTGATTTCAATTCTCGACCACATTGTTGCAAGGCCGACTTACTGGTAACGGGAATATAGATGCTGTGGGTAGGCATACTTTTATAATCTTTCATGTTCACCGTAAAGGGACGCCATCCCATTACCAGTTGGTGAAGGGAAGATCTCATTTTCTCTTCCAGTAACTGCCGCTGACGAAATTTTACCAGTGGGATCATCACTGCACTGTTACGCGGGACAGGAAGATTGTATTGTTCAGAAAACTGTTGGCGCAATTTGCGGATCCTGTCCTTAATAGTATCAGGAATAGCCAGCACCAACTGGTATTCATAAACCTGGTAACCGGGCATGCTGAATAATCCATTGTACGGTGCGGCACCATTAACGCCATGCTCATATGTTCTTGTTGCAGTTTGCATGTTGAATCATTTAATCGTTATCGTTATTTGTTTCTTTTCTCTTTAATCCCCTTGGCATTAATGCAAGCCGGCTGACCAGTCTTATACTGCCATCACTATCCTGCCTTACAAGTTGCAGTTCTTCCACCTCCATCTCAGCGCGGAATGTTCTGGCGGAGAAATCGAGCAACATTTCCAGTTCCCGCTCTTCTTTCATGGATCGCATCAGCATGAGACGGGGCGTCCTGTATAATTGAAGGGAGGAGCATTGATTGCCTTTCATCAGTGCGTCGATCACCCTGAGGGATTCGACCAACTGGTGAAAAGGTGTTGGATCCTGGATCCTCAGGTACAAGGGGGCGCCAGGCAGACTACCATAATTATTAAGGAGTATGCCAAAGCCCTCCTGCTGACCGATGATCCGGTGGAGCCATCGGAGAAGGGTATCTTCCATCTCTTCCCTTGCCTTAAAAGAAGCCAGTACCAGGCAATCTTCCCCTCCAGCGAAAGCCTCCTCCCCAAATACATTTCGGGCATAATTGGTCTCTTCGACTATTTTTTCCCGAACAGCCTCAGGAGCTATCACCTGAAGCCTGTAATCGGCCATGGACCTGTCTTCATAAACCCGGCGGGAGGTTAATATTTCTGTCATTTTCTTAAAATAAAATCTGTTCAACCAACTTATTTAGCATAAATTTACTAAACATTTTAGTATTGAAAAATTTATTTTCTATGGATTTCGACAACATTTTTACGGCCTCCTACCAGGGCACCAAAACCTTTGACCAGCACCAGGTCCGCAATGCCAATGCGACGGGTTTCGGCGCCGGGGCCGATGATTATTCAGAAAAGGGTATTGACCTGAATGAGCAGTTGGTGCGTAACAAGCCGGCTACATTTTTCCTGCGGGTACGCGGGGATGCGATGATCGGCGCGGGCATTCATGATGGCGACCTGGTGATTGTGGACAGGTCGGTGAAACCACAGAATGGAAAGGTGGTGATTGCCGTATTAAATGGAGAGATGCTGATCCGCCGTTTTGAAAAAACCTTCAACAAGATGCGGCTGGTTCCTGAAACGGATAGGCTGGCAGCCATAGATATTGATGCCGGATCGGAAAGTTTCAGCATCTGGGGAGTGGTCACATATGTGGTGCATTCCCTTTAAAAAATTACCCTATGCTGGCTATACTTGATTGCAATTCCTTCTATTGTTCCTGCGAGCGACTGTTCAGGCCTTCGCTGGAGAATTCGCCTGTTGTGGTGCTGAGCAACAATGATGGATGTGTGATTGCGCGGAGTGATGAGGCCAAAACGCTGGGCATCCCTATGGGCGCTCCTTTTTTTCAGCAGCGGGATGCGATGAAAGCAGGATCGGTGGCTGTGTTTTCCTCCAACTATAATTTATATGGTGACCTCAGCATGCGCGTTATGGATACTTTAAGGATGCAGGTTGGAGCGGAAAATGTGGAGGTATATTCGGTGGACGAAGCCTTTCTTCAACTCGGTGAGGGAAACGGTGAAAGCTTTCGCCAGCAAGCGTTTCAATTAAAGGAGATGGTGGAGCAATGGACGGGGATCAGGGTATCTATCGGTGTGGCGCAAACGAAGGTTCTTTGTAAGGTTGCCAACCGTCTGGCGAAGAAAGATAAACAGGGATCGGGATGCGTGATGGTGCTGGAAGATCCGGACGAGATCCGTGGCGCACTGGAAAGTACTGAAGTGGGTGATATATGGGGAGTGGGTTACCAGTATGCGGAAAAGCTTCGGCAGTGGGGAATCAGCAATGCCTGGAAGCTGAGTTTGATGCCGCTGGAATGGGCGAGAAAAAACCTTGGTGGGGTGGTGGGACAAAGACTGATCCGAGAACTTAATGGAGAACCATGTATACAAATGAAAGATCCTTTGGAGAATAAAAAAATGATCGGCACTTCGCGCATGTTTGGAAGGCCGGTGGAAGATCTTGCGGCCATCCGAGAGGCCGTAGCAACCTATACGGCGAGGGCAGCCGAAAAACTGCGGAGGCAGCAACATGCGGCGGCCTGGGTGGAAGTTTATGTGGTGGCGGCCTCAGGGGAGAAATTCAGTTATAATCCCCGGAAGTTTAGCAGCAGTGCTGTGCTGGCCCCGGCGAGCAGTTCTACCAATGACCTGATCGCGTGTACGCTTCCGCTGGCGGAGGCACTCTTTAAAAAGGGGGAGCGCTATCTTAAGGCCGGTGTGTTGTTGGGGGGATTGGTGCCTGATGAAGCGATACAGGGGAACCTGTTCTCGGGGGATATTGGCAATAAGGGGAAAATGCTGATGCAGGCGCTGGACAATATCAATTTCAGTCAGCGTAATGATATGGTGAAATTTGCGGCTTCGGGAATTGATAGACCCTGGAAAATGCGGCAGGAGATGCGGAGTCCGAGGTACACTACCCGCTGGGATGAGTTGTTTGAGGTGGGGTAATGGGCCTGGCGGAAGGGCGTCTGACACATGTTCGCAACATGTTCGAACATATGTTCGAACGTTCCCTTAACATGTGTCAGACACCTTTCCGCCAATAGTCGGTAACTTTCCAGCGATATATAGTTCGTTCTAACCGTATCGACCATGCGAAGAATATTTTTGTTCATATTAGAGGGACTGAGATTTGTGCTGCAGTTCCTGTTCCGGAGGCTTGTGATATGGCTGGCCGACAGGTTTTCATCTGCTCCCAGGCAGGACAAGGTGAATGAGGCGCTTAGTGAGCTCTACCGGTCAATCATAACCGAACCTGGGAAGAAAGGCACCCTGGTCCCTTTTCGTCCCGATGAACAACCTGTCATTATTTTCAGTGATCTACATAAAGGAACCCGCGATGGCGCGGATGACTTTGCCATTTGTGAAGACAATTATCTCGCGGCTCTTACACATTACGACAACAATGGTTATTACTATATCAACCTGGGTGATAGTGAAGAGCTTTGGGAAAACCTGTTACCCAATGTGATCAATTATAACAAGGATAATTTTGCGCTGGAAAAAAAATTCGCCGACCGGAATGCTTTTGTCAAAATTTTCGGCAACCATGATCTTTACTGGGACAATGATCCGCTTGCTCCCATGGTATTGAAATCGATTTATGGGAAAGCCCTGAAAGCATCTGCAGGCGCGGTATTGAGAGCAGAACTCCCTTATGGCTATATCGATATTTTCTGCACCCATGGTCACCAGGGTGATGCACAGAGTGATGGTAATGCATTCAGTAAATGGTTCGTTAGTTATATATGGGGGCCCATTCAAAGTTTCCTGGAGATCAGGATCAATATGCCCTCCGGAAATACCACGCTTAAAAACCTGCACAACCTCTATATGTATGAATGGAGTGCTTCCCAGGAAAATGTTATTCTGATCACGGGTCATACACACCAGCCGGTATTTAATTCACTCACGCATCTGGAAAGACTTTACCTGGAACTAGAAGACGCACAGGAAAAAAAAGACGAGGCACTTATCAAAAAGATCCTTAATGAGATCCCAAGAAGAAGCAGGGAATATGATCATCTAAGCCACTCATTCCGGAAAATGAAGGCCAGCTATTTCAATTCGGGATGTTGTTGTTATGCAGATGGAAATATCACGGGCATCGAGATCTCAGATGGATACATGCGCCTGGTGAAATGGAGTAAGGTGGAGGGAAAACCTACGCGGATTGTGGCGGAGAAAATTCATTTGGTGGAGCTGTCGAGGAAAAACAGCCTAACAGGTAAGAGGGAAGAGGTAAGAGGTAAGAATTGAGGTAAGAGGTGAGAGGTAAGAGGTAAGATTTATTGGATGAGGGTGTAGAGGATGCGTTTGGCACTGGGGGTCATTCCTAAGGTGGTGTCCTGCATCCAGTGACGCTTGAAGGCAAGGATGGAGGCGGTGCTGTCTTTGGTATCAAATCCAACTAGCCGGAGTGCCATGATATGGTCAAAGTTTTCAGGTATTATTATTCCGGTGGTATCTCCATGCCATCTCCCGAAACCTTTCTCTGATAAAGCTTTCCAGGGAAATCTCCAGTTTGGATCATTCTTGCGGGTAGGCGCAATATCACCATGTCCGATTATATTTTCAGTCGGAATATTATGTCTTTTTTTCAGCGTGTCGAGAACGCGATAGAGACTGATAAGCTGGGCTTCCGGAAAATTTTCGAATCCATTATTATCGAGTTCAATCCCGATGCTGGAAGAATTTAGGTCGCGGTCGTAACCCCAGCTTCCAATTCCAGCATGGTGAGCACGCAGATAGTCGTTCAGCATATGGTGAATGGTTCCATCCTTACAAATTACATAATGAGCACTCACCTGGGTACGCGGAAGTGTAAAGGTCCGTAATGTTTGTCCGCAGCTGTCCTGTGCAGTATGGTGTATGATGACAAAATTCGGTTTGCGTAATCCGAAGTTAGTAGTACCAACCCAGCTGTTTGTTGATTGCAATAGTGAGTTATCAAGACTATTAGCAGGAGGAAATGTTCTTAACCTTTTTGCGAGTTCCTTAACCTGGTGTTTATGCGCCTTATTTGTTTTTGCATATGGATTGGGACTGCAGGCAATTAGCACGAGAACTACAACTGAAAACAGCGCAATAAAGAGTTTATTATCCATAATTTTATGGTTGAACCTTGAATACTGATCAAGGTCAAATTAAGTGATTTTGAAGACGATCAACAAAATAGCTGATGGGGAAAATAATATGTTTGTTGTTTTGCATCTTTTGTTCGTTGATTACAAACGCTCAAAAAGAAACTGATAGCACCTCGGTAAAAGAGCTGAAGGAGATCATTATCCGGAGCTGGCAACACAAGGATATCGGTCGAATGCCTGATGCAGCAAATGGTTTCCTCTATATCGGGAAGAAAACCGAACAAGTAAATATTGGTGAAACAAATGCGAACATCGCCATTAAGACGGGGAGGCAATTGTTTGCCAAAGTGCCTGGCGTTTTTGTATATGATATGGACGGCAGTGGCAACCAGTTGAATATTTCCACCAGGGGCCTCGATCCACATCGAAGCTGGGAATATAATATAAGGCAGAATGGCATTCTGCTCAACTCAGATATGTATGGATACCCGGCAAGTCATTACAGTGCACCGATGGAGAGCTATGAAAAAATTGAACTGATCCGTGGAACCGGTTCGTTGCAATATGGTGCACAGTTTGGTGGAATGATAAATTATGTTACGCGGAAGCCCGACAGCACAAAAGCTTTCACACTTGAGAGTGTAAACACAGCAGGTTCTTTCGGCTTATTGAGTACATATAATGCTATCAGCGGAACCAGTGGCAGGTTCTCATATTATGCCTATTACCACAAACGTCATTCAAACGGATACCGGGAAAACAGCAGATCGGATGCCGAAGCGCAGTTTGCACATTTACATTACCAGTTCAGTAAAAAGCTAGGTCTGACAGCCGCCATTGGCCGATCCAAATATTTACACCAGTTACCCGGGCAATTGAATGATAGCATGTTTGCTGCAGACCCCAGGATGAGCACGAGGAGCAGGAATTATTTCAGTCCGGACATATATGTTCCTTCCCTTACTCTCTTATGGAACCCATCAGCCAATACTAGTATCAATATAATAGCATCAGGTGTTTATGGGGCAAGGAACAGCGTGTTGTTTGATGCATTCGCTAATGTTGCTGACAGTATTGACATGCAAACCATGCAGTATAAAAACCGACAGGTTGACATTGATAATTTTCATAGCAATACACTTGATATAAGGTTACTTCATCATTATACAATCAGTGGTATCAGGGGGAAATTGGCCACAGGAATCACCTATATGAATAACGACCTGCACCGGCGGCAACTTGGCAAGGGAACAACGGGAACAGATTATGACCTTTCTGTGGACGCAGCCGGATTTGGGCGGGACCTTCATTTCCGCACATCTAACATTGCCGTATATGCGGAAAATGCATTCCAGATTAATACGCGCTGGACAATATCACCTGGTCTTCGTTTTGAACAGGGAAGGAGCAGGATGAGAGGGATCATTAAATATTATGATCCGGGTGCACTGCCAAATGATATTCCCCACCGTTTCCTGTTAGCAGGCGTCAGTTCACAATTTCAAATTGATAAGAATAACAACCTCTATGGCGGATGGTCGCAGGCTTACCGGCCAACTATCTTCAAAGATATAATTCCTGTATCTGTGTATGAACGGGTAAACAGTGAGCTTAAAGATGCGAGGGGACATACTGCAGAATTGGGTATAAGGGGCAAGGTGTTGGGACGCCTGCAATATGATATCAGCGCATTCAGCATAAGGTATAAGAACCGAATGGGTTCGATCGTATTGAATGATGATAACGGTCAGCCATATACGTACAAAACGAATATTGGGGATAGTCGGACCAACGGGTTGGAACTATTCTTACAATATAAATTTCCCATTACCCAAAATTTGTATGCAGGGCTGTTCAGTTCAAGCGCATGGATGGAAGCAATATATACAAAGGGAAATGTTGCATCGGGCAGTACCAATGTATCTGTGAAAGGGAACCGGGTGGAATCTGTCCCCAGGTGGATAAGCCGCAATGGGCTGGAGATGTTGTACAAATCATTCAGCAGTTCACTGCTGTATAATTATACAGCTGCAACATTTTCTGATGCATTGAATACGGATACGCCTCCCTCCAATGGCTCGAAGGGATATACGCCTGCTTATTCTGTCTGGGATTTGAATCTATCATTTCGTTCCAATTCCATCTATTCCGTACGTGGAGGGATCAATAATATTTTCAACCGGCAATATTTCACCAAGCGACCTGCATTTTATCCAGGTCCAGGAATATGGCCCAGTGACGGGAGGAATTTTTATATCACCATTGGGGTGAGGATTTAGGTGGAGAGATGGAGGGATGGAGGGATGGAAGAGGCAATAGGCAATAGGGAATAGAGGGGGGTTCAAATGGTTGGGGATGAATGAGGATGAGGGAATAATCACTAGGGAATAGAGGGGAGTTCAAATGGTTGAGGCGGTATGAGAGTTGGCGAGGACGGAGGATTCATGGTTGAGCAACCACTGCTTGCGCCAGATGCCGCCGGCATAACCGGTGAGGGATCCATCTGAGCCTATCACCCGATGGCAGGGTACGATGATGGCAACACGGTTCATTCCGTTGGCATTGGCCAGGGCGCGCACGGCATCAGGCTTTCCTACAGCGCCGGCCATTTCTTTGTAACTGCGGGTGGCGGCAAAAGGGATGGCGCGTAGTTCATTCCATACAGCCTGTTGGAAGCTTGTTCCCGGGGTATGAAGTGGCACGGTGAATTCAGTGAGCTTACCGGAAAAATATGCCTGAAGTTCCTTTTCCAGAAGGGGGAAATGAGGGTTTTGTCCCTGTATTATAGTTGCGTTGAAAATGCGGGAAAGATCTTTCAATTCCGTTTCCAGCATTTTACGGTCACTGAATTCGAGCAGGCAAATCCCATCTTTTACGGCGCAGGCCAGCATAGTTCCAAGGGGTGTTTCAATTCTTTTGATATCGATCACCTGCTTTTGCCGACTCTCGGAGGGAGCATACCCAAATACTGATTTGAAAGAATCCCCGAATCCACTCAATGAATCGTAACCTGCATCAAAGGCAATGCCTGTTACGGGCGCGCCACTGCTGATCTTTTTGAAAGCCGAATTGATGCGATGCATACGCTGGTACGCATGAAAAGTTATACCATGATGTTTAAGGAACCAACGTCGAAGGGCGTGGGGTTCCAGTCCCCGCTGCCGGAGGTCATGATCCCGGAATTTTGCAGACGGATCTTCTGAGAGTTTGTCGAGAAGATCGCGGATCAGTGGTGGTGTTTCATCAGGAAGTTCCATGGGCCGGCAAACTTTACAGGCACGAAATCCATCGCGAATGGCTTCGCTGCTACTGGTATAAAATACCACGTTCTCCCTTTTTGGTTTACGGGCGGTGCAGGTAGGCCGGCAGAAAATTCCCGTTGTCTTTACAGCGGTATAGAACAGGCCTGTAAATTCAGCATTCTTATCCAGGATCGCCTGGTACATGATATCGTCGGTGAGTTGCATATCTTATAGAATTATCATGCAAATCTGCTGATTAGGGAAGGGCCTGGCAACCGGAAAATGAACAAGTATTTTTGACGGAACTCCAGCCTTATTCCCCTCCGGCACTCTCCCCTTCCTGTTGTTCCGAAGATTTTTTTACAAGTTGCAATTTGGTCCTCTGTTTGGGCGCTTCGCCCTCAGTGTGGGCTGGAGTAGGAGAATGCTGGTCATTGATCCCTGCTTCTGAAGGCTTGCGTGTGGACCGGTTATTTGATTGCCGTTGCTGACTCCCATTCTGACGGCTACGCGGCTGAGCTGACCTCTCCTCCTGCCTGGGAGCTGAGGGTTCAGAAGATTGCTCGCCGTTTACGGAGACAGGTTTATCGAGGTGCGGGTGTTGCCTGTTACCGCTATGGTGCTTATGTTGTTTTCCTGGTGCGCCCGGGTCACGACGGTCTCCGGAGTTACGACGGTCTCCACTGTCACGACGTCCACCATCGCGTTTACCACCACCCCTTCGAACAACGTATTCCGGTCCGGTGCCTAAGCTTTCGGGCAAGGGCAGCTTTTCCACTTCCTTACCGAGCAATTGCTCAATACGTGCGAAGCGGCCGATCTCTTTATCGGTGATAAAGGTGAAGGCCTTACCATCTTTTTCAGCGCGGGCAGTACGTCCGATACGATGTACATAGTCTTCACCGTCATGTGGCACATCATAATTCACAACAACATCGATGGTATCGATATCAATTCCCCTGCTGAGAACGTCGGTAGCAACCATTACGGGTATGCGACCGCTCTTGAAGCCCTGGAGCAGCTCTTCACGTTCGCTTTGTTCAAGGTCTGAATGAATTTCGGCAACATTGAATTTAGCGCGTTTGAGGGTTTGCGTTAGTTCCTTGACGGTATGCTTTCGGCTGCAGAATATGATCAGGCTGCGGTGTGGTGTTTCCCGGATGATCTGCATGATCAGCGGGTTTTTCTGTGGTTCGTACACTACATAGGCGCGCTGAACGATCTTCTCCGGCGGTCTTGATATCGCAATATTTACTTCTGCCGGGTCTTTGAGGATCCGCTTCGACAATTGCCTGATCTTATCGGGCATAGTTGCCGAAAAGAGCAGGCTCTGGCGGTTGGCGGGAAGGTGTTTCATGATCTTCATGATATCATCATGAAAGCCCATATCGAGCATGCGGTCAGCTTCATCCAGCACCAGGTATTGGATCTGGCTGAAATCCACATATCCCATATTGAGGTGTGCGATCAGTTTACCAGGGGTACAGATCACCAGGTCAACCCCGTTGCGGAGCGCCTGTTTTTCCTGTACAAAGGCGTTACCATCCCCCCCTCCATAAATAGCGATGCTGCTGATGGGGGTGAAATAAGCGAGTCCCTCCACTACCTGGGCGATCTGGACGGCTAGTTCACGGGTAGGCACTATCACCACCGCGCTGGTATGTCCCTCGTGGCGATGCTGGATGAGTTTGCTTAGTATAGGCAGAACGAAGGCGGCAGTTTTACCGGTTCCTGTTTGTGCTGAGGCAATAATATCGCGCCCTTCGAGTATTGAGGGCATCACTTGTTCCTGCACGGGGGTTAGGGTAACATATCCCATTGCATCGATCCCTTCCATCAACCCCGGATCTAAGGGTAATTCACTAAAATTCACAAATATTAATCATTTCTATTCCCGTAAAGATAGGCAAAAGCAATTTTCTGTTCTCCATATTAACTTTACCTGGCACTACTACCAGAGAAATCACCATATGGTACAAAAAAAACATTTCCCGTTGTTGCTATGGGTCATAGCTATTTTCCTGCATTCATCGGTAGTGCGGGCACAAAATGGCGCGATGGTTTATCTCACCGATTTTGGTTTAAAAGATGGAGCCGTTGCTGCCATGAAGGGTGTTGCCTTTGGGGTATCCCCTCAATTGAAACAGTTCGATCTTACCCATGAGATCCCTCCCTTTAATATATGGGAAGGAGCATATAGGCTACAGCAGACCATCCCTTATTGGCCTGCCGGCACGGTGTTCATAGTGGTTGTGGATCCTGGTGTTGGATCTGAAAGGCTACCTGTTGTAGCAAAGACCAAGGCCGGGCATTATATCGTAACCCCGGATAATGGAACGCTAACCCTCGTGGCCGACGGGGTTGGCATAGATTCCCTCCGCCAGATCGATGAAAGCATCAACCGGCTTCCAGGTTCCGGCGACTCCTATACATTTCACGGTCGCGACGTGTTTGCCTATACCGCCGCCCGACTGGCTGCGGGCGTTATCCAATTTCAACAGGTAGGTAATGATATCCCCCCAACACCTAAAACACTTCCCTACCAAAAGGCCTTGGTGGATGGAGATAAAATAAGGGGCAATATCCCCGTGCTGGATCCACAGTATGGAAATATCTGGACAAATATACCGGTGAGCCTTTTGAAGAACTGGGGAATAAACGATAACGATCGATTAGAAGTGGAAATAAGCGATGGTAAGCGTCTGGTCTATAAGGGGATGGTCCCTTATGGAAATACTTTTTCTGATGTTCCGGAGGGAAAGCCGGTTGCCTATGTAAACAGTCTGCTCAATTTATCATTCGGAATCAATATGGGAAATTTTGCCCGCACTTATAAAGTGGGTAGTGGTTCGGGTTGGACGGTTTCAATAAGAAAACCTCGGCCGGGAGACTGAAAACCTAATTAGAGCCGGATCATTCTTTAGGTCCGATCAGGTCCCAGAAATTTCCATACAGATCTTCGAACACCACAACTTTACCATATTCTTCTTCTGCAGGTTCGCGTATAAAGCGAACACCGCGTTCTGTATACAATTGGTAATCGCGATCAAAATCATCGGTATGCAGGAAGAGGAAAACACGTCCACCGGTTTGGTTTCCGACGCGGGATAACTGTGCTTCATTGGCTGCTTTCGCGAGCAGTAGCCCACAGGAAGATCCCGGCGGTGCAACTCTTACCCAGCGTTTAACGGGAGATAGTTCTGTATCTTCTTTTAGTTCGAATCCCAGTACTCGTGTGTAATAATCTATGGCTTTGTCATAGTCATCAACGAGGAGGGAGATTTGGAAGAGGGATTGCATGTAAGATTTAACAGGTAAGAAGTAAGATTTAAAGGTAAGATTTAAAAGGGTTTGAGGAGCCAGTGGCGGGTCCACATATCGCCGGGTGGAAGTCGTTCTACGCCTTCTTTCTCTGCAAGTTCCTTATTATGGTTAACGCTATCGGCAATGCCACACCAGGGCTCCAGGCAAACAAAAGGCGCTCCGGGTGCGGCCCAGATTCCGAAGAAAGGAAATCCCTCCCAACGAAAACTAAGTCCATGCGTATGCATGTTTGATTCGATCCTGATCTCTGTATCGGGAAGGCCTTTCATCACAAGCGCATCTTCACTGAAAAGAGAACTGCTCAGGGGAAGTCGACCCTGCTCCAGTTCCACTACTGTTGTGTTCTCGCTGATGAGTCCGTCGTTCAATTTGTAACGCAGCAACTGGCTTGATCTGTCGAAAACAAGGAAATGGTCTTCATAGCCGGAATTTATTCCCTCCATCTCCATTGGCACCGCAAATGCAGGATGCGCGCCAAGTGAAAACAGGAGATCTGATTCGCCGGTATTACTAACGGTATAGCGACAGGTAAGCTGGTCGTCATCCAGTTGGTAATGCACTTCAAGTTTAAACGGGAAGGGGTAGTTGATTCGTGTTTCGGCATCATCCTTCAAAGTGAATGTTGCGGCAACGGGTGATAACTGTTCGGCAATGAATGTACGGTCGCGTGCAAAGCCATGTCGCGGTAACGTGTATTCATTACCGTTATACATGTAAGTATTGTCCTTCAATGTTCCGACAATTGGAAAAAGGATAGGCGAAAACTTCCCCCAATAATTTGGATCACCACTCCACATATGATTGATGCCGGTATGCTTGTTACGCAACTCCTGTAGCTCGGCTCCTTTTGGATGGATCGCTACATATAAATGATCGTTTTCAATAATTATCATGCTGTTAAGATAAAAAATCTGTGCCGTCGGGCACCATTCTTGCATGCTATAAATAATAAAACCACGAATATGAAAAAGATATTACTGACGGCGTTTGCCGCTATGGGCATCCTATTTGCCCGCAGCCAGGATACTACCATGCACAGTGCACACCACGATAGTTCCAAAATGGCTCAAAAGGACGCTGCTAAAATGCAGCATGAAAAAGACATGGATGCCATCTATGTTAAAATTGGTCTGGATGATTCCAAGAAGCAGCAGGTAAAGGCGATCAACGACGAGTTTTATGCAAAAGCTAAGTCGCTGAAGAAAGATGAATCACTCGATAAGGATGCCCGCAAAGAGCAGTACAAAACTTTGTTGAAAGACAGGAATGCAAAGCTGGAAGCCATTCTCGGCGGAGAGAAATGGAAAGAACTGGAGAAGGAAATAAAAGATTATCGCAAGGCGAAAGGTTGGGAAGATGAAGATGATATGATGGAGAAAAAAGACGACAACAAGAAGTACAAAAAAGACAATTAATTATTGGCATAGATATTGGAAATTATAAGAGACTTAAAACAGCAACATGAAAAAATTATTATTGATGATGGCTGCAGCCATTCTTATGTTCACTGCAGAAGCACAGACGGCGAAGAAAAAGCCTACTCAATCTGCTAAAGCAAAGAAGACAACGGCAACTACTAAAGCGAAGCTTGCCAAAGAAAAAGCAGAGCAGGAAAGACTTGAAAAAGAAAAGTTGGAGCAGGAAAGAATTGCTGCTGAGCAGGCAGCTGAAGAGGCTCGTGTAGCAAGGGAAAGAGAAGAAGCCGCGCGTATTGAAAGAGAGCGCATAGAGAAAGAGAGAATCGAAAAAGAGCGAATAGAAAAAGAGCGCCAGGAAGCAGAGCGTCGTGAAAGAGAGCGTATTGAAAACGAGCGTCGCGAGCGCATTGAAAAAGGTCGTGATGAGTTGAATCGTAAAGTTGGTTTGGATGATAACCAGGGACAGCAGGTTAAGGCAATCAACCAGGAGTTTCATGCAAAGGCAAAAGCGATCCGTGAAAACTCTGCACTGGATGAAGAGAAAAGAAAAGATGAGTTGGCCGACCTCAATGAAGAGCGCCTGGATCGTATCAAGGAAACTGTAGGTGGATCTAAATCCAAGAAATTGGAGAAAGAGCGCAAGGCTTATCGTTTAACACAGAAAGAAGATACTGACGAAGAGTGGCTTGATGATATCGAAGGATATAAGAAAAGTAAGAAGAAGAAAGGATAATTTTTTTACCCGTTTACCCGTCTGACGCCTGTCAGGACATATGTCAGACGCGTGTATAGGCCAATGCCTGTGAATACAGGCTGATAGTTTTAACCTGTCTGACGCCTGTCAGGACGGATGTCAGACAGGAGGGAGCCCGCAATATTGCGGGCTTTTTTTCGTTCAGATGGGTCTGGCAAATTATTTGAATACCATTCATTCAAAATACCCGAAAATGAAAAAACTGGTTTTGTCTATTGGCCTCCTTGGATTAACGATTGCTGTTGAGGCTCAAAGCAAGAAAGAGATCAAAAGGGAAAAAGCGCGTGCGGAAAAAGAGGCGAAGAAAGAATTCCGATCTGCAAAAAAAGGTGATGAATATGCACGTGTAAGCATTGAAGAAAAATTGTATCATAATAAGGAAGAACTCGAGAAAGAGGAGAAGGAAATGTTCAAGCGTGCGGGACTTGAAGAGATCGACGGGTTGATGGTGCAGGCCATCAATCGTGAATATCATAGCAAGGCAAACCGGGTGAAGGAAGATGAATCACTGAGCCAGGTGCAGCGTCAGCAACAACTGCAGGAAATGAATCGTGAGCGCCAGGAAAGGATTTTAAGTATTGTGGGAAGTTCGAAAAAAGCCGGCCTCGATAAAGAAGAAAAGACTTGGCGTGAATCTCGTGGGTTAGGCGATTGGCATAATGGATACGGCAATGAAAATCCGAAGTGGAAAAACTAGGACAGGGCGTTGAACTTCTGACTCAGAAAAATCTAATCTCAGATAACTAAAAATTTTGTTGGGTGTTCTGTTGGGCAATGATCTGTTCGAACATCTGTCAAGACACATGTCAGACGGGTAGTAGGTTGGAGAGCTCTTCGGGCGTGAAGATCCGGGAGCGGGTCAGGAAACGGAGTCCGAGGGGGATCTCGAGGCTGAAGCTGCTGCCGCGGCCGGGAGTTACATCGAGGATCAGTTGGGTATGTTTCCAGTATTCGAACTGGTCGGCGCTCATATAAAATCCGCATCCCGCAACTTCACCGAGGCGAACATCGGAGCCACCGAGGCGGAATTCGCCGTCGGGAAAACACATGGGTTGCGAGCCATCGCAACAGCCGCCGCTCTGGTGGAACATCAGGGGGCCGTGGACGGCGCGAAGTCGTTCTATTAATTCAACCGCTTTTTCGGTTACCAGCACTCTTTCAACAGACATCTAATTGTGTTTTTTGTTATTTAGAAACTGAAAATCAGGACATCCCACCTGAAAAATTATTCAGTGATCTAAGGGATACATAGAGCATCGAGCCCGTTGAGGGCCCGATGCTTGTGCTGCCTGCAACAAAGAGGAACCTGCGCACAGAATCTGCTATTTCCCACCACCCTCTTTTTCAAACCTTGCAACCTATCAGAAAAAACCCAGCTTTTGCTTGCTATAAGAAATCAGCATATTCTTGGTATGGCGATAATGGTTGAGCATCATCTTATGGGTTTCGCGACCGAAGCCTGATTTTTTGTATCCGCCGAATGGTGCGTGCGCTGGATAGGCATGATAGCAGTTGACCCATACCCTTCCGGCCTGTATGGCGCGGGGAACCTGGTAGAGTTCATGGGCATCGCGGGTCCAGACGCCGGCACCGAGTCCATACAGCGTATCGTTTGCGATCTCGATGGCTTCTTCAACCGTTTTAAAAGTGGTTACAGAAACAACGGGCCCGAAAATCTCTTCCTGGAAAATGCGCATCTTATTATGTCCGCGGAAAACGGTTGGCTGGATATAGTAACCGTGTTCGAGTCCGCTGTTGATATGGAATGCCTCACCGCCGCAAAGCAGTTGGGCCCCCTCCTGCTTACCGATATCGATATAGCTTAGCACTTTATTGAACTGGTCTTCGGAGGCCTGGGCGCCCATCATGGTATCATCGGCGAGCGGGTTTCCCATTTTGATGGCCTGAACGCGGCGGAGGACACGCTCCATGAATTTATCATAGATCTCTTCCTGAACGAGGATGCGGGAGGGACAGGTACAAATTTCTCCCTGGTTGAGGGCGAACATGACGGCACCTTCCACGGCTTTGTCGAAGAAATCATCGTCGGCATCGGCAACGGATTTAAAGAAAATATTAGGGCTTTTTCCACCCAGTTCCATGGTAACGGGCACGAGGTTTTCGGCGGCATATTGCATGATGAGCCGGCCAGTTGTGGTTTCGCCAGTGAAGGCAACTTTACTCACCTTGGGATGGGTAGCCAGCGGTTTTCCGGCTTCTACACCAAAACCTGTAACAATATTCAACACGCCGGCGGGGAGTTCGGCTCCGATCAGTTCCATGAGCACCATGATGCTGGTAGGTGTTTGCTCGGCGGGTTTCACGATCACGCAGCAGCCGGCGGCCAGTGCGGGTGCGATCTTCCAGGTGGCCATGAGGAGCGGGAAGTTCCAGGGGATAATTTGTCCCACCACACCAATTGGCTCGTGGAGATTAAGGCTCACGGTGGTTTCATCGTGTTCGCTGACGGTTCCTTCTTCGCTGCGGATGACGCCGGCGAAATAGCGGAAATGGTCGACCACCAGCGGGAGATCGGCGGCGCGGGTTTCGCGGATTGCTTTTCCGTTATCGATTGTTTCGACGCGGGCGAGGAATTCGAGGTTATCCTCGATGATCTGGGCGATGCGCAATAATATATTGCTGCGTTTGGCGGCAGCGGTTTTGCTCCAGCCCGGGAAGGCCTGCCAGGCGGCCGTTACGGCGAGTTCAATATCGGCAGCATTACCTCTGGCGGCCTGGGTGAAAACTTTGCCATCGATGGGAGAAACGTTATCGAAATATTCGCCACTTGAGGGGGCTACCCAGCGGCCACCGATATAATGGTCGTACCGGTCTTTAAAGGATGGACGGGGCGCTACGTTAGTGGGCGCCAAAGCGGTTGCAGTGCTCATATGGAAGCATTTTATTCGTTAGATAATGACTTCAAGTTTTATTCTTTTGAGATCAATTGGTTTCACAATCGTATTTATTAATAGCACGATCGTACCTTCTCTTGGAACTGCATCAGGAGATAGCCGCGAAATTTCGGTAAATTGACTTAGCCCTTTGCCTGAGGGGAAAGGCGGGGTCGAAACTTTGCCATGCCACAACGCAACTATTTAAATAAGATAGATCTGACACATCCGAAATACCTGCAGACCATGGTGGAGAACCGCCGTGTTTTCAATCTGCAGAATTGCGAGATGAATGTATTTGAAAGTTACCAGCAAGCCTGGCGGGTACCGCTAACTTTCAGTGATTTTGTGATAACCAGTATGGTTCGTGGTAAGAAGATCATGCATCTTTTTGATGCTCCTGCCTTTGATTACATGCCCGGCGAAACAGTTATTGTTCCCGCCAATGAAACAATGGTTATTGATTTCCCGGAAGCTACAGTAGAAAATCCCTCACAATGTATTGCGCTGGCGGTTGATGCAGCTTATGTAGAGGATACGCTACAGTATCTCAACAGATACTATAACGAGGAGGAGCAACCGCAGGATTGGCAGTTGCGGTTCAATAAGTATCATTTCGAAAATGATACGGAGGTAACGGATATAATCAACAAGCTGATCAGGGTTTGCAGCAGTGGCGACAAGGCGAAAAATATCTATGCTGATCTCAGTCTCAAGGAGCTTTTGATAAGGCTTGTTCAGAGCCAGCATCTGCAGCAGGTTAAGATCGAAAGTGAAGACAAGGGTAATCATACGCGGTTACATTATGTGTTACGATATATCAATGAACATCTTACGGATCATATTCCGATGGATGTATTGTGCAGAAAGGCATACCTGAGCCGCAATGTTTTTTTTAGATGGTTCCGGCAACAATTTGGTGTAACGCCGCTTGAATATATCAACCGCGAAAGGATAAGGCTTGCCAAGCAATTGCTTGCCGACGAGAGGAATTCCATCACAGCGGTGTCGCAACTCTGCGGGTTTTCCGATGTGAATTATTTTGTGCGGTTGTTCAAGAAATCAGAGGGCATAACGCCGGGTGCTTACCAGGGATGTATGGTTAGATGATTGGCGGTACGGGCAGGTGTCTGACACATGTTAAGGGGATGTTCGAACATGTTTTTTGCGGGATGGTGCAAGTTTCAGCGATATGAATATGAGAATAATATGCCTGAAGGCGACAGCTGTAATTGCGTTTATGGCTAACGGAATGGCATATGCGCAGATGAAACAAATGGCAGATGAAGCGGAAGGGTAAACCTGGAGGATTCAAAATGTTTTGATGTTTGACGGAAAGGGAGAAGTGGCAATAAAAACGGACCTACGAATAAGGCGGAAGATGATAGTTGCCGCGGGAAAGCTCAAACCGATTTGGTAATGTTTCAGGTGAATTTCCGGGTACCTTCAAAAAAAATAATGCAGATGGAAAAACCGGGGGCTATCATTCTTACCAATGGCATTTTACTTCATTCCGATGCAAAAACCGCACACGGATTGATTCGTGGTACTGAGCGATTCTGTATCGTTGGGGTGATTGATGATGTATATGCGGGTAATGATGCAGGTGAACTTCTTGATGGAAGGCATCGTAATATACCCGTGTACGGAACAATAGAAGAAGCGGTAAATTCGGTTGCAGATATTCGTTATTGCATAATCGGCATCGCAACCATTGGCGGCATATTACCCGAAAGTTTTATTCCTCTTATTGAAACGGCCATACGGCGTGGGATGCATATCGTTAATGGTCTGCATGATTTTTTGGGTGACAGGCACAGGCTTGTGAGTCTGGCTGCCGATAATTGGGTAGATCTTATTGACATAAGGAGACCTAAGCTCCGCGCTGATCTTCATTTCTGGACGGGGAAAATCTTTGATGTAAAAGCGAAAATAGTGGCGGTGCTGGGCATGGATTGTGCAATGGGGAAACGAACAACCTGCAGGATGATAAGGGAAGCCTGTACGGCCAGAGGCATTCATGCAGAGATGATCTATACCGGGCAAACGGGATGGCTTCAGGGTGGGCGGTTTGGATTCATTTTTGATTCCACGCTAAATGATTTTATCTCCGGAGAAGTGGAGTACAGTATTGTAAGTTGTAGTGAACAAACAGGTGCGGAAATTATATTACTGGAGGGGCAATCGGCATTGCGGAATCCGAGTGGTCCGGCGGGATCAGAGTTTCTTGTTTCGGGAAATGCCAGATATACTGTGCTTGTATATGCGCCAAAGCGAAAGCATTATGAACACCTTCCTGAGTGGGGTGAAATCCCGTCATTAGAATCAGAGATTGAATTGATAGGTTTGTATGGTTCGAAGGTTATTGCGGTGGCGCTTAATACGGAGGATTGTTCCGACGAAGAAGCCTATTACTACCAACAAGAATTTTCTTCGAGACTTGATCTACCGGTTTTATTACCCTTACAGCAAGGGGTAGACGAAATCATTGATGTGTTCAGATCAATTTTACAATCGAGCTAACATGAAGATTCGTGCCGCACGTTGCTGGATGGAAAAGCTACCCCTCAGGAGGCCATATACAATAGCTTATATGACCACGTCTGATACGGAGATAGTTTTCCTGGAGTTGGAACTCCAAAATGGGATCCGCGGATTGGGAGCGGCAAATCCTTTTGAGGAAGTGGTGGGAGAAACATCATCTGATACACTGCTTCATCTGCAATCAGGATTTATCGATGAATTAGTTGGCCGCGACATACGGGATTTCAACAAAATCATAGATGAGGCATATAAAAACTTTCCCAACCTTCCGGGAACTATTGCTGCCATAGATATTGCGGTTCATGATGCCTTTGGAAAATTAATGGGCATAACGGTTTTGGATTATTATGGACAGCAAATTGCTCCTCTCGAAACTTCGGTAACCATTGGCATTAAGGGTATGCAGGAAACGCTTGCCGAGGCTATGGAATATTTCAAGATGGGGTTTCGTGTACTGAAAGTAAAAACGGGACTTGATGTGGAGGAAGATATCGACCGGGTTATAAAGATCCGCGAGGCTATAGGAAAACATATTGTGTTGCGGGTTGATGCTAATCAGGGTTATAGTTTAGGGGAGTTAAAGATTTTTTTGGATTCCACTGCCGGCACTCAGATAGACGTGATCGAGCAACCTTTACTGGTGGGAAAGGAAATGCAATTGCGGTTATTACCTGAATCTGTACGAAAGATTCTGGTTGCAGATGAATCGTTATGTGGTGTGGAAGATGCTATTGAATTATGCAGTGAACCGAAGCCATTCGGGATATTCAATATTAAGCTGATGAAATGCGGTGGTATAAGGGCTGCAAGAGAAATCGGCATGCTGGCAAAACAGGCAGGTATCGATCTTTTTTGGGGATGCAATGACGAAAGCATAGTAAGTATTACTGCTGCTTTGCACGCAGCCATGAGTTGTTCAAATACCCGCTACCTTGATCTGGACGGCAGTTTTGATTTGAGTCGGGATTTGGTGGAGAGCGGATTCGTTGTTAAGGATGGATTTCTGTTACCGATTGGCAAGCCTGGGTTAGGGTTTTGAGGTTGTGGAATGATAGCCGTCTGACGTATGTCAGGACATATGTCAGACGGCTATTTCAGGATCAGTTTTGCGAAACGTTTCAGGTCTGCGAGTTCGGCGGGGCTGAGTTTCTCGTTGTTATCGAATTTATTTTTTATAAACAGCACTTGCTTGTGTTGCGGAAATTTTGCCAGGATGGCCTGGATGAGGGTGCCAGTTGTCTCATCCTTTTCAAACATCGGCTTGGGGGCGGGTTTTTCCGACTTAATACGGGTGGGCATTCTATGGATCAATGCTTCGAGGGCAGCGAGCTTTCCGGGGGGGAGATCTTCAATTTTTGAAGCCTTTCCATATAATCCCTGTAGCTGTTTACGGCTCAGGCTACCCCTACTTATATATTGTTTATAGAGGCTGATAATGAATGAAGAAACAGGGTAAGCCATGATGCAGGCTTCCAGTACTTCGTTTACTATATCAATTCCTTGTTTGTTGTTTTCCATGGTATGATCCATCTGACGCCTGTCATGACAGGCGTCAGATGGGTGTTGTTATTTGTGAGGCATCATCACCCGATCGATACCGGCCTTGCGGCAGAGGGCATTGAGGGCGGGAATATCGATAGTGCTGATCTCCTCGTATTTTTTGCGAAGGGGTTGCCAGGTGGCGTCAAGGGTTGCGTACTGTTCTTTCTGGCCGTTGGTGACATGGGGCATATTGTTGTCCATCTCGCCCTTGAGGAAAAAATAGTCTGCACTTAGTTTATTGACAAAGTTGATGATACCGTCATAGCTCTGGGTTCTGTTCTGCACCAGTTCCTCTTCCCACTTGTCCATTTTTTCCTGCAGGGCCAATGCGGTTGCGGTAACTTCCGCATACTTAGGAGCGCCATCGATCCATTTCAGGAGCGAGCTCACCTGTTCTTTCGCCACACGAATATTCAGAACGGAGCTGTGAAGATCACGAAGACCATCTTCCACTTTTGTTAGCCACTCATGTTGTTCCTGGTAATCGGCAGGAGAAGCTTCAAAGCGGGGGTCAGCCAGCAGTTCGAAATTGTGCGTGTATTCCTGGCTGTTAGTTGAGCCTTTAGGTTGTACTTTCAGGATGGCGAGGTATTTTCCGGGAGGAGCCCTATGACCTTTCCAGCTGCCCTCAATATATGCAGTTGGCACTCCGGGGTAGGACGGATAGCGAAGATCCCATACGAAACGATTTAATGCAGTCTTCCGCGGTAGCAAGGGGTCGGGAGATGGGCCACCGGCAAAGCTGATAAATTTCTTATCGGCGGTATCAACATAACGGCGAACAGTAAGGCCTTTTTCATCCTGAATTTCCAAGCTTATACGGGCACTATCTGCTCCTGCGGGTAACTGGTAATAAAATACGGCTCCAGTTGGAGCATTCACCCCGCCTCCAACAGCGGTGAGCGGTTTCGCATCATCGTTAGCCGAGGGGTTATTGAGACTGCTGCCGCCGCTTAAACGATACACTTGCGCCGGACCGTAAAGAGCCGCGCGGTTAGAATCCAATAACGCAGTGCGATTACGAACCATGTAGAGATCGTCGAGAATCCAGAATGAACGGCCCATGGTGGAAGCGATCAGGTTGTCCTTATGCAGTTTCAGATCGGTTATCGGCGTAATAGGAAGTCCCAACTGCAATTTCGCCCAGCCATTACCGTTATCCCACGAAATATATAGTCCGGTTTCTGTTCCTGCATAAAGTAATCCGGCCACTTTATCATCTTCCCTAACCACTCGTGTATAAGCGCCTATGGGAATTCCATTGTTGATGCGCATCCAGGTTTTCCCATAATCATTGCTGCGATATAACATCGGGGTGAGGTCATTCATTTTATAGCGGGTGCATGCGATGTAAACTGTTGATTTTTCATGGGGCGACACCTCAATGCTGTTGACAAGCGCTTCGGGCATACCTGCGGGAGTAATATTCGTCCACGTGTTACCGTTATCGCGAGTTATATGTACAAGTCCGTCGTCGGATCCGGAATAGAATACCCCTTTTTCATGGGGAGATTCGGTGAGGTAGGAAATGGTTGCATAGTTTTCGCCACCTGCACCTTCGTTGGTGTAGGGTCTTCCGCCCTTACCGAGTTTGCTTGAATCGTGCCGGGTGAGATCGGGAGAGAAAACTGTCCAGCTCCTACCCATATCAGTAGTTTTGAATACGCGGTTGCCGGCATGGTAAAATGCGCGTTCGCGTTTGCTATATATTACGGGAGCATTCCAGTTGAAACGGTAGCGCATGTTCTTTGCCTCGAGGCTTTGGTATTGAAGGGGAACTACCATCACGCCCTTCCCTTCTTTCGCCTGCTGATCAACCAGTTCAATGGTACCCTGGTAGCTGCCGCCCATTACGTAACGTGGACTGTCGGGGTCAAATGCCAGGAATGCGCTTTCACCACCGGCGCTATAGAACCAGTTGCGTTCGGTTATTTCACCGCCCCAGGTATTCCTGCTCTCAATTAATAAAGAAGTGTTATCCTGTTGCCCGGCATATACCTGGTAGGGAAAAAGATTATCGGCATTGATGCGATATAACTGCGCGGTGGGCTGGTTGTTGAGTGAACTCCAGGTTTTACCTCCATTGAAACTTATGGAAGCGCCACCATCATCGGCCATCACCATATTGGAAGGGACGGAAGGATTTATCCAGAGTTGGTGGTAATCGCCGTGTGCAGTGCTCAGGTTATTCCATGTAGCGCCACCATCGATGCTTTTGACCCACTCAGCGCCTAGCACGTGCACAACATTTTCATTTTGGGGATCTACTGCCAGTTCAATATAATACCATGCACGGGTGGTAAGCCGGTGGTCCTTACTGATACGGTTAAACGAAGCACCTGCATCATTACTAACAAACAACCCCCCCTGCTCTTTATAGGTATCGCTTTCAACCAATGCATATACTTTATCGGGATTGGAGCGTGATACTTCTATGGCCATCTTTCCCTTTTCTGCGGGGAGGCCCTGTTCCAGTTTTTGCCAGTTCAGGCCGCCGTCGGTGCTCTTGTAAAGACCGCTTCCCGGTCCCCCGCTTTTAACTTCCCAGGGCAGGCGGTGATGTTCCCACATGGCGGCGTATAATATCCGCGGGTTGTTGTGGTCCATGCTGAGGTCTGAACATCCCGTGCTGTCATTTACAAAAAGAATATTCTTCCAGGTGCTGCCACCGTCGGTGGATTGGTAGATACCGCGTTCAGGGGAAGGGCCATTGAGGGCACCCTGAACGGCAACATAAATATGGTCCGGATTTTTGGGATGGATGCGGATGGCGGAGATCTGGCGGCTGTTTTTCAATCCAACATGTTTCCATGTTTTGCCGGCGTCTGTGCTTTTATAAACGCCATCGCCATAAGAGGTCATTACGCCCCGTGGCGCGTGTTCGCCCATGCCGACAAATACAACGTTGGGATCCGATTCCGCTACGGCCACGGCGCCAACGGATCCGGTATTGAAAAAGCCGTCGGAGATATTGTTCCAGCTGATGCCGGCGTCGGTTGTTTTCCAGACGCCACCACCGGTTGTTCCCATGTAGTAGGTTTTATCATCGCCGGGGATACCCGTTGCCGTTACAGAGCGGCCACCACGGAGAGGGCCGATATTCCGGAACTTGACAGTTCTGAAAGCGTGGGCGAGCGAGGAATCAGGTGTGGACAGCAGGGACGATGTTTTGGCGGCGCTGCGTTTTTTCGATTGTGCAAATCCGGTAGAGGCAATGGCAAAAAGAAGGAATAAAAGGGAAATGTGTTTCATGCATGTTAGTTAAGTGTCTGACACATGTTCGGGTGATGTTCGAACATATGTTCTAACGTCTCCCGAACATGTGTCAGACACCTAATTTACATATTCCTGCGATACTGTCCGCCTACTTCGTAGAGGGCGTGGGTGATCTGGCCGAGGGAGCAATATTTAACGGTTTCCATCAGCTCTGCGAAGATGTTGCCGTTATTGATGGCCACTTCGCGAAGTTTTGCAAGTGCAGCGGCGGAGCGGCCCTCATTGCGTTTCCAGAAGGCATGGAGGTTTTCAATCTGCTGTTCTTTTTCCTCACGGGTGCTTCGGATGACCTCGCCCGGTATGCTGGTGGGTGACCCCTTTTTATTGAGGAAGGAATTGACACCAATCAGGGGAAGTTCGCCGGTATGTTTTTGCATTTCGTAGTGAAGGCTTTCTTCCTGGATCTTGTTACGCTGGTACATCCTTTCCATAGCGCCTAAAACACCACCGCGTTCATTGATGCGATCGAATTCTGCCAGCACTGCTTCTTCCACCAGGTTGGTCATTTCTTCGATGAGGAAGGAACCCTGGATAAAGTTTTCGGTTTTGGCGCTACCGAGTTCGCGGTTGATGATCAGCTGGATGGCCATGGCGCGACGAACGCTTTCTTCTGTTGGTGTGGTAATGGCTTCGTCGTATGCGTTTGTATGGAGCGAATTGCAGTTATCATAAATAGCATAAAGGGCCTGGAGCGTGGTCCGGATATCATTAAAATCGATCTCCTGTGCATGCAGCGAACGCCCTGAGGTCTGGATATGGTATTTGAGTTTCTGGCTGCGATCATTGCCCTTGTATTTCAGCTTCATAGCCTTGGCCCAGATGCGCCTTGCAACACGTCCGATGACACTGTATTCCGGATCCATTCCATTGCTGAAAAAGAAGCTGAGGTTGGGGGCAAAATCATCGATATGCATACCGCGGCTCAGGTAATATTCCACATAGGTAAATCCATTGGCGAGGGTGAAGGCAAGTTGTGTAATAGGATTGGCGCCAGCTTCTGCAATATGATATCCGCTGATGCTGACACTGTAAAAATTACGTACCTTCTGGTCAATAAAATATTGCTGAACATCGCCCATGAGTTTAAGGGCAAATTCGGTAGAGAAGATACAGGTGTTCTGGGCCTGGTCTTCTTTGAGGATATCGGCCTGCACGGTTCCACGTACCTGGCTAAGCGCTTCCGCTTTTATGCGCTCATAAATATCGGGAGGTAAAACTTCATCACCGCTGAAGCCCAGCAGTGCAAGTCCAAGCCCGTTATTTCCTTCGGGTAGTCGTTCGGGTGAGGAGGGATTATAATATTTGGGTCGGGGAAGTTTTGCAAATTTGTTTAGCAGCACTTCTTTCACCATCACAGGATCCGCTTTGGAGGCTGACCCGGCCACACCCCCATCTCTAAGCTGTTCCTGATTATCCGACCTTGTTTTACTCCCCGATATACTATTATCACCAGCAGATTCAAGTCCCCACTGCCCAATACCCGGACGACATTCCTTCAATTGCTTATCAAGATATTTTTCACAAGCCTGGTCGATGGCCGCATTCATGAAGAAGGCGAGTAAAATGGGGGCAGGACCATTGATAGTCATGCTAACGCTGGTTTTAGGATCGCAGAGATCGAAACCGCTATAAAGTTTTTTAGCATCATCAACTGTTGCGATGCTCACACCACTATTACCGATCTTACCATAGATATCGGGCCTTGGAGCGGGATCCTCACCATAAAGTGTAACCGAATCAAATGCTGTAGAGAGACGTTTCGCTGGCTGGTCATGTGAAACATAGTGAAAGCGTTTGTTTGTACGTTCCGGTCCACCTTCGCCTGCGAACATCCGGGTAGGATCTTCACCCTGCCTTTTCAATTCAAAAACACCTGCGGTATAAGGAAATTCACCCGGAACATTTTCCTGTAATTGCCAGCGAAGAATATCGCCCCAGTCATGGTATTTGGGCAACACCATTTTTTTGACGGTGGTACCGCTGAGTGAAACCGTGGTAAGCGGCTGGCGGATGATCTTATCCCTCACTTCATATTCAAAAAAGGGCTTGCTGTATTTATCCACCAATGCAGGCCAGGCTTCGATGAGTTTACGGCAATCGGGATGTAGCAGCTCCTGAAAGCGATCGCGCATTTTTGCCAGTTCAGGAATGCCGGAAACTTCTTTCTCCCCTATAATTCCATTGATCTGGTAAAGTTTTGTGGCGATGGCAACCTGCTCCTGCACCCATGCATCATAACCGCGGTTATTCTCTGCAATCTCACTGAGGTAGCGAACTCTTTTAGGAGGGATCACCTGCGATTTTGCGGAAGTATCTTTATTATGTTTATGAAATTCTATAGTACCAAAACTGGTTCCTGTTTTCTTCTCTATTACTGATACCAGTTTTTCAAAAAGTTCGTTTACTCCCGCATCATTGAATTGTGCGGCGATGGTGCCAACAATGGGAAGGTCTTCATCTTTAGCGGTGAAGAGATTATAATTGCGTTTGTATTGTTTGCGAACATCGTGCAATGAATCGAGCGCGCCACTTTTATCGAATTTATTGATAGCGATCAGGTCGGCATAATCGAGCATATTGATCTTCTCCAGTTGTGAAGCAGCACCATATTCGGGTGTCATCACGTAGAGACTAACATCGCAATGATCGAGGATGGAAGCATCTGATTGTCCCACCCCTGCAGATTCCAATATCACGAGGTCAAAACCTGCAGCGCGGCAAATATCGATGGCGTCCTGAACGTGTGCGCTCAGGGCAGTATTATCATCGCGGGTTGCAAGCGAACGCATATAGGCACGGGGAGAGCTGATGCTGTTCATGCGGATCCGGTCGCCCAGTAAGGCCCCGCCGGTTTTCTTCTTGGAGGGGTCAACGGAAATTACGGCAACTGTTTTGTCGGTGAAATTATTGAGGAATCTCCTTACGATCTCATCGGTGACGGAACTCTTTCCCGCACCACCTGTTCCAGTGATACCCAGAACAGGCTGGCTGGCGGTTTGCTTCTCCGCCAAAACGGGTGTTTCTCCATCTCCAAGTTCCTTGTTTGTAATGGCCCTTGCGATGAGGCGAACATCTTTCCATTCGCCCAGCGTCATGGGTGATTTATAACCGTTTCCATTAAGCGAAAAATCACATTGCCTGATAACGTCTTCTATCATTCCTTCGAGGCCCATGGTACGGCCATCATCGGGCGAATAAATTCGTGTTATTCCATAGCTGTGCAATTCACGGATCTCTTCGGGGAGGATTGTACCTCCACCGCCGCCGAAAAGTTTAATATGACCGCAACCGTTCTGGTGAAGCAGGTCTTTCATGTACTTAAAGAACTCCACATGTCCGCCCTGGTAGCTGGTGATGGCGATACCCTGAACATCTTCTTCAATGGCCGCTTCCACAATTTCATGCACGGAGCGGTTATGTCCGAGGTGGATGATCTCCGCCCCTTTTGACTGCAATATCCTGCGCATGATATTGATGGCCGCATCATGCCCGTCGAACAGCGATGCTGCGGTAACTATCCGAACTTTATTAACCGGTGTATAACCCATATTAGAAGCAGTTTCAATTAGTTAGCAAATGTACGTTAGTAGCCTGAATTACGAACGCCTGTTAGTTTCAACGGAAGAGTCGGGGGATGCGGAAGCAGGGGCCTGGTTTAGTATTGAGAGAAAATAAGTTATCTTAACCGAACAACCCCATCAACATGGCACTGGCTTTTTTTGAAGCCCTCTATACGCGCTCGATGCTTTCGGAAGCTTCCATTGAAAAGATACGTCAGTTTTACAAGTATCAGAAGACCTCGGTACGACTGGAGATACAGGTATTGCTTTACCTGGGAGTATTGCTGGTAAGTGGAGGCACAGGTGTATTGATCTATAAGTACATCGACCAGATCGGTCACCTGGCTATAATTTCCGGACTTTTATTAGCAACGATCGGGTGCTATACATGGTGTTTTCTTCATAAAGAGAAACAGTCGGCCGGGGAGGGAGAATCAGATAAAGAATCTTCGCCGGTATTCGACTATGTATTGATGCTGGGAGCAATATTACTGGTGACCCTGGTGGGTTATTTACAGAGCCAGTTCCAGTTATTTGGAAGCAGGTGGTCATTGGCAACATTTATACCCATGGTATTGCTATTTGCGACGGCTTATTATTTTGATCACCGGGGTGTACTGGCACTGGCCGTAACCAACCTGGCGACGTGGCTGGGCCTGACAATTAATGCGTCGAGCGTGTTTGGGCTGGCCGAGCTTGACAGTAACCGTACGATAATAACCGCGCTGGGCCTGGGTGTATTTTTAACAGGATTATCGTGGGTGGTAAAGAGGAGCGATATCCGTCCACATTTTGAAGGAACCTATCACCAGTTTGGAAGCCATTTCTTTTTTATTTCATCGATAGCGGCGATGCTGAATTTTGAAAGGACATGGCCATTGTTTTTTATTTTACTGCTGGCCGGCGCCTGGTATCATTACCTTAAAGCTATGCGGGATCGATCTTTTTACTATATGGTGGTTATGGTGTTGTACACATATATTACGATAACGATCGTATTTATAGATAAGGTTCTCTCATTGCTTGACCGGGGGCCCAATACAGTTTATATAACACTGTTTTATTTTATTGGTACGGGTATTGGGCTCACGACCTTACTGATTTCCCTCAACAAAAAACTCAGGCACCATGATAGCTTATCCCATTCCTGAACTGGAGCAACTGGAGAAAAGGGGTCTTATAGATGAGGCGTTTTCGCAGGAGCTGATCACAGAAAAAGAGCAGATTTTGGCAAAGCATCAGTTTCCATCACACTTATATATTCCTAATTTCTTTGTGAGGATCGGACTGGGAATACTGACAAGCATTGTGTTGCAGGCGGTGGTTGCGCTGATTGTTCAGGCAACGTGGGCAGAGCAAGCAAATTATATTTCATTGTTAACAGGATTGGCGGGTATTGGGGCATTGGAATATTTTATCCGCCAGCGCGGACATTATGGTTCGGGCATTGATGATATTTTATTGTATTCAGGGGTTAGTTCGCTGGTTTTCTTTGCGGGACTTCAACTGGATATGTTGTATGCACCCGACAGGGTTTGGGTAGCAGTAATCGCCTTTGTGTTGTGCAGTGCTGCCTGGCTCCGATATCTCGACCGGCTGGCAGTGCTGGCTTCACTCCTCAGCCTCTGTGCAGTTGTGATAACCTTGTTTTATTGGAATGAATATCCACAGCCGCAGCTGATGTGTTTTGCAGTGGCGGTTACGATGTCGGCGTGCAGCCTGGTTGCCGGGTACTTAAAAGGAAGAGAAAAGTTTAGGTGGCATAGGCGCTGTTTGCATGTGCTGGGAAGTTTTGCCGTGGCGCTGGCCTATGTTTCGCTGCATGTATTTGTAATAGACAAGTTGCTGGCGGAGCAAGCTTTGCCAAATCAGGGGTCCGGAGGCACAGAGGGTGCGGGAATCGGAAATCCTGGAGCGGGCTGGCAGATATTTCATTGGGGCTGGACGGTGATTGTACCCATCTTAATGTTATGGCGTTCGATTGTGAAAAAGGACCGTTTACAAATAAGGATATGGATGGTGTTGCTGTTGAGTGCATTCTATTTCCAGCACTATTATTACCCCGTTTTTGCCGGGGAGATCACCACATTAATATATGGCTTGTTATTGCTGGGGCTAACAGGCCTGTTGGTACGAATTCTGAAAAAAGGGGCGAGTTCTTACAGCTTCAGGAAAGGCGGTGATGAGGGCGACCTGCTACAGAGCGCACCCTGGCTGGTGGTGGGGGGATATTCGGGTGTAGCGGTGGCGCCAGAAGCCCAGGGTGGGGTTGGTTTTGGGGGCGGAAGTTTTGGCGGAGGGGGTTCGGGTGCGGAATATTAAAAAATTTACTAACTTTCCCCCTCGTGAAAAAACTAGCTGCCATACTTGCCATGGGCATCCTGCTGTTCAATCTGCTGGGATACCGCGCTGTTTTTTCTTACCTGGAAACCCATTATAGCCAGCAGCTCGATGCGAGGCTTGATATTGATCACTATGATGCTTCTGCATTGGTAACGATCAAGGTTCCTGTTGATGAACTCCCCTACTATACCAACTCTCCCATTTTTGAGCGTGTTAAAGGCGAGGTGATGATTGGCGGAATGAAATATCAGTATGTGGAGCGCAGGATCTACAACGACTCACTTGAAATGCGGTGCATTCCCAATGCGGAGGCGCATCATATCACCAATGCCAGGGATGAATTTTTCAAGATGGTGAATGACCTGCAGCACACAAATTCAACGGGTAATCAAACCGGGAAGCAGTCTGTTTCCATAAAAAATATTCTCACTGAATGTGTGGAGAGCATGGCAATTGCAGCCTACACACCCATTTTCCGCGAAACCGGTATATCCTATAATGATTACCTGGTTAATCTATCTGCGGGAATAAAATATTCTCCCGAACAACCGCCAGATGCCTGATTGTTTTCGTGACTACGTTTATTGAAAGTAAGTGTACTCAAACCGGGTATGAGTTTGCATAGCTGCAAGGCGTACCCGGTTGAGCCACACTTAGAGTAAGCAACTTAACCAATCAACTGCAATGATCAGACGCATTTTTACACGCGTCGCCTTTCTGTATATTCTTACAGGGGCGGCGTTAAATACAATGGCGCAAACCGCCTTCGATGGTTTCACGATGACGAAAGGAGAACTCTGCATCGTGGCCGATTATGGACAATCCAAATGGACAGAATACTGGGAGGGAAAAAGATTGAGAGAGAATCTTAATATAGGGGAATTCACCTCTAAAATCTTTATGCCCATGCTGGGTTATGGCATTACCGACAGGATCTCGGTATTTGCTACGGTGCCATATATCCACAATAAATCAGACGCCGGTTATATGGCAGATCTTAAGGGATGGCAGGACCTGGCTGTTGAGGCCAAGGTTCAATTGACAAAGAATAGGGTTGGAAAAGGCACGCTGTTAAGTTTTGCCACCGTAGGATTTTCTATTCCGGTAACAGATTATATCCCGGATTTCCTGCCATATTCAATAGGGTTGGGAGCAAAAACTGCACAGATCAGGGCTATCGGCCATTATAAACTGGATAAGGGTTGGTTCACCACAATCCAGACGGGTTATATCATGCGTGGTAAAATTGAGGTGGACAGGGAGACCTATTATACCGACGATCAGTATTACAGTAAGGAGATGGCCATTCCTGATGTATGGGATGGCAGTGTGCGGGCGGGCTTTGATAATCGCCATGTAAGGCTGGGCGCTCAATATAACTGGGCTATCAGCACCAGTGGTAGTGATATCCGTCGCAATGACATGCCCTTTCCGGGCAATCGTATGGACCGCCATAGTGTGGGTGTGAGTGGACTTTGGTGGACGCCATGGATAAAGGGGCTGGCCTTACATGCGATGGGCGATCAGGTTGTAGCCGGCCGGAATATTGGCAAATCCTTTACCTGGATGGGTGGTGTACAATATGTTTTTAAACCTTTCCAAAAAAAGAAAAATGAGCAAGCAGAAAACTAATAATATCATACTGACCGGAGTTGCCATAGCGGCAATTTTCGTCGGCTGTTCCAAGGAAGTGGAGCAACGATCGCTCCCCTCTTTTGAACCAGTAGCTGTTGAAAACAATGGTGGCAGCTGGAAGACCATACTTGTGGGAAATCCTGCTGACATTACTATTAGCGCACCAGAGGCGGTTGGAAGTGCGGCTTATACAGCTGAATTAGAGCAGATAGCTGACATGCAGGCATCGATAACGGAGACGGATAAGCGCGCTATCAACAAATGGAAGAATAGCGGGATCATAAGGTGGAATGAAATTGCCAGAAAGCTGGTATCGGTATATAATATTCCGCCGGAAGCGACTGCCGAAGGTAATTATCCCACACCTAATGCGAATGATCCGGGCGCTTATCCGAAATTTCCTTTTGCCAACCCGCCTTATGCGTCGAGGGCCTATGCCTATTTGCATGTAGCTATTTATGATGCGTTGGTGACTACCTGGAAATATAAGTTTCAGTATAAGAGGATGTCGCCTGCTGCACAAGGTGGGGCCATTAAGGCGCTTGAAACTGTTCAGGAAGGGCTTCCGTCTTTTCCTTCGGAGGATGCTGTTGTAGCACAGGTAAGTTACCGGTTGTTGCGGGTAATGTTCCCTAATGACAGCACTATGTTGGCGGGTGAGCGTGATGAACAGAAGCGTGCAAAGGTGGTAAGCGGTGTTGCTGCGCCATCAGATATTGCTGCGGGAGAGCAGATCGCCAACCAGGTAGTGGAAAAGGTGTTAGCGCGTTACCGTACGGATGGCATGGCCCAGGCGGGAGGTAATCCGGCACTTTGGGCGGAGGCGAAGCAGGCGGCTGTTGACCGTGGATTAACAATGCCATGGGAGAGCCTGGAGAAACCTGCAAGACCTGGTATGCTGATGTTCTTTGGAAATGTGAAACAATTCTTAATCACAACCAGCCAGCGCGATTCTTTACGTCCGCCACCGCCCCCTGCTATTGGTTCAGCCGAGTTCAAAGAGGCCCTTGCGGAAGTAAAGAGAATGTCAGAGGTACGCTCGGGAGAGGTATGGCGCATTGCACAATTGTGGGGCGATGGAGCTAGTACCTATACTCCACCAGGTCATTGGAATGAGATCGCCTGCAAGTCAATAGTTGCCAATAAATTCAGTGAGCTGCGAACTGCGAGAACATTGGCTCTGATGAATATGGCGATCTTTGATGCAGGAATTAGTTGCTGGGATGCCAAGACCTATTATTTTTATCCACGCCCCTCACAGGTAGATCCATCTATTAAAACAATTGGTTTGCCTAATTTCCCTTCATATACATCGGGTCACTCAACTTTTTCAGCTGCTGCGGCTACTGTTCTGGGTTATATCTTTCCTGCGGAAAGTGCATCTTTTGAAGCGATGGCTTTAGAAGCGGCGGAGTCTAGGATTTATGGAGCTATCCATTATCGCTTTGATTCGGAAGCAGGAACGGATTGTGGCAATGCAATTGGAAGTTTTGCAGTAAAGCTTGGTCAGCAGGATGGCTCCAACTAGTATTAACGGTTTTATTTAGTTGAATTTGAAAATAATGTAGAAATGATAAAATATTCCATGAAAACGAGAACAACTATGTTAAAGATGCTGGCTTTGCTGGTAATGGTATTGCACCTTATGAGTTGCGGTGGCAAAAAGGACTATAAGGCTGTGATGCATGATCCATTGCTTTACTGCAAAACGGTAAAGAAGTTAAATGATGTAGTACTGGAGAATAATTTTCCTCCGATGATCGCAACGCGGAATTATGCCTATGCCAATATCGCGGCATATGAGGTGATTGCAGCAGGCGACCCCACCCATTACCAGAGTTTATCGGGTCAGATAAAGCATCTCCCGCCCATGCCAAAGCCGGCAGACACCTCGTTAGTTGATTTTCCACTGGCTGCTATGCTTGCTTTCACCAAGGTGGGTAATGCGGTAACATTTCCGGAAGGGAGTTTAATGGGATATTATGATGAGTTACTTGAGAAAGCTGATAGTTTGGGCATGCCGTCTGCCATAGTGGATGGCACCAGGGCCTATGCGGATACAATCTCAGCCGCTATCATGGCATGGTCGAAAACGGATAACTACGCCCAAACCCGTTCCAGTACCCGTTATACGGTTAACAATGATGAAGGTCGCTGGATACCTACTCCTCCCATGTATGCCCAGGCAATGGAACCGCACTGGATGGAAATAAGGACACTTGTACTTGACAGCGCGTCGGTGTGCAAGGCACATCAGCCACCGCCCTATAATATGCGCGATACGGGTAGTATTTATTTCAAGGCGGCAATGGAAGTAAAAATGGTTGGTGACAGCCTTACAGATGAGCAAAAGCATATCGCAGATTTTTGGGATGATAATCCCTTTAAGATGAATGTTAGTGGTCATGTAATGTTTGCCACCAAGAAGTTTTCTCCCCCTGGTCACTGGATGAATATTGTGGGGATAGCTGCACAGAAGGCTGGTGCCGATTTCAATACTACCGTCACCGGATATGCGAAAACAGCCATAACGCTTTTTGATGCTTTTATCAGTTGCTGGGAAGGGAAATATAGTTACAATTCGATCCGTCCGGAGACCGTCATAAACCAGGTGATCGATCCTGAGTGGAGGCCTTATATTCAGACACCTCCATTCCCCTCTTTCCCGAGCGGGCATGGAACGGCATCTGCTGCTGCTGCCGAGGCGATGACCAGTGTTTTTGGCGATAAGTTACGATTCACGGATACTTCGTTACTGGAGTTTGGTATAGCCAACCGGGAGATCACCTCCTTCAGGGATGCTGCTGCGGAAGCAGCCATGAGCCGCCTTTATGGTGGAATTCATTTCCGCTTTGATAACGAAATGGGCGCTGAATCGGGGCGTCGTATTGGCGAGATGGTAGTAAGCCGATTAAAAATGAAAAAATAACTAACCCGTCTGACATGCGTCATGACAGACGTCAGACGGATAAAACAACTGCAATGAAAAAAATAATATTATCTCTTTTTGCGCTGGCGCTGCTGGCATTAAATGCATATTCACAGGGCTGTGTTGCGATAAGGGGCACCGGCACCAATTGTTCCGTTTCAGGGCAGCAGGTGGCTGCCGGGCAATGGCAATTGAATATCGGCTACCGGTATTTTAAATCATTCCGTCATTTTAAGGGCAGGGATGAACAGGAAGAAAGACTGAAACAGAATACAGAGGTAATCAACTGGCAACATCTTTTGGACCTTTCGGTTGCTAAGCAACTGAATGACAGGTGGTCATTTTTGATTGGCCTGCCGATTGGTATCAACAAGCGATCTTCTTTATATGAGCATGGTCGAACGGAGCGTCATACTACCGAATCATTTGGTATTGGCGATATGCGGGTTATGGCTTATCGGTGGATGATCGATCCTGCCAAACATAGCAAGGGAAATTTTCAAATGGGGCTTGGTCTGAAACTGCCCACCGGCAATTATAATTACCAGGACTATTTCCAGAATGTTGGGGTGGATGGCAAGCCTGAGCTGAGGCCGGTTGATCAATCCATTCAGTTGGGAGATGGTGGTACGGGCATTGCGGTTGAATTGAATGGGTTCTATAGCTTTTCTCCGATGGCCGGATTATATTCCAATCTGTATTATCTATCAAATCCACGTGAAGTAAATGGCACACGCACTTATCGCGAAACATTAAGTGCTGTATTAGCCAATGAATCCATCATGAGTGTTCCCGACCAGTATATGGCAAGGGCGGGATTCAATTATAATTTCCTGGGAAGATTAAAGGGTGTATCCGGAAGCATCGGTGGGCGCATCGAGGGAATTCCCGTTGAGGACCTGCTTGGAGAAAGTGGTGGATTTCGGAGGCCGGGATATGTGATAGCGGTAGAGCCTGGAATAACATACCTGGCAAAGCGGGGCGTCTTTTATGCTACTGTACCGGTGGCATTGGAGCGTAACCGCACCCGGAGTGTTACAGACAAGGAGGCTTCCTTGCAAAGCGGAACCTATCGTCATGGTGATGCCGCATTTGCTGACTACTCCGTGAACCTTGGATATTCATTGAGATTTTAGGTTATTAAGGTGTCTGACACATGTTCGAAATATGTTCGAAAATGTGTTCTAACGTTTCACGAACATGTGTCAGACACCTATTACAATATTAGTACCTTCACTCAATCGGGAGGAGACCTGAATGGTCATCCCGTGAAAATCCAGGATAGATTTTACGATTGCCAATCCTAAGCCAACTCCTTCTCCTTCAGTACGGCCGGCCTTCTTGAACCGATTAAAAATATTAGGTAATTCTGCAGGAGGAATACCTGATCCGGTATCACGAATTATAATCTCATACCTGCCATCCGCTGCAATGCGATCTACTATGGTAATGCTTCCACCGGGCTTATTATAGCGGATCGAATTGTTTACCAGGTTATAGAAGAGCTGGAATAACAGATCATTGTTCACTCCTTCCAACTGGTGGTGTGGGTGCAGGTTCACTGTACAACGCAAGCCTTTTTCTTCCATCCGTTCCTTTAATTCTTCAATCACTTCAGCGATTAGATTTGAAGGAGATACATTGTTTGTTTTACCGAATTGTTCATTCTCAATACGAGAGATAAGCAGTAGAGCATTCACAATCTTCTTCAACCTTGAAAGTGTACGCATCAACTCCAGTATCCTTTCCTGCTGATTTTCACCTACATCTTCCGCCATCATCATGTTTTCCATTTTTGATTGCAGGATACTGATGGGAGTCATCAATTCATGAGAAGCATTGCTTGTGAACTCCCGTTCTTTTTCGAAAGCTTCATTGATCTGTTCCATCAATGCAATAAAAGACTTGTCGAGGAGCCTGAAATCTTCCGTGGTTGTTTTGACAGCATCAATCTGTTCATTGAAGGGGAATTTCCTGTTCTGAAGTTTGGACTTAATAATTTTACCCAACGGTCGTAAGAGGAAGCGTGTAAAAAAAAGATCCAAAACCAATGTTATTCCAATCAGCAGCACTAGCACATTCAACGCAACCTTCTGAAGTGGTTTAATAAACTGTGTTATGGTTTCTGTTGTTCTGCCTATTTCTATAAGGTAATTTTGCTTTTCTATAATGTGGGTATACATCAATACACGATAATCCAGTGTATCCCGCTCAATGACCCTTCTTGAAGTAGTTATAGTATCAATCAACACTGTTGAATCTACTGGTTCAAGAGCAATATATTCTTCTTTAAGCATGGTGTAACTACCATAATCAGGCTCACCTTGCAGGAATAATCCACCCCGTTCTCAGCAATTACATCCAGTACCTTCTTCTTTTGTTCGCGGAGATAATTATTTGTATATCGAGAAGCGATCTCCGCCAGCAAATATGGCAGGAGGGTGATGAAGAACACCACGATCACCAGTTTCGAAAGGGTGATAAAAAGCGTTAATTTAGTTAGAAGCTTCAATCCTGTTTCCTGATTTTATATCCTACGCCACGAATTGTTTCCAACCATTCTACAGTTCCAAAAGCGGATAATTTTTTACGGATATTCTTGATATGAACATCAATAAAATTAGAATCGTAATCATCGTCCACGTAGTTTCCCCAGATGTGTTCGCTCAATTGCATTCGGGTCAGTGGACGATTCCGATGCAATAACAAATAACTAAGGAGATCAAACTCTTTTTTAGAGAGTTCGATTTCATTAATTCCCAACTTAACCACGCGTAGTTTGAGGTCTACGATAAAATCGCCAATTGACAAAACCTGATCTTTCAAGCCGAATTTCCGCCGGTTTATGGCTTGCATACGCGATTGCAATTCAAGGAGTGAAAATGGCTTGGCCAGATAATCATCAGCTCCAAGATCAAGCCCCCTGATACGGTCATCGGTATCACCCCTTGCTGTAAGAATAATATAAGCCGCATCAGGATTATGTTTTCTCGCATCCTTCAATAATTGGAGTCCATCAAAGTCAGGCAACCCAAGGTCAAGCAAAACAAAATCATACATATTGATTGTGATCTTATCAAGGCCTTCATTAGCTGTATGGGAGATATCACAGAGGTAATGTGCTCGCCGCAGAAAATTTTCGATTTCAGCGGCGAGCATTTTTTCATCCTCAACGATCAGGACTTTCATTAGGGTCAGGTTAAAACTGATAATAAAAACTTAAAGAGAAAAATGAGTTCATCCGCTCATCTGAAAAGGATTCAAGTTTTTTACCTAAAACGGAAAGCTGGTATGCAGCTTCAATCATATAACGGGAACGATTATATGCTAAAGGGAGCTTTAGGCTATAAGACATAATATCAAAACTGGAGGACTCTTTTGTCATAGTTTCCTGCTCTGGCTCGGCTGGCAAAAGAGGTATTCCGAGAAGGCTGTCACGGCGTGCTTTTTCCACTATATAACTCTCATAGAAATACCGTGATCCTGCAACTATGTCGACCGAAGGAGTTAACGTCAAAAGATCTTTCTCCTTATTAAGGCTTCCCAGATTGATTACGCGGGAGTTATTCAATGTAAGAAACATATCATTCCTTTCCTGTTTTCCTATGGCATAATCCATGGATACGCCCGTTGTGAATAAATGTTCATAACTGAGGGCAGCACCTATAAAATCGGTATTTGCAGCCTGGACAAATCCAGAATTAGACGGATAGAAACTGTGTGTGTAATTTAAATCTGCACTTAGCTTAGGTAAGATATTAAATCCATATCCGGCACCCAGGCTGGATGCGGATACTGCAGTTCCCGCATTCTGGTTCAGGAGGCGGTATGCCATTGCATTCAGGTATATACCTGAGCCAAATCTCAAACTGGCATTGGTGGCGATATAAGGCATTCTTTCAGCAGCAGTTTGTCCGTAGTAACTGGCATTGTTACTATAAATTGCGGCAAGAGTAATTGTCGTTTTATTACTATCAGCCTGTGCTATAGCTGCAAGTGACAGAAGCGATACTGCCAGTATAATAAATATTGATCTCATAGAGTATAATAAATATTGAATAATCAGAGTGGGGAAATTCGTTTGATAATTTTGGGTTTCACAATTTTGACAGGTGTAACCTTTATTACATTCTTTAAAACCCCGGGCTTTACCTGCCGACGTGCTCTCGGAACCTTTTTAATATCAGCAAGGTCTTTGGTTTTTTTTTCAGCAGGAATCAATTCAACAGACCGGACAGGATTCTCTTCATCAGTACCCGGAATATGCACCGGCTTGGGTGCCGGCACAGTATCCAGCAGCATTGCTGACTTGATTGAATGCAAACTCAGTTGCCTCTTCTGACTGTTTCTCAGTTGGTAAAAACCATTACCGGGGTCAATGGGCCCGGAGGATGCAAAAAGAGCAGCTGGCAGAATAATGGCCCCAAGAGCTGTAAGCATTTTCCGGCAAAGGTTTGTTATAAACATATCACGATGATAGGGTATGTGTCTGGCACAAAATAGCACTTGCTAAAATAGTGCCAGACATATTATTTTAATGAACTCCAATACCCACACCAGCACCTGCGCGGGTTTTGATATTGGTTTTGGGCATTTTTACTCTGCCAGCAGCAGCTTTGCTTTGTTTCCTGGTCATTGCCGTTGTTTTCTTTACAGATTTAACAGCAGAAGCGCTATTCACATTTCCCTCTGCTTTTTCTGAAGCGATCTCATTGACCTCAGCACCCTTTTTACCTGCTTCCATTTCTGTTTTGGCCACAGAGCTCACGGTTAGTCCATGTTCATTGTTAACAGAGGTATTGATATCATTGTTGGATGAAGTGTTTGCCTCTACGGATTGAACGAGATCTTTAGTTTTATCCCGCTTATCTTTTACCTGTTTTTTGGTAGCGGCCTTTGCTTTACGGGCAGCTTTGCCTGTTTTTGCCTGAGCATTTGACACGGCCTCTGAATTAATATCAGTTTCTGTTGCCAGCGACCCTTTAGCTCTGGCAGAGGCCCGATCATTTATGGATTCTCCATTGGTTGCTGTACCGGTCCTTGATTTTGCAGTATTACTGACAGTTGAACCATGCTGGTTGGTACCGGAATTTGATTGAGCGAAGAGTGCTGTGTTAAACACCAGGGATGCTACAATTAAAATGTTTGTTTTCATAACTTCAGATTTAAATAAATAATGTTTTGTTGAATAACCGATGTTGTGATTTCTGAAAACAAAACTAAAATGGGAAGATGAAGACTAGATGAAAAATGGTGTTTGGATAAAAAAAACTAAAAAAAAGATTCGCTGTTAGCGGACATTCTTGAAAAAAGTGGATGAATCGAACATTCAAAGCATCTTTTTGAAAATTGATAGTTGTAATTTCAGTTTCATGAAGAAATTCGCCCGATTCGTGATAATGTTCATCATTGTATTGTTAAAAGTAAATATGGTGTTGGCGCAGGGCACTGAAAATTTCCCCTCTAAATGGTTAGGAAAATGGAAGGGCACCATGCAATGGTACCAGGGCCTTGTGCAACGAGAACCTGTTACAATGGAGCTTCATATCTTACCGTTAGACAGTACAGACCAATATAGCTGGCGGATGATCTATGGCAGTCAAAAGCCGGATGTGAGGTCATACATTTTAAAGCCATTTAATAAAGAGAAGGGGCATTGGCTGATTGATGAAAAGAACAGTATCGTACTGGATCATTTTCTGGTGGGCGACAGGTTTAGCAGCAGTTTTACAGTGCAGGGCAATACATTAATAAATAATAGCTGGCTGGAAGGCGATAGTTTGATTGTTGAATTTTATAATATGCAGGAAAAGCCAATTGCTATAAGCGGTGGAGGTGACAGCACTGTACCGAAAGTAAAAAGTTACGGTATCAGGACGTTCCAGCGGGCTGTTTTGTACAGGTACTAAATATTCATATTAAACAGCAGGCTCAACCCAGGCTTCATTTTCCTTAAGTAAATTTATTAATTCTGCAACGGCCACTTCACTGTCTACGTTTCGCTTCACTACTTCCTTTCCTTTATATAATGTGATCTTTCCGGGCCCGCTTCCCACATAACCAAAATCGGCATCCGCCATTTCACCGGGTCCATTTACTATACATCCCATTATTGCGATCTTAACTCCTTTAAGATGATGGGTAACCGAGCGGATCTTTGCCGTGGTTTCCTGCAGATCAAAAAGTGTGCGGCCGCAGCTTGGACAGGAAATATATTCAGTTTTGCTGATTCGCGTACGTGTGGCTTGCAAAATACTGAAGGCGGTATTATTCGTGAATTGCTGAATATCTTTTACCGGCAAATAGGTGCGACCACTAACCTGCATGTTTTCAACCTTAGCGTGGGCATTATAGCCCAGGCAGATACCATCACCCAGGCCATCGAGCAGTAAGGCGCCTGTTTCTGTGGCAAAATGGATAAGGTGTTCATCGGGCGTTTGACCATGACTGTCAGTGATGAGGATAACCGGGTTACGTATACCACGTTGCAGCAATTCTATAAACATGCGTCGTACCGATTGCATGGCATTCCGGTTGGTACTGCTAAGGCAGATAACAACAGTAGGATCATTCGCAAGTGCATCGAGATGGGTGAAATCATTGAGGGCAGTATCATCACCGAAACAATCAACCATCACAAAATTCAGTTGGTTACTTTTTTCTGTTGCAGTTACAAAACCGCTATCCTGGTAGATGGGAAAATATTTTGCTTTATCGATTGCTGATTCCCATGCAGCGGGATAAACGATTACTTTGAGTGTACCGGGTAATGGAAAAGTAAGAAGTTGGTGACCTGTGAAGATATAGTCTGCAGCGGCATCACCAATATTCCATTTATCTGTTGCTGCGTCATATGTATAGCCGATTGCCTGCAGGTGATGCGGTTGGATCTTGGAAATACTACTAAGGTCGGCCACTACCACCGGAACCTGCTTGCCACCAATATTCTGAACGGGTTCAGTATCACGACGCTGGTATGAAAAGGGAGAATATCCAAGCCTTGTAATATCGGCAGGCTGAACTCTTTCTGAGGATTGCTGATGTGAATAACGTTTTACCAGGTCGCGGCAAACAGGGATCTCAAATTCAGGGTCTTCGGTTAACGATACCCGTATGGTATCCCCTATACCGTCTTCCAGCAAGCTGCCGATACCGATCGCTGATTTGATCCTTCCATCTTCGCCATCGCCAGCTTCTGTTACACCAAGGTGAAGTGGATAGATTTCTCCGAATTCGGCGTCCATGGTTTGTATAAGCATCCGGTAAGCCTGAACCATCACCTGGGGGTTACTGCTCTTCATGCTGAGAATGATATTGTGATAGCTTTCATCGCGTGCGATCCGAAGAAATTCCATTGCGCTTTCCACCATACCCATGGGGGTGTCGCCATAACGGCTCATGATACGATCGCTTAATGATCCATGGTTGGTACCAATACGCATTGCGGTACCGTATTCCCGGCATATTTTTACAAGGGGGGTAAAACGTTCGCGGATCCTGTCAATCTCCGCGGCATATTCTGCATTGGTATAATCGATCTGTTCAAACTTCTTCTTATCAACATAGTTACCCGGATTGACCCTTACTTTCTCGATGATGCGTGCGGCGATCTCTGCAGCGTTTGGGGTGAAATGAATATCGGCCACAAGGGGTGTTTCATATCCCCGGGTGCGAAGTTCCTTTTTGATCTCCAAGAGGTTTTCCGCTTCTTTTTTGCTGGGTGCTGTGATCCTGACCAGTTCGGCTCCTGCTTCAATACAACGGATACTTTGTTCCACCGTAGCAATGGTATCCATGGTATCTGTGGTGGTCATGGTTTGAATACGGATGGGGTGGCCGTTGCCAAGAAGCAGGTTCCCGATCTTAACCTCTCTGGTTAGCAGCCTTTTATATGTAGTCAGCGATTCGGTATATAGTTGCATGGGGCAAAGATATGTAATTAGGTGTCTGACACTTGTTCGCGATACGTTAGAACATATGTTCGAACATCCTCCTAATATATGTCAGACACATAATCAGAAAGGGGTAATAACACTTTGTAATTCCGGTTATTTAACTACTGCGGGCGAAAAATCGAATATTAATTTAGTATTATGAAAGTGGACATCAATAATATTTACCATTTATACAACAGAGGCAACCAAAAGCAAGTATTGTTTTACAACGATTATAATTATACATTTTTTCTTGGGAAAATCGAGAAGCATTTACTTCCCTGTGTTGATATTTTAAGTTGGACGCTAATGCCAAATCACTATCATTTAATGATCCATACCAATGAGCGAAGTGTAGAATTGATTGAGAATCGGATCCTGCCAATTTCAAGGCTCTCTGAATCGTTCAGACTTATTCAAAGCAGTTATACAAAAGCACTCAATGCGGAGCGAAATCTATGGGGAAATTTATTTCACCAAAAATTTCAATCGAAGCTGGTTCACCTAGACACCTCGATACAGGCTACAAACACCTTTCATTATGTACATTCAAATGCTACCCGGGCAGGATTGGTTGATCGAATGGAAGACTGGAACTATTCTTCTTATAATGAATATTTATTTCCGGAACGAAAGGGATTATGCAATAAAGAATTGGCAATGCATCTTTTAGGACTTGACCGGGAGGCTATTTTGAGGGGGATGTGATGACATGTTCGAACATCCTCTTAACATGTGTCAGACACCTAAACCCTACCAATCCTTTTCGGGGCGGTTGACGCCGGGGCCTTTTTGTTGAAGTTTTTTCTGGATCTCTTTTTCCTTTTGTTCGAGGGCTTTCAGTAATTGTTCAACCTGTTTCTGGTTCAGTTTGCTTTGCTGTGGCTGAGGCTTTTGCTGTTCCTGTTGTTTTTGTTGCTGGTCTTTGGGTTGCTGCTGCTGTTGCTGCTTTTTCTCGCGGAGAGCCTTTTGCAGGTTTTCGCGTGCCTGCTTATCTTCCGGATCCAGCTTCAGCGCTATTTTCCAGGCATCGATACTTTTATCAAGTTCTTTTCCCTGCTGGTGTACCACCCCTTTATTATACCATGATTGCTGGGTGAGTTTCTTGTCTTTCCCTTTTTCGATGACCTCTTCATAACCACCAAGAGCTGCTGAGGGATCACCTTGTTTCACCAGTGCATTGGAACGGTTATACATGGCAGTTGGATCGGCTGGATTGGTCGTAACAGCTTTATCATAAGCTTTAAGTGCCTCTTCAAAATTGCCTTCGCGGTAATACTTGTTGCCTTCGCGGACGGCGGGTAATTGTGCATCTGCATTTATGCCGATTAAAAGACATCCCCCAAGAATCGTCAAAACAGAGAATGATCTCATGCAAGTACTTTTTTACGTTCTGAAATAAACATTTCTGCCAGCAGCAGGATCAGTGCCAGTGCCATAACATAATAGAAATAGCTATGGTATTGAACGAAGGCTTCGTCTTCCAATTCCTTTTTCTCAATACCTGCTAATTGCTCGCGAATGGTGGCTGCGGCTGAACCTGCATCCTGCAGATATACGTAAACGCCGTTTCCCACCTGGGCCAGTTCGCGAAGCTGTGCCTCGTTCAATTTAGTCCTCACAACATTGCCCTGTGCATCGCGCTTGCTGTCGTTAATGGAGGGATCGTAAATGGTGGAACCTTCGGCTGATCCCACTCCCACTGTATTGATCATGACCCCTGTGGAAGCCAGGTCACGAACCACCTTTAATGCCTCGGCATCATGGTCTTCACCATCAGATATAAGCACGACGGCTTTGTATTTTTTCTCTTTACTATTAAAAGCTGTGCCTGCCATCCGAAGGGCTTCACCAATGACAGTTCCCTGTGTAGGAACGGCGTCGGGACCGGCATTCTGGAGATATAATTTGGCGGCGGAGGCATCTGAGGTAAGGGGCATTTGCATGTAGGCGTGCCCGGCAAACCATATCATCCCTATCCTGTTATCGGCCAGTTGATCAATCAGCAGGCTCGCCAACTGCCTTGAACGCTCGAGCCGGTTGGGCTTGATATCCTGCGCCAGCATGCTCTTGCTGACATCCATGAGCAACATCACATCCACCCCTTTTCGGTTGACCGCTTCCGTGGCTCCTTTTTTACGGGGATTGGCAGCTGCTACAACCAATAATGCGAGTGCCAATAATGCCAGAACTGATTTTATAAAAAATTTACGGGGAGAATAACTGCGGGTCAATGCCTGCACCAGGGCGGGGTCTCCGACCTTTCGGGCAGTGCGATTTTTCCATCTTAATACCGCCATGAATAAAGAGAGCAAAACTGCCACAAGGGCGAGTGCAGCAAAGAGGTAAATATTTTCAAATCGGAACAAGGGTGGACTGTTTGGAGCAAGTTAAGACAAAAAAGAGGCCAAACTGGTATTTGAGGTACCCGTCTGACATGCGTCCTGACACATGTCAGACGGGTATATATTATTTTTCGCCTTTCAGGAAGCCCAGATGTGCGAGGATATCTTTCAGGACCTTAAGCCGGATGGCGGGGATATCGGCGGCGGGGTCGGGGGTTCGCAGTTGCAATACAAAGAAGTAGGGATGGCGGTTTTCCTCGATCCAACCGATGATCCAGCCGATCGAGTCGCCATTGGCATCTTTACCCCAACCCGTTTTGTAGCTGAGTTTGTAATTGGAATTATCTTCCATCAGCATCATTTTCCGCACCATCTCATTGCTACGGCGCTGGAAAGGAAGCTGATCGAAATAGAGTTTTTTCATCAATCCCAGCTGTTCATCAGGGGTTATTTTTATACTGCCGTCGAGCCAGAAGCTATCCACCTGGCTAATGACAGCCCGTCCATACCTTCCGGCATAACCCAATGTATCGAGCCATAGCTGCATGCTATCCTTTCCTATACGCCGTGCCAGTTCCTGGAAATAGGGGACAGATGAAAAACGGAAGGCGCGGTAGAGGCTCAGGTCCTGGTTCCAGCTTTCAATGGGCCTTTTAATGCCATCCCATGCTATCACTACACTATCATCTTTCAGTACGCCTGATTCAAGGCCCACCAGCGCATTCACCACTTTGAATGTTGAGGCCGGCAGGAATGCAGAATCACGGAAATGTTTTTTGTCGGAGATAATAAAACTGCCTAGGCCGTTATCAAACATCCCGAATACGCCGGTCACTTTTTGTGCAGCGAAATATTTTTCGAGCTCCTTGTTTTCTTCCACATTATTGGGAGCGCAACCCGTAAATACCAGTACTGAAAAAAGAATCAGGGGAATAGAGAACAGACTGGGCTCTTGTTTAGCGGAACCAGGATTGTATCGTCTATAACTGAACACTGAAAGCATATGGAAATAATTGTGGCGCAAAGGTAGGGGAACTCTCATTTGAAGTGCATTTATGGTAGATTTGTTCAATGAGATTCCGTATTTCAAGATCTGTCACCAACGATATTCCGCTACTGCACCTGCATGATGAGAGTGGCGGGGTAACCATATCCATTGCACCGGATTCGGGTGCCATGCTGCATGCTTTTGTAGTTCCGCTTGCTGAAGGCCCTCATAACATTATAGATAATTATATAAATGCAACCGATCTTCAGGATAACCTATCCCGATCTTATAAAAGCAGCAAGCTTTCCCCTTTTGCCTGCCGCATCAAACAGGCCCGGTACCAGTGGGAAGGGAAGGATTATGCGTTTGCAAATAAATTTGCTGATGGCAGTGCAATCCATGGATTGCTTTTCAATAAAGCCTTTGCCGTAACAGAACAGGTGGTAACGGATTTTATGGCGTCGGCGAGTTTCCGCTATGAATACAATGCTGAGGATGCGGGTTATCCCTTCTGGTATGCCTGCACTATTACATATACATTACTGCCCACACAAACGCTGCAGGTGCAGACAACCCTTGAAAACCTCGACAGCAGGACCATTCCGATAGCGGATGGCTGGCATCCCTATTTCAATCTGGGAAATAAAGTGGATGATTGCCTTCTCCAATTTCCCGCGATTGGAATGTTAGCGTTTGATGATAAGTTATTACCAACCGGCCAAACATTGCCTTTCGATGCTTTTAACAATTTGGCACCTGTCGGCTCGGTTTCGCTGGACAATTGTTTTGTACTGGAGCCAGGTGAACAACCGGTTTGCGTTTTCCTCAATCCGGCTAATGGTGTTGGCATCCGCTTTCATACGGATGGAAATTATCCCTATTTACAAATCTATATCCCACCCCACAGGGAGAGCATGGCAATAGAAAATCTTAGTGCCGCTCCCGATGCATTCAATAATAAAATGGGATTGCTACAACTTGAAGCAGGAAAATCCCAAACGTATACCCTGCATTACGAAGTAACTGTAAACAAATCCTGATGATGAAAAAGATCAAAGTTTTGCTGGTCATTGTGCTGGCCATGAGTTTTACCGCCTGCCTGGAAATCACTGAAGAGGTGCAGCTCAACAATGATGGATCGGGACAAATGAATATAACCACAGACATGGGCAAGATGCTGGAATTGCTAAAGGGTTTTGCCACAGAAGAGGACCTTAAGAAAGAGGGGATAAAAGGATCTATGGATACCCTGATAATGCTCAAAGATGTGATGGATACCGTAGAGAATATCAGTGCGGAAGAAAGACGACTGCTTCAGAGAGGAAGTTTGCGTATGCAAATGAATTTTGACAGCAATATGCTGAAAATGTATATCAAAAATCCCTTCAGCAACCTGGCTGATGCCAACAAACTCAATACGGTTATTAACCAGAATGGCGTAATGGAAAGGGCGATGAAGGGCGTTAACCCCAATGCGGATGCGCAAAGCAGCGGCTCCAATGGCGGCCTTGATAAGATCGGATCCATTTATGATATTCTGTACAGCAAGAATAGTTATAAGCGTACGCTGAACAAGGCAAAGTATGACACGCTTATGGCCGATCCAAAAATGACGGAAGCCAAATCAATGATGGCGATGATGGAGGATGCAAAATATACGCTGGTACTCAAATTGCCGAGAGCAGCCAAAAAAGTATCCAACCCAAAAGCAACCTTAAGTGCTGATAAGCGGCAGGTGACCCTGGCGGGAACCATGACTGAGATGATTGATAAACCCGAAACACTTGAGATCAACGTCGAGTACTGATGCAGGTTAGAAACTGGCTATATGGATATGGTGTTTGTGCCCTGATGCATTTGTTTGCCATTGCAGCAGATCTGTATTGGTTGAGGATCATAACCAAACCATTGCTGATGATATTTTTATTGGTCTGGTTTCTTTCTGCAACCCCCACCATCAGCACGGGTAAAAAACATTTTATCACTGCTGCGATATTTTTTTCCTGGTTGGGGGATCTGTTCCTGATGAGAAGCGGAGAATTATATTTTATAGCGGGGCTGGTTTCCTTTCTTATTGCCCATTTATTTTTCATACTATTTTTTCTTTGGGCACGTGTAGCTACCCTAACACAAACACCACTTAATACAGGTGTGATTCTAGTACTGTTGGTCTATGTGGGGGTATTTTATTATTACCTTTCTCCCCATCTGAACTATACCCTTAAAATTCCTGTTCTCGTATATGCGTTGGTGATAGCTTCCATGTTTGCGGCTGCATGTCATTCATTTCGAAAGCAGGGAGGTGTATTGATTGGGGCGGGCTTATTTATTGTATCAGACAGCCTGCTGGCGGTAAATAGTTTTGTAAAACCTTTTCCTTTGGCTTCATTGGCTGTAATGATCACCTATATTTTGGCGCAGGTGTTGATAGTGTATGGTGTAACAGGATGGTTTGAAACAACAAAAAGATATTTTTCAATATGAAACAGACAGATTTCCTGGTAATAGGGAGTGGTATTGCCGGATTGACCTATGCCATTAAAATGGCGGGTCGATTTCCTGATAAAAAGATCACGGTTGTGACCAAGGCAGCAGCCGACGAAACCAATACCAAGTATGCGCAGGGAGGCATAGCGGGAGTAACCGATTTTGAGAATGACAGTTTTGAGAAGCATATTGAAGACACCCTGATAGCGGGTGATGGGCTCTGCAATCCACAGGTTGTGGAAATTGTAGTGAAGGAAGGTGTGCAGCGGATCCGCGAACTGATAGAATGGGGTGCAAAATTTGACAAGGATGCTGATGGAGATTATGCGCTTGGTATGGAAGGCGGGCATAGTGAATACAGGATCCTGCACCATAAGGATGTGACGGGAAAGGAAATTGAGCGTACATTATTAGAAAAGGTAAAGCAGTATCCTAATATCGAGTTCATCAAGCATTGGTTTGTGATTGAACTTATCACGCAACACCATCTTGGATTTCTGGTAACAAAGAGTACTCCTGATATCCAGTGTTATGGTGTATATGCCCTTAATACGCATAACTACCAGATCGAAAAAATCCTTGCAGGCACCACGCTACTTGCAACAGGTGGTAATGGACAGGTTTATCGCACCACCACCAATCCATCCATTGCCACAGGTGATGGTGTGGCAATGGTATACAGGGCAAAGGGACGCATTGAAAACATGGAATTCATCCAGTTTCATCCCACTGCCTTATATGAACCCGGCAGTGGCGGACAGGCATTCCTGATAACGGAAGCGGTTCGGGGAGATGGTGGTATTTTGCGTAACAGAAAAGGCGAGGCTTTTATGGAACGCTATGATGAGCGGCTTGACCTTGCCCCTCGTGATATAGTTGCAAGGGCCATTGACAGCGAGATGAAGATCATGGGTACCGACCATGTTTTCCTGGATTGCAGGCATATGGATCAGGAAAAATTCATACATCACTTTCCAAACATTTACGAGAAATGTCTTTCAATCGGCATAGATGTTTCGAAGCATATGATTCCTGTTGCGCCAGCTGCCCATTATAGTTGCGGTGGGATCAAGACCGATGAGTGGGGACGCACATCTATCCGCAATCTTTATGCGGCCGGGGAATGTGCTTCAACGGGATTGCATGGTGCCAACCGGCTGGCTTCAAATTCTTTGCTGGAGGCCATGGTATTTGGTCACCGTGCTTTTGATGAAGGGTCCAAACATCATGTGGATCCTCTGGATGATGCCCTGATACCAGATTGGGATGCTGGTGGTACAACCGACCCCAGAGAAATGATCCTTATAACCCAGAGTTTAAAGGAGCTTCAATTAATTATGAGCGACTATGTTGGAATCGTAAGAACTGATGTGCGACTGGAAAGAGCCATGAAGAGGCTGGACCTATTATGGACTGAGACGGAGCAACTTTATCAAACAACAACGGTATCGCCACAGCTCTGTGAATTGCGAAATATGATCAGTGTTGCATTCCTTATTGTTAAGGGGGCGCAGTTCCGCAAAGAGAGCAGAGGTTTGCATTACAATACAGATTACCCGGAAAAAAGCGGATTACTGCAGAATATCGTGCTTTGATAAAATACCGTGTTTTTCTCCCCTCCCACAACTTGGAAAGAGTGGAAGTGCCCGTTACATTTGTAGCCTGAACCAACTGAATATGTATTACCTGGTGTACGGATTTATTTATGTTGTATCGCTGCTACCGATGTGGGCGCTTTACCTTCTTAGCGATTTCGTGGCCTGGCTTCTATTTGATGTATGTAATTATCGTTACTGGGTGATCCGCATGAACCTGAATCTTGCATTCCCCAGAAAGAGCCAGAAAGAGCGGGATGAGATAGCTTATCGCTTTGCCAGGAATTTTACTGACACTTTCATGGAGACCCTCAAACTGTTTTCGGCCAGCGATGCGTTTATCCGTGAACGTATGCCGGGCGATTACCATGTTTTTGAAGATCTGTATAATAAGGGTCTTAAATGCCAGGTGCATATGGGGCATAATTTCAACTGGGAGTTAGGAAATCTTTCATTCAGTTTAAATAGCAGTTACCAGATGCTTGGTGTTTATATGCCACTGAAGAATAAGACCATGGATCGCATCTTTCGTAAGCTCAGGAGCAGGACAGGAACTATCCTTCTTCCGGCAACGGATATGCGAAAGAGCATAATGCCTTACCGTGACCAACAATACCTGCTGGGGCTTGTAGCGGACCAGGTACCTCCCCGACCGGAGCGGGCCTTTTGGATGGATTTTCTGGGGATGCCTACCGGTTTCATTCCGGGTCCTGAAAAAGGTGCAAGGGCGGGGAATATACCAGTTGTATTTGTGAACATAACTAAAGAAAAGCGTGGTTATTACTACTTGCATGCAACATTGGTTACAGAAGATCCTGCACGTTGGCCTGAAGGTGAGCTGACGATACAATACCGGGATTTTTTACAACGTGTTATCCGCCAACACCCCGATATGTGGTTATGGAGCCACCGACGATGGAAAAAACCATGGAAGGCTGAATATATTGCACAATGGATCGATCTTCTTCCACCACCGCAACGTGGGATCAACCCTTATGTTTCAAATAAATTTGTCTGATTACCTGCTGAAATAACCTCTCCCTGCCACAATTCTAAATATTTATCACACTTAAAAGCTAAACATGAAAGAACTATTTAAGGTAGTGCTGGTGGATGACCATGCCCTGCTGAGAAACGGGTTGGCAAGACTGGTGGAGGGATTTGATCAGTACCAGGTGATATTTGAGGCAAACAATGGCAAGGAGTTAATGAACATGATCGACCCATTGAATTTGCCGGATATCGTGTTGATGGATTTCAACATGCCGGAGATGGATGGATGTGCTACCACCAGCTGGTTGAAAAGGCATTACCCCGATGTCAAGATCCTGGCATTGTCTATGTATGACACAGAGAATGCGATCATCAGGATGTTCAAGGCCGGAGTAAGGGGTTATGTGATGAAATATGCAGACCCAAAAGATTTGCGCACTGCCATGGATGCGCTTATACAAAAGGGATATTATTATTCGGAACTTGTAACCGGCAGGCTTATCCATACTATAAACGGATATGAAGAAGAAGAAGGCAGGAATCCAATTTCCGTTTTGAATGACCGGGAGATTGAATTCCTGCAATATGCCTGTACGGAAATGACCTATAAGGAAATTGCCGGGAGAATGTTTCTGAGTCCCCGTACCATTGATGGATACCGGGATACTTTATTTGAAAAGCTGCGCTTAAAGACCAGGGTTGGGCTGGTGACCTTTGCGATAAGAAACGGGATATTTTCGGTTTAATTCAGCTTGCTGACCTCTTTTTCAAGGGGTATTCTCTTTTCTTCTTTAATAGCAGGAAAGCCACCTGTTATGATCCGGAGATTATGAATACCCTGTCTTTTAAGAAGAGAGGCAGCGATCACACTTCTTTGTCCCCCACCGCAATGGATATAGAGGTTTTGAAACTCCTCGAAATTGGCAATAGTTGCCAGGTCGGTCATTTCAGCGAGGGGAAGGTTTTGCGCGCCTTTAACATGAGATTCATTGTATTCAATAGGGCTACGAAGGTCTACAACGATCAGTTGGGGGTCATGGGGAAGATCCATAGCAAGTTCATCGGGATCAACTTCGATCAGGAGGTCGACCGGGGCGCCGATGTTTTGCCAGGCCTCAAATCCACCTTCCAGTACTGCGCTGATATTCCGAACTCCGGCTTTGCGGAGGCGCTCTACAGTAGAAGCTTCTTCACCGAGGGGAGCGATGAGATTGATATGCGTGCTGCCTTCTGTGTAGGTAGCAGCCCAGGAGTCATAGCGACCATCGGGTCCGATACCAAGCGAGCCGGGAACGAAGCCAATGGAGAATTCGGCAGATGGTCGGGTATCGATAAAGGTTATATCTACAGACTTGAGTTTTTCCTGTAATTCTGCAGGAGAAATAAAATTAAATGCTGACATAGTTGATAGTAAAAATTAAAGCTGCTTGTTGAGGTGAAATAAAAATAGCGGACCGAAGGCGATCCGCTATAAACTATGGTAGAACCAATTAGCTGATAATGTCTTCCACGCAGCGACTAATTTCAATGATACGGGGCTCATTCAATTTGTAATAAATGAATTTACCATCGCGTTCAGTCTTCACAATACCTGCGCGGCGAAGAATTGCGAGGTGTTGAGAAGCAACGGACTGCTCTAACCTTAACCTGACATAAATTTCGGTTACGGTGAGTTTGTCACTCTCCTCCAACAACTTCATGATCTGCTGACGCAATTTGTGATTCATTGCCCTTAGTGTAAGAGCCGCTTTTTTTACATGTAAGAAATCTACTTTCAATTCCGAGCCTTCTACCTCGTTAACCACTAGATAATTTGCTGCTACTGTGTTCATGTGTGAAAATTGGATTTATGATTGTCAACTATTTGCCTTAGCCTAAACATGCAAATTTACATTGCAATTTTTTAAAATGCTTCATGATTTTGCTTTTTGGGGGCTGTAAAAAGCTTTTACGTAATTCGGTTCTGTATAAGCAAGATCAGAAAAAGCCTGTTTGGCATACTTTTCAGCCGCTAATTGGGCTGTTATAAGGATATCGGAATGGATATTTTCAAAGTATGCGTTAACATTTTTTAACATGTTTTTATATTTCGCTGCGCCATCCCCGAAGAAACAAACCTGTTTTTGGTGGAGCCATTCATCAAAACTATCGGGTTGGAGTACCAGGGCAAAGGCTTCGTGGATCTCTTGCCCGTTTTCATCAAAGAGGGCGGTAAAGACCTCCATACGGCGGGCATCGATCATAGGACAGAGCAACATTGGTTTTTCCAGTTGTTTTACCGCAGTTTTGGCCATTACCACTAAAGAACTCATTGTGATCAGGGGTTTACCTAACGCAAAACAGAGGCCTTTGGCGGAGGAAAGCGCAACCCGAAGTCCGGTATATGAGCCCGGTCCGGCGGTAACGGCAACTGCATCCAGGGAGGATAGTTCAGTGGAAGAGGCCTCAAAAAGTGCCCTTATGGCGGGCTGCAACCAGGCAGCGTGGTCTTTTTGAAGGGGGTTCACCGATTGAATATGATGATCGCCCAGAGACAGACAAATGCCGGCCTGTTCACCGGCGGTATCGATGGTTAATATTATGGCCATTATGATTTGGCACCTGCCACCAATGCTGGGGCGGGCTTGTATTTTTTATCGGTAAGAGACATAATTTCCAAAAGTTCTATAATATTATCATGACCAATCCGGGAAGCCCATTCGAAGGGGCCGTAAGGGTAATTGGTACCCAGTTTCATGGCGGTATCGATATCTTCTTCTGAACTTACGCCTTCTCCCAGGGCATGATAGGCTTCATTAATTATCATGGCTATTATACGGGCTCTTACCATTCCGGCGCTATCGGGAGCCATCACGATACTGAGTCCGCAGGCCAATGCAAATTGCTCCACAGCGTCGGGCAGTTCTTTACTTGCAGCGGCAAGTTCGAGTACGGATTGGTGGCTGAAACCTGTCCACCCATTGAAACGGATCATTGAGGAGCCGATCTCCCTTGTGGTATATGAAACAGAATTGACAATAACTGGTGCTGCCAGTGCTTTGAGGCATTTTATACGCTCCGCAGAAGGGGAGAAATCACAATCGATGAAGAGATTGGCATGAGCCTGGCAAAAGAGACTGAAATCATGATAATGATGGAGTACCACGGGCTCTGCGCAGCTCACCGGGAAAGGATCATGACCTGGTTTCACCATCATGGCAACTGAAAGTGGGGGAAGAATCATGGCCAAAAGTACAAAGCATTATTTTTGTGGAATGGAAAAAAAGATCATCAATACTCCGCATGCGCCGGCACCGATCGGTCCATACAGCCAGGCTGTACAGGTAGGTTCGTTTTTATACATATCAGGCCAGGTGGCAATCAACCCTGTAACCGGAAATCTGGAGGCAACTGATGCAGCCGGGGAAACGGAGCAGGTTATGCGCAATCTCAAGGCAGTGCTTCACGAAGCCGGTATGAATTTCAGTGATGTGGTAAAAACGACCATTTTCCTGAGTGATATGGGTTTATTCAATGCAGTGAACGAGGTTTACGGCAGGTTTTTCGACAGCGATTTTCCTGCCCGGGAAACTGTTGCCGTTAAGGGATTACCACGAAATGTGAATGTTGAGATCAGTATGATAGCTGTTAAGGGTGAATGACACCAAGCTCTTTTCCCACCTTTGTAAATGCAACGATGGCTTTATCGAGGTGTTCCCCTTTATGGGCTGCGCTTAGTTGGACCCTGATACGAGCCTGTCCTTTGGGCACAACCGGGAAAAAGAACCCAATCACATAAACCCCTTCTTCAAGGAGCTTTGCTGCGAATTGCTGGGCAATTACTGCATCATAGAGCATGATGGGCACAATCGGGTGGTCACCGGGACGTATATCAAAACCTGCTTCTGTCATCTTAGATCTGAAATAAGATGTATTAGATTCGAGCTGGTCGCGCAGGGAAGTTGTTTCACTAAGCATATCAAGTACAGCAATAGAGGCACCGACAATGGAGGGCGCGAGCGTATTGCTAAAAAGGTAGGGTCTGCTACGTTGACGCAACATCTCGATAATTTCTTTACGACCACTGGTAAAACCACCCGATGCACCGCCCAGGGCTTTACCCAGGGTACCGGTGATGATATCAATGCGGCCCATCACTCCGCGGTATTCATGAGTACCTCTTCCGGTTTTACCCAGGAAACCCGAAGAATGACATTCATCGATCATAACGATGGCATCGTATTTATCGGCCAGGTCGCAAATGGTGTGCAGCTGAGCTATGGTTCCGTCCATACTGAAAGAGCCATCTGTTACTATGATACGGCTTCTGGCAGCAGCGGCAGCCTGGAGTTGAACTTCCAGATCAGCCATATCATTGTGCTTGTAACGAAAGCGCTGGGCCTTGCAAAGTCTGACACCATCAATAATGGAAGCGTGATTCAGTTCATCAGAAATGATGGCATCTTCATCACTAAAAAGAGGTTCAAACACGCCCCCATTGGCATCGAATGCCGCTGCATATAAAATTGTGTCATCTGTACCAAGGAAATCGGCAAGCTTTTTCTCAAGTGTTTTATGGATATCCTGTGTACCACAAATGAAACGTACGCTGCTCATACCATAGCCATGGGAATCAATCGCTTTATGGGCAGCTTCTATAACCCGGGGATGGGAAGAAAGTCCGAGATAATTATTAGCACAGAAATTCAACACCTCTTTTCCATTCACCATGATCTCCGGTCCCTGTTCACTGGTTATGATGCGTTCTGATTTGAATAAGCCTGCGCTCTTGATCTCTTCTAATTCTGTAGCAATACGTTTCACGAATTTTTCGTTCATCAGGAAAATTTTAGGGCCCAAAAATAGGAAAGAAACCGGCTGCTGAGCAAATAAGGAAACAGCATGTCATCTTATCGAGAACCATCCTTTTTAACTTTTTTAAATGCAACCTGTAACATGAGGTAATTATATTGCGTCATATTCCTAAAACCTGCACATGAAAATTCCATTCTATATTAAAGCATTTGCCACCGCCATACTATTTGTTGCGGGTTTTGCCATATATCAGAATTATTCTTACGGAAGCACGGAAAAAAGCATGCAAGCCTGTTGCCTGAAAGAAAAGTCATGTGATGAGGATAAAAAATTGATTGTTCCGCAGCCAGTTACGGGTGGCAGTTCCATAATCTGGGATTCTATGAGTGGTAATCTGCTGATGCTCACATTTTGAATTTAAGCGAAAAATGCTGTTTTAAGGGCAATGCTTATGCTTAAATTATGCTGATTCACCCCTGAAAATCCCCAGGCAACCATTAAATGAATGATTCCTGACCCTCCCCCGCCCGCAGGGGGATATTTTTTTGCCGGGGATTGTAACTTTATGGTTTCTTCATCCGTACTACAAGCAAACCATCCTGAAAATATCAAGTTCAACTGTTTATGACTGAAAGGGAATACAATGAATGTGTGCGGCAATATGCAGATAATGTATATCGCTTCATCGTAAAAAACCTGCGGCATGAGGAAGATGCACGGGATGTGGTACAGAGTGCATTTGAAAAAATGTGGCAGCGAAGGGAAGAAGTGGAATATGAGAAAAGCAAGAGTTATCTCTTTACGGTTGCCTACCACCAGATGATAGATCACCTGAGAAAGAGCAAAAGGGTTCTATTGAAGGAGGGATTCAATGAGCAAACTACTATCATTAATAAACCCGTGAACAACCTGAAGAAGATACTAGATGAGGCGCTGGCAAGGCTTGGGGAAACACAGAGGAGTCTGGTGTTATTAAAGGACTATGAGGGTTATTCATATGAGGAGATAGGCAGGATAACGGGACTCAGTGAGAGCCAGGTGAAGGTTTACCTGCACCGTGCGCGGATACAGTTAAAAAACTGGCTGGTACGACCTGAAAATGTTGTTTAGTCACCCAAAAGGAAACACAATGAACATCAACAGAAATAATTACGAAACGATCTTCCTGCTATATGCTGATAATGAGCTGACAGCATCCGAGAAAGTTTGCGTAGAAGATTTTATAAAAGAGAATCCCGACCTGAAGGCAGAACTTGACATGTTCATGCAGGCAATACTTCCAGTGGAAAGCAGCCTGGTATTCGCGGATAAGGAAAGCCTGTTTCGTACAACGGATACTGATAGCCTGGTGAATATCACCAATTATGAAGATTGGTTTGTACGATATGCCGATGATGAACTGACGAATGAAGAGAAGGGGGCTACTGAGTTATTTGTTTATAAGCATCCGGAGTACCAGTCAGATTTTGAACTCATGCAGCAGACTAAGCTGGTACCAGATATGAGTGTCAAATTCCCTGACAAGAAATCATTATACCGTTCTGAGAAGGAAGAGAGCCGTCCGGTGGTGATCGGTATGTGGTTCAGGTATGCGGTTGCGGCGGCGGTTTTGATAGCTGCAGGTATTTTCTGGCTGAATCAAAACAATGCAGTTGAAAATAATTTAGACGGAACTGTAACTATTGCCTCACAGCAACCGTTAAACGAAAAGAAGGATCTGGATGATAAGCAGGAAGTGACTAATATTAAGGCCGAAAACAATAAGCAGGAAACAACCATAAATGCAGAAAAAAAGGCAATCGAGTTAGTGGCAGGCAATGAGAAGAAAAAAGTTTCAGCAGGGGAAGCAAAAGCAACAGGCATTAGTGAAAAAGTGAGTGCGAGGGAATTTGCTGCAAATAACGATAAGAGGCGAGATCCCGAAGCAGTGATAACACCTGTAATAAAGGACAATTTAAATGCAGTGAATGTAGAGGTTGTGGCAGCAAAAACAGTTCCTTCTGCAGGTATTGATAAAGTGGTACGGATAGTTCCTGATGACAGACCGAATGTAGTATATGCAAGTAATGCTGCAGAGGAAGATTATATTTTCGTGCCAACAGATAACCTGGTTAGAAAGACGCCGCTACGGGGAATCCTACGCAAGGCAGGAAGATATCTTGAACAAAAAAATCCACTTTCCACAGAACGCAGTAAGGGCGGTGTATTCACTGCCTCAGCAGAACAGTAATCAATCACTTACGATAAAACAAAGGATATGCTAAAGAAGATTACCTTTTTGGCCCTGGCAGGTATTGCCGTAATGAGCAGCCAGGCCCAGACAGATACCACCAAACAACCAGCGCCGGCGGGCGATACCGTCAGGATCGGGAACATCATTATACTGAAAAACGGTGGTACAGAACCTACGGACAATGATAGAAATGTGACCATCAACATTAACCCCAATCGAAAGAAATCGTCAAGTAAAGTAACGAACTGGGGAATTGTTGATATTGGCTTCAATAACTTTATTGACAATACGAACTATGCTAGTGCTGAGGCGCAGGAATTTGCTCCGCGATCGAGTGAAGACTGGTTTAACCTTCGCAATGGGAAATCAGTGAATGTGAACATCTGGATATTTACGCAAAGGCATAATCTCATCCAACATGTTGTCAACCTGAAATACGGAGTAGGTATTGAATTGTACAACTTCCGTTTTGAAGAAGATATCAGATTCAGGAAAGGACCTGCGCGCATTGAGTTAGACAACGAGATAAATTATTCCAAAAACAAGCTTGCTGCTGATTACCTGACCGTGCCTGTGATGCTTGATTTCAACTTCACTCCCAATAAGGAATACAATAAATCATTTGGGATCAGTGCAGGTGTAAGCGGTAGTTATCTCTATGCCAGCCGTCAGAAATACAAGAGTGGTGAAACGGGTAAAGAGAAAACGAAGGGAAATATCGGCCTCAGGGATTTCAAACTGGCATATGTAGCCGAAGTACAACTTGGTCCGGTTAAATTGTATGGATCGTATGCAACAGAATCAATTTACAAAAAAGGACTTGATCATATACCTTATTCGGTTGGATTAAGGCTGAGCAACTGGTAATCTTATTTCATACTATATTAATGTGGCTACTCCCCCGGGGAGTAGCCACATTGTTGTATATTGAAGGCATAAATCATTTTAAATTATGAGTTATAATGTAATTGACATTGAAGGAATCGGCGAAACTTATGGAGCCAAACTGGAGTTACATGGCATAAGAACAACAGGCGACCTTTTGCAGAAGGCAGGTACAAAGGCAGGACGTGAAATACTTGCGACAGCAACAAGTATTCCTGAATCTCTGATACTTACCTGGGTAAACCATGCAGATTTATTTCGCATCAATGGTATTGCGGGGCAAACGGCAGAATTGCTGGAAGCAGCCGGGGTGGATACGGTAAAAGAGTTATCAACCAGGAATGCCGCCAATCTTCATGCTAAATTAATAGAAGTAAATAAGGAGTTTGGGTTAACCGGAAAAGTTCCTTCATTAGAAATGGTTGAGGGAATGATTCTTGCATCCAAATCAATGGAACCAAAGGTTTTCCATTAGTCTTATTCATAAATTCAAAACAAAAAGCATGAAAAAAATCGGAAGGGTTTTACTGGGACTGGCAATAGCCAGTGCAGTGTCGTTAACGGCATGTAAACCAAAGGACACGGACATTGAAAAAAATGTTACCACCGCTGTTGCGGGTTATCCGGGTGTAAGTGTTAGTGTTAATGATGGTGTGGCTACCATTTCGGGTGAGGTTGCCGATGAATCCACAAAAGCTGCTGTTGAAACTGCCGCTAAATCTGTGAAAGGAGTTAAATCGGTAACAAATAATCTTTCTGTTCCGCCACCACCACCGCCAGTGGAGATCAGTGCCGATGCCACGCTGCAGCAAACAGTAGCGAGTACGCTCACTTCAATGGGCCTGGGCCAGGTAGTGGCCACTGTTAATGATGGTGTGGTTACCTTAACGGGTGAAATCAAAAAGGCAGATCTGCCTAATCTGATGCAGAAGCTTAATGAGCTGAAGCCTAAGAAGATTGAAAACAAATTGACCATTAAATAAATAAAACATCATGGCATTACAGGAAAGTAAATATAAAGCGCTTGTTGATGCAGCTACGGCAAAAGGCATCAGCGACCTTCAGGTTCGCGAGCAGGAAGGTGTATTATATATAGATGGCACGGCTCCGAGCAGTTCGGCAAAGCAGGAGCTTTGGGATCTGTATGAAACCCTTAACCCTGACTTCCGCGATTCTGATCTGGTGATGAATCTTTCTGTTGCGGAAGGTGCTGAGGAAACTTACACGGTACGAAGTGGAGATAGTCTGAGTAAAATTGCGCAGAAATATCCCGGCATCAGCTGGAAGGAAATTTACGAAGCCAATACGGACAGGATCAAAAACCCTGATCTAATCCAGCCAGGATGGGAATTGAAGATCCCCCGCAAATAATACCCGTCTGACGTTTGTCAGGACATAAGTCAGACAGGTAGTGCGCGGAAAGGTAGTGAGCGCCCCGGTATTTCCGGGGCGCTTTTGTTAACATTAATCAAAGTTTTTCCACACTGAAAATAAATTAGTCTCTGGCAGCGTTTTTGGGGTACCCTAACCGTTGAAGCTACTTTTAAAATTGAAAACCTATGCAGCTGTCACGAGTATCCGTATCCATGGTGCTTCTTTTTGCCGTTGGACTAATGTCCTTTTCCGGCCACAACATCCGGAAAATCCGGTACAATCGCTTAAACAGTGAATTAAATGGTACCGCAAGAATCCTCATTGACAAATCAGACTATGAACTCAGCATTTTTGATGATGAGGGATGGTATGCCACTTATCCAGTGGTTTTTGGTGAAAAAACACTGGGAGATAAAATGTGGGAAGGCGACCGGAAGACCCCTGAAGGCGATTACAAAATCATTTCCAAGCGCCCCCATGAGAAATGGGGACAGATCATGCTGATCGATTATCCCACTGCCGCTGACAAAGCCAAATACAATGAAAGAAAAGCCAAAGGCCTGATTCCGCCCAAAAAGGGAATTGGAAATGGGATAGGCATTCATGGTACCTGGCAGCGGGATGATATGGCGGTCGATTATTTCCAGAACTGGACAAATGGCTGTGTAAGTCTGAAACGAAGTGAAATGATCGAGCTATATGAAATGATCCCTGTAGGCACAAGGGTAACCATCAGGAAATAGCCGAGCAAAGGCGCGATCAATACATAAACCAAGAAAAGACTCCTGCAATGGGATTATTACTACTTAAAGGAGTAGTGATAATCCCATTTGATTTTAAAAAACGTTGGTTAGCCGAAAATTATTGACATTATTATAGCAATATCACAAATATGGCTATTTTTGTTTTGCTTATGAGGGCGTATGGTACTCCCACTACAATACTTCCACCAGGGTAATTGATCCATCTTCCTTTTCGAAAACAACCGAACCTGTCCAATCCTTTGAGGAATCTACCTCTTTGTTTTCAAAAACCACCATTGAATTAAATCAATTACTCTACCATGAGAAAACTTGTACACTTAACCTTATTTTTATTCGTAACCCTAACCACAGCCAAAGCTGCTGATAAGTATTGGGTAGGGAATAATGATAACTTCCAACAGAACGGAAACTGGTCATTAACCCCAGGCGGTCCTGGTGGTGCGGGCTCCCCGGGAGCCAACGATGTCGCAGTTTTTGACATTGCATCCAATGGATTCAGTTCTCTTGTCACAATTAACGGGGGACAAACTTTCCAGGGTATTAGGATTGCCGGATTTGAAGGCATTATAGTCTTAACCGGAAATGGAAATAAAAATCTTACCGGCTTTCTTTCCACCGGCCTTCTTTCTTCTATAGTTATGAGCAGCGGAATAATGCAGGTTCAAGGTACCCTTAATGTATCGGGGGACATTAACATGACAGGTGGAATTATCCAACTTGGCAATAGTTCTACCACCACATTAAACGGAAGCCTCATAGTAGATTTCGACAATGGTGCCATTCTTCAAGCAAACACACCTGTGGTTGGACAAACAGGAAGCACTGTCATTTTCAACAATGAGCGTGCAACGCCTGCATTGGTTATTGGTAATGGTTCAGGTACTACAGGAATCAATCTTTATAATGTTACTATAAACAATATTGCCCCTGGAAGTGATGAAACACTAATTTCTTTTAGTGATGTAATGCAGGTTCGAGGCACACTAACACTTCAAAATGGAAGAGTTAACGGTCTGGGGGTTGGAAGTACTGTTGGCAAAATAAGAGCTATAGGAAATATTGTTGCCGGTGCAGGATTCTTACCGTCAAATGCCCAACTTGAATTTGCAGGCAATACTAACCAAACGGTCACTTTTAATGCAGCCGTACAGGGCACCTGGAATGGAAATATTCTCTTTAACAAATCAGGGAATCCCATAGGTACAGTTACATTAAATAGTCCGGTTTTATTTGACCAGTTAGGTCAGACAGTAACTTTTACCAGTGGAGTGGTTAATACAACGCAGACCAATCTGATGATATTCACAGATGGTGTAACTGCCATTGGTCAATCAAATTCAAGTTATGTTGATGGTCCGGTTCAGAAATCAGGAATATCCGGATTTACATTCCCCGTTGGCGATGCAGGATTCTGGGGGGGTATTTCAATTAGTGGTGGAACCGCTTTTGAAAGTCCTTTTGCCAGTTCGGTTACACATGTTGCTCAATATTTCCGTGTGAACCCAGACCTGGCAGGGTATCCACATACAAGTTTATCTCCTTTTGCCATTGCCAATAATTTCAAGGTTAGCGAATGCGAATACTGGAACATGCAACGTACGGCTGGTACTGCTGACCCAGTAATCTGGTTAAGTTTTGATAATGCCAGAAGCTGTGGTATAACAGCGCCGAATAACCTGGCAGTTATGGCATGGATACCACCTTTGACAAGCTATTGGGAAGCAACAGGTGGCGTGTTTACGGGTTCACCAGTTAATTTCCGTCGTTCAATCGGACCAGTTAACTTCATTTCCGGAATCTATACACTCGGCACAAACAATCCAATTGCGAACCCGCTTCCTGTACGTTGGCTGAGCTTTACCGGTCGTTATTTTAATGCAGCGGTAGAATTAAACTGGAGCACATCCCTTGAACAGAACAATGATATGTTCACTGTGGAGCGTTCATCCGATGGAATTAATTACAGTGCGATTGGTACGGTGAAAGGAAAAGGCAATGCATCAACTACTTCAGTTTACAATTTTGTGGATCCGAGACCATTGTCTGGAACAGGACATTATCGTATCAAGCAAACAGATCGCGATGGAAAAATTTCTTACAGTGATGTGATCAGGGTTTCAAGCAGCAGTCCGTCGGTGAGAGGACTCCGTCTGTTCCCGAACCCGGCTGCGGGCAATATTCCATTAACCTTGGAAAATAGCAGCTGGACCAACAAGAAAGTGAATGTCACCATCTTCAATGCTGTGGGTGGAATTGTTTACCAGGACCAGGTGACATTTGGTGCTGACGGAAGAAGCAAAGTCAATATTTCATCATTACAGAAGGGATCATATTTTGTAAGCACTTACCTGAATGGTGAAAAGCAAACAATGCCTTTCCTTGTGCAATAATCAGATCTTCTAAATTATACGATGGACCGTCCGCAAGGGCGGTCCTTTTTTTTGGGAGATTCCCCTATTTTTACCCATTATCCGAATATGCTGTACCGCCTGGTTAAAATGTTGATGAGATCTGCCCTTGGAATGTTTTACCGGCATTCGATGTTGCGGAACATGCATCATATAGCTTTGAAAGATGCTGCAATTTTGATTTCTAACCACCCATCCTCACTAATGGACGCTGCCTTACTGGGTGTATTATTGAAAAGGCCGATTCATTTTTTTGCACGAGGTGATGTTTTCATGAATCCAGTTGTGAACAGCATCCTTAAAGCACTGCATATGCATCCGGTGCACCATCATGAAGGCGGGCGAGATACATTAACTGCTAACGATGCGAGTTTCGAAAAAGCAATAACGCTTCTTCACGAAGGTGCCCTCGTATTATTTTTTCCGGAGGGTAACAGCCATACCGATTATCATCTTCTCTCCTTCCGTAAAGGAGCATTCAGAATTGCCCTGCAGGCTGTATCGCGGAAACCCGGGCTTGATATTCAGGTTGTTCCAATAGCTATAAATTATAGTCACCCCACTGCAATTTTCAGTTCCGTGTGGGTGCAGGCAGCGGAACCCATATCTGTAAAAAACCATCTGGAAAATTATAATGAGCATAGGGCTATTGGCATAAGGCAGTTAACAAGGGATGCAGAAAATGCTGTAAGGGAGATTGCTATAGATGCCATGGCCGGGCATTCGCCTCAACTATTTTCATGCCTCACCATATGGCGGAACTCTGAACATGCGTTGAATATTTCCGGAGAGCAACAGATAGTGGCAGAATATGCTATCAGCAAAGCACAGCCGAAATGGATGCACCATGTGCAATTGCCATTACAGGAATATGAAAAATTATTGGCGGCATACCATTGCACTGATGAAGAAGTGGTTGCGGCAGGCAGAAAAAAAATATCGAAGGCTCCCCTTTTACTTGGCTTCCCCGCGGCTGCCATTGGCTGGTTTCTGAATGCACTCCCCCTTTTGCTGGCAAGGATGATATCTGACAAAAAGGTAAAACGAACTGATTTTTATTCCTGGGTTCTTGTTGTAAGTTCTGCGCTGCTTTATGTAATATGGTTTATTTGCATTGCTGTTTCAGCTATTATCATTCTCACTGGATGGCAAACAATAGGTTTATTGTTTGTGATGGTGGCAACGGGACAATATTGCTGGAATTATTTCCGCTATTACCATCAATGGAGGTTGCAGCAAAATGGTCGCAGATTACCAGAAGCAGTACGCTCAGAAATGGAAAGACTGCGCAAAGAAATACTGGAGCAGATCAATGCGCAAAGTAATCCCGATAAACAATAATTAAAGCTTCCCAATTTTAATTTCATCTACCACCGCAGGGTCGAGTAAAGTTGAAGTATCGCCCAGATTTTCTGTTTCCCCTTCTGCGATCTTCCGAAGTATGCGGCGCATGATCTTACCACTTCGGGTTTTTGGAAGTCCGGATACAAACTGGATCTTATCGGGTTTTGCTATTGGTCCAATGATGCGGCTTACCGTGAGGGTTATATCCTGACGGCTCAGGTGCTCATCTCCGTGGCTGCTCTGGTAAATTACGAAAGCATAGATACCCTGGCCCTTAATATCGTGGGGGTAGCCCACAACTGCACTTTCCACTACTCCTGCGTGCATATTGATAGCGTTCTCTACTTCAGCTGTGCCGATCCGGTGACCGCTCACATTCAGTACATCATCAACCCTTCCTGTGATGCGGTAATTTCCGGATTCATCGCGGTAACAACCATCGCCGGTAAAGTACATATTTGGATAAGCAGTAAAGTAATTCATGCGGCAGCGTTCATGATCATTATAGGTTGTGCGTAAAATAGATGGCCAGGGAAATTTGATACATAGGTTCCCGCTAACATTATTACCGGTAATTTCCACTCCATTTTCATCCAGCAATATTGGCTGTACACCTGGCATTGGTAAAGTAGCGAATGTTGCTTTGGCGGGAGTAACCCCGGCCATATTGCCAATGAGCACGCCACCCGTTTCGGTTTGCCACCATGTATCAACAATTGGGCAGCGCCCTTTGCCGATCTCTTCATTGTACCAGTTCCAGGCTTCTTCATTGATAGGTTCGCCAACAGTACCGAGCACTTTAAGCGAAGAAAGATTTTTACCATGTACGGGGCCAAGGCCAAAGCCCATTAAAGAACGTATGGCTGTGGGGGCAGTGTATAAAACATTTACTTTATACTTATCAACGATCTCCCAGAATCTTCCCGCATCGGGCCAGGTGGGGATGCCTTCAAATAAAAGCGTTGTTGCTCCCGAAAGCAGGGGTCCATAAACAATATAACTATGCCCGGTGATCCAGCCAATATCGGCGGTACAAAAATGTATATCGCCAGGTTCATACTGGAATGTATTTACAAAGGTATATCCGGTGTAAACCATATAGCCACCAACGGTATGAACCACTCCCTTAGGCTTACCTGTAGAGCCGGAGGTGTATAGAATAAACAGGGGATCTTCAGCATCCATTTCTTCTGCGGGACAATCAGGATTACCCTGTGTTTCCACCTTACGGATCTCATCTTCCCACCATACATCCCTTCCTTTTATCATGGAAACAGGCGTGCGATTTCTTGTAAGTACGATAACCCGCTTAACGAAGCGGCATTGAATGAGGGCATCATCAATTACACTTTTTAATGGGATGGATTTATTGCCCCGGAAGGCTCCGTCACATGTGATCACGAATTCCGCATTTGCATCCATAAGCCTGTCGGCGATAGACTGGGCACTGAAGCCACCAAAGATCACGGAATGTATGGCTCCGATGCGAGCACAGGCCAGCACCGCGATGGCAAGTTCGGGTACCATGCCCATGTAGATACAAACCCTGTCGCCTTTACCGATACCATTGTTTTTAAGGACATTGGCGAATTGAATAACCTTATTATGAAGTTCCCGGTATGTGAGGATACGGTGGTGTTCATCAGGATCATTTGGTTCCCATATTATAGCTGGTTTATTGCCCAAAGAACCAAGGTGCCTATCGAGACAATTCTCTGTAATGTTTAGTTTTCCACCGATGAACCATTCAATTTTCGGTTCGGTGAAATTCCATTCCAACACCTTATCCCAGCGTTTGCGCCAATAAAAATTTGACGCTATGTCGGCCCAGAAACCTTCGGGGTCATCCACACTTTTTTTATAGACAGTATTGTATTGTTCCAGTGACCTGATTTGGTAAGGATATGACATTTGTATCGTTTTAGGTTGCACTCCTGAAACAGGAAAAGGTTCAGGCGCAACGAATTCAGTTCGCTAATTTAGTATGTTTAAGGTAAATAGGCAGCAAGCAATGAATCAGGCAAGTACTTCAACCGGCATATGGAAAGTGATTGGTGCATCATCAGTGGGCACTTTAATTGAATGGTATGATTTCTATATTTTCGGAAGCCTTGCAACAGTAATTGCCACACAATTTTTTCCAAATACTAATCCCACAGCCGCTTTATTGAGCACGCTGGCAACCTTTGCGGCTGGATTTATAGTCAGACCATTCGGAGCACTTGTGTTTGGGAGGCTAGGAGATCTTATTGGTCGTAAATACACTTTTCTCTTAACCCTGGTATTAATGGGAGGTTCAACCTTTGCCATAGGGTTGGTACCAGGCTATGAAACCATCGGCTTTGCGGCACCAATCATTGTATTATTACTCCGATTGCTACAAGGCCTTGCCCTGGGAGGTGAATATGGAGGTGCGGCCACTTATGTTGCGGAACATGCACCCCCGAACCGCCGGGGATATTTTACTTCATGGATACAAACTACTGCCACGTTAGGGCTTTTTGTTTCGTTGGGTGTGATACTGCTCACCCGGCATAGTCTTGACCCCGACCCGGAGGAGTCTATCCGAAAATTCAATGAATGGGGATGGCGGATTCCATTTCTGGTTTCGATTGTACTGGTGATCGTTTCCATTTATATAAGGATGAAAATGAATGAATCGCCACTGTTCGCCAAACTTAAGGAGGAGGGCAATCTCTCGACCAATCCGCTGAAGGAAAGTTTTGGGCATCGTACTAATCTTAAAATGGTATTGCTGGCACTTTTTGGCGCAACCATGGGGCAAGGGGTAGTTTGGTACACAGGACAATTCTATGCCCAATCATTTATTGAAAATGTATGCAGAATAGATTTTGATCAAAGCCGAACTATAATTATCTGGGCCATACTTTTTGCAACACCATTTTTCGTAGTGTTCGGGTCATGGAGCGACAGGGTTGGGAGAAAATGGATCATGATGGCCGGAATGCTGATAGCCATATTTTCTTATCGTCCCATTTATAAACAATTCCTGTTACTCAGTGATGTGGCCGCTTTGGAAAAAGTGACAGCTCCAACAATCACTGCTTCCAATATTAAAAAAACGGCGCTATCTAATGGTACTGATTCTCTTCTAACAACCACTGTTCATAAAACAGCCCTTAATGGAATACGGTATAAAAGTGTGGTTTCAGACACATTATTTAGTTCGGGACAGGAACAAACAACTGCCACAGAAATCCGGTACCTGGAAAAGAAGCTTGACCAATCAACTTATTGGAAATTCGTATTGCTGGTTTTTATACAGGTTCTGCTTGTAACCATGGTTTATGGGCCTATCGCTGCTTTTCTGGTTGAACTGTTTCCAACCAAGATCAGGTATACCAGCATGTCGCTCCCTTACCATATCGGGAATGGGGTTTTTGGCGGGCTGACACCGTTTATCGCAACGTTGCTCACAACAATTTATGCTGACAAACTGGTAGGGTTATGGTATCCGATTGCGATCGCGGCTGTTTGCCTGGTAATTGGAGCGTTGTATGTAAGTAACCGGATTGATCCAAATGTTAATGACTAAACCAACAAAAAAATGAACTTGCTGAAAAGATATCTGGGGATATTATGGGTGGCATTGGCCCCGTTTTCGATGTATTACCTGATAAGAACAGCGCTGGCGGAGATAGCCGCCAAACCAGTAATTGATACAAAGATCCAGTGGGGTGTTTTTGTAATTGTGTTTTTTCCTATTGCGATCGGGTTAATAATATTTGGTTTTTATGCACTTAAAGGAGAATATGACCATCTTCCGGAGAGTTCGGAGGAAATTGAAGACTGAGAAAAACTGATTGTTAAATCCATTAACAATCGGAAGCATTCTGATGTTATTAAAGTAATTTCGCGCCATGACCAACATCAATTCATCATTTTACCCGGCATTATACCGGTATAGGGCATTGCTCTGTGCCGTGGCGGTGCTCTTTATGATGGCATTGAGTAGTAGTTTGGTCATGTTGCCTTTTGCTTCCAAGCAAAACAAAACAGTGATCCTAAATACTGTTGAAGAGGAAGCAGGCGGGAGCAGTTCAAATAACATAAATGAAGAGCATAAGAATGGCAAATCCTTTAACGGCCATTTATATGATTTCGACGCTTTTCTTTTGAGCCAGCGTTTAAGCAGATCTCATTACAATATTCCACGTTCTGTGAATATTCTCTCCACCTTACATTCAAAGAGGATCGTACAGCCTCCGGAGTGTTGATAATTTCAATATTTACTTTCCGGCAATAACATTTATCCCCATCTGTAAGAATTGTGCATTTTCATGTGCAAACGGACGGATCGGATGATTGGCTAATTTATAAACTCCTTTTTATGGCTCGTTCTGTACGCAACGTTTTCAGCAATCTTGGTGCTGATTTTCCCGCATCTGTTGTAGTTTTTTTGGTGGCACTTCCACTTTGTCTTGGTATCGCCCTCGGTTCAAATGCTCCATTATTCTCTGGTCTTATAGCGGGCATAGCCGGTGGAATAGTTATTGGTTTCCTTAGCGGATCGCAGCTCAGTGTGAGTGGTCCTGCGGCGGGACTTACTGCTATTGTTGCAGCAGCAATAGGCAAGCTACCTGCATTTGAAGCATTTCTTCTGGCTGTTGTGCTGGCGGGGATTTTTCAAGTATTCCTTGGTTTTCTGAAAGCGGGGATATTGGGCGATTATATTCCAGGTGCTGTAATTAAGGCCATGCTTGCAGCCATTGGACTTATCCTAATACTGAAACAATTACCACACCTGGTGGGGTATAATGCCGATTTCGAAGGAGATGAAAGTTTTCGCCAGCCGGATGGTTCAAATACCTTCACTGGAATTTTCAAAGCCTTAAATTATATTCTGCCACTTGCCATTGCTATTGGACTTATTTCTTTAGGAATTCAGATAGTGTGGGATAATATACTGGCAAAAAAAGCAAAATTCTTTAAGCTCATTCCGGCGCCGTTGATAGTTGTGTTGGTGGCTATAGGCATCAACCAATGGGCAATGATCTATAACCCCTCGCTGGCACTGCCGGCCCATGCGCTGGTAAGCATACCTGTTGCTGAATCATTAGGGGGGTTTCTATCCTTCTTTATGTTTCCGGATTTCAGTTATATCTCAAATTACCAGGTTTGGATCTCTGCTGCAACCATTGCCATTGTGGCCAGCCTTGAGACTTTGCTGAATATTGAGGCATCTGACGAATTAGACCCATACCAGCGTGTGACCCCAACTAACCGGGAGTTGAAGGCACAGGGTGCGGGAAATCTGGTTTCGGGATTACTTGGTGGTTTGCCAGTGACCTCGGTAATTGTAAGGACTTCTGCAAACATACATTCGGGAGCAAAATCGAAAATGTCGGCCATCATGCACGGTATGATGCTTTTATTAACTGTTGCATTGATCCCTAAAATGCTCAATCTCATTCCCCTGCCTGCCCTGGCCGCTGTATTGATTTATACGGGTTTTAAACTTGCCAAACCAGCTATCTTTAAGCAGTTTTATCGCAAAGGTTTTGACCAATTCATTCCATTTGTTGTTACGATTGTGGCCATTTTATTTACTGACCTTCTGGTTGGGATCATGATCGGTTGCCTGGTAGGATTATTTTTCGTTATGCGAAGTAATTTCAGGTCGGCAGTATTTGTTGTGAATGATGAGAACAATTACCTGTTTCGTTTACGCAAGGATGTTAGTTACCTGAATAAGCCCATTATAAAACGCAAACTGGCACAGGTGCCTGAAAACGCTTATGTACTCATTGATGCAACACGGGCAGATTTCCTGGATCGTGATGTGGTTGAGGTCATAGAAGATTTTATCATCAGTGCACCATTAAAGAATATAAAGGTAGAGTTGAAAAAAAGTGCATATAAAGAACAAGGATTTTCACATATTGAAGGACCATTAAAAGCAAGCGCATAATGAACACTTACGAAAGGCTCTTATTAGAGAACAAAGCATGGGCGGCAGAAACTGTTTCAGCTGATCCTGGATATTTTGACAGGCTGTCGCATTTACAAACACCAGAGTTTTTATGGATTGGGTGCAGTGACAGTAGGGTTCCCGCCAACCAGATCACCGGTACACAGCCGGGTGAGATTTTTGTGCATCGGAATGTTGCCAATATGGTGGTGCATACAGATCTTAATATGCTGACGGTACTGGATTATGCTGTGAATCACCTGAAGGTGAAACATGTAATTGTGTGTGGCCATTATGGTTGCGGTGGTGTAAAGGCTGCAATGACCAAGCATAATTTTGGCATCATCAATAAATGGCTAATGAACATCAAGGATGTTTACAGATTCCATCGGGATGAGATCGACGCAATTGCCGATGAGGAAAAACGGAGTAACCGCCTGACAGAACTTAACGTAGAAGAGCAGGTGAGGAATCTAGCTAAAACATCCATTATCCAAAAGGCCTGGAAAGATCGGCAGGCACCTCACTTACATGGTTGGGTATATGGACTTAAGGATGGTCTCATCAATCCCGTATTTGAGATGCCGGCAGGAACGCATATTGATGAGATCTATGAGTTTGATGACTTATAATTCAGTAGGTTTGTTGCATGTCTATATCAGTTGAATCCTTACTGAAAGTATACGGCCAGCAAAAGGCTGTCAATAATATTTCTTTCACGGTTAACAAGGGTGAGATCGTTGGATTTCTTGGACCGAATGGTGCTGGTAAATCGACGACCATGAAGATACTGACGGGCTACCTACGCCCGGATGGTGGAAAGGCCTGGGTCTGCGGCACGGATGTGCAGGCAGACCCGCTTACCACCAAGTGTAAGATCGGATACCTGCCTGAATCAAATCCGCTTTATTACGATATGTATGTTCGGGAGTATCTTCATTTTATGGCGGATGTACATTCCGTTGAAAATAAGAATACCCGTATCAATGATGTAATCGCAAAAGTGGGACTAACCCCTGAAAGCGATAAGAAGATTGGGCAATTATCAAAGGGATACAAACAACGTGTTGGATTGGCTGCTGCCCTGATCCACGATCCGGAAGTTCTGATACTAGACGAGCCAACTACTGGTCTTGATCCCAACCAGATATTGGAAATCCGTGAGGTGATCAGGGAGTTGGGGCGTGATAAAACAGTATTATTTTCCTCACATATATTACAGGAAGTGGAGGCGGTTTGCAGCAGGGTAATCATCATCAACAAAGGACAACTCATTGCCAACAATACCCTCGCTGCACTTCAGTCGCAAAACAGCAAGCCCGTAATAAGGGTACAATTCCGTGAGGTGGTGGAGGCATCATTAATAAAAATGGGAGTAACGACGCTGATTGACCTGCAACAGATGGGGGCAACTGAATGGCAGATCAGGGCAATGGATATAAATGAGGCCCGAAAGCAATTATTGTCGTTGTCTGTTGAGCATAATCTTAATATTATCAGCCTGCAGAGCGGAGAAAACAGTCTTGAGGAAGTATTCCGCACCCTAACGGGAAATGAAGGTTAAAGCAAGATTCTTTTCCCTTTTACCCATTCCCAATTCCCCTTTATCTTTGTAGTATGCGCAAAGAAGAACTCCTTCCCGAAGTGGTGATCAAATTCGCCGGTGACAGTGGCGATGGTATGCAATTAACTGGTACCCAATTCACCAATAACACCGCGATGCTTGGTATTGATCTGGCAACCTTTCCTGATTTCCCCGCGGAGATCCGGGCACCTCAGGGTACTATCCCGGGAGTGAGCGGTTATCAGTTACGCTTTTCAAGCGACCGCATCTTTACTCCAGGTGATGAATGTGATGTACTGGTAGCCATGAATGCCGCAGCGTTAAAAACCAATTTAAAGTCGATCAAAAAGGGCGGAAAGATCATTGTCAACACAGATGGTTTCGATGCCAAGAATCTTCGCCTGGCCAATTACCCTGATGGTGTTAATCCCATTGAGGATGACAGCCTCTCATCTTATGAGGTGATCAGGATGGATGTGACAAAAATGACAAGGGAATCACTAAAAGATTTTACGCTTGGCACAAAAGAGAAGGACCGTGCAAAGAATATGTTCGTGCTGGGATTTCTTTACTGGATGTACAATCGCGATATGGATAGCAGTATCAAGTTTCTTACTGAAAAATTCAGCAAGAAACCAGATCTTCTTGAGAGCAATATCAGGGTATTGAAAGCAGGGTATAATTTTGCGGATACCACTGAAACATTTACTACCCGTTATAAGGTTGAAAAAGCCAAAATGGAACCCGGTGAATACCGGAGCATCATGGGCAACCAGGCTTTGGCCTATGGCTTGATTGCTGCTTCACAAAAAAGCGGTCTACCGCTATTTCTTGGATCATATCCCATTACTCCGGCTTCTGATATTTTACATGAATTAAGCAGGTATAAAAATTTCGGCGTCCGAACTTTCCAGGCCGAAGATGAGATCGCAGCAATAACTTCTGCTATTGGAGCAGCATACGGAGGTCATTTTGGAATCACCACTACATCGGGTCCGGGTATGGCGTTAAAAACGGAAGCAATGGGATTGGCGGTAATGCTGGAAATTCCTTTGCTCATAATAAATATACAGAGGGGAGGCCCTTCAACCGGACTTCCCACTAAAACAGAACAGAGTGACCTTATGCAAGCCTATTACGGACGTAATGGTGAGTGCCCCATGCCGATAGTAGCAGCGTCAACCCCAAGTGATTGTTTCAGCGCTGTATATGAGGCTGCGCGCATTTCATTACAGCATATGACGCCTGTTATCTTTTTGAGCGATGGATATATTGCCAATGGCGCTGAGCCATGGAAGTTCCCAACTAGTAATGATCTTGCCCCGATTGATGTGAAATTCAAGACGGATCTTGGGCATGGAGAGGAGAAATTTCAACCATATTTGAGGGATGAGAAACTAGTGAGGCCCTGGGCAATTCCGGGTACTGCCGGATTAGAACACAGGGTGGGTGGATTGGAAAAACAGAATATTACGGGTAATATATCCTACGATCCTGAAAACCATCAATTGATGGTGAAAATCAGGCAGGAAAAAGTTGATAAGATCGCTGAATATATTCCGGAGCAAAAGCTTGACAGTGGCCCTGAAAAAGGCCAGATCTTAGTATTGGGATGGGGATCTACTTATGGGGCTATTAAGAGTGCAGTGGCTGAAATGCAGGCCGAAGGGTATTCAGTTAGCCATGCGCATTTACGTCACTTGCGTCCTTTTCCCAGAAACCTTGGAGATATGATCAAAAATTTCGATCATGTACTGATCCCAGAGATCAACAATGGTCAGTTGGTTAAGATCATCCGGGATCAGTACCTGGTTGATGCGAAAGCTTACAATAAGATTATGGGAATTCCGATCACGAAAACAGAATTAATCTTTAAACTACGCGAGATGCTTGGTGGTCTGAATTAAATGATAGTTTCACTGCAAGTCGCTCCAATTCAATACTGATCTTATTTATGTATTCAAACTGGTCGGCAATTGTCTTAAGTTCTGAGAAACGCCTTCTGATACTAGTATCAAGGCTACCCTCCGACAGTTCATGAAGGCGTTGCTGCAACAGTATTTTCAGTTCTTCACGGATCAGGAAGTTTTCCTCATCGTTGGGAGATTTTGAAATAATGTCATCCTTTCTCAGGGTTTGTTCTGCAATTTCCAGATGCTTGCATGAAGCACGGATTATATGCCTGAAATTATCGCTTGCATATTGTTCTGCCAGTTTTCTATATGATGAAAGAGTTGCAATATGTGATGCCAGCATGTGATTGCTAACAACCATCTGGTGAATAACCTGCACTTTCTTTTGCTGCCTTCGCGGCTCATTTAGCATTCGCTGGAATGCATCTGACAGATTTGCCAACTTTACAAAGGCCTCTTTACGATGAAGTTTATAATCCAGATTAGTGAGAGGTTCGTTGATAAAAGGTTTACTTATAAAATTGAAATAATTCCGGATAGCCTTGAGGGTTTCGCGAAGCAGATCCTGGATCTGTTCATGTTCCCAGCGTGGTGGCACTGCAAAGGTGGCAATAAATGCTATGGCAGAACCCGCAATAGTATCAATCAGCCGGTCGCGTAAAACCTCCGTGAAGTCGCCAGGTTTCAGGAAATGAAAGGCTATAAGAATGTAAACGGTCATAGCAATGACACTTACCATATATTTAAGGCGAACCATGCTATAGGCGATGATCATGCCGAGAATTAGTATAGTAAGCAACGCCCTTTCATCTTTAATAAACAGCAGGAAAACAGTCCCGATAACAGCCCCGGCAAAAGTACCTCCCAAACGTTGGAGGTTTCGTTGTTTGGTTAGGCTATAAGCCGGCTTTAAAATTACCAGGATGGTGAGCAATATCCAGTAACCGTGTTCAACCGGCAATACGAGGCTGAGGAAATAGCCAGCAACCAATGATATGGCAACCCGAATGGAATGCCTGAAAATATTGGAATCTGCATTAAGGTTATTCAGCAATAATTTGCTGTTGAAATCGCTTGGTGAAACAAATTTGGAGTATTCAATCTGTCGTTTGAAATTATCACTTATTTTTTGATCAAAGCTGGTATAGCGATGGAGTGTTTCTATGCGGGCATACAGATCTTTAAGGCTATTCAGTATATGACGCATGCCAATAAAGCCTTCTATATTACTATCATCCATAGCCGAAATTCGAAGCTTCAGAAAATTCTCCTCTACGCTTCTGATTTCTCGCTCCAGGTCGGTATCCGGAGATGATGCCTTACCTTCCTGCAGAGCAAGGCCGATATCTTCGGTTTCGGCTGCCAGTTTCAATATTATGTTACGGAAAGCCGGAAGTAGATTGGTGTCATCCATTTGTTCATGCAGTTGCTTATAATCCTGCTGTGAGGTCATTACCCTTTCGAACAAATCAACACTATCAAGGAAAATCATCATCAGGATCCGGCTGGTATGTGTGGATTCCCGAACAATATCGCGGGTTTTGAATAGCATTTCACGTACTAGGTTTTGTTTATTGTGAACCTGAACCTGTTGTTCCAGAATATTCTTGTAGGTATTTTCATAATCAACTCCATTTTCATAGAAGGCGGCTCTGGAACGAAGATAATCGCCTGTAGAGATAAGCGCGTCACCTAATGCTTGTTGGATAAGCTTATAAGGCCGCAGTTTATAAAGCAACAAACTGAGTATGAGGTAGAACAATCCGCCTGCCGCCACGAGGAATGCATTTCGTATAACATCGTCTGTATTATTCCGTTCATCAATACTTAGTATCATAACTAAGAGGCCGGCTACACCAACAGCAGCCACCCTCACGCCATATACGCCAATAATGGAGCAGGCGAATCCCATTACGCCAATCAGCAATGCCAGCAGAACAGGCCAATTCATTGCGAAACCTGTAAGCAAAGCCATAATAAAAATCAGTACCAGGGCTGCAACCATACCATTTTTCCGGTGGTGGATTGGGCCTGTATTATCGGTGAGCGCCACGCACATTGCGCCCAGTCCAAGTGCGATGCCCATGCGTAATTCACCGAAGTAGCTAGCCGTTAACAGGGGTATCATAACGCCAGAGGTTGTGCGCACACCTTCAGATACATAATAGCTGCTGCTGTATTTTTTATACGCGCGGATATAATCGATCATGAATAACTGTTCTCTTATTTATTCCCCATGAATGCGGCAACCCCAAAAGCCAGCACGGCGATGATCAATCCAAACATGAAGACATTATAGGAAATGCGGAGATAATGATATTTTCGTGCCAGCACTTTGCCAAGGTAGTAGATATCTTTAATCATACTACCATAGAGGTATTCAGAGTCCTTCATCATTTCTTTCATAGCCCATTCGTAATCGGGGAGTTCCATCTTGAAAAAGTTTCCGAAGAAGAGGAGATTTACTTTCTTATGGCGAATATCTTCTTCAGAAAAATAACCCTTTGTTACATTTGGCCTGGTGGCAAATATGGCAAATACCACAGCCCCAAGGCAGGAGGACGCAAGCAGAAAAGTGGGTAGAATGAATTGGGGGTAATATTGGAGTTTGCCGAGTAAAACTGAAACAAGGATAGAGAGAACAATTGTATTAACAGAGATCATGATATTAGCCTTACTGTCGGCCATCTGACTGAGGTTAATATGGTTCTCACTCATAATCCTGAACATGGTGGCGATACCTCTCTCGGGCCGGGGATCTGCGAGTTTACTTTTCTTGCTCTTATCCGGATTTGCAGGTGCGCCCGGGGAAAGGGAAGAGTCTGCTACTGGTTTGTGGGCAAGATCAATAACTTCAATACTCACAGGTTTAGAATCTGTAAGAGGAATTTCTTTCCGGCGTTTTGTTCCTTCCTTTTTGGGGGCAATATTCCTTTTAATAACTGGTAAAGGTGGTTGAAGTTCATCGAGATTTTTCTTCTTGCCCGGATCAAGATGATGCCGTGCAAACTCAGTGAAATAGTTGTGTTTTTCCAGAAAGCGGACATTGATTTTTCTCCAGTCCTTTTTAGTGATTTCTTTATCAGTAACTGTATTAATCTCTTTCCTCAGAAGCCGGGTCTGTTCTTCAAAGTGTTCAGTGCCCAGGTGAAAAAGATCTGCATCACAAAGGATTTGTTCAATCAGTTTAAGAGGCGCCTGGGGCATTCGTGTTGCAAGGATGCATCCTTCCACCAGGTTGAATAATTCAGCGCTGATTTTTTCAGGCACCAGGAAATCTCTTGCGATCTCCACACTTGCTAATTCATGTTCCGCATATTGCCTGCTATATCCGGTGTCATGAAACCAGGCAGCGAGCATAAGGGCCAGAAAATCTTCCCCCTCCAATTTGTAATGATCGGCCATCAAACGGGCAGCTTTCGCAACGGCAACGGTATGTAGCAGATCATGGAAATAATATGCTGCCGGAACTTTTTGTTCAAATAACTGGCGCACATATTGTTCCGAAGATTCAAGAATTTTGCTCTGCTGATCCATAATCCGGGTTTGGGCTACTAAATTAAAGCAATTAACCAAGCATTGTGCAGAGTTACTAACTTGCAGTATGCGCAGGATACCCCCTTTAATAACAGTGTTGGCAATATGCATTTTGTCAGTTGCCTGCAACCGTCTGGGAGGGAGATCTTTTGTTCCTGCTTTGGAGGGGTATGAAATGGAGCCTTGCTCAACACTACTGCTTAAAAAATCTTTGCGTGAGATATCAGGCATCAGCTTCCGGTCGCCGGGTGAATTAATTGCAATTAATGATGAATTGGGAGTAGCCTTTTTATTAAATCCACTTACTGGTGACATTGAAAAACGGCCTTTTGGAAAGAAGGCGGATTATGAGGAATTAGTTTACACCCCAGAGGGATATTATGTACTTGAAAGCAATGGCAATCTTCACCTGCTTGATGATGATAATTTTTCGGAGCAGCAGGTTTATTATGGAAGTTTTCCCCGCTATACGGAATTTGAGAGTATGGTATATGACCCTGAACGGAATCAATTATTATTATTTTGCAAAACATGTGGCAGAAATGCCGACACCATTAATGCATGGAGGTTTGATCTTCGCACTCACAGCTACCTTGAAGAACCTGCTTTTTCGATTCCGATACGAACCATTCGAAGTATGGGAAAAGATGATACCATTGAATGCCAACCCTCAGCAGCAGCATTCCACCCTTTGACAAAGAGAATATATATAATTGCCTCAATCGGGAAAGTGTTATTGGAGTGTGCGCCCAATGGAAAGCTGGAAGCGGTATATAATATCAATGGCGATTTATTTCAGCAGCCGGAGGCCATTTGTTTTGCGCCTAATGGTGATATGTATATTGCCAATGAAGGTCGCCAATCCAAGGCCTCTTTACTATTTTTTCCTTATCGAAAAGCAGTTGTGATCACAGAAACAAAACAGCCATGAAAAAGCTTTTCAGTTTCTCATTTGCTATAATGTTACAGCTCACAATGCTGCATGTGGAGGCGCAGACTCTCAGTGGAAGAGGAAAGATTTTTCCCGATTCTGTAACCGTTATAGCTGCTCCTGCTTATAAAGCTGGTCCATTTAAAAAATGGTTGTTGGGAGCTAATTATCGTCCTGAATGGATTAGTCCGGTAAGGGTTCCGGTGCTGGATATCCGCACACAATTTGGAGGATTAAAGCCGGTAAAACAGGGAGGCGGAATGCAATCGCGATCATTAAGACTTGAAGACAGTTCAGGAAAAGAATATGCTTTGCGAAGCGTGGAAAAATATCCGGATAAGACTTTACCAGAAAACTTACGCGAAACGTTCATTAAAGATGCGGTGGTGGATGGCATATCTGCTTCTTATCCCTTTGCAGCCTTATCGGTTCCACCTTTAGCGGCAGCAGCCGGTATTCCACACCTGGTACCTAAATTGTATTATGTGCCCGATGATACAGCTTTGGGCATCTATCAAAAGACATTTGCCAATGGTCTTTTCCTGCTTGAACCACGTGAACCCGAGGGAGTTTCGAAGACCTGGAACAGCGAGAATTTACTGGAGGAGTTGTTGGAAGACAATGATAACAGGGTAAACCAGCGTGCGGTACTTGTGGCAAGGACCCTTGACATGTTTATTATGGATTTTGACCGGCATGAGGATCAATGGCGATGGGGCCGGAATAAAACAAGTGACGAAACCATTTATTACCCGATACCCCGCGACCGCGACCAGCCATTTTTTATAAACAATGGTTTCCTTCCTGGCATTATCAGCAGAAATTGGTTACAACCAAAGTTTCAGGGTTTCCACGCCAGAGCAAGAGATATAAGGACCTTTAATTTCAATGCTCGTTTTTTTGACCGACTTTACCTGAATGAACCCGATGAGGCAACCTGGAAAGTTACCGTTGATGAATTCCTGAAACGCATGACCGACAGCGTTATTGATGCCGCCATTCAGGAGCAGCCAGGGGAAATAAGAATGTTGCACGGTATGGATATTGGATCCAAACTGAAACAACGTAGAAAACATCTCTCTGATGAAATGCTTGAATATTATCGCTTTCTTTCAAAGATCATCACACTAACGGGATCGAATGAGCGCGAATGGTTTGAACTTGAATGGCAGCAGGATGGCATGCTACTGGTACAGATGTTTAATATAAATAAACAGGGACAACGGTCAAGGAAATTATATGAGAGGAAGATCGACCCGGAGCTAACCAATGAACTAAGGTTGTATGGAATGAATGGTGATGATATCTTTCATTTGGAAGGCGAATCTACCCATGGGCCCATTGTACGAATTATCAGTGGAAAAGGTAAAGACAGTCTGATGTCTGACAAACTGGTGGCCCGACCAAAGAATATCCGTTGGTATGATCATCTTGCTGAAGCCAATTTTAGTGATCTGGGCAAAGAATTTCGCAGGAATTTTTCCTCTGATACTACCATACATGCATATTCGCCGAGGAGCTTCAGGTACAATGTTACTGCTCCCCTCTTGTCAGTGGCATTCAATCCTGATGATGGCATTTTCCTGGGGGCAGGATTTCGCAGGATACGCCATGGATTTCGTAAAGAACCTTATGCGATCCGGCAAATATTAACAGGCAATCATGCGCTGGGTTCCGGGGCATACAGTTTCAGATACCAATTGGATGCGGTGGACATTATTCCTGTACCATTTAGCACTCACAGAAAACTTGATCTGAGGGTTGCGGCAAATCTGAAGGCGCCCAATTATGTCCAGAATTTTTTTGGTTATGGCAATGAAACCTTGTTTCCGGATACGGGCAGCAAGAAAATCAGTTATTACCGTAGTAGATTCAATCTGGCAGAATTCGGCGCTCACCTGAAAGCAAATCCAGGCAAATCATTTTGCCTCCTTCTGGGCCCTGTTTTTCAACATTACCGTATAGATGAAGATGATAATAAAGGAAAATATCTTGATGACCCAAATGGTGGATTAGATCCTGGATCAGGACTGGACCCAGAAAGATTGTTTTCGAAGAAGTCTTATGTGGGAATTCAGCTACAAACAAATCTTGATACTCGCAACCATGAGGCCATGCCGGGAAGAGGAATTAAGTGGTCTAATATAATTAACTGGGCAGATGGCCTGGGTAGGAACGCATTTTCATTCAGCCAATTGAATACCGACTTTTCAGTTTATACAACGCTCCATAAAAAAAGCGAATTGGTATTGGCTGGGCGTGTTGGCGGTGGAATAAACGGAGGAAAACCTGAATTCTTTCAATCGCAGTTCCTGGGAGGCTCAGAAAACCTTCGGGGTTTTCGTAAATACCGTTTTGCAGGCAAAAAAATGTTTTATAATAATTTCGACCTTCGTTTAAAGCTGGCCTATATAAAAGGCTATATCCTGCCGGGAACATTGGGAATCCTGGCCTTTCATGATATAGGAAGGGTTTGGGTGAAAGGAGAAAATTCTGACAAATGGCATCGGGGCTATGGAGCTGGGGTTTGGCTGGCTCCTGCCGGCGCATTTGTTGTTACTGCTAATTATGCATGGTCTGATGATGGTGGTATCCCCTTTATTTCACTGGGATACCAGTTTTAATCATTGATGTTCCTTAACCTCAAGAGTTGAAACTGATTCATTTCTTGCAGGGCCTTCCATATTGATCCCTACACGAAGTGCTTTAAGTCCGATGACTCCCTGCAATTCCTCCAATTCCAGTTGTTCGAGATCTTTGAGAAGCAATCCCTGATTTTGGAGGAATTCAATGTAATCGAGGTATTCAGCTGCTTCGCGAGGCTGTGAAAAAACGATAGCCAGTTTGCCTGTTTGAGTCAATCGCTCATTAGAATCTTTCAGGTGAACTTTATCAATTCTTTTTTTAATGATTTCGTAGCGCATATTATAGGCCCCTTCCACATCGAATTTTCGTTCGGCAGTCCGGAAACTGATGGAGATGGGAAGACTATGTGCCAGTATCAGTTGTGTAGTTTGAAGAGGCTTGCTTAACCTCTGCTGCAATTCATTCACAATTTTTGCGGCACGGGTAAGTGTGGTGAGTTGCCACATCTTGAGGTTCTTGAGGTAGAAAGTATCAAATGGATGTTCGGGTGAGATTGACTGCCCTATATACATATTAAAATCTACACCGTCTGTTACGAAACGTTCAAAATAATGAGGATAAATCTTCTGCGCCTGCTCTTGTTCCTGGTCGAGGAATCTGGCTATTTCCTGATTAATAAGTGTTATGCTTTCTTCATATTTATGCCTGTTTTCCACAAGTAGCCTGATCCGGGGATCAATACGCGACAGATAAATATCTATATCATTTGAAACAGTTGGAAGCACAACTTTGAGATGCTCAAATAATTCGATTACTTCATTTTTCAGGAATTTATCGATGATCAGTTCATCTCCTGAAAAGAGAATATTTGAAACGTTGTACAAATACTTATCAATGCGGTAAGAAACCTCCTGCAATATTGGTAAGGGACTGATCTCCTGAGCTTTGCGAACAATTTTACCAGCTAAATTTAGTTGTTCAATCAGATCTAGCTGGATAGCTTTTACCCGCTCTATTGAAGAATTGCGAATATCGACGGCGCCATATAAGGGGAAGACATGATCGAAAAAAATAGGTTCGATCTTCGCTTTTATGCCATTCTTTTTATTGGTCAGGTAATGAACAGCTGCTTCTGTAAATTTCCATTCAACGGAAGATTGTACTGCCGTAAAATGCTTTTTAATGATCTTATCTACTTCATTACTAAGTATTTCAGCACCTTTCTCTATTGCCAGGACAAACAAAGGCAGGGCAGGATTCAATTGCGCCAGATGCTGTCGTTGTATCTTGCCTTCCTGCGGATGTACCACTGATAAAACTCCCAGCAGTTTACCCTTTGATTTTAATGGATAAAAAGCAGCGCTATAATAACCCTGATGGGGGAGCCTTGACAGAAAAGGATGATCGAGAATCTGTTTTGCATTTATTTCACTGAAAAGCACCGGTGTTTCGCTTTCGCGGAACAATTCCAGGAATTCTTTACAGAGTGATTCACGGATGGAAATACCCTGTTCAGAATTTGTAACCATCATACTATGGCCACCAAACTGTTCGGATAAAAAATAGTTATCGTTAATACGGAAGAACGGCGTTATTCCCATATCCAATTCAGGCATTCCCATTAAGGCTCTAACCTGTTCCTGGAGTTCTGAAAAAACTTCTTCATCCTCATAAGAGCGGGCTTCGAGAAGGATAGATTTGATATTATTGATCACTTCTCTTTGAGTAACATCCCTTAAGCGCACAATTGTCAGGCCCTCAAACTGGAAATTACCCAGTGGCAGCAAATCCTTTAACTGGTTCATTTTGCCGAGTTCGGCAATATTACAACAGTGAAGACTGTTACCGATTTCAGGTAAAGGTGCAAGAGACTTTACATCAATAAAAGTGGTATCCAGTTCCAGTTCAATATAATTAATCATACCATTTACCGGGTTGCGATAATGGTGAATGGCTGTTACATTCCCATGGATTTCCTGTCCGTAAAATTTGGATAGGATCAGTTTATAGGCAACAGAACATTTGTCTTCGGATAATGGTTGCTGGTAAGGGATGTCGGGCATGGAAAGTATCTCACCCTTTTCATCCATAAATTGTTTACGAAAAAGTGCGCTGGCGAATATTATTTTATAGGAAAATGGAATTGCTACAGCATAAAGATCTTTGTCTTCCGAATAAGAAATCGGAAAGATGGTGCTTATGAGAATATCAATCCACTCAGCATGTTCGGTGAGAAGTTCCGGGCTATCTATGGGCAGGAGAAGTTCCGGATGTTTTAATACCCTTTCCAACAAGTTCTGGTAAAGCTTTTGTTTACCTGCACTACCTTCTGCAGCGCTTCTTTTCCATGCTTCAATGAGGGGCGCAAAAGAAAGCTTACTATTTAAAACCATTTCGTCTGATTCTTTACATTCCATAGTGTTGCTTTATTGCTTAACAAAGAAATGGTAGTAAAGTTAGCGAATATTAATCCTGAAAACTTAGCTCATAGGAAGGTAATTATCGTCATACATCCAGAAAAGAATAGGCTTAGGACTACGATCTATCATATTCCCAACTTGTTTCAGCATATCGGGAGAAACGGAAGGGCAACCCTCACTTTGCCAGATTGGAAAATTAGTTTCCATATCAGGAATGGTTCCCATTGCATGTAAAACTATGGCTCGCTGGAAGGCTTTACTATTAGATTCTTCCAGACCAAAAAGCCGGTATGAATGCCCAAAAGCGCCATTATATGATTTTCCCACTTTATAGATACCCAATGAGCTCAGATTACTACCGGGAGTGTTAGAATAATCTTTATCCAGATTAAGTTTTTCCCGGCCCCTGCCCTGTGCAAGAAGGGAGGTTTTTTCAATCCTCATGGTTTTGAGGTTCACGATAAAAAAGCGGTTCTTATTTGATTTCACACTCATATCAGCCAAAAACGCGATATCAGTATTGTAGCCATTCTTTTTTGCCATTGCGGCCAGCTGCTTTGCTTTGCGAATGAGTTCAGGTCTGTCGGCAGATTCTTCTCCAAGTTCTTGAGAAAAGCCATCCCAGAAGGGTGGAACATATTTAAAAAGACTGGCTTTAACCGCAGCTTTACCCCTAAAAGCGTAGAATTTCTCTTCCGCTTTGACAACAGTTTCCGCTTTTTCAGATTCGATTACGTCAGCTTTCTCCAGTTCTTCGCGGGCAGCAGCATCTTCTTCTTCATTATCATGAGGAAATTTCTTTCCGGTATTTGTATTGGATGTATTGACGGCAAATTCAGTAGTTGCGAAGTCTTCTACGATCCTTTTAGGCCTGATAGACGCCGCGACAGCGCTCGCTTCTCTCACAACTGGTGTGGTTATTTTTATTTGAAGCTCGCTTGCTTTAAGCTTTGCCGCTTTTTGTGTTGTGGCGATACTGCCACCGGGAACTTTCAAGGTTCGGGTTGGTTTGATATAAGGGTGAATGTCACTGGAAATCTCTTCTGAAGAAGCAGGAATTGCATCGGCTTCAGTGAGATATTGCTCAGCTATTTGTTCTCCTGGTTCGGGAGTTTTTTCCACTTTTGCTAAAACCGGGGCCTTTTCCTGTTTTGATGCGAGGATCTCAACCGATTTTTTTTCTTTTTTGTCGGCTTTCAGGTTAGCAGCTACAGCCATTTTATTGACAATAGCAATTTTGGCAGGAGTTTTGACCTCCAAACCCGGAAGCTCAGAAGTTTTATAATCTAACAGAGCTGACGAATAAATTGAATCCTGAAATGCAGGAGCTTGTGGATCAAAGGAAAACAGGTCGGAAGGCGTAAAGTAAGCCGCAATAAGCAGGCAGCCGCCAATTCCAGCTACGTATAGCTTTGCTTTCATAGATGTGTACGTTTTCGTTTTAATAGAATGCGGGATCAGGTAAGTTTTAAAACGTAAAATCTTCCTTTTTTATGCAGGACTTCTCTCCAAAAATGCATGAAAATTCCCCATAGTAATTCTACTATTTTTCACATCTAATTGTTAATCAACAAATTGCGATTTGAAGTTGGTATTATTGGCAGATTTCAAGGCTGGAATATTTTTCCATAAGTAACAGAAACCCAGGATCTACCGTTGTGAGGCCTTGGGCAATGACTGGTAGTATCGGCATATTTCTTTAAGGCCACAAATTGTACATTGCGGGGAACGGGCAGTGCAAACATACCTACCATGGAGAATAAGCCAGTGATGTGCTTTATATACAAGTTGTTGGGGTAAATGCCGAATCAGCTGCTTTTCCGCTGACAGGGGTGTTTTTGCGTTCCGGGTAAGTCCGATGCGAGCAGCAACGCGAAACACATGTGTATCAACAGCCATATTAGGCTGGGAATCAATTACGGATGTAATAACATTGGCTGTTTTACGTCCAACCCCAGGCAAAAGAACCAATTCATCAACTGTCATTGGGACCTCACCACTGAATTTTTCCATAAGCATTTTGCCCAGTCCAACCAGATGTTTTGCTTTGTTATTGGGGTATGAAATACTTTTTATGAGGGAAAACACCTCATCTATGGAACCCTCTGCAAGGGAAGCAGGATCCGGAAAGCGTTGGAAAAGGGCGGGAGTGGTTAGATTAACCCGTTTATCGGTGCACTGGGCTGACAAAACAACGGCCACCAATAGCTGGAACGGGTTGTCATAGAACAATTCCGTTTCGGCATTGGGGGCCTTTTGTTGAAAATACTCGATTAATCTCTGGTACCTTTCTCTTATAGTCATGCACCTGTTTCCACTGCTTCCCTGGCATAATTCAACACGTTTAGAACAACCTCCATGCGGGGCGATTCTAGTGGTTGATCCAGTAAAGTGATGGATTCCTTAAGGGTTGCTAACTTTTCCTGGAGTTCCCAGTCATTTTTCAAAGCAGCTTCGATAGCTTCATTTTGTGCGAGGGAAGTTTCCTTGTAGAGATACAATAACAGATCTTCCTGTGTAAAGATTGCCATAATCAAACCATTTTATTTGTCCAGTAAATATCCCGGGGTCCAATCCGGGGTTTCGTCCATTGATATAAACGACATCAAATGGGTAATATTGCCTTAACCAAAAAATAATTTAGTGCGTCTTGGATTCACCGATAATATAGAGATCCTCATCATCCCTTTTCATGCGGTAGCGTTCCCTGGCATATTTTTCGAGAAGCAGGGGATCATTCTGTAATTTATCAAGTTCCGCACGGGTTTCCGCGATTTTTTCCTCATAATACATCTTACTGTGCTTCAGGTCATTAAGTTCCTTTTTATACCGGAAGTGGGTAGTAATAATATCCCGGTCATCAAAGAAAACCATCCAGACAGCAAATACCGCCACTGCCAGGATATATTTATTCCGGAGCAATGGCGGTATCTGGTTGAAGATTTTATTCATTATAATAGAGATTGGCCATAGCGTTATTTTCCGAATTTAAGATTTTTCGGGTATACGGCCGTTTCTGCCAACAATTCTTCTATACGTATCAGTTGGTTATACTTTGCCATACGATCTGTACGGCTTGCAGAACCGGTTTTGATTTGTCCGCAGTTCAATGCGACAGCGAGATCTGCGATAGTGGTGTCCTCCGTTTCTCCACTCCTATGGCTCATAATAGTGTTATAACCATTGTGTTGCGCCAGGGTTACAGCATTGATCGTTTCAGTAATGGTTCCTATTTGATTTACTTTCACCAGAAGACCATTCCCAATTTTTTTGTCAATTCCCTGTTGCAGGCGCTCAACATTCGTTACAAAGAGGTCATCACCAACAAGCTGACATTTTGTTCCTACAGCTTCAGTCAGTGCTTTCCAACCATTCCAATCATCTTCGGCCATACCATCTTCAATTGAGGCAATAGGGTATTGCTTTACCCATGATTCCCAATATTTTACGAGCTGATCTGAACTCATTTTTTTACCATCGCTCTTATGGAAAACGTATTTTTTGGCTTTAGCATCCCAGAGTTCACTATTGGCTGCGTCCATGGCTATCATGATTTGTGAGCCCGTTTTGTATCCGGCAGCGGTGATTGCTTCCAGCACTGTTTCTATGGCCTCTTCATTACTTTGAATATTCGGAGCAAATCCACCTTCATCACCCACGTTAGTGCTATAACCTTTTTTCTTGAGTACGTTTTTCAGGGTATGAAAGATCTCTACTCCCCAACGAAGGCCTTCTGAAAAGTCAGGGGCGCCAACTGGCATGATCATAAATTCCTGGAAATCGATCTTGTTATCGGCATGGGCGCCACCATTGACGATATTCATCATAGGAACGGGGAGGGTTTTGGCGTTGGTTCCCCCGATGTACCGGTAAAGGGGAAGAGCCGCTTCAAGGGCAGCTGCTTTTGCCGCGGCCATACTAACTGCCAGAATTGCATTGGCACCCAGTTTTCCTTTGTTTGGAGTACCGTCCAACTGAATCATCAGGTTATCAATTCCTGCCTGGTCTGAAACATCCCATCCCAAAAGTTTATCGGAGATGATCGAATTGACGTTTTTAACGGCTTTAAGAACACCTTTACCTACATATTTTTTCTTATCATTATCGCGTAATTCCACGGCCTCATGAATGCCAGTACTGGCTCCACTCGGAACAGAAGCCCGTCCAAGGGCACCTTCATCTGTAATCACATCTACTTCAACAGTTGGATTTCCGCGGCTGTCGAGGATCTGCCGGGCATGTACTTCAGAAATGTAGCTCATTTTTTAGCTTTTGGTTTTGTTATGAATGGGTACATAGCAAGCGAAACAAATGTAAGGATAGTTTAGGGGAATTATTGCTTAATAGACTTGTAGATCACTTCATGAACTTTTGGGCGAACACTCATCCTCAGAAACTTATTGGGATCTCCGTTATTGTTCACCCGATTGCTCAGGAAGATATAGGTAAGATTATATTTGGGGTCTATCCATACGCAGGTGCCAGTAAATCCAGTGTGACCATATGTTTCCGGGGAAGCGGAAGCGGAAGGATATGGCTCTTCACGGATATGGTTATCTTTTTCAGGTTTATCAAATCCAAGACCCCGGCGACTATTTTTTGTATTATACGCGGTGAATAAGTTGACAGTGGAGGGCTTAAAGAATTGGATACCATTAATGGTGCCTTTATTGAGCAGTAACTGACTGAGTACGGCTATTTCATAAGCATTGCTGAATAATCCGGCGTGGCCGGCCACACCTCCGAACATGGCTGCACCAGGATCATGTACATCGCCCTGAATCAATTGTTTGCGAAAGATTGTCTCTTCTTCGGTGGGGGCAGAATAGGATGCCGGAAAGCGGGTTCTGGGAGTAAATCCGGTAGCGTTCAGTTGAAGGGGCTGGTAAAAAGTTTCGCGGGTATACGCGTCTAAAGACTTACCGCTGATAGCTTCTACGATCTTACCCAGAAATATAAAATCATTGTCACTATATATATATTTACCCCTTGGACCGAGTTCACTCTGAAGGATACGCGCATAAAGGGTATCATTCCAGTCTGCACGCATATACAGATTTTCAGCAACTCTTACTGAAAAAACGGAATCAGGGCGGAAGGCATAAATTGACCCGTTGGGGGAGCCATCCAGTGGATTGATGGTTTCCCGGTAAAAAGGTATGAATGATTTTAATCCGCCTTCGTGCATAAGAAGGTCTTTGATCATAATTCCGGCTTTATCACTGCCTTTGGTCCAGGGAAGATAATCTCCTATCCGCCTGTGAATATCAAGCCTTCCTTCTTCATAAAGCTTCATCACCGATAAGGTTGTTGCCATCACTTTTGTTACAGAAGCCATATCATAGAGGGTTTCGCAATACACCCGGGTGGAATCGGTATAGGAATAGGTACCGAATGATCTTTCGTATGCAATCTTACCATCGCGGGCAACAAGTACTACACAGCCGGGAATTGCCTTTTGAGCAATGGCGTCCTCACAAATGGAGTCAATTTGCGAAAGCATATTCAGATCCAGATTCAGGTTTCCGGGCCATGATTCGGGGAGTAGGCGTTGTTGTACAAGGCCAGAACCTGAGGGCAATCCTTCGCAAACAGTTACCGGAAGTTTGCCTTTTGCGCTGAATTTACCATTCAGTATATCGGCGGCGGTTTCATGGGTAATAGGATCGTCATCATATGCAGCAATCAATACTTTACCTGAACAGCTGTTACGCATTGCATATGGGTTGCCAAAATAGACTGTCACTGTTTGGTGTTGCTGCTGTAGTTGGGTGGCAAGATAAACAGCGGCTTCACTGATCCCGAAATTCCGGGCGGGCACCCTGTTGTATCCGTGCATTGACAAAACCACTACGTCGTAATCATTTTTCAGCACCTGGAGAAGGGCATCTGCCTTTTCCCTACCCCTGGTATAATCGAAATAATAGGTATGCGCGTCGTAATCTGAGCGCATGCGTGCCGAAAAAAGGTTGTCCTTTTTTAATCCTATCCCAACAAATGCAACCCGCCTGTTAGTACCCGCAGTAAGAGGGAAAATAGCACTGTTGTCATTCCTCAGCAGGGTTATTGCATCCTCCGCCACTCTGCGGCGCAGGGTACTGATACCTTTATTTAAGTCTTCCGTAAGATTCTGTGTACTAACCGGCGACCAGTTTGCCAATCCATATTGGTACTTGGCAAGAAGTACCTTCTTGACCCGCAGATTAAGGTCTTTCCAGTTCAACTGGCGCTTTTTTATCGCTTTTTTGATTGCAGCTATGCTACCGGGCACATCACCCGGAAGGCAGAGCATATCATTGCCAGCGATCAGGGCCCTTGCGGAGGCTTCCCCTTTGGGAAAGAATTTTGCTACCCCCTGCATTTCGAGTGCATCGGTGAAAGTGATGCCCTGGAAGCCTAACTGCTCCCGGAGCAGGTGGGTTACATTATTGACAGAAAGAGTTGTGGGCAGGTTTGGCGTTTTATCGATTGCGGGAACAGACAAATGGGCCACCATCACGCTACCAACACCTGCCTTTATAAGTTCACGGAAAGGGTACAGTTCCAACGAATCGAGTTCGGTTCTGGATTTATTAATGACCGGCAGGTCATGATGTGAATCGACTGACACATCCCCGTGCCCCGGAAAATGCTTGGCACTAGCCATAACACCATTATCCTGCATGCCCTTCATATACTGGAGGGCAAAATTTGTCACTTTTTTTTTGTCTTCACCAAAAGATCTTTCATTAATTACGGGATTATCAGGATTATTATTGATATCCACTACCGGGGCATAATTAACCTGGATGCCTGCCCTGCGGCATTGGTCGGCAACCAATTTGCCATATTCATACATCAAACCAGGGTTTTGCATGGCCCCGAGCATCATTTGGCGGGGGAGCGATTGTACACTATCGAATCTCATACCGAGTCCCCATTCACCATCAACGGTAACCAAAATAGGGGTTCTGGCAATGGACTGAAGGTGGTTAACTCTTTGAGCATGTTGAAGGGGTCCGCCCTGGAACAGGCAGATACTCCCGATATTGTATTTCCTGACAAGTTCTTCTACTTCCTTATCAAAAAACACAGGCCGACCATTTTTCAAGCCCGACATCCTCACGACCATAAGCTGGGCGATCTTTTGATTTTCCGAAAGGGTATTAAAAACACTATCCACCCATTTTTCGGCCGATAAGTTTGTATTCTTCTGGGCTGATACTGATCCTGAAAATGTGAGGGCGATAATAAAGGCAAACCAATAATTCTTCATATTCCATCTGCTGTAGTGAGCGACTAAGTTAAAAAACTAGACCCCAACAGAAAAATGAATAAACCTGCAGGAACCCGCAAAATAATTTGAACTGAGCCAGATTAAAGGGATGCGTTCTTAATTTCCAAAAAGCCGGGCAAGATATTCATGGTTAAATTCTATAAAAGTTGCTGTACCGGTAGCTGTAATATTTGGCTGGGCACAGCTCAACAGGTCTGACACCAGTTGTCTCATTTCTCTTTGAGATAACTGGCTGCCGGGCCTAATAGCGTGTTGAGTGGCAAGAGAACGGATCAGTCGTTCACGGCGGCTGAATTTTACGTCGGAGCTAAAGTGTTTATACTGATCAAGCAGTTTTTCTATAGAAGATTTTTCATTCCCCTGTAGGACATCTGCGGGAGTACCCTGAACTACAAAGCTATTTTGTCCGAAAGGCTCGATCAGGTATCCTAGTAAGCCCATATCACCCAGAAGTTCGGTCATTAATGTGGCATCCGTGGGTGAGAGATCGAGTGTAACCGGGAACAGACTGCGCTGGGTAGCCATGGGTTTTCCAACAAGAGCAGCGGCGTAGCGCTCATATAGGATCCTTTCGTGGGCTAATTGCTGGTTTACAAGTAAGAATCCCGGCAAGCTTGGGGCAATTATATATTGTTGCTGGATCTGAAGCAGATCACCATGTTCGAGTAACTGCCACTTTTTCCGGGGTTGCTCCCAATCAAAGCCTGGTGATCTATCATACTGAGCCTCAGTACTTGAGTTATCAGTGGAGGATCTTAAGGCCGGCTCAAAAAAATCCTTCCAGTTTTGCAATCCCCCATCAGGGATCTGGTCAGTACCGGAAACAGTTGAACTATTTCCTTTTTCAATAAAATGGGCCTGGTTAGCGCGACTAAAAGTTTGGAACAGATCAGAATTACTTGCGGCCGACTGTTGAGCGGCAGTAAAAGGTTTAGATACAGCATCAGATTGCTGGATCCCGGCATCAATATCGAATTCTAAGGTGGGAGTGATACTGAATTGGGCAAGGGCATGCTTTACAGCTGCCTGAACGAAAGCATAAACGATTTTTTCGTCCTCAAATTTTATCTCCTGCTTGGTGGGATGTACATTGACATCGATATGTTCCGGATTGAGGTCAATAAAAAGCACATACATCGGGAAGCTATCGGCCGGGATCAGGTCATGGTAGGCCTGCATCAGAGCGTGATTAAGGTAAGCGCTGCGAATGAATCGATTGTTAACAAAGAGATATTGGTCGCCACGTGTTTTTTTAGCCGCATCCGGTTTACCTACAAAGCCCTGAATATTGAGATAATCGGTTTGTTCGTGTACTGAAACAAGCTTAGCATTGTAGCTGTTTCCCAGGATCTGAACAATACGTTGTTTCAAGGACCCTTTCTCAAGATGAAAAACCTGTTGTCCATTGTGTGAAAGTGAAAAGAATAATTGAGGAAAGGCCATTGACACACGGATAAATTCATCAATGATATGGCGCATTTCAGCGGCATTGCTTTTCAGAAAATTACGCCGCGCAGGTACGTTAAAGAAGAGGTTTTTCATGGCAATGCTTGTACCAGGAGAGGAAGCGCAGGGTTCCTGTCGAAGAACTTCGCTGTTTTCAACTTCAATATAGGTTCCCATCTCATCCGAATGCCTCCTGGTACGCAATTCAACCTGGGAAACGGCGGCCACAGAAGCAAGGGCTTCACCCCGGAAGCCCATTGTATTGATATGGAATAGGTCTTCGATCTGGCGGATCTTTGAGGTAGCATGTCGCTCAAAACAGAGTCTTGCATCGGTTTCACTCATCCCCTTTCCGTTGTCCACAACATGGATCAGAGATTTTCCGGCATCATTCACTATGAGCCGGATCTCGGATGCGCCTGCATCAACTGCATTCTCCAGCAACTCTTTCACGGCACTGGCCGGTCTTTGAATCACCTCTCCCGCCGCGATCTGATTAGCAATGTGATCGGGCAATAATTGTATACTATCCGCCAATTTCTTTTTGTGATTTTCTGCAAGCGAAGATAGGAAAAAGCATACCTTTTGTCAGATACCTGTACAGGGGACTATGGAGTACCAGAGCCGTTCTAATATTTCTGGTAGATTTCTTTAAGAAAAGCCTCGACACTTCGGCGTATAGTAACTGCGCTGGAATTGTGGTTATTCACCATTACAGAAAAAAGAAGGCGGCGATTCTTTCGGGTAGTAAGATATCCGCTAAGTGCCAAATGCCCACTCAATGTTCCCGTTTTGGCATAAATAGCACCAGGCATTTCTTTATAATACCCAGCAAGTGTGCCTTCGTTGGCACCAGGCAAAATTGCCTGGATCTGTTGCCTGCTGCCAAGCTTTTCTATCTCCTGCAACAACCATATTATGCTATTGGGGGTGAACTGGTTATATCGACTTAAGCCACTACCATCCACCCATTTTGCCACCTGAGGCATATTACGAAGGTCGCCTTTAAGCAGGGTGTCTATGATTTTGCTGGTATTCATCACGCCAAATAATTGCTGAGAGCACATGAATAGTACTTGTTCGGCAAAAAAATTATCGCTGCGATGCATCATGATAGCTAAAAGAGAGTCGCGTAGCTGAGAGTGTTTCAAAGCTGTTGGTGGCTTTGCACTTCCTGCCGGCACATATAAAACAGAACGGCCAATGGTATCACGCAATAGATCAAGGGCGGATAGAACACCATTTGTAACGAAGGGAACCTCCCTTGTATTTAGGATCTCCTTGCCTTCAGTAATGTAAAAGATATTGCTATTGCGTTCACGAATAACGTTAAAGCGATCGCTTTTTGCGGGATTAAAATTTACTTTCCAGGATATTTCAGGTTCAGAAAAAACGAATGCATTATCGGTTGGTTTCCCCGATTGATCTTCGGCTTTTTCGATCACCTGGGTCCATTTTATGACATTTCCATAAATAGGGAGCGGGCTTCGTTCGGCCATATAACCACTATTAAAATCATCCCAGGCCCAGCCAAAGCCAAGTTCCTTATCGGTGAAATTGGCATCGGAGATCACCAGTTCCTTGTTTGTTTTCTGAAGCCACTCTACTATGGGCTGTTTAATAAAATCAGGGTGTAAAAAAGTAGGGTCTCCCGCAGGTTGGAGGTAAATACTATCGACCGTTTCATGAAAGCGTATACCCACAATTGAGTCGCCGAGGTATTTCAAGGCAGCATACATGGTAAACAGCTTTGTGTTGCTGGCTGGTACGAAATACTTATCTGCCTGGTGTTTATACAGATATGTTTTGGTTTCCGGGTCAAAGATGCTTATGCCGACATGCGCGTTAAGAATACCCTCTCTTTTCAAGAGAAGAGATTGTGCGGAGCGATCAATTTTTCTTGACGCAGAGCAAGAAAAAAATATGGTAACTGTTGTAAGCAGGAAAAAGTGGAGTAATCTCGATGGTAGCATTGGATAAAATTAGGTTGAAAGCTGTAAATAGGCTATTGGGTTTATGACCTTTCCTGAGCCCTTAACCACCTTTCAGGTATATCATTATTGCTGGCAATCAAATAATCTTTGTAGGAGCAGGCTATAAATTTATTATCGGGAAGCTGCATCCACCACCTTCCGGTTTTTTTGCTCTGGAGAAACACTGTTTCCACCTCAGCAAATGCAGTATAGTATTCATAAAATGATTCCCTTTCATTTATAGAGTCTTCACGTCTTCCTTTGCTGATCCCATCAATGAAATACCAGATCATCTGGCTAACCTGTTTTGCAGTCATACCTGCTACATCATTAGCAGGCTGGTAGCCATAGATCCCGAAACTATTAACGGTATGGCTCATCCCTGCATAGCGTGCTAATACACAGGCTTCTTCACCATTCAGGCCATTGGGTGAGATGGCTGAACCGGGCGCATAGGCATTTGCGATAGCGGACAAATCGAAACTCAGCATATGACAATTCCGCAGCACAGGCTCCATTTCATCAACCTGTTCCTTAATTTGTCCGACACGGTAACAATCAAACCTCAATTTGTCCATATTCTCCAGCATATAAGGGTGTACATAATAGCTCTGGAAAGCCAGGTGACTATAATGCCGGAGAAAATTTGGTTCTCCAGTTAGTATCTCCATCATAAAATGTTCTGACTGAGGCAAGGATTCCATGTCGAGGTCTATTCTGGCATCAATACAAGCGGCCTCTATGATCTGCTTTCGATCTGCATAAGCATGATACTGGGAAAGGGTGAGGTCATGGGCGCCACCGAGTATCAATATGATCTTACCGGCATCCGTGATTTCACGGATCACAATCCGCAAAGCGGCGTAAGTGTCGCTGAGTGAGTCACCCACTTTTATATTTCCTATATCGGCCAGGGTTATTTCATTGTGCCAGTAAAATGCCCTGTATAAAGCTTCGCGGATATGGTCCGGTGCTCTGGAAAATGGTTTACCCATTCCCAGACCCCGTTCTTCACCACAACCAACAATCACAAGGTCAACATTTTCCAATTCAGGGAAGAGGTCTTTTTCATGAACCCGAATATTTTTTCCGATCTGTCCGGAACGAAATCCCTCATCACCGCTTATATGTGCAATAGATATGGGATCGAGAAAATCTGTAAGGTGTTGCAAATCACTCATGGCTGCAAGATAATAATTGGTCACTTTGGGCTTATACCTAATTTTGCACTTTAAACAACTAACATGACCATTCACAAGGAAGGCTATAAATCAATTGCTATTGCTACGCTGATATTTGCATCCCTGAATCTCCTCTCCTTCTTCTTTATCAGTGCTTATTCACCGCTGGTAAGCTGGATAATATTCGTGCTTTTATTAGCCCTCCTGCTTTTTATCATATCGTTTTTCCGCCTTCCAGCCCGAAACATGACTTACGACGATTCTTTATTGATTTGCCCGGCAGATGGAAAGGTTGTTGTTATTGAAGAAGTTTTTGATGAGGAATATTTTAAGGATAAAAGGCTTCAGGTGAGCATTTTCATGAGTCCGGCTAATGTGCATGTAAACCGAAATCCACTTTCAGGTGATGTAATATATAGCAAATACCATAAGGGCAAATACCTGGTTGCCTGGCATCCAAAATCCTCTACAGAGAACGAGCGCCATAGTGTAGTGATAAAAAAGGGAACCAATGAAATACTTGTAAAACAAATTGCTGGTGCAGTTGCCAAAAGGATCGTGAATTATCTACAACCAGGCATGCAGGTTAAGCAGAATGAAGAACTCGGTTTCATTAAATTTGGCAGCCGGGTTGATATTCTGCTGCCAATCGGCAGCCGGGTAAATGTTTCATTGGAACAGAAAGTTAAAGGAGGGGTAACTGTTCTGGCCAGCTTGCTTTAAAGCAATTATTGTTTTTACATTTAACGTTATTGATTTTATCTTGGCAATTAACTTAAACCCGAAAAAATATGAAAAAATACTGCCTTCTGCTAAAAAATTTCTTTAAGCTCTAACAGGGAGTACACTGTATAGGTGGCATTTTGATCAGGCTGGTCACTGATATGGTTAACAAATACCTGGTCCATTCCGGCATTTCTTGCACCGTTTATATCAACTTCAATATTGTCTCCAATCATTATGCTATCAGAGGCATTTGCGCCTGTTATTTTAAAGGCATATTCAAATATTTCACGATGGGGCTTCAGGCTGTTACTGCCTTCAGAGGTGATGACCTTTGAAAAGAACCCGTCAATATTAGAATATTTCAATTTATTATGCTGGGTGGCTTCAAATCCGTTGGTGATCAAATGAAGAGAATAGCCATTTCTTTGGAGGTAATCCAGGATTTCATTGGTGTGTGGAAAAAGTATTGTTCGGGTAGGCAACAAGTTGAGGAATTCATCACCCATTCGTCGGGCGAGCTTTTCATCACCGATTTTAAAATCGAGTAAAGTATGCCACATACGTTTCCATCGGAGTTCATCAACCTTAATAAAACCATTACGATAACGCTCCCATAATTTATCATTGTGTAAAATATATTGCTGGTGAAAGCGTTCAAAGTCTTCGATTCCAAATTCACATAACCGAAGAGAAGAATAAATGTCCTTTAATGTTTGTAAGGCATTTGATTCAAAATCCCAGAGAGTGTGATCAAGATCGAAAAATATATGACGGTACGTTTTTTTCATTGCAACAAAGATATTGGTTACGTTATAATGATGTAAACTTGCCTTACTAACCCGAAACCCGATTTCAACATGTTAAGGATCTTAATGCCAGGCTTGGCCCTGGTAATTTCCACTATGGCTTATGCAGGAAATCCTGATGGCTCAAAAGCATCCCTTAGGGCCGAAAAAGCATTAAGGAAGCAATTTAAAAAGCAGCTTGATTCAACCGACAAAAAAATTCGTTACCAGGCAGGCAGTATATTAATAGCTGGCAATAGTGTTGTGCTGGATATTCCTGAACAGTACAAATTCATTGACTCAGCCCAAACCAGGTTCATTTTGGAAGATTTGTGGGGAAACTTACCTGATAGTTCTGTACTGGGTATGCTGGTGAGAAAATCGTTCCGTATCAACAATGCCGATGAGGAATTTACTTATGTTATCAGCCATCATCCCATTGGGTATGTTAAAGATCATGATGCGGGCGAAACAAATTATGATGATTTAATAGTGGAATTACAACGCAACCAGGAAAAGGCAAATACAAGAAGGCTTGAAATGGGTTATAATACTATGAATATAGTGGGTTGGGCTGCTGTTCCAAGTTATGATAAGGATAATCATAGGGTTCACTGGGCGAAAGAGATTGCTGTAACGGGTAGTGATATAAATGTACTTAATTATGAGGCAAGAATTCTTGGAAGGAATAGTATGATAAGTTTCAATGCGGTGGCTACGATGCCCCAGCTTGAACAAGTAAAAAAAGACCTGCCCAATGTAATAGCAATAGCAAAATTTACAGATGGCCATCAATATGATGATTTCGATAAGCGAACTGATTCAATAGCAGAATTGACCGTGGGTACAATTATCACAGGAAATGCTGCCGGGCAGGCTGCTACTAGAAGTATAATATCGCCAAAAATTGTGTTAGGGACTTTGGTGATTGCAGGGCTTGTATCCGGATCATTTATAGCCTTTAAAAGAAAAGTAGGAAGGAAGGAAGCTTAAGATGCTTATTTTTAAGCATGAATATTGTGATTACAGGTGCCAGTAAAGGGATTGGCAAAGCAATAGCGGAACAGTTTGCTGCTGGTGGCCATTCTTTATTTTTATGTAGCCGCGGCGAAGCAAATCTTTATAAAACTACTGAAGAGCTTTTAAATCGCTATCCCGGCAGTTCCATCAATGCCATGCCCTCTGATATGAGTGACCGCAAGCAGATAAAGGCTTTCTCAGAATGGGTAATATCATTTAAAATTCCTGATATTCTTGTAAATAATGCCGGATCATTCATACCGGGAAGTATTCATAACGAATCGGAAGGAGTGATGGAAGAAATGATGTTGCTGAATTTACATAGCGCCTATCACACTACCAGGGCATTTCTGCCTTACATGATGGCCAGGAAATCAGGTCATATATTCAATATATGCTCCATTGCTTCCCTCAATGCATATCCTAACGGTGGATCTTATGGAATAAGTAAATATGCTTTACTTGGATTTAGCCGTAACCTTCGTGAAGAAATGAAATCATATGGTATTAAGGTAACGGCGGTTATGCCGGGTGCCGCTTATACTGCCTCCTGGGAAGGAGCAGGAATTGATCCGGAACGAATCATGACAGCAACGGATATAGCTATAATGGTTAACGCTGCCAGCCGGTTATCACCCCAGGCCTGTGTGGAAGATATCATACTTAGACCACAATTGGGCGATCTTTGAATTCCGAAACATTTTAAGATTGAAAATTCGTTACCTAATAATTATCTGTCTTTGGTTGCTTGTACCGCAATTAATAAAAGCCCAACCAAGTTTTTCCACAATCGTTGAAAAGCAGACCATCAGCATAAATGAAGTATTGCAGCTACAGTTCATTTTGGAAAATGCAACGGCGATGGAGGGCTTCCGTGCCCCTGTTTTCCGTGATTTTCTTGTAATGCAAGGGCCGGTGGAAACTACAGGCATGAGCCTCGTGAATGGACAGCTTAGTCAGTATAAAGCCATAACCTATATACTGAGGCCACAAAAGTTGGGGCGTATAATAATAACAGGAGCAACGGCAACAATAAATGGACGATTGATGCAATCGAATAATGTTGCCATTGAAGTAACGGATGCCCCCGCTCCAAGTCCCAATAATTATCCAATAAACCCGGGAATACCGGAAATGATGCAAAGAACTGAGGAAGATTATATATTGGAGCCCGGTCAGAATGCGGCAGATAAGATCAGGAATAATTTATTGGTTAGGCTTGAGGTAGACAAAACAACTGCCTATATCGGAGAGCCTATAGTAGCCACTTATAAACTGTATACCCGATTACGTTCTGAATCGAGGGTGAGCAAGCGGCCTTCCATGAATGGATTCAGTGTATATGATATGGTAGCCCCTGATGGCGGTGGCGCTTCAATTGAAACTTTTAACGGGTTACCCTACCAGGTCCATATCATCCGCAAAACTCAGCTTTTCCCTCTGCAGGAAGGAAGTTTCGTTCTTGAACCAGTTGAGTTGCAGAATACCGTACGGTTTCTTCGAAGGAAAAATTCAGATGGAAGGGCAGAACAACCAAGATCATCATTGGAACGCATGTTTGATGATCTGTTGACAGATAATATGGGTAATTGGGAGGAGCATCATATTACCCTAAGCAGCCAGCCCCTGACTATAACAGTAAATCCTCTCCCGGACGGCGCGCCTCCCGGCTTTAATGGAGCAGTTGGAAATTTTACGCTTAAAGCGACCCTGAATGACAGCAAAGTAGCTGCGGGTGAAAACGCAAGCATGGATCTTAGGATAGAAGGCAGTGGAAATATCCCACTCGTAAATGCCCCCGCCTGGAACCTGCCTGACAGCTTTCTTGTTTATGACCCGCTGGTAAAGGAAGATATCAATAAAGTTGTTGCGCCTATGACCGGATCGAAATATATAGTGTATACATTCACCCCGGAAAAGAGCGGGACATTTAATTTACCAGGAATAAGTTTCAGCTTTTTCGACCCCATCTCAAAAACCTACCGGACAGCAGAAACGGACAGTTTACGTTTAACTGTAACACCTGGGATTAACCGAAATATAATTCTTCCGGTGAGCGTAATTGATGGCTCTGCAAATGATAAATCTTCCAATGGGCTTATTTGGTTGCCTGTATTAATGCTTGCTTTAATAATATTCCTGGTATTTTATGGTCGCAAAAAGAAGAAAGAGAAAGCTGAATTAGCCAGGGTAGAACAGGAATTGTTAGTGAAGGTTGAACAAGACAAGAAAATTGTAGCCCCATCTGCTCTATCTGACCCATTACTGATGGCACGCAAAGCATTAAAGGAAAAGGATGGCCGTAACTTCTACCTGGGAATAGAGAAAGGTCTTTGGGAGGTCATAAGCTTCAAAATGAAGTTGCAACGATCGGCCCAGCAGAAACCTTTGGCACTAGAGCTGCTTGCATTAAGGGGATTATCAGAAAAAAACATTAGCGTTTTAAAGGAAATCTGGGATAAATGCGAGTGGTCACTGTATGTTCCGGAATCCAGTGTAACTATTGATGGCTCAATGATTGAAAGAACAGAAGCACTAATGGCCGCGATCCGGGTAATATGAACTACTCGCTGTATTTATAGCCAACCCCTCTTACAGAGTGGAAGTAACGTGGATTTCTGCTATCATCCTCAAAATATTTTCGGAAGTTGAGTATGAAGTTATCGATAGTTCGTGTGGTAGGATATACGTTGTATCCCCAAACTGTCTGGAGGATCTTTTCACGGGGAATCACATCGTTTTTATTTTCGATGAGCAATTTAAGCAACATGGCTTCCTTTTTACTAAGCTGGATAGTTGTGCCATTTTTTGTTACTGCTTCCTGGGCCTTGAAATCAATCCTGTTATCACCAAATACATAGATATCACCAATTGAATCTTTAACCTGTATACGGATGTTCTTATCAATAAGTTTCTGTACCCGGATCAGAAGTTCTTCAAGGTTAAAAGGTTTGGTGAGATAATCATCGGCTCCTTTTTTTAAGCCCAGGACCCTGTCGGCACTGGTGCTTTTGGCACTCAACACCAATATGGGCACTTCATTATTCTGTATGCGAATGGTTTCCATTACGGCAAGGCCATCCATTTCAGGTAGCATTATATCAAGAATGATCAGGTCAAAATATTCATTCTGGACTGCTTTAACTGCGTTCAAACCATCAAAGGCCGAGGTTACTTCATATCCTTCCAGTTCAAGGTTTAGCTTGAGTGCTTCATGCAGGTTTTCTTCATCTTCCACCAATAATATAGATAATGGTTTCATCGTTTATTTCTGAATTGTATGGTAAAAATACTGCCCCTCGGATGATTATCGGAAACATTGATGAGCGCATGGTGGTCGGTTGCGATTTTTTTACAAAGGAACAAACCCAGACCGGTGCCCTTTGTTTTTCTCACTGCTTCATTTCCGATCCGGTAAAATCGTTCAAAGATTTTTTGCTTTTCTTCATTAGGTATACCGATACCCTGGTCCTTTACCTGCAGTATCAAGCCGGTACCGCCATCATAGAGTGACAATATTATAGGGCTATCTTTTGATGAATATTTAAGCGCATTATCGAGTAAATTATTCATCATTATTTCGATCAAAACGGGGTCTCCCTTAATAACTTGACCCGGTTGGATCTCCCATTCCATTAATCTGTCGGGGAATCTGTGTTGCAGGTCGGTCATTAGCTTTTCTGCAAGATTGGAAATGGCAATGTCTTCCATGACCATTTTGTATCCCCCAGCCTCCAATTGAGAGGAGAGTAAAATATTATTGGTCAGAGTATTCAGGCGATTAGTTTCCTGAAGCGTCATTTGTATAAGTTTCATTTGCTTCTCCTCATCAAGTCTGTGCTTTTGAAGTGTTTCCAGGTTAAGCTTTGCAACAGCAATCGGAGTTTTTAACTCATGGGTAATTGCCATCATAAAGTTCTGTTGTTGCTGAGCTGTTTTGAACTGCCTTCTTACAGCCCTGAAAACGAATACGGCTCCCACCAGAATAATTAACAGGAACGTAATACCCTCTCCATTAAATTGCATCGTTTTTCGCCGGGCTTCTTCATTGATCATTTCCACTTTCCGGATATAATCGGGGTCATTGGCAACCAGTTCCATTAACTTTTGCTGTGCCATCTGTTGATTCTGCTGCTGGAGTTTAGCAAACCAAAAGAAAAGGGCAGCAATAATATAAAGCAAAAGAAACCAATAAATGGCCGTGGCGATGGCAAGTTTCTGCTTAGGTAAAAAACGTAATGGCATAATCAGTTGGGTACCCTTTCCACCCTTATCCCAACATTCAGGATATGTAATAATGGATCATCACGCATTATCTGCTCCAGTTTGAAGCGGTACGTTCCAGGTTTTAATGAAATGGCAGAGGCAGTAATTCTTATACGGTGTTCATAAATATCATCCATCCCAACACCCAACCATCCTTTTTCATTACTGGCAAGTTGAAGGTCGAGTGATTGAGGTGAACCAGTGCTATCACCTGGCGGAATTGTATGGATCTTCAACCATAAATTATTGTAGCGATAGGCTTCCGTATGCCGGAGGACCACAAAAAGATTATACAGTGATGTTGTATCTGTGATGGTGAAACTTATTTCGGGTTTCACTGCTGATGGCCAGCGATGCTCCTTCAGGGATACATTTTTTTCAAAAAGATCCACTTTCTGGCAAGATCCAACCAGTAAAACTGCTGGCACTATAAAAAACAAAAATCGATGAACGAGTTTCATACCTGTAAAAATAACTTATAAAACATTCAGCACCTGCTCCTTGGCTTTTTCCAATTCATCTTTCATCATAACCACGGACTGCTGGATAGTCGAATCATAGGCTTTAGCGCCGGTAGTATTGATCTCCCTGCCAATTTCCTGCAGCAGGAAGGAAAGTTTCTTGCCTATCTCTGAATCATTTTCACGAAGCATGGTCCTGAAATAGTCACAATGGTTTCTCAGACGAACCATTTCTTCGCTGATATCAATTTTCTCTATATAGAAAATGATCTCTTGTTCCAGGCGATTCTTATCATAATTCTCCTGACCTACATTCTCTTCAAGAAGTTTTACCAGTCCTTCCCTTATCTTTTTTTGTCGCTGTGGTTCAAGTGCCTCAACGATGAGTTGTTGTTTTTCGATATTGGAAATCCTTTTCAATAAATCATCTTCCAGCACCTTACCCTCTTCGAAACGATGGGTATTGAGTTCATCAGCTGCCTGGTCAAGTATATCACGGAATGTCAACCACTCTTCTTCTGTTAAAGTATCTGAGCTGGGAGTAATTACTTCCGGAAGTTTGAGAATATTACCGAGGATCTGGGAAGGATCCAGTCCCAATTCTTTTGACAGTTCGGCGAGCGGTTGGTAGTATGCTTTTGCCAGTGAGGTGTTAATAGATACAGGTTTTGCATTCCCGGTTTGCTTAAGGCTTACAGTGCAATCAATTGTGCCGCGCTGCAGCTTTTCGGAAAGGCGTTTACGAATATCGAATTCAAATGGCTTCAGAAATGCGGGCATTCGCAAGGAACATTCAAACTGTTTACCATTAAGCGATTTAATATCTACCAGGAAGGTCTTATCTCCCACATTCTGTTCTGACCTTCCAAAGCCCGTCATTGATTTCAGCATGTAAATAATGTTTAAGGGGCAAGGTAAGGAATTGAGAGGATAGAGGGATTAGCCGTTAAAAACCAGTTTATAAAATTCTTCCCTAGTAAATGATCGCAGTTCACCAGGATACCATCCTTCAATATTCATGCCTCCTATCCTATAACGAACGAGTCTTAGGGTAGGGAATCCAACACTAGCCGTCATTTTCCTGACCTGACGGTTCTTGCCTTCACGTATTGATAAGCTTATCCAACTCGTTGGAATATTCTTTCGGAAACGTATAGGAGGATTTCTTTCGGGCAATGAAGGTGCTTTGGATAGCGATATAACTTTAGCGGGAAGGGTATGATGTAATTTATTGTTGATACTAATATTAACCCCTTTCTTAAGTTCTGATATAGCATCTGGTGTGATCTCACCTTCCAGCTGCACGAAGTAAGATTTTTCCCGCCGCTTAGAAGGTTGTAACAGTGCGGCATTCACGCCTTTGTCATTTGTAAGCAGCAACAATCCTTCACTATCATAATCCAGTCTGCCAACAGGGTATACATCTGTGGGAACATCAATGATATCTTTAAGTGTTTTCTTATTCCCTTCTGAACTGAATTGTGTCAGCACTTCAAAGGGTTTATATAACGCGAAGTAGTGCAACATGAAGAATGAAACATTGAATTATAGACAGAAAAAAAGCCCGGGAGTAAACCGAGCTTTGTATTTTGGATGGGTTAGTAAGTAGGGAACAAAATTTCCCTACACAATATTAAAAATAATTTTTGCTAACGAAAAAAATATTTCAATAAATTTTATTCACATTTTTATTTGTCGTGTGGAAAAGCGAATCATGATTTCCATCACAACAGATGCAATTACCTTTGAGCAAATTTCAAATTATGCGATTCCCTTCTCCGGTTTCTTTAACATGGATGGCTGAATTGATCAATGCGGAGCTCATCGGCAATAGTTCTGGCATGGCAACAGGCATAAATGAGATCCATCGTGTTGAAGAAGGTGATCTTGTTTTTGTGGATCATCCAAAATACTACGAGAAATGTTTGTTATCAGCAGCTTCATTTATTATCATAAACAATCGTGATGTTATAGTCCCGGAAAGCAAAGCATTACTCGTTGTTGACAATCCTTTTGAAGCCTATACTACAATCGTTGACTACTTTCGTCCCTTCACACCTGCAACGCAATCCATTAGTAATACTGCTGAAATTGGAGAAGGCACATATATTGCTCCGAATGTTTTTATCGGACATCATGTTGTGATTGGAAGCAACTGTCGTATTCATCCCAATGTAACCATACTGGATCATTGTATTATTGGTAACAACGTGATAATCCAATCCGGTACAGTTATAGGATCAGATGCTTTCTATTATAACACCAAAAAAGATCGACCAATCTGGTATAAAAAAATGCAGAGTTGTGGCAGGGTTATACTTGAGGATTACGTGGAAACCGGAGCTGGTTGTACTATTGACAGAGGTGTTAGTTCAGATACGATAATTGGAGCAGGTACCAAACTTGATAACCAGGTGCATATAGGTCATGATACTGTTACTGGAAAGAACTGTCTTATAGCAGCACAGGTTGGTATTGCGGGTGCTGTAACGCTGGAGGACGGGGTAGTATTATGGGGTCAGGTAGGTGTAAATAAAACCCTTACTATTGGTAAAAATGCGGTTGTACTTGCACAGGCGGGCGTGCCTGGTGACCTGGAGGGTGGCAAAATTTATTGGGGATCGCCTACTGATGAAGCATCTGTGAAAAAAAGGGAACTGATCTGGATCAAAAGAATTCCAGAGATCTGGGCCAAGCTGAAACCATAAGAATTTACTGTGTCAATTTTATTCTGATGGCAGGTAATCATAAGGCACAGCTTCGGCCATCCTTTCGTAACTCCAATAACCTGTATTGATCAGATCAGTCTGTTGGTACCAATAGCCATTTTCTTCAATCACAAAACTATCCAGGATATCAAGGATTGACAATTGCACCTTTATATGGGGTGGTAATTTAAAGAAGCTTACAAATTTGGGATCGGGTTTCTCCTTATTGTATTTGATGCGAAATTTTCCTTGTAGGGCAATGTCAACAGCACTGCTATCATAACTATAAAAGGCAGAGTCATAATAGTTTTCGATTGGTGTTGCCTCAAACTCTCGGGCATCGGGGTTTACACGCTCAAGAGCAAACCCTTCTTTCTGAATTGTACTATCATACCACGCGCGCATAAAATGGAGTTTACTGCCCAGGTAAGCTTTCTTACGATTGAAATTCCATTTTGCCTGTTCTACATCAGATCCATTCATCTCTTCAAAAAAGGGGTAACCTGTATAGGTGCTCATTTTAGGACCATATTCAAAGCTTAACGAATCCAATTGATACCTGATCTTATAGCCCAGCGCATTATTTTCAATCTGCAAGTCTTCCTTAGCAAGCACTTTCAATTTATTACGTTTCTTACTATAGAAAAACCTTAGTGCTTCTGGATTAAGCAGCTTACATTCTTTAGCATTTGCAGTTGTTCCAAAAAACAGCTCGTTGAAAAACTCACCATACTTTACATATCCATCAGGTACTTCATTGCTTCCAGCTACAGTAACACTTTCCATGCTTTTATCTTTTGCCATAAGAGCAATAGCAATTGGTTCTGTACTTGATGTATTGATACGCTGTTCAAAAGACTGGTACCCGGTAAATGAAACTACGAGGTCATACCCCCCTCTCGGGAGACTTATAGCAAATTCTCCATCGGCATTGGTTATTACTCCGAAAGTGGTATTCTGACAAAAAACCGATGCTCCATTTAAGGGTTGTTGGGAAGCCGAATCAATCACCCTTCCAGTCACTTTAAAATGTTCCTGGGCATTAAGGAAATTGAAACATAAGAACAGAGCGGTAAAAAGTACTATCAGTTTTTGCATAAGTATCAAGTTTGGAACAGCAATTAAAACGACTTTTTAAGTGAAGTCGTATGCAGAGGACTCAAAAAAGAGGCCATTTATCGTGAATGCTCTTTTAAATACCGCTTGCAACTCAACTTAATTGCCTCTTCAAGGGGGGTGAACTGAAATGCGGGTAATGCTCCCGTAATTTTACTATTGTTAAACCGGGTTTTGCTTTGTGCTATTTTCGCAGATTCACGACTGAGTAAAGGCTTCTGTCCGGTAAATAATGATTTAATTTTTTCAAAGCGCCATGCCAATGAGCCTAAGAGCCGACTTGCCTTTCGTGAAGGGGGATTTTTCCCAAAAGAAGTGGCCATTGAAGTGAGCACTTCCTTAAAACTCCAGTTGTCGCCATTTATAATGAAACGCTCCATTGAAATATCTGATTTAAGAAGTTGGACCGTAGCATTTGCAACATCTTCAACATAAACAAAGCCGTTTACTCCATTGGTATACCATGGAAATTCCTGCCATGCATTTTTGAAAATAGCACAGCTACTGTTATTCCAGTTTCCATAACCGAGTATCGTACTTGGATTCACAATCACACCATGCAGGCCTTCAGCCATTCCCCTCCACATTTCCATTTCTGCTTTCTGTTTAGTAATGGCATAATGAGTATTATTTCTGCTGATGGTCCAGGTTTTATTCTCGTCTACGGTCTCATCTTTTTTGGTTCTACCAAGCGCCGCCACCGAACTAACATGTACCATCTTCTTGATACCTTTTTCAATAGCTATATTTACCACATTAGCCGTACCTTTTATATTGGTTGCATACATTTTTTGACGGTCGACCTTATGGAAAGAGACTACTGCAGCTGAATGGATAACTGCGTCAACATTTTCCATTGCATCTTCCAGCGAACCAATGTCGAGAACATCGCCTTCAAGCCAAATGACTTTCTGGATTATTTCGGGATCTATAAAATTGGGGAGAGCACTATCTTTTCTTTTAATGGCAGTTACCGTGAAACCATCCAAAATGAGCCGCCTGAGGATATAGGCCCCCAGAAATCCAGTTCCTCCTGTAACCAATATGTGATTCATTCCTGCATCGGGATTACCTGTTGGGGTCATGAAGTCAAATCTAAGTAATAATAAAACATATCAGTAGTTATAGTAACCTACACCGGATTTCCTACCCAGTTTTCCTGCCGCAACAATTTGTTGCTGTATGGCTGATGGTGTTAGTCTTGGGGGTTTACCCAGTTGTTCATAAACACTGCAGCTAACGGCATAATTGACGTCATTACCGATAAGGTCCATCAAATGGAAGGGTCCCATTTTAAAACCGGCCGACTCCATCAGGGCGTCAATAACGGACATTGACACGCCCTCCTCCGCCAACCGCAATGCTTCAATGTAATAAGGCCGGGCCACACGATTGACGATGAAGCCGGGTGCATCAATGCAACGCACTGGTTTCTTTCCCATATCAAGGGCCAGTTGCATAACCAGTTCTATAGTTGCAGCACTATTAAATTTAGTTTGGACAACTTCTACGAGTTTCATTATGGTGGCGGGGTTAAAAAAATGCATACCGACCACCCGGGATGGGTAAGGTAATGCCCTGGCGATTTCTGTTACTGATAAAGATGAGGTATTAGTGGCAAAAATGGTGGCATCACTATTTACTTCAAAAAGCTGCCGGAAAAGTTCCTGTTTGGCAACTGGTTTTTCGAGAATGGCTTCAATAACAAAATCAGCTATACATGACTGGTAGCTGGATGTAAAGGACACCTTATCAAGTATTATTTTCCGGGTAGACGCAGAAATTTTATTCTTATTTACCAGAGATTGCAGGTTTTTCTCCATGCCGATCCGGCTCTGTTTCAGCATGCTTTCACCGATATCAAATACTATAACAGTGAACCCATGCTGGGCAGCAGCTTGTGCAATACCGGTTCCCATAGTTCCAGCTCCACAAACGCAAATGGATTTGATCGTTGAATTCATTTATAAGCTTGCAGTGAACTGTTGCAGAAACCTTACATCGTTTTCGCTAAAGAGGCGAAGATCATTTATCTGGTGTTTCAGCATAGTAATTCTTTCAATGCCCATTCCGAATGCAAAACCCGTGAATTTATTACTATCAATACTACAATTCTCCAAAACCTGTGGGTGAACCATACCACAGCCTAGTATCTCAACCCAACCGGTATTTTTACATACATTACAACCTTTTCCGTTGCAAAGAAGGCAGCTTATATCCATCTCAGCACTGGGTTCAGTAAAGGGGAAATAGGATGGCCGGAAGCGGATCTTTACATCGCGTCCAAACAGTTCCTGTACAAAAAAGTATAAGGTCTGCTTTAGATCGGCAAAAGAAACATGTTCGTCAATATATAATCCTTCCACCTGGTGAAAGAAGCAGTGTGCGCGTGCCGAAATTGTTTCATTTCGGTATACCCTTCCGGGGCAAACGATGCGTATTGGCAACTTACCTTTTTCCATTTCTCTCACCTGTACATTGCTGGTATGTGTACGTAGTAACCAATCGGGGTTCTGGTTCAGGTAAAATGTGTCCTGCATATCGCGGGCAGGATGATTCTCGGGTAGGTTCAGGGCGGTAAAATTATGCCAGTCATCTTCAACCTCCGGGCCTTCAGCAACGGAAAATCCCAGTCTTCGGAATATTGAGATAATCTCGTTTCTCACCAGACTGATAGGGTGCCGCGAACCAAGATTCATTGGGTCACCCGGAAGGGTCAGATCAATTTCATTGGTTAATTCATCGGGGCCTGAAAACGAGGCCTTCCAGGATTCATATTTAGCTTCTGCAAATTGTTTAAATTCATTCAGGATAGCGCCAAATTCTTTCTTTTGTTCGGCTGGAACATTTTTCATTTCCCCAAACATGGCTTTGACGATTCCTTTTGTACCAAGAAACCTTATGCGATATTCTTCTAAATTGGCTGACCCATTGGCCTGTGTATTTTCGATCTCCTGCTTATAGGCTGCGATCTGGGATAAGAGATTTTCCATAGCCCAAAGATAAGGAAAAGCAAGAGGGCTTGAAGTCAACGCAGGAAGAGATTCACATAGATCCATACAAAAGGTGTTGCCAGGAGGATGGAGTCAAACCGATCAAGAAATCCACCATGGCCCGGCATAAATGACCCGCTGTCTTTTACATTCGCCATTCGTTTAACCTTACTCTCCAGAAGGTCGCCAAAAGTTCCGGCAACAGCTGCGATCAATGCTATTATTACCGAATGGGTTAAAGAATAAAAATAATTAGTGGTATATACAACAATTGCCATTACAAGAACGCTAAGCATTATACCTCCGATGGTTCCTTCCCAGGTTTTTTTTGGAGAAATAGTGCTTAACGGGGTTTTACCTATCAGGGAACCGACTATATATGCCATAGTATCATTGATCCATATAGAAAAGATAATCAGTATAGGCAAACGCAAATCTTCCCATCTCATTTGCACCAGCAGACCAAAGCTCAGGGAGATATAGAGCAACCCTAGTATGGAGTGTCTGATGTTTCTCAGGTTAATATGCCGAGAAAAAAGCAATTCCATAATTGGCAAAACAAGAATAAGCACTAATCCTACCCACCATGCTATGGCATGAAGCGACAGAACATCAGAAAAAATATCGTTTCCGGTAAAGAACAAAAGAATACACCAGCCCGCTATCATTACCCCATATCGGTGAAAAGGCGTGATCTGTTTATAATCCGGATCAATTTTTTCAAGCAGTTGTTGGTATTCATACCAACATCCGAAATGGATAATTGAAAATAGCATCAGGAACAGCCATTGGTTCCAGAGCATTCCAGCCAACATAACCACTGCAAAAATTATTGCAGTTCCTGTTCTGGTTCTGAATGTTTGCCAGTTAAACGCCATGAAGATTATTTTACTCGTTTTGGTTATCCTGCCTGGCCGGCAATATCAATTCATCATCTGTATCATATATTTCTCCATAATGAGTGTGTGATATTTTTCGCATATACCATAGTATTGCCAGAATGGCCACGAAACTAAAGATAACAAACCCTGGTGGCAGCGGATGTTCCTGGTCAATATATGTTCTATCACGGTAAACATAGATAACCTGGATAGCGTTATTTACGAGGTGACCAATGATGGAGGGCAAGATACTACCGCTGTACCAATATAAGGCGCCAAGAAGAATTCCCAGCATCATTCGGGTAAAGAAACCAAGAAATTGACCATGAAACGCGGAGAATAACATGGCTGTGATAATGATTCCCATCCATGGACTTTTTGTTACCTGAATAAAAAGTCTCTGCAGCACCCCTCTGAAAAAAAGTTCTTCAGCAATTGCAGGCAGAAGGGCAATGATTAACAGCATTAATGCCAGGTCGGCCGGACCCTTCATATCAAGCATTGCTTTTATCAGTTTCCGGGCACTTTCTTCCGCTGCGCGCATTGCCGATTCAGTATCCTTGAGAAAGGAAGGAAAGTGCATGTCCTGATTTAATTTATTAATCCATGCGGCTGCCGGAAATGCGATTATCAGTAAGAGTAAGCCAAGCCACCAAAAATTAGATGGCATGGGCCTTTTAAGTCCGATATACTGTAGTGGGCGATTATGGCTGAGATAGGCAAAAATAAGGGAGGGAATCAGGAATACAACTATAGTTAGCAAGCCCTGGAGGGATCGCAACGCCGGAATTACTCCTGGCTTTTCATAGTCAACAGACTGCAGATCGCTTACAGAAATATCATGCATCCAGGCTACAAACAATTGGACCAGTGAACCCAACACCAGGTAAATGCCAAAGCAAAGGCTCCCGAAAACCAACAACTGCAACCAGGCTGGTTTATACTTAAGATAGGTATTCATATTGGTCAGATGTTGCCATCACGGTTTAAGTTGGTAAATTTGCGGTTCTGCCCGTGGAAGCCATGCTGCAAGATGCATTTTTTTTGTGACCATGCAAGTGCACCTGCGGCAGCTTAACACAAGTCATAATAAAATACTCTATTGATACAGATAGGAAATATAACATTACCTGAGTTCCCATTATTGCTTGCACCTATGGAGGATGTTAGTGACCCTCCTTTCCGTGCGGTATGCAAAGATAATGGCGCTGACCTGATGTATACTGAATTCATCAGTAGCGAGGGATTAATCAGAGATGCCATGAAGAGCCGGCAGAAACTCGACATATTTGATTATGAACGTCCGATTGGCATACAGATTTTTGGCGGCGACGAGGAAGCAATGGCGCTTAGTGCACAAATTGTAGATGCTGTTAATCCCGATCTGCTTGATATCAATTTCGGCTGCCCCGTGAAAAAGGTGGTTACAAAAGGTGCAGGTGCCGCCGTGTTAAAGGATGTAGATATGATGGTAAAGTTGACGGCAGCCTGTGTAAGATCAACTAAATTACCAGTAACGGTAAAGACCCGTTTGGGATGGGATGCTGAATCAATTAATATCAATGATGTGGCTGAAAGGCTACAGGATACAGGTATCAGAGCATTATCAATACATGGAAGAACCCGTAGTCAGTTGTATAAGGGTAATGCAGATTGGAGCCATATAGCCCGCGTCAAAAACAATCCCAGGATCAGCATTCCGATATTTGGGAATGGCGATATTGATTCACCAGAAAAAGCATTGGAATATAAGAACCGATATGGTGTTGACGGGATAATGATAGGCAGAGCTGCCATTGGCTATCCATGGATCTTCAGGGAAATCAAACATTTTCTCTCCACTGGCGAACACCTCACTTCTCCGGATATAGTTCAAAGAGTGGATGTGATTCGCAAGCACCTGCACAGGTCAGTGGAGTGGAAAGGCTTAACACCGGGAATCAATGAAATGCGTCGGCATTACAATAATTATCTTAAAGGACTGCCTAACATAAAAGATTTCCGCCTTAAGCTTGTTACAGTTAAAACTGTTGAAGAAATAGATTATGTACTGGATGAGATAATGAAACAGTATGAAGGCTATCAATTTGAGCGTCGAACCGTTGATATGGACAATATGGCCTATAATTGCGGCTAAGGGTTTGGGTTATTCGAGTATAACAGTTAAAGATTTGTCCATTGGTGAAACAGATGGGGCGAAATACCTCAGGAGCATACCTTTTTCATCTACGAGGTATTTGGAAAAATTCCACTCAGGGGCCTGGTTGCACCAACCATTCAAGTTTGCATCACTCAGCCATCGAAAAACAGGATTTTGGTCATCTCCTTTTATAACAGTTGATTTTTTTGCCAGCGGGAAACTTATTCCATAATTAACTTTACAGAAGTGAGCGATTGCCTCGTCGCTACCCTTTTCCTGTTCCTTAAAATCATTTGCAGGAAAGGCAATGATCTCCAGCCTGTCTTTATATTTATCATAAAGCTTCTGCAGCGTTTCATACTGAGCAGTATATCCGCAATCAGAAGCAGTATTAACGATTAACAATTTCTTGCCTTGCATTGAACCAAGAGATACCTGCTGTCCATTATTTTCGGTATAAGAAATGGAGAAAAGAGAACTGCCTGGCTGTTTTCCTGAATTTTCCAAAATGCCGGATTTGGCACCAAATAATTTTCCTGCTTTCATTATCAATGGATAAATCAATTTCATTATTTGTTGTCTGCCACTCATTTCATTTCCCTTTGAAATAATTATTAGAAATTATACTTTTAAGGACAAGTTTATCGTATCGAATAAATATTTACGTATTATGCTTACCTGATTAATTTTCGAAACAACGACAATTTTCCTTTGAAGGGGGGATATTTCATTGCCGGATCAAACCATGTGGGTGTTTTGAGTACTGCTTTTTCGTGGGTGAAGCAATCGAAAGAATGCTTGCCATGGCAGGCGCCCATCCCACTTGTACCTCGACCACCAAATGGCAGTGCCGGATTGGTAAAATGCCAGCTGCTATTGTTTACAGCGCCACCACCAAAAGGTAAGGCATGTATCCATTTCTCTTCTTTCTCTCTACTGGAAGTATATACATAAAATGAAAGCGGGTTCGGATTTCTTGAGATTATCTCAATGGCTTCATCCATAGTGTTAAATGAGATGACAGGTAGCACAGGGCCGAATATTTCTTCCTGCATAATGGGGGCATCCAGTGAAACTTCATCCATCAACGTGGGCTCAATGTAAAGGTCTGCAGGATTTGTTTTGCCACCAAAGATCACCCGCCCTTGATTTAGATAAGAGCTTATTCGTTGAAATTGCTTCTCATTTATTATTCTACCGTAGTTGTAAGAGGCCGCCGGGTCTTCAGTAAAAAAATCAGTTATAACTTTCTTTAAAGATTCCACTAATCTGTTCTTCACGGAATGATGTACTAATATATAATCTGGAGCGATACACATTTGGCCGGCATTAGAATAAGTAGTGAGTCCAATTCTTCTGGCTGCTACTTCTATATTGGCATCCGCTTCCACTACGCAAGGGCTTTTACCACCGAGTTCGAGTGTTACGGGAACAAGTTGCGCTGCGGCCATCCTGTAAATTGCCTTTCCTACTGCTGTGCCTCCCGTAAAGAAAACATGGTCAAACCTGAAATTATTCATCATGGATGGAATAACAATGGAGCCATCACCTTCGATATAAAGAATTTCATTTTTAGAAAAACCGTCTGCTATTAATTTTTCCATAACCGCCATGGTAGCCGGAGCATGTTCGCTGGGCTTCAGGACGATGGCATTACCCGCTGCCAAAGCACCCACAAGCGGTCCAAAGAGAAGTTGAAATGGATAATTCCAGGGCCCGATAATTAATACAACACCTAAGGGTTCTTTATAGATATGACTGGAAGAAGGAAGATTCATGAGGTTTGTTGAAACCCTTTTGGGCCGCATCCATTTTTTCAGGTTGGCCAATGTGTGATTAATCTCTGAGAGAACAAACCCCAACTCCGTGACCCATGCCTCCTCTTTGCTTTTACGGAGATCAGCATAAAGGGCAGCATACAATTCCTCTTCATACTTTAATAATAATGCTTTCAGGTTGAGCAAGGAATTGCGGCGCGATTCATATGACCTTATTGCACCCGACTTGAAATTGGCGCGCAATCCATTTAAAGCAATCAGCATTTCATCGTCAATGGACTTTTTTTCCGGAATGGCAGCTATTTGCATATTTCAAATTACGACAAAAAAAAGGTCATTAATTATTTCACTTCATACCTTATAACAGTGCTGTAATTTTATTGTTTAATTTCGGAGGAATGACCGAGGAATACTACATGCAACAAGCATTACGCGAAGCTCAACTGGCCTTTGATAAGGGTGAAGTTCCCGTGGGTGCTGTAATTGTCATAGATAATAAGATCATTGCCCGGGGGCACAACCAGGTGGAACAACTAAAAGACCCTACCGCACATGCCGAGATGATAGCTTTAACATCGGCCTTCAATTACCTGGGCGCAAAATATCTTCCTGACGCATCACTTTATGTTACCGTTGAACCATGCCTGATGTGTACCGGAGCATTATATTGGAGTAAAGTAAGAAGGGTAGTTTGGGGTGCTGCTGATGAAAAGAATGGGCATGCAAGGATTACGGGAAATAACTGGCCATTTCATCCAAAAGCTACTATAGAAAGAGGAGTAATGGCTACGGAATGTGCTTCTTTAATGAAGAGTTTTTTTGAGATGCGTCGTTAACTTTTTAACATTACGCTACCCGCTCATTTAACAAATTCTTGTCAATCTTTCGGGGTCGTTTCCAGTCTATGCAGTATAATAAAAAAGATGATGAAAAAGATTTTACTTTTTGTGTTGCCCATGGTTCTTTTTCTTGCGGCCTGTAGCCGCCAGGATACCGGTCCGAGGCAGCCCATAGACGAATCTTACTGGTTACAGCGGGAAAGGGGAATTGTTGCTTATAGCGATTTCCAGTGCGACTATTATATTGTTAAAACGTATAATGGTTTCAGTTTGATGAGAGCATGGGGAGGTTTTACACCATTAAGGGGGTCAGTTATATACGGAGATCTGAATCGCTATGGCATCCAAACCATTTACAACAGATCTGAGGGTTTACTTATGCAGGCCGATGTACGTGATTACTGGATGACCTACTGGGATGCTATTGACCAGATGGATTGGTATTGTAGTACCAGTGGTTTTTAATTATAACATAAACATGGAACATTTAAAGGGCCATCCGGAAAAACGGATGGCCCTTTAAAATTCACAATTCTCTGTTGCCAAAATCACTGATCCCACCAAAGCCTTAATGTATTATCATCAATTGCAGGCACGTTTGCACCGTTTCTGCTGGTTTCTACAGACGGATAAACTAAACGGCGAACGAATGTAGTGGTAGAAGCGTTTGCAGGCATTTCAAAATCTGTATAACCATAATTTAAACGTCTGGCATCATTCCATGTTTCAGGACTAAGAAAAAGGGCTTTATATTTTTCGTCAAAGATGCGTTGAAGGGTTAGGCCACCTTCTCCAACTGCCACCACATCACTAGCCATGTAAGCATCACGATCAGCAGCCGCAACACCCAGTCTGTCAAAGTTGGTGCGGATGCCCTTAAGGTAGGCTGCATATGCCCTTGTTTTATCGCCAGACCTGAAAGCCGCTTCAGCCTCAATAAAGAGCACTTCTTCATAGGTGATTATAAAAAGTGGGGCCTCGTCATTTGAGTAATAGCCTTGCCTGCTTATATAACTTTCCTCATCATCAATACCCGAACCAACCCGACCCACTCCATTAGGTGTGCCGCGATAATCACCAAACTTGGTGAGTGTGGCAATCTTATCGATGCGTTTATCCATAACGCCAAATGTGGTTCCATCCATGGCATCCACAAACTGCTCTGACAACCATCCATCCAGAACCAGTTGCTCATTATTTAAGGCAACGCCAGCCCATGGGTTTCTAATGTCAAATGTTAGTATTGCAGCATCATCATCTATTGACTCATAAGCAGCGTCAACTTCTTCCAAAACTGCTGTTGCATTATACTCCGACGTTTTACTTACCCGGTTTAACATCCTTGCTTTAAGGGCATGGGCTGTTTTGATCCAATTTTCTACGCTACCCTGATGAATAAGGTCAGAATTATCTGTAGGGAGGGTAATGGTAGATCCGGATTGTCCAAGTAATACTACACCCTCATCAAGATAATTAAGTATGGTAGCATATATTGATTCCGCATCGTCATAAACCGGGCGAATAAATTCACCGGTAAATGCCTGTTCAAAAGGTGCGGATCCCCATAGGTCATGAATCTGAATAAGGTCCATGGCCTGCAGAATCCTTGCCACTCCCTGGTACTCAGTTGCGCCACGCTCTCCTCCCATTTTGTAGAGATCATATGAATCACTCAGGTTATCATAGAGTTGAGTCCAGCTACTGCTGGCATCAATTGGCTCGAAAATATCTGTTGCTCCCCCTGGATTGGGAGAAGCAAGGTATTGAACATAATAAGAACTGGTATTAGATACACGGAATACATTTAATGCCGCATCAAATGTTGCCCTTGCAAGCAGTCCATTTAAAGGAGGCCTTGTTGCCTGGTTTGGGTTATTATTAATATCCAGGTATTTTTCACAAGATGTGAGCCCAACTACAGTCCCTGCAACAAGCATAAAATTTATTAGTCTTTTCATAATAAACAAGGTTAGAAGTTAAGGTTTAATGTCATGATATAACTGCGGGTAGCAGGATAAGTAAATCCACTAAACCCATCCATATTGCTTCCGGCATTAAAACTTGATGATTCAGGATCAAATCCATTATAGTCAGTAATTAACCAGAGGTTGTTTCCTGTAAGAGAAATAGAAGCTCCCTGCACGAACGTTTTTTCGAGTATGCTACGTGAGAAGTTGTAAGTGAAACTTAGATTTCTCAATCTTACCCATGATGCGTCATGTACAAAATTTTCAGAAGCGCGACGATAAATATTTCTATAATAACCTGCACCATAGTTTCTGCCATCAGGTCCTAAAGCCTGGCCAAGCCAAACTTGCTGGGTATTAGGTTGCCCATCAGGCAATACGCCATTAAATACTATGGTTTCATTCCTGTTCTCTGTATAATCTGCGATTCCAAAAGCTGCCATAAAATTTTCTAATTGGTTATATCGAAATTGACCTTGCTGTGTATCAAAGAGAAAACTCAGATTAAAGTTTTTATAGGTGAAACTGTTGCTGATACCTCCAATCCATTTTGGCTGGGAGTTACCAAGAATGCGTTGGGTGGGATCATAAACAGGGAATCCGGCATTAGTTCCGGTTGTAGCAATTTGCAGGGGAAGATCTTTATCTAGTGTATTCTTATCGTCGGTTTTATCACTATAATAACGAAGCAATGAAGAACCATAAAGATTACCCACTGCATACCCTGGTACATACTTCATGGTAACGGTGGAACCGACATATCCAAAATGGCTTCCCATTACTATTTCGGTTAGTCCTTCTCGTAATGAAATCACTTTATTTCTATTCCGGGAAAAATTCACATTAACATCCCAGTTAAAATCTCTGCTTTGAACAGGATTAGCGCTTAAACCAAGTTCTATCCCTTTGTTTTCGAGTTCACCTGAATTCAGGATGAACTGCGTATATCCCGATGTGGGTGATACGGATACAGGAATGATTTGGTCCGTACTATTAAGTTTGTACCAGGAAAATTCTAATCCAATTCGGTTATTGAGAAATTTCAGGTCTGTTCCAAATTCCAGTGTCCTTGTTCTTTCAGGAGCCAGGTTAACATCGCCCTTTGAATCGGAACGAGTCCAGAGCACCTGACCATTTGACTGAAGAACACTTGTTCCATAATAAGAATTGGTTCTGTAAGGTGTAGTTCCTTTTCCTATCTCGGCATAACTGGCACGCAGCTTTCCAAAACTTATCCATGAAGGAAGGTCTATCATATCACTGAACACATAAGAAAGACTCACAGAGGGGTAGAAAAATGAATTGTTTCCTATGGTAAGGGTAGAAGTCCATTCATTTCTTGCTGTAACGGTGAGGAACAGATAATTATCCCAACTCATTGTGAGATCCCCAAAAACACTAACCAGTCTGCTCCGGCTAAGTGCTTCGGATGCAGTCCTGAATTTGGTATTATTGAGTGTAAGCAGATCGGGGATATCAAGTTCCTGTCCATCTGCTGTGAGGGAATGACTTTTATAATCCTGAACATCGTGGCCTACACGTAAAACTGTATTAAACTTTTCAGACCAATCATTATTTGCTGAAACAATAAGATTGGAATTGATGATCCTGTTTCCAATACGTTGTTCATTAACAAATCCAAGTCCGTTGTCTTCGTAAACGATCTCATCTACAACACCTTTTGGACCGGGTGCTGTATAGCGCCGGAAGTCACTGTAATTATCAATACCAAAACGATAATCAACTGCGAGCCATTTAAGTGGCTTATAACTGACCAAACCATTGGCTATGATACGGTTTACATTGTCACGCAGCTGATTTGTTGCGGTTCCATATACTGGATTATTGTTTCCATAAGTTTTCATAGTGCCGTCAGGATTTATATAGTCCATTACATCCCAACGTGGCGACCAATAGGTGAGGCTCTCGTTATATCTATCTGCATTATATCTCAAGCCCCCTGAATTGATATAATTTAATGAAGGACTAAAACTTAGCTTATCACTGATTTTAAATTTTCCATTTATCCGGGCACTGATATTTTTATAATCAGTGTTGGGAATTGTACCATACTGTTTGAAATAAGAGAGTGAGGAACTTAGCAATGCAGCTTCGGTTCCTCCAGACATATTGATACTTGCCCTGAATTGGTCGCCCTGTTTATATCCTTGTTTGTAATGATGGTAAATTTTATCGGGATGTGTTGGGTCAATGGCCTTGGCAGCTTCTGTAGTAGGTCCCCAGCTTGGCCAAAAACTGACTGGATTGTAAACTCCATTATTACCCTGGCTGAATGTTCTTTGCACATCAGGGAATTTATTCACCTCGTCTATTCCATACGAAGATGTGAAGCCAACCCTCATCATACCTGCTCTGGCTGATTTAGTTGTAATTACAACAACACCATTAGATCCCAGCGATCCATACAATGCAGTTGCAGCACCGCCTTTCAAGACAGACATAGTTTCTATATCATCAGGATTAATATCCGCCACTCGGTTAGACATTCCACGTAACTGGGATTGATTACTGGAAGATACAGTTGTACTGTTGTCCATAACCACGCCATCAATTACAAACAAGGGTTGGTTGTTGGCATTCGGATCAAGAGAATTTATTCCGCGGATAATGATCCTTGAACCCTGGCCAGGTGCGCCACCTGTACTGTTAATCTGTACACCGGCAACCTTACCCTGCATGGCATTGATGACATTGGGTTGTCGCATATTTACCAGGTCACCCCCTTTAATTTCCTGGGCCGAATATCCAAGGGCCCGCTTTTCCTTTTTGACACCGAAAGCGGTAACGATGACCTCCTCCATTCCTTCCCCTTCCTGAAGACTTATGGATAGCATATTGCTTCCGCCAATTCTTATTTCCTGGGACAGATATCCGGCGTATGATACCAAAAGAATGGTATTATTATCCGGAACGGAAATTGAAAAGTTGCCACCTTCATCAGTTGTAGTTCCAGTATTTGTTCCTTTGATTACAACAGAAGCGGAAGGTACCGCTTCACCTCTGGCATTGGTGACCTTCCCGGTTACTCTTCTTTCCTGTGCCACACCAATGAGTGAAAAGCATAGAAAAAGCAAGAGATTTACCGCAAGCAGTAATTTTCTCATGAATAAATGTTTTAAGTAATTAGAAATGGTTATTACACTAATTTAACGTTTAATGCCGCATAAAATGGCAAAAATTTGCAGACAAGTGCAACTTTAGGATAAATAGTGTGTTAGAAGCTTGAAGTTTTGCCTATTCAGCTAATGGTTTTAAATTTGCAACTCCTCCCATTGAACTTCATATTTTTTTAATCTTTAAATACTGATCTTATGGCATTTACACTCCCTGCGCTCCCTTACTCGCATGAAGCATTGGAACCGCATATTGACACACAGACCATGCAGATACATCATGGCAAGCACCACCAGGCATATGTAGACAATCTGAATAAGGCCATTACAGGCACAGAAAATGAAAACAAGACCATCGAAGAACTTATTGCCAATGCCGGAGCTCATTCAGCAGCCGTTCGGAATAACGGTGGTGGCCACTGGAATCATAGTTTTTTTTGGGATAGCCTTGCCCCAAATGCAGGTGGACAGCCATCGGGTACATTGAATGATGCCATTACGGCTGCTTTCGGATCTTTTGATGGTTTTAAGGAAAAATTTGCCAATGCTGGCATGACGCGTTTTGGAAGCGGCTGGGCGTGGCTGATAGTTAAGAATGGCGCCCTGGAAATCAGTTCCACTCCAAACCAGGACAATCCATTGATGGATGTTGCTGAGGTTAAGGGAACACCAATACTTGGTGTTGATGTTTGGGAACATGCTTATTATCTTAAATACCAGAACAGAAGAGCTGATTATCTCACAGCATTCTGGAATGTTATTAACTGGACAAAAGTTGAGGAACGTTTCAGCGCTGCATCCTGATAAAAGTTCTAACTGTATCTTTATACCCGATCCCGCCAATGGGGCGGGATCTTTTTTTAAAATATATCATGAAAAAGATTTTAACTGGCCTCTCGGCCATTATTCTGTTTGCTGCCTGTTCTACCCCTCCTCAAAAAAAGGTTGTAGTGATGGCAAGTGGTAAACTTGTAGTATCGGGTGATGGCGTAACTATTGAGCCAGGGACCCAGCACAACGAAGAAACCATTAATATCAAAGGTGATAAACTGACCCTTTCAGGTCCGGATGGCAATAAGGATTTTCCTATTACAGAAACCGGCACTTTTTTATTGAATCTGAAAAAAGATACCCTTATCGGAGGATTTCAACCATTTGGGGAAGCAACATCCCGTGAGGGTCGAATCACCCAGGAACAGTTAATGGAGCGGATGGATAGTCTTCAACAACTTATGATGGGTTCTAATGTTGCTGTGGAAAAAAGAAATCATTTCCTGGCTCCGGGAGAAATGAAAAAAATCACTCCGGCTGATAATGCAATTCTGGTTGGACCATTCAAAGGAATGCCTGCTTCATTGACACCAGATAAAAATGGCAAGGTGCCAGAGGTCTATAAATTTATTACCAATAAGGATGCGCGGGAAACTTTGGGCAGGCTGGAGAAGATGCTTAAAGCTGAAGGTGAATAATATTTGGGTAAGTCAGGGTACGGGATCATAGCCCGATCCTCCCCATGGGTGGCACCGACCTATACGTTTTATAGTAAGCCAGAAGCCTTTGAAAACCCCATATTTTGTAAATGCATCGAGGCTATATTGTGAACATGTTGGCGTAAACCTGCATTTTGGTCCCAGTACTGGCGAAATACCCCACTGGTAGAACCGGATCAATCCAATAAAGGGAAAACTCAAAATTTTCTTCAATTTTTCCATACATTAACTGATTGGTGTTTAGGGTTTTTCAGAAAGCAATCGTTGCAGTTTTTCCAATGATTGACCGGTTGCTTTTTCACATATATCCAAACCAGGCAATTCCCTACCAGTATATATCAAAAACAGGTCCACCCTTATCTGCAATGAATCTACCAGCCCGGTAAGCCCATGTTTTTGTGTGCGATACGATTCGCGTAAAAGTCTTTTGATACGGATGCGGTCAACCGCTTTCCTGAAATGACGTTTGCTTACCCCTACTCCTGTGAGAATACCAGATTTTTGTTCGAGAACATTTGCATTGCCTGGCTGTGTGGTTAACACCGGACCTAACATCTCTACTTTATAGTAGATCCTCAATGGATGAATAGTAAAGCTTTTACCGTTCTTGAACAGTTCATCGATCTTTTTGCGATGCTTTAGCCTTTCAGATTTCCTTAATGAGTTGATCATGATTCTCCGGTATCTGACACATGTTCGAACATCACCCGAACATCTGTCAGACACCTATTTTATACAAAAATAGCTCCCGACCGGCATAAAGCGGTGGAGCTATAAATATCATCGAAACCTCGCACAAAGGCGGGATCAGATTACTTTAATTTGCTTTCAGAAGAAACGCTGAGTTTCTTACGACCTTTCGCACGACGGCTAGCCAGCACTTTACGGCCATTGGCGGTTTGCATGCGCTTGCGGAATCCGTGAACGGACTTACGACGACGACGGTGTGGTTGAAATGTTCTTTTCATTTTACAAGTTTTTTACTAGCCCAAAAAATAGTCGCCTGTGGAGAGCCAGACGATTGAATTCCAATCACATCGGGCCACCATACCCGCTTGTGTCGTGAAAGGGACGGCAAAGGTAAGGAAATTTATCATTTTGATCTACTTCCTGAAGAGAAAATTCCAGTTAGTTTTGAAAACAGCAAGGCTAACCTAATTCTACCTTGGCGGCCATTACCCCCTGCCCATAAAATATACCAGCATGCCGTTCAAAATCCACCACATCATCTGTTGTGCAGAACCTCCTGCTACCACCCGTTGAGATTCGCACTACCAGCTCAGGATGGCGTTTGAGGTAGTCAGCCAGGCTAACAGCAACAATTTCACCTTGTTGTAATAACCGGATTCCCTCTGGCAGAAATTGCCTGATCTTCTTTTCAAGCAGGGGATAATGAGTACATGCGAGTAGTATTGTATCAATGTTTTCACCCTTGTCAAGAAGTATTTTTATATCCTGTTCTACAAAATAATCTGCACCCGCCTTATCATACTCATTGTTTTCAACTAAAGGAACCCACATCGCACAGGCATGTTGATGTACTTTAAGTCCGGGGAAGAATTTAGCAATCTCGATGGGATATGATCCGGAAGACACAGTACCTGGAGTTGCCAGTATACCCACTTCGAAGCTGGTGGAATAATTACCAATAACCTCTGTAGTAGGGCGAATTACGCCCAGTATCCTTCTATCAGGGGCCAATTGAGGCAGGTCATTTTGCTGAATAGACCGCAGTGCTTTTGCAGAAGCGGTGTTACAGGCGAGTACCACAAGCTGACAGCCCTGGCTAAAAAACCATTTTACTGCTTGGAGGGTATAGCGATACACGGTATCAAAACTCCTTGTACCGTATGGAGCCCTGGCATTATCGCCCAAATAAACATAGTCATATTGTGGCAGGGCTTTTACGATCTCCTTCATTACGGTGAGCCCTCCATAACCAGAATCAAAAATTCCTATCGGGGCATCGGCGAGTTCGCCAAGCAGGGAAGCCAGAGGGTCGCCCAGAGGCAATTCTCCGGGTTCTCTACTGGCAGGTACGATGGGAATATTTTCTGCAATGCTATCATTCCTAATAGCATCCTTGTTATCTGTTATCATACCTTTCAAAAATAACCCGATAACAGTTAATAAAATAACAAACGCCAGGATGCTATCCCGGCGTTCATACAGAGCCTGTGAAAAGTATCTTTATTTAAGACCCAGTTTCTTTTTTACCATTGGCAACAGATCATCGCCCGGAGGAGAAACAATCAGATATTCTTTAGGAAGTACATAAGTGTAGCCATTCTCTTTTGCTACAGCATTTACTGCATCCATGGCTTTTTTCTGAATCGGTGCGCTCAGCTCTTCCTGCTTTTTTTGAAGTTCCTGCTGGATACGCTGCTCTTCACCCTGCAGTTCCTGAAGTTTCTTCTGGAGATCCTGGCGCTTTACTTCTTTAACTGCGCTTGTCATCTTGGAAGAATCGGCATTAAACTTCTGGATGCCTTCATTGAGTGCATTCTCTTTATCCTGTGCGCTCTGGATCATTGCGTCACGGAATTGAACAAGGGCAGAATCTGCTTTCTTTGCTTCAGGCATAGCAGCAACTACTTCATTGAAACTGATGTAGCCGATCTTACTTTGCGCTTGTACACTGCTGCTAATCAGAACCAGCGTCACAGCCACCATTAGAATTGATAAAACTTTTTTCATGCGATTTTTTGTTACTTAAAAGTTGTTTTAGTTGTGGTTTTAGTTGTCTTAACAAATTGAATTAGACATTATTTAACACCAAGCTCCTTGAGTACATCTTCACTCTTGTCGAGTTTGGGATCGGCAAATATAACAGTAATTCCTTCACTTTTATCCAAAATAAAGTCATACATGCGGGCCACTGCAATTTTCTGAATAGCGGTGTAAACCTTGTCCTGAACAGGTTTCACGAGTTCCTGGCGGAGTTTGAAAAGATCACCCTCGAAGCCAAACCTTTTACGCTGGAGTTCTCTGACTTCTTTTTCCCGTACAAAGATCTCATCTTCCCTTTTTTTGCGAAGTTCCGTACTAAGCATGACTTGTTCAGCCTCGAAGTCTTTATACATTTTATCTAGTGCTGCCTGCTTATTATCGATCTCTTTTTGCCACTGCTGACTGAACTGATCAAGTGATTCCTGCGCCTGTTTATACTCAGGCATTTTGTCAAGAATGAATTTGGTATCCACGATGGCATAACGCTGTGCCTGGAGCGACATGGAAGCCGCAACACATACGAGAATCGCTAATATATACTTTTTCATACTGATCATTTATTGGTAAAATTATAGTCCTTATTCTGGTTCAAATCCTAACATAAAGGTAAACCTTGCCGCATCACGCAATTTGGTATTTGGCCCCATTCTGTCAAATCCAACCCCATAATCGAAACCTAGTAATCCGAACATCGGTAAAAAGAAACGCATACCCAAACCCGCACTGCGGCGCAATCTGAAAGGATTGTAATCTTTATAATCATACCATCCATTGGCGGCTTCAAAGAACGCAAGTCCAAAAATGGTACTGTTAGGATTAGTTGAAAATGGATATCGTAATTCCAGAGTATACTTATTAAAGATCGTGAAGAACTGTGCTGCCTGTGATTTATCAGGGTTCACAGTTGGATCTGAATTATCATAAACCGGATAACCACGGTGTGCTATGATATCATATCCGAGTATCCCGAAGTTATTCTGCAAACCGGCATCACCAACCTGGAATCTTTCAAATGGCGAATATTCAAGCTTTTTGTTATAACGCCCCATAAAACCATACTTGGCAGCAGCTTTCAACACAAACTGCCGGCTTTTATCGGCCCCCATTGCTTTTCCAATAGGAACATACCATTCACCTGTAAACCTCCACTTATGAAACTCCGGTAGCTCATATGGGTTGCCGGCCTTTACACGGTCGGGGTTGAAGAGAGAATATGGCGGTGTTGCCTGTACGCTGGCAAGGAAACTTGACCCACTTCTCGGAAATATTGGCTGATCAATTGATGACCTGCTAAGTGAAAGCTTAAGACTTAAATTATGCGCTGTTGTATTATCAAGTCCTGGGAACAGGTTTGGATAATTACTGAGTTTATACTGTGTAAAATTAAGAGCATAAACCAGCGTGAAATAATCATCAGGCCATCTGAGCTGCTTACCCAGCGCTACTGACATACTGATGGCACGAAGGAAAGATGTATCTGCAGCTTTGCGGTCATACCTGCCTGTTAGATAGTTATATGAATTGGCAAAACGTGTGCTGTTGAAACTTACTGTAAAAGAGTTGCGTCGCTTTCCACCAAGCCAGGGTTCAGTGAAGGAGAAATTATAAGACCGGAATTGTCGGCCATTACTCTGCAAACGGAGGCTAAGTTTTTGTCCATCTCCGGTAGGCAGAGGATCCCATGTTTCTTTATTGAAAATGTTGCGGATCGAAAAGTTGTTGAAGGTAACACCAAGTGTTCCTGTCAAGCCTATACCACCACCCCATCCTGCAGAAAGTTCCAACTGGTCATTTGATTTTTCTTCGAGCTTATAATTGATATCAACTGTTCCATCATCAGGATTGGGAACAGGGTTGATGTCAATTTTTTCCTGATTGAAATAACCGAGGTTAGCGATCTCCCGCTGTGAACGTATTAAAGCGGCGCGACTGAATTTATCGCCAGGGACTGTACGTATCTCACGGCGGATTACATATTCCTTTGTTTTGTCATTCCCGGAAATATTCACATTCTTAATTGTGGCTTGCGGCCCCTCACGCATACGGATCTCGAAATCTATTGTGTCATTGTATACAGCGGTTTCCACAGCGGTAACGTCTGCAAACAAATAACCATCATCCATATAGAGTCCTTTGATATCTCCACCTTCAGCACTCATCTGAACACCTAACTTTTTATTAAGTGTTTCCACATTATAGATATCCCCTTTCTTAATTCCAAGGATTACATTAAGTATAGAATCTCCATATTTTGTATTCCCCTTCCAAGCTATATTACCGAAATAATAGCGTCGACCTTCTTCAACTTTGAGGTCAATATTAAGGTTGCCGTTATTAGAATAGTATTGCGAGTCTTCAACGATGTTGGCATCGCGGTATCCCATGGAGTTATAATACTCCAATACTTTTTCTTTGTCCTCATCAAATTTCTTCTGGTTGAATTTAGCGGAGCTGAAAAGTTTGAAACGGAAATAAGGATCTAAATAATCTCTTGTTTTGCTAAGAGAAAGGAAGCCCCAGTCTCTCATGTACTCACCAAACTCCATCGGTTTTTTAACACCGAAACTGCTTGAATCTTTTTCGGGGTAGAGGCTGATCCTTGTCATCTCTTTGGTACCCTTCATTTTTTTCTTCAGCTTCAGTTCATTTACCATTTCATTGCCGTAGAAACTTACATTGTTTATCCTTACTTTATTTCCTTTGACAATATTGAAAGTAAGCTGTTGTGTATTTACAAATGCAGTATCTGCTCTTTCTGTGATGCTAACCCTTGCACCCCTGAATCCTTTCTCGATATAGTATTTCTCGATGTTTTCAATAGCAGTACGCTTCATATTCTCTGTAATCACGCGACCTTTAACAAGTCCGGTTTTACCTTCCAAATCTTCAGCTTCGGATTTTTTTACCCCTCTGAAAACAAAGCCTGATAAACTTGGTCGTTCTGCAACATTGATCTCGATAAATAGATTACTGCCTTCAAGCCTGGTATAAAAAATCTGAACATCGGAGAACAGGTTTTGCTTCCACAGGTTATTGATTGCTTTGCTGATATTATCGCTTCCAGGAATAACCACTTTATCACCAACTGATAAACCGGAGATAGATAAAAGCAATGCCTGATCGCGGTATTTGGTACCTGTAACCTCAATGCCTGCTATAGTATATTCTTTGGGAGTTTTTGCATTTACCAATGCCTCCAGGTCAGGGTCGATCCCTTTTGGACCTGTGGTATCAGGTTGTTGGGCCTGCGCGCTAAATCCGATCAACATAAGCAGTAAGGCCACAACGGCTAATCTTCTGTGCATCCAGTTGGTTTTATAAAGTAGGCAAATTAAGGTGATTGTTTAAAAAAGCTTTGTTAAAGGGGAGCATCCTGCACCTGTGCGCTGGTTTTTCCAAAACGCCTTTCACGTTGCTGGAACTCAATGATCGCCTCATAAAGATTTTCTTTCCTGAAATCGGGCCATTTAACATCCGTGAAATAGAGTTCAGCATAGGCTAGCTGGTATAATAGAAAGTTACTAACCCGGTATTCTCCACCTGTTCGGATCATTAGTTCGGGATCGGGGAATCCGCTGGTGCATAAATATTGGCCGATGGTTTCCTGGCTGATCGCTTCGGGAAGCAATGCTCCATTTCTGGCTGCAGATGCTATCTTTTTTACCGCTTCCAGAATCTCCCACCGACTGCTGTAACTCAATGCCATCACGAGATTCATTCCATCATTATTGCGCGTAATATCTAGTGCCTCCTGCAATTCTATACGAGCATTTTCAGGTAACATTGTTATATCTCCTATCACATGAAGCCGGATCTTATTCTTATTAAGCGTATCCACTTCTTTCCGAATAGTATCTACTAATAATTCCATCAGACCATTCACTTCATATGCTGGCCGATCCCAATTCTCAGTGCTGAAAGCGTAGAGCGTAAGGAAACCAATGCCGAGTTCAGCTGCACCCTCCACTACATTACGCACGCTTTCCACGCCATGAAAATGACCAAAGAGCCTGTCCTGACCCCTTTCCTGTGCCCATCTGCCATTCCCATCCATTATGATGGCTATGTGGCTGGGAAGTTTTTGCCTGTCAATTTTCGCTTCGAGCGAACTCATATTATCAAATTTCAGGGGGCGAATGTACGAAAAAAGGGCAACAAGGGCTAAAGGGTTTCGGTAGACCTAAAGCTTAGCGGTGGGACATTTATAGGATGTAAGATTGAAGCTGAGTGTAAATTGTGCGGTAACAAACTGGTCCTTTTGTTTAGCATATCCCCGTTGCCGGCCTTCAATTCCGATCGGTTCACCTATTTCATAGCTGCGGTCCTGTAGCTGACCGGCTATTGATGGCTGACCGCCTGGTAAAGGAGGAAATTTATCAATGCCAACGTAAGTAGTACTTACATCATCCAGGTAATCAGTATTGGTGAAGCGATGGAGAACCTCAAATCCAAGGTTCATTTTCTCATTAAGTGCATATTTCACACCTACACCAAAGGGGATTGCGTAAGCCATAGAACTATAAGGCTTCCTTTCGGGATAAAATTCAGATCCCTGCCCTTCTGTACCAAGGGGTCGCAAAAAATGCTTTTCCCCATTCAGGTAGGCATAGGGGTCATAACTGAAAATACTGGCACCTAATGTTACATATGGAGTAAAACGGTATTCATCCGTACCGGGCATAAAACGGAAGAAATTGAAATCACCCTGCAATGCCAGCTCCCAAATACTGGTATTAAAGCTGAGGTTGCGTTGGCGCTGGAAATCATTATCATCGTAATATTTATCGGCATAGCCCACCTGTGCAAATTGAGCACCCACCCTTACAGCAATATAGTTTCCAAATTGTTTGCGGAAAAATGCTCCCACAGCCAGTTTGGGGCGATTCACCCTTGCCCTGGTATTCAGATCACCAAAATAGTGTGCAGCACCTAAGGCCACCCCTATTTCACCGGAATGCGTAATTGCTTCCATCTGTGCGTTTACGCCTGTCTGGAGACCCATAACCACCATTACTGCGAGCAATAATTTCTTCATAAAATGCAATATAGAAATAAATAAGGTCTGGAATCGAACGAAAACCCTGCCATATTTGGTATAAATGAAATGCTAATTGCGTGTATCCAACCCCCAGGACAATTTGTTGCGGAGTGTTCCCAGGAAATTATTCTCATTTAGTCTCACAATACTTACATCAAATTTCTCCCTTTTTACAGCCAGCTGGATATTACGGGTCACAATTTCTCTCCTACTGTCTAGCGCGCAAATAAAATGTTCTGACCTTCCTTCTACTTCAAAAGAAATAATGTTATCGTCGGGTACAATAATGGGCCTCACATTCAGATTATGCGGTGCTACCGGTGTTATTACAAAGCTTCCTGATTCAGGAAATACTATAGGTCCTCCGCAACTAAGTGAATATCCGGTTGATCCAGTTGGAGTACTTACTATCAATCCATCCGCCCAATAGGTATTCAGGAATTCGCCATTTAGATAAGTATGGATCTTGATCATTGGAGAGATGTCCTGTTTATGAATAGCAAATTCATTCAGGGCATAAGGAGTTTCCCCAAATAACTGGCGGTCAGCATCCAGGTGAATCAGTGATCGCTTGTCGATTACGAAACTTCTGTCGGCCATGGAAGCGATGGCGGCTTTGAGGTCTTCCTTACCGATGGAAGCCAGAAATCCCAATCGTCCGAAATTGATACCTAAAATGGGAATATTCTTATCGCGTACCAGGGTTACTGTATCCAGAAGCGTTCCATCCCCTCCCAGACTTATTATAAAATCTATGGTCTCATCAAGGTCGCCAGATGCCGTAAATGTGGTGAAATTATGATCATGAAATTTTACGGAGCCAATGATCTGTTCAAAAAAAGGCTGGTATATAACTGGTTGGATATTATAATTCTCCAGTTCTGTGAAAAGGTCCTGGATTTCACGGTGATCACTCTGATCTAAAAGCCGGCTGTAGATCGCCACGCGCATATTGAGGAATTTAACCGCTGAAAGATAATGCTTTATAACTAAGCTCCCCGGCGGTGGGATCAAAAATCGTTTTTGAAATGAAAAAAGAAACCTCGCTGCCCAAAATGGTTGGCGCTGTATTCAAGGCGTACTACAATATCATATAAGGTAACTATATCGAGTCCGGCTCCTGCTGTATACAGCATTCTGTTGGCATAGGAGTTATTATCAAATGTTTTATTGATAGAGAATCCCATATCTGTATAGCTTTTGGCATACAGGCGAAAAGGGATATGATCATGACTTCCTTTCTTAACTGGAAGACGTACATTAAAATTGAATATTTCACGACGAAGTGTGTTTCTGGCCATAGCGCCTGCAACGCCATCGATAACATATTTTTCAAGCCCGCGCAAATAGAAATCACCGTATCCAAATAAGCGGTGATTACGGTATGGTTGCTTAAATGGAAGTGTCAGCATTCCGGCAAATTGCAGTGAATAGGAAAATTTCTTTTTCAGATCCCATGCCCTGGTTCCTTTAAGATCAAGGTTCCACATTCCGGGATCGTTGCCGAAACCACGCCGTGTAATTGCAGCATAAGCTAATACTCCTTTCAGGGGATAGGGGGCATAATCAACATTTACATGGGAGATCGAGTAGGTAAGTTCGGGAACCGCTATTTTTTTCTTGCCGCTAAGGCTCAGGTACTTAGGATTAATTTCCAGAACTGCATTATCCACCTCATTCACCCAATATCCGGCCCTAACGCTATGACGGGTCTGTAAACCTGGCCGGTAATTAAACTGAACAGAACCTCCGTACATGGTTTCAAGAAAGGTTCCTGATTTGGGAAGTGAATCAGATTTGAGAAAAAATTGCTGGTTATTGATCGTATTGACATTGATTTCCTTTAATCCGGAGTAAATGAAATTTACCGCATAACCTTTCTTAAGCGATTTATCTGCATAGGGCTGGTCGTAAGAAAGTTGCAATTGCTTTGCATAACCTGTTATTAACCAGAGCTTTAGCTTGTCATTTCGCCCTGTGGTATTATAATAAGTAAACTTTGCACCATAATTGATTCGGTCCAGACTATACCCTTTTTGCGCCCAGGTTTGCAAGTTTCGATCAACCGGCTTGAAATAAGGAATGGGGAAAATATACCACCTTTCTTTTACATCTACCTGCACTTCAACCATATATCCCCGGAATCTTTTAAGGGATATAACTACTTCATTAAAAAGCCGGGTATTGATTAATTGCTGCTTTCCAAGCCGGAATTTATCTACCAGTTCATTTAGCACAACGGAATCACCTTCCTGAAAAGGCAGTTCTCGTTTTATCACATAATCCTTGGTTTTTTTATTGCCACTGATGGAAATAAGGCTTACTACAAAGGGTTTGCGGCCTTTAAGAGAATCGGGAAGATTGTCAATATTAATAGGAACACCTTCTTCACTTCCAGCTATTCCTGATTCAGCAACAGATGGAATGATCGACTGCGATCGAACGAAACAACTCGTACAACAAATGGCTGCAACCAATAGGGTTCTATATTTCCACACCATACTCATACACTATACACGGGGTTATGAAAATACAGGATTAGCAATTAGAATACCACAATACCCGGGAATATTTTAAAGGTTGAGATAATTCATGAGATGGTCATAATTATTACGAAGTTCATTCTCGTACTGCTCCTCGCCAAAATAATAGCGAACCTGGTATTCATAACGCTGGAAGGTTGAAACGATATCTGAAAGCTCGAACTTATTGATTTTCAACGTAACATATAGAACACCAAGGTTGTTATCAAAATAGGTATTGAGCTGTGTGATCTGTGCGTCATTGGTTTCGACCAGCTTGTAAATTTCGGAAAAGGCAAAATTTCTCTTTTCCATTTCAAGTACAATTATGCCCCCGGGCTCGTCCGCACCAATCATATGGCCGGTGAATTTTAGCAGATCGGTAGCAATGATTCCACCTACCCACTGAAGGTCAGGTTCAACAACCGGCACAATGCCAAGCCCATACTCGTTGGCCATTTGCACGGCCTCAGTAAAATGGCCCCCTGGATTCACCTTTAGCTTGGAAATATTACCTGAAAGGGTTTCGAGCAAAAGATTGTCATCTGAATTAAGCAGGTCAGTTTCTGAAACCAGACCCATGTATTTCTCCTGTTCCACAACAGGTAGGTGTACTACATTGCAGTCGTCCATCAGCTGGATGGCACGATACACGGGGTCTTTTGGGGAAAGCACCGGCAGGGACGATGATATCAGGTCCTTATTTATCACTCCTGGAATTTATGTATAGACGACAATTAGCTGGCAACCGCTGCGGGCTGGCTAAGTTTCTTAAGAAATTTATGAAGAATTTCATTGAATTCGCCCGGAACTTCCATCATTGGCGCATGACCACACTTGTCAATGAAGTGCAATTCACTGTTCGGGATCAACCGGTTGAATTCACGCCCAACGAAGGGTGGAGTAATGGTATCATTATTTCCCCATACCAATAGGGTTGGCTGTTTAATTTGATTCAATTCTTCACCGAGATTGTTTCGGATAGCGCTTTTAGCCAGGGCAATTATTTTAATTACCTTCATCCGGCTATTGACGATATCATAAACTTCATCCACCAGCTCCTTTGTGGCCATGGCGGGATCGTAAAAAGTGAGTTCAGTTTTTTTGCGGATATATTCGTAATCCCCTCTTTTTGGATAGGTATCTCCCATCCCATTCTCGAAAAGGCCGGAACTACCGGTTAGGATCAGGCTCTTTATTCGCTCTGGGTGTTTAAGCACATGAACCAGGGCAACATGGCCACCGAGGGAGTTTCCGAGTAAATGTACATTCTTAAGATCACGTGCTTCGAGGTATTTGTGAACAAATTTTTCGAGACCCCCTACTGATGTATGTAATATGTCAAGTTCAAACAATGGAAGGATCGGCACCACAACCTTGTAATGATTGCGGAAGTATTCTATCAGGTCCTTGAAATTGCTCAGTGCCCCGAAAAGCCCATGTAATAACACAAGGGGTTCACCATTTCCTTCCTCAATATACCTGAACTTATCCAGCTGTTTGATCTCGTATTCCATCTGTATCTAAAAATAAGACTTCCAATGAATTGCTAAAATAGGCCATTTGCGGCAAAAACAAATTGCTGCTTATGCGCAAACCTACCATCCTATATTGTTTGCTGAGGTTTAATTTCTGTTGAAAGTTTCTCAAAAAATAAGGTGAGATCAGTAAAAACATCTTTGAAAAAGGGGATTGCCTCACCAATCCATTCCATTGCAGTTGAGCCCCATGGGGCAATTATGGGATAGGTATTTGATTTCTCCATTGCCTCATCGCTCAGGATGTCCGTTTTATCGAGATAGAATAAGACGATGCTCCATATAAGCAGGTAAATAATTGCAAAAAAGATTATCCCTCCTGCCTTATTCAACCAACCCAGAAATGCCCATTCAACCGATTTTTCCAGAAGTCTGCCAATTGCATTAACCAACAGCACAACAATAACAAATACTGCAAAAAATGCTAATACCGGCAACCATTTTGCCGACACATTTAGGGAGTCGCCCAACCATTCGGCTGTTATAGCGGAAAGTTTAAGCGCAGCTGCCAATCCCACCATAAATGCAGCCAATGAAAACACCGCCACAAGCAGTCCTCTCGAGATCCCTTTAAATACGGCCAGTAAAAGGATTATAAGCGTAATGATATCAATTATCATAAGCTTTAGTTAAGCCAGAAGGCTTCGAACCATATTATTGATGGCTTTACCATCTGCGAGTCCTGCCAGTTTTTTTGAGGCCACGCCCATCACTTTCCCCAGGTCCGCAATGGAGCTGGCTCCGGTTTCAGCAATGATTGCCTGCAGTACGGTCTTGAGTTCAGCTTCGTCCAGTTGCTTAGGGAGAAATCTCTCAATAATAGCAATCTCCTCTTCTTCTTTCTGGGCAAGGTCGGAACGATTTTGTTGCTGAAATATCTCAAGAGAATCTCTTCGCTGTTTCACCATTTTCTGAAGAAGTTTGGCTTCACCTTCGGCAGTAACCTGTCCGCCCGCACCGGGTTCAGTTTTAGCTTTGATGATTTCCGCCTTTATGGCTCTTAATCCGCGTAAGGCTGCCTCATTCTTTGATTTCATGGCATCCTTCATTTCTGCCATAATTTTTTCTTCTAACGACATATGGGTTAATTCTTATTTCTTAAATCTTACATTTTACCTCTTACATCTTACCTTCCTAGACTGCATTTTCCTTCATTTGCTGGTCGCGGAATTTCTGGTAGAAATCCTTAGCAAAGTCTTTCAGCTCTTTTACCATTTCTTCATTTTGGGTAGCACGCTGGTAGGTATCGGCCATGGTAATGAGGGTCTGGTAAAAAAAATCAGCCATCTCATCAACCATCATTTCTTTGGTCCAGAGATCGATACGCATTGCGGTCTTTTCAGCTCCATCCCAGAAGGCAAGCATCATGGCTTTTGCTTTCTGTGCCTCTTCTACGGTACTTCCACTGGCATTCCAGCTGATACTGGAAGGAACTTTATCTGCATCAAGTGTCACGTCTATTTTAATGGTTGATTCTTGCATAAAGGGTGTTGTTAAATTGGCGAAATTAGCCATATTCAGCCACAAAAATTCCGTACCACGCTGGCATAGGCCATGAATGTATTATGCCGGTTTAGTTGAATGATCCGTTCCCTTCCCTTAGCTATTAGGCTGTTGCGAAGTTGTTCATCCTTATAGATCATCATTAATGAATGAGCTTGTTGTTGAAGGTCGCCAGGTGATGAGAGCAATGCAGCCCCGGAAACAAGTTCATTCATTGCAGGAATATCGGACCCTAAAACGGGCACTCCAGCGTTAAAGGCCCATTCTATTGGATAACCATTTCCCTTAGCCAACTCCCTTCCATTCGGCTCCAGAGGCCATAATAATGCATATGCAGCCGACACAAGTTCCTGCAATTCTGAACTCTCGAGATCAGGATAAACAGAAACATCTGTGCGGTATTTATAGGTTAGAAGAAGTTTCTCTAGTGTTGGAGTATATTTTGTGGCTGCACCCGCCAGAACCAGGGGCATACCCGTCATTAGCCATTTCTTTAGCAAGGAGTAGGCTCGTAAAAGTTCAATAAGCTCATGTTCTTCAGACAGTTCCCCTGCAAATAAAAAATAATCTCGTCCACCAGAATAACGAAGTTTAACCTGTTCCTGCTGCGACCAGCCTAGGGGTTCAATAGGTTCCTGAAAGGCAGGATAGATAACTTCAATTTTATTGGTCAGAGAGGGATACCGTTCTGAGATAGCATTCTTATCTGCATTTGATGGAACTACAATCACATTTGCTGCCGAAAAGCCGGGAACAGAATCTACCTTCTGAAATAAACCGGAAAAAACTGATCCTTTTGAACCCCGGGAAAGCAGTGTTAAAGCTGAGCTGATCAATAATGTATTGCCTGTGCCGGGGGGTGGTAACGATTCCGGATCAAAACTGATGAAAAGACCTGGGCGATGTTTTGACAACCAGGCTCTGAGTAGTTGCTGCCTCGATTGGGCAGATCCCAGAAGGGAGGGCTTCGCAGGAACCAGACTTACCAGTTCCAGCGGGTTCTCAGGCTCCAGGGCCAATCCCGCCTGCTGGGTAAGTGCAATATGCCTGAAGCCGGGTAAAAGTCCCGTCAATTCCGGGATAGCCTCCAGCCAGGTGGAAGCCTGGATTGAAGCCGGTTCCTCCAGCAAGGGGTCAATATGGTAGACAATACTTTGCACTTTATTATTTTTGGGCCACTGCAAATTGGTGCTTTTTCCTGAATGGCAACGCTTACATTTGCAATAAGCAAATAGTTTGAATGGAATATAATACTACGAGAAATTTCCTCGTGATGCGCGAGTACGGCAGGCATATCCAGAAGATGGTGGAGTATCTCCAAACCATCGAAGATCCTGAAAAGCGCCAAAAGAATGCGATGGCTTGTATAGAACTGATGGGTTTCCTGAACCCTCATTTAAAGAACGTGGAGGATTTCAGGCATAAACTCTGGGATCATCTTTTTCTTATCGCTGATTTCAAACTGGAAGTGGAATCTCCCTATCCCATTCCAACCAGAGAAACCCTCAAGGCCAAGCCAAAGCCTTTGAAATATCCAAAAGGCTACCCACGCTATTCACATATAGGTAAGAATATTGAAGTGGTGATCCATAAAGCCCTTAAAGAAGAGAGCCCGGAGAAAAGGCAGGGGTTTGCCAATGCAATTGCATATTATATGAAACTTGCCTACAGCAACTGGCATAAGGAAATTGTTCATGATGATGCAATTCAGAGCGAACTAAGTTCAATTACCGGCGGACAACTTGAATTCACCAATACACCACATGTAAAAGCTTTCCGTCCAAATGAAGTACAACGCGACTTCCGGGGTGGCGGCGGCGGTGGTAAACGACCCCAGCAAAAATTCCAGCCCCGTGGTGGTGGGCAACCCCGTGGAGACCAACGTGGCGGCGATAACCGCGATGGCGGTGGTGGACGGGATAATCGCGGTGGTGGTGGTGATAACCGCGGCAATGGCGGAAGGCCCGGTGGTAATAAGTTCAAGAAGAGATTCAAATGAATAGTTTCGAAGTAACTGGTGGTAAAAAGCTAAGTGGCACCATCATTCCGCAGGGAGCAAAGAACGAAGCACTGCAAATCATAAGTGCTGTATTGCTTACCCCAGAAGCGGTTACCATCCGTAATATCCCCGATATTCTTGATGTTAACCTGTTAATAGAGTTACTGCAGGATATGGGTGTTACGGTTGACCGACCAGAAAGGCATACTGCTACATTTAGGGCCAACAATGTAAATATCGACTACCTGCACAGTGAGGCTTTCCGCAGCAAAAGCGGGCGTTTACGCGGCTCCGTTATGTTCGCCGGACCAATGCTGGCGCGTTTCAAAAAAGCATTTATTCCAAAACCAGGTGGCGATAAGATCGGCCGCCGGAGGCTGGATACACATATTGTTGGTTTTGAGAAATTAGGCGCCCGATTCATCTATCATCCCGAAGATGGTTTTTTTCATCTTGATGCTTCCAATTTACAAGGATGTTATATGATGCTGGATGAACCTTCAGTTACCGGCACTGCCAATATAGTTATGGCAGCGGTTATGGCTAAGGGTGAGACAACAATTTATAATGCTGCCTGCGAACCTTATCTTCAACAGCTTTGCAGGATGCTCAATAGAATGGGCGCTAAAATCTCCGGCATAGGCAGTAACCTGCTTGTTATTGAAGGTGTTGATGAATTAGGCGGAACTGAACACCGAATGTTGCCGGATATGATTGAGGTAGGCTCTTTTATAGGCCTGGCAGCTATGACCAAAAGTGATATCCGCATCAAGGGCGCCGGCATAGAACATCTGGGTGTTATCCCAGAAAAATTCAGGCAACTTGGGATAGCAATGTCTTTTGAGGGAGATGATATTCTGATACCCGCACAAGACCTTTATGAAATCCAGACCTTCCTCGATGGGTCAGTGCTTACAGTTTACGACCACCCCTGGCCGGGCTTTACTCCTGACCTTATAAGTATCGTTTTAGTGGTTGCAACACAGGCCAAAGGATCGGTACTTATCCATCAGAAAATGTTTGAAAGCCGCCTCTTCTTTGTTGATAAACTAATTGATATGGGGGCTCAGATCATACTCTGCGATCCGCATCGTGCTGCAGTAATTGGCCTGGCACGTGAACAACAACTGCGAGGAATAACCATGAGCAGTCCAGACATCAGGGCTGGGGTGGCTCTATTAATTGCCGCATTGAGTGCAGAAGGCAAAAGTATAATCCAGAATATTGAACAAATCGATCGGGGATACCAATATATTGACCAAAGGCTTACCGCGCTTGGTGCCGAAATAAAACGCGTTTAAGGATGCAGCAATCCGAAAAGATCATTATCATCACTGCTCCTTCCGGGGCAGGAAAGACATCGATTACCCGTTACCTCCTACAAAAATATCCGAAATTGGCCTTTTCCATTTCTGCTGCTACCCGATCGCCAAGGGGAAAAGAAGAAAATGGTAAAGATTATTATTTCATGAGCGTAGAGAAATTCCGTAACCATATACAACAGAATGATTTTGTTGAATGGGAAATGGTTTATGAAGGCAAATATTATGGTACGCTCAAAAAAGAACTTAATCGCATCTGGGAAAAGGGCCAGACACCTATGCTGGATATTGACGTGAAGGGTGCCATTCATGTTCAACAACAATATCCTGATCAAACACTCTCCTTATTTATCGAACCTCCATCTGTAGACGAATTGCGTAAGCGCTTGTTTGGCAGAGGTACTGAAACGGATGAAAGCCTGCAGGCAAGAATAAATAAAGCTGCCTACGAAATTTCTTTCAAACATCATTTCGATCATATCATTGTAAATGATAATCTCGAGAAAGCATGTGCAGAGGCTGAACAACTTATCCTCAAATTCCTGGCAAGGGGATAAGGCCCCAAGGGGTGGAAAGAAACTATTCTTATATTCGTAACAAGTATGATCAACCTGAATTCTCTTGGACTCATTATTTTCTTCCTCTTACTGGTGGGATTTTTTGCCGGTATTGAGGCCGCTTTTGGAAGCATAAACAGGCTTTCGGTTGAACTTCGCAAAAAGCAGGGACGTACAGGAGGCATACTGATCGGGCAGTGGATGGAAAGACCATCAAGTTTAATTGGGGTGGTGCTTATAGGGTTCAACCTTTTCCTGGTTATATATGGTTTAATGATCGGTGAATTTCTACAACCCCTCTGGATGATCCTGGAGCAGAAAATTCCGGTGGCATATGCCAATATCATCCACCTTTTCTTTGAAACACTTACTGCAACAGCCATATTCCTGATTTTGGGAGAATTTTTACCGCGTGCTATCTGGAGAGCCCGCAATGAATGGATACTAAGCAGTGCTGTTGCCACCTTTATGAATCTTTTCTACCAGGTGCTGCAACCCATTTCCGAAATGTTTGTGATCATAGCCGAATGGATCCTTAAATATCTTTTTAATATCAGGTTGAATGAGCGAAAAGAAGCCTTTGTACGGGCTGACCTGGAAGGATTTTACCAGCAGAATAATATCGAGAAAGAAGGAGAGCAGGAAAGAAATACTGATCTTTTTGAAAACGCTCTTTCTTTGCCAACAGTTAAAGTACGGCAATGTCTTATTCCAAGAAAAGAGATCGAAGGCGTTGAAGTGAATACATCAATAGATAAAGTGCGTCAAAAATTTATCGAAACCAAATTAAGCAAACTGGCAGTCTATGAAGGGAATATAGATCACATTATCGGTTACCTGCACCAGTTAGATATGTTTAAAAGTCCGGATGATGTGCAATCCATTCTCCTACCCATACCCGCAGTTCCTGAAAGTATGAATGCTACTGACCTGATAAATAAATTTACCCGCGAAAGAAAAAGTATGGCCTGGGTTGTAGATGAATTTGGAGGCACTTCCGGAATCATCACTATGGAAGACCTGCTTGAGGAGATCTTTGGTGAGATCCATGACGAGCATGATACAGAAGAATTTGAAGAGAAAAAATTATCAGATAAAGAATTCATTTTCAGCGGAAGACTGGAACTTGATTACCTGCACGAGAAATACGATCTTTTATTTGATCAGGATGACTCTGAGACTCTATCCGGATATATCATCACCCATCATGAAACCATTCCTAAAGTGAAAGAGCGAATCATAGTAGATGACTATGAATTTGAAATTCTGGTAGTTAGCGATACCAGGATAGAAATGGTGAAATTGAAAGTGCTCAAATAAAAAACAGGCACGCAAGCTAATCAAGTTTATACACCCTTGGCCTTGCTTTTTTTTCTTCCACTTTATACAGTGCCTTAGTAACGAAATGGCCAATGGCGGCGCCTACGTATACATCACTTGACCAATGCCTGTTATCATATAATCGCGATACCGCTGTTAATGTTGCTATTGTATACACCAATGGTGGCACCCATTTAGTTTCCCTGAATTCCATTGCCAATGCAGTAGCCACAGTAAATACTGTATTGCTGTGACCAGAGGGGAAAGACGTATACTCACGCCCCCCCTCGAAAGGTGAATTTGCATCGAAGGGATCCTCAGTGAACCGCGGCCGGCGTCGCCTCACAACCTGCTTTGTGGCGGTATAGAATATGGTAGAAAAGACAAGCGATTTTGCGGTCATAAGGGATGCATGCTCCATTTTACGATTCTTGGTGAGTACACCTGCTAGATACATCGATCCAATAATGAAAGGGGGATATTTGTTACCGAATGGTTCTACAACACCTGCAACATTATTTGAGAATTCAGTTCGGTTGGCATTCATTAATTTATAAATTTTTTTATCGGATAAAAGCAATCCGCCAGCTCCAGCCACCACCAATGCAGTGTTACGCCAGTTTTTAGCAGTAAAATAAACTGGCGAAACGGCTACCTTAGGTAGATCAGTAAAATAGGAAATCAGGTATGTTTTATTGATTCGATAGAGTGAAGGGGCAAGCATAGCCGTATCTGCAAACGCGATGGCATCGGTCTGGGCTTGTAGGGGGGCGGAAATCAACCATAAAAAAAACAGCGCAACAAAAGGGCGCAACTTGCCAAACATTAAAGAAAGATAACAAAATAATCAACGCTTATCCAGAAGCCGATTGCCGGTCAGTAAAGAATACCAGCCGGCAATTTTTATAAGATTATTCAACCTCTGTATATTTTAGCCCGCTTGCATTTCGGCAATTTTTTCACGAATCTTCTTTTCGATTTCAGCCTGTAATTCAGGATTATCGCGCAGGAGTTGCTTTACAGCTTCCCGGCCCTGCCCCAGTTTGTCAGAATTATAGCTGAACCATGATCCACTCTTTTGTACAATGCCCAGATCAACGCCCATATCTATTATTTCACCAACTTTAGAAATGCCTTCACCAAAAATGATATCAAATTCAGCGGCACGGAAAGGAGGAGCAACTTTATTCTTAACCACCTTCACCTTTACACGGTTACCTACAGCTTCATCACCGTCCTTAATTTGACTCATCCGGCGGATATCGAGGCGAACAGAGGCATAAAACTTAAGGGCATTACCCCCTGTAGTTGTTTCGGGGTTGCCGAACATAACGCCGATCTTTTCCCTAAGCTGGTTTATAAAAATACAAATGGTATTGGTCTTATTGATGGTGGCGGTAAGTTTACGGAGTGCCTGGCTCATGAGACGAGCCTGCAGACCCATTTTACTATCCCCCATTTCTCCCTCCAGTTCACCTTTTGGAACCAGAGCGGCCACGGAGTCAATTACTACAACGTCGAGTGCTCCGGAAAGAATCAGCCTGTCTGCAATTTCAAGCGCCTGTTCACCATAATCGGGTTGTGAGATCAGCAGATTATCTACATCCACACCCAGCTTCTGTGCATATGCACTGTCAAACGCATGTTCTGCATCAATAATAGCGCACATCCCGCCTTTCTTCTGGGCTTCGGCAATAGCATGGATCGCGATAGTTGTTTTACCAGATGATTCCGGACCGTATACTTCAACAATACGTCCACGGGGGAAACCACCTATGCCTAAAGCTACATCAAGACCAAGTGACCCCGTGGATACCACTTCATGGGGTTCGGTACTTCTCTCATTCATCATCATTACTGATCCCTTTCCAAAATCCTTATCGATTTTATCCATCGTCAGTTTAAGCGCCTTCAGTTTTTCTGCATTTGACATATTGCTCATGGTTTTTAGTAGTTATGGGGCCAAATTTATTGGCATTCAAAGATAGAAAGAAAATAATTGCGTCACTAATTTATTTAGCATTTTTTCACTAAATATTTTATCGTTTAAACACCCTTGACGTTTTATGTTTTTTTTCACATTAGCCCCAAATTCAGGGGTATGACCCTTAGGTATGAATTGTATCTTTGAAAAAATTAGACACATGAGAACTTTAGCCACCGCTTTGCTTGCCATAGCATTATCAACCGGCGCTATGGCCCAATCGCCTGCCCCGGCAGCCAAGGGTGTCACCTATGGTATTGGATCTACAGCTGAAGGAGCCATCCCGGTGAATGAACTTTCGGCTAAAATGATCGGAGATAGTTATACAGGAAAAATTACGGGTAAAGTTGCTGAAGTATGCCAGGAAAAAGGCTGCTGGATGAAGATTGAGCGTGAAAATGGTGAGCAGCTGATGGTGAAGTTTAAGGATTATGGTTTTTTTATGCCAACTGATATTGTAGGAAAGGAAGTTGTATTGGATGGTGAGGCAGTTGTGAAGGAAGTTTCAGTAAAGCAGCAGAAGCATTATGCTAAGGATGCCGGAAAATCCAAAGAGGAGATCGAAAAAATAAAGGCCTCTAAAAAAGAGACCCAATTTATAGCCAAGGGCGTACTGGTCCTCTAATGCCAGGCAATCTATTCTGGAACGCCTATTGGAAACTGGGGGGATGGAAAGTTCGTGGCAGCTGGCCACATCATTTAACTCGGGCAATTATTATTGTGGGACCACATACCAGTGGATGGGATGTAGTTGCCGGAATGGCAACAAGAGCTATAGTTCCTATCCCTCATGCCCATTATCTTGGAAAGAAAGAATTGTTTGAAGGCCCATTCGGGTGGTTTTTCCGGATGACAGGTGGTGTTCCCGTGGATCGTTTCAGCAAAAACAATATGGTAGAACAAGTAGTGGAGCTATTCCGGGAAAGGAAAGATTTTGTACTGGCGTTATCACCTGAAGGTACCAGAAAGAAAGTGGAGCGCCTCCGAACCGGGTTCTGGCATATCGCCAAACTTGCCGATGTACCAATAATAATGGCTGGCATGGATTTTTCTAAAAAAGAGCTGATACTCTCACCACCCTTTATGCCCGGAGATCGGCCTGAAGATGATCTTCCATCAATAATAAGCTTCTTCGCACCTATCAAAGGCAAGAATCCCGAGCTGGGGATGGGCGGATTGTCTGCGGATATTAAATCTGACTCATAAATAGGTGACAATCAGGCATAGAACTTGAGAACTATGCGTTAATTTTGTTCTGTAATCATTTAAAACAATAACCAAATGAAAGTTTCTTACTTAGTAGTTGCAGCTTTCACAACACTATCAATGGTGTCTTGTGTAAGTTCCAAAAAATTCAAGGCCGAACAGGCACGTTATGCAGATCTTAACGGAAGGTATACCCAATTGCAAACTGACCTGAAAGGTTGCGAAGATGCTAAAGCGGAAGAAGCACGTAAAAGGGCTGGACTGGAAACAGAAATCGCCGGACTTAACAAGCAGATCGATTACCTGAAAGAGAATAACACTACAGCTCTGAAACAACTCCAGGACATGTCAGTTATCAGTTCTTCACAGGCAGAAAGCATCAAGAAGTCAATGGAAAACCTGGGAATGAAAGACGCCTATATCCAGGATCTTCAGTCACAAATGGCCAAAAAGGACTCTCTTAACATGGCCCTTGTCATGAACCTGAAAGGTGCAATTGGAAACCTTGATGACGAAGACATTAATATTAAGGTGGATAAAGGAGTTGTGTATGTGGATATTTCTGATAAGCTTCTTTTTACAACTGGAAGCTATGCCATCACAACCCGTGCTAAACAAGTACTTGGCAAAGTTGCCACTGTACTTAAGAACCAGCCTAATATTGAATTCATGGTTGAAGGTCATACCGACAACGCTGAACTTAAGCGTAATATCGGACCGATGAAAGACAACTGGGATCTCAGCGTGATGCGCGCAACCAGCGTTGTTCGTCTTCTGCAGAAGCAGTATGGTCTTGACCCGGCTAAAATGTCTGCCGCTGGTCGTGGTGAATTCCATCCAGTTGCATCAAATGCAACCGCAGAAGGTAAAGCTGCCAACCGTCGTACTCGTATCGTGATACTGCCACAGTTGGATCAGTTCTTCCAGTTACTGGAACGCAAACAACAATAAGTTTTCTATTTTTGGTCTGAGGTCTGAAACATGCCGTGTTAATTACCGCATGCTTCAGGCCTCAAATTATTTATGGCTATTAATAGTATTTGCAATTTCAATAAGCAAACCACCATTATACTTATCACCGCTCAGTTCCCAGAACATAATTCCTCCCAATTCTTTATCGAGCATATACCTTGTTTTCACGGCTATGGATTCTTTACTGTCAAATGTTGCAAATTCTTTCTTGCTTACGTTATAGTAATAAGGTGCCCGGGCGGTTTCATCCCAATAAAGTTTGTAACCCTCTGCTGCCGTAAAAGTTGAATCAAATTTCTTATATCCAACCATCGTTTTGAATTCCCCGGATTGATAAAGTCCATTATTGATATCGGGTACATCTTTCCACACACGGGCATAAAATGCCGCACCAATCACTAATTTAGATGCAGGCACCCCAATACTGAGCAAATAATCTACACAATGGTCTGTTGCTTCTTTTTGCTGGCTGGTAGCATGTAAGGGGGTATGGTGACCTGTTTGTTTACTAAAGCCACTAACAAGATCGTAGGTCATAAGATTAACCCTGTCAACTAAAGGCATCACTTTATCCCATTCAGCAGCCTGCTCAAGAAAGCTGGTAAATCCACCCGCTGCAAAACTTAGCTCATATCGGTTGCCCATTGCTGATCGTAAAGCCCGTACAAGCTCAGTGAAATTCGAAACATCTTCCTTCATCCAGGGATGCCCTGGAAAACCCTCTATACCAGGGTACTCCCAATCGAGATCTAATCCATCAGCACCATATTCACGAAGCAATTTTACAACACTGCCTGCGAACTTCTCACGAACTTCTTTTTTCGCAAACTGGGGAGAACAAGTTTTACAGCCGCCCCAACCACCAAGCGCCACCATAACTTTCAAACCGGGGTATAATTTTTTCAAAGCAACGAGCGATCTGAGCGTTTCCTTTTGATGCGGACGAATGAATGCAAGTGTATCACCGTCCAATTTGAAGAAACTGTAAATGATATGGGTAAGTGAAGCCAAAGGAAATTTTTTGATCTCTTCTTCATTTCCAGTGTAATAGGCAATAACCGAAGGTTTTATTGGCGCTTGCGCATTAAGACGGGAAAAGAAACCTGAACATAGTAGCAAAAAAACGACTGCATATTTCATAATGATCAGACAGTTTATTGAGCGATTAAGATACGGGAAAAATACCCTCGTGATCTGGGAAAAAATCAAGTGAACATAAGAGAGGGAATATTTTTTATTACTGTACATTTACATCAGATTCCTTCCCATTCTTCGAAAAACCTCCACTTCCTTACTGGTTAATAGCAATATATCCAACGCTGGATAATATCATTTATGTACCTGCTAAAAACCTTTTATGCCTACTAACCTATCCGCAAGAAAGATGAATAAATATTTACGTCCCGCACTGAGTTTTTTGTTGTTATTGACAATGCTTGTAAGTTTTGGACAATTGTCAAGCTTTCCGTCAGATTACCAATTATATCCCCGAAATCTCTCTACAAACCTTGCAGCAGTAAATATTCAGGGAAGTTATGAGCAAAGCAGTGGTTATACTGAACTTCGATTGAAACGATATCGCAATGGAAGTTTACTGGGTACAACAACTGTTCCACTTCTTTATATTAATGGTATCGCTAATTTCTCATTTTCGGTAGATATCCCGGCAGAGCTAGCCAATTACAGGTTCGATCTTTTTGCTTTCAATAATGCAGTTGAAACACTTGTACGTACCGCTAATAATGTTGTTGCTGGAGATGCCTACATTATTCAGGGACAATCAAATGCTGTTGCCAACATCCGTGGCAGTTATGATGCAAGCAATGATGCCAATAGTTTTTCAAATGCACCTAACCGTCCATTTGTTCGTGTATATGGTGGTGCGAGTTCTACAGGTAATTATTCAAAGAGATGGTTTATTGGTGAGGGAAATGCCTGGTTTGAAAATGATTTCAACGCCGGCCAGTGGGGGATGCGAATGGCTTCCAATATTGCCGGCACGCAGGGGGTTCCTGTTTGCATAATGAATGGCGCTAATCCCGGTCGATCAATAACATGGTTCCAGCGCAACGATGCTAACCCTACTGATATCAACAGCAACTATGGCCGTTTACTTCAACGAATTACAGAAGCCGGCTTAAAAAATAATATCCGCGGCGTTTTCTGGTATCAGGGTGAAAATGATGCAGCGGGAAGCTTAAGTTCTGCTCAGATGTCCACAACTGAATACAAGAATCTGTTTCTCGAGCTTTATAATGATTGGAAATCAGATTTTCCAAATATCTCCCGCATATATGTTGCTCAGATAAGATTCGGATGTGGAATGTTTACCAGGGAGGGCTGTCTTCAGATCCAGGAGGCACAAAGACAGATTGCTAAAGAGCTGACAGATGTATCTATCATCTCCACAAACAACACAACGCATCTATTAGAAAATACCAGCGCAAATTATTGCCATTATAAATTACTGGAAGGATACCAGAAGATTGGTGATTGGATGTCACTGATTGTACGCAAACAACTTTACAATGCCACTCAACTTCCATCCTCGGTAGAACCTCCAAAACCGACAAGTGCAATATTCAGTGCATTCTCTTCCCCTGGAATTGCGAGCCAGGTAAACATAACTTTGGAAGATCCTAATACAACGTATACAATAACTGGAGATCTAACCAGTGAGTTCAGTTTGAGTGGCGGCAGTTATACAGTTACAGGAGTAACCTTAAGTGGTAGTCAGTTGCTTATTAATTTCGTACGCAACAGTGGAACTTCTACCAATCCAACCGCTGTAAATTATCTGAGTCATAATAATCTTCCTGCTCCTATTATTACTAATGCCGGTGGATTGGGTTTAGTGCATTTCGGTGAATTCCCCATCAATCAGTTACCAGTTGCTACATGTATAGATATCTATGAATCCAATGATCTGTTTACAACGGCAAAAGCAATTTCGCTGAATACAGTTATTAAAGGAAATATCTCCTCACCCACAGATGGCGACTGGTTCCAGATACAGACAACTTCTACCGCGAGGAATGTAAAAATCAGTCTTTACAATTTACCCGCTGATTATAATGTATTCCTTTATGATATGAACCGAAAACTGATTGCACGGTCTACCAAGTCAGGACTTACCAATGAAGTGTTGATCTACAATGGAGGTCCATTAAATGCGCGTTACAATATATTGGTATCATCCTCAACTGGTGCGTTTAACATTGAGAATTGTTATTCACTTTATGCGGAAACGTCTTCTACCCAATATGCAAAAAACACAAAGCCTACTATCGTTAATGCCCTTAACGCTGTGAGTAGCCCGATGGAAGTAACCGCTTCCAATATATCATCGTGGGGTGCGGCTGCAATAGATATTTTTCCTAGTCCTGCCATCAGTGACATGGTGGTTAAATTCAATGCAATGGATGGGCGCAATATAACACTACGGCTTGTTGATATGGCGGGAAGAGAACTGCAGCGGTTAGCTATTAATGCAAATGCAGGTTCTAATACACGCAGGATGAATGTATCAGGATATACGCCCGGAATTTATTTATTACAGGTGCAGGAAGGAGAAAAGATCAGCAGCAAAAAAGTGGTTGTCGGTTTCAGATAAGCTGCTTGTTGAAAAAATCAATGGTCCTTTTCCAGGCCAGTTCAGCTGCCTCCTTATTATAGCGTGCCGCTGAAGTATCATTATGGAATGCGTGGTTAACGCCTTCATAAATATATTGTTCATAATGTATACCGGCGGCTTTAAGAGCTGATTCATAATCGGCCATGCCGGCGTTTACTCTTTCATCGAAGCTTGCATAATGAAGTTGTACCGCTGCTTTTATAGATGGCACCTTTGCCAGTTCTGGTTGACGGCCATAAAAGGCAACTGCCGCTTTGAGCTCAGATACAGAGATGGCCAGGTTGTTGGCCATGGCACCCCCCCAGCAGAATCCAACGCAGCCAACAGCACCACTGCAATCTTTCCTTCCTTTCAGGTAAGGTAAAGCAGCGGCAAACCGCGCTACATTTTCTTCATTAACCAGTTTTCCAAATAAGGCACGGGCATCATCTTCATTGGTTGGCGTGCCTCCAAGTGGTGATAATGCATCAGGGGCCAGCGCAAGAAATCCTGCCTCGGCAGCCCGGCGGGCAACATCTTCAATATGGGCATTAAGTCCACGGTTTTCATGTATCACAATCACCGCACCGTAGGGCTTTTCGGCTTTTGGCCTCGCCAGGTAAGCTTTCATATTCCCATGGGGTGTAGGGTAATCAACGCGTTCTGTTAAAAGGTCGCCATTTTCAGTTGTTTGCGCTACGGTATAGTTTGCTTCCAGCAAGGGAAGAACGGTTAGGGCAGCGGCGACACTACCCGTAAGCTTAGCAAGTTTCCTGAGAAACTCTTCGCGTCCGAGTGGGCGGTGGGTATACTCGTCGTAGAGGTTGATAATGCGTTGGTCCATGGTAAAAAGTTGTATAGTAAGATACTCAGTTCTCTTTATCCAAAGCCTCCAGACTTCGTATATTATTCTGTAACGCATTGAGGTGACGGCCAAAACTTTTTCGGAACATCCATTTCGCGAGGAGATAACTAAGCGGTACAAGAACAATTATGGCAATGGGCAACACCCAAACAAAAAGCTTCTGGGTCAACAGTTCATCAACTGTTCTTCCCGAACCCAGAATACCACCCAGGAAATAACCACCCGCAGTAGCCACCGGATATACAAAGAGAGCAAGCCTTAGCTGGAGCTTTCCCCAGGCAGATATTGCATCGTGCTGCACTTTCATCTGCTGCAACAGTCCCTGTGATGATGATACTTCGGGCTGGATTTCTCTATAAAAACCAATAGCGGGCCATACCGTAGCGATATTGAACAGGCTGGTAATGGCAAGTGCCAGCCACACAGGCCATACGGGGAAAAAAATAATGAGCAATACATATATTAAAGTGATCACTACACTCCAGATGATATTGATCAGAAGATTTCGCTTCAGCTTCATCAGGGGGTGATGCGCCTGTAGCTTATTTGCAAAGCCGGGCCGTAACAAGCCTTCGAGGTCTTTATCAACCGGCTGCCAGTTCTGCCAGTTCTTATTTTCATTCATGATCCACTGCATTTAAAAGTTTAGCCAACCGCTGACGGATACGCATCAGCTTAACGGCAAGATTGTTTGCAGATATGCCCATCATCTCTGCTATTTCATTATTGGCATATCCCTCAAGGTGAAGCAATACCAACGCGCGGTCAACATCGGTGAGTTGCCTGATGGCCTGGTGAAGGGCTTGTGAATCTTCGCGCTCAAGGGGAGTGGCTCGCAGGCTCTCCTCTTCCGGAAGTGTATCCGGATAGATCATCGTATTCTTCTTACGCATACTGGTGAGAACTGTATTGAGACTGATGCGATAGAGCCAGGTGCTGAACTTCGAATCACCCCGAAATGATGGCCAGCCTTTCCAGCATTGTAGAAGGATCTCCTGGTAGAGATCTTTTTTCTCTTCAGGGTCGGCCGCGTAAATAGACACCACCTTGTAGATGATGCCCTGGTTAATTTTGACCTGCTCTAGAAATTCAGTCTCGCTCAAGTAATGGTTTTGGTTGGGATCAATAAATATAAGTCGCAGCCCATCTCCTTTTATTACATCCTTCTAAAAATAAAATATGACCGCCTGAGATGACCTCCACCTACGAAATTTTTCATACACAATTTTCACCGTTCGTCACCTGAAAGGATTATTTGACCCATCATCCCTATTTACCTATTCTACCTGCGTATATGATTCAATCTTTATGGTGTTAAAACCTTATTCTGGATTTTTTACTGATGGGTAAGCGCTTTCGCGCAGGCACAGCAAAATGCTAAAGTGAGTGGAATGGCAATGGAAGTCTTATGTTGCCAACTAGCTATCGCCGGAAGCAATGGCGCATTAAAGATTAACCAGCTTAATTTTGGCACCTACGTTTATCGATAAGCGCTGTAGGTTTCAAAAACTTTATGAGTGAGGTTTTTGAGTTGCATGCCAGGCAAAAAAAAAATTCAGCGCCATCACCATGGAGGCTGACAATAAAGAATTGGGAGCGGTAACGGTTATTGCAATAAAACCCATGATTGAAATTAAGCCCGACCGCACCATCTAACGGTAACGGCACAGTTAAATCCCACAAGGTGGTGGTGGGCCATTATAGGTGCAACAGGCAGCTATCGTAAGGTGAGTGGTACCGGAATCAATAATGATTTCAATAGCCAAAATACCAGTGGAAATGCCAACATGAACAACCAATTCAAATTCAGCAAGGGATGGGCAGCTGAGATGTCGGGAAACTATAACACTGCTTTTGAAGATGCGCAGTTTATTATCTATGACTTGGGGCAGGTAACTGCCGGCATCGCTAAACAGGTGCTGATGGGTAAAGGAAGCCTGAAACTGAATGTGCGCGACATTTTCTTTTCCCAGACAATCGTAGGTGATATCAGGTACCAGAATATTCGGGGGCGTTTCCGACGGAACCGCGATTCAAGAGTTGCAAACATCAGTTTCACCTGGCGCTTTGGCAAGAATTGTTCTGATAATCCGAAAGAAATAGCGGCAGAAGCAATGCTGAACAAAGCCAAGTTGGAGATGGTAATTAATAAAATAATTGCAGTTAAACGGGAGAGAATGTTGTATGTCGGAAGATGGTGCTCTTCAGCGTTTTAACAATATGGCCCGAGTATTTTTCGTAATTTCAAGGTATCGTTTTACGCTAAACCTTAAGCCATGAAAAAGTTACTCCTGCTGGCAGTATTACTGCCTGCCTTTTCCGTCGTTTCCGCCTCTTCCGGCGACCCTTCTAACAACAAAGAGAAAAAGCAATTCAAAAAACAAAAACTCGCAAGGGCCATTCCAGCCTACGTTCCAGCTGAGGGCTACTGGGTTATTAAATCAACCTTGGACCAGCCTGAAAAATCGATTATCTTTTTTTATAACAATGACAACCAATTGGTGGGTGAAGAAAACATTTCAAGTAAAGATGCCAGATTAAACAACAGGAAATTAAAGATGCAATTAAAGAGTTCTCTTGCACTATCTATCAATACCCATAAGCAGGAACAGCTGGCGAAAAAAACAGGTGATTGACCCACTAACTTGTATGATCTGAAATAATGACCCACTTACCGCCGATCTTGCGGAGTATAAGTGTGTAAATGCCGCCGATATCGCCCACGGTGCGTTTGAGATGCCATTTGCCTACAACCATGAAAGCATCATTTGCAAGACGGTTAACATGAAGAAGGTCAAACTTCAGTTCTCCCATTTTATCTCGACTATCATAATTCTTTTTGTATCGCTCCCAGGTATTTTTAAAGCCATAGGTAACACCACTGCTGCCGATGAACATCAGCGAGTCTGACTTCCAGTAACCCTGCATGAAGGCTTCTATGTTTCCGCGGTTCCAGTCCTCCTGCTGTTGCTGCAGCAGGTTGCGAATAGTTGTTTCATCTGAGCTTTGTGCCAAAATGGTGGAGGCCATTAATAAACTGCAGGCAAGAAGGAAAATGCGCATGGAGTGATTTTGTTTTCAAGGTACATTTGCGCGTCAATTAAACCAAACAGAATCGGCAAATGTTACCATCCAATTGAATTATGAAAAAGATCTATCACCTCGCCAATTGCGATACCTGCCAGAAGATCCTAAAGGAAGTGGATGCTACTGGAAATAATATACAACTACAGGATATTAAGTCGCAACCCATTACAGCAGCACAGCTCGATGAAATGAAAATGCTGGCCGGCAGCTATGAAGCGCTTTTCAGCCGGAGGGCATTGAAATTCCGGTCCATGGGTCTGCATGAAAAGACGCTGACCGAGATAGATTACCGCCAGCTAATCCTTCAGGAATATACTTTCCTCAAGCGCCCGGTCGCAATCATCGGCAGGAAGATCTTCATCGGCAATTCTAGGGCGACAGTAGCGGATCTTAAAGCTTCCCTACCCGTCTGACATCCGTCAGGACAGGTCTCAGTTATTTGTCGCGACAGGTTACAAACATCCGTCTGACGGATGTCCGGACGGATGTCAGACGGGTATAATTAAAGAGACGAGGCATCAATATTATAGAGCCGTATCACGAAGAGGCTGAGGTTACGGTAAGGCGGCACATACTCTTCGAAGAGATTTTTAGTGAAGTCGGTCTTGCTGAACTGCTCGCCAAGTTGCGTCCATAATTGAGGCCAGTTTATATCGCGGGATTCCAGGAAATGGAGATTCATTTCCTGGATCATCGGATCATTGATCAATTTGGAGCCGATCTGCCGGGTGGCAAGGATTTGCGCATCGGGACTTTTACCCGCTACAGTCAGGATATTCCTGAAGCCGCCGCAGGAACCAAGGAATGCTAGCTTCATAGACGGCTGCAAATAATTAAGCGTGGTAGGGAGGTGATAACTATGCCCGCGGTGAATGATCACCCCGGGATTGATCTTTTCAGCTTTAAGGTGAGTCATCAATGCCAGCTGTGCCTGTTCATCGAGCCCCTTGTCATTATCGAGCGGGAGGTTGGCAAAAAGTTTTACCTGCTGGCCCTCCTGGCGGGAACTGATCTCCACCCACTGTTCTGATTTTGTAACCTTCCATGCAGTAGTATCCTTAAAGATCTGCATGAAACTATTGAAAGAACCTTTTCCGTCATCGTCGCCATAAAATATCACCAACTGGTTAATTATATTCTGTTTATCACGGAGTGCATCCATCTTAAGCAATTCATAGTTTCCGAGTTTGCTGAAGATATCCTTTGATGATGCCGGATCACTGGCCATGGTAAACACCTGCTGAAGTATGGTATAAAGTCGCACGCAGTATCTATTATTATCCCGGGTACAGCGGGTAATATTCTCTTTCAGGAGAGATGCTACGAGAGGACTATAGGTCGAATCTTTAGAGAGACTGGAAAAAGCATCGGCCACATCCATCGCATCTTCAATTCCACTTTCCGGACTGCTATCAATACCGCCAATAAACCGACTCAACAATTGCTGCCGTGAATCTTCCGGCATATTATTCAGAAAATCATTGAGCACATTGTAATGAGAGCTTATCCGTATGAACTTCCTAAACTGATCATACTGTACCCATTCCATCAGGCTGTCGGATCGGCCCGCAGGCAGCTGTCCCATCAGTTTTTTATAAATGCCAAGGAAGCTGGATGTATAGAGTTCATCTTCCCCACTGGTAACAAGATAATAGAGGTCGATGGCGCGGAGAGGTTGAATCGATTTGAATCTTATATCATCCTTTTTCTCGTGTAATTCATTAATGGGTTTAATATAAAAGGCCATCGCTTTATCATACAAAGCATTACGCAAAGCGGGTTGCATACCGGCAGCAGCGCCGTTACCGATACTGGTCCTATTCTGCTGGAGGGTATTCACCAACAACTGGTAATAGCCTGTAACATTTTTGCTCCGGAGATTTTGAATACTGTCAGCCGTGAGCCGACCCGCAGCAATTTCACCCACCAGAGGAGCGATCTCACTGGCATTGCGGTTACCCTTCAATGTTATGAGCTGCTCTAAGAGCGGATGCTTGAGTTTATAAATAGAATCAGTGATACGGTTATTCTTCAGCGTTATATAATCAACGATATGCATCGGTGATCGCTCCGCCACATAAACGAGTACGGTATCGATATAGGGGAAGTCCGGACGAGCCTCCACCATAGGAAGAATCATCTCCATGTTCATCGATATCCTACGAACATCAGCAAGGTGCTGAAAACGTTTGCCCTCCGGGAACTGACGGAAGCTGTCGGCCATGATCTGGGTACGCCTTGCCCCGAAACCTAATAGGAAAGGCCTGAATGCTGTGCCATGTACCAAGGCATCTGCTATCTTCGGAAACTTGTCAAGTGCATCAGGTATATCATACAATTCAAATTGTTTCTGGGCAATACCCGCGCGAATGATCTGCAGGAAATACCGGATACTCGTAATACCCTTCAACTTTTTCTCAGTAACAATGGATCTGTCATCATTAATGGCGATCTGTAAACTATCGGCAGTGCTGGAAACAAAAGCATCCATCAACAGGTTGATGGCGGTATCACCATTCAGTCCGTTAAGGAATGACTGGAACTGCATCTGCTCAGCATCCAGGAGCGCATTGGCCTCGGGCAGTGTATTCTGGGCCTTTAGTGAAAAAGAAAGGCCCAATGAAATAAGAATAATAACGAATCGGTTATAGATACTCATGCGCTGATTTCTGAGGGTAATTTACGTGGTATTAACAAGTAAATTATCGTGCCACCAGTAACGATATGGCGCCGCTATTCACAAAGTCATCCGGTATTCCATAAATCTTCTGTCAGGCAGGCAGAATCAATAGGTTCCTATTACCCCTCGGGCAACCTGGAGAAAAAACAACCCGCGGGTGGTGCGTACAGTAGATGCCAATGACGACACTGAAAACCTTCTCACCATCACTAATGTAAATGATGCATTGAGAAGGCCGGTGCACCGCGACCAGCGGATTTCCATAGACGGGCTGCTGAAACCAGTGATCCGTTACAGCTATTTGTATTAACGCTACAATTCATACTAAAAAAACCACATATCATGTATAAATCGATTGTCAACTGTATTGTGTTGGATTAGATTTGTACCCACATTTAAACCTTGATCAATGAAACGAATTACCCTGATCGCTGTTCCGCTGGTGTTAATGGCAGTCATTGCTGCTGTCAATATCTGGGGGAACAAAGCCTGAAGCCCCGGAGCGGCACCACCATCATGGTGCAGCCCGGCCTGGCAAGCAGCTGGATGGGACAGCTCTATAAGGAAGAAGAAGGTTGCGAAAATACACTCTGAGACCTTCATTTGACCACCGCGTCAATTAAACTCCAGTCTGATAGATTGGGTTTGATTGCCAAGGTGGTTAACATGAAACATAAAGGTTCTCCCATCCTCCAAACTACCGGAAGCATTGATCACCACCTGGTGATTCTCAATCCTCGGTTTCAGCATCTCCGCAAAATTATCCGCAACGCCTTTCACCGGGGTCAGGCTTTCCACATCTGCAATTGTTACCACCCCGTCCGCAGCCAATGCGGCGAAATCATCCCATTTTACAAACCAGAATGGAACAGCCGATCCGCGACTCTGGCTTATAATGGGAAAGGTGCCCAGCGGTGCGCCTGACTCTATTATATATGAACCCTCCACTTTAAGCTCGCATCCAAAAGCAGCGGGAACATCAAAATAACTGAGCAGGTTGAAATCGGGCCTGATGCAGGCGGGATTGCGGTAGAAGGGCATAACCAGCCAGCCATCTTTTACAAAATACTGATTGAGACTGGGTTCGGCTCGAACATATAGAGGGATGCCAGGATCCTGGGAAGGAAAACTTACCCTGATATTTCCCTGATGGCGGGCGGCAAGCATCATTTCCTTTTCAAGTGTTTTCACCTGCAGACCGGCAACAGTGGAGTTGATTTCATGGCCGGGCTCTGAAGTCCTGCTACAGGCAGTAATGGCGATTACAAGAAGGATGGCAAACAACCTCTGTGATCGTTGCATTGATAAACTATTCATGGTTAAATGTTTTTGTAAATCTACCCTTCCAAACATGGGAAGAATAGTACAAAAACGACAACCTGAATCAGAACAAACCAAACTCACCCAACGATGCAAACTTCTCACCATCCCAACTTGAACGGGCAATAAGTTTGATATACTTCACTGTTTGCGGTGCAGCAAAAGAAAAGTATTGCAAGCCGCTGCTATTAGCTAACCGGGAAACCCCGGCAGACTGGTAACTTATTCCATCCAGGCTAATTAATAACTCCAAATCCTTTACCGCCCTCGCAAGGCCTGGCCGCTGCGCAATGCTGAACCCTGCAGCCACAATATTTTCTCCAGTTTTAATAACGATCTCATGGGGATACACGGCTGCATTGGTAGACCAACGCGAATGCCAGTAGCTGCTTAAATCTCCATCAATAAGATTTGTTACGGCGCCATTTTCACTGGCAGTTTCTTCAGAGCTGAACGATGCGATACTCCATCCCTCCTTGCTTAACTCATCGCGCGTGCTGAATTCAAGCCGGGGTATTCCATTCACAAAACTGTAAGGATAGATCGTTTCCCGAATCAGGCCATTAGACAATGCCAGCTTCACTTTCAGTTCATAAACTTCATTGGTTTTGTATTGTAATTCAGCGACCGGCATCTCTACATAAAAACTATCGGTACCAATTGGCTTACTCGTCCACGCAACAGCATTGTAATCGCGATTCACACCGATGCCTTCATTGTTTACATTGGGATCGTTATAATATAGAATATCAGTAACCGTTTCGTTGCTCGCAAATATTCCTTTCACAATGATCGATTGCTTTACATCATCATAACTTGCATGAATCCTTTTAATTGAAGCATTCTTTTCGCCATAAAACGCCTTCTTCTCTTTGCTGAAAACCTGGTTCACATTCAACACAGCACAATCCGCAGCAGTGAGAAATGTTTTGGAAACACCCCAGGTACTATTACCCGCCCACATGAGCGCCATACCCAGACTGGCGCCTTCAGAAACTTTCTGGCAATTGTGCGGGAGGTTAAGGCCGTGGCCCAGTTCATGGATCATGCCGCCGATCCATTTCACTGCACGGGTACCTAACACACCGCCAGTTCCGAGGTATTTAATATCCTGTTCGGCATAGTCAAGGGCAAAACAAAATTTACCAAGTCCATAAAATGGCACACCACCGGGTTCGCCATTAGCATCATATTGTGTGGCGGGTAAAATCACGAGATAATGATCACTACTGAACATCGATGCGTTGGCCGCACGGAATGAATTGATCTCATTCATGACCGCATTGGCGCCTCCTTCATAAGGATAGGCTGAGCGACCCTGCTTACCCTTTATAACGATAAGCTGTACCCGCTTTTTTATTTCATCCTTCAGGAGCCCGAAACTTTTATTGCCGTAGCCATTGCGTTGCATCTCGTCCCCGAAAAATGATTGTGCCTGCAGCAGTATTTCACTGAGCCTGCGGTGGTACTCTGCCGGCTCCACAACATCATTGGGAACGAAATACACTACGTTCAGGTTATAGGCATAGTCGGATTTATAATCATAACTAACGGGTGGCGGTGCGGGCAGCGGCGTAACGGGTGGATCTACAGGGCCTGCAGTTGTAACAGATTTGGAACATGCCGCAAAAAGGATGCAGACCAATATGATGTATAGACGAAAAAATAATGGCTTCATAAAATAGAATAAAAAAGCAGCAGGCCGGAAGATTGCCGACTCCGGACACTGCTGCGCATTTCAACAAACGATCAGTATTTATACACGATAAATTCAGCGAGATGGGTAGATTTATGCCATTCCATCCTTCCTGCAGTCATAGTAAGTTTAAAATGACGCCATGGTGCAGGTGTAAGCGGATAGGTCTGCTGGCTTTTATTGGTGGGATCGAAGCTCGTATCTTCCAGCAGCATGGTCCAGTTAGTACCATCCAGACTTGCTTCCAGGTTAAATTTCGAAAAGCCATTCGGATTGTTCTGCCTTGGTATCATACCTATCTTATCTACATAATACTCTTGTTTCATATCCACTGTTATCCAGTGCGGATAAGCGGGCTCTTCCGGCCACCATACAGAATGCCAGATGGTATTGATATTGCCATCCAGAACAGCAGATGCCAGTCCAGTATTTTCATACTCGGGCATTTCGGAAGAAGCCGCAGCAGTCCACCCTTCGGTATTAGCTGGCTTCCCGGCCAGTTCAGATGCAATAAGGAATGCAGTCTTTGCTTTTGGATTCACTTTAAAACCCGAGGCATCCATTATACTGATAGGCATCAGGTAGTTTTTTGTAGGATCAAATTTCTTGGGATAATAACTCAGCGAAGCAAGGTTAGAGGTAAGCGTTCCACCTGCAATAGTTAAATCACGATCCGTAAATACAAAAGCGTCGGCGGGGAAAGGTTCGTAGAGTTCCAATCCCGCTGCTGTGCGAATAGCGTTTACACTGTCAAATGCCTTTGTATCAACATCGAGCTTAATGGTGACATTGCTGTTGGGATATCCTATTGCACCGAAACCAGCATTTAAAGTAAGTGTTCTGGCTTCATCAACAAAAGGGAAAAGCTGGAGGTCGACAGATTGTGTTGTGGCCTGCTTCAGGAAAATGACCACATTCTCTTTTGAATCCGTGCGCTCCATATAGAGCGGGTCTTTGGTGCAAGAGGATAGCAGCGAGAGAACAGATCCTGCCAGCACCAATATATTGGTATGAAATCTCATGGTAATTTTTTTAATAATAAAGATTGTTCTACTCATTAATAACCGGGGAATTGTACCAGTTGCTTATTGCGATCAATATCAGCCTGGGGAACGGGCCAGAAATAATTCCTCCTGTCCCATGATGAACGCGTCAGTACAACAGTTCGCTGGTGGAACTCCACATTGCCAAGTGATGTTCCCTTATCCATGTTCATACCGTAGAATGGTCCACCCTGGTGATATTCAGCCTGATCGGCCACTTTCCACCGGCGTACATCAAAATAGCGGTGATTTTCAAACGAAAGTTCCACCCTTCTTTCCATACGGATATGATTACGCAACTCATCCTGTGAAAGACCTGATTCCAGTGCTGGCAATCCTGCACGCTGCCTTACTTTGTTCAGATATACCAGGATATCGGCATGACCCGGCTGGTATTCATTCAATGCTTCTGCATAGTTGAGATATATCTCCGCAAGTCTTATCAGCATTGCTGGTCTTCCAACTGAAGTAACCGGATTGAACTGTGAGCTTGGATGAATATTCTTACGAGCAGTATAACCTGTTTTAGGCCAGTCGCGTGGAGCACCCTGCTTGCCTGAATTGACACTGAAGAAAAAGCCAACATATGTTTGTCCGGCCTTAGGAACCGTTGGCAGCGTTGCTCCATTAAAAGTAATATGTGCATAAAAGCGTGGCTCCCGGCCCACAAACATATTGCTTGTATTATCCACATAGAAGCCGGGCTTTGCGGGTGCAAAACCTTCTTCGGTATAAGCAGATGATGCATCGGTAATAGCCTTGCCATCTTCCATGCGGTATGCATCAACCAGTTCCTGGAAAACACCGATTCCATTCCATGCATTTCCTTGTGTATTGCGTGGCGCACAGTGTTGTTCCCAGCCGTAGAACATGCTGCTGGCAGTTCTTAGCCAGATGCCCTCCTGCTTCCAGCCATTCCAGAAAAGATTGCGTGAAGAATTGAAGCCCGCAAGAAAAGCATCGGCATGATCTTCCTTATAGAGGCTCCACTTATTCATATCTATCACCGCCTTTGCGGCATCTGCTGCCTTCTTCCACTTTTCTTTATCGAAAGTAGAATTGATCAGCGGGCTGCCATCCAGATTCTTGAAATCACCCATTTCTGAATTGCCGTTATATAGTGGACTCGCACTAAACAATAATACTTGTGATTGTACTGCTGCAACGATACCTTTTGTGATCCGTCCTGTTTGTACCAGGTCAGGAGTACCACTACTGTTAATATGCGCATCCGGAACATCAGCTTTTGCCTTATCCATTTCTGCTATAACATAGGCAACACATTCATCCCATTTGCTTCTCGGTATCTGGTAATCAGTTGATACTGTTCCGGCATTTTCACCCATCAACACAACCGGACCATATATCTTCATCAACTGGAAATAATAATAGGCTCGTAGAAAACGTGCTTCACCCTTATACTGCTGAACAAGTTGTGCGCCATTGCTCACATCAAGGAGTTCCTTGTTGCGGTCAATATTCTCCAGGAAGATGGCCGCCATGCGGATCGATTCATAATAGCTGTTCCAAAGCCTGGCGGTACCATCCGGAACGAGCGCTCCATTATTCATGGGGAGGGCGATCCAGGTATAATCCACCTCATCTGTCATGCCCGACCACTGCGTGGTATATGGCTGGTCCCATGGATCAGGAACACGGTTGTAGATCCTCGCGAGCCACTGCTCACTCATGATCCTGTTGGTAAAAACATTGTCGAGTGTGGTGATATTATCCGGAACCGTATCGAGATAATCTTTCTTACATCCGCTTGCTATGAGCAGGATGGATGCTGCAAATGCTGCAACAATATATTGCCTGAATGAATTTCTCATTGAAAGAAGATTTTAATTAATTGAAACTAACTCTGAAGCCTACATTATACATGGAAGTATTCGGGTAAGCAGCGCCGTTACCGTCACCTAGTTCAGGATCCCAAACATCCCACTTACTCTTTGTGAACAGGTTGGTGCCGTTGGCGAACAACCGCATTTTACTCACACTGAAACGCTTCAATGCGTTCAGGTTGAAATTATATCCGAACTCGGCACTCTTCAGCCTTATATAATCTGCTCTTTTTATCCACCAGGTACTGGTGTTATAATTAGAGGTAACGGTCTGGTTGGTAGAAAGGCGGGGATAGAATGGCGAGGTGTTGGCATCCTTTGGATCACCGGTCCACCTGTCTGTAACCAGGTTATACATATTGCCATAAGTAGCTCCTTCTGCAAATGGACGTGTTGCAAAACCACTTGCATAGTTAAAATCAACCTGCCCGGCTCCCTGGAAAAATAAACTCAGGTCAAATCCCTTATAACCTCCTCCAACTGTGATACCATAGAGTATACGTGGGATGGCACCAAAACCTATTGCGGTACGGTCAAAAGAATTGATAACTCCATCGCCGGTGAGATCCTTGAATTTGATATCACCCGGACGAACATCACCCGCCTGACGGGGAGAGGCCATGATCTCTGCAGAGTCTTTGAAGAGTCCAAGTGCAACATAGCCAAAACGCTGACCGATGGGCTGTCCATCCAGATCAAGCCATGGATATTGCCATGGTGGTAATTCATCCTGTATAACCTTATTGCGGTTATAGTTAAAGGTACCCCTGAAAGTGAGGAAGGCATCTCTTCCGAAATACTTATTGTATTGAAGGGTTACATCAATGCCCTTGTTCTCCGTGATACCAATATTACCATAGGGGATATTGTCAAAACGATAACCAGAAGAATATGGAATGGTGAATGCCTGGCGCAGAATTCCTTCACGCCTTTCCTTGAAGAGTTCCACGATCAACTGGAGATTATTATTGAGGGTATTGATCTCAATTCCCAGATTCTGCCTTTTCGCTGTTTCCCAGGTTACGTCAGCACCAACCTGGCCTTCCTGCAAACCTGAATAGGATACTGTACTTCCTGGTTCACCAAAAGTGTATCCTCCGCCGCCACCAATTTGTGTGAGGAAGAGAAAACGTTGTGCCGTATTACTGTTACCGGATGTTCCGTAAGAGAATCGAAGTTTGAAATGATCAATAGCATTGGCCAGTGGATCAAAGAATTTTTCATTTGAAATAACCCAACCTAAACCAACAGAAGGAAAGAATCCATAGCGTTTATTAGGCGTGAAATTTTCTGACCCTGAATAACCGAAGTTGCCTTCGAGGAAATAGCGGTTATCAAATCCATAGGTAGCCCTTCCTGTTAATCCACGTACCCTGAAAGGAATAGATGCCACTACATTATCAGCGTTTCCGTTTACATAATCAGACTGGTTATAAAGCAACATACCGGAAACGTTATGGTTACCGAAAACGCGCTCATAATTCAACCCCGTCTCTGTATAAAAACGACGGTTGGTGATTCTGCCAGAAGCGAAGCCAAGCACTTCATTGCCGGGATCAGTCATACTTGTGACGATATTACCATCTGCGTCGCGACCTGTTGCGAGGTAGGTTGGAAGGGTACGTGTACGGTTTAGGTTGCTGAATGCATAGTTATCAAAGGCAAACATGGAAGTTGCGGATAAACCTTTGAGCAGAAATCCGAGATCCTGTTTGAGACGAATATTACTACGCACCGTATTACTGAACTCTGTTGCATAACCGCTGCTGGTTAGCAATCCGTATGGACTCGGTGTAGCACCACCAACTTTTGGCAACTGCCCATTGGAGTACATGGTTGGCACTGTATGTGGCGGAGTTGCTGTAGCATAGTAGAATAAAGTAGGTGTTCCAATACCGGGATAATTTCCATTGGTTATGAAACCATTCACACCCAGCTCAAGTTTGGTGGTTTTAGTAAGGTCAACATTTACGTTAGAAGTAAAATTATAACGCTCATATTTAAGCGTTGAGTTGTATGATTGAACTTTATCACGTTTGAACAATCCCACTTCACCATAATAACCAGCGGAGATATAATAATTAGCATTTGCTGATCCACCTGTAACATTCACGTTGGCCCTGGTACTGCGACCATACTTATTGAACATCTCATCAAACCAGTTTACATCAGGATAGAGTTCGGGATCAACCTTATCAACATGTTTCTGGATGGTTTCGGGTGTATACTGTGCTGTACGGCCGCGCATGGTGAGTCCCTCATTGTACATGGTCATGAACTCTTCTGCATTGGCAAATTTCGGAAGCTGGGTAAAACTGGAAATAGCCTGGTTTACTTCCACATTGATCTGTGCCTTACCAGCCTTACCTTTTTTTGTATTAACGAGGATAACTCCATTTGCCCCACGGGTACCATAAACTGCAGTTGCGGATGCATCTTTAAGGATGGTGAAACTCTCTATATCTTCAGGATCTATATTGTTGATAGAACGATCGGGAACTCCGTCAACTACAAGCAATGGGCTCTGCGGACTTGAAGCGAAAGTGGCGATACCGCGGATATAGATTGATGCTGCATCATAACCTGGTTCACCACTACGTTGAACGGCAACCACGCCGGCGAGTCTTCCTGCCAGGGCGTTGGTAAGATCGCGGACGGGTAGTTTAAGTTCAGCAGGCTTAACGGTGGCCTGTGATCCTACCACGCTGATCTTCTTCTGCTTACCAAAACCAACCACCACCGCTTCTTCCATGATCTTGTTGACGGGCTTCAGGGAAATATTGTAATTGGTGAGATTCTCTGTTTTCAGTTCTATCGTTTCATAGCCCACAAAAGAAATCAGTAACACGGCATTGTTGTCAGGAACCTCGAGGAAGAATTCACCATCGTTATTGGTATAGGTTCCTTTTTCAGTACCATTGATCTTGACGCTCACACCGGCAAGAACCTGCCCGGTAGAATCATCGGTAACCTTACCCTTGATAAGCCTGGTTGGTGCAGCAATATCACTCAGCAGACTGAATTCCGGGTTTCCATTAAAGGTTCGTGCCGGTGAAAGTTCATTACGGGTGAGGATGATCTGGTTACCATCCACTTCATATTGAACACCGAAAGGGCCGAAAAGGCGTGCTAATATATCGCCCAGTTTTTCCTCACGGGCAGCGAGGGTTATTTTTGATTTACTGGGGATACGCTGGGGACTGTAAATAAATTTCACATCGGCTTTGAGACCGATCTGGCTGAGTACTTTCTTCAGCTCGGTTTTTTCAACCTGCAGGCTGATCTTCTTATCGGTGATATTCTGTCCGCTAGTACTGTTGGCATAACCAAGACCGGCAAAAAGAAAGATCATCATGATGGGTAATACTCCAATTCTCATACAATGAAAGATTAGCCCTTTCGGACAACTTGAATATTGCATAACTTTAAACTTCGGTTTAACAATTAGTTGATCGACAAATGCCTCCTTGCCTTCAAAACGAGGGGCGTGGGTATTGAGACCGGACTTGTTCGCAGCAAGGCCGGTTTCTTTTTTATTATCAGGAGCTATCGTTATTCATGGTGGCAGTCGTTTTTGTTTTGGTAATTAGTTACATTCTTTTGCAGTTATAAATACCTCCGAATCGATCACTTCATATTCAGCGTTAATGGCCCTGCAAACCAGGTCAAGTTTTTTATAGATCGATTCGTCACTGAGGTCGGCGGTAATAGTACAAGAAGAAAGTATACTGCTGTCATAGCTGATATTGATACCGTATGCCTGCCTCAGCAAGGCAAGAATTTGCGTAACAGGAGCATCTTCAAACACCATATTGATATTGCTGATAGCTGGCGATATGATGACTGGTTTTTCGTTGAGTTTTTTCGTCATGCTCTTTCTATCCTTATGGTAAACAGCCTGCTGGTTGGCAGTAAGCAGAACACCATTTTCGCCTTCCTTAAAAACATTCACCTTGCCGGTGAGAACGGATACATTTATATCATTTTCATTATCGAAAGAGCGGATGATAAAACTTGTTCCAAGTACTTTGGTAACGATCTCATTGCTGAAAACCCGGAATGGTTTACGCGGGTTTTTAGCCACATCGAAAGCAGCCTCGCCGGAAAGGAATACATCACGGTTAGCAGAATCATTAAAGCGGGTAGCATAGCTGAAACGGCTGCCAGGAGAGAGTTTTATGGTGCTTCCATCGGGCAGGCTGAAGTTCAGTGCAGAATCAGAACTGTTGAAATGCTCAACCAGTTTACGCTGCGCGGTACGGGCTGAATAAGATTCGCGGGAATTATTGGGAACGGGAACATAAAAAGTAATAGCAAAAACCAGTATCGCCGCAGCTGCCAGGGCCGTAAGGAATAACCACCTCCCTGAGCGTTTTTTACCAGGCTTTGGAATGGACTTCTCTGCGGAGATGGCATTCATCAGTTTCGATACTTCCACTTCCACCATCACTTCGCTTAGCGGCATTTCAATGGGCTGAAAACTTTCCACGATCTTCCTCGCCTCCGCAATATGCGCAGCCTTCCTTGGAAAGGCAAAAAGTAAACCCGTCCAGTAATCATCATTTGTGCCGAATCTCACCCAGTTGATAAAATCTTTATCAAGACTCAGTTCCTCAACAGTATAATGCAGGTATTCCTTCATAGCAATCGTTGCTTATAACTAAGTACCGGGAGGAATACTTTTCTACTGGGAATAATAAAAATATTTTTCAGAAATCTTTAAAGCATCATACTGCGCGCAATAAAACACCTGCATGCCAGCATTTGCGAAGACGTTGGATGGATTCGTGCAGCAGATTATATACGGATTGCGCGCTGATCTGCATGAGCGCAGAGATTTCAGCTGCATCAAGTTCCTGGTAGAAGCGGAGATAGATCACTTCTTTCTGGCGCACAGATAATTGAGCGAGTACTTCCTGTAAAAGATGGGAGCGTTCCTGGTAATCCTGTTTGGTGATGATCTTTTCTTCAATGGAATAATCTACGGTGAAGGAATATTCCAGCGATGAGTCCTCCAGATTTGATATCCTGCTTTCGTTCCGCATCATTTTCAGCACCTGGTTTTTCACAGCCGCTAATAACCAGTACCGGATAGAAACTATAGAGCTGGCACTACTTCTTTTCTGCCAGAGGCTTATGAACACTTCCTGGATGGCATCACGCACCGTGCTGTCGCAATTACAGAAGCGCATGCCATAATCATATATGCTCCTGAACTCAGTTCGCATCAGCGATGCGAGTGCATGCTCATCGCCGGATTGAATCCGCTCAAGCAGTAGCAGGTCTATTTCGTTCTGGTCAAAATTCATATGGCTCTATAATCAGATGCTGTTAAATTTTCATTAACAGTTTCAAATATATAGGCAATATGTAATGAAAGAAATACTATAAACGCAATTCAGGCAAACGATTGCGCAACTGCAAATAGCCGGTTCAATCGATTGCGTAATTCTCTGGGGAATGAGTTATTTAACAGCCATGGAAGGTGTCTGACACATGTTAAGAACATGTTCGAACATCATTTGAAAAATCTTTCTGCATTCTTATAGAAGATCTTCTCCTTCTGTTCTGAAGTTAGGAAAGTAAGATCATCAACGGAAGCGATCATCGTTTGAATATCTCCGTTATCAGATCCGAACATTATCCTGTCTTCGAGTCCCGCATCCATCAAAGTCTTCATCACTTCGCTAAATTGCGCCGGCGGCAGGATGGCCGGATTATTAATTGCGGAGATATCAGTGTAAACATTTGGGAATGCCTTCATGAGGTCGATAGCCTCTTTGAGGAAAGGCGCACCAGCATGCATGATCCAGACCCTGAGGGTGGGAAATTTCTGAAGCATGTGCCGCATCAGCGATGGATTGCCTGCTGCCTCGGTAAAATTCGGACTACCATGATCTGGTCCGGCCGACCCGGTATGAATACCCACCGGCAAATTGTATTTCGCTGCCAGTGCATAATAGGGATACAGACTTGTATCTGAAGACGATATTCCGTAATACTGGCTAAGTACTTCACCAACAAAATCGATCTTCTTTTCTTGGATCTGCTGTTCAACCCAGGCCAGGGCTGGCCAATCTTTTCCATCCGAAAAACAGGGTTGCCTGCTGTATGGAACTTTTCCTAAAGGGCATGGGAGCATAAGGCCGTGCAACAAACGCGGACCCTTATGCGCGTGATAGCTTTGCTGCAGATCCCAGGAGCTGCTAATGGCAGCAGCGTATACACCTGCCCGTTGCAGGGAACTCAGTTGCGCCACCGGATCCTTAGCTCCGTGGATATGCACGTCGAAAACTTTCGGGTGCAGGCTCTGTGAAAGGCCCCACAACAGCAGGAGATGGCATAGGGTGATTAACATTGCATTTTTTTATTTCGGCATTCGGTTCTTAGCCCAGTTCACTACTTCCTCTCCTATTTTTCTTCCCATTTCTTCCCCTGCCTGGTTATCAGTCTTATAATGCACACCTGCATCAAAGCGGGAGTCATTGCATTCCTTTGCCATTTTGTAGAAATGATCCCTATCGTTAGGAAACAGGAATGACATCACTGCTGCGCGGGTGTATGACATGGTACCATGGCCGGCGGGATAGCTGGGAGATACTGGTGTAGGGAAAAGCGGCTTGTATGTAGTATCATACTGGTCGGGCCTGGCACGGTAGTACGTGTACTTGCCATCCCAATGGGCGATCTGGTTATCATAATCAGACATTGCCACCAATGCATATGCGAATGCAGCTTTGAGAGGATCTGCTGCAAGATTATATTCAAGCACTTTCTTTTCCATCTCTTCGCCCCATGGCCAGCTGAACTCCCAACGGTAGGCAATGGATCTGGCATAGGGATCAGGCTTGTGGTTGCGGATGGCTTCCATATCCTTTTCGATAGGTGGTGGTGGCGCAGAACGGAACTGGGATGGACTCTTCAATATCCATGTACGCATATTGGGATAGTCTTTTCGGATAGGCTTACCCGTGTAATATTCGCGGCCTGTTGGAACAGTGCCTGGCCATGCCTTACTGTAGCCATCGCTTTCAGCATGTTCCAGGATCATTAATGCCACCTTGGTTCCCAAATTAAATCCTGCTTCAACATCTGAGGGATATGCCAATCCAGCCGCGATACGCGACTCACCGGCTTTCTGCGCCAGTTGAATAAGGCTATCCTTTTTGTTTGGATAGAAATGTCCAAGTACTGCAGCTGCCGCGGCTGCTGCAACAGAATATTCGCATGGATAAGATGGGCTGGGAGGCAGATAGATCAGCTGCTTCACTTTGGAAGAGCTTTCATAAGGCCGCTTGCGGTTGTATTGCTGCTTGGCTTTCATTGCCGCCAGGGTTGCATCATAAATGGCCACTGCTGTGTATGCGTTGGTGCGCGCCCAATACTGGGTGCTATCAAAAAACATGTCGGATGCCTGCATCCAACGGTAGCCGGGAGGCCCCGCATTCCAGTGCTGCATATCACGCGCTGAAGCTTTGGGGTTGCGGGTCTGGTAAAATACTACCCTGTCGGCCTCCGCTTTGTCAGCAGCTTGAGCGGGAGGCGGAGGAACCTTAAACTCATCCAGGTTAATAACGATAGGCTTCCAATTAGCAGGCTCCTGAGCCAGCGTGGAGAAACCCAGCAGGAGCAGCGCAAAGAGGCTGACGTGATAAGTGTTGTATTTACTGCGCATATATCAGGTTGTTAGATTATCATTTTTCCGCATCTTCACCAGCGGAAGCCATTTACCGTAGGTAAGCTGTCGCCAAACCCACTCCAGCGGCCCATACAGGAAATATCTTAACCATAAATTACTTAGTATGATCTGTAAAAAATAAACACCAACCGCTATCAACCATATATAGGTTGTACCTATAGTAGTACCCATGCCTAGTCCATATCCATAAAAGATAAGAGTGCCGATGATGGTCTGGCCGATATAATTTGTAAGTGCCATTCTCCCTAGCGGGGCAAATACCATCAGTTTCTTCTGCCAATTGGGGCGGAGGAAGAGAAGGCAAAAACTACTTGCATAAAAAAGACTCATAGGCACCACGCTCAATGCATAGAACAAGGTATCCAGCAAAGCCGAAGGAGCGGGAATAAAATACTGGTCGTTCTGGAAATAAGCATGCCCGATAGTAGCGGGTAGTCCGATCAGCAAACTGTATAGCTGAACTTTCTTAAGCATTGTATGGTGCTCCGGAAGCCGCGCATAGATCCGCTTTCTTCCCAGGTACATTCCAAGCAGGAATAAGGCGAATACCTTGGGCAGGCGGTTGGTACCCAATAACATTTCCCACCTGAAGAAAAATCCACTCTTGTTCCATTCCACCACATCACTATAGCTATCATTCACCACCAGCCAGTTCCGGTAATTTGTGTCCGTAATACCACTCTTTGTGGATACAATATATGCAAGTCGCCGGAAGAAAAGAGAAGGGTCCACCCTACCATCTGTAATCACCCTGATGGAGTCAATAAGCAAGGGGGATAATAACAAGGCAGGAATAAGAATTAACAAAGTGCGATCGGATGTATTGCGGAAAAGGGGCAGTAATAATCCAAGTACGGCATACAATACAAGAATATCTCCATCCCATAACAGCAATGCATGAACGAGACCGATAAGTAATAGTATAAGTATGCGGCGATAGAAATATTTAAGTGTGGATTTTTCTGTTTCTCCTCTTTTATTTAGTATGATAGAAAACCCAATCCCGAACAATAAAGAGAAAAGCGAATAAAATTTACCATCGATAAAAGCGAAATAAAAATACTTCAGCCATTTATCGATGCTGGCCGTGGGCATGGCGTTCGTTGTTTCGGGCGATTGGAATACATAGAGCGATAGCACGGGATAGTTTGCCAGTATAATACCCAGCAGCGCAAAGCCGCGCAATGCATCGAGGATGTTGGCCCGGGCTTCGGGATTGATGGGTGAAAGGTTCTGGTTCATACTTATTTCAGGTAACGTTGGAAAAATGGCAATAACTCTGTGAACGCCCTTCCTTCAAAACCATCGAGCATATTCACATGACCACCAATATATTCTTCGGCGAAATGGTTGATGCCATAGGCCTCCAGCTTTTTGCTGAACTGCATATTGGTGAGGGGTATATGCGAAAACTCTTCATTCCTTCCCCAATCGATCTTTAGCGCCTTCAGGCTTTGCAACGCAGGGAGATGGTCCTCAATCATATTGATGTTGAAATTTGATTCCCATTTCTTCAGCACCACCGGATCTATCTTTCTTGTTTTGCCTGAATAGCTCACCGGTATCTTCCCCTGGAAAGCCTTATTGGATTCATCGGGTGTAAATGTTCTTGCCATACTGGCTAAAACAACGCGATAAAATGCAGCATTATCTGTTGTCTCCGGATTATCAAATCCTTTAAAAACTTCTTCTACAGAACTGAGTTCAGAAAGCTGCCGGAACGACTTATGGGCAGGAGTAAATTCTCCTGCGAAGTGCATCCCTCCCGCACTCATTGCATACACGCTGCTAAATACATCAGCATAAAGCATAGCAACTTTCAATGCACCATTGCCTCCCATGGAGTGCCCGCACAAACCCCGGCTATCCCTATGCGCTTTGGTGCGGAAATTCTTATCAACATACTGCACCACATCCTTGCCGATGAAATCGGTCCAGTTACCGGTGAAACTCGAATTGGTATAGAAGTATCCCCTGAATTTAGTATCGCTGTTGGGCAGTACCAGTATCATTGGTTTCAACATTCTGCCTTTGATGGCAGAATCCATCAGCGCTTTGAAGCCGATCCATTGCATCATCTGCTCATCATTCGTGCCAAAGCCATGAAGGAAATATATGACGGGGTAGCGCTCGTTCGACTGGTCATAACCGGGAGGAAGATAGATCGATAAACGGCGGTTGGCATCTTCGCCGGCTTTGTTACCAGCAATAGACGCGGCCTCAAAGGTGGGCGTCACCACCTTACTTTCACTGTTCTTCTGCGCATAGCCATAATAGTAAAATAAGGGCAGCAGGATGAGTAGGGAAAGCTTTCTCATGAGGCACATGCTTTGGTCGTATTACAAAATAACCTAAAACATTGTGTGCTGCAACAATAATGGGAAAAATCCCGGTGCCCCGGGGAAAGATACCCCTCTATTCCACAATCCTTAGTTTGGCATAATTGAGCATGATCTTCTTCTCCCCATTCAGTTCAAACTGCACGGTAGCGATGGGATTATGCGAGGCGCCCTCCATTTTCAAGACGGTCCCGAATCCAAATTTCTGATGCTCCACTTTTTGTCCCGCCTGCAGGTTGGTAGTATCACTCGGCACAAAATCCGCCGCCGGCTTATGTTCCACTACTTTAGGGGCAGCCTTGGGAGGCACATAAGATGGAACGGTATCTTTTCTTTTTGAAGGCGGTGCGCCATACATTTTCTCTGCCTGCTCTGAGGCTCCAAATCCCCGCATACGGTCAAAGGCCGAGCCCTGCGAATAGCCCAGTCCCTGGTTACGCGGACCGCCACCAGCAAAGCTCCGGTCGATATATTGCTGCGGCATCTCCTCTATAAAACGGCTTGGTTCATTCTGCACCAACTGCCCGAACTTATAACGGGTATTGGCATAGGTGATCCAGAGTTTTGATTTGGCGCGGGTGATAACCACATAGAATAAACGCCGCTCTTCTTCAAGCTCCTCGCGGGTATTGATGCTCATGGCATTGGGGAAAAGCATCTCCTCGAGGCCGGCGGCAAACACAACCGGAAATTCCAGTCCCTTAGCAGCATGGATGGTCATCAGCTTCACTGTATCCGCATTAGGATCTTTTTCATCGGCGTCGGTTAGCAGCGTGATCTGCTGGAGGTAGCTGCCCAAACTCTTATCCCCCACTTCACCATCTTCATTGCTGGGCGTTTCGGTGAACTCCTTGATGGAGTTGAGAAGTTCCTGCACGTTTTCATAACGCTGCAATCCCTCCTGGGTCTTATCATTGAAAAGTTCCTTTACCAGGTTGGTCTGCTTGCCAACATGAAAGGCCACTTCATATGCATTTTTGAGTTGCAGCATGCTTTGAGCGCCCTGTATCAGCGTCACAAAATTTTCTATCGATTCAAGTGTGCCTGCCTTAAAACCCGCGCTGCGCGCGTTCAGCAGCACTTCCCACATCGTGATATTATTGGTATTGGCCAACAGGGTGATCTTATCGATGGTGGTTTTACCGATGCCGCGCACCGGGTAATTGATGATCCGTTTCAGCGCCTCTTCATCGCGGGTATTCACGATGAGGCGGAGGTATGCCACCATGTCTTTGATCTCCTTTCGCGCATAGAAGCTAACGCCACCATACATGGTATAGGCGATGCCCATGCGGCGCAGACTCTCTTCAAAGGCACGGCTCTGCGCATTGGTGCGATAGAGGATGGCGAAATCACGGTTGCTGAAATGGTTGCGGAGTTTCTGCTCCTGTATGGTATCGGCAACAAACTTACCTTCTTCGTTATCACTCATGGTGCGCACAAGGCGGATCTTCTCTCCCTCAGCATTATCGGTCCAGAGTTCTTTCGGGATCTGTCCCTTGTTATTATTGATGACCTCATTGGCCACATGGATGATACTCTTGGTGCTTCTGTAATTCTGCTCCAGCTTTATGATGCGCACATCGTCATAGTCTTTCTGGAACTGCAGAATGTTCTGGATGGTAGCGCCTCTAAATGAATAGATACTCTGTGCATCATCGCCCACCACGCAAACATTTTCGTGAACCGCTCCCAGCAATTTGATGATCTCATACTGCGCGGGGTTGGTATCCTGGTACTCATCAATCAGGATATACCTGAACTTATGCTGGTACTTATGAAGGCTCTCGGGGAAATGTTTGAGGAGCTCATACATCTTGATGAGCAGGTCATCAAAATCCATAGCCCCATTCTTAAAACAACGCTTGGCATAAGCGGCATAGATCTGCGCGATGGCCGGGCGGTTTGAGCGGCTATCTTCCTGCTGGATATAATAATCCATGGCGTACTCGGCCGGTCCCACCAGCGCATTCTTTGCCGAGCTGATCCTGTTGTAGACGATATTGGGTTTATAGAGTTTATCGTCGAGATTCATTTCATTGATCACCGTCTTCACCACTGATTTCGCATCGTCGGTATCATAAATGGTGAATGAGTTGGGATAGCCGAGATGATGGGCTTCACTGCGAAGTATCCGCGCGAACACGCTGTGGAAAGTGCCGATATAAAGATTGCGGGCATCAGAATTGCCGAGGGTCTTTTCAATCCGCTCCTTCATTTCCTTTGCCGCCTTATTGGTAAAGGTGAGGGCGAGGATCTGGAAGGCATCCACGCGGTAATGACTCATGAGGTGGGCGATGCGGGTAGTGAGTACTTTTGTTTTACCACTACCGGCACCCGCTACAATCATTAGTGGTCCGTCTTTATGCAGAACAGCTTCGCGCTGTTGATCATTGAGTCCTTTGAGATAGTCTTGCGTCATCAGGTTCTTCTGGACTGCAATTTAAGGTGTCTGACACATGTTCGGAACATGTTCGAACATCTTTCTTTGGTGCGATACTTTAGCGTAAGTGCCTGACACATGTTCGAACATCCTCTTAACATCTGTCAGACACCTAACCTCCCAAGCTAATTAACCACCACATTCATATTCATCGGGGTGAAAACGCCGGCGGGATTAAAATGCCATACCCAGGCGTGTAGCAGCCACAGATCGAAGGCGGTATTTCTTGTCCACACATCAGCAGATCCGGAGAAGCCGGCAGGAGCTAGTTCAGGGCTTAGCGGGATGGGCACTGCATATTCAACCGCTACCAGTTCCATGGAACCATCAGCGCGTTTGTTATAAACAAGAATCTCAGGTTTGGTGGGATCGAAAGTATTATCGAGTAATCCGGGATTCAGGTAATGGTAGCCCATATTGGGAAGAACCACATTTATATCAATATAGCCATCATTCATGGCGTTCTTGATATTGCGGTATTTGGAACTGGCGGCGCGGGCCTGCTGCAGCTCCCAGACAGTTTTTTTATCGAGGCCGGTATATTCATTCTGAACATCGTTACCCGATACATTACCTGAGTTCACAGAAAAAGTTGTTTGATCTTCTTCAATTGTGCCACCTGTTTTCTGGCAGGCGGAGAACAGGATCATAAAGCTGGCAAAGGCCAGTATCAATGGCAGCCGCTTGACCAGCAGGGGCAGACAGAAAAAATTAAAGTGCTGTTTCATAATTATTAAGGTTTGTGGTCGGGTAAAATAGTATGATTTGAGAAAAGTGTCACCGCCATTGTGTAATCGGCGGGGTTTGTTTGCGTAAGCGGTGGGGATGGCTTTATTAATGGCGGAGGGGCCGGAAAAGAGTATGGCTCAACAGAACTTCAGGATCTGGAGAAAATATTATACTTTTCGCATAGATGAGACCGTTGAAAACCCCCTGGCTGTCATCAACCCTGATTACCCTCTGCCTGATAGTGCACCTGAGCACTTTCTCGCAGGGCAAGCCAGCGCCAACTATTTCCGATTATCCCATCGACGGCTGGGTGAAACAACTGGAACTGAATAAATCAGAGGATGTTTACACCACACTGGTAGAGATCGCAAAAAAACTTCTCTGGACCGACAGCCTTATAACTAATAATGTAATCAAGGAACTGAGGCAGCGGGGAGCAAAAGATTCACATCGTTATAATGCCCAACTGGCCGCACTCCAGGCTTTTATTATCATGCATCGCAGCGAGGTTCGGGAAGCAGATAAAATAAGACTATGGCTCGATAAAATGATGGAAGAGGCCTATCTCGAAAATGATCCCGCCCTCCTGCATTCGGCCCAATGGATCTATGGAAGCATGATGTATACCAGCCAGGATCTTGAATATGCATATGCATATGCTTCACAGGCTGTAGAAAGCTATGAGCTGCCCAACAAATATGGCAGCCTCCATTATAATAGTATTATATATGGTGAGATTCTTTATCATACACGTGATTACCGCAAATGCATTGAGTATTCTTTAAAGGGCATTCCCAATATGCCGGAAGAGGATAAAGTGAATATATTCCTAAAGGGAAAATGCCTTAATACCATCGGGCAGGCCTATTACCAGTTGGGCATACCCGATTCGGCTATGTATTATTACCAGCAATCGCTGAGCAAATTCAGTGAAAAGGTGCACCCCATCTGGGTTGCGATCAATTATTGTTTCATTGGCCAGCTAAATTTTGACCGGGGAAGGCTACAGGAGGCAAAGAAGGAACTTCATTTCTCTTTTTCACAGACCATAAACCAGGAGAATACAATTGCCGGCAGAGCAGCAGTATGGCTGGCGCGCATTCACCTGAAGGAAAAGCAATTGGATAGTGCTGACTACTATCTTGAACAATCGATCATACTCTTAAATAGTTTATGGCCAAAGAGATTGCTTCAGGAAAAGAACTATTTGCAGGATGCCTATTTTACCTGGGCAGAGTACCACCAGGCGAGGAACCAGAGCGATAGTGTATTCCACTACCTGAAGCAATACACCCGGCTTCACGATTCGCTGGAACGGGTTGCAGTTTTGAGTGGAAATAAGATCGCTAAACTGAGGATTGCCAGCGAGCAGAACCATTATGCCGTTCAAACCCTGATGATAAATAAACGCGCCACAGAACAGAAAAGAAACTGGATGGTGGTGGGTATCAGCCTGCTATTGATAACGCTGGTGATCTTACTCGACCGCGAGAAAAAGCTGGCCCGTTACCAGCAGCAACTGGCGGCCGCACAAAAAGAAGCCCTCGAAATGGAAGCTATTACTGCCAGACAGCAACTCGACCAGTTTACCCGCAACCTGGTGGAAAAGACCAGCCTGCTGGAACAGGTTGAGAAGAAGCTGAAGGAAAATCAGCAGCTCCAGGAACAGGAAAAAATGCTGGAACAACTCACCAGCCAGACCATTTTAACGGAGGAAGACTGGCTTCGTTTCAAGCGGCTCTTCGATAAAATGAATCCCAGCTTTTTCACTAACCTGAAAGAAAAGGCAGAAGATATTTCTGTGGCCGAACAAAGGATGGCAGCACTTATCCATCTTAAACTTACCAGCAGGCAAATGGCAGCAATTCTGGGAATATCAGTGGATAGTGTTCACAAAAACAGGCAGCGGCTCCGTCAGAGACTGCAGCAACCGGCCGATGTTAACCTCGGCGATTATCTGAAAAGGCTCTCCTAGATTTCTGATATAATATTGATTTATAATGCCTTAGTAATCATGTCAGGAAATTGTCCAGTACCTTGTCCGGCAATTGTCCCACCAGTTTGCTTGCAATACAAAGCCAACAGGGTTATTTTACCATCAGCAACAAACAACCATAAACCCTGAATCAAAAAGTTCGAATCGTCAATAACCGGGCTGCCTGTTCACAGGCGGCCCCTTTTTTATAGTACCCTCAGCAGGTGCCATCCTTTTGAATCGGTGGACAAGGCACGCTGCCATAACTACAAAATACGCAGCAATCGCCTTCTTTGGGTTTGATGATCCCCTTGCAATGGGTGCACTGGTAGAATACCCGGCAGGCATTATCCGGCATGGTTTCTTCTTTGCTGAAACCGCAGAAGGGGCAGGTTATCACCGATTGGTATTGAATCATTTAAATAAGTTTATTGTAAAATCAAGCAAGGCCCCGTCACCAGGTGAACCATGACCCGGGATCACGGCTTTCACCCCGGGGAAGGCTGTTTTTAATTTAGTCACAGTTTCTGACCACTGTCCCTCGTTGGCATCTTCGAGGTTTCCCTTTCCTGCGCCCAGGCTCTTCAGCAGGCAGCCGCCAAAAAGAACTTCATCACCAGGAACATAAGCTACCACATTATCGACAGTATGCCCTTCTCCAAAAAAGCGCACCAGCACTTTCCTCTTTCCCACCTTTAGCGTCAACGAATCCTGAAAACCCTTTTGGGGGAGGTTGAAATCCTTTGCCCTGGCCAGGGCTATTGTTCTGTTGCTAGCGAGGGAAGGGATCTTGTTTTTATGAAACTCCTTCAATCCACCCACACAATCATTATGAAAATGGGTGGGAACAACCGCCTTGATGCCGAGGTTCATTTTGTTATTGATGAAACCGATCAGCTCTGCAGAACTTGAATCATCAGCAGGGGTGTCAAAAACTACCGCCTCTCTTCCCCCGGTAACGATCATCCCGTTGCAGGGCACTTTCCCCCAGGTTTCTGTGTTCAGGAAGGTGGTGTGCACATATACGTTTGGAGAAATCCGGGTGAGGATAAGGGTCTCAGATCTATAAATAGTATCATCGGCTTGCGGCAAAGAAAAAGCATCTTCGTGTACTACAGTGATAAACAGGAAAAGCAGTACAGCGATGCTGAAAAATTTAAGTCGGGATATCTTCATAAGGCAGGTTTATTTACCCAAATATAGCAAGCATGTTTTAGTGGGGGTGATTCATTTCCTTAATGGACATATTTCCCTTAAATTTAGGTAAAATGTCCACATGGCAAAGACCCCGGCCCCTTCAAAAAGTGCAGCCCCTCCAAAGAGTGTAGCTGCACCAAAATCTACAACAGTCCCAGCCAGGGAAACCGAAGACCTATCCGCACTGGTAAAGAAGCATATCAAAAAAGGCGCTTCCGCCAACCTCCTCACCTGGGTGATATTGGGAGGAAAAAACTTTATGCCAAAACAACCTGTGTCGGATTTTGATTTCCTGACCGCAAGTGATAAAGGCATTACCAAACAGAGCCTGATCAACCTCGCCGATATTATGGATATCCCGATGAAGGATATTGCCATCCTGCTGAATGTTTCCTATAAAACATTGGGCCGCAAACAAAACACTGATATACTCGACAGCCTGGTTTCTTCCCTATCCATTGAAATCGCCAATACCATCGCCAATGGATTGTCGGTATTTGAGGAGGCCGACAAACTGAACCGCTGGCTGCAAAAAGAGAACAGGTCAATGAATGGGAAAAAACCCATTGAGCTGCTGAGTACGCCCACTGGTATCAAAATGGTGAACCGTGTGCTGAACCGGATAGAAGAAGGCATTTACACCTAAGCGCTCTATATGCTTGTTTACAGGATCGTAAAGTTAAAAACGAGAACAACGGATCTTTCCGGCATGGGTGCATTTCTCTCAGGAGGCCGCTGGAATAATGAAGGCACCTATGCTTTATATACCAGTGAAAACCCCTCCCTTGCATTACTTGAAATACTGGTGCATACCGACCTGACGGAATTGCCTCCACGAATGTTCATTATTACTGTAGAGATCGATGAGAAGGCGAAGATGCTGGAGATCAAAGATGATGAACTGCCGAAGAATTGGAGAATCCCGGAAAACATGATCCTGAAGGAAAAGGGGGATCAGATTTTCAGGGAGAATAAATTCCTTGGAATAAAATGCCGCTCGGCCGTGATGCCGGCCGAATACAATTATATACTCAATCCCCATTACCCTGATTTTCATAAGCATGTTAAAGTAGTGAAGGTGGAAGCGCTTGAGGTAGATGATCGGCTGATGAAGTAATAACCAAAGAAAAAATAATAAAAGACATTATTATCCTCTTTTATTATATTTACCCATAAACTACTGCTTTATGGCGAAATATAATTTTGTCAGCTACCTGCTCAATCCAAAGAACTGGTGGTTGCCCCTGCTGGTAATTTTTGTTGTTAGTGCAGCCGGTGTACTGATGATAGGCGTGCATACCTATACGGAAGCGCCGCCAATTCCCACCTATGTTTCCTCAAAGAACGAGACTGTTTTCAGTAAGGAAGATGTATTGGATGGACAGGCAATATTCCAGAAATATGCCCTGATGAATTATGGCAGCATGTTTGGCGATGGTGCAAACCGCGGTCCTGATTATACAGCAGAGGCCTTGCACCAGTTGACAGTGTATATGAACACCTTTCACCAATCGAAAATAAAAAACGATCCCACTGCCGACCTGCAAAAAAAGGGTGTTGCTGAACTGGTAAAAGCAGAAATAAAAAACAACAGCTACACAGAAAATACCAACCAGGTAGTGCTAACAGATGCACAGGTATATGCTGCAACAGAACTGGTAAAATACTATAAAGGGATATTTACCGATGCGGCTTCAGCAGGATCGTTTAAGCCTGCTGGTTATATCACCGATGCAGGTGAGATAAGATCACTGACCTCCTTTTTCTTCTGGGGTGCCTGGGTATGCGGAGTAGAAAGACCCGGGGAAAAATACAGTTATACACATAACTGGCCCTTTGACCCTGAGGCGGGAAATACACCCACATCAGCTACCATTCTCTGGAGTATAATCGGTTCACTCGGATTGATATTCGGCTTGGGCATTGTATTGTATTATCATGGCAAACTGGAGCGCCTCGATGACAGTGCCTACACCAATAAGGCGCAGGCCTTTATGACCAAAGGACAGATCCAGAACTTTCAACCCGATGCTGTTCAGCGGTCGACCTATAAATTCTTTTATGTTGCCATCCTGCTTTTTGGCGTGCAGGTATTGGCAGGCATACTAACCGTGCACGATTTCGTGGGCTTTGTAAACTTTTTTGGATTCAATATTTCTGAGGCCTTACCCATTACCGTTACAAGAAGCTGGCATATACAATTATCATTGTTATGGATCTCTGCCTGCTGGATCGGCGCCTCCTTTTTTATGATGTCGCTGGTATCGCCTGCACAGCCAACACGGCAGGTGAAACTGATCAATACTATTTTCTGGATCACGGTAATACTGGTAGGCGGATCATTTGCCGGAATATTCCTCGGACCAAAAGGACTGATCGGCAAGAATTGGTATTGGCTGGGAAACCAGGGATGGGAATATGTTGAGCTGGGAAAATTGTGGCAGGTGATGCTGGGCGTTGTTTTTATCATCTGGGCGATCACCTTATACCGGGGCATTAAACCCGTAATGAAAGCAAGGCAGCCATGGGCATTGCCCAACTGGTTGGTGTATGCAACATTCAGTATAATATTCTTACTGATCTCAGGCTTTATAGCAACGCCAAAAACCAATTTCGTCATAGCAGATTTCTGGCGATGGATGGTAGTGCATATGTGGGCCGAAGCCTTCTTTGAAGTATTCACAACAGTATTGATCGGTTACTTTATGGTGGTGATGGGCCTCGTGAGCAGGCAGGCAGTTATCCGCGTTATCTATTTAGCCACGCTCTTATTTCTGGGTAGTGGCTTGCTGGGCATCTCGCATAATTTCTACTGGAATGCCAAGCCGGTTGGAACCATGGCATTGGGTGCTGTATTCTCTACCCTTCAGGTAATACCACTGGTATTGCTCACCCTGGAAGCATGGCGCTTCAGCAAACTACCCAGGATCCTGGAAAATGGAAATGGCCACAATGGAGAGATGAGTAAGCGCTTTGGATTTTCAGAGGTCTTCCTTTTTTTAGTAGCTGTTAACTTCTGGAATTTCTTTGGAGCCGGTGTTTTAGGATTCATCATCAATCTGCCCATCGCCAATTATTATGAGCATGGAACCTACCTTACCGTGAATCATGGACATGCGGCCCTGATGGGAGTATATGGTAATCTGGCCCTGGCTGCTATCCTGTTTTGCTGCCAGCTATTATTCAAAGCAGAACGGTGGAAACCGCGACTCATTACCAGAGCATTCTGGAGCATCAATATCGGTTTATTACTGATGGTTTTTCTTGACCTGTTTCCTGCCGGCATCTGGCAGTTCAACACAGTAACTGAAAACGGACTTTGGTTTGCGCGCAGTCATGCATTTATTGATAGTACTGGCTTTCAAACCCTCACCTGGCTTCGCATTATTGGAGGCTCCTTATTCACGCTGGGAGGTGTTGTACCATTGATCTGGTTCATCGTGAGCAGTGCGGGTGGATTGAAAAAGAAGATGCCGGAAACCAAAGTAAACCAGGCGGAGAAAAAGATTGCTGTGGCTACCAGCTATTAAGCGATTACAGGCATTCAACAAAGAAAAGAATCCGGCCCTTGAATTTTGTGAACCAAGATTCTTTGCCACCATCTATAGTTATCCCTACTACCCCACTTTCATAGAAAATGCAGGCTACAGAAAAGATACGGAATGGGTGGAATACAAAATCAGGGTACCGGAAACCATGCCGGATAAGCTGGTGAAGATAGCTGAGGTGGTGCAAAGCATCTGGTCCAATTATGATGCTGTACAACATAAGCGAAGGAGAAGCTATATAAAGTTCCTATGAATAACACTACCATCATCCATCCCATGGCCAGGTATACTTATAAATCGCATTGCGAAGTATACTGCGCACAGCAACTGACCCTATTGCATTAATTATCGATAAAAAACGTATAAGGAAATTATACTGCGCATTTGAGAGCTAAAAAATGTATGCAGCGATTATTGAGGATCGGCAAAAACGTTTGATGATTCTTTAAATACAAGCCTACCTCCTGAAAATAGCGACCCTTGTTTTTCTATAACCCTTCTCTGCTTTGTTGCGCAATTGTTCATGGTGGATAAACCATCCCGCAAGTGCGCCGATAATACTACCTATCGTGATATCCAGGAAACGTGCCGGGATGAGCACATTAGGATCGGAATTTATGGCGCTGCCTGCTTCTGCCAGAAAAAGTGTAAGGGGTGTAATAAATATAACGGCCAATCCATAGTTGCGGACAATCAGCATTTCGATGATGAACTGAAGAATAAAAATACTGATGCAGATAGCCAGCGCCGAGGGATGCTGGCGCAGGAGTACCCATGTTAGAGCTAGTCCCACAAAAGTGCCGAGTATCCTTTGCAGGCTTCTCGACCAGATATGTTCCAGGCTGATGCCCTGCATCACAGCAAGGCAGGAAATGGGAACCCAGTAAGGGTTCTGCAGTTTGAGCAGGTGGGCCACCAGCAAAGAGCTTCCCATGAAGATGCCCGTTATGGCCGACTGGAAAGCATTATCGAATCTGCTCCTTTTTACAGGCTCAGAGATTGATTGGGGGGAATAGTGCCGGGTGATATAGAGGCTGTAAACAAAAGCCAGCAGACAGGCAAGCATGGTTCCTAGTCCCACGATGCCTACTTTGGTTGGGATAGCATGCAGGTTGAAAGGCATGGTGCTGGCGATAGAAGCGATCATCAGGAAAAAGAAGCTGCCCGGCGGTTTAAGCCGGAAAAAATTGGAGACCCACTGAACGGCGAAAACCAGCACCCCCAACACTACTGCCGACAAAATGGGATGAAAGCTAAAAACAATACCCACGGTAAAAGACACCATCAACCCAAAAGAGCAGGCCAGCATGGTGATCATACGGTTGGCGAGATCAGTGGAAGGCAGGTAAAGAATCACGAGGCCGGCGGTGCTGGCGAGTATGCCGTCATTCATGCGGTTGAAAAAGAGTCCCACCACCAGCGGAATGCCAGCCGCCAGCGATGCCAGCAGTGGTATATGCCAAAGCCTTTCCGTCTGCCGGATTTCGAACAGTGACTTAATAACGGGTTTTAAGCTGGGTGATGGCACCCGGCGAAGGTAAAACTATCCAACTATCTGGGAATTCGCTTCCTGATATAAGAACTCCAGGCCCCAAAACGCTTCACCGTTCCCAGCCAGTAAGCAGTATCACTATCAACATCGGTGAAAGGTTTGCCGTCATAGATCTCAACAGTCATATCAACCAGCTCCCAGGTGTTCTCATCAAAATGCCATTTGAATTCATGGGAAGCATTTTTATTATAGCCGCCACTTCCAGATCTCAGTTCTCCCAACACGATTTGTCTTTCAGCAACGGGAAGCGCCAATTGCGCATCGGCCTTCTGAATCATGGCGGCTTTATTGGTGCGCACAATAATAGCTGTATCACGCCAGTTGGCGTTATCCGTATCAAAGCCCACTTCATAATAAACAAAGGGAGCATCATTATTATCATCGTCCTTTGAGCAGGCGCCCGCTGCAATAGTAAAAAATATCGCGATCAGGATATATGGGAACTTTGGCATACTGACTTTTTCTACTTGACAAGTCAGTTATATGGAAGCGTTGCATCAGGAGGAAACTGCTTGTATATACTCCTCCAGGTTAACATCGGAATCTATGTGCAACCTGTTACGCAATCGCTGCCGGGTCTTATGAACGGCATCAACAGAAATACCCAGCATGGCAGCCATCTGTTTTGTGCTGAGTGAAAGTCGCGTGAGGGCCGCCATTCGCTGTTCAGCAACTGTTATATCGGGACTATTATTTTTCAGCTTCATGAAAAAGCCAGGATACACTTTTTCAAACATATTGCGGAACCGGTTCCAATCGTCTTCGGTAAGGATGGTGAGATTGCTCAGCTCCAACAGCAGATCCTGCTGTGAGGATGTCAGTTTCTTTTCCCTTACCTCCTCCTGCAGTTGTTCCAGCAGCGATGATTTCTCCACTAAGGTTTGCGTGAACAGATCCAGTTTTTCCCGGGAGGCCATCACTTCCGCGTGCAGCTTACTCTTTTCAAGGCGGGCCATCTCCTGCTGGTGTTTCAGTCCTGCCTTCTGGCGAGCCAGAACCAGGATGATGATGATGGCCAGCAGACTAATACCGATGATGATGGAATTCCGCTTCTGCGCCTCTCTTCTTTTTTCTTCTTTAGTGGCGCGCAGCAAATATTGGTTCTTTTCATTCTCGATTCTCAACAAGGCAACTTTACTGCTGCTGAGGATGGCCACGCGTTCCAGCGAATCACGAAGGGATTGATAACGTTGCTGGTAAAAGCTCAGACTGTCGGGCTGCTTCAGCACCCTGTATAGTTCGGCCTTTGCGGAATAGACCTCCCGGCGTTTGACAGCAACCTGGAGGGGATTGAACTTTCCGTAGGAATCGAGCAACTGTAATGCCGTATCCAGGAAGAGGGAGGCGCTGTCTGTTTTGCCCTGCATAATATTGATCCGCGCCAGCCACAGAAGCGAATAAGCGGCGATGCCTTTCTCCTGCTCTTTACAGGTTTCATAGGCATAGCGCAGATGGGCAGTTGCCGGGGAATATTGTTTGCGCACAAAATACCAGTAGCCGAAGTCGCTGGCATTGATGCCTTTCCAGATGGTGTGGCCAACAGCGTTTGCCAGACGGCTTGATTCCTGGTAGAAGAAGAAGGCAGAATCGGGCTGACCGAGTTGCAGGTAACATTGGCCGAGGGTATTCAGGTATTTCGTTTTGAGCACCCTGTTAGAGCGGGCGGTATCAGTATTGAGTGCGATCGCTTTTTGGGTATAGTGGATCGATTTCGTGTATTCATTGGTGTGAAAAAGCATTTCCCCGAAGTAGGAATAATAAAAATGAAGGGAATCGAATACCGGCATTGTTTCGTATAGCTCCACCGCTTTGAGGGAATAGGTGACAGCGGGTTCCATTTCGTTGTAGGAGTACATCATGCTGCCATAGATCCAGCTGGCGTAGGCGATAAGTTCTTTTTTGCCGGTGGCTTCAGCTTTCTGCATCATTTCTTCAAGCAGGGGTAGCAGTTTTTCCATGCCGTAGGGCTGGTTATAATCCTGCAGGAACCAGATCCGGGCGTGCAGGATACGAAGCTGGAAAGCGGGACCAGCCGTGCTGCCCTCTTCTTCGAGGATATCGAGCGTTTTCTCCACTTCAGCGCTATCCATGCTATTGAAGCTATGCACCAGTTCCCTAACGGCAACATGATCCGTTCCCGATCCCTTTGAAAGCCGGTCGACCCATTTCCGCACGGGGAAAGGTTCCGCCGCGGCGGTAGCGCACAGCAATACGATTAGCAGCGTGCCGGTGAGGCGCTTAAGGATGGACGGGGGTTTAGGGTTCATTCGCCCTGGTAAATTAGGAATAATCAGGGAAAGTTGGGGGGACATATTCAGAAACCCATATCTCAAATAAACTTGATAAAGATTTCATCTTAAATATTCACTTAATCAATATAAAAATTATTCAAGTGAATCCAGAAGAAAATAATATACAATCAAAAAGTCTACTTAATTATTCTGATAATATGGAAACCAAAACTAACAGGCATGAATAGATGATAATTCAAAATTACATATATCTTTAGCGAACAAAATATTATAAAAATGCCCAAATACTTAAGAACATCAGGTATTACTGCAGGTGTTGAAGAATTGATTCGTGAAGCCCGTGAACGACTGTATATCATTAGTCCATATCTAAAACTTTCAGATAATATCAGGGAGCTTCTTAATGATAAGGAACGAGAAAAAGCAGAAGTAAGAATAATCTTTGGGAAGCAAGAATTGAACCCCACAGAAATGAGTTATTTGCAAAATTTAAAATATGTTAGACTTTACTTTTCCAAAAATCTTCATGCCAAATGTTATCTAAATGAAAAAAAGATGATCATCTCATCTATGAATTTATATGAGTTTAGTCAACAGAATAATAGAGAGATGGGAATCTTAATTGAAAGAGATAATGAAGCAGATAAACAAGTATATGAAGATGCATGGAAAGACATTGAATCCATTATGAACAATGCGACAGATTTTTCATATGTAGAAGCGCCGAAAGATATAGCGGAATTGAAAAAAGAAACAATTAAACCTTTTATTAAAAAAGAAGAATTCAAGACAGAGTCTGTACAAAGTACCAAGTCATATGATGGCAAATACCTTTCTGCTACTGCCCTTTCGAAAGAGCTTGGAATAGTCAGCAAAGACCTTATTTCGAAATTTGAAAATCTAAAATGGATCGAAAGGAAAAATGATGAATGGGCGTTGACAAATTTAGGAAAGAACAAAGGAGGCCAAATTAGAAAAGGGCAATATGGAGAATACATTGCATGGCCAGAACTCGTGATAAAAGAACTAAAGTAATCCCATAAAATTATATTTATGTCAAATTATAGATATTTTCTAGATGACTTCTATTTATCCCCAAAATCACTTCTTAATTTTGGGTATGACATCGGTTACCGCAAAAAGTATTGTCCAATTCCAGAATACACTTCTCAAATGGTACAAGACTGAAGGCAGAGACTTTCCTTGGAGGAATAAGCGATTGACGCATTACCAAATTATTATTGCAGAGACCTTACTACAGAGGACAAAAGCACAAACAGTTTCAAATTTTTATTTTCAGTTTCTAAAGAAGTTCCCTAATTGGCATAGCCTCGCAAATGCAGATACAAGTATTATTGAAATGCACTTAAAACCTATTGGGCTTTATCGACAAAGAGCGAAACGGCTAAAATGTCTGGCTCAAGAAATGATAAAACGTAAAGGGAAATTACCTAATAACAGGTCAGATTTGGAAAGTATCCCATTCATGGGTCAGTACCTTGCCAATGCAGTTGAACTATTAATTCACAAAAAACCCTTGCCACTAATCGATGTCAATATGGCAAGAGTTCTTGAGAGATATTTTGGTGAAAGAAAAATGGCAGATATACGTTACGACCCATACCTTCAAGAACTTTCATTTAAAGTAGTTAATCATAAAAAAAGTAAAGAAATAAATTGGGCTGTATTAGACTTTGCGGCAAAAATTTGTAAGCCAACCCCTTTATGTGTATTTTGTCCATTAAACAATGAATGTAGATTTTATGAATCCCTTATTCAAACCTAATGATGAAGAAAGTATAGTAATTGAGTTTATAAATAATTACAATTTAAATGAATTTGCATTAATTAGGATGACTCAAACAATGATCGATAAAGCTATTATAGATGCTTCAGAATCGTTGCGTAAAATACTATTTGATAAAAAGCTAGTTAGTTTTAAAGATTTAATCCCTGGAGGGGCTAAAGAATATAAAGATGCAATTATCATAACGGACACAATAGTTGAAACAAAAGTTAGTTTTTATCGACCTAAAACTAAACAGGGAGATCCAAGATTTTGGCCTTATAACTTGAAAAGATTTGTAGAAGAGGGTGATTTAGTTTACATGACGATTTCAAATAACACATTAATTGCAATTCCTATTAAGACAATAGAACAAATCAGTAGAACAATCAATGATGTATTTGAAGATCCAGAAAATCAAAAAGTTATTGTCCAGTTAAAAAAAGACCTAAGCCTTCTCAAACAAAGTGGGGCTATTGAAAGTATAGTTCCTAATAAACGAGCCCCAAAGGATGTAGGGCTAACTCTTGAAAGTTTTCTCGGTGTCAAAGTTAATAGTTTAAAAACACCAGATTATTTAGGTAAAATTGAATTAAAATCTAAGCGTCAAGGCAGAACTAAAGATTCTTTATTTTCAAAAGTTCCAGATAAAGACATTAGTAAGTATAAAACTGTTCGTTCTATTATTGATAAATTTGGAATGATTGATAGCCAAAATAGAAAGGCGCTTTATAACAATATAATTACAAAGCCTAATTCGCACGGTTTATATCTTGTTCCTGATAATGAGAAGATGATACTAAATCAAATGTATCTAAATAATTCCTTCCATGACGACGTATGTGCATGGCATTATAAAACGCTTAGAAATTCATTAGAAATAAAGCACCCAACAACATTATGGGTTGATGCTATAGAAGAAGTTAATAAAGAGGGTAACATTACCTTTACATTTATAAATTTTGAATTAACAACCAAACCATTGTTTTCCGAGTTTATATCGTTGATTGAAAGAGACTTAATAAACTTTGACTGGAAAGGTCATATCACAAACGGGAAAAAAAGAGATCATGGCCCTGGATTTAGGATTGACAAAGCAAATAGAAAATATTTATTCAAAACTCTCATCAATATTAATTAGTTTTTACTTTATGAATTTTAATATTTCTAAAGCAACAGCTCTTGCCATTAAAGGTGGTACAGCATTGCCAACTAAAGTAAATTGAGGCACTTCACTTTTTCTTTTACTACCGCCAGTTGAACGTTTCCCTTGAAAAACAAATGAATCATCAAAAGATTGCAACCTAGCCATTTCACGCACAGTTAAGGCTCTTGGAGTAGAATAATGGATGTAATCGTCGGGAAGTGTCATAACTGTAGGGCTCTGAGAATCTGGCTTTAAGACATTATAATTGCGCTTTTCGGATTCAAGTCCAATTAGTTTTAATTTTTCCTTCGCTTGGTCATAATCACCTTCATTTAATATTACATTTAATCTTTTAATTACATCGTTATTCTGTTTGCTAGTTTTATGGTTATGTAATGGGGCAACAATATGGGATAAATGACTTTTTAGTTCTTCAATATTCCTCACATAAAAAGGTTTTTTTGCATTGTTGAACCGACCATTAAGACGCCCTTTCTTTGACCATTCCGCATATGTCATACCCGTTTTCAAATCTATCTTACCATCAACACTTCTTTTTCGCACAAGAGATAACAATTTCTCTGCTTTTCCGTTATACTTTGACTTTACATCAATTGTTTCGTAATAGAATTTTTCATCGTCATTGCCAATAAAGTCCAAATCATATAGTGCCTCAAAAATTGTTACTTTTTCTTTGCTTGAAACTGTTGGCGGTATTTGCTGAATCAAATGTTGATCTTTTCGGCAACCAATAAATAATACTCTTTCGCGATTTTGTGGTACACCATAATTTGAAGCTAATGCGACGAATGGTTCATTAATATTATACAGCCTAATTTGTGATAAAATATCATTAAACTCGCTCTCTTTATTAGCATCTTTCACAAACTCAGAAAGACCATCAATACACTCATCAAATGAGAAAGCATAAATTTCTAAGGCTTTAACTATTTCATTGACATCACTTATAAACTTTTTCTCTGGCTTCAAATTATTAAATGCAGCAGTAATTTTACTTATAATTGACTCGGGCTCTATTGCACTCAAAAAATTATTAAAATCCTCATAAAAAAAATCATTATCCAAATCACAAAATGCCTTTTCATTTATAACCTTCTTCTTTATAAAAAGAAGCTCGTGTTCTCTTTTTAATAAATTAAAGCCGTGACGAATTGTACTTATGCTAGAATCTGTTTTACTGGTTTTGTAATTAACAATTTTGGGAGTAAGTAGTCTAAACTTATTCTCAACATTCTGAATATATCTTTCTTTGAGATCTTCAATTTCCCTTTCGTTACTGTTCTCGAATTGTAATCTTAAATTGTAGCAATCAAGAATAAAAGCTTGTTCCTTTTTATGCTTTCTTATTTGACCAACAAAATGAATCAATTGATGAAACTCTTTTAAATCAATAATAGACCGTATTTCCTGTAATATCATTTCACGAATCCTTCCGCCTTCCTTTGTAAGGATGCCTTTTACATTTTCCATTACAAAATACTTCGGCCTCAACTGCCTTATAACTTTTAAATAGTGCGCAAACAGATCATCCTTCTTGTCAAATTTCTTTCGTTTCCCTGCAAGGCTAAAACTTTGGCAAGGTGGGCCACCACAAATAACATCAACTTGTCTGCCTTTTAATTTATTAATTAAGTTATCGAGGAAGTCTGGTTCACTTATATCTTGAAGCAAAAATTCGGCATCAAGCCCTAATTGGTAATTGTATCTAGCGAGGTGTGTTAACTCGCAATTTTCATTTATATCACTACCTAATAAGAAATCATAAACCATATTTCTGTGCTCGGCTTGTAAAAATCCTTCACTAAACCCACCAGCCCCAGCAAACAAATCTAAAAATGTAATTTTTTGTTTGCCTTGATAATATTCTTGATCCTCACAAACAATTTTTACATCAGTATTACTTCTTCTACTATTTACAAAGGCTAGTATTCTCTCTTTTATCTTCTTATCACTCAGCTCAGAAAGGGGAGCAGTCTCCAAATGTTTCTCAACTTCATTCTTTAAGAATAACAAGAACTTATTTATTTCTCTATGGTTATAGCAACTGTCTTTTACAGACTGAGAAGCATTGTCCCAATCTTTCTTCTTTATTTTTTCGCCGGTAGCAACTTTAATTTGTACATCTTTTTGACGTAGCACTAGATGTATTGGATAAAGTTTGTTTTTATCAGCTTTATCCAAATAAAATTTAACATTTATCATATAACGGACATTTTTGCGGACACGGACAAATTTACGGACAAACCTGAATCTACCAAATTTTTTAGCAAACCAGACGTCTAAGACAATGAGTATTTAATAATTCAAGGGAGAATGCTTATTCAATCCTCTCAAATGAATGGCAATTAATTCCTCCCGCTCAGTTAATAATAAAAAATGAGTTGAAATTACTTTTCCTCTCATAATGGTAGCCAGATCATAAGAAGACTCTCTTCGAAAGTATTAGCCGCAGTTCTCAAATTTCCTCCCACCCCGCCTAATCGGTCCCCAACTCACCGTCTTATCAGTTGGTTCTGGCGGTGGCGAGTCGGGCCTGCACAGGGGATGAAATGAATCGTGATCTGACATCACTCTATCCCATAATCTTATAACAAAAACCCTTTCCCGCATCCGGATAAACTTGTTCCGATGCATAACTGCTCGTATCAGTAACGTCATGTATAATTTTTTTCTATTGATACACCCTCACCCAATCCACATACATCTTTACCGGTAACTGTTGCAGATCAACCTTACCTACCCAGGCTCCCCCGAGCTGCTGGTCTACTATCAGGTAAAAGGGCTGATCAAAGGGCCACTGGCTTGGATCCACTGCTGGCAGTCGCGGGTAAGTGAAGGTAGTAACGCCGTTTACCTGGAACACCAATTTATCGGGATACCATTCCAACCCATACACATTATAGGCATTGCGGTCGATCCTCGCCATCCCGTAATGCGGTGGATTCTTTTTCTCTTTCAACTCCAGCGTATAATAGGAATGTACTGTCTGGTAAATACTGTCCTCATAATTAAGATGCTCCATGATATCGATTTCTCCGCCACGGGGGTAATTGCCATATTTCCTGGTTTGAGGTAACATCCACAAAGCAGGCCAGGCTCCCTGCGATGATTCAAGCCTTACGCGGATCTCTACACGCCCATACTGCCAGGCGAATTTATCTTTCGTATATATTCCACCGGTAAGGAATGGACGGGGATCTTTTATTGTATCGTTATTGCGAATGCCTATCAGTTCCAGCTTTCCATCGTGCAGGTTATAACAGGCTGGCTCAACCGCCGACATGTGCCGGTTCCAGTCAGAACTTCCCTCTGGCGTTCTGCTCCACTTACTGGTATCCAGCTCACTGCCCTCAAACTCATCTGACCATACCAGTTTCCATGGCCTTGATTCCCTCCCTTCTTTCTGAATATAATGATGGCCGCTGTCAATCCTGTAAGGCAGCCTTGAACAGGCTGATACTACAAGGCTAAATAAGACTAAACTTAGATATCGCATTCTTTTTGATTAATTTCTCCTTACTAATTGTGTGCCTGCTCATTAAAACTCATCATCCAGTTCACACCGAACTTATCGGTGAGCATCCCGAAATAATCGCCCCAGAAAGTGCTGGCCATGGGCATGGTGATCTTTGCACCGTCGGATAGTCCGTTGAAGAGCGTATCGGCTTCTTCTTTACAAAACCCGGCGCCCACTCGCCGCCGGTATCACTTCCCATCAGGATGGAACTGCCGATGGGCAGCGATACATGCATCACTTTGTTCTTGTCGGCCTCGGGAACTTTATAGTCCTCACTGGGAGGCATATCGCCAAAGCGGCCCAGGTAGTTGAACTCGCCGCCAAATACGCTTTTGTAGAAATTGAACGCTTCTTCACAATTGCCGTTGAAATTCAGGTAGGTGTTGGTCGTTGCCATGATTAAGCTTTTTAATTTTATAAATATCATTAGAATCGTTCGGGGGTATGCAAAAAAACCATTCAATTTGTTACACTATAAATAGCTTAGCCACCCCTTCTCTTTATTTCGCTGTTTGTAGTTATCAAATATTTTGCAAACAGGGTACAGTACAATGATAACTCCTATCCAGATCAGGTAAACAATGGGCAGGCTATATCCAAACCCTTTTAAATCGGGGCCTATCTCATCCTGAATCATGATACGCCAGCCATACCCTTCTATTTCTGCGAGGATAGCTGCCAATAGATGGATAAAATACAAGTGAATGATATAATAAAAAAAAGGGACCCTGCCAAAAACACTGAAAAACTTCACCACCCGGCCTCTGACAGATTCTGTATTGGCAAGAAATAGCATTGCCCCCGATAAGGTGACCAATAAAAACAAAAGCGAGGGTGGGTATTTATTTAAATGAAAGAAGGATAGGATGGTTGACCTGGGGCTTTCTAAGGACTTCCAGGGATGGGGATCACCATAACTGTTCGTAAATCTTAATACCACAAAAACAAGCAGGGATATAATAGCAATGGTATTGAATAATTTTCTGCGCCGCTCCGATGCAACCGAACTGTTGTAAAAGCTTCCAAAATAATACCCAAGTGACATCACCCCGATCCATGGAATAAGAGGATAGAGAATATTTATGTTTCGGTTTCCGGAGATCGGGAAGGAATTGAATTGGTGCAGGATGCTCCACAAAATACTACCCGGAAATTGTATGCTATCCAGTAAATTATGGAAAACGATCAGTACCAGGGAGAATAACAGGATCATGGTGCGTGGCAGGTAGATCACTGCTGCCAGTGTTATCATACTGATGCCAAGTGCCCAGATAACAGCAAAATCAAAATTATGATAATAAATATCAAATCGCCAGCCAAATGACATGATAACAAATTCTACCAGCACCAGCCAGATACCTCGTTTCACCAGAAAGGTTGCCAGTTCCTCCCCACTTTTTCGTTGTCCGATCAAATAAGCCGACAACCCCGCAAGGAAGAAAAAAGCGGGCGCACAAAAATGGGTGATCCAGCGGGTGATGAATAAAGGTACCGTTGTATTGGCAGGGTCAGTAACATCAAGTAATCCAGGTGATTTATAAAAAAAATCACGGGTATGGTCAAGTGCCATTAATACCATCACGACTCCTTTAAGGAGGTCAAGCGATTCGATCCTGGCTTTGGATACAACTGCCATATATAAAAGCTTAGGGGTTAGGTAAAAAGGTCACTACAAAAGAAAATAAATTCCCGCCAAAAGCTGAAAACTATTTTTTCCGGGCTTCATTCCATGGTGCCGTATCTGTTTCCCCGTGCTGCAATTTGTATGGACAATATCGTTCCCAACATTTTCTCCGATAGGCGGTATTGACTTGTCGCAATAATTAAAAAACCTTAGAAGGAAATTCTTTGAAAACTACACTTCTTAAAATCAGCTAATAGCAGGCTATTCATTTCTACTTCATGTTTCAAAATTACCTTCAATGCCAGATGGCACATCATGGTTCCCAGCATGCCGGGAACAATTCCCAACACACCGTTTTCACCACAAGCCGGAACATCTTTTGCATCGGGTGCTTCAGGATAGAGATGACGCAAATTCTTACCGCCATTATAATTAAACAGTGCCATCTGACCTTGAAAATTGAGTATGCTACCATATACAAGCGGTACTGAGTGAAGAACACATGTATCGTTCACGATATAACGTGTATGAAAATTATCAGAACCGTCCAAAACAAGATCAAATTGAGAAATGATTAACGCTGCATTGATTTCGTTTAGCTGCTCATCAAAAACTAAACACTTAATATTAGGATTCAGGGCGCTCAACTTTTCTGCAGCAATTATTGCTTTTTTCTTGCCAATATCTGAGGTATTGAACAAAACCTGCCGGTGAAGGTTATGAATCTCTACCTCATCGAAATCCACAATACCTATTGTTCCAACACCGGCTCCTGCTAAATACAATAAGGAAGGTGATCCGAGGCCCCCTGCACCAATCACCAATACCCTTGCGGCTTTAAGACGGTATTGTCCGTCAACACCCACATCATCTTGTATTAACTGGCGACTGTAACGGCTGATTTCATCGAAACTAAACTTCATGATTGCAAATGTTTATCCCAGTCTTTCCAAACAGGCGTATATCCAAGTGAGCTAATTAAAGCGGCCATTTGTTCAGGCGACCTTTCATCACTGATCTCGAACTGTTCGAGGCTTTGGGGGTCAACAATATAGCCACCCGGATTGGTTTTAGAACCGGCACTAATGGTGGTGGTGCCAAGTTTGATAATATTATTCCGGAATGTTTCCGTTTCACGGGTTGACATGGAAATATCCAGGTCTTCTTTAAACAATCGGTACGCGCAGATGAGTTGCACCAGCTCTGCATCTGTTATACTGTTACCAGTTTGCACCAAACCTTCTGCGGGACGAATCCGGGGCAGTGAAACAGAATACCTTGTTTGCCAATATGTTTTTTGGAGGTAATGAAGGTGCAATGCACAAAAAAAACTATCGGTGCGCCAGTCATCAAGTCCCAATAATACCCCCAGCCCGATCTTATGCATACCAGCTTTACCGATGCGATCGGGCGTTTGAAGACGATAATTGAAATTGGCCTTTTTACCTTTGGTATGCCAGGTATTGTATTGTTGCTTATTGTAAGTTTCCTGGTATACCAGAACCGAATGGATGCCACACTGGTGAAGCAGGTGGTATTCATCATGTTCGAGGGGTTGCACTTCAAGAGAAATATTAGCGAAATGTGGTCTGATTAATTCCACCGCCTTTAGGAAATAGTCAATGTTTACTGTATGACCGGCTTCTCCGGTAACCAGTAAAATGTGCTGGAAGCCATGGTTTTTGAGCTCATTGATTTCAAGTAATATTTCGGAAGCTGAAAGTGTTTTTCTTTTTATCTTATTATCAAAGCTGAAACCGCAATAGGTGCAGATATTGTTACATTCATTGCTGAGATAGAGGGGAGCAAATAGCTGGATGGTATTTCCAAAACGTTTCCTGGTGAGGGAATGGCTTAGCCTGGCCATATATTCGAGATAAGACTGTGCGGCCGGCGATATCAATGCCTTAAAATGTTCCGGAGTTCTTTTTTCAGCCAGCAATGCATTCTCCACATCGCGGGGTGTTTTTGCAATGATAGAAGCTTTTGCCTCCTCCCAATCATACTGATCAAAAATTTCATTAAAGCTCATAATTCAAAAATTGAGTGAAGGGGCTCGAAGACAAAGCCTGATCGCTTATTGCTGCCAGTTGTGATTCAAATGCTTTTCTGCCAGCCTCTACGGCTAACCTGAAAGCCAATGCCATTTCCACAGGATTACCTGCAACAGCAATAGCTGTATTAACAAGTACTGCGTCGGCTCCCAACTCCATAGCTTTGGCAGCATCGGATGGCGAACCAATACCCGCATCTACAATTACCGGCACTTTGGATTGCTCAATTATAATCTCTAAAAAGTCGAGCGTTTTTAATCCTTTATTGGAGCCAATGGGCGCTGCAAGTGGCATAACTGCTGCCGTACCAACATCTTCCAGGCGTTTGCATAAAACCGGATCAGCATGAATATATGGCAATACAATAAACCCAAGTTTAACCAGCTCTTCTGTTGCTTTTAATGTTTCTATGGGGTCGGGCATTAAGTATCGCGGATCTGGATGTATCTCCAGTTTTAGCCAGTTTGTTTCCATGGCCTCGCGCGCAAGCTTTGCAGCAAATACAGCCTCTTTTGCCGTACGAACACCCGATGTATTGGGAAGAAGATTAAGATGTGGTAATTGCAGATGGCTTAAGAGTTGATCTTCTATTGTAGCAGTATCAACCCGCTTCATAGCTACTGTAACCATTTCAGTAGAAGAGGCAAGTATAGCCTGTTCCATAATTTCAGGTGAGCCAAACTTTCCCGTTCCTAAAAAAAGGCGTGATTCAAATTGCCGGTGAGCAATGGTTAGTTTCTGCATATAATGATGCTTTAAATTGTTTGATCAATTCTTTCCTGTTCCCGCTATTGGTTATGCAACCGGAAACAGCTATACCATAAATCCCTGTTTTAATTAGGGCGGGTAAATCGCCGGCCATAATACCCCCTATTGCATAAACCGGCAGTGTAATATTATGCTGCTTCATTTGTGTTAACAGTGATGCATAGCCGGAGAGGCCCAGTATTGGGCTTAGCTTTTCTTTGGTGCTGGTAAACCGAAATGGTCCAACCCCTATATAATTACATCCTTCCTCAAAACGACGCAGAATATTATCAAAAGTATTAGCGGTGCCTCCGATGATCTTATTTGCACCTATCAGCCGCCTTGCTTCTTCAACAGGCATGTCGTCTAAACCAAGGTGAACTCCATCGGCATCAACTGCTATGGCAATATGTGGGTGATCGTTTATAATGAAACTGGCACCATAGGAATGGCAGAGTGCTTTCGCTTTACCGGCAAGGGTATAAAGTTCATCATCAGCAGCTTGTTTGAACCGAAGCTGAATCCATTTGCATCCGGCTGTCAAAGCTTCTGTGATATTATACAGTTGTTGTGTTGCTGTAGCGCCCTGCGAAATATATTGTATTTTATCTAACATAGTATCCCAATAAAGAGGTATTGCTATTCAAAAAATGTTCAGTAAAAGATTTTGCATTCACACAGGCTTTCAACAGAGGATTTCCAACTGCCAGGTTGGCCGTAATGGAAGACGATAACACGCATCCCGAACCATGCTTTGGAAATACTTTTTCAGTTTCTGGTACTAAGAGTTCTATTCCTGCAGGCATGTATAAAAAATCATATCCCGGATATTCAACGTTATGCCCGCCTTTCAGTAAAACGGGACAATACTGCGATAATATTCTGGCAGCAGCAGGGGCATCAGAACCAGGAGACAGGCGTTCAGCCTCCTGCAGATTGGGTGTTATGATTGTAAGCATTTTAAGGACCTTAATAAGTAGAGATTCATCTATGGCGCCATCCCAGAATGTAAAGGCTGATGTAGAAGAAATCACGGGATCTGCAACAATTGGCACTGCAGGGTCTATTTCGCGGATAGCTGCAACAATATTACAGAGGCTTTGAATATGCTGAACTACTCCTATTTTAACTGCAGCTACTCTATATTGTTTCATGAGGTAATTAACAGCATCTATGATGTCTGATTCTTTCTCCCACCGGATGGAAACAAACTCATTCTCCGTTTGAAGCGTTTGTGCCGTGGTGATACCTATACCATATACTTTATGCTGTTCAAAGGTCTTTATATCGGCAAGAATACCCGCACCGGCAGAAGGGTCCATACCAGATATGCACAAGGCAATTACGCGAGGTGGTTCCATACTTTCTGAATTTGTTTAAAGTTGCAGACAGGATCGCCTGATTTCCAGATCGCTCCCAATACAGCAATACCATCAAAACCCATCTGTATGGCATCCTGCATATTCCCGGTATTTATGCCCCCAATGGCAATTAGTTTTGTATGGGTTACTGCAATAGCGTTGCTGGTTTGGTGAGGGTTATATCCCGGTTTAGATATGCTGTTAAAAACAGGGCCGAAAAAAGCATACTTAAAACTTCCGGGCAACAGGTTGATATCATTTTGCTGATGAAGGGAAGTAGATAAACTATATCCGCACTCAGCAAGTGCCCGCCATTCAGCACAGGAGGTTCTATGTCGTTTTGCCTCCGTGTAGTGAAGGCGATGCAGGCAAAAATAGCTGGCCAGCTGGTGATGGGCATGTAATGCGATCTGGTTGATATATTGTGGCTTTATGTCTATTAACAATCCCATGATCTGATTGGCAGATGCAGCGGGTTTACGCAGGTGAAATAAAGGCATACCTTCATCAAAGAGGGCATTGATAATATCAGCCTCATTCTTCCTGATTATAGTATCTGCTATTACAATCAGCATTTATGAATACAGTTGATTGCCGTTTCGAACAAACTCTTCCGACTTTTGATGCATTCCCTTTTCAGCCATCTCCCGAATTTCCTGTGATATTTGCATGGAGCAGAATTTAGGTCCGCACATAGAACAGAAATGTGCAAGTTTTGCCCCTTCAGCAGGCAGCGTTTCATCATGATATTGTCTTGCTGTATCAGGGTCGAGCGATAGATTAAACTGATCATCCCACCTGAATTCAAAACGGGCTTTGCTAAGAGCGTCGTCTCTGTGCTGCGCACCAGGATGACCTTTAGCCAGATCCGCGGCATGCGCTGCCAGTTTATAGGTGATCACGCCTGCTTTAACATCATTTTTATCAGGAAGGCCGAGATGTTCTTTCGGAGTAACATAACATAGCATAGCCGTTCCATACCATCCTATCATGGCAGCACCAATGGCCGACGTAATATGATCGTACCCTGGTGCAATATCTGTTGTTAGTGGCCCGAGCGTGTAGAAGGGAGCTTCCTTACAATAGGCTAACTGCTTGTCCATATTCTCCTTAATCAGGTGCATCGGAACATGACCCGGACCTTCATTCATCACCTGCACATCATGTTTCCAGGCAATCTCATTCAGCTGACCCTGTGTTTTCAGTTCTGCAAATTGTGCTGCATCATTGGCATCGGCAATTGAGCCCGGACGAAGACCATCTCCTAATGAAAACGATACGTCATAGGCTCTCATAATATCACAGATATCTTCGAAATGGGTAAAAAGAAAATTTTCCTTGTGATGAGCAAGACACCATTTTGCCATAATGCTGCCCCCTCTTGAAACGATACCCGTAATACGATTGGCTGTTAAAGGGATGTAACGAAGCAAAACACCTGCGTGTATCGTAAAATAATCAACACCCTGTTCTGCCTGTTCAATCAAGGTATCACGAAATACTTCCCAGCTAAGCTCTTCAGCTTTGCCACCAACTTTCTCCAGGGCCTGGTATATGGGAACGGTACCAATGGGTACAGGCGCATTTCGGATTATCCATTCTCTTGTTTCATGAATGTTTTTTCCGGTAGACAAATCCATGATCGTATCCGCACCCCATCTGCAGGCCCACACTGCTTTTTCAACTTCCTCTTCAATGGATGAACTAACCGCGCTGTTCCCAATATTGGCATTGATCTTCACAAGGAAATTTCTGCCTATGATCATTGGTTCCGCTTCAGGATGATTTATATTAGCCGGGAGGATAGCGCGGCCAGAAGCAATTTCCTGCCGTACAAAATCAGGGGTTATAAGCTTTGCTGCGCCAGCTTCCATGCGTTGATTTTCTCGTATGGCCACATATTCCATCTCCGGTGTAATGATTCCCTTACGCGCATAGTGCAACTGTGTTACCGTCTTACCATTCTTTGCCCGTAATGGTTTTCTGATATGCTCAAAACGAAGACTATCAAGTGCCGTATCGTTATTTCTTTGGGTGCAATAATGAGAAGAGAACGCTGGTAATGCTTCTACATCATGCCTGTCTTTGATCCAGCTTTCCCGAAGTAAAGGCAGACCTTTTCTGATGTCAATAGGTATGGCAGGATCAGTAAAAGGTCCACTTGTATCATACACAGTGAGCGATGTATTATTTACCGATTCTCCGTTGCTGCGTATTGATGGAGATAGCGAAATTTCGCGCATGGCTACCCTGATATTGTGCAGATCTCCCGGCACATAAACTTTTCTGGAACCAGGAAATGGATCAGTAGTAATAATATTTTGCCGGGATAGCGTATTGCTATTCATATAGAATTTTTTAAGGTAAACAGATTTAAAATAATCAGCCGCCCTGGGTAGCTTTAATCAGCAGCACATTGTCTTGGTGTTCAATAAAATGCGCTGGCCAGTCAGCTTTTGGAATTACAGAATTATTGACAGCAACAGCTATACCTGTTTGAGTTTGACCAACCACTTCATTTAATAATTGTTGAAGCGTATATGGTTCATTAATAACCCGTAATTGATTGTTGAGAAGGATCTCCATTCTTATGTTGTTTTGTTCTAAACTTCAGGAATGGAAAAAAAGAAAAGATTGAATACTTTTCCCTTCGCTGGCATTATCCAGAGCAGGTTGGAGGGTATTATCTCAGCCTTTCGGCACCCCTAAAGTGCTATAAAGATACTGTTCTTATGTTAACTAAAAAAGGCCCCTATAGAAATAGGGGCCGTAGCGATTATAAAAACTAACGATTGCCAACAAATAGAGATCGGTAATGAAAATTGCTTCAGTGCATATTTTACTGTTTAATCAACTTTATGGTTTTTCGGTTCTTGTCCTGCATAATTTCTACGGTATAAAATCCGGGCCTGAAATCAGCACCAAAACGAACAGTTTTTTCACTGGTGTTTATCTGCCGCAGAAGCCTTCCATGGATATCAAATACCCGGATACTCACAGATTGTTTACTTGCACCACTTATGCGAAGTGAGAACTCATTTGCTGTTGGATTGGGGAACACCTGAACATTAAATGCTTCCGGCAACTGATCTGCAGAAATATTTCCCATGATAGCCGCAGTGTTAGCACTTACCGCGCATGCCCCTAACCGGCACCCATGCTGAAGATGATTGAACACATCAACTTTTGCAATACAGATATTTTTATCATGGCTGCTGGCAGTATTGTGACAGATATATAATTTATCATCTCCGCAGCGGATATCTGTTACCGTTACCTGCTTCTCCACAATAACGGTACATCCTAGTGCATCTGTAACCAAAACACTGTAAGTATAGGTACCGGGCACATTTGGGTTTACCATGGAGGATGATGCTGTTGACCCATTGGACCAGTTATAGGAATACGGCGCCGTTCCTCCGCTTACAACTACCTGGTAGGTTAGAGATGCAGGACCATAACCAATATAAATGGTGTTGGCATTACCTCCAGGCTTCACCGCATACACATCTTCTACCATTGCCGATAGCTGCTGGTTCACCGTTATATTCATCGATGTGCTGCTGCTGTTTCCACATCCGTCTGTTACGGTAAAATGAATAGTTGAAACACCCGGATTAAAACTGCCGCTCGCATCAGCAGATGTTCCGCTTCGGTTAGTGGCACCCGTTATTTCAAAAGCTATCCCGCTGATGCCCGTATTATCTGATGCTACAAGTGCTGGTATAGTATACTGCCCTCCTGAATCAAAGCACCGTATTTCACTTAGGGGTTCAACAATCACTGGTGCCAGATTATCTTTAATCGTTATAATCTGCAGCTTTTCTTCAAACCCGCCATCTGCATCTGTTACTCTCCAGGTACGGGTAATGATATTCTCCCCCGCGCAGGTTCCTTCAGTAATGGCATCGGAAGAACTAATAACAGGGTTCGGATCATAATCGTCCCATACATCTGTTATATTTCCTGTAACTGCTGTAGCTGCATCATAACTTCCACTGGCATTTTTGTAGATCGTTGCATCTGCCGGCAGGGTAAAAGTTGGAGCATAATTACCATCATGGTAAAGTCCCAGTTCTGCGATTGCTGCAAAGGACTGTCCATCCCAGGCCGATTTGGCAACTACTTTAACATAGCGGAATGTTTGCAATGATGGGAAGTCGAAATACTGATAAAGATTTGTTCTCTCCGCAACAAAATTTCCCTGGCTGGTAAAGTTCTCTCCATCAACGCTAACCAGTATTTCAAAGTCTTTCACTGCCCTTGCAAGCCCTGAGCGCTGAACCAAACTCAGGCCTTTCACTTCCTGTGGTCTACCCATATCAATAGTTACCCAATGTGGATAAGCGGCTGTATTAGACGACCATCTTGAATGCCAGAATGTACTGAGATTATTATCAATTACAGTTACTGCGCGACCATTCACTGGTCCTTCTCCGGCTGTTTCCTCTGAACTGTAAGCAGCAATACTCCATCCATGCTTTCCAAGTTCTTTTTTCTGCACATATCCATAATTGATCTGCACCTGACCATCCACAAACTTGTAGGGGAAAATATTCTCTGTTATCGTTCCATTCTGGTGTACCACACGCAGCTTCAGCTCATAGTCCACATTGCTTTTTTCTACCAGTTCACTAAGCGGCATTTCCACATAAAAACTTTCGTTATTTACAGGTTGCGAACGCCAGGCAATGGCATTATAATCACGGTTAACACCAGTGCCTTCATTGTTGACATTTGGATCATTATAGTAGGTAAGATCCGATACGGCTACATCAGTAGTATAGGATCCTGATACAACAATAGCATCTTTTGCCGCATCATAATTTGCATGGAAGGAAGTTAGGCGGAAGTCAACCCCATTATAGTAAGGATCATTATTGTTATTAAAGATCTGGTTGGCATTCAGAATGGCACAATCGGCATCGGTTAAGAAAGTGGGTGATTTACCCAGCGTTCCATTACCTGCCCACATCAATGCCATGCCTTTTTCGGGATCATTATTTTCAGAAACTTTCTGCCGGTTATGGGGCAGATTCAATCCATGTCCTAGCTCATGTACCAATCCACCAAACCAAACACTAAAGCGGTTTCCGGCCGCATCTGTTTTCCCGAGATTCCTGATATCCATGTCTTCATAATCCAGTGCAAAGCACCATTTTCCTAGTCCATAGAAGGGTCCGCCGGTAGGCGTAAACCCATCTTCGCGATAACCATACCTGGGTAAAATAACCAGCGTGTGTTCAGATGTTTTTTCTCCCGGATGTGCCGCAAACCAGGCATTGATCTCATTCATAATAGCGTTTGCTCCACCTGAATAAGGATAGGATGCTGTGGATTTAGATCCAAAAACAGTGATGATCTTAACGCGGGTTTTTGATGCATCGGTAAACTGTCCGAAGGGTTTATACCCATAGCCACTGTTCTGCATTTGCTGCCCGTAAAAGTTTTGCGTCCACAGCATTAATTCACTTAATCTTTTCTGGTAATCGGGCAGGTAGTCGATATCGTTAGGAACAAAATAAACCAGGTTCAGGTTTCGGGCATTGGGGCTGGTATAGGTAGTGCCGGATTGAATGGAAACGATTTCTGATTTAGTGATATTTCCCAGGGCATCTGCCAGTTGCAACTGATAGTAGAGAGTACCAGCCGGCGGATTATTATCGGTAAAATTATATTTGGATTCATAGAGTGAATTGCCTGCTGCGTTTACCGTTCCGATGGAACTGAAGTTGATACCATCAGCAGACCGGCTTATTTCAAATGAGGCAGTATTTACTTCAAACTGCGTATGCCAGTCGAGGCGCACCGCCCTGCTGTTAACATCCAGCGCCCTGAAAGATTTAATGGTTTGAACCGGCTGTTCAGCAGATGGTTTGTAGGTATCGGCACCATCTGTGAGCCAGTTCAGACTGAACCGGGCAAAATAGAGTTGATAGGTTTCATATTCACCATTCTCATAAAACATGCCTAATGTACCATCGGGTAAAACAGTAAGGCTTGAGTAGGCAGATGACTGCGGGTAGATGGTTTTCTTTACCGTCCAGCTATTTCCTTCATCATAACTTAATAGCACCGATACATTTTTACGACTTGTTGCAGAAGGGATGGTATGAAGCAACCTGTCTTTATCATAACCGTCAAGTGTAGACGTATAGCGGATGAAATCACCGTTACAGTTGGGGTCAGTGAGGTCGGCCTGGTTGTAGGGCAAACCCCATGTGAGGCCCTGGGTGGCAGACACGCTCATTCTGCGGGTACCCGGATTACGGATACTCATCATCAGGGAACCGTTGTTCAGTTCAACGATCTTAGCCTCGTCGCCATTGGTTTCCGCAATACCGGTGGATGGATGCCATGTTAGTCCGGCATCATCAGAATAGATCATAAAATTATCGATCTGGTTGCCGGAGGTTTGTCTTACACCCATGGCAGCTACAATCCTGCCATTGCGCATCTGGTGAGCAGCACCCGAAGCGATCCAGGCAGCGCTCCAATTTTGTGTAAGAGGATTGGCAGAGCCTGCTCCATAAATCTGATTGGTGATATCAGTGGGGGCAGTCCAGGTAATACCATGATCCATACTGGTACAAAGCTGTATACGAATGGGATTGGATGGAGTGGAACCAAATAGTCCCTGGTTGGTGGCAAAGAGGCAGATGATCTTGCCGGATGTTTTGTCTACCACCAAAGCGGGATCACTGGCACCTGTTGTACCTAGATTAGCAATGGTAAGCGCCGGCGACCATGTTTGTCCGTTATCGGTACTTCTTCGGATGACGATATCGATATCTGCCGGCAGATCACCGGAATGATTCATTCGTTTATCGGCTGCCGTTATCAGTGATCCATCTTTTGCTGTAACGATGGCGGGTATACGATAACTGGCCGCTCCCCCATCGCCGCTGCTGAATAATAATTTATGTGAAAGCAGGATGGTTCTGGAACCCGCTACAGTATTATTGGGAGCGTTTATTGTTTTAACTGCTCCGCCTACCGTGAGGCCTTCAAGGGTGGCATCAACCAGGTTGCCTTCAGCGGCTGAAGGGGCAATATCGGCAGCTATCCAGAAATAATTATTCCCCTCCAGCAATGCTTTTGATCCGTTGGCAGTTATAGTGCCGGAAGCAGGGGCAACTGTTGCAAACAAAGTATTTGTATTGAACCGGTTGCTGTTGCCGGTATAGTAAATTTTAATATTGGTGAGATCGGCAATATTAGTTGTTCCATTGAGCGTAAAGTTCAAAGCAGTGAGGCTGATTGGTGCCGATGCTCCACTGGTAAAAACATTCACCGCAATGATCCGTTGGTTTGCGTCGCCTTTACCCGCCGGCAATTCTGTTTGCAGCAAGGATGTGGAGAGATATTGCATATCACCATTGAGGTTTACAATGGCTGCATTACCTGCAAGAGTACCAGGATGATTTCTTCCACTTACATCCGGTACGTTTGTTCCAATAGCATTCTCGAAATCATATGCGGCCAATAAGCCGGGAGTGCTGCTGTTAACAAAACTTGTTTTGTCACTTAGCAGTTCAGCTTGTGTCATGGCTCTGCTCCAAAACCGGATATTATCAATCTGGCCGGTCCAGGGGAAACCATTTGCGCTAGTTGCATCAGCGCCAATGATCAGGTCAACTGTATTGGAAAAATCCTGAGGCGGCAACCAGGTATTGCTGGTTTTATCAAGAACGCCGTCAACATAAATTTTGCTGTTACCGGCAACCTGGTCAACCACCATAGCGATATGCCGCCACTGTCCGTTATTTATGGTTGTGGTACTGAAAGCCGGTCCCGCACTCACTCCCGCGCTGCGAAGGTTAGCCCCAAACTGACCTGTTCCGCTGCTGATGAACTCATAGCCAACTGCCGCGCCGCCGGTTCCGTTTCTTTTAGCGAGAATGCGGGGATTCGCAACGGTGGTGGTTGTTTTGACCAGGCAGGAGATGGTATAGCTTTCACCGGTATTGATGTTGATATCATCGTGGCTGGCAACACGCATATAGCTGCCGGGTGTTCCGCTCAGGAATAATGCTTTGTTGTTTGAGGTAGCCGGGGGCGTTTCAATAGTGGCATTACCGGCGAGGGTGCCCGTGTGGTTATTACCGGAAATATCGGGAATGGTGGCTCCGATGGCTGTTTCAAAGTTCCAGGCAGCGAGTAAGGAAGGGGTGGGACCCGTAACGTTCTGCACCATATCAGCAGCTAGTTCTGCTGCTGTCATGGCTTTGTTCCAGATGCGCAGGTTATCAATCTGGCCATTGAAAAAGTTGGTACTATTGGTGGCGGCCCCAACTACAAATGCGACCCCTGTTGAAAAGTCGTAGTTTCCGGAGAAGGTGCCCGTTCTCAAATTAGGGTTGGCGGCATCCACATAAAAGGTCACGGTTTTACTGGCACTGGAATTATCAAATACCACCGCCACATGGTGCCATGATCCATCATTACTGGCAACAGGGTTATAACCCGTGGTGCTGAAAGTTTGAGAGCTGGAGCTGGCAGTATTCCAGGCAGCAGCATTGCCGGCAATTTTACCCGCGTTGGTACTTGTACCCATCCATACTTCATAGCCGGTTCCAGCGGTTCCCGGGGCGGAGGGATCTAATGCGTTTGTACTGGCCCGCTTGGCGAATATCCGGGAGCTTGCCGCGGAGGTTGTTTTAATCCAGCAGGTGATTGTTTTGTTTTGTCCGGGAGCAATATCAAGGTCGGTATGGTCGGGCACCGACATGTATGCATTTACACCGTTTAGAGATAAGGACTTCCCTGTTTGGGCAAAGGGATGAAAGCAGAAAAGAAAGACCATTAAGGCCAGGCACGCAATTCGTTTGGCTTGCATTGAGTTGATTTTATGCAGTTATGGCAAATAAGAAACGGTAGCTCAAAGGATACGATCCGGGTAGTTTCTTATCATATTTAGGTATATCTGAAATATCTACCTGAATATGTATAACATAATACCTGAAAATGAAAATAATATATAACCGGATAAAATATGTGTGCAACCGTTTGCGCTATTTTAGAGATCATCTTCTGTTGAACAGCTGATCCGGAATCCATAAGGGCAGTGCCTGCAATTAGATCTACAGCAATAACCTCTCAGCAGATGATACAATTCTGTAAACACATAGAAGCCATTTTCTTTATAGTAGTGTAAGCCTTCCATCAACATTTCCTTTTGTGTGGGAAATTTATAAGTCCTGGAATGTTTCAACAGAATATCAAAACCCGCCAGACAATCTCTGCAAAGGCAATCATAAAAGGAAGTTTGAAGAAAAACGGTAGTTTCTCTGCTAACCTGAACCGTATTACATTGACAATTAGCTATATCCCCTGTTTTGCATGTAAAAGATCTGGAGCATCTTGGGCATTCCTTCGTTTCATGTTTTTCCATATAGGTAAAGGTTATTCCGAAAGCAATAAAAAATGCAGGCAACACCAGGATGTTGCCTGCGGGTGTAACTAAACAACTAGTCTGCCGTAACAGTTACGCGCAGCTCTTTAGCCGCTGCAACCATTTCCTTTAATGCAATCCTTGTTTCTACCCAATGGCGGGTTTTTAATCCGCAATCGGGATTCACCCATAACTGGTCTGCAGGTAAAAGAGATTGAGCATGTTGCATCAGCTTAATCATTTCTGCTTTTGAAGGCGTGCGTGGAGAATGTATATCATAAACACCCGGACCGATATCATTTGGATAACTGAAATCTGCAAATACATCTAATAATTCCATTTGAGAGCGACTACATTCTATGGTAATTACATCAGCATCGAGGTCAGCAATACTTTCCATAATGTCATTGAACTCCGAATAACACATATGGGTATGTATCTGGGTTTCATTTTTTACACCGCTGGCGGCAAGCCGGAATGAACCAACAGCCCAATGGAGGTATTCATTCCAATTTTCTTTATGCAAGGGCAAGCCTTCCCTGATAGCTGGTTCATCAATCTGGATTATACTGATGCCGGCCTTCTCAAGATCCAGCACCTCATCACGGATAGCGAGTGCGATCTGCCTGCAGGTTTCACTGCGGGGCTGGTCATTTCGCACAAAACTCCATTGAAGGATTGTGACCGGTCCTGTTAGCATACCCTTTACAGGTTTACGAGTTAGCGACTGTGCAAATGATGTCCATTTTACAGTCATGGAAGCAGGGCGAGAAACATCACCAAATATAACCGGAGGTTTCACGCACCGGCTGCCATAACTCTGAACCCAACCATGCTGCGTAAAGGCAAATCCATTCAACTGCTCACCGAAATACTCAACCATATCATTTCGCTCAAACTCACCGTGAACCAGTACATCCAGTCCAATTTCTTCCTGCCAGTTTATAGCATCCCTGATTTCCTTTGCTACGAGTTCATCATACTGTTGTTCTGTAAGATCTCCTTTTCGGAATTTAGCTCGCCAGGCTCTGATCTCTGCGGTTTGGGGAAAGGACCCAATGGTGGTAGTGGGGAACACAGGTAATTTAAGAACGTCCCGTTGTTTTCTTTTTCTCTTCACAAAATCATCCTGCCTTATCAGGTCATCAGGTGTTATAGATAATACTCGCTCCTTAACATGTGTGTTATGGATGATTTCAGAAGATAGGCGATCCTGCTGCGCTGCAATATTCTCAGAAAATTTAGTGTTTATCTGTATATCACTTACTTCGCACATGAGTTGTTTTAATGTCACAACCTCCTCGATCTTTTGTTTTGCAAAAGCCATCCATTTTTTTATAGCAGGATTAAGGGTTTCCGCATTCACCTCAAGGTCCAGATCACAGGGGCAATGAATCAGGGAACAGGATGGGGCTATCCACACCCGATCATGACCTAATTTCTCCACGGCTGCATTAACCAAACTGAGCGATGTAAGGAAATCGTTCTTCCATATATTTCTGCCATCAACGATACCTAAAGAGAGATTGGTTTTGGAGTTTACAAAACCGGGACTGGTCAAAAAATCATCCAGTTGAGCCGGGCATCGTACAAGGTCTAAATGAATAGTTTGTACAGGAAGGCTGAGCACTGTTTCCAGGTTGTGACCAAAGCAATCAAAATAACTGGTGAGTATGATATGTAAATGAGGAAACTTAGTTTTAATTTCCTGGTATGTCTTTAAAAATACTGACTGTTCTTTATAAGTGAGATCTAGAGAAAGGCAGGGCTCATCAAACTGAATATAGAAAGCATTGGCGGCATCTAATTTCTCCAGCACCTCCAGATATACGGGTAATAAGTTCTTAATAAGATCAATACGGTGAAAGCCAGGTTCTTTTTCTTTTCCTAAAAGCAGATAAGATAAAGGGCCGAGGAGAACGGGCTTTGCGTTTATACCCGATTGTTTGGCTTCAAGGTATTCCTGCACAACTTTAGTGTTATACAATGAAAACTTCTGATTGGCGGTAAACTCCGGAACCAAATAATGGTAATTGGTATCAAACCATTTCGTCATTTCCAATGCCGTGATATCATATCCATCTTTCTGATAGCCCCTGGCCATGGCAAAAAGGAGATCATAATCATTCAATTGTTTATCTACCATCAATGAATGAAAACGTTCAGGGATAGCACCTACCATCAGGCTAAGATCAAGTACATGGTCATAAAAAGAAAAATCATTACAGGGGATAAGGTCAATTCCTGTCGATTTTTGAAGTTCCCAGTTTTGCAGGCGGATATCTTTACCGTTCAGCAGCATTTGCTGCAACGAGATTTTACCCGACCAATACTGTTCTAAGGATTTCTTGAGTTCACGTTGGCTGCCAATCCGCGGGTAGCCTAAGTTTTGCGTACGCATTTTTTAGTCTTTAACTATTTACTTATAAAATGCTCTTTTGCGTGACTTCTAAAAACAATCAATAAAGGCAGGTCTCCTGACTTGTAACATTTTTATCGCCCTTCCCGCTTTTGGCAGTGGACATAATTGATAAAAACTTATGTGTTACTTACAGTTGCGCGACAGTTTGTGATTCACACACAATTCCCTATTAATTCACGTTAAGTAAAACCTTTCTGATTGAAGAAGCTGTAATAAAAGAACTTATCGCCGCGAATATAAACCGTTTTACTAATGGTTAGTTCTAAGTTATTTTCTGGTGCCGAAATAGTTCACTAACATTAAACATGATTGTAAATAGTATGCAAACGATTGATATAGTTAATCAATGAGGTATTGAAAAAAGTATGGCACATATCCCCAATTTTCTATTGGATCAGACCTGGCCAATTATATGAGTAAGGAAAACGATAACGCAATCTCTCTGAGCATTATGTCATGGAGCAGATTGTAATAGCATTCCTGAAAATGAAAATCCCGCTCCATTGCAGAGCGGGATTTTCATTTTACCCATGCTTATTCTTACTTGTTCACTATAAGTTTCCTGTTAAATACTTTTCCATCGACGCCAATGCGCACCAGGTAGAGTCCATTGATGAGTGAGTGTGGCAGACTCAGTTGTTTTTGTAATATACCATTCTGCAACCCGGCAGATTGTGACAACACCAGCTTGCCATTCATATCAAATAACTGGATGGCAACCGGTGCAGCCACTGCAGTGCCTAGGTTCAGGCGGATAGAGAACTGGTGGCTTGCCGGACTCGGATAGATCACCAGCGCCGAGGCCTGCGCAAGCTGGTCTTTTTGCGTATCCCTTGCCAGCGCAGCACTTGTATTACTATTCAGAGCAGTCTTAAATCCAATGGATTCAGAATATTTGGTTACTACCTTAGCACATTTAGCCCGGAGATGCCAGATATAGTTCTGGTTACGATTCAGGTTGTTTATTGTCACCGACCGGTCTGCAGGTGCAACATTGGGAACATCGATCCATTTAGAACCCTTTGAAGTGGATTTATATTGTACCTGCCACTGATCGGGGTTGGTTGAAGCAACCCAGTTCAGCGTTGCGCTGGTTGAGTTGATATTGGTTGTGGTAAGGTTGGAGAAAACACCGCAGGGGTCACAATTTTCATCCGTTTGTCCATTGCAGTTATCATCAATTCCGTTACCACAAATTTCTGCAGCGCCAGGGTTGATGGCTGCATCGTCATCATTACAATCACCACCGATGCCAACATATCCTGGAATATTAGTAGTACAAGGAGGATTCGGATAAATTACTTCCGAATTACCCCAGCCATCCCCATCAAAGTCAAGATAATAAGTTCCATCGTTAGTACATCCTGTACCACCACAAAATTCATCAATTTCGCCATCGCAGTTATCATCAACACCATTACCACAAATTTCCTCTGCGCCCGGATGAACGTCTCCGTTAGTATCATCACAGTCAGTATTATTCGCAACCCATCCCGATGGTGCTGATGAGCAGTACAAAGCTTTTGAGGTATTGGGATCACCATAAGTATCCGTGTCCGCATCTCTGTAATACGTAATCGGGGTCCCAACATTATACTCCAGGGCTCCCATGTCAACGGTTATATTCACTATGCGCGTGGTTCCATTGATGTCAGTAAGAACCCCCGCCGGAATAGCCGCATTGCTGCCAGCATCAATTGCCGGCGAGCATTCAGCCAGATTTAGACTAACACTAAACAAAGGATCGAGATCAAGGTTTCCGGTGCCCGTATGTCCACCCTTTACAATGGAATAGGTAACCGTGGATGTACTTAAATAGGCTTCCCTTATTTCCGGACCAGTGGGGGCAGCATTATTCCATAAAATACAGTTGGTGATGATGGGATTACCCTGGTAATTTTGAATGGCACCACCAGAAGAAACGGCAGAATTCGCCGTAATGGTAGTATTGATTAATACTGGATTAGCCTGGTCATTATCAATTGCTCCCCCGTTAATTGTAGCAGCATTACTTTGAATCACGCAATTTATAAAGGAAGGATTGGATAAAGCCCGGTTGGATATTCCCCCGCCCATACCGGCTGAATTGTTTGCTACTGATGTGTTTGTAATGATTGGAGAAGATCCCGTATTGTAAATGCCTCCCCCATAAGTAATGGCTGTATTATTAAAAAGGCTACAATTATTTAGTATGGCCGAAGAGGAAAAGTTTGCGATCGCGCCTCCGCTGGATGTCGCAGCATTATTAGCCATTACACACTTGTTAAATGTGGGTGTGCCATTCTGGTTAAGAACCGCGGCTCCATTTACCGCGTAATTATAGAGGAAATCGCAATTGCTTATAATAAGTGAAGAGCCATCATTAAACATTCCGCCACCCCAATCAAAGGTTCCGCCCCCGTTTGCATTACCATCACTAATGGCGAATCCGTCGAATACAGTAGTTTCTCCAACACCGGTACTAGTTACAACGTGGAAAGCATTGTCCGTCAAAACAGGAGTGACGCCAAAATCATTTTGCGCGAGATCGCCGCTCAAGCGGGATTTACTAGTTCGGACATCGTTCAGATCATCAATCCCATTATTGGGATCAAAGCCTCCATATAGTGACACTCCATTCTTTAATGAAATAGTTGAGGTCCTGCTATTGTCGATTGCCAGAAAGCCTTCATCCACAAAATAGGTTCCTTTCTCAACAAAGATCTTAGCGCCAAATGATGCTACTGTTAATGCTTTTTGAATGGATTGAAATGGAGATGCCCAACTGGTGCCTAAGTTGGCATCACTACCTGATGGTCTCACAAAATAAAACTGCCCAAATCCGTCGGCAGCAATGATCATGGTGAGTAGTAGTAAAAGAGGGCGGAAAAAGCAGTTAGTAAATTTCTGGTTCATTGGTTTGGGGGTTAAATGTTAGGCAAGGGGTTTAGGGGCTACAGATTGCCGAAAGCAACTGATAGCTTTAAGAAAAATAGTTCAGGGATGATCAACGGGATTGGAACGATGCGGTGAATACGCATGTTTAGAATCTGCAGGTAAGATAATTGAGGGCGAAGATTGTAGCAAAAAACTGACCGGACAAGTACTGGACAAGGGGGGGGACAAAGAGCCGACAGGTGCGGATCCGTGAAATTGACTGCTTCTCCGGGGCATGAGAATACCTGATCCTGCAAAGGATGCAGAGCAGGATCAGTTATTTTTTAGTCAGGGGGGAATCTTAGGCTATAAGCGGTATAATTGTTTCCGCCTTGTTACGGGGGCGGTCAAAGGCATGCAAAATCAACCGGGACCCTTCCTCCAACTGGTGATCTTTCTGACCGTAATACATCCATTGGTTTATAATTCCGGTTTCTTCTGCCCTCCCGGTCTCCAATATTTTGCCTGCCGCATTTATAAGGGTGCAGGTAACTTCTACCACCTTCACATTGTCTGTGGCGATTATTAATATTGGCTGCCCGGATAATCCTTTATATCCGCTGCTATCATAGGAATCAATAACAGGTGGAATCAGCTTGTCGGACTGGGCTATATGGTATTCCGCTTGTTTTGCTGTTCGGAAAGGGGTATAAAAAGCCTTAGCCTCCGGGTTTTTTATGACGTTGCTGCCATATTTCTGGGCTCTTTTGAATCGATTTTGATTCGCGGCCTCCCCTTCCGTTTTCTTGTGACTCTTACGGCTCGGGTTGGTAATGAGATACTGGTCCTCCCCCAGATTTTTGAGATAAAACAAGTCTCCGATCTTACCAGAGAAGTTTTTTAGCAGGATGTTTCCTTTGTTTTTTGCCATTTTCAAATAGGTTTTGATTAGTTATGTTCATGTTGTCTTCCGCTTTAGTAGGCATTTAGGCTAATTGTGGTCCCCTCCTGGTCGCCTCTTTATCCCCTCTTTATCGCCACTTTGTCACCCTATACCGCCATTTTTTCATTTTTGAATCCGAGTTTAATATACAGATTAAGTTAAATGTATGGTATGGGGAAGCGCTGTTCTGATAAAATATTCCCGAAAACGAGGTTTGGGCTCCCTGAGTAAGGTTTTGCAGCGAGACCCACTTTGCGACCCCTATTTTAGAAGCAGAATTTTCTCCACCAAAGCACAAAAAAAAGCCGCCAGTTCTTACCGGCGGCTGAATAATTCTATTTTGAGAGATTTAATTCTCGTAAGGGAAATTTCTCGCAACCTTGCGCATCATTCTTTCAATAAGGTCATCGGTTGAAGAAAAAACATTATCATCCATTGCTTTCGTGTAGCGCCAGATCAGTTTGCCCTCATTTTCTGAATTGATCTGCATCACAAGGTTGCCTGCTCCGGTTTTACCGCCTAAGCCACCAAATAATACTGCTTTTGCAATGGCACCACCCTCAGATGCTGTTTTCTCATAAGAATAGCGGCACTTGATCACAGCATCTACTTTTAAAATCTTACAAAGTGAATCGGCGGTTATTTCTCCAAGCTTATCTGCCAGTCCGGAGGATCTCAATAATGTATTTGTTCTTTCCGTATCCTGAAACTCAACAGTGTATTTGCTTGATTTCCTCAGCAAATAAGTATACATACCGGATTGCAAATCTTTAGACAGTGTAGCCTCTTCCTGCTTATGCGCTTCTTCATTATAATTTTTGGGCGGACGCTTATAATTGATTGTAGCATCAAAAGGAAGTATTGCTACCGTTTTATGGCTGGATATTTCTGAATCAAATTGCGGGGATTTATAAATCTGCTTGGCACTTTCAAACTGGGCAAAAGAGCTAAGGGCTAAAAAAATACTGCAAAACAGGAGAAGGTTCTTTTTAATCATTTTGTAAAGCTTTATTTAGGATATGCAATAACGATAGGCGCTGCAAAATATTATATTCCCACTCAAGTGAAAATTAAGTTCTGCTTTAGGTTAACAATATCCATTAAATGGCGGGGCAGCGTAATCGGGATTTGGCAATTAAGGTAATGAAGTGGCTACAGAGCGAAAACAGTGGAAGGCATAGGTGAAAAAAACGAGTGTTTTTTATTGATCTATATTTAGTACAATAAATGCATTTAGTGTTCCATATTTAGTGCAATATAAAAACTGCCTGAATTTCAGTACAACGCCATGCCAGTTGCGGATTGTAAAAGCGAGCATTTGTAGCAGGCATTTAAAGCAAGCATTTAAAGCAAGCATTGAAGCGAGTATTTTAATTGGAAGCTTCCTAAGTTTCGAGCGTCGCGAGGAGAGCCTGCAGATCAAGCGGGCGCGTGTACATCTCAATCCCTCCACCAGGCCGGGTAGGCCACTGGTCGCGGGGCTTATCCCAGTACAATTCTACTCCATTACCATCAGGGTCATCGAGATAGAGAGCTTCGGAAACCCCATGATCGCTGGCGCCCGTTAATGGATATTTTGCATCGCGGAGGCGCCGGAATATGGCTGCAAGATCGCGGCGGGTCGGATATAGAATTGCGGTATGATACAATCCCACTGCATTTTCTACAGCCGGTCCGGCCCCTTTGCTATGCCATGTATTTAGTCCGATATGATGATGGTATCCTCCCGCACTTATAAATGCTGCCTGTGAACCATACATGGTTATGAGTTCAAAACCAAGAAGATCACGGTAAAAACCAAGCGCACGGTCGAGGTCAGACACCTTCAGGTGAACATGCCCTATCCGGGTTTGCGGTGGAATGGTGTACTGATTATCCATGTGTGTACTTACGATTGAATATTCTTATGATGGGAATATACGGATAACCTTTACAAATCGACCATCATAATAACTGTTCAGCGGCGTGATGGTAACACCATATGCCTTACCCGAAGTGGAATGAATAAATTGAAGTGCACCATTATCATTGTCTGTGATGATGCCCATATGTCCAACTATTCTTATGCTGCTGTCGGTACCGGTAAACAATACCAGGTCGCCGGGCTTTGCTTTCTCTCTTTGCACCTGCTTTCCCACATTGGTAAAATCCACGGATGAGCGCGGCACACGAATACTGAAATGATTGAAAACATAGGTGATGAATCCCGAGCAGTCAAAACCAACAGTGGGATCGGTAGATGCATATTTATATGGAACGCCCTGAAGCGTTTTCGCAAAGCGTATGAGCTCAGCTGGTTTGAGATTTCCCACCTCCACTTTCTCCGCCGGCTGAAGCGGTGCGGGTGATTCGCGGATCACTTCAAGGGCAGTAGGAGTTTGGGGTTGATTATCCGAATTGGATACTGCTATCACCCTTGTTTCCCTGGTTGGGATACCGCGGGGAGGAAGTGCGGAGCCCGATTGTGTGCTTGCACCCGATGGTTGATTTTTTGCTAATGAATCAGTTCGGCCAGCAGGCGGAACATGATTATTACTATCCTTTATAGAACCGGAATCAACCGGTGGTTGCGGGTGCAGTGTGTCGATAACCGTTTCCGTCGGAATTTCATCCGGGTTATCGGGTTTGTTGTCGCCACAGGCTGCGGCAAAAACAAGTATGGCAAGTAGATAGTGTTTCATATTTCCCTGTATTCAATAACTATTCCATACCGGATTAACAACTTCTCCATGCCTGCTAAACATCCCCTTTTAATTGCGAGTGATGATGCTGCCGGGTTTCGGTAAATTTGTACAAATCAATTTACTATGATCGCATTTCTCGGAACGGGCCTGCTAGGCTCGGGATTTATAAAAGCATTGCTACAGAAAGGAGAAAAAGTACAGGTGTGGAACCGCACGTTTGAAAAGGCAAAGGAGCTGGAAGCGGATGGTGCCGTTGCTTTTGCCGCGGCGGCTGATGCAGTTAAAGGGGTGCAAAGAATCCATCTCTGTGTGTCTGATGATGCGGTGGTGGATAGTGTGCTGCAACAGGCCGAAGCCGGAATGGAAAAGGGCGCTATCATTATCGACCATTCAACAACCTCAAAGAATGGTGCTGTTGAACGTACGCGCAACTGGGCTGCAAAGGGTTTCACTTATGTGCATGCGCCAGTTTTTATGGGACCATCCAATGCATTGGATAGTTCGGGATTCATGCTGATTTCGGAGAGCAGGGAGCTGACGGAAAAGTTGCGCCCCTGGCTGGAGCCCATGACAGGCAAGCTGTTGGATTTCGGGGTTGAGGCTGGTGGTGATGGTGATGCAGGAAGTGGTGGCGCAGGTGATGTTACAGGCAAAGCCGCCGGTATTAAACTGATCGGGAACCTCTTCCTGATCTCACTAACCGGGGCTTTCTCTGATATGCTGGTTATAGGAAAAGAAATGGGCATTGGCGGAGAGGAGATCGCTAAATTGTTCCAGGATTTCAATCCGGGTGCGGGTGCGCCTGGCCGTTTGAAAAGAATTATGGCGAGGGATTATGATAATCCATCCTGGGAATTGCAGATGGCGCGCAAAGATGCCAGGCTGATGATGGAAGAAGCGGAGAAAGGCGGCAAATCTTTACTCGTGATTCCGCCCATGGCTGCTGAGATGGACAAATTTCTTGAAAAGGGATTAGCGCATAAAGATTGGAGTGTGATAGTGTCGGATAAGTTCTAATCCTCCAGCGTATGCAAAAATGCAATCACCTGTTGCATTTCTTCATTCGTTAACTGGAGTGGATCTGGTGGAAGGGTCTGGTGCGGCAGCGTTAGTCCCATTCCAACAGCTCCGCCTTTGTTATAAAAATCCATTACTTCTTCCAGCGTCTGGTAGCCGCCATGATGCATATAGGGCGCGGTTAAACTTATATTCCGTAGTGTAGGGGTTTTGAAGGCGAAACGAAAATTTTCGATCTTCCAGATACCATAACGGCCGGGATCAGTGTCAAGCTCCTTACTATCAGGATGTTTCATTACACCCAACACTTCAGATTCCGTAAACTGGAAGGCAGGGGGAACGGTTCCATTGAATACGGGTGCGAAATGGCAGGTGCCGCATTTGGCTTTGCCCATGAACAGATCGAAACCGCGTTGTTCATCTATTGACATCGCATCCTCCTGACCATTCATAAAGGCGTCAAACCTGGAGTTGAAACCTGCCATTGATCTTGTAAAAGAAGCGAGTGCAACCTGAACCTGCCTTTCGGTCATCCATTCCTGTTCACCGGGAAATGCATCCTTGAACAGCTTTGCATAAGAAGGGTCGGCCACAAGCCTTGTAACATTCTTTGCCAGGTCTCCATGAAACTCTTCCTTATTTTCAATAACTGTTTTTGCCTGGTCTTCCAGGAAGGTATTGCGCATATCCATGAACTGCCCTTTCTGTAGTCCGGCATAGAGAATGGTGGGTGTATTGCGTGCCACTGTTCCGCCCGAAGCCAATGCCAGCGCCTTTGGCAGTGCATCCGTAAATGCTTTGGCTGGATTATGACAGGACGCGCAACTTATATTCCTTGAATCAGAAAGTGCGGTTTCAGTAAATAATTTTTCTCCAAGTGCTGCACGCGCTGCACTGAATTTTGAATAGCTATCCGGAATAAAATGATCTATCCGGAATGAACTATCGGTGAAAATATGCGGGGCCAGCATATTTAATGGCCCTGATCCATTCAGTACTGCAATGCCCGCATCCTGCTGCGCTTGCAGGATGGAAGCAGAAAGGGGGTTAAGTTGCTGGCTTATAAATTGCAGTCGCGGGAAGCTGTTGAAATCATGGTAACGGCCAGCCACAAACGCAATAGCTGAATCAAGTGCCTTATTAAGATGCAGGAGCTGGTTATCGCTAAATGATTCTTTATAGAAACCCAGTAAGTTTTTATATGCCTGCAAGGTTACCGGAATTTCGGTTATTCCTTCCAGTGAAACCGGTGCATCAAAGCCACTGAGCTGAAGGGTCGCCATTCGTACTATATCCATTCGGATGGCATCAAAAACCTGGTCGTCCCTGAAAGCTTCCTGCTCCCAGATGGTCTGGAGACGAATGAATATAGATCGCATTTTACTGGCTTCCAGCATTAGTGCGAATGAATCAGTATGTGGAGTGCCATCAAATAGCAGTTCTTCCAAAACCTGGAACCCGCCGGGGGGCAGCACTATATGTTCTTCTGCTTCTATTTCGTCGAGGGCCGGACCAATCAGTTGCCTGGCCGAACTCGGATAGAAATAATCGGTGAGTGGGGAGAACGACTTATATATTCTTCTTCCCTGGCGGTAAGACCTGCGCAGGGTAGTTGTATCACCGCCGCTCTGAACAAGGGGAATGAAATCATGGTCGATCCAGTTGACCATACTGTCAAGGGAATTGGAAACAGCTGTGCGGATGCCCTGAACCTGGCCGGAGGGTTTGCCTTTTGGAGTTTCATTGATGGTACAGGAAATCAGAAAGCCAACCAGTGTGGCAGTCAGAACAAATAAGCGCATAATATTATTTCAAGCAAATACCTCACCCCGCAGATGCAGGATGAGGTATGGTATCAATGGTTAAGGGAATTATTTCTGAACACCTCTCACAATGATGGTTTGGCCTCCTTCCTTATTACCGGAAACGGTGCTGCCATCAGCATTGCGGAACTTCTCATCCTGCCAGGTATGCGGGTGAATATTCACCAGAAAGGTATTGGGTGAACCGATGGTTTCAGAGATATCGATCATAGCACCAAACTCCCATGAACCGAAACGCATATTATTGGTGGTATTATATTTTGCATTGAATGTTGCGTCATCACGACGGTGGTCCATGGTCATCCACGGCTTGTATTTTCCGCTGCGGATATCATACTGCCAGATCCATGAATCATGCTTAGCCTCCGGATAGTATGAATCTCCGTCTTCCTGGATATACACGAAGTTATCGGTAACGCAAACGTTATCGGGATTGATAAGGTCGTTACCGGGATCAGTACCGCCATCAGCAACGGCTCTAAGTGAACCTTTCAATGGATTATTGGCATCCAGTTTCAGTTGGTAAAGCCGGCCCCATTTTGTTTTGGTCGACTGTCCATTTACACCCGTTGCAACGAAGAAAATTTCTCGGCTCTTGCTACCACCACCTTTGCGATAGTCGAGGTCTTCTACCCGCGCGAACTGGATGGCATTTTTTGCTACAGACTGTGCTGCTATTTCAACACCGGTTGCCGTGGTGTGGTTATCAACCGGAACAAATTCAACATCGTATGATGATCCCAGTTCCATATTGGTTTCGATAGGATCATTATTGGTACGTTTCAACATGTAAAGCTGACCATTCTCAAGGTCGCCTACTGAGTTGGAAACATAGAGCAGCACCTGTCCATTACCGTCATCTTCGCCGATCACTATTACAGTGCGACCTTTGAAGGCATCTTTTGGAAGAGGAACAGCGTTCTCCATACTGGCGCGACCGAGGGCGGGCACTACGCGGTCGGTACGCTTGCGGTCTTCCGCAGATCCGAATGGGTTGATAGCATGGATGCGTGATTCGGAGCCGCTTTCACCGGCTGTAAGGAAGAGGGGACCGAAGCCATGCTCTTCAGGGGTGGCCATGGTTGCGGAGCAGAGACGCCATTGACCGCCATCGCCATCAACGATATACTCACCTTTAACCGGCTTGAACGATTTATCGAGGAATACGCGGGAAACGCCACGCAGGATCTCATGGTTATTGATCATAACGTAGCCATCACTGTTAGGATCCCTAAGCAAGCCGGCACCATCAGGTTGTGCACCATAAATGAAAGAGGGAGAAGCGGCAAGTTGGTCATCACTGCCAATAAGGGTGAAGATCTCGGCTTCTTCAAAGCCAGGCATCATTTTTACGAATGAAGGGGTGGCGGAATGATTCTTTAGCTGAACAACGGGATTGGGTTTTGTTCCGTCCCAGTCTTTTACATGATCCCAAACCTTATTGCAGCTGGTAACGGCAAAAACAGATGCCATTCCACCTAACAGCAATGATGCGCGGCTGATTGCTTTCATTTTATTCTTGATTTTGAATCAAAGCTATCAGCCTGGTATTAAGCCAGTGTTACCGCAATTTAACCTTTGTGTGATGTGGAAAAAAATCAAACTTCATCAGCCTGCCAGGGAGTAGCAACCAGCATATTGCTTAATGGATAGATGGTTATAGGGGGGTAAGATTTAAGGAGATTGTAAGCGGACTGTTGTAAATGAAATTAGCAGGTGGAGATAGGTCTGAACCTTTTGTCTTCCCGGGGTTATTGCTTATAGTTTCAATAACAGGAGCTCCATTATTTAGGAGAGATCTGTCCGTTAGGGTATAATAATCATAACTGGACGACAAGGTTTATTGACGGATCTCCATACGGTACCTTTTTGCCTGCTCGCGCAATATCTTCTCGATCTCCGTTTCCAGTGTTTGTTCTTTATTGCCGGCTTTATTGGCGCGATCGGCCGCAAGGAAATTTTCCCTCTTTACTGTTACCTCGCTGATCTGCTTCTGGATATTATTTCGTTTGGCTGACAGGTCGGAAATATATTTCTTCAGTTCGGCCTTTGACTTTCCTTTTAAGTTTTCGGGTAGTGATGAGGAAGGTAGTTTGGTGAGGAAGGCAGTATCAGCAGCATGTGCGTCTACCAGGTCCCAGCTATCATTGCGATATACCTCACTCTTGCCCTTCACTGAAATTCGTTTAGCCGCCACCGATGGATGTGCTTCATAATTGACGCGGTCTACTTCTTCCTGTTTTGATTTGCCCTCGGCGGCAAGTGTACCATAACCAATATAGGTTGCATTGAGTTTATCATTCAATACAATCAATTCCTGGTCGTAGGGCGTAGGTATATCCTGGATGCGCGCGTTGGAATTTATATTCGTGAAGCTTCCACGGCCACATTCAGCACCGAGGTTCCAATGCTCGCGGATGCCCTGCTGGCGGTCGCCGCAATAGATGGTATTAACGATCACGCCCTTTTGTTTGGCGATGGTGCATGCCTTTGTAAAGGGAGTTGTTCCCTGCAGGAAATCTTCGTTACCGGCAATAAAGATCACTTTGTAGTGTGCATCACCGTTATCCCAGGGAAGATCGGTGAGTGAGGTATGCATAACTTGTCCGCAGTATTCATCCCCGCCATTGGTGGTGAGTCGGAACAGGTTGCGTGACACTTCATCCAGATCGCTGGTGAAAGCGCTTATCTGTTTCACATAGCCAACCTGTGCGCTGTTGGAGCTACGACCATATTCATAGAGTGCCAGTTCCACCTGCGGTGTTTTACCATCGCAGCGGGCCTTTCCCAGTACGCTCACCATGTTCCAGAGTTGGGCCTTGGCCTGGTCTATGAGGCCGTCCATGCTGTTGGAGACGTCGAGGAGAATCGCGACCTGGATCTTTTGGGGAGAGATGGAGGGATGGAGGGATGGAAGGGGTGCGGGTGGGTGCAGGGGTACTGATGTAGTGGAGACAACGGTTGTTTGTGTACTTATTGATGCATTCTGTATTGGTGGTGCCATCATTACTTCGGGTGAATCGGATAATGGTGGAACCTGGGTTACGGGCGGCGACTGGCTTACAGGTGGTATGGGCGGGCACTCTGCAATAATAGTTTCCTGGTTCAAACGGTTATAGACAAACGTAGTTGTTGCGGCCACAATTAGTATGGCCGTGGCGGAGGTGGATAGCAGAGAGGGCATGGTTATGGTTTTCATGCTGAGATGCAATCGCAGGATTGAATACATAAACCGGAAAACGTTTTTGGATTGTTTTAACAATCGCCTTATTCCTGAGTTCCTGGCATCGTGCTTCTATTCATATACAATTGGTTCCAGCGATATCCGTCAGGGTCTTTGAAAGCGAAACCATACATCCATCCCTGGTTATCGGCAGGCGGGGGTTTTTGATTTGATGAATAAAGCTAGTTTTATGGGGTCGAAATGCTACGGGCAAAATGCGACAATTGAGCGGGGAGATCGGACATATTTTGAGATTCTTTGTGTGCATACAAAATTCCCAATAATGATCAATGGAAGGAATTGTTGACCTAATGTTAAACAGTTGGGGGTGTGACTTTTATCAGTCGGGAAGCCCGGAATAAGCTGTACTTTGTATCAAAGAGTTACACTATGAACATTAATATTCAATCGCTGGATTTTACCGCATCAACTGAGTTAAATGAGTTTGTGAATGAAAAAGTATCAAGACTTGGCCGCTACCTCGACAATATTATCAGTTATGATATAACCTTGAAACTTGAAAAGTCTGCAACAAGAGAAAATAAGATCGCAGATATTCGCCTGGTCATACCGGGTAACGATCTTTTAGCAAGTGCGCAGGCAGATTCTTTTGAGAAAGCAACTGCGGAAGCTGTTGAGGCCCTCGAAAGGCAGATCGAAAAATTAAAGTCGAAGAGCGCATACTAAGGATAAACAACCAATCAATGAAGACCAGCGAAATTTCGCTGGCTTTTTTTATGGAAGTTGTTAACGTTCGGCTCGGTTATGTTTGCGAAAGGTGATGGTTGAACAGGGGGATGGTTGGGCAAGGTGATGGTTGGGCATCGTTATCGTGCAATAAAAATTACAAATTGCAGCTTGTATCAGGAGCTATACTATTTTCAAGGCTGTTTTTAAAGTGATCCAAATATGCTCCATAATTGGCCTTTATTGATCCAAATACGGGTCAATATAAAACACATCTTTTTTTAACCCCACTCTCCTGCAACTTCCGATTTGTAAAAAGGAATGGCAGAATCAATGTAACGATAAAATAACCCTTAGATAATAGGTTTTTTCACGCTGGTTCAATCATCTTTTATTTTAGTTCTTTACACTAAATTTCAACGAGCATGAAATCAAAAGAAACGGATAAATGGGGCAAAAAGGAAATACTTGCGGAAATGGGCAAACAGATCAGGTTAAAAAGATATCTGAGTAATATTTCAATCAATTTTGCTGCATTGAACACCGGACTCAGCAGAAGCACTATTCACCGGATGGAGAATGGAGATCCTGGTGTTTCAATTGGCGCCATTTATAAGGTTCTGGTTCAAATAGGAGTAGAGAAAAATCTGCTCAACCTGGCAGGGGCTAATGAGATAGTTGAAGCGCTAGTGAAACAAAAAATACTCCGCCGGCCCAAGGCAAAAAATAGAAAATTTATGCCAGACAACCGAATTGGGAGCAGTCCTTTGTGAAAACTAAAGAAAATACTCAACGCCAAAGGGGGTGTTCGGATGCGCGGCGCGCGCGGTCCATTAGCATTTCCATCTCTTTTACTTTAGCAGGTTCTGAGCCCGCAAGATTGTTTTGCTCACCGATGTCAGTTGAAAGATCGAAGAGTTCAGTTCGATCAGGCTGACCGTTGCTGTAATATCGAATCGCTTTCCATTTGCCATGGCGCACAGCCTGTTTAAATCCGCCTTCACCAAATTCCCAATAGAGAAATGCATGGGAAGGTTGCACATTACCCATAAGTGCCGGGAGAAAAGAGATGCCATCTCCTCCAGGCGATGAAACACCTGCGAGTTCTGCGAAGGTTGCGGGCATATCCCAGAAAGCACCAATATGAGGATTTTCGGAGCCTGCCTTTATTTTTTTCTTCCAGTTCACGATAAAGGGTATGCGAATACCCCCTTCATAGAGATCGCGCTTAACGCCTCGTAAGGCGCCACTGCTTTTAAATGTTTCGATAGCATCGCTTTTCGATCGGCCGCCCTCAACATGTGTTCCATTGTCGCTGGCAAAGATCACGATGGTATTTTCTTCCAATCCGGATTTACGAAGCTGTTTCATTATTTCCCCAACATAATCATCCATCTCAGTTACCATGGCAGCATAGGCCGCTTTGGGAAAAGGCTGTGGACCATAATGCTGGCCTGCAGGATGTGCCTTCTCCTCACCAAAAATGCTTCTTCCGCGGCGGATGTATTTGCGAAGGTATTTTGGATTGGTCACAAGCTCTGCATGGGGAAGTGTAAAGGAAACGTAGAGAAAAAAAGGTTTCGCAGTATTGGAGGAGATTGGAGAATTGGAGGTGGTTGGAGAATATGAGGAAGTTGAAGAATGCGCGGCAGCTGAAGTATGTGCGGCAGCTGAAGAGTTTGCGGATGATGAAGAGTTCGAGGAGGTCGATGAGTTTGAAGAGGGTGAAGAATGCGCGGCAGCTGAAGTATTTGCTTTGGAAGCAGTTTGCAGTTTAATAAACCGCAGCGCTTCATCCTTAAACCATTCATTGGCATATTTGCCTGCGGGAAGCGGCACCCTCACAGACTCCCCACTGACGATCTGCCAGGCCGAATCGGGCTTCTGGTAATGTCCTTCAATATGATGAAGGTGACCACTGAAAAAATCCCAGCCTTTGCGTTCAGGCGTTCCCGTGGTACCCTGCAACCCGAGACCCCATTTGCCCACCATTCCATTCATATATCCCGCCGCCTTCAATCTTTGCGCGAGCGTCGTATCATTTTCACGCAATGGCACTTCACCATTACCACGCACATATACATGACCGGTATGCTGCCCCGTCATCAGCGCAGCACGGGAAGGTGCGCAGACTGTGCTGCCGGCATAGAAATTGGTGAAGCGCATGCCTTTGCGTGCGAGCTTGTCGATATTAGGTGTTCGGATCTTTTTTTGTCCATAGACGCCAAGATCGCCATAGCCGAGATCATCGGCGAGTATGAAAATTATATTGGGTGGTGTGGGAGCATTTGATTGTGCCCACAACAATACCGGAACTATTAGAAATAAAAGCAAAATGGAAATCCTACTCATAAGCCAAACATCTTTAATCAAATCGTAAAAATCCTGTGCCCACATATTTAACAGTGTCGCGAATTTTTTTTGCATTTGCAACTAATAAATATTCCTGTCAATCGGCGCAGTAAACATATTAAGCGAAAAATCGGCGCGGCATATTGCCAGGAATTTGGCGCGATAAAATTAATGTGCGGAACATTCCTATAACTTTTCTCCTGGTTGTTTTAATCTGGATCCGGGCAGTGGTTTATTCACCAGCTTCCGTGCATCCTCATCCTGGTATTTGTCGATCTGCTTCAGCAGTTCTTTTTTCATCTGCGCAGTGATCTTTTCATATCCCTTCTTCCCATACAAATCATTCATTTCATTAGGATCGGCCTGCATGTCAAAAAGTTCCCAATCATCTACCCGCTGGTAAAAACGGATCAGCTTGTAGCGACCTGCACGCACACCAAAATGTGGCGATACAGAATGTTCTCCATTCTCATAATAATGATAATACATCGTGGCAGGACCCTTGTTAGCAGTATCTTTTAACTGGGGAAGGAAAGACCTGCCCTGCATATCGGCAGGAACCTTCACGCCTGCTGCCTGAAGCAGGGTTGGACCGATATCGGTATTCATCACATAGCTATTGACCACGGTGCCCGGCTGTATATGCCCGGGGTAGCGCATAAGCATGGGTGTTCGGAATGATTCTTCATACATGAACCGCTTGTCGAACCATCCATGTTCACCGAGAAAAAATCCCTGGTCGCTCATGTAAATAACGATCGTATTCTTAGAGAGGCCATTCTGGTCGAGGTAGTCGAGCACGCGACCAATATTGCGATCCATGGATGCTGCGGTGCTGAGATAATCTTCCATGTAGCGCTGGTATTTCCATTCCGTCAATGCATTACCACTGAGGTTCCTTGCTTTGAGGTCGGCTTCAATGGGGCCATAATATGCATCCATCCGCTGGCGCTGCGCTTCATTGTAACGTTTGTGATAGCCCTGCCCCTTATTACCGAAGGAATGCATTTTAAGATCATAATCCATCAGCATGGTTTTGGAGATGGTCATGTCCTGAACGCTTGCTGCGGCGCGACCGCGATATTGGTCATAGAAATTCTCCGGCAGGGGAAACTTTGTATTACTGAACATGCCAAGGTCGGCAGTATCGGGAATCCATGTTCGATGGGTAGCCTTATGGCCGATCACCAGGCAGAATGGTTTGGTGGCATCGCGCTTATTGAGAAAGTCTTCCGCGATATCAGTGATGATATTGGTTACATAACCATCGATACGTTCTTTGCCTCCACCCATTGTGAGGAAATCGGGGTTATAATATTCTCCTTGTCCGGGTAATATTTTCCAGAAATCAAATCCCTGCGGATCAGAATGCAGGTGGTATTTTCCCACCCAGCCTGTCTGGTAACCATTGGTGCGAAGCTGTTTGATAAATGAATCCTGGTTGGCATCGAAGGTGGAATTCTCATTATCCTTAAACCCGTTTTTGTGGCTGTATTTTCCTGTGAGGATCACTGCCCTGCTTGGTCCGCAGATGCTATTGGTTACATAGGCTTTATTGAAAATGGCGCCTTGTTTGGCGATCCGATCAATATTGGGGGTGGTTGCCAGTTTGCTACCATAGGCGCTTATGGCCTGGTAAGCATGGTCATCGGAAATGATGAGAACTATATTTGGGCGGGCAGGGGGGTGAGGTGATTGTAATTGCGATGGTTGTGTTTGCGCAATTGCCTTACCTGCCAGTAACAATGAAGTGGCCAGCAAACCAACACATAGTTTTGAAATCATTCTTTTGCTAAAGCTCTTCATAATTTTTCGTTTACACATGCAAGTTGAAGGCACGTCCGGGTAATTAACTGCCGCTTTTTTTACCTCTTTTATTATGAGATAAGTCAAAAGCAGGTGATCATTCTTCGATAGCGCCCAAACCGGAAATACCTGTTCGCACCTCGCCATCATTTTTCCCGATGAACCGGAAATAGCGAACCTGCTCCGGCCTCTTCAGCACCACGAGTTGCTCAATGGGATTGGCCTTGATATTACTAAATTCCCCTTCTGAAACAGTTTTCCAGTTCTTGCCATCAACACTTACCTGCCATTCATAACTGGTAGCAGCAAACGCTGTTTGTCCAGACTGCGGCTGGTAAGTAAATGCTTTCACTGAATATGCCTGTCCCATATCAATGGTAACCTGACCGGGTTTGGCGGGAGTTGATTCCACTAACTTCCATCCGCTGCGATCGATACCTGCCTTACCCCTGATCTTTGCGTAAGATGGGTCGGGGATACTATCGGGGGCGCGGAATACGCCGATATCACTGAGCGCAAGGCTCACAGGTGACTCGATAATGCGGATGCGAAGTCTGTCGGTCTTTACAGTAGCGGGTAGGCGGATGAGTCGATTAGCGCCAATGCTGGTGGCCTCTCCCACCTGTTTCCAGAGCCCGTTGCTCATTACATCCACTGCAAGTTTCTCAATACGCTGCCCCAGTTTAATGTTCTCACGCAGCCTGATAACATTGAAGGTTTGAGGCTCTTTCCATTCAAGTAAAACTTCTGCTTTGGTTACATCATCATCAGTTGCCCAATAAGAATAGCGATTGGCATCGATCAGTTTATCAGCACTGAATAATTTATTATCACCACGAACATTGCTGGCAGAAATTTTTGCTTTCTTAACAAGGTTCTCAGCAAAGGTTTTCTTCAGTATTTCACCGAAAGCTTTGAGGGATTCCACATCATTGTCGTGGAGGAGTCCACGGGTATCGGGGGAGAGTCCAAGGTCGAGGTTGCCACCGCGACCAACACTTTTAAAATAGAGATCGAAGAGTTGTGCAGGTGTTTTAACTCTCTTATCCTGATCGGCATGATAGAACCATCCTGGCCGCAGAGGAACATCGCATTCTGCCGGCTTCCAGAACTCACCGTTACGGGTACCGCCAGCGGAGTTTTCATATTTCATTTCACCGGGAACGGCCACTTTATTTCCATCTGTAGGAATCGGCGTGAAGGTTGCCCAGGAAGTTTCTGCTGCATGACCATGTTCATTTCCCACCCAGCGTACATCGCCCATATCACTGAAGATCACGGCCTTTGGCTGGAGGGTGCGCACAAGTTTCCAGGTACTATCCCATCCATAATAAGTAGTGCGGTCAATATTTCTTTTTTCATTGGCGCCTCCATAGTAACCATCGCCTCCGTTGGCACCATCAAACCAGGTGATGAAGAGTTCGCCGTAGTTGGTATAGAGTTCGCGGAGCTGGTTGCGATAGTCGGTCACATAAGCGGCGGTTCCATAACCGGGATGATTGCGATCCCACGGTGAGCAGTAGACGCCGAACTGCATTCCCGCTTTTTTACTGGCTTGTGCAAATTCTTTGACCATATCGCCCTTGCCATCTTTCCATGGACTTTTACTAATATTATATGGAGTGGTTTTTGTTGGCCAGAGGGCAAAGCCATCGTGGTGCTTGGCAACGAAAACCACGCCTTTGAATCCACCGGCCCTGGCTGCGTTCACGATCTGTTGGGCATCAAATTTTGTGGGATTGAAGATGGAAGGATCTGCATCGCCGTAGCCCCATTCTTTATTCTCAAATGTTGTGGGTGTGAAATGGATCAGCACATATGATTCCATCTCATGCCAGCGAAGATGGTTTTCAGTTGGCAGCACACCATAGGGTATGGGGTATAGCTGTTGTTGCGCAGATGCAGTGGCAAAACTGAATGCTACGAATAGCAGCAGCATTAAATGCCGTCTGCACGGATGGATTCGCTGTGACCTTGACTCATAGGTACGGAACATACACGACAGATTGATCATGAGCATATATTAATTGGTACAAATCTCCATTGATTGGCATTAAAAAACATCTTGCAATCAGCCGGAAGTTTACAGAATATTATCCAATCAGCAATTTATTTACCTTAACCGGATAAACCATCTTAGATCGTCAGATGTTAATTTGAACCTGAGTATGAAAAATAGCTTCAAAACCTGGGCCGTTCTTGGCCTGCTGGCGATGATCGCCGTGATTATTGTGAATGCGATGGCCGTGATGCTTCCCCTTAATGGCATGAGCACCGGAGCCATTTCCGATCGCTACCCCAACCTGTTTGTGCCTGCGGGTTTCACTTTCAGTATCTGGTCGGTTATTTATTCCTTACTGCTTACCTATACCATCTATCATTTGATCGTGGCATTCAGTGCCCCCGGGGCGAGAATCCCTTACCATACACTGGAATCGGTATTGAATTTATTCGTGGTGAGCTGCTTCCTGAATATCAGCTGGATATTTTGCTGGCATTACCTACAGGTTCGGTTGTCAGTAATAGTTATGCTGTTGTTTTTGTCGACCCTCATTTATATATACCGGAAACTCCTGCCCTTAAGGGGAGAGCTTACGGTGACCCAAAAAGTTTGTACCCGTCTTCCTTTCAGTGTTTACCTGGGCTGGATCAGTGTTGCTACTATCGCCAATATCACAGCTTTGCTGGTAGATATGGGATGGCAGGGCGCGGGAATAGAAGCAGCAACATGGAGCAGCATAATGACTGTTGTGGCTACTTTATTAGGAATATATTTCCTGGTGAAGTTTAAGGACCTGGCGTATGCGCTGGTGATAGCCTGGGCATTATATGGCATTTACTCCAGGCAGGGTGCAGACAATGCCATGGTAGGAAATGTAGCCCAGGCCTGCCTCATTCTTTTACTGGCCGGAGCGGTCTTCACCTTTATAAGAAAAAAGAGTGTACATACTGCCGTGGACTAGGATCCACGCTGTGTTCCACCGGTGAGTTTGGTATTGCGGGTAGCGGCCTTGGTACTGCTCTTCCCTTTAACGCCTGATCCAAATCCGGGCTTTGCCGGCTGCGGATTGTTCTTCTTTTTGTCTTTGTTCTTGTTATTATTATTCAGGAGCGACATGGTCTTGTTTTTAATCAACCTACAATTTAGCGGATTACCGGCTAATGGCATAAAAAAAGAGACCGCAGTGATGCGATCCCTCCATATTTTCAGATTATGTTAACGATCAGAGTCCCAATACTTTAGCATCCACGAAGTATTTGGCGGTGCTACGCACCTTTATGTCCTGGTTGATGATCTTATCAGTTGTCACCCGCATCCGGATGGTATAGGTTCCTTTTTTCAGGTATTGTTCCAGTTCTACATTCTCTGTTGTGAGTCGGATGGTATTGGTTACATCGTCGCCCAGGTTGTTGGCAGAAGCGATCTTCTTTTCCGGCAGACCCTCTGCCGCAATATATAGTTCAATATCCTTGAGGAAGTCAAAGGTGCGGCCGGTAGGGTCAAAGATGACCATCTTCAGTTCTTCCAGTTTTACCGATTCGATCATATCCATGCGTGAGTTGTTCATCGTCAGCTCTTTTTCGGCTATGGATGTAACAGGTGGGGTTTCCATATCGGTAGGTGCCAGGGTGGCAAGGCCGGCCTTTATGGTTGTCTCGAACTGGTCATTGATGGTGAACTGCGTGAGTTTATCAACTTTTTCGCAAGAAACGAAACCAAGGGTAAATAGGGTAAGCAGTAGGGTAATTGTTTTCATATGGTATTATTAGAACGGATTATTGGCAAATAACGTTCCAGAAAAGGGAAAAATTGTGGTGGAGGGATGGAGAGATGGAGGGATGGAGAGGTGGAGGGATGGAGAGGAGGTCTAAATCCATAAATTTGCCGACGCATGGCGAAAAAGAAAGCGACAAATAATACTGGTCCCCGTTCCCTGCTAGCAGTACTTATACTAGCGGTGGTGGCCCTACTGGGGTGGTGGTGGTTCAGCAGCAGCCGACCCGATTTTGAGCATTATGAGGAATTCGGGATCGAAGTACCTGCCAATTATTCCATTCACGGTATCGATGTTTCCAAATACCAGCAACGTATCAACTGGGATATGGTGAAAGAGATGGTGGCGGAGGATGTACGCATCGGGTTTGTGTTTATCAAGGCAACTGAGGGATTAGGTAATATGGACGCGCAGTTCAACAGGAACTGGCGAAATGCAGGCGATGCCGGAATCACGCGCGGGGCTTATCATTTTTTCCTGGCTCCTAAGAGTGGCGTTGAACAGGCTGAAAATTTTATCCGGCGGGTGGAGCTTGAAAAGGGTGACCTCCCCCCTGTTCTGGATGTTGAACAGACCTATGGTGTAACGCCCGATAAATTAAGGACAGAAGTGAAGGCCTTCCTCAATCGGCTTGAAGCCCACTATGGTGTGAAGCCTATTATCTATACCAATGTGGAATTCTATAATAAATTCCTGAAAGGTGATTTTGATAACTATCCTCTCTGGGTGGCGCATTACCTGCGAAAGGACCGACCCCGTATTGCGCGTAACTGGGCCTTCTGGCAGTACAGTGAAACGGGAAATGTGAATGGCATAAGAGGTAAGGTGGATTTCAATGTTTTTAATGGTGACTCCACGGATTTTGCGGACCTTTTGATAGAATGAAACGGAGGGATGGAGAGATGGAGGGATGGAAGTTAATTGTAAAGAAAATTTTATGAGTGAAATGGAAGAAGACGCCCGCGATTTGCTAACGCGAACACTGATGACCGTTAGTGTGGGTGCTTTATGGATGCTCACCAACGTTACACTGGGATTGTGGTTCGGATGGTTCTTCTTCGCCAATACACCAACCCTCGGAAATTATATCTTCTATGCCTTTTTTCTGATCAGCCTAATCGCAATGATCCGATATTTTATCAAGCTCTGGAGTAAACCGATTTAGGAGTTCGCTTCCATCCCTCCATCCCTCCATCAATATCTCCTCTTCCTGCTCGCTAAGTATTTCTCATTTATCACCTGGTTCATCGGCTTTTCAAATACTTTGCTCTCTACCCAGGAGATGATATCGAGATAGGCGAAGGCGCGGGTTTCAAAGCGATTCTTCTCAAGATGCTTGATCTTCTGCAGGAATTTTTCGAGTTCGGGTTTTAGCTTGCGCGGACTCAATCCGAATGAATGCCTTATGAAGCGGAACATCTCTTCTTCCACCACAGTCAGGTTCTTCATTTTTGCCATAAAGCGGTAAACAGATTTGATCTGTGACTCCATGATATCATCGTTACCCAGTTCGTAATGCGCCATCATGTGCATGAGCCTGGCATAGCTTTGCAGATCGATGCGGAGGTTGGCAGAAGTATCGTTGATGATCTTTTGCAGATAGTCGATACAGGTATTATAATCGCCGCTGCCGAAATATAATGTTGCAAACTTATAATAGAACACCACGATGCGATGCGGATCAACATAGAGCTCATATTCCTTAAGGTTTTCCGCCATGGTATTCACGAGGCCCAATCCTTCTTTAAAAGTGCCGGTCATCAGGTGCCAGTTAAGCCGGGCGCTGTTGATATAGATATCAGTATGGATCCGGAAATTATCGTGCTGTTGTGCGATGGGCGTTTTGGCAAATTCCTCAAACTGTTTGAGCACCACCTGGAACTGCTGGTAGTTTCGTAAATCGAAATGTGCGTTCAGGAGGTTATGTAATCCCTTAATAAAGTGACCTATCTCCACCTTCTGCATTACTTCCTGCTCATAAAAAAGATCTACCCATTTTTTGGAGTAACGATAGTACATCAGGAAATCCTGCCTGATGAAAGCATACCAGGTATAACTTTGGTAGAGATAGAGCTTCTCATAAAAATCAGTTAGCTCAAATGCATCTGAAGGAAGTTGTTCTTTAAAGAATTGCCTGATGCCTGTTTCGTCTTTTTCATTTCGGGCATGGCCATGCATCACATACCAGCCATAAAGGCGAAGTGCCAGGTTGCTCAGCCGGGTTACACGATCGATATGACCACTGATCTCGAGGGCCTCCTGGGTAAGCTTTTCAGTTTTTTCCTGTATGGTGCGGGTAATATGCAGGGTTTCGATCTTTTTCTCCAGTGAGATCACCTGCGCGAGGTAATTGAACTTTCCATTGGCTGTGGCCAGTTCTTTGGCGCGTTCCAGAATCCGCATGGCCTGGTGTTTGAGGCCCTTATGGTAGAGGATCCGGGCATTATCGAGTTGTTCGGAGAGTTGTAGTTCAAGGGTATCTGTGCTCTTAAGGTCGCGCAGGCTGGCCAGCAGTTGTTTATATAGATGCGATTTGATATTGTTGAGCTGTGGTTTTTTAATGGATGGGAGTTTTTTGAGCAATTCCCTTTCCTCATAGTCGTCGAGTTTGTCGAGCGTGTCAAATAATTCCACAATTTTCAGGTTCTCTTTTGCAGTTGCACGCTTAATATAGAGCTTGAAATGTCGCTTTTCGGCCTTGTGAAGTGATTTTATTAATTGAAATAAAGCATCTGTAGATCGGTTGGGCATCATTAGGTTTTTTTTCGGAACTCCTTGCTGGATAAGCGATTAGGCGCAAAATTACCCTTTTTGGAGTAATAAAAAGTGGCTAAATATGATTTTAAACCACTTATAACAGGCATTACTTTTACATCAGAGTTCAGGAGAAAAGAAAAAATTGGCAAGCAACCGTTAGAAAGGAAGACAATCGTTAGAAAGGGCAAAGCAAGAATTAGAGGCCTGACATCCGGAACTCATTCCCCCGAAAGCCAAAGGGTTGGACGGGACAAACAAGAATCGAACGTTTTTTTATATGGCAAGCAATCGTTAGAGGTCGACTGTTTCTACAGTGGACCTTCTTTTTTTTATAAGCGGTCGTGAAGATAGGGTGAATTTCTCCAATTCCACCAAAAAACTGTTAAAAAATTAACATATTATTTTAGGACTGAAAATCAATTGCTTCGGCAAGAGAATGGGCAATAGTGAATAGAAATTCCACTATTGCCCATTGCCCTTCCATCCCTCCATCCCTCCATCTCTCCATCTCTCCTACAGGCCCTCCGGACTAAACACCTTAATCACCCCATCCCCTTCACTGCTTACAACCAGCAGGCTTTTACCGGTGGGACTTTGAAGCGCAGGGATAAATAGTATTCCTTCAGGAGCATCTCCTGTTTTAAGAACTTGCAGGAACTGCGGATTGCCGGGGTTTGTTACATCGTAAAGTACAACTGCATCCACGCGCTCTAATCCCACGAAAGCAATTATTTTATTTCCCACATTACCAAGTGCTATACCTTCCGGTTCTACGCCCTTATCATCACTGCGTTTGTCTTCATACATGCCAGCGGCGATGATCTTTTTCTCGATGTCATTTTTGCTATCAAACAACAGCTCACCGGTATTTCCATTCCACACACTGAATGAACGGGCGCCAAATGAATAGAGCTCATCATAATCACCGTCACCATCGGTATCACCCTGGGCAGTAGAAATATTCAACCGGCCAAGAACAGGCTTCTGCTGCAACACAGCAGCATTTGGAAACGCAGCAGGATCAAGTGTGATAGCACTGACACGCTTGTTTTCTACATACGCATCATACTCACGTACATCGCCTTCATTAACAGTAAAGAGAAAGGGCACTCCCTTAATCTGCATACTTGCGATAGCATCAGGCTGGTACATCCCAAAAGCAGGAACTGTGCGCAATTCCTTGATACCATCTTCATCACTAGGATCGATAGCGTTCATAATATCGCTATAATCTTTATAACCAAGCGGGAAAATACCGGTGAATGATTGTGATGCGAGGTTGATCCTTGCAATGGCATTGTTTTCCTGCAGCGTTACCCAGGCGGTTTTCGAATCCTGTGATACCGTGATGTATTCAGGTTCCATGTCCTGGGCCAGACTTGCACCGGGGCCAAAGATCCGAAGGCCCTTTTTCTTTAGCGCATACTCCTCCTTGTTATAAGAACTGAAATCAATTGTATTTACAGAATAGTCTTGTCTCACTGAAATAATGGATACTGTTCCAAGGGGGTCATTACTATAATCCGAACTTGGTTCGCCTTCATTTGCGGTAAGTATGAAATTGCCATCAGCGCTATAACAAATCATATCGGGCAAAGCGCCAACGCTGATTTGCTTTAATTCAGTTAGTGACTTTGTATCATAGATATATACGCGGCCATTATCTTGTTTGTTATTAGCTTCAACTGCTGCAGCAAGTTTACCTTCAGAAACTGCCAGACTATTCGCTGCGCCGAATGAACTGATGTCGATATCTGCTATAACTGTCATGGAAGCGGGATTGCTGAAATCGATGACATCGATCTTATTACGATCGGTATTATTCACCACGAACAATCTTTTGGTGACAGGGTCAAATGCGGTGATCTCAGCAGCGCCTTCACCACCAATATCAATTGAGCCGGTCTCGGAAAAACTAGCCGGGTCTTCGTTGGTGAAATAAGGAGAATCGTTTTTATTGCAGGCAACCAGGGACCCCGCCAGCAGAATAAGGGGGAGAAATTTTTTCATAATTAGTGCAGTATTTTTTGGAATAGCAAGGTTAGGCCGGGCTCATTACCATATTGTGAACGCATGGTTATGGAATGGTTAAGGAAGGGAGAAACGTATATTTGCGCCATGCCCTTTAATTTCACCGATTCAGTAAATCTTCTGCGAAAGCTCACGATCCGCCGCGCCTGGAATGCCTCCAAGGTTTTAGGTAGTTATTATGTGAGTAAGTACCTGAAGCAACCGGTGCAATGGGGGCTGCCGATCTCTATCTCTTTTGAGCCAACTACCTCCTGCAACCTCCGCTGCCCCGAGTGCCCCAGTGGACTCAGGGCATTCACCCGCCCTACGGGTATGCTGCAGCAGGATTTTTTTCGTGATACCATTGATCAATTGCATCGCCACCTTTATTACCTGGTATTTTATTTCCAGGGCGAGCCTTACCTGAATCCGGGCTTCCTTGAAATGGTGAAGTATGCCGGCGATAAAGGCATCTATACAGCCACTTCCACTAATGCACATTATCTAACCGATGAAAATGCACGCAAAACGGTGGAGAGTGGGCTCGACCGGCTGATCATTTCACTTGATGGCACCACCCAGGAAATATACCAGCAATACCGGGTGGGCGGAAAACTGGATAAGGTGCTTGAGGGCGCCAGGAATATTGTGCGCTGGAAGAAAAAACTGAAGAGCAAGACGCCCTTGGTGGTATTCCAGTTTTTGGTGGTTAAGCCTAATCAGCACCAGATAGATGAGGTAAAGGCCCTGGGTAAAGAAATGGGTGTTGATGACGTTTGGCTGAAGACAGCGCAGGTATATGATTATGAAAATGATCCCAACCAGCTGATCCCCACTTTGGATAAGTATAGCAGGTATAAGAAGAACGAGAAAGGAGACTACCAATTCAAAGGCAGTCTGGCAAATCATTGCTGGCGTGCCTGGCATTCGCCGGTCATAACCTGGGATGGATTGGTTGTTCCCTGTTGTTTTGATAAGGACGCCCAGCACCAGCTCGGGAACCTGAAGGGAAAGCCATTTAAAGAGGTTTGGCAGGATAGTGATTATAAAAGTTTCCGCTCTAAATTATTAGCGGGGAGGGCGAATATTGATATATGCGCAAACTGTTCTGAGGGAACTAAAGTGTGGGGATAATTGAAGTGGGCACATGGAATTTCTGTAATTTTATCGTTTAACCATTCATTTTATGAGCCTCAATAAGGACATCAACCAGCGAAAGTTCAGAAATGAGCACCAGAAGGCGATGATCAATATGATCTTTTCCTACAACTGGCTGATGGAAAACACCCGTAAGTTCCTTGACCACTATGATCTCACCAACCAGCAGTTCAATATCCTGCGAATCCTTCGCGGGGCGGGTGAGCCACTCAGTACGCTTCAGATCAGGCAACGCATGCTCGATAAAATGAGTGATACTTCCCGCATTGTGGACAGGCTGGTGAAGAAGGACCTGGTGCGTAAAACCGTTTGCGGTGCTGACAGGAGGCTGGTAGATGTTGTTATAACAGAGAAAGGAAAAGAACTCTTATCGCAGATGGATGCCCAGGAAGATGAAATGGAATCCGTGTTAAAAAACCTTGATGAGGCAGAGGCGCTACAGCTTAATCATTTGCTGGATAAACTACGCAATTCTCAGGATTGACTCGCGAGGCAATATATTTAACGGTTCCTATAAATGGAAACCAATGCAACTGCCTTATTTTTAAGCGTTGCGATTGTTGATGAAATCTCTGAAATGAAAAAATCTCTTACCCGTATTCTTTCCATTTTTATATTGTTGTCATCTGCCGTTGGAGTCAGCAGCCAGGCTCCTGAAGTATTGAAAGGCGTTCCCCCTGCAGCCCTTCCCAAAGCGCCCATTGCCGCACCCATGGAAGTTGCTGAAGCAGGCCTGGCAACAGCTGCTCCTGAGTTCAGGGGTGCATGGGTCGCTACCGTCACCAATATTGACTGGCCTGATGCAGGCAGTTATCATCCCGATGACCAGAAACTGGAATATATCAAGCTGCTGAATATGCATGAGCGGAATGGCATGAATGCCGTGATAGTGCAGGTACGTCCGGCCGCCGATGCCTTCTACCCTTCCCCTTATGAGCCCTGGAGCGAGTGGCTCACCGGCAAGCAGGGAAAGCCACCCGTACCCTACTATGATCCTTTGCAGTTTATGATCAGCGAGGCGCATAAGCGTGGAATGGAATTCCATGCCTGGCTGAATCCTTACCGGGCGGTCTTCAATATAAAAAAATCTGTTCCGGCGCCCGACCATGTGAGTAGACAGCACCCCGACTGGTTCCTTAATTATGGAGATAAGACCTATTTTGATCCGGGTAACAAGGAAGCGCAGGCTTTCGTGGTTAAGGTGGTCAGGGATTTGGTGAAGCGCTATACCATTGATGCGGTGCATTTTGATGATTATTTCTATCCATACCGGCTTGCGGGAAAGGAATTTCCTGATACAAAAACATTCAGGGAATATGGTAATGGTATGACGCGCGACGACTGGCGCCGGAGTAATGTAGACTCTATTATTGTTGGTTTATCGCGTGCCATCAAGGAAGAAAAGCCCTGGGTGAAATTCGGCATCTCACCTTTCGGGGTATGGCGTAATGCAGATAAGGACCCCATGGGGAGCGCGACCACTGCAGGAGTAACAAATTATGATGATCTCTATGCTGATATCCTCCTCTGGCTTCGTGAGGGTTGGATCGATTATGTGGCTCCACAGATCTACTGGGAGTTTGGGCATAAAGCTGCTGCTTTTGAAGTTTTGCTCGACTGGTGGAGTCGCAACAGCTATGGTAAACATTGCTATATCGGATTGGGTATCTATAAGGCGGGAACCAGTGCGCCATGGCGCGATAAGTCACAGCTTCCAAGGATGATTGAGGCAGTTCGCAAAACCCCCAATGTTCATGGTGCTGTTTATTTCAGTAGTAAGAGTTTCGTGAAAAATCCGAATGGATGGAGCGATAGTTTAAGACTTAATTATTACAGGCAGCGTGCAACCATACCTGTAATGGAGTGGATTCCTGAGAAAGAGCCATCGCCGGGTGAATAAACAGTAAGCGCCACATTGATCTACCGCTGCCTGAAATCATATCCCTGGGTCTTACCTTCCAGCATATCAACATACTGCAATGACCCAAGCCGAAAGCGTAGTGGGATGCCGGTGCGTTGTTCGAATTTCCACTCCCCAACACAAATTACTCCCCATTGATTCATTGACATATGCGGGGCGATCGCGGCAGGATTATTCGGTTGAAAATAAGGGAGGGACACATTGTACGTTGTCCAGAAAGGGATAGATTTAACCCCGGAATAAGCACTCCCGCCCGCAGAAATATTGAATTTTTTTTCCATTTTATCCACAATTGTGAACTGGAAGGCGGAAAAAAGATCCTGATGGTATAAAATCCGCTCCTGTTGCGCATTTGAGCACATCTGGACTGCTCCAAAAAGCAGTGTTAATAGAATTTTAAGGAATCCTTCCCCCTGTATTACCATGAATTTTGTAATTTACGGCCTGGTTTTTGTGGAAAGCGCGGCCATCCCACCGGAAAGGTCCGCCATAAACCCTAATAACGTATGGCCCTTAGTCAAAGTTTACAACAAAAATTACTGCAGAAGCTTTCTCCTCAGCAGATACAGCTGATGAAGCTGCTGCAGGTGCCTACGGCAAACCTCGAAGAGCGGATAAAGGAGGAGCTGGAGGAGAATCCGGCCCTGGAGCAATCGGATGAAGCTTCTGATGAATTTGATGAAAACCGGGATGATTTTGAGGGTGAGGATGAATATGATACAGAAGGAAGTGAGGATGAATATGACAAAATTGATATCAGCGATTATGTTCATGAAGGGGATGATGATATTGCCGATTACCGGCTTCGCGATGATAATTACCCTGAGTTGGACGATAAGCAGGTGATGCCCTTTAAAGTTGAGACCACACTTCATGATACGCTTGCTGACCAATTGGGTATGCTTAAACTAGACGAGCGCAGCAGCAAGATCGCCGAGCAGATCGTGGGAAGCATTGATGATGATGGTTACCTTCGTCGCGAAACAGCCTCCATCCAGGATGACCTGGCTTTCCGCCAGAATATTGACGCAACTGAAGATGAGATCGAAGGATTGATCAGACTGATACAGCAATTTGATCCCGCCGGAGTGGCTGCCCGCGACCTGCAGGAATGCCTTCTCCTTCAACTCGAACGCCGCCGGTCGGTGGGAGGAATTGCCGTTGAAGGAGCTATTGAAATCCTAACCCGTTATTTCGATGAGTTCACCAAAAAACATTATGATAAGATCCAGCGGGGATTAAATATTGACGATGATCAATTAAAGGAAATCATCCAGCAGATCATTAAACTGAGTCCCAAACCTGGCGGAAATATAGGTGAGATCAACAAGGCCGAAAGCTATGTGCTGCCCGATTTTTTCATCTATAATAATGGTGGCAAACTTGAACTTACCCTCAACAGCAAAAACGCACCTGATCTTCGTATCAGTGAGGGTTACCGCGACATGTTGAAGGATTATGACAAAGGCACAAAGAAAGACAAACGCCAGCGTGATGCCGTACTTTTTATCAAACAGAAAATAGACGCGGCCAAATGGTTTATCGACGCCATTAAGCAAAGGCAGGAGACGCTGATGATGACCATGTCAACCATCATGGAATACCAGCAAGAATTCTTTCTCACGGGCGATGAAACTACGATGCGCCCCATGATCCTGAAAGATATTGCAGAGCGGACGGGACTAGACATTTCCACTGTAAGCCGGGTAGCTAATAGTAAGTTTGTACAAACTGAATTTGGCACTTACCGGTTGAAGTTTTTCTTCTCTGAAAGCCTGAGTACGGAGAGCGGTGAAGAAGTTAGTACACGCGAGGTGAAAAAAATTCTAAGCAACCTGGTGGAAGCAGAACATAAGCGCAAACCTTTGAGCGACGAACGCCTTACTGAACTTTTGCAGGAAAAAGGTTATAACATTGCACGCAGAACAGTGGCCAAGTACCGTGAACAACTGAACATCCCGGTGGCCCGACTAAGAAAGGAAATATGATGGTCTTCTCTGAACAAAATGAGCAATCCGCTGCCCAGGGTGCCGAACCTGAACAAACGCCTGCACCACTTCGTGTTTTTGGCCACCTGCTGTCCTTTATATTTCACCCCCTTTTCATCCCTGCCTATATCACCGCTTTTCTTCTTTACCTGCATCCATTTGCATTTGCTGGCGAGAATGAATGGTATAAAACATTAAAGCTTGCTTCGGTGATGGTGAGCACAACGCTATTCCCCGCGTTTACTGTTTTCCTTTTGAAGCAACTCGGCTTTGCGGGTAGCATCCACCTGAAGGAAAAAAAGGACCGCATCATTCCTATTGTGGCATCTATGATCTTCTATTTCTGGATCTTTTATGTAAGTAAAAACCGTCCGGATAATCCACCTGAATTAGTGCAGATGCTCTGTGCGGTTTTCGTTTCAAGTATCATTGCGCTAACTGCTAACAACTTCATAAAGATCAGCTTGCATACTATTGCAATGGGTGTGCTGGCAGGCTTTTTTATTCACCTTGCCTGGAACAGTGAGATCCCCATGGGTATGCCTCTCTCGATTGCATTACTTATTGCAGGAGCCGTTGGAACAGCGAGATTTGCCGTGAGTGACCATACTGTGAAAGAGATCGTATGGGGATATGCAACAGGGTTGGCGTCAATGCTGATAGCGGTCGTAGCCCTATGAAGTAAGAAGCAAAACAGGTAAGAGGTAAGATGTAAGAGGTAAGAGGTGAGAGGTAAGAGGTAAGATTTAGGAGAAGGAGCCCATTATATACATTTGGATAAGGGCTCTTGAAATAGCGGACCAGAGTAATATTGCTAATAGACTCACGCCAACTACAGCAATTTTTTCCACCAGCGCTGCGAATCGAAAACAATTGCGCATAGGCCCTGGCGTAATACAGAACATGCGACAGTAACATAGTGCCTAAGAGTCAGAATAAAGCCGGTGGCCTGTTATAAACTGCCATCAGCGGGAAAAACCCGATCTATTCAGACCGGGTTCAGGGGTTGTCCAAACCAGCAATTGATCTAATACATTCTAAGCGTTGAGTATCTGCGATTTCGCCAGGTATTTTTTGGACGGGTGATATATAAACAGGCAACTGCCATGTTTAATGGCATTGATAACTTTTTTTGATTGTTCCCTCGGCACTGCAGGGCAACCGAAACTGCGGCCATTGAATTTATTTGATCTCAGGAAATCCGAACCAACATAATCCGATCCATGCACTACAATATTGCGTGCGGAAGCTTTGTCATTTATTCCTCTTTCTACCCCATCTATTTTTAATGCCAGTCCATGCTCCCCGAAATAGGTTTGTCGTGTTACATAAAAACCCAGGCTACTTTGGTGGCTCTCCGGACGATTGGAAAACTGTTTCGCATACTCACCTCCCGAATTCCGGCCATGTGCTACATAGGTATGAACAAGTAATTTCATCTCTTCTACATCAATAATATACATGCGTTTTCTGCGTGAAGACTGGCTAAAGTCGCAGATTGACAAAACATCACCCCGACGAAGTTTTCCCATTTGGCGAAGGTTCTTATAGCCCCTCCATGCATATTGAAATGCAGCAGAAGAAAGTCCTCTTGCGCGAAGGCCCAATTCTGTATAGATGGCTGTAGCTTCTTCGGCAAGTTTGTGGGAAGTATTTTTCTTAGCTGACACATTTGTCTTATCCAGAGCAATTGGGTTACCGTTACTATGAGAAACTGGATTTTTGGAGCCGGTTTTTGTGGTGGGGTCTTCAATCAGCAGCGCAGTGAATCCGGTAATACGCCTTGTTGATTCACCGGTGTCTTTTCCCGTCATAAAGACGGGAGTGAGCAGGCCTGCAAATAGCATCGAGCCTACCATAACAGTTTTCACGGTCAGGTTCATGATCTGGGTTTTTCAGAGGTTTGGAAGGATATAACGGTGAAGCGGGGGAAATATTATGGAGGGATGGAGAGATGGAGAGATGGAAGGATTTAGAGGGAGGGTTTAGTCCTTTTTCTTTTGAATGGTGATGCGGGGGGATTCTGATTTGGATTCAGATCTTGATTCAGATTTGGAAGGTGAATTGGAGGCTGCTTTTGTTGGTTGTTTGTGAGGTTGTTGATTTCGGGGTTTGTTAACGGGTTTATTTGAAGACCTGTTATCTGCTTTTGAACCGGGTTTGGATAATGACTTACTTTCTGATCTGGTGTCAGTATTGGATGGCTCTGTTTTATTGCTGAATTCATAGCGATAGATACGAATAAGAAGGATAAAAACAGATATAAGAAGTGGTCCAAAAACCAGTCCGATAAAACCGAATAATTGCAATCCGATAATAACTCCGAAAACGGTTATGAGGGGGTGGACATCGCCGATTTTTTTTTGAAGCCAGAATCGGAAAACATTATCTACTGTACCAATGATACCGAATCCGAATATCAGCATAGCAACCCCTCGCCAGGTATCTCCTGCCGCAAAAAACATGACCGCAAGTGGAATATAGGCCAGGGCCGCACCTACGATGGGTAACATGGCGGTGATGCATGTAATGGCAAACCAGAGCATGGGTTCTTTGACACCCAGAATCAGGAACCCAATCAAACCAACTAAACCCTGCAGTATAGCAATAAGTGGGATACCGATAGCATTGGAATAAACCAGCGATCCAACTTCCTTGCGAAGATCTTGCTGGTGCCTTCGGCTCATGGGGGTAAGATCAGTAAAAGCATCCAGCATTTCTTTGCGCTGGGTAAGCATGAAATATAGAATAAAATACATCACAACCAGGGTGGTTAGCGTGTTGAAAGTGGCACCCAGTATACCCGGGAGTGTTTTGGCTACTTGCTCACTCACCTGTCCCATATACTTATCACTCAATATTTCAAACCCGGTCTTCTGTTCAATACGTCCAACATAAAGTTTAAGGGCATTTACGGCTTCTGTTATTTGTTGTTCGGATATGCTTAGCCGCGAGATCACCAGCTTCACAACTGCTCCTATTGGCAATACGATTACGATGAAAGATAACAACATCAGGGCTGCCGCTGCCAGCGACTGTTTCCATCCCCTGTCTACAAGATTCTGCATCCATTTCCCCATTAATACAAACAGGGTAAATGCACCGAGGGTGGCTGGCAGGAATGCTTTCATCTCAAAGAAAAGCAGTACTGCTAATCCCGCTATGATCAGGAGGAAAAATGATTGTCGAAGTTTGTCCGGATCGATATAGCTCATAGTCGGTTAATGGTGAAAGTTATCTAGGCAATAGGCAATAGGCAATAGATAAAGATGCTGAAATGAAGATAAGTAAAATCAATTGCCTATTGCCTATTGCCTATTGCCTATTGCCTATTGCCTATTGCCTTTTTATATCGCCACCGTTTTCCATCTCCCTCTCCGGAACAGTAGCCAGGCTGTGATGGTGATCGCGGTTTCTGCAACGGGGATTGCGATGAACACACCCGGGGGGCCCATCTCCAATGTTTTTGCAAGCAGGTATGCCAGTGGTATCTGGAAAAGCCAGAAGCCGAAGAGGTTTATCCAGGTCGGCGTTTTGGTATCGCCGGCGCCGTTGAAGGCATTAGCCATAACCATTCCGATTCCATAGAAAATATAACCGGCGCTCATGATGCGTAAAGCCTGCACGCCTATTCTTTTCACATCAGCTTCTGTGGTAAAAAAGCCAACTATTACATCTGCTGCTGCAAGGAAAAAAAGCATTACGGCAGCCATGAAAATGGTGTTATAGAGTGCTGCAGTGTTTACTGAACTTTCGGCTCTTTCCGGATGACCGGCGCCGAGGTTTTGTCCCACCAGCGTTGCTGCCGCATTAGCCATTCCCCATGCCGGCAAAAGGAAAAAGATCAGGATCCTGATTGCAGTCTGGTATCCTGCGGAGGCAGCGGAATGCCCGGTTTCGGCTACTAGTCTTGCGAGGAAGATCCAGCTGCAGGAACCGATGATGAACTGCATGGTTCCTGGTGTAGCCACTTTAAGCAGGGATCCAATGATGCTGAAGTCGGGGCGCCAATCCGCGGTTTTAAGTTTTACAATTCCTTTTCCTCCGAAAAGGTGGTAAACCTGATAGCACACACCGATTCCCCTTCCTATAGTTGTGGCCAAAGCTGCACCAAATAAGCCAAGTGCAGGGAATGGTCCCCAGCCCAGGATCAGGAGTGGACAAAGAATTATGTTGGCTATATTGGCGATCCAAAGGCTTTTCATGGCCATGGAGGCGTCTCCTGCGCCCCTGAAAATACCATTGATAAGGAATAGCAGCATGATGACTATGCTACCTCCCATCATGAGCCTGGTATAGGGGGTACCCAGGGCGATAGTTTCGGCCTCCGCTCCCATCCATCGTAGTATATCAGGCGCCAGAATTATACCTGTTATGCTTATTACCACCGTAATGGCGAGTGCCAACCAAAGTGATTGCATGGCAGCGTGGGCTGCCGCGCGAGGGTCTTTCTCTCCGATTCTTCGGGCTACCATGGCCGTAGCTGCCATGCTTATACCGATAGCGAGGGCATAAACAAGTGAGAGGACAGACTCCGTTAGTCCCACCGTTTGAATATTATGCCGGCTATCGGGAAGCCTTCCTACAAAATAAAGGTCCACCACTGCGAAAACGCTTTCCATTCCCATTTCCAATATCATAGGAATAGCTAGAAGAAAAACGGATCGGCGGATGCTTCCCGAGGTGTAATCCTGTTCATCGCCACGAAGGGCGGCGCGGATAAGGCGAAATATATTACCCATTGAAAGGGTTGATGCGTCGTTCTGATGCATTGTGACTGTTCAGTTGGTTAAAAAAACTAGTGCTAAGGGGTTGCCGGTTAAATTACCGGATGGGGGTATAGCCTTCGCAGGAATGCTTACCAGTTGACTGATTTTGGGTGGGTTATCTGACCCAGGTCGGTGGGGGGCCGACAGCTTAGAAAATCATAAAATAAATATTATCGGCTGTAAAAGTATATATTATTCTTTTACACAATACGCAAGCGCCGATAAATATTCCTGGACGTACTGCTCTATGTGTGAGCGGCGATATTGCATGATGAACCGCGGATGGGGAACGGAAATGATCTCGTTGAAAAAATGATACTCCTCATTGAGCCAGTTAAGAAAATGCAGGTTCTTATGTCCTCCGATGCAGATGGCTTTGTGGCGCCGGATGCCGCAACTGAGCTGGCTTTGAAGACATTGGACTGCATAGGGTTTTATAGATGCGAGAAGATGTGGGTCATCATAATAGTTCAGATTTTTACCTGCCCTCACGAAGCCAATCGGACTAACGGAGCCTATATAGAATCTGCTGTAGAATGCCGCGGCACCACCATATGCACGGATTAGGGTATAGATGAATTCGGCTGAAAGCTCTGAAGATTCACCGAAGGGATGGGTTATGCCGCAATCATTCAATAATTGCCTGGGTGCTGTAAAATTGATGCCTGTAATACCTGCACCGAATCTACCTGGATTGATTCCTATAAGCATGACCCGGAGTTCTCCATCGGAATAAAAACGGTTAAAAAATTCCTGTATTACCCGCTGTACCTCAGGTTGAGGATGCGGATAAAGAAGATCAATACCTTCCGGTAGTTTTTCCGGTGGCTGGAGCTTTCTAAAAAAAGATATGGCGCAAGTAGAGAACATTGAACTTAGGTTGTTCAGGAACATGATGTTCGAACATCCCCCGAACATATGTCAGACACCTAATACAAACTAGGGTTGCTGTTGATGAAGTTTACGAGAGAAGCTGCATTTTTTAGTTTCAGTTTTTTCAGGATATTATGGCGGTGTACCTCTACTGTTTTTAGCGATATATCAAGTTCCTGGGCTATTTCGCGGGAAGAATGGCCGGCCTTGATATAATGTATCACCTGGATCTCACGATCGGTGAGGCTCTGGATATCGTGACCTTCACCTCCGGGCTCCAGAACTTGTTCAGAAATTATATTCCGTATCTCATCGCAGATATATTTATTCCCTTTGTCAACTTCAAGAATGGCCTTTACCATTTCTTCGCGACTGCTGTTTTTGGTTACATATCCCTGGGCCCCTACCTGAAGCATCTTACGTGCGTAGGCCGGTTGTGAATGCATAGACACGCCGATGATTTTTGTATTGGGGCTAACCTTCCGAATTTCACCGGTGGCATCGAATCCACTCATTGGGACCATATTGATATCCATAAGCACTACGCTGGGTTTATGTTCGCTGGCGATCTGAATGGCCTCACCGGGATCACCACAATCGGCAATCACTTCAAAGCGGGAATCACTCGCCAGGATAAAACTCCATGTTTCGCGGATCAGCTTGTGATCATCCACTATCAGTATTGAAACTTTTTTCATCAGGTATTCTGGTTGTTTTTATTTGGTAATACAATAATAAGTCTACACCCTTCACCAGGTGCCGTGAGCACCTGAACATCTGCATTAAAGATGGCTGCTCTACTCATAATATTAGACAATCCCATGCCGTCTTTCAACTTTGCTTCATTGAGATCAAAGCCCTGACCATCATCTTTAATTTCGAGACGGGTGAACCTATTTGTATAAGTTATATCGATTTCGAGTTTATTTGCTTTAGCGTGTTTGATCACATTATTGACCTGTTCCTGAATGATCCTGAACAGGGTCAGTTTTTGTTTGGGATGCAAAATACTATCCAACTTTTCTTTGTGGCGGAAAATTACTTTTAATTGTCGGGTAAGTTCAATGTTTTCTACCAGGTCATTGATGGATGAAACAAGTCCGAGGTCATTGAGACTGGCTGGCATCAGGCTCCTGCTGATGGTCCGGATCTCATTTATGGCACTCATGATGGTATCGGAACTACGGCGTATCATCTGCTTTGACATGCCATCCTCATTTTGGGCCACCTCCAGGAAAAGTTTGGCTGTGGTGAGCAACTGGTTTACGTTATCATGAAGTTCTTTACCGATTTCAGCGCGTTCACTTTCCTGAACATCCACTACGGCTTGTGCAATCTGCTGCTGTTTATGGATCTCCTGCTGCACCAGTCGCTCCTCCATACGCTTCCGTTCAGTGATATCTTCGCAGGAACCAATCATACGTATTACTTTGCCTTCCTCATTATACATGCAGTACCCTTTATCTATTACAAGTGCATAGCTGCCATCGGCTTTCCGGAAACGATATTCTTCAATGAAGAGACCTTGTCTTTCCCCGTTTAAAACCGAATCTATACTTTTGAGTACGCGTTCACGGTCATGGGGATGAATCTTATCCTCCCAATTATTAGTATCGCCGGGGTAGAACTGTGATGGATAGCCGAATAGTGAATTGAAGCCCTCTCCCCAGAATGAAACTCTTTCAATTGCATCCCAATCCCAGATGGCTTCATTAGAAGCACGTGTTGCCAATAAATATCTTTCATTACTCATACGCAGTTTCTCTGCTGCTTGTTTATTTTCAATGATCATCGTCAGGATATGAGTGGCCCTATTGATCATCGTTAGTTCGTCTGGCCTGGGTGATCTTGCAACCTGGAAGAATACAGAAAATGTTCCCAGCACTTCAGCGGATGAGCTAATAATGGGTATGGACCAGGTTGCCTTTATACCTAACATTACAGCACCCTGGCGTGTAGTTTCTGCAAGATCGCTTTTGCTTATATCTTCAATAAATACCTGCTGCCGGGTTTCTACTGCCCTTCCGCAAGTAGTATGAATTGAGTCATTGGGGGTATTATTTACAAAATCCCTGAAAGCAGCAGGAAGACTTGGAGCAGCAAGACTAACAGCTTCTCGAAGGTTACTTTTACAAAGGAGAACGGCACAATAAAGATTATCACCAAGGGCTTCCAGTCCAACAATTAAGTGATTTGCAATCTCCTGCAGTGAAGCATTAGATCCCGTATGCATTTCCAGCACTTCTTTCTCCAATTGCACAAGGTTTTCGCTCCGCCTGATCTGTTGGTCGCGGATGTTTTTTTCAATTACTGAACTAAGCGAAGAAGCAAATGTGGTGAGGGTGTCTATGGTTGTCTTACTCCATTGTCTGGCATTTTCTTTCTGGCCACAACCAAAAATACCCCAATTACCATCACTGGTTACAAGGGGTATAATCAAAAGCGATTTATATCCCAACTTATCCATCCAGCTACGTATAATTTCATTTGATTCATTGGCAATATGGTACTCTGTTACAAAACCCGCAGTATTCCTTTCTTCTTCAGTTAACAGGGAAGCAGCACCAACGAAGAAGTGGGCCTTCTGCATCACAGTGCAGGGTGAAGATTGGCACCATATATGGAATAGCTTGCTTTCACCTTTCACACCTTGTAATACAAAGAGACATTCTGCCTGAACTGCATCACCCAGTACCTGAAGGCATTGCCGGAGGCCATCTTCTATAGAGTTACTAGTTAGTAATAATTTAGAGGACTTAGCGAGAGCTGAAGAAAGCCGATCTCTTTCCACAAGCTGGTCTTCAGTCATTTTCCGATAAGTTATATCCCTGCTATTCGTTTGGATATAAATTACTTCGCCATCTTCAACGATTGGTTTAGAGACAGTTTCCAGCCAGATAAAAGAACCGTCTTTCTTTCGGAAACGATATTGAACAGAATGGCTGCTCATTCCCTTACTGTTATGATTATGCGCATCTCTTACTGTGGTATCCGCATCTTCCGGAAGAAAAAAATCATAGGGAGAGCGATTGGTGAGTTCTTCGGGCTCATAACCAAGTAACTGTCTTGATGCCGGAGAAACATAAATATAATCGCCATTAGGCCGGTGCAGACAAATCAGGTCATGCGCATATTCTGAAAGAAAACGGAATCTTGCTTCGCTGTTGGCGAGCTCTGATTGGGCTTTTTTGTGATTGGTCATGTCACGTGCGGTAACATGAATACCATCTGTCTTACCATTTTTAATGATAAGCCTGGAACTCACTTCAACGGGTATGCGCGTTCCGTTTTTGGAGACGAATTCAGATTCATAAACGGTAAGGCTCGAGCCGCCATCCATTTTTATTTTACCCTGTTCAATGGCATGTGTGAGCTTTTCAGGTGCGAAGAAAAGATGTGATGATTTACCTGTCATCTCCTCTTGCGAATAACCAAGTAATTTCTGTGCCATGCGATTCATTGATCGCACATTTGAATTGGGATCAATGATATAAATTATATCATTTGCATTCTCGAACAAGTCGCGGTAACTCTGTTCACTTTCACGAAGGTCGATTTCAAGTTTTTTCTGGGCACTTATTTCAGCTATTGTGATAATCATGCCTACCAATGCTGATTCAGAATTAAGGATAGGAGAATAGCGGCATGAGTACCATTGATTTGTGCCTGGCAATACGTATTCAACAACTTTACTACTACGTGTTTCTACTGATTCATCAAAGGCGGGACGAAGGCGGTGTTCAAGTGGTTCAAAATATTTATGGATTACATTACGAACATCCTGTCCCAGGAATAGTGAAGGTTCTACATACAATACACTCGGATCTTTGACCCAGAAATTGATATAGATTCCATCTTTATCGAGTTCAAAAACCATATCAGTGAGGGAGGCTACCAGGAGTTCAAGCTCTGTGAGCCGACCTTCAATTCTGTCGCGTATTGCAGCAGGAAATCCGAACCAGTCGTATCCACCAGGATGGGGCACAACTGTCCAATAGACTGGGAGTAAACTTTCTTCTTTAACGCGAATAGATGCACGAAAGCAGACAGGTTCACGGTAGCGGGTAGCAACACCAAGGGCAGAACTCGCGCTGCTATCAAGATGTAGTAGCGCGTCGAGTTTTACAGGTGTTGCTTTAACCTCTTTTCCGGAAAGCAAACTGAGCGCATCGCTGCAAAAGGATATCACACCTACTTCATCTGAGTGGAACCGATAGGGCAGGTGTTGCGTCATGCTATGTATTCCCTGGCTGGTAACGATCATATCCTTAAAGTTAGGCAGAACAGTTCAGTAGGAAAAACATCAGACAGGAAAGGTTATTTTGCCAGATTCTGCATCCATAATCCAAGCTGGTCACAGGAAGCAAACTGTGGATCAATGGTGAGATAAAAACTCGGGATCTTATTGGCGAACCATTTTTCGATGGTTTCATATCGCTTCTCTTCAAGGGCTCTTTCTGCCACCTTATTATAATCGTCTTTCAGGTTTTCGCGATGGGGTTCTGTACGTGATTTCAGGTAAATTAATCGTACTCCTTTCTTACCCCGCTCATCGGTATAAACAAGGGGTTTTGAAAAGTCGCCGGGATTGAGATCTTTCAATTGTAATACCAGTTCCTTGTCGAGTTGATCGATGGTGCAAAAGGTGCCGTTCCCACACTGGCGCATACCACCTGTGAACTTGGAATTTTCGTCTTCACTGTACCTGTTAACTGCCTCCCCAAATCCTACTGTTCCATCAACAATTCTAGTACGGAGGGAATCCATTTTTTCAACAACCGTTCCTACTTCGGTATCGGTTATTGCGGGGATTTTCAGGATATGGCGCACGGTTGCATCATCTCCGGCGCGGCTAACCATCTGGATGATATGGTATCCGAATTTACTTTTGAAAACAGGGGAAACCTGTCCTTCGCGAAGCCTGAAGGCATTGGAAATAAATGCCGGGTCCATTTGTTTTTCGGTACGGTTAATGGCATACATGCCACCAGTATTTTTGCTTCCCGGATCATCTGTATAAAGGCTAGCGAGTGTCTCAAATTTCTGACGTCCCTCTTCTACCTGCTGTTTAAAATCCTTGAGTTCTTCGATGGCATAAAGTTCCAGGTCACGGCTCGCCTTTGGATACATCACTACTTCACCTACTTCAAGTTCACTCTCATAAAAGGGTAAACTGTCAAAGGGGATTTTATCGAAATAATCCTTTACTTCATTTGGTGTGATTCGGATGTTTTCGACGATCTTGGCCCGCATCATTTCAGCCTGCTTCCTCTCTGTGAAAGACTGCCTGAAATCTTCCTTTATCTGGTAAACAGTTCGTCCCGCGATTTGCTCGAGGGCATCTTTGGAACCGTACATCTGAACGAAACCACGAACCTGGTTATCAAGCAGCGCTTCGATCTCTGCCTCACTCACAACCAGTGAATCTTTTTCAGCCTGTAACACCAGTGCTTTCTGAGCAAGGGCCTGTTCCATGATGATACATTCCGGGTTATCGGGAAGTGTTTGTCCCTGACGCTGTGCATCAAAGATGGCGTTCCTGATATCGGAGTGGAGTATGATCTTATCTCCTACCACACCAATAATTTTGTCAGCCACTACTTTACGCGTTTGTGCCTGGGTGAGGTAGCCGGCGCTGATGGCCGTCAAAAGCAGCAATAATTTCTTCATTCTTCTACAAATTAAAACAGGAGACGGGCTCCTGTTTCGATTGTTTGATTATTTAACAAAATGATATGGCTCCTCACAGGGTTACTGTGAGGAGCGGATCATTACAGAGTACGTTTAACTTCTTCTTCTTCGATTGCCACGATGGTATCTCCCACCTGTATATCGGCAAAGTTTTTAAGTGTAAGTCCGCACTCGTAATTGTTGTTTACTTCTTTTACATCGTCTTTAAAGCGTTTCAGGCTTCCCAGTTCAGCAAAGGCTCCTTCGGTACGAGGGTAGATGAGTACGCCATCGCGGAAGAGGCGGATCTTACTATCGCGCTTGATCTTACCTTCCGTAACAAAACATCCGGCAACAGTAGCCTTATCGAATTTGTACACTTCCCTGATCTCCACGGTAGCAACTTCCTTCTCCTGTACTTTGGGTTCAAGCATTCCTTCCATGGCGCTTCTGATCTCTTCAATGGCATTGTAAATGATGGAGTAAGTCTTGATCTGTACACCTTCATTTTCTGCCAGCTTGGCTGCCTGTGAGGATGCCCTGACGTTAAATCCGATGATAATGGCGTCTGATGCAGTTGCAAGGAGTACATCACTTTCTGTGATTGCACCAACGGCTTTGTGCACAACGCTCACCGCGATCTCTTCGGTACTTTGCTTGATCAGGGAATCACTCAGTGCCTCCACAGATCCATCCACGTCACCTTTGATGATGAGGTTGAGCTGCTTAAAGTTACCCAGTGCGAGGCGTCGGCCGATCTCATCAAGGGTGATATGTTTCTTGGTACGGATACCCTGTTCCCGCAGGATCTGTGCCCGGCGGGTAGCGATATCTTTAGCTTCTGATTCGTCTTCAAATACGCGGAATGTTTCACCCGCCTGTGGTGCACCATTCAGACCAAGGATCAAAACTGGTGTGGATGGTGGGGCCTGATCGAGCTTTTTGTTCCTTTCGTTGAACATTGCTTTCACCCTTCCGTAGAACTGTCCCGATACTACCAGATCTCCCTGGTGAAGGGTACCGTTCTGAACAAGTACGGTAGCAACATATCCGCGGCCCTTATCGAGGGTTGCTTCAATGATGGTTCCGTTTGCTTCTCGCTCGGGGTTTGCTTTCAGGTCCAGAATTTCAGCTTCGAGCAATATTTTTTCGAGCAGGAGATCAACATTGAGTCCTTTTTTAGCGCTCAGTTCCTGGCTCTGGAATTTACCACCCCATTCTTCAACGAGAATATTCATTCCTGCGAGCTGCTCATATATTTTCTGAGGGTTTGCACCATCTTTATCGATCTTGTTTATGGCGAAGATCATTGGAACACCTGCGGCCTGGGCATGGCTGATGGCTTCTTTCGTTTGTGGCATCACGGCATCATCTGCAGCGATCACGATCACAGCGATATCGGTAACCTTGGCTCCACGTGCACGCATCGCCGTAAAGGCTTCGTGACCGGGTGTATCGAGGAATGCGATCTTTTTACCACTTGGGAGATCAACTGTATAGGCACCAATGTGCTGGGTGATACCACCTGCTTCACCGCCAACTACGTTGGCAGAGCGGATATAGTCGAGCAGTGAGGTTTTACCATGGTCAACGTGACCCATGATGGTAACGATGGGACTACGTGGCTGAAGTTCATCGGGTGAATCTTCATCATCTTCTTCATCAAGCTGGTCAACGTCATCAACTCCGATAAATTCAACATTGAATCCAAATTCATTGGCAACCAGTTCAATTACTTCAGCGTCGAGTCGTTGGTTAATAGACACCATCATTCCAAGTCCCATACATTTTCCGATAACATCGGCATAACCAACATCCATCAGGTTAGCCAGTTCGCTAACGCTGATAAATTCTGTTACCTGCAGGGTCATATCCTGGGTCTCATTGCCTTGCTGGTCGGCCATTTCCTGGCGTTTCTCACGGCGGAGCCTTGATTTTACACTTCTACCTTTGCCAGAGCTTCCGGCCATTTTGGCCTGGGTCTGGCGTATTTTCTCCTGGATCTCTTTCTGGTCAATTTCTTTTACTTCACGAGGACCACCGGTACGAGGTGCTCCTTGTCCCGGACGGGCCGGACCTCTGCCGCCTCCGGCACCTGGGCCCTGTGGACGCGGGAACCGGCCCCCGCCACCACCCTGACCGGGTGGACGTTGCTGGCCCTGGTATCCGCCACCACCACCCTGCTGTCCGCTTGCCTGCTGGCGGGTGATATTCTCCCCTTTCTTGTCGATAGGGATACGTTTACGTTTACGTTTTTCGTCATGGGCAGCGGATGATGCTGATGCACCGGCTGATGCTGCTGGCGCTGCTTTAGGGCGGGTATCGCTATCAACCGGAAGCTGGATCTTACCTAAGATCTTAGGCCCGGTAAGGCGCTGTGCCTGGATATTTTCAATCATCGGCGGCGTTTCAGGTTCTTCCTGTGGTGCTGCGACCGGTGGGTTTTCAATAGTCTTTTCTTTAGCAACAACATCTTCTTTAGGTACGGCTACCGGGGCTTTTGGCGCTTTAGGAGCGGGGGGTTCCACTGCTTTAGCCGCGGGTGCGGGTGCCTCTGATTTCTTCACCGTTTTCTTAGGTCGGGTTGAAGAATCGATGGTAGAGAGGTCGATCTTGTCAATGATCTTGGGGCCCTCAAAGCTTGCGGGCTTTTCTGTTACAGGCGTAGCATCCGGAACAGAAACTTCTGCTACAGGGGCTGGTGTCGCTTCCACAATGGGAGCAGGCTCAGCTTCCGGGGCCGGTGTTGGAGCCGGAGCTTCAACCGGAGCAGGTTCAGGGGCTTCCACCTGGGCAACTGGTTCCGGAGCAGCTGGCGCTTCCACTTTTTGAACGGGTGCCGGAGTGGCCTCAACTACTACTGGCTTTTCTTCCTTAACAGGCTCTGTCTTCTTAACTTCTTTACGAATACTGATATCCTCATCTTCCTTCCGCTTCTTATCCTGCACACTGCCTTTGGGCAGGTCAATCTGGTCGCTTTTGATCTTTGCCACTTTATCGCCCTGAAACTCACGCTGAAGGGCATTGTACATGTCCTCCGTGAGTTTGGAAGTGGGTTTCAGATCTTCACGATCAAATCCTTTGCTCGCCAGAAAGTCAACAAGGGTGTCTTTACCGATGTTGAATTCCTTGGCCGCAGCCATCAATCTAGGTGTTGTTGTTTCTGCCATTTATCTTTTCTGTGTGAACAGTATTTATTCTTTTTCGAACTCCTCCTGAACAACCCGCTTCACCTCTTCAATGGTTTCGCGTTCCAGGTCAGTTCTTCTCTCTAATTCGTCAACAGTAAGGTCCAAAACGCTGCGTGCGGTATCACAGCCGATGCGTTTTAATTCATCAATGATCCAGGTTTCAATTTCGTCGCTGAATTCATCGAGGTCTATATCAAATTCTTCCGGTTCTCCTTCATTATCACGGAATACGTCAATTGTCAATCCGGTCAATTCCTGGGCCAGTTTAATATTAACGCCTTTACGACCAATGGCAAGTGATACCTGGTCGGGCTTCAGGAAGACGTTTACATGGTGCTTTTCGTTGTCCAGCTCCATACTGGTGATCTTGGCGGGCGTAAGTGAGCGCTGGATCAGAAGTTGGATATTGTTGGTGTAATTGATAACATCTATGTTTTCATTCTTCAGTTCCCGAACGATGCCATGGATTCGGCTTCCCTTCATGCCCACACAGGCACCAACCGGATCTATCCTGTCATCATAGGATTCTACTGCAACCTTGGCTCTTTCACCTGGTTCGCGAACGATCTTTTTGATCACGATCAGGCCGTCGAAAATCTCCGGAACCTCAATTTCGAGCAATTTAGCGAGGAAAAGCGGACTGGTGCGCGACAAAATGATTACGGGTGAATTATTTTTTAGTTCCACCTTCTTTACCACAGCACGGATTGTTTCGCCTTTCTTGAAATAATCCTGTGGGATCTGTTCACTTTTGGGGAGGATAAGTTCGTTTCCTTCTTCATCGAGCAGGAGGATTTCCTTTTTCCAGACCTGGTAAACTTCGGCACTCAGAATATCCCCTACACGGTCACCATATTTTTTGACCAATACGTTCTTTTTCAGGTCACTGATACGGCTTGCCAGTGTTTGTTTGGCGGCAAGAATTGCTCTCCGACCAAAATCGAGGATCTCTACCGCTTCGTACAGCTCTTCACCCACTTCATAGTCGGGTTCCACCTTAACAGCATCGCTATAGGCGATCTGTGCCAGCGGGTCTTCAACTGCACCATCTTCTACGATAGTGCGCCTGCGAATGATCTCGAGGTCACCTTTTTCAGCGTTCACGATCACGTCGAAGTTGTCGTCTGCACCGTATTTCTTGCGCAGGAGGGTCTTGAAAACATCTTCCACCACTTTCATCATGGTGGGACGGTCAATATTCTCCGCGTCTTTGAAATCCTGAAATGCTTCTATCAAATTGATACTTGCCATTGTAGTGATATTTAGAAAACTACCTGAATTTTAGTCTGTTTGATGTTATCAAATAACAAGGAATGTGCTATCACTTCCTTTTTCTTATTCTTACCTTTTATTTCTTCCACAACGATTCCGTCTTCAGTTACTTCCAGCAATTTACCCTCAATTCTGGAGGCATCCTTCATGGTCACTTCCACGCTTCTGCCAAGGTTTTTCCTGTATTGCCGAAGAAGTTTCAGTGGCTCATCTAACCCGGGTGACGATACTTCCAGTGAGAAATCCCCTTCCGGAAACCAGGCTGCCTCTTCGATCTTTTTATACAGGGCGCGGTTGATACTTACACATCGTGCAATGCTTATTCCACTGTCAGCATCCATGAACACCTTTATATTGTTCCCCGGTTTCACCCGCAGGTCCACGAGGAAGTTGTCAGTATCACCTTCCAGCAGTTCATTGATGAACCTGGTCACAGATTGTATAAGGGTTTCGTTTGTCAAATGTCCTGATTCTAGCCTTTTCCCGTGCAATGGGGGATATGAAAATGGAAGAAGGGAACGCTTTCGTTCCCTTCTCTTGCTTCTTTTTCCGCTGCAAATGTAAGGTAATAGCCTATTCCTTCCAAATTAGGAGCGGGCAAGATTAACAATAACTTCATTTGTATAGAATGTACCTTTGCGTGGCTATGTTAAAAACTGTATTACTACTGTTATTGGCGTACATCGCTTACCGTTTTATTTTCGGATTTCTAATCCCTGTAACACGTGCTACCCGCCAGGTACGTCGCCAGTTCAAGGCTGCCCAGGAGCAGATGGATGCCCAAATGCGTTCCCAACAACAATATCCGGGTGCTGGCGGACAGCAATTCCAGCAAGGGCCGGGATCATTTTCTCAGGTTGATCCTTCCCGTACCGATAAGCCGAGGAAAAGTGATTATATAGATTTTGAGGAAATCCAGACAGGTAAGAAATAAGAGGTAAGAGGTAAGATTGAAGAGGTAAGATTTGAGGGAAGAGGTAAGATTTAAGAGGTAAGATTTAGAGAGGGAGGTCCAGGACGGTTTTACCCGGTTCAAGGAAGATTCCCTGGAGGCCGGCAGCGCGTGCTCCTTCCACATTGGTGAGCGTATCGTCGATAAATACTGAATCATGGGCATCTATTCCCGCATCGGCAAGAAGGGCATGGTATGATTCCACATAGGGCTTCCTCATTCCTATCACATGCGAGTAATAAGCTTTTTCAAAATGCCGGTCGAAGGCCTTGCCGGGATAATTCGCATGAAATTTCAGCTGGAATTCTTCATGGTGAATAATATTTGTATTACTGAATAGGAAGACGCGATAACGGCCTTCGAGATTGCGAAGCCATTCGATCCTCTCGGGTGGAAAGTCGTGGAGCATGGCATTCCAGGCCTGTACAATTTCATGGTCGCGTGCTTTGAGGCCGGTTTCATTCCGGAAATTATGGATGAATTCCGTCTCAGTGACCTTTCCCGTTTCCAGATCTTCAAATAGCGGAGTGGCTTTGTACTGCGAAAAATAATTATGGAAGTTCTTAAGTCCTATTTTCTCAAAGGCTTTCTCTGTATCGGCGAAACTGATATTCATCAGTACACCGCCAAGGTCAAGGATTATGTTTCTGATTTCAGACATGTTACAGGTAAGATTTAAGAGGTAAGAGGTAAGATTTAAGGTAAGAGGTAAGATTTAAGAGGTAAGATTTAGGGGGTTCGAGGGATTTCTTTGATGGAAACACGTCGGAAGTCGATTTCCTGTCCCTCAGCCTGGAGTGCAATATATCCACTACTAAGAAGTTTGCCATCTATCTTAATAGAGGGATTGTAATTATTCACCACACCGCCACCGATCTGGGGTTTGGAATATACAAGAACTGTATCGCCATTGATAATATGTTTTACCAATGAGTCGCCATATACCATTGCTTCGGCACGAACCCATTCTTCCATAGGATAAGTTTTGGACGTTGATTCAATACAATGCCTTGGGTCAACGCGTCCTTCAAAAATAACATCTGTACCCGGCGAACACATATTACCTGTGGGCCGGGCTTTTCCGTCATCGAGCCCTGCGAGGAATTGCATCTCAACTGATATGGGCCAGTCCTGGTCTTTATACATTGTACGGGGATCCTGAGAGTGAAACATAACGCCACTGTTGCGGATCGCATAGCCGGGAGCGTTATGGTGGAATTTTCCTGTAAACCGGTATTCCACAATGAGATGAAAATAATCGAAAGGTTTCTTGTAATAGAGATGAGCAAAGCGATTATTGAAATCGTCATACTGGTCGTATCTCACCTTTATCATGCCATCCTCAACCCGGAAGGTTTTACCGAAATTATCATCCACTTCATGGTGGTTAATTTTCACCCACCAATCATTCATGTCTTTTCCGTTGAAAAGTTCTTTCCATTCATCGGGGGCTGATAGCTGCTTTGTTTGCATGCATGCGCAGCAGAAAAACACTGAAAGAAGGATTACCATCCCCTCTAAATAAAACGGTCTATTTTTCATGACTTCAAGTTAATTCAAAAAAAATCATCCGCCATAAGGGGATGATTAAGATCGGTTGTATTAAACCTATTGTGATTAAGCTAAGGATGGAATTATTTATCCCACCAAACTGTTTCAGATTTGGTATCGCGGGAGTTACCTCCGATCATGATCTCAAACTCACCGGCTTCCCATATATGCTTTAATTCATGGTTATAGAATTTCAATTCTTCAGTACTCACGGTAAAGCTTACCTGTTTTGACTCACCTGGTTGGAGAAGTATCTTCTGAAACCCTTTCAATTCCTTTAACGGACGTGTATTGGATGCCACTTTATCACGTATATATAATTGCACAACTTCTTCTCCCGCAACTTTTCCACTATTGGTAACCGTAATTGTTGCAGTAAGTTGCTTATTGCCCTTCATTTTTGCGCTACTGAGATTAATATCACCATAATTAAAAGTGGTATAGCTCAGGCCGTAACCAAACGGATAGAGAGGGGTATTTGAAACATCGAGGTAGTTGGAACGAAACTTCTGGAAGTTATCGCCCTGGAGGGGACGGCCGGTGCTCCGGTAACTGTAATAAATAGGTATCTGACCCACATTGCGCGGGAAGGTAGCGGTAATTTTACCCGAAGGGTTCTGGTCACCGAACAGCACGTCTGCAATAGCGGGACCAGCTTCGGATCCGCCGAACCAAACGTTAAGTATCGCAGGAAGTTTGGCGTCTTCTTCCACGATTGACAGGGGTCTTCCAGTAAAGAGTACCATTACTACCGGCTTACCGGTGGCTATAAGAGCGTCGAGTAATTTCTTCTGACTGCGGGGGAGGTTGAGATCGGAGCGACTGGATGCTTCGCCTGTCATTTCTGCGAGTTCACCCATGGCGGCTACAATTACATCAGCACCAGCTGCCGCCTTCAGGGCTTCTGCTATCAGGGTATCAGCATTCCTGTTATCGCGTTCCATCAGTTTGCCAAATATACTTGTGCGTGCTTCAAGAGCTGAGTCTTCAGTAACATTAGCACCGCGTGCGTATAGAATATTTACGTTGCTGCCGGCAACCTGTTTAAGTCCATCCAGCAATGAAGTTGCTTTAGAAGGATCAGCCGACACCGCCCATGTGCCAACCATATTCTCCTTGCTATTGGCAAGCGGACCAACAAGCGCTATAGTTCCCTTTCTTTGTAAAGGCAGAGTATTATTCAGATTCTTTAATAATACGAAGGTGCGGGTTGCTGTTTCCCGTGCGATCTTCCTGTTTGCATCAGTAAATATTTCGGTTTTCGCACGGTTCTCATCGCAGTAACGGTAAGGGTCATCAAAAAGGCCGAGTTTATATTTAGCTTCCAGAATACGGCGGCAGGCATTGTCAATTTCCGGCTGCGTAACTTTACCTTCCTGCAATGATTTTCTCAATGTTGTGAGGAATCCTTCCCCTACCATGTCCATATCCAATCCGGCTTTTAGGGAAAGGGCAGAAACAGCCTGAAGGTCTCCAAGTCCATGGTCAATCATTTCATTCACGGAAGTGTAGTCTGACACCACCAGGCCTTTGAAGCCCCATTGCTTACGAAGCACATCGGTAAGCAACCATTTATTTCCGGTGGCGGGAATTCCCTCAACATCATTGAAAGAGCTCATTACAGAACCCACGCCTGCGTCAACGGCTGCTTTGTAGGGAGGGAAATAATCATTGTACATTTTGATGCGGCTCATGTCAACTGAATGATAATCGCGCCCAGCTTCCGAAGCGCCATAAAGTGCGAAGTGTTTCACACAGGCCATCAGTGTATTGTTTTTAGAAAGATCATCACCCTGGTAACCTTTTACCATTGCCTTTGCGATAGCCGAACCGAGAAAGGGATCTTCTCCGGAGCTTTCTGCAATACGTCCCCAACGAGGGTCGCGGGAAATGTCAACCATTGGGGAGAAGGTCCAGTTGAGTCCGTCGGCACTTGCTTCCTGTGCAGCCATACGGGCAGACCTTTCTATTAGTTCCATATCCCAGCTTGCAGCAAGTGCAAGGGGAATAGGAAATGCAGTACGGTAGCCATGAATTACATCGAGACCAAAGATGATGGGAATTTTAAGCCTGCTATTGTTGATAGCAAGTTCCTGAACCTTACGAATACGTTGCGGGGAAGTAACGCTAAAGATGCCCCCAACCTGTCCTTTGCGGATCTTGTCTTCCACTCCGGTGCTTACTACCGAACCGGTTGTAGCTTCACCACCCACTAACAGGTTGAGTTGTCCGATCTTTTCATCGAGGGTCATTTTCTTCATCAGTGCGTCAATGAAGGTTTTCATCTTCGCCTGCTCCGGCAAAGATTGGGCAGGGGCGATTGCAGATGGCCGTGACTTTGTTGATGAGGCTGCAGGCTGCTGCGCCTTCACCTGGGCTGTGATCCTTACCGGCATTGCCAGTACTGAACAAATTGCCATAGGCAAGAAAATAGAAGAAATTCGTCTCATCTTTCGTTGTTTTTCGTTTGTGGAAAGTTGTTCGCTCGTTGCTTTTGCGGCTGATCCTGATATTTACTTCATAAGGTAGGGTTTAATCTGTTTTTGCCAGATGGCATAGCCTTTAGCATTCATGTGAAGCTTGTCTCCCAGAAAAATATCAGGAAGGGGTTGACCATCAGCACCCAGCATTGGCGTATATACATCAATGTATGCCGTATTTTTCTTAGTTGCGAGGAAATCGCGGATAGATTTATTGGCGGCTATAAGTCTTTGCTGCATATGCATGCGGCTGGGACTCGGCTTCATTGAAACAAAACTGATATTGACATTGGGGAAACGGTTCCTGAGGTCGGCGAAGAGTTGAAGGAACCTGTTATAAACCATATCAGCACTTACTGTATCGCTGGCTGCCAGGTCATTCTCACCACAATAGATAAGGATCTGTTTGGGCTCATAAGGGTAAACAATCAGTTCCTGGTATCGCATCAGGTCGGGCAGCGAGGAGCCTCCAAAACCACGATTGATGATAGTGTAACCGGGAAAATAATCCGCCACATCTTTCCACATCGTAAAAGAAGAGCTGCCAATAAAGAGTATCTTATTGAGGGATGGCTTTTCCAAACTATCCTGCTTAACAAATGCCATGACATCATCATAAAATGGAGGCAGTGGCCGGTGAATGGTGGAAGGCTGTTGCGAATAACTGGTAAATGTTATTAGGGAAAATACGGTCAATAGTACCCGCTGCAGGAGCCGATGAATGCCGGCAAAATTCATTTTTGGTATAGGATGATTCATATGCTGATCATTTTTGTTACTACAAAACTTATTCCGATTTCAGGAGAGAAAAGCGCTCTGATATTCCATTTTCACTAACTGCTTCAATGGTGTAGTAATACGTTTTCTGGCTGTCCATTCCTTTAAAATAATATTCATTTGCATCATGCACCATGATACAGTTATACAGTTTATCAGGTGCGGTGCCATAAAATATATTGTAGGCATATGCATTATCCACAGGTCGCCACTTGATATAAGCGCTACGTTTGTCTTTTTCCGTTCTTAATACCACGAATTCTTTAACAGGTTCCGGCTTCTCACCCATTCCTTTTCCAAATACACGAAGACCGGAGATGGCAAATTTGCCAGTGGGCATATGTATATTTTCGACCCTTATATATCTGGCTGTAACCGGCACTTCCAACTCAACATACTCATGGGGAATATCTCTTTTGTTGTTGCTTTTATCTACCAGGAGCTTCCATTTCTTTCCATCCGTAGACGAATAGAGTTTATACTGGTGGAATATATTGGTTTGCTTTCCGAGGAAGGCCGCATCCTGGTCGGCATAGTTAATCTGGATACCGTTAACGGTGGAAGGCGCTCCGAGGTCTGATTGTATCCATTCCCCCTTATTACCTGTGGCTGCGCTCCAATATGTTTTAATGCTTTCATCAACTGCATTGTTAGGAGCATAACTCCCCAGTGTAGACGAAACCGTTACCGGTTTTTTATAGTTGAGTAACATCCATCCGGTGAATCTTGATTTAAGGTGATCGGCTTCCCCTTGGGGAAGGTAGTGAGGATAATCGCCGAAGACTGTGTTGCAGTACATCACCCCTTCTTTATCGAAACCAGCAGGCCAGATCCCATTTCTTCTTTCAAAAGTATTCTTCACGCTGATACCCATAGTAGATACATGCCAATAGTTGTTCCACTTATCCTGGTAGGTTGCCCCATGACCGGCACCTCTTGCGAAACCTCCGGGTTTAAAACTGAAGGGATCCGATTGAGGGGTGAATGGTCCCAGGGGTGAATCGCCCACTACCACGCCATCTGCATACCCGCTCATTTCAGTTCCGGGTGCGCCGTATTGGAAATAATATTTTCCATTGTGCTTGGTAACCCAGGCTCCTTCAATAAATGGATCAAGGAAGGTATTGTCCATATACTCACCGAAGCGTTGCCAGCCATATCGCCACTGCTCCAGCAGGTACATTTCCTTTCGGGTGCCAATGGGTTTGAAGGTTTTTCGATCCATCTCCACTCCATATAAGGGATAACGGTTACTGCTTCCATTGTACATGTAGAAGCGCCCATCATCATCAAGAAAAAAGGCAGGATCCCATCCACCGATCTCCAGTGAATCAAGTGCTTCTTTCCATTCATTTCCTTTTGGATTGGTACTCATCCACAAGGGAAAATTACTGCTGTAAGTGGAACCAAAAACAAGAATGGTATCGCCAATTACAGTAACCGCGGGAGCGCAAAGTTCATCATAGACCTTATGCCAGGGTTTAAGAAATAAACGTGATACAAAGTTCCAGTTCAGCATATCACTGCTCCACCAGTAGCCCCATTGGTTGGTGGAGAATAAATAATAATCTCCTTTATAGGTAACAATTACTGGGTCGGCTGTGGCACGATGTCTTCCCCATTCAGAAAAATTAGGGATGGGTGTATAACCATAATCGATATTTATTGGATTACAATAAGTTTTCTGCTGTGCGTAGGTTGTGGGGCAAATAAAAAGTACCCACACCAGGATCATCGCAATATATTGTTGGAATATTTTCATTAGTTTTTATTTAGGTGAATGGATATCATTCTTCCCGAACAGCGCCTGGTCGAGGCTCCACCTACCCGGACCAATAAAAAAGAAAAGGGCGCCGATCAATACAAACATAAAGGGGTGCTGGTCTTCGTAGTGCACCTTTCCTTTTCCCATACCAAAAGCGATCACCAGCATTGTAGCAATCATTGGAATGACCGCGAGCCTGGTGAACAGACCAACCATTATCAGAATACCTGAAATCAATTCAGCTCCTTTTCCTAAATAGGCCATTATCAATGGCTGGGGGAAATGGAGTTCAGAGAGCCATTTTGCGTAATCGCTCATTTGTTTCTCATTGAAAATTTCCCAACCGTGGTAAGCCATGAAGAAACCTACGATGACCCTTACCAATGCAATGCCCTGATGGTACCAGATTGTATTAGAAGGTGAGAAAAATTGTTTCATTTTTTAGATTTACAGGTTTCCCCTTTTCATTTCTTCAACTGCATGGTTTGCAGCTCTTGCAGCGAAGGCCATATAAAGAATTGACGGACTCTGGTTGCCAGTGCTTGTCATGCAGGCGCCATCTGTTACAAATACATTGGGGCATGCATGTACCTGGTTGAAAGCATTAAGCATGGAAGTTTTAGGATCATGCCCCATACGTATACCTCCCATTTCATGAATATCAAGACCAGGAGGCTGCTTCGAGTCATTGACAAAAACATCATAGGCACCAGCTTTCTCCATCATGTCTTTTCCCTGGGTAAGGAAATCATTCACCATCTTTTCGTCATTGTCATCATACCCAACATCTGTCACCAGAAGGGGAATTCCCCACTGATCTTTCTTATCGGCACTCAGGTAAACACGGTTTGCTTCTTTTGGGATGGTTTCGCCCTGCATGTACATATATACCCTCCAGCCGCCTGGCTCAGTGATTGCTTCTTTCAGGGAAGCACCAATGAGCCCCGGGTGGGCGTCGGAATTAAATCGTTCGCGGTAAGCTCCACTAAAGATAGTGTAGCCGCCAATGAAATCGGTATCCTGGCGATCCAGATTTCTGAAATTAGGGATCACGCACTCAACTGGCCTACCAGGTGTATAGTATTTGTCAGTAAATCCCTTGACAGCACCATTCATATAACCCCTGTAATTATGGAAGCCGATATATTTCCCGAGAACACCACTATCATTTCCCAGACCATCCGGGAAACGCTCTGATTTTGAGTTCAGCAGTATCAGGTTAGAATTGAGTGCCGATGCATTTACAAATATTAGTCTGGCGGAATAATCAATAACCTCTTTGCTAACGGCATCGATCACCCGCACACCAGTGGCTTTTTTCTTATCCTTATCATATATTATAGAATGCACTACCGAATGAGGTCGCAGGGTTAGATTACCGGTTTTCTTTGCCCAGGGAAGCGTGGATGTAACCGAACTGAAATAGCCCCCAAATGGGCAACCACGCATACAGAGGTTACGATTCAGGCATTGGCCCCTACCCTGTTGCAGATGTTCCTCAGTAGGTTGTGACAGGTGTGCCCATCGCCCTGAAACATAATATCTATTGTACTCTTTCCACAACACTTCCTTGAAATGTTGTTCAACGCAGTTTAACTCATAGGGAGGGAGAAACTCTCCGTCGGGCATGGAGGGCACCCCATCTTTGTTACCACATATGCCCACAAATTTTTCGGTGTGGCTATACCATGGAGCGATATCCTCATATCGAATGGGCCAGTCAATACCAAAGCCAAATTTTTTTGGTGCGTTGAAATCATAGTCGCTCCATCTCTGACAGCTCCTGCCCCAGGTGAGTGATTTGCCACCAACCTGGTATCCACGGATCCAGTCGAATGGTTTCTCCTGAATATAGGGATGATCCTGGTCACGGATAAAGAAATGCTCCGTGTCTTCGGAATAGCCCGCTGCCTTTGTAATCAGCGGGTTTTCTTTAAGTATCGATTGTGGCAGTCTTCCTCTATGAGGCAATTGCCAGGGATGGCGGTCATAGCCCGGGTAGTCTTTTATATGCTCAATATTCCGTCCGCGCTCTAATACCAGCGTCTTCAAGCCTTTCTCGCAAAGTTCTTTTGCCGCCCAGCCACCGCTGATGCCGCTTCCAATAACTATTGCATCGTAAGAAACCATAGAAGGTAAGATTTAAGAGGTAAGAAGTAAGATTTAAGAGGTAAGAATTAAGATTTAAGAGGTAAGAATTAAAGGAAAATGTATTTCTATTCCCTATTGACTATTGACTTCCCAAATATGGGCCAGTGAAAAGTGGAATGAAGGCTGATCTTTTGTCCCGTGGTAGAGGAGGCCCTGGCTGCTTCCATGATGTCGAGCACATGCAGGGCATGTTCAGGATTTATAAGAAGCTCCTTATTATTAAGCAAAGCATCTGCCACTACTGTTGCCCCTTCCTGCCACTTGTATTTTCCCGGATCGGGAAGATGTCTTTTGGTAGCGGGTTCATCATGCGTGGCCATATCAACACCTGCCGGCGCCCAGTCATATCCAACTAATGACATATTTCCCTTTGTTCCCCAGATGCTGATGGAAGGTTTTTCCTGACCCTTTCCACCATGTCCATAAGGATCGAAATAATTGAACCCACATTGTATATGTGATAATGTACCGCCTGCATGCTCCATTATGATCATGGCATTGTCTTCCGCTTCCACTTTAATCAGACCCTTGTTATCGACCTTACGCTCGGGGGTTATAATGTTAGTCATTGCTATTAATGACTTTGCGGGGCCCAGCAAACCAGTTAATGTAGCGATGTTATAAACACCCAGGTCGGGCAGGCTTCCACCGCCTTTTTCATAGAAAAATGCTGACCATCCCGGACCTTCATGACCATAATGTGCATGTGCACTTGAAATTTTCCCAAGTTTACCATCCTGGATGGCTTTGGACATAAATGCAAACTGCGGACTATTAACTACTGCCGGAGCACCCCAGAATCTCAGTTTTTTTTGTAGTGCAAGGTCTAGTAATTCGCGACCCTCCTTGTAGGTATTAGCCATGGGTTTTTCGCTCCACACATGTTTGCCTTTGGAGAGGGCGATCTTATTAAGCCGGCCATGTTCCTGCATATCTGTGAGATTCACCAGGAGTTCAAATGGAGCGCCAGCCAATTGCTTATCAATATGATCATAGTGATTAGCAATTTTATATTCTGCTGCGCGATTGACGGCTCGCTGGTAAATGATATCGCAAACACTAACTACCTCTACTTGTGGGGAAGCAGTTAAGTGAGGAAGATATTGGGTTGAAACAGAACCGCATCCGATTATAGCCACCCTTATTCTCTTTGATTCTGAAATAGCCAGTGCTTCTAATGACGATACCATGGCACCGATACCGGCAAGCGTGGCATTAACTATAAAATGCTGGCGGGTCATGATAAAATTGTTATAAATGAATAATTTGATTACTTCAAATGCGGACTCTCAAATCCCAGTTTCTTCAATCCCTTCTGAATTTCAGGGGCACTCATAAAAAGGTTCCAGAGTAACCCCGAACGATAGTTTTCTATCATTAAAATTATCGGCCCCTGGTCAATGGCCAGATGGCTCTTTGCGTACCAGTTCTGTGTTTCATTGAAAGCATCCACGAAGCCATATTCACTCCAGATCTTATCACCAAGATTATAATAGAAATGCCGGAGGGCCTGCATAGAATACTCGGGCGTATAAGGAAAGGCAGATAGGGCTGCAGTTGGTGTAATTGTACCATTATCATTGGTGGGCGAATGGGCATCATAACCTGAATAGGTATCACTTGCCGTTAGTCCCCAGTTGCTGGCAGAATAGCCCTTGAAATTATTTGGATTACGAATACTGTGTTCGCGGTTAATGAGGGTATGATTGCGGTTCTGCTCCCAGTAATCGGCATAGCGGTCTTTCAGGCCGCGGGGGTCAAGGCCAACAAATGAATAATGGGAGAAAAACAAGGGTCCGCCATAATCAAAACCCAGCGGCAGTTTAATACCATAAAACTCTTTGCCGTTATTAAAAAAATTGCTCTGTGCCCATCCACGGTGATAAACATTGGGAGATACCGGATAGCGTTCACCTGATGCCGCAAGTACATACATGATAAGGCATTCATTGAATCCGCGCACGGGGAAATTCATGGCCCAGCCGTTATTAGGACTCCAGTGCCAGTACAAAACTTCCTGTCCCCCTCTTGTGAACCAATCCCATTCAACATCATTCCAGATCCAGCCGATCCTGTTACGTAGTTCTCTTTCTGTTTTATCATCGCCATTGAAGTATTGTCTTGCAGTAAGCAAGCCCTGTAAGAGATACGATGTTTCCACAAGGTCGGCTCCATCATCTTTTCTACTGAAGGGGATGGTCTTACCTGTTGCACCATTCAGCCAATGGGGGAACACTCCATGATATGCATCTGCCTTATGCAGGAAGTTAACCATCTTCAGCAGGAACCTTGCAGCAGTATCACGGGATATCCATTTTCTTTCGGTTGCAACGATCACCGCCATGATACCGAAACCGGTACCTCCTGTAGTCACTACCTCTGGACCATAATTATAGGCCACATTACTACGTTCTCTTGAAAGGCCAGATACAGGGTGGGCAAAATCCCAGAAATAGCGAAAGGTTTGTTTTTGTACAAGGTCAAGAAGTGCAGAATCTGTGAGCACTCCCTGTTCCATGGGAGCTTTAACAGGCGCTTTGGGAGTCTTCTTTTTTTGTGCGCTAAGATCAGCCGACTGAAACAGGCATACGGTGATTATCAGTAATGCTGGTCTAATGAAAGTTTTTCTTGGTGTCGTTCTGAATGCTACTGCGGGCAAAAGCTGACGAATCTTCATATCGTTGATTTAAGATTATAGATAAGGTGCTGAAAAACCAAGTGTTTTCATAGCCTGCTGCACTTCCGGCGCACTGGTAAACAATTCCCATAGCAGTCCGGAGCGGTAATTTTCAATCATAATGATAATAGGAGCCTGATCAATGGCTATAAATGAATTTGCGAACCACTGATCCTTTAAAGAGAATGCATCAACAAAACCATATTCCTTCCAGAGTTTATCACCCAGCACATAGTAATAAAACTTTAGTGCGTCCATCGATTCCTGCGGGGTATAGGGAAAGGAAGCCAGAGCGGCCGTAGGCGCTATAACCCCAATATCGTTGGTGGGTGAGCTGGCTGTATATCCACCTTCAATATCACTTGCTGTAAGTCCCCATACCTTGCTGCTATAACCGTAGTGGTTTTTTGGATTTGCTACGCAGTATTTATAATTGATCTGGGTATGGCTGGTATTCTGAGTTTTGTAATTGGCATGAACATCACTAAGTCCATTCGGATTGATTCCCAGAAATGAATAATGTGAGAAAAATAGTGGCCCTCCATAGGCCGGACCTAATGGTAGTGTGATGTCATAATACTTATTTCCATTCAGGAAGCCATTTGCACCCAGCCCTTTCCATCCCTGATCATAAACTGATTTCGGAATGCCGTGAGTAGTTGAAGAAGCCCCGAGTACATAGGTAACCAAACACTCATTCCAGCCACGTACAGGATGGTTCATTTCCCATCCGTAGTTTTCACTCCAATGCCAGTATAAAACCTGCTCATCATTTTTCCGGAACCAGTTCCATTCAACCCTGTTACAAATGGTATTGATATCATTGCGCAAAGCAGTTTCAGCAGCTTCAGCGCGGTCAAAATATTGCCTCGCGGTGATCAATCCCATAACGAGGAATGATGTTTCAACCAGGTCGGCGCCGTTATCTTTCTGGCTGAAAGGTTCTGCCAGGCCTGTTGCCCCGTTTAGCCAATGAGGATAGGCGCCATGGAATGTTTTGGCTGTGTCTCTAAGGAACGTGACCATGGTTTGCAGCCTCGTAAGCGCTTCTGCGCGGGTAATAAAATTGCGATCGGTAGCTGTAACGATTGCCATAATTCCAAAACCAGAGCCACCTGATGTTACGATATCACCAGATGTATTTCGCTCCCTCGCAAGTCCACTTACCGGATGACCGAAATCCCAGAAATATTTAAATGTCTGTTTTTGAACCAGGGTAAGTAGCTCTTCATCAGATAGGAGGGAAAACTTATTGGAGGAATCAATTTTGGTAACGAAGGACCTTGAAAGAACAGTATTCAAACTTACGCCTCCCACAGATTTCAATGCACTGGTTACTTGCAGTGTATGCCTTGAAAGGTATTTGAGATCGGCACCCGGCGTTATCAGTAATACTGAATCGCCGTTCTGAAGGCTGGTGGAAACCGAAGCAGCACCCGAAGGATCAGTGAGTTTAACGGCGGCAGCAACGCTAGAACTGAGGAGCGGTTCACTGAAATGCACCCTGATACCAGGACGTGTTGACACATCATAGATAAGATCATTCATGGTGGCATTGTTAAGCTGAATGCTCTTAACGGTCAAAGGTTTTGGAGGTGGTGGTGTGGGGTCGGGCTTTTCTTCCGACTTGCCGCAACTCCAGCAACTAATGGCCATCATGGTGGCGATCGTAAAATAATGGCAGGCTTTGGTCATCGTCAATCGTTTTAAGCGGTCACCTGATCAGATAAGTATTGATCGAATGTGGAAGGGCAACCGTTTCAGCAGCCTTACCATCCACCCAGAGAAAAAATGGCGTATTGATATCACCCTGGTTCATTACCACTACAACCATCGAGCCATCTTCATTAAGGAAGGAAGTTGTAAGTAATTGAGACCTGCTTGCACTACTGATGATCCTTTTAGCACCTGGACGGATAAACTTTGAAAAGTGCCCGATATAATAGTAGGCGTTAGTATAGATCAGCTCTCCCTTTTTTGTATCGCCATGCATGGGTGCGAAACAAAAGTTCTGGACATGATTAGGTCCGCCGGTTTCATCAAGGAGAATATTCCAGTCGGTCCAGCCCACTGCACCCGCGTTGAAATCCTTGATCATATTCTTACCATATCTTTCTGCCCATTTCCATTCATAATAACGGGAGGCTTCAAACTTTTCCTGGCATCCCTCGGTGAATAGAATATTCTCATCGGGAAATGCTTCATGCACCAAGGCGACGTTATCGAACATATTATCGCCGCCGCTCCAGTTCTCATACCAATGGAAGCCAATGCCCCAGGCATATTTGGCAACTTCAGGATCATTAAAATAGGTTTGAGCACGCTGGTAGATCAGGTCGCGGTTATGATCCCACATGATGATCTTTTTGTCCTGGAATCCTGCTTTATGCATGGTGGGACCAAGATTATTTTTGAGAAAGTCGCGCTCCTCTTCGGCGCTATAAATGCAACTCTCCCAGCGTTGGGTAGCCATTGGTTCATTCTGGATGGAGATCCCCCAAATTGGCATTCCTTCTGCCTCATAGGCATTTATAAATTTCACATACATATTGGCCCATGCGTCATAAAATTCGGGAAGGAGTTTACCTCCCTGGAGCATGTTCTTATTGTCTTTCATGAATGCGGGAGGGCTCCATGGACTGGCATAGAGCGGGATCTTTCCACCTGCAGAGGTGATAGCCCTCTTTATCATGGGAATTTTATATTGTTTATCATGCTCAATGGAGAAGGTCTTGAGTTCTTTGTCACCTTCCTGAACATAAGAATAACTGCCGCTGCTGAAATCGCAACTCTGGATATTGGTACGGATCAGCGAATAGCCTATACCGCTATCCTGACTAAAATAAGCACGAAGTAATTCTTCCTGTTTTGCTGCGGGAAGTTTTGCAAGGGTTTCTGCCGACGCATCAGTGATAGCACCACCTATTCCCATGAACGACTGATAAATACGTTTGGGGTCGATGAAAATGCAGACCTGTGTTTCCTTTGGCTGCCCCATTTCAGAAAAGCTAAGGGTATCGGTAAGGGTTAACCGATGGTTTGTTTTCTCTGCTGTTGTATATGCCAGTACTATTTTACCCGCAGCGTTAAAAGCAGGTGCAGCTGACAGAGAATCAGCGGGAGAATCAACCAGCTTCTTTTCTTCGGCCTGCTGGCAGGAAGCAGCCAGAGCAAGTAAGGATGCAAATAATGAATTGAGTTTCATACAACGTTGTTTAAGGGGTTACCATATAAAGGTTGCTGCAGATCCTGCAGACAAAGAACTGAGTGCGCGTTTACCTTTGTAACGAATGTTGAAACCGGCGGCTGAATTGCCGTCATTTACTATCAGCATAACTTTTTTTCCATCGGGTCTTTTAAATACAACATTGGTTAGTCCGGCTACCTGCGTACTACTTATTCTTACAGATCCTGCGGGAACAAAACGTGAGGCATGTGCTACAATATAATAGCTCACATTCCTTTGAATATTTGTTCCACTGATGGTAAGGGCGCCTTTACATTCTGTACAACCTCCCTGGGTATGTGGGCCGAATATTGCATTGTTTGCGAGGTTCCATTCCAGTGCCACCCTGCTCCAGTTTAGCATTGATCCTATGATCACATTCTTCATATGCCATTTGAGGTCGCCCCCAAATTCACCTTTTGAGGAGGTCCATTGTTCTGTGAAATAAAGTGCTTTATCAGGATGTGCAGTATGTACTTTTGAGAGGGCATTGATATCACCGGCATAGAGATGGAATGCAGATCCGTGTACATATTGTTTTGCTGCCGGGTCATTGAGGATAGCGATCGGATAATCGGGGTTATCACAGTTATGATCCCACACGATGATCTTTGTTGTTATACCTGCTGCCTGGAAGGCGGGTCCCAGATGATTCTTTATGAAATCTGCCTGTTGCCGGGCGCTCATCACCATGCTGGGGTTATTACCACCATGCTGAGGTTCATTCTGTATGGTGATGGCATCTATATTGATACCATTTGCTTTCATAGCCTCGATATACTTCACAAAATATTTTGCATAGGAACTATAATATTGGGGGAGAAGACTTCCGCCGATTGACTTTCCATTGTCTTTCATCCAAACCGGAGGACTCCAGGGAGAGCCCATTATTTTGACAGAAGGACTGATAGCGAGTATTTCTTTCAGTACTGGTATCAGGTCGATAGTATCCTTGCTAAGATTAAATTTTGTGAGTTCGGGATCAGTTTGTCCCGCAGGAAGATCATTATAACTGAACACTGTTTCGCTAAGGTCAGATGCGCCAATACTGACCCTTAAATAGCTGATTCCAATGGCATTTCCGGTTGTGCCGAAGAGTTCATGCAAAAGGCTTGTTCTGTTTGTTGTATTCAGGCCGCGGATAAGAGTGGCACTGCCCCCTGTAAGCGTATAACCGAAGCCTTCTACAGGTTGAAACGAAATGCTTGAATCAACATCAATATTTGGGTAATTATTGGTAGTATCTATAAAGGAAATAGTAAGGTTCTGTTTCTGCAATAGGGCAGTCTGGTCAGCTTTTGTGAGCCACATATCCACATCGTTGGGCCTCACCGGAGGAGGTTGAACCACAGTTCCGCTCATCCCTTTGTCAGAACAATTTGTTCCCCAAACCAGCATCAGTAAAAGAAGAGCCCTGGGAAGTCTTGTTTTTTTATACATAACAATAGTATTTCGCTTTATTGAATATTATTCCTGAAAAAAAGAAGCGACTCATTATTTCTTGCCAGCACGATCATTTCCTTGCCACCAGCGGTTCTAATACGGCGTGCATCACGAATTTCTCCCACAACAGTAGGGAGCATGCCATTAAAAAGATAATTACCGCCAGCCTTGTCATAAGTAAGAAAAGATGGCTGCAGACCGTCGTATCTTCCTTCATAAGGAACTGTTCCATAAAAGTTGCCGGCTACCATAAAACCATTTAACGGTTCACCCAAAGGAAGGAAAGAGTAGACCGGTGATAATTGAAATTGGTCAGGCAACTCAGCGATGCTGAAACCACCTTTTCCATCGTTGATAAATACACTTGATCCCAGCTTTTCTGCTTTCAGTTCTTTATAATTATTGAACAGATCGTAGAACATATACTGAACAGTTTCTCCCGCAACATCACTGTAGTTGAGGTATGCTTTTTTCAGCACCGGTAAGGCTCTTTCAAGCTCATCTTTTGCCAGGAAAGTATATTCCTTACCATCAATGGTATAAGTCATGATCTGTTCTATGGAACCATTGTTGTCGAAGTCTTTTACATAGAGTTTCAGGGGTGATTGTTTACCCGCATATAGCTTACTATTATGGCCCCAGTTTCCTGCCAGGATATCAATATGACCATCGCCGTTGATATCGGTGGGCAGCAATGATTGCCATAGTCCGGTGGAAGCAGGAATTTCTTTCAGAGAAAATTTACCCTCCTTGTTACTGAAAATTTTCAAGGGCATCCATTCACCTGTAACGATCAGATCGTCCCAGCCATCCTTATCAATATCAATGAAGCTTGAAGATGTTACCATACCAAGGGAATCAAGGGCAATTAGATCTTTACCAGCTTGGGAAAATCTGCCCTGGCCATCATTTATCAAAAGATAAGATGGTTGTGCGATCCCATACATCCTTGCATCTGCCAGTGTACCTACGAAAAGATCCTGATCACCATCCTTATCAAAATCGGAGCTGCTTACAGTTGATTTGTTACGCGTTATTGAAGGGATGGACCCCGCAGCTAATTTGAAATGGCCTTTGCCATCATTCAAATAAAGGCGGTCTTCCAATTCGGGACTTCCGTTATTAAATTCATTACCCCCGCTTACCACATACAGGTCGGGGAACTTATCATTATTGGCGTCAAAGAATATTGCTGCTGTTTCTTCACTTGACTTAGCAGGTGAAAAGATCGCCGTATCGATACTACGAAAGCTTCCGGATGCTTGTTGAAGAAGCAGTTGACCCGATTGCCCGGAGGCTCCGCAAACATAGATATCATCCAGTCCATCAAGGTTGATATCGCCCACTGCAAGCCGCGGGCCCATTGCTGAGAGCTGGTGTGGAATCAGGTATTGCTTATTCTGGTCGAAGAAATTATTCTCTTTATGTTTCCAGTTTACATTCACCTCTTTGCTTATGTCATTTAGCAGCGGTTGAACCGGAGGGAAGAAATCATTGTACTGGAATGCACCTCCTGCATGGCGGTATTCCATCTGGAGATCCCCTTTAGGGGGAATGTTTTTTACGAGCTGGTATTTTTGGTCAGGCCAAACTACGAGCATGCTGTCAATAGTAAGAATGCTATCTATCCCAAAATGCATTACTGGTTCACAGGAAGACTGGAATCCGCGGGATAGGTGTAGTTGCTGGTATTGCATTTTCCCTTTGGAGAAAAGCCAAACTTTTGTTCCTATGCCAAAACGATTCTGGCCGGGTCCTTTAAAGTGGAGCTCAGCAGTATATTTTGGGGGAGCATTATTCTTCATTACCAGTGCGCGCGCATTAAGACTATTGATAACCACATCAAGATTGCCATCATTATTGAGATCGGCATAGGATGCACCATTGAAATATCCTTTGATATCGGACGTTCCCCATTCATCACTTACATCCTCAAATTTCAGTGAGCCGCTCCCTTTATAGAAGTATGGATGGGATGCACCATCAGGCATTTTATCAATTGCTTCCTTGTCATATTTTTTCGTATCCTTTAGATCCATCTTTGCAACCAGGTCTGATACAAATCGAATATAATCGAGATCAACCGGGCGCTTAACGATACCACTGGAAATGAAGAGGTCTTTATTACCATCATTATCGAAGTCGGCAAACAGGGGTGCCCAGCTCCAATCTGTGGCACTAATTCCGCTCAATAGTGCGGTTTCACTGAAACTTATACCCTGGCCATTGTTCACTTGCAGTGCATTCCTTGAATATTGGTATTGATATCCGTGGTAGGTTAGTTTGAATTTATAGGTATCAGGATTTTCATCACTGCCATAAGTCTTAAGTACTTTTTCATCAGGGGGTAACATATCAACCGTTACAATGTCGGGTTGTCCGTCATTGTTGAAATCATTGATATCATTACCCATGCTAAAGCGGCTATAATGGCGAAAAGCTTTATCACCGCTTTCTGTGAATGTGCCATTACCATTATTGAGATAATAATAATCGTTTTCATGAAAATCGTTGCCTATGTATATATCATCCCATCCATCGTGGTTCATGTCTGCGATGGCGATACCCAGCCCATAGCCAAGTGCACTCTGATATATACCTGCTGCAGCAGATACATCAGTAAATCGCCCGGCTGTTGAAAGATCATTGCGATATAGTATATCACCAGATAATGGATTATATTTCCTCCTCGCTGCTGTATCTACAATATTTGAGTTGGGTTTTTGGGAGTGGTTAAGCAGGTAACAATCAAGGTCGCCATCCCGGTCATAATCAAAGAAAGCAGCCTGGGTACCCATACCCGAAAAATTAAGTCCATACTTTTCAGCTGTTTCTGTAAATGTTCCATCCTGGTTGTTGAGGTAAAGTTCATTACTTCCGGTAAGCCCATGGTGCTGGCTGCTTACAGTAACATAGATATCAAGGAAGCCATCGGCATTAATATCAACCATCGTTACACCTGATGCCCAATCGGCCTTGCCGGCTACACCTGCCGTGGCAGTGATGTCTTCGAATTTGAAATCCCCTTTATTCAGATAAAGCTTGTTATTGCTTTTTGAATTAGCGGTAAAGTATATGTCGGGCAGGCCGTCATTATTAATATCACCTGTTGCCACACCACCACCATTATAGTAGTAGAGGTAGTATAAGATGTTCAGGTTTTCATTTTCCTGGAGTTTGTTTTCAAAAGAAATGTTGGTCTGCGAAACCGGGAGGTTTTCGAAAAGAGTATCCTTCCGTTGATTGTTGCAGGAAACGAAAAACAGTGAGGCAGATGTTAACAGGATTACGGCCGATCTTAAAAATAACATACGGTTGTTTTGAGCCCTGGCAGGAAAATAAAGGGCTGAAAGAAGACTTTCAGCCCTTTTGTATAAAATGTTCCATGTGTGAAATATCTTCTGCCTCTTTACAGTTTACCTGCAAATAGTGCATTGATTTCAGTTGCGGATAAAGCTTTATTATACAGCCTGAACTGGTCCAATGCACCGGTATAGCTCTTGATCCAATCATCTGTTGGGCCGGCAAGTTTAGCATGCCTGTTCCAGCCTGCAAGTACAAGGTTCTTAATAGTTGTTAGGTCAACGGCTCCCCTTGGATTGCCATCTTTCTTAACATCAGTTGCACTGGCGGGTGCATCTTCTACCATTGCCCCATCAAAATAATATGCCATTTTGGAGCTGGTTTCATCATATACAAAAGCGATATGGTGCCAGCTGCCATCCATCAAAGGCTTAGCAAATTTTTTGGAGTCAGGGAATTCCAGCCACTGGTCCATTAACCCCAATTTGAGCGTAGTAGCTGTTGCATCACCATGTTCCAGCAAAAGAAATATTGCGCTGTGGTGCCAGCCGTATTTATCATCTACCAATGAAAACACAAATTCAGTTCTTCCTTTATCTGTATTTTTCATCCAGAATGCAATAGTGAAGCTGGTAGCTGCACCAAAATCATTCACACCCATGTATTTGATGGCATTACCGGCATCAGTACCCTGTACAGCCTTGCCGTTGATACCTTCAGTAAGATTGAAAGGGTGTACCTGTGCCGGATCGCCAGAAATGCTATCTTTTACTTCATATCTTTTCTGGGGGTCATCACCAAACGGAACAAAGAACCTTAGTTCCCCTGGTGGCAGAGGTGGCTTGGATTCATCTGTAGGATAATCTCCCAACACCGGCCGTTCTGTTTTCTGGCAACCGATCATCAGCATCACCAGTATAGGTGATAACAGGTATAATTTAATTATTGATTTCATGTTCACTCCTTTTTATAGGTTTAAGAAAATTACCACTCCGGATTCTGCGTCAGTTTTGGATTCGCATTCAGTGCGGGTGTTGGAATCGGGAAATAGCGGTGCTTGTTCTGGTAGCCCAGGGGACCCAGCACTTCCACCGCATCACCCCATCTTACGAGATCAAAAAACCTTTCGTATTCCATGCCGAATTCAGCCCTTCTTTCCTTCTTGATGATTTCACGAAGAGTTACCTGTTCAGTAGTAGTCACAGGTTCTAACCCCGCCCTCTGCCTTACCCTGTTGAGCCATGGTAATGCCTCTGCACTTTTCCCATCTTCATTGGCAGCTTCTGCGGCCATCAGGAGAACATCAGCATATCGAATCACCCGATGGTTGATCCAGGTATTCTGTGCTTCATTATTAGGGGTACCCAAACCTGCATCGAGATAACGTTCAAAGTTGTTATATACTTTCTTGTTCCAGAATTTTGCGTTGGTTAAATTGGGGAGTGTAAGTCCGTATCCACCCGTACTTGGTCCACCATCAGATTGGTTAGAATAAAGAATGGTTGCTGCTTTGCGCTTGTCGCCATCATCATAGGAGTCCACGAGATCTTGCGTAGGCGTATTCCATCCCCAGCCAAGATCCCAGGTTCCGGAACCACGAACACCCTGTGATTGTCCCAGACGGCTCCAGTAAATGTTACCATCACCAGCCTCTTTGGAAGCCTGGATCTCGAATACAGATTCTGGTCCAAGTTCACCTTCTTCTTTAAATACCCTCCAGTAATCATCAAGTAGTCCATACCCTGCAGCACTTTCTGAATTGATCACCTGCGTAAGGAGGCCAAGCGCTTCACTCCATCTTTGCTTATACATCAGTGCTTTTGCACGGAGAGATTTCGCTGCTCCTGATGTAAGCCTTCCAGCATATTTTTCTTCCCATACCAGAGGAAGATGCATTTCTGCAAAAGCCAGGTCTTCATCTATGAATGTCCAAACAGCATCTGCATTTGATTTCTCCACTTCGCCATCCGTTGGCTTGGTAATAATGAAATCTATGATAGGAACATCCCCGAATGTACGTACAAGGTCAAAATAGGTGTAGGCGCGGAAGAACCTTGCTTCGGCTCTGTTTACCATTGATCTTTCATCGGTGAAATTTCCCGACTCAGCTGTATACAATACACTGTTACACTGCCCTATCATTACATAATGCTTATCCCAGTACAGGCCAGCACCCCAGTCATCCTTAGTGTACTGGAATCTGTCATAAGTCTGGTTCCAGGCAGATGCACCCGGATCGGCCACAACCTCACCGTCATCAGAACGGAATCCGTTCATTGCGATCCAGGGGATGTTTTGAAATCCATCTCCAATGTAAGGATCATTAGCAGAATTTCTGATTGCTCCATAAAGACCTTTTGCCTGGCCATCAAGAGCACCCGGAATATCTTCAATGGTTGCCTGAAGAGGCTTCCTGTCCAGGAACTTTTCACATCCTGTTACTGTAGAGATCACGAATATCAGTACCAGCGGTACTATATGTTTACTCTTTATCATGATTGCTTCCTTTTTTGTGAAAATTGTGATTAAAAATTCGCATTCAAACCAACACTTACGATCCTTGGAAGTGCACTTCCTGCACCTCCGAAGTCAACACCCCAGAAAGTTGCATCGCCTGAAAATTCGGGAGAATATCCAAGATTGTTCTTCCATGTTTTCAGGTTCTGAACACTACCGTAAATCCGCAGGTTCTTTATAATATTTGAGTTCTTAAACTGGCTGAAATTATATCCAAGTGTTACATTTCTTATCCTGAAATAACTACCGTCTTCCACTCCATATGTTGATGGTGCCCTGTTGATCAGGTGCGCTGCGTTTACAATAGGAATGAAGTTGGATGAACCGGGAGTTGTCCAACCCTCGAGGTAATTCTTAGGATAGTTGTAAACTGAGTTTTTCTGCTCTGATGTTCCCCAAACCCTGTAGATCTCATTACCATATACACCAGCAACATCCACACCAAGATCGAAGTTTTTATACTTAAGGTTTGCATTGGCGCCATAGGTGAAATCAGGTGTTGGATTACCAATATTGGTACGATCTTCGTCCGTAATAACACCATCACCATTCAGGTCGGCATACTTCAAATCGCCGGGACGGGCATTACCCCCATTGATCGTATTATCCGGAGAGAGAAGGATATCCCTGTATGACTGGTAAACACCTTCCACCACCAATCCGTAGAAATAACCCATTGGGAAGCCTGCTTCCACCTGGCTGGCAGTTTGTTCACTGCTTGAAATTGTCCGGAACTTAGTTTCCATCTCCAGAACCTTATTTTTATACGTAGTGAGGTTTCCAGAAAGGGAAAGGGTCATATCATTACTTAATTTCTGGTTCCATCCGGCGATAAACTCGAAACCTTTATTCTCAATGGTACCACCATTGGTAAGGGTTGGAAGTATACCCGGATATCTCAGAGAAACTAGAAGATCTTTAGTTTTCTTATAATAATAATTCGCTTCGAAATGGAAACGCCTATCGAGGAAATCGGCTTCCAAACCTATTTCTGATGACATTACAGTTTCCCAATGAAGGTTTGGATCAACAAGAAAATCTTCTGTCCATACCGGCTCTAGGGTTGTTCCAAATACAGCCGAGGATCCTGTAGATGTAGTTGGATATGCAGGATAAGCCCTGTCTGAGTTGAAGTTTCCTAATTCACCCACAGATCCTTTGATCTTCAGGTAATCAAAGAACTCCTGACCATCCATGAAGTTCTCACGGGTCATTTCCCATGCCGCACCCACTGCCCAGAAATTCTGGAATTTCTTTTTGTAATCGCGGTTGATCTGGCTTGAACCATCTCTCCTGAAACTTGCATTTATATAATACTTGTTCTGGAAATTGTAGAGCACACGTGCCAGACCAGACACAGTTGAATATTCATTCTGGCTCGACCTGGAAGTAGCCCTGCCGATATTACCGAAACCAGTTTGAATATACCAGAAGCGCTCATCATTAGGAATAGGTGTTCCACCGGTTTCCTGGCTGATATTTGCTGTGATAGACTGGAACTTGTTGTAATAGGTAGTAAAACCTGCCGTTGCTGTAAGCGAATGATCTCCAAAACGCTTTTTGTAGGTAGCAATATAATCCTGCTGGAATGACTTGGTATTGTCTTCATATTGCGATACAGCGGTAAGGTTATTTTTAGCGATCACCTGGCTATCAACAGGCCTTGTAGGATCATACACATCATATAGCGGAGTATAGACACGCTCATCGCGGTTGCTGATGTTAGCATACCAGGTGCTGCGGAGATTTAGGTCCTTAGTGATATTGATATCAATAAAGGCACTTCCCACATAGCGGAAACGTGTATCTTTTCTTTTATCCCACTCATTCTCCAGAACGGCCAGTGGATTGGCTTCCGAATTCTGGATGATTGGTGTATTTGAGTACAGGTTATACGTGGATGAATCATCCGGGAAATAAGGATTCCTTGTATTGAACTGTCTTGTTTTTGAATCAATGATGGGAAGCGCCCTTCTTGCATTTTCAAGCGCACCACTGTTGTAGGGCAGGTTTTCTCTTGCCCCGATGAAATTAAAACCAACCTTAAATATCTTGTTGATCTTATATTCATCATTAATGTTGATGTTTATCCTATCATACTTAACGTGCTTCACGAGGCCCTCATCATATGTGTAGCCAACGCCCATGTGGAAACGATTTTTCTCTGAACTTCCATCTACACTGATATTATTGTTAGTGAACCTGGCATTGCGTGTAACAGCATCAATCCAGTCGGTATTACCGGTATAAGCTGATAATCCGGGTCCGCCAATATTATCAATAAAACTCAGGTAAGAATTATCATTGCTATTATCCTGAACGCGGTTATTGGCCTCAAAGGTTGCCAGCTGGCGGAATTCATCGCCATTTGCAAGTTGGATCTTATCTACCAGTGTTTTGACACCATAAACAGAACTGAAGTTAACGTTAACCTGTCCGGCCTTAGCTCTCTTGGTGGTAACCAGAATAGCGCCTGCTGCACCCCTGATACCAAATACGGCGAGGGAGGAGGGATCTTTCAGCACCTCGATGCTTTCGATTTCATTTGGACTAACAAAATCCATGTTATCACTAAAAATACCATCGATGATATAAACGGGTCGAACCGTACCGATACTGATTGTTCCCCTTATCCTTACATCAGGCGTTGAACCGGGAATGGCATTGTTCACGATTGATAATCCGGCTACCTTAGCCTGCATGGAAGAAAGCGGGTTTGTATTAGGCTGGGAAGCAAGTTCATCGCCTTTAACCTTGGCAACGGAGCCTGTAAGATCGCGTTTCTGCGCTGTACCATATCCTATCACAACAACTTCATCCTGCAGTTTTGTAGATGGCTGGAGAACAACATTGATGATTGTTTTATCACCAACCACTATTTCCTGGTCATCAAAACCGATGGAAGAGATAACAAGCGTGGCATTCTCGGGAACGGTGATGGCGAAATTTCCATCATTATCGGCTGAGGTGCCAGCGGTACTTCCCTTTATTTTAATTGAGGCAAGCGGAACGGGCGCTCCGTTAACATCGGTGATACGACCTGTAACACGTGTCTGCTGAAAATTCATCCCACGGTACTTAAGAACAACGAGATAATTGTCGAGGATCTCATAACCCAGGGGTGTATTGTTCAGCAATTTATTGAGAACGGAAACAACCTCTTCATTCTCGGCGCTGATGGCAACACGGGCATCCTCATTGAGTAATGCCTGGTTGTACAGGAACCTGTAGCTGGATTTTTTTTCAATTACAGAGAGTGCTTTTTTGAGGTTAACACCTTCCAGTTTCAGGCTGATCCTGGTTTGGGAATATCCGCCTGCAGACACCTGCAGGGCGCAAAAAAGCATAAAGAGTGCGGTTAGCTTCATAATTCTGGCAAACTTTAGCAAAAAGGGAGCTAATAGACAGGCATCCCCATCAGCGAATTTTTTCATATTTTGAGCAATTAGGGTTAACTAAATGGTTCATCAACTTTCTCAAGGGTTGAGTATGTCCTTGTTTTCCCGGCGGGGAATGTTGGCGCATTTCCCGCCATTTTTTAAGTGGAGTTGTTGATCATGGCAGTCGTTTTTTAGTTGTTCGTTGGTTTATTTTGAAATCGTTACTGTATCGTTATTGATCTTATATCTGAATTTTGTGGCAATAGAAAGTGCTCTCAGTGCTTCTTCCAGCGACTCTTTGGTAAAATCTGCCTTAAACCTCCACTCGGCCACTTCTTCATCCCCGAATTCAATCTTCACATTATACCATCTTTCCATATTGCGGGCAATATCGCGAAGTGATTCATTCTCAAATATCAGCCGGTTCTCTATCCAGGAGGTTTCGATTACCGCGCTGTCAACTTCTGCATAACGGATTTCCCCTATGGCCACTTTAGGAACTTTTTTGCCCGTTACAGCAGTTGGCTTCAGTGAGCGGGATACGGAAGATTCTTCGTCAATCACTACCAGTTTTTCTTTTGGCTTCAGGATGATCTTTTCGCTCGGCCTGCTTTTGATACTAACTTCTAAACTGCCCCTGATAAGACTGGTTTCCGTGGATTTTTCACCTGGATATGATTTCACGTTGAAGGCCGTGCCCAAAACTTTAATGTCAATGTTGTGGGCATGTATATGGAAAGGTTTCTCTGCATTTTTTACCACGTCGAAATAGGCTTCACCTGTCAGGTTTACCTCTCTTGTTTTTATTCCAAAGTCTTTACTATAGGTAATCCTTGAGCCCGAGTTAAGCCAAACCTGTGTTCCATCAGGAAGCATAAGTTTTGACCGGGAGCCATTGCGTGTAGATATCTCACTATTGACAACCGCAAGCTCTTTTTGGCTGCTCGGGAGTACCGGGCTAAGAAAATAAAGAATTCCCACAACCAATACTATAACAGAGCCTGACATCCATAACCAGTTACGGCGAATAAAGCCGGGAGATGTAATTGATTCCAAATCCCCATTATTTTCCTCTCCCTCATCCAGAAATCCCAGGGTAACCATTCTTTTAATATGTCTTTCATAGGCAGCCCCGGTATCACCAGAATTAGAAACACCCTGCTGAAACCATATGTCTGAGATGGTCTGGAGCGGATAATGATATTCGGGGTGTTGCCTTAACAGCTCTTCCAGCTCGGCAGCCTCCTGTACGGAGTTCTCTCCCGATAATTTTTTGGCCATTAGCTCCCAGAGCCGGTCTGTAATCATGCTGGTTTGGTGTTGAGGGTACTAAGACACCAATTCATCCCTATTACCCTTAAAGAATTCTTAAAAAAATTTTTATTTCCCTGTCGGGGAGGCTGGAACTGCTTTCCGGATATCAAAGCGCACAGCCTCGCCTATCCTTTTAAGAGCAATGGACATCTGTGTTTCCACAGTTTTGACTGAAAGTTTAAGTAATTCAGCCACTTCCCTGTATTTAAGCTCGTCTTCTTTCACCAGTTTAAAGATAAGGCGGCAGCGGGGCGGTAGCTTAAGGATAGCCTCCTGTACCATTTTCTTCATTTCGGCGGTAATCAGCATACGTTCCGGATCAAGATGAACTGATTTGAGATCAACGGGGATCTCACTTAGGTCGGTCAGGAGCACCCTGTTTTGTCTTGACAGGAAATTATAGGCAGTATTTCGTGTAGCTGTATAAAGGTAGAGTTTCAGACTGCTGATATTTTCCAGTCTTTTTCTTTTTTCCCAGATTATTATGAATACATCTGATACGATCTCTTCGGCTGATTGCTTAGAGCGTGTAAAGCCGAAAGCGAACTGGGTGAGAGGGGGGTAAAATGCTGTAAACAGCTCGCGATAGGCCGCCTGGTCATCAAAACGCGCGATGCGTTCCTGCAAATATTGTATACGGCCAGGAGCAATCATGAGCAATTTATAAATAACTGAATTGAGCTGGAAAATTACCGATAATGTTCAACAATGATTATTTTTTTACCAGCTGCTCAGTTTAGGGCATGTTTTTATATTTTTGCACCCCGCCTCAGCTAAAGTTGAGGCACCTCTTAGGAGGAAGGGCCCTTAGCTCAGTCGGTTAGAGCATCTGACTCATAATCAGAGGGTCGCTGGTTCGAGCCCGGCAGGGCCCACAAATAAAGGGGTTACGTTAGTCGTAACCCCTTTCTATTTGCTTCAAATTATTTAAGTATTACTGACTAACCTTGAACTCTACCCTTCGGTTTTGTGTTCTTCCAGCCGCTGTTCCATTATCTGCAACAGGTTGATCCTGGCCATAGCCGATGGTCGTTAACCTGTCATCAGCAATTCCTTTTTTCACGAGGTATGCTTTAACAGCAGCCGCACGTTTTTCACTGAGCACCTGGTTAGATTCAGCCTTACCGGTATTATCAGTATGACCTGCGATCTGTACTTTCAGTTGAGGATACTGCTCATTCAGGATCCTCGCAGCTTTATCCAATTCTTTGCGACCTGTAGCGGTAAGTGTGGCACTACCGCTCACAAACTGAACAGCACTCGCATTGAATTTGGAAGCTTCAAGTGCCGGACAGCCAGCATTTTCAGCAGTACCTGCGAGGTCGGGACAACGGTCTTCATCGTCATTAACACCATCATTATCGCGGTCTGGCGGAGGACATCCCTGGTAGCGGGCCAATCCAGCTTCGTTCGGACACTTATCTTCTTCATCATTCACACCATCCTTATCAGAATCAGGAATAGGACATCCGTTGTATTTCGCAATACCGGGCACATCAATACACTTATCCTCTTCATCATTCACACCATCCTTATCTGTGTCTGGAATAGGGCAACCACCATATTTAGGCAGTCCGGCTTCTGTTGGACATTTATCTTCTTCGTCATTGATACCATCTTTATCGGTATCAGGAATGGGGCAGCCTTTATAGCGCTCAAGACCCGCTACATTTGGACATTCATCATTCTTGTCAATAACACCATCACCATCGGAATCGGCTGGAATGAGTTTTCCAAAAAGTTTAAGTTTCAATCCAACCTGTATGTTCTGGTTGAAATATTCACCACCGGGATTAGCATTTCCCCGCTTATCAATATTTTTCAAGCCGTGTATATAACGGGCAAAAGGAGTAACCCTGCCATGGGGAAATAATTCAGCACCCACGTTGAGGGCAATCCCCGATTTTTCCAGACTGTCTTTGGTATAACGGTTGTTATTATCATCAACTGAGGAAACGAAATCGAATTGTGGGCCGGCAGTCAGGGCAAATTTATCGCCCAGATGAAACTTTAATAAAACGGGAACTGAGAAATAACTGACTTTAGTATCTTTCAGAAAAGCAGCACCCGCATCAGTTTCGAATTTCAGGCTATTGTACATAAACTGGGGTTCAAAAGACACTACTTTACCCAGTGGGATGTTAAGCCAGGCACCGGCGCCCCAGCCAAATTTAGTGTTGTAATCCAGATTGTGGTTATCCGACACACGGAGTTTAGCGAAATTGGCTGCACCTAACAGTCCACCACTAACGGTGTAATGCTCTTTCACAATTTTCTGTGAGAAGGCCATCTGTGCCGACAATACAGCGCAGGCCAACATGAATTTTTTCATGGGTTAAATTTTTAATGAATAATATCGTTAAAATGGTTTTATCAATATGCATACCAGCCCGCATTAAACAATTTTCAAAATGAGAAAAATATCAGCATTTGTGTTTACCGGCCTCAATGGTTATTACAAAGGCCTAAATGAGGATATCAGCTGGCAAAACAAGCCAATTGGAATAACACCCGTATTATAAGTGATGATATAATTAAGGAAACAAAAAAGCTCAGGGAAATGCCGGAAATGATATGACCATTCTGGGTAGCGGAAGCATTGTTTCTCAATTTGCGGAAGCTGGGCTTATCGATGAATTACAGATCATGATCGATCCAGTTGCCATAGCAAAGGGAACTGCCCTATTTGAAAATATAGCGCAACCACTCTCCTTTCAACTCGTTAATACACGCACCTTTAAAAGCGGTGTAATACTACTTAACTATATCCCTCAATAAAATTCATTCTGCGGAATACTGCAATCATCTGGTATTTATGCTATCGTAAGACCTACAGTAGCAACCCCTTTAAAATGCCCTGCCAGAGCGGGAAAAAGGCCCCTGTATCAAGTTTCTCCATCATCTTATTTTTACATCACTCCTGATTAGCGCATCATCCTGCTATTGCATTTTCGTAAACCTTAAATATGAATTAAAATGGAAGACAACAAATTGCTGTCAACAGCAAATGAAAATCTCCTGCGCGAGATCAGGAAAAACAAAGAGTTATTCAGAATTGAACCACTTAAGATCTATCCATGGTGGTTCTGGCCTTGCACGGTGCGGGCTCTGCTGGTAACTGATGGGGGACTTGATTTTGGAACCGGCGATTTCGGCCTCTCCACTTTTGTCAGTATTCTGCAGAATGATGGAAGGGGCTATGTTCGGTTTGAACTTACACTTGCACATCGTTCGGCCTTTGCGTCGGATGCTCAGGTTCAGGCAGGCGTGGCAGGTATAAAGAGAAGTATCAAAGGTTTCAAGTTTGATGATACCAATCATTTTAGCAGTAACATGTATGATGAGGTATTTCTGTTTGGAATCAATAGCGGTTCCTCATTGCCCAATAGTGAACTCATCGCCATCAGCCAGTTCATGAATGGAGGTGGTGGGGTATTTGCTACCGGCGATCATGGCAGCCTTGGTAATGAGCTTTGTGGAAACATCACCAGGGTTCGGTCTATGCGAAACTGGAACAATAGCGCCGGTAATGTTGGGATGTCAGACGCAGCCCGTAATGATACCAACCGCCCTGGCCATGATGCCGGCTCCCAATTTGACGACCAGTCGGATGATGTTCCGCAACCTATCCAGCCAAAACTTTATTCAAGCAGATGGGGTGCATTCTGGAAGGAGACCTATCCTCATCCACTTCTTTGCAGTCCCAATGGAAGAATAATGGTATTGCCCGATCATCCGCATGAAGGCGAATGCATTGAACCATCGGATATTTCCCAAACATATTTAGATGGCAGCCCGGAATACCCAATGGGTATACGTCCCGAAGTGATAGCATTTTCAACGGTACTTGCAGGTAGCAACGCGGGAGGAAGTAAAACCGCCACTAATGCACAACGGTTTGGAGCGATATCTGCGTATGATGGTCACCGTGCGGATATCGGCAGAGTGGTAACTGATGCCACATGGCACCATTTCGTGAATGTTAACCTGGTTGGTGAACTGGGCATTCCTGATTCGGAAATAAAGGGGCTTGGATTTTTGGCTACTGCTGCCGGGCAGGCGCACTTCGATCAGATCAAACATTACTATATCAATATTGGTGTGTGGATCGCACGGAAAACTAACCATGCATGTTTCCGCAAGCGGACAATCTGGGACCTGGTTTACAACCACCGCGTGTTGGAAGCAACTATGATGGAACCAAACCTCCGTTTTGACAAAATACATGCCTCCCTTATTTATGCCATCGGTACACATGCAACGGATGTGCTTGGTAAAAGAGCGAGTCATTGCCGTAAAATACAGTTCATACTTGATATTATCCGTTATCCACTTCCCGAACTCATTCCTACAATTGACCCATGGTTTCCTCAACCGGAAGAAATTCATGATCCAGTGGTGCCATGGCTTGACCTTAATCCACTCTTTGCGATCGCCATTGGGAGCGGTCTGCTTGCTGTAAGAGAGGAGATAGGAGCAAACCTTGAAAAAATGGATGAGAAGATTGCAGACCGGATGGAAAAGGTATTTTATGAAGGAGTGAAAAGGGGAGTAGAGATTGCCAATGATTCTTTTCAGCGAAGCTTTAAAAACATCAGCCGATTTATAAAGTAGGAAGGATTACAAATAGAAAAGGGTTCCGGCATTCCGGAACCCTTTCGTCATTATACCTCACAATCAATAGCTATAAACCGTCTTCGTTTTAAAAGCAAATATTCCGGTTAAATATGACTTGTAGCTTTTGATAAGCTCAATGGGGTAACCATCGGCATCATACTTATATTGAAAATCGTACGCTACAAACTCAGGATAACTACCATGGTAAGACTTCACCTCAACAGTTGCATTATGCCTTGATCTTGCAGGTTGCAATAAGTCAGGGAGACTTATATGAATGAACGGATTGATGTTGAAATCATACTGGTAAGAACCAACCTCACTGCTATGATTAGATGTAGTAGCAGCATCACTCATATTATTTCCACCTATAAACCGCATAGTATATGTCATGCCAATAGGACTATTGCTGTAATCATAACGGGCCATCACATCATAGTTACCGGTTATACTTGTTCCGCCTGGCTGTGGGCTGTATTGTACCTGGGCATTGTTTTCAACACCCGCCTCTTTTTTCTTAATGGTTATTACCCGGCCTTCCGCATCATATGTAAACATATTTTCTGCTATAATTGAATTGCTTTCGTTGTATCTGATGATACGGGCGGGTTTACTGAGTCCGTTGTATTCAAACTTATCGGTCATTTCCACATAGGTTGTGTTATCTGCTTTCTTGCGGTAATGAATTATCTGGGCGATCCTGCCATCAGAAGCATACACATAGGCTGCTTTTGTAATAGGCTTAAAGTTGCCATTGTCATATTGATAACTATACTCAGCGCGGAGTTTTTTAGCCTCCTTGCTTCCACCCATAGTATAAACAGTACCTTCCTGTACATCAGCTTTCTCCAGTGTCAGTTCATCACGGGTACCCCATTTGCTGATCGCAATCTGATAGCGGATGGCAGAACGAAGCAGGGTCAATTCATTTTTACCAGGATTGAATGTTCCATGAACAACCGTTCCACCACCGTTAGCGTCCCAGGTCATGAGACGGTAGGCAACCGGAATACTGTCATACACCACATCACCGATTTTGATCAGGGGATGCACTATGATCTTCATGAAAGGATCAACTGGTACATTACCCTGGTTGAAAGATCCTGCAGGGTAACCGAACATTTCAGGCTGGTCGGTTGGATTAACCTTCGAGAGTTCAAGTGAAATATCAGTCCGGCTGTTTCTTACTGCCTGGAAACCAAAAGGAAGCTGTTTGCTTACTTCATTGGCTTTATGTGAATTGGCCATGGGACTAACAAACAACACTTTTTCGGCAGCATTCATGATCATTACACTGGTAACGCGGTAGTTACCGGCTTCTACAATAATAGAATCAGAGAGATAGGCACCATTGTGCGGGAGGGCGATTTTTTTAGCCGTCCAAACCGGTTGCTGCTGGCCGTTAACCATGCTGATAACAGCATACAATCCGTTTACCGCGGATACTTCACCCGGCAGCGATGCAACCTGGAAACGAATGGTTGTTTTTTGATCACCGCCCCCATTGCCACCATTACCACCACCTGGAATTGGTTTAACTACATCCTGCTTACTGCATGCAGCAAGTAAAAGAATCATAAAAGAAAACAGAACAAGGTTTAACTGAAATAACTTTTTCATTTTTTAAATTTTTAAGGTTCAGGTTTGATAGAGGTAATACCCTGGGTGGAGAAAAAAGGGTTGGGTGATGATCTAGTGATTAACAAATGTTTCGCAAATGCTTAAATTAAGGGCTGGAACACATCATGAAATACAAGCTTAAAGCGCAGAACCTCCTTGAAGCAATTGCCATGTTATTCAACCTGGCCCCGAGGCCATTGATCGATACCCAGGTAGCGTTTAATGCTGCCCGTGTAATTATGGCTGCCGCCAATACCGGCCTGTTTGAAGCGATGGGAAAAACCAGTAATACAGCAAAGGATCTTGCTCAGTTAATCGGATGCAATGAAGCGGCCACAAAAAAATTACTGGATGCTCTTGTAAGTATTGACTATGCCCGTTACCGGAACAATACCTACCGTTTGAGAAGTAGCTATTATAAATGGCTTCTTCCTGAATCTCCCAACAACCTGCTTGCTAAACTCCGTTTCCAGCAAAAAGAATGGAGTTGGATGGCCGGGTTGGAAGATTATATCAGGGAGGGAAAGGCTATAGACATTCATTCCAGATTAACCCCTGAAGAATGGGTTCATTACCAGGGTGCGATGCGCGACCTCTCCTATACGCTTGCCCTGGAAACGGCAAAAAAGCTACCGCTGCCTGATGATGCCCGCAATATGCTGGATATCGGCGGGGCGCATGGCGCTTATGCAATTGAGCTTTGTAAGAAGTTTCCTCATCTGGAAGCAACAATTCTCGAATTACCCGGCGCCGTAGAAGCAGCCCGTGAAATTGGAATGCAATATCATGATGGTTCCCGCATCCATTACAGGTCGGGAAATGCATTGGCGGATGATCTCGGAGAAGGCCTGTATGATCTTGTTATGGCCAACAACCTGGTGCATCATTTCAATGCGGAAGAGAACCGCCGGCTTACAAAAAAAGTTGCAGTGGCATTGAAGCCGGGAGGAATTTATGTTATCGGAGAGTTTATTCCTGAAGGCCGTCGGGCAAAAACAGATATAATCACCGCAACATCGGCACTATATTTTTCTATGACCAGTTCCTCATGCGCCTGGACAGTAAAGGAAATTACCGATTGGCAATTATCTGCAGGTCTTGAGCCTTTAAGAACAAAAAGTCTATACTCTCTCCCGGGCTGGAAATTAACCATTGCGCGGAAAGCTGCACCTTTGAAGCCCTAATCAGAAATAATGGAAAGAGAAGCTTATATCATTGACGGGATAAGATCGCCCATCGGTAGTTTTAAAGGAAGTCTTGCAGGTATAAGGGCCGACGATCTTGCAGCAACCATACTACGCAAGCTGACGGACAGAAATCCCGCTATCCCCCTGCAGGCAATTGATGATGTAATACTTGGCTGTCATAACCAGGCCGGAGAAGACAACCGCAATGTGGCCCGGATGGCATTACTATTGGCAGGCATCCCCTACACGGTGCCCGGAGAAACCGTTAACCGGCTTTGCGCTTCGGGCATGAGCGCCGTGGTGCAGGCAGCAAGGGCAATCAGGGCTGGAGATGGAGAGCTGTTCATAGCAGGTGGAATAGAACATATGACAAGAAGTCCATGGGTAATATCCAAAACATCACAACCATTTGGCAGCGATGCAAAAATGTATGATTCCAGTTTCGGCTGGCGGTTTGTGAATCCAGAGATGGAAAGATTATACGGAACAGATCCGATGGGATTAACCGCGGAGAACCTGGCAGAGATCTATAAAATCAGCAGGCAAGACCAGGACCGCTTCGCCTTCCTTTCGCAGCAGAAAGCAGCTACTGCACAGGCCTCCGGACGGTTTGAAGAAGAGATCACACCAATAGAGATTGTTCAGAAGAAAGGAACGTTCGTGGTTGACAAAGATGAGTTTCTCAGACCTGAAACTACAGAAGAGGTGCTTTCGTCACTGAAGCCAGCCTTCAAAAAAGACGGAACAGTTACCGCAGGCAATTCATCAGGACTAAATGACGGAGCCGCGGCCATGTACATAGCTTCAGATAAAGCGGCAAAAGAATATGGACTGGCTCCAATGGCACGCATTGTTAGTTCAGCAGTGGTTGGTGTTGAACCCAGGATCATGGGTATCGGTCCGGTGGGTGCTACAAAGAAAGCACTTGAAAAAGCAGGTCTTCAATTAAGTGATATAGATGTGATTGAACTCAATGAAGCCTTTGCTGCGCAGAGTTTAGCCTGCATCCGTGAATTGGGGATGGCCGATGACGATGCCCGTATCAATATCAATGGAGGAGCAATTGCGCTTGGTCACCCATTGGGAATGAGCGGAACGAGAATAATCCATACAGCGGCGTTGGAGCTGAAGAAACAGCAGAAAAGATATGCGCTGGCAACCATGTGTATAGGACTGGGACAGGGATATGCCGTTATACTGGAGCGGGTTTGAAAATAAAAAATACGCTGACAGCTTCCGTTCCGATTTGATCCGCCAACAGGGGGCTATGGACAAGATTGGGTGCTGGTGTTGGATGGACGCAATTAACTGTGATTTGTTTTCGTTCTCAAGTCATGCGATCAATATTATTCCTTCTTTTTATAGTTGGTTACTTACCTGTGCTGCGCGGCCAGCAGTCACAAGTTGGCCGGCAACCAGAGGTTGGCGAAACATTAGCCTCACTAAAAGCTGAACTATTTGGCAAGGATACTGCACAATACAATGGCAAAGGAATCCACGATCTTCGGTTGTCCAAAACCGGTACTTTAAAGTTATGGCTTGACAAATCGGGAAAAGAGAAAGACTCCATCTCATTACTAACCCTTCGTTCATATACAACCGACAGTGCAGGCAACCATCTTCTCTATGGCATAAAGCCCATGGATAAGGAAGTGGAACTCTATCTCGATGGTCCGCATGAAATGATGGAGACAGATGCTGATGGAAAGATCACTATAAAATCATACATAAACGTAGGCACCTTCCGATTCAGTACTGCTGAACGGGCACTTGCCTTCGCAGATGCATTGGTAGGGTTGCGAAAAAAAATCTCGCCATACAGGGGCAATCCCCGTAATAAATGGGGACAATGATCCATTGCCTGCAAAGGAAGTATCACAATTGGTATATTTGGGAATATCATCTTTTACATGAGAACCATCAAAACCGGCCTCTGCTCCTATGGCATGAGCGGCAAATTATTTCATGCCCCCTTTATTGACAGCCATCCCGGCTTCGAATTAACGGCTATTGTGGAGCGAAGTAAGAATGAATCGCGCGAACGATATCCTGTTTCCAGGTGCTACCGCTCCTTTGAGGAACTGTTGGCTGATTCAAGTATTGAACTTGTGGTGGTGAATACCCCGGTGCAGACCCATTATGAAATGGTTAAAGCAGCGCTGCAGGCAGGAAAGCATGTGGTAGTAGAGAAGCCATTCACGGTAACTGCCAGCGAGGCTGAAGCGCTTGAGGCAATTGCCGGGGAAACAAATCGTATGCTAATTGTTTACCAGAACCGGCGTTATGATGGCGATTTCAGGGCCATCAAAAAAGTGGTGGATGATAAAATGCTGGGAGATCTCCGCGAAGTGGAGTTTCGTTATGATCGCTATCGGACAGTAAGCAGCGGTAAGGAACATAAAGAGGGATCCTTGCCCGGTGCTGGTACATTGCATGATCTTGGGGCGCACCTTATTGACCAGAGCCTTCAATTATTCGGATGGCCGCAATCGGTATTTGCAGACCTGATGATAACCAGGGAAGGGGTAGGTGCCAATGATTATTTTGAAGTGTTGTTATATTATCCGCGGATGCGTGTTCGGCTAAAGGGCACCGTGGTTGCCCGGGTAACTACTCCCGCCTTTGTGCTGCATGGTATGGAGGGTACATTTTTACAGGAAAGATCAGACCAGCAGGAGCAGCAACTGCTTGAAGGAGCCATACCCACCATCAGTTCCTGGTGCCCGGCCTCTAAGGAACCAGACGGATATATCCATACAACCTACCAGGGAGAGGAGATAAAAAAACAAACCCGCTCAGAGCCAGGCAACTATATGGGTTTTTATGATGATGTATATAAGTGCCTTGTGGATGGGGCCGTGAACCCGGTTCCTGCATCGGAGGCTATACGAACCATGCGGGTAATTGATGCTGCGATGGAGAGTTTCCATGAAAAGAAGGTCATCCCTCTGGCATAGAGCCTCTAATTCTTGTTCCCTAGAACCTAAAAGACCCTATTTTTGCGGTCGCCGCCGCGGGCGGTGATTTTTATTAACATTAACAGGAGCCCGGCTACAGCAATGAGACGGGACCTCTAGATTTGTTCTTTATCAACTAATATGAGAAAATTTTTTGTTGCCCTCATGGCATTGGTATGTAGCCTGGGAGTTTTTGCGCAGACAGATTCCACCGGTAAGAAATCAAAAAAAGACTGGAGTAAAGTGAACCTTGCCGGCCGGGCCAATGATCATTTTATGATCCAGGTTGGGTATGATGGCTGGGCCAATAAGCCGGATTCTATCGTAACAACCGGCATTGGACGTCACCTGAATGTTTATTTCATGCTTGATTTTCCTTTCAAGACCGATCCCCGTTTCAGTGTGGGCCTTGGTGCTGGAATAGGAAGCAGTAATATCTTTTTTGACAAGATGGAAGTTAAGATCGCGGGCACAACACCAACGATGGAGTTCAGGAATGTTGCCGATACCAATCATTTCAAAAAATATAAACTTGCCAATGTTTGGGCTGAGATCCCCGTGGAGCTTCGTTTTGTAGCCAACCCTGAGAATAGCAACCGCAGTTGGAAATTTGCCATGGGAGCCAAGATAGGAACCATGCTCAATGCGCATACAAAGGGTAAGAACCTCCAGACAAAATCGGGCAGCTCCATTAATCAATACACTTTCAAAGAGAGTACCAAGCGCTATTTCAATACTACCAGGCTCTCTGCAATGGCGCGGGTTGGATATGGCAATCTCTCATTGCATGGGGCTTACCAGATCACAACACTTATTAAGGAAAACCAGGGACCACAGGTGCGCCCTTACAGTATCGGCCTCACTATCAGCGGACTTTAATAAAACAGGTCAACATATTCAGGAGCGGGCCCGATGGCCCGCTTTTTTTATAGTATTTTTGTCCACTTAATCAAATCTCATTGATAGAAAAATCGCAGATACTTACAGACGAAAAGGCAGTACTAGTTGGCGTTGTACAGAAAGACCAGAATGAACAGCAGGTAAAAGAATACCTCGAAGAGCTGGCTTTTCTGGCGGAAACAGCCGGAGCGGTCACCCACCGCAAATTCATGCAGAAGCTAAGCCATCCCGATAGCAAAACTTTTGTAGGCAAGGGTAAACTGGAAGAGATCAAAGAATACATCATACGCCATGAGATCAACCTTGTGATATTTGATGATGAACTTACCGGCTCTCAGATCCTTAATATTGAAAAGGCGCTTGGTGTGAAAACCATCGACCGATCAGATCTCATCCTCGATATTTTTGCCCGCCGTGCGCAGACAGCCCAGGCCAAGACCCAGGTTGAATTAGCGCAGTACCAATACATCTTACCCCGACTCAAAGGAATGTGGAAGCACCTGGAAAGACAGGGAGGTGGAATCGGATCAAGGGGACCGGGCGAAACGGAGATTGAGACTGACCGTCGTATTGTTAAGGAAAAGATCGCCCTCCTCCGAAGGAGACTTGCAGAGATCGATAAGCAGTCCTTTACGCAACGTAAGGACCGTGGAGAATTTATCAGGGTTGCCCTTGTTGGATATACCAACGTGGGTAAAAGCACCATCATGAACCTGCTGGCCAAAAGTGAGGTTTTTGCTGAGAATAAACTATTCGCGACCCTCGACACCACAACGAGAAAGGTTGTTTTTGATACCACTCCGTTTTTATTAAGTGATACGGTGGGATTCATCCGGAAATTACCGCATCATCTCGTGGAGAGTTTTAAAAGCACATTGGATGAAGTAAGGGAAGCGGATATTCTTTTGCATGTAGTTGACTTGAGCCACCCACAATATGAGGACCAGTTCAATGTGGTGAATAAGACCTTGCAGGAACTTAAGGTGACGGAGAAACCCATGATCACCATCTTCAATAAGCTGGATCAATATGAAAAGAACACATTTGATGAATGGCTGGAGCCTGATGTCAGAAACCAGATATTGGAAGAGCTAAGAGAGCGGTGGGAGAATGTAACACTTGGCAACTGCGTATTCATCTCTGCCCTGGAACGCCGTAACCTGGAAGGGTTAAGGGCAACCATCCTAAACAGGGTTCGTAAACTATACCGCGAACGCTATCCTTACAAAACGGAATTTTTCTGGTCAGATGAGCCATAAGAAATACAAATGGCATAAGCTGGCGGAGAGTGTGGAGGAGTTGGATTTCGCTGCAAATAATATTGCAGTAGCATCACTCAATGGGAAGATCATCTGCGTGGGTAAGTATCAGGAACGCCTGTTTGCCTTCGCATACAAATGCCCGCATGCCAGCGGGCTTTTGTCTTCGGGTTTTATAGATGCGCTGGGAAATGTAGTTTGTCCGTTGCACCGGTATAAATTCTGCATGGAAAACGGGCGCAATGTTTCAGGCGAAGGTTATTACCTGAAACACTGGCCCGTTGAGATCCGGGAAGAGGGTATATATATAGGGATGGAAGAAAAAGGTCTATTCGGAATATTCTGATGATGATCAATCATAGGCGAGGTCCTCATCCTTATGACTATACGTGTTTTTTGGATTTTTTTGCAAACTCTCTTCAATATCCCACTGCGCAAATCCACCCATTGCCGGGTCGCTTCCGATATGACGGTTTTCCAATCCCGGCCTGTTCTTATCTGGATTAGCAATACCATAGCCCATTTTTGCAGCTTCCACCTGGTCATAAATACCGCGGTGACCATATTGGTTAGTATTTGCAGCGGATGCCGGTTCTTGTCTTTTAGTATCAATAACACGGAAATTTCTCAGGGCTTTTGAACCTGGTTTAAAATTTTTCATGGCGGCTGTTTTAAAGATGGAAAAAGATGCAATCGTTTAATAATTTACTACAAATTCCTTGCCTGAACTAAACAAAAATACGATCAGTTCCAACGAGCTGATCGTATTGTTTTTAGGCAAGCAAAGTTTTTACCATTCGTTATCTCTGCGTATTCTTCTACCTGCATAACCGTAGCCACTACCGCGGGTTTCACGATAATTGCTGTCCCATGAAGACCTTGTATTTTCATAGGGATCAGTGCTGCGTCCGCGGCCGTAATTACGGCTTGTCATACGGGCGAGGTTATCAGCTGATTCTGGATTATTACGGGATCTGTTGCGGTCATCTGAATGATGATCGCGGCCATACTGATTCTGGCGTTCTGAACGCCACTGACTATCATAGCGATCTGATGTCTCATTGCGGTCATCGCTGAATCGACTGTAGTTGTTATGATCATAGTCATTGCGGTCATAATCACTGCGATGTCGGTCAAAGTCATTGCGGCTATAATCGTTCCGACCATAATTGTAAGCGCGGCTAAAATCGCTACGCTCATCTACATCTTCATCATCATTCCGGTAACGCTGAGAACTGCGGCGGAGATCATCGTCATCTTCAAATCCGCGGTCATATTCTGAGTAGTACCGGTTATCGTTAGATCGGCCTTCATACCGGTCATTATAACGCTGCCTGTCCTGATCACGAGAGCCATAGTCCCGCCTTTCTGATCTGTTTTGCATAGTTAATAATTTTATGGTTAAAGAATACCTTTAAGCAACAATTCCGGTGCCAGCAGAAATATGGGTAATGGAGGGGGTTTCAGACCCTTTAGCGTAGAAAAAACCCATCCAAATAGGGGCGAAAAATCACCCATATGCTTTGGTTTGAGTGCGGGGATTTCAAGATTAGATAACAGGCCTTTCATATTCCCCTAACTTATCAATTCCACCTTAGCTCATTAAAACCTTCTTTATGTCTGGAATGGAATGGTTGCTTGAAGCTGACCGAGCCTTATTACTTTGGGTACAACAAACCAATGTTTCGCCATCTACTGACTTCATTATGCTAATGTTGCGAAACGCAAGGACATGGCTGCCCTTATATGCATTCATTTTATACTGGGTAATCCGATATGCCCGGCCATATCCTCTTTACATTATTCTTATAACTGTAGTTTGCGTGGGTTTGGCCGATTACGGGTCTGCTTCCATTCTGAAGCCCTTATTTGCCAGGGAGCGGCCTTGCTTTGAGCCCACGCTGGAAGGAATGGTCAGGTCGCTCGTGGGTTGTGGCGGTCATCATAGTTTCCCTTCATCGCATGCGAGCAATCATTTTGCGCTGGCAAGCTTCTGGTACTGGGCAATATGGCTGGTAAAAGGAAAACGTTGGAGCTGGTTATTTGTATGGGCTTTTATAATAGGCTATGCACAGGTATATGTGGGTAAACATTACCCCCTCGATATAGCGGGGGGAGCCCTGTTGGGTATTTTTATAGGAACAGCAGGAGCCAAATGTTTTGAATGGCTGATGGTGCAGAGAAAGCGGAATGACCCCTATGCTGCATCCTTTGATTGATGTTTCATTATCATATGTGGAAGAACAATGATTCAATACATCCATTGTTTTAAAATAAGGCAGTAAAAATTTTGTGCGATTGCAAAAATGCCTATTTTTGCACTCCCCAAAAGGGAACTTTACAGGCAACTGTGAAGCTGGTTATTCCTCCTTAGCTCAGTTGGTTAGAGCATCTGACTGTTAATCAGAGGGTCGCTGGTTCAAGTCCAGCAGGGGGAGCTTAAGAAAACAAAAGTCCTTGCAGATACAATATTCTGCGAGGATTTTTTTTGCACGTAACGTGGATCCTACGCCGAACCCTGTCAGCTCCAATTCAGTACCATGCTTAAGACACCATAAAACCAAAGCGCAATGGAAAGGGAGAGTGCATCAAACTATATTACCTTTTATTGCGGTGGCGATTGCTTCACCCTTAGAGTGCACATGAAGTTTATCATAAATGCTGCGGATATGTCCGCGTACTGTATCAATGCTGATGAAACAGGTACTGCCAATCAATTTATAGCTCATCCCTTTTACAAGACAGGAAAGAATTTCTTTTTCTCTGTCAGAGAGATTAAAATCGTTCACAGCAGTATAAGGGGATTGTTGTTTTACAATATTTAAAACTTTTGAAGCTACCGAAGGACTCATGGGTGCGCCACCTTCATAAGTATCCCGAATAAAATCAAGTATCCGTGAGGGGGATGTTGTTTTAAGAATATACCCTGAGGCACCAGCCTGGATAGACTGAAAAATCTTATCGCTGTCTTCAAATATTGTCTGCATGCATATTTTCAATTCAGGAAATTTTTGGCGAATAAGTTTAACCGCCTCAATGCCATTCATTCCTGGCATTTCAATATCCATCAATACTACATCGGGCCTGCTCTCTTCAATGTTTTTTAAACCATTCATACAATCTTCAAAGGCACCAACGCATTCAAAACCGTCGCTGCCATTAATTAATTGAAAAAGCCCCTGGCGTAAGCTCTTATTGTCTTCAAATATGGCTACACGTATATCCATTTTTTCTTTTTTTATACAGCGAGATTTAATACAATTGTGGTTCCCTTGCCTGGAAGAGAATCAATGGTGAGTTGACCACCAATTTCATCTGCCCTTTTTTTCATATTCTTCAAACCATTACCAACCCTGGAATTTTCTACTGCGAAGCCTTTACCATTATCCTTAATCAGCATGGTCAAATTATTATTGGAGGAGCTAAGTGAGAATAAGGCTTTATCCGCTCCTGAATACTTAATCATATTGTTAACAGCTTCCTTGAATATCAGGTAAAGATTTTTCCTGACATCCATTAACAATTTCAATCTTTCCACTTCATCATCTGCAATAAATTCGAAATCAATTCCTTTGGCTCCAAGCACTTCATAGGCAAAATTTCGCATCCGTAAAATGATCTTCTCAAACTGATCATTCTCCGGATTGATGGTCCAAACAATATCGGCCATAGCATCGAGCATTTTCCTTGAGCTTTCCTCAATGGTTTCCAACATGGGATTTACCTCCTTTGACTGTTGCTGTACCATCTGAGAAAATATAGAGATACTGCTCAACGTACTTCCTACGTCATCGTGCAGGTCGCTGGCTATTTTATTTCGAAGGGTCTGAAGTTTCAACTTTTGACGAGTGCTGTAATTCTTATACATCAGAATGGCGAGAATTCCGAATAAGGTCAGTACCAGGAACAAATAATTACGGAGATCCTCCTGCTTTTTTATGCGGAGTGTCTGAATGGCCTTTTGATTGTTGAGAATCAATAATTCTCGATTCTTTTTATTTATATCTGCCTTCTGCAAGGCAAAGGCTGCGTCCTTAGCTTCTAATTCAAGGTGCTTCACTTTTTTATCGCTAAGCATTAAGGAAACTTCCATTTCTTTTATCGCAAGAGATTGCTGGTGTTGTTGCGCTAATAAGGATTGCTGCTTTAACTGTTCACTGGTAAGTTGCTGAAGGTAATTAAGCGAATCCTCCCGGCGTTGGAACTCATATTTAAGTTGTGCCTCCATTATTTTCTTCCCATGAGCTTCATTCTGGAGGCTATCTCGATAAAGAATAAACTGTTTATGATTATAGAACGCCCCCTTCCAATTTCCAGTTGAACTGTCGAGCCGCGAAAGTTGTTCATAGCAGTTTTTTATATCATCCTTGGCTCCTACTTTTTTGGAAAGGTTTAACCCTTCCAGAAGGAGTTTCCTTGCTTCTGAATAATCTCCAAGGCTAGTATTAGCTTCACCCAAATTTATATATGAACAGGCAATTGCTTTATTATCCCCGAGCTCTTCATTGATTTTCAGAGACACATGATGATATTTCAAGGCATCTTCATAATTATGTAGTTTACCATAAATGAGACCAAGGCTATTGTATGCATGGGCAATACCAATCTTATACCCTATTTCTTCATTCTTTCTTAATGAAGCAAAACAAAAATCCATAGCTTCCGAATATTTATGCTGGTTCATATAAGCCAGCCCGATACTGTTACAGGTATTTGCAATCCCCTGCTTATCATCAAGTTGTTCTTTTATCTTCAACGACTTAAAATAATGATTTAATGCTTCCGGGTAATTTCCCTGAGAACTATATTTGAGACCGATATTTGCAAATGAGTTTGATACACCATTTTTATCGCCTAATTCTTCCTTTAATGAAAGGCTGGCAAAGTGGTTTTTAATTGCTTCAGAGTAATTACCCTGTACAGCATAAATAATCGCGATATTATTATAAAAATTAGATACCCCTTTTTTATCGCCGCCTTCTTTCCCAATCTTAAGTAATGCAAAGAGATTTTTCAGTGACTCAGGATAATTTCCCTGTGCATAATACACTCCGGCAATTCCGTTGTAAGCACCAACAACTCCTTTATAAAATTTTGATTTTTCACTTATTCTAAGTGCCTCACTGAATTGCTGAAGAGCCTCCCGATGATTACTCTGGTAAGAAGCAATTATTCCTTTGTTATTGAGGGCTTCGGCCCTACCTGGATGAAATATGATTTTCTCAGCAAGAGCAAGCGCTTCATCTGCGTAGTTTACCCCATCACTGTATTTAGCTCTTTGCCAATGTAGTCTGCTTAGCAGGTTTAAGGTTTGAACCCTGGAACTATCCTCCGGCTGATATTTCAAAACACTTTTGAGAGAATCAATAGGGGGTTTATTCTGAGCGATGCAAAAAGCCGGCACCACTGAAATGATTAACAGCAGGAAAGGTTTAATGCGCGGAGGGGTAAATTCTGATTGCTTCATTTCAATAATGAATGCCTCCTATAAAGTTATCAAATCCCGGGCTAGTTTGGAATAGCATATTCATGCTGTTAAAGCAATGATTTTCATCTAAAAATGAACTGTTTATGCTATTGACCCCACACAGGTTAGATTTTAATTTTGACTACTGCGTGTAGTTATTCATTAACCAAAAACTTATCAATTATGAAAAGAATAACCAGTTTACAGAATAATTTATTTCTGCTGATTCTATGTCTCATTTTCGTTGTATCATGTAAAAAAGATGTAATTGAAAACGATGTTTCTCAGAAAGACATAATGAAGGAGGTTAAACAGTTTAATGGGCATCTGAAGCAAACCAAAACCTATCCGTCAGACGTGGTTCAAACCTGGATAAAATTTGATTTAAGGTTGTTGAGATCCAATCCAACCCTACTGAATAATTTTGTGATGATGCAGCACTGGGCATATAGCAGTATCGCCTTATACGAATCGGTTCTGCCCGGGATGCCTGCTTATCGTACACTAAGTGGTCAATTATCTGACATGCCCGCCATGCCTTCAACAGAACCTGGGATCGCCTACCATTGGCCAACGGTAGCAAATACTGTTTTTGCGGAAATGAAAAGGTATTATTATTCCAATTTATCTGAGGCGGATAAAGGTTCTACAGATTCTCTGGAAGCTGCATTGAATGAACGCTACCAGGAAGAGATAAATGTCTGCAACCTTTCAGACATCAGTTGATTTTGGCAAAGCAGTTGCCCTCTCAGTTTACGAATGGTCTAAATCAGACGGCTCTCTTACAGAACACCCACTATATATTTTACCTGTTGGGCCAGGTGCCTGGGAAAAACACCGCCAGCTAATCTGAATCCCCAAAACCCTTATTGGGGAACAAACAGGCCCCTCATTCCAGGGAGTGTGGAAGCTGCGCATATAGGTCCGCCATTAGCCTTTTCCACTGATCCATCATCAGAATTTTATGCTGCGGTAAAGGAAGTTTACGACCTATCACTTACCCTTAACGATGAGCAGAAAGAACAGGTCATTGCATGGAGAGATGTACCGGGCGGAGGTCATGCACACTGGCTAAGTATATTGATGCAAGTGTTGGAAATGGAAGGCGATGCGGTTATGCTTGACCGTGCGGCGTTAATTTATGTTCGCCTTGGTATTTCACAGAGCGATGCCCGGATTGCTACCTGGAAAGCCAAATACCACTATAATCTTTTAAGGCCAGTTACTTATATCCGGTCAGTAATGGCAATGCCCGCCTGGAATTCATTTATAACTACTCCAAACCACCCGGAATATCCTTCAGCACATTCCAGTTTTTCAATTCCGGCTGCCATCGTAATGAGCCAGGAGTTTGGCAATAATTACGCCTTCACCGATCACACCTATGACTTTCTGGGGTTACCAACACGATACTATTATTCGTTTCAACATGCAGCTGAAGATGCAGGTGATAGCCGCGTTTTAGGAGGACTGCATTACCGCTTTTCTATTGCCGCAGGTAAGATGCTTGGAAGCGCTCTTATAGAGCATATGGATAAGCAGATAAGATTTATTCATTAATCAATTAAAACAAGTGCCATGAAACCACATAAGTTTTCATTTTATATAGGCATTGTGTTGTTGGTATTAATTGCCTGCAACAAAAATGATGAGGCGGGACCATTCTCATTGCTCCATAACAAACCACCTTCCGCCAATGCCGGGACTGATCAGTTCTTTAACCATAAACCTAAGCTTATAACATTAGATGGGATCGGTAAAGATCCTGAAGGGTTAATACTCCGTTTTAGCTGGAGATTAATATCTTGTCCACCAGGATTTACTATCCCACCAATGGAAGATGCTATTGCCAGAATTTACTTACCCGAATATGGTGAATATATTTTTGAATTTAAAGTAACCGATAAAGGAGGACTTAAAGCGAAGGACATCGTTAAAGTAACTTTATCTGATGTAGATGGAGAACCCTGTGCGGGTTGCTGGGATTATTAGTTAATAGAGTATATGAATAGCCGGGGTTGAAACCCCGGCTCGTTTAACCAAAACTAAATGCTCAATAAAAAGAATCAGTACTTCATAATTACTTTGTCGTAAACACATCGATCTCTGAAAGGAATGTATGTGCGGTTGTGCCGGTCTGGCTTTCGAGGGCAGTCAGTTTTAAATAGCGCCAACCCTCCGAAGGAGATAAGGGATATGTTTGCGCAGCATTGGTGATCGCAAAATTAAATTCACCCAGTGAAGTAAATGCCTGGCCATCTCTGCTTCCTTCCAGTTTGAATTTTTTCATTCCCACACGATTTGGCGTGGCAGCCTGGCGGTTTGTAACAGCAACACTTACCATATATTGGTCTGCCTTCATATCAATTAAAACCCAATGCGGATACCCGGGTGTTGGTGATACAGAATAATCTGTATGCCAGTAGGTAGCATTATTGCCATCCAGCAAAGCGGAGGCTTTACCGGTATTTTCCCAACCATCAGGCGTTTCACTATCGGCAGTTGCCGTCCAGGATGATTTGTCGGCCTTGATGGCAGTGCTGTTGTCTTTGAACAGAACAGCCTCCGGTTTGCTACAGCCCATGATAGTAAATACTACGAATGCTATGCATAAAAATGTTGTTTTCATACCCGTTTATTTTTTTGGTAATGTTTCAAGATTGATTACTGGTGCCTGCCCTTTAGCAGGCCTGGAAAATTGTTGATCCATCGTTACAGCGGGAGAAAAGAAACCGCCGTTTCGCAGAAAAAACCCTTCATTGGAACTGAGCCCGCCTGCATAATCAAAACGTTGCTTATTGCGTGCAGTAGCATCTGCGGTAAATCGGGCCGAAGTGATCTCCGTCCAGGCACCCGCGGCTGGCAACATCCATTGCTGATGAAAATTTACTTTCCTTTCCATCCATCCGTTTTCATCATAAAAATTCTCAAGGAAGGAATGGTTGCCCGTAAGAAAGGTGCTTGTATTAGGTCGTTTCCAGGTAGCGATAAAAGTCCATTTGTTTAATTCAGGGGCGTAAAACCAGGCACTGAAAAGTGTATTACCAGCGCCATCTGGACGGCCCCGGGTAAGGAAACGATAAGTTGTGCCAGCTTTCCAGTCATAAACGAGATAGCTCTGACCACCGGTTCCTTCTCCGCCAAAACGCTGTACCACTACATTTTCGCCCTGTTCAATGGCCTGCGTTGTTCCTTGTCCAACTGCAGGATCCCAAACAGAAAATAAAACCCAGCGGTCATTGGCTCTCGACTGGATGCCAAAGTAGCCACCCGAAAAACCATTGCTCATAAAAAATGAACCGGGTTTGTCTTCTCCAACCGGAACTGTTAGCTCATTGTAAAACCATTCCACCTGGGTTTCAGTGGGAATCGAATAGGTCATATGAACCGAAGGGCCTCTTCTCGACCAGTAAAAATTCTCTGGATCATTGGCGAATTTTACCCGCGTTGCAGCGGCGCCATGAACTACGATATCGGATATCTGTGCAAATTCTGCTCCTGTTTTCTGAATACCCTTTAGCGTCAGTTTCAGATACCCGGGCTCACTCAGTTGCACAGATCCAATATTGACCACTTTAACTGTTGAATTGGTCAATTCCTTTCTAAAGGATTTGTCGCCTATACCCACCTCTATGGTGCTGTTACCTGCAGGAACCCTCCCTTTAATTGCAATAGATACTTCGCCCGGTTTCTCAACCAGAAAATATACTGCACATACGGTAGTGGTATTTGTCCAGCCCTCCAGTCCGGAAGCTTCAATTTTCTCAGTTGCACCCACGGGCTTTTCTACCAGGTAAGCATTTCCTCCCAGTGGGATATTGGTACCTGTAATGATGGGTTCCGGGGTTAGTATATTATCACCACCCGTTGAAGATTTACCACAGGCAAGGGCAGATAAGAAAAGTCCCCAACCCATGATTTGTTTTATTAGTAGCATCCACATAATTTTTAAAATGAACGCTTAAGGATTTTGAGAGAGCGCCGGGTTCTTATCAATTTCGCTTTGCGGAATATAGAATATAACCCGGTTGTCAGCAGCAGGGATCGTCTGGTTTACGTTACCACCTACCACATGCGATCCAGGATAATTCCGGATCATAGACCGATTGTTACGGAATAGATCATACACCCGATGACCTTCAAATGCGAGTTCCAGCCAACGTTCTTCCAATACAATATCAAGGATAGATTTATTCAATAAAGTAAGGTCTGCCTCAGTATATGAAGCAACACCTGCGCGGGTGCGAATCAGGTTAACATCTTCCAGTGCTGCTGCAGTATTACCTAGTTTCGCATTAGCTTCGGCGCGATTTAGATATAATTCAGCCAGGCGGATATAGACAGGAGAGCTAAGGTTAACAATTCCTTCCTGCAAGCTGTATTTATTGATATAATGCATAGGGGTATTCGGAGTCAGTTTAGTATTCATTTGCTGAACACCGTTTACTGTATAACTGGAAATAAAGGAAAGCCTGCGATCACCGGGTTGCTGTTTTAGGAAATTCACATATTTTTCAGAGGCATAAATTTCCCCCCATCCACTGAATGCCTGATTCTGCGCGTTCCCGCTGGCATCTCCACTGAAGTACATGGAGCCGATTGCAGAATATCCACGATCTTCTGTTTTTATATGACGGATACAAAAAATTGTTTCCTTATTTCCATCTGGTGCATTCCTGAAATAGTTAGAGAATTCGGCGCCCTGCAAAAGCCGGTAACGACCTGTAGCAGCAGTTCCAGGAATATCATTTCCAATTACGAGGTTCGCATACTCAATGGCTTTAGCATCATCTTCCATATAGAGATAAACCCGCGATAATAAAGCATATGCAACTTCCCTGGAGGCAAAAGAATTTGATTTTTGCTGTGTCATGAATTCAGCAGCCTTTAACAGGTCAGTTATTACAAATTCATATACTTCTTTTACTGTGCTTCGGGGTACTGTCAGTTTTTCCTCTTCCGTTAACCCCTCTTTCAGTATAGGCACACCGGCATCCAGTCCGCTGCCTTGTGAATACGGACGTCCAAAAATCCGAACCAGATTGAAATGCATCATCGCCCTGATAAAAAGGTTCTCTCCTTTTAATTGTAGAAGATCAGGAGTTGCATTATCAGGTATTACTTCAATGATCCTGTTTGCTGCACCGGCTGCCTTATAAGCCTGCGACCAGAACAATTGAGGGTGCGAAGAAGTTACCAGGTGCGTGTAACGATAGGCCCTTGTCAGATCATCAGAGGAGTTTTGTCCCTGTGCAATTTCGTCACTGGGATATTCCATTAAAAAGTGGCCGCTCCGAACATAGCCTTCGTTTTTGAATAAGGCATAAGTACCGATTGTTGCGGTTTCAATATCACCCGCATTGGAGAGAGCGGAATTTTCATCAATTGCCGTGGAGGGCAGATAGGTTTTTCTGCAGGAACCCAGGCTGGTCATCAGAACAACAGCAAGCAGTGATGCAGATATAAAAGAATGTTTCATGTTTCTAAATTTTCAGTATGCTTAAAGGGTAATGTTTAAACCAACAAGTAATTTCCTGCTGATGGGATATTTAATGCTGGATTGACCAGAGCCCAGATCAACTTCCGGATCTGTTCCGGAAAAATTAGTGGCAGTATAGAGATTATCGCCACTAACAAATACCCGAAAATTAGCAATACGAAGAGATTGTGTTATCTGGTCGGGCAGATTGTAACCAAGGGTTATATTTCTCAGCCGCAGATAACTTCCATCTTCGAGGTAACGTGTTGAAGTAGCGTTGGAGGCATCCGAACGACCATGGATGGGCTTAGGGTGTGTTGCGATATCACCAGGCTTGGTCCAGCGATTCCAGCCATCTGCCAGTTGCATCTGGTTGTAGCTTTCGTATAAACCATCATTGTCGAAATAAAACCGGCTATCGTTATACACATAGTTGCCATATACGAAATTGACGAAAGCAGAAAGAGTGAAGGCTTTATAACGAAGGTTATTATATAAACCACCGGTGAATTTAGGGGCGCCAGATTTACCTGTATAAACACGTGAAGCCAGGTTGTAATTATTGGTATACGTGATATAATTTTTATTGTCAGCATCCATGATCAGGTTCTGCCATAATGGATCACCATTGTCAGGATTTACGCCTGCCCAAACCGGCATAAACCATTCGTCCATATCACGACCTACAGCAACAGGTTGACGGGCGCCTGTGTTCACCTCTGTACGACCTTCGTTTATCTCAAGTACCTTGTTCCTGTTAAAGGCCATATTGAAATTGGTTTCCCAGCTGAAATCCTTTTTAACAATATTCTTAGTGGTAAGATTGAATTCCACCCCCCTGTTACGAATAGCACCAACGTTTTCATATACCCCATCAAATCCGGATGTGGCGGGCAAGCCACGGAAGAATAGCAGATCGGAGGTTTCTTTACTGTAAAGATCGACCGACAGATCAATCCTTTTAAAGAAACTCATATCAATACCGAGGTTCATTGACTTGGACTTTTCCCAGGTCAGATCAGGATTTGATTTCTGGCTGGGTGCTGCGCCGGGCAGGCCTGCATAACTTGCACCGGTGGAAATGCTATAGAGTCCCATGGATGCATAGTACCCAATACCTTCAGCGTTTCCAGTAGTACCATAACTAGCCCGAAGTTTCAGGAAGCTAATTGGCTGGATGCCGGTCATAAAATTTTCATTGCTGATAATCCAGCTGGCACCCAACTGATAAAATGTGGCAGCCGGGTTATTAACCCCGAACCGGGATGAGAATTCATTGACAACAGAGGCAACAGCAAAATACTTATTGGCAAAACTATAATCTGCCTGTCCCAGGTATTTACTGAACATATAACGGTCATTACCACCATAAGGATTCTGAATTATATCTGTTGCCGTACTAAAGGCATCTCTACCTGGAGGCAAACCCTTTACGGATGCACCGCTGCTTTCTGAATATCCCTTTTCTATTTCATAGACCCCTAATAACGACAGGCTGTGTTGCCCCATTTCAAGGCCATAACGCAAACGGTTTGAGGAGACCAGTGTAGTGTTAAAACCATTGCTCATATAGGCAGACCCACTGTTGGTAGCACCTTCCTTGGAGCGCTTATCGTAATATGAATCACTGTTGTAATGGTAAATACGGGCACGGTTATACGTAGAAAGCGTTAGGTTCTTTAGTAACGTATAATCCAGGTTAACATCAGCACTCATATTAAAGCTGCGTGCTTTTGATGTATTGTACTGTAAGGAATGAAGGTAATTGTCGCGGTCGCGGCCATACCAGGTGCCATAACGTGCATCAACCGGGGTGCCATCAGCATTATACGCCGCATCAAAGGGAAGGTTCAGATATGCATCATAAACTGTTGCATCCGGATTATATTTATCCTGGATGAATATTCCGTTCAGCATGGTTGTAAGCTTCAGCTTTTGGGTGAGCCTGCTCGTTAAATTAGCCCTGAAATTGTACCGGTTATTACTGTTTTCTATGAGTGTTCCTTCCTCGCGGTAATAGTTTCCGGAAACATAAAACTGGCTTTTTTCTGTTCCTCCACTTGCACTAAGGGTATAGCTGTTTACCATTGCATTGCGGAATGCAAGATCCCACCAGTCGGTATTGTTATTGAGCGCAGCTGGATCAGGATTATAGAAAGTCTGCTGATAATCATAGAGCTGCTTCGCATTCATCAGTTTGAAATTTCCAGTTGTGGCCTGGGCAACACCAAGGGTAGAATTCAACTCGATTTTTGTTTTACCTGCCTTCCCTGATTTGGTGGTGATTATAATTACTCCATTGGCCGCTCTTGAGCCATATAAACCTGTTGCAGCTGCATCCCTCAAAACAGTAACTGATTCAACATCGGTTGGATTATAAGTTCCGCCGATATTTCCATCCACAACATAAAGCGGACTTGTACTTGCATTTATGGTTCCTGCACCACGAATTACCACGTTGGATCCCGAAGTGGGATCTCCTGAGGCAGAGGATACCACCACACCTGGTGCTTTACCCTGCAATAAAGAATTCAGGTTGCTGGAAGTTACATCCGTCAGCTTTTCTGCCGATACTACTGTGACCGCGCTGGATAGCTGTGATTTTTTCTTGGTTGAATAACCGACTACTGCTATTTCCTGTAATTCTGCAGCTTCAGTATCCAGTTGTACAGCAAGTGTATTACCTGTTCTGGCTTCAATAGTTTGGCTGGCAAACCCAACTCCGGTAAGCACCAGGCTGGCTTTCTCCAATACTGAAATACTGAACGCGCCCTTATCATCAGTAACAACAACATTGGAAGTACCCTTCTCCGTAACGGAGATGCCGGGTAATGAATTTCCGGACTTATCCCGAACGGTTCCCTTTACAGGAACTTTTTGCGCAACTGACGTTAAGCCTATTGCCAGGAATGCAATTAATAGCAAAAAATTTCTCATACTCGTTTGGTTTTTACAATTGATGTTTATCAATCATCTTCCAAACGAATATGAAGCGTTTTGCCGAATAAGATTTACCTGTATGGAGTTACAAATACGCCAACCAAAAAATGCAAACGTTTGATATAGAAAGGCAATCGTTTGCGCAAAATTTAATATACACTTAATATGTACGACATATTAATTGAATGGTTAGATAAGATGTCTGCTTCAGTAATTCTGGTAATAGAATCAGTAATCTGTATCAGTACCATCCGGATAAAAGGTGGGACCTTCAATAAGCGGCCGATAGCGCATTCTGATCACAAATAGTAGTTTATGAAAATCCTTCAAATGGCATGTTGTTTATGTATCATATCCATATCAGCATGTAAAAGTTCAAAAAATCAAGGAGAGATGATTACCCAATACAATAACTTAATATTTCCGAAAGGAGATCCTTTACCAAATACTTATTTTACCGGAAATGCCTTCCTAACGCCACTGGTTACCCGTAACAAGAACAATGATTATTCTATTGGCAATGTCACTTTTGAACCAGGTGCAAGAACCCATTGGCATACTCATCCGAAAGGACAGACATTAATCATTACATCGGGGGAAGGATTTTACCAGGAAAAGGGGAAGGAGCCCCGCCTATTAAAAAAAGGTGATGTGGTAACCATCCCCGAGAATACGGAGCATTGGCATGGGGCTTCAGCCAATAGCATGTTCGTGCATATTGCCATTACAAACTTCCTTGGCGATCAAAGCGTAGTATGGCGGGAGGCAGTCACTGATGCAGAATATGATAATGCAAAAAACAAATAACAATCACCAATATGGTAAAAACATTTTTTCCGGTACAGTTGCTGTTTCTGGTTTTGCTGTGTATAGTACAACCCATGAGTGCGCAAACTACCAATAATGGATCCTTAAATGCCAGACAGAAAAGCATGTCGGCAATTGCCGCACTAACTGCAGTGGGCAACATTGAGAAATTGAAGATGGAATTGAATGCGGGACTAGATGCGGGACTTACCATCAATGAGATCAAAGAAACGCTTGTGCATCTCTACGCTTATTGTGGGTTTCCCCGTAGTCTGAATGGTATCATCAATTTTATGGCCGTGCTTGAAGAGAGAAAAGCAAAAGGCATAAAAGATATAATGGGAAAGGACGCTTCCCCCATTAAAGACTCCGTCACAAAATATGAGCGGGGAAAGCGAACCTTGCAAGCTCTCACTGGTCGTGAGGAAAGAGATCCTAAAACAGGCTACAATGCATTCTCACCGGTGATCGATACATTTCTGAAAGAGCATTTGTTTGCTGATATATTCAGTCGCGATCTGCTAACCTACAGTCAGCGCGAGCTTATAACCATTTCAGCATTATCTGCCCTGGGTGGAGTGGAAGCTCAATTACAAGGTCATCTGGCCATTGGCTTGAAACTGGGAATGACTGAAGAGCAGTTAATGGGAATATTCGATCTCACAGAAATGAATATTGGAATAGAACGAGCAGAAGCGGCAAGGGCCACGCTGAAGAAAATAATTTCGCCCCAGAAGAAGGAAGAAGTTTTTAAGGGTAATGTAACTCTGCATAAAGTAAGGCTGGCAAAAGTTGAGGTTGATGCCGCCCAGCTGGAAAAATATAAGTCACTTTTAAAAGAAGAGATTGAAGCCTCCATTGAAAAAGAACCAGGTGTATTGACTTTATATGCCGTGTTTGAAAAGGAAAGACCAACTCACTTAACCATTCTGGAGATATACGCCAATGAAGAAGCATACCAGATGCACTTGAAAACGCCTCATTTTTTGAAGTATAAGAATGGAACTGCGAATATGGTGAAGGCACTGGAGCTGGTTGAAACAGATCCACTCATTCCATCTCTTAAGATCAAGTAAGTTTTGCATGGATAATTAAAAAAGGCCATCTCCTTCGTTTACAAAACACGATATGGCACTTTTTATCTAAAGTCTTACTTATTTGTTTGTTGTGCCGCAGTGCCCGTGTATCGATCGCCCACAATTTTGATCTTAGATAAGTCAGCAGTAATCTTTTGCAGTTCTTCAGGTGTGAAGGTATAATTGGCAGACCACATATTTTCCTGCAGGTGAGCCAGTTTGGTAGTTCCTGGTATGGGAACGATAAATGGCTTTTGTGCCATCAGCCATGCCAGTGCTACCTGGGCAACTGTTAGTCCCCGGTGATCACCAAAATCTTTCAATATCTCAATTATAGGCCAGTTGGCGATAATGGCATCCTTCTGGTAACGGGGTAGTGTAGGTCGGTTATCATTGGCCGCATTATATTTGGTACGCTCATGAATATAACCAGAAAGTAGTGCCCTGCTAAGGGGACTATAAGGAACAAAGCCGATACCCAGCTCTTCACAAACTTTTATCACATCGTTTTCCGGTTGCCGGGTCATGATAGAATACTCACTCTGTAAGGCGGTGAGGGGTTGAATAGCATGTGCTTTACGGATATTTGCGGCGTTCGCTTCACTGAGGCCAAAATATTTCACCTTACCTTCTTTGATCAGATCTTTCACTGTGCCCGCAACATCTTCCATTGGTACTTTGGGATCAACACGGTGCTGGTATAACAGATCGATATAGTCTGTGCGCAGACTCTTAAGAGAGTGCTCCACCACTTTCCGAATATTCTCCGGGCGACTATTAAGTCCCAGGCTTGGTTTACCATCAATGAATCCGAATTTAGTTGCAATGATCACATTCTTTCTTATCGGTTGTAAAGCCTCACCCACCAGTTCCTCATTCACTAATGGGCCATAGGCTTCCGCAGTATCAAAGAAGGTAACACCCAGATCAGGAGACTTGCGAATCAACCCGATCATTTCCTTTCTATCGGGAACAAAACTGCGATGGTAGCTCATCCCCATACAACCTAATCCCAATGCTGAAACTACGAGGCTTTGACTTCCTGAACCCAATACACGTTTTTTGGTATCGGTTGGAGTCACGGATCTTTTTTCTGATCCCGTATTACTGAGTCCAAGTGTTGGTGAAAGTAAGAATGCACTGCTGATTGCTGCGCCTGTTTTCAGGAACCGTCGGCGATTGTTGTTTTCCATATCTGCAATTTATTAGTTGATGAAATCTGCTGGTATCATGAAAAGACTATTTAATAATGCTGATTTCTTGCAACCATCCTTTCACGGATTCTTCCACCTGCACGGCTTTATTCCCTTCCATAATGTAAAGAATCCCATCTCTTTCTTTTCCGCCTTCTGTTGAAAAGCCTTTCAGTATTTTACTGTTGGGACAGAGCTGTTTGATCGTTTCAAATCCGTTTCCCACACCATAACCAGCATTGGTATTAAAAGGGATAATGGTTTTACCACTGAGATCGTATTGTTTCAAAAAACTCTTGAAGGGCGGAGGCAGTTGCATGCCCCATGTGGGAAAGCCAATAAACACCAGGTTGTATGTTTCTATGCTGTCAATTACAGTTTTCAGTGGGGGCAAAAATCCGCTGGCATTTTCACGGGCCACCTGGTCAACGGTGGTTTGATAATGCGCGGGATAGGGGTTTTTCAATTCAAGTTCCACCAGTTTGCCACCAATATGCCGGTGAATCATTTCAGCAACTGCTTTGGTGTTTTTGGTACGTGACAAATAAACGATCAACACCTTTTTATCCTCCGGCCGGGATGATTTTTGAGCACCCGGCTTCTGCGCCCTTGAGCATGAAGACAGCAAACAGAAAACCGCGAAGATGCTTAACCAGTATTTAATTTTCGTGTTCATGCGTTGTGGTTAGAATTACTTTCCCACCTGCTTTTGCAAATGCTGTGGGTATCTTTCTCCCTGGATAGTTATCTTTGAAGCTGATGTTTCGATCTGCTCCAGGTTGGCTTCGGTCAATTCAATAGACACAGCACCTATATTTTCCTGCAGACGATGCAATTTGGTTGTTCCGGGAATGGGAACTATCCATGGTTTTTGAGCCAGCAGCCAGGCCAGGGAAATTTGCGCAGGTGTGGCCTTTTTTGCATCGGCGATTGCTTTTACCATATCAACCATTCTCTGGTTTGCCTTCCTGTTTTCTTCGGAAAATCTCGGGACTATATTTCTGAAATCGGTGGGATCAAATTGTGTATGCTCATTGATGGCGCCGGTAAGGAAACCTTTCCCAAGTGGACTGAAGGGAACAAAACCGATACCCAGTTCTTCCAGTGTTGGGATGATCTCTTCTTCGGGTTCCCGGAAGAATAATGAGTATTCGCTTTGCAGCGCAGCAACCGGCTGAATGGCATGTGCTTTACGGATGGTTGCCACCCCCGCTTCAGACAATCCCCAGTGAAGGATCTTGCCCTCACCCATTAATTCCTGTATGGCTCCGGCAACCTCTTCAATGGGCACAGATGGGTCTACCCGGTGTTGATAAAACAGGTCAATATGATCGGTCTTCAATCTTTTCAGGGCAGCTTCTGCTACTGCTTTGATGTTGGAAGGACTACTATCTAATCCAAGGGCAGGTTTTCCTTCTTTGAATCCGAATTTGGTGGCAATGACCACTTTATTTCGGTAAGGGGCCAGCGCTTCACCCAGCAATATTTCATTATCATATGGACCGTAAGCTTCCGCTGTATCAAAGAAGGTGATACCGCTATCAAAAGCAGCCTGTAATAGTTTTATGGCCTCCTGTTTGCCGGTTGCCGGGCCGTAGCCAAAACTCAGTCCCATACATCCCAGGCCCAGTGCTGAAACTTCCAATCCGCTCTTCCCTAAAATTCTTTTGGGAAGGGTTGAAACAATACTTGATTTATCGCTTTGCATAAAATTTAAATTGATGAGGCAAAGGTCGATAGAAAGAGGAGGTATTATTTATACGCATTACTGATTTAACTACCAATATTCCTGCCTTCAGCAAGCTTTCGGCAGGCGCGGCAGGGGTACAATAATACAGATATGCGATTTCGTGCCACACGGGGATGTTATTCATGCCAGAGCTGGGCATTGTTTAAGCATTATAGGAGCATTGAAAAGGCACCATTTGAACTTCATTTGGGCATTAACCAGGCTTAGTGCAGGCTTTGAGGATGCTTTGGGGATACTTTGGGGAGGCATTGCGCCTGCCTTCAGCAAGCTTTCGGCAGGCACGGCAAAAACATTACTACACAATAGCTTTCTGTATGCACCTGAAATAGCTA